>NZ_QFWX01000001.1 GCF_003344045.1 Marinobacter vulgaris
ACACCTCGCTTATGGTGGCGATATTACCACCTACGTTGGTGTCCGGAATCATTGGACCACTACAATTGGAGTCACGACGGTATCGCGTATACCCGCTGGTGGGCCATGAGTAACCAATACATCAGTGTTGAGTGGGATCCGTTGCCACTGCGTTCTGAGCGGCTCACCACGATCAAGGTTGAAGGCCCAATCGCGAAACCTGGGGGTCCAGGGGCTTCCCCAAAAATAAAAACCGCCAATCGTAATCCCGGAATCCTCAAGGTAAGTAGCGTTTGTAACGGTCGCACGCGCTCTTTCCGAACGAGTCTGAAAACACCAGTCATGATTACCAGCTATCAGGATTTTATGTTCGTGGGGGAGGGTTCCAAGCCAAACGTTGAGATCCTCCAAGTCAAAAATCCCTCCGATTCCGAGCGAGTCCCCTGCATGAATCAGTAGATCCCCATCCGGAATATGCTTAATGTCTTCATGCTTGCCGTGCGTGTCAGATATGCAGACAATTCGCATGTGAAACCCCTATCGAGAGAAATCCAGTTTTTATATGTGTCGCTCATGTGATCATTTACTTTTTATTTTTGACTTTCTGTATTTCCAATATAGACTTCTCCTTGTTGTGTGTAAATAACTGTTTTTAAACAATAATTAAACTATAAATAATTATTTTATTAGTTAATTTTAGAGAAATTAAATGAGCGATTTGTAAGCTTCTAATATAAATAACTTTAATTTGGTGAGTTGGTATGAGTGACAATAAGAAGGTGGTTTCAGCGAACAAATACCTGCGGAAAAAAAGATTGATTGAGCATGCCAGGGCCTGGGAGGAAGCATTGCCTCCAGCGTCTCAGAGGTACCGAAATCTGATTTTTCAGTATCCCGAGGATTTGGCAACGCAGGGGCGGGAACTGTTGTTTCGCATGCTCGATTCAGCAGCCGAGCGGAATAATCAAAAGCTCGTGATATCTGATTGTCATTACGGTCGGGCGGGGCTGTACGTTTCGATCGATGAAATTGGCGGTGACGTGGAGAACTCCGTAGATATTGATGAGATCGTTGAAGAGTGGCGCTGCCGGGACAGCCAATGAAATTGTCAGGGGCATATCCGAAAACGGGTAGTCGCCAGCCATCCACTACGAATCGGGAGCAATCTCATGGAAAAGGAAAGACAGCTTTTAAAGGACACCGACCCCTCGGTTGTCTCCAACACTGCGCTCAAGGTGTTTCGTCGAATAACTGAGGAATGGGGACTATCTGAACAAGAGAAGTTTCAGCTGCTTGGAGTGTCGAGTAGCTCGGATATTGTAATTTCGAAAAAGACGCTTGAACGTATTTCGTACGTGCTGGGCATTTACAAGAACCTCCGGATTTTGTTCCCAACTCAACAGCAGGCCAATAGCTGGATTAAAAAGCCAAACGCCGGTTTTGATGGGGAATCCGCGCTCTCTGTCATGATGAGGGATCCTTCCATTGTACGAAGGTATCTCGATGGACAGCTGATTTAAGTGGTGCCGAACTCAAATCAATCACTTTCTTCCACTGCACCGGGGTAAGCCCATACACAAGAATTCACGTTCCACCAATCAATCCGACGACAATTGGAAGCCGGAATGAAACCAGGCTCCGCAATGTTTCAAAATAGGCGATACGAGGCTGAATAGGACCGCATTACCTGTGTCTTGATCCTGGTGACAAGCAGGTGTCTACTTTCCCACCGACCTTGCCACATTACTGGATTGCCGAAATTGTATGGAGCTGTTCCAGAATCAAAATAACCGCAAAAGGCGTACGCAGTATTATCGAAGCCTGAACATGTTTCGAAGCGCGAGCGCCACGAGAAAGACCAGGACAGCAGAAATGACACCATGGACGATACCAAACATCATGACGATACCGGGTACAGCGTGAAGATTGTCAAACAGGGATAGCAACGCAGTTGATCGGGCAGCAACACTTGCGCTGGTGAAGGGAAAAAGATTGGCAGAAGCCAGCGTAATAGCCCCTTCCATTGAGGCAGAGACCGTCTTGGTGGTTTGTGTCAGATAGAAAATTATGGTCAGTAGATAAAAAAGGGTGAGTCCGATTATTGGACGAAAAACACTGCGACCGTAATCACTGAAGATGCTGTACATCTGAACCAGCAGTAAATGAACCCCTGTATAAGCGTGTCGGAAATCGGCACGATATTCAACGGCGTTGGCATCAAGCGCAAGTCTATGGTTGCCGCTGTCTTCGGCCAGTATTTTCAGCGCACGGAATAGCAAATGCTCATCTTCTGGGTAGACTTCTTTGCCGAAGGTTGTTTTCAGCGCATGGGCTGAAAGGCAATAGAGTGTTGGGCGCGTCATTTTGAACCACTCGACGGAATGGTGTTCTGCAATAGCCGGGCGTTGAGTGGGCGGCCTAAGCATGAGCGGATCAATATCGATGTTGGTCAAGAAAAGTGTTCTTGATACGGAAAGCAGTCTCAGATCGAGGCTTGTCGGACCTGAAATATTATCAAGAGTCAATGAACCTTCGATCACCGCAGCATTCATTGATAGAAGCGGGCAGTCAGTCCATGTCTCCGGTGAAAAAATCATGGTGCCGGTAAACGACATAGCGGCCATCGATAGGCTGCACTCTTCACATGATAAATTGTTCAGGTCAAATCGGCGCGCTTCGATCTGGGCATTATCGAAAAGGATGCGAAAAAACCGGAAGCTGGTTTGTCCGATAGACAGGGTTTCGGCTCGAATGACCGCGTCCGAAAAGTTCGCTAAATGGTCTTCAAGTGGCTTAGATGTATCTCCAAACACTGAACCGTTGAAGCCAAAATAGCGACAGTCTATCTTGCATTGTCCGAAGTCGACTCTGAGCTTGTCCGTGAAGTCGCCAGCAAGAAAAGAACAATTAGAAAAAAAGATTTCAGAGCAAACGAACTTAGCAGAGCTGAATGATACGCCTTCGTGAAACATTGCTTCTGCGAAGTCGAGAGTTTCACAATTAAATTCGGTATTAATGAAAAAAATCCAAAAGCCAGCGGTGTTATCAATTTCGCTCTCTGAAAAGATTGCTTTATGGAATAGAAGATCTTTACAGACGAACTTTACCCCTGAAAAAGAGACCCGCCCCAGAAATCGAGCCTGTTCAAAATTGATTGTTCCCGAAGGGAATTTGTATGGCTCGAAATCTAGTATTTCTGAGCCCGAGTCGAAAACAGCGAACTGAAAATCGACCGACTCATTTGGATGCTCATCCACCCACTTATTCCAGACACGCGGTCCAAGTTTGAAGCGCTCAAGGTCTGACCGTCTCTTCTCATCTATGGTCAAGAAGTGCTCGTCATCAGATTCTTCATCTCCAGAATTGATCATGTTTCAGTGACCCTCATATGAGGTGAGGAAACTTGTTTTCATCTTGGCAGATATTGTGTAGGCGATCTGCGAAGGACCTGAAATCAAAATTTGGGTCGCGAGAACGATTGGGGGTCGAGGCGGATATCCTATCAAGCTGCCGCAATCAGTCGTCCTTGTCATTATCATAAGGAAAGCAGCAACCATGAATTTTGCAACACCTGAGCGCAATGATTGGTCTCAGCTGACTGGTCTTGGGGCTGTTGCCAGGAGATGGATGTAGCGGTGCTTTTATTGTAAATACGACAATCAATGAGCTTTGTTAGCAGAATGGCAATAGCCGAAACGTGTCAATAAACGCAGGGTCAAGTATTGACTGACGGACTGCTGCTGTTGGATTATTTATAGTCTTACGATTACTCGATAGTGTAGTTGCCTCAGAGTAAATCTAAAACTGTTGAAGATTGAGCGGTCCCTTTATCACAAGCACACACGAAGCTTTTCGGTAATTTCGGAGTCGCGAAGCACTGTGACAATGATTCGAATAGAACGTCCCTGTCCTGCTGCACTTAGGGTGTTGTTGTTAATTTCAGGGAACAGGGGGGTTAGCTTTTTAAGGCTATGATTTTCCTGTACTAACTGGAGACTATGCTCTTCACAATCGGAACACCCGATGCTACTTGAGTAGTTTGATGTCTATACTGGCTGCTTCAAGAGCGCGGTGAACACGCCGGCGATACTTATCTGCCGTGCCACCGAATTGGTCTGCGAGATCCACAAAGCTCCAGCCCGCCAGATTGCACTTTATCAAGTCGATATCTTCTGAAGACATTCCCTTTTCGAGCAGGATTTTATCCACTCGGTCTCCATCCGCAGCGTCAAAGCTCCCAGCATCGCGCATATGTTGATCCCAGAAGTCGGCGTCATCTGCCAACGTAGAGTTAATCTGGTGCCTGGCTCGTGAGCCCGCCTCACCTTTTTCATTGCTGCCAGACCAGCGCCTAAGGCGCGTATTGCAGTAATGAGAGACTCCCGTTAACACGTACTTGGAAACCGGATGTCTGAGCACCTCGCTTTTCGGCCTTTCGTCCTTTTTTAGTGGTCGGAACTTCCCTTTCTCTAAAACAGGGCAACTTTGATAGCGGGCGTTCAGAAGAGCCGTGGTTACCGAATTCAGGGCGTCCTCGGAAATTTCCCTGATCTCTGAACCCCCACCCTCTCCAAAAAGATGCCCCAGCTTTTTCCTTGCGACGGAAAGGGCCGCCTCCCTTACGTAGCCATGCATTGCATTAGCCGCAATATCAGATGGGCTGAAGGTCATTACTGATTCTGTGACGTCCATTGATCATGTCCCCTTTGCGTACACCGACCAAAAATTAACAAAAAGTAATAAAAAACTTTGTGCGGGAAAATTTTCAGAATTCCGCAAGTTTTTTTCATTTCTCTGTCCGGTTTTCGCTCTCCATTTAGTTACTTACCAATGAAGAGAGAGCGAAGGAGTTATTTTCGATGAAATTAAATATTCAATGAAAACAGATGATTACAAACTTGAACTGTTCAGAATCTGAGCTATTCACTGAAGCCCCGGACATCAAAAATTGGAATCACACATGAAACAACGCGAACTGGCCAAACAATCACCGATCCGCTCCTCATATCTTTCTTACTCAGCTCACTATGATCGAGTCTTTGCGGTCGAGAGCACGCTTGAGCTGGATTATCTCAATCTGGTCCGCTTTGAGCGTAAAGCCGACCGTGTGGAAAGCCAGCCTTTTTCAATTCAGTTCCATCTCAGACGGCGTCCCAGACGCTATACGCCGGATTTCCTGGTCGTTGAAGGCGGAGTCGAGTATGTCGACGAGATCAAAACCGCCAAAGCCGCGAACCAACCGGAGTTTTGCCACAAGGCCTCAAAGCTTACCCGGTATTTTGCGGAAAGAGGCCAAGTCTTTCGGATTTTTACAGAAAATGACATTAGGATCGGATACCGCGCCCAGAACATTCGGTTTCTGGCTCCGGTTCTCGACACCTCTACGCCCATGAAAGAACTTGCCACTCTTCTGAACGCAAGCTCGGCACGCTCTGCCTCCATGTCTGGACTACGCGAATACGTCAGTTACCTGGAAATTGAACCGTCATTCGTCCGCAGGGCTGTTGCGCATCGACTCATCTCCTGCGATTTGACCAAGCCCTGGTCTGAACTCGAACTGCACTGGTAATAGCACCCGCCCAACCCGAGGAGAGACACTGGATATGATCAGTTCTATTGCTTTGACAGGAAATCGCGTTTCTTATCGAGGGTTGCTGGCAACCGTGACGGTGCTGCCTGATACAAGCGTTGCTTTGACTTTTGACGATGATCGTCACAAGACGCTGATCAAGGCTCGTGCCGATCTTGAAGCTGAATTTCACAAGACACTTCACCTGATTCCGAAACACCAGGTCGCTGCACCAAAGGCACTCGACTTATCCTTAATGGATCTTGATGAACTCAACCGCCGTTCAGCTTACGTCAAGGAATTGCGTCGGGTAACCACGAAAAACCATATTGGCGGAATCAAGATCAGGCGACAGGTGATCGCCAGAATTGCCCGAGAGATTGGTGATAGCCATCCGGTTTCCCCTGCTCAACTCGCGCGATGGTCCGCCGATGCCAATCAAAGCCCACATGGCGTTGCAGTAACCCTCAACAAGGGCACCCGTCGTCGCAAGTCATCGTTCTCTCAGGATATTCAGGATTTTGCCCTTGAGATGATCGACGATCATTACCTGAAACTGGGCAAACCGACGGTTCAACATGCCTACAACTGCTTCATTGAGGAATTGGAGGCCAAGTTTGAGGCCGGTTCATCATTCCCAAGGGTCGAACCTCCGTGCCGCGAAACATTCCGCAAATGGATCAAGGGTATGGAAGATCCGATTGAGAAGATCAGGAAGCGTGAAGGCAAGCGCGCGGCAAAGGAAGCGTCGCGCAATGCGACGAAAAAAGTTCGGATTGACCGAATTCTCGAACGAGTCGAAGCTGACGCAGTAAATCTGGCAATCGGTGTGAAAGATGAGGCAGGTCGCTATCTCGGGCCGGTTACAATTTTTGCAGTGATGGATTGCTACTCCCGTTCAATTCTCGGCCTGGTGGTTCAAGTCGGTCGCGGCGAGTCATCTGGCTCCGTGATTGACAGCTACAAGCATGCTATTTGTCCAAAGCCGATCGATTATCTTCCCTCGAGTGTTGAAAGCGACTGGCCGATGTACGGTGCCCCGGAAGTGATCATCAGCGATGGTGGCACGGGCTATGCCAGTATTGCTACGCAAGCCTTTGTAATCGATGCCGGTTCTGAATCTCGGATTGTTGAGACATATGCGGGCTGGAGAAAGCCATTCATTGAACGGTTCTTTTTAACGCTTCGCAGGGGCTTCGCACAAAACCTTCGCAGTTACTGCGGGAAATATACGGATCGCCCAAATCTGGATGCAACTATTCAAGAGAAAGCATCCATGACACTTGGCCAGTTTCGTACGGCCCTCCACGAGTGGTTGCTTGATACATACCACCATTCTCCCCATCGCGGGCTGGAAGGTCGCACCCCTTACGATGTTTGGGAAAACCAGGTCTCCGATTGGCCCCCTTACTTACCGACTCATTTTGAGCGGATTCAGCTCACGAAAGGGGAGATCAGGACCTGCACTATCTCCAGCGAACATTGCCACCAGGGAGTTCGCGTGAACAATCTTCAGTACAACGATCCGGAGGGCAGGGTCAAGCTCATTGGGATGAGGCTCAAGCAGAGAGGGTTTGAGCCTGAAGTAACTGTTCAATACACCTACAACGATGTGTCTTCGGTCAACGTCATTGATCCCGAAACTGACGAAATTATTCAGGCATTCGTTACTGACGAGAGCATTCCGGCTGGCATGAGTTATGCCGAATTAGAAGTTCGTCGCGGCCGAACATACAAGGATAAAGGTTTTACTGGCAAACCTCGGGCGAAATCAAGCAAGACCGTTCAAGAGGCGAATAACGAACACGATGCCCAAATGCGCTCTTGCGCCTCACGGAAGTCATCGCGCGCGCCTACGGAAAAGATTCATGAGGCGATCCGAAGCAAGAGAGAAGACGAGGATAGGGGTTTTGACGAATTCGACGAGGGTTGGGAAATGTCTGATTCGCAGACCGATGAATCAAACCTAATCGATTACGACGACGACGGGGACTATGAAGATGACTAGCAGGGCAGACAGTCAGTCAGTTGGACTCGCACCATCCGTGAAAGAGTTTGCGAAATGGCGAACTCAGCACAACCGGTTTGTTGAAGCACTGAATGAAATCAGGCTTACACACTCGATGTCTGGTGTCGAGGGAACAGGCATGCTCGTCATGGGTGTCCCCGGCCTTGGCAAATCCTCTATTCTGAAATCCTACCGCAAGCATCACCTGGAAAACCGTAAGGATCTGGAAGGGCCCGATGGGTCGAAAGAGCCGATTATCCTGGTTTCTGTACCGTCAGAGCCAACGCAGAAAACACTGATTCAGCAAATCCTTCGAGCATCCAGTTACGAAGGTTCCATCAAAGGCACTGCTGAGGAGCTAAGGCAAAAACTGGATGAGTTTATTGTTGAAAGAAGCGTCGAAATGTTGATTCTTGACGAGTTTCAGCACTTTTTGCCGGAGCAGGCAAGTTCCAACACGCGAGGGGTCGTGAATCAGATCAAACTCGTTATGGATACGCACAAGCTTGCGGTCGTCATGGCAGGGACTCCTCCGGGGTACCGTTCGATTGCAAAGCACGAGGAGCTTTACCAAAGGTTTGCTCACCGACAGGTGCGGCTGAAGCCATTCAATGCTGACGATCGGCTAAAGGAGTTTTGCAAATACATGCACGCGTGCAGACGTTCCCTTGAAAAGAAAGGTTTTGGGATTATTCCGCTCGAAAATGAGGAAATGCTGACAAGGCTATACCTGGCAACTAAAGGTATTCCGAGGCTGATCACGCACCTGCTAATGGCGGCCATCACGAATACTGGGCCCGGAGAGACCGTCGGCCTGAATGACTTGAGGCGGGCTTTTTGCGGGCGCTCCCTGAATCCTGCCCTTGGAAAATTCGATCCATTTTCTGCGCCGCCCGAGCAGGTAAATGAACGGGCCCGGAAAGCGCTCAAAGCGGCACGGATTGAAGACTCCAAGCATTGGACTGTTGAGGCATGAAACGGCTTGCTGCGCGTCCCGTTCCGGTTTCTGGGGAATCACTGAACGGTTTTCTGCTTCGGGTCGGAAAAGTGAACTGCCTGTTCGATCCCTCAGAAATTTTCGAGGTTCTGGGATGTCATCAGTCTACAAAACGCTACAAGGGTTGGCACGAAACAGTCAGTGAAAACTTGGTAGTTGCCCTCGAAAAAAGACTGGAGCGGCCTATTGGGCATCTGCTTACGCATTTCGCGTTAATCGACAGTCTAAGTTGGACTGATGAACTCAACCGGATGATTCGGGATGTTCGCTATGGGTATCCGAGAATCTGTCCCAAATGCGTGGCTGAGCGCGGTATCCTGGACTGGAGATGGAACCTTGCCTTCACTTCAACATGCCCAAAACACTCGGCATTGCTTGTTTCCAGGTGTCCAAAATGCGACAAGGCGATGAAATGGTCATCGAGCCTGCTTATCGGATGCTACGGATGTGAGGAGAGTTGGGGAGAAATCGAAGGCCAACCGGTAACTACTGTTTCGAGCACAGAATCGATGATCTGGGATACTTTGGGCAACGATCCAACCTCAATGAATTCCGATTTAATTCACGACATCTGTCGGGCAATTGCTTATGTCATGAGGCCCTTCGATACGATTCACGACAGTATTACAGCGGCTCCACTCCTGACTGACCACTCAAGCTACGTGGCGAGGGCGTACAGAGTTCTCGAAGATCCAGAAGTTTTTGCACTTTGGCGTAAGGAATGTCATCAGCAGAGAAATGATCTACTGCCCTTGGGCGACGCGCAACTTGAGGCTCCTTGTCAGTTGTTTGCAAAAGGACTCCTGAAAGTCTGGAATGGACCGAGCGAGGGTTTTGCGATCCCATTCGACACCTTTTCCAAGGTAAAAACGTTCCCCGAGAATACCCGATATATTTCACCGGCGCGTCGGGACAGACATTTCGAAGCCGAAGGTGGCGTTGATTACAGGTATCAACACCGTATTTCCTCGATGGCACGAGTAACAGGCTGGGATGAACACGCTGTCCATGACCTGTTTAATGGCGAAGTTTTTCCTACCCATAAAAATATCACCCAGTCTCGCCAGCGCCGATTTGACGGACGAGCCATGATCAGCATTTTTCTGGAATTCCCCGACTTTGCTACCGAGACTGCAATCGAGGTAAGAACTGACTCTGCGGTCTTTCGAAGGAATCTGACCACTCCAGGTCGGTTGATAAATGCTGTTCTGAGGAAGGTAGTTCCCGGAGGATTTAAGCGAGGGGACTTGCTATCCAGTATTTACGTGGACCGATCAAGGTTTGAAGCGTGGCTTGTTAATGAGCGAACGTTGGCAACACGTCGCTCCGTCCATTTAACCGATGTCATTGCGGCGCTTGAATGCTCCGAATCAGAAGTAGGGCGTCTCGTGGGCGAGAGGAAGCTCAAGTGGGCAACACATCGTGAATGGCAGGAATGGGTCGATGGGCCATCACTGTTCGAGTTTATGCTTCAGGGGGATTAATTCCCCCGACCCAAAATTCTACGTCTGAAGACGCTGTCCTATTCCTACTTTCCCGTCCATGAAAACTTCCTGGAGCCCAGCCGGGTGCTTCACGTGCTTTGAGTATCCCCGCGAAAGATTGCCCAATTCCTTCACTCTATCCCTGAAATTCAATCACACCTGCTTTGCCTAATTCCCCCTTTTCAGCTATATATACAAGGATTAGGGTAGCGACTGCGCCTTTTTCCACGTGCTCGCGCAAAAATCTCACCTTAAAGGTGAAAATGAATGAAAAATCCCACCTTAGGCTGGTCATCCCAGCTCCGTAAATTTGCAGGCACCTCCGAAACCCCCTAATCCACTAGGAGCGCGATCTCACCTTATCTTTGGATCGACAGACCGGAGGAAGGTGCCACAGGCCTTGCACTGGTCCGGGGCCATCAGCTTGGCTTGCCAGCCAATTTTGTGCCCGCAGGCAGGGCACTCCAGGCGCAATTGCAGGACGATGATAGGAGTGATCAAGACGGCAATGAGAATACCAAGCGGCCCCCAGCTATCACCGCTGGAAAGCCCGAGCTGGCTACTGAAGACCAGAATCACGATCAGCGAAAAAAACGCGAAAATGAAATAGGTCTTGTTCCAGGACTCCCACTGCCGCAAGCGGTCGTTCTGTTCCTTGGTCAGATAGTTTGAACTCATTAGTCGATACCTTGGATGCTGATACCGCAATAGTGGTGATTCAAGGCACTCATTTCAATCAGGTACCCACCGGCGTTTCGACATTCAGCAGACCGGCGCTCAACGCCTTCTCGAGTTCAGCGGCAGGCAGCGGGTGGCTGATCAGGTAGCCCTGGATAAGGTCGCAGCGGTGATTTTTCAGGAAGTTCAGCTGTTCCCGGGTTTCCACCCCCTCGGCCACCACCTGGATGCCAAGATTGTGGGCCAGGTTGATGACGGCGCGGGTAATCACCGCGTCGTCGTGGCGCTCAGTGACATCGGTAATGAAGGACCTGTCGATTTTCAGCAGATCCACGGGGAAATCCCGCAGGTAACCCAGCGAGGAATAGCCAACGCCAAAGTCATCGATGGCCAGGTGCACCCCCAGCTTATGAAGTTTCGATAGCTGGTTGAGGTTGTGCTCGATATTCTGGATGAAAATCTCTTCTGTCAGCTCCACCTCCAGGCGGTCGGCGGGAACGCCATGAGCGTCCAGCACTTCCTGAATATGGTCAACAATACCTTCATCATCCAGTTCCCGGCCTGACAGGTTCACCGCAATGCGCAGATTGGCATAGGGGCTGTTCTGCCATTTCGCCAGCTGCCGGCACGCAGCCCTGACCACCCAGCGGCCAATATCGGTGATGCGCCCGCTTTCTTCCGCCAGGGGAATGAAGTCCACAGGCGGCAGAAGGCCGCGGCGGGGATGCTGCCAGCGGATCAGGGCTTCCACGCTGTTGATGGAGGAATCATTGAGATCCAGCTGGGGCTGGAGGTAAAGCACGAATTCATCGTTGGCCAGGGCCTGGTCCAGATCCTTGTCCAGCTCCAGGCGCATGACTTCCCGATCCTGCATGCCCTCGGTATAGAACTGGTAAGTGTTGCGGCCCTGCTCCTTGGCCCGGTAAAGCGCCACGTCCGCATTACGCATCAGGGTATCAGCGTCCAGTCCGCTCTGGGGATACACCGCGACTCCCATGGTGGCGGTGACGCCGTGCTTTTCGCCCTGGACATCAAAAGGCTCTTCAAAGCATTGCTTGATCTGGCCCAGCAGATTGATGACGTCGTCAATGGTTTCCACATGCTGTTGGCAGATCATGAATTCGTCCCCGCCGGAATAGGCGACCATGATCCTCTCGTCGCTGAGGGCGTTCAGACGCTCGGACACCTTGATCAGCAGTTCGTCCCCGAACTGGTGACCGAGGGAATCGTTGAGCATCTGGAAGCGGTCAAGGTCGATCATTACCAGAGCTACCTGCCGCATCTGCCGGTCCGCGATACTCAGGGTGTGGACCAGGTCCTCCATGAAAAAGCGGCGGTTGGCGAGGCCAGTCAATGTGTCGGTGGTCTCGAGCCGTGCCAGATCCTGCTGTACTGCATGACGCTGGCCGATTTCCGCATCCAGTTCCTGGCGGGTTTTGAGCAACGCCTGATTGCGTTTGAGAATCTGCTGCACCAGCAAGGTTGTGAGACTGGTCAATATCCCCATACATAACATGACCACGAAAGTGACAAAGGGCCAGTCGTTGCGCTGGTCTTTCACCCAGGAAACGGACGGGGAAACTGTCAGCGTCCAGTCCATGGTTGGCAATTCAACGCTGGCACTGCTGGCGAACGAGGGGCTGGTGGTGACCGACTGGTTCAAGGCATACGTGGGGCTGCCAGCTTCCAGTATATCGATGCGGAAGGACTCCAGGGCGCGCCTGGAAAGCAGTTGCCTGGCAAGGGTCTCCATTTTGAAAACGCCGGCAATAAAACCGTTGTTGGCCTCACCGGAGAGTATGGGTGCGTAAATGACCAGTCCTTTGCCGCCCTGTTTCAGGTCGATAACGCCGGAAATATCGAGACTGCCGGTAGACCTGGCGAATTCCAGAGCCTGCCTTCGTTCCGGTGAGAAGGCGACGTTATAGCCGATGGCCTCTTCATTGCCCGCGAGAGGTTCCATCCAGCGGATAACAAAGTTCCCGTCGATCCACTCGATTGCCTGGTAGACACCAAAATCCGCCAGGTAGTTTCGCGCATCCTGCTCCCAGACCTCCCGGGATATATACTCGGGTCGGCTGCCAGCCGTTTCGCCATTCGGCGGATGGCCTCGGCATGAACCAGGAATTCCCGCTCAAGGCGATTGGCCATGGCGAGAGCTTCGTTGTCCAGATTGACCTGGATCTGGGCGCTATCCTGCCTTTTGATGCCGTTTTGCAAAACCAGGGCTATTACCAGAAACACGAGGAAAATCAGTGCTGGAAATGCCGGGTTCAGCAAGACCCTGATAAACAGGGCTAGCGCTGAGGCAGGTTTGTCCACAAAGTGCTCCGGTTGCTGAAGTTCACTGAACAGGATATCGGCTGAATTATACCCATTATGAGGGATAACCGAGATGATCTGTTACCCGTTGTTGAATCCATGCCCGGAAATGGACTACCGGTCTTCGCGCGGGGACACTGCTGGTTGGGTCAGAGGGGGTATGCCCAGACGTGGGATTTCCTGCTTGGGGCATTTGTCCATGACAACGGTAATGCCTGCTGCTTCCGCCCGTAACGCACCCTCCTCATTAATGACACCGAGCTGCATCCAGACAACCGGTATCTCCTGTTTGATGGCAGCGTCGATGACCGGATCGGTGCGATCAGGGGCAAGGAAAAGGTCTGCCATGTCCACCGGTGTGGTAAGCGAAGCAAGATCGGGATAAACGCGCTCACCGAGAACCGTTTTGCCCGCTAACCTGGGGTTCACCGGTATCACCCGGTATCCGCGTCCCTGAAGATAGGCCATCACCTCGTGGCTGGGGCGGTTGGATTTGTCACTGGCGCCGACCAGGGCAATAGTGCGGACGCTTTCAAGTATTTTTCGCAGCTGTTCGGGATTGTTACGGGACATGGAGGGTACCGGTTGGTCAGGTGGCCCGGTGTGCCTCGAGACAGACAGACACCGATTCGGCATAGCGTAACGCATGGGGCTTGTCGATTTCCACTGCTGCCCAGCTCACTGCCTCGTGCTCCATGACAATGCTGAGCACTTCATGGGTAAGGCGCTCCAGGAGGGCAAAACGGTTGCCGTCGACATGGCTGATAATCTGTTTGGTGATGGTGCGATAGTTCAGGGCCACACGGATATCGTTCTGGTTGATCGCCTCCGCAGCATCGTAGGTCAGCCGGACATTGATCAGTACGTCCTGCTGATTGCTGATTTCCTCTTCCTTGATGCCAATATAGGCGCGTAACAGCAGGTCTTTTATGCGCACGGTTGCTTGGTGGTTTCCGGTCACGGCACTCATCTGGCCTCCTGGTTGTTGGTGGACATTCAGCGGTCCCGGATCAGCGTCAGGAATTCGGTCCGTGTGGCCTGGGACTTCCTGAACTGGCCCAGCATCATCGAGGTCTTCATACGTGAGTTCTGCTTTTCCACACCGCGCATCATCATGCACATGTGTTGGGCCTCAATAACCACGGCAACGCCTTTGGCGCCGGTGACCATTTCAATGGCCTCAGCTATTTCACGGGTGAGATTTTCCTGGATCTGCAGCCGGCGGGCATACATGTCAACAATGCGTGCAAACTTGGACAGCCCGAGAACCTTGCCCTGAGGCAGGTAGGCAATATGGCATTTGCCGATAAACGGCAACATGTGGTGCTCACACATGCTGTAAAGCTCAATGTCCTGAATCACCACCATTTCATCCATGGCGGACTCGAAAACAGCATCATTGACCAGGACCTCGAGACTCTGCCTGTACCCCTGGGTGAGAAACTGCATGGCCTTGGCCGCCCGCAGTGGCGTGTTTTGCAGGCCCTCGCGGTGAGGATCTTCGCCCAGGCCGGCGATAATATGCTGAAAATGGCTGGCCAGGTCGTCAAGCTTGTTGGTCATAGAGGCTTCCGGTGTCGGTAGTCGGTTCAAAGGCGAAAGCTTAAGGGAAATTGCCAATGTCCTCCACATCTACGACTCGGCAGTTCAAAAAGACCACCCCCCGCCAACCCGGTTCGCAAAATGCCGGACCAGATATGGCGGCCCCGGGTGGTTTGATTTAGAGTTCCAGTCTTGAGCAGGTTTCAGGAATCCGCAATGGAACAGGTGACACAGGGAGCGCAGGGCCTGACAGCCAATGGCGCAGGGCAAGGGACTCTGGAGGGCTGGCAGCAGCAGGGGAAATGGTTCTCTTACGGCGGGCATGCCATTTTCAGCCGCATGGGGGGGCAGGGCGATCCCCTGGTTTTGCTGCATGGCTTTCCTACCGCGAGCTGGGACTGGAACCGGCTCTGGCCCATGCTGGCGAGGCATTACTCGCTGTTGACCCTGGACATGCTGGGCTTTGGCTTCTCGGACAAGCCGGCGCTCTATGATTACAGTATTGAAGATCAGGCGGACATGATTGAGGGGTGGATCGCCGGCCTGGGACTGAAAAAGGTCAGTATCCTTGCCCACGATTACGGCTGCAGTGTGGCCCAGGAACTGTTGGCTCGCGAGCAGGAGGGCGTCCTGCCATTTGTCATTATTCGGGTCGGCTTTCTTAACGGGGCGCTTTTCCCGGAGGTCCACAACCCCCTGCTAATACAGAAATTGCTGCGCAGTCCGTTGGGAGGGCTGATCAGCCGGGGACTGACCCGGGCCGCTTTCGAGCGCAATCTCAGGCGCCTGTTCGGGCCCGATAATGCGCCTGCGCAGAACGACATGGATGACTTCTGGTATCTGCTGACCTACAACAATGGCCGCGGCATCCTGCACAACCTGATTCACTTCATGGAAGAACGCCGTTGCCATCGCCATCGCTGGGTGGGTGCGCTACAGAATGCCACGCAGCCAATGAGGCTGATCTCCGGTGTCGCGGACCCGGTCTCAGGGGCGGCAATGGCCAGGCGTTATCGTGAGTTGATAACGGATGCCGATGTTATCAGTCTGCGCAATGTCGGCCATTACCCGCATTACGAGAGCGCCGCGGAAGTTTACCGGGCCTGGCGGGATTTTTGCCGGCGAACGATGTAGCCAGGTGCAATGCTGCGCCTATGGCTGCCCGGCCTGCAGTTCGATAAACTCGCTGGCTCTGATCAAGGAGCCGCTATGACCGCCGTCCATACCCGCGCGCCAGCGCTGACCATTCGCGCCGGCAGCCGCGCCCTCGCACGGCTGCAGAAACAAGCCTTCACTGCAGCCGATGTGCATGTTGTGCCCGGCGCAGCCGGTGGCCCCAAGGCGCTGGGAATTTCCGGGCTGGACAGGGCAATTTTCGGGGATTTTCTGCCGCGGGTGCCCCAGGTGCGATCGCTGATTGGTTCATCAATCGGAAGCTGGCGGTTTGCAGCGGTAGCGTCCACCGATGATCCTGGGGCACAGCTGGCACGGCTGGCGGATCTGTACACTGCCCAGCGCTTCGCCAAGGGCGTCAGTATGGCCGAAGTCAGCCGCAAGAGTGTGCTGTTCCTGGAGGAGTTGTTGGCCGGCTGTGAGGAACACATCCTCAATCATCCCTGGTATCGCCTGAATATTGTCGTGGTCCGCAGCCGCGGCATGCTGGAGCACGATACCAGGGGTCGTCTCAGCCTGGGTCTGATGAACGCCATCAGCGCCAACATGGTCAGCCGCCGCCATCTGGGCCGTTTTATGGAGCGTGGCATCGTCCACGATGCCCGGCAAAAAGCGCCCCTGGGCAAACTGGTGGACTTCCCCAGCCATGACATAGCCCTGAGCCGCGACAACCTGATGCCAGCCCTGCTGGCTTCCGCCTCCATTCCCATGGTGATGTCCGGCGTTCGCAACCTCCCCGGAGCACCGGATGGACTCTATCGTGACGGTGGCCTGCTGGACTATCACCTGGATCTGCCCTACAAACAGCCTGGCGTGATTC
The DNA here is from genome assembly GCF_003344045.1 of Marinobacter vulgaris. Taxonomy (GTDB): domain Bacteria; phylum Pseudomonadota; class Gammaproteobacteria; order Pseudomonadales; family Oleiphilaceae; genus Marinobacter; species Marinobacter vulgaris. Next base: position 16,573 of record NZ_QFWX01000001.1, read on the forward strand.
TTTATCCCCACTTCACCGATAGGGTCGTTCCCGGCTGGTTCGACAAGACCCTGCCCTGGCGCAGGGGTGATGCCACCCGGCTGCGGGACGTGCTGCTGGTGTCGCCGTCCCCGGAATATCTGGAGACGCTCCCGGATAAAAAACTGCCGGACCGCAAGGATTTCGAGCGCTACCTTGGTGACGACGCCGGCCGTGAGCGTGCCTGGCGCAAGGCCATTGCGGAGAGTGACCGCCTCGGCGACGAGTTCATGGAACTGGTGGAGTCCGGCCGCCTGAAAGACGTGTTGCGACCTTTGGGCGGGAAGCGCTGATTGCTTAAGTTGCCGGCAGCGAAAAACCTGATGTTGACTATACTTCCCGGGAATGCCAAAAAATAACCAGGGATTATCCGATGACTGATGAGAAACCAGTAGTAGCCAGTACCACGCCCTATTCCGTTTTGGTGGAGGCCGGCAAAAACTATTTCTGGTGCGCCTGCGGCCGTAGCAATAGCCAGCCGTTCTGCGACGGCTCCCACAAGGGCACTGGCTTCACGCCGGTAAAATATACCGCCGAGAAAGAGGAAAAGGTGGTGTTCTGTGGCTGCAAACACACCGGAACACCACCGCTGTGCGATGGCACCCACAACACCCTGAGTCAGGACTGAGCCTGGCGGGCAGAGCCGTAGATCAGCAGGAACACGGAAAATGCGGTAACAACCACTGACGGACCGGCCGGCGTATCGAAGTGCCAGGACAGTGTCAGTCCACCGCTAACGGCGATAAAACCGAATACGATGGCGAGCCCCACCATGTGCTCGGGGTTGTTTGCCAGCCGCCGGGCGGTCGCGGCTGGAATAATCAGTAACGCGGTAATCAGCAGCACCCCGACAATCTTCATGGCAACAGCGATGACGATCGAGAACATCAGCATCAGTGCCAGGCGCAGGCGTTCTACCGGCACGCCTTCAACCCTGGCCAGCTCCTCGTGGATGGTGCTCATCAGCAGGCCACGCCAAAGCACCGTGAGTAACCCCAGAATCAGCGCGGCGCCGCCGTAGATCCAGAGCAGGTCATGGCGGCTCATGGCCAGCAGGTCGCCGAACAGCAGGCCGGTCAGATCGACCCGGATATCCGGCATGAAGCTGAGGGTCACCAGGCCAATGGCGAGCGCACTGTGGGCCAGAATTCCCAGCAGGGTATCGGTGGCCAGGGTCTTGCTGCGGGAGAACAGAACCAGGGCGACAGCCAGCACCACGCAGGTGATGATCACACCCAGGTTGACCGGCACACTGATCAGAAAGCTCAGGGCAATGCCCAGCAGCGCGGAATGGGCCAGGGTATCTCCGAAGTAGGCCATGCGCCGCCACACCACGAAACAGCCCAGTGGGCCTGCGACCAGGGCCACACCCAGGCCGCCAATCAGGGCGCGCCAGAAGAAGTCCCCGAGGACCGCATCAATGATGGGCATGGGAGCACTCCCGGTGAACACCATCCTCGCCGGAGACCACATCGCCGTGCAGGTCGTGGCTGTGATTGTGGTGGTGATGGTACACCGCCAGGCTCTCCGCCACCGGCTGCCCGAAGGTTTCTATAAAGGCCGGGTCGTGGGAGATGTCTGCCGGGTATCCACTGCAGCAGATGTGCTGGTTCAGGCAGATGACCCTGTCGGTGGCCGCCATCACCAGATGCAGGTCGTGGGAGATCATGATGACGCCGCAGTTCAGCTCGTCCCGCAGGCCTCGAATCAGGTCATAGAGTGCTGCCTGGCCATTTATATCAACGCCTTGCGCCGGTTCATCCAGCACCAGCAGGTCCGGTCGTCGGGCCAGCGCCCGGGCCAGCAGAAGCCGCTGCTTCTCGCCACCGGAGAGGTGGTGGACCGAGGCATTGAACAGATGCTCAACGCCGGTCTTTGCCAGCGCATCCCGGCATGCCTGTTGCGGGCGGCCGCTGAGCAGCATGAAGCGCTTGACGCTGATCGGCAGCGTACTCTCCAGAGTCAGGTGTTGGGGCACGTAACCGATGGTCAGCCCCGGGGTCATGGTCAGGGAGCCTTCGGAGATTGGCTGAAGGCCCAGTACCGCCTTGATCAGCGTGGTCTTGCCGGCACCATTCGGGCCGATGATGGTGATGATGTCGCCCCGCCGGACACGCAAATCCACGTGATCAACCACAGGCCGGTCATCGAAGCGGACCGTAAGCTGTTTCAGTTCCAGCAGGGCTTCATCCGTCATGGGCAGGTTCCGATGCACAGCGGGGGCAGTAGCCTGCCACCTCAATGGTCACGTTGTCCGGCTGGAAAGATTCCTCCGCCGCCGCCCGTGTTACGGCACTCGATACGCCCGGCGCTGTCAGTTCCAGCACATTGCCGCAGCTACGGCAGATCAGGAACATGCCGTTATGACGCTCACCGGCATGGGTACAACCGATAAAGGCGTTGAGAGAAGCGATCCTGTGCACCAGGCCCTGCTGCTGAAGGAAGTCGAGCGCGCGATAGACGGTGGGCGGCGCCGCGTTGTGGCCGTCTTCTGCCAGAACCGCGAGCACGTCATAGGCACCGAGGGGCTTGTGAGATTGCCAGATCAACTCCAGAACCCGTTCGCGGGTTGGTGTCAGACGGGCATTATGCTGCTGACAGATGGTCCTGGCATCAGCCAGTGCCTGGGCGACGCAGGCCTGATGATTGTGGGGACGGTAGGGAAGAGCGCTGGATGACATGGGCACTGTCCTGCGGAATTTGCAACATTATAACATTAGCAAAACACAGTGCCACGTCTTCATTGAATGCAGCGAGGGTGGCTTGGTCAGCGCGATGCTTCCAGTGCCAGGGATTCGAGGTAGCCAAGGTCGGGGATGATGGCGGTTTCGCCTTCCACTTCCACCACCATCAGGTCCGCGGGGCCGGTATCGCCATCCACTTGTCTCACCTGGTCTTCCTCCAGGCGCGTCTGACTGGGGATGCCCTGGGTAACCAGTGCCATGAAAGGCACCGAGTTGTGGTGATCTCCTATGGTGTTGAGCACCACGATACGCCCCCGATTGCCGCCGGGAACTGTGAGCTTGCCGCCGTTGGCTGCGTCGTAGGAAATAACCGGCAGCTTCAGGCCGCGCCAGTTCAGCTCTCCCACCAGCCATTCCGGGGTGTTGGCTGCCGGGTCAGAACTGGCAAAATCCACAACTTCCGCTATCGAAACGTTCGGTAACAGCAGTTGGTTTTCGCACATGGGAATCATGACGCAGGGCAGGGTTTGGCTGTTGTCGTTCATTGCTCATTTCCTCAGGCGGAATCCCGATTTTGCCGGCCCTTGAGCAGGCAGGATGCTTCAATCGTTTTGACGAGTTCCCGGGCCAGCTGCTCCGGCTTGCCACGGAACACGGAACAGCCGGTGGCTGCCACGGAGTCGGGCATCGAACTGTTGCCACAGCTGCTGCTTTCCTGGACCCAGATGCGACTACCATAGGCCTTCAGCAGGGGCGCGGCAATGGCACCGTCGTTGCCCATGCCGGAAAACACGATGGCATGGCAACGGGCTCCATAGTGATCACCAATGTTCAGCAGCACCTGGTCAATAGACGGGCCGTAGGGGCCTGGCCAGGGCGTATCACGCCGCTGGAGCGCACCGCTGTCATCCAGGGTCCATTCATGATCAACCGGCATCAGTATCACGTCACCGTTGTGAATACGGTATCCGCTCTCGGCCGGCTTCAGCTGGTAGTGAGCATGACGCCCCAGTACCCGGGTCAGTACTTCGGTGAAGTTGTTGTCGATATGCTGGGCATAGACAAAACCCACCGGTAAGCCGGGCGGCAGGTTGTCGAGAAACGTTTTGACCGCGGCGGGGCCACCGAGTGATGCGCCCAGAATCCAGACCTCTTCTGCGGGCAGGTCCGCCGGAGCCGGCGGAATCCAGTGGGGCAGTTGGGGCGCGGCTGCCGTCGGCAGCTGCCTGTTGACGAGCTCTTCGATTTCGGCAGCGGAATCCAGGGTCTCCAGGTGTCCGAGGCATTGCTCGAGCTTGTCCAGTAACCTGCGTTCCCAGCGAAAGTATTCGGTAGTGCCGGGTTTCGGCGCCGGGTCCAGTCCGAACAGGACTGGCGCTTGGGTATTTTCCAGCAGATGGTCAAACAGGACCGGGTGGTCTGCCTCGTCCTCCAGGGTAATCAGCCACAGGCTGGCATCGGGAAATACACGATAGCCCTGAAGGCGATCCGGGTCACCGGAAAAGCTGACCTCCAGGCCGAATCGGGAGGTCGCTTCCTGCAGCCGGTGACGCTGCAGGACGATATCCGAGACGATGCCGACCGTTGGCCGTCCTGGCTGGCCGGTCATCACTGATTCCCGGTCAGCCGATTGATGGTGTCAAGCAGCTCGGTTTCCTGGAACGGTTTGCCAAGGTATTCGTTGACCCCTATGGCCAGTGCCCGTTCACGGTGTTTTTCACCGGTCCGGGAAGTGATCATACAGATCGGCGTATCCTTGAGATGGTCATCGTGGCGCACGAAACTGGCCACCTCAAACCCGTCCATGCGCGGCATCTCGATGTCGAGGAGGATGATGTCAGGCTGGTGATCCTGCAGTTGCGCCACGGCATCCAGGCCGTCTTTGGCAGTAATGACTTCCATGCCGTTACGCTCCAGCAGGCGCGAGGTAACCTTGCGCACGGTGACCGAGTCGTCCACCACCATGACCACGGTGGCCTGCTGCTCGCGGCGCGACGCTTCTTTCGCTTTTTCGAGGCTGGCGATGCGCTGGCGTTCCGACAATATGTCGGAACGGATCATGGCGGGCAGGTCGAGGATCACCACCACATTGCCGTCACCAAGAATGGTGGCACCGGAAACACCCCGGACCGTGCTGAACTGCGGGCCCAGGGATTTAACGACGATCTCACGGCTGCCCATCAGGCTATCTACCTGGAGGGCCATGGGCTGCTCCGCACCACGCACCAGGATGACTGGCAGTGGCAGGGCCTGGCCCTGAAGTTTGGGATGATGATCACTGTTCAGCAGGCTGCCCAGATACTGCAGACGGTACTGCTGGCCAGCGTATTCATACAGGGGCGCGTCCGGCTTGTAGTATTCCTCAAGCTCGTAGGTACTGACCCGCACGATCCCCTCGATGGTGTTCAGCGGTATGGCGTAGAAGTCCTCACCAGTGGACACCATCAGTGCCCGGTTAACGGATACCGTGAACGGCAGGCGAACGGTGAATACGGTGCCCTTGCCGACGGTAGAGTCGATGTCCAGGCTGCCCCCAAGCTGTTTGATCTCGCTGGCAACCACATCCATGCCGACGCCGCGGCCGGAAATCTGGGTAACCTGCTGGGCAGTGGAGAAACCCGGCTGCAGGATGAACTGCAGGACTTCCCGCTCGCTGAGCTCCTCATCAGCCGACATCATGCCCTGGCGAATGGCCTTGTCGCGAATGACCCTGGCCGGTATGCCGGCACCGTCGTCGATCATTCGCAATACCACATCACCGCCTTCACGGGTCAGGGACAGGGTGACCTCACCGGTTTCCGGCTTGCCGGCGTCCTTGCGGTCCGCGGGCGCCTCAATGCCGTGATCCAGCGCGTTGCGCAGCATGTGTTCCAGCGGTGCGATCATGCGTTCGAGGATGTTGCGGTCCATTTCCCCTTCCGGGTTACGGACATCAAACTCGACTTTCTTGCCGAGTTCGCCGCTGATCTGGCGGACGATCCGGCGCAGTCTGGGCACCATCGAGGCAAACGGAATCATCCGGGTCTTCATCAGACCTTCCTGAAGTTCCGTGTTGATCCGCGACTGCTGTACCAGCAGGGTCTCCGTATCCCTCACCCGGTCAGATAGGGTTTCCCGCAGGTCCGCAAGGTCCGATGAGGATTCCGTCAGTGCCCGCGACAGTTGCTGGATCGCGGAATAGCGATCCATTTCCAGTGGGTCGAAGTCGTCGCCGTAATCCGGGCCGTGCTCTTTCTCGGCGCGGAACAGAATCTGGGTCTCGGTCTCGATTTCCATCCGGCGCAGCTGCTCACGCAGGCGCTCGATGGTGGCTGCCATTTCTTCCAGGTTGTGGCTGAAGTCGCTGGTTTGCTGTTCCAGGCGGCCACGGGTAATGCTGGTTTCACCGGCCAGATTAACAAGCTCGTCCAGCAATGGTGCGGATACCCGGATGGTTTCCTGGGGTGCGCGCTGGGCGGCGGCCGACTTCGCAGGTGCCCTGGACGGCGATTTGCCGGGCCTGGGCGCCGGCGCCACCGGTTTTTCCGGTGCGGAAGGTTTCTCTGCGGCCGGCTCGGGCATTTTTGGTGCCGCCGGTGTTTCCGCTGGTGTTTCGGTGGGCACCGGGGCCGAACCGGTGTTCTCGAACCGGTTACGGATATCCGCGACCAGGCTCACGATGCCATCGTGGTCTTCTGTAATGGCCTGCCAGGCGTCATCGCCCGGCGTATTGCCGCCCAGGTCAATCAGCCGCGTCTCCAGGCTGTGAGCCCGGTCACCCAGCCTGGAAAGCTGTGACAGCCGTGCACCGCCCTTGAGGGTGTGCAGTGCCCGCTGGGCTTCCTGATTGAAGTGGTGGTTGGCCGGGTCTTTGCGCCAGTCGTCCAGTAGCTGTTCCAGCTGGTCCAGTATCTCGCCGGCCTCTTCCAGGAAGATCTCCAGCACTTCGGCATCGACAGCCTCTTCCTCGCCGGATGCTTCGGCAGGTGCAGAATCTGGGGACAGTTCTCCGCTCCGGGCTTTATGGGCATCCTGCAGTGCCTGGACGAGTGTCCTGTCTGCAGCGGGTTGGCTGCCATCTTCCAGGCTGGCGAGCATGCTCCGCAGGGAGTCATGGGCTTTCTCGCTGAGTTCCAGCACAACAGCCTGGTTGTTGGAGCCGGCAATCAGTGGATCCAGCGCATCGGACCAGGCCTCGGCCAGGTCCGCAATGGGGTCAACATCGGACAGGCGCGCGCCACCCTTGAGGGTGTGCAGCTCCTGTTGCAGCTGGGTAACGCCGACCAGTTCTTCCGGTTCATCGCGCCACTGGGCAAGGCACTCGCCAATGGCTTCGTGAATCTCCAGGCCCTCATCCAGGAAAATGCCCGCCAGATCATCATCGGACGCCTGTGAAACGGCATCCCCAACGGAGCCGGGCTGTTCGTCGGTTTCGTCGGCCGTATCGGCTGTCGCTTCGGGCTCTTCCAGAGGTTCTTCGGGCTTGGCCGGCGGCAGTGGTTTGCCGCCAAGAATGGCTTTCACCTGGGCGACCAGCTCTGTTGCCGGTGGGCAGGGTTTTTGCGTGGCGACTTGTTCAACCATCTGCGCCAGCCGATCGTGGCAGGCAAACAGCAGATCGTTCATCTCATCACTGGCACTGAGCCGGCCTTCGGCCACCTTCTCGAACAGGTCCTCCAGTACATGGGTCAGGTCGCCAATGGCCTCGACACCGGCCATGCGGGCACCACCTTTGAGAGTGTGCACATCACGTTGCAGTTCCGCCGCGACCTCACGGTTTGAGGTGTCCTCACTCCAGGCATGCAGGGCGCTGCCTGTAGAGTTGATCAGGTCGTAGGCTTCCTCCAGGAAAATACCCGTCAGCTCCGGATCAAGGTGGGAGAGGTCGGTGCCGTGTTCTTCCTCATCGAGCTCGGCCAGGGGAATGTCTTCCTCCCCCTCGGGTCCGGTGTCGTCGTGGTTCACGTCGGTTACCGGACGGGAGCCAGTGGCGCTGTCCATGTAAGCGTGGATCTCACTGATGAGATCCGGTGCCGGCCGCGGCTGTTCGTTCTGCTCCAGGGCATCCACCATCCCCGCCAGACGGTCGTGGCAGCGGAACAGCAGGTCGGACAGCTCGCCGGTAACGGCCAGACGCTGTTCCGTGAGCCCTTCGAAGAGGTTTTCCAGTTCGTGGGACAGGTCGCCAACCGACGGGATATCGGCAAGGCGTGCACCCCCTTTCAGGGTGTGCAGGTCCCTTTGCAGCAGGCGCAGAAGGTCAAGATTGTGGGTGTCGTCACTCCAGCTGTGCAGTGCATCGGCTGTGCTGTCGACCAGGTCACGGGCTTCCTCCAGGAAGATCTCCGCCAGTTCCTGGTCCATCTCTTCGTCGGTTTCCGTCAGTGGTGGCAGTTCGTCACTTTGTTCTTCCGGGGTGTCCTCGGCCTCAAGCTCAAAACTGCGGTCGATTTCCTCCAGATCACCGGTGAACGCCTGCTCAAAGGTATCCGTTGTTTCACCGGCTTCCTCGCTGGAAACGTCCAGAGCGAGCCTGTCCAGGTCAGCAACCAGTTCGTCACCGCTTTCAGTGGCAAGCCCTGCAGCCACCTGATCCATCATGTTGATCAGGTGTTCGTGGCCCGCGCGGATGGTATCGAAAAAGAGCGGATCGGGCCGGAACCCCGGCGTCGCAGAGCGCTGGTAAACATTCGCAAGCGCGCCCGAAAGCTCGGCAACGTCTGTCAGGCCAGCCTGTTGGGCACCGTCCGTCAACTGCTGCAACTCCGCGCGCAGGGTTTCCAGTGCGGAGATTTGTGCGGGATCGTCTGCCCACTCATCAAGAATCCGGTCGGCGTCCAGCAGGATGTCCAGGCCTTCGCTGAGAAACAGCTGGACCAGCTGTGGCCGGTTGTCGTCTTCGGTTTCTTCATCTCGGGAGCGGGCACCCCGCAGCGTGGCGTTGCTGATCTGATCCAGCTTTTCCAGGAAGGTGTCGGTACCGGGGAGGTCTTTCTGGGGATTTTCCCGGAGCTGGCTGAGACCCTGGGTCAGGAAGTCGCAGGCATTGCCTATCAGGCCGACAACGTCCTGGTCAGCCCGTTTGTTCTGGGCACGGGCCTCTTTCACAAACCGCTCCAGCGGCGTGATCACGGCGGCAATGGGAGCGATTCCCGCGGTATGCGCGCTGCCTTTGAGGGTATGCAGCGCCCGCGAGAGATCGTCGGTGTAGGAAACGCTCGCCTTGTCACCGGCGGAGTGAATAAAGTCCTGCAGGGTTTGCAGGTGGGTCTCGGTCTCGCTCTCGAAAATATCCAGCAGCACCGGGTCGACGGCGCCGTCATCGTCTGCCTGGGCCTCAGCGGTGTGTCCCTCGTCCGGAGTTGTCGGCAACTCCGATGGCGGCATGGTGCTGGCGTCGGGAATCTCGCCATTGGCGAGGGCCGCCGCACGGGCTTCCAGCGCCGAGGTGTCAAGGGACGGAGCGCGCCGCTTCTCGAAATCGTCGACCAGTGCCGGTAGTACGGAGGTTACCTCATCCAGCAAACCGGCAATGTCATCGTTCATGAAGATGCTGCCGTCGATCACACGGTTAAGCATGTTCTCCACCGACCAGGCCAGTTCGCCCACGGCTGTCGCTCCGACCATGCGGCCGCTGCCCTTGAGGGTGTGGAATGCCCGTCGGACTTCAGACAATGCGGTACGGTCATCGTGCTGTCGTAGCAGCATGGGCAGGAATTCGCGAATGGTGTCCAGAACCTCACCGGCTTCCTCGATAAAGATTTCGAGAATTTCATCGTCGATAAGATCGTCTTCGGCGTCATCCGTTGCAGCAGGCGCTGTTGCAGCCGCCGGCGGCTCTGACCGGGTTTCCACCTCGGCAGGAGCGCTGTCAGACTCTGCAGCCGCGGTGGTCATGCCGTCACTGTCGGTCTTGCGTGTGGTGGACATCGCTTGGGCGCGCTCGATGAGCGCTGCCACGTCACCGTCGGACTGGCCACTCCGGAAATCACTGATCAACGCCGGAATTCGGTCGATGACATCGTCGATCAGGCCGAACATGTCGTCGCTGGGACGAAGCGTCTGGTCAATGACCCGGTTGAGCAGGTTTTCCACCGACCAGGCCAGTTCACCAATACTGCTGGCGCCGACGAGGCGGCCGCTGCCTTTGAGGGTATGGAATGCCCGGCGGACTTCGGTCAGTGCCTCGCGATCCTCGTGGTTCTGGCGCAGGCGGGGATAGAATTCGTTGATGGTTTCCAGTACTTCTTCGGCCTCCTCGACAAAGATGCCGAGTATCTCGTCGTCCAGCAGCTCTTCATCCGAACCCCTGGCGTCCGCTTCGGCCGATTCTGCGGGCAGTTCCGGCTCAACCACCGGTACCTGTTCTTCCGATGGATGCCGCCAGGTGGGCTCTGCGTCAACCGGAAAGCCCAGATCGTTGAGGCTTGCCTCGGCTACGCCCAGAATACTGTCATTGTCCTCAATGCCCTCCGCCAGCCGCTCCAGATAGTACTCGATGCTCGTAATCGCATCCGCCAGGGTATCCAGCTGCTTCCAGTCCGGAACCTGCCTGCCACCAAGCAGCACATCGGTGATGTAGCGCTCGGCCGAGGCAAGCATAGCCGGCACCCGCTCCAGCGGTATCAGGCTCAGGCCGCCGCGAATACTGTGAAGTAACCCGGGCACATGCTCGATCTCGCCGGTTTCCCACTGGGAGGCAATGAAGTTGACGATGGCGGTCTTGACCTGCTCGAGGGTGTTACGTGATTCCCTCAGCAGGGCACTGCTCGCTTCCCCGAGTTCCTGCGAGCCCAGGTTGACGGACTGCTGATCGTCAATGGCGCGGCTATTATCAGACTGCCGATCGCTGTCGAGGCCGGCCAGGCTGGCTTCCACATACAGCAGGGCGCCGGCGATGTCCATCAGGGTGCCGTCATCCACTGCCTCGGACTGAACCGAGAGTTTTTCCACCAGTTCGAGCTGTTCCGTAACGACTTTGCGGGGTATGCCAAGGCCCAGCACAGCGAGGGTGTTGGCCACCTGGCGCAGTCCGGGGAGCAGTTCCTCCAGCTCATCGTTCTGCCGTAGCTCGGCACGGACAAACAGGTCCAGCTGATCCTTGAGCTTGGCCAGCTCTTCGTTCAGGGCACTGACCACCGAGTGAATGGCGTCGCGACCGGGACCGGATACCCGGGTTTTGGCGGCGTCCACATCGTCGTCAGAGGGCAGGGCATGCTCAAGCTGGTAGCTGTCGCGCAGCTCCCGCACAAGTGGGGTGTTCAGTTCCCGTGCCCGGGCCACGTAGTAGAGCAGGTGTTTGAGCAGGGCTTCGGGAACCTGCTGTTGCAGAATATCCACATGCTCGTCGGTCAGGCGGCGGATTTCCGAATCCAGTTCCCGCAACAATGCCTTGACAGCGCTGTTGACGGGGTTCACGTGCTGCTGAAGGGTTTCAACAAAGGCACCAGCCGCTTTCCAGAGTTGACCCCGCGGGGTTTTCTGGCACAACCGGATCAGTCGCTGGATGACCTTCTGCATGTAATCAAAGTGGGCATCCAGATCGTCCTCGCGAACCACACCGGCCAGGGCGAACTGATACATCTGGCGAAGCTTGCGGATATGGCCGAGTACTTTCGGATCCTGCAGTCGCTGGGACACATTGGCAGCTGCGGCAACCTTCGAGGGTGCCAGGTCAGGCTTGAACAGTGAGGTATCAGACAGCAGCGATTCACCCCGCGCAGCCCGGAGATCGTTCAGCAGCGGCAGCAGCACCATTGGAAAATCATCCCTGCTGCTGGCCAGATGCTCCAGGTACTGGGGAAGTTGCAGGATAGCCTGCATCAGTACTTCCACGGCGTCGTCCACGCTGGCGACGGTTTCGTTCAGGACGGCCTGGGTGAGCTTCTCCATTTCCTCGGTCAGCAGGGCTGCGCCGTAAAGCTCAACCATCTGCAGGGTACCGTGAACCTGATGGAGATAGTTCAGGCAGAAGCGCAGTCGAGCGGTATCATCCCGACTCTCGACATACGCCTCCAACGCCTGCTGCCCCTGGGTCAGGGTGTCCTGTATCTCGCCGCGAACCCAGTCCAGGGCGATGCTGTCATGGTGATTGCCCATAACCACTCCGGTTATTCTTCGTCAGTCTGGCGTTTGATCCACGCCAGCACATTTTCCGAGGGTACCCTCTGTAAACCAGGGGGCTGCCAGTTGGTCAATTCTCCCTGGCCCAGGACCAGCAATCCCCCGGGCGCCAGCCGCTCTGCAAGCCGTTTAACAATTTCCCGCCGGCGCCAGCGCCGGAAATAAATCAGCAGATTCTGGCAGAAGATAATGTTCATTCCGTGCATGGGAGCGTGCTTCAGGTCCAGCACATTGAGCCTGGTGAAACAAACCCGCTCCCGGATGCCGTTTACAATCTCGACGTTGTTCCGCTCTGCCGGCCGGAAGTATCTGGCCTTCAGGGCTTCGTCCATTCCCATCAGCTTGCGCGCACTGAACAGGCCGGACTGGGCCTTGCTGATGGCCGGCTTGCTGATATCGGATGCGGTAATCCCGAACAGGGGCCGAAGCGACAGGCCTTCCATGCACTCGTTCAACAGCATCGCCAGCGTGTAGGGTTCCTCGCCGGTGGAGCAACCCACACTCCAGGCCTCGAGGGGCCGTTTTTTCAACGCCTCTCGGGGCCGGGTAAGCACGTAGTCAGACACCAGCTTGAAGGCGTCCGGATCCCGGAAAAAGCGGGTTTCCTGTACTGTCAGCCGATCCACCAGGGTGGACCATTCCACGATGGCCTCCGGGCCGGAAACGATTTGCTCGTAGTAGGCCTGGTAACTGCTGCATCCGATCTCCCGCATGCGGATCCCGAGGTTGGTCACGAGAAACGACTTGCGGTCTGATGAAAGGATGATGCCGGTACGGTCCTCGAGCAGTGTCCGCCACTGGCCGAACTGCGCCTCGTCCATCTCGGGGAGTCGGCGCAGTGACCAGATGCCGTCGGCAGGTGACAGATGGTCACGTGTTTCAGCCATAAACTGTCAGTAGCCTCGGGGCGATAATCAGCTCACCACCGGAACGTCGCTGTCTTCCTCTTGTTCCAGGTCGGTCGAGTCTTCCTCGGGCAGTGTGAAGCCCGCAACAGAGGACCGCAGTTCAGACGCCATCTCTGCCAGGTTACCGATGGACTTTGCAGTCGCGTTGGTACCGGAAGACGTCTGCGAGGTGATTTCCTGGATGACGTTCATGGTGTTGGAAATGTGAGCCGCAGAAGACGACTGCTGGCGCGCGGCGTTGGAAATGTTCTGGATCAGCTCCGCCAGGCTCATGGATACGTTCTCGATTTCCTCGAGTGCGATACCCGCGTCCTGCGCCAGGCGTGCACCACGGACCACCTCGGCGGTGGTGTGCTCCATGGAGATAACCGCTTCGTTGGTGTCAGACTGGATGGTCTTGACCAGCGCTTCAATCTGTTTGGTTGCTGCGGAGGAACGTTCCGCCAGGCGCTGAACCTCGTCCGCGACCACCGCAAAGCCCCGGCCCGCATCACCGGCCATGGAGGCCTGGATTGCCGCGTTCAGGGACAGGATGTTGGTCTGGTCGGCGATGTCATTGATCAACGATACGATGTCACCGATTTCCTGGGAAGACTCACCCAGACGCTTGATCCGTTTGGAGGTTTCCTGGATCTGCTCACGGATGTTGTCCATGCCACGGATGGTGTTCTGTACCACTTCCGTGCCTTTCTTCGCGATCGCAACCGACCGCTCCGCAACCGCGGAGGATTCAGCCGCGTTCGAGGATACCTGATCGATGGACACCGCCATCTCGTTAACCGCTGCAGAAGCGCCGGCAATTTCCTGGGCCTGGTGCTCGGAAGCGTCGGCCAGATGCATGGCCGTGGCCTGGGTTTCCTGGGCGGCTGACGCTACCCGCACCGCTGTGCCACGAATGGCCTGCACCAGCCCGCGCATCTGGTCGATCGCGTAGTTGATGGAGTCGGCGATGGCGCCGGTAAAGTCTTCGGTGACCGTGGCCTCTGTCGTCAGGTCACCATCAGCCAGGTCGGCCAGCTCGTCCAGCAGTCGCAGGATCGCGTTCTGGTTCTGTTCGTTCTGTTCCTGGGTGGTCGCCAGGCGCTCCTGGGCCTCACGGTAGAGAACCACACCGATCATCACAACGATCCCGATCATGGCTGCCAGGATAATGAAGGCAAGTGTGGGACTGATAAAGCGGGAGTCCGCCTGGCCGGTAAATCTTGCGGCAAGCACGGACAGTTCATCCAGCAGCACCTGTGAGTTCTGGAAGATATCGCTGGCCGCAGTACGCACCTTGAAGAGGTCGGGAGAGGCTTCAAGGATGGCGTCTACGTTCTGGGATACGAATTCGAACAGCTCGCCCACGGCTTCAAGGCCGTAGATGGCGTCTTCGTCGTTAACCTGCGAAATGCCCATGGCCGGGTTGCCATTGATCTGGCCATCGAGAACGCGGCCGAAAAGTCTGGCGTCGCGACCGAAACGGTCGGCGGCGATAACGGCGTCTTCATCACCGGACAATACGTTGTTGACCGACCGTACAATCCGTTCCGCCAGCAGCGACTGGCGCTGGGCCAGCGCGATCTGTTCGGCAGGGGCGTCGTTATCCAGCAGGATCTGAACGATGTCGTCGTATTCCACCTGCAACTGCGGGATGGTTTCGTTCAGGGTGCGGGCCACTTCGTGGAGGCCCAGTACCGCGTCGCGGGTGGAGAGGATGCTGTCGGCGTTGTTCCTCACTTCGTTCCAGGTTTCCTGGACGCCACTGTTCTGGGCAATCTCGCTCGGCGGGAGGCCGGTCTCCGGGTTGCCGTCGGTCACATAGCCCCAGAGGCGCTCGAACTCGTCACGGGAGCGTCGCAGCGCGTCGAAGGCCGAGGCGGTACCGCCGGCAGCTTCCGTCGCGTTCTTGGCGATTTCCTGTGACAGTACCCTCAGCTCCGAGGCGTGGGCGATGTATGCCTGGTCGTTTTGGCTGTCCTTGTTGATAATGAACAGCACTGCAACGAGCAGGACGGTCAATGCGATCAGTGCGGCGATCAGGCCGGCAACCAGTTTATTGCCCCCCTGTCCCATACCGAGTCTTCCGGCTCTATTCTTCATTTTCTGGCTCCCGGCCTCTTCGTAATATTGGCAAGTTTGTTTCTGCGGGCGTTGGGCAGGCGGGAAGGTGTTCCTGCCGACGTCACCACCCTTACCATTGCGCTACATCCAGAAAACGTTCGTCGCCAAGCAACCCGGCGGCGGAGAACACTTTCCAGACTTCCTCATTACGCTCGTAACCGCCATTTACAAACGGCTGAACGCTTGCAGGCACATCCTGTGGCGAGGCCACAAAGCTGTCCACTGCGAAATACTGCATGCCTGAGACACTGTCGACCACCAGCCCGCTGAATACGTCACCATGCTCCACAACCAGTACCCGGCGCTCACGGGGGCTGCGTGAAGAGCGGGGGACTTCAAAAAAACCGGCAAGGTCGACCAGCGGCAGGAGGCGGCCCCGCACATTGGCGGCGCCCATCATGAACTGATGAACCCCGGGTATGTGGGTGTAGCGGGGGACATGGAGAATTTCAGTGACCTCACCCATCGGCGCCACATAGCGCTCCCCTGCAAGAACAAAGCCAATGCCGTTCCAGAGTTCGACGGCTTCCTGTTGTTCCGGCAGGCCGGCAGCCATGGCGCGGCTGCGTCGGGCGATATCCGTCAGAACGGCAAAAGGGGCGGCCTGGGCGGACATGCTTACTCCACGGTTGGGGATCAGGCAATCAGGCTGTTGATTGTTTTGATCAGGTCGTCTTCAACGACGGGTTTTACGAGATAACCCTTGGCACCCTGGCGGGTACCCCACACACGGTCCGTTTCCTGGTCCTTGGTGGTCACGATGACGACCGGGATGGAGGCGGTTTCCGGGGCACGGGTCAGCTGGCGGGTTGCCTGGAAGCCATTGAGGCCGGGCATGACGACGTCCATCAGAACCAGGTCCGGAGTTTCTGCGCGGGCCTTGGCCACTCCGTCAGCGCCGTTGTCCGCTGTCAGCACCTCGTGCTTGTGCTTTTCAAGAATGCTCGAGATTTTCTTAACCTCGGTGGGGGAATCGTCAACAATCAGAATGCGGGCCATGGTGTCCTCAATGGTTCTTTGCTTCAGCAGCTTTACTGTTCCGCTTGGGGAACGTACTGGCGAATGGTGTTAAGAAGCTCGTCCTTGCTGAACGGTTTGGTCAGGTACTGGTCTGATCCGACAATACGGCCCTTGGCCTTGTCGAACAGTCCATCTTTACTGGAGAGCATGATGACCGGCGTCTTCTTGAAAGAGGAGTTGTTCTTGATGAGTGCGCAGGTCTGATAGCCGTCCAGCCGAGGCATCATGATATCGACAAAAATGATATCGGGCTGGGAGTCGGCGATTTTTGCCAGAGCGTCAAAGCCGTCCGTTGCGGTAATGACTTCGCAACCGACTTTTTTAAGAAGGGTTTCGGCGGTGCGACGAATGGTCTTGCTGTCGTCGATCACCATGATCTTCAGATTCTCGAAGTTGTCGTCCATTGTCCAACTGCCTTGCGCTCAGCGACTGTCGTTATTTTGCAACCGGGGTTTTTAACACAAACGTTAGCGTTCTTCTATAAAGCCCGCTCATTTATAGAGTATTGGGGGCCGGATAAAAAGTATAACTTTGTGACCAAATGTACTTCTGCCCGGCAAGTCACGTAATTGATACGGGATTTCTCTGGATGCATTCACGGCTCGGGTACAATACCATCTGTGATCGGAGCATAGCATTTATCCCGCGCAGAACTCTGCAGACCGGTTCGTGTTTTCAACCTTTTAGCTGACGAGGCATTATGACAGTCCGACTCGGAATTGTGATGGACCCCATCGAGAAGATCCATTTCAAGAAAGACAGCTCGCTGGCAATGCTGCTGGCCGCCCAGAAGCGGGGCTGGCAAATTGAATACATGGAGCTGCCGGACCTGTATCTGAAGGGCGGACAGGCCAGGGCAAGGACCCGCGACCTGACCGTACACATGGACCCGGAAGACTGGTTCCGCCTGGGGCCCGCTCAGGAAAGGGCGCTGGGTGATCTGGACGTCATTCTGATGCGGCAGGACCCGCCGGTAGACCGCGAGTTCCTGATGGCCACCTTTATACTGGAAATTGCCGAGCAACAGGGCGCCCTGGTGGTCAATCCCGCGGCAACGCTGCGCGACTGTAACGAAAAGCTGTTTGCTGCCCAGTTCGAAGACTGCACGCCACCGCTGCTTGTGACCCGCTCCGCCCAGCGGCTCAAGGAATTCTACGCCGAGCACGGGGATGTCATTATGAAGCCGGTGGATGGCATGGGCGGGCGTTCCATTTTCCGAATCAAGGAAAATGACGACAACCTGGGGGTGATCATTGAAACCCTGACCAATCACGGCGCCCACCAGGCGATGGCACAGAAGTATATTCCCGAAATCAAGCAGGGTGACAAGCGCATACTGCTCATTGATGGTGAACCGATCCCCTATGCGCTTGCCCGTATTCCCTCCCACGGCGAGAATCGCGGAAACCTGGCCGCTGGCGGCAGGGGTGAAGGCCGCGAACTGACCGCCCGTGACCGGGAGATCTGTGACCGTGTGGCGCCGGTGATCAAGGCAAAGGGGCTCATTTTTGTCGGTATCGATGTGATCGGTGACTACCTGACGGAAATCAACGTCACCAGCCCCACCTGCATCCGGGAACTTGATGCTGCCTTTGGCATCGATATATCCAGCCAGTTGATGGATGCCATCGAGCGTCGTCTGAAATAATGGTCCGTAGCCGGGTTTAACCGAGGTAAGCTTCAGGAATGGCAGTACAGGTCAGCGATTTCGATCGGTTTTCTTTTACACTTTTCATGGCGCTGGCGCTTCATGCCATCGTGGTTCTGGGCATTACTTTTGCGCCGGAGCCGCCTCGCTCTTCCGCCCAGACCATGGAAATCACGTTGTCCCAGTTTGATGACGAGACCGATCCGGAAGCTGCGGATTTCCTCGCACAGACCAGCCAGCAAGGCAGCGGCACCGAGGAAGAACCGGTGGAAATGACGTCGCCGCAACCCTCGGATATCAGCCAGCAGGAGATTGCCGAGGTTCAGCCGGAACCGCCTTCGCAGGTTCAGCCCGCGAAGCAGCAGGCGCAGGCGGTGGTGCAGACGGAGGCGCGCAGTGAGCGCCAGGTGTCGGAACCCGATGCTGCGCAGCCGGAAACGGACGAGCCGTTACCGGTAAAGGAAAAGAAGAGCCTGATGGAGCGTAGCCTGGAGATTGCCAGCCTGGAGGCCAGATTCGACCAGCAGCGCCGGGCCTATGCCAAGAAACCCCGGGTCATGCGTGTTACCGCAGCCTCCACCCTGAAATCGACCAACGCCTGGTATGTTCAGAACTGGGTCAGCAAGGTAACCCGGGTTGGAAATATCAACTACCCGACGGAAGCCAGGCGTGAGGGAATCTACGGCACATTGCGGATGCTGGTTTCCCTGCAAAAGGATGGCACAATCAAGGAACTGGCTATACTCGAATCATCCGGGAGCACGGTGCTTGATGATGCCGCCATACGCATCGTGCGAATGGCGTCGCCCTTCGCGCCCTTCCCGGATGACATGCGCGAAAATGTCGATGAACTGGAAATTATCCGTACCTGGGTATTCGAACGGCGGGGGCTGACATCAGGATGACAGCATCAAAATACTCTCCACACAGTCTGCGCCACCAGTTTCTGGTGGCGTCTCCCTACCTGCAGGATCCGCGTTTTCACGGCGCGGTTATTTACCTGTGTGAACATTCCGATGAGGGCGCGCTGGGGCTGACGGTGAATCACCCGCTGGATATTCATCTCGGGGAAATCCTCGAGCAACTGGATATGGAAGGTGGCGAGCTGGATGTACCGGTTTACGGTGGCGGCCCGGTCCAGACCGAGCGAGGTTTCGTGCTGCATTCCCCGGACGCGGGCTGGCAGAACACCGCCCGGGTGTCCGAAGACGTCCTGCTGACCACGTCCCGCGACGTGTTGTCAGACATCGGGGCAGGCAGGGGGCCTGAAAACTACCTGGTGTGCCTGGGCTACGCGGGCTGGAGCGAAGGACAGCTTGAAGAAGAGCTGGCAAGCAACGCCTGGCTGACCTGTCCTGCCACCGCTGATATCCTGTTCCGCACCCCGTGGGAAGATCGTTACAAGGCCGTGCTGAAACTGATCGGCATTGATCTCAACCAGCTCAGCGAGTCTGTCGGGCATGCCTGAGGCCGGCAACCGTCGCCTGATGGCCTTCGATTTCGGCACTCGACGGATCGGTGTTGCCAGTGGCCAGGAGCTGCTGGGAACCGGCAAACCCCTGACCATGCTGCCGGCCCGTGATGGTGTTCCCGACTGGAACCAGGTTGAGCGCCTCCTCAAAGAGTGGAAGCCGGACCGGGTGCTGGTGGGCCTGCCTCTGAACATGGACGATACCGAGAACGACATGTGTGCCCGGGCGCGCAAGTTTGGCAAACGTTTGCATGGCCGTTTTCACGTTGAGGTGGAAATGGTGGACGAGCGGTTGACCAGTTTCGAGGCCAAGGGCGATGTCATGGCTGCCGGTGGCAGTCGCGATTTCGGCCGTGATGGCGTGGATGATCGTGCCGCCGTGCTGATTCTGGAGACCTGGTTTAACCAACAGAAAACCGGTACCGCCTGACCCGGCTCAGGCTGCTGTATGTGAGGGCTCAAATGACTGCATTGCTTGATATGGACCGGCTGCTGGACGATCTGGAGGCCGGCCTGCGCCAGAAGCTGGAAGAGCGGGGCGTGACCGCCCCGGCGCTGATCGGTATCCGCACCGGGGGTGTCTGGCTGGCGGACGTCATGAGCAAGCGCCTGGACCTGAAAGAGCCCTGGGGTGAGCTGGACATCTCCTTTTACCGGGACGATTTCAGCCGTATTGGCCTGAATCCGAAAGTGAAACCCTCCAGCCTGCCGTTCAGCACGGAAGACCGGGACATTATCCTGATTGACGACGTGATCATGAGTGGTCGAACCATCCGTGCGGCGATGAATGAAATTTTCGATTACGGCCGGCCGGCCAGTATCATTCTCGCCACGCTGGTGGATCTCGGCGCCCGGGAGCTGCCGGTGCAGCCGGACGTAACCGGGCGGGTGCTGGCCCTGCAATCACATCAGCGGGTGAAATTGCGCGGCCCGGACCCATTGCACATAGAGTTGCAGGAAACGGGCAAGTAATCAGCGAACGCACAACACCAACAGGCGACACATGACGGTAAACGATCCTTCTTCAACATCCCTGCAGCTTACCGACGACGGCCAGTTACGCCATTTTCTGACCCTCGATGGCCTGAACCGGGCGCTGCTGACCGAAATCCTTGACACTGCAGACTCCTTTATTGAAGTGGGTGAGCGAAGCATCAAGAAGGTGCCGTTATTGCGCGGCCGTACTGTGGTTAACCTGTTTTTCGAATCCAGCACGCGTACCCGCAGTACCTTTGAGCTGGCTGCCAAGCGTCTGTCTGCGGACGTGCTCAACCTGGATATCAACACCTCTGCCACCTCCAAAGGCGAGTCGCTCTCTGACACCCTGCTGAACCTTGAGGCCATGGCCAGTGATATGTTCGTGGTGCGTCACTCCCAGAGTGGCGCCCCCCATTTCATCGCAGAAAGCGTGACCCCGGGAGTGGCCATTATCAATGCTGGCGACGGGCGCCACGCCCATCCCACCCAGGCCATGCTGGACATGCTCACCATCCGCCAGCACAAGGGTGGTTTTGAGGGCCTGAAAGTCGCAATCGTCGGCGATGTGCTGCACTCGCGGGTGGCCCGCTCCCAGATCCGGGCCCTGAATGAACTGGGGGCCGCTGAGGTGCGGGTGATTGCCCCGGCCACCTTGCTGCCACGAGACGTAGAGAGTCTGGGCTGTACGGTGGAATACGACATGGCCAGGGGCATGAAAGACCTGGATGTGGTAATCATGCTGCGGCTGCAAAAAGAACGCATGGAAGGGGCGCTGCTGCCCAGCGAGCGGGAATTCTACCGGCTTTACGGCCTCAGTCAGGAGAAGCTTGCCCTGGCTGATCCCGGATGCATTGTGATGCATCCCGGCCCCATCAACCGCGGCGTGGAGATCGAGTCGGCGGTCGCCGACGGGCCGCAATCGGTGATCCTGAACCAGGTGACCAACGGCATTGCCATCCGGATGGCGGTGATGTCCATGGCCATGGGCGGCCAGATGGCCGATCGCAACCGCAAACTGGCAGGGAGGGCCCAGGCATGAGCAGTCTGAAAATCAGCGGGGGCCGTCTGGCCGGCAACAACACTGAAACCACAATGCTGATCCGGGACGGTCAGATTGCAGCACTCGGCGATGCTGCCGTGAACGCGCCTGCTGATTACGATTTTGATGCCACGGGATGTACTCTGGCGCCGGGATTTGTGGACCTGTGCTGCAACCTGCGGGAGCCCGGCAATGGTCAGAAAGGCAACATAGCTTCGGAAAGTCTGGCCGCTGCCCATGGTGGTTTCACCACCCTGTGCGCTTCCCCGGACACTTCGCCGGTCAACGACTCCGGTGCCGTCACCAATCTGATTCTGGATGTGGCAGCAAAGCGCTCAGGGGTGCGGGTACTGCCCGTGGGTGCTATCACCCGCGGCCTGGAGGGTGAGCTGCTCAGTGATATGGCGGGCCTGGCGGCGGCTGGCTGTATTGCCATGAGCAACGGCGCCCGCCCGGTGAAGAATGCGAGGGTGCTGCGTCGCTGCATGGCTTATGCTCAAACGTTCGGGCTGACAGTGATGTTCAGCCCCGAGAACCAGGCTCTTGCTGCTGACGGTTACGCCCATGATGGCCTGGTGGCCTCCCGGTTGGGGCTTCTGGGTATCCCGGAAGTGGCTGAAACTGCAGCCGTGATGGAAATGCTGTTGCTGGCGGAAGAAACCGGCGTACGCCTGCACCTGGGCCAGTTATCCTGCGCCCGCAGTGTGGAAATGCTGGCGGACGCCCGCAGGCGCGGTATTGCGGTGACCGCCGATGTGGCCATGCACCAGCTTATGTTCACCGAAGACGCGCTGGCCGGTTTTGACAGCCGCTACCACGTTCGGCCGCCGTTACGCTCGGAGAAAGATCGGCAGGCGCTGCTGGCCGGAGTGCGGGAGGGTGTGATCGACGCCGTCACCAGTCAGCACCAGCCCCACGACTCTGCTGCCAAACAGGCACCGATGGCGGCCACCGAGCCGGGGCTGTCCACCATTGAAAGCACTCTGTCTATGGGGCTGTTGCTGGTAAAACGCGGGGAACTGGAGGCAGCAGGCCTGATCCGGGCACTCACCACGGGGCCGGCTTCGGTCATTGGCAGGTCTGCGGAACTGCGGGAAGGTGCGGTGGCAGACCTGTGTGTGTTCGACCCGGAGGCCAGCTGGACTCCGGGCCGCGCCAATCTTTGCTCCGCCGGGCGTCATGTGCCTCTGCCCGGCAAAGATCTGCCCGGTGTCGTTCGCCTCACCCTGTGCAACGGACAACAGGCCTGGCCCAGTCTGTCAGCCTAGCGTATCGAGTCTTTCAGCGCCTTGCCTGCCTTGAAGCCGACGGTTCTGCTGGCGGGTATGCGGATGGTTTCGCCGGTTTGAGGGTTGCGGCCATCGCGAGCGTCACGGCTGCGGATGTTGAAGGTACCGAACCCGATCAGGGTGGTATCTTCGCCGCGGGCGGCAGCGGCAGAGATCTGGTCGGTAAAAGCGGTGATGACTTCGCTGGCCTTGTCCCGGGTTAATCCGGTCTGATCTGCCACGGCGGCAGCGAGTTCAGGTTTGCGCATTGGATACTCCTTGTTGTCGTTTTTTGGGTATTGGCCGGGGGTTGCGACAGTACCGGCTGGCAAATGTATAGCTGTTCGCGACGCTTTGTGCAAACCGGTAACGACGCTGATTAACTGCCCACCGAGTACGACACAATCCGTGACAGGTGGCTGTAGGGCAGGCCGGTTTCCTGATGCCAGCTGTTAAAGGCCTGCTGCGCCTGAATCAGGGCTTTCTTGCTGCCGGGCGTTGCGTCCAGCCGTTCCTCGCGATGGAGCCCGGCAACCACATCCGGGGCGAGAATAAAACCATCCCAGCCAACACGACGCAGGAAATACTGGGCGGTGTTGCCGCCAAGCCGGGCGCCGTGGCGCTTGAACCACATCAGCAGCCCGACCTGATCGCTCGAGGGCCACTGGTTCAGAAAAGCCCCGAAGCTGCCCTGCTCACGGGCTCCGTCCACAATCATCCGGGCGTTTTCGGGCACGGTGCGGATTTTCTGCATGTTCCGCACGATACGCTCATCCTGCGCCAGCTCCTCCAGCACCTCCGGCGGTACCTGCTGCCAGTAAAGCGGCACAAAACCCTGGAACGCGGCCTCAAAACCCGGCCATTTGTTGTCGATGATCCGCCACACAAAGCCGGCCTTGAAAACACATCGGGTAACCTCCGACAGGTAGCGGTCGTCGCTTTTTGCTTCCAGTTCGCCGGGTTCGGCCACCCGGGGCAGCATCGAACGAAGTGCGGCTTCCCCGCCTTTATGGGCAGCCGCCTGGTTGTAAATTCTGGCAAAGGACATGGAGTTATATCCGAAATCCGGTTGTAGGTTTGAAGCTGTGTGGTCCACTATAAAGGAAACCAATCCGGCCAGGGAGACATGCTTATGCCGACGATAGGATGGGTCTTTCTGCTCGGTGCCATTGCCTTGGTGCTGGGCGGGCTGTTCATGTTGCGCGACAGCGGCAAGATGCCGATTTCCAAAGAAAAAATGAAGAAAATCCAGGAGCGCAAGGCAGAAATTGAAGCCGAGGAGAGCGCCGAGGACCGGGAGCAATGGTAATCCGCTAGCTTTGCCGTGACTTACGCTGGGCGGTTGCTGCCACAAAAAAAGCGCCGTGCTCCAAGAGCAGGACGCTTTTCAGGGTAAAGGCGGGTTTACGCTTTTGGCCCGGCCTCCACGATGGCGTCGGAAACATCAAACTTCTTGAAGTTTTCAACAAACTGGCCAATCAGTTCGGCGGCCTTCGCGTCATATTCGTCCTTGCTGGCCCAGGTGTTGCGTGGGTTCAGCAGGTTGTTGTCCACGCCGGGCACGTCTACCGGCACTTCCAGGTTCAGGGTTGGCAGATGCTCGGTTTCGGCGTCATCCAGAGCACCGTTCTGGATGGCGGCGATGATGCCACGGGTCGTGGGGATGCTGAAGCGCTCGCCCACGCCGTAGGGGCCGCCGGTCCAGCCAGTGTTTACCAGGAAGACCTTGCTGCCAAATTCATCCATGCGCTTCATCAGCAGCTCGGCATATACGCCAGCTGGGCGCGGAAAGAAAGGTGCGCCGAAGCAGGTGGAGAAGGTGGCCTTCAGCTTCGAAGAAGAGCCCATTTCGGTGGAGCCCACCAGAGCGGTGTAGCCACTGAGGAAGTGATAGGCCGCGGCTTCTTTGCTGAGGATTGACACGGGTGGCAATACGCCGGTCATGTCGCAAGTCAGGAAGACGATGTGTGACGGCTCACCGGCGCGGTTTTCAGGAACCCGCTTTTCAACGTGCTCCAGCGGATAGGCCACGCGGGAATTTTCGGTGAGTGAAACGTCAGAGTAGTCCGGCTCGCGGGTGTCCTGGTCGATAGTAACGTTCTCAACGAGGGCCCCGAAACGGATAGCGTCCCAGATGATGGGTTCGTTCTTCTGGCTCAGGTCGATGCACTTGGCGTAGCAGCCACCTTCGATGTTGAAGACGGTGCCCGGACCCCAGCCGTGCTCGTCGTCACCGATCAGGAAGCGATCAGGGTCGGCGGAGAGGGTGGTCTTGCCGGTACCGGAGAGGCCAAAGAACAGACAGGTCTCATCGTCCTCGCCCACGTTTGCTGAGCAGTGCATGGGCAGTACATCTTTTTCCGGCAGCAGGAAGTTCTGTACTGAGAACATCGCCTTCTTCATTTCGCCGGCATAATGCATTCCGGCCAGCAGTACCTTGCGCCGGGCAAAGTTGATGATCACGCAGCCATTGCTGTTGGTGCCATCCCGCTCGGGCACGCACTCGAAATTGGCAGCGTTGAGGATCTGCCATTCCTGCTTGTCGGCCGGATTGAAGCTGTCCGGGCGAATGAACAGGTTCTGGCCAAACAGATTCTGCCAGGCGGTTTCGGTGGTCATGCGTACCGGCAGGTAATGTTCCGGGTCGGAGCCGACATGGACGTGGCTTACAAAGCTGTCTTTCTCGGCCATGTAGGCTTCAACGCGATCCCAGAGGGCATCGAACTTTTCAGCATCGAACGGGCGATTGATAGGACCCCAGTGGATGTCGTCAGAGGTGCTTGGCTCCTCGACGATATAGCGGTCCTTCGGAGACCGGCCGGTACGCTCGCCGGTTTTTACCACCAGTGAACCGTTTGCGGCCAGCTGGCCTTCGCGTCTTTCCAGTGCCAGCTCAACCAGTCGTGCTGCACACAGATCATTATAAGTGTTACTCACTTCGACCTCGCCCTCGGGATGTGATCGTGATTGCACAGGCCGCCTCCTCTAAAAAACTGACGGAAAACTGAGCAATCGAGCCAATTCAGGCGCGCTATTATGCCAGAGGCGCCGGTAAAAAACGACAGCCCTGGAAGCCGCTCTGAGACTGGCTTCCGGGCGATTCAGCCGGTTAGCTAGTGTAACGTATGACCGGTGAAAAGGTGATCAATATCATTCCTATCGAAGCGATAGTGTTGGTGACAGAACTGGCAATCCATTTCAATGGAGCCCTGTTCATCGAGAATACTGTAGCACTCTTCCTGGCCGATAGCCTCCAGCGCGCCGAGAGTTCGTTCCCGGGAGCAGCTGCAGCGGAAGGCGACGGGCTCGGCATCGAACAGACGCACGGTTTCCTCATGGAACAGGCGGTGGAGCAGCGTTTCACTGTCCAGGCTCAGCAGTTCATCGGCTTCCACGGTGCTGGCCAGGTGGTTGAGCCGGTCCCATAAGTCGGAATCCTGTTCGGTATTGCCGGGCATTTTCTGCAGCATCAGGCCTGCACTGCAGTTGTCGTCGGCGAACAGGAAGAAGCTGGTGGGAATCTGCTCGGAGCGCTCGAAATATTCTTCCAGGCAGCCGGCCAGGTTTTCCTCCTCCCGCGGCACCACGCCCTGGTAGCGCTGGCCCTTGTCCGGGGAGATGGTGATGGCCATGCTGCCCTCGCCCAGCAGGGTGTCCAGGGAGTCCTCGGTAACGGCGTGTTCGTCGTAACGGGCCAGGCCACGAATGAACCGGTCGTGGCTGCACTCGGCCATCAGGGTGCGCAACGGCCCTTTGCCCTGGGCCTGCAGTGACAGGTTGCCTTCGAACTTGAGGGTGCTGCTCATCAGGACGCTGGCGGCCAGGGATTCACCCAGGATGCGCCTTACAGAAGCGGGGTAGGGTGCCTGGTTGCCAATTTCGCTGTAGCTGTCGTTGAGCCTCACCCAGGCTCCCCGGACCTGACTGTCTTCAAAAATAAATCGCTGGAACTGGTCCCGGGATGCCATGGTGTTTTCTCCTGAGCGTTAGAGTCGGAATCTGTAGTCCTTGAGGCGGGAAGCACAGGGTACTAGAGCCCGTTGTGTTCCCGGAAGCGCTGGATGTCCCGGCGATCTTTCTTGGAGGGCCGCCGGGCAGGTGGCAGCTGCGCCGCCTGCATGGTTTTGCGCTGCCATGAAAGTTCTTCCCGGCGCTTCACGCTGTCTTCAGTTTCGTGATAGAGCTTTTGTGCCTCCGGAGCGCCCCGGCGACGCTCGCTGATGTCGTCCACGATAATGATGCGTTCCTGCCATCCCTGCCGCAGGGTGACCTTGGCGCCGGGTTCGACCAGCTTGCCGGGTTTGGTTCGCTGGCTGTTGTAGTGAACCTTGCCCCCTTCGATGGCCTGTTTGGCGAGGTTGCGGGTTTTGTAAAAACGTGCGGCCCACAGCCATTTGTCGAGTCTTACGCGGGTGTCCTCAGTAGTGGTTGCCGTCATGTCTCCTCACCTGATCAGCGTATGGTCATAGTATAGCTGTCTCACTGGCCGGATGGCAGGGGCTGGCGTTGACGCAGGGCCGGCAGGACTTCATTGAAGTGATGAATCGACGGAATCTCCGGGTGTCTGTTGCGGGCCGCCTGTTTGCTGTCCGGGGCCAGAATGGCAAGACATTGGGCAATGCCGGCAGTGCGGGCACTTTCCAGCACCGGGAAACTGTCGTCCACCATCAGGGTGGCGGCGGGCTGATAGGTTTCAAGAGTGGCAAGGTCCTGCCAGAAGGCCGGGTCTTCCTTGGGTTTGCCCAGCTGATGGCTGGAGATGATGTTGTCCACCCGGCTGTCGAGGCCAGTGAGTTGCAGTTTCAGCCCCAGGGGGTCGGGATGGCAGTTGGTAACGATCACCGAGCGCAGGCCGGCGCTTCGGACGGCTGCGAGAAAGTCGGTGACGTGGGGCAGGTAGCCGATGCGATCGCCCACTTCGGCCTTGAGGCCGGTGATGTCCAGATTCAGGCGGTCGCTCCAGTAATCGGTGCAGTACCAGTTCAGGGAGCCGCGCTCGGCCATTATCATGGGGATGATGGTGTCACGGGCCTGTTCGGGGCTGAGATTGTTGTGTTCGGCGTAACGCCTGGGCAGGTGTTCCAGCCAGAAATGGTTGTCGAAGTGCAGGTCGAGCAGGGTTCCGTCCATGTCCAGGAACACGGTATCAAGGGCGTGCCAGTTCACCATATACAAAATCAGCCTGAGGATTGATTAATCGTCAGGCTGCCGAAGTATGCGTAGATTGGCAAGGCGGAATTCTACGGATCAGTCGTCTTGCTGGATGGTTTCGGGTTTCCGGCCGGTGCGGGTGCAACCCAGGCAGCGAACAAAGGTGGCCCTGGCCGGACCGACAACCAGAACTTCCCCGGCTTCAGCGGCGTTACCGCCCAGTGCCGAGAATGGCAGGGATACCAGGTACACAGCGCTGCCAATGATAGTGGTGGCTAGCAGGGCCGGGCGAACGAGCAGGGCATCTCCGGTCATTGCCAATGCCGAGGGTTCTTCATCAATCGCCTGGGCATGGCCGGCAGAGGAAAACGCCAGCAGGCAAACCGCGAAGGCGGTGATAACGATGTGGGGAATCTTACCGGTCATTTCGTGTTTCTCCTGGCGATACATCTGTTGCCGTTCATAGTAGCTTGCGATTATGGATATTCTGTTAACTATGAATCATATTCACGTATTTTCAAACGCTTTTTCTGTTTCAGTCGTTGTCTGAACGCTAGCGCTGGCATTTGCTGCAGTAAACCGTTGAGCGCTGGTTCATCCGTGTTTCCCTCAATGTCTGCCCGCATTCACAGCAGGGCTCGCCGGTGCGGCCGTAGACCAACAGCGACTGGGCGAAGTAGCCGGGTTTGCCATCACTGTTCACGAAGTCCCGCAAGGTGGTTCCCCCCATCAGTATAGCGGCGCTGAGGGTTTCACGGATGGCCTCTACCAGACGGTTATAACGGTCCAGGCTGATACGACCGGCGGCACGGCGGGGATGGATGCCGGCCTTGAACAGAGCTTCGTTGGCGTAGATGTTGCCCACACCCACGACCACATGGTTATCCATAATGAAGGACTTGACCGGGGTTTTCCTGCCCCGCGACAACCGGTAGAGCAGGCTGCCGTTAAACGCCGGTGCCAGGGGCTCTGGCCCCAGGCTGGCAATTAACGGATGCTGGTGCGGATTTTCGGACCACAGCCAGCAGCCGAATCGGCGTGGGTCATTGAAGCGCAGGCGGGTGCCGCTATCCAGCGTCAGTTCCACATGGTCATGCAGCAGGGGTTCGCTCTGGTCGGTGATCACCCTCAAACTGCCCGACATGCCCAGATGCACAATCAGAGAGCCGGCCACCGTGTCCGAGCTTACCCCGATAAGCAGGTATTTTGCCCGACGCTCCACGGTGTGGATCACGCCACCTTCCAGCAATTCAGCCAGATTGTCCGGAACCGGCCAGCGCAGGCGACTGTCTCGCACCGTTACCCGAGTGATTGTCCGGTTTTCGCAATGGGGAGCAATGCCGCGTCGGGTGGTCTCTACTTCGGGTAATTCTGGCAAGGTGCTCCGCTCCAGCCGCGTGGGTGATAACCGGTTAGTGTATTCAGTAACAATTTGGCTGCCAAATACGGTTGTTCCAGCTAACAACTGTACGCTAAAGTGTCGGGATACGGTTGTTTGGCAGTACCGGATCCGCCAGGCCGAAGGCTTTCTGCAGGGCCCGTCATGCACTTTGCAACCCTATGATATCGAATGAGGAAAATTCTATGTGGTACAATGGTCTTACGGACCTTTCGGTGATGCAGCTAATCCTGGTGGCCCTGGGACTGACCCACATCACAATCATCAGCGTCACGCTCTACCTGCATCGCCATTCTGCCCACAACTCACTGGATCTGCATCCGGTACTGGCGCATTTTTTCCGTTTCTGGCTTTGGCTGACCACAGCACAGAACACCAAACAGTGGACGGCCATCCATCGTAAGCACCATGCCAAGTGCGAAACCGAGGAAGATCCTCACAGCCCGGTAATTCTGGGCATTCGCAAAGTGCTTCTCGAGGGTGCCGAACTGTATGATGAGGCGGGCACTCAGGAAACCCTTGAGCGCTACGGCCAGCGCACGCCGGAAGACTGGGTGGAGAACAAGGTCTACAGCCGCTATCCGATGTTGGGTATCCAGCTGATGGCGGTCATCGACCTTTTGCTTTTCGGTGTGAACGGAATCTGGATCTGGGCGGTACAGATGATGTGGATTCCGGTCTGGGCTGCCGGCGTAGTCAATGGCATCGGTCATCTCATGGGTTATCGCAATTTCGAATGTGCAGACAATGCCCGCAATATTTCACCCTGGGGTATCCTGATTGGCGGTGAAGAGCTGCACAATAACCATCACACCTACCCCAACTCTTCCAAGCTGTCCCGCCGCTGGTTCGAAGTGGATATCGGCTGGGGTTACATTCGCCTTTTCGAGTTCTTCGGCCTGGCAAAACCCAAGGGTTTTAAGCCCATTGCCCATTACGTGCCTGGCAAGCAGAAAGTGGATGTAGAGACCGTGCAGGCGATTACCAACAGCCGCTTCGATATCATGCGCCAGTACCGCAAGCGGGTGATGGAGCCGGTGCTGCGACAGCAGAAGGCACTGATGGATGATGAAGTTCGCCCCCGGTATCGAAGCCTGAAGCGTTTGTTATCCCGTGAGGTTACCCTGATCAAGCCGAAGGAAAAGGAGCATCTGGATACTGTGCTGGAGCGCAATGCGGCGCTGCGTCAGATTTACGAGAAGAGTAACGAACTGCAGGAGCTCTGGCGTCGACGCGGACTGAAGCCGCAGGAGAAACTTCAGGCGCTGGTGGAATGGTGCCGGGAGGCGGAGGCCAGTGGTATTCGTTATCTGGAGGATTTTGCGGCGCATTTGCGGGCTTACTCTCTGCGGCCTTCTTCGTGATGGTCCTTTTAGCCTGATGGCTCAGGTGTCTGGTCCCGAGGTGGGGTGCCTTTTCTTCTGGGAAAAGAACTCGCTTTGCTCAGACACCTTTTCCCGGCAGAAAAGGCACCTCACCCCGACACCGATTTGACCGTAGTGGAACATTCGCTGCGGTTTTTCAGGTAGTTGCTGATCCTTCAGCTCTGAACAAACAGTAGGTCACCTGGCCTGCTGTTTTTTGTCGGTGCAGTGTCCAGTTGGCCGGCGCCGTGGGTGTCGGCAGTTCGCTTTCGTGCTCCACGTAGATCCAGCCTTCCGGTTTAACCCAGCCATTATCCGCAATCAGCGGGAACAGCTTTTCCAGCCAGCCCTGTCTGAATGGCGGGTCCATGAACAGGATGTCGAACGGCTTGGCCGGAGTCCGGGAGAGGTAGGTGTCGACGTTCTGGCAGGTCACTTCTCCGTTATCTGATTTCAATAGCTGCAGGTTGTTGCGCAGGGCCTGGGCCAGTGCAGCAGTGTGGTCGACGAAGACGGTAGTGCCGGCGCCCCGGGAAAGGGCTTCCAGGCCGAGGGCGCCGGAGCCGGCGAATAGGTCGAGGCAGCGGCTGCCGGCGATGTGGAATGTCAGCCAGTTGAACAGGGTTTCGCGGGTGCGCGCGGGCGTCGGGCGGACGCCACCGGCTTCGGGGAAGCGCAGTTTGCGGCTGCGCCAGTCACCGCCGATGATGCGAAGTTCACCGTCGCCGCTGGCGGGCCTGGGTTTCTGGTTGCGCGCCATGTGGGAAATGCCTCCTGATCGGTGCGCCTCGGCGTATAAGTCGCACCATGTTACGAAGGTTTGTCGGGAGAGTCACCTGCGGCCATCACTTAGGCCAGGCAGTCTGCTAGAATAACGCCTTTCTTTTATCCCGCGAATCGACAATCAGTGGTATGACTATGACGGCAGAGTGGATTGCTATCGGCCTTCTGGCCTTTCTTGTCCTTGTATTTGTTCTGGATGTGGCCGCCAACCGTCGGCGTGTGCCGCGGCCCAGGCCGGTGCCCCAGAAGAAGCCAGAGGCACCGGAAGGCGCTGCGCCCAAGGCAGAGGAAAAGGCAGAGCCTGAGAGTGCCCCCCCTGCCGAGGCACCTGAAGAGCCTGCCGTGGTCGAGAAGGCGCCTGCTGAAGTGCCGGCAGTGCCCGAGCCGGAACCAGAAGCGCCCCAGGTCAGTGTTTTCGAGCGCATCCGTCATGGTCTTGGTAAAACCCGGGCCAGCCTGACTGGCGGTTTGGCCGATCTGTTCTCCGTTGGCAAGAAAGTGGACGAGGATCTGCTAGAGGAAATCGAAACCACGCTGCTAATGGCGGATGTGGGCGTTACCGCCACGTCGGAAATTATCGAGTCGCTGACGGACAAGCTTGAGCGCAATCAGCTCAAGGACGGCGAGGCCCTGCGCAAGGCGCTTCGGGATGAGCTTCACGGCCTGCTGGCGGATGTCACCAAACCCCTGGAGATAGACAGCGGCAAGAAACCTTATGTGATCCTGATGGTCGGCGTTAATGGCGTGGGCAAAACCACCACGATCGGCAAGCTGACGGCATTGTTCCAGCGTGAAGGCAAGTCGGTCATGCTGGCCGCAGGGGATACCTTCCGGGCGGCTGCCGTGGAGCAACTGCAGGTCTGGGGTGAGCGCAACAAGGTACCGGTGGTGGCTCAGCACACCGGCGCCGATAGCGCCTCAGTGATCTTCGATGCCGTGCAGTCAGCCCAGTCCCGGGGTGTGGATGTGGTGATTGCCGATACCGCCGGGCGCCTGCAGAACAAGGACAACCTGATGAGTGAACTGGAAAAGGTTGTGCGGGTTATCAAGAAGCTGGACGACACTGCGCCCCATGAAGTCATGCTGGTACTGGACGCGGGTACCGGCCAGAACGCCCTCAGCCAAGCCCAGGTTTTCCAGCAGGCGGTGGGCGTCAGCGGCATTACCCTGACCAAGCTGGATGGCACTGCGAAGGGCGGCATTGTGTTCGCCATCGCCAGGCAGTTGCAGCTTCCCATCCGCTACATTGGTGTCGGTGAGCAGGTGGACGACCTGCGCAGCTTCGACGCCCGCACCTTTGTGGATGCGCTGTTCGACGACAGCCCGGAGAAGTAGCCCTCGATGATCGAGTTTCGCCAGGTCAGCAAACGTTACGACAGCGATCATACGGCTCTGCGCCAGGTCAATTTCGGTCTGGAGCGGGGCGAGCTGGCGTTTCTCACCGGCCATTCGGGTGCCGGCAAAAGTACCCTGCTCAAGCTGATCATGGTAATGGAGCGCCCCAGTGCTGGCGAGGTGATTGTCGGCGGACAGGTGCTCAATACCCTGCCGCGTCGCCAGGTGCCCTATATCCGCCGCCATATCGGCGTGGTATTCCAGAACCATCAGCTGCTGTTCGACCGTACCGTGTTCGACAACGTTGCCATGCCCCTGGAGGTCATGGGTACGCCTGCCCGGGATATTGGCCGACGCGTGCGTGCGGCGCTCGACAAGGTCGGGCTACTGAGCAAGGAAAAAATGAATCCGCTTCAGCTTTCCGGCGGTGAACAGCAGCGCGTAGGCATTGCCCGGGCGGTGGTCAACAAGCCCCCGGTTTTGCTGGCGGACGAGCCCACCGGCAACCTGGATCCGGAACTGTCTGCCGACATCATGCGCCTGTTCACGGAATTCAGTCAGGTGGGGGTGACAGTACTGATTGCTACCCACGACATTGCCCTGATCAACGATCTGGGGCGCCGCACCCTTACGCTGGATCACGGCCGGCTGATGTCAGAGCCTGGCGCCGGGGGTGGCCGGCATGGCTAACGATCCCCGCAAGCCCCGGAGTCGCGGAGCCAGAAGTGCCCGTTCGCCCTGGCGGGAGCAGGCCGAAAGCTACCTGAACCATCACCGGAAAGTGGCCGTGGACAGTGCCCGGCGCCTGTGGCAGTCCCCGATCGCCAGCATGATGACCTGGACGGTCATGGGCGTGGCACTGGCGTTGCCGGTGGCACTGATGCTGTTGCTGGCCAGCCTGGAGGGCGTCAGCGCAGGCTGGGAAAATTCGGCCCGGGTGACCGCCTACCTGAACGACTCGGTCTCCATTGAGGAAGCGCAGGCGTTGACAACCAGGGTGGCCGACGACAGCCGTGTGGCCGAGGTGGAGCTGATTGATCGGGATACCGCGCTGGATGAATTCCGGGCCTCTTCCGGCCTCGAGGACGCTCTGGACTATCTGAACGAGAACCCGCTGCCCCACACGCTGCTGGTTACGCCCAGCGAAAACTCCCGCACTGCCGACGGCGTGGAAATGTTGCTCACTGTTATCGAGGGACTGGATGGGGTTGAGCGCGTGCAGGTGGATCTGGGCTGGCTGCAGCGCCTGAATGCCATGACCGATCTGCTCGGCCGCGCAGTCTGGGCATTGGCGCTGTTGCTAGCTGCAGCCGTTGTGCTGGTCATTGGCAATACCGTGCGACTTGCCATCGAGAACCGCCGCGACGAGATTCTGGTGGCCAAACTGGTGGGGGGCACGGATGCCTTCGTACGCAGGCCGTTTCTCTACACCGGTGCCTGGTTTGGCCTTGGGGGCGGTATAGTGGCGTTAATACTGTTGCAATTGTCGCTCTGGTGGCTCAGTGGGCCGGTCGAGCGCCTGGCAGGGCTTTACCGCAGCGACTTTTCTCTCAACGGGCTGAGTGTCGACGGAGCGCTGGCGTTGATAATTGCCGCCATGCTGTTAGGCTGGTTGGGAGCGTGGGTCGCAGTAAAGCGCCATCTTGATGATATAGAGCCTGGCGAAATAGCTGGCGGGTGATCCTTCACTTCGGGAATACCGTATTGAAAAAATTGTTGTAGTTGATTTAAGTTAAGGGTAGTTCAGAGGAGTAAACAAGTTCCCAATTTGTTGATTTAAAACGCTTTAACGGGAATTAAAGGAACTTTTTAGGTACGTGGCGGTCAAAGTTCTGATTGTTATATTTATAGGCCGTCCTGTCTGGAGGAAAAGATATGGGTACGAATTTACAGGTGATTGACAGACTGGTTCCGGGTGCCAATCTGGAGTCCTATATCCAGGCAGCCAGCCGCATTCCGGTTTTGTCTGTCGAGGAAGAGCGCAAGCTCTCAGAGCGGTTGTATTATGAAGGTGATGTGGATGCCGCCCGAGAGCTGATCCTCTCGCATCTGCGTTTTGTAATCCATATTGCCCGCAGTTATGCCGGTTATGGCTTGTCCCAGTCCGACCTGATCCAGGAAGGCAATGTGGGCCTGATGAAGGCGGTCAAACGCTTCAATCCGGAATATGGAGTGCGCCTGGTCTCTTTTGCGGTGCACTGGATCAAGGCGGAAATTCACGAGTTCATCCTGCGTAACTGGCGTATCGTTAAAGTGGCCACCACCAA
Organism: Marinobacter vulgaris; assembly: GCF_003344045.1. Classification (GTDB taxonomy): domain Bacteria; phylum Pseudomonadota; class Gammaproteobacteria; order Pseudomonadales; family Oleiphilaceae; genus Marinobacter; species Marinobacter vulgaris. Next base: position 51,111 of record NZ_QFWX01000001.1, read on the forward strand.
GGCCCAGCGCAAACTGTTCTTCAATCTGCGCAGCCAGAAGAAGCGTCTGGCCTGGTTGAGCCACGACGAGGTGACAGCGGTGGCCGGTGACCTGGGCGTGGAGCCCAGGGTGGTCCGGGAAATGGAAGGCCGGCTGGCTTCCCACGACACCGCGTTTGACGGTCCCCAGGATGATGATGAAGACAATGCCTATCAGGCACCGCAATATTATCTGGAAGATCATCGCAGTAATCCGGCGACTCAGCTTGAACAGTCGGACTGGACGGACGATTCCAACGGCCGCCTGATGTCAGCGATGGCGCTGTTGGACGAGCGCAGCCAGGATATCCTGCGGGAGCGCTGGTTGTCAGACAGCAAGTCTACGTTGCATGAGCTGGCCGACCGGTATGGTGTTTCCGCGGAGCGTATCCGTCAGCTTGAAAAGAATGCAATGAAGAAGATTCGTGCCCAGATGACGACGGAAGAGGCTGTCGCCGCATAAGCCAGGAATGACATCGGCTTCTGTCAGAACGCCACCACCCTTTGCGGGGTTGGTGGCGTTTTTGTTTGTATAATCGAAACACCGCCATCCGTGGCTCCGCACGGTTTTGAGACAGCCTGCCCACCCACTTCTCCAGCATTGGCAATAGGGATCCAGAAAGTATGACCTCACACCATCTTCGTATAGCTTTTCTTGGCATTGGCTTGATGGGCACGCCCATGGTTCGGAATCTTCTGAACGCGGGTTATCCCATGACATTGTGGAACCGTACCGCGAGCAAATGTGAGCCTTTTAAGGATGAGGCCGTCGTTGCCGGCTCACCGAAAGACGCTGTTCGACATGCCGATGTCGTGATCACCATGCTCGAAAACGGCGATGTAGTGGACAGCGTGATGATGGAGCAGGGCGGTATCGACGCGCTCAAGGCCGGAGCGGTCTATATTGATATGAGCTCGGTTCAGCCGTCGCTGGCGCGTCGCCATGCGGAACTGGCCCGGGAGCGGGGCGCCGGGTATGTGGATGCCCCGGTGTCCGGTGGGACGGTCGGGGCGGAACAGGCGACGCTGAGTATTATGGCCGGGGGCGCTGAGGCGGATATTGAGCGGATGCGGCCGGTTTTTGAGGCCTTGGGTAAATGTACGTCGATTGGTCCTGTCGGTGCCGGGCAACTGGCCAAGTTGGCCAATCAGGCGATTGTGGGTATTACCATCGGTGCGGTTTCGGAGGCGTTGTTGCTGGCGGCGAAGGGTGGTGCCGATCCTGCAGCCGTGCGGGAGGCCTTGATGGGTGGTTTTGCCAGTAGCCGGATTCTGGAGCTTCATGGGCAGCGCATGATTGACCGTGATTTCTCACCTGGAGCGCCGGCCCGGATTCAGCTCAAGGATCTGCGTATGATTCTGGATGAAGCCCGCTCCGAAGGGCTGACGCTGCCGCTGGCCCAGCAGGTGCATAATGAATACCGGAGCCTGGTTGCCAACGGCCACAGTGACGTGGACCACAGCGGTCTGCTGCTGGAGCTGGAACATCTCAATGGCGCCCTTCTGGGCACTTCGCCGGCCATCAAACGTAAGGGATAAGCCATGCCTGCATTCGCTGCCAATCTCTCCATGCTGTTTGCCGAGGCGGAGTTTATCGGCCGCTTCCGGCTGGCGAGGGAGGCCGGTTTCTCCGGGGTTGAGTATCTGTTTCCGTACCAATGGCCGGAACAGGAGCTGAAGCGGGAGCTTGAGAGTAATGGGCTTACCCAGGTGCTGTTCAATCTGCCCGCGGGTGACTGGAGCGCCGGCGAACGTGGCATTGCCTGTCTCCCCGACCGTACCGATGAATTCAGGGCAGGCGTTGACCTGGCCATCCGCTATGCCCGTGCCCTCGACTGCAGGCAGGTTAACTGTCTGGCCGGCATTCGCCCGGATACCCTGGACGAATCACTGGCCTGGCAGACCCTGGTGGACAACGTGGAGCATGCCGCCGCCCGACTGGACGATGAAGGCATGACCCTGTGCCTGGAGGCGATCAACTCCCGGGTAGATATACCGGGATTCTTCCTGGACACTTCTGCCCGGGTGATGCAGCTGATTAAGGCGGTAGATGCCGGCAACGTGAAACTGCAGTATGACCTGTACCACATGCAGATCATGGAAGGGGACCTCATCCGCTCGCTGGAGTGCCTGCTGCCGTGGATCGGCCACGTCCAGTTTGCGGATAATCCGGGACGTCATGAACCCGGTACCGGAGAGATTAACTTTCGGAATGTTTTCGCGGCCCTTGACCGTCTGGGGTATGGTGGCTGGGTAAGTGCGGAATATCGCCCCAGCGGCGACACGACGGCAAGCCTGGACTGGTTTCGCGAGAGAAAGTGACCGTCGCCATTGGCGACACCCTCTTACAGGATCGTAACTGGCCGGCAACCGACGTTCTTCGTACCCTAGCTGTTAATGTAATCCGCTATTCAGGAGGATAACCGGTGAAAGCACTGGTAATTGAAGACGATCAGGACGTGGCAAACTACCTTGTCAAAGGGCTGAAAGAGTCTGATTTTGTCGTGGATCATGCGGCGGATGGCAAAGATGGAATGATGATGGCCGCGAGTGAAGACTACGACATCATGATTGTCGACCGTATGCTCCCGGGCATGGACGGTCTTTCGATCATCAAAACGGTGCGTGCTACCGGTAACCAGGTACCTGTACTGATCCTCAGCGCCCTGGGCGATGTGGATGACCGGGTCGAAGGCCTGCGTGGCGGTGGCGATGATTACCTCACCAAGCCCTTCTCCTTCACCGAATTACTGGCGCGGATCGAATCTCTGGTGCGTCGTAACCGCCAGTCTGCGGAAACCGAGACCGTGCTGCGGGTGGCGGACCTGGAAATGGACCTGCTCGCCAGGACCGTCAAACGGGCAGGGCATAACATCGATGTTCAGCCACGGGAATTCCGCCTGCTGGAATATCTCATGCGCAATGCCGGTCAGGTGGTCACGCGAACCATGCTGCTTGAAAAGGTATGGGATTACCATTTTGACCCCCAGACCAACGTGATTGATGTTCATATCAGCCGCCTGAGGGCAAAAATCGACAAGGAATTCGATACCCCACTGCTGCAGACCATCCGGGGCGCAGGGTACATGTTGCGTGAAACTGCTTAGCCAGCTCAGAACCTCCTCATTCCAGTTAGCCCTGCTGTATATGGTGGTGTTTGCCACCTCGGTTTTCCTGTTGCTGGCGTTTATCTACTGGCGCACAGCGGGGTTCATGACTGAACAGACCGATGAAACCATCGAGGCGGAAATCGCGGGCCTTGCCGAGCAGTACCGCGGCAGCGGCATCAATGGCCTGATTTCCATCATCCGCGAGCGTGTCGCTCGCGACCCCAATGCCAAATCCATATATCTGCTGACCACCGACGACTTTCTCAAGCTTGCCGGCAATATTGAAACCTGGCCCAATGGCTCACGTTCGGAAAGCGGCTGGATCAATTTCACGCTGGACGAGTCGGTAGGCTGGACAGGTCCTGAGCGCTTGGCCCGTGCCCGTATTTTCGAGGTCCAGGGTGGCCTGCGCTTGCTGGTCGGTCGTGATGTGGAGGAGCTTACCAATCTCAAGCGGGTGATTGAAACCGCCATCAACTGGGGCATGGGGATTACCCTGGCGCTGGCCCTGCTGGGTGGTTTCCTGATGAGCCGGAGCACCACCCGGCGCATCGAAGTGATCAACAATACCTCCCGACGTATCATGAACGGTCACCTGTCACTGCGTATTCCCACACGCGGTACCGATGACGACTTTGACCAGCTGGCGGAAAATCTCAACCAGATGCTGGACCGGATCGTGTACCTGATGGAAGGCATCCGCCACGTTTCCGACAGTATTGCTCATGACCTGAGAACCCCGCTGACGCGGCTGCGCAACCAGCTGGAGAACACCCTGATGTCGGTGGACAACGACGAGGCCCGCGAGCAGGCCGGGCGCGCAGTGGCGGAAGCCGACCAGTTGCTGGCCACCTTCAACGCGCTGTTGCGGATCGCACGGCTGGAGACCCGTGGCAACACCTCGGACATGAAGCAGGTGTCTCTGGGGGAACTGGTCAGTGATGCGTGTGAACTTTACGAGGCACTGGCGGAAGACAAGGATCAGGATTTCGAGCAGTCGCTGGAAGACCAGGTAGTGATTGAGGGGGACCGGGATCTGCTGTTCCAGATGGTCAGCAACCTGATCGACAACGCCATCAAGTACACTCCGGAACAGGGCAAGATCCGGGTCAACGTTCGCAGGGAAGGGAGCGATGCGGTCTTCGAGGTCGGGGACAGCGGCATTGGTATTCCAGACGAAGAGAAGGACCAGGTGTTCCAGCGATTCTACCGGGTGGGCAAGAGCCGGTCACTGCCGGGGAATGGCCTTGGCCTCAGCCTTGTAAGCGCCGTAGCGGAGATACATAAGGGAACCATCTCCCTGAGCGATGAACATCCGGGTGAGGAGTATCCGGGCCTTAGGGTGACGATTCGCATGCCGGCCTACTCTCCGAACAGACGACGCCTGAAGGATTCCCAGACAATTCCGGCCTCGGACGCCGGAGAGCAGAGCTCCCCGGCAGAGCTCAGAGGTACCTGATCAGCTGCTGGCGACACCACGGAACTGGTTGACGCGGCTGACCAGAGGCCTGATCAGGGGGGCGGTGCGGGTCTCGATAGCGGTCAGCAATCCGTCGACCTGTGAGCGGCGGCGGTCGTATCTCGCCTGGAAACTGTCCCACTCGCCTTCCAGATGCTTCTGTTCCAGCATGATGAAAGCGGCCAGATTGTGGCGGTTCAACCTGTCAGTAACGCCGTATTGATCAAGCCGGTAGCCGATAGTGTCCAGGCCGTTCAGCGCAGTGTTGATGAGTTTTTTGGTGTTCATGTCAGTGCCCCGTTTCTGAAAGTGTTGAGCAGTAAAAAGCTTCAAGTGGTAATACATTTATTTAAGCTGAACGATAACGCTGCTCTCTAGAGTGAACAACCTAATCTCTGCCCTGAAAAAAACGTAATCGTACGGCCACTGCCGTGTAACCTCGACTGTGCAGAATTAAGGCTGTAGTTATGGAAGCCAGCGGAAACTCCGCTTGCTTCTCCCTCCAGCACAGCGCTAGCCTTACCCCGTTTTTACGGGGTTTTTTTATTTCTGAATGATGGTTTTTATATGGCCAGAACCCGCTACATAACGGCGGAGGGTGAAAGCGCCCTGCGCGACGAGCTGCGCTACCTGTGGAAGGAAAAGCGCCCGGAGGTCACACAGTCCGTGCGTGAAGCTGCTGCTCAGGGCGATCGTTCCGAAAATGCCGAGTACATCTACGGCAAGAAACAGCTACGGGAAATAGACCGCCGTATACGCTTCCTGAGCAAGCGACTCGATGAGTTGACAGTGGTGGACCGATTACCGGATGACCGGGACAAGGTATTTTTCGGGGCCTGGGTGACCATCGAGAACGAGGAGGGCCACGAAAGCACCTATCGACTGGTTGGGCCGGACGAGTTCGATCTGTCCCGGGGGTATCTGAGCATTGACTCCCCTATGGCACGCGCGCTCCTCGGTAAACGGATTGATGACGAAGTCGGGGTGCGCACTCCCGATGGCTGGAACCACGTTATAATTACCGATATTCGTTACGATCCGCTGGCGCGTTAAGTCAGGCGGCGGCCGTGCCTTCGGGCTCGGTTCTGCCCAACACGTCCTCGTAAAAGAACGCCAGGGCCTGTTTCGCCTGGTTCAGGCGCGCCCTCGATACCTCCAGACGATCACTCAGATACGCCAGGAAAACCTGCCGGTCGTCGGATTGCAGCATTTCCGGATTTTTCAGGTTGTGGAAAAGCACAAACCTGGAAATCCAGTGGAGATAGGTCTGCTCTGCGCGGTGGTTAAGCTGATGTTTACGGATGGCGCCAGTCACTCGACTGACGAGGCCCGGCTGCGATTGCTCAAGCGCCTCGGAGGTATCCATGGTGCGTCGTCCTTCTTCCCTGTGAATTGTCGTTCTTATAATGCGCGCATACTATGACAATCGTTTGACGGCCGCAAAATCTTTCACAGGGAAAATTGACTGGGAGCAACAATCCGTAACATTTGCTGCTTCCGAAAATACCGATCGCCGGGTTACTTCAGGGCTTCCACCTTGTCGATGTACTTCTGCATCGCTTCTTCGGAGGAGGTTCCCTTCAGCTTTTCCCAGGCGTCGTATTTGGCGCGGCCGACGAAATCCATCATGCCGGGGCGCTTGCCGCTGACATCGCCTTCAGTGGCCTGCTTGTAGAGCCCGTAGAACTCCAGCTTGAGCTCGTTGGATGGCTTGAAGTCGCCCTCGGCGTTCTGGATGTAGTTTACGGCTTCGTCGAAACGGGTTTTCAGGTCACTCATGGGGGGGGTCCTTTTTTAGTGTCAGATCCGGCACTCGCAGAGAACCAGAGTATATCCAGAGACAGCGTGGCCGTCATCGGCTGATCGTTGCAATCCGCCGGCCAACCACTGCTTGAGTGCCAGGGTTTTCCTGGATAGAGTTGCGTCAGCAGCGTGCCAGGAAGGCGCGCGCAATGGACTGCAATACCGCAACTGAGTTTGCAAATGGACCACAGGGAGCAAGTGCATGTCTTCAAAAGACGGTTCTGTCGCGCCGCAACAGCGCATCAATATCAGGTTTGTCCCCGCCGCGGTAATCCGCATCCCGAGACAGTTGCTGGCGCGTCTGGCTAGGAATGCCCCTCTGATGCTGTTGTCGCTGGCTCTGGTTACCGCGCCCTGTGCTTATGCAGAACCGCCGGGGCTGGCACTTGCCGGTGTCTATGAGGAGGGGGTTGATCTTGAGGGTTACTGGGTCAGCGAAAAACTGGACGGCGTTCGGGCCTATTGGGACGGTGAGCGTTTCTGGTCCCGGGGTGGCAACGAATATCCGGCACCGGAGTGGTTTACCGAAGGCTTTCCCGATATGCCCATGGACGGCGAGCTGTGGATGGGGCGGGGGCGGTTCGCCGAGTTGTCCGGTGCGGTAAGGCGGTTGCAACCGGTAGACACCAGTTGGCGGCAGATCCGTTTTATGGTGTTTGACCTGCCAGGGGTTGGGCGGCCATTCAGTGAGCGTATCCAGGCAATGGAGTCAGTGCTGGTGCCGTCACCTTCGCCCTTCCTGGCTATGGTGGCGCAGGAGGTGGCAACGGATCACGACCAGCTGATGGCAGCGCTGGATGAAGTGATCGCGGGCGGTGGTGAAGGCTTGATGCTGAGGCGCGGTAGCAGCCTTCATTCCGCGGGCCGCTCGGGGGATTTGTTGAAAGTGAAGCGTTACCAGGATGCGGAAGCGGTGGTTGTGGCGCATCTGCCCGGTAGCGGCAAATACCGGGGCATGCTGGGGGCCATACAGGTAGAGCGGGATGATGGGCGGCGGTTTCGTATCGGCACCGGATTCAGCGACGACCAGCGCAGAAACCCGCCGCCGGTTGGCGCAAGCATCACCTACAAACACTACGGTTACACTTCAACGGGGCTGCCAAGGTTTGCCAGCTTTATGCGGGTCCGTAATGATGAGCCCGCTCAACCCTAGGTCAATGGATTTCAATTGAGGAGCCTTCCATACGGTCCCGTATGTTGTGCTACAGTAAATGTAATCATTGTGACTCTTTAAGGGTCCATGGTTGCTGAATGCCTGTCGAGTCGTGAGCTGGCTTTCTTTTACACGCATTCAGTTGATAGTTTTTCCGGTTATCAAAAACCGAAATAGCATATTGTTTGCTAATAAGGAGGCAACAATGGAAGCGAAATCCAACCAGAACGAATATGAGCAGGTCAGAGCGGATCTGAAAAAGCTCAGCGACGATCTCTCCAATCTCACCAAAAGTGTTACCGAGGGGCAGAAAAGCAACATCAGCAGTCTCCGTGATGAAATCCGCCGGGAGAGCCGCGAGGCGTTTGACCAGGTCAGGCAGCGTGGGGATGAAGCGATCAACCGTGCCCGTGATGCCGGCACCAAGGCCATCGACGAGACGGAGAGCAAGATTGGGGAACGGCCTTTCCTGAGCATCATGATCATGTTCCTCGCCGGGTTGCTAGTTGGTCGGTTGCTGGACCGCTGATCATGCCCGATTCAGCCTGGTTACAGGGCGTCCTGCGTAAGGCAGTCGCGGCCATTATTGGATTCATGCTGGCCCTGGTGCTGCTGGTCGCCCTGTTGATTACCGGTTTTTACCTGCTCGTGAATGCCGCCACGCTGGCCTTGGCTCCCACTTTGGGTGAGGCCGGTGCCCTGGCGGCCACGGGCTTGGCATGCCTGTTATTGCTGGCTCTGTTTTTCTACCGGATGACCCGGCCGGTTACCGCAAAGAAATCTTCCTCCGAAGGTAAGGAAGGCAAAGGAAAGTCACCCTCCTCTCCGATTGATGTCATCAGGGACCTTGTCCGTAACAATCCTCTGGAAGCCGTTGCTGCCGCGTTCACACTTGGCGTTGTGGAGCAGGGCGATCCTCGCCTGAAGTCGCTGCTCATGCAGGGCGGTATGGTGTTGATGAGGGAAGCGGAAGCCGAGCAGGCCCGAGGCAAGGAAAAAACCGAAGTTCCTGCCGATGACACTGACCAACCAGTCACCTGATCGTCACCCCACCGTAACCCGCCACATCGCAAAGTATCATCAACCAGGTGCCGCTGAGGGCAAAATCCGGGGGAAATTCAATCAATCCCGGGGCCATAATCAGGGTAGACTGGTGTGTATATCAACAGACAGTAGCGGTTGCGCATGGATACAGATACAAGCCCGGCGTGGCAAAGACACGCCTCAGCCATTTTCAGCGGATTCTTCGGGGACTGGCTTGAGGCCCGCAACAATCCCCTGGCCATGCCCATGGCGCTTTTTCACGGCTGTGAGTCAGTCGATCCCGGTTCGCCTCATGTGCAGGCCCCGGGCTCAACCTTGTGCCTGTCGATCCACGGCCTGATGGAGCTTGAATCGGTGTGGGCCCTTCCTGGTGGTAACGGAGCCCATTACGGCTCGCTGCTGGCGGCTGAGAACCGCGACATCACACCCCTGACGCTTCGTTACAACACCGGCCGGCCCATCCATTGCAACGGGCAGGCCCTGGCGAACATGCTTGACACCCTGGTCAGCCAGTGGTCCCTGCCTGTTGAGCGCATTATCCTGATCGGCCACAGCATGGGTGGGCTGTTGATCCGTAGTGCCTGCCATTACGGCCAACTCCGTGGCCATCGCTGGGTGGAGCGGGTCGGCGATTGTGTCTACCTCGGAGCCCCCCATGACGGATCGTGGTTGGCGAAGGGTGCCAGGGCGGCGGCGGAGCTGATTAATCGGGCGCCCCGGGACTATTTACGGGTACTGGGCGAGGTGATTGATCTGCGCAGTGAGGGTATCCGCGACCTGTCCCGCGGGGAGTTTGTGACCGGGGCTGACGGCGAGCCGCCCCTGTTGCCGGGTGCCCGGCATTACGTTGTCTGTGGTTTGCTGGCACGGGCCCGTCAGCATCCGGTTAACCTGCTGTTCGGGGATGCCCTGGTCAATGAATCCAGCGCCCGTGGTCGCGAGCGGAAAGGCTGGGCGGTCAGTGGTGAAGCCAGCTTCCCGGGCGTTGATCATATCCGTCTTGCCCATCATCCCGATGTGGCTGTCCAGCTTAAGGAGTGGCTATTATGAATCAGCAGGATCGTATCTGGTGGGCCGGGTTTGCCGATATGGCGGCCAGTGGCCTGGCCCATGGCTCCCTAAAGCTTGAGCGGGTTCATCTGTCCATCGCTGACGAAACCTTCAACATACTGCAGCAGGTACCGGTTACCAGAGCCTGGAGTGAGAGGGTTCGTACGATCCATCACGGCGTTTCCCGGCTGTCTTACCGTAGCGTATCGTTGGCAGCCACCGGCGTCGGAAGCCTGGCCAGGCGGGTACAGCTTTCCGGCCGCCGGCCCACTGCCGTTCGCTCGATCTCCCCCGCAATACATACGCTGGCGTCGATACGCATGTCGCGATAATACACGTCCCGGACAACGCAGATGCGGGCAGAGGATGTTGTCAGTTGCGGTCCTTCACAACGTAAAACTTGTTGCCAGTCTGCGGTTCCCGAGATCCGGTGATAGGATATGGCTTCGTCAGAACTCGACAGGAAACATCATGGGCCTTTTGTTTGAACAGATCGACAGCCAGCCGTCCGCACTGGGGGAAATTACACTCCGTCGGCGCCGGATTCCGGCCCTGGGTGACCGTGATATCTATGAGGTGAAACTGGGTGAAGAGTTCCTCATGTCCAGCATGTTCGTGGACGCGGAAGTGGCCCTGGCGGATCTGGGTCTGGGCGCCGTCGAGGGCGACGCGTTGCAGGTGGTGGTCGGTGGCCTCGGCCTGGGATACACCGCGGAAGCCGCCCTCAAGCATGAGCGGGTGAGTGAGCTGGTGGTGGTGGATGCTCTGGATACGGTTATCCACTGGCACCAGCAGGAGAAAGTGCCGCTGGGTAGGGTGTTGAATGAGGATCCACGCTGTCGCTACGTGCTGGGTAGTTTTTTCGACATGGCCGTGTCCGAAGCCGGCTTTGACCCGGAGGCGCCGGGCCGGGTCTTTGACGCGATCCTGCTGGATATCGACCACTCACCCAGGGCTTTGCTGAACGACTCCAACGCCAGCTTCTACAACGCAGAGAGTCTGGGCCGTATGGCGGCCCACCTGAGGCGCGACGGGGTCTTTGCCATGTGGTCCAACGAGCCGCCCGACGAGGCGTTCATGGAGATTCTGCGCACGCTGTTTACCGACGTGGACGCGAAAGTGGTGTCTTTCTATAACCCGTTCCAGAACCGGGAATCCTCCAATACGGTGTTCCTGGCTCGCAAGCCGCTTGGCTGACAGCGCGACAAGTCCCGGCCTGATACCAGGCTTCAGTGTTTCATGATGATAGACGCGGAACAGGAAACAAGTGTTATGGCCACAGAGCAATCCATCGACTGGGCAAAAACGCCGGCCGCCGTGTGGCGGCGCCACCGTCAGGGGCTGCGGGCCATCCGGCGTCTGGATCCGGTGGGCTGGGAAGATCTGACAGGCATTGGCCGGCAGCAGGAGGCACTGGCCCGTAATACCGAGCGCTTCCTCGCAGGAGAGCCCTCCAACAATGCCCTGCTCTGGGGCGCCCGGGGCACGGGAAAGTCGTCTCTTATCAAGGCACTGCTGAATCGCTACCGGGACCAGGGCCTGAGAATGATCGAGGTGGACAAGGATGACCTGGTGAATCTGCCGGAAATTGTCGATGACATCGCCGGGCTGTCCTGGCGGTTCGTGATTTTCTGCGACGACCTGTCCTTCGAGGTGGGCGAGTCCGGCTACAAGGCGCTGAAGAGTGTGCTGGAGGGATCACTGGAGCTGCCCCCGGAGAATGTGCGGGTATATGCCACCTCCAACCGCCGCCACCTGATGCCGGAGTTCATGGACGACAACGTAAAAAGCGAGATGCGGGGCGGTGAACTGCACCCGGCTGAGGCCATTGAGGAGCAGGTATCCCTGGCCGACCGGTTTGGCCTGCAGTTGTCGTTCTATGGCTTTCCCCAGGACGTCTATCTGCAGGCTATTGATGCCCTCTTCCCGCAGGTAATCGACAGGGAAGCCCTGCATCGGGAAGCGATCCGTTTTGCCACCAGCCGCGGCGCTCGCAATGGGCGCACGGCGCAGCAGTTCTTCCGTCAGTTTGGTGGCGGCTCGGAAGCCTTCGGCGGTTAGGCAGCCGCTACTGCTTTTGCGCCAGCTTGATGAAGCGGTGATGCACCAGTCGCACGCCAAAAAATACCAGGGCCATCACCACCGGTATGGAGAGACCAAGTACCAGGGACTTGTCGAAATCCAGGCCCGCATCGTAGGCGGAATCCAGTGCCAGCTTCAGCAGTCCGACCAGGTAGTAGCTGATGGCCACCACGGAAAGCCCCTCCACGGTATGCTGCATCATCAACTGGATTTTCGAGCGCCGGTCCATCGAGCTCAACAGCTGCTGGTTCTGGCTCTGGATGGCCAGCTCCACCCGCGTGCGCATCATATCCGAGGCCCGGTCCACCCGCCGTGACAGGTCTTCCAGCCGGTCTTTGACCGATTCGCAGGTTTCCACGGCCGGAGTCAGCCGGCGGGTCATGAATTCGGTGATGGTGAGGTGGCCGGACAGTTCGTCCTCCCGCAGTTCCTCAAGCCGCGTCAGTACCAGTCGGTGATAGGCGCGGGTGGCGGAGAAGCGGAAGGTGGAGTGGGCGCGGAACGCTTCGATTCGGGCCGCAATATTGGTCAGGTCCGCCAGTACCTCGCGCTCGTCGAGGTCGTGGTTATCAGCCAGGGACTGGGTAATCACTGCCAGCTGCTGGTCCATGTCGTTCAGCGAGGGCGTTGTTTCGCGGGCGAGCGGCAGCGCCAGCAGCGACATCAGCCGGTAGGTCTCGATTTCCATCAGGCGCTGGGTCAGGCGGCCAAGCTGGCTGTCCGACATGTCCCGGTTGAGCACCATGAAACGGCCAAAGCCGTCACTGTGGAGTTTGAACGTTCCCCATACCCGGGCCTTGCCTTCCCAGGGACTGCTGCCCACCAGCCGTTCGCCTTCGAACCAGTGGCGGATTTGCGCCAGTTCGGTTTTTGGGCTTTTCGTGGCCTGCTGAATGTCGATGTGAAAAGCCGCCACCACGGTGCCGGTAAGCTGTTCGAGCCAGCCCTCCGGCAGGGGTGAGATGCCGGTGTCACGGAAGGGTTGGTGATCCTCGCCACCTGCCAGGTTGATAAAGGTGTAGGACGCAAATTCCATGTGCATCTCGCGGCGGATGCGCAGGGAGCCAAAGGTGGCTTCGTAACAGCTGACATCTTCGACGGGCGCGTCCTCGCCCAGCATGATATGAAGATCCTGCCAGTGGCGGAACTGGGCCGAGCGCTGATCTGGCGTGGTCAGTACGGCAATGTGGGTGACCTGCGCCGGGCACGGCAGCACGTGGAATGGCCGGGAGTGGAGTTCGTTGTAGAGTTCTGCCCTGAGAGGATGCAGATCAAGCTGGTTCAGTAACAGGTCCAAGGTTAATTCCTCTGAAGGCGAGCCGGGGCGGCTCAGGCTGCCGCCGGCAATGTTACCGTAAAGCGCACACCGTCTGCCTCGTTGGCTGCCAATACGTGGCCGTTGTGATGTTCGGCAATCAGCCTCACGATCAGCAGACCCTGGCCCAGGTGGCCTTCCTGCTGGCCGGTTCTTACTGACACGAAGGGACTGAAAATATCACTGGTGAGGTTCTGCGGCAATGACGAGCCCTCGTTGAACACGCTCAGTTCCAGTTGCCCCGGCCCTGACCGCAGCCGCACTTCAATCCGGCCCAGGCAGGGCGTGAAGTCCCTGGCATTGTCCACCAGCTTGTCCAGCAGCTGCACCAGTAACTCCGGGGAGCCATGGCATGGGCAACCGCTGGCGGGCCCGGCATAGTGAATGTGATGGTCCGGGTCCAGCTCCTGGTAGGCGAGGGTGGTCTGGGCGGCGACGTCAGCCAGGTCAAAGGTTTCTTTCTCGGCGTGGTCCAGGCTCTGTTCCAGTCGGGCCGCTTCGCTCATGCCCTGGAGAATCTGGCTCAGGCGGTCGGTGGCGGAGCGCGCGCGGTCGATGTAGCTGGCCTGGTCGGCCGGGTCCGTGGTGTGGCTGAGGTTTTCCAGGGAAGATCGCACCACCGCCACCGGTGTTTTCAGTTCATGGGACAGCCGTCGGGAAAAGCTCTCCAGGTAATCAGTGTAGCCCTGGAGGCGGTCAACCATATGGCTGAACTGCCGGGACAGGTCACCAAGCTCGTCTTTCGCGCGGGCAGGAGGCAGGGAGCCCAGAATGCGGCCATCGTCATCAATGCTGGCGCTCACGGCCCGCTGCAGACGGGTAATGCGCCAGGATAACCAGCTGGCGTAACCTAGTAGCACCAGCATCAGCCCGATGATCAACAGCACGCTGCGGGCAATCACCGAGCCGAGGGTGCTGCCAGACAGAGCCAGTAACTGATCCAGTGACTCTTCCAGTACCAGTACCCGGCCATCGTCCAGTGGCTGCTTCACCAGCATGAAGGTGTCGTCGTTGCGGTGTCGCACCAGGCCCCGTGACGGCAACTCCGCAGCCTCCAGGCGGTGGCTTTCGGCGTCAAGCTCTACCGGCTCCGGCTGATAGAAGCGCACCAGCGCCCGTAAGCCGTTCAGGCTGATGCGTTCAAGAATCTGCAACGGCGTCAGGCTGTCGAATCGCGTTTCCCCGGTGTCAGAGTCCTGTCTCTGGTGTGCAATCACCCAGCCATCCGGTTCCAGGATCCAGGCGCCCTGGCCCTGAGCGATCATGGCATCGAGCCGGTTTTCCAGGTGTGGCAGCCGGGTAACAAGCTGAGCCGAGGTATGGCCTGCAACAACAGTTTCTTTGCCCGTGTTGGCGGCTTCTTCTGCAGGCCATAAAACCTGGAAGCCGAAGCGGGAAGAGGGGGGCGGTCGCGGAACTCTCAGTTCGGCCTGGTAGCCGTTACTGATCACCTGCCAGTATCCGCTGATGCGGTAGTCCGTTGAGTTTTCACCGTCCGCCTCTATAGCGTTGATGGCCCCCGGTGCCTGGGTGCGAATGAGGCGGCGGCTGGTCTGGTTGCCGTTGGCCAGATGAAGCAGGATCCGGTCATGGGGCTGATCCGGGTTACCGGGGTTGAAAAATTCCGGTGTCCGGCCGCTGACCCGGATAAGCAGGTAGAGATGATTGCGGTTCACCGCTGCCTGCCAGGACACTGCCGCCCCACCGCTATCGCTGACGCTCCGGGTGCTCTGCCATTGCTGGCGGGACTCTTCCTCGTCGTAACCCGGCCAGTCATCGCGGTAGCCGTCCAGGTTGGGGGCGCGGGACAAGAGTTCGGCGTAAATCACCGGGCTTCCGGGTTCAATGGTGGGGCTTTGCCCTAACTGTTCGGCGGCAAAGCCGGCAACGCGCCCGGCCTGACCCTGTAATTGCCGGGCTGCCTGGTTCCGCAGGGCCTGATCCAGTTCCAGTACGAACTGCAGGCCGGCCCAGGGAATCAGCAGCATCAGCAGGCTGGCAATGAATAGCTGGCGCTTGAGGGTCAAGACTCACGCCTCATGGGCATTCCAGCGGTAACCCATGCCGTAGGCAGTGTGAATGCCGTCGAAGGCACGATCAGCCTGCAGGAACTTGCGCCGTATGCGTTTGATGTGGGAGGTCACCGTGTTGTCGTCCAGCACCGTGCTGGCGGCTTCCATCAACTGGTCACGACTGCGCACATGGCCGGGATGCTGGACCAGGGAGTGGAGCATCCAGAACTCGGTCACCGTCAGGCCAATCGGATAGCCGTTCCAGTCTGCGGCCATGCGGTCCACATTCAGTGCCAGCCGGCCCCGGTGCACCACTTCGTCCGGTTGCTTGAGGGCTTCGGCCCAGGCATCGGCGCGTCGTAGCAGGGCGGTTACCCGGGCCAGCAGGTGGTCCATGCTCATGTCCTTGGTGACATAGTCATCAGCTCCCAGCCGCAGGCCATGAACCGAGTCGATGTCACTGTCCCTGGCGGTGAGGAAGATGATCGGCAGGGTTTTCGACTGGTTTCGCAGGTCCTGGCACAGGGTAAAGCCACCCTCGGGCTCGTCACCAAGGCCCACATCGATAATGGCCAGGTCCGGCAGAGCGGTGCGTAGCACCTGGGAGGCACTGGCGCGATCGCCATAGGCAGATACCCGATAACCCCGGCGCTCGAAGGCGTCACGGTAGTTTTCCCGGATCGCGGGCTCGTCCTCAATCAGCACGATATGTCGCTTCATAACCTGCAGCCATTTCCCCTGTTAATACAGCTTGCTATTTAACCATGGCCTGAGTCCAGAACAAGGCAAAGTGGCCGGTTTGCCATAATTCATCATTTTCTCAATGGCGGATCGTCAGAATGTGACACCGGATCGCCGTTTCCATGGGCTGAAATAGACGTCAATTGCCACCAAGGCGCGTTTTTCAACCACATTGAAACAAGGAAGCGGACCGATGCTGCTGACCAATCCGGGATCATCATCACCAACCATTCTGAATGCCCGACGCAGAAACACGGGGTGGGCCGAGTGGCAGGCCTCTCCTCGCCTGCGACGCTGGCTGGAAGGGATTTCGTTGTGGCTGGCGGTGATGCTGTTCCTGTTTGTGCATCCTTTGTATGCCGAGGCCTCCGAAGGCGGCCATGGCGGTCATCAGGGAGCCGGTGAGTTTCATTTTGTTGATGTCAGCGGGCAACGACAGGGGACGGCGACGCTGCTCAACACCGATTACAGGGTGACCGTGAGCGGTTTGATTGCCGACACCCGCTTGCGCCAGAGTTTTCGTAATACCAGTCAGCAATGGCGCGAAGGCGTATTCGTGTTCCCGCTGCCGGAAAACGCCAGTGTCTACGGTATGACCATGACCGCCGGCGAGCGGGTAATCGTCGGCAAAATCCATGAGAAGCAGGACGCAGAACGCCAATACGCCCGGGCGAAAGCGGAGGGCCGTAAAGTCGCCCGTGTCGACCAGCAGCGGCCCAATCTGTTCACCACCCGAATGGCGAACATCCCGCCCGGTGAAACCGTCACCGTGGAGCTTCACTATCAGCAGGCGGTGCGCTATCAGTCCGGTGAGTTTGAACTGCGCCTGCCTACCACCCTGACACCCCGCTACATGCCTGGCGAGGCAGTGGACAACCGGCCAGCCCGATGGACCGCCGGCTGGGCGACCGCCACCACGGAAGTGCCGGATGCCGGGCAGCTCAGCCCGTTCACGGTGCTGCCTGGCGATGTAGGGCCCGACAGCCACCGGGCCACCATTACCCTGGATATTAATGCCGGCCTGCCGGTCAGCCGTGTGTCCAGTCCCAGCCACCGGCTGAACAGCACCTGGAACGGCAATACGGTTGCGGTATCACCGGAGTCCGCTGCCGTGCTGATGGACCGTGACCTGGTGGTACGCTGGGCGCCGGCCCGGGGCATGGAGCCCGCGGCTGCCCTATTCCGGGAACACTGGCAGGGAGAGGATTACCTGCTGGCCCTGGTGGTGCCGGGCCTGGACCGTGATCAGCGGCTGCCAAGGGAGCTGGTGTTTGTGATTGACACCTCGGGTTCCATGGCGGGCGAATCAATCCGTCAGGCCAGGCAGGCGTTGTTGCGCGGACTGGACACCCTGGGACCGGACGATCGTTTCAATGTCATCCAGTTTAACCGCCAGACCCATGCCCTGTTCCTGGACGCGGTCCCGGCCAGTGGCAACAACATTGCCAGGGCCCGTCGCTACGTCAAGGGGCTGAATGCCGACGGGGGCACCGAGATGGCACCGGCGCTGGATGCGGCACTGGATGCCAGCCGCGGTGACGGCGAGAACCCGGCTGCAAGGGTGCGCCAGGTGGTATTTATTACCGACGGCGCCGTGGGCAATGAAGCCGCCCTGTTCGGCAGGATCGGCAACAGCCTGGGTAGCAGTCGCCTGTTCACCGTGGGTATAGGTTCGGCCCCGAACATGCACTTCATGCGGGAGGCTGCCCGCTATGGTCGTGGTACCTATACCGCCATCAGTGACCTCTCCGACATTGCCCGCCCTCTGGATGAGCTGTTTGCCAAGATGCAGTCCCCGGTGTTGACGAAGGTAGCGGTTAACTGGCCCGGCCAGACATCCGCAACCGAAGCCTTCCCACGCCGTATTGGCGATCTGTTTCGCGGCGAGCCCATGGTACAGGTGGTGCGCGGAGTGCCGGGAGAAGGTGAGCTGAGTGTCTCCGGGCGGCTAGCGGATGGCAGCTTCTGGCAGCAGTCCCTGAGGCTTGACCAGGCCGCCAACGGCACGGGTCTGCATCGCCACTGGGCAAAACAGAAGATCAACAGCCTGATGGACAGGGACCTGACAGGACAGGTAGATGACGATGCCCGGGAGGAAGTGACAAGGCTGGGGCTGAAACATCAACTGATGACCAGATACACCAGCTTCCTGGCGCAGGACAAGACTCCGGCCAGGCCTGCGGTAGAGGACGTAACCACCGACAGTCTGCCCTCCCTGCTTCCGGCGGGTAGTCAGGGCACCATGCTGCGTTACCCCCAGACCGCAACCCTGTCGCCATTGCTGGTCGCCATCGGCCTGGTGGGGCTGATGTTTTCGGCGGCGATTACCCTGCTGCAACGGAGGGTGTTTGCATGAGCCGCCTGATTCTGCTGCTGGCAACAACCTTCGCAACCATCCTCGCGGTAGGCCTCTGGATTCCGTTAAAGGCCCTGGCGGCCCAGGAACTGCTGGAACTGGCCTGGGCCGAGAGTCAGGCCCGGCAACAGCAAACCCGCCCCTGGCCCTGGGCGGATACCTGGCCGGTTGCACGCCTGGCAATGCCGGAGACCGGCCAGTCGCTGATTGTTCTGGAGGGGGCACACGGTGAGAGCCTGGCCTTCGGGCCGGGGCAGATGATCGGCAATGACGGACAGGCGGGGCCGGTAGTGATCGCCGGCCACCGGGATACTCATTTCCGTGTACTTCAGCACCTGGAAACCGGAAGTCGGGTTCAATTGCAGGACCGGACCGGACGCTGGCGCAACTTCCGCGTTGACCGCATCCGGGTGGTGGATAGCCGCCACGAGCAGATCAATACCGCTATTCTGCCCCGGGATTCCCTGCTTCTGGTAACCTGTTATCCCTTCGACGCCGTGGAAAACAATGGCCCGCTGCGCTACGTGGTGGAAGCCAGGGCCGAGCCCATGAAGACAACGGTTGAGGGCAGTGATTCGCTGCCTGCAGAGGCTGCTGCCTCCCTTGCT
This sequence comes from Marinobacter vulgaris, assembly GCF_003344045.1. Lineage (GTDB taxonomy): Bacteria > Pseudomonadota > Gammaproteobacteria > Pseudomonadales > Oleiphilaceae > Marinobacter > Marinobacter vulgaris. Next base: position 69,862 of record NZ_QFWX01000001.1, read on the forward strand.
CGCAGTACCTGATTCCATTTCCAGGCGCTATTGGCACTATTCGCGGAAGTGCTTGAAGCGTCTGGCAAAACAGGGCAGTCTTTCGGGGACTGTTCCGCTGCAGGGAGATGCATGCAATGAATATTATTCTTTTTCTGATTATTGGTGGTGTGGCCGGCTGGCTTGCCGGACTGATTATGAAAGGCCGCGGCTTTGGCGTGCTGGCGAATATCGGTATCGGTATTGTCGGCTCCGTTCTTGGCGGTTTTGTTTTCCGATTGCTGGGACTTGCCGCACAAGGGGCCGTGGGTGAGCTGGTCACCGCCACCGTGGGTGCGGTGTTGTTGCTGGCGGTGGTCAGCGCTATCAAGAAGGGTTAATGATGATCGTACCAGTTTCCGCTGTTTTCGCAGCCGTTCTCGGGTTGTTGCTGCTGGCGTTGTCAGTGTTGGTTTCCCGTTTTCGCCTGAAGTACCAGAAAAGCATGGGGGTCAATGACGATCGGGACTTCGAGGCGGCTGTCCGTGCCCAGGCCAACCTGGTTGAATATGCACCCCTGGGCCTGGTCATGCTGGCTATTGCCGAATTGAACGGGGTTCACAGTGGACTGGTGTACTGGACAGGTATGGCTTTTGTCGTCGGGCGGGTGCTTCATGCCTTTGGCATGATCAACGGCCGGGGGGGCCCCCACATTGCCCGGATGGTGGGTATCCTGCTGACCTGGGCGGGCATCCTTGCCATTGCCATGCTGCTGCTCTGGAACGTGTTCCAGGTCTACGGCTGAGTGCCTTGTGCGGGGGCAGCATGGCCCCCGAACCCACCACAAGATTACTGAACCGGGCGGGCTTTACAGTGCCTGGGCGATGTCCATGGAAAGGTATTCAAGCTCCAGCCGGCGATTGGCGGCATGGTCTTCCGGCCGCGCCAGTGGACGCTCACTGCCCCAGCCATTCACCATGATCTGGCTTTCCCTGACTCCCTCACGAATCAGCATCTTGGCGGCACTGCTGGCCCGCAGGCGGGACAGGAAGTGATTGTATTCGCTGACACCGAAGTTATCGGCATGGCCGTGGATGCGCACCCTTACCCCCGGATTGTGCTTCAGGTAGTCGGCATGCTGGCGCAGGATGGTCTGGTCATGATCGTCCAGGCGGTGCTTGTTGAATCCGAAATGAAAGCGCATGCGGTGCGGTTTTCGCGGTGAACCGTCTGCCGCCAGCGCCGCCATTGCGAGGCCGGATTCGATGGCCGCTCTGGCAAGCAGTTCCGGGTTGTCCAGTACGAGTACAGTCATGGCAGTATCCTTGTTTGTACGTCCGTTTTATTGTTGTCCCGGCAACTATTGGCTGCGGTTGGGACAACGGCAATTGGCGATTGGTCGAAACCCTTTAACCATGCTCTTTTCGAGCATTCTGCGAATCGCCCCCTTTTGCGGCTGCCCTGATTAAATGTCATTTGTATGACCTTCGTGTGACACCCGCAGAGTAGCCTTTATTGAGGTGCCACGCACAGTTTGTTTTGCCCGGGGCCCTGCAATTCGCTTCAGGGTCCATTACAGCGCGAAATACTGGCCATGCTGTGTTAAAAAGCACAGCTCCCGGGACAAATTATGATGAATTGTGACCGCCCATGCTGATTATCCCCGCTGAAAACGCCGTTAACTGGAAGCGCCCGCCCTGGGTGACCCTGGGGCTGATGCTGGCCTGCCTGTTGGTGTTCACGTTTTATCAGGGCGACGACCGCCGTTTGACGGAGCAGGCAATCAGGGCGTATCTGGAATCGGACCTGCAGTCCCTGGAGGCGCCGGTATACGAGGACTACCTGCAGCGCCAGATCCGGTTCCAGGGGGACGAAGAGCGAATTTACGAGTTGCAGAACTTCCGGCAGCTGCGACAGGAGGGCGGGGATCTGTGGGTTGCCTACAGCCTGCTGTCCGACCGCGAATTCTACCAGTATATGCTGGAGAACCGGGACGTGGTGCTGGCGCCTGCGGAACGTCGGCGCTGGATGGCACAGCGGGGCGAAATCCAGTCCCGGTTGATGGATCGTCTCAGCGCCAACCAGTTGGGCCTGGTGCCGGCGGAGTTCTCACTGTACACACTGGTTACCTATCAGTTCCTCCACGGTGGCTGGGCGCACCTTATCGGCAACCTGGTATTCCTGTTCCTGCTCGGTTTTACCGTTGAGAAGGCCCTTGGCCCCGGTCGTTTCCTGCTGGCCTACCTGATCTGCGGGGCACTGTCCGGTGTCGTGTTCACCGCCTTCTCCATGGGGAGCCATGTTCCCCTAGTGGGAGCGTCCGGTTCCATATCCGGACTGATGGGCATGTATGTGGCCATTTACGGGCTGCAGAAAATCCGCTTCTTCTATTTCGTGGGCGTTTACTTCAATTACTTCCGGGCGCCGGCCCTGGCGATCCTGCCGGTATGGCTGGGCAAGGAAATCTATGACTACTGGTTTGCCGGCGCCACCGGTATCGCCTACATGGCCCACGCCGGAGGCCTGGTGGCAGGCGCTGTCATGGTCTGGCTGCTGGGCAAGAGCTGGCTGCAGGTGAAAGAGGAATTTTTCGAACCGGAGGAGGATGAGCAGGACGAGCGCTTTACCACCGGCTACAGCCAGGCCATGGCCAGCCTGGGAAGAATGGAGTTTGATCTGGCCCGGCGCCAGTTCGAGGCACTGCGGGAACATTACCCTGATCGCACAGTGCTGCTGGAGCATCTTTACCAGCTGGCAAAACTGCGCCCGGACCTGCCGCAATACCGGCAGCGGGCACGGGAGCTGATGAACGAGTCCCTCAACCGGCGCCGGCCTGAACAGATGATTCAAATATGGCAGGAATACCTGGGTAAAGGTGAAAGTCATCAGCCGCTAAGCGCTGAGGACCATAACAGGGTACTGTTCACCAGCCTGAAGCAACACGACCTCAAAGCCGCAGAAAAGGCCTTCGAGAGACTCAGAAGTACTGGCGATGAGCTTCTTACAGTGGAAGCCTGTCGTTTACTGGCAGACGAGTTCGAAAAGCACCAGATGACCCCGAAGGCTCGCCATTATAGGCAGTTGTTACAACGGAGCTAACTCACTGTTGAATGGCTGAGTCCCCGGCACACGGCCCTACTCCTGAGTAGAAAAAGAGGCCCTGGGTCCCTTCACCGGCTCCCGGTTCTGAACCTGCTGCAGGTAAACGTCGATCTGCTCGTGCAGCGGATGTTTCAGGCATCGCTTCTTGATGAAATTCAGGAACGCAGCCGCCTTTTCCCACTGCCCGAGGCCATTGGCCAGGGCCTGAGCGACCAGAAGATAGGCCGGTGCCAGCTCATCGCTGTCCGGAAAACGCTTGTGGAAGTACTGCAGCAACTTCAGGGCGGGCTTGAAGTGTCCACGATGGTAGAGGCTGCGGGCGCAACGCACTGACAGCCCGGGTTCCTCCAGCCGGAATCCCGGCTCAATGGTTTCAATGGCTGCCAGCAGGTCCGCGATACCATCCCCGTCGTTGCGGTCGGCCAGCATGCCCAGAAACCGGGGATGATAACGATACAGCTCCGGGATATCGTTGCGGGCGGTCAGCAGCTGGTGCAGCTGGCCCAGGCGCAGGGTGTTCTGTGAATCACGCTTCAGGGACTCTTTCAGCATGGACTGGACGCGATCGTAGTTGCCGTCCTTCAGATTCATGTCGATATCGGCATCAAACCGTCGGGTCCGGTCACGATGGTGCATGTCCCCGGCCTGCTCGTCATCCTGAAGGTCACTGGCGAATCCGAGCTCCTCCTGATACTGGAACAGCAGATAGCCCAGCATGTGAAACAGCATGAGGGTAAAGGTGCTGTTAAGGAATCCGGCCAAGGTGCGGGCCACGCCCGGGGCGAAATGGGTAAGCGCGAATTCCTGTGCCGCGCCGGACGCCAGGATCAGCAGGATCAGGTAACCGTAGAGCAGGAAATAGGGCGCACCGATCCGCGACATCAACACCGCAAGATTCATCGGATTGACGGCAGCCATCACCGAATGTTCCATGGCCAGCACCATGATGCTGGCGGGCAATGCCAGTATCACGAACGCCAGCGCCAGCAACATCAGCAAGGGTCCGCCCACCATGGCTGCGGCGGCTACCATGCCAGCCATCAGCACGAATACCAGCAGTTGCAGAATGACAATATCGAACCCGCTGCCGGAGAAAGCCACCGCCACCGGGGGTGGTTTCATGTGGCCTGCGGCGGTATGGCTGATCACCGCGTAGGTATATTTCAGCAGTGCCAGCGCCAGCACGAGGGTGATAATCAGCCCGATGAGGTTGCCACTGACCAGCAACGGCACCAGGGTGCAGATGGCAATGACCAGCAACGGGTCGGTGTGGAACGGGTAGCGGAAAAAGGCGCCAATCCGGTTCCAGAATGGCACTACCTCGGTGGCTGCACCGAGATAGCGCATGGCGCGGCTGCAATGGGGGCAAAGCGCGTGTTGCTTGCGGGTGTCGGCATCCGGCATGCAGCGGGTGCAGTAATGGATCTGGCAGTCCCCGCAATGCCATTTTGCGGGTTCGCCGGGATGGTAATGGCAGTCGTGTTTCACAAGCGGCCCGGTTGTCGTGGCTCTGAGGATCAGGGGCAATCATGGCAGACGGCCGACCATCCCACCAGACGGTTGGGTCGCAAATGCCGGAATTTATCGGGATGCCGGTGGGTCATGCCAACCGGGTCTTCCGGCTCCGGTAGACTGTCGCCGAAAATACTGCGTATCAGTATGGATACATAAAAGTTAACGGGGGATTTTTGGAAAAGGCAGCAGAACTGAATTCTGTGGGTGAGGATACGGCGGGCCGGAGCGACCACCGGTATAGCTGGCGCGGCATTCTCTCCCTCGCCCTGAAGCACAAGCCGAGACTGGTGCGGGCCAACCTGCTCGCCATCCTGGCTACGGTAGTCAGTGTGCCCATTCCACTGTTGCTGCCGGTGCTGGTGGATGAGGTCCTTCTGGATGAAGCGGGCCCCGTGCTGCCCGTCATGCAGGCGGTACTGCCCCAGGCATGGCATCAGCCGGTGGTCTATATCGGATTGATGGTGGTGGCGGCGTTTCTGCTGAGGCTGCTCTCCCTCGTCTTTAATGTGCTCCAGTCCCGGGAATTTTCGAAGATTTCCAAGGATGTGGTTTTCAGAATCCGGTCGCGCCTGCTGGGCCGGTTGCAGCGGGTGGCCATGTCGGAGTACGAAACCCGCGGTTCCGGGGGCATCACCAGCCATTTCATTACCGACCTGGACACCATCGACCAGTTCCTGGGCACCAGCATCAGCCGTTTTATTGTGGCGAGCCTGACGGTCACCGGGACCGCCATTGTGCTGATGTGGGTCCACTGGCAGCTGGGCCTGCTGATCCTGCTGTTCAACCCGCTGGTGATCTTTGCCACCATGCTGATCGGCAAGCGGGTCAAGGAACTCAAGCGCCAGGAAAACAGTGCTTACGAGGATTTCCAGGGTGATCTGACCGAAACCCTGGACGCCATTCACCAGCTCCGGGCCGCCAACCGGGAACAGCATTACCTGCACCAGCTGATCAGTCGGGCGCGCACGGTTCGCGACCACGCCATCCAGTTCGAATGGCGCAGTGATGCCGCCACCCGGGCCAGTTTTGCGCTGTTCCAGTTCGGGGTGGACGCCTTTCGCGCAGCCGCCATGATAACGGTACTGTTCAGCGACCTCAGCATCGGCATGATGTTCGCCATCTTCGGTTACCTCTGGTTCATGCTGACACCGGTACAGGAAATGCTGAACATGCAGTACGCCTGGTTTGCGGCCAATGCCGCTCTGGGCCGCATCAACCGTTTGCTGGAGCTGGAGGAGGAGCCCCGTTATCCCGCGCTGGAAAATCCGTTCAGGGGCAAGCACACGGTCGGCCTGTCACTGCGCAACATCCATTTCAGTTACGGCGACGAGCAGGTGCTCAGAGGCATTAACCTTGATCTGGCACCGGGCGAAAAGGTGGCTCTGGTGGGCGCCAGTGGCGGCGGCAAATCCACCCTGGTGCAGGTCATTCTTGGCATGTATACCCCGCAGAAAGGGGACGTGTTGATTGACGGAGTGCCGGTCCAGCGGATCGGGCTTCCCTGCCTGCGGGAGCATGTCGCCACCGTCTTGCAGCATCCGGCGCTGTTCAACGACACCGTGCGCCAGAATTTGACCCTGGGCCGGGACAAACCGGATGCCCGGCTCTGGGATGCCTTGCGGATCGCCCAGCTCGACCAGACGGTCGCGGCAATGCCGGACCTGCTGGATACCGTGATCGGGCGGCAGGGGGTTCGGCTGTCCGGGGGCCAGCGCCAGAGATTGGCCATCGCGCGGATGGTACTGGCAGATCCGTCTGTGGTGATCCTGGATGAAGCAACCTCGGCTCTGGACGCGGAAACCGAATTTCAGCTGCATCGGGACCTGGAAGCCTTCCTGAGCAAGCGAACCACGCTGATTATCGCCCATCGGCTCAGTGCCGTTAAGCAGGCAGATCGGGCCTGTGTTTTCGAGGATGGGCGGATTATTGAGGAGGGACAGCACGACGATCTGATCGCGAAAGATGGTCTCTACGCGCAACTATACGGCGAAAGACAAGCCTGACATTTTCGGTCAAGTTCCGGGCGACGCGGCCGTTAAGCTTTTGGTATAACCCCTGAGGCCATCCATGAACAAAAAAGCATTCACAGCGGCAGTCATGCTGCTACTGGCGATCGGCATCTCCGGCTCCTTGCCCCTGCTGGCCCACGTCACCAAAGACAGTGACTTTTACGGGCTGCGGACAGATCTTTCGGTGCCGGCCCTGCCGGAATATGAGCCGGGCCCGGAAAAACTTCGCCTGGTGTTTTTCGGGTACCGGCATTGCGGGACTGTCTGCCCCGTGCAGCTCGTGAACCTCCAGGATCTCCATGAACGACTTTCGCATCAGCCCGTAAGCTTTGTATTCGTTACTCTGGACCCGGACAGAGATAGCCAGCAAGAGCTCGATCAAACCATGACGGCCATGGGGCCGAAATTCCGCGCCGTGCGACCGGAAAACCAGCTGGCGGCGCAGAACCTGGCGCTCGGATTTTCCGACTATGCGGCAAAAACCGGAACCGCCGACGCTTACGATTACGACCACAGCGCAAGGATTTACGCTGTCTCGCCGGATAACCGTCGACACCTTCTGTATGCCTCCCCCGATCTGGATCTTGATCGTGTACAGGCCGATATTGAGCGGCTATTGGCCGTATTGTGAGGAACCCTATGACTGCAACCCACTCTTTCCGTAGCGATGATTTCGCCCGTCAGCAGGTGCTCGAGACGGACCGGCTGATGCTGACCATCCTTCTGGCCCACGTGCCGGTTGTGGCACTGCTGGTTCCCTGGGGCTACGGCACCTACGGGTTTGCCATCGTCGCCTCACTGCTTGTGGGAGCGCTGGCGCTGGCGGGCTATTTCTCGCTGCGTGGTACCCGGGCCTGCTCGGTGGTGTTCGCGGCCTCTCTGATGCTGTTCTCTGCGGTCATGATCCAGGCCCAGATGGGGCGTATCGAGATGCACTTCCACATCTTCTCGGCCCTGGCACTGGTGATCATTTACCGGGACTGGCTGCCAGTGGTGATAGCGGCGGGCGTGATAGCGGTGCACCATCTGATACTGACCGGGCTCCAGCTGGCCGACTCCCAAGTTGGTGGCATGCCACTGATGATCTTCAATTACGGCTGCAGCTGGGGCATTGCGTTCCTGCACGCTGCCTTCGTGGTGTTTGAAGCGGGTATTCTGGTGTTCTTTGCCCTGCGCATGGGTGTGGAGAAGCAGCAGACCCTGCAGATGATCACCATCGTCCATGAGTTTGATCAGGAGAAGGACCTGCGGGGACGGTTGCCGGCGCAGAATCAGAGTGTCAGCGCGCTCTCCTTCAACCAGATGATGGAGCAGTCAGGGGCGTTGATTCGGCAATTGCGGGAGTTTTCCGGGGTATTGCGCCACAATGCAGAGCAACTCGCCAGCGCCAGCAAGAGCACGCGGAAGTACGTGGAACAACAGCAACAACAGGCGGATCAGGTTGCCACGGCAACCAACCAGATGGCTGCCAGCGTTCAGGAAGTGGCGCAAAACGCGCAGCTGGCCTCCGAGGCCTCGGCGGATGCCTCGAGGGCTTCGGCCGCCGGCAGCAAGGCCATGGACAGTGCCCGCACCATGACCGAGGCTACCAACCAGGCGCTGGGTGACAGCAGCCGTATGGTAAACCAGCTTTCGGAGAAAGTGGAATCGATTGCCCGGGTAACGGGTTCTATCAACGATATTTCGGACCAGACCAACCTGCTGGCGCTGAATGCCGCCATAGAAGCCGCCCGTGCCGGCGAGCATGGCCGCGGATTTGCGGTAGTCGCCGACGAAGTTCGTTCCCTTTCAAAGCGCACCCAGGAGTTCACCAACGAAATCCGCACCACCGTAGACGAGCTGAAAAGTCTGTCCGAGGCCACCCATGCGGCGATGGAGATGGGCCAGAGCCGCTCCGGCGAATCCAACCGTGCGATCAGTGACGCTGCCGAGGCGATCAGCCGGATTGAAGAGGCCATTGGCGCTGTCAGCAACATGAATGATCAGATTGCCTCTGCCTGTGAGGAGCAGTCGGCGACGTCTGTTCAGATCAACGAGAGCATTCACTCGGTCGCCACCCGTAATACCCAGGTGGCAGAAGAAGCCAGCGGTGTTCAGCAAATGTCGGAGGAGCTTGAGCGCGTCGTCGGCGGTGTGGACGAGCTGGTTAATCGATACCGGGTTGACTAGAGCTCACCCGGTTCTTGCCATTTTCCTTGGACTGGTAAAGCAGCTGATCAACACGCTCCAGAATGCCTGAGGGCGTGTCACCGGGCTCGGACTCGGTAACGCCGATCGACAGTGTGACCGGACCAACGTCGTCGAATAAACGGCTTCCCAGGCTTGCCCGAATGTTTTCTGCGATCTCCCGGCCCTTGGCAAGTCCGCAGAAAGGCAGAAGCACGATGAATTCCTCGCCACCCCAGCGGATGCATTTATCGGTTTTACGGGTTTTCGCCAGCAGAGTGTTGGCAACCGTCTTGATAATGTCATCGCCCCTCTGATGGCCAAACCTGTCATTCACCGGCTTGAAATCGTCAATATCGGCCATCAACACGCAGAAGCAGGACGTATTCTCTTGCGCCTGGATGAGCGATATATTCAGCTCTATCTCTCCGGCCCTGCGGTTCAGGAGACCGGTCAGAGAATCGTGTGAGGCCTGCTCCCGAAGCTTCAGTTCCTCGAATACCCGATCGGTCAGATCCTTGATGATGCTGATGAAATGAGTGGTCGTGCCGTCCGCGTTTTTAACTGGCGTAATGGTCTGCTGACAGTGGATCTCGTGACCCTCTTTGTGCCGATTGACGATCATTGCACGGAAAGCCAGACCCTCGGTCAGATGTCGCCAGAGGTCCCTGTAGAAAGCGTCATCGTGCTTCCCGGACTTGAGCACTGACGGTTTGCGGCCGATCACTTCTGTCGGTGTATACCCGGTGATGATTTCAAAGCCCTGGTTGGCAAACTCGATCACCCCCTCGGCGTTGGTAATGAAAATCCCGTCGTAGGCGGCATCAATGGCCTTTGCGAAGAGATTGCCGGTAGACTGTTCCGCATGCAGTTGCGTCACATCTTTCTGCATGGAAACGAAGAAGCGGGGTTTTCCGGCGTCATCGTTTACCGCCGAGATCGTCCATTCCACCAGGTAAGGCCGACCGCTTTTACGATAATTAATGGTGGAGCCGGAAAAACCGCCACCCTCTTTCAGGCTTTGTCGCAATCTATCGATCACCGACGACTCGGTAAGCGGACCCTGGAATATTCGTGGATTCTGGCCAACAAGTTCCCGCTGCGAGTAGCCCGTCATATTGCAGAAAGCCGGATTGACATAGAGGATACGGTGATCGGCGTCGGTGATTACCACGGAGTTAAACGACTGCTCGGCAGTCATCCGCAACAGCAGGAGCGAGTCTTCCGTCGATATGCCGGGCAGGCTGTTGGAGTCGTGAGGGTTCAATGGGTGTCCAGTTTCAGTTGATAGGCCCTGGCCAGAGCTTGAAGGATGTTCAACAAGGCATCGATTGTCAGTGCCACAGAGTAACATATTGGCCAGCACCCCATTCATGCCATTAATGTCCAACATTCACGGGTCTGTGGTTGAAGTCTCGTCAAACAGTGCAATAGTTATAGGTGGCGCCTGTCGGTGGGATTTTTGCGTTAATGTATTTCATGGCAAAAGGAGTACATTGACGCAAGGGCTCCCACGAAGCCTTCCGGACTATTCGGATAATGAAAAAGGAGGCATCTCATGTCAAAACCTGGCCTTAGCAAAGACAGTCTCAACACCCTCTCCAGCCTGGATGCGGGCGGCAAGACCTACCATTACTACAGCCTGCCAAAGGCGGCGGATACGCTGGGCAACATCGACAAGCTGCCCTTCTCCCTGAAAGTGCTGTTGGAGAACCTGCTGCGCAACGAGGATGATACCACCGTGGACCGGGGCCATATCGATGCCATGGTCGCGTGGATGAAAGACCGCAAATCGGACACCGAGATCCAGTTCCGTCCTGCCCGTGTGTTGATGCAGGACTTTACCGGTGTGCCGGGCGTGGTAGATCTGGCCGCCATGCGTGAGGCGGTGCAGGCCGCGGGCAAGGACCCGGCGATGATCAATCCACTGTCGCCGGTGGACCTGGTGATTGACCATTCGGTCATGGTGGACAAGTTTGGCGATGCGTCGGCCTTCAAAGACAACGTTACCATCGAGATGGAGCGTAACCAGGAGCGTTACGAGTTCCTGCGCTGGGGCCAGCAGGCTTTTGACAACTTCCGCGTGGTGCCGCCGGGTACCGGTATCTGCCACCAGGTGAATCTGGAATATCTGGGCAAAACCGTCTGGAGCAAGGACCAGGACGGAAAAACCATCGCCTATCCGGACACCCTGGTGGGTACGGATTCACACACCACCATGATCAACGGCCTGGGTATTCTGGGCTGGGGTGTGGGCGGCATTGAGGCGGAAGCCGCCATGCTCGGCCAGCCGGTCTCCATGCTGATTCCGGAAGTGGTTGGCTTCAAGATCACCGGCAAGCTTAAAGAAGGCATTACTGCCACTGACCTGGTACTCACGGTCACCGAAATGCTGCGCAAGAAAGGCGTAGTGGGTAAATTCGTCGAGTTCTACGGTGATGGTCTCAAGGACATGCCCGTTGCCGACCGGGCCACCATTGCCAACATGGCGCCGGAGTACGGTGCCACCTGCGGCTTCTTCCCGGTGGATGAGCAAACCATCAAGTACATGAAGCTGACCGGCCGCGAAGATGAGCAGCTGGAGCTGGTCGAAGCCTATGCCAAGGCCCAGGGGTTGTGGCGTCAACCCGGCCAGGAGCCGGTATACACCGATAACCTGGAACTGGACATGGGCGATGTAGAGGCCAGCCTGGCCGGCCCCAAGCGTCCTCAGGACCGGGTAGCCCTGAAGAACATGAAAGCATCATTCGAGCTGCTGATGGAAACCGCTGAAGGCCCGGTGGACGCCCGCGAAGACAAGCTGGAATCCGAAGGCGGGCAGACCGCGGTGGGTGTGCAGGACAGCTACCATCATGCCGCCAGCCAGCCGCTGGAGATGAACGGCCAGAGAAGCCGTCTGGATCCCGGTGCCGTGGTGATTGCGGCCATCACCTCCTGTACCAACACCTCCAACCCCAGCGTGATGATGGCTGCCGGTCTCATTGCCCAGAAAGCCGTGGCGAAAGGGCTGCAGACCAAACCCTGGGTGAAGACGTCGTTGGCGCCAGGCTCCAAGGTGGTGACCGATTATCTGAAGGTAGGTGGCTTCCAGGATGACCTGAACAAGCTGGGATTCAACCTGGTGGGCTACGGCTGCACTACCTGTATCGGTAACTCCGGCCCGTTGCCGGAGGCGGTTGAAAAGGCCATCGACGATGGGGATCTTACCGTCGCCTCGGTACTCTCCGGTAACCGTAACTTTGAGGGCCGGGTGCATCCGCTGGTGAAAACCAACTGGCTGGCGTCGCCGCCACTGGTGGTGGCCTATGCGCTGGCGGGGAACGTGCGCCTGGACCTCTTCAAGGATCCCCTGGGTGAAGACAAAGAGGGCAACCCGGTTTACCTGAAAGACCTGTGGCCAAGCCAGCAGGAAATCGCCGAGGCGGTAGAGAAAGTAAAAACGGACATGTTCCACAAGGAATATGCCGAAGTTTTTGACGGCGACGAAACCTGGAAGGCCCTCAAGGTGCCGGAAAGCAAGGTCTACGAGTGGTCCGACAAGTCCACCTACATCCAGCACCCACCGTTCTTCCAGGGCCTTAAGGAAGAGCCTGATGCCATTGATGACATCAGGGATGCGAACATTCTGGCCATGCTCGGGGACTCTGTCACCACCGACCATATCTCCCCGGCCGGGTCGTTCAAGGCCGATAGCCCTGCCGGTAAGTACCTGCAGGAGCACGGTGTAGACCCGAAAGACTTCAACTCCTACGGTTCCCGGCGGGGTAACCACGAGGTGATGATGCGCGGTACCTTCGCCAACGTTCGTATCAAGAACGAGATGCTGGATGGTGTTGAAGGTGGTTTCACCAAACACATACCTTCCGGTGAACAGATGCCGATCTACGATGCGGCAATGAAGTATCAGGAAGAGGGTACACCGCTGGTAGTCATCGCTGGTAAAGAGTATGGCACAGGTTCCAGCCGCGACTGGGCTGCCAAGGGCACCCGCTTGCTGGGTGTGAAGGCGGTGGTTGCCGAGTCCTACGAGCGCATTCACCGCTCCAACCTGATTGGTATGGGCGTCATGCCGCTGCAGTTCCAGGACGGCGCGGACCGCAAGAGCCTGAAGTTGACGGGTGAAGAAACCATCAGCATTGAGGGTCTGTCCGGCGATATCAAGCCGGGCCAGAAGCTGCAGATGACGGTAACCTATCCGGATGGCAACACCGAGACCTGTGAACTCAAATCACGGATCGACACCGCCAATGAAGCCGTATACTACCGCCATGGTGGTATCCTGCACTATGTGGTGCGGGAAATGCTGAAGTCTGCGTGACGGCCTGAGACTGACCAGGTATTTGTCCCTGGTCAGTCTGCCAATAACTGCTTGCTGATCCGGTACCGGGATTCCCGAACGGCCAGTGATTCCCGGGACGGTGAATAGGCTCGGCCACGTAAGCAGCTATGCGGGTGAACCGGTGTTGCCAGATACCGGCACCTCAATCCAGAAATGCGCGCCCTGATTGTTGTAATAGCCAACACCACCGTGCATGAGTTTTGCCAGTTCATCGCTGATGGCGAGTCCCAGCCCCGTGCCTTTGACTGATCGGGCGGTACCGGTTTCTGCCTGCGAAAATCGTTTGAAGACGCTGTTGGAAAACGAATCCGGCACCCCGGACCCCTGATCGCTGACGGTAACCCGGACCCGCTCTGGGGAATGTTGTTCAGCGGTTACCCTGACGGTCCCGCCTTCGGGAGAATACTTGATGGCATTACTGAGGAAGTTGTCGAGGACCTGCCGCATTCTGTGCTTGTCGCAAAGCAGGTTCACGGAGACACCCGTTTCAGATTCCAGGCGCACCCCATGCTCAGCTGCCATCGTGGCGTTATCTGCAATGGCAGCATCGAGAATGGGTTGGAGTGGTTCGCTCTGGATATGGACCTTGAGGCTTCCATCCGAGAGTTTGTTGAAATCCAGCAGGTCGGAAATCAACAGCTGCAACCGGTCGGCATTTCTCAGCGCAAGATTGGCCATTGCCTGACTCTGGTCGTTGAGCGGGCCGGTGGTGCCGGAAGACAGTAATTTCAGGGCGCCGGTCATGGATGTGAGGGGCGTCCTCAGTTCGTGACTGACAGAGGACATGAAGTTGTCCTTGAGCCTTGCCAGATTATCCCGCTCCTCCAGCAGTCTGTTGAATGCACCGGCCAGGCTTTTGAGCTCGGGAAGGCCGGTTTCCCGCAGGCGCATCGCGGAGTCCGGATGTTCAGCCATTCGCTGAATGCGAGAAGTCATCCGGTCCAGCGGTAACATGGTGGATCTGGCCAGGAGGTAGCTCAGGATCGCCAGCCCCAGGGTGATCAATAAACTGATACTGAAGAAGCGAAAAAACGATTGCCTGGCAGGTGTGGTTGCCTGCTCGTACGGTACGGCACGGACAAACACCCACCCCAATCGCTGCAGATGGTTGGTGGCGTAGATAAGGGTCTGGCCCTGGTGATCTTCAACCTGACCGAAGGTAATGCCAGACAGGGCGGCATCGGTCAGGGGATCCGCACCCGGTGGCGGCAATGGTTCGAGGCGCCGAGAGCCCTGTCCGGAATCAACGTATAGAAAATTTGCCGTATCGATTATTCTTTCAATGCTTTGTGAGGGCTGTCTATCTGATTGACGGTGCCCCGATAGCAGGCTGGTTTCGCTTAGATCCAGGATTCCGCCAACAAAGCCCAGCAAGTCGTTATCATCCGTTTCGATCGGCGCCAGAAATGACAGCAGGGGTTTGCCCGTGGTTCGTCCAATGATGGGTTTGCTGACCACGGGTCGCCGGCTTTGTAGTGCTTCCTGGAAGTGGGGCCGGTCCAGATACTGGGTGCCAACGCGATCCGGAACGTAGATGTTTTCGGCGACTGCCCGGGCTTTCTCATCGAATGCCAGAAGGCCGGCCGGTAGCAGGTCACGCAGCGTGGTCTGTCGTCCCAGAGCTGCCGCCAGATCGACCGGATCGGGCAGTTGCTCTGTACTGGCAAGTTGTGCTGCAAAGGCGGACAGGGCATTCAGACGAAGCTGTAGCCTCTGGTCGACCTGCTCTGACGTTCTTTTGGCCTCAAGTATCTGGCGCTGGGTCAGCAAATCCTCGAAATCCTGGACCAGGGCCTGGTAAGCAGTGGTTACAATGGCGGCAACGGTTAACAGGCTGCCAATGACGATAATCAGCGCCACTCGGCTGCCAAGGGAAAGGGATTTACCGGAGCGCAATGAAGTTCCTCGCTGTTGCGTTTTGTAGGAGAATGTTCGTGGTGAGCGAAGATTAGACCATGCAACGCGGTTATATCAGCAAAAGTTTGAGGTGTCAGACCTTTTATGGATAACAATCCACCGGCAGGTGTTGCAGATAAACTCGCTCACCTGCGCCTGACTTTTCGTCAGAGAGCTGCGGGTGAACTCGAGCAGTTGATCAGCATTGCAGAGCGCCTGCCCCATGGTAAGCAGAGGCGGCCTGACACAACCGATGATATCGCACTGAGCTACGGAATATTGCACCGGCTGGCCGGTTCTGCCGGTACTTTTGGATATACCGCATTGGGTGATCAGGCCCGACGGCTCGAACACCGCTTGAAACCGTTAGCAGAACACGGAGCCTTGACGACAGACGATGACCTTTGTCGTAGGGAAAAGAATAGGCAACAGCTGCTTGAAATTATTGCTGGGGTTGAAGGGCTGCGCTCGCTGCTTGACGAAACAGATGAATCGTTGGGAGCGACTCCAGAACGCCGGGCGGGTTCCGGTGACGAAACCAATAAACCTGCTCGGGACATTCACGTTGTTCTGTGTGGGTTGTCAGAAAAAGCGACCGATTTCTTGGATCACGCGCTTTCCAATTACGGATTCCTGATATCGACAATGGAGATTGAATCCCTGTCGTTGCAAACAAAACCGGGAATGACAACGGTAGTGACCAGTGAAGACCGGCTCGCCGAGGTGTCGAAAGTTCTGGGGTCGCTCGAACACGCAGACGGTACCCCAGGCCCTCCGCTTTTATGCCTCGGGCGCCAGGACGATTTCAATAGCCGGTATGCGCTGGCCGAGGCGGGTGCCGACGCATTTTTCCCGGAGCCTGTTGATGCTCCGCAACTGGCAGAGAGGATCGAGCGGCTGGTTCATGAGCAGAATGAGCTGGTGTCCGGGAAGATACTGATCCTGGATGATGACGAGCACCTGGTCGCCCATTACCGAACCGTTCTTGAAAACGCCGGCTTTCGTGTCAGGGCAATCAGTAAGCCGGAAACAATCCTTTCCGAACTGTCCGAGTTTCGCCCGGATATAATGCTGCTGGATGTGCGCATGGGCGCCTACTCGGGAACCACCGTCGCGAAGCTGATCCGCTTTGACCCGGAATGGGTAAGTCTGCCTATCGTCTACCTCTCGTCCGAGCAGGACAAACATGTTCAGCTCGAAGCCCTGGCCAAGGGGGCGGATGAGTTCATGACCAAACCGGTTTCTGACGATTACCTGGTGCGCACAGCGCAGATCCGTTGTTACCGGGCGCGGCAGCTGAACGAACTGCTGATAAAGGACAGTCTCACCGGCCTGCTTAAGCATTCGGTGATCAAGCAGGAGGTGGAAAACGAGCACGCAAGGTGCCAGCGAATGTCACATGTGTCCTCGGTGGCGATGGTCGATCTTGATCACTTCAAGGCGGTGAATGATCAACACGGCCACCGAACGGGCGATGTGGTTATCAAGGCGCTTGCCAATCTGCTGAGAAATCGCCTGCGCTCAACGGATCAGATAGGTCGGTACGGGGGCGAGGAATTCGCCATCATCCTGCCGGAGTGTACAACGGATCAGGCACAAGAGGTGCTGACCCAGATCTGCGAGGCGTTTGCCGATATATCATTCGCCACGCCTGAGGGGGATCTTTCCGTCACCCTCAGTGCCGGGATTGCCGCTCTGGATGCATTTGCCTCGGGTAGCGACGCCCTGGACGCTGCCGATCAGGCGTTGTACGAGCGCAAGGCGGCAGGCCGCAATGGCGTAACTGTTTTCACCAGGTTTGACGCAGCCCTATGAAAGCACTGATTCTTGAAGACGACGTGTTATTGGCCGACCTGATAGAAACGGTGGTGGGTGGACTCTATCCGGGTGTCACGGTTTTCGTAACGGCGTCAGTCACAACTGCTCTGGAGCACTGGTTGCAATACGGTGCCGACCTGATGATCATTGACTGGAACCTGCCGGATGGGTCTGGTCTTGATGTTGTCAGGGCTGCCCGGCAAAGTGACGGAAACCCGGCGATCGTGATGATTTCCGGCCGATCGGACCGGGAGTCTGTTCTCAAAGCTGCGCATTATCGGATCAGTGGCTATATCAGCAAGCCCTTTGACGTGTCGTTGCTGCATCAGAAGCTGGCGGCATTGGTTGACCCCGCAAGCTTCCAGAGCGAAACGCTGCCAGAGCTCGATGAATTTTTACGAACCTCAATGGGTTCAGTCACCCAGCTTCCAGCCGCTGTTGATGTGGTGAAGGTTATTGAGCTGTTTGACCGGAGGCACGAACTCTCCGTATCGCAACTTGCGGAACGCTGGAACGGCGAAGTGGCATTGACAACCCGGCTTCTCGATGTGGCCAACAGCGCTTCACTTCAGAGAACGGGCGAACCGGTGCGCAATCTCAAAGATGCGATTGCAACCATGGGCGTGGACCGGGCGCTGCAGCATGCCATGGCGCTGTCGCTTGATATGTCCGGACAGTTGCAGGACACCCGTCTTGCCGAAATAGCGGCAGGGTTTCTTGAAAAGTCCAAAAAGGTGGCCAGCGAAGCGGAGCGAATTGCGCTGCGGGTGGCGGCCAATCACTCTGAGGCCTACACTGCGGCCCTGCTCAGCCGCGTGGGTGAGCTGGCGGTGGTCAAGGTGATGCAGCAATACCTGGATCGCAAAGGCCTGATCGACGATGGCCAGTTCGAGAGCGCATTGCAGACATGGGCGCAGAGCTACGGAAACCGGCTCAAAGTGCAGTGGCATCTGCCCCTGCAGTTAAGGGAATTGATCGGGGCCGTTCACTTTTTGCCCCGTGATGCTACCAGCGAGTCAAAACTGATTATGCGCGCGTCCGCGATGCTGACAGATGAAGAAAGTCCGGGCGAAGAATGTCTGCGTCTGCTGCGCAGGTTGGGTCTGAACGATCACAACATGGAGAGCCACAATGGTTAGGCAATCAGAGGAGCTGCAGCGAATTCTGTATGTGGAGGATGATGCCGACATCAGGGCGGTGGCCGAACTGGCCCTGGAAACCGTAGGAGGATTCTCGCTCAAGAGTTGCAGCTCTGGCCAGGAGGCGCTCCGTGACGGCCCCGATTTTGCACCCGACCTGATCCTGCTGGATGTGATGATGCCGGGCATGGATGGTCCATCCACCTTCCGGGCCATGCAGCAGCTCCCTGCCCTAAAGGGCAGGCCGGTGGTATTCATGACTGCCAAGGTGCAAACTGAAGAGATAGCGTTCTACAGAGAACTGGGGGCTGTTGAGGTGATACCAAAGCCCTTCGACCCCATGACTCTGGCGGACCAGATACGTGAAATATGGACTTCCAAGGTTTGACTATGACTCTCCGAGACTCCCCGGACGACCTCAAGAAAAAACTGAATCTGGAAACCTCCCGGATCAATTGGCACGACCTGCAGGTTTACTATGCCCGTGGGCATGTGGTGAAGGTGTCCCCGGAGCTGGATTTGCTCGATGTGGCGGCGGAGCTGGCGGCAGATAACACGGCCCGCTTTGAACAGTGGATGGCTGCCGGTCAGGTAGGAGAAGTGGCACCGGACCTTGCCCGCCACTGGTACCAGGAAAATACTGAACTCTGGGCCGTGGTTATCGCGCCCTGGGTGCTGGTACAGGACAGGTCGGGCCATGTACTCCACTGAATTTTCCGGATTTGCGCTGTGAAACTGCATTATTTCCACGGCCGGGGCCCCTTGCGGGCGCTGGTAATGATTCGCGATCAGCGCCGGGTGGAGCTTTTCATCAAGCCGGTCGGCGATGACATCTGGGCGCTGGTGGCGCTCAGCGGTGCGGTGGATGGCCAGCCCGAGAAACACCGGTGCCAGGGCCCCTATCGCTCGACTTCCCAGGCGGAGGCGGTACTGCGCAGTGTTGCCGGTGCTTTGATGGGGCAGGATTATCAGCCCCAGCCCCGTGATTATGTGGTCTGGTCGGTGATGGCCCAGCGCCTCGCCCGCAGCATCCGCACCGACCGCGACGCCAGTGCCGGCAAGTTCCATTTTGATCCGGACCAGTACGAACCCATCGGCTAGACTGCCCTACCCATACAACACGTTCCGAGGATTCCATGCTTACCGGCGCACTGCTGATTCTGGCTCCGCTTTTTCTGGGCTTTGCCCTGGCACTGGATAACCGTCATGTGATGACGGTGATTCATTATGGTGTCGAAGTGCTGATCTATTTCATCCTGGCGCTGCTGGGGCTGGGCCTTGGCCAGATGGAAGGACTCGGTGCCCAGCTTGGGGGCATGGCCGTCCAGGTTCTGATTCTTGTGGTTGTTCTGCTGGTGGCAAACATGATCGGGCTGTGGCTGTTTCATCGCTGGCAACCGATGACGATTGAACGCGCGGATGGTGATGTCAGCCCGGGCTATCGCCGTTTGTTTCTTGCCGGCCTCAAGCCCTTGCTGGCGGTCATGGCTGGCCTGCTTGCCGGTTATTACCTGTTGCCGGATATGCCAATGGCGGAGCAGGCGGCCACCTGGGCCCTGATGCTGCTGCTCTTCCTCATCGGTATTCAGTTGCGTAATGCCGGCCTGTCGCTGCGCAAGCTGCTGATGAACCGTCAGGGCCTGGGTATTGCCGTCTCCCTGACCCTGAGTTCCCTGGTGGCCGGTGTTGCACTGATTCCCTGGCTGGCCTTGCCCTGGCACGATGTACTGGCCATGGCGTCCGGCTTTGGTTGGTATTCCCTCTCGGGTATCGTGATTGGTGATGCCCTGGGCCCTGCCTGGGGCGGCGTGGCGTTTCTGAACGACGTCCTGCGGGAAATCATCGCCCTTGCCATTATTCCCCTGCTGATCGCGACACGCCCCGCCATGGCCATCGGCTATGGCGGGGCTACTGCCATGGACTTCACGCTGCCGGTGATCCGCAGCAGTGGTGGTCTGGCTTGTGTGCCGGTTGCCATTGCTTCCGGCTTTTTGCTGTCTTTTCTGTCGCCGGTGCTGATGGCGGTGTTTCTGTCCCTGGGATAAATTGATCCGGTGCAAGGCACGTTGCGGTTGTACCGGTAAACTGTCTCGCAGTAAGCTCGCGTTTATTGACAAAATTTAATCGACTTAACTCTGCCCGGAAACCTGATGCAACGCCGTGACTTTCTTGCTTTATCGATAGCCTCCGGATTTGCCGTGGCAGGGGTGACCGGGTGCAGCCAGCAACAACCACTGGCTTTTGGCATTCACCCCTGGATTGGCTACGAACCGCTCTATCTGGCCCGCGATTTTGGCTGGTTGCCGGAGTCCGTTACCCTCAAATCCGGCACCTCCTCGAAAGACTCTGTGGACCGTCTGCTGTCCGGAGAACTGGATGGAGCGGCGCTCACCCTGGATGAAACCATTCGG
The DNA here is from genome assembly GCF_003344045.1 of Marinobacter vulgaris. GTDB lineage: Bacteria > Pseudomonadota > Gammaproteobacteria > Pseudomonadales > Oleiphilaceae > Marinobacter > Marinobacter vulgaris. The sequence continues at coordinate 90,215 of NZ_QFWX01000001.1, forward strand.
GTCCTGTCCCGGGGCCGGGAGCTGGTGGTCGTTGCCGTTGCGGATGTTTCCGCCGGCGCGGATATGCTGGTTGTGCGCCCATCCATTACCGGATTGGCGGATCTCCGGGGGCAACGGATAGCGGTCGAGGTGAACGGGGTTTCCGGCATTCTGTTGCTCAAAATTCTCGAGGTTGCCGGTCTTGCACGGGACGATATTGTCACAGTCGATCTGCCCGTCAGCCAGCATCCGCAGGCGTGGGCCCGCGGAGACGTGGATGCCGCCGTCTGTTACGAGCCCACAGCCTCCGCCCTGCAGAGAGCTGGCGTGGTCCGGCTTTTCGACAGCAGTGACATGCCGGAAACCATTTTCGATGTTCTGGTGGTCACCCGGGCCACCGCGGACACCAATCCCGAGGCGGTGCGGGATCTGGTGGGGGCTCACTTTGCCGGCCTGCAGCACCTGGTCCGAAGCCAGCACGACGCGGTTTACCGGGTTGCGAGTCGACAGGGCGTCGATCCGGTGGATGTACGCAATGCGTTGGCAACGGTGATGTTGCCGGACCTGTCGGCGAACCAGCGCTACCTCGCGGCCTTTGGCCGGGTGGAAACCGTTGCTCGTGCACTGTTCCCGCCTGATGCTCAGCGAGAGCATGATCAGCAACCAGCCCCCGTTAAAACGCCTGTGTGACACGGCCTTCCTGCCCCGGAGGAGTTCTTGAGCGCCCGTCAATATTTTTTTCTGCTGGTTGCGCTGTTTATCACTGAGTGCGTGACCGCTACGGTTGCCAGTGCCCGGGAAACACTGACATTTGGTGTGTTTGCCTATCGGCCCGATCACATTATCCGCGAGCGGTACGAACCCCTGGCTCAGTATCTCTCTGAAGAGGCGGGAGTGGACGTGGAGCTTGAAGTACTGGATCAGGCGGACATGAGCCGTGCGGTCGCCGCCAACAGGCTGGATTTTTTTCTCACCAACCCCAGTCATTTTCTCCAGATCCGCAGTGAGCGAAGCCTGACCGGCGTTCTTGCGACTTTGGTACGGCGTTCCGGGAATCATTCCACGTCCAGTCTCGGCGGCGTTATTTTTACCGCTGCCGGGCGGGAGACTATCCAGAGCCTTGAAGACCTTCCCGGCAAGAGCATCGCCTCGCCAGGCGTTCATTTCCTGGGCGGTTTTCAGGCACAGACTCTCGAGCTTCTGGATGCCGGCTTTGATGTTCGTCGGTCGAACAGGGTCCGCTTTGTCGACACCCATGACCGGGTTGTCCGCTCGGTACTCGCGGGAAATGCGGATGTAGGCTTCATCCGCACCAGTATCCTTGAAGAAATGGCCGAGGCCGACCCTGATCTGTTCACCCGGGTGAAGGTATTGAATCAGCAGGCCCTGGCCGGTTTTCCCTATGTTGTGTCCACCCGCCTGTATCCCGAGTGGCCACTGGTGGCTTTGCCCCATGTTAATGAGCGTGTCGTCCGCCGGGTTGCGTCGGCTCTGTTTGCCATTGAGCCGGACGACCGGGCCGCCGTGTCGGCAGGCATAACAGGGTTCTCCCCACCGGCGGATTACCAGTCGGTGGAGTACCTCGCCCGGACACTTCGTGTGCCGCCCTACGACCAGATGCCACAGGTAGCCTGGATCGATGTCCTCAACCAGTACCGGGCCTGGGCGTTTACCATTGTCGTTCTCGTGCTTCTGCTGTTTGGCAGCGCCCTGTGGCTGGCCAAGAGCAAACGCCAGCTGGCAGCTCAGCAGAAGCGATTGAAGCAGCTGATCCAGGACTGGCCGCAGCCGGCGCTGCTGATTCAGAACGGTATTTTCGTCAATACCAACCGTGCGGCGGTTGACCTGCTCAAGTACACCTCGAACGCGTCACTGTCTGGCAAGAGCCTTGAGGCCTTTTCGCCGGAGACGCAACCGGACGGGCAGATTTCGCAGCAGAAAATGGAACAGAGGCTGTCCCGGGTGAGGGGCGGTCAGGTGGAACAGTGTGAGTGGGTGTTGCGCCGCTCTGACCAATCCGAGGTCTGGGTTGATATGACGTTGGCTCCGGTCCAGGGGGAGGGAGGGGCCGGTTCCGTTATTCTTTGCTCACTGTACGATATCACCCGGCGGAAGCGGGCTGAGCAGCGGCAGCGACTGGCCGCCAGCGTGTTCGACCATTCCCGGGAAGCCATCTTTATTACCGACAGCCACGGTATGGTGATTGAAGCCAACGATGCCTATCTGGAAATTACCGGCTGGCCCCAAAGCCGCGCCATCGGGCGTTTGCCGCCGTTACCGGTGGAGGAGGGTAGCGGTGTGTTTGCCAGTGCCCGGGCCCAGGGTTTTTGGTCAGGGGAGTTTCGCTGCAAACATCTCGTTGGCGAGCCGCGGGTTCTGGCAGTAACCATCAGCAGTGTCTGTGGTGACCATGGTGAAGTCTCCCACTTTGTCGGCATGTTCAGCGATATCAGCCGGCTCAAGGAACAGGAGCAGAAGCTTACCATCATGGCTCATTACGATGCCCTGACCGGCCTGCCGAACCGGGTCCTTTTCTCGGACCGGCTACAGCAGGCCATGGCCCTGACCCGCCGGCAGGGAAGCAAGCTGGCTGTGGTGTACATCGACCTGGATGAGTTCAAGCCGGTTAACGATGCCTTTGGCCATGAGGCGGGTGACCAGCTATTGATCGAAGTGGCCGCCCGGATGCGGGCCGTGCTCCGGGAGGAAGACACCCTGGCGCGGCTTGGGGGTGATGAATTTGCGGCTATTGTGACCAATGTTCAGCAGGAAGCTTCCCTGGAGAGCCTGCTGGCGCGGCTGCGGAACCAGGTAGCGGAACCGGTCTGGGTTGCCTGTCACAGCGTGGAGGTATCAGCGAGTATTGGCTATACCCTGTTCCCACAAACTGAAAATCTGGATGGTGATCAGCTGCTTCGCCAGGCGGACCAGGCCATGTACGAGGCCAAGCACCGGGGTCGCAATCGTTATATCCGGTTTTCAGCGCCTTGTGCATGAGACTCACCGTTAAGCAGCTCCGTCGCGGGGCGCCAGGCCAGAGACTTGTGCCACTGGTCACAGAGCCGCCGTACTGAACTCAGGGTGTCAAGGGTTCGCTCTCCGGCAATGGCGGAGAGGTCCCCTTTGACGATCATGGCGAGCATGCGTGATTTGAGCATGTGGTAGGTCTTCTCGGTGTCATTAAAGATGACGGGCGCGGTTTCGTCCGCTGACACCAGCGCTCTCAGCAAATCCACATACTGTTCAAGCTCGCCGGAGAGGCCGGCCAGCTGTGGCAGCTTCCGGGATTCCCGTAACTGTAACAGGGCGGGGGCCAGGTTGGTGGCTTCTGCCAGATAGCGACAGGTCAGGATGGTCCGGGTCAGGGCGTCAACGGTTGCCGGGTGGATTTTCTCCGCACGGAGTTTCGAGACGTAGTCAGTAATCGACTGGTTGAGGCTCAGACAGGTTTCCGATTTTGGTCCGATCTGCGCAGGCTTCAGGCCCTCACGATCCAGGCATACCCGCAACAGGCCACGGTTGAGGTCGATAAGGCGTTTCATTTCCTGATCAACCGCACTGACGGCAAGCTCCGGTGTGGTCACCAGGGTGTTGTCCAGAAACCGGGGTTCGGCGAGGTCTTCCTCCCTGCTGCGGAACAGCCGCCCCAGAAACCGCGCAAAATGGGGGGTAAAGGGAAGCATGACAAAGGCCCCGAGGACATTGAACAGGGTATGGAACAGCGCCAGGGAAACCGCAACGTTGGCGTCCAGCTGTAACCAGTCTGCCAGCAGCGCAACGGTCCAGAGCATGAGCGGCAGAATGAGGAGTGCGATGGCGCCGGTCACCGCGTTGAAAAGGATATGGCCAATGGCAAGTCGGCGGGCGTTGGCGGTTGCTTTGATGGCTGACAGGGCAGCCGTTGAGGTGGAGCCCAGGTTGGCACCAATGACGGCGGCCGCGGCATTGTTCAGGGGTATCAGGCCACCGGCCGCTGCGGTCAGGACAATCGCCAGCGCGGCGCTTGAGGACTGGGTGACGACCGTTGCCAGGAAGCCGATCAGCATGAACGCCGGCAAGCCATACTCGTTTTGCAGCAGGATGCTGCTATCCATGCCTCCTGTGAACGATTCCAGAGAAGACTTGAGGATAGACAGCCCGAGAAAGAACAGTGCAAATCCGGCCAGTGCTTCACCGAGGGACTGACTGCGGGGATTGCCCGATATCAGCTTGAGGCCGACCCCGGCGGCAAGAATGGGCAGCGCAATGGCTTCAATGTTGAAACCGAATCCCACCAGGCTGACAAGCCAGGCGGTCATGGTGGTTCCGATATTGGAACCAAAGATGACCCCCAGGGACTGGCTGAGGCTCAGCAGACCTGCGTTAACAAAACCAATCGTGGCCACGGTGACAGCGCCGGATGACTGGACCAGGCCGGTAATCAGGAAACCTGCCGCGAGGCCCCGCAACGGGGTCTTGGTCCAGTGCCCCAGCAGGTGGCGAAGATGATGGCCCGCAGCGCTCTTGAGACCGTTGGTCATCATTTCCATGGCCAGCAGGAAGAGGGCAAGGCCACCGAGAATCTGGAACAGGGTTGCTATCATTGCCGGGCTATGGGTCGGGACGTGGGCTTTGTCTGAGCTTAGCAGACCCTGGCGAGACCTGCGGTTTGTCAGGCGAGAAACTTGCGCACATCAATCCTGTACTGGTCCGGATCGACGGATCGCAGAATTCGGTCCTGTGCCCCGGGTTTTGCCAGGTCGATGGATTCTACGGTGATTGGCAGGCGGAAACGGGTGTTGTACATCACGCGGACGACCGGGAGCCGTTGGTCGTCGTCGTTGGTTTCCACGACGACCCCGAGGCGTCCACTTTCCAGAAGCACCAGGGCGCCAATGGGGTAGAGGCCCACGCAGCGGATGAACTCCCGCACCAGAGCCGGGTCCAGGTGGCTACCGCTCCATTCCAGCAGTTTCTTGAGACCCTGGGTCGGCGTCATGCCTTTGTGATAGACCCTGTCGGCGGTGATGGCGTCGTAGACGTCGGTGATGGCCACCATGCGCCCGTATACTGAGATTTCATCACCTTTGAGCCCTTCCGGGTAGCCGCTGCCATCCAGCCGTTCGTGGTGCTGTGCCGCGGTAACCACGGACAACTCACCGATGCCCTCGGTGGAATTCAGAATGTCCCGTGAGTGCCGGGCATGAGCCTTCATGACCTCGAACTCCTCCGTCGTCAGCCGTCCGGGCTTATGGAGGATCTCGTCCGGTGTGAGGATCTTGCCAATGTCGTGGAGCAGAGCGCCGACAATGGTCTGGTGCAGTGCATCCGCCGACAGCTTGCGGAAGTTGCCAAACAGGGACATCAGGACACTGAGATTGACGGAGTGCTCAAGCAGGTAGTTGTCCTTCTCGCGGATGCGGCCCAGGCAACTGAGGGCGTTGGCATTGCGAAAAACCGAGCTCTGGAGCTTGTCGGCCAACTGATGAACCGGTGCTATATCAATGGCCCCGCCAATCTTCACGCTGTTCATCAGGTTGCCCACCAGGCCCTGGGCCTGGGTATGCACCTGCTGGGCAATCACCATTTCCTCGGCAACCGTTACCCGCCGGTAAACGCCGGGCGACTGCTCCCCGGCACTCTGCAAGGCCGCCTCATTGCGGGTGTCCACTTCATGGGCCGGTTCCGAGTCCTGGGAGTCCAGACCCCTGGATGCGTCGATATAGACGCAATCCACACCCATCAGGCGGATTTTCTCGATGGTGTCCGCTTTTTTGATCACGCCGCGACGGCGCTGGGTATTGTGGGGAATCCAGTCGTTGTTCAGGTCGGTGATGTACATGCCGACCCTGAGTGCCGAGACAGGTATGCGTTTGATCATTGCCGCGGGAAGAAGGTTCGGAGGCTATTGTCATAGGTTGTGGCCAAAACGTTTTCCAGCGGCAGCTGTTTCACGTCGGCGATTTTCTCGGCCACAAAGGGAATATAGAAAGGCGCGTTTTCCTTGCCGCGATAGGGTACCGGAGTCAGGAACGGTGAATCGGTTTCCAGAAGGATCTGTTCGATCGGTGCCATGCGCACGATGTCGCGTACGTTCTCGGCCTTGTTGAAGGTGGTGATGCCGTTAAAACCGAGACACCAGCCTTCATCCAGCGCATATTGCGCCAGCCCGGGCCCGGACGTGAAGCTGTGGATCACGCCACGACGCTTGAGTGTGGTTTCGAACTCTTTGAGGATGTCGATGGTATCCTCGTCGGCTTCGCGGCTGTGAATCACCACCGGGCGATCGGTATCGCAGGCAATCTGGAGCTGGCGACGGAACACCTCGCGCTGTACATCACGATCCGCGTTATCGTAGAAATAATCCAGACCGATCTCGCCCACGGCAACGATCTTGTCATCACCTGCATGGGCACGAATCTCTGCTTCCGCGGCGTCGGAATATTTCTCGGCATCGTGCGGGTGAATCCCCTGGGTGCCATACACCCAGGGCGCTACCTGGCTCAACTCCCGCACGGTAGCCAGGTTTTCCGGTGACACGGCAATGGTGATCACCCGCTCGATGTTGACCCGCCGGGCTTCAGCCAGGGTTTCCTCCAGGGGACGGTCCTTGAGGTAATCCAGGTGGCAGTGGGTTTCGATGATCGGATGATCGAATACGGGAATTTCGCGACGTTTTTTACTCATTGTCAGCTACTACACTCCATCGCAACCGGAGTAATGGCTGCTATTCTGAATATTTGGCCTTGTAAGTCTATCAGCTTGTCCGATTGTTGACCTGTATTACCTCCATAGGGAGTTGCACGGAGCACCTTGATGAAATTATCGGCATTTGCCAGTTCTTTTCTTTTTGATCCGAACAAGCCCGGGTTCCGGGATTACCCCACCCTGTTGGACCAGGATGAGAAACTGCCGGCGCTGGAAGCCAGCCTGGAACAGATTGGCGAGTACCAGCGCCGCCTCTGGGCCAACCAGGCCAGGGCGGTATTGCTGGTCGCCCACGGCCCGGATACCAGCGGCAAGGACAGCCTGATCCGGACACTGGCAACCTACGCCGACCCAGCAGGCTTCCATGCCTGGTCCTTCAGCCGGCCCAAAGGGGCTGAAACCCGTCACGACTTTCTCTGGCGGGTAACGCCCTTCCTGCCGGGCTTTGGCGAAATGGTGGCGTTCAATCGCAGCCATCACGAGGCAGTGATTGCCGAGCGGGTGTGGCCGGTTCACCCGCCTGAGACCTACAACTGGAAAAACCGTTACCAGTCTATCCGGAACTTCGAGAGCCATCTGGTGGAGGAGGCCACCACGGTGATCAAGATCTGGCTCAATCTGTCCGGGGATGAGCATCGTGAGCGCCTTCTCAAGCGCCTGGACAAGCCCCGCAAGCGCTGGAAATTCGATAAATCCGACATCGACGGCTGGGAGAAGCGCGGTCAGTACGAGGCTTTCGCCGAAGAAGCCCTTGCCGCGACCCATACAAAGCAAGCACCCTGGTTTATCGTTCCCGGCGACCGGAAACCCCAGGCCAGGGCTATCGTTGCGGCCATACTGGCGGAGCAACTGCAAAGGCTGGCCCCGGACTATCCGAAAGAGGACGAAGGCGTGCTCAAAGAGTACCGCCGCCTGTTGGCCAAAAACGGCGTAAAGTGAACCAGACGGAGAGGCACATGCACATTGTTGTTGTCGGTGGTGGCGTAGTCGGGATGACCACGGCTTACGAGCTGAGCCGCAGGGGGCATCGGGTCACAGTGCTGGAGCGCCATGGAATTGCCGGAAACGAAACCAGCAAGGGCAACGCGGCCCAGCGCTCCTACGGCGTGGTCTATCCCTGGGCCGACCCGGCCATGGTACTGAAGGCCATACCCTGGCTGTTCAAAAAAGACGGCCCCCTGAAAATGAGTGTGCCGCCATCCCTGGAAACCCTGCGATTCATGTTCGCCACGCTGCGCTATGCCCGTTCGCCCGGACTCTTCGGCCTCAACAAGCGCGCCATGCTACGCCTGGGTATCCACAGCCGTGAGCGCTTTCTGGCCCTTGAACAGGAGCTGGATCTGCAATTTGATGGCGATCACCAGGGCCTGCTTCACCTGGCCAGCACCCCGGAAGCCCTCGAAAGTTACCGCCACACTCAGCAATTGCTTGACGAGCTTGGTATCCCCTCGCGACTGCTGACGCCCGAGCAGGTTCGCGAAGCCGAACCGGGCATGACCGGCGATGGTCCGCTTTATGGTGCTTTGAGCTACGATACCGACGGTACCGGCGACTGCCACCTGTTCTCCCGTGAGCTGGCCAAGGCCTGTGAATCGAAGGGCGTAGGCGTTCGCTATAATACCGAGACAGAGCATCTTCTTGCGAATGATCACCGGATAACCGGCGTTGACGTACGCAATAGGGATGGCACGTCGGAGACCATTGAGGCGGATGCGGTGGTCATCTGCGCGGGCTGCTGGTCCGGTCAGCTGACCCGCCAGCTGGGTCTGAAGCTGCCCATATACCCGGTCAAGGGCTACAGCTTCACTGTTCCTCTGTCAGACCCTGAGCGGGCGCCAGTCTCCACCGTGCACGATGATAACTACAAGGTTGTCTCCACCCGCCTGGGCGACCGCCTACGCGCCTCCGGCTTTGTGGAACTGGCGGACTTCAACCGCGACATTCCCGAGGCGCGGCTGGCCACCATCCGCCAATCCGTGGAATCACGCTTCCCGGGCTGCGCCGACCTGCTGGCGGCGGAAACCTGGACGGGTTTCCGCCCGATGACTCCGGACGGGCCTCCCATCATCGGGCGCGGCCCCAGGGACAATCTGTTTCTCAATACCGGCCACGGTACCTTCGGCTGGACCCTGTCGACGGGCAGTGCGGCTGTGATTGCCCAACTGATCGACGGGGAGGAGCCTTCGGTTTGCCTTGATGCATTCAGGCCTGGCAGGTTTGCCGAGTCGTGATGTTATTGCTTCTCCGGATCAGAGGATTCCGCCACACGTCGCTCGATATTCCCACAGAGGGTATGCACAAAACCGACATCCCGCTCCGTGAGTAGGGGCAACCGCTCGAACACCCACTGCCACAGCTTGCCATCCGAAGGCGCATCCAGCTCAGGCAGAAGCGTTTCCAGCCGCTGACGCAGGGCGCCCAGCCGGGCATCCGGAGCTGCGGGCCGGGATTGTTCCACAGGCGCCGAGGCCAGGCCGGAGAGCTCCCAGGCATAGAGCATGACCGCCTGGGACAGGTTCAGTGACGGATAGGGCACGGCCATGGGAAAGCCTGTAAGCAGGTCGCACAGTGCCAGTTCGTCATTGGACAGGCCCCGGTCTTCGCGGCCGAACACGAGAGCAGACGTTGCTACCGAGGCACCCTTGCGGACCATGATATCCCGAAGCTGCGCGGGCTCATGCCAGTCCTGCCGGTGGTGGCGGCATTTGGCAGAGGTGCCCATCAGCAGGTCTACGGAGTTTCTTACTGCGGCCATATCCGGGAAAATGCGGACATTGTCCAGGATATGGTCAGACCCGTGGGCAAGCCAGTGGGCCTCCGGGCGGGTGTGCAGGTCGGAATTGACCAGCCACAGCTGGTTGAAGCCCATGGTGCAAAGGGCGCGGGCAGCTGCCCCCACGTTTTCGGGGACTTTCGGTTCAACAAGTACAAAGGCCAGTTGCATGACGTTACCTCCGCCGGCAAGTTTACACGACCCGGACAGCCGTTTTTATCACCACTGGCAACAACTGAACGATTGGCTGGTGGCGCACCGGGAACTGTGGCAACCGGCGCCGTTTACCGACCCGAAGCCGCCATGGACCCGTAAATGGCCGGCGCTGGCCGAGCGGGTTGCAAGCCTGTCTGACAGCGACTGCCAGCAACTGGACGATGAGCCAGGTATCCTGGCCGGACTGGCGGCCGGGGAGCTGCCGTCACTGCAGGTTTTTGATGAGTTGACCCGGGTGCCGTCACTGGTTTCCGAATCGCTCCAAACGAGCGTTCTGCCTGAAATCAGGGCTACGGACATGCCGGGCCGAAAGCGGCTGCAATCCGGTGCCTTTGCCTCGGCTCTGCGGCCATTGAAACACGATGTGCTGGACTGGTGTTGCGGCAAGGGCCATCTGGCCAGAACACTGGCGCCCTTGTGCAACGGCAGCGTGTCAGGCCTGGAGTGGAACCGGGCTTTGGTCGAGGATGGTAACCGGCTGGCAGTGAAGTTCGGAGATCGGGTTACTTTGTACCCTCAGAACGTGATGGCGGAAGAACTGGTGATGCCTGCGGGCGCGCATGGCGTTGCCCTCCATGCCTGTGGTGACCTTCATCGGCAACTGATGCGCCGCGCCGTGAATGCTCGCCTGCCACGGCTGAGTTTCTCGCCCTGCTGTTACCATCTTGCGCAAAGTCCGCACTACGAACCGGCTTCCAGGAGGGCCGGGCGTTGCACCAATGCGCTGGAGTTGAACCGTAACGATCTGCGGCTGGCGGTACAGGAAATGGTGACTGCTCCGGAGAGGGTGCGGCAGCAAACCGGCCGGATCAGTCAGTGGCGCCTGGGCTTTGACGGCCTGCAGCGCCATCTCAGAGGCGTGGACACCTACCTACCGGTACCCTCGCACCCGAGCCGACTAATCAAAGGGGACTTCACCGGATTCTGTCGCTGGGCTGCCGCCAAGAGGGGCGTGGAGCTGCCACTGGAAACTGACTTTGCCCACTGGCAACACTACGGCGAACAACGATTGCGGGAGGTACGTCGCCATGAGTTGGTGCGGCATCTTTTCCGGCGGCCAATGGAGCTCTGGCTGGTACTGGACTACGCGCTGTTCCTGGAAGAGCAGGGTTACCATGTGCGGCTGGGCACTTTCTGTGAGCGGCTGCTGACACCGCGTAACCTGCTGATCGATGCTGTCAGGAATGAAAGGGCTGAGAGCGCTCAGGGTTTGCGGTAAACCACTTCTTCCACGCATCCGTCCCGGAAATACACGTAGGTCAGCTCGTAGAGGGCGCCGTAGTGCTTGGTCGGGTACACCCAGGTTTCCTGGGGCGTGGGGTAAGTTTCCGGTGGCCGCCCAAAGGCCTTGCGCACATGCTCTCTGGTCATGCCTTGCACCACCTGTTCCCGCACCAGATAGCGCCTGAGGTCGGTGGAGTTGATGAAACGGCAGGTATCTTCGGCCTGTTGCCGTCCGGGTTTGTCCTGCTCCCTGTCGGCCTCCTCCGTTTTCTGCTCCGGCGGCAGGTGCTGGCCAAAGTTGCCACCAATGGTGTTGTCCCGGATGATGATTTTCTCGGAATTTTCTCCGCAGGGCTGGTCGGAAAAGCGGGTTTCGCCGCCGCTATCGCAACGATAGACCTGTGACCAGGCCATGGTAGGCAGACCCAGGGCGAGAGTCAGGACACAGAGGCTTGGCTTCACAGTATTCTCCGACTTTTCTTAGAACCGTTACTTATACGCCGCCCACAAAAAAGGCGCCCGAAGGCGCCTTTCAGTAGAGCTGATCTCTGCAGGATCAGTGCTGACGCTTAGCGGCGAACCTGGATACGTGCCTCAACCCGACGGTTTTCGGCGCGGCCTGCCGCGGTATCGTTGCTGGCAACCGGTTCGGCTTCACCGTAGCCGACCGCGTCCACACGATCGGCACTAATGCCGAGGGCGTCTGTCAGGCGAGCGGCAACGGCTTCTGCCCGGCGCTGGGACAGGAAGCGGTTGTATTCCGCATCGCCCCTGCTGTCACTGTGACCGGCGATTTCCACGGTAGTTTCCGGGTATTCGCGCATGAAATCGGCTACACGGCGGATTTCACTGTCGTAGCTATCGGCGATGACAGAGCTGTTGGTGGGGAACTGCACTTTCAGCTCGATGGTTTCAACGGTCTCGGTAACGCCTTCACAGCCGGTGTCATCCACCTCTGCGCCTGCTGTTGTGCCGGGGCACTGGTCCTGGCTGTTTACGACGCCATCATTATCGCTGTCCAGCTCGCAACCACGGTTGTTTACGCTGGCCCCTGCTGGCGTGTTCGGGCACTGATCCTGGCTGTTGGCAACGCCATCGCCGTCGTCGTCGCGCTCACAACCGTTGTTGTCGACGCTGACACCAGCGGGAGTATTCGGGCACTGGTCACGGTTGTCGGGAACCCCGTCATTATCGGCATCCATCGGTTCCGGCTCAGACAGGGTGCGGGAAAACGCAAAGCTCAGGCCCAGGGTTGCCTGGGTATCGAAGGTGCTTTCATCGATGCCGTGGAATTCGCGCAGCTCGGCGCGGATCGACACACTGTCACTGACGTTGTAGCGGAAACCGGCGCCCACATTGACACGGGTCTCTTCATGGTCGGATCCGGCAGTCTGAACGGCCAGAACGTCATCGCCAAAGTCAGCGTGACCGGCACCGGCAGAAACATATGGGTTCCAGGCTTCGTCCGGTCCGGCCAGGTAGTAGATGCCGTCCAGTCGATATTCTTTGAAGTCGCTGTTGCCGTCCGTGTATTTGCGATCAGCGTCGGCATTGGAGTACACGGCTTCGACAGCCCAGTTGGGATGAAAGCGGAATTCCGCGCCCAGGCCAAAGGTGGCGGTTTCGCTCAGATCCCGCTTGTCGTCAAACAGCTGGAAGCCAACGAAAGGATTCAGATAGATGGTCTGTTCGCGGTCTGCGAGTGCGGGTGTGGCAAGGGATGCGGTCAGGGCCGCAAGGGTCAATGGGCGCATGATGTTCATGCAGAACCTCCAGTTCGATTATCGTTATTGAGAAGATTTTCTGTTCAACTTTCTCGTAAAGCATTGTAAATGCGTACGTACGTGAAATTTACGCCACAGGATTCAAAAAAACAAAGAATGAGTGGGAATGGCGGATCGGCAATTATACTCAGGCTCCCTCATTCAGGGCGGTGAAATACAGATGAGCGCTTTTCTTGCTGAAGTTCAGGGTGTCGCCGTTATCGAACTCCATTTCAAATGAGCTGTCGTCTTCACCGACAACGGATCCGGCCCCGAAAATGGCGTGGCTGAGACGTTTTCTGGCCCAAAGCGGGGCTGTCTCATCTTCCCGGTTTTCGCTGCCGCCATTGAGTGTCACGCCTTCGCGGGACGCGTAACGAGTGCCAGTGGCCGTCAATGGTGCGGTCGTCGTTAGTTCATGCGCTTTATCAGTAGTGCGGTTATCCAGCCACTGTCCGAACTCCCGTGATAGCGGGAAGCAGAGCTCGTCCACAAACCGGCTGGGACCCTGGTCCCCGTCCAGGTGCCGTTTTTCGCCGAAGGGGCGGGTGATCAGGTGAAGCTGCTCTCGGGTACGTGTCATGGCGACATAGAGCAGCCGACGCTCACTTTCCAGGAACGCTTTGGGATCATCCTGGGCCCGGGGGCTGTAGGGCAGGTATTTCTCCTGCAACCCGGGCAGGATAACGGTAGACCATTCCAGTCCTTTGGTGCGGTGGATGGTGGAGAGCAGGGCGCCGCCGCGACGGGTCTCTCCTGCCTGCTTTTTCAGGGCCTTCAGATGCTCGAGCGCCCCTTCGATGGTGACATCGAGCCCCGCCAGATACAGGCGGAAACCGCGAATGGTCTCGATGCGTTCATCGGCGGTTTCGTGGGTTAGCGCGAGGCTGCGGATACCCTCGTAGAGTTCGGTTTCATCCGCGTAACGGGTTATCAGGTCCGCCACGGAGCCTCTGAAGTTGACCAGCTGAGCCAGTGTCTCCCCCAGCTTGCGGAGCTTTTTGGCCGCCATGGGCGCGAGGGCGCCAAAGTCCATGGCCAGTAGCCGCTCATGCCAGCCGGTGCCGAATCCGGCCAGAAAACGCGCCAGCTGTTCCAGCTCCGGCTCTTTCATGCCCACGTGGGGAAATCTCAGCAGTTGCCGGGCAATGTCGAGGCGGTCGTCGTCTGGCAGGTTGCTGATACGCCCGGACACCACCATCAGCAGGCTGGTGATGGCCTGAACTTCCCGGCTGAAAAGGGCGCCCTTGCCGGCGTCGATGCGATAGGGCACCTGTTTTGCCAGCAATTTGAGTTCAATAGGCACGCTCTGGCTCCACACCCGGAACAGGATTGCGGTGTTGCCGAGACTGGTGTCGTCCATGGGCTGGAGCAGTTCGAGAACAACATCGCTGTCGTTTTCCTGCTGGTGCAGGGTTATCCCGGTCGCCGGCGTCGACGGGTGGGAGTGGCACAGCACGTCCTTGCGCCCGGTATTGTGGCAGATCAGGTGGTTGGCAAGCAGGGCTACCCGGTGGCCGTAACGAAAGGTGTAGCTCAGGGTCTGTTCCAGCGGGCTTTCGAACTCCTCGCTGAAGCGCCGGAGGATAAAGTCCGGCTTGGCACCGCGGAACTCGTAGATGGTCTGGTCCGGGTCGCCCACCACCGTTACCCGCGCCCGGTCACCGGCCACGTATCTCAGCAGCAGGTGCTGGATCTCGTTGGTGTCCTGATACTCGTCGACCAGGATCAGGTCCATCTTGTTACCCACCAGGCGCTGCAGCGGTGGGTTCTGATGGATGGCCATCACCGGCTCGTAGAGCATGTCGGCGTAGCTGATCCGGCTCTGGGACTTGCGCCACTGCTCGAAGCTGTGAAACAGGTCGATCAGGTAGCGGTGCTTGTCGGAGTAACCCAGATCCTCGAATACGATCTCCACCGGAGACAGGGTTGTTTTGACCAGATCGATGAAATTGATGGCAGTTTCGACGAAGTCTTTCTTGTTGCGACGGATCTCGTCGGCCAGATCCTCGGGCGCCAGCCGACGGGTGAGTTGCCAGGCCTGGTAGCTGATTTCCTGGTCGGTGAGGATCTTGTCGGAAAACCCGGGCAGGAAGCCCTCGCGGACAAAACGCTTGTAAAGCCGCAGCCCCATGGCGTGGTAGGTGCGAATTTCCGGGATCGCCAGGCCCAGGTTGCGGGTTGTCTCCTGCAGCTTTCGCTCGAAGTCCACCCGTGCACTCCGGTTGAACATTAAAACCAGCATGCGGTTGGGGTCGTGGCCCTGTTCCAGCAGATAGCGAATGCGCCAGGCCAGTGTTGAAGTCTTGCCGCTGCCTGCGACGGCCGTGATCACCACATGTTCAAAGCCTGCGGTGATGATGGCCCGCTGCTCATCGGTAAGGTAGTCCGGTAGCTCGGTTGTGTTCGGTGTTTGGTGTGGTCTTGCCATGGGCGGTATTGTACCCGGCGGCTGGTAGTGCTGATATGGGTGCCGCATAATCCTGCTAACTTTTGCTTATGTGCTTGCCTCCCCCCTACTTAGGAGAATGACGTTATGGCTACAACTGCCGAAGCAGTGAATGTGTTGGGCGAAGCCCTGGAAGTGTGTGGGTCGGATCCGGAAACCGGATTCTATCGCGATGGATGCTGTAATACCGGGCCGGACGACCTGGGGGCCCATGTGGTGTGTGCCGTTGTTACGGATGAATTTCTGGAGTTCTCCAGTGCCAGGGGCAACGACCTCAGTACTCCCAGGCCTGAATTTGGCTTTCCCGGCCTGAAAGAAGGAGATGCCTGGTGTCTGTGTGCGTCGCGCTGGCAGGAGGCATTCGAGGCGGACTGTGCGCCGCGGGTGAAATTGCGGGCCACGCACCGGTCTGCGCTGAAATATTCGAAGCTGGAAGATCTCAAACGCCATTCCATGGATCTGAGCTAAGTCCAACGTGGACCGGACCGGGAACGACACGTCTGAGCTGAGCCGTTGGCTGAACCTGCAAAGTGACTTGCGGGCAGTCGGGCATCGGCGGCTGGTCATTCTGGAAGGCGATCGTGACGCCTCTGTAAAGTGGCTTTGTTCACTGCTCCCCGGGTTGTCGATTACCCCGGGCGTCTGGACGGGTCCGGTTGACGACCAGCCGGAGTCATCGCTGACACCGGTAACACCGGTGGAGGGTCGCCGCTGGCTGGGGCAGGAGCTGGCCTGTGTGGTCTGGGATGGCTGGCAGGGTAATCCGCCGGACAGTTTTGCGGCGTTATCGGGAACGCTGTCGGCCGGGGGACTGTTTTTCTGGCTGATGCCGCCGCTGCAACACTGGCGCAGCTTTGCGGATCCGGATTACCGGCGTACTGGCCTGGATGGTGCTTTGGAGCATCCGTTTGCGGCCCGGCTGGCCGGCATCGTGGCCGGCGATTCCGATGTTATCCGTGTTAATCCGGCGGTGAATCCACAGCCGGATTTACCGGCGGTTGCGCGTCCGCTCAGGGCATTTGAGGTCGGCGCCACCGAGGATCAGCAGGCGCTGGTGAACGATGCTGTGCGGACCGGGCTGGGGCGTCGTCGCCGGCCGTTGGTGGTGACCGCCGATCGGGGTAGGGGCAAGTCGGCAGCCCTGGGAATGGCTGCTGTTCGTTTGCTGGCGGAAGGGCGGCGGCGCGTGGTGGTAACGGCCCCTGACCCGGCTGCTGTGAACACGCTTTTCCATCATGCACGGCTGGCTGCCGGCCAGGTGTCGGAGCCGGAAATGGGCACGGATGACGTTGTGGTGGCCAATGGGGGCCGGCTGGAGTACCGGGCGCTGGACCGGCTGCTTGCCGAGCAACCGGAAGCGGAAGTGGTAATGGTGGATGAAGCCGCTGCGGTTCCGGCACACCTGCTCAAGCGGATTTTGCTGGGTTGGCCGCGGGTAGTCTTTGCCACCACGGTGCATGGCTACGAAGGCTCCGGTCGTGGCTTTGCCATTCGTTTCCGTTCGGTGCTGGATCGCGAAACCCCTCACTGGCAGAGCGCGTCGCTTGCGGCGCCGATCCGCTGGTCGGCGACCGATCCGCTGGAGCCGTTGACGCGACAGATGTTTCTGCTGGACGCGGAGGCCCCGGCGGCAGTCGGACACGGCTCCGGATTCGTGGTGGAGGCCTGGAATCCCGCCACCGCCAGCGATCAGGAGCTGTATGAAGCCTTTGGCCTGCTGGTGGATGCCCATTACCGCACGTCTCCTGGCGATCTTCGGCAATGGATGGACGATCCGGCTGCTGTGAGCTGGCGCCTGACCTGTGACGGTGTGCTGGCGGGCGTGCTTTGGGCAACGGTGGAAGGCGGCCTGGATGCGGAGCTGGCGGAGCAGGTGATGATGGGTAAACGCCGTATGCGGGGGCACCTGCTACCCCAGTCCCTGGCTACCCACAGCGGGTTTGCCGAAGCCGCGAGCCAGCGCCTGTTAAGGGTCGTTCGCATAGCCGTGAGCGCCGGAGTGCGTGGTCGCGGGCTGGGGCAGAGGTTGGTGGCCGCAGCAAGGGACCACGCCGCCAGCCACCGCCTGGATGGCGTCGGTACCAGCTTCGGAGGTAATGTCGGGCTGGTGGCCTTCTGGCAGCGGTGTGGGCTGGCAACGGTGCGCCTGGGCCTGAAACGTGAGGCCAGCAGTGGCGAGTATCCGCTGCAGATGCTCAGTGGGGTATCTGATCGGGGCAGGGCGCTGGCAAATCACCTGCGCTGCAGACTGGCGGAGCACTGGCTGACACTGGTACCTCTGAACTGGCCTGATCTGGAGACCGGACTAACGCTTCAGCTAACCGATTGCCTGCCCACTGTCGGTGCCATCAGTGATGACGACCGCAGGGACCTGAACAGTTTTGCCAGAGGGTACCGGGGGTTTGATCTGACGCTTCCGGTGCTGAGGAAACTCTCCCAGCAAACCGGCGTCATCGACTGGGTGGTCGCCAGCGGCCAGGCCTCCCTGTGGGCCAGAGCGGTGATTCAGGGCTGGACCTGGAGCCGGTTGCAGTCCGCGGGTGAGTGCCGGGGCCGGGAGCCGGGAGAAGCGGCGTTGCGGGGCCAGGTTCGCGCTATTCTGCAAAACCAGCCCGACTTGTGAACGGCCCGGTCTGATTCAGTCCAGGTCCATCGGGTCGTTGCTGTCGTCCAGCTCCGGCACAAAATGTTCCTCGACAACGCTTTCAGGCACGTCTGCCACGGTCCTGAACGACCATTGCGGGGCGTTGTCCTTTTCGATCAGTCGGGCCCTGATGCCTTCCCGCAAGTCCGGACGCCGGGTGCACCGGCTGGCCATGGTCAGTTCCATCCTGAAGGTGTCCTTGAGGGACATCTGCTGGGCCTTCTTGAGCTGGGTCCAGACCAGCCAGGCGGTGACCGGGCAGCCACCGCGCAGGTTGTCCATGCAGCGTTGCCACCACTCACTCCCGATATCGGCGGATAAAAGGCTGTCAACGATATCCGGTAATTCGTCACCGGCACTGAACCTGGCGATACTCTGCTCATGGCGGGCCAGGTCACTCTCCGGCAACGCCCGGTAATCCGGATGTTCCAGTTGTTTGACCAGGCGGAACAGGCGGTTGTCGTCGGCAGCAGCTTCGCCGGTCCAGCGCTCGTCCTGAAGGCGGGCAACCAGGGCGTCAGCCTGCTGCGGGAGTATCGCCATGTCGGCAAGGCCCACCCGCAAAGCGTCAGTGGCATTCAAGCGGGCACCGGTCAGCCCCATGAAAAGTCCGAGCCGGCCGGGCAGCCGGTTGAGAAACCAGCTGGCGCCCACATCGGGAAACAGGCCGATGGTGATCTCGGGCATGGCCATGCTGACGTCCGGTGTGATCAATCGATAGCGGGAAGCGGAGAGAATCCCCAGGCCACCGCCCATCACGGCACCGTGGGCAAGGGTGATGACCGGTTTCGGAAAACGGTGGATGGTGTAATCCAGACGGTACTCACGTGCGAAATAATCCGCTGCGGAGGAGCTATCCCCTGGTTCGGACAGTGCCCCGTAAAGCTCGCGAATATCCCCGCCGGCACAGAATGCGCGGCCCGCTCCCCGGAAAATAACCATGCAGATATGGCTGGCCCCCGCCCACTGATCCAGCGTAGTCTGGATCTCGTCAATCATTGCACCCGAAAGTGCATTCAGGCTTTCGGGAGCGTCCAGGATTATCTGGCCAATGGCGCCTTCCCGGCATTCAAATTCCTGGATCTGAATGGGCATGTTCGCTTCTCCGCTGAGATACGTTGACGTGAATGGCGTGATGCGACGTATCTGTATCCACGCACCTGCACAGGGCGCATTGATTTATCGCATTTGTGCTTTATTCCGTCTGTGCTATAAGTCTGTGCATATTTCACCCTTCAGATGTCTGTCGGGTTCCAAAAACGATGAGAGGGTAAAACCAATGAATCTTAAATACCACACCATTGCTGTTCTGTTCACGCTGGGCACCGTTGTCCCTGCGGTTGCCACCGCTGCGGATGCCGAGGCCGGCAAGGCCAAGGCCGCTGTTTGTGCCGCCTGCCATGGCAAGAATGGCATTGCAGCCATTCCCGGCTATCCCAACCTGGCGGGACAGAACGAGCAGTACCTCGTATCCGCACTCAAGGCCTACAAGAACAAGCAGCGCAGCGGTGGCCAGGCTGCGGTCATGCAGGGCCAGGCCATGGGCCTGAGTGATGACGATATCGCCAACCTGGCGGCATACTACTCCAGCCTGCCGGCCGATGGCGGCAAGTAAGGACGTTCAGCAGTCGGGAGCAGCCTAGGCCGCTCCACTGACAATCCGGTAGCTGGGTTCGTAGGCGCTCGAACCCGGCAGCTTCATCCGGTTCTGCGCCACAAACTCCTTCAGCATTGCTCCCAGCGGCGCAAGCAGCGCAGGGTCTCCCGCAATCTCGAAGGGGCCCCGCTCCTCTACCTGACGTATACCACTCTCCTTCACATTGCCGGCAACAATGCCGCTGAACGCCTTGCGCAGGTTGGCCGCGACCAGGTGTGCCGGCTGATCACGATGCAATTCCAGTGCCCGCATGCTCTCGTGGGTGGGGTCGAAGGGTAGCTGAAACACGGGATCAATTTTCAGCATCCAGTTGAAGTAGTAGGCGTCCTGCATAGCACGACGGAAAGTCTCCACCTCTTTCATGCCCTGCTTCATGGTGCGCGCGACCCTGGCCGGATCGTCAATAATGATTTCGTACTTGCTGGCGGCTTCATCGCCCAGGGCGTTGCGGATGAACTGGTCGATCATCTCGAAGTATTCAGCGTTTTCCGGCTGACCGGTAAATACCACCGGGAATGGCAGGTCGGCATTGTCCGGGTGCAGCAGGATGCCCAGCAGGTAGAGGATTTCCTCGGCAGTACCAACGCCCCCGGGGAATACGATCACGCCGTGGCCGGTGCGGACGAAGGCCTCCAGGCGCTTCTCGATGTCCGGCATAATGACCAGTTCGTTCACAATGGGATTCGGCGCCTCGGCACCAATGATGCCGGGCTCCGTCAGGCCGATATAGCGTCCGTTTTTCACCCGCTGTTTGGCGTGGCCAATGGTGGCGCCCTTCATCGGGCCCTTCATGGCGCCGGGGCCGCAACCGGTGCAGATGCTCAGTGCCCGCAGTCCCAGTTGATGGCCCACTTCCTTGCTGTACTGATATTCACGTTCGTTGATGGAGTGGCCGCCCCAGCACACCACCAGGTCGGGATGGCGCCCGGCCTGAAGCACGCGGGCATTGCGCAGAATGTGGAAAATCAGGTTGGTAATACCCTCGGGGTCGTCCCGGCGAAGCCCAGACGCGGACTGGGGGATAGAATAGGAATAGATAATATCCCGCAATACGGAAAACAGGTGTTCGCGGATAGCGCGTAACATCTGGCCGTCTACAAACGCGTGGGCAGGAGCGTTGACCAACTCCAGCTTTAGGCCCCGCGGCTGGGGTACCAGGCGCACATCGAAGTCTGCATGGGCCTCCATCAGGGCTTTACAGTCATCGGTTTCGATACCGGTGTTGAGCACCGCCAGGGCGCACTGGCGGAACAGCCGGTAAAGCCCGCCTTCGCTTTTGTCCTTCAGGCGGTTGACTTCAAAAGTGGACAGGATTTCCAGGCTGCCCTCGGGGGAAACGAGGGCATTGATGGTGGATTCGGTCATGAACGGTGAAACTCCTGAATGTTCCGCTGGCGCCTTGGCATGGGGACGGCACCTTTCTATCTGATTATAACCAGCTTCGGGAATGCCTGATTTTGAGGCATGCAGTGAAACCGTTACACTAAGCACTTTCACGTGATTACGCTACCCGACAGACGTCCGATTTATGAAACTTCTTATTCGTCCTGCCCCCGAAGTGGCCATCAAGAGCAAGCCCGTTCGCCGGCAGCAGATGCGGCACCTGCGCCAGAATATACGCAAGCTGCTCACACGCCTTGATAACGATATCCATGTCGAGGGCGCCTGGGATCGGGTCGATGTGGAGGTTCCGGAAAGTCCTGGCCTGGCGGGTGCGGTCGTCGACGAACTCCGGCGTGTCCCGGGCATTTCGACCATCCAGGAAATCGGTGTTTTCCCCTGGGTGAATATGGAAGACGTGGCGGAAAAAGCGGTTGCCGCATTTGCAGAGCGTATCCGTGGCAAAACCTTTGCGGTACGGGTCCGTCGTCACGGCGACCACCCTTTCCGCTCCATTGACGTCGAGCGCCTCGTGGGTACCGCGCTGGTCGATGCCTCGGCGCCAAAGGGCGTTGACCTGGACAAGCCTGAGGTCGAGGTGCGTATCGAGATCCAGGACCATGATTTTCACATCGCCCACTGCAAACATCGCGGTGCCGGCGGTTATCCTCTCGGGGCGGTAGAGACCGTTATGACGCTGATTTCGGGGGGATACGACTCCTCCGTGGCCGCCTATCTGATGATGCGCCGCGGCTTGCGCTCCCATTTCCTGTTTTTCAGGCTGGGTGGCCCGGCCCATGAGGTAGGTGTCCGCCAGGTCGTTCACCATATCTGGCAACGCTACGGCGCGTCCCATGGTGCCAAATTCATTTCCGTACCCTTCGAGGGTGTCGTGGAAGAAATCATGCGCTCGGTCAACCAGCGTCACTGGGGCGTTGTTCTCAAACGCCAGATGCTGAAGGCGGCCTCGGACATTGCGGCTATCAACAACGCCTCCGGCCTGGTGACCGGAGACGCGGTGGCCCAGGTATCGAGCCAGACGCTGTCAAATCTCAATGTGGTAGACCGTGCCAGCAAAGCCGTGGTACTCCGGCCGCTGATTGCCATGGACAAAGAGGCCATTATCAACATTGCCAGACAAATCGGTACCGAACCCTTTGCCCGTAACATGCCCGAGTATTGTGGTGTTATTTCCCGCAAGCCGGCAACCCGTGCCCGGCTCCATCGTGTTGAGGAAGATGAGGCCAGTATGGACGCACAGGTGCTGGCGCAGGCCGTTGCAGATCGCCAGGACACTCCGGTCAACCGCTTGCTGGAAAGCACGCACACACCGGAAGAAGTGGAGCTGGTGCACACGCCGGACGTGAACGATATCATTATCGATGTGCGCCATCCTTCGGAGGGCGAGCAGTCACCGCTGCAGCTTGCCAGCAACCGGGTGGTGGAAATTCCGTTCTACGAGCTGAGCGAACGCATCCGGTCACTGCCGGCTGACGGCCAGTACCTGCTGTACTGCGACCGGGGCACCATGAGCCGGATGCACGCCTGCCACCTCAAAGCCGAGGGCCACACCAATATCGGGGTGTACGCCCCCGTCCATTGAGTTCCTACCCCTGCAGTCCCTTGAAGAACTGCTGCACGTTCTCGCTCAGGGTTTCCAGGTCATAACCGCCTTCCTGCACAACCAGTGTCGGCAGGCCAGTCTGACGAATGTGGCTGGCCAGGCGACAGAAACCTTCCGAGGATACCGATACCTTGGCCTGGGGGTCGTTGTGATAGATGTCGAACCCTAGCGGCAGTATCAGCGCGTCTGGCTGGTACAGGCGAACGGCGGCCAGCGCCTCGTCAAGCTTGGCGAAGAAGTCTTCTTCTGAGGAGCCGTGGGGCATGGGCAGATTGATGTTGTAACCATAACCCTCACCTTCGCCGCGCTCATCCTCGTAGCCGCTGACCACGGGGTAGAAGTTGGTGGGGTCACCGTGAATCGAGACATAGAGAACGTCGCTACGGTCGTAGAAGATTTCCTGGATGCCCTGGCCGTGGTGCATGTCGGTGTCCAGGATGGCGATCCTGGGGAAGCGGGCTTTCATGTGCTCGGCGGCAATGGCGGCATTGTTGAGGTAACAGAACCCGCCCGCCGCGTCTTTGCGGGCGTGGTGTCCCGGTGGTCGACAGACAGCGTAGGAGGTGCGGTCGCCGGCAATCAGGGCATCGGCGGCACCGAGAGCGGTCTGGGCGGACCAGTAGGCAGCCTCCCAGGTGTTTGCACCGATCGGGCAGCTGCCATCGGCCTGGTAGCGACCCGCTTCAGCAAGGATACCCTTGAGGGCATTGGGTGAACGCACAAAGACGTTCGACATCACTTCGTCGCCCCAGTCTCCCATTTCCGACCAGCGGCGGTGGGCAGACTCCAGAAAGCGCAGATAGCCGAGGTCATGGACCTTTGCAATCGCCCCGGCACCCTGGTCTGCCGGCTGCAGCACCTGGATGTCCATGACTTTCAGCCCCTCCAGCATTTGCCCCGTGCGATCCGGGACTTCCTGAGGTTGGCGCATCTGTCCACGGGTGAAGTAAGTTTTGGGAAGATGCTGATCCTGTGAGGGATGAAAAAACGCCTTCATGTTCCGGTCTCCTGATAATGACATGCTTCGAGTATAGGCCTGCGCAGGTAATGGTCAAAACACCATTGTCTGACTTTACAGTAGCGGTTTCTGCATCCACTATGAGAGACATATTAAACTGACGCAAACACGAATTTGTACATACGAAAAGGAGTCGAGATGATCGAGTCACCACTGCTTCCCAAGTTGACCGGCTACATCGGTGGTCGCTGGTCTGATTCGCCGGACGGTAACACCTTCGATGTTTATAACCCGGCCACGGGTGAGGTGGTTGCCAGCGTCGCATCGATGTCTGAAAGCGAGGTGCAGAACGCAGTTGAGGCCGGCAAGTCTGCGCTCCGCCTGACCAGCCCCTACAGCATTGAAACCCGGCGCAAGTGGCTGGAAGATATCCGCGATGCTCTCAAGGCCAATAAAGAAGAAGTGGGCCGCATTCTGTGCCTGGAGCACGGCAAGCCGCTCCAGGAAGCGCAGGGTGAAGTTGACTACGCTGCCGGCTTTTTTGATTACTGCTCCAAGCATATCCAGGCGCTCGACGCCCACACGCTGACCGAGAAACCCAAGGACTGTACCTGGACCGTGCATTATCGCCCCATTGGCGTGGCCGGCCTGATTACACCCTGGAACTTTCCGATTGGCATGATTGCCAAGAAACTGTCTGCGGCCCTCGCGGCAGGCTGCCCTTCAGTGATCAAGCCGGCCAGCGAAACACCGCTGACGATGATTGCCCTGTTCACCCTGATGGACAAGCACACGGATATTCCCGATGGCATGGTCAACCTGGTGATGGGCAAGGCCAGCGTGATTGGCAAGGTGCTCTGTGAAAGCCCGGATGTCCCCATGCTCAGCTTTACCGGCTCCACGGAAGTGGGTCGCAAGCTGATTCTGGACACTGCCGACCAGGTCAAGAAGCTGGCCCTGGAACTGGGTGGTAACGCACCATTTATTGTCTTCGACGATGCCGATCTGGACGCGGCTGCCGATAACCTCATTGCCAACAAGTTCCGGGGCGGCGGACAGACCTGTGTCTGTGCCAACCGGATATTCATCCATGAGAAGGTGGCGGATGCCTTCGGTGAGAAACTCGCTGACCGGGTGAACAAGATGACCGTGGGTGATGGCATCAACGGCGATGTCGACCTGGGTCCGCTGATCAACAAGGCCGGCTTCGACAAAGTCAAACGCCATCTAGAGGATGCGCTCGAGAAGGGCGCTGGCCTGGTGGCGGGCAAGCAGCCGAAGGAGCTCGGCGATGGGCTGTTCTTCCCGCCAACGGTTATCACCGGGGTGAACCGGGATATGGAGTGCTACCGTGAGGAAACCTTTGGCCCGCTGGTGCCCATGGCCCTGTTCCGCACTGAAGAGGAAGTCATTGAAGCCGGCAACGACACCGAGTTTGGTCTCGCTTCCTATGTCTTTACCGCCGACGCGGAGCGCGCCCAGCGGGTGGCCGCCGGGCTGCGGTTTGGTCATGTTGGCTGGAATACGGGCACAGGCCCCACTCCGGAAGCGCCTTTCGGTGGCATGAAGGCCTCCGGTATCGGCCGCGAGGGTGGTCTTGAAGGCCTGTTCGAGTTTGTTGAAGCGCAAACAGTGCCCAGAGGCTTCTAACAGATAGGTGTCCACAACAAAGCGATAAGCGCGAGGGCGGGCCCATGCTCAGCACATGCTGCGAGCAGAGGTTCGCCCGGTTGCGTCTTCCACCCTCCCCGAAAAAATGGGCTGACACAGGCCCGACAGAAATCCCCGTTTTCTCCTGTTATAATCCTAACCCTGTTCATTTAACCAGTAGCGACCGAATCTTTATGGATGTCTCCCACATTATTGACGCCCTCAATGACGCCCAGCGCGAGGCAGTCACCGCCCAGAACGACCATCTGCTGGTGCTGGCTGGTGCGGGCAGTGGCAAGACGCGGGTGCTGGTTCATCGGATTGCCTGGCTGATGCAGGTGGACAAGGTGCCGCCAACGGGCATTCTGGCGGTGACCTTTACCAACAAGGCGGCCAAGGAGATGCGGTATCGCATCGAGCAGATGATGGATATTCCGGCCCGTGGCCTGTGGTTTGGCACTTTTCACGGCATTGCCCACCGGCTGTTGCGGGCTCATTACAAGGATGCCGGCCTGCCGGAGAATTTCCAGGTGCTCGACAGCGATGACCAACTGCGCCTGATCAAGCGGGTGATGCGGGAACTGCAGATCGACGAAAGCCGCTGGCCGCCAAAGCAGGCCCAGTGGTTCATCAATGGCCAGAAAGACGAAGGCCTGAGAGCGGAACATATCCAGGAAAATCCCGGCGATCATTTCACATCCACGATGCTGACGGTTTACCGCCAGTACGAGAAATTGTGCAACCTGGGCGGTCTGGTGGATTTCGGCGAGCTGTTGCTGCGCTCCCATGAACTGTGGCTGCATCGCCCCGAGCTGCTGAGCCATTACCAGAGCCGCTTCCAGCAGATTCTGGTGGATGAGTTCCAGGACACCAACGCCATCCAGTACGCCTGGTTGCAGATTCTGGCGGGCAACCGGGTACCGATGACAGTCGTGGGGGACGACGACCAGTCGATTTATGGCTGGCGCGGCGCCAGGGTCGAAAATATCC
Source organism: Marinobacter vulgaris (assembly GCF_003344045.1). Classification (GTDB taxonomy): domain Bacteria; phylum Pseudomonadota; class Gammaproteobacteria; order Pseudomonadales; family Oleiphilaceae; genus Marinobacter; species Marinobacter vulgaris. The sequence continues at coordinate 116,209 of NZ_QFWX01000001.1, forward strand.
AGCAGTATCAGCGGGACTTTCCCAATGCCCGGCTGGTGAGGCTGGAGCAGAACTACCGCTCCACCCAGCTGATCCTGAAAGCGGCCAACGCGGTGATTGCCAACAACCAGGGCCGACTGGGCAAGGAGCTCTGGACCGATGGCCCCGACGGTGAACCGATCAGTCTCTACGCCGCATTCAACGAGCAGGACGAGGCCAACTACATCGCCGATACCATCAGCAGCTGGGTCAGCGAAGGCAACCTGCGCAGTGAGTCGGCTATTCTGTACCGGTCCAACGCCCAGTCCCGGGTGCTGGAGGAATCCCTGATCCGCCAGGGCATTCCTTATCGGGTCTACGGCGGGCTGCGATTCTACGATCGCCAGGAAATCCGCAATGCCATCGCCTACCTGCGTCTTGTGCACTATCGCCGGGATGACGCGGCGTTTGAGCGGGTGGTGAACATTCCCGCCCGGGGTATTGGCGCCAAGAGCCTGGCCGACTTACGGGCGTTTGCCACCGAACGCAGCATCTCCCTGTGGGAATCCGCCGAGCGGCTACTGGAAGCGGGCCAGGTGAAGGGCCGCGCCAAGACCGGCCTGCAATCGTTCATGGGCATTATCGGAAGCCTGACGGATATGGTGGATGACGCCTCCCTGCATGGGCTGATGAAGAAAACCCTGGAGCTGAGTGGCCTGAGGGATTACCACGCTAACGAAAAGGGCGAAAAAGGCCAGGCGCGGGCAGAGAACCTGGACGAACTGGTGAATGCCCTGTCGGACTTCGAAGCAGAGGAGGGCGTTGATCCGCTGTCGGAGTTCATCGCCCAGGCAGCGCTGGACGCCGGCGAGGCCCAGGCAGAGGTCAATGAAGACTGTGTCCAGCTGATGACCCTGCACTCCGCAAAGGGCCTTGAATTTCCACTGGTGTTCCTGGCCGGCGTGGAGGAAGGCCTGTTCCCCCACAGCATGTCTCTGGAAGAGCCGGGACGCATGGAAGAGGAGCGTCGTCTGGCCTACGTGGGTATTACGCGGGCGATGAAAAAGCTGGTGCTTACTTACGCGGAATCCCGCCGTTTGTATGGCCAGGAAAAATTCCACGCACTGTCCCGTTTCGTTCGTGAAATCCCCGGTGACTGCATTCAGGAAGTACGGCTACGCAATACCGTCAGCCGCCCGGCCATGGTGTCGCGCCCCAATGAAGGCCTGTTCGACGCCGGCCCCATGGAACAGGCTGGCTTCAGCCTGGGGCAGCGGGTACGCCATCCCAAGTTTGGTGAGGGTATCGTGCTGAACAGCGAGGGTAGCGGCCACCATACCCGGGTGCAGGTGAATTTTGATGAGGGTGCCAAGTGGCTGGTGTTGGCTTATGCGCCTCTGGAAGCCTGCTGATACCTGCTTCCACCAGACCCAAAACTCAAAGCCAGCCCTTGCGCTTGAAGTACCAATATGGCGCAAACCCGGCGCATACCATCAGGGCGATGGCCCCCGGGTAACCCAGTAGCCACTCCAGTTCCGGCATGTGCTCGAAGTTCATGCCATAAATGCTGGCAATCAGCGTGGGTGGCAGGAACACCACGGCGGCAATCGAAAAGGTCTTGATGATCTGGTTCTGCTCGATGTTGATAAAACCCTGGGTAGAGTCCATCAGGAAGTTGATTTTGTCGAACAGGAACGTGGTGTGGGACATCAGGGTTTCAATATCGCGGTTGATCTCCCGGAGCGTTTCCCGTCGCTCACCGTCCTTACTCAGGTGACGAAGCAGAAACGAAATGTTGCGCTGGGTGTCCATCAGGCACAGCCGGGTCTTGCCGTTACTGTCTTCCAGTCTGGCCAGGCGGTTGATGGCCTCGTCCAGTTCGGCCTCTTCGTCTTCGAGCACCAGATAACTGACATCCTCGAGCTGCCGGTGAAGGTCCTCAAGCCCGTCGGCGTGGTTTTCCACCTTCTGCTCCAGCAGTGTCACCAGCATTTCGGACACGTCCCGCGCCTCGACCTGCTCCCGGCGCGCGCGCATTCTCAGCAATCGGAAATCCGCAAGCTCACTCTCGCGGATCGTAATCAGGCGGTTCTTCTGCAGTATGAAGGCGACAGAGACGGTGTTGTGGCGTCCTTCGGCAAGATTGAGGAAAAGCGAATGGACATGTACGCCGGCCTGGTCGACAAAGCAGCGTGCCGAGGCCTCGATTTCCTCCACGTCATCGAACTCGGGGATGTCAGTTTTCAGTAACTCCTGGAGAATCTGCCGTTCCGTTTCGTCGGCCTCGCAGGCGTCGATCCAGTCCGCCTGCTTCACCCGAGCGGCCCGATCCTCCATGGAATGGCCCATCTCCTTGATCAACCCATCCACGATCCTGAAGAATCTAAGCATACGCGCGCTCCGACTAGCCTGAGTGACACCACTGGAAGTCCTAGTGTATCAGGAGCGCGCCGCTAACGATTTCAAACGTAACGCCGGCGCTTGAAGCTCACCTTGTCAGCATAGTCATCAATCCGGCCGATACGGCGGACATCCGCCCAGGTTCCCTTGTAGTAGGGGATGATGTTGCGATCGGTCCAGGGCGTCACCAGGTCGCCCATGACAGAGTTGAAGTACATCGCCTCCATAAACACGTGGCCCTGCTTGATGTCCGGCTCCAGGTACGCCATGGCTGTGGTGGCGCCGTAGTCGTTGAACAGCTCTACCAGGTCGCCGGATTCAATACCCAGCTCCCTGGCATCCTCCGGGTTGATTTCCAGCGGGGCCATGGGATAGCGGCCACGACGGAATTCGACGTATTGGTCGTGGTAAGCGGTCTGCCAGATCTGGTTGGTACGGCCGTTGTTTATCCAGAAGCGGTATTTCTTGCGCTGCTCTTCCACGACCTCGGGCATGCCATTCCATGGGGCGGCCTGAAAATGGGCCTTGCCGTCGTCGGTATCGAACTTGCCGTCGGTATACAACATCTCTGTTCCGACCAGTTGGCCGTCGCTGTATTCCTTGACCGGAAGCTGCACGCCGTTGTTGCCAGCGGCCCGCAAGCGCTCGTAGGTGGCCAGATGGCCAGTGGAACCGCCCTGGCTTTCGATGTGGGGTGCACCGGGCTGGCCAGCAAGGCGGAACCCGTCGTTGTACGCATCTTCTTCGGTTTTCCAGTCAAAACCCTCAAAACGCTTTGCCATCTCGGCGTTGCCCTCGTCTTCGTACAGCTTGCGCAGGGCATTGGCCATGTCCGCGGCAATAAGACAGTCCGGTTTGGCGGTGCCGGGAGGATCCATGAATTTCTCGGAAAGCCGCAAGCGCCGCTCGCCATTCATGGATGTCAGGTTCATTTCGCCAGTATGCGCTGCCGGCAAAATCAGGTGCGCAGCCTCGGCAAACTTGGTGGGGTAGAGGTTGATGACCGTAATAAAAAGGCCACCATCCTGCGTCACCGCTTTGTGGATCACCTCCGCCATCTCCTTGGGGCCGGCTCCCCGGACCGTGCGCAAAGCCTGCTTGACGATGTTGCTACGGCGCAGGACTTCGTTGCGATACTGCTCGGCGTTCAGAGTCGTCTGGAAGGCATTACAGGCCCAGACCGTGAGCATCTGGCCATTGCCCTGGATGATTTCCTGATCCACGTAGGGCGCTGGACGGCCACCCGGATACGGTGGCCGGCAGTAGCCCTCCTGGTGACCACCCATCCGGACCACACCGGTGCCCCGGCGGCCCACGTTGTGGGTGGCCAGTACCAGGTCGACCAATGCCGATTGGATGCGATAGTTGTCATTGCCCCAGATAATGCCTTTTTCATAGCCGTGCATGGTGCGGGGCAGGTGGCCGGATTGTTTTGGCTTGTAGGCCCATTCCGCGGCCTTGATGAGCTTGTCCTTGCTGATGCCGGTAATCTTGCTGGTTTCATCGAGGCTCATGCGATTGGCTTTCAGGGTATCCTCGAAGCCGGTTGTGTATTCGTTGATAAAATCCTCGTCCTGCCATCCCTGCTCGACCACATAGGTCAGCAGGCCATTGAACAAGGCGGTATCGGTGCCGGGCTCGATATCTAGATACAGAAGGTTGTCCGTGCCAATTGCCTGTTCCAGCAGGGCCACTGTCAGCGACCGCCGGGGATCGACGAGGATGATCTTGGTTTGCTGGATGGTTTCGCCGTCCTCGTAAACTTCCCGTTTTTTGCTGGTCGTCTGCCCCTGGAGGCTGGGGAGCCAGTGGTTGAGGAAGTAATTGGTCTGGGTCTCGTAGGCGTTGGCACCGATGGAAAAGATGCAGTCGGCCATCTGGGCGTCTTCATAGCTGTTGTTCAGCTCGCCAATGCCCATGTCTCGGGTGGCATGACACTCCGAGTTGTAGGCGGGGCGGTTGTGGATCCGTACCATCTTGGTGCCCAGGCCGGTAAAAATCAGCTTGCCGGTGCCCCAGGTATTTTCGAAGCCGCCTCCGGCTCCCCCATGGTCGAACAGGTTGAACATCAGCTGGTCAGAGCCTGCGTCATCCAGTACCAGCTTGGTCAGATGACTATAAAGCTCGATTGCCTGATCCCAACTGGTGTCGCGCCATTCATCGCCGGCAAACACCCGGGGGTATTTCACCCGTTGACTGCCCACCGGTGTTTGCGGTGAGTACATGATCGAGGCCATCTGACCGCCCCGGGTAGATGACAGGCCGCTGTTCACTTTGCAGTCGTTATCCGGAACGATCATGATCCGGTGGTAGCTGCCGTCGTCGTCCTGGACAACGTTGGTCATGGCCTGGGTCATGGTGACTGCCATAGCAGGTAACTGCTGACGGAAATCCAGACCCAGGGCATTCTGATCGGGTACCAGCCCGCCCTCCTGGTCGGCGGGCCATTTGTAGACATGGTAACCGCAGCCGACGATGCAGAAATGGCAGCAGGTCTGGGTTTTCTGGGCATTAGCCGGTGGCAGCGCAATCCGGTCCCTCTTGTGTTCAAACATGATGCATCCCTCCTCAGGCGCTCGGCAGAATATTGGCCTGGCGGCCGTAGATCAGGCCCTCCACGCCAACAGCCTCGATGGAATCATCCGAATCCCTGTAGTTCAGAAGAATTCGGGGCAGGTTCTCCGTGGCCTGACCAGACACCATCTGTCCATTGAGCTCGGAGTCGAAAACGCTGAAATGGCAGGGGCATTTGAAAGTGCGCTCTTCCGATGAATAGGAAACCGGGCAGCCCATGTGCGTGCAGAGAATGCTGTAGGCGACGATATCGCCGTCCGGACCGATACCCCCCTGAGTCTCGCGGCCAGTTTTGACCAGGGTGCAGGGAGAGGAATTATCCGGATAGGTGAAGGACACCGGCTGGCCGACCTTCAGGTCGCCAGCCTTGCTGATGGTGGTTTTCGGGTAGTCCAGCATCACTCTTCCCGGCTGCTGGCTGCCTTCGGAGGCATGGGCCGGGTTGAGTAGCAAGTTGCCACCAAGGGCGGCGGAGCCGGCCGCGGTTGTACCGGTAAAGGCGAGGAATTTCCTCCTTGAAAGCTTCATTGCACTCTCCCTCTCTTGTTATCTGGACCCTGAGAAAACTGCCCTTGGGCCACAAGTTTTGTATAAAACTTGTACAAATCTAGATCAGGCCTGCAACTTCCTCCAGTGGCTCCCGGGTAGATCTCAAGATTTATTGATGCTGGTCAACTCAGGCCGGGAACCGGTCCCGGGTGCTGTTGGCAATCCGCACCAGCATCAGCATCAATGGCACTTCCACCAGCACACCAACCACCGCCGCCAGAGCGGCGCCTGACTGCAGGCCGAACAGGGCAATCGCCGCTGCCACCGCCAGCTCGAAAAAATTACTGGCACCAATCATGGCGCCGGGAGCAGCGATGCAGTGGCGCACCTTCCATAATCTGGCCCAGCCGTAGGCCAGAAAGAAAATCAGGAAGGTCTGAACGATCAGCGGTACGGCAATCAGCGCAATATGAAACGGATTTTGCAGAATCACTTCGCCCTGGAAGGCGAACAGCAGCACCAGGGTGACGATCAGCGCAGCTGGCGTGACCGGGCTGAGGCGCTTCATGAACACCTCGTCGTACCAGCGTTGCCCGTGGCGGGCGATCAGGGTGCGTCGGGTCAGGTAGCCGGCGGTCAGGGGGATGACGATATACAGCACAACCGACAGGATGACCGTATTCCAGGGCACCTGGATGTTGGAAATGCCCAGCAGGAACACCACGATGGGGGCGAACGCAAACAGCATGATGATGTCGTTCAGTGACACCTGCACCAGGGTATAGGCAGGATCTCCCCGGGTGAGGTAGCTCCAGACAAACACCATGGCGGTGCAGGGGGCGGCACCCAGCAGAATGGCACCGGCCAGATATTCGCTGGCCAGTTGCGGTGCAATAAACGGCTCGAACACCACCATCAGGAAGAACCAGGCAATGGCGAACATGGTGAAGGGTTTGATCAACCAGTTCACGATGGTAGTGATGGCCAACCCCTTCGGTTCTTTTCTCACATCCACGATAGCACTGAAATCTATCTGGGCCATCATCGGAAAGATCATGGCCCAGATCAGGATGGCAATGGGAATGGAGACCTGGGCGTATTCAAAGCGGGACAGGGTCTCGGGCACTACGGGCGCCAGCTGCCCCAGAGCCACGCCGGCGACAATGGCCAGCGCCACCCAGACCGACAGGTACCTGCCGAAAAGATCCATGCCTTCGTTGGTGTCCACCTCGGTAGTGACGTCTGTATTGCGGTTCATTACTTGCCTCTCACATGGATCGCTGATTGACGCGCTTCGAGACGTCTTCGGCACTCTCTACCCGCTCGGAATAGCGGTCCGTCAGATAGTCGCTGCGATCTCTTATCAGCAGGGTGAATTTCATCAGCTCCTCCATTACGTCCACGATGCGGTTGTAATAGGGCGATGGCAGCATTCGGTCGTCATCGTCAAACTCGGTGAACGCCTTGGGCACCGACGACTGGTTGGGAATCGTCACCATCCGCATCCAGCGGCCCAGCACCCGCAACTGGTTCACTGCGTTGAATGACTGGGAGCCACCACACACCTGCATCACCGCCAGGGTCTTGCCCTGGGTCGGACGCATGCCACCAATGGACAGGGGAATCCAGTCAATCTGGGTCTTCATGATGCCGGTCATGGCCCCATGGCGTTCCGGCGAACACCACACCATACCCTCCGACCACTGCGCCAGTTCCCGCAGTTCCCGGACTTTCGGGTGGGTGGCCTCCTCGGCATCCGCCAGCGGCAGCCCCCGCGGATTGAAAACCCGGGTTTCGGCGCCCATGGCTTCCAGCAACCGGGCGGCTTCCTCTACCACCAGCCGGCTGAACGAGCGTGCGCGAAGAGAGCCGTAGAGCAGGAGGATGCGGGGCGGGTGTGTCGAAGGCTGGTCGGCGAAGACGGTGTCAGCCGTTGGCGCGGAAAACAGCGTCCTGTCGATGTTTGGAAGGTCTGGATGGCTCATAACACTCCTGTATCACCTCGCAGAATTCATGAATCCGGATTGAGTTTCAAAGCATAGCTGCCCCGATGACGAATAACCTGCCGAAAAGATACATGCGAATTGGTTTCCTCCGCCGAGGGCGATTTTCGATCAGTCGAGGGTTTACTTTGTCACTGCAGCATTCTAATATACGAAAATGTAGATATCCACATATAAATATATACGGATAAACGAATATGAAGCGTCGCGTTTTGTTCGTCTGTACTGCCAACAGCGCCCGGTCCCTGATGGCTGAGGCCCTGCTGAAAGACATGGCCGGGGATCAGTTTGAGGTAGCAAGCGCCGGTACCGAACCCGATCAGCCGCATCCCATGGCGTTGCAGGTTTTACAGGAGTCCGGCATACCCGTGGAGGGCTTACACAGTAAAAAACTGGCAGAGCTTCAGGATGAGAACTGGGATTATGTGATTACCTTGTGTGAAAAAGCGTCCAGAGAGTGCGGAACCGTGTGTGAACCGGCCCAGCAGATTGCCTGGGATTTCCCCGATCCGGTGTCGAGTGGGCGGCACGCGACCTTCGCGCTTACGCTCAAGCAATTGAGGGATCGTATCGGGCTTTTTACGCTGGTGCATCAGAAAGAAACCGGCATGAAGCCACCGCAATACAATCCGGTTGCTGTTTTTCGGGCTCTGGGGGATGAGTTGCGGCTGGCCATAATGATGCTGATTCGCGACCAGAAAAAACTCTGCGTTTATGAACTGACCACCGCGCTTGATTCGTCCCAGCCGAAAGTCAGCCGGCATCTGGCGAACCTCAAGGAAGCGGGGCTACTGGAGACGGAGCGCCAGGGCCAGTGGAGCTACTATTTTCTCCATCCACAGATGCCGAAGTGGCTGATCAGGGTGCTGGATGAGACTTCGGACAGTAACACCACGCTGGTAAAACAGCAGACGCAGAGGCTGCGTGCCATGACCGACCGACCTGGTGCAGGTTTGCTGTGAAGCCCGTTTGATGGGGCAGCGTGAAGATTTTTTCAGGAGCAGATGAGATGAGCAAGATCAAGGTAGGAATAAACGGATTTGGTCGTATTGGCCGCCTGGCCCTGCGGGCGGCCTGGGGATGGCCAGAGATGGAGTTTGTTGCCATCAACGATCCGGGTGCTGACGCAGGTACGCTGGCGCACCTGTTGAACTTTGATAGCGTCCATGGCCCCTGGAGCCAGGAAGCCACCGCGGACGGGGACACCATGATTATCGGTGATCAGCGCATTCGCGTGGCCCGCAACAAGACCATTGGAGAGACTGACTGGTCCGGCTGTGATCTGGTCATAGAAGCCAGTGGAAAAATGAAGACAGTAGAAGTACTACAAGGCTATCTGGACCAGGGCGTGAAGCGTGTGGTTGTTACTGCACCGGTAAAAGAAGCCGGTGCCAAGAACATCGTGGTTGGCGTAAACGACGATATTTTCGACCCGGCCAACGACCGTATTATTACCGCCGCCTCCTGCACCACCAACTGCCTGGCGCCGGTGGTCAAAGTCATTCACGAAAAACTGGGCATCAGACACGGCTCCATCACCACTATCCACAGCCTCACCAACACCCAGACCATCCTTGACGCACCCCACAAAGACCTGCGTCGCGCCCGGGCCTGTGGGAGTTCACTGATCCCGACCAGCACCGGCTCTGCGACGGCGATTATAGAAATCTTCCCGGAACTGAAAGGACGGCTGGATGGCCACGCGGTGCGAGTGCCATTGACCAACGCTTCTCTGACCGATTGCGTTTTTGAAGTAGAGACACCCACGGACCGCGACACAGTGAACAAGCTTTTGAAAGAAGCAGCCGAGGGCGAACTGAAAGACATTATGGGCTATGAAGAACGCCCGCTGGTTTCCATCGACTACAAGACCGACCCGCGTTCCTCCATCGTCGATGCCCTGTCCACCCTGGTGATCAATGGCACACAGGTGAAAATCTACGCCTGGTACGACAACGAGTGGGGCTATGCCAATCGCACCGTTGAACTGGCACGCCGGGTAGGTTCTGCCTGACATGACCGCCGCCATCCGACAGTACCTGGTCATCACCGGCAATTACTGGGCCTTCACCCTGACGGATGGGGCCCTGCGGATGCTGGTGGTTCTGCACTTCCACCAGCTAGGCTATTCGCCTCTGGCAATTGCCCTGTTGTTTATCTTCTACGAGTTCTTCGGGGTGGTGACCAACCTGGTGGGTGGTTACCTGGGCGCCCGCATGGGACTGAACCGCACCATGAACATCGGGCTGTTCCTGCAGATCATTGCCCTGGCCATGCTGGCAGTGCCGGCGGCGATGCTAACCGTACCCTGGGTGATGGCGGCACAGGCCATGTCCGGCGTTGCCAAGGACCTGAACAAGATGTCCGCCAAGAGTGGTATCAAGCTGCTGGTGCCGGATGAACAGCAGGGAACCCTGTACAAGTGGGTGGCGATCCTTACCGGCTCCAAGAACACCCTCAAGGGCGTCGGTTTCTTCCTTGGTGGCGTGCTGCTGGTTGCCGCCGGCTTCACAAGTGCAGTCATCATCATGGCCGTTGCTCTCGCCCTGGTCTGGCTGGCAAGCCTGTTTCTGCTGAAGCAGGAGCTGGGCAAGAGCAAGGCCAGACCCAAGTTCAGTGAGATCCTGTCGAAGAGCCGCGCCATCAACGTGCTGTCCGCGGCAAGAATGTTCCTGTTCGGCGCCCGGGATGTGTGGTTTGTGGTAGCCCTGCCGGTATACCTGCACACGGTATTCGGATGGGATTTCTGGCAAGTGGGCGGCTTCATGGCGACATGGGTAATCGGGTACGGCTTTATCCAGACCATTGCGCCGCGCATCACCGGCAGTATGCAGGGAAAGCTGCCAGCGGTGCTCTGGGCCGCTGCCCTGGCACTGATCCCCGCCGCTATTGCAGCAGGTCTGACCATGGCCTGGCCGCCGCAGATCGTGTTGATTGGGGGCTTACTGCTTTTCGGCGTGCTTTTCGCCATCAACTCCTCTCTGCACAGCTATCTGATCGTCAGCTATGCGCGGGGGGATGGGGTATCCCTTGATGTGGGTTTCTATTACATGTCCAACGCCGCCGGCCGGCTTCTTGGCACCATCCTCTCAGGATGGGTTTATCAGGCCTATGGCCTGGAGGCGTGCCTGTGGATATCCGCCGGCTTTGTGGCCACGGCAGCCATGCTGTCGATGCTGCTGCCGGCAAGAGATGTCGCTGGCAAGTGCCGTGCCGTCCCCGAATAGTGGCTGGAAGCGCCAGACACAAGGGGGGGGGCGACCAGAACCTGTCAGTGAATGGAAACCTGGAAAACCATCATGCCCAGGAAGGCAAGAACCACAATCGCGCCGACGGTCGCCGGTTCCAGTTTTCTGTTGGCGTCCGGCAGAAGTTCTGCGAATACCATCCAGATCATCGCCCCGGCAGCCAGGCCTAGCCCAAAGGGAAGTATCGGTTTGAAAGTGTTCACAAACATGAACGCAGGTACGGCCACCAGTGGCTGGGGCAGGCTGCTGAAAATGCTCCAGCCGGCGGCCTTCATGACCGACATCCCCCGTGGCACAAGAATCAGGGCAATCGCCAGGCCCTCCGGAATATTATGCACCGCTATCGCGGCGGTAATGAATACGCCAAGCTCCGTGCTGCCACCATAGGACACACCAACGCCGATGCCCTCCGCAAAAGAGTGTGCGGTCATGACCCCGACGATCATGAGCGCTTTCTTGGCGTCGGCACTATCCAGCTCACTGACGTCTGGCGCTCCCTGCTTCTCAATCCACTGGTAAGCGAGATACACCAGGATCAGCCCGGTCACCATGCCTGCGAGGGCGAGCCATTCCTGTTTCGCGATGCCTTCTTCAGTCAGACTATGACTGGCAGCAAGCATCAGGCCAGCGGCCATGGCAGCACCGACGCTGAGCCATTTTTTGCCCACCTTTTTGCTGAAAGCCAGTGGTATGGCACCCAGACCCGTGGTTAAGGCGGTAATCAGTGCAGCGATAAAAACAGTAAGAAGCGTTACTTCCAGTACCACTGTAATCTCCTGTGCTGGTGGTGGGTGTACGCCTGCGGCTGGAGCCCATTATTGCCGGGGCAGGCGCATAATCACGATGGCTGCGATCGCCAGCAGCACGATTGCACCGGCTTCGTACAGGATGTTCTGTGGATTCATCTCTTTGCTTTGCAGCACGATAAGCCTGGCCAGAGCGGTAATAGCAATAAAAATCGGATAGATATACGGCAGGCCCCGCCCGGTGTAAGACACCACCACCATCGAAACCACCTCGGTGTACAGAAACATCATCAGAATATCTGCGAGGGTGATGACTCCCCTTTCGTAGATGCCGAAAATTTCCATTCCGGCGGCCCCCAGGGTCATCAGCCCAGTCAGAATCAGCACCAGCTTCTGGATCAGGTTGAAGCCGCCAACAACCAGAAGTTGTTCGGCGTTGCTGACCTGAGGAACCTCAGGCGCTTTCTGGGTCTCCGGCTCGCCGGTTTTACGTGCACTGTTAGAATTCGAATCGTTCATGAAAGAACCTTTATCTGATTACCGCAATTAACTCGATATCGCCACGGTCGTGGTGGGCATCATCCGATACTCCCTGATCTTTGCCGGGTCTGTCACTTTTTCATCCTAGCAGACTCCAAATCATGACCGCCGTCAGCTCGTTGATGATGGGTAATGTGAGCGGGAAGCCATGTTTGTAACCACCGGGGTGCCGGCCCTGGTAAAACCCAGAAACAGGAGAATGCTGGAACAGGAACAGATTGGCGTGACCTTAAGCAGCAAGAGGATCTCGGTGGTGTCGTAAATGAAGATACTTTTGATGGCTGGAATCGCGGGGGCTTCCGGCAGGAAGCCTCGTTATCGGGGGGCGGGCATCGTTTATGATGGCAAGAGAAGTAAGGTGGAGGCCGGACTATGGCATTTGAGTGTGTATTGCGGGCCTGGCACAGCCATCAGACAGAGCTTTATGGTTTCCTGATCGGCCAGATGAAAGAGCCTGCGATGGCTGAGGATGTTCTGCAGGATGTGTTCTTCAAAGCCATGCGGGAGGGAGAGAACTTCTGTGACCTGCAGGATCCCCGGGCCTGGCTGTTCCGTGTCGCCCGCAACGCGTTGACCGACAGTCATCGCCTGCGGGAGGCTTTGGCGCTGCGTTGTGATGTGGTGTTGGATGGCTCTGGCAGCGTCTGCTGTCACGCCGCCATCAGCTAAGCTATCAGTGCCGGGCGGGATGACGGAAAGCGCTGAATGTTCCGGCGCTCTTTTTATCCAGATTCAGTACTTCAATTATCTTGTGCAGGCACCTCACGAATACGGCCGTGTTCGTCAATGGCGACATAGATAAAGAGCCCTTCAGTCACCTTGCGGGGGGTTTTTGCAGTTCGGTCCAGGGTCCAGACTTCAATGTTGATTTTCATTGAGCTGCGGCCTACCTCTACCAGCTCACCGTAACAGCCGACCTGGGATCCCACCCGAAGCGGAGAGAGAAACTCCATGCGGTCCATGGCAACGGTGGCATTACGTCCCTGGGAAATGCGGCCCGCCATGGTGGCAGCCGCCATGTCCATCTGTTTGACCAGCCAGCCGGCAAAGACGTCGCCGTTCGGGTTGGTGTCGGAAGGCAGGGGTATTACCTGGATTACCAGTTCGCCCCGGGGCATGGGCTTGTCGTCATCGAGCGCCGTCATGGGTATAACCTTTTCAGTCCGGAATTGTTTTAGTTCCCGCATGGTAGCGGCCTGCGCAGCGTCTGCAAGAAAAATTGAAGGTCCTGTTCCATATTGCAGTTGTTGTAACAAAGTTGTCACAGAACGCCTTTATTGTTCACACATCGGTGAAGCAAACCCGACATAAAAGTCAAAGTGACAAATGGAGATTCAACGTGATCAAACTAAAAACAGCCCTTACAACCGTGGCACTGGCTGGTAGCATCGCTGCCGTATCAACCCCTGCCATGGCTCGCGACACCATCAATATCGTCGGTTCATCAACTGTTTATCCGTTCGCCACTGTGGTTGCCGAGCGTTTTGGTCGTAACACCGATTTCCCGACTCCCAAGCTTGAGTCCACCGGCTCCGGCGGTGGTTTGCAGCTGTTCTGTGAAGGTGTTGGCACCCAGCATCCGGACATCACCAACGCTTCCCGTCGTATGAAGAAGTCCGAGTTCGACATGTGTCAGGAAAACGGCGTTGAGAAAATCACCGAGGTGCGCATTGGTGCCGACGGTATTGTTATCGCTCACTCCAGTGAAGCGGACCAGTGGAACCTGAGTCTGGAGCAGGTGTTCCTGGCCCTGGCAAAACAAGTACCGGACCCGGATGGTGGTGACGAGCTGATTGCTAACCCTTACATGAACTGGAACGAGATCGACTCTGACCTGCCGGATCAGGAAATCAGCGTTATGGGTCCGCCTCCGACGTCAGGCACCCGTGATGCTTTCGTTGAGCTTGCTATGGAAGGTGGCTGCAAACAGTTCGACATGATTGCGCAGATGGAAGACGAGAACGAGAACAAGTTCAAGAGTGTGTGTCACAGCATGCGTGAGGACGGTCCGTTCGTCGAAGCCGGCGAAAACGACAACCTGATTGTACAGCGTCTGGCCCAAGACCCAGACACTCTGGGCATCTTCGGTTACAGCTTTCTGATGGAAAACAGCGGTCAGATCCAGGCGGTCACCATTGATGGCGTAGAGCCGACTCCGGAAAATATCTCCAGCGATAAATATCCGGTTGCCCGTTCACTGTGGTTCTACGTCAAGAACGCTCACGTGGGTGTGGTTCCGGGAATTGAGGAATACATCGCCGAGTTTACCAGCGAAAGCGCCTGGGGCGACAATGGTTACCTGGCCGATGTGGGTCTTATCCCGCTCCCGCGCGAACAGCGTATGGCAACGGCCAAGCGGGTAAAAGATCTGGAACCGATGACTGGTAACGAACTGTAAGGCTCGCCCAGTAGGCGTCAAGGATGACGAACAGGGAACGCGGGCCATCAGGTCCGCGTTCCCTTTGTTACACTTGTATGAATATTTTCGTCCGGCTAACTGGCAAAATAGACGCCCAGCTAACTCAAAGCCATTAATACAGAGACTGATATGCAGACGGCCAATCTTCTGCCCCTGGTTCTTGTTCTTGCCTTGATTGCCTATGGCCTCGCGTACATGCGATCCCGGGCTGTGGCAGCGCCCCTCGGCGGTATCCGGAATCTCAAGGCTCTTCCTTTCTACTACGCGGCGCGCGCGGCACTCTGGTGTGCGATTCCCGCGTTGATTGTGCTGGCCGCCTGGGCCGGTTTTGAAGGCCAGGTCATCCAGGGCATTGTGATTGCCACTTTGCCCCCCGAGTCGTGGCCGGAATCCCCTGGTCAGGCCAGCCTGATTCTCTCCCAGATCAGCAACGTTGCAGCGGGCAAGCTCAATCCTGAGTTTGTGCCGGATCATATCGTCGCAGCCGCGTCGGTACTTGAAGCAATGGAAAGTCGGAGTGAAAACTTCAAAGCCGCTCTGGTTCTGCTTGTTGCCGTCGGGGGCGCAACGTTTGCCTGGACTCGCGTTTCGCCTCACGTCAACGCCAGACTAAACGTAGAGACTACCCTGCGCCGCATCTTTTTCGTGTGTGCGGCACTGGCGGTGCTGACGACTGCGGGCATTGTGTTTTCAGTGATTTTTGAAACGGTGCGGTTCTTCAACCGGGTGCCAATATCAGAGTTTCTGTTCAGTACCAGCTGGAGCCCCCAGACCGCACTGCGCGCCGATCAGGTGGGTTCTGAGGGCGCCTTCGGTGTTATCCCGTTGTTTACCGGTACCCTGTTGATTTCCGCCATTGCGCTGCTGGTTGCGGTGCCCGTGGGTCTGCTGTCTGCCATCTACCTGTCTGAATACGCTAGCAGGCGCGTGCGCTCAACGGCGAAGCCGGTGCTGGAGATGCTGGCGGGGATTCCCACCGTGGTTTACGGTTTTTTTGCCGCGTTGACCGTGGCTCCGTTCATTCGTGATGTTGCTGAAATGGTTGGACTGGAGGCCTCTTCCCAGAGCGCTCTGGCCGCCGGCCTGGTCATGGGTATCATGATTGTGCCGTTCGTGTCATCGCTGTCAGACGATGTGATTAATGCCGTCCCCCAGACTATGCGGGATGGCTCGTTGGCCCTGGGCGCGACACAGTCGGAAACCATGAAGAAGGTGATTTTTCCGGCAGCTCTGCCGGGCATCATCGGTGGCATCCTGCTGGCGGCATCCCGTGCCATCGGCGAAACCATGATTGTGGTGATGGCGGCAGGTCTGGCAGCCAATCTGACGGCCAATCCGCTGGAGTCGGTAACGACAGTGACGGTGCAGATCGCAACACTGCTGGTGGGTGACCAGGAATTTGACAGCGCCAAGACACTCTCGGCCTTCGCCCTGGGCATGCTGCTGTTTATCGTGACGCTGCTGCTCAACGTTGTTGCACTCAAGATCGTACGGAAATATAGGGAACAGTATGAGTGATCAGACTACTCAGGCGGAGATTGTCCGCAACTCCCTGAAGCGTCGCTATCGCAAGGAGCGTCGGTTCCGGCTTTACGGGATGCTGGCGATATTCATTGCCCTCGGCTCTCTGTTTGTTCTCTTTGCGGACATTATCAACAAGGGACACTCAGGGTTCATAAAGACCACCATCACGCTGGATGTGACGCTCGATTCGGAAATGATGTACCTGGATGACCCCAGAGACGAGGATCAGCTGTCGATGGCGGATTTCGTTGCGCCGATCATTGCCGCACTTCAGGAGCATGTTCCAGAAGCCGACAGTGCGGCCGAGAGGCGGGAGCTGGGACGTCTGGTTGGCAACTACGCAGCGAGCGAGGTTCGTAATCTGCTTGAAAACAATCCGGATTTTCTGGGCACCACGCAAACCATGGAGTTTCTGGCACACGACCGGGTCTCGACCTACGTCAAGCACGCAGATGACCCCAGCTACTCCATCAAGCTTTCCGAGCAGCAGCAGGAATGGGTAGACGAGCTGGTGGAGAAGGGCGTTATCGATACCAGCTTTAACGATGTGCTTTTCAGTCGTGGTGACTCAAGGGAACCGTCGAATGCGGGTATTCTTGGCGCCATTGTTGGTTCTTTGCTGACGATGCTGGTCACGCTGGCGATTGCGTTTCCCGTGGGTATCGCGGCAGCGGTTTACCTTGAGGAATTTGCGCCCCAGAACAAGATTACCGATTTTATCGAGGTCAACATCAATAATCTGGCCGCCGTGCCATCGATCATCTTCGGCCTGCTGGGTCTCGCGGTTTTTATTGGTCTGTTCGGCATGCCGCGCTCGGTGCCGGTGGTGGGCGGCATGGTGCTGGCACTGATGACGTTACCGACCATCATTATCTCCAGCCGCGCGGCCATCAAGAGTGTGCCTCCCTCGATACGTGAAGCGGCCGAGGGTGTCGGCGCCTCCAAGATGCAGGTGGTGATGCATCATGTGATACCCCTGGCGATGCCCGGCATGCTGACCGGTTCCATTATCGGTATGGCCCAGGCGCTGGGGGAGACAGCCCCGTTGCTATTGATTGGCATGGTGGCCTTCATCGTGGATGTGCCAGACGGCTTTTTCGATTCTGCCACTGTACTGCCGGTACAGATCTATCTTTGGGCAAGCGCCTCCGAACAGGGGTTTGTAGAATTGGCATCCGCCGGAATCATGGTGCTGCTCACTTTCATGATCAGTATGAACGCACTGGCGATATGGCTGCGCAAGCGGCTTGAGCGTCGCTGGTAAGGAGAACGATATGAATACGATGAATCCGGGCATTTCCGGGGAAACGAAGGTTGGAGGCCAGAGTAAGGCTGTTCCTGTGCCGGAGGACAAACCAGAGGCTACGGTAATTGAAGAGGGCAAGACAGTCGGTAAACCGTTTGCCCAGGATCCCAAGTTCAAGCTGCGTAACGTCAGCGTTTCCTATGGTAATGACCGTGCGATCAAGGATATCAGCCTGGACATTGGCCGGAACGAAGTCATTTCGTTTATCGGCCCCTCCGGCTGCGGCAAGTCGACTTTCCTGCGGTGTCTCAATCGCATGAATGACAGCATCGACATCTGTCGTGTCAAGGGCCAGTTGATGCTGGACGACGAAGATATCTACAGTTCGAAACGGGACGTGGTCGAGTTGCGGGCCCGGGTAGGCATGGTTTTCCAGAAGCCGAATCCCTTTCCAAAGTCAATCTATGACAATGTGGCTTATGGTCCGAAAATACATGGGCTGGCCAACCGCAAGTCAGAGCTGGACGAGATTGTCGAAAACAGCCTCCGCAAGGCCGGGTTGTGGGAAGAAGCAAAGGATCGCCTCGACGCCGTTGCTACCGGTATGTCCGGAGGCCAGCAGCAGCGTCTTTGTATCGCCCGTGCCATCGCGGTCAGCCCGGAAGTGATCCTGATGGATGAGCCCTGTTCAGCGCTGGACCCGATTGCTACCGCAAGGGTCGAGGAACTGATCGCGGACATGTCCGAGAGCTATACTATCGTGATCGTCACCCACTCCATGCAACAGGCGGCGAGGGTGTCCAATCGCACCGCGTATTTTCACCTGGGGCACCTGGTTGAAGTGAACGAGACCAACAAGGTGTTTACCTCGCCGGAGCATCAGCTCACGGAATCCTATATCACCGGCCGTTTTGGTTAACCCCGGTACGGTTGAACACTGGAGAATAGAGTTATGCCAGATAAAAAGGACGATGTTTACGGCGATCATATTTCGCATCAGTTCAATGACGAAATGATGGCGCTGAAGACCGAATTCCTCAAGATGGGTGGTCTGGTGGAATCCCAGGTTGACCGGGCGATTCATGCATTGGTTGACAACGACAGCAACCTGGCAGACGAGGTCCGTGCCACGGACAAGAAAGTCGACCAGATGGAAATGGATCTCGACGAGGAAGCAACACTGATACTCGCCCGTCGCCAGCCCACGGCGCGTGACCTGCGACTGGTGGTTTCGGTCATCAAGATGGTTTCGGATCTGGAGCGTGTCGGTGACGAAGCCAAGAAAATCGCCAAGTTCGCCATCAAGCTGTCAGAAGAGGGCCAGGCCCCTCGCGGTTACGTGGAAGTGCGCCATATCGGCAATCACGTCCTGGCCATGCTGCATGATGCCCTGGACGCCTTCGCCCGTCTGGATGCGGAGCAGGCGCTGCGGATCATGCGGGAAGACAAGCGGGTGGATGAGGAATACCAGGCCGCTACGCGAACGTTGCTGACCTTCATGATGGAAGATACCCGCAATATCTCCCGCTGCATGTCGGTGATGTGGATTCTCCGTGCCCTGGAACGGGTGGGAGATCATGCCTGCAACATCGCCGAGAATGTGATTTTCATGGTCAAGGGCGAGGACGTGCGGCATACGCCGGTCGAAGAAGCCGAAAAGGTGGTTGGGCGCTGATTCAGCGCCCTTACCTTTTCTCTCAGGCCTGTTTCTTCTTGTCAGTATACGGCGGCCAGCCCATGGGTTTGCCGGCCAGCAGGTGCAGATGGATATGGAAGACTGTCTGCCCTGAATTTTCGCCGCAGTTCATAACTGTACGATAGCCATCGTCCGCAAAGCCCATTTCCTTCGCCAGTTTGCTCGCAACCCAGTACAGATGACCGACCAGTTCGCGGTCGCCTTCCTGGATATCGTTGATCGTTGCGATTTCCTTCTTCGGGATAATCAGCAGATGCACTGGCGCCTGCGGGTTGATGTCATTGAAGGCCAGGCTGATGTCGTCTTCATAGACGATATCCGCCGGAATTTCGCGATTGATGATCTTGGTGAAGATAGTCTCCGACATGGTGGGTCCCTTTTGTTGAATAAATGGCAGAAAAGCCGTTTCAAAGCTGCCTGAGTCCCGGTAATAGTCCCGCCAGTCGGCGGATCACCGGGGGCAGTTCGTCGTCGATACCCATAGCGTATTTGGCCACCCGGTTTCTGGCAAACGGCATGGCCTTTGCCGCGCCCAGGCCCAGGTTTCGCAGCAGGTGAAGGGGCGGTGTGCGGTTGCTGAACAGGTGGTAGAACACATCCATGGCGAGCATCATGCGGCGGTTGGCAGGGCGGCGCTGCTGTTCGTATTGCTTCAGCCGATCGGGGTTGGCCAGGTCACTGCCGGCGCGCCTGGCCTCGCGGAGCACTGACTGCAGGCAGCGGGCGTCCTGAAAGCCCAGGTTCACACCCTGGCCTGCCAGTGGATTGATGGTGTGGGCGGCGTCGCCAATCAGCACGACGCGGTTGTTTACGTAGGTTTTCGCGTGCTGACGGGCGATGGGGAAGCTGGCCCTGGCGTCAATATGAGTCAGTGGTGGCAGCTCCGGTGGGAAAGCCCTCTGGATTTCCGATATCAATGCCCTGTTGTCCAGTGATTTAAGCCGTGACAGTTCTTTCGGCGAGTCGTACCACACCAGCGAGGCCCAGCTTTCGCCATTGCCGGCGGCATGCAATGGCAGGAAGGCACGAGGGCCGCTGGGGTAGAAGCCCTGCCAGGTGATGTCCTGAACCGGCCCCTGGTAGCGCGCGGAGACCACCATGGCCTGCTGCTGGTACTGGTCGCGGGTGACGCCGATGCCGGCCAGGTCGCGGACACCGGAATTGGCACCGTCTGCGCCGACCACCAGCTGGCCGGTCAGTTCCGTGCCGTCGTCCAGGGTGACGCTCGCCCCGTCACGCCCATTGTCAAGACTGGTGACGGCAAGGCCGGCAAACAGGCTAACTGATGGTTGGCTTTCCGCACAGGCCCAGAGCGCCTGTTGGGTAACGCGGTTTTCCACGATATGGCCCAGATGGCTGGCGGACAGGCTGTGGGCGTCAAAAACCACCTCGGCGATCTTGCGGGGCAGGAGGCTGCTCAATGGGTGGTCTGTTTCGTCCCATACGGCCAGGCGGGTATAGGGGGTGGCATGCATGGCAAGGATGTCGGGCCAGGCCCCCAGGTCGGCAAGGTAGCGTTCACTGCCTGCACTCAAGGCTGATACCCGGATATTAGGAGGCTGAGCGGCATCAAAGGACGGTGCTGCGCCCTGATCCACAAGGCCAACGCGGAAGCCGCTGCGGCCCAGCCCGGCGGCGAGGGCAGCACCGACCATGCCGGCACCAACAATAACAACATCAAAGGCTTGGGTCATAACGGGTTCCTGTCTGATACGCCCAGTTTACGCGATGGGCGAGTTCAGACAAGCGTCCCGGATCAAGCCGGCACCGGTTAGTGCTGTCAGAAGCCCGCCAGATTTGCGGCGTGACTGTCGGTCAGCGACTCTGCCCTGCGGGCACGGCCTTTGAGCCAGGCCGGTCTGCGGGCGCCCGGTCTGACAAATCCCTGTTCCAGAACAATGGGGCGCACCAGGTTGAGGAAGTCGTCGGTTTTCATATGGATGGATTCAGTATGCGTGCCGGCCGCAAAGGCCAGCTCCGGTTGCCGGGTCAGGGCTTCGGCGCAGTACACGGACATGCCGAAAAGGTTGCCGAACGGTGGCATAGCGCCGACTTCGCAGTCCGGGAAGTGGTGCTGGAATTCCTGTTCGTCCGCCAAATCGATAAAGTCGGTATCAAGGATCTGACCTAACCGGTCCCAGTGAATGCGCCAGGTGGCCGGCATCACCAGCATGGCCATTTTGCCATCCAGTTCAATGATGACTGTTTTGACCACCCGGTCACCGGCGATTTTGACATGATGGGCGAGTTGCTGGGCGGTGAATGCAGTGGGATGGGACAGGCACATGTACTCCACGCCTGCCTGGTCGAGATATTCCTTCAACTGCTGAACCGGCATAGTGACAGTCTCCTACCAGCAATGACAGCGAT
Source organism: Marinobacter vulgaris (assembly GCF_003344045.1). GTDB lineage: Bacteria > Pseudomonadota > Gammaproteobacteria > Pseudomonadales > Oleiphilaceae > Marinobacter > Marinobacter vulgaris. The sequence continues at coordinate 137,422 of NZ_QFWX01000001.1, forward strand.
GCTGGAGCCGGGGTTTGTGCATCCGCCGGCTCCGATGGCCTGGCGGGGCGTCGCTGTTGCACGCGCCCCGCCATTATTGGTCAGCTTAGTTGAGGTTATACAGAATGCGAGTTACGGATTGTGTTGTCGGGATACCCCTCACTCGGCTTTGTAGACATGCACATCCCGCTGGGGGAAGGGAATGGTAATGCCCTCGGCATCGAACGCTTTTTTCACCTTTTCATGCATATCCCAGTAGTATGGCCAGAGGTCGTCAGTGGCCACCCAGGCACGGAACATGAGGTTGACCGAGTTGTCGCCAAGGCTGCCGACACAGATCCGTGGTTCCGGATCTTTCAGGGAGCGTTCGTCCTCGTCGAACAGGCGCTGGAGAATCGCCTTGGCCTTGTCGATGTCGTCGTTGTAGTGGATGCCGAAAGTCATATCGCAGCGACGCTTCTCGTAGATACTCACGTTCACCAGGGTGGCGTTGGACAGGCTGCCGTTGGGGATCACGATACGGCGGTTGTCGAAGGTGTTTACCACGGTATAGAGAATCTGGATTTCCGCGACGGCACCCAGAAAGCCCTGTGCCTCAATGGTGTCGCCTACCTTGAACGGTTTGAAAATCAGGATCAGTACACCCCCGGCGAAGTTGGCAAGGCTGCCCTGGAGCGCCAGGCCAATGGCCAGGCCTGCAGCACCGATCACGGCGATAAAGGAAGTGGTTGCGATACCGATCATGGAGGCGACCGAGATCAACAGCATGACCTTGAAGATGGCGCTTATCAGGCCACATAAAAACTTGTTCAGGGTAGGGTCTTTAGCGCCCAGTTTTTTATCAAGAACCCCGATGAACCGGTTAATCAGCCAGAGGCCAATCACCAATGTAACGATGGCCAGCATGAGTTTCGGGGTATAGGTTATGACCAGGGATAAGGCCTGATCCAGCAGCTCTGTGACGTTTATGTTCTCTCCCAGAAGATCTTCCATTCAGCGGCTCCTTGACGGATGTTGTTAAAAGCAGTGTTTTGCCTGTCGTTTGTTATAACAGAGGTTTGCGGCGTACATGTAGCCTGAGCACTGATCTGCCTGCAAGCGGGTTACGTTCAAGACCGTTCCCTGGCCCAGTCGATAATCGTTTCCGGCCGTCCCTGCATCACGATTCGGCCCTGTTTCTGGTCCAGCTGGTAGTCGTACATGGGGTCGTAGTAGTTCTCCAGCAGCGCCTGGATCCAAGGGTGATGGGCGCTGACATCTCCTGACTGCTGCTGTAGGTCCAGGGCGCTCTCCATCATCCGCCGCAGCTGGCTGTGGCGCTCTCCACCCAGGCGCTTGCGGATCCGGTCCAGGGCACTGAGCAGGTAGTCGCGGAAGTTGAGCCAACCGGCCTCTTCGCCGTCGCGGGCAGCATAGTCTGCTGCCATCTGGTCAACATAGTCCTCACGGATAATCCGGATCCGTTCCTCAACAGGCTGGTCAAGAACCATCAGGGGAGCCTCCGCCATTCGAGCGCGGAGGCTTTCCGGCAGGGCACAGCGGCCCACCAGCCTGCTTTCGTCTTCCAGGTATACTGGCCCGCCAACGTGGTGATGGGCCTTGAGCATGGCAACGGCCAGACGGTTTTCGAAATCGATCTGTGAGGGTTGCGGCGTGACCTGGCGGCCGAAGCTGGAACCCCGGTGATTGGCCACTCCTTCCAGGTCCACCGGGTTGGGCAGCTGGTGGAGCACGCGGGTTTTGCCGGTGCCGGTGCGGCCGCTGAGTATGACAAACTCAGAGGAGTCAATGAGTGCTTCCAGGCTGTCAATGAGGAAGCGCCGCATGGCCTTGTAGCCGCCGGTGACCAGGGGGTAGTCGATACCTGCCTCGCGGATCCATTGTTGGCTCAGCCGCGAACGCAGGCCACCCCGAAAGCAGAACAGATAGCCGTGCGGATGCTCTGCCGTGAATCGCCGCCAGGCTTCAATGCGATGCGCTTTGATATCATCGGAAACCAGTTGATGGCCGAGCCTTATGGCTTCATCCTGGCCCTTTTCCTTGTAACAGATACCGACCCGGTGGCGTTCCTCATCGTTCATCAGCGGCGCATTGATGGCGCCCGGAAAACTGCCCTTGCTGAACTCTACCGGTGCCCGCACATCCATCAGCGGAATGTCGTTCAGAAACAGGGAAAGGTAGTCGCTGGTGTCGGGTCTGGACGGCATGGCAGATTTCAGTTTGTGCTGGAAATGAGGCCGCAGTATAACGGACGTGTCGAGTTTTTGCTCGCCAGCCCTTTGCCCAGGAGTAACCCTTGACCCCCAGCATTCTGAATCACCACCTCGAGAAAACCCTGAGTCGCGGCCGGGTGGCAGCCACTGCCCCCGCCGGGTGCCCTGATATTTCCCTGTATCTGTTCGATCCGGCGGTCCTGGAAGGGCCGGTCAGTCATGACGAAGCCCAGGCCGTGGTGGCCGCACCTGCCTACTGGTCATTTTGTTGGGCCAGTGGCCAGGTGCTTGCGGCTTTCATTCTCGACAATCCGCATCTGGTAAGGGGCGAGACCGTGCTCGATTTTGGCTCGGGGTCGGGCATTGTTGCGATTGCCGCTGCCATGGCAGGGGCACGTGCGGCCATTGCCTGTGACATTGACCCGGCAGCGCTGGATGCCGCCGCAGCCAATGCCAGGCTCAATGGCGTGCATATTGACCTGTGTCGTGACTGGAATACGCGCCCAGAGGGAATAGGCGTGGTGACGGCAGCGGACGTGCTGTACGACCCGGAAAACCGCCCCCTTTTGTCCGATTTCCCGCGGATGGCGCCCCGGGTGCTGCTGGCTGATTCGCGGATGCGGGAACTGGGGGATGACCGGTACCGGCAGCAGGCGGTGGTCGAGGCCCGTACCTGGCCGGATCTGCAGGAATTCGAGGAATTCAACCGGGTACGGATTTATCGGGCAGAAACAGGGGCGGGCGGATAAACAAACACGCAAAAAAAGAGGATAACCTCTCGGCTACCCTCTTTCGGAACAGGCGTCGCTTCCCTGCGCTGTTGGCAACCATCCCGCTGCCGTTTCTCTTGCCAGTCCCTGGTGCCAGCATCCGAGCCGGCGATCCGATTAATTATCCTTTAAGCGAGGCGTCCCTGTGTCCTTGCCTCTCCCTGCATCCTGATTGCCGGGGTGCGTCCAGTGCGTCGTCCTTTTCCCTTTCGTCCTTGATGTAATCACTATACCCCTCGAAATCTTACAGATGTGTGAAATGTCCGCGCCGGGCGCATCGAGTTTTCGGTGGTGATTCCATAAACCTTGCAAAATCAGCCGCCTGGTGTTTGCACTGTCAATTTTTTCGGGTAAACGCACGCTATAGCGCAGCAAGGTCCTACGGGCGTGTAAGAGATATCGCACAAAGATTCGGGTGTATGTCTCACATCCGGTACTGGTGCCTCACCGGAACTGATCAGAATTGATGCCTGATCCGCCGGCGCTCCTGCCGGGTTTGATAAAATTCGGGCATGGCAGCAGCCCGGCAGCAATGCCTGCAGCATCGGCGACAATGTCGGCAACGGCGAAAGTGCGGTAGGGCAGCTGGGCCTGGACGACTTCAATCGTCACCCCGAAGGTGATCAGGCCGGCGGCAATCCATAACCGGCTGAGCCCTGGCCATGCCAGGCGAGTGACAATGGTCAGTTGCAGAAAGGCCAGCACGTGATTCATTTTGTCGTTGTCTGACGAAGGGATGGGATAGGGTTCGCTGGTGGTTGCCAGATAGAGGATGGCCGCTGCGGAAATGACCAGCATTGCCCGCCAGATGGGCTGGTAATCAAGCAGAAGCCGGATGCGTTGTGTCAGAAAGGCCATGTACACCGTCGGGCTGTGGTGGAGTTTGCAACATGATATGCTTTGCGGCCGGTCACTGTCATTGAAGCTGAGGTGCTGCGAGGTATGCTAAAAGGTAATTTTTTCCGCGGCCTGGGTTACCTTGGCGAAGGGTTCCGGCTGATTCGGCAGCCCGGGTTGAGACTGTTTGTTGTTATTCCTCTGGTTATCAATGTCCTGTTATTTGGCCTGTTGTTCTACTTTCTGGCAGAACTCTTCTCCGGGATGATCGCGACCGCCATGGGCTGGTTGCCTGAATGGGCCTGGCTGCAAAGCCTCGACTGGCTGTTCTGGATTCTTTACGGTGCCGTGATTCTGCTGATGCTGGCCTACGGATTTGTAATCGTGGCCAACCTGATCGGCTCTCCCTTTTATGGCTATCTGTCGGAACTGACCGAAAAACACCTGACCGGTCAGGAGGTCAGCACCGATGATAGCTGGAGCCTGATTATCAAGGACATTCCCCGCGCGCTGTGGCGCGAAGTGCAGAAAATCATTTACTACCTGCCCAGAGCCATCGGTCTTTTTATCATCGGCATTATCCCGGTGGTGAATCTGGTGGCAGCGGTGCTGTGGTTTGCTTTCAATTGCTGGATGATGGCGCTGCAGTACGTGGACTATCCGGCCGATAATCATCGGGTCAGTTTTCCCGCACTGCGCCATCTGTTGGGAGATACCCGCCTCTCGGCTCTGGGGTTCGGGCTGCCGGTAGCCCTGGCGGCCATGGTGCCGGTATTGAACCTGGTGGTGGTGCCGGCAGCGGTTTGCGGGGCAACCGCCTACTGGGTGCGAGAGAACGGGCCGTCGAATAAAGACGTACAAACCGCTAAAGTCAGCTGAATCCCTCGGAGGTTTCTTGGATACATCGGAATTTGTAATCGGCCAGCGCTGGGTCAGTCACAGTGATACCGCGCTGGGCCTCGGTATTGTCACGGATATTTCCGGCCGCCGCGTGACGCTGGGTTTTCCGGCCGCCGATGAGGAACGCACCTACGCCATCGACAATGCCCCGCTATCGAGAATCATCTACCAGATCGGTGAGGATATCGAGACCTTTGATGGCAAGCGCTACACCGTCCGGGCGGTTGACGATATCGGCGGCGTGCTGATGTATTACGCCGATGACGGCAGCGACAATCTGGCCGAGATTTCCGAGGTGAAACTCAGCAGCCTGGTGGATTTTTCGGCGCCCCACCAGCGCCTGTTCGCAGGCCAGTTTGACCGCAATGGCGCGTTTCGTCTGCGTATGGCAACGGCACAGCATCAGGACCGGCTGCGGGCATCGTCCGCCCAGGGCCTGATCGGCGCGCGCACCCAGCACCTGCCGCACCAGATCTACATCGCCCATGAGGTAGCGACACGGTATGCGCCGCGGGTGCTGTTGGCAGACGAAGTGGGCCTGGGCAAGACCATTGAGGCTGGCCTGATTCTCCACTATCAACTGCACACCAGCCGTGCGCGCCGGGTGCTTGTCGTGGTGCCGGATTCGCTGGTGCACCAGTGGCTGGTGGAAATGCTGCGTCGCTTCAACCTGCGCTTCTCCATCATTGACCGCGGGCGTTATGAGGCCATGGAGGACTTTGCCGGGTTGTCGGACGAAGAAGATGAAGACCTGGCGGACGCCGATGAGAACCCCTTTGAAAGCGAGCAGCTGGCGCTGTGCAGCCTGGATTTCCTGATGTCCAGTGAGCAGGCCCAGGCGGACGCCAGGGCCGCGGGATGGGACCTGATGGTGGTGGATGAGGCCCACCACCTGGCCTGGAGCCCGGAGGCAGCCAGCCCGGAGTACCGGCTGGTGGAGCAGCTTGCAGCAGCCAGCAATGGTTTGCTGCTGTTAACGGCAACGCCGGAGCAGGTGGGCGTCGCCAGCCACTTTGCCCGTCTGCGATTGCTGGACCCGGCGCGCTTTCATGATCTGGAGGCTTTCCGGGAAGAAGAGCAGCAGTATGAAATCATCAACCGGGTGGTGTCCCGGATTCGAGACCTGGGAATAAAGGGGATCTCCGACGAAGATCGCAAAGCCCTCAGGGATTGGCTGGGGGATGAGCTGGACGCCCTGATGGGTGCTCACGAGCCGGAACAGGCAGTGATTGACGCCCTGCTGGACCGCCACGGCACTGGCCGGGTGCTGTTTCGTAACACCCGGGCGGCGATCAAGGGTTTTCCCGAGCGTCATCCGCTACCGACCGCCTTGCCTTGTCCTGAACTCTATCGGGAAGGCGGGATTGACCGGGGTATTGCCGGACTGACCCCGGAAACGGTGGTGGACGAGGAGCAGTGGCTGGCGGAAGACCCCCGCGTCGCCTGGCTGGAAAAGACCCTGGCTGGCCTGAAACCGGCCAAGGTGGTGGTCATCTGTGCCCACGCCGCCACCGCCATGGCCCTGGAGCACTACCTGCAGTTGCGGGCCGGTATTCGCAGTGCCGCCTTCCATGAACATCTGAGCCTGATCGAGCGGGACCGGGCGGCTGCCTACTTCTCCGACACCGAGCAGGGGGCCCAGGCACTGATCTGTTCGGAGATCGGCAGTGAAGGCCGCAATTTCCAGTTTGCCCATCATCTGATTCTGTTTGACCTGCCTGCCAATCCGGATTTGCTGGAACAGCGGATCGGGCGGCTCGATCGCATCGGCCAGACCGAGACCATCGACATACACATACCCTACCTGCAGGGAACCACGCAGGAAGTCCAGTACCGCTGGTTTGACGAAGGCCTCAACGCGTTCAGTGAGAGCTGTTCCGTTGGCGTTGCTGTTCATGACCTTGTTGCCGGGCAGTGGCAGGCTGCCATTGACGGTCAGATCGATCAGCTGCCGGCGCTGCTGGAGGCGTCTAAAAGCGAGGCTGAACGCCTGCGCATTCTGCTGCGCAACGGTCGCGACGCCCTGATCGAGCTCAATTCCTGCCGGCCGGAGGTTGCCCACGCCCTGATCAGCCAGATCGAGACGGAGGAAGAATCGGCGCAGGTCCGGGACTACATGATGGATGCCTGCGACATCCTGGGTGTGGATGTGGAAGACCACTCCGAACATGCGGATGTGTTACGTCCGGGGGAGCAGTACCAGGCGGGACATGTGACGGAAATGCCGGAAGACGGCCTGACCGTCACCTGGAGCCGGCAACAGGCGCTAGAGCGCGAAGACATGGCGTTCATGAGCTGGGAGCATCCGCTGGTAACAGGGGTCATGGAGTCCGTCACCAGTTCCGGGCTCGGCAAGGCGGCTCTGGCCAGTATGACGGTCAAGGCCCTGCCACCGGGAACCCTGTTACTGGAGGCCCTGTTCACCGTGCACTGTCCGGCCCCGGAGTCGCTGCAGTTATCCCGCTATCTGCCGGTTTCGCCGCTGCGCCTGCTGGTGGATGTCAACGGTCGGAACCTGTCGGCAACACTGCCCCACGACCGGCTCAATGACATGTGCTCCAACATTCGCCGGCGCACCGCCCAGGCCATCGTGCCCCAGATTCGCCCCCAGGTGGAAACCATGGTTGATCATGCGGAAAACCTGGCGGAACCCCACCTGGAGCCCCTGAGAAAGTCGGCACTGGCCCAGGTGAGGGAGGTGTTTGGTCCGGAAATACGCCGCCTGGAGGCGATGAAAAAGGTGAATTCCGCCATCCGTGACGACGAGATCGGCTTCTTCAGGGAGCAGCTGGCGGCGGCGGAAACGGCATTGAGTCGGGCGAGCCTCTCGCTGGAGGGTATCCGTGTCATTGTAACTGCCTGATGGTGAACCAGTTGCTGGCCAGAATCCCTTCGATCAGGTAGGTTGGACGTATCGAAATCCAGATTTTTACATTCAAAACCACGGACGACAGAGAGTATCCATGATGACTTTCATACTGTTTCTTGTTGCTGTTGCCGGGCTCCTTGCTGTGATGCGCAGGGAATCCGGAGCCAAGCCCGCGATCGGGGTCATGGTTGTAACAGGCCTGCTTTCGCTGTTCTTCGCGTCAGGTGTGCTGGCGCTGATCCTGTTTATCGGTGCCGCCATTACAGCGGCAGCCGGCCTGCCCGGATTCCGCCAGAGCTGGCTGACCCCAAGGGTGTTCGCCATGTTCAAGAAGGTGGCCCCGAAGGTTTCGGATACCGAAAAGGTGGCCCTTGAGGCAGGCACCGTCAGTTGGGATGGTGAACTGTTCACCGGTCGCCCCGACTGGCATAACCTGCTGATCAACCGCAACATCGGCCTGTCTGAAAAAGAGCAGTCGTTTGTGGACAACCAGTGCACCCAGGCGATTGCCATGTGCAACGCCTGGGATCTGGCGGTTGAACGTGCGGATCTGCCGGAGGAGCTGTGGGACTTCCTCAAGAAGGAAGGATTCTTCGGGATGATCATTCCCGAGGAATACGGCGGCCTGCATTTCTCCGCCAAGGCCCAGACGGCGGTATTGCAGAAGCTGGCGGGCAACGAAATGCTGATGGTCACCGTCGGTGTGCCCAACTCTCTCGGTCCTGGCGAGTTACTGGTCAAATACGGCACTGACGAGCAGAAGAACCATTACCTGCCGCGCCTGGCCGATGGCCGCGAAATTCCCTGTTTCGGCCTCACCGGCCCCCGCGCTGGTTCCGACGCCACCTCACTGCCGGATACCGGTATCGTCTGCAAGGGCGAGTTCGAGGGCAAGGAAGTGTTGGGGCTGCGCCTTAACTTCGAGAAGCGCTGGATCACCCTGGCGCCGGTCGCCACCGTGGTGGGCCTGGCCTTCCGCATGTTCGACCCGGATGGCCTGCTGGGCGACACCAAGGATTACGGCGTTACCTGTGCACTGATTCCCCGCAACACCAAGGGCATGGAAATCGGCCGTCGTCACTGCCCCATTGGCACACCGTTCATGAACGGCCCCATCAAGGGCAACGATGTGTTCATTCCGCTGGACTACATCATCGGTGGCCAGGAAATGGCCGGGCAGGGCTGGCGCATGCTGGTTGAATGCCTCTCCGTCGGGCGCTGCATCACATTGCCGTCCGGGGCTGCCGGCGCTGCGGCCTACTCCGTCGGCACCGCCGGCGGCTTTACCCGCATACGCCGTCAGTTCAACACCCCGGTGGCGGATATGGAAGGCGTGCAGGAGCCATTGGCCCGTATTGCCGCTCAGACCTATATTGCCCAGTCTGCGGTGAACCAGACCGCCAACATGATCGACAAGGGCGAGAAGCCGGCTGTCCCCTCCGCCATCCTGAAATATCACCTGACCGAAATGCAGCGCGCGGTCCTCACCGACGCCATGGACGTACACGGTGGTAAAACCGTTACCCTCGGGCCCCGTAACTACCTGGGTATCGGCTTCAGCGGCGCGGCGGTGTCCATCACCGTGGAGGGCGCCAACATCATGACCCGCAGCCTGATGATCTTCGGTCAGGGTGCGATCCGCTGTCATCCCTACGTGCTCAGGGAACTGGCGGCGAAAGACAAGGATGACATCGACGCTTTCGATGATGCCTTCTTCAGCCACGCCGGCCTGATCTTCGGCAACGCTGCCCGTGCCTTCACCCAGGCGCTGGGTATCGGTAAGGCCGATGTGCCGTTTGACCATGCTGCCCGTAAGTACGCGCAGGGCGTGGCCCGCTTCAGCGCCGCCTTCGGTCTGTGCGCAGACGCCGCCATGACCACGCTGGGCTCCGAGCTGAAAATGCGCGAGCTGATCTCCGCCCGTCTCGGTGACGTTCTGGCGAATCTCTACCTGGCTTCCATGGTGCTCAAGAACTGGCACGAAACCCAGCCGGTGGACGGCGAACGGGACCTGATGGAATACAGCATGGCGCTGTTGCTGTATCGCGCGGAAAATGCCATGGATGAATTCCTCCAGAATCTGCCCAACCGTCCGGTAGCCCTGGCGCTGCGGGCCATTACCATGCCGCTGGGCCGTCGCTGGGACAAACCCCACGACGACCTGTCCCGCAAACTGGCCCGCGCTATCTCGACTGATAGCCCGGTACGGGAAAAATTGCTGACACCGGTTTGGACCACCAACGGCGAGGGCACGGTGGAGAATCCGATAGCCCGTTACAACGGCCTGTTGAAAGACTACGACAAGGCCGAGCAGCTATACCGCAAGGCAACCAAAGCTTACGCCAAAGGCCAACTGCCGATGCAGGCCCTGCATCCTGAGGAGCGCTTTGAGGCTGCTCTGAAGGCGGACATCTTTACCAAGGAAGAGGCCGACTTCATGCGCCAGTATGAATCCACCGTGCTGGAAATGCTGACCGTCGATGACTTCCCGTTTGACGAGTTTGCCCGCAACAAGGACACGCTGATCGACCACACCCCGACCTGATCGGGGTTAATCGCCGCCCAGGATCCAGCGGGCGGCTTTTTCCGCAATCATCAGGGTGGGGGAGTTGGTGTTGCCACTGGTAATGGTGGGCATCACGCTGGCATCAACGACCCGCAGGCCGGCCACCCCCCGCACTCGCAGGTGAGGGTCCACCACGGCGAGCTCATCGTCGGCGGCTCCCATCCGGGTGGTACCCACAGGATGGAAGATGGTGGTGCCGATGTCGCCGGCCAGCCTGGTGAGATCGTCGTCAGTCTGGTACTCCAGGCCGGGCTTGAATTCTTCCGGCTGGTACTGCATGAAGGCGGGCTGTTCGGCGATGCGCCGCGTCACCCGCAGTGAGTCCGCGGCCACTTTCCGGTCTTCCGGTGTGCTCAGGTAATTGGGGGCAATGGCTGGTGGCTGTTTGGGATCGTTGCTGCGGATACGCACGCTACCACGGCTGGTCGGGTTCAGGTTGCAGACGCTGGCGGTGATGGCCGGAAAGTCATGCAGCGGCTGTCCGAAGGCGTCCAGGCTCAGGGGCTGGACGTGGTATTCAATATTGGCGTAGTCGTACTCCATGGAGCTGCGGGTGAACAGACACAGCTGTGACGGCGCCATGCTCATGGGTCCGGAACGGGTCAGCAGATATTCCAGCCCGATGCGGGCCTTGCCGGCCAGTGAATTGACCATGGTGTTCAGGGTGGTGACCCCCTTTACCTTGTAAACGGAACGGATCTGCAGGTGGTCCTGCAGGTTCTCGCCAACGCCGGGGAGGTCTTTGACGACATCAATACCATGTTCTGTCAGAAGATCGGCCGGGCCGATGCCGGAAAGTTGCAGCAGTTGCGGTGAGCCGATGGCACCGGCGCAGAGGATAACCTCCCGTTCCGCCCGGGCAACGACTTTGCCGTCACCCGGGCGTTCAGCGCGCACCCCCGTGCAGCGTGGCCCGGAATCACTGGCTTCGGTTTCCAGGCCAAGTACGTGGGTGGAGTGCCAGAGTGTCAGGTTGGGGCGTTTCTCGACGCCCCGGAGGAAGGCCTTGCGGGTGTTCCAGCGCCAGCCCGAGCGCTGGTTTACTTCAAAATAGTCCACACCCTCATTGTCACCGCGGTTGAAATCCCGGGTCCGGGGAATGCCGGCCTCGACGCAGGCCGTGGCAAAGTCTTCCAGCACTTTCCATTTCAGGCGCTGGTGTTCCACCCGCCACTCGCCGCCATGGCCGTGGTACTTGTCGTGCTCGGTATCGGCGTCGCCGCCGTCATCCAGGCGGTAGTGGTCCTCGTGGCGCATGAAGTCGGGCAGGCAGTTGCCCCAGCTCCATGCGGCGTCGCCGGTGATCTCCGCCCACTGGTTGTAATCCCGGGCCTGGCCGCGAATGTAGAGCATCCCGTTGATGCTGGAGCAGCCGCCCAGGGTTTTACCCCGGGGATAGATCAGCGAGCGCCCGTTAAGACCGGGGTCCGGTTCGGTGCGGAAGCACCAGTCGGTGCGAGGGTTATCGATGCAGTACAGGTAACCTACCGGAATGTGGATCCAGTGGTAGTTGTCCCGACCGCCCGCTTCGATCAGCAGGACCCGGTTGGCCGGGTCGGCGCTCAGGCGGTTGGCAAGCAGGCAGCCAGCGGTGCCGGCGCCTATTACGATGTAGTCGAATTCTTTCTGCATCTGTGCTTTCTTGTTGTTGGGCATAATGGTGGTTTCTCCGCATTTCGTTCAGCCTAGGGCGAGTTCGGAGGCGAAGCAACCGGGAAGGCTGAACGCTAAATACGAGGTGATGCATAAGAATGTGGTTATCAATCCTGGCCGTAAGCGCCGGAGCCGTCATAGGCGCTAACCTGAGATGGGCCCTGGGCCTCTGGCTCAACAGCAGTTACCACGCCATCCCCTACGGAACCCTGGCAGCCAACCTGTCCGGCGGCTGGCTGGTGGGCCTGCTGATCGGCTACTTTGTCCATGGCAGCTCCCTGGCCCCCGAGTGGCGCCTGTTCGCCATTACCGGCCTTTGTGGTGCCCTTACCACCTTCTCCACCTTCTCCCTCGAGATGCTTTCAGCGATCCAGGAAGGCAAGTGGAGCATGGCCCTGGCCGGAATAATGGCCCATGTCATCGGCTCTATCCTTATGACGGCGCTGGGAATTTACACCTTTGGCCTGGTCCGCGGATGATGGGTATCACTACGTATGCAAAATATTCAAAATAGGCTTGGCAATCCAGGTAACAAAGAGTAAAGTTATTTTCGTAGGAAAGATTCAGCAAAGCTTTCATGAATAAGACGTACTCCGCAGTTAGTAGTGACCGTCCTGTTTTTGATTCCGCGAGTTCTGTATTTCCGTAAACGCTGATCGGGCATCATGATGATGGCCTGGCGGCAAGATAAAATGATTGATTTCAGGAATGTTTAAGTATGTCTACTACTACCGGCACTGTTAAGTTCTTCAACGAAGCTAAAGGCTTTGGCTTTATCACTCGTGAAGGCGGCCCGGACGTATTCGTTCACTACAGCGCAATTCAGGGCAGCGGTTTCAAGACCCTGGCAGAAGGCCAGCAAGTCGAGTTCACCGTTACCCAGGGCCAGAAAGGTCCTCAGGCGGAAAACGTAACTCCTATCTAAGGGATAGTTGTTAGCGCCAGAAAGGCAGCTTCGGCTGCCTTTTTTTGTGCGTGTGTGTTTTGTGATTTCTTCCCGGATATGACATCTTTTATACCCTGCCGTTTGTGTGTGTCGAGCCGTTATATTGCCCAGGGCCCCTTATGCTGAAAATCCTGAAAGCTGTCTGGATACTGGTATGGGCTGCGCTGCTCACCCTGATCCTGTTTTTGCCCATAGTAGTTGCCGCACTTGCCGCCCGAAGCGGTAATGCCGCCTTTCACGGTACCCAGGTGTATGCCTGGTGCATTCTCAAGCTCACCGGTATTCGCCTTCGTGTCAGCGGAAGGGAGCACATTGATCCCGCCCAACGCTACGTGATCCTCAGCAATCATGCGTCCTACTACGATCCCCCTGCGCTGGTCCTGGCGCTGGGTCTGCAATACCGCTGGGTGATCAAGAAAGAGCTGCGCAAAGTGCCCCTGTTTGGCCTGGCACTGGAAACCTCACGCAACCTGTTTATCGACCGATCCAGGGGCAGTGATGCGCTGCAGAGCATCAAGCGAGGTGTGGCACAGTTACCCGAGGGCACCAGTATCCTGATATTCCCCGAGGGGACCCGGTCCTGGGATGGGCAACTGCTTCCGTTCAAGAAAGGCGGGTTTGTGATTGCCCGTGATGGCGGGCTGCCCATTCTACCGGTAACGATACGGGGCTCTCATGACCGTCTGCCCAAGGGAACAGCTGCCTTCTCGCCGGGCATTATCGATATCGTCATACATCCGCCGGTAGCCACGGCGGGTCGTGAGGTGGATGCCGTGCGGGCAGAGGTGAGGGCCACCATAGAAGGTGCCCTCTGACTTCACGCCTCAGTCCGCCTCAGTCGTTGAAGACGTCCTCGTACAGCCGCATGGTGCCTTCCCAGGAGCGACCTGCGGCATCCTCATCATAAGCGACGGGCATGTCGAATTCTTCGGCGATCCTGTCTGCGCCAGGGTTGGTAAAGGAGTGCAGAACTCCCGGGAAGCTCACCAGGGTCAGGTCGGCTTCGGCGTCCTGCATTTCTTTTACCAGGCCGGCAACCTGATCTGAGGGTACCATATGGTCGGCCCCACCGGTGTAGACGTGAATCCGCGGCTGAACCTTGCCAGCTTCCGCCTTGATGGGACTTCCCAGAGCGCCGTGATAACTGACCACGGCGTCCAGATCCACACCCAGGCGGGCCATGTTCAGCACCACAGCGCCGCCGAAGCAGTATCCCTGGGCGGCAATCCTGTCACTGTCGACGCTGTCGTGCTGTTGCAGTAATTCCATGGCGGCGGTAAACCGGGCCTTGACCTGGTCCATGTCCTTCGTCGCCTCCTTCATGAAACTTTGGGCATCCTCCGGGTGTTCTGCGAGTTTGCCCGACCCATACATGTCGAGGGCGAATGCTGTATAGCCTGCCGCCGCAAGTTTCTCGGCCTGCTCCCGCGCAAATTCATTGTGTCCCCACCATTCATGAACCACAAGAACGCCGGGCCGCTTGCCATCGGCTTCGCTGTCGTAAGCCATGTAGCCGGTGAAGGTCTTGCCGTTAACTTCATACTCAACGGTTTCTGTCTGCATCTCGGCTGATACCTGTGCGTTTGCCAGGGCAAGGGCCAGGGCGAGAGAAAGTGTCGCGGGCCTCGAAAAGGAAGCGGCGGCTGTGTGCTTGTCATTATTCATTCGTTCCTGCTCCATTTGGGTCGATTGCCTGTGGTTGGCCCGGAGTTTTACGCCGGAGCCCCTTGAACCGATGCATTCAATTGCTGATGCCAGTGCCAGACTTTTACTACACTCTAGCAGATGACACATCGTTTACCGGACGGATTCAAGGGGCAAAGCATGAAGATCGGTGTACCGAAGGAAATCAAGAACCATGAGTACCGGGTAGGGATGACCCCTGCCGCTGTCCATGAACTCTGCGGCCACGGGCACCATGTCTATATCGAGGCAGATGCCGGTTCGGCGATCGGGTTCGGCGACGAGGATTATCGCAAGGCAGGCGCACGGATTCTTGACGATGGCCCGGCGGTATTTGCAGCCAGCGACCTGATCGTGAAGGTCAAGGAGCCGCAACCCGATGAGCGGGCATTGCTGACACCGGGGCACACCCTGTTTACCTATCTGCACCTGGCGCCGGACCAGGAACAGACGGATGACCTGGTGAAATCCGGAGCCACCTGCATTGCCTATGAAACAGTGACCGATGGTCACGGACGATTGCCGCTACTGGCACCCATGTCGGAAGTGGCGGGCCGGATGTCGATCCAGGCGGGGGCCCATTGTCTGGAAAAATCCATGGGTGGCCGCGGTGTCCTGCTGGGCGGTGTGCCGGGAGTCAGTCCGGCTCGGGTCACGGTGATTGGCGGCGGCGTGGTCGGTCAGAACGCCGTGGCCATGGCCATCGGGCTGGGCGCCCAGGTGACGGTGCTGGACCGGAATATGGACGTGCTGAGAAATCTTGATCATCTGTATGGCAACCGTATCAGCACTCTGTTTTCCACGGCAGCCACCCTGGAGGAAGCGGTCACCGGATCGGATCTGGTCATTGGTGGCGTTCTGATCCCCGGGGCGTCTGCGCCCAAACTGGTCACCCGCGACATGATCAGCAGGATGCCGGAGGGCAGTGTGATCGTGGATGTGGCTATCGACCAGGGCGGGTGTACCGAAACCTCAAGGGCCACTACCCACGATGCCCCCACCTATGTGGTGGAGGGTGTAGTGCACTATTGCGTTGCCAATATGCCGGGTGGGGTTGCCAGAACCTCTACACTGGCGCTGAATAATGTCACTCTGCCTTTCATTGCCGCCCTGGCCAACAAGGGCCCCGAGCAGGCGATGAGAGACGATCACCACTTACGCAATGGCCTCAACGTCTATCAGGGCAGGGTGACCTTCCGTGAGGTGGCGGAAGCCACAGGCTACGAGTTTACTGACCCCGAATCGCTGCTGGGTCAGTAACCCCACTGCAACAAGGAGATTTCATGAAACTGATTGGTTCTACCACGTCCCCCTACGTCCGGCGCATCCGGCTGCTACTGGCTGATAACGACTATGAGTTCGTGAACCTCGACATTTACGGTGAGGGCAGGGACGAGCTCAGGCGCCACAATCCGGCCCTGAAAATTCCCATGCTGATTGACGGTGACCAGGAAGTGTATGATTCACGGGTGATCGCCCGCTACTTCAGCGAACAGCAGGGCCTCAGCCCCCTGACCTGGGATCAGGAAAACCAGCTGACGCTGATCGATGCCGCCAATGATTCCGCCGTTATCCTGTTGCTGTCGTCCCGATCGGGTATCGACACCAGCGAGAACCTGATGTTTTTCAACCTTCAGCGGGAGCGCATCATGTTGACCATGCGCACCCTGGCGGCCATGGTTGATGAGGGCCTGTTCCATGAATGGAACTATCCGGCGATTTGCCTGTATAGCCTGGTGGACTGGGTCGATTTTCGCGGTCTGGTGGATTTTACCGGGGTTGAAAGCCTGCTCAGCTTCCGCGATCACCACCGCGATAATGCTGTGGTCAGTCGCACAGATCCGCGGACGAGTTGAAACGGGAAACTGGCACTATTTCATGTTCCTGCGGCTTTTCCTTCTGCAATTCTTGACTATAGTTAAGGGCAGGCAGGGCCTGATCTGTTGACGCCCGCACAACGTAATTATGACAATCAATAACAATATCAACCCAAGAGGGTCGAGCTATGCTTCTGAATCACGCGTTTGGCCTGTTTACCCATCCCAATAGCGAGTGGGCGGAAATTCGCAAGGAACACGCGCCTCCCAGAAGGCTGTATGTGGCCTACGTACTGGTTCTGGCGGCGATCGCGCCGATCTGTGCCTACATCTCCACGGCGCATTTTGGTTGGACTGTTGGTAACGACCGTCTGATCAAGTTGACGGAAATCAGCGCCTTCCAGATGAGTGTGCTTACCTACCTGGCAATGCTGGTGGGCGTATTTGCCCTTGGTTACGCCATTAACTGGATGGCCAAGACCTACGGCGCCAACGAGGAGCTGGTGCCGTCCAATGGCCTGGCACTGGCGTCCTACTCGTGCACCCCGCTGTTCCTGGCGGGATTTGCGTTGCTTTATCCGGTGCCCTGGTTCAATGCCATCGTGTTTCTGGTAGCCGCCGGTTACGGCGCCAAGCTGATGTATGACGGTCTGCCCATTGTCATGGGCATCCACAAGGACCGGGCGGTCATGTACGCGGGAGCATTGCTGACCGTCGCCCTGGTGATTCTGGTCTCCACCCGCGTCGGGTCCGTTATCCTCTGGAATTATGGCTTCGGCCCGGTGTTCATTCAGGGCTAGTGGGTATTGTCGACAGGTGGGCTTGCTGGCCGGCATCGCCGGCCGAACAGGCTTATTATTGACCTGAAACAACCCCTCCGGGTCTGCGTCCGGGTTCAATAGCAGGAGGTATCTGGCCAGGAAGTCCGGCAATGTCATCGTCTGAACCACCTCAATCCGGATCCGACGAATCCTCCGGCAATCGTGAGCTGCACTGGCACGCCATGGATGCTGACAAGGTTCGTTCGGATCTGTCTGCAACCGGCCCACTGACCGCGCAGGCGGTGTCCGAGAGGCTGAGTAAATTTGGCCACAACCGCCTTCCGGAAGCCCGCCGCCGCGGTCCGTTGGCCCGCCTGGGCAACCAGCTCAAAAACTTCCTGATTTATGTACTGATCACGGCAGCAGTGATTACGGCGCTGTTGGGCCATTGGGTGGATACCACGGTGATTCTTGCGGTGGTGGTTATCCAGACTCTGGTGGGTTTCATACAGGAAGGTAAAGCCGAACAGGCGCTCTCCGCGATCAGACATATGCTGGCACCCAGGGCAATTGTGCTGCGGGATGGGGGCCAGAAGAAGATCGATGCGGCCGAGCTGGTGCCTGGTGATACCGTGCTGTTGGAGCCGGGTGACCGGGTACCGGCTGACATCCGGCTGGAGCGTTGCCATAACCTTAAAATTGAAGAGGCAGTGCTTACCGGAGAATCCGAACCGGTAAATAAAACCACCGATGTTCAGCCAGCGGATGCGGTCCTCGGTGATCAGCTCAATATGGCGTTTTCCGGCACCATGGTAGCAACCGGCACCGGCCGCGGCGTGGTCGTGAGGACAGGACCGGAGACCGAAATTGGCCGGATTTCCGGCCTGCTGCAGGATACCGCCACACTCAAAACGCCGCTGCTCGAACAGATTGACCGTTTTGCCCGTTACCTGTCACTGATCATCATTGTTGCCGGCGTGGTGATATTTGGTGGTGGGCTGGCCCTGAGCGGGCTCCCGCTTCGTGAACTCTTCATGGCGGTTGTGGGCCTGACCGTGGCGGCCATTCCCGAGGGGCTGCCAGCCATTCTTACCATCACGCTGGCCATCGGCGTCCGCAGGATGGCCAGCCGTCACGCCGTTGTTCGCAGAATGCCGGTGATTGAAACTCTCGGGGCTGTATCGGTGATCTGCTCCGATAAAACCGGAACCCTGACTCGCAACGAAATGATGGTGACGGCGGCGGTGGCGGCCGGGAAACGCCTGGATATAGAGGGTGAAGGTTACGAGCCTGAGGGAGACATTCGCGACGGCAGCGATCTGGCCGATGGCAGTGCACTGCTGGACGAGTTGGCCAGGGCCGCAGCCTTGTGCAATGACGCCCACCTGGAGCGCCATGAGGGCACAATCCGGGTTGCCGGTGACCCCATGGAGGGGGCTCTCAAGGTATTCGCCCAGAAGGCTGGGTTTGATCCGGAGACTGATGGCCGGCAGTGGCCGCGGGCCGATGAAGTCCCCTTTGATACCGATAACCGCTTCATGGCGACGCTCAACCATGACCACCATCGCCACGGCGTGGTCTACGTAAAGGGTGCTCCCGAACGGATCCTGGAAATGTGTACCGGCATGGTGACTGACAGCGGTGATACCTCGTCGCTGGATCGGGAGGCCTGGACCGCTGTGGTTTCCGAGCTGGCCTCCGAGGGTCTTCGGGTACTGGCTCTGGCCCGCTGGCCAGTCGATCCGTCGCAGAATACGCTGGCGGTGGAGGATGTTGAGGAAGGGTTGGAACTGCTGGGGCTTGTCGGTCTTCTGGACCCTCCGCGGCAGGAGGCGATCCAGGCCATCCAGGACTGCCATGACGCCGGTATCCGGGTAAAGATGATTACCGGCGACCATGCCATGACCGCCAGTGCCATCGGTGCGCGGCTGGGGCTTGAGAACACCACCCGCGTGATCACCGGTAAGGAGCTGGATCAACTGGATGAGAAGGAGTTGACGCAGGTCGCCGGTGACGTGGATATTTTCGCCCGCACCAGCCCCGAACACAAATTGCGCCTGGTAGAGGCGTTGCAGGCTCTGCACGGTGTGGTCGCCATGACCGGGGATGGCGTGAATGACGCACCGGCCCTCAAACGCGCGGATGTTGGTATTGCCATGGGGGTCAAGGGTTCGGAAGCGGCTCGTGAGGCTGCATCGGTGGTGTTGCTGGATGACAATTTTGCCAGTATTGCCGCAGCGGTGCGGGAGGGTCGCACGGTCTATGCCAATCTCAAAAAGGCGATCGCCTTCATGCTGCCGATTAACGGAGGTGAATCCATCAGTCTTATCACAGCCCTGCTGCTGGGGCTGTCGTTGCCCATCTCGGCGTTGCAGATACTCTGGGTGAACCTGGTGGGTTCGGTGATCCTGGCGATGACCCTGGCCTTTGAACCTGCTGAACCGGGCGTCATGAAGCGCCCGCCCCGGCCCCGGGACGAGTCGCTGTTGGCAGGTTTCGTTGTCTGGCGCGTCGCTTTTGTATCCCTGCTGTTCCTGATTGGCATTTTTGCCGCCTGGTACTGGGCGATGTTCCGGTTTGATAATGAAGCGATGGCGCGAACGCTGGCGGTGAACACGCTGGTGGCAATGGAAGTTTTTTACCTGTTCGCGGTGCGTTATCTGGACACTGCCTCCATAACCCTGCGCGGGGTGCTGGGCACTCCCATCGTGTTGCTGGCGGTGGGTGCCGTTATCCTGTTGCAGTTGCTGTTTACCTACCTGCCGTTATTCCACCAGACGTTCGGTACCGCGCCGCTCACGGTCGGGGCCCTGGTCTTTGCCGGCGCTGCCGGGGTTGTGGTGCTGCTGGTGCTGGAGCTGGAGACCTGGCTCAGGCGTCGATGGGGCAAGGGAGCCGATGACTCCGTCAGCTCTGGCTCCGGGTTATGATGGCAGCGTCGCCACGGCCCTCAATGGCAGCCAGCTCGGCGCTGGACAGCCACTCGCCGGGCGGGCGTTCCATAACGTCCGCACAGGCTGCCAAGGCATGGGCCCAGGAGCAGCGGTTGGCAAACAGCATGCCGGCTTCATTGAGCGTGCCGCCACGGTTTATATAGCCCAGAACACGGGATTTTGACGGCTCTGGAAACAGCGGGGACAAGTGGCCGCGAAATACCTCCGGGCGCATGTGGGTGAGGGCAACCCGGCGCTTCATTCTGCGGGGAAACAGCCGTTCCTGCTCAAGATCGCGGGCGCACTGCGCGGCCTCGATGGTGTCCCGGGGTTCGCGGAAGCGGCCGGGTTCCTGCACATACACCAGCCTGAACGGGGTCCCGGTTTCCCGTAACCGCTCGCTGGCGCGGATCATTTCGGAGAGCTGGTAGGCACCATTGGCAATCAGCATTACTGGTTCGCCGGGGGAGGTGTCCTCATCCACCACAAGGGCACCGTTTTTTGCCAGGGCCTGAGCTTCTTTCCGGTCAAACACCACCGGCCGGTCACGTTTCGGTATCACCATGCAGGCCAGTTGCCCACGCCCCAGGTAGACACCGGGCAGCGCCTCCAGGGTGCTGTTGTAGTCCGCCGGAAAGAGAACCCGGCTGACATCGCTCATTTCCCCCAGCAGACTCTCGCAAAAGGTGGTGTCCTGGTGGGATTGCTGGTTCTTGCCATTTTCCCAGGTGTGTGAGGTGGCAATCACCGGAAAACCGAGCCAGTTGGCCGGCCTGCCGATCTCCTTCTGCTGGCGGGCAAAGATCAGTTCCTGGCGAATGGCCCCCAGCATTTTTACGCAGAAGGCTTCGTAGCTGGCCACCAGGTTCAGCCCGGCCTTGTTGGCAAGGCAGGCGGACACCACGGCTTCCTCGTTGAGAGCGGTAATGATCTGCCCGTGTACGGATTCCTGTTCATTTTCAGGACAGTTCACCCGGTGTTTAAGGCCATTGAGTACGCTCTCCAGGCGATTGCTGGCCAGTTCGTCCGGGTTGCCGACCCTGGCCCGTAACCCTGGATTTTGCCGCACCAGGGCGGTGAAGAAATCGTCGACTGCCAGCATTGGTGAGCCGAAGTCCTGTGAAGGCGGCAGTGCTGGCATAACAGGATCTGGCGGATGGCGTGTCGCCAGTGCATGGTCCCGCTCCAGTGGGCGTTGCTGTTGCCGATGCTGGTTGAGCTGGCTGACGGCATCGGCAAGTTGCTCCGGTGGCACCCACAGCAAACCGGCGTGGTGGTGGAACAGTTCCCTGGCCCTGGTGTCAATTTTTGGATTCCCGGGCAGTGGCAGGTTGTGGGCAGCATTGCTGCCGGCGCCATAAAAGCCGTAACCCTTGGTGGTTTCGGCGATGCCGTAGGGAATTGCAGCAGGATAGCGAAGCGTCCCGCTCCGGGCCTGCTCGCGATAACGGTTCAAGGTTTGCTCCATGTTGAACAGGGCGCAAACAAAGGCCGCCGGATCACGGCCATCAAAATAAAGCGGCTCGAAACCGCAGTGCGAAAGATGTTCGCCAAACCGTTCCAGACCTTCGTGGGTGCCCAGTTCAGTGCGCTGCTCAATTCGCCGGCCATTGGCAATCATGATGGGCATCACTGCGCCGCAATCCTCCGCTCGCCACCAGCGCGGAACCCAGTCGCTACCGCGTTGCTCCTCCGCAGCGCCATCAGACAGAAAGGCCACCAGTGACTCACCCGGCAGCGGCATGTGGGTATATTGCAGTTCGGCAAAACCGAGGTAGCCACCTTCCATGATTCCCCCCGCCGTGTGGGGGCCAACATGGCTGCCCAGGGGGGCGTCCATGCCACCATCCGGCCGCTGGCGGTAGCTGTAGAAATCGGACACCAGGCGCGATAGTCCGTTCCTGCCCCGGTAACGGTCCTGTTGTTCAGGGTGCAGGTTGCCTGTCAGCACATTCAGTGCATCAATCGCGGCGACACAATGCCCCTGGCCCATCAGCCAGCTTCGGGTCTGGCCGGTCAGGTTGTTCAGCGCCATATAGGCAGCGTAGGCGGGGATCATGTTCAGGGCACCGCCGGTATGGCCCTCGGGGTTGGTTTTGAAATCGCTGGGCAACAGGGGCGTGCCGCTCACATCCACCCGGCTGGTATAGGTCATGTGCGCCACCAGCCAGAGGCCGGCGCTGGCCAGCAGATCCAGGCAGGCGAGCTTGCGATAGACGGTTGCGGTATCAGGTTGAAGCCCGGCGGCCACCAGTTTGCCGGCCATGGTCCGGGCCTGGTCACAAGTGGTTTCGGAGTGCCGGATCACGCCATAGCCCCGCCGCCAGCGCTCGTAATCAGAGACAGGCCTGTTGCCGGATTCAGGGTTTATAGGGGACGACATGACGGGCCTCCATGGCTTCGTGATATGAAGCGATTATAGAAGCCAGCATCTGAAAAACCGTTGATGCAGATCATTCGGACCTACATCTTGTTTGACTGTCTCTTCACCAGGGGGGTGTCGAGGGCGGTCAGGAGCGAGCCGGTTCGAACCGCTGCTGCAGCCAGGATTTGATGTCGTCAGACTCGTACAGCCATTGCTCGTTGTCACTGTTCTCCCCGATCAACAGGCAGGGTACCTTTACCCGGCCACCGCCGGCGGCAAGCGCTTCACGGTGGCTGTCATTGTGCTGGGCATCGCGGGTTTCGATGTTCAGTCCGAGCCGGGCCATTTCCTTGCGGACCTTGATACAGAAGGGGCAGGCGCTGAACTGGTAAAGCGCCAGGTTTTTGCAGGCAGCATCCACGCGGGCCTGCTCTTCAGGGGACCGGTCGATGCTCTTGGGAGTACTGATTTTCTCGCTGATCAGCATAAACGGTGTCAGGATCAGTCGAAGTGTGCGGAAAAAATAACGAATGACAATTCTCATGAAAAGGATACGGCTCCGGTTAAAAGGGCGGGCTACCAATGACAGGGTCCCACCAGGTGCGGGAACCTTACAGTACCATTCGGGCGGGTTTCGGGCCAGCACGTGGCGGCGCTTCCGACGCCAGGGTTTTATTGCTGTCATCGGGCGTTTCTGCCAATCTCACGTTCATGACAGCAACAGTGCCGGGTTTGCCGGTGGCTAACAGGAGAGTAACGCGATGACAGAAGACAAGCGCCGCCGCTATTCGTCCCCAGTGGTGGACGGTCTCGGAAAATCGGCAAGTCGGGCCATGCTGCGGGCCGTGGGCTTTACTGACGAAGATTTCCGCAAACCACAGATCGGTATTGCCTCCACCTGGAGCAACCTGACCCCCTGCAACATGCACATCAACCGGCTGGCGGAAGAGTCTGCGGCCGGAGCCGACGAGGCCGGCGGCAAAAGCCTGACGTTCAACACCATTACGGTGTCCGATGGCATCGCCAATGGCACCGAGGGAATGAAATACTCGCTGGTATCGCGGGAAGTTATCGCCGACTCCATTGAAACCGTGGCCGGGTGTGAAGGGTTTGACGGGCTGGTTGCCATTGGCGGCTGCGACAAGAACATGCCCGGCTGCATGATGGGCCTGGCGCGGCTGAACCGGCCTTCGGTGTTTGTCTACGGCGGCACCATCATGCCGGGCGAGAACCATACCGACATCATCTCTGTCTTCGAGGCGGTAGGGGCCCATGCCCGCGGCGATCTGGATCTGATTGAAGTGAAGCAGATCGAGGAAACCGCCATCCCGGGCCCCGGGTCCTGTGGTGGCATGTACACCGCCAACACCATGGCCTCGGCCATTGAGGCCATGGGTATGAGCCTGCCGGGCAGCTCGGCCCAGAACGCGATTTCCGAGACCAAGGCGGCTGACTGCCGCGCCGCCGGAGCCGCGGTGCTCAATCTGCTGGAGCGGGACATCAAACCCTCCGACATCATGACCCGTGAAGCTTTTGAAAACGCCATTACGGTGGTGATTGCCCTGGGCGGCTCCACCAACGCGGTGCTGCATCTGCTGGCGATGGCCAGCACTGTCGGGGTAGAGTTGTCACTGGATGATTTCGTGGACATTGGCAAACGGGTGCCGGTGCTGGCGGACCTGCGCCCCAGCGGCCATTACATGATGTCAGAGCTGGTGGCGATTGGCGGTATACAACCATTGATGAAGATGCTGCTGGACAAGGGCATGCTCCATGGCGGCTGCATGACCGTTACCGGGCAGACGATGGCCGAAAACCTGAATGATGTCGCTCCCTATCCGGAAAGCCAGGACATCATTCGTGCCTTTGACAATCCGATCAAGGCGGACAGCCATTTGCGGATTCTGTATGGCAACCTGGCGCCTACCGGCGCTGTCGCCAAGATCACCGGCAAGGAGGGCACCCATTTCACCGGTCGTGCGCGGGTGTTCCATTCCGAGGAGGAAGCTCAGGAGCGGATCATGGATGGTACCGTGGTGGCCGGCGACGTACTGGTCATCCGCTATGAAGGCCCGAAAGGCGGCCCCGGCATGCGCGAGATGCTGACGCCCACCTCTGCAATCATGGGTAAAGGCCTGGGTAACGATGTGGCGCTGATTACCGACGGGCGCTTTTCAGGAGGCAGTCACGGTTTCGTGGTCGGCCATATCACTCCGGAAGCCGCTGAAGGCGGGCCGTTGGCGCTGGTTGAAAACGGTGACACCATAACCATTGATGCCGTTGCCAATCGTATCGAACTGGACATTTCCAGTGAGGAAATGGAGCGTCGCCACAAAGCATGGTCAGAGCCAGCTCCGAGATTTACCCGGGGAGTGCTGGCCAAGTATGCGCGCACGGTAGGCTCGGCCTCGGAAGGTGCGGTGACGGATAAGCCCTGACCGCTGCCAGCAGTCACTATGGCTGCTATAGTGGCAGGCTGAACCTGGGTGGCAAGCGTGTGGGCAAATACAAGAAGGGTTAGAAAGATGATCCGATCGGCCGGATTTCTGGTGTTGGCAGTGTTCCTTGCATTGACTCTGTCCCCTGCCAGTGCGCTGGAAAGGGCAGAGCTGAGGCTGGCATCGGTCAACGCAGCGGTGGCTTACGCGGATACCGACGAGTTGGTGTATGGCAAGAACGCCGATCGTCCGGTACCCATCGCCTCCATCACCAAACTGATGACAGCGCTGGTGGTGATGGACTCCGGGGAGCCATTGCGCGAATGGCTGGAGTTCAGGGAGCGCCATATCCCGGCGCCGGCAAATGCTTACACCCGCATTCGCGTCGGCTCTGAACTGAGGCGCGGCGACGTTCTGCGGATCGCGTTGATGTCGTCGGAAAACTTCGCAGCCTACACCCTGGCCGGCCATCACCCGGGTGGCTACGACGCCTTTGTCGAGGCGATGAACGCAAAGGCCCGACAGCTGGGCATGATGAATACCAGGTTTGTGGATCCGACCGGGCTTTCGGTTAACAATCGCTCCACGGCGGCGGACCTGGTGCGCCTGGTCCGGGCTGCCAGCAAGCATCCGCAGATCCGGGAATATTCCACCACCCGTTATTTCAGCGGGCATTTCCGGCAGCCCCGTTATCGCCTTGCGTTCGGCAATACCAATGCCCTGGTGCATCGCGACAGCTGGGGCGTCGGGGTCAGTAAAACCGGCTATCTGTCCGCGGCAGGGCGCTGCCTGGTTATGCTCTCGGAAATGGATGGCCGACCGGTCGTGACCGTATTGCTGGACTCCCTGGGTACCCGCTCACCGATGGGGGATGCCGGGCGGATCAAGCGCTGGTTGACCACCGGGGCCGGCGGCAGTGTGGCGGGTGCGGCCCGGGCCTATGAGCAGAAAAAGAACGCGGCCTATGCCTCCTCTGACAGCGCCTCTGTCAGTGTCAACTGACGTCGAAACCTTCAGGATTGACGGCCAATGATCGAAATATTCACCACCGGCGGTACCATCGACAAGGTGTACTTCGATGCCAACAGTGAGTTTGACATCGGTGACAGCCTGGTCGGAGAGCTGCTTGCGGAATCCAACATCCATGAAGGCTTTTCAGTTTCCGGCCTGATGCGAAAAGACAGCCTGGAGATGACGGACGAAGACCGTGAAACCGTCAGGAATGCCGTCAGCCAGTGTCCCGCAGAGCATGTTCTCATCACCCACGGCACCGACACCATGGCCGAAACGGCGAATGCCCTGTTATCAGTAAAGGGCAAGACCATTGTGCTCACCGGTGCCATGCAGCCGGCCCGCATGCGTCGCAGTGATGCGGCGTTCAACATCGGGTTTGCCTGGGCAGCGGCCAGGCTGTTACCCCACGGTGTCTACATCGCCATGAACGGAGAGGTTTTCGAGGCCGGCTCTGTCCGCAAAAATCTGAAGGCCCAGCGGTTCGAGCGCACCTGATCAGCCCAGGCAGTCCACTTCATCGGCGTTCAGCTCACGGTATTGTCCCGGTGCCAGTGCCGGGTCCAACACGATGTCTCCAATCCGCCATCGATGCAGACTGTCCACATGATTGCCCACCGCGGCCAGCATTCGCCGGACCTGGTGGTAACGCCCCTCGGAAATGGTCAGGTCGATCAGACGGTCTTCCAGCCGGTGAACCCTGGCTGGAGCAGTCGGTCTGGACTCGTTACGCAGTAAAACTCCCTGCTCCAGCCGGGCAATGGCCGTCTCATCAATGGCTTCCCTGAGAGTGACCCGATAGGTTTTGGGACAATTGACCCTGGGAGACGTTATTCTGTGGGACCATTGACCGTCAGTGGTCAGTAGCAGCAGACCGGTGGTGTCGGCATCCAGGCGTCCGGCGATGTGCAGGCCGTACCGTATCCCGGCCGGTAGAAGGTCCAGTGCCGTCGGCTGTTGACTGTCCGTGGTGGCACTGATGACGCCCCGGGGCTTGTGAAGCATCAGGTAGCGTTCCCCTGGCAGCGACAGAGGCTGCCCTTCAAAGGTTATTTCCGACTCCCGGACCACTGGCGTGGCCGCCTTGCGGCAGGTCTGATCATCCACCTTCACCAGGCCGGCGCTGATGGCTTTTTTCGCATCACGGCGCGACAGGGTTGTGGTGGTGGCGATGAAATAATCCAGGCGCATGTTCAGCTACAGCCTTCTCCCGGTGGTGGCAGGGACAGGCTGGCCAGGCATAGAACCTCGGCAGAGCCGGTCATCCGGCTCCACAACACGCCCAGCAGTTCCCCTGCAACAGCCGGGCGATCCAGACGGGAACTGGGTTGCGCGGTAAAACCTTCGCCGTTATCTTCCGCCAGGATGAAGGTGAAAGGATGCGCTCCGGGAATGCCAAGGCGGATGTCTGTTGCCGCCAGCTTGCCATTGGTTCTTTGGTAACTCAGGAAACCATCCGTAAACCATTGTAGCCGCCGGCCCTCTTCAAGAGCGGCCGCCGCTTCTGCCAGTTCTGGATGGCGGGGAAAGCTTTCCAGGGTGATTGGCCCGTCTCCGTCCAGGAAGCCGGTGACAATTTCCACCCTCCGTTCCTCACCCATGACGGTGACCCGCCACAATATGGTGTTGAAGGGCATCGGCTGCACCATTCTCGGGGCGTCCTGAAGACCTTCCTTTGCCAGGGCCGGTTCGACACGGTCCGATATGATCTGCTGGGCGGCCAGGCTCCAGCCCAGATACAGTGTAGACAACGCCAGGCCCACGGTGACCGACCTGGTGTGCGGCCCACGGAACAGGAATATGAGTATCCCGGCCAGCAAGGGCAGGCTATACAGGGGGTCGATGATAAAAATGCTGGTGATAGCAACAGGCGGACCAAAGGGCCAGAACAACTGGGTGCCATAGGTGGTAAAGGCATCCAGCAGCGGATGGGTCAGTAATATCAGCGCGCTGACTCCGAGCCAGCGCCTGTAACTGAGAATCGGGCGCCAGCGGTGCAGGGCGTAGGCGATAACAAACGACAGCGGAAACAGGATGAACAGGGAATGGCTGAACCCCCGGTGCTGGGTAAAATTGGCCACCGCGGTGCCGTAATCGATAACCACGTCCAGATCCGGCAGGGTGCCGAGCGCCGCACCGATCAGAAGTGCCGAGCGGCCGAGGGTTTTTCCGGCAACCGCGCCTGCCAGCGAGGCGCCCAGTGCAGCCTGGGTGATCGAGTCCATCAGTAATGAGGCCTTGTCAGTGAAGTCCGACAGCTATTATGCGCGGAATCGATTTTCGGATCACGGGGCCTCGCCGGGTCAGAGAGTAATGTCCAGCGATTCCAGAACCCTATCGCCGGGATAGCCATCAGCCACGAGGTCATTGCTGGCCTGATAGTTGCGAATGGCAGAGCGGGTGTTGGGGCCCATAATGCCGTCCGGCTCCCCGGTGTCGAAGCCCTCCTCATTCAGTGCCTGCTGGATGGCGAGAATGTTGTCCCGGGACAGGGCCGGCAGGTCTTCCGGAGGCGGATTCTGCAGGGTTCCCGCGCCCGCTATCCGGTCCGCCAGGTGTCCCACGGCGATGGCGTAGAACTCGGAACGGTTCCAGCCCATGATCACGCCAAAGTTCTTGTAGGCCAGGAAAGCCGGGCCTCGATGGCCGGAGGGGACCACCAGAGAGGCCTTGATGGGCTCATTGGCCAGGTCATTGCCGAAGGCATCGGTGACTCCCAGCTCCCGCCACTCCGCAAGTGAAAGCTTGCGGCCGTCCGCCAGTTGATAATCAAAATTGTCTGGCAGCAGGACTTCCCGTCCCCAGCGGTAATCCCCGTCCCAGCCAAGGTCTTCCAGGAAATTGCCCGCTGACATCATGGCATCCGGCAGGCTGTTCCACAGGTCCCGTTTGCCGTCGCCGTCACCGTCCACAGCATGGCGCAGAAATACGGTAGGCATGAACTGTACGTGCCCCATGGCCCCGGCCCAGGAGCCTTCCATCTGCTCCGCTGCAATGGCGCCCTCGTCTATGATTTGCAGAGCGGCAATCAGCTGCTCGGTAAAGAATGTGCTGCGGCGCTGGTCACACGCCAGTGTCGCCAGGGAGCTGGGCACCGGCATCTTGCCGAAATAGGAGCCAAAGTTGGTTTCCAGGCCCCAGAAAGCCACCAGATAGGGGGCTGGCACGCCGGATTCGCGGGTGACGCGGTCGAGCAGTTCACGATGCTCCCGCAGCAGTTCCCGCCCCTGACTGACACGCTGATCATTTACCCTGCGGTTGAGATAGTCCGCGAAGGTGGTGGTGAACTCCGGCTGGCGCCGGTCCAGTTCGATTACCCGCTCCAGGTATTCGGCGCTTGCCAGAACCTCGCGGGCGGTTTGCGATGACACTCCGGCCTCAACCGCCTGGCTTTCCAGCCGTTCGATGCACTGGGGAAAATCCTCCAGAGCATCGCTGTGGGCCATGCCGGGCAGGCTTGCTGCGGCCAGGACTCCGGCAAATGAAAGCTGACGAATTGTCTGTTTGCCTGAAAAAGCTCCTGGGAATATGGTCGGCACGCTGAACCTCGGTCTGGAGTGGATATTTCAGGCTCATGGTAGCCTGTTTTTACGGCCCTTAAATACCGTTGTCGGCCGCTTTCGGTGACAATTCTTTAACCTGACGTTTCCTGCAACCATGCCTGTGTCGTCTTTTTGTAGCCTGGCTATTCCCCGGTAGCGGCTTGTTTTATAGTTCGGCCATATCAATGACAAACTTTTGCACAAAAAGGCCCTGATCATGGCAATGCTGAAAGTGCTGGTGGTGGACGATGCCAGTTTTGTTAGGGATCTGGTAAAGCGCACAGTACGCCAGCGATTCCCGGTGATTGAAACCACGGACGCCCAGAACGGGCGGCGGGCCCAGTCGTTAATGTCGCGCACCGTGTTCGATCTCATCCTGTGTGACTGGGAGATGCCTGAGATGTCGGGCCTCGAGCTGTTGCAATGGATGCGCCAGCAGCCCCAGTACGAGAAGGTCCCGTTTATCATGATCACCAGCCGTGGCGACAAGGATCATGTGGTGGAGGCGGTAAAGGGCGGGGTGTCCGAGTATCTCGGCAAACCCTTTAGCCCGGAGGGCCTGAGCAACAAGATCATCAAGGTAATGGGACCGCGGCTCAAGCACGCCATGGATCGCGGAGGCAAGTCCATGGCTGGCCCTGCCGATGCGTTCAAGGAGTCTGCCTCTCTGTTGACCCGGAAAAGGGAACCGGCGCCTCCGGGCCAACCATCCATTGCACCCACTGCTGCTGGCAGGTCGGCAATGAGCGTAGCCTCGGTGCGTTTTTCAGACAGCACCCTGCGGTCGGTGGTCAAGGATATTACCCTCACGGAAGTGCGTGTGGTCGCCAGGCGGGACCAGCAGTTTCCCGGTATTCTCGACCAGGCCGTGGTGGATATTGAAGTGGCCGAGGGCCAGGTAGCGCGTTTGAATGGCTATGTTCACCAGTTACAGGCGGTGGAAAAGCGGCAGGATACGGATTTTGTCAGCGTAACAATCCGCTTTGTTGATGAAGATCCGCAAAAGCTGGAGGATCTTTCCCGCTTTATTGCCCGTTTTCGAAGCGCAGGCTAGCCAGGCAATAGACCCTGTCAGGAGGCAGTTTCTGGCAGTTTCTCCGCCAGCCGTTCCCGGGGAAAGTGACATATAAACTCGCTGCCATCACCGATGCGGCTGCGGATTTCCAGCCGGCCGTCATGGTTAAGCAGTACGTGTTTGACGATCGCCAGTCCCAGCCCGGTGCCCCCGGTTTCCTTGTGTCGACTCGGGTCGGCGCGGTAGAAGCGTTCGGTGAGCCGCGGGATATGGACCGGATCAATACCAATACCGGTATCCCTCACTGACAGATGCGCACCCTCGCGATCGGTGGTCCAGGTAACGGTAATCTTTCCACCGGCCGGGGTGTATTTCACCGCATTGAAAATCAGGTTGGAAAAGGCGCTCCGCAGCTGACTCTGGTCGCCGGTGAGCAGGTGGCGTTCAGCGATGTTGATGCTGAACTCGTGTCCCTGGTCGCCACTGAGGGCTTTGGCATCGTGACATATCTGGTTGATCATCGGCTTGACGTCCGTTACCGCATCGCTGATGGTCTGTTCGCCGGTCTCAATCTTTGACAGCAGGATCAGATCGGTAATCAGTGCTTCCATGCGGGAAGATTGCTGGGCCATGGTGTTGATCGCGCGCCGCCATTTGGGGGGCAGGTCATCGGCGTTGTCCACCAGGGTTTCCAGGTAACCGCTGATGACCGTCAGCGGTGTTCTCATTTCATGGGAAACGTTGCCAACAAAATCACGCCGCATCTGTTCGAGCTGGAAGAGGCGGGTCACGTCCTTGGCTACAATCAGGCGATCGTCATCGCCGAACAGGCTGATCTGGATCTGCAAATGGATATGGGGGCGCGCCGGCGAGTTCAGCTCCAGCGGTTCGCGGTAGTCCCTGGAATCAAAATAGGCCTTGAAAGCCGGGTTGCGGATCAGGTTGTGGATGAACTGGCCCTGATCCGAGCTGCGCCGAAAGCCGAGCAGGTGTTCCGCGGAACCGTTCCACCACTCCATGGCCCCGCGGGAGTCGGTCATGATGACGCCATCGCGCATGGCATTGGTGGATTCCTGGACCCGGTTGATCTGGGCGCGAAGCTTGTCCCGGGTGCGCAGGTGGTTCTGGTGAAGCTTGTGGAGGCCGTCAAACATATCACCCCAGAGCCCGATGCTCTGAGGGGCATCCTCGCCGCCGCCGGGATTTCCCAGCCATTGGTAGAGACGCTTGGCCTGGGCGAGCGTCCACCAGAGGTAGGCCAGAAGTCCCACCGTCAGTCCGTAAACGGGCTCACCAAAGAACAGTCCGACCGCCGTGCAGGCGATCAGGAATGCGATGATCCATCGCACGTATCTCGACCAGTTGTGTTGCATTACTGCTGCCCCTGAGTCAGTTCCGGGCCCTTGCGGGGTTGAGAGCGCCGGTTGTGGTTATGCTGCCCTGGTAGAAAACCGGTAGCCGGTGCCACGCACTGTCTGGATCAGGTGATCGTACTGGTCGCCAAGAGCCTTGCGCAGGCGGCGTATGTGAACATCGACCGTTCGCTCTTCAACGTAAACGTTCCCGCCCCATACCTGATCCAGCAGTTGGGAGCGAGTATAAACCCGTTCCTGGTGTGTCATGAAGAACTGCAGGAGCCGATACTCAGTCGGGCCGATGTTGAGCTCGGCGGTTGCCGTCGTTACCCGGTGGCCAATCGGGTCCAGTGTCAGGCCATCCACCTCGATGGGGGTCTCCACACCGGGCGGAGTCGCGCGGCGCAGAACCGCCTTGAGCCGGGCTACCAGTTCCCTCGGCGAGAAAGGCTTGGTGATGTAATCGTCTGCACCCACTTCCAGGCCCTGGATCTTGTTGTCTTCCTCGACCTTGGCCGTAAGCATGATGATGGGAATTTCAGCGGTGGTCTCGTCTTTCTTGAGGCGCCGTGCCAGTTCCACGCCGCTGGTGCCCGGAAGCATCCAGTCCAGCAGTATGAGATCGGGTTGTTTATCGACAATCAGGGCATGTGCTTCGCGGGCATCCGCTGCCTCAAGATAGTCATAGTCGGCCATTTCAAGGGCAACCGCAATCATCTCGCGAATGGGCGCCTCGTCATCGACGATCAGGACAGTTTTTCCAGTCATGAGCATTAACCTGTGTCAGACCTTGTATTGTTGCTGCCTTATTACACCCGGGTAGTGTTACAAGTATATGACAGGATCCGCCTGTGTCTGGATTTGAAGGGTTAACGGATAATGAGGTCCACCAGCAAACCGGTGAAAACTGCAAAGCCGGCCCAGTTATTGTTGAGAAAGGCCTTGAAGCAGCCATCCCGTTCCCGATAGCGCGCCAGGTGTTGCTGAAAGACAAACAGGCAGGCCATGGCCACGACCCCCAGGTAGTAGAAAGCGCCCAGCTCGGCCTGCTGGCCGACCATGATGAGGACCAGCACCACCAGTGTCTGGAGCACGGCGATGACCGCCCGGTCTGCGTCGCCGAAAAGTATGGCAGTGGACTTGATGCCGATTTTGATGTCGTCGTCGCGGTCGACCATGGCGTAAAGGGTATCGTAGGCGACGGTCCACAGCAGGTTGGCGGTAAACAGCAGCCAGGCGACGCGGGTAACCTCACCGGCCTCGGCGGCCCAGGCCATGGGGATGGCCCATGAAAAGGCTGCACCCAGGAAAAGCTGCGGTAAATGGGTGTAGCGTTTCATGAAGGGATAAATGAAGGCCAGCAGTACGCCGCCGAAGGAGAGATACAGCGTCAGTGTGTTGGTGAACAGCACCACCATCAGGAAGGCGATCAGGCAAATTCCCGCAAACAGCGCGACGGCTTCCCAGGCCTCAATACGCCCCGATGTGAGCGGGCGGTCCTGGGTGCGCCTTACGTGGCGGTCTACCTTGCGGTCGGCAAAATCATTGATGGCACAGCCGGCAGCGCGCATCAGGAAAACACCGAGGGTGAACACGATAAAGTTGCCGATGCCGGGAAAGCCGTCAGCCGCCAGCCAAAGTGCCCAGTAAGTCGGCCACAGCAACAGCAGGCTGCCAATGGGACGGTCGAGGCGCAACAGGCGGGCGTAGTCCGCAAGGCGGGCCTGGATATGGACGGGCACGGCGTTGGGCAGCATGAGCGAGGTCCGTTCGGGCTATGTTCGGAATGTGAGGCCGGGATTATAGCCAGCGTCGGGGCTGGGGTAAAAGGGCAGGGGCAAAAGGTTCCGGGTTAGGGGCGGGAGCGTCAGCTGAACAGTGTCGGCAGGAAATATTCACCCACCAGCAGCCCGTGGTGACCACTGAAAAAACGGGACCGTCGTGCTGCCAGTGGCTGGTGGCTGGAGCTGCGGTGGCATAGCCCTGTCTCGAAGGGGCCGCGTTGCCACTCGGGATTGCTGAACAGATAGGCCCCCAGAGGCCGGCGGCCCAGGTTGCGCAGGCGCCG
Organism: Marinobacter vulgaris; assembly: GCF_003344045.1. Taxonomy (GTDB): domain Bacteria; phylum Pseudomonadota; class Gammaproteobacteria; order Pseudomonadales; family Oleiphilaceae; genus Marinobacter; species Marinobacter vulgaris. The sequence goes on from NZ_QFWX01000001.1 coordinate 171,143, forward strand.
GCCCCGTCCCGCCAGGGTGGAGAGTGGAATGACGGTGCGGGCGAGCACCCAGGGAGTGTTATCGCCGGTCAGGCAGACTTCCCGTATCCAGGCATTCTGGCGGATCGGAATACCGAGGGTGCGCGCTTCTTCCAGCGAAGGACGGGCAAAACCTTCCTGGAGGATGTCCACATGGAAGCTTTCGCGGCACTGAAGCTGGAGTGCGCGGGTCAGTGAGCCCTCCAGTTTCAGCCATTTACCAAGTTTGCCATGTACCGCGGGGCTTCTCAGCGCGGCGGCTGCGAACGAGCGATACCAGTCCGTCCGGGGGATGCAGGCCGGGTTACAGTCCCTTGACGGCATAAATTCCCGGGGCGTTGCGCCAATAACCTTTGTAGTCCATGCCGTAGCCGAACAGGAAGCGGTCTTCCACTTCCAGCCCGGTGAAGTCAGCCTTCAGGTCCGGCCTTGCCTTGCGGTCGTGCTGTTTGTCCACCAGCACTGCCGTCAGTACCTCCCTGGCGCCATGAGCGAGACAGTAATCCGCAATGGCACAGAGCGTCGTACCTTCATCGAGTATATCGTCGACAATCAGCACTGTGCGGCCATTCATGTCCGCTTCCGGCCGCAGTTTCCATTCCAGTATGCCGCCAGTGGTTTCCTGGCGATAGCGGGTGGCATGGAGATACTCCGCCTGCACCGGGAACTTCAGCCGCGGTAACAGCTGGCCGGTGAGAATCAGGCCGCCGTTCATCACGCAGAACAGCAGGGGGTTGGTGTCTTCCAGGCGCCCGGTGATCGCGTCCGCAAGGGACTGAACGGCAGCCTGTACCTGCTGTTCGCTCGCCAGGCAGTCGGCTTCGGCCATTACCTGGTTAAGTTCGGCGACGGTGTCGGTCATATCGGTCGGGTCCTGTCGTAAAACGGGGCATTATACCGGAGGTGGGTCGTCGAAGGGAGGGGCGTTGCCGGTCAGGCCGGTCGGTAGTTGTGGCTATTGGCAAAAAAACCTGTCAAATGATCGTCGGCGCCGCCATTGGTCAATACGGCGGTGGTGGGTATGATGGTTTGCCGTTAAAAAGGCATCAGTGTGGTGTATGAAAGATTTGCAGGCATGATTGTCCGACAATTATGATTTCGCCCTGAAAAATTCTGGAGGAGTGGCATGAAGAAGTGGCAGTGCGTTGTATGCGGATTTATTTACGATGAAGCCGAAGGCTGGCCGGATGACGGTATTGAGCCCGGGACCGCCTGGGAAGACGTGCCCGAGGACTGGGAATGCCCCGACTGCGGCGTGGGCAAGGAAGATTTTGAAATGATCGAGATGGATTGATAACGCCATCAGGCAAAACCGTGTCGGGGAGCGGGTTATGAGTACAGCAGCACCTATCGTGATCGTGGGAACCGGACTGTCGGGTTACACCCTGGCAAGAGAGATCCGTAAGCAGGACAGGGACACGGCAATTGTCATGGTTACAGCGGATGATGGCTCCAGTTATTCCAAGCCCATGCTCTCGACCGGCTTTACCAAGGGCAAGGAAGCCGACGAGTTGGCCCAGGCCTCCGCCGATGCCATGGTCGAGCAGTTGAACCTCGAGCTTCGCGCCTACACCACGGTCACCGGTATTGATGCAGACGCCCATGAACTGGTGCTGGGTGACGAGCGTCTGGGCTACAGCAAGCTGGTATTGGCCTGGGGTGCGGACGTGATTCGCCTTGCCATTCCCGGAGACGGTCAGGAACACGTGTTCTCCATTAACGACCTGATGGACTACCGGGCCTTCCGCAAGGCACTGCAGGGTAAAAAGCGGGTGGCGATCATGGGGGCTGGCCTGATTGGTTGCGAATTTGCCAATGACCTGCGTAATGGCGATTACCAGGTCGATGTGATTGCCCCTTCCGACACCCTGATGCCCGGGTTGTTACCCCCGGCTGCTGCGAAGGCGGTACAGAGCAGACTTGAGAATCTCGGTGTCCGGTTTCATTTGGAAACGGTGGTCGATCATATCGCCGCCCAGGGACATGGCGTGGATCTGACCCTGGCCAATGGCGAACACCTGGATGCCGACCTGGTGATTTCCGCCGTAGGATTGCGGCCCCGCAAAGAGCTGGCTGAGGCGGCTGGTCTGGCCACCAACCGGGGCATTGTGGTGAATCGGGCGCTGGAGACCTCGGCACCGGATATCTATGCCCTGGGTGACTGTGCGGAAGTGGATGGTCACGTTCTGCTCTATGTGATGCCGTTGATGACCTGCGCCCGCGCACTGGCGAAAACCCTGGCTGGGGAGCGCACCGAGGTGACCTATGGCACCATGCCGGTGATGATCAAGACACCCTGTTGTCCGACCGCTGTGTGTCCGCCTCCGCCGGATGCCCCCGGCACCTGGGATGTGGATGCTGACGGCGAGGATGTGCGGGCCCTGTTCAGGAGCGAATCTGGCGAGATCCTGGGTTTTGCCGTGACCGGCCGTTACGCGGTTGAGAAGCAGGCCCTGTCAAAAGAAGTGCCACCAATCCATAATTGATCGGTGGTATCGGGATTGCGAAAACCCCCGGCTTGCGGTAGAAAGTAATTCGTGAGCTAACTAAATTGACAGGAGCGGGCATGCTGGAAGTAACCAGAAAACTGGTGGATCTGCTGGATCTTTCCCCTATTGGTGATGATCACTTCCAGGGTGACAGCGAAGACCTCGGCTTTCCCAGTGTGTTTGGGGGGCAGGTTCTGGGGCAGGCGCTGATGGCGGCCAGTCGCACCGTTGAGGGACGTCTGCCCCATTCCCTGCACGCTTACTTCCTGCGGCCGGGCAATCACAGCATGCCCATCGACTACGAGGTCCAGCGGGTTCGTGACGGTGGCAGTTTTTCCGTTCGGCGGGTGATTGCGCGCCAGAATGGCAAGGAAATCCTGACCGGTTCCATGTCCTTCCAGGTAGCTGAGGACGGTTTCGAGCATCAGCTGGATATGCCCTCTGCGCCGGACCCTGAAGGTCTGAAGTCCGAGCAGGAATACGGTGAGCAACTGGCGCCCCATGTGCCGGAGCACCTTCGTGACACCCTGACCCGTGACCGCCCCATTGAAATCCGTCCCGTGGACCCGGTCAATCCGCTGAAGCCGGAGCCCCGTCCGCCCTACAAACAGAGCTGGTTCCGCACCCAGGGCCATCTTCCGGATGACCCGGTGCTTCACCGGTGCCTGCTGACGTACGCCTCTGATTTCGCGTTTCTGGGGACGTCCCTGAACCCCCATGGCGTGACCTTCATGGATAAAAAACTGCAGGTGGCCAGCCTGGACCATTCCATCTGGTTTCATCGCGAGTTCCGCATGGACGAGTGGTTGCTGTACGACAAGGACAGCCCCAGCGCCTCCGGCGGACGCGGTTTCAATCGCGGTAACTTTTTCAATCAGCAGGGCAAGCTGGTGGCATCAACAACACAGGAAGCGTTGATTCGCCACCGGAGTTAGCCGGTCAGCCCCGGCTGGCGCGGATTAAAGACCTTTGGCCCACTGCCGCGCCCAGGGCTCCGCTTCGCTTTCGGGGTCCGTGGTTTCCAGGGCGTCAATGCGCAGAGTGTCACCGACCTTCCGCGCCGAGGTTTCGTGAAAAGCTTCTTCCATCAGCTCGCCGGCACCGCAAAAGGTATCACCGTAGGAGCTGTCGCCCAGCACGATGACACCGAAAGGGCGTCCCGGTTGCTGGGGCAGTTCCTCGCGGAGCCTGAGGTAGAAAGGCAGCAGGTTGGGGGGGACTTCGCCCTGTCCGGTGGTGGACGTGCAGATCAATACCGGGTCGTTGTTGCCGGATATGTCCTCCAGCTCAGGGTTCTCATGGACGATGATCCGATGCCCCTCCTGCTCCAGGTGTTTTTTCAGTGCCCGCGCCGTCAGCAATGCGCCACCGTAAACGCTGCCAACCAGAATCCGGATTGATGCCATGGGTCGTCCCGTTCATTGAATTGCCGGACGATCATAGCGAGTGGATGCTTTTGCCTCAAGCGCTGGCGTTGGAAGATGTCCGCCTGGGAGAGAGCTGTGCCCACCCTGGGACGAGGGGTCCGCGATCATGACGGTTTTGTTTCATTTTCGTGACAAAAAAATTATAGTTGCGCCCCTACGAATGCTGAAATTCGGCTCCACCTGTCCTCTGTTGCGAGACCTGATGTGTTATGGCCAGCAAAATCGGATTCCTTGATACCATCCTGACCAGTCCCTCTACCGAGCGCTACCGCGTCGGAATCAGTTTTCTGTTCCTGTTCTTTATCTTCCTTGCAGTAGGGCAGATCAGCAGCGGCATGCCAAACAGCATGCTGCTGATGGCGGCAGCGGTTATTGGCGGTTATATGGCCATCAATATCGGGGCCAACGACGTGGCCAACAACGTCGGCCCCGCCGTGGGTTCCGGGGCGCTGTCGTTGGGCGGTGCCGTTGTTATTGCCGCTGTCTTCGAAGCGGCTGGCGCCATTATTGCCGGCGGTGATGTGGTCTCCACTATCAAGGGTGGCATTATCGCAGCAGACCGGCTGGACGACGTAAGCACCTTTGTCTGGCTGATGACCGCGGCCCTGCTGGCCGGCGCTCTGTGGCTGAACCTCGCCACCTGGATGGGCGCGCCGGTTTCCACCACCCACTCCATTGTGGGGGGTGTTCTTGGGGCGGGTATTGCCGCTGGCGGATGGGGTATCGCTGACTGGGGCGTGATGAGCAAGATTGTCGCCAGCTGGGTTATTTCGCCGGTCATGGGAGGCGTGCTGGCTGCCCTGTTCCTGTTTGTCATCAAGAAGACGGTGCTGTACCGGCAGAATGTGGTTTCTGCCGCCAGAACTTTCGTGCCCTGGCTTGTGGCCATTATGGCATGGGCGTTTGGTACCTACCTGATGGTCAAAGGGATGAAGAAGATCATCAGTGTCGACTTCCTTGGTGCCTCTCTGGTGGGTCTGGCACTGGCGATCGTCGTTTTTCTCGCCATGAGAATCCTGGTCGGGCGCCGTGCCGCCACCATGGAAAACAGCTCCGCGGGCGTGAATGAACTCTTTGTCTGGCCAATGATTTTTGCAGCTGCGCTGCTCAGTTTTGCCCACGGCGCCAACGACGTTGCCAACGCCATCGGCCCCCTGGCGGCGATCAACGATGCACTCTCTGCCGAAGCGGTGGTAACCTCCGCTGCCATTCCACTGTGGGTTATGCTGGTGGGCGCAATCGGGCTGGTGGTGGGCCTGATGCTCTTCGGTCCACGGCTGATCAAGACCGTGGGCAGCGAAATTACCGAACTGGATAAAACCCGCGCCTTCTGTATTGCTCTTTCCGCCGCCCTCACGGTCATCATCGCCTCACAGCTGGGGCTGCCGGTCAGCTCAACACACATTGCCGTGGGCGGTGTGTTCGGGGTTGGTTTCCTCAGGGAGTACCTGAAGTCAAACTACGCGACCCAGCTCCACAACATCATGGAGAGCCATGAGGAAGAGGAGCGCGAGCGTCTGCGCCCGTTTCTGGAGGATTTCCGCAACGCCTCGGTCGAGGAAATGGAAAACCTGCTCACCCAGGCCAAGCAGAAGAAGCAGGTGCCCCTGTCGAAGAAAGAGCGGAAGCGCCTCAAGAAGATCTATCGCGAGGAGATGGTCAAGCGCTCCCATCTGACTCGTATCGCTGCTGCCTGGATAATCACCGTGCCGGTGTCGGCCTGCATGGCGGCGATCCTGTTCTACACGTTGCGCGGTTTTCTGATGTAAGGGATCGCGTCCGCTGGTTGCCAGCGGCCGGTTTGATCCATACTATTTCTGATACGGGGGCGCTCGCCCCCTCAATATTGCAACCACTCCGGGGATTGATCATGAGTTCAGCAGAACAAAGCCGTCAGGCAAAGGTCATTGACGAGCTCAGGGTGTTTATCAAGAAGGTTCTGAGCGACCCGACAATTGCCGTGAAGTCGGTGGAAATTGCCCGCAAATACCGCAATCAGCCCAATGCCAATGAGCTTATTGCGCGGGAGATAAGCGCCAACACAACGATCCGCATTCCGGAGAACTGGAGCAGCGCCGATCACATGTTTCTCGAGATTCTGGACGAAGTGCTGGATGATGAAGAGGCGCTTTACTAGGTCTGGAGCCTGACTATGCGCCGTAGCCCCTGCGGTGCCTCAGGCCCGGCGAATCCCGGGCTGATGCAGTTTCAGCACAGCGTCGGCCATCTGGTCGAGGATGCCGAGTTCGTCCTGGATGCCTTCATCCGCTGACAGCTCCCGCTGCTCCTTCAGAATGTCTGCCAGAATTTCTCGTGTGGTCAACGGATTCGCCAGCACTACGCGGAATACGATGCAGGGGAAATGGAAGTAACGTGATGGCTCCAGGCGGGTCCGGGAGACAAACGCCTTGCCCCGTTCGCGCTGGGTTTTCTGCAGGAACTTGGTGATACGGTTCAGGGACGTGTTCAGGCGCTCGGCCTGCAAGGGGTTCGCCACCGAGAGCGCTTTCTGCACCTTTTCCGGGCAATAGCGATACGTCAGAATATTGAGCTCGGGCCGGGTGATCAGTTCGAAATCCGCCTCTGCATCAATCATCTCTGCGAAGGTTTTGGCCTTGTCGATACCCTGATCGATAAGGATTTCATACCCCTCCCGGGCCAGGATCTTAAGGCCCGACTGGATCAGCATCGACATGCCGGGCCTGGAACCTTCCAGGGTAGTGCTGCCCAGATCTCGCGAGCCTTTACGGATAATGTACTGGGCGTGGTGCTCAACGGCACTGGCCAGGCCAGGGTCACGGAACACCACCAGGCCCGCACCCATGGGCACGTAGAGCTGTTTATGGGCGTCGAAGGTGACCGAGTCTGCTTTTTCGATGCCCCTCATCAGGTGTCGATGGGTGCGGGAAAAAAGCGTTGGTCCGCCCCATGCGGCGTCTACGTGGAAATGGGCACCAAATTCCCGGGCGATGTCTGCCATGGCGTCCAGGGGGTCGACGTTACCGGTTTCAGTGGTTCCGGCGATGCCGCAAATGGCCATAACCCGGATTTTCTGGCGGTGCAGTTCCAGGCATTTCTCCCGCAGGGCGTCGGTGTTGATGCGGTTATCGTCATCAGTGTCGACGGCTACCAGGAAATCCCGGCCCAGGCCCAGTACGTCGGCGGCCTTGCGCAGGGAGTAGTGGCCGCGGCGGGAGACCAGGATGGCAGCGCCTTCACAGCCGTAATAGCGCAGGGCACGGAACAGCCCCTCCTCATGGATGCCGCGGAAGCTGCCTTCGGCGGGAAAGGCGTTGTTCCGGGCTACCCACAGTGCCGTCAGGTTGGCTACGGTGCCGCCTGAACACATGGCGCCGAGGGCGTGGCGGGGATCGTGCATCCATTTGCGGTAAAAGGCGCCGTCCTGTTCGTAGACCAGCCGGTGGATCATGCCCAGCACCTGACGCTCCATGGGAGTGAAGGCCTTGGAGGTTTCGGTTTTCACCAGATTCTGGTTGAGGGCAATCATGATTTTGGACAGCGGCAGCATGAAATAGGGTAGTGCCGAGGTCATATGGCCGATAAAGCTGGGAGACGCCGTATGTACGGAGTTGGCCACCAGTTTGTCGAGCAGGAACTGGGTCTGTTCGGAGACAAAAATCGGTTTTTCAGGTATGGCGTAGTCCGAGAAGTCTTTCTCGACGTCGGAAAGATCCCGCTCGACCGCAACGATGTGTTCCTGCAGGAACCCGGCAAGGTTACGGGATATGTTCTGGTCAATCCGGCTCAGGGTGGATTCAGGTGCCTCGGGCACGGTGAATACACGGTACATGGCCTCTACCGAGGCCTGGGCGGATTTTTTCTTTCCGGTCATAGGTGCCACACACTATCAGTGGTCATCCGCAGGGCCTGTTCCGGATGCACTGCGGATACGGTCGGAAGCACGGGGCCCCCGGCGTCGTTGACTTGCCATCGGGGCTACGCCCTGGCGCTCTGTTCTCCCTGAGGGAGCGTAGTATACGGTGTCGTGAAACCATACGCTACAGCATGGCTCCTGCCTGGCGGGAGGATCAAAGTATCTCCCGGTGTACATCCAGTATGGCAGCGTCTATGCGTTCCTGTATGGCTTTTTCCACCTGGTCAAGGCGTTGGGATATCTGCTGGGAGGACTCACCAAGGGCAGCGATGGTCCAGGTAGCGCAGTCAAGGGCGTCGTGATCGGCGGTCTCAGCGACGGCCAGGTCGGGTTCTTTGCCCCAGACCGCTTTCATGGCGGTGAAGGCTTTGCGTTTGGCTTTGAGGTCTTCGCAGGCGTAGAGCTGGAAGTGCAGGGTCAGCACGCCTACGTGAGGTGTGATAACCGGTTGTTGGGGGTTGCCTTGGTTCAGGAGTTTTCTGAGGGCTTCGGACATAGATCGTGGCGCCATGGTAAGGAGTGTGGGCAATCAGGAGCAGCGTCCCGAAAGACGCTGTGAATACGTCCCTGTACGCTCGACGAAAACCGTCCCTGGTTTTCGACGCTTTCGGGACGCTGCTCCTGACCGCCCAGCCGGGCTTGGGCAAGCGCCACCGGAAGCTCTGGGCCTTTTACTTACTCTACTACAGGCGTTGCCCGTTTGATAATGGCTGCCGGGTCTGTGCCTGAGGGCAGGTTGCCGTAGTTCAGGCCGCCCTTGTGTTCCAGCCTTGAGGCGCAGAAGGCGTCGGCTACGGCCGGGTCGGAGTTTCTGAGCAGCAGCGATGCCTGCATCAGCAGGGCCAGCCGGTCCACCAGGTTGCGGGCACGGTATTCGAAGTCGCTGATATCGGCGAAGTCGTTCTGTAGCTGGGCCAGGAAGCGGTCGAAGCGGGCATCGCTGCCGCGGGCCTCGGCGGCTTCGCTGAAAAAGGCATCCAGGGTATCCGGCTCTTTGTGCAGGGCGCGCAGGGTATCCAGGCACTGGACGTTGCCGCTGCCTTCCCAGATGGCGTTAACCGGTGATTCACGCAGCAGGCGGGGCATGATGCAGTCTTCCATTACGCCACTGCCGCCGATGCACTCCATGGATTCGTAGGCGTGGTTCGGTACCCGTTTGCAGATCCAGTATTTGCCCACCGGGGTAGCCAGTCGGGCCAGCAGGCGCTCGTGTTCCAGGTGCTGGCTGTCCAGTGAACGGGCGATGCGCATGGTGTAGGCCAGGGCCGCTTCGCTTTCCAGTGCCAGGTCGGCCAGCACGTTCTGCATTAATGGCTGGTCGCTGAGGCGATTGCCAAAGGCGCTGCGGTGGTGGCAGTGATGGCTGGCCTGGGCCAGGGCCTGGCGCATGCCGGCGGAGCTGCCGATCATGCAGTCGAAGCGGGTCATGGCTACCATTTCAATGATGGTGGGCACGCCGCGGCCTTCTTCGCCGACCATCCACGCCAGGGCGCCGCGCAGCTCCGCTTCGCTGGACGCATTGGCAATGTTGCCCATCTTGTTTTTCAGGCGCTGTACCTGCCAGGGATTCTTGCTGCCGTCCGGTCGCCAGCGTGGCATCAGGAAGCAGGACAGGCCGCTTTTGGTCTGGGCCAGAACCAGGAAAGCGTCGCACATGGGAGCCGACACAAACCATTTGTGTCCGACCAGCTCATAGGCCTGGCCCGGACCTTCGGCGCCAATGGGGTAGGCGCGGGTGGTGTTGGCCCTGACGTCGCTGCCGCCCTGCTTTTCGGTCATCGCCATGCCGATGGTGACAGACTGTTTTTCGCCATCCGGCAGATTGCGCGGATCATAGCTGTTGGCGAGGATCTTGTTTTCCCAGATGGCCGCCAGTTCCGGCTGTTTGCGAATGGACGGTATCGCCGCGAACGTCATGGTGATGGGGCAGCAGTGGGCCGCTTCCACCTGGGAATGCATGTAGTATTTGGCAGCCCGTGCCACGTGGGCGCCGGTTCCGGGATTGGTCCAGGGGCTGCTGTGCAGGCCATTTTCCATGGCGATGGACATCAGCTGATGGTAGGCGGGATGGAAGTCCACCTGGTCAATACGGTGTCCAAAGCGGTCATGGGTATTGAATACCGGCTTGTTCTCGTTGGCCCGGAATCCGAGTTCAATGGTTTCCGCAGCGCCGGCCAGGGCGCCGAATTGCTTGAGGTCGCCGGTGGCTGCCCCTGCGCCCTCCCGGTCAATCGCTTCCTGCAGAGCCCTGTCCTGCGCAAACAGGTTGTAGTTCTCCAGTGCCGTGGGCTGGTTGAAGACCTCGTGGGTTACGGCCAGATAGGGGTCGTCGCCAGGGTGTTGTGTTTTGTCCTGCGACAGTGGCTGGGGGGCGTTCATGTTTACCTCCTGGTGCCAGTCAACCCCTGCATGCAAAAGCAAATGATGGAGTCGACCAGCGGATCATGGTCATTGTTATCTGGCTGGTCTGCATTGCCTGTCTGGGCCGGCGAAAGTGGCCCTACCAGGCTCTCGGCTATGGCTCCGACCAGGCAGGTACTGCTTTGCCTGGCGTCCTGGTGGGGAAGGCTGGCTTCCTCGATGCCCTCTCTTATTGCCTGCTCAAACAGTTCCGCGTAGGCCCTGCGAAACTTCAGGCGTTCTTCCTCTACTTTCGGATCTACCGGCTCGGCGATCAGTGACCACGCCATCACAGGGCCTCTCAGCGCACGGTCTGCGAACTGTCGCAGGGCCGTTTCCAGGCGTGTGATCGCATCACCTTCTATAGCCAGCGCTGCGGCAACCCGGTCCACTTCCTGCTGTGTGGCAAGCCGGAAGATTTCTGCAAACAGGTCTTCCTTGGACTCGAAGTGCCGATAGATGGTTCCCGTGGCGACACCGGCGCAAGCGGCGACACGGGTGATCTGGGCACTCCTGAAGCCACCCCCGGCGACGCATTCATGGGCGCACTCGATGATGCGTTTGCGGGCCTCCGCCTTGCGGTTGCGCATTTTTTCAGTTTCCCGGTATGCCATGCCGGCTCCCTATAAGTAGTGAATCATTATTCATTCTTTATGTCAACCAGTCGGCTCAGCCGTATTATTGATAATATTCATTTAAAACAGCGTCGTAAAAATAGTTACAAAAATTTACAAAAAAGGCATTGTCGGGAAATAGCGCTGCAACCGAAAGCAGATTATAAAGACGCCAAGGCGGGGTATTAAGGCTCACCCGCTGAGATGGAGCGGCCCGCCGGAATAGGTTTGGTGCGCTCTTGGTACTGTTTTCGTTGATGGAGAAAATCATGAGTGAATTCGACGAAAGCAATCTTGAGCATTCAGGAAGCTGGACCTTTGACAGCGACGATACACATTCTATTGCCGGCCGTGCGCGCATTCGTGCCCAGCTCCAGCAGGATATGGAATCGTTTCTGAGCCAGGGTGGCAAAATTCAGGAAGTCGATACGGCATTCCGTTCGGATTCCTCCCGCAAGGTGGATGTCGGCTTCAACAATCGCGCTCTCTGAATTCGTCAGGCCGCAGCCCCAAGGCTGCGGCCGTCCTCCGCATTGCTCTATGCTGTTATCAGCAGGATAGCTTGTTAATCCTTCTATAACCGTTATTCATGCCACATTTGACCATTAAACAGGCCTGATTCATGAGAGCAATCCTTCGTTTTGCAACAGTGGCACTGCTCGCTCTGGCGGCGGTCTTTGCCGGTACCGCTGTGTTCCTGGGCGGGAATCCGCCGATGTCGGCGGAGGACGGAGCCGTGGCTGAACCTGCGGTCGGAGCTGTGCCCCGGCGCGAGCTGGCCGAACCTCCGTCACGGTTGGTGGGAGAAGCTGGTGTGGTGGTGCCGGAAGAGTTGCCGGAATCCCTGGTGGGAACCAGTCTGCCCGGGGGCTGGACGATAACCGATAGTAATGGCGCTCTTGTTCCCACACCACAACTGCGGCAACTATTCGAATACTACCTTGCCGCCCTGGGAGAGGAGACACTGCCGCAACTGATCGCGCGAATAGAAAAGGCGCTCGGGCGACTTGAGGAACCTGCTCGCTCGCAGGCCCTGGCGACATTGGGGAATTATCTGGATTACAAGCTGGCGCTGGGCGACCTGGAAGCCTCCTACGGCGAGTCTACAGCCCTGGACGCCGACCGACTGCAGCGACAAATGGCCGAAATCCGGGCGTTGCGGCGTACCTGGATGGACGCGCGAACGGCGGACGCCTTTTTCGCCACTGACGAAGCCCTGGACCGATTCCAGATCGAGCAACTGCGCGTCAGCACCGACCCGTCGCTGTCCGACGAGGAACGGCGGCAGGCAGTGTCCAGAGCTGAACAGGCGTTGCCGGAACCGGTGCGCCAGGCTCGCCGGGAAACCCGCAAGTTTACCGAATACCAGCAGGCCCGTGCAGAATTTGCCGAGGATCCGGAGGCGCTTCAGGCCTGGCGGCAAGATCGCTTCGGCGAAAAGGCCGCCCGACAGCTGGAGCAAGTGGAGGCCGACCAGCGAGCCTGGGATAACAGGTGGCAGGCCTACAGTAAGGAACTGGCAGAGCTCGAGGATCTTGGACTTGCCGGCCCCGAGCACGAGGCCGCCATTGACTCGCTGCGGGATGACTATTTCAAGGGTGCAGAAAAGCTGCGGGCGGAAGCCCTTGATTCCATCCGGTAACATTCCATTCATCCGGGCATGGTAGCCTGAGCCGGCGGATCACTTGTGGGCCCTGCCACCGCCGCTTGCGGGAGTGTATGATGGTCCGCAATCGTGCTCCATTTTTCACAGGAGGTATTTTGTGAGCTCTTCGGCAAACCGTCTTTTCCCCGCCACTCGTCTGCGCCGTAACCGGGTTGACAGTTTTTCCCGCCGGCTGGTGCGGGAGCATCAGCTCAGCGCTGATAACCTGATTTTCCCGGTGTTCGTGCTGGAAGGTGAGGGCCAGCGGGAAACGGTGCCGTCGATGCCGGGCGTCGAGCGGTTGAGCATCGATCTGCTGGTGGAACAGGCTGCGGAACTGGTTGATCTGGGTATTCCGGCGGTGGCGCTGTTTCCGGTTGTACCGGCAAAGCACAAGAACCTGTCCGGCTCGGGCGCATGGGATTCCGATGGCCTGGCCCAGCGTGCTGTGAGAGCCCTGAAAAAAGCCCGGCCCGAGCTGGGTGTTATTACCGATGTGGCACTGGATCCCTTTACCACACACGGGCAGGACGGCATCATCGACAACGACGGCTACGTGCTGAACGACGTCACTGTAGAGGCGCTTGTCAATCAGGCATTGTCCCACGCCGAGGCCGGTGCCGATATTGTCGCTCCGTCTGACATGATGGATGGCCGGGTTGCCTCCATCCGGCATGCCCTGGAGTCTGCGGGCCATGTGAACACACGGATTCTGGCCTACTCTGCGAAGTACGCATCCAGCTATTACGGGCCTTTTCGGGACGCAGTCGGCTCGGCGGGCAATCTGGGCAAGGGTAACAAGGCCACCTACCAGATGGATCCGGCCAACAGCAATGAGGCACTGCAGGAGGTTGCCATGGATCTTGCCGAAGGCGCAGACATGGTGATGATCAAGCCGGGCATGCCCTATCTCGACATCGTTTACCGGGTGAAGCACGAACTGAAGGTGCCAACCTTTGTCTACCAGGTGAGCGGTGAATACGCCATGCACATGGCGGCGGCGGAAAACGGCTGGCTCGACGGCGATGCGGTGATGATGGAAAGCCTGATGGCCATGCGCCGTGCCGGTGCCGACGCCATTCTTACCTATTTTGCCGTCAGGGCGGCGCGGCTGATGCGCAGCAACCGCCCTTGACAAGCCCCAGTCACATGCGGGGCGCTGTGCCAGCACCCTGATAATGGAAGCCGTTAGCAATGAGTACTGAATCAGCAAACAATCTGAAGGACGTCGATGCCCAGAACGTGCCGGCCCCTGTGGAAGTGCCTGCGCCGGGCAACGACATTGATGTGGCGGCCCAGGAAAACTACTTCAACCGCGAACTGAGCCAGCTCCAGTTCAACTACCGGGTGCTCAAGCAGGCGCTGGATACCACGCACCCGCTGCTTAACCGGCTGATGTTCTGCTGCATTTTCAGCAGCAACATGGACGAGTTTTTTGAAATCCGTGTTGCCGGCCTGCGCCAGCAGATCAAGTACGGGCGGGAAACCCTGGGTTCCGATGGCATGATGCCGGAACAGGTCCTGGGCGAAATCAGCCGTGTGGCCCATGAGTACATCCGGGAACAGTACGACATTATCAATAATGTGCTGATTCCCGAGATGGAGCAGGAAAACATCCATTTTGTTCGCCGCCGCGAGTGGACAGAAGCCCAGGCCGAGTGGGTACGCCGCTACTTTGACGAGGAAATCCTGCCGGTGGTCAGTCCCATCGGTCTGGACCCTTCGCATCCCTTTCCCAGGCTGGTCAACAAGAGCCTGAACTTTATTGTCGAGCTTGACGGCAAGGATGCCTTTGGTCGTGAAACCGGCATGGCCATTGTGCCAGCTCCGCGCTCATTGCCGCGTCTTGTGCGCTTGCCCGACGATGTCTGCAATGGCGGTGATAATCTGGTATTCCTGTCGTCAATGATCCACGCTCATACCGACGAGCTGTTCCCGGGCATGGAAGTGAAGGGTTGCTACCAGTTCCGCCTGACCCGCAACGCCGACCTTGAGCTGGAAGACGATCTTGAAGACCTGGCGTCGGCCCTCCGTGGCGAGCTGCTGAGTCGCCGCTTTGGTGATGGTGTGCGGCTGGAAGTGGCGGACAATTGTCCGGAAGAGCTGGTCCATTTTCTGCTGCGGGAGTTTGGTCTGACTGACCGGGACCTGTACAAGGTTCACGGACCGGTTAACCTCACCCGTCTGATGGCGGTTGGCGGGCTGGTGGATCGTCAGGACCTGACCTATTCCGGGTTCTCACCTTCGATTCCGCGCCAGATCCGCATCAAGGAATCCATGTTCGACGCGATCCGCAAGCGTCCGCTGCTGTTGCTGCATCCTTACGAAAATTTCAGTCCGGTCGTTGACCTGTTACGGCAAGCGGCCAAGGACCCCCAGGTATTGGCCATTCGCCAGACCCTGTATCGCACCGGTGCTGACTCGGAAATCGTTGAGGCACTGATGGATGCGGCCCGCCGTGGCAAGGAAGTTACCGCCATCATCGAACTGCGGGCCCGCTTCAGCGAAGCGGAGAATCTCGAGTTGGCCAGCCGCCTGCAGGAGGCGGGCGTTATCGTGGTTTATGGCGTTGTGGGCTACAAGACCCACGCCAAGATGATCCTGATTGTACGCCGGGAGGAAGGAAAGCTGCGCCGGTATGTCCACCTGGGCACCGGTAACTACCATGCCGGCAACGCCCGTCTCTACACCGATTACAGCTATATGACCTGTGACGAATCCATCGGTGACGACGTCAACAAGCTGTTCCAGCAGCTGACCGGCATGGGCAAGGCGTTGAAAATCAAGAAACTGTTCCATTCACCCTTCACCCTTCACACCCGCCTGCTGGGACTGGTGGAGCGGGAAGCGGAACTGGGCCCCAAGGGGCGCATCATTTTCAAGTTCAATGCCCTGACCGAACGCGAGCTGATCAAGGCATTGTACCGTGCGTCCCAGGCCGGGGTGCAGATTGACCTGATCATCCGCGGTATCTGCTGCCTGCGGCCGGAAGTGCCCGGGCTTTCCGACAACATCCGGGTTCGCTCCATCATTGGCCGGTTCCTGGAACATACGCGAGTTTACTATTTCGGTAACGATGGCCGCACGGAAGTCTATGGCTCCAGTGCCGATGGCATGGAGCGTAATCTGCTGAGCCGCGTGGAGACCGCCTTCCCGATTGAGGACCCGGCGCTGATTGCACGGGTCCGTGAAGACCTTGATACCTACCTGGCCGACAATTGCCAGTCCTGGGTGTTGCAGCCGGATGGCAGTTACATCCAGAATCAGCCCGCCGAGGGTGAGGATCGTCTGGCATCGCAACTGGTTCTGCTGGAACGCCTGACCGGTAAATAATGAAAGCCCGCATCGCCTGACAACGATTGTTCAGACGATGCGGGCGTTGTAAGGGAGAACAGGCTGTTGAAAAAACAATGGATGGTTGCTGGTGCCGCAGTACTGGCGGTTGGCGTATTGGCCCCCTGGGCCGTGGGTTATGTCACCGAACAACAGTGGCAAAGCGTCACTTCGGAAGTAAATCAGTCCCAGCCCCTGTTCCAGCTGGAAACACGGGACTATAACCGGGGCTATCTGGGGGCGGATTTCACCGGTACCGTCACGGTCCAGCATCCCGAAACAGGCGATGAGCACGAATTCGACTACCAGGCCAGGGTGAGCCACGGAGTCACCGGCAGCCTGATGGACTTCTCCCCGCCCAGTCAGGTCGGCACCGAAATCGACAAGGTCTTCCCGGATGAAAAGCCCAGACTGACTCTGGAAACCCGCCTTTGGGGCACGGCCATCATCGAGCTCTCGATACCGGCAGTCAGCGTGATCGATGAAGAGACCGGTGAATCGTTCGATATGTCGGAAAGCTACGCCCGGGCCGACATCAGCGGCAATGGCAGCCACGCTGACATCCTCATGCTCTGGCCGGGTGCGGTGGTGCGGTCGCCGGATCTGCGCGTCAGCATTGAGGACTTCCGTCTTGAGCAGACCATGGAGCATCTGGCCGATGAAGTCTGGCTGGGAGAAGGCGATATGTCGTTGGCGCGCCTGGAGGTTGCGGCCAGGAACGAGCCGGCACTTCGCTTCGACCAGTTCGCCCTGAGAACTGAGACGACTTCCGGGGATGAAGGCGAGAGCATTGATTCGGAAGCGGTGGTGACCCTGGAGACGGTGTCGGCAGACGATAAGAGTTTCGGGCCCCACCGGGTGGCGTTCGTGTTCAACGGCCTTGACGTTGAAAGCTGGAGTGAGCTGACATCGGCTTTGGCCGATATGCAGACTGCCACCCTTGGCAGCGAGAGGGGAGACTCAGGTGCGGTCATGCAGCAGCAGATGGAGTCCATGAACCGCATCAACCAGGCCATGCTTGGTCTGGCCGCTGACGGCTTTTCGTTGGGCTTTCCGGAGATGTCGTTTGCCACGCCTTACGGTCCGGTCAATGGCGAAATCATGCTGCAGCACCCGTCGCTGTCCGCCAGCGAGAAAGACCAGATGATGATGGTGATGCAGCGCCTGACCGGTAACCTGGATGTGAGCATGCCCCTGGCTCTGGTGGAACAGTATCCGGCGTTGGGCATGCAGGTGGCGCCGCTGATCAAGCAGGGAATGGTTCAGCAGGACGGGGACCGGTTGCGGCTCGAGGGCAAGCTTGAAGACCTCGCCCTGGATATCAACGGCAATGTGGTTCCGTTGCCGCCGCTGTTCTGAATCTGTTATCGGCCGCTGTCCGCCTGTGGGCAGCGGCCCTTCCTGTCCAATCCTGCCCGGACTAATGCCTGGCAAATTTTTCCTTGAGAGCCGCTTCTACCGCCGGATCAACGAATTCGGATACATCCCCGCCCAGGGATGCGATTTCCCGGATCAGGGTGGAGGAGATGTACGACAGATGGTTGGCAGGGGTCAGGAACATGCTTTCCACGTCCGGCGCCAGGCGACGGTTCATATCGGCAAGCTGGAATTCGTACTCGAAGTCGGACACGGCTCGCAGCCCGCGCAGAATCACTGTGGCGCCCTGCTGCTTTACGAAGTCGGCGAGCAGATTGCTGAATCCGGTGACGCTGACGTTGGGGAGGTGCGAGGTGGCCTGGGCGACCAGCTCGCAGCGCTCCTCCAGAGTCAACAGCGGCGACTTCTTGGGGTTGTAGGCGATGGCGACAACCACCTCGTCAAAGAGACGGCCCGCGCGTTCGATCAGATCGGTGTGGCCATTGGTGATTGGGTCAAATGTACCCGGGTAGATGACTTTTGGCATTCTTAGCTCCTTTTCACCGGAAGCGGACAGGATAGCAGCCTTCCCGCCTGTGATGTACTCAGCCGTTGCGCCGGCCTAGTGCTATTTCATGCCGCCAAATCACCGGATAAACAACTTGTAGACCATCTTGTGTGCCGCAGTACCGTGAGGCGCATACACAAACTTGCCGCTGTTGAACTTCTGCTTGCTGAAGATGGCCCGGTGGTGAGTAAAGGTCAAAAAGCCTTCCTTGCCGTGATAATGGCCCATGCCGGAGTCCCCCACGCCACCGAATGGCAAGTCATCCTGGGCGACATGCATCAGCGCATCGTTGATGCAAACACCACCGGAAAGCGTGCTGTTGACCACATGCTCCTGCATCGACTTGTCGTAACCGAAGAAATACAGCGCCAGCGGGCGCGGACGGTCATTGATGTAATGAATGGCCTCGTCCAGCTTGCCATAACTGACCACCGGCAGAATCGGCCCGAAAATCTCGTCCTGCATGATCTTCATATCCGGCGTGGTGTTCAGTGCCAGTGTAATTGGCATCTTGCGAGTGCCATCCTTCATATCCTCCTGCGCCGGGTTGATCTCGATCAGCTCAGCTCCCTTGCTGCGGGCATCGTCAAGATAGCCCTGCAAACGGTCATACTGTCGTTCGTTGATAATGGCCGTGTAATCGTCATTGTCCCGCAGGCTCGGGTACATCTTCGCAAACTGGTTGCGGTACTCATCCACGAACGCCTGCACCCGGTCAGCCGGGCACAGCACGTAGTCCGGTGCCACGCAGGTCTGGCCGGCATTCAGGGCCTTGCCGAAGGCAATGCGCTGGGCGGCATCCTCCATGGGCACGTCCGGGGAAACAATGGCCGGCGATTTGCCGCCCAGCTCCAGGGTCACCGGTGTCAAATTCTCGGCCGCTGCACGCATCACCAGTTTGCCCACCGAGGTGGAGCCGGTGAACAGCAGGTGGTCAAAGGGCCGACCGGAGAAGTCTGCCGCCACATCGGCTTCACCATTGATGACGCTGACCAGGTCCTCCGGAAACGCAGACTCGATGATCTCCCGGAAAAGGGCAGAGGTGTGGGGCGTATATTCCGACATTTTGATCATGGTGCGGTTGCCCGCCGCGAGAGATGCCACCAACGGGCCAACAGCCAGATACAGCGGATAGTTCCAGGGTACGATGACACCCACCACCCCCTTGGGCTGGTAGTGAACACGATTGCTGGCCGGCTGAAACAGCAATGACACATGCCGTTTGGACGGCTTCATCCAGCCCTCGAGGTTCTTCAGGGCATAATTGATACCCTGGATAGAGGGCATGACCTCGGCAATCAGGGACTCGTCCTTTGAACGACAACTGAAATCCCGGTCAATGGCGTCCAGCAACTTGTCCTGGTTGGTCATCAGCACACGTTTGAGCCGCTTCAGGTTCTCCTGGCGTTCAGTGAGTGATGGCATCGGATTGTTGCGGAATGCTTTCTTCTGGTCGTCGAATACCCGGTGAGTGTGCTGGATCTGCTTTTTGCTTTCGGTCAACTGGACAACGGTGGCAACCATTTGGCTCTCTCCTCGCGACCCCGGGCTGGTAACCGGGTGGTCTTGTTCATTGGCAACGGCCGTGCTGGCTGGGCCGGGAATGGCATTGGCGAAAAAACATTCAGTTTGCGCTGGGCGCTATTATTAGAGTATATACTCTAGTGAGTCAAGGCGACCGGATGGCGGATCGGGCCATCCCCAACACAACAACGCATTGCAGAGCCTATGAAAACCCGAGACAAGATTCTTCTTGCAAGCCTGGAGCTGTTCAACGGAAGGGGAGAGCGCAATATCACTACCAATCACATTGCCGCCCACCTGGCGATCTCTCCGGGCAACCTGTATTACCACTTCCGCAACAAGTCCGACATCATTTACGAGATTTTTCTCGAGTATGAAAAGTTGGTGGACTTTTACCTGGATATTCCGGAAGAACGGCCTATTTCTCTGGAAGACCTGACCTTTTATCTGGAGTCAGTGTTTGACGGGCTCTGGAGTTACCGCTTTTTTCACCGGGATCTGGAGTACCTGCTCGACAGCGACCGGCGCCTGCGCCAGGACTACCGGGAATTCACCAACCGCTGCCTGGACGCGATCAGCAGGATCTTCGAGAAGCTGGCCGATGCCGGCATTATCCAGCCCCAGCCCGACGAGCTCCGTTCCGCAATGTCGCTGAATGTCTGGCTGGTGATCACCAACTGGATGGCGTTTCTGAAAACTGCCCACGCACTTGAAGAGTCCACGAGCCTGACGCTGACCGAACTCAAGCAGGGAATCTATCAGGTGCTGACCCTGGAGATTCCCTACCTTACGGAGAGCTACCGTGAGCAGGTCATGGCCTTGCGAGAGAAGTACCGGCCCCGGCTCCCGGAATCCGTGGAGATGACAGGATCAGCTGGCGGTTAGACGATTGATAGCCGTTGAGGAACTTTTGATCAATAGGCGTGTCAATAATTAAGACATCGGGAATTCGGACATTCACGGTGTCACCTGAGTGAGTTCTCAGGTTTTAGCACGTCGCAAACCCTGACGTTTCGCCGGCCTGTCATGCAGGCCGGTTTTTTTATGGGCGGAGCAGAATAGTTACACCGGTTCCGCAGAACCCCCTTCCAGCCAATGCGTAAGCGCATCCTGTGATTCCTCCAGGCCTCGTTTTGAGGTGGCGGAGAACATGACCAGGTGTTGCAGGCATTCAAGACCCTCCAGCTTCCTGCCAATGTTGAGCATCGCCGTCTTGGCCTGGCCAAATTTCAGTTTGTCGGCTTTGGTGGCAAGAATCATCAGCGGAAGCTTGTTATGTTCACACCATTCCACCATCATCTGGTCAAAATCCGTTAGCGGGTGCCGGATGTCCATGACCAGAACCAGTCCCCGCAAACAGCGGCGGTCGTTCAGATAGTGGCCCAAGTGCTTTTGCCAGTCGTCTTTCATGTCCCGGGAGACCTTGGCGTAGCCATAGCCGGGCAAGTCGACTAACCGGCAGTTCTCGCGGTTGAGTGAAAAAAAGTTGATCAGGCGGGTGCGCCCCGGAGTTTTACTGGTACGGGCCAGTTTGCCATTGGTGGTGATGCAATTGATGGCGCTGGATTTGCCCGCATTCGAGCGGCCGGCGAAGGCAACCTCGGCGCCATGGTCCGGAGGGCATTCCTCAAGTCGCGAGGCGCTGGTCAGAAATCGGGCGCTGTTGAACGAGATGCTTTTTTGAGTCAGGTCAGGTGACACGGGTGTTGGCATTCCTATTGGATTTCAGTTATCAGGGATTAATGTATAATGCTACACCAAATCAGGGCAGCACGCTGAGCGTTGCTGCTTACCAGCCCCGGTTTGTGCCTATTTGGGCCCGCGCCTGCCGGCTGCATAACGAAGAATACTTTTGGATGAGAGAAGCGGAGCGAGCATGAAAAAACTGATCGCAGGAGTTGTTCTCGGTGTTGGCCTCACAGCGATGGCTCACGGGGCAGGAGATCCTGAAGCGGGCGAAGCAAACGCAGCGGTGTGTGCGAGTTGTCATGGCGAGGGCGGAGCAAAGCCGATCATGGGCACTTACCCCAAGCTTTCCGGTATTGGGGAAAAGTATCTTTATCAGCAGCTGAAACTGATAAAGCCTATGGAGCGCGAAATCGCATCGATGACTGGTCTGTTGGACAACATGTCCGATCAGGACCTGCAGGATCTCGCCGCATACTTCAATGAACAGGACATGACGATCGGACAGGCTGATCCCGATCTTGTAGACGAGGGAGAGGCGCTCTATCGGGGTGGTAATATGGCTTCCGGCGTTCCTGCCTGCGCCGGGTGTCACAGCCCCCGGGGCATCGGCAATGAACCTGCGGGTTATCCCAGACTCAGCGGACAGAATGCCGGGTATGTTGAAGCGCAGCTCAAGGCATATCGCGATGGCGAGCGTGACGCTGGCAGAAACGCATCCATCATGATGGATGTGGCCGCCAAGCTGACAGACGCTGAGATAAAAGCGGTTTCAAGTTACCTGTCGGGCCTGAACTAAGCGGGTCCTGTCTTGTTGTAAAGCCCCGCTCTGGCGGGGTTTTTGTTGGTTGCTGCGCTTTAATCCTGCCCCTGTGGAACTTTCCCCGGCTGGTGGGTCATAATCCCCCCTAGTCAACCAACTTGATAACCGGAGATAAAGAATGATCGGAATAATCCGGAACGCCGCATTGTCCATACTGGCCATGTCTTTCATGGTCCAGGCCAGCGCTGCCCCCTGGGAAGAGGGAAAACACTACCAGCAACTGGATAACCCGGTCAGAACAGAGAGTGACAGCGGCGTCGAAGTGGCGGAAGTGTTCTGGTACGGATGTCCGCACTGCTACACCTTCAAGCCCCTGGTTGAGAGTTGGGTGGAAAGCGCCCCGGGGCACGTTAACTACGTCAACATACCTGCTGCCCTGGGTAGCTCCTGGGAGCCCCATGCCAAGGCTTTTTACGCCCTGCAGGCGATGGGTGAGCTGGACAAGGTTCACGACGCGCTGTTTGAGGCGCTGGCGGGTGAGCGTCGCCCATTGAACTCCGGTGAGGCCCTGGCTGACTTCGTGGCCAATCATGGCGTCGACGGCGAAGAGTTTCTCAAGCATTACAACAGCTTTGGGGTGAATGCCAAAATGCAGCAGGCCCAGGCCAAAATCCGCGGCGCGCGCGTTACCGGTACACCGACTATGCTTGTTAATGGCAAGTATCGGATCACCGCCTCGATGGCCGGTAGTCATGAAGCGGTTCTGGAAGTTGTGGATTACCTGGTCGAGAAAGAGCGTGCCGATCAGAACAAGTAACTGAACGGGCCCGGTGAATTTATTCTGGCCGGGCCGCACCCTGTGTCAGAGCTGCCATCACAATGTATAACCGTATCCGCAAGCAGCTAAATGGTATTCTTAAGTCACCGGAGGGCCCCCGTGGGGCCTGTTCTGGTGATGATCATGTTCCGGAATTCGAGGCCCACCGCCACATCCGGCTGCTGACCTTCAATATCCAGGTCGGTATCAGTACTTCTTCCTACCGCCACTACGTGACTCGCAGCTGGCAGCACTTTCTCCCCCATAGCAAGCGAAACCAGAACCTGGACCGCATTGCCACCCTGCTGCGGAATTACGATGTGGTCGCGCTGCAGGAGTGCGACGGCGGTAGCCTGCGCAGTGGTTACATCAATCAGGTACAGTACCTCGCCGAGGCGTCGGGCATTCCCTACTGGCACCAGCAGCTCAACCGTAACCTGGGCCCGCTTGCCCAGCACAGCAATGGTCTGCTTAGCCGGTACCGGCCGCTGGATGTGACGGAGCACCGGTTGCCGGGGCTGATCCCAGGACGCGGCGCTATCGTCGCCCGTTACGGCGTGGAGGAAGATCCTCTGGTCCTGGTGATGATGCATCTGTCGCTGAGCAAAGCCGCGCAGCAGCGTCAGCTGGCTTACATCCAGGAGCTGATTTCCCGGTATCAGCACGTGGTCCTGATGGGTGATCTCAATAATCACGCCGAAGAATTGCTGACCAATACACCCCTGAAGCACTCCAATCTGGTGCCTCTGCCGGACACCGCCCACAGCTTCCCCAGCTGGCGCCCGGAGCGGGCGCTGGATCATATTCTGGTGAGTCCGAGCCTGGAGATACGGCGCTCGGAGGTGGTCAGCTACGCGGCATCCGATCATCTGCCCATTGCCATGGACATCAGGTTGCCTCAGGGCTATCTGGAAACATTCTAGGCACAAAAAAACCCGGCCGAGGCCGGGTTTTTTGCGGACGCCATGATCTTACTTGATCTTGGATTCCTTGTACGCAACGTGCTTGCGGACAACCGGATCGTACTTTTTGATCTCGATTTTTTCCGGGGTGTTACGCTTGTTCTTGTGGGTCGTGTAGAAGTGACCCGTACCTGCTGATGAAACCAGCTTGATTTTTTCGCGCATGATGCGGCTCCTTAAAATTTCTCGCCGCGGGCACGAAGATCGGCCAGCACAGCGTCAATGCCTTTTTTATCGATAACACGCATACCCTTGGTGGATACGCGCAGCCTTACGAAGCGCTTCTCCGATTCAACCCAGAAGCGATGGTTCTGCAGGTTGGGAAGAAAACGACGACGTGAGTGGTTCATCGCGTGAGAAACGTTGTTACCGGTGACCGGCCGCTTACCGGTAACCTGACAGACTCTGGACATACTTGCCTCCGACCTGAGCTTTGGTCCTGAAAATGCGTATTTGATTCGTTTAATTGCGTCTCTGGTCGCTACCTGCGCCTTGAAATTGCACGCTGCCCGCCAGACGCCGCCAGTAAAGGGACGCTTTTATACCAGAACTGCCGCCCCAACGCAAAAAATTGTTGGGAAATTGGTCAGTTTCCCGATGAAACGGGGCCTGATCTACATCAGTCCACGTTCAGCCAGGGATATTACCTCACCATGGCCGATAACCATATGGTCAAGAACCCTGATATCCACCAGACCCAGTGCCTCCTTGAGTCGTCTGGTCAGGGAAATGTCGGCCTGGCTGGGCTCTGCCACCCCGGAGGGATGGTTGTGGGCGAATATCACCGCCGCGGCATTGAACTCCAGTGCCTGCCTGACCACCTCGCGGGGATAGACGGCGGCACCGTCTATGGTGCCCCGGAACAGTTCCCGGTATTGAATCACCCGATGACGGTTGTCGAGGAAAAGCCCCGAGAAAACTTCATGGGGGTAGGTGCCAAGCCGGCTGCACAGGAAGCGGCGGGTGTCTTCCGGCGAACGCAACGGGTCGCCCTGGCGCAGAGGTTCGTCCATTACCCGGCGCGCCATTTCCATGGCAGCCTGCACCTGGGCGTACTTCGCTGTTCCGAGACCCTTGACGCCGCAGAATTGCCGCCTGGAGGCGGTCATCAGGCCGCGCAGGCCGCCGAAGCTCTCCGTCAAATAACGGGCCAGCGCCATAACCGGCATTCCCGGCGTGCCGGTGCGTAAAAAAATGGCCAGTAGTTCGGCGTCGGACAGACTTCCGGGCCCGTGGGCCAGCAGTCGTTCCCGTGGGCGTTCGTCGTTTGGCCAGTCGGCATCAGGCATGAGGTGAATCCTTTCAGTCGTTGTTTGCGCTTCCTGCGCTTGCGTCGCCGGCACAATTCTACCACGCCTGACAGGCTGCCCGCAGCGCTCTGGCATGCTATCTTATAAGCCTTTCATTTTGTGATGGATACGGAGCCGTTATGGCCGCTAGACGAATCCTGCTGGGCGTGACCGGTGGTATTGCCGCTTATAAAAGTGCGGAGCTGGTCCGCCTGCTGAAAAAATCCGGCCATGAGGTGAGGGTAGTGATGACCCGGGGCGCGGAAGCCTTTGTAACACCGCTGACCTTCCAGGCGCTGAGTGGCGAACCGGTCAGGACGTCATTGCTGGATCCGGAAGCAGAGGCCGGCATGGGGCATATCGAGCTGGCAAAATGGGCCGACCAGATTGTGATTGCGCCCGCCTCCGCCGATTTTATTGCGCGCCTGGCCCAGGGTATGGCGGACGATTTGCTGACCACACTCTGCTGCGCCACCGAGGCCCCGATTGCGGTAGCTCCGGCGATGAACCAGGCAATGTGGAGCAATGCGCGGACACAGCGCAATATCGCCCTGCTGGAATCAGACCCGCAGGTCAGCCTCTGGGGCCCCGATCAGGGCGCGCAGGCCTGTGGTGACGTAGGCCCTGGCAGAATGCTGGAGGCCGCCAGGCTGCATGACCTGGTTGGCGGGACTGCTTCGGCGTCGCTTGCGGGCAGGCGCGTGGTTATTACTGCCGGCCCTACCCGGGAGCCGATCGACCCGGTGCGCTATATAAGCAATCACAGCTCTGGAAAAATGGGTTATGCCCTTGCTGCCGCTGCCCGGGCGGCCGGTGCCGAGGTGGTTCTGGTCAGCGGTCCGGTGGCGGTTGCGGCGCCGGCCGGTGTGGAAGTGCGCGGCATAATGACTGCGCAGGATATGTTGGAAGAAGCTGGCAGGGCTGTTGACGAAGGCTGTGACCTCTTTATTGCCACAGCGGCGGTGGCGGACTATCGGCCGGACACCTTTGCCGGCGACAAAATCAAGAAATCGAATGAGAGCATGAATCTGTCACTGGTGCGCAACCCTGACACCCTCGCGACCATAGCCGGCCGGAGCGATGCCCCGTTCACGGTTGGTTTTGCCGCAGAAACTCGCGACGTTGAGCACTATGCCCTCGACAAGCTGGCACGGAAAAAGCTCAATATGATTGTTGCCAACGACGTCTCGGCGCCGGGGCTGGGGTTCAACAGCGACAATAACGCCGTCACCGTGTTCTGGCCCCAGGGACGTGAGGCTATTGGCCCGGGCCCGAAGGCAGTCCTTGCGCAACGGCTGATTGCCCTGATTGCAGACCAACTCACTGACAAGGCCGGCCCCGCCGGCGCTATCTGACAAGGAAATCCGATGACCCGCAAGACATTTCAGGTACGGATTCTGGATGACCGTATCGGCGATACGGTGCCTTTTCCCCACTACGCAACCGAAGGCTCCGCAGGCCTCGACCTGCGTGCCTGTCTTGACGCTCCTCTGACCCTGAAGCCGGGTCAGGCTGAACTGATAAAAACCGGACTATCAATACATATTGCCGATCCGTCACTGGCGGCAATGATTCTCCCCCGTAGCGGGCTGGGACATAAGCATGGCATCGTGCTGGGGAACCTGGTGGGCCTGATTGACTCGGATTATCAGGGCGAGCTGATGGTGTCCTGCTGGAATCGCGGGCAGACCGAATTCACCCTTGAGGTGGGCGAACGCATTGCCCAACTGGTTCTGGTGCCGGTGGTGCAGGCGGACTTTGAAGTGGTCTCCTGTTTTGATGCCAGCCTGCGAGGAGAGGGCGGGTTCGGCTCAACGGGCACCCGCTGACCGCGCAAACGCATTACAGCGCTCAGGGTCTATACTTCCCTGATCGATTAAAGAAATCCGGGCGAAAATAACACCAGCAGGATGGACTATGAGGCTTGGCAAAAAGAAGAACTCTGACGAAGTTGCACCTGACAGGAATTCAGACAGGAAGCAGGCAAAAAAACAGAGCAAAGACAAGAAAGCAGCAGGCGGCGGGCATCATAAGCGGTTAGGCTCAGTTGCCATTAGCCAGGTCCTGATTGTCGTCCTGGCGGGAGCGGTTTCAGCCGCTCTGGTGTATTTTCTGGTCGCCGCGCCCTCTGAGGCCCGACGCTATGACATGCAGGCGGCGCTGGAAGCGGACGCTGCCGCGGTCAGGTTCAACCAGCAGCTATCGCTCCTGCAGTCTGCGGTTGAGGGAATAGCCGGCCAGGACCATGTGCTGGCAGCGCTGCGTGGTGAGGCATCCACTGAGGATGCGGCCACAGACCTGGTCGGCACCTTGCCGGAAATAGCGGCGGTTTACCTGTTTCCTTACGGTGATATTCCTCGCACCGCCAGCGAACCCACCCTGGGCTTTGCCGGCCTGGACCTGGCCCGGCGCGCTGAAACCGGCCAGCGACTTTATCCGGATGCCTTCCCGCGGGACGGCCAATGGTACCTGCAGATGGCCACCCCGGTCCGCAATCCCCAGAGCCGTGCGGTTGCCGGCAGCGTGCTGGTTGTTTTCAGTGCCGCGCAGTTGCAGCCGCTGATGTCAGTCGTCAATCAGGAGCTGGGAGGGCAGTTCTCCCTGGTTCAGTCCGTTAACGGTTCCGAGCGCACCGTCATCAGCCGGGGTAGTGGCAATGGACCGGTCCAGACCCGTGATCTTGTCAGCCCCAACTGGGAGCTTCGTTACCGGCCGGCGTCGGCCCCGCCCTCGCTTTTCAACAGTTCCCTGCTGCTGGCTCTTGTGCTGGTGCCTGCGGTGATTGCAGCGATCCTGGTCTGGCTGCTTATGGGAGGCGCGCAGCGAGGCCTGCGGCAGGACATGACCGTGCTGATCCAGTGGGCACATAAAGTATTTGGTGGTGAAAAAATAAAACCACCCACTTTCAGGTGGGATATGGTGGCCTCGACGGCTGAAGTGCTCCACCGGCTTTCCCAGGTGGTGGAAAAACGGCTCGCCAAGGCTGGCGAATCGGCACGTCCGAAGCCGGGCCCGGGCGCCCAGAACGCAAAGCCCGCCGCCGACGAGCCCCTGTTCCAGGACAAGGATATGCTCGATATCGATATGCTGGACGGTGATGACGACGTGCTGGGGTTTGGTGGTGCCGATGGTGCTGAAGATACGCCCGGTGTCGAAGAGGTACAGCTGCCGGAAGCCGACGTTTCCGATACCATATTCCGTGCCTACGATATCCGGGGCATCGTGGGCGACACCCTCACACCCGATATTGTGGCGGTGATCGGTCGCGCTATCGGCAGCGAGGCCATTGCCCGGGGTATGGACAGCCTCTGTATCGGCTACGATGGCCGTCATTCCAGCCCCGAGCTTGCGGACGCCCTGGCAGGGGGTGTCATGGCAACCGGTTGCAATGTGATTCATGTGGGCGCGGTACCGACCCCTGTGCTCTATTTCGCAACCCACGAACTGGGTACCGGGTCCGGGGTCATGGTTACCGGCAGCCACAACCCGGCCAACTACAATGGCCTCAAGATCATGCTGGGGGGTGAGACCCTCTCCGGCCAGGCGATCCAGAAACTGTTGCAGCGGATCCGCACCGGAGATTTTGCCAGTGGCCATGGTGCCCAGTCCTCGGAAGACGTGCGCCGGGCGTATCTTGATCGCATCGTTGACGATATTGCGGTGGCAGCACCCCTGAAAGTGGTACTGGACGCCGGCAATGGCATTGCGGGTGAGTTGGCGCCGCTGCTGATCGAAGAGCTGGGCTGCGAAGTAATTCCACTGTACTGCGAAGTGGATGGCGACTTCCCCAATCACCATCCGGATCCTGGCAAACCCGAAAATCTGGCAGACCTGATTGCGCGGGTGCAGGCCGAAGGAGCAGACATCGGGCTGGCCTTCGACGGCGACGGTGACCGCCTGGGCGTGGTGACCAACACCGGCAAGATTATCTGGCCCGACCGACTGCTGATGCTTTTCGCCAGGGATGTGGTCTCCCGTAATCCGGGTGCCGATGTGCTTTACGATGTGAAATGCAGCCGGCGTCTGGCGGGTGTGATTTCCGAAGCCGGTGGCCGGCCGGTCATGTGGAAATCCGGCCACTCCCTGATGAAGGCGAAAATGAAGGAAACCGGTGCTCTTCTGGCCGGAGAGATGAGCGGGCACATCTTCTTTGGTGAACGCTGGTTCGGTTTCGACGATGGACTCTATTCCGCCGCCAGGCTGCTGGAAATCCTGGGCATCGAGGACCGTCACAGTGATGAAGTCTTCGAGGATTTCCCCGAGGATATCAGCACCCCGGAACTGAATGTGGCGGTGTCGGACGACCGCAAATTCGAGTTGATGGAGCGACTGGGTGCAGAAGGCAATTTTGGTGATGCCAACATCAGTACCATCGATGGTATTCGGGTGGAATATACCGATGGCTGGGGCCTGTGCCGTGCTTCCAACACCACGCCGGCACTGGTGCTGCGCTTCGAGGCTGAGACCGAAGAGGCACTGGAGCGCATCAAGGCCGTTTTCCGGGAACAGCTGCAGAAAGTGGCACCGGATCTTGTCGCGGATTTCTGACGGCTCTGGAATAATTGCAACGGACTTTTCTGACTAACAAGGCAGCATGAATGGCTCTGGATCGTGAAACAGCAATGCAGGTGGCAGCAGTACTGAGTAAGGGCCTGCCCTATATTCAGCGGTTTACCGGCAAGACAGTGGTAATCAAGTACGGCGGCAACGCCATGGAAAACGAGGAGCTGAAAAGCAGCTTCGCCCGTGACGTGGTGCTGATGAAACTGGTGGGCATCAATCCCATTGTGGTTCACGGCGGCGGCCCCCAGATTGGTGAGTTGCTGGAGCGCCTCAACATCAAGTCCAACTTCGTGAACGGCATGCGGGTCACCGACAGCCAGACCATGGATGTGGTGGAAATGGTCCTGGGTGGCCTGGTCAACAAACAGATTGTCTCCCTGATCAATTCCCATGGCGGCACGGCCGTGGGCCTGACGGGCAAGGATGCCAACCTGATCCGCGCCCGCAAACTGGAGGTCATGAACCGCTCTCCCGAGCTCGAGCGCCCAGAAATCATTGATATCGGCCATGTCGGCGAGGTGGACAGCGTAAACGTCGAAGTCATTGAAATGCTGACCCGCAGCAACGTGATTCCGGTGATTGCACCGATTGGCGTTGGTGCCGATGGCACGTCATACAACATCAATGCCGACCTGGTGGCCGGCAAGGTCGCCGAGGCCATGAAGGCTGAAAAGCTGATTCTGCTGACCAACGTCTCCGGTCTCAAGAGCAGAGACGGCAACGTGCTTACCGGGCTGACCGCGAAACAGGTCAACGAACTGATTGAGGATGGCACCATCCACGGTGGCATGTTGCCGAAGATCCGCTGCGCCCTGAATGCGGTGGAGCACGGCGTTCGGACCTCCCATATCATAGACGGCCGCGTGGCTCATGCCACCTTGCTGGAAATCTTCACCGATGAAGGTGTGGGTACACTGATTTCCCGTAACTGACCTCAGCCGTTCGAGAGGAACGAATCATGAAGCGCCTGCTTACCTTTCTGGTCGTCGTGGCCCTGATTGGCTACCTGTCATTCAAGGGTGCAGTCTGGTGGCTGGCGGATCAAAGACTTGCCGAGGCCCGCAAGGCGGCGGAAAACGTGGGCGTGATCGACCGCGGGGAGATCCGTTCCGGTATCGAAGGCCGCCTGGTGCTGGGGGATGGCAGTTACCAGGATTTCCGCCTGACGCAGCCGGTGGAGTTTGACCGGGTGATGTTCGATGCCGGCTCACCGTTGGCGTTAGTAACCGCTTTGCTGAATCCGGCGGATCTGCCTGGCCACTGGTCGCTGCAGGCCGAGAACCTGCGTATGGTGCTGGATACCAACATGTTCCGGAACTGGGTAACCGCAGCCGGTGACATGACGCCCGCCCTGTTTGCTCCGGTTTGCGGCCCGGACCATCGCCAGCGCCTCGGCAGCGGTGACCTGCTTCGGCTCGGTGTTTCCGGGGTATCCGGTGAGTCGCTCATTATACAGAGCCGTGATGGTGTCTACGGGGAGCTGACAACTGCCAATACCGGCAGTGTGGAAGTGGACTGGCCGGGCGCGCATCTCAACCCTCTGGAGCTGTCCAGCCTGCCTGGCTCTTCAGCGTCGCCGATGACGGTGACGCTGAGAGACGGCGGGCTGATGCGCCGGGTGGCGGCCTACTGTTCCCGGGAGTCCGGAGTCGATACCAGCGAATGGGCCGGCATTGTTGTGGAGACTTTCAGCGATGCACTCAAGGCCCGCGGCTTCAGTGCCAGTGGCCAGTTGCTCGCACTTTATCGCCAGTGGCTGACTGAGGGGGGCGAGCTGACCCTGGAGCTGGACCCGTCGGCTCCGGTTTGGGGCATACCTGTTCGGGCGAGCACAGAAGCCCCGGGCGCCAGCCTGAACGCCCGCTATAACCGCTCGGAAGTGCCGGATATCTATCTGACCCGGGTAGAACCGGAGTTGCCGGTACGGCCGCAGGCCATGCTGGAGCCGGTTGTCACTGGCGCCGGTGGCGGCGAACTCGTCGCGGGCTGGAATTCCGCGGACACGGAGGATGCCGAATCCTGGCTCGGACAAACGGTGAGAGTCACCCTGGAGAATGGTAATGTGGTCGAGGGCCGTCTGGTGAGCATCGACGACTCGCGGATGGAAATCGCACGGCTGATGGATGGGGGCGAGGTTGCCTATCCCATTGCCATCCGCCTGATTGCAACGTTTGAGGTCTGGCGTCGCGGCCAGTCCCGCTAGCCCGGAAACGGGCCGGAGAAATGTCTATGTCCGGATCCACACAACATTTGCCCGGCATTCGTGAAATGCTGACGAAGCTGATCTCCCAACCTTCGATCAGCAGTGCCTCGGCTGACTGGGACCACAGCAACGAGCCGGTGGTGCGCACACTGGCCCAATGGCTGGAGCCCATGGGCTTCAATGTCGAGCTGCTTGAAGTGCCCGGCATGGCCGGCAAGTACAACATGATTGCCACCCTTGGCAGCGGCTCCGGCGGCCTGGTGCTTTCCGGCCACACGGACACCGTGCCTTTTGACGACAAACGCTGGCAGAGTGACCCGTTTACCCTGACCGAGCGGGACGATCGCTGGTATGGACTTGGTACCTGCGATATGAAGGGCTTTTTTCCACTGGCCATCGAAGCGGCCAGGGCCTTCGTCGGCGAGGAACTGAAGCAGCCATTGATCATCCTTGCCACTGCTGACGAAGAAAGCTCCATGAACGGTGCCCGCGCGCTCGCCGAAGCCGGCCGCCCCAAGGCACGCTATGCAGTGATTGGCGAGCCCACCGGTCTCAGACCCGTGCGCATGCACAAGGGCATCATGATGGAGCGGCTGATATTCGAAGGCCAGTCCGGTCATTCCTCTGATCCATCCCTGGGTCGTAACGCCATGGAGGGCATGCACGAGGCCCTTGGCGAACTGTTGGCCATGCGCTCAGGCTGGCAGGCAAAATACAGCAATCCCAATTTCAAGGTTCAGGTCCCTACCATGAACCTGGGCTGCATCCACGGTGGCGACAACCCCAATCGCATCTGTGCCCGCTGTGAACTGCATTTCGATCTGCGGCCGTTACCGGGCATGGACATGAACGCACTGCGCCAGGAGATTCTCCATAAGCTGCAGCCACTGGCGAAAAAGCGTGAGCTCGCAATGGAGTTCGAGCCGCTATTCGACGGCGTTCCGCCCTTTGAAACTCCGGCCGATGCCGACCTGGTGAGGGCCTGTGAAAAACTCACCGGCCACACGGCGGAGGCAGTCGCATTTGCGACGGAAGCGCCATGGTTACAGAAACTGGGACTGGAAACTCTGGTCATGGGCCCTGGCTATATCGACCAGGCCCATCAACCCGATGAATTCCTGGAGTTATCACAACTGGATCCGGCGGTAAGAATCCTCAAGGGACTAATCAAAGAGTTCTGTCTTTAATCTCTGGGAAAACTCCAAAAGCTGAAGACTCGCAGGAGAAGCGTTTGAAATCGAACGAATGGTTGCATGGATTTCGCCACTCATCGCCCTATATCAATGCCCATCGGGGTCGTACGGTGGTGTTGACCATTGGGGGTGATGCCATCGCCCATGGCAACCTGATCAATATTATTCATGACATAGCATTGCTCAGCAGCTTGGGAATTCGCCTTGTTGTCGCTTATGGCGCCAGGCCTCAGATCCAGATGAGGCTGGATAGTGCGGGCGAGGAGTCCAGCTTTCACCGGGGATTGAGGGTAACTCCGGAGCAGCAATTACCACTGGTGCTGGAGGCTATCGGTGGGTTGCGGGCGTTCCTTGAAAGTCAGCTCTCAATGGGCCTGGTTAATTCGCCCATGCATAACGCCCGCATAAGGGTGAGTAGCGGCAACTATGTAACCGCCAGGCCGGTGGGTGTCCTTGACGGAATTGATTTCGGCCATACCGGCCGGGTGCGCCGTGTGGATCTGGGTGGCATCGAAAAGCTGCTGGAGCTGGGGCACATTGTGCTGTTGCCACCGCTTGGCTACTCGCCCACGGGGGATGCGTTCAATCTGTCCTACGAGGACGTGGGAAGCCAGGTTGCGGCTGCACTGCAGGCCGAAAAACTGATCATGTTTACCGAGAACCAGGGGTTGATGGACGAGCACGGCGGGCTGATGCGGGAGCTGTCCGCGCGGCAGGCTTCTGGC
The DNA here is from genome assembly GCF_003344045.1 of Marinobacter vulgaris. Lineage (GTDB taxonomy): Bacteria > Pseudomonadota > Gammaproteobacteria > Pseudomonadales > Oleiphilaceae > Marinobacter > Marinobacter vulgaris. Next base: position 204,613 of record NZ_QFWX01000001.1, read on the forward strand.
CGGCTGTCGGCGGGTATGGTTCAGGGGCACGATGGGGATCTGTTACGGGCTGCCTGTGATGCCTGTGTGAGAGGCGTGCGCCGGGCCCACATCATCAGCTACGTCGAGGATGGCGCATTGCTGGAAGAACTTTTCACCCGTGATGGCTCCGGTACCCTGGTCAGCAGTGACAACTACGAGCAGATCCGCCAGGCCAGGGTGGAGGATATCGGTGGTATCCTCGAACTGATCCAGCCGCTGGAAGAGCAGGGGGTGTTGGTGCGCCGCTCCCGCGAAATGCTGGAAACGGAAATCGGCAGTTTTGTGGTGGCAGAGCGGGACGGCACGATTGTCGGGTGCGCGGCGCTTTATCACTATCCGGATGAAAGCGCCGGTGAACTGTCCTGTTTCGCGGTGGATCAGGCCTATCGCCGTGCCGGCCGCGGCGACGAGATCCTGGCCATGATCGAGAAGCTCGCAAGGGGGCAGGGTATCCAGCGGTTGTTTGCGCTGACGACTCAGACCGAGCACTGGTTCCGGGAGCGCGGCTTCCAGCCCTCGAATGTACGCGAGCTGCCGGGCCTGAAACTGGCGTCCTACAACACCCAGCGCAACTCAAAGGTTTTCGTGAAAGTGCTGGCCTAGCCGGGCCAGGGCTTTTTGCCGGCTTTGAGGTGACTGCGCGGACAGGCGCTCCACCGCCGCGTAGAAGGCCCTGAAATCGCCATCGTGCTCGCGGAGCAGTTGCCGGAAGGCGGGTACGTGCTGATTGTACTGACTGAACAGGGCCAGGTGGGCATTGTTCAGCGCCGTCGGATTCTCGCCCAAGGGGCCGGTCTGGTCCCAGTCTGCTGACAGCGTCTGATAATCGTCCCCAAGTGTCTCGAATATCCGCGACTTTTTCTGCCTGAGCTCGGCCCTGGGCAGCGTCTCCCGTTGCTTGTAGAGTGCCTCCAGTCGAGCGGAGGTGGCCTCAACCAGGCTGAGGGTCTGGTTACGCTGGCGCAGACGCACCAGCGCGTCGCGGAAACCTTCCTGATCATCCCGCTCGTTCAGCCACAGCCGCAGCCCCTCGAGTTCCACTGCAGTGGCGAAGCTCTCGTTAAAGGCCGTGTCGTCGCTGATGTAAACCACACGGTGTGCCAGCTCGTGGAACATCAGCGCCACCATACGATCGTCCGCAAGATCGGTAAAACCGGTGTGGAGCGGGTCGTCGAACCAGCCAAGGGTAGAGTAGGCGGTGACACCACCGATAAACGTATCATAGCCCCGGGCGCTGAATGTCTGTTGCTCCCTTTTTGCCTGCTCAAGCTGGTAATACCCTCGGTAGGCCTGGCAGCCAACGACGGGGTAGCACCAGCGATGGGGCTGGAGCGAGAATTCCGGCGCTGCAACCAGGTTGACCACCACCCAGGGCCGGCCAAGCTCGGCGTAGCCGGAAAAGGCATCGCCCACGGGCAGCGCAAGTTGGTCTGCGGCAAATTCACGGGCGTTGTTTGCGACATTGAGTTTGTGTTGCAGGGCCTCCGGAGTTGAAGGCGCGTTGAGCAACTGCACCACCGGCTGCGTGGACATCATCAGTGACAGATGACCACTGACCGCCTGGCTGTAATAGTCCAGGGTTGTGCATCCGGAAAGTGTCGTTATAAGTAGCATAACGAGATATATCTGACTAAGCTGTGTCATGGTTCAGGCTGTGATTTGTGGCTGGCTGGCAAGCGGGCCAGAGAGTATATTACAGCCATGTTCCCCCAAGTAGCAGGTAGCTGTCGCTGCCTTTCAGGGATACCGGCCAGATATCAGGTAGTTCATGGATCCGAAAGAACGTCGTTCGAGCCCCCGCCAACCCATCAAACTCGCTGCCCAGCTGGATGGCGGCAGCGGAGAAAATCTGCCCTGTCAGATTGCAGACTTCTGCGCCGAGGGCCTGTTCGTGCGTTACTCCGGGGAAACCTCAAGAAAGCTGGATCAGGTACTCGCCCGCGACACACCGGAACTGGTGGTCCGTTTTCGCAGCCCTGATGGCCGCAAACGTCACGAATTGCATGTAAGCGTCATGCGCCGGATCGATGGCGCCATGGGCGTTGCCTTTACCCGTTCCAATCCGGAAGCTGTCAACGCCATGCTGGAGCAGTGTGGTGCCAATCGTAATCAGGGGCGGGCCTCACTGCGCGCACCCAGTGACAAGGTCCAGTTTGTTCTGCACCAGTCGGCGAAAGCCGTTGTCCAGTATATCGAACCGCTGATGGAGGCGTGTTTCGTGCAGATGGTTACCGCTTTGCGTGAGGCAGCGCAAAAAGCGGGCAATGATCAGCAGGCAAACGAATTCATGGATGCCGCCGGCCAGCTCCAGGCCCGCCAACGGGCTGTCTGGCAACAGATGGCACGGAGTCTGGAGTTGCCCCTGAAGCCGGCGCCCAGGGGAGCTCCCGGTGCGGAGCTGTCGGTGGTGGACAAGGGCGAATTTGAAGACTGGCTGACGATCCGCGTGATGGTGACAAAGGCCGATACCCAGTATCGGGGTGATCTTCTCCAGCTGAAACTGCGTCTCGACAAACTGGGCATTGCCAATTCCACGGGGCACCACAACCCGCTGGGCCCGTCGCTGATTTGCGAGTCCTTCCATTCCGGGTTGAGTCTGCTCAAGGCTGAGCGGGAGGTGGAGAAGGTTTGCCTCAAGGTGTTCGAAAAATCGGTACTGATGAACCTTGGCCCCCTTTACCGGGAGTTGAACAATATTCTGGTGCGCCACGGCGTGTTACCGGACCTGGATCTGAGCAAGTATCTGAGCGAATACTCACCTGCGGCAGCCGTTGAAGCCGATAAAAAATCGCCGGTGATGAAGGGGCCGCTGAAGCAGGCTCAACAAGAGTCAGCTGCGCCCGTCAGCGAGTCTCCGCCTGCGGAGCGCAACATTCCCCGTGCCCCTGGCCGGAAATCCTCGTCTGAATTTCGCAGTTATGCCGCGGCAGCCCAGACAGCCTTTGCAACCGTGAAAAATCTGCTTGGCACCCTGACGGCCAGCCGCCTGGCCCGTGGCGATATGGAACCGGTGGAATTCTCGCCCGGGGCAAGGGAACTTTCCGCGGGTGAATTGCAAAGGCAGCTGCAGGAGCTTCAGTTGCAGGCTGCAACCGCCGGCCCGGAGCAGCCGTCCCTCCGTGAACGTGTAGTGGAGCGAGTCAGGGAGAGTGGCGAACATGCTCTCGGAAAGGAGGAGCAAAGCACCCTCGATGTGGTAGACCGTTTTTTCAGCAGTGTCGTGGAAAGCCCTAAACTCAGTGAATATGCCCAGTCACGGATGCGCCAGCTGGAAGTGCCGGTGCTGAAAGTGGTCATGCGGGACCCGGAGTTTTTTGACGATCAGGCCAGCCCGGTACGCGGCGTCATGAACCGGCTGGCCCAGCTGGGCGTGAAGGGTGGCCGCATCAACCCGGTGGTACAGCGACGGATCGACGAACTGGTTCAGCGCATCGCCACCGATTTCGAGCAGGACACCGGTGTGTTCGAGAGCGCGGTCCAGGAGCTGGATGGCCTGATTGACCGCCAGAATCTTGTCTACCGGCGTAACGTCGAGCGGGTAACAGCCGCCGCCGAGGGCGCCCAGAAGGTGTCCGAATCGAAGGCGGCGGTTGCTGCCGTGCTTGAACAGAAACTGGCGGGCAGGAAGGTGCCCAGGGCGGTGGTCAGCCTGCTGGACGGGGGCTGGCGCGACCTGTTGTCGCTGACCTGGATTCGCCAGGGCCAGGACAGCCCGCTGTGGCAGGACTACCTGTCGGTCATTGATTCGCTGATGACCTTTGCAGACGACCCCGAAAACACCATCAACCTGCCGGAATTACTGCGGGTCATACAGGATGGTCTCGCCTCCATATCCAGTAATCATATGCCGTCATCCCAGATTCGCGACGAGCTCAAGCAGTTCCTTGTGCGCCGCCCTGAAAGCTCCCCTGAGATGGTGGAAATTCCCCGGGCGAAGAGCGAAGACGACGACAAGCAGACCCTTTCCGAGCGTGACCAGCGTAGCCTCCAGCGCTGGATCAACCGCGTGCAGCAGCTGCGAACCGGTGACTGGCTCAGGGATCAGGAAAAACCGGACGAACCGCAGTTTATTCGCCTGGTCTGGATAGCCCGGGGTTTCAGCCGCTTTGTATTCGTGAACCATCAGGGCATGCGGGTTGTGGAGCTGGATCTGGAATCCCTGGCCCAGCAGATGCGTAAGGGTATTATCGTGCCGGACGCTCAGTACGAGCGGCCCCTGGTGGACGAGAGCATCGACCGTATGGTGCGCAAGGTCTACGACCAGCTGTCCTGGGCTTCCACCCACGATGAGCTGACCGGTTTGCTGGGTCGTCGTGAGTTTGAGCGCATGTTGGAGCAGCAACTGGCCCGGCATGAGGATGAGCGTGCACTGGTGCGTCTGGACCTGCGCCAGTTCCGCCTGCTCAATGATACCGCCGGCTACCAGGCCGGGGATCAGGCTCTGCGCATGGTAGCGGATGTGCTTCGTAGTCACGTGGGGGATGGCATGCCACTGGCGCGGCTTTCCGGCAATGAGTTTGCGCTGATGCTGCCGGCGGAAAATGCCATGGAAGCTTCCCGAGGAATCGTCTCAGCCATTGAGGCCATGGAGTTCCGCTTTGAAAGCGGCAGTTATCACCTCTCGGCCAGCGCCGGGCTGGCACAGGAAATGCCCGCTCTGGCCAATTCCGAGCGTTGGCTGAAGGCGGCGGAGCAGGCCATGAAGGCGGCCAAACAACGGGGCCATGGCAAGGTGATGGAGTATTCCCTGGACGCTCAGGATCATGCCCGGCAGGAGCAGATTGCCGCCAAGGTGGCCAACCTGGGGGATCTCAATGAAGAGCGGATGTTGCTACGATGCCAGAAGGTTATCCCGCTTCACCCCCACACCACCATGACGCCGCAGTACGAAATTCTGATCAGCATGTACGATGACGACGGTAACCTGATTACCGGCAAGGATTTCGTCCGAATGGCTGAGCGCTACGACCGCATGCAGGCAGTCGATCGCTGGGTGGTGGGGCAGATGCTTGACTGGCTGCGTGACAGGGCGCCCGCGCCGGAGCATATGGGCGGTATCTGTATTAACCTGTCCGGGCATTCGCTGAACGACCAGTCGTTGATGGAATTCATTTATGACAAGCTGAGCCAGAAAGACGCTCCCATTGAAAGACTCTGGTTCGAAATCACCGAGGCCGCGGCCATCAACGACCTTCAGGGTATTTCCGAGTTTATCGAGGAAATGAAGGAACTTGGATGCCGGTTCTGCCTGGGTGATTTCGGCAGCGGGCCGACGTCGTTCCAGTTCATGCGCAGCCTCCCTGTGGACTTCATCAAGCTGGACAGCGCCTTCACCAGCCAGCTGGAGACCAGTGAAACGGACCGTGCCATGGTGAAGTCGATGGTGGACATGGCCCACTACATGAAACGGGAAGTCATTGCCTCACAGGTTGAAACCCGCGGCGTTCTTGACAGGTTGAGCAGCCTGGGTGTGGACTATGCTCAGGGTTTCGTTATCGAAAAGCCGCGGCTACTCAACAGCCTGGACTGACCTGCCGGACCATCTGCCATGTCAAAGCGCCACCCGATCATCGCGGTTACCGGTTCATCTGGGGCCGGAACCACCACCACCGGCGAGATATTCAGCCGTCTCTTCGCGGGTGAAGGGTTCCGGGCGGCCATGGTCAGTGGTGACAGTTTTCACCGGTACAATCGTGAGCAGATGGCACGTCTTGCCGCCAAGGGCCAGTTTGGTGAACGCAATCACTTTGCGCTGACGGCGAACCACATCGATAGACTGGAGGCCCTGTTTTACGATTATGGCCATACCGGCAGCGGCCAGTTTCGCCAGTACGTTCACGACGAGGAAAGGCAGCTGATCGAGGCTGGTTACAAGCCCGGCACCTTCACCCCCTGGGGCCCTCTGGCCCCGGATACTGACCTGCTATTCTATGAAGGTCTGCACGGTGGGGTGGTCAGCGAAGCCTACAACATTGCCCAGTACGTGGATTTACTGGTGGGGGTGGTGCCAATCGTCAATCTTGAGTGGATCCAGAAAATCCATCGCGACACCAACAAGCGTGGCTATCCACAGGAGGCGGTGGTGCAGACCATCGTCAATCGCATGGACGATTACGTGCACGATATCGTCCCCCAGTTCGCCCACACCCACATCAACTTCCAGCGCATTCCCCTGGTGGATACCTCCAATCCCTTCGTGGTGCGCGAGGTGCCCACGGAAGACGAGAGCCTGGTCGTGATTCATTTCCGTGATCCCTCGGATGTGGACCTGCCTTACCTGCTGCAGATGATTGGCGGCAGCAGCCTGTCGCGCCACGACACCATCGTCATTCCCGGCACCAAGCTGTCACTGGCGATGGATCTTATAATGCGGCCACTGGTGTCCGAGCTGATGGCCCACAAACCCTTTGCCTGAACGCCGGGTCAGGCGGTCAGGCTTCCGTCGCGGTAGTCCCGCAGGGTCTGCTCGATCTCTTCGCGGGTATTCATGACGAACGGACCATACTGCACCACCGGTTCGCCAATAGGCTTGCCGGCGATCAGCAGCAGGCGCGCGCCGTTTTCACCGGCGCCGATACGGATGCTGTCTCCCGATGCCAGTACGCTGGCGGCTGCGGCCTGAAGAACCTGCGTGCCGTCGTCGGAAACCAGTGAAGCTTGGCCGGCGTAAAGGTACAGCAGGCCAGCCAGCTCCGGGTCCACCGGTAGCAGCGTTTCTTTCCCCGGCTCCAGATGAATGTCCGCGTACAGAGGTCTGGTGCTGCCGCCGCTGACGGCACCGATATGTTCCTGTCCCTCAAGGGTGACGGTACCGGCAATCAGTTTGACCAGGCCGCCGTCGACGGAAATGGCAGGGATGTCGTCCGGCTGGATGTCACGGTAACCTGCCGGCTTCATCTTTTCCGCAGCGGGCAGATTCAGCCAGAGCTGGAAGCCGCGCATCTGTCCGTCTTCCTGCTGGGGCATTTCCGAGTGGACAATACCGCGTCCGGCGGTCATCCACTGGACACCGCCGTTTTTCAGATTGCCACGGTTACCCAGGTGGTCCTCGTGGAGCATGTGGCCCTCGATCATATAGGTGACTGTCTCAAACCCGCGATGGGGATGTGACGGGAACCCGGCAATGTAGTCCCGGGGCTGGTCGGACCCGAATTCGTCCAGCATCAGGAACGGATCGAGGCGCACAGTCTGGTGCTGGCCGAGAGAACGCTTGATGCGGACGCCGGCACCATCGGACGTTTCGAGTGCGGGAATGATCTGTTTTATGGATCGCAGGGGCATGGCGTATTCCTCCTCATGGGCTATGAGGTCTATTAGACGCTCTGCAAGCCGGGGGAATAAACCGGAGAATTCTGGAAGGAGGCATCAAAAAAACTGAAGGTCCGGTGATGGCAAGCATCACCGGTACCGGGCGCAATTACTCCACGTTACGGGAGTAGAAAATTTCCAGCATTTCCCGCCTCAGGCGGTCCTCGATGGACTGCGCTTCTTGTGGGTCCAGGTCGCTGGCATTGACCCCGAACACATAATTATCCAGTTCGAAGTTCTTGAGCATCATTTTGGTGTGAAACAGGTTCTCCTGGTACACGTTGACGTCAATCATCTGGTAGGCGTTCTGGGTATCCTCGGTCAGATAGTTCTGGATCGAGTTGATGTCGTGGTCAATGTAGTGCTTGGTGCCGTCCACATCACGGGTGAATCCCCGCACCCGGTAATCGACAGTGACCACGTCGGAGTCAAAGCTGTGGATCAGGTAGTTGAGGACCTTCAACGGTGAGATCAGGCCACAGGTGGATACGTCGATGTCGGCGCGGAAAGTGCTCACGCCATCGTGGGGGTGGCTCTCCGGGTAGGTGTGTACCGTGACGTGGCTCTTGTCCAGGTGCGCCACGATGGCATCTGGAAGCGGGCCCGGGGACTCCTCGTTGTCCGCCTCACCATCACTGAGCTCGTGCTCCGCAATCAGCATGGTGACAGAGGCCCCGTGAGGCTCGTAGTCCTGGCGTGCAATATTGAGCACGTTGGCGCCAATAATCTTGACCACATCGGTAAGGATCTGGGTCAGACGCTCGGCGTTGTACATCTCGTCGATATAATCAATATAGGCTTTACGCTGTTCTTCGGTCTGCGCATAACAGATGTCGTAGATGTTGAAGCTCAACGATTTGGTCAGGTTATTGAAACCATGCAGTTGTAGTTTGGTTTCCATGTTCAGCCTCCCCAAAGTGTCTGGAGATGAATGTCGGTGGTCATGCAGCCTGTTCCATGCATGCCACCAAGGCCGCCACCGATAACTGACCGGGATGTTTACCTTTTGCGCAGACCGGCGGAGAGGGTGCGTATTATGCACACCGACCCTGGATTTGGGTAGAGTTCAACGCAACATTGTAGCATCCGCATAGGCCCCGGTTCAGGACACCTCGCGGATCTCATGGCTGTGGGTGATTGCCACCCCGGCCTTTTCCAGCATGATGGACGCGGAGCAGTATTTTTCCGCCGACAGGCTGACGGCCCTTTTCACCTGATTTTCCTTCAGATTGCGCCCGGTGACCACGAAATGCAGGTGGATGCGGGTAAACACCGCCGGCACCGCATCCGCCCGTTCCGCTTCCAGCTCGGCATGGCAGGCGGTCACGTCCTGGCGGCTTTTCTGCAGGATGCTCATGACATCAAAGGACGAACAACCGCCCAGGCCCATCAGCATCATTTCCATGGGGCGTGGTCCAAGGTCCTTGCCGCCGTGGTCCGGCGGACCGTCCATCTGAATGTCGTGGCCGCTGCCACTGGTTGCCCTGAAGCTGGCGTCGCCGGTCCAGTCAATGGTTGCTTTCATCTGTTTTCCTGCTCCGGATGGGGTGTAACGTATACTGGGCCCGAATGCTAGCATATACGGCTTTATCCGGCAGCTTCGCAAAAAAGCAGCGCGGCGGAGCTGGTCTATACTCATTCAGGTTGCCGAAACCAGGCCTTCTTGTTATAAGTTGCGTTCATAATGAATGAACCCGCAGGGAAAGCAGGGTGAATAAAAACATCGGGATCCCGCCAGTTTTAAGGAGGCATGACTCGCACTATGGCTACCATCGTCAAGCCGGTTGAGCAGAAAACCAAGCACCTGGACTATTTTCTTTCACAATGTCATCGCCGGCGTTACCCAGCCAAGAGCACCATCATTTATGCCGGGGATAAAAGCGATTCCCTGTTTTACATCGTCAAAGGGTCCGTTACCGTTATTATCGAGGATGATGACGGTCGCGAGATGATCATGGCCTACCTGAACGCCGGGGATTTTTTCGGCGAAATGGGGCTGTTTGACAATATGGACTCCCGCAGTGCCTGGGTAAAGGCCAAGACCGAGTGTGAAGTTGCCGAAATCAGCTACACCAAGTTCCGGGAAATTGCCCAGGAGGACCCCAGGGTACTCTACTTCATTGGCGAGCAGATGGCCTCGCGGTTACGCCAGACTACACGCAAGGTCGGTGATCTGGCGTTTCTGGACGTGACCGGTCGGGTCGCCCGTACCCTGCTGGACCTGTGCAAGGAACCCGATGCCATGACCCATCCGGATGGCATGCAGATCAAGATCACCCGCCAGGAAATCGGTCGTATCGTGGGCTGCTCCCGCGAGATGGTCGGGCGAGTCCTGAAAACGCTGGAGGATCAGGGCCTGGTCCGCGTGAAAGGTAAAACCATGGTGGTGTACGGTACCCGCTAGTCAGGCCGGTTTACTCCACGATTGCCACGCTCTTGATCTGCATGCAGACGTCCATGCCACAGCCCAGGCCCAGTTGATGGGCCGAGCGGCTGGTAATCCGTGACAGGAAAGACGTCTGGCCCGCCTGCAGTCGCACGGTGGTCATGCCCGGGCGCTGTTCCGCGGCCATATCCATCACCCGGGCCGGAAGCAGGTTCTGGATGCTCTGGTTATGATTTGCGGCCAGGGCGATGCTCACATCTCTGGCCAGTATCTGCAGCCTGACCCGGCTCCCTGGTTCGGGCTGACGGTCATCCCTCAGCCACAGGCTGCCCCCATCGAACTCGGCACGGCAGAGATGCCACTGCGGATCCCGTTCCCGAATGACGGCCGGTACGATCACCGCTGCACCCTCCTCCAGGGCGAACGGCTGGTCAGGGCGGGCCAGTGTCTCCTGGATTCCGCCTTCGGCGACCACCCGGCCCTGATCCATCATCACGATGTAATCGGCCAGCCGGGCCACTTCGGCGGCGGAATGGGACACATAGATGATGGGGATATCGAGGGTGTCCCGCAGGTTTTCCAGGTAGGGCAGAATCTCCCGCTTGCTGGTCTGGTCCAGTGCCGACAGGGGTTCGTCCATCAGCAACAGGCGGGGGCTTGTAAGCAGGGCCCGGGCGATCGCCACGCGCTGGCGCTCGCCGCCGGACAGCCGCTCTGGTCTGCGGTCCATGAAATGCGAGAGCCCCAGCCAGTCGATAACCTGCGAAGGATGAATCCGGCGTTGTGCCATGGGTGTGCGGCGGTAGCCATAATTCAGGTTGCCGTTGACCGACAGATGGGGGAACAGGCTGGTCTCCTGGAATACATAGGCCAGGGGGCGCTTATGCACGGGCAGGCTGGTGTCATCGTCCTGCCACACATTACCATTCACGGATAGCCGCCCGGTGCACGGCTGCAGGCCGGCAATGCATCGCAGCAAGGTGGTTTTGCCGCAGCCGGAATGGCCGAACAGGGCGGTAACCCCATCGCCCGGCAATTCCAGGGCCACATCCAGCTGGAAGCGCTCGAAACCGGTGCTCAGACGGGCATGGATTCCGGGTACTTTCATGACTTCAGGTTCCCGTTATTCAGGCGTCCGTTGATCAGATAGAGGGCCAGTAAAACGATAAAGGAAAACACCAGCATGCCCCCGGCCAGCAGGTGGGCCTTGCCATATTCCAGGGTTTCCACGTGGTCGTAGATGGCCACCGACAGCACCCGTGTTTCGCCAGGAATATTTCCGCCAATCATCAGTACCACGCCGAATTCACCCAGTGTATGGGCGAAGGTGAGCACCGCCGCGGTGAGAAAGCCGGGACGGGCCAGGGGAATGACTACGGAGAAAAAGCGATCCAGCGGGGACGCCCGCAGGGTGGCGGCCACTTCCAGCATGCGTTCGTTGACGGTGGCAAATACGTTCTGCAATGGCTGCACAGTGAAAGGCAGCGAATAGATCACCGAAGCGACGACCAGTCCGGCAAAGGTGAAGGGCAGGGTGCCCAGCCCCAGGGTTTGTGTCAGCGTGCCTACAATGCCTTCCGGACCCATCAGCAAGAGCAGATAAAAACCCAGCACCGTCGGGGGTAGAACCAGAGGCAGCGCTACAATGGCAGCTACCGGCTGCTTCAGCCAATGGCTGCTGCGGGCAAGCCACCACGCAATAGGTGTGCCGATAACCATCAGAACGGTGGTCGTAATGCCGGCGAGTTTAAGAGTCAGCCAGACGGTTTGCCATTCCGGGCTCATTAATGCTCCATGGGTTATTCAGGCAGGTCCGGGATATCGTAGCCGTATTCCCGGATTATGTCCTGTGCTTCAGCACTGGCAAGGAAGTTCAGCCATGCCCTGGCTGCCTCGTTGCTGCGGCCCCGGTCCAAAAGTATGGCCTGCTGTGCGATGGGCTCATGATGCGTGTTGGGGACTTCCCAGCGGGCACCGCCTTGATGGTCATCCCGGAGCTGGGCCAGCGCCACGAACCCAGCTTTTGCGTTGCCGGTGGCCACAAACTGGAAGGTTTGGGCGATGGATTCCCCCCTGACCAGCCGGCTTTCCAGTGTTTTCCAGAGTCCGAGGTGTTCCAGGGTCTGTTTGGCGGCCAGGCCGTAGGGAGCGGTTTTCGGGTTGGCAATGGCGAGGCGGCGCAGGGTATCTGCTTCAAGGAGCGCCTGCGGCTCTCTGAAGGCTTCCGCGTCCGGGCTCCAGAGCACCAGTTTGCCGATGGCATAGGTGAAACGTGTGCCAGGCACTCCGGAACCCTCCCGCTCCATCAGGTGCGGCCGCTCCTCGTCCGCTGCCAGGTAGGCATCAAATGGCGCACCATGGCGAATCTGGGCGTAAAGCTTGCCGGTAGAGCCGTAGCTGATTCGGGTGCTATGGCCCGTCGTCTCTGAAAAGTGCGCGGCGAGGCGTTCGGCGGCATCGTGAAAATTGGTGGCAATGGCCAGCCTGACTTCTCCGGCGCGGGCCGTTGCAGCGGTCATTGGCAGGCTCAGGGCCAGTAATGAAAGGATGATGATCTTCACGGAGGAGGCTCACTCCTGTCATTCGATAGATGAGCCGTGATCATACCGCTCCTGGCCGGGTGACGTCATGCCCCGGTTGATGGCATGGGTCTGCTCACTCCCTGTCCCGGTCCCATTCCGGTGGTTTCCACAGATGTTTCAGGCGGGAAAGCAGGCCACCGCCAGGCCGGGCCATGGCCCGAAACAGATCCACGTATTCATGGGTCCACAACACCAGCAGATTATGGGAATGCACCGGACGGGTAATGCCGTATTCCGGCGGGGCCTGTTCATCCTCGGCCACGAAGGTTCCGAACAGCCGGTCCCAGAGGATAAGCGTGCCACCGTAGTTGCGATCAATATAGCCCGGATTGCGGCCATGGTGAACCCGGTGGTGGCTGGGGGTGTTGAACACCCCTTCCACCCAGCGCGGCAATTGGCCCACGAGGGTGGTATGGATGAAAAACTGGTAAACCAGCGACAGAGCATAGGCAATGCCAATCCAAACCGGGTTGAAACCGAGAAGCGCCAGGGGAAGATAGAACATCCACATGCCGTTGAAAATGTTGGTGGCGTTCTGGCGCATGGCGGTGGAGAAATTCATCCGCTCCGACGAATGATGTACCACGTGGGCAGCCCAGAACCAGCGTATGCGATGGCTGGAGCGATGCATCCAGTAGAAACAGAAGTCCACGCCCACAAAGGTCAGGAAGCCGGTCACCCAGGTCAGCTCCAGATCCAGAAGCCGGTGATGATAGACAAAGGCGTACACGGGAAAGGCGATCAGGCCGGCGAACAGCAGTTCTGTCACCTGATAACCGGCACCCAGGGCAAAGTTGCGGATGGCTTCCGGCAGGTCCATGCGCGCGGGGTCATGGCGAATGCGCAGGTATTCCCATAGGGTGACAGCAATGAACACAGGTGTTGCTGCCACAAAGATCAGTTGTCGTTCATCCAGTGCCAGCCAGGGGGCCAGCATATTCCAGAGCGGTAGCAGGCCGCTGCCCTCCAGAACCGACACCACCATGTCTTTCAAAGCCATGCTCTATCCGTATTGTATTTGTTGGCCGACGTTTATTCTGTTCCGATCGCCCGGGTAAAAATTGACAATCTACGCCATTAAATTGATCATCGACGCCATTATTGTGGAGGTCAGGAGCTTGATGGTGGATCAACAGTGGCCAGGGTGATCCGGGTAACCGGCGCCTGGACCGGATTGCTTGGGGACTGGCTGGACCGGGAGGGACTTGACGCTGCCCCGTTGCGAATAGCACTGGCACGCTGGGCATCACGGGACAGTGTCCCGGTACCAGTGTGGCGGAATCTGCTGTCCCAGGGACTGGCGCTGATGCCGGGTCGGGTTGCGCCGGAGCTGGGCGTGGGAACCTGCGTGCTCCCGGGCCATGTCGGCGTTCTGGGCTACCTGGTGCTGGCGTCTGATACGCTGGGGGAAGCCCTGCTGGCTTACCAGCGTTATGAAGCCCTGTTCTATGGTGCCAGCCTTGCAGAGATCGAGGTGATCGGCGATACCGTCGAGATGCGCTGGCCACCCTTGGACACCAAACTGGGCCAGCAGGCGGATGGCGCAGCCATTGCAGCGCTGGTGACGTTCATGCGCCGTCAGATTGATCAGCCACCTCCGCCTTCCGCGGTGAGTTTTCTCGAGAGCGTTGATGGCGAAACCGCCAGGGCCTATGAGGCATTTTTTGGCTGCCCGGTGACCTGGAAAGACAGCCACGTGCGGGTGCGGTTTCCGCTGCATCATCTGAGTATCCCGATGCCCCGGCGGGATCCCACTTTGCGGGAGTTGCTGGACCGGCAGGCAAGGGCGCTGGTGCGGGTACTGCCTGCAGAAGTTGACGCTAAGCCTGGCCAGAGGCGCGGAAACAACTCCGGCACCGATCGCCAGTTACAGCAGGTGTTGCTCAAGCTGCTGACTGACGGCGAGCCTACCCTGGCCAGAGCGGCGAGCGATATGCACATGGCGCCGCGTACCCTGCAGCGGCGGCTGGCCAGGCACCAGCTGAGCTGGCAACAGTGGCTGGACCGCAGCCGGGAACAGCTGGCCCGGCAATATCTGGCGGATCCGTCACTGACCCTGACAGACATCGCCCTGTTGCTGGGCTTCTCCGAGCAGAGCGCTTTTACCCGGGCCTATCGACGCTGGACCGGCAAACCCCCGGGCAGGGAACGGCGGCAGGCGCTCAGCGATTAGCGGCGTAAACCTTCTCCAAAGGCTGGATCTGTGGCTGCCACTTGGCCAGCCAGGCCTTGATTTCGCGAGGGATTTTTGTGGGTTTGGGCCAGGGCACCGGATACTGTTCCGGTTGAAACATGGGTGCAAACAGCGCGGCAGCGGTGAGATCAGCGCGGGAGAAGCTGTCGCCGGCCAGATAGGGTTTTTGCTGGTAGGCTTGGGCCAGTTCCGTCAGGTAGGCCTCCATGGTTTCCCGCGATCGCTCTGATGTCTTTTCATTGATTTTCATCCACGTGCGCATGATCTCGTCGACGCGGCTGAAAGCCAGTTTCAGCAAAATCCGGTTATAGAAGGGAGTGCCTGCCGCCAGCAGGGGAACCACCACCTTGGGACGCTGCAAAAAATGGTGGTAAGAATAACAGCGCACTGCAGGGCCGACCTCGTCGTCCAGTCGCTGCTCCCAGGCCAGCGCAGCTTCGCGTGCCTGGGGGTCGGCCGGTGTCAGTGGGTGATCGGGGAAGGTGTCGTCAAGGTAGTCGATGATTTCCCTGGATCCCTGCACCCGGTGGCCGTCATGGTCCAGCACCGGGACTGATGAATCCCTGCCGGTGAGCTTGCGGATGGTTTTGACGTGCTGCCCGGGCAGCAGGCTGATGCTCTCATAGCTCAGCCCTTTGTAATCCAGCGCCCAGCGAGCCTTTTCGCAGTAATGGGATATCGCAAACTGGTAAAGTCTGATGGCCATAGTGCAGTGTTCTCCTGCCTGTTTAATGGGCCAAGGGTAATGCTTTGAGGCAGGAAATGGTAACCGCTGTGCATCAAAACCGGCACTGGTCGAAACAGGTTGCCGCAACCCTCAGGGCTTTTCAATCCACAGAGTGAGACCGTAGTTGTCGAGGATCTGCTGCGCGCGACCATCATTGATTCGCTGGCGTGTGCCCTGCGACAACAGCGCTGCCAGTTCCTGTGAATCCTTTCGGGTAGGGGAGAACGCCACAAAGGTGTTGATCTCGCCGATACGTCCCGCCCCGCGGGGCTGGCTTGCGGTGTTCCCGGTGCTCCTGGCCCACCAGGCCATGACGTACTCGTCTTCGACATAAAGGTCGGTACGGTCCTGCTCCAGCATTTCAATGGCGCGGTCCAGGGGGGATGTGCCGGAAATCACCCATACCTTGTTCTGGTCGGCCTGATACTGGTCAATGTAGCGATCCAGCTCCGGGGTGTACGAGTAACCATTAATTACCAGCAGCTGCTGGTCATAAAGGGATTCGATGCCGGCATAACGCCAGCTGTTGTCCGGGTGGGTAAACACTGCTATGGATGAGTGGCCCTGGGGAGTGTCGGGGAAAACGAAGTCCGGTGCATCGGTGACAAAGGCTCCGACTACCCCGTCCAGCTGGCCATCCCGGGTCATCTGAAGAGCTCTGGCCCAACTGAGGTTGACGTACTCCACGGTGTACCCCGACTCGCCAAGGATATCCCGGGTCAGATCCACCATATAGCCCTCGTGATCACTGCCGGCTTCGCAGTTGTGAGGGCACCACGGGTCTGCGGCGATCACGATGGTGTCTGCCCGCCGCTGGCTGTCGATGAGGGGCGGGAGGGCCGCTTCACCGGCGGATACCCCGCCGGAGGTTTCCGCAACCGCCTCACCCGAGCTGCCGTCCGGCTGGGAGCAGCCCATGAAAAACAGCACCGCAAACACTGTAATGACAAGTCTGGACATCATCGTTGTCCGGTAAGCCGTGGAGTTACGGCAACCGTTAAAGCATAGTCCCTTGTTTACAATCCTGTCATCTGTTTCAGTTCGGCGCGCCATGCGTTCGCGGCCCGGTCAATAACGGCTTCGCGCGTCACCCTCGGAGGCATCCAGTGGTACCAGCGCTTTTACGAGTTCTTCCATCTTGAGGATGCCCACCTGGTTTCCTTTTCTGACCACACGATAGGTAAGACTGGTATCGCCGTTGGAGCGGGCGATCACCGATTCCAGGTTATCGCGTTCCGAAATATCGCCAGCGCACTCTTCCGGTGCTGCCTTGGTTTTTTCCATGATCGAGCGCACCCGCAGAACCCGGGCGCGGTTAATGTCGCTGATAAAGTCGGTGATGTAGGAGTCGTTGGGGTTCATCAGGATCTCCTGGGGCTCCCCCTGCTGGACGATATGGCCTTCTTTGAGGATGACCAGGTGATCCGCCAGTTTCAGAGACTCGTCCAGATCGTGGGTGATGAACACGACGGTTTTCTGCAGCTCGTCCTGCAGTTCCAGCAGCAGGTCCTGCATGTCGGACCGGATCAACGGGTCCAGCGCGGAGAAGGCCTCGTCCATCAGCATAATGGGCGAGTTCGATGCTAGCGCACGGGCAATGCCCACGCGCTGTTGCATGCCGCCGGAGAGCTGGTGCGGATACTGGTATTCATTGCCTTCCAGCCCCACCCGGGCGAGCCATTTTTTCGCTTCGCCCTCGAAATCCTGCACCGAGTAACCCCGAACCAGCAGCGCCATACCGGCATTTTCCAGCACGGTTTTGTGGGGGAGCAGGGCAAACTTCTGGAAAACCATGGACATCTGTTCCCGTCTCAGTTTCCTCAGTTTGTCCTCGTCGTAGGCCAGCACATTTTCACCATCCACCTCTACTTCCCCGGCGGTAGGTTCAATGAGCCGGTTGAGATGACGGATGAGAGTCGACTTGCCGGAGCCGGACAGCCCCATGATGACGGTGATCTCGCCTTCATGGATATCCACATTGATATCCTGTAGGCCCAGCACATGATTGTGCTTTTCCAGTAACTCGGCTTTCCCCATGCCCTTGCGAACATGTGCAAGGGCAATGTCGGGGGTTGGGCCGAAAATCTTGTAGAGGTTGCGGATGGAAATCTTGATATTCCGGTCCACGGTTCGCTCCCTTATTGGTTCTGTGAGGCGTTGATGCGCGCCAGTGAGGCCTTGGTTACCCGGTCAAGGATCACCGCCAGAATCACGATACCGAGTCCGGCAACCAGGCCGACACCCAGTTCCAGATTACGGATGCCCTGGAGTACCAGGACCCCGAGGCCCGGGGCCGAAACCAGGGAAGCGATAACGACCATGGCGAGACTCATCATGATGGTCTGGTTCACACCTGCCATGATATTGGGCAGTGCCAGGGGAATCTGGACCTTGAACAGTTTCTGGTGGCTGGTCATGCCGAAGGCGTCGGCAGCCTCAATCACGTCTTTATCCACCAGTCGTATGCCGAGGTTGGTCAGGCGGATAACCGGCACGATGGCGTAAAGAATAATGGCGATGCCGTAGAGCTTGGATTCGGTCACACTGAACAGGAAGATCAGTGGAATCAGGTATACGAAAGGCGGCAACGTCTGCAGCATGTCCAGAACCGGAACGGTCAGACGCTGCATCATATCGTTGCGGGACATGGCGATGCCAATGGGCACGCCCAGCAGAACGCAAATGAAGGCGCAGACAAAAATGATCGATAGCGTCTCCATTGCGTATCGGTAGTAGTCGATGAAAGCCAGCAGGCACAGGCTTACCGCAACAAAACCGACCAGTTTCCAGGACTTGGTGACAAAGAAAACCACCGCCAGGAGTACTGGTATGACGATCCACCAGGGCGTGTTGAGCATGCCGTAGAGTGTGCCGTCCAGGGCCCAGCTCAGGGGCTGGGTCAAAGGATCCAGAACAACGCTCAGACTATCCTTGATGGACAGGAAGCCCTCTTCAAGACCCTTTGTAAGATCCCGGGATTGCGGAAAAGCCGCGCAGGATTCGTTGAGCGCGTCCATGGAAGGAAAAGGCGTATCCCAGAGAGATTCCGGTTCGCCGGTTGTTCCCTGGGTTTTTTGCAGTAGCGCTGCCATGGACATGGGCGCGTCGCTTTGCCCTTCTGCGCACCAGTCTTCCAGTCCCAGCGCTGAAAATATGAAATCGTAGGTAGCCATGGGCGGTTGGTTCCCGTCGCAATCAGATGTTAAAGGCTCGTTTCGAGTTCTCCGCTATCGGAGTTGACAGGGGCCGGGGAGGGCCGGCCCCTGTCAGGGTAGGCAGAAGATTACTCTCCCATTGCCGCAGCCAGGCGTTCCCTGGCGGAATCGTTGAGCCAGCTTGACCATTCATCGCTGTTGTTGCTCAGGTAATACACCGCCGCTTCCTCGGCAGAGGCGTTGTTGGAATCCATCCAGGCCAGCAGTTGGCTCATGGTTTCCGTCTTGAAGGTCAGATTGCTGAGCATTTCTGCCACTTCCGGCTGACGCTCCTTGAAGTCGGTGGTAATGGACGTGAGGATCGTCGCGGCGGGGAACTCCGACACCCCCGGGTTCTCTACATCCTGGGTCTGGTTGCGGGTGTGGACTTCGGGCTTGTACTCTCCCAGCTCAACCCGGGTCATGTCGTACTTGCCGAGCGGCACGGTCGGACCCCAGTAATAGCCGAACCAGGGCTCTTCAGACTGAACCGCTGACGCCATGGAGGAGGCAAGGGTCTCACCGGATCCATGATTGAACACTTCAATCCCGGATTCTTCCAGGTCGAGGGCTTCAATCAGATTGTCACTGACAACCCGGCAGCCCCAGCCACTTGGGCAGTTGTGAAACCGACTGCCTACCAGTTCAGGATTTTCCATGACCCCTTCGATGGTGGTCAGCTCCGGGTGTTCCTCGGCCAGATAGGTGGGAATCCACCAGCCTTCGACACCGCCGGGGTCCAGTACTTCTGCGACACGCTCGATTTTGCCCTGTTCTTCCAGCTCAAGATAAGCCTCACCGGCAGAGTTGAGCCACAGCTCGGTGACAATATCGGGCTCACCGTTCTCTGCAACCGAGGTGACAGCCGGAACGGTATCCGAGGGAACCACGGTTACGTCGCAACCATAGCCCTGCTCCATGATGAATTTGGCAACGCCGGTAACAACGGCATTCGAAGCCCAGCCCATTTCAGTGATTGAGACTTCGCCACATTCAGCCTGGGCAACGGCGGGAACAGACATCGCGCAAAGCAGCGCGACAGGCGTTAGCTTTCGCATGATTGGTTCTCCTTATCGGGTTTAAAAATACGCGGACACAGGTCCGCAAGAGAGGCCGGGACGACCCCTCGAGAAGTGACATGCTTTGTTGGTACTGCGTCATCAAAGGACAAGAGAAACGCTATGGCCTCGGTTATTACGTACCTTCAAGGGTAACGCTCTGAGCCTGAGTTACAAGCGATTAATGTAAAACCGCGTTGGGGAAGTGCCAATCCATGCCTGAAAATGCGACCGTTTTGTCAACAAAATGAAGCAATTCTGCAGTAGTTTGAAGGGTCACCTGGAACTGGAGAGCCCCATGACCGAATTGCGTGAACTGACCCCCCATTCCGCCATTTCGACAGAACAGGAGCGCAGGGATAGCCGCCAAAGGCAACTGCTGAGAACCTATTTGCCGGAGATGGTTCGGCTGGAGCGGATGCTGGCGGAAGCGCCGGAGCTGGTCTCGGTGAATGCGCTTGCGCGGGTGCCCCTGAAGGAGATTGACTTGCCCATCTACCGGGTTGATCTGGGCAGTGATTCCCCCGATGTGCCGGTGGTTTTGCTGGTGGGTGGCGTCCACGGGCTCGAGCGTATTGGCAGCGAGGTGGTGATGGCATGGCTGCGCAACCTGCTGGCCCGGGTCGCCTGGGATGATAACCTTCAGGCGCTGCTGGAAAAGGTGCGGGTTACCCTGCTGCCAATACTGAACCCCGGCGGCATGTACCTGAATCAGCGCAGCAATCCCAGCGGGGTCGACCTGATGCGCAACGCGCCGATCACGGCCCAGGACCGCAGTGCGTTTCTGCTTGGCGGCCAGAGGTTGTCGCCGCGCCTGCCGTGGTTTATCGGGGACCCGGAGCAGGGTATGGAAGCGGAAAACCGGGCATTGGAATCAGTGATCTCCGGACTGCTGCCAGGCCGACCCTTCAGTGTGGCCCTGGACTGCCACTCGGGTTTTGGCTGGCAGGACCAGATCTGGTTCCCCTATGCCTATCGCCGTCGTCCCATGCGACGGATCGCATCGGTGATGGCGTTGAAGCTGATCTGGGAACAGGCGTGGCCGGAGCACAACTATCGCTTCGAGCCTCAGTCCCGGCACTATCTGACTCACGGTGACCTGTGGGATTATTTCTACAAGAAGATTAACCGCAGCGGTGATGGCGCATTCATTCCGCTTACGCTGGAACTGGGTTCCTGGCGCTGGATCCGGAAACGGCCACGACAGTTGTTGCGCCTGGACGGATTTTTTAACCCGTTGGCTCCTCACCGGCATCGGAGGGTGTTGCGAAGTCACCTGAGCTTTATCGATTTTCTGGTCAGCGCCGCCGCCAACCATCAAAACTGGTTGCCGAGGGACGATGAGGAGTCCATGCTTAAAGAAGCCGCTATCGCCCATTGGTACAGGGACCACCACTGACAATGCACTGGATTCTGTTACGGGGGCTCACCCGGGAGCAGTCGCACTGGGGAGAGTTTCCAAGGCTGCTCGCAGATGCTTTTCCGGAGCAACATTTTCATCGGGTGGATCTCCCGGGCACCGGCGTGCACTTCAATGACCCCTGTCCCGAGAGTATCGCTGCCATTCGCGAGAGTGTCAGGCACAGTGTTCGCCATATTCCGCGCCCTTACAGCCTGCTGGCGCTCTCCATGGGGGGCATGGTGGCACTGGACTGGGCGCAGCATGCGCTTGAGGGGGAAATCCAGAACCTGGTTCTGATCAACACCAGCTCCGGCTTCAGCCCGCCGTGGCACAGGATGAAGCCGGGCGCATGGCCCCGTATCGTACGATTGTTATGCCGCCGCGAACTGTTCGATCGTGAAGCGGACATCCTGAGACTGAGCTGTAACCGGCCAGTGAGTCTGCAGACCATGAAACACTGGTATAGCATCCAGCGCCAGCGCCCGGTCAGGCGCCGAACGGCCTGGGCCCAGCTGAAAGCCGCTGTCGCTTTCAGGCCGCTGCCCGACCGGCCCCTGACCGATGCGCTGCTGCTGGCCAGCGAGGGTGACCGCATTGTTCACTGGAAATGCAGCAGGGTGCTCGAGCAGCGATGGCAGTGGACGCTGAAAGTACATCCCTCCGCCGGCCACGACCTTCCCCTGGATGATCCGGAATGGATCATCCGTCAGATGAAACGCTGGCTGCCCCGGTAACCGGGGTTGCTTGACGCAACAGGTGTTCCGCGGCAGTCTGCCATAGGATTTATCACTGACTTCCGATGACGACGTATGGAGCCAATAACAATGAAAATTCTTGAGACCAAAACCGCCCCGAACCCTCGCCGGGTGCGCATGTTCATGTCTGAAAAGGGGTTGCTGGATCGGGCCGAGTTCGTGGAGATCGATATCCTGAAGGGTGAGAACCTGACACCGGAATACGTCGCCAAGAATCCGATGAAGAAGGTGCCGGTGATGGAGCTGGATGACGGCACCTGCATTTCCGAAACCATGGCCATCTGCCGCTTCTTTGAGGAAAGTTATCCGGATTCTCCAACCCTGCTGGGGGATACGCCCCTTGAGAAAGCGCTGATAGAGCAATGGCTGCGCTGGATCGAATTTTCCTTCTTCATGCCCACCGGGATGTGTTTTCAGCACACCAGCGGTTACTTCAAGGACCGTATGAACCCGATCAGCGAATGGGGCGAGGAATGTCGAAACACCGTGGAAAAGTTCATGCACTTCCTCGACAAGCAGCTGGAGGGCAAGGACTACATCTGTTGCGATCGTTTTACCGCTGCCGACATCAATGCCTTTACCACCGTGGCCTTCGCCCGCGTGGTAGATATCCGCATCAAGCCGGAACAGAGCAACCTCCAGGCCTGGTACGATCGCATCAAGCAGCGTCCCTCTGCCCAGGTGTGATCCGATGACACAACCCGATCGCCTGGTCTGTGCTCTGGACAAGATTGATACCGCCAACCTGGCGGATCCCAACACCGAGCAATGGGACGGTGAATCCCTGCCCAAGGAGTATGCCTACAGCCAGCACATGACCCGCTGGCTGTTCGAGCTTGAGCCGCAACCCTCCGGGCGTATGCAGATTGCCTGCCGGGCCCAGCACATCGAGCGCTGGACTATGCCCCGTAGGGATTTCCCGGAAGGCCGCAAGGCCTACTACGAATGGCGCCAGGCCTGTGGCCGCATGCACGGTCGCAGGGCAGCCGAGATCATGGCGGAGTGTGGTTATCCGCAGGCCGAGTGTGAGCGGGTTGAAACCATCCTTACCAAGCGGGAGCTGCGCAGGGATGAGGACACCCAGTTACTGGAAGATGTGGCCTGTATGGTGTTCCTTGAGCGTTATTTTGCGGATTTCTATGAGCAGAATGCCGACTATGACCGGGAGAAGTGGCTGCGAATTGTCCGCCGCACCTGGGGCAAGATGTCGCCGCGAGGGCATGAGGCGGCACTGAAGCTGGCCGAAGGGATGCCGGCGCATTTGCTGGCGTTATTGCAGGAGGCGTTGGCTGAACCTGGGAAGTGACTCTGGCCTGGATCGGCATTTGAGTCAGCATTCCTAAAAAAACAGCTCTTCCAGTTTCTTGCCAGGCTCCTCGGCCCGCATGAAAGACTCGCCCACCAGGAAGCCGTAGATGCCCCGGTCGGTCATGGTCTCCACATCAGCCCGGGTCATGATACCGCTCTCGGTGATGGTCAGGCGGTCGGCAGAGATCCTTTCGTGCAGGTCGAAAGTGGTATCCAGAGAGACGTCGAAGGTGTGCAGGTTGCGGTTGTTGATGCCCACCAGTGGCGTGGACAGGGTCAGGGCGTCGTCCAGTTCCTCGCCGTCGTGCACTTCCACCAGTACACCCAGCCCGATTTCGTGGGCGATGCCTTCCAGTTCCTGCATCTGGTCCCTGGTCAGGCAGGCGGCGATCAGCAGGATGCAGTCCGCACCAATGGCCCGGCTTTCGTAGACCTGATACGGCGCCACCATGAAGTCCTTGCGGATTACCGGCAGACTGCAGGCAGCGCGGGCTGCTTTGAGGTAGTCCTCATGGCCCTGGAAGAAGTCTTTGTCGGTGAGCACTGACAGGCAGGCCGCGCCGCCTTTTTCGTAGCTTTCGGCGATGGCTTCGGGCACAAACGGATCGCGGAGGATGCCCTTGCTGGGGGAGGCTTTCTTGATCTCGGCGATGACCGCTGGGGTCCGCTGTTCGATGCGGGCATGCAGTGCGTTAGCAAAGCCCCGCGCCGGCGGTTGGTCGCCAGCCATGGCTTTCAGGTCGCCGATAGAAACCGTGCGTTTGCGTTCATCAATTTCCTCCCATTTCCGATCGACGATTTTCCGCAGAATGGTGGGAGTTTTATCCAAATGTCTGTCAGTCATATCAGGCCCGTAAAAAGTATGCGAGAGCCGGTGGGGAGCCCCTTCCAAAGCTGTCGTCAGCCAGGGATGGCTGACGTCAAGCCCTACATGGACGTACTCGTGGGCGTGTTTTGGAAGGGTCTCCCCACCGGATCGTCCGGCTGCAATGTTAGCAGGACAGTATTAGAAACACTGCGAAAAATCTGCAAGCTCCGACATCTTGCCGGCGGCAAGGCCGGAGCCCATGGCGTCCAGGGCCATCTCCACGCCTTCCCGAGGCGTTCTCGCCAATCCAGCCACATAGATGGCGGCGCCAGAATTCAGGGCAATGAGGTCGCGGGCCTTTTCGGCCGTTTCATCATGACCACGGCCGAAGGCGGCCCGGATCAGTTTAAGCGAGTCCTCGGCAGTGTCCACGGTCAGGCCCGCCAGGGTCTGACTTTTGATGCCCAGATCTTCCGGGGTGATATCGTATTCGGTGACTTCACCATTTTTCAGTTCCGCCACATGAGTCGGACTTGCCAGGCTGATTTCGTCCAGACCGTCTTTCGAGTGCACTACCATGATATGTTCGGCGCCCAGGCGCTGCAGAACCTCTGCCATAGGCCGGCACAGTTCCCTGGTGAACACACCGATCAACTGGTGCTTGACGCCGGCCGGATTGGTCATCGGGCCGAGGATATTGAAGATGGTACGACAGCCCAGCTCTTTGCGTGGGCCGATGGCGTGTTTCATGGCCCCGTGGTGAGCGGGCGCGAACATGAAGCCGACACCGATTTCCTCGACACAACGGGCGACTTCTTCAGGTTTCATCTGCAGGTTGATGCCCAGGTTTTCCAGCAGGTCAGCACTGCCGCTTTTGGACGATACCGCACGATTGCCATGCTTGGCGACAAAGCCGCCGGCCGCTGCAACCACAAAAGCAGCGGCGGTGGAGACGTTGAAGAGGTTGGCTCCGTCGCCACCGGTACCGACGATGTCCACCAGTGGCTCGGCTTTGACCGTTACCCGGGTTACCAGCTCGCGCATGACTTCGGTGGCACCGGTGATCTCGTCGATGGTTTCACTCTTCAGGCGCAGGCCCATCAGAAAAGCCCCGATCTGCGCATCGGTGGCTTCGCCTTTCATGACGATGCGCATAACGTCCTTCATTTCCTCCGTGGACAGGTCCAGGTTGGAGGCAATGCGGTTGAGTGCTTCTTTCATGTCCATTCGTGGGCCTCTTGGTTCAATCTGCTTTTTGTCTTCTGTGTTTGGGTCTAGCTTAGCAATTTCCTGCTGGGTGTAGGGCCTGTTATTGGGTTGGCCCTCTGATTTGGGAGTATGGTCGATGGCTGGGGTGGCCACTTCCCAAAAGCGCCTCAAGACATCCCTGTGCGGCTCGAGCTCCGCCATCCATGGCTCCGCACGTTTTGTGAAGTGGCCACCCCAGCCATCTCCTTTAATCCTCGGTAAGGGCTTATCCAGTGTTTCGTGCCCCAAAACCCATTTTTGCTTTTCCAGCTCTGCGTGGAGAACACACTGGAAAAATGCCGAGAGGGCAGTGAGGGGGAGAGTATTCCCCAAACCGTGCGGAGCCATGGATGGCGGAGCTCGAGCCGAACAGGGATCTCTCGAGGCGTGTTTGGGGAATACTCTCCCCCTTACTGCCCGGAATCAGAACCAGACCCCGAAGGCCACCCAAACAAAACTAGCTCCTAAGGAAGTTCCGAAGAAGCTCATGCCCCTGCTCAGTCATAATAGACTCTGGATGAAACTGTACGCCTTCGATGGGCAACGTCTTGTGACGAACGCCCATGATTTCTTCCACCGAGCCATCCTCATTGCGAGTCCACGCAGTCACTTCCAGGCACTCCGGCAGGGTGTCCTTGTCGATCACCAGGCTGTGGTAGCGGGTCGCCTGCAGCGGGTTGCTCAGGCCACGGAACACGCCTTCATCTTTGTGGAACACGGGTGACACCTTGCCGTGCATCACCCGCCCGGCGCGGATCACATCGCCTCCGTAGACCTGGCCGATGGCCTGATGGCCCAGGCACACGCCGAGGATGGGCAGCTTGCCGGCGAAGTGGCGGATGGCGGCCATGGAAATGCCCGCCTCATTGGGGGTGCAGGGTCCCGGGGAGATCACCAGGCGCTCCGGTTTCAGGGCCTCGATCTGCTCGACCGTGATCTCGTCATTGCGGTACACATGGACATCCGCACCCAGTTCGGCCAGGTATTGCACCACGTTGTAGGTGAAGGAATCGTAGTTATCGATCATCAGCAACATGCTCTGTTCCTCCGCCTCAGTGGTTGAAATCGTTGTAGGTCATGGCGACAGCGCGGAAGATCGCGCGGCCCTTGTTCATGGTTTCCTTCCACTCGAGACGTGGTACCGAATCGGCTACCACCCCTGCACCGGCCTGGATATGCAGGGTATTGTCCTTGATCACGGCGGTGCGGATGGCAATGGCGGTATCCATGTTGCCATTGAACGACAGGTAACCCACGGCACCGCCGTAAACGCCCCGCTTCACCGGCTCCAGCTCGTCAATGATTTCCATGGCGCGGATCTTGGGGGCGCCGCTGAGGGTGCCGGCGGGGAGGGTGGCCCGCAGGACATCCAGGCAGCTGGTGTCCTCTTTCAGGCGTCCGGTCACGTTGGAGACTATGTGCATCACGTGGGAGTAGCGCTCCACGATCATCTTGTCGGTCAGTTTCACGGTGCCGGTTTCCGACACCCGGCCGGCGTCGTTGCGGCCCAGGTCGATCAACATCAGGTGCTCGGCAATTTCCTTGGGGTCGGCCAGCAGTTCGGCTTCCAGGGCTCTGTCCTCTGCATCGGTGGCGCCGCGTTTGCGGGTGCCGGCGATGGGGCGAACGGTAACTTCCTCGTCTTCCACCCGCGCCAGGATTTCCGGTGATGAGCCGACGATGTGGAAGTCGTCCAGGTCCAGGAAATACATGTAGGGGGAAGGGTTCAGCACCCGCAGTGAGCGGTACAGGTTCAGGGGCGGTGCTTCAAAGGGAATCGACATACGCTGGGAGATGACGGTCTGCATCACATCGCCGTCCAGCACGTATTCCTTGATCTTGCCCACCGCCGCTTCGAACTTTTCCTGGTTGAAGCCGGAAATGAAGTCGCTCTCGTCTACAGTGTTGCCACGCAGATGCGCCGGAGTGCGGGGAGCATCAGCGGTCTGCCGGTGCAGGCGCGATTCCAGATCATCGATGCGCTGCAGGGCCTGCTCATAGGCGCCTTCCTGGCTGGGGTCGGCATGGACGATCAGATGCAGTTTGCCGCGCAGGTTATCAAACACCACCACTTCATCGGATACCATCAGCAGGATATCGGGTGTTCCGATCCTGTCCGGAGGGCAGGTCCTGCGCAGGCGCTTTTCGATATAGCGAACAGTGTCATAGCCGAAGTAGCCCACCAGGCCGCCGTTGAAGCGCGGCAGTTCGTCCAGGTCCGGCGCCTTGAAGCGGGCCTGGTAGTCTTCCACGAAGTTTAGCGGGTCGTCTGCCGTTGTCTCCTCGACTACCTTGCCGTCACGGGTGATGGTGATGTCGTGACCGAAGACCTTGAGCACTTCCCGGCTCGGCAGGCCGATGATGGAGTAGCGGCCCCACTTCTCGCCACCCTGCACGGACTCGAACAGGTAGGAGTAGGGACCACTGCCCAGCTTCAGATAGGTGCTGAGCGGCGTGTCCAGGTCGGCAAGGACTTCGCGGTAGACGGGGATACGATTAAAGCCGGCCTGGGCGAGCTCGGCGAATTGCTCGGGTGTCATGGTAACGATTCCTGAAATCTGATCGGTATGGTGGTCTTGCGGGCGACATTCAGCCAGTACGCCATCGCCACCATCGTGTTACGCGGGTTGTGAGAATGCCTCGCGCTGTCATCAGACTCAGTCCCTGCACGGCAGGAATCTCCCGAATTGAAGGTTTCAAATCAATGTCCTGTGAGATTACAAAAGCTGCGCGAGGGAATCAACAACTGCATCCGCCCCCAGTGAATCTACCGGCGCCCCGTAATTGTAGCCGTAACGCACCGCTACCGAGGGTATGCCTGCTGCCAGGGCGGCGCTGATGTCGGTGACCGAGTCACCCACCATCACCGTGGTACCGCGGGTACCGCCCAGTTCGGTCATGGCGTGGATCAGCGGCTGCGGGTCCGGCTTGCGTACCGGAAGGGTATCCCCGCCAATGCTGAGGTCGAACCAGTGCTCGATGCCCATCTGCTCCAGTAAGGGCGCCACAAACTGTTCGGGCTTGTTGGTGACAATGCCCATGCGGCACCCGTAGTCCGCCAGCCGGGCCAGGCACTCTTCCACGCCATCGTAAAGTACGGAGTGCTGGCCGTTTAGGTTTTCATAGGCGTGGTAGAAGATGGCCAGGGCATCGTTGAACAGCGCATCGTCCTTCTCGCTGGCCGGCTCCCAGTCTGCGCGCCCCGCCAGGGAACGTCGCACCAGCACGCCGGCGCCATTGCCGACCCACTGCCGGACATTGTCGATGCCGGCCTTGCGGCGCCCCAGATGTTCCAGCATGGAATCAATGGCGGCGGCCAGGTCGGGCGCGCTGTCCACCAGGGTGCCGTCCAGATCGAACAGGGCAACCCCCGGCCAGCGCTGGCTGAAAAGACCCGCCAGGCTCATTGGTTCAGGCTCTGTCTGGCCAGTTCCAGTTCCGCCCGCATCCCGTCGATGGTGGTTTTGTAATCGTCGGTATTGAAGATGGCAGAGCCGGCCACAAAGGTGTCGGCACCTGCTTCGGCAATTTCACGGATGTTGTCGGTCTTGACGCCACCGTCGATTTCCAGGCGGATGTTGCGGCCGCTGGCATCAATGCGCCTGCGGGCCTCGCGCAGCTTGTCGAGGGTGCCGGGAATGAACTTCTGGCCGCCAAAGCCCGGGTTTACCGACATCAGCAGGATCATGTCCAGCCTGTCCATGACATGGTCGATATAGTGCAGCGGTGTGGCCGGGTTGAACACCAGGCCGGCCTTGCAACCGCCTTCGCGGATCAGCTGCAGGGAGCGGTCGATGTGATTCGATGCTTCCGGGTGGAAGGTGATGTAGCTGGCACCGGCATCGATAAACATGCGGATCAGGTCGTCCACCGGGGACACCATCAGGTGGACATCGATGGGGGCGGTAACGCCGTGCTTGCGCAGGGCCTCGCAGACCATGGGGCCGATGGTCAGATTGGGTACATAATGGTTGTCCATGACATCGAAATGGACAATGTCGGCACCGGCAGCCAGTACGTTATCGACTTCCTCGCCCAGTCGGGCAAAATCGGCTGACAGGATGGACGGGGCAATCTGGTAAGGGTTCATGACGGCTCTCTTGAACGGTTTGATAATAGAAGCGATGACGGCACGTGGATCGGTTGCTAGTCTACCAGCTTGATGGTGATTTTTCGCACGGAATGAGTGACGGCCTGTGAGCAAATGGTTTGAAAGACCGGTTATCCGATTATTGATCATTCTTGCCAGTGGTACTGCGGTTGGTGCGTCTTCTGCACTGGCTCAGGAGAATGCGGACTCCCGGGGCGAAGGCGCGGAAGCACCGGCCGGCGAACGCAAACGGGTGATGATCTCGACGGGGCTGGATTCACAGGCGATCGCCAGAAAGTGGCCGGATGACGCCGTATGGCTGGAACCGGCGGAGGAGGAGCGTGTACTGGCGCTGTTTGAGCCGGAAGCGGACGCACCCGCAAAGGGTGCCCTGGTGATTCTTGCCGATGAGGGTCAGTCCGCTGCCTCCGGCCTGGCGGGTGCCTTGCGCCAGCCGATGGCGCGAGCCGGCTGGGCAGTCATGACCCTGGGGCTGGAGCCGCCGCCCTACGCCCTGCAGAGGGCCCATCGGCAGCCACGGAGATCCGCCCCTGACGAATCCAAGGAGGGCGCCGATGACACCGGGTCGGTGATGATCGATGTAATGGACAGTGTTGATGTGGAAGAGCTGGAGGACCAGTACCAGACCCGGATCCAGAAAGCTCTGGCAGCGGCCGCAGGAAACCTTGCGGGCCGGGGCTATCAAAGGGTGGCCGTCGCTGGCATCGGCGTGGCGGCGGGCCATGTGGCGCGGATGGCAAACTCTGAAAGTGTCGGGAGTGGTGAGGTATCCGCGCTGATCTGGATTGCGCCGGTGTTTGACCGCGACAGTTCGGCTGCGCTGACGGAATGGCTCTCGGGGGCAGGGCAAATCCGTGTGCTGGAGCTTCACAGCTCCCGTGCACCAGACCTCATGGAGGGTTCGGGGCTCAGGTCGCCTAAGAGGCGTGAGGCCGCATTGCGGCGTGAGGGCGTTGCCAGCTATACCCGGCAGCCGGTGGCGATGGCAGAGCAGCCGCAGCCCCGAAATGCAGCGGCACTGGCTAACCGGCTTTCAGCCTGGCTGGCATCAGACCGTTAGCTCAGCCTCCAGGCACACCTCCGGCAGCCGCTACGCCGGGTTCAAACCGACAGGCGCTTGCTGATCAGCTCCCAGGCCTGCTGGTATCTCTGCAGCCGGTCCTTGGCTCTGGCCAGTTCCGCGGGGCTGAGATCCTGCTGCGCCAGCTTGTCCGGGTGGCATTCGGATACTTTTTTGCGGTAGGCCCGTTTGATGATATCCCGCGAGTCCCTGCGGGTAACCCCCAGAAGCTGGCAGGCCTGCTCAAAGGTGGAAGGGCGCGGCTGGGCTTCCGGCTCGGTGATCCAGACCTTGCAAGCGTAGCTCTCGAGTATGTCGTCACTGACCCGGATTGGCAGCCCCATCTGGTCAATGGCGTCCTCGCAGCGATAGCGTCTGGGTTTCTCCGGTCGTCCCTGCAGTTGGGCCGCGTGGCATAAGCAGATGGCGACGCGCAGTGCCGGCGAAGGCCAGATGCGGCGGGTCAGCCTGAGGCCAAGGGCTTTCATGGCGGGAATGTGCTCAGCAGCCTTGCCTTTGCGAAAATGGCCAATAGCCTTTCGGCGCTGGCGTTGAGACAGTTTCAGGGCTTTCATCAGCGCTTCGGCAAACCCGACGTCCTTTTCCGTCACCCGGCCCTGGGATTTGGCGATATAGCCCAGAAAAAAGAACAGGCTGCGGCGGCACCAGCCTGGCAGCCGTGTTCTGACCATTAGCTCATTGGCCTGGTGACCACAGGCGGACAACTCGCCGAGAAGTTCGCTGAACTCGGCTTCCATGCGCGCCGGGAGGCTGTTGGTCCTGGAGTCAGACGTCATCGCTTAGCTCTCGCTTCCCTTGAGTTTCCGGTCCAGTTCCCGCAGTCGTTCCGGGGTGCCGATATCCATCCATTGCCCGGTATGGTGAAGGCCCCTGACACGGTTCCGCGCCATGGCTTCGCGCAGTAGCGGGGCAAGCTTCATGGTGCCTGGTGCCAGCCCGTCAAAAAGGCGGCGGTGGAGCAGGCTGATGCCGGTGAAGGTGAGCATCTCCGGCCCGTCCATGGCTACCCTGCCGGTCGGGCCAAGGTAGAAATCGCCGGCTGGGTTGTGTGGCGGGTTATCGGTCATGACCAGCAGAGCGTCGGCACCGTCGGGCGGGGTCAGTTGCGCCAGATCCAGGTCACACCAGATATCACCGTTGATCACGGCAAACCACTCATCCCCGCCGCTGGTCAGCATGGGCAGGGCCTGGATAATGCCGCCAGCGGTTTCCAGCGGTTGGTGTTCCCTTGAGTACTCGATGGACACCCCGAAGGTGCCGCCATTGCCCAGCTCTTCTTCAATCTGCATACCCAGCCAGGCATGGTTGATCACCATTTGTCGGAAGCCGGCTGCCTTCAGCCGCTCCAGGTGATGCACGATCAGCGGCTTGTCACCGGCGGGCAGCAGCGGTTTCGGGGTGGTCAGGGTCAGCGGCCGCATGCGTTCGCCTTTGCCGGCCGCGAGGATCATGGCTTTCACTGGCCGTGTGTCTCCACCGGGCCGATCTGCCGCTCGATGGCGGGGACTACATCATCGGTCAGCCATTCGTGGAAGTGGCGCAGGGCTGCCTGTCTGCTACTGGCCTCCACCAGATACCCGACGGTGCGGGGAATATCTTTCAGAAATCCGGTTTTGCCGTCGCGGATTGCCAGCCTGGCAAAGATGCCTGCTGCCTTCAGGTGGCGCTGCATGCCCATGAGCTCCAGCCACTGGCGGAAAGTTGCCTGATCTGCTTTGTGCAGGCCGGCATCCGCGCTGAGCAAACGGAACTGCTCGGTCCACTGGCTGATACGCTCTTCCGGCCAGCGGATGTAACAGTCTTTCACCAGGGACACCAGGTCATAGGTCACCGGGCCGCGCACGGCATCCTGGAAATCGATCACGCCGGGCCTGTCAGTCCCTGGCCGAATCAGCAGGTTGCGGGAATGATAGTCCCGGTGTACCGCCACTTCCGGCTGGGCCAGCGCGCTCTCGCGCAAAAATGCGAAGGTGGTCTCCAGTAGTGCGCGTTCACCGTTACCCAATGTCAGGCCCAGCTTGCGGGTCAGCAGCCAGTCGGGAAACAGGGCCATCTCACGGTCCAGCAGCTCAAGATCATAGGTCGGCAACGGATAATCCGGGGAGTCGCTGGCGCGCTGGATGCGGACAAGTTCATCCATGGCGGCGCTGTAGAGCTCGTCGGCGTTGCCGGCACTGAGCGCGCCGAGCATCAGTTGGTCACCGAAGTCTTCCAGCAGCAGGAAGCCCCGGGTGAGATCTTCGTAAACCAGGTCTGGCACGGCAATGTCCAGGGTGCGCCAGTGATGGGCGATGGCGACAAAGGGCTGGCAGTCTTCGTGTTCAGGCGGTGCGTCCATCACGATGTAGTTTTGTGATCCGGTGCCGTGGGGATCGCCGCTGACCCGGAAATAACGCCTGAAACTCGCATCCCCGGATACTGGCAGGGGGGTTGCCTGGTCAAAGCCGGGGAGGTCTCTGACCCACTGGGTGAGCATTTTCAGGCGGGTATCCATGAATTGGCTGGTTTCCTGGCTCAGAAGTTATTAGTGGCCAAACCTTTTTCGGTTCATGCCGGAAAGTTAGCAGATCAGTATAGAGAGTAAAACGGTTTGGCAGCAACGAATTGGCCAGACGCGACACCAGTTTCCGTTAACAAGGCAAAGGGCGGCGTGTAAACTAGGCCGTTCTCAAATTGCCTCCGACAAAGGCAAACCCATTCAGGAGAGGAAACTTCTCATCGTGCCAGCCCCATCAAGGAAGCTGCGAACACCGCCGCACCGGTTGCGAGCCTGTTCAGGGTGTCTGGCCGCGCTGGTCGCGGGCAGTTCTGTATGGGCGGTGGCGCCGGCTGTGCTGGCCCAGGCGGTTCCTTCAGCGGCAGAGATCGACTGGCGCCCGAAAGCGGAGCTGCCCGAGGAGGTTCGCCGCTCCTTGCCGGACTTTTGCGAGGGTGGTTACCTGCCTTCTGGGGTGCCGACGGGGATGGTTGGAGAGGCAGCGTCTGATGGCGGCCAGGCCCCCCTGCAGGCCAGCGGTCTCAATGCCCGCTACGAAATTGACAATGAGCTCTATCTCCGCGGGGATGTGCGTCTGCAGCAGGGGGGCTTCAGGGTGACCGGTTCCGAGGCGCGGTATGACCAGGCTGCGGGCTCGGTTGCCATTGAAGGACCGCTGACCAGCCGCGGCGAGGGATTTCTGCTGACCGGTGACCGCGCGGATTACGACGTCGATAGTGGTCTGGTGGATATCAATACCGCAACCTTCCTGCTGCATGGCCCGGAAATGCGCGGCTCTGCCGTGCAGCTGTCCCGCACCGCTGAAGACCAGGTGCAGATACGCCAGGGATCACTGACCACCTGTGCGCCCCAGAGTAACGACTGGTCGATCGTGGCGTCAGAGATTCACCTGGACCAGGGTGAGGGCGTCGGTACAGCCAAGCATGTGCGGCTGCAGATCCGTGATATCCCGGTGTTCTACTGGCCCTATGCCAGCTTTCCCATCGACGATCGCCGCAAGAGTGGTTTTCTCTACCCCTCCTTTGGCACGTCTAACACGGGCAGCGGTGCCTTCTTCTCCGTACCTTACTACCTGAACCTGGCACCCCATTACGATGCCACGCTGACGCCGCAGTATATTCACGGGCGCGGCCTGTTTACCGAGGCCGAGGGGCGTTATCTGAGCAGCCTGGGGGAGTCAGTACTGCAGGTCGGCTACGCTGCCGACGATGCCGAGTTTGCGCGGGAATTTCCCGGGGAAGACGGTGAACGCTGGGGTCTGGATTTCAGTACCCAGGCTGCTTTCGGTGGTGGCTGGACCGGCTACGGTGACTATTCGGCAGTCAGTGATGACGAGTATCTCAGCGACCTGAACCGCACCCTCGAGATCAACCGCACGACCCATTTGCAGCGACGGGGTGGAGTGCGTTACCGGGACTCTTCACAGTACTTCGAGACTTATCTGAGCGGCTACCAGACCATCAGTGATTTCATCGCTGATGAAAATGTTCCCTACTCGCAGTTGCCGGAAGTGGTATACGGCGCAGCAGTCGATGCCGGGCCTGCGGAACTTTCACTGGAAAGCCAGTACACCTATTTTTACCGCGATAATGCTGACCTGACCGGTCTCGATCGCGCCAACGGCCAGCGGGTCAGGGCGATACCGGAGGTGGCACTTCCGATGCGGGCGCTCTGGGGCTACGTGCGGCCATCGGTCGGCGTGGATTACACCCGCTACGAGCTGGAAGATTATAACCTGCGGGACCCCGGGTTTGACCGCACGGTGCCGGTGGCCGAGTGGGATTCGGGACTGTACTTCGATCGACAGTCCAGCCTGTTTGATATCCCCTACAATCAGACCCTTGAGCCCCGCCTCTATTACGCCTGGGCGGATGCGGAGGCAGACCAGGGGTTCATACCGGATTTTGATACCACTATCCGTTCATTCAGTTTTGACGAGCTGTTCCAGCGCAACCGCTTCAGCGGTGGTGACCGGGTTGGCGACACCAACCAGCTCACAGTGGCACTGACCAGCCGCTTCAATGACCTCCTGACAGGCGCCGAGCGGGCCAGATTCAGCATAGGACAGGTGCATTACTATGACGATCGGGACGTGACTCTGGCCGGGCAGGGCGCTTCTGACACCAGCGATTCACCGCTGGCGGGCGAGATGATTCTGCGGCCGGTGGATGGGATGGAAATCCGCACATCCGGGTTGTGGGAGCCGGACACCCACAAAACCGAGGAAGGCCGCAGCCAGCTGGTCTTTCACTCCAGTGATTATCGTTATCTGGCCAGCGTAGGCCACACCTATCGTCGAAACGAATTCGAACAGTCGGATATCGGGGGCGTTTTTCCTGTCACAGACCGTGTTAGTCTGATCGGCCGCTGGGTTTACGATTCGCAGCTTGATCGTACGGTCGGCTCACTGGCCGGGCTGGAATACAATAATTGCTGCTGGAGTGTCCAGCTGGTGCACCAGAACTACTTCACGGATGACCAGGAACTTGAAAGCCGCATGCTGTTCCAGATTCAGCTCAAGGGGCTGGGTGGCAGTGGCGGTTCTTCCGACGAAATATCCGAAGCCATCTACGGCTTTGATGAAAGGGAACGTCGCCGGTTCGGCGGTCGCTGATTACTGAGAAGTGCGGGTATCCTGTGCCCGGAGACAGGCGGTATTTATCCATACAGAGGTGACTATGAAGGCGAACCTTCGCCATTGCGCACGAATACTACTGGTACTGATGGTTGTGGCCTTGTCTGCAACCGTACAGGCCGAACGCAAACTGCTTGATCAGGTTGTTGCGGTTGTCAATGACGACGTTATTCTGCAGTCCGAGCTGGACGCCCGCATCAATACTATCGTGGGGCGCCTGAGGGCTCAGGGAACGGGCCTGCCGCCACAGGATGTTCTTGAAGAACGGGTGCTGGAGCAGCTGATTACCGAATCAATACAGCTCCAAATGGCCGAGAGGGCCGGCATGCGCATCAGCGATAACGAGCTCAATGAGACCATGGCGTCCATTGCCCAGCGCAACAACATGACGCTGGACCAGTTTGAACAGCAGCTGAGTCAGGAAGGGGTTACCTACCGCGAAGCCCGTGAACAGATCCGCAATGAAATGATCACCAGCAGGGTCCAGCAGCGCCAGGTTGGCAACCGCGTGCGGGTAACCGACCGTGAGGTGGAAAACTATCTGGAAGCCACCGCCGGCGATGGGCGCAGCAATGCCGAGTACGAACTCGCTCATATCCTCGTGCAAGTGGAAGACTTCAACGATGACGAAGAAGTGCGCGAGGCCCGCAACAAGATAGAAAGATTGCGCGAAGAAATCGCCGGCGGGCGGGATTTTCGTGAAGTTGCGGTGGCTGAATCCGATGCCAGCAATGCCCTTGAGGGTGGCGACATGGGGTGGCGTGCAGAGAACAGGCTGCCGTCCCTGATTGCCGACGTGGTACCCGATCTGGAAACCGGGACGGTTTCACCGGTTCTTCAAAACAGCAGTGGTTTCCACTTGGTGATGGTCATGGACCGCCGTGGTGGTGAAGAGGCTCAGGTCATTGAGCAGTCCAAAGTCCGCCATATCCTGGTGCGTACTTCCGAAACCGTGTCGGAAAGTCAGGCCGAAGAGGCTATCCGCGAACTCTATGAGCAACTCCAGAACGGCGCGGATTTTGATGCTCTGGCGCGGGAGTATTCGGACGATCCGGTGTCCGGATCCGACGGTGGCAACCTTGGCTGGGTCAGCCCGGGACAGATGGTGCCGGAGTTCGAGCAGGCGATGATGGAGGCCGATGTTGGCGAGCTTAAAGGACCCTTCAGGTCACAGTTTGGCTGGCACATTCTGCAGGTGCAGGATCGTCGACAGCAGGATATCAGCGGTGATGTTCGCGAATCCGAGGCACGGCAGGCGATCTATCGCCGCAAATTCGATACCGAGCTGCAGAACTGGCTGCGGGAAATCCGCGATGAGGCCTTTATCGAGTTCAAGAATGACGATTCCGGAGATGCCAGCGAATCATGAGACAGCAGGTCACCCTTGCACTGACCGCGGGCGAGCCGGCGGGTATCGGCCCGGAGCTCTGCCTGCAGCTGGCGCGGGACCAGCGCCAGCACGGTATTGTAGCGGTAGCCTGCAAACACCTGCTGCAGGCCCGGGCAGATTTGCTCGGACTGGCTGTGGAACTGGAGGACTGGCAGCCCGGAACCCCGGCAGCCACAGCACCGGGCCGGCTGTCTGTTCTGCATGTCGAGGGGCTGGCGTCCACCGTAGCCGGTAGGCTTGATCCGGCCAACAGTGCCTATGTTGTGGAAACACTGCGAATAGCCGCCCGGGGCTGCCTGAACGGAATGTTTGACGGCATGGTGACGGCTTCGGTGCACAAAGGCGTGATCAACGACGCCGGTATCAACTTCAGTGGCCATACCGAATTCCTGCAGGAACTCTGCGGTGTCGAACGTGTTGTGATGATGCTGGCCACCGAGGAGCTCCGGGTTGCGCTGGTCACCACCCATCTACCTCTGAAAGACGTCGCTGCCGCCATCACACCGGAACGCCTGAGCCAGGTCACCCGTATTCTTGACGCCGACATGCGCAAGTTTTTCGGCCTTGAACGCCCCAGAATCCTGGTCGCGGGCCTCAATCCCCACGCCGGTGAAGGCGGCCATCTGGGGAGGGAAGAAATCGATATCATCGAGCCTGCCCTGAATAAGCTCCGCTGTGAGGGAATTGCGCTGACCGGGCCATTGCCGGCTGACACCCTGTTTACGCCGCACTGGCTGGACAACGCCGATGCGGTGCTGGCCATGTACCATGACCAGGGCCTGCCGGTCCTCAAGTTCCAGGGCTTCGGCCGGGCCGTCAACATAACCCTTGGCCTGCCCATTGTCCGCACTTCCGTCGACCACGGCACCGCTCTCGACCTGGCCGGTACCGGAAAAGCCGATGGCGGCAGCCTGAAAACCGCGATCAGGGTGGGCGCACAAATGGCAACCTCCGCAAAAAGAGAAACCTTCGAGTGAGCAACAAACACGGCCATCAGGCCAGAAAACGCTTCGGTCAGAACTTTCTCCATGACCCCGGTGTGATCGAGCGAATCATCCGCGCTATCAACCCCAAACCGGACGATGCCCTGGTGGAAATCGGCCCCGGTCTCGGCGCGCTCACGGAAGAAATGCTCGGCGTAAATCCCAACCTGCAGGTGGTCGAACTGGACCGGGACCTGATTCCGGTGCTCAGAACCAAGTTCTTCAATTACCCCAACCTGCGAATCCACCAGGCGGACGCGCTCAAGTTCGATTTTGGCGAACTGGTGGACGAAAAGCCCCTGAGAATCATCGGCAACCTGCCGTACAATATTTCCACGCCCCTGATTTTCCATCTGCTGGGCCATTCGGGTGTGGTTCAGGATATGCACTTCATGCTGCAGAAAGAGGTGGTGCAGCGGCTGGCCGCGGTTCCCGGCGACAACAATTACGGCCGGCTCGGCATCATGGCCCAGTACTTCTGCCGCGTGCAGCCTCTGTTTGAAGTGTCGCCGGGGGCCTTCCGCCCGGCGCCGAAAGTGGACTCCGCTATTGTCCGCCTGGTTCCCCACAAGGTATTACCGCATCCGGCAAAGGACTACAAACTGCTGCAGGCCGTCGTACGTACCGCCTTCAGTGCCCGCCGCAAAACCCTGCGCAAGGCTCTGGCCGGCCTGGTAACGGTGGAGCAGCTCAACAGCATCGGTATCAATGATGGCCTGCGCCCGGAAAACCTGGGCCTGGCAGAGTACGTAGCAATTGCCGACCTGCTGGCGGACAGCAAGCCCGAAAGCCACCGTGGCGACGAGGTAAGCCATGACTGATTATGCCATCGGAGATATCCAGGGCTGTTACGAACGGCTCATGGACGTGCTTGCCAAAGTTGATTTCTCACCGTCCCGGGACCGGCTATGGGTAGCCGGTGATATCATCAATCGGGGCCCTTCGTCTCTTGATGCCCTGCGATATGTCGAAAGCCTGGGTAGTTCTGCCGTGGTTGTACTCGGCAATCATGACCTGCACCTGTTGGCGGTCGCCCTTGGCGGCCATGCTCTCAAAAACAAGGATACCCTGTCCGATATCCTTGAGGCACCGGACCACCCGCGCCTGCTTGACTGGCTCAGGCAACAGAACCTGTTTGTTCACGATGCCAACCGCAACCTGGTGATGGTCCATGCCGGGCTGCCCCATATCTGGACGGTCGATCAGGCACTTGGTTATGGCCGCGAGGTGGAAGCCGTTATCCGCGGACCCGAGGCGGAGGTCTATTTCACCCATATGTATGGCAACCGGCCTGAACGCTGGCATCCCGACCTTGCCGGCATGGACCGCTGGCGTGCCATCACCAACTATTTCACCCGCATGCGCTTTATCGCCGAGGACGGCACCCTTGAGCTGGCTGCCAAGGACTCCGCTGCTGCGGCACCGGACGGATATGCGCCCTGGTTCCAGTTTCCGCGGACGGACGATGTGCGCGTGGTGTTTGGCCATTGGGCAGCCCTGGAAGGCAGGACGGACAGTGACCGTTTTATCGGGCTGGATACCGGATGCGTCTGGGGTGGCACACTCACGTTGATGAACCTGGATAGTGGTGAAAAGATCCATTGTGACTGTTAAAAACGTAGAACCGCTACGGCCCGTATTGATCTGCGGCGCCCTGTTTGCCCTGCTGGCGGTAATGGCTGGCGCCTTTGGTGCGCACGGTCTGCGGGGTGTGCTGGGTGATCGTGGCCTTGAAGTTTTTCAGACTGCCGTCACATATCAGGTATATCACTCACTGGCACTGATTCTGGTTGCGATACTCCCGCTGACAGGATTGTCCCGGAACCTGCTCGGCATTGCGGCCGGATTTTTTGTCGCCGGAATCCTGCTGTTCAGCGGCAGCCTGTATCTCCTGGTGCTCACTGATATTCGCTGGGTCGGACCGGTGACGCCGGTTGGCGGCATCGGCTTTATGATGGGCTGGATACTGGTGGCCATCTCCGGGTTCAGGCGATAGCAACAGACGTTATTCAGGTAC
This sequence comes from Marinobacter vulgaris, assembly GCF_003344045.1. Lineage (GTDB taxonomy): Bacteria > Pseudomonadota > Gammaproteobacteria > Pseudomonadales > Oleiphilaceae > Marinobacter > Marinobacter vulgaris. The sequence continues at coordinate 244,318 of NZ_QFWX01000001.1, forward strand.
AACTATGCAGGTTCAGGTAAATGGTAACCCCATGGAGCTTTCCGACGAGGCTACCGTGGCAGCGCTGATTGAGCAATTGTCACTGACCGGCAAGCGTCTGGCGGTGGAAGTGAACGAAGATATTGTTCCGCGAAGCCAGCACACCGAGTTCACCCTTAGCGACGGCGACAGGGTAGAGGTCGTTCACGCCATTGGCGGCGGCTGAGGCTGGCTGTTTATTTATCCCCGATTTCAATGACAGGTTCAGGTGTTCAGCATGAGTGAGAGTTCCCAAATACAGCTTCCCGAAGACAAGCCACTGGAAATTGCCGGCAGGGTCTATCAGTCCCGTCTGCTGGTTGGCACCGGCAAGTATCATGACATGATGGAAACCGGCCACGCCATTGAAGCCAGCGGCGCCGAAATCGTTACCTTTGCCGTTCGTCGCACGAACCTTGGCCAGAACCCGGATGAGCCCAGCCTGCTGGATGTAGTCTCTCCCGACCGCTACACCATGCTGCCAAATACCGCCGGGTGTTACACCGCGAAGGACGCTGTGCGCACCTGCAAGCTGGCCCGGGAGCTGTTGGATGGCCACGACCTGGTCAAACTGGAAGTGCTGGGTGAGGAAAAGACGCTGTACCCGAACATGACCGAAACCCTGGTGGCTGCGGAAGAGCTGATTCGGGACGGCTTCAAGGTCATGGTGTATTGCTCTGACGATCCTTTGCTGGCCAAGCGCCTGGAAGAAATGGGATGTATCGCCATAATGCCCCTGGGCGCGCCCATTGGCTCCGGCCTGGGCATCCAGAACCGTTACAACATCCGCCTGATCGCGGAAAACGCTAATGTGCCGGTACTGGTGGATGCCGGTGTGGGAACAGCATCTGATGCGACCCTGGCAATGGAACTGGGTTGTGACGGCGTACTGATGAACACGGCTATCGCCCTGGCTCAGGACCCCATCCGCATGGCCAAGGCCATGCGCCTGGCGATTGAATCCGGCCGTGATGCCTATCTGGCTGGCCGTATGCCGAAGAAGCTTTACGCCAGTGCGTCATCTCCGATTGATGGCACCTTCTTCTGATCTGGGTCACAATCACAAGACTCGACACGGAGACAGGCGGGCAGGTCCAGTCGGGACCGTAAAAAACAGGGATGTTTTTTACGAGCCTACAGGGACGTATTCACGGCGTGTCCCGACTGGACCTGCCCGCCTGTCTCTGTACTCCCAGATCCGTATTCCCCAAAAAGTTAAACAGAGTGCTGCAGTCCTGTTATGACAGAACAAAAACCAAGTCGTCGAGAAGCGATTCTCCATGCCCTTGTTGAACTCCTGGAGAAAGATCCGGGGGCCCGCATTACTACCGCCGGCCTTGCGAAATCCGTGGGAGTTACCGAGGCGGCCCTGTACCGGCATTTCCCCAGCAAGCGAAAGATGTTCGAGGCCCTGATCGAGTTTGCCGAAGAGGCGGTATTTTCCCGTTGCCAGGTAATCCTGCAGGAACAGGAAGATGTAACAGTTCGCCTACAGCAACTGGTCCATCTGGTGCTGGTGTTTGCCGAGCGTAACCCGGGCCTTTGCACGATTTTGACCGGCGACGCCCTGATGGGTGAAAACGACGCCCTCCGCAGGCGCGCTTCGCAGTTTTTCGAACGCCTGGAAACCCAGGTGCGTCAGGCACTCAAGGAAGGCGAGATTCGCCAGGGTTTGCGCCCACGGACCAGTTCGGCCCGCGGTGCGGACTTTGTGCTGGTGTTTATCGAGGGCAGGGTGCAGAGGTTTATCCGGTCTTCGTTTTCCCGTCTGCCCTCCAGTGATTTCGAAGAAGCCTGGGCGCTGGTGTCCGAGGCAGTCTGGAGTCACTCATTGCAAGCCGACAAACCAATCTGAACAGTGGCACAAGTGTGAATCACTCGTATCCGGATGCCCTGCGCAGAATCTTCCGCACCGGTTCCCAGACCGCCGGTGCCGATATCAGTATATCCCTCCCCCACAGGTCCGCCGGATAACCGTCCGGTACCTCACTGAAATGCCCGGCCGTCGCACCCGCTTCCAGGGCGATCAGCCTCGCAGCGGCAAAATCCCAGGGGCTGACGTTTTCGTAGTAGATGTCCAGTCTGCCACAGGCCACCCAGCAGATATCCAGTGCGGCGGAACCGATACGGCGCAGGTCGCGGCACTGGTGAATCATGGCGTCCAGGCGGCGGAGCAGCGGTTCCAGGCTGTCCTTGGTGTAGGGGAAGCCGGTAGCGAAGAGGGAGTCCCGGGGCACGGTGGCAGCGCTGTGTTCTATGGGGTTGCCGTTAAGGGTGGCGCCACTGCCGCGAACGGCGCGGAAGGTTTCTCCAGAAAAAGGCGCATGCACGATGCCTACCTGAACTTTTCCTTGCTCCGCATAGGCAATGGAAACCGCCACCTGGGGATGACCATAGGCGTAGTTCACGGTGCCGTCGATGGGGTCGATAATCCAAAGCGGGGTATCCAGTTCTTCTGCCTGGCTCAGGTCGGGCATGGTTTCTTCAGAGAGGATACGGTGGTCCGGGAAACGCTCACGGATGGCGCCGGTGATCATCTCGTCTGCTATGACATCGGCATGGGTAACCAGTTCTGTCTGCTGCTTGTAGTCCGTGCGCAGGGTATTTTCGTCACGTTCCCGCCGCACCAGTTCGCCGGCCTCAAGGGCCAGCTCTGCGGCAAAATCAGCAATGGTTGCAATAGCTTTCGGCTCAGACAAAATGGCGCCCTCCGATCAGAAAATGAGAGCGCCAGTCTAACACGATCCGGTTACAGGCCAGTGAGCCACTGCTCCAGTCTGTCCATGGCTTTTACCAGACGCGGGCAGGCCTGGTTGACGAAGTCGTCCTCCAGTTCCTGGTTGGCGTAGTCGTCGCCCGCCAGTTTCAGGGCCTCGGCACCATCGAAGTCGACAAACGCCAGGCGAGCCGCCAGGTGGTCCGGAACGAATCCGAAATCACTGGCCGGCAGAATGGCGACACCGGTATCTTCAAGCAGGGACTGGCACAGGGCCTGGCTGGTTTTTATGTCCCGGCGTGCAAGAGCCTCGCGAAAACCGGAGAAATCAGGAAACAGATAGAAGGCACCCTCGGGCTTCTGTACCACAGCCCCCATTGCCGTAAGCCTGCGATGGAGATATTCACCCACCACTTTCAACACCCGGCGCGACTGCTTCAGGTATTCGTCCAGGTCAGCGCCACCGGAAAACGCGGCAATGGCGGCATGCTGGATGGGAGCGCTGGTGGCCGTGTAGGTTTCGCTGGCGATGATCGCCATGGCGTTCTGCAGTGGCCGCAGCTCCGGCGGGAAAATAAAGGTGCCCAGGCGCCAGCCACCGGCGCCCGCCCATTTACTCAGCCCGGTGCTGATGATGGTGCCTTCGGGATAGTAGCGGGCAATCGACTTGTGCTTGCCCTCAAAGTGCACTTCGCCGTAGATCTCATCGGATAACAGAATCAGCTTGTATTTTCGCGCCACATTGGCGAGGGCGAGCAGCTGGTCTTCGGTATAGGTGCAACCGGTGGGGTTGGACGGGTAGTTGAGAATCAGTATGCGCGGACGGGACGGGTCGTCACGGCAGATGATGTCCAGTTCTTCCGCGGTCAGTTGCCAGTTGTTCTCGGCATGGGTAGGCAGCCAGTGAACCGAGCGGCCGATGATGCGGGCCTGGGGGGCATAGGAAACCCAGCTCGGGCGCGGAATCAGCAGGTCACCATAATAGGCCAGCTGAAGCATGAACAGCAGTTCCTTGGAACCGGGGCCGATCAATACGTCTTCCCAGGTAAAGCGCATGCGTTCACTGCGATTGATATAGCCGGCGATCGCTTCCCGCAGTGCCTTCAGCCCCTTGACCGGAAGGTAGTCTTTCTCGTGGGCGTGCTGCCGCAGGGCTTCAACGACCCTCTCCGGTACCGGGAATGGCGACTGCCCAAGCCCCAGTTTGACAATGTCACGGCCCTCGGAGCGGAGCTGGTTGCTGAGCTCATTGATACGGAGGGTCGCTGAGGGCTGGATGCCCCGCACGTTGAGGTTGATGGCATAGCGATGGTCTGTCTGGATATCCATGGTTCCGTTCTGTTGTCTGGTTGGGAGGTTTAGCAGGCAGTATAGGAAACCTGGGCGGAATCTGTGCGTGTTGTCAGATAGGTGATTGCCGCAGGGCTGGCGGCAGAATGGTCCGAATCGGAGGTGGCAACGGTCGGGAACTGTTAATCAGCCAGTGTCGGTGTGCCCGACTAGAAATCCGGTCCGAAGCGATGGGGCTCCAGCTCCATCTGAACAATGCGCTGGCCGAGCATGATGATACGACCGTTGTAGCGCTCCTCTCCGGTTGACGTAAAGTCGAAAAGAAACCGGCGCCAAACGCGAACGCGGCCGTTTTCGTCTCGCTTGAACCAGAGGCCACGGAGATACACCGCCTCGTCCAGCAGCATCACATCCATTTTTTTGCAGTAGTTTCGGGCCGCCTGCAGCACAAAGTCCTTGATGGCCTTGGCACGCCACCAATACCAGACGGCAAAGCCGGCGACAAACAGCCAGAACAGGTTTCCAAGAGTCACAGTAACGGCAATCTTCCAGGTTAAGAGACGGAACGGCTTTCAGCCTACCTTATTGCGCCGGCGCGGGGAATCGCTGGCTGGCTTCTTGTGCTTTCGTCTTAACAGCAGGGTTTTTGCAATATACGGCTAGGTTTGCAACCGATATCCCTTATGCTGATGACTTGAACTGGTCAGACCAGATTCAGCGACTGCTGGAAAGGAGCAAGCAGTACATGCAGGCACTACAACAAAAAGATTTCAGGGCGTTGGTAGACAACCATCCCAAGGCAATCATGCTGTCCACAACAGAGCCGAGAATTGCCTACGTTAATAAGATGTTTCGCGCAGTAACCGGGTATCAGGCAGGTGAAGTCCTCGGGAAAGCGCCCTCGTTGCTCAGCTCGGGGTTGCACTCTCGGGAGTTTTATCGGGCGATGTGGGACAGCCTCGACCGTCACGGGCACTGGGAGGGGCTGATCTGGAACCGGCGCAAAAACGGGGAGACCTATCCCCAGTGGTTAACCGTCTATCCGGTAGAGCATGATAATCGGCGGTTCTTTGCTGGCGTTTTCATGGACGTTGGTGACGTTGCGGCTGGCGACGAACGCCTGGCCTCTCTGGCGTATTACGACCCTTTGACCGAACTGCCGAATCGATCGCTCTTCCAGGAATTCCTCAAGGCTCGCGTATCCCGGAACGCAGGGGAAAATCCTCGTTTCGCCGTGCTGTATGTGGACCTTGATTTCTTCAAGTCGGTCAATGACTTGCACGGGCACGATTGCGGTGACCGGGTTTTGCAGCAGGCAGCTCAGGGTATTCAGAATGTGCTCAGGCGGGAGGACCTGGTAGCAAGACTTTCAGGCGACGAGTTTGCCGCCATCATAGAGCTGCAAACAGATACCGATCTTGAGTGCGTTTGCGAGCGCATGACGCGGACCTTCCAGGCTCCGGTGGTGGTCGATCATCGCGAGTTTTTCCTGTCAGCCTCTGTAGGTGCTGCCATTTACCCGGAGCACGGCAAAACTGCTGTGTCACTTCTGCAAAATGCAGACCGTGCCATGTATACCGCCAAGCTGGCGGGGCGGGCCTGCTATCGGATTTATAGTGCTGTGGATACCGAGCAAGGTCGGTACAAGCAGCGTCTTTCCGAAGCTTTGGTGGCATCGTTGAAGACCGCTCCTGAAGAGTTCAGCGTTGTCTATCAGCCCCAGTATCGTCTCGATACCGGTGGAGTGGCTGGGCTGGAGGTACTGATACGCTGGAACCACCCGGAATTTGGCGAGGTTTCGCCCGGTGAGTTTGTTCCCATCGCAGAGCAGCGGGGGCATATCCATGAGCTCAGTGAACATCTTGTGCGATGTATTCTCGCGGATCTGCCGGAGCGCCCTGAAAGTCTGCCCGGGGAGCTTTGCCTGGCGATCAACATATCGGCTCGTCAGATTACTGATAAGCGCCTAGAAAGTCTTCTTGGACCGCTATTTGATCGTATCCGCCGTATAGGCTGGAGGCCTGAGATCGAAATCACCGAAACCCACCTGATGAACCTGTCACCACAGTGCCTCAATCGTCTGCGAATATTGGGTGAGCAGGGTGTGATTATTGCTATCGATGATTTCGGAACGGGCTATTCCTCGCTGGCGTACCTGCACACATTACCCGTGCAGGTTCTCAAGATTGACCAGCAGTTTATTCGGCGCCTTGGAGGTAAGTGCCGGGATTCAAGAATCGTTGCGGCAATCCTGGGTATTGCCGAGGCGCTTGACCTGGAAGTTGTCGCCGAGGGAATAGAGAACGGGGATCAGCACAGCAAGTTATGTGAATTGGGTTGTCACCGCGGGCAGGGATTTTTTCTGGCCAGGCCCCAACCATGGCGTTCGTTAACTGCAGTATTTATTGATGCTGATCAATAAAAGGGCTACCCGTTGGGCGTTGCAGCAGGGTTTTGCAACATTTGGCTAGGTGGCGTGCCTGGATTGCCCTAAAAGAAAAGCATGATTCTCTTTCCCCCGGACCCTATGCCAAATACAGCATCAGCACTGGAACTTGACGCCTATCTGCGACTCAGTCGGGCGTCGCTCGGAGAGTGGCTTGCGGCCATCCGGAAAATCTCCGGATGCAGGGACATGGCGTGCCGGTTACACAATGGTGGCGGCCCTGTCGGTGCTTTATCGGCCCTGGAGTCAGAGCAGGGTTTCATTGTCTGTATCTATGCCAGCCAGGGTATGGATTTGACCGGTTGCCGCACGTCCGACCCGGTTGTTCTGGTGCCACTAGGCGGAGAACCCCAGATAGCGCGGCAGGGTGGCCGTTGGCAGCCACTGGGAAAGCTGATTGTTGCCCGTCCTGAAGACCGTTTTCATCTGCGCCTGCCAGAACTCGGCCGCGTGATGATTATGAGGCCGCGAACAGACATTCTGAACAACCTCGTCAATTCGAACGCCGGCCTGCCGATTGCAGAATGTCATGAACTGATCGACTGTTACCTCCGGCGGTCGCTGTTCTTCCGCGATCACAATCACGCAAGACAGATGACCAGCGAGCTTTTTTGCCGGCTGGGCCGGATTGCACGGGAGGAATCAAAATCTGGTTGTGACTGTTCCGGCCTGGACCGTCGGTTACTTCGTGCCGTGGATAAGATCAGGCACGAGCCGGACTGGGACTTCAACCTGACGGAGTTGGCCAGCTACGCCGGGGTCAGTGAGCGCAACCTGTACTACCTGATGAAACGGGACGCCGGCATAACACCCTATCGGCTCTATCAGCGCAACCGTCTGACGAGAGTAAGGTACCGCCTGGTGGACTGTCAGTGCATGGTGCCGCATATTTCCCGGTATGCAGCTGACGAGGGTTTTTCCCATCTTGGCCGGTTTGCTGCCCTTTACCGGGAACACTTCGGGGAACTGCCCAGCGAGACCGCCCAATGGCGACGCAACCTGCTTGAGGCTGAAAGCGGGCACTCTGAGGAGCCTCTGGCCGCTCCCTGACGCGCAGAGCTGAACAGCCCGGCGCACTCGCAGGTGGCCGGGCCCTGGTCAGTGTGCCGTCGCCGGCTTGCCACTGCCACCTTCACCGGAATTATCCGCATACTGATCGGCGGCGGAGCCGTGATGGTCACGGCCCAGCAGGATGTAGAACGCCGGCAGCACAAAGATGGTGAACAGGGTACCGATGCCAAGGCCGGCGCTGATTGTCAGGCCGATGGCAAAGCGGCTTTCTGCACCCGGACCGACGGCAATCAGCAGCGGCACCATGGCGAAGATCAACGCCAGAGACGTCATGATGATCGGCCGCAGGCGAATGGCGGCGGCCTCGATCACCGCATCCCGTTTGCCAAGCCCTTTGTCCACCTGAAGCTGGTTGGCGAATTCCACGATCAGGATGCCGTTTTTCGACACCACGCCTATCAGCGTGATCAGCCCCACCTGTGTGTAGATATTCATGGTGGCGAAACCGAGCACGATAAACGCCATGGCACCGGCCACCGACATGGGCACGGATACCAGAATAATGAATGGGTCCCGCCAGCTCTCAAACTGCGCCGCCAGCACCAGGTAAATCACCAGCAGCGACAGGAAGAATGTCACCATCAGGGCGCTGCCCTGATTGGCAAACTGCCGAGATTCACCGGTGTAATCGAAGGAGAAACCCTGGGGGAAACTCTTATCGGCGGCGCTTTCCATAAAGGCCATGGCATCCCCTATGGTCACGCCCGGTGTTACCACACCCTCCAGTGTCAATGAGTTCAACTGGTTGAACTGGGTACGCTGGGAGGGTTCTACCGTGTTCTCGAAGCTGATAACACTGGATAGCGGCACCAGTTCGCCGTTGTCAGCTCGAATGTAGTAGTCGTTCAGCGCCTCTTTGTCCATGCGGAACTCCTGGTCCACCTGGGGGATGACCTGATAGGACCGGCCCTCCATGTTGAAGCGGTTGATGTAGCCGCCACCCAGCATGCTGGACATGGCCTGGCCGATGTCCTGCATCGACAGACCCAGGTCGGCAACCCTGTCCCGATCCACCTTGATCTGATTAACCGGTCGGTCAAAATCGATGGACTTCTGCAGGAACATGAAATTACCACTCTGCATGGCCTTGCCCTGAAGTTCGTTGGCAACCTCATTCAGCTGCTCGTAGCTGTCACCGGTGGTGATCACGAACTGGAACGGCAGGCCGCCGCCGGAACCCGGTAGTGAAGGTCGAGGGAATACAGCAGTCTGCAGGCCGGTGACGTTTTTCAACTCTTTGTCCAGCAAAGGCTGGGCTTCAAACTGGCTGATATTGCGATCGCCCCAGGGCTTCATTTTGAAACCGCCGAAGACGGCGTTGGGGCCGGTAATACCAAGGATCATGAAATCCTCGTTGTAGCCGGGCACTGTTGACATCCGCTGCTGAATTTCATCGCCGTGTTCCTGCAGGTAATCGAGGGTCGATGTCTGGGGGCCGCTTCCCTGGTAAAAAAGGATACCCTGATCTTCAGTCGGTGCCAGCTCGCTCTGGCTCATGTTGACCATGAAATAGATGGAACCAAGCACCACAATGGCAAAAAAGACCACCACCGATTTAGTGTCCATCAGCGAGCTGAGAGCACTTTTGTAGCTGTTGGCGAGGCCACCGAAACTGCGCTCCACGAACTGCTCGAAGCGGCCCGGGTTGCCGTGGGGTTTGAGGACCTTGCCGGCCAGCATGGGGGACAGCGTCAATGCCACGATGCCGGAGATGACCACCGTGCCTGCCAGAGTGAACGCGAATTCAGTAAACAATGAGCCCACCAGGCCGCCCATGAAACCGATAGGCGCATAAACCGCCACCAGAGTGGTGGTCATGGCAATAATGGGGGTGGCCATTTCCCGGGCACCGTTAATGGCAGCGTCGAAGCGGGATTCGCCGGACTCGACGTGTCGGTGAACGTTCTCCACCATGATAATGGCGTCGTCCACCACCAGGCCGATCGCAAGGACCATTGACAGCAACGTCAGCAGATTCAGGGAAAAGCCCATTACCAGCATGAAGAACGCGCCGCCGATCAAAGACAGTGGAACAGCAACGGACGGCACCACGGCGGCGCGAATGGAGCCGAGGCAGAGAAAGACCACCACCAGAACGATGACCAGAGCCTCAAGCAGTGTCTTGATGACCTCCCTGATCGAGTTATCAATAAAGTCGGAAGCGTCGTAGGCCAGGCGCACGTTTAGCCCCGACGGCAACTGGCTTTCGATCCCCGGCAACTCGTCTTTCACTTTTGCGGCGACTGTGAGGGGGTTGGCCCCGGGAGACAACTCAATGGCTACATAGGTGGCCGGCTGCCCCTTGTACAGCGCCAGCTGGTCATAGGTTTCCGAACCCAGCTCAACCCGGGCAATGTCCTGCAGGCGGATCAGGGAACCATCGGACTCCTTCACCACCAGATCCTTGAACTGGTCCGGATCACCCACGTCGGTGTCGCTGGTCATGCTGATCTCGGTATACTTGCCCTTGGTATTGCCGACAGCTGCCTGATAGTTGTTCTGCAGCAGCACGTCCACCACTTCTCGTGGTGTCATGTCCACGGCTGCCAGACGTTCCGGGTCAAGCCAGACGCGCAGGGCAAAGTTGCGCCCGAGCAAGTCGGCCTTGCCGACACCGGCCAGTGCCTGCAATTTGGGCTGCACCACGCGGGTCAGATAGTCGGTTATCTGGGGGACTGCGAGCTCGTCGCTGTAAAAAGCGATGTACATCAGGGCTGTGGAGTCGCCGGTGGTCGAGGTGATGACCGGGTCCTGGGCAGCCTGGGGGAGCACGTTGCGCTGGCTGGCTACCTTGGCCTGAATCTCCGCCAGTGCGGCGTTGGCATCGTAGTTCAGTTCCATCTTGGCTTCGATGGTGGACTGGCCCTGGGAGCTGGTAGAGGTCAGATAATCAATGCCACTGGCCTCGGCGATCGCCTGTTGCAGTGGCGTGGTGATAAACCCTTTGACCAGATCGGAACTTGCGCCGGGGTAGGCGGTAGTGACGGTCACCGTCGTACTTTCCAGCTCCGGATACTGGCGTATCTCCATTTCCAGGGCCGCCCGGGCGCCCAGCAGGAGTATCAGCAGGCTAACAACGGTAGCGAGAACCGGTCGCTGAACGAATATATCGGTAAAACGCATTACTCGGACGCCTCCGCCGGCTTGTCGCTATCGTCCTGAATCTCGACCCGCTGTCCCGCGCGCAGTCTCAACAGGCCCTTGGACACAACCTGTTCACCGTCTTCCAAGCCATCGGTTACGGCAACGCGGCCATCACGGGTATTGCCCGTCTGCACAGTACGCCGGTTAACGATCAGTTCACCATCGTCATTTTCTGCCACAACGAAGACAAAGTCGCCGTAGGTGTTATAGGAAATAGCCGTGCGAGGAACGGTAATCACCTCGCGATCCTCCGGTTGCCGGGTAGAGATTGTGGCAAACATCCCCGGGCGCAGCAGGTTGTCCTCGTTTTCCAGCGTGGCGCGAATGCGTACGGTACGGGTCTGGGGATTGACGGAGGTATTGATGGCGCTGACCCTGCCTTCGAAGGTGCGCTCGGGAACCGCGGCAACCGTTGCCACCACGTCATAGTCCCGGGCAACCTTCGACAGGTCTTTTTCCGAGAGGGTGTAATCCACATAGATCGGATTCAGCATATTGATCTCGACGATGGCGGTGCCAGTGCCAATATATTCACCCTGGTCAATCAGCCGCAGGCCCAGTTTGCCGTCAAACGGCGCGCGGATAACCTTCTTGCTCAATTGAGCCTCGGCTTCATTGACGCGGGCCCGGGCGGCATCGAAGTTGGCCTTGACCTCATCATACTGGGACTGGGAGACAGCGCGCTTTGGCAACAGATCAGAGACTCTGGCGAATTCCTGCTCGGCAAGCTGGGCTTCTGCCCGCCGTGTGCGCAGAGCGGCCTCATCAATGGCGGCGTCAAGTCGGATAAGAACGTCGCCCTTGTTGACCTCATCACCTGACTCGAAGCTGATGGTTTCAACAACGCCGGGCACTTCGTTTGCAACGCGGATGCCGTTAATGGCCTCAACGCTGCCGACGGCCTTGAGTTCAGGCGTCCAGCTCTCGGCCCGCGCTGTGGTTGCAGAAATTTTTGCCGGGGGCTGCGGCTGGGAGGACTGCTCCTCCATCTGGTCAAACTGATAGAATTTATAACCAAAAATGCCGCCAAGTACGACGCCGAGAAAGATGATTACAATCAGGAAGCGGGAGGCCGTGCGCATAGTTCAGATCCTGGGTCGTATGTCTGTTGCAGATGATCGTGTCAGTTTCGTAGGCTCTGGCCATCCACCGTGGCGGCCGAGACGCCCCGGTGAGGGAGATGGTGTCAACGAGTACGCTGGTAAACCGTAAAGAATAGCATCCTATACAATGCAGAAGGGCGCTGTCATCGATTCGTCAGTAAATATGCGTACAATTACCGCGCTGTTATTAAGAGGCATCACAGGCATCCGCGAGGAGATGTCACAGGCCCTCTTTCAGGTTATCTTGTCACAACCAGATGACAAGCGTACGACCCGGGCGCCAATAAGGATTAGCGAATGCAATGGATTCTCGGTATTGCCCTGGCGGCAGCCGCATTCATTATACTGAAACAGTGGGGGGCGTTAACCCCCGAGAAGAAAAAGGCGGCGACGTGGAAAGTTGTCCTGGTGGCTGGCGGCGTTCTGCTTGTGTTCATGGTACTGACCGGCCGGGTTCATGTGCTGACCGCAGCCGTTGCCGCTGTGCTGCCTTTACTGAGGAAGGTACCCGCATTACTCAGGTTTGCACCGATGGTTGGTCGAGTTTTTGGCCAGGGCAGGGGTGTCGGTGGCGAGGATGCCAGACGTGACAAGTCCGACAGCCGGCACCATCAGGCCGCAACGAGTTCCGGCAAGATGTCGACCGGGGAAGCGTGCGAGATTCTCGGGGTTGCGCCGGGCTGCACCCGTGAGGAAATCATCCAGGCCCATCGACGCCTGATACAGAAGCTGCATCCCGATCGGGGCGGTAATGACTATCTGGCGGCGAAAATCAATGAAGCCAAGTCTGTGTTGCTTCCACGCCAGTCCTGACCGATTTCAGAGCAGGTCCACTCTTACTTCGAACGCCTGGTTCTCACGCCTGCTGCCGCTGGTCTGGTAAATGATTCCGGATTGTTCACCGGCCCGTCGCTGGCGGGTGCTGCCGAGTTCCACCCATTGGCCCGGCTCGACCTGGCGAATTGTCATCAGGGCTTCGGTTTCGTAGCCGGGGAGGTCGCTTTGCGGATCTTCCTCGAACGAAACAATGTTCAGTTCAATGGCCTGATCGGAAATGACTTGCGGGCTCACCAGGAAGCCGCTTCGGGTTTCGACCTGTGCCAGAAACGCCGCCGGGTTGCGACCTCCACGGATAGCGACAGGCACGGTGCGGACCTGACCGGATGTGATGTGCGCGGTCTGCCCGTCCTGCATAACCAGCGTCCGCTCCTGATTGTGGCGTGTGGTAGTGACCTTGCGTTCAGCCTTAACGCTGATCTGGTTATTGTGGATACCTACGCCGCCACTGCCACTTTTTGCATCGATATTGCTTCGGGAGCGCACGCTAATCCGCATCTGCGAGGGCGCCACATCCATGGTCTCCACCAACATGCCAATCTCATCCAGTACGTCTGGCTCGCCACGTACGACCATTTGCTGACCACGCGCAGTGATGGAAACCTGGCCATCGGGGTAGAGTTCTCGAATCTGCCGGGCGACATCCCCGGCGGGGCGCTGGTCCATCTTGTAGGCGCGAGCTTCGGGCTCCGCCGCGACGGCTCCCGAAAAAGGCAGCAGTATGAGTAGTGCCAGCAGTGGCCAGATGCGTGTCATAACGGACCGGGCAATCTGAGTGTGCATGGAAGACTCCGCGACTGGTTTGACCGAAAATTCCACAAAACCGTATTTTCGGGTTGCAAAGCCGGAAACCGGGGATATATATTGAAAAGCATGAAGACGACACACACGGCCTGTCAATTGAATGTTCTGCAAGCTTTCGGTGAAATGCCGATGGCTACGGTCGCTGCTGTGTTTTTCTGGTGGTTTGGTTATGGCTTTTATTTTAGCCAGAGCCCGGGCCGCCCATAGGATCTTCATCGACCGAATAACGAGGAAGGCAGCCCGGCAGAAACCCAGGCTGCCACCGGACTCGAAAAGCCCCGACTGGTAGCCCAGCCGGGGCTTTTCTGATTCTGACACAGGGAAACGGGAACACTGATCATGAACATCGAGACGCTGAACCAGGCAAACCAGCCACCACAGATGGAGAGTGTGGGCGGGGAAGTTCTGCTGCCGACGCCGGCGGCACTTCGCACCAAGCTGCCGGTGCCGGCCCACGTACAGGCGCAGATACACCGCCACCGGGAAGCCATCCGCCGGGTCCTGAACGGTAAGGATGCAAGAACGCTGGTGGTTGTCGGCCCCTGTTCCATACACGACGAAGTGGCCACGCTGGAGTACGGTGAAAAACTCAAGGCACTGGCGGACGAAGTCGGTGACCGTTTCCTGATTGTCATGCGTTCCTACCTCGAAAAACCCCGTACCACCGTCGGCTGGAAAGGCCTGCTTTACGACCCGGAGCGCACCGGTACCGGCGATCTCAACGAAGGCCTGCTCCGTTCCCGCCGGCTGTTGCTGAACCTGTCAGACATGGGCCTGCCCCTGGCCACCGAAGCCCTGAGTCTCTTCGCCATGGACTACCTTGGCGACCTGGTAAGCTGGACCGCCATTGGCGCCCGCACTACCGAATCCCAGGTACACCGCGAGATGGTCAGTGGTCTGCCGATGCCAACCGGGTTCAAGAATGGCACCGATGGCAGTATTGGCGTTGCCATCAATGCCATGAAGTCCGCGGCACATCCCCATCATCGGTTCGGAGTAGGGAGCAATGGTGCTCCGGCGATGATTACCACCGAGGGCAATCCCGATACGCATCTGGTTTTGCGTGGTGGCCGGGGTATTACCAATTACGACTCCGATAGTATCCGGGAAGCTATGGATGCCTTGTCCAACGCGGGCGTTTCTGCTTCCGTGATGGTTGATTGCAGCCATGACAACGCTCAGAAGCAGGCGGTGCGACAACTGGAGATTGCCAGGGAAGTGATGAGCCAGAAACGCACAGGTAACCGGAATATCGCGGGTTTGATGTTGGAAAGTTTTCTTGAAGAAGGCCGTCAGAATGATAGTAACGATCTGATTTACGGGTGTTCCCTGACCGATCCCTGTATCAGCTGGGAGCAAACCGAAGAGCTGTTGCGTGACCTGTGAATCCGGAGCTAGTGTAGGCGGTTCGGGTTACTCTTTACCCTGAATACTCCCTTCTCCTGAAACCGTTGAAAACAGCAACTGTCCTGCCAGCAACAGTAAGACGCCGCCCATCAGGCGGTCGAGCCAGTAGCCGAAGCGGTTAAAACCCTTGCGGATCTGGGGCAGCGTGAAGAAAACCGCGACCGCCACGAACCACAGCCCCGTTGCTACCGCCATGTAGATGCCGTAGGCGGACTGGATCGCGATCGGTGTGCCCGGGCTGATGATTACAGAGAATAGCGACACGAAGAACAGCGTGGCTTTCGGGTTCAGGGCATTGGTGAGAAAACCCAGGCGATAGGCTGCGAAACCGGATTGCTGTTCTCCGGTTGCGGTCTCCACATGGATGCCGCCGGCTTTGGAGCGCAGGCACTGTATCGCGATCCAGGTGAGGTACAGGGCACCGACCACCTTGAGAATACTGAACAATACCAGGGATTGCTGGATAATCAGGCCGATGCCCAGCAGGGAATATCCCACGTGAACGAGTATGCCTGTGCCGATGCCAAAGGCGGTCAGCAGGGCATTGCGACGGTTCTGGCACAGAGCCTGGCGAAACATCACCGCGAAGTCCGGGCCGGGGCTGGCGACCGCGAGGAAGTGGACGATGGCAACGGTCATGAACTCCGGCCAGTAATTATGCATGCCTGTTTGTCTCCTGGGGTCATTTCGGGGCAGGATGTCAGTCTAGAAGGCTGGGGTTAAAAAGTCCTGTACAGGGTGCAATAAGTGCTTTGATCCGGAACTGAACCATTCCAGGATTTCCCCTCTATACTCAGACAGGTGTACGAAACATTCTGACGGGCCAGGAGTTGTTGACGTGGACAAACGCAAGGTAGATGTCGCAATTATCGGAGCGGGAACGGCTGGCATGGGCGCCTATCGTGCCGCACGGAAGCATACCGACGACCTGGTGATGATTGAGGGCGGTCGCTACGGAACCACCTGTGCCAGGGTTGGATGTATGCCAAGCAAACTGCTGATCGCGGCAGCAGACAGTGCACACCATATGAAGAAGGCTCCGATGTTCGGCATTAAACCCGGTGATGTCCGGATCGACGGCAGGGCCGTTATGGAGAGAGTTCGGCAAGAGCGGGACCGGTTTGTCAGTTTCGTGCTCGAGGCCATCGAGGATTTTCCCGAGGCCCATCGCATTCACGGCCACGCCCGCTTTTTGTCGCCGCACCGGATTGTTGTTGGCGACAACCTGGAAATAGAGGCGGAGCGAGTGGTGATCGCCACGGGTTCGCGGCCCAATATCCCCGGTTTCCTCAAGGAGGCCAAGGATCGCCTGATCGTCAATGATGATGTGTTTGAGTGGCAAGACCTGCCAGAGTCAGTGGCGGTATTCGGTCCCGGCATTATTGGCCTTGAGCTGGGGCAGGCGCTGAGCCGGCTTGGTGTTCGGGTTCGCATGTTTGGCGTCGGCGGTGCCGTGGGCCCCATGCAGGAAGATGCGATCCGCAAATACGCCTTGAAATCGTTCAATGACGAATTCCCCCTCGATGCGGATGCAAAGGTGCAGTCGGTGGAACGGACGGATGCAGGTGTGAGTATCCGGTTTACGGACGCCGATCGGGGGGAGGTGACAGAAACCTTTGACTACCTGCTGGCCGCGACGGGCCGGCGTCCCAACGTAGACGGGCTTGATATCCAGAATGCCGATATTGCCCAGGACGACCGCGGCTCCCCACTGTTCGACCACTACACGCTTCAGTGCGGGGACAGCCATATCTTCATCTCCGGCGATGCCAACAACGAAGCTCCGTTACTGCATGAGGCGGCTGATGAGGGCCGCATTGCAGGTGATAACGCCGGCCGCTATCCCGATGTGCGGGCAGGATTGCGCCGTGTTCCGCTGGGCATCGTGTTTACGGATCCGCAGATTGCCACCGTGGGTATGACCCTCAACGAAGTCGAGGAGCGTTGCAAGGGGGGGTATGCTGTTGGCGAAGTTTCATTTGAAGGGCAGGGCCGCAGCCGGGTCATTGGCGCCAACAAGGGACTGCTGCACTTATACGGGGAACGCGGCAGCGGACTGTTTCTCGGTGCCGAGATGTTCGGGCCTGCCGCCGAACACATTGGTCATTTGCTGGCCTGGGCTGTCCAGAATCGTATGACGGTGAGCGAAATGCTCGACATGCCGTTCTATCATCCGGTCATCGAAGAGGGGTTGCGTACAGCCCTGCGAGATCTTAACCGGAACCTGGATATTGGTCCGCAACCGGTTGAGAACTGCCTGGACTGTGGTCCAGGGGGCTAACCACCCGAAGGTATTCAGACACTGTTGGCGACCGGGCCTGGCGCCTGATTGCCGGAGTGCCTTGCAATCTGCTGCTTGCGCGCCCAAATCTTCTCGTGGAAGAAGTAGGCAACGGTGTTGATCGCCGGCTCGACCATGGCGATCAGGCTGCCGATCAGGATATCCCCGGTAATCAGATAGGCAACGGTAAACGCAACCGTGAAGTGGGTTATCGCAAAGGTGATCGTTTTCAGCAAAGAGTTGTCACCCTTGGTTCCGTGATTATGGACAAACATTTTCAGGGTACTCATGGTCGTCTCTGCCTGTTGACTGTGCTTATGGTTACTATTCAACAGCAAGTGATAATCATTGTTAAATTAATTGCTTTAAGAAAAATAATAGCCCTTTACTATTGTTATCGTGCCCAGTAAATTGTCGGGGACTATGGCCTGCATTGGATAACCAAGCTTTACCTATGAAGCCTGTCTGGTTAATGTAATGGCCAGAACATTCAGATAACTGTCAAGGAGACACGTTATGAGCAAAAACTTTATCGGCCTGGATACAGAGAAAACCCAACAACTGGCGAATTCACTGAACGATCTGCTATCAAACTATCAGATCTTTTACATGAACGTGCGCGGCTATCACTGGAACATCAAGGGTGACAACTTTTTCGAGCTACATGCAAAGTTCGAGGAACTGTATGACGACCTGCTGCTGAAAATTGATGAGATTGCCGAGCGGGTACTGACTCTGGGTCACCGCCCGGCACACGCCTATAGCACCTATATCGAGAAGTCAGAAGTGCCGGAGCGCAAAGATGTGGCTGATGGCAGGGACGCGGTAGAGAACATCGTGGAAAGCTTCGCCAAGCTGATCGGCAAACAGCGTGAATTACTGCATCTGGCCGGCGACGCCGATGACGAAGGTACCGTAGCCCTGATGAGCGATTATATCTCTGAACAGGAAAAAACCGTCTGGATGTATCGCAGTTATCTGGGCCACTAAGACCGATCAGTAGTAAGTTCCATCTGGAATGGCGGCCTCAGGGCCGCCATTTTTCGTTATAGTTCAGCTATCGGCAACGGCTTCCAGAGGCGGCACCTGCTGATGCAGAAACCATTTCTCGGTTACCACTTTCCGGGTAAACCAGTGGGAGCGCATCAGGGTGCTTGCCAGTGGCATCTTGACCCAGCCAGGCAGCTGCCAGCCATTTTCCTGGGGCGCTGCGCGGTTGCCGAAACGCTGCGCGATCGCTTCACCATAGTCTTGCAGTGATTGGGCGGAGTAATCCTCCCGGTCACGGATTATGTCCGCGGCCATTAACGCGGACTCAATGGCAGGGCGAATGCCTTCGCCGCTCTGGGTGTACGCAAGGCCCGCAGAATCACCAATCAGCATCAGGCCATCGTCGGCGAGGGGTCTTTCCGCATGGGCATACAGGAGGTAGGCATGGCCCTTGAACCTGCCCGGTAAATCCGCGGGTATTCGACCGGATGACTTCATTTCATCCACGAAGGCGTTCAGGTGCTCCGTCAGTTTGTGATTATCCTCGCGGCCAAGGCCGATATTGAGGAAATTGTCCTTGCGGAATACCCACGCATAACCCTTGAGATCGCGGCAGAACCAGAGCTCAGGTGTGTCACCGCGGGCCTGACAAACTTGTGCCTGCTGCGGTGTCATCTCGAATTCCACTTCCTTGGCGGCGACGACCGTCTCGTGACTGCCGGGCCCATCGCCAAGCAGTTTTGCGACGGGGCAGAAGTGGCCGCCGGCGCCGACAATCAATGGCGCTTCCCAGGTGTCGTTAACCACCCAGTTGCCATCACGGCGAACGATGGCCTTGACCGGCGTTTTCAATTGTTTCGGGGCCGTTACCCGGTCGAGCAGATAGGCATCGAACTCGCAGCGTCTTATGCCGTAGCTGACGATTTCGCCGTGGTCATTCTCGACGGCCGGTTGGCCCATCATGCCGATGCGGAACTTCCGGATGGGCTGTAAGGTGTGTCTGGAACCGTAATCAGCAGTATCAATATCCAGGCTTTTCATCACCGCCGGAGTCACCCAGCCGGCACAGGTCTTGTCCCGCGGGAAATCCTGCTTGTCGATGAGCAGAATCCGTTTGCCGCTGTCCTGCAGCGCGTGCGCAAGGGTAGATCCCGCAGGTCCGGCGCCGACGATGATCAGGTCATAATAGTCCATCAGTTCGCCTCCGGAGCTGCGGGAAACGTGTAGATATCCTGGCGGCTTCGCGGCAACTCGTTGTTTTCGCCATGGGTAAAGACAACCTGGAACAGTTGCAGTGCCCCGGCGCGGAAGGCCGCCGTGGAACCGGCCAGGTACATTTCCCAGGCACGGGCAAAGTGCTCGTCATACATTTCCGTTACGTTGTCCTTGTTGTCCTGAAACCGTTCCATCCAGTGGGTCAGCGTCTGGGCGTAATGCAGTCTCAGGTTCTCCACATCCAGCACCGAGAAACCGCCATGCTCACAAATGCCCATGAACTCGGAGATGCTGGGTGGATAGGCGCCCGGGAAAATACGTTTTTCAATCCAGGCGTTCATCAGCATGGGTCGATTGCGACCAATGCTGTGGAGTAGTGCCAGCCCGTCAGGCTTGAGTGAACGACGAATCAGGTCTGACAACGCTTCATAGTTCTCCTTGCCGACATGTTCCAACATTCCGATGGAGACAAAAGCGTCGTATTGCCCGCTGATATTACGATAGTCATCCTCGACGTAATCGATCAGGTGGTCGAGCTGCTGACGCCTGGCCTCTTCCCGTGCGTAAGCCAGCTGTTCCCTGGAGATGTTGTAGGAGTGTACCTTCACCCCGTAGTTGCGGGCCATGTAGCGTGCCAGGCCACCCCAGCCGCAGCCCGCTTCCACCACGGTCATGCCGGGTTTCAGTCGTAACTTGCGACATACATGCTCAAGTTTGGCCAGCTGCGCCTGCTCCAGCGTCAGATCCGCTGATTCGTAATACGCGCAGGTGTACTGCATCTCCGCCTGGTCCAGCCAGAGACGGTAAAACTCGTTGCCCAGGTCATAGTGGTGGTGAATGTTTTCTTTTGCCTCCGAGACACCGGTCGACCTTGGGTTGTGGTTGCGCCAGAGAGCTTCAAGCCACTTGGGCCACTGTGGCCGTGCCCTGTGAACGGCGCGATAAAGCGCTTCCATCAACTCTGGCAGGTCGCCATCTACCTGCAGTCGTCCGGCGGCATACAGGTCACCAAACGCCAGGTTGGGGTTGGTCACCAGAGCGTACAGAGCCTTGGGGTCGGTCAGTCTCAGGGTGAAACGAGCCTTACCTTCTTCGGGCTCGATGAAGTCATCATTCCATAACTGGAAGCGCACCGGCGGCGAACCCGCCATGCGCAACAGTTTGGCGATCAGCCAGCGCTCATAGCTGTGGGGCTCCCTGTCTGCCTGCTGGTCTTCCAGTGGCAGTGTCAGGAGGTGTGGTCTGTCATCCTGGCGCTCGTCACTTTGATTGGCGGTTTTCCGGGCGGTGCTTTGATTCATGGATCCATGTCTCCCTATCAAGCTGGTTAATCACGGGATGGGGCCGGCCTTTTCCAACCGACAGTGATTCAGCGTCAGGGCGTGTCCCTATGTTACAACTGAGAATCGCCTGCTTCACTATCAGTATAGAAAACAAGCGTGTTTTGTCATGTCCAGCAGTGAGGAAGATGGCTAAGGCACCAACGGGAGGGAATCACATGATGCGTCCCGGGGCCTGAAGCAGGGCCCCGGTACCGTTAGTGGCGTCAGTAGGATGCGCTCATGCCGAACCATTCCGGGAAGATAACGATCATCGCCAGCACGAACACCTGCATCAGGATAAACGGCAATACCCCTTTATAGATGTCAGTGGTTCTTACCCCGGCAGGCGATACCCCCTTGAGATAGAACAGACTGAACCCGAAGGGGGGGGTCAGGAAGCTGGTTTGCAGGTTCATGGCGATCAGGATAGCAAACCAGAGCATGTTAATGCCCATGGCTTCTGCTACCGGTGCCAGGATCGGCACAATAATGAACGAGATTTCCACAAAGTCGATAAAGAAGCCGAGGATAAGGATGACCAGCATGGCCAGGATGATGAAGCCCCATTTCTCGCCGGGAAGCTGCAGCAACCACTCTTCCAGCAGGTAGTCGCCACCGGTATAGCTGAAGACCATGGAGAACGCAGTTGCTCCCACCAGAATGGCAAACACCATGGCAGTGACCTTGACGGTATCCTTGGATGCGTCCCACACCATTTTGAAGGAGAACTGCCGATAGATGATTGCCAGCACGATGGCGCCGATACCGCCAAGCGCGGAAGATTCGGTGGGTGTGGCAATGCCTGCGAAGATGGAGCCAAGAACAACCACGATCAGCGCCAGAGGTGGAATAATCGCCAGCAGGGCCGCGAGTATTTCCTTTTTTCGTGACAGGCCACTGTCATCCGGCATCGCGGGCGCCATTTGCGGCTGGAAGCGGGTCAGTATCAGAATGTAGAAAATGTAAAGGCCGACCAGCACCACGCCCGGAATAACCGCGGCCTTGAACAGGTCACCCACTGGCAGTCCCAGGACATCGCCAAGAATGATCAGAATGATCGAAGGCGGAACAATCTGGCCAAGTGTGCCGGCGGCGCAGATGGTGCCTGTAGCAAGCCGCTTGTCGTAATCGTGGGCCAGCATGACCGGCAGTGAGATCAGGCCCATGGCAACAACACTGGCACCAACCACGCCTGTTGATGCCGCGAGCAGGGCACCGACGAGAATGGTTGAGATTGCCAGCCCGCCGGGCAGTCCGCCGAAGAGGCGGCCCATGGATGTCAGTAGTTGTTCAGCCAGCCTTGTGCGCTGCAGTACAACACCCATGAAAATAAACAGTGGCACCGCCATAAGCACCGTGTTCTGCATGACGCTCATGATGCGATAGGGCATGAAAGCGAACAGGTCCATGCCTTCGGCAAACACCCCGAAAAACAGGGCAACACCACCAAAGGTAAAGGCAACCGGGAACCCCAGCATCAGCAGGAAGAGGGCGGCTACGAACATAATCATGCCAATCATGCGAGACCCTCCGCGCCATGCTTGGGTTCGTAAGTCTTTTCGCCTGAGATAACCCTAATTGCAAAGGTCACCATATTGACCCCGGCGATTCCGGTAAAGACTGCGGAAATCGGAATCACGCTCTTGATGATCCAACGATGGGGGAGACCGCCAGGGTCGCCACTGCCTTCGCCCATACTGTAAGACTCAACGGCGAAATTATAGCCATAGTTCCAGATGAGATAGGAGAAGGGTATGACAAAGAGGACCGCCCCGACGATATTGACCCAGGCCTTGGTCTTGTCGCTCCAGCGAGTGTAAAAAACGTCGACCCGGACATGACCGTCTGTGCGCAGTGCGTAGGGGATACCGAGCAGGAACACCACCGAATAAAGGTGCCATTCCATTTCCTGCATGCCTATTGAAACCTCATTGAAAGCGTATCGGGCCACGACATCATAGAAGACGTTTCCAGCCATCAATATCATGGCTGCACAGGCCACCCAGCCACAAAATATGGATAGCCATGCCAGGCCGTGGTCCAGCTTGATAATCCAACGCATTGATTGCCCTCCACCAGATCAGCTGGCGATTTTCCGGTTACTATAAACGACAAAACCGGGATCACCTGAAGAGCGATCCCGGCTCATTTACTGCCTATATGTTACTCGACTTCTGCCATCGTGTTGAGGTAGGCCCGCTCAGAAATGTTCGTGTAGGCCCTGCTCTTCTCGAGGTATTCTTCCTGGGACTTCACGATTCTTGCCGCCTGCTCGTCTGCACTGGCGGCTTCATCCAGCAGCTTCTCGTTAGCTTCGTACATCGTCTGGAAGATTTCCTGTGGGAATTGCTTGATCTGTACGTTCGGGTAATCTTCCTGAATGGTGTCCCATGCTTCCGCGTTGGCGTGCTGGGAGTGAACCAGCATGTCGTAGGAGGCAGTGCGCATGGCTATGCGCATGATTTCCTGCAAGTCCGCCGGGAGTTCTTCCCAGACTTTCTTGTTGACCAGGAACTGCAGTTCAGTGGCAGGCTCATGCCAACCGGTGTAGTAGTAATCAGCGATCTGTTGGAAGCCAAGGCGCAGATCCAGCGCCGGACCTACCCATTCCACCGCATCAATGGTGTTGCGCTCCAGCGAGGTGTAGAGCTCACCGGGGGGAATATTGGTCGGATTGACGCCGACTTCCGCGAAGACTTCGCCAGCGAAGCCCGGGATCCGCATTTTCAGGCCTTCCAGATCTTCCAGGGAGTTGATTTCCTTGCGAAACCAGCCGCCCATCTGAACGCCGGTGTTACCGCCGGGAAACGAGAGCATGTTGTGAGGCTCGTAGACCTCCTGCATCAGCTCCATACCACCGCCGTGATAAAACCAGGCGTATTGTTCCATGGCGTTCATGCCGAAGGGCATGCTGGTGAAAAACAGGGTGTTGGGAACCTTGCCTTTCCAGTAGTAGGATGCGGAATGGCCCATGTCGTACTGGCCGGCCTTGACCATATCAAACACACCCAGCGGGGCCTTGTGCTTGTTGGCGGAATCAATACGAACCTTTAGCCGGCCGTCGGACATTTTTTCCACGCGCTCGGCAAAGTTTTTGGTGGTATCACCAAATATCGGAAAGTTGGGGCCCCAGGTCTCTGCCAGGCGCAGGGTGAAGGTTTCTTGGGCGAGGGCTTGTGTGGAAGCAAACGTGGTTGCTACAGCCAGCACTGCCGCGGATAGAACAGAACGAATTTTCATTGCTCTTCTGGCCTCTGTTGTCATTGTTGTGTCGAGAGCCTCTCCCGTTTTTCGGGATGAGTGACTCGTTAGTCTAGTTCAAGTTAACAACAAACGGTAAGAAACGGAATGGAAAACCGGTTTCTGTACGACCTAGGTCGTAGCCGTTTTCTGCAGCTGCACCCCTGTGGTGCGAGTCTCACTCAGAAAAGGTGCATCTGTTCGCCATCGGGTCGACGGAACAGGTCACTGCGCAGGGATTCCGCTTCCTTGCGGCCAAGCCCGAGGCTCCGGGCCTTCCTGTTGAAGCGCTGGCGCACCAGCTCGGCGTAGGGGCCTGTTCCTGTCATTCTCTCGCCCCATCGTGCATCGTAGCTCTTGCCCCCTCTGAGGTCCCGGATACGGGCCATGACATGCCCGGCACGCTGGGGAAAGTGCCGCCCCAGCCAGTCCTGGAAGAGTTCGTCCAGCTCCAGGGGCAGGCGCAGCATGATCCAGCTTGCCCGTTGCGCACCGGCTTCGGCGGCGGCTGCCAGTATCGCCTCGATCTCGTGGTCATTGATGAAGGGAATCACCGGGCCAATGATGATGCCGGCTGGCACGCTGGCAGCGGTGAGTTCACGAATGACTCTAAGGCGCGTAGCTGGCGCCGCCGTCCGCGGCTCCATCTGGCGTTTCAGGGTGTTGTCGAGGGTGGTCAGGCTGATGCTGACGGTGCAGAGGCCCTGGCCTGCCAGTTCCGATAACAAATCCAGGTCACGCAGTATCAGTGCGCCCTTGGTAATAATGGATACCGGGTGACGATACTCCGCCAGTACCCCGAGGATGTCCCGGGTAATTTCCCGCTGTTTTTCAATTGGCTGGTAGGCATCCGTGTTGATACCCAGGGCTATGGGCGATACCCGGTAGCCGGGCTTGTCCAGCTCCCTGCGAAGCTGGTCCGCGGCATTGGGCTTGGCAATCAGTCGGGTTTCGAAGTCCAGACCCGGAGACATGTCCCAGTATGCGTGGGTGGGCCGGGCGAAACAGTAAATACAGGCGTGTTCGCACCCCCGGTAGGGGTTAATCGACTGATCGAAAGGCACGTCCGGTGAACGGTTCCGGCTGATGATAGAGCGTACCTGTTCCTCGGTAACTTCCGTGGCCAGGGAGTCGGGGCAGGTTTCGTCAGCAGGGTCCTGATACCAGCCGTCGTCACAGTCGCGGTCAGTGACGATGGGCTGGAAGCGGTTGTTTGGATTAAGCGATGTGGCGCGCGTTTTCATAACTGACCCTGAAGTACTGTTTATACGTACAGTACTTCGAGCGGCGCGCAAATTCCAGTTTTTCCAGTTTTCATTACCGGGGGTGATAAACCTCAGAGATCATTCATTCTGCCGACCTGACTGGCCAGCCTCATGCTTTCGTTCTCTTCCATCGTCCGCATTGACTCCACCAGATCCTTGGCTTCTGGAATTTCTGCCTTGCCGGCCAGGCTGTCGTAAAGGTCGATCAGCTGATCGTGGAACGCAAATACCTCCCTCGCAATGCCGTCAAAGTCGAGATTGGCGTAATGACCATCACAGCTCTGGTGTGCCTTGATGCGTTTGTGCTCGTTGTCCAGATAATCGTAGACCCTCGTGTTCAGGGCCTTCGGGTCAGCCTGTTTATCGAACTCGTCGGTAATGCGTGCCAGTTCGGCCTCATGGGCAGCCAGATAGGTCAGCAACGCACTGGCGCGCTCGTCCTGGTTTTTCGTGGAGCACTCCGACAGACACTGGGAGAGGTTGGTATGAAGCTCGCGGGCCCAGATGATCAGGTCTTCAAAGGTTTTAATGTCCATTCGCTGCGCTCCTTTGTCGCATAGTATCTTGTTGAGCTATTAATGAAATACCGATTGTGCGAGTTTAGCGGATATTGATCGATTCCTGCACCTGAACGATGGAAAACCAATGTCTGAACACCCCCCGCTGGGCATTATAGAAGGCTTTTACGGTCCCTTATGGAGCTGGGAGGAGCGCCGTCAGCTTGTGCGAACATTGGCGCCCCATGGATACCAAAATTACTGGTATGCGCCCAAGGCCGACGGGTTTCTCCGCCGCCGCTGGAACGAGCCCCACCCCGACCCGGTCGCCGGCGGGCTGGCTGATTTCTCCGCTTTCTGCCGCGAGCAGGATGTGGGGTTCGGTGTCGGGCTGAGCCCGTTTGAAGTCTTCAATAACTTTGACGATTCTGCAAAAAAAGCGCTGGCGGACAAACTGGCGACTTTTGATCGTCTGGGTATACGGCACCTGGCCATCCTGTTTGACGACATGAAAAGCGATACGCCGGATCTGGCTGCCCGCCAGGCGGACATCATCCACTGGGTGGCTGAGCGAAGCGGGGCCGGGCAACTGACGGTCTGCCCCAGTTATTATTCCGATGATCCGGTGCTGGACCGGGTGTTCGGCGAGCGCCCGGCGCATTACCTGGAAGACCTGGGCAGGGCCCTGGACCCTTCGGTGCAGGTATTCTGGACGGGAGAGGAAGTGTGCTCCCGGGAAATATCGCCAGGACATCTGCAACGAGTTGCGGAGGCGCTTGGACGTAAGCCCGTGCTGTGGGATAACTACCCGGTGAACGATGGTGATCGCATGTCCCGCCACCTGCACCTGCGGGGGTTCACGGGCAGGCCTTCGGCCAACAGGGCGTTTCTTGCGGGGCACGCCATCAATCCCGCTTTGCAGTCAACCTTGACAGCCATTCCGGCCATCACTCTGGCTCTCAGCTATGAACAGGGGCCGCAATACCAGTATGGCCAGGCATTTCACCAGGCCGCTGAAGAAGTTCTGGGCAAGGATCTGGCGCGGCAGGTAGCAGCCGATCTGCTGGTATTGCAGGATGCGGGGCTGGAAAGAATCAGCAGTGAGCGTCGCCAGGCAATGACCGAATGCTACCGCCGGTTTGATCACCCGGCCGCCAGGGAAATTCTTGACTGGCTGGCCGGGGCTTATCAGGTCACCAATGAAATGGTGCAGACACAATAATCCGCGCCGGATATGGGGGACTGGGAAACGAATGGGAGGGTTCTATGGCACAGGTTGAACTGAACGGAAAAACCGTGGAATGCATGCGCGGTGACATCACCCGCCAGGATGACATCGAGGCGGTGGTTAATGCCGCCAATGCGCAACTGATGCCAGGTGGCGGCGTCGCCGGTGCGCTGCATTTTGCAGCGGGGCCGGCGCTGGCGGAGGAATGCCGCCCCATGGCTCCGATCCGGCCCGGCGAGGCTGTTATTTCCGGCGCCCATAACCTGCCGAACCAGTTCGTCATTCATTGCCTGGGGCCGGTGTATGGGGTTGATGAGCCCTCTGATTACTGGCTGGCGGAGTGTTACCGCAATGCACTGGAGTTGGCGGACAGCAAAGGCATTGAGTCAGTGGCGTTCCCGGCTATATCCGCGGGGTCCTTCGGCTATCCGATAGAAGCGGCGGCCGATGTGGCCCTGGCTGCGGTAAAGCAGGTTCTCCCGCGGCTGGACAATGTAACGCGGGTGCGTTTCGTGCTGTTCAGCGGGTCCGATGAACAGGTCTTCAGTAGCCGTCTGTTATCGACCATTGAGTAATAAGCAGTTTCACGGTCAGCGCCTACACTGGATAGCCTGGTAGTTGGAGAGTTCCGAACCTGTTTGACCGGGAGTGCTGTCTTGTCTCGATTACGACCCTTTTTGCTGACGACCGTTGCCATGACCGCTTTTGCCGGCAACTCACTGCTTTGCCGCGCCGCGCTGCGTGATACCGACATTGACGCCGCCACCTTTACCAGCGTTCGCCTGGTGTCCGGTGCCCTGATGCTGTGGCTGTTGCTGAGTATCCGTGGCAACCGGGCACCCATGAAACAGGGCTCCTGGGGCTCGGCACTGGCCCTGTTTGTCTATGCCGCTGCTTTCTCCTATGCCTATGGCGGCCTGTCTGCTGCCATGGGGGCATTGCTGCTGTTTGGCGCGGTTCAGGCCACCATGATCAGCATCGGCATTGCCCGTGGCAATCGCCCCCATCTTTGGCAGTGGGTGGGTTTTGTCCTGGCCTTTTCCGGCCTGGTGGGGCTGTTGTTGCCCGGCCTCACGGCGCCCCCGTTATTCAGTTCCCTGTTGATGATCTGTGCCGGCATCGCCTGGGGCATCTATTCGCTGCGGGCAAAAGGTGCCGGCGAGCCCACGGCCGTTACCACCGGCAACTTTATCCGCGCGGTGCCCATGGCATTGGTGCTGAGTCTCGTGATGATGGCCAGCGCCACCATTGACATGGCGGGCATGGGCTACGCGGTCGCTTCCGGTGCAATCGCCTCGGGTATGGGATACGCCGTCTGGTACATGGCATTGCCGCTGCTGCAGGCGACCTCGGCGGCTACGGTCCAGCTCAGCGTCCCGGTGATAGCCGCAGTGGGGGGCGTGTTGCTGCTGAGTGAGCCGCTGACATTGAGGCTGATTGTCGCCGGGATCGCCATTCTCGGAGGCATCGCTATCGTGATTCGGGCGGGGCAGCAAAAAGCGGCGTAGCGCCAGGGCAGGGTCTGCTCAGTCACAGGAAAGGTCCGCCGCGTTCCGGAACTGTTCCATGATGGCCTCGCGGTGGCGTTCACTGTCCTTGTACTCCTGCGGCAATGGCTGCAGAAAATAGAGATAATCGCCTTTTCCCCGATGGTCCTCCAGCAGGCTGTCCAGTTGATCGCCCGGTCCCCAGAAGACCGGGCTGACAACGGCCACCTCAAGGTCCGGGCGTTTTTTCTCCAGCACAGCCACCACGCCCAGGCGTTCTTCCGCATGGAACGTGCCGGTGAGGTGAATAACCTGATGGCCGGGGTTCTGCTCCAGGGTCCTGATCACCCGATCAGCCATGGTATTGTCACGCAGCAGCTGGGCCTTGTAGCTGTTTTCCATTCGCTCGCTGTTATCTGGTTGGTCGTGGCTTGTGCCATGGCCTGCGCCAAGTGCCTCGAGGAACTTCTGGCGATAACCAGGCGTGTCAACAAAGGGAGCCTCCGGTAGCTGCCGGCGTCGCTCTTTGTCGAGTCTTTCGAGATAGTCCGCGCCGCTACGACCGATGCAGCGGACGATATCCTCGGGTGCATTGGCGGCAACCACAGGCAGGTTCCGGTTCTTCGCGAACTCGATCAGGGGCCGGTAGGAGGCCTTGTAGTTGGGCCAGGCATTGGCATCGGCAATCAGTTCCTCCTCCCCGGACTGGCCCGCCAGATAGTCGTCCAGCTCGGCCTGATGGTTCAGTGTGAACTGCTCCATGCTCAAAACCTGTTGCGGCCGTTGCTGATGGAGCGCCGACTGCAGCAGCGATTGCAGCAGGTGGGCGCCGTGATGGCCGTGATATTCGCCAATCACCACCACATCCGCCGGAGCCAGCTCTTCTGCCAGCTGGTTGATGGAGAGCAACCGGCCGTCGCTGTCGGCGATGACAGAATCGTACTGGGATTGTGGCGGTAGTGTTTTCGGGTCGCCGCCGGGCATCGAGGCACAGCCGGCCAACAGCAGGCAGGCGAGTATTACCAGAGTGTGCGAATATGTCGTCATAGTTGCTTATACGATCACGAAACCCGGTTGGCTGTCAGCCTTTTGTTTTTTCCGATCCATGGTTAGGGATACCTGATGCCGCACCGTGCCTATCTGTTCTCGCTCCGGTTTGCCCATGCTTTGCGGGAGGCCTGCATCGATGAGCGCTATACCCCCAGGCGTCTGGGCCGCGACGTGATGGCAGGGGTGACTGTCGGCATTATTGCTATACCCCTGGCCATGGCACTGGCGATTGCCAGCGGTGTGCCACCCCAGTACGGCCTCTATACCGCTTTCATCGCCGGATTTGTGATCGCATTGACCGGTGGCAGCCGTTTCAGCGTTTCCGGCCCGACCGCCGCCTTCGTGGTGATTCTTTACCCCATCGCGCAAACCTATGGCCTTGGTGGCCTGTTGCTGGCGTCGCTTATGTCCGGGGTGCTGCTCATCGTTATGGCGCTGATGCGACTGGGCCGCTTCATCGAATACATCCCCGAGGCCGTCACTCTCGGTTTTACCGGCGGCATCGCGGTGGTAATTGCCACCTTGCAGGTGAAAGATTTTTTCGGGCTGGGCATCGAGCAAATGCCGGAGCACTACTGGGACAAGCTGGCGGTGGTTGCTCAGGCGCTGCCAGGATTGGACGGGCTGACGACCCTGGTTGCGCTGGCCACCCTGGCGGTGATGCTGCTGTGGCCCCGTCTGAGGACGCCGGTACCGCCGCATCTTCCGGCGGTGATCATTGGCAGTCTCCTGGCAGTGCTGCTGAATGCCAACGGTGCAGCGATAGAAACCATTGGTTCACGGTTCAGCTACCTGCTGGCGGACGGGTCCCTGGGTGCCGGTATTCCTCCCTTCCTGCCGGAGTTTGCCTGGCCCTGGAACCGACCGGACGCCAGCGGTGAGCCCCTGGGCCTCAGCTGGAACATGGTGCGGGATCTGTTGCCGGCGGCCTTTGCCATCGCCATGCTGGGCGCCATCGAATCGCTGCTGTGTGCGGTGGTGCTGGATGGTATGACGGGCAAGCGTCACAGTGCCAACAGTGAGTTGCTGGGCCAGGGCATCGGCAACGTGATCACCCCGTTTTTCGGTGGTATTACCGCAACCGCCGCCATTGCCCGCTCGGCAGCCAACTACCGCGCTGGTGCCGAGTCTCCGGTCTCGGCAATGGTTCACGCCCTGGTGGTTCTGCTGGCACTGGTGTCACTGGCACCGCTATTGGCCTATCTTCCAATGGCGGCCATGGCGGCATTGCTGGTGATGGTGGCGTGGAACATGAGCGAGGCGCCCAAGTCACTGCATCTGATAAAAACGGCCCCGCGCAGCGACATACTGGTGTTCATTACCTGCTTCTCGCTGACAGTACTGCTGGACATGGTGATTGCGATTACTACCGGTATCCTGCTGGCGGCGGTACTGTTCATGCGGGAAATGGCGCAGATGACCCGGGTTACGGATATTACTGGAAGCAAGCGGATGGCGGGCGCCCGACTCCCGGATGGCTGGCAGGTATTCAAAATCAACGGCCCTCTGTTCTTTGCCGCGGCCGACCGGATTTTCGGGGAACTGGCGCAGTTATCAGCCAGTGCCCGTGGCTTCATTCTCTATATGGACGGGGTGACAATTCTGGACGCCGGCGGCCTGTCGGCCCTGAACAAGCTTATCGACACCTGCAGGCAGGACGGCACGCAGGTAGTCGTTGCCGACCTCCAGTTTCAGCCGCTGCGCACGTTGGCCAGGGCGGGCGTGAAGCCCGAGCCGGGTGTGATCCGTTTCTATCCAACCCTGGATGAAGCGATTATCGCGGAGAGCCGGCTCGCGCCTACATAGGCCAGTGCAACTGGAGGTTGCCACCGCCAAACGCCGCCTTGTGCAGATAAAACGTAGGCGCGAGGGTCAGAATGGCGCTTTCTTCCCGGGACAGCACTATTTCGAAGGGCAATGCGAATTTGCCGGTAAACCCGTGGTGGTTTTCGTCATCACTTTCTGAATAGGTCTGGTCGATGTCCGGAACACTCAGGTAGATCGCGGGCGTAAGCGTGACGGCCGGTGTCAGTGGCAGCCTGAACCGCCCCGATACAGTGGGCTCTCTGCGGCGCACGTCAGCAATTTCATCAAGGTCTCGGCCGGTATATCCCTGTTCCCTGAGATAGAAATAATGCAGCCCGATGCCGGGTTGCAGGCGGTGGTTCTTATGAACCGCTTCGACATCGAAACTGATGTGGTCGCGGCTGGTGGGTATGGTGCCGGGGCGCTCGTCCAGGGTGTAATGGCGGCGGGTGTATTCGCCGCTGAGTTCTGCTCGCAGCGACCAGTGGCCGCGTCGGAGTTGGTGGGTAAGCGCCCCCCGGAGGGTTTCATTTTCCACCACCAGGCTCTCCTCACGGCTGTCAAAAGTGGAGGGTGGAGAATAGGTTACGGAGGCAGTGGTGCCGAGCTGCTGTTGCGCTGCGGGTTGATGCCACTGAACAAAGAAGCTTTGGGCGGGGTCCACAAACGCATCGTCGCTGCGGGTTTTGCTGTTGAAATAGGCGTCGGGCAAAATCCAGCTGCCGTGGATCCAGGATTCGTTGCTGAAGCTGTGACGGCCGCTGAAGTATATATCCGAGCGGGATTTGTCCGGAAACACATCTCCCTGCAGCCAGACCTCCGTGGCATCGGTGAGCTGGTGGCGAAACCCCACGAGCTGTCGATCGTAGCTGCCGTCAAAGTCCTCGCTGCGCTGTATGTCGAGCAGGAAACCCTGGTGATTCTCGTTAAAGCCGAAGTCCTGGCGGAACCGGAAATCCAGATACAGCCGCCGGCTACCGACGCTGCCGCCGGTCCCGCGGATGCCGTTATCAATCACCGACGGTGCAGGCTGGCTGTGTTGAAAAGACAGTTCATGGAGGTAGCGTTCCTCATTGTCGGGTTCGTCCGCACCCATGACCACCGCCTCCTGCCGCCACGGTTGCGGCAGGTGGTTGAGTTCGGCTGCCAGGGCCATCGGCAGAAGGGCAGTCGTGCCAATAAGGATTCTCAGGGTGCGACGCATGGCATTTCCCGGTCAGGTAGTCGGCATTGAACAAACTTTTACCCGTCTCCGCCTTGCCTAATGGGCTATGCTACGGGCATTTCGGGTTTGCGTAGAAGGACAGTGATGCTCCCCTTTCGTTTTGTTGACCGTGTCAAATTTATTGTAGAACGCCAGCTTGTTAAAGGCGCTGGTTTTCAGTTGCTGGTGGTGGGCGTCTTCATCGGCCTGATTTCCCTGATTGGCGGCCTGCTGGTGATTCCCTTCGGCGAACCCCATGAGGATATGGGCGGGGCCATCTGGTGGGCCTTTCTGCGGCTGACGGACCCGGGCTACCTGGGGGATGATGTGGGTAACTGGCAGCGGCTGGTGTCCACCATCCTGACCATCAGCGGCTATGTGGTGTTCATGGGTACCCTGGTGGCCATCCTGACCCGATGGCTGATAGCCAAGATGACGGACCTTGAACGAGGGCTGACGCCGGTCACCCTGAGAAACCATATCGTGGTGCTGGGCTGGACCAACCAGACGCTGCCCCTGCTCGGTGAATTGCTGGGCTCTTCGGGCCGTATGCGAAGGTTCCTCCAGAAGCACGATACCAGCCGGTTGCGTCTGGTGGTGCTTTCGGAAACCGCCTCTGCGGCCCAGGTGCATGAATTGCGCAATGAGCCCGGAATCGGCCGCAAGGCGCGCCAGATCATTCTGCGCTCCGGTGCCGCAATCCAGCCGGATGCGCTGCAGCGGGTAGCCTGCCTGGATGCCTCTGCGGTGATAGTGCCCAGCGCGGCCCATGAAGCGGGCAGTCTGGTCACCTCGGATATAGAAACCGTCAAGGCGCTGCTGTCGATTGCCGCACAGGCGCGGCACCTGGGTGCGCCACTGCCGTTCGTGGTGGCCGAAATTCAGGATATACGCAAACACCCGGTCATTGAGCGGGCCTATCCCGGCGAGCTGGAGGTGGTGGCCGGTGATGCCACCATCAGCCGGCTGATGGTCCAGAACATTCTGCATCCGGGACTGTCGGAAATCTACAATGAGCTACTGACCGCCGGCGAAGGCTGCGAAATGTATATCCGGGGTGGCGAGTCCCTGGCGGGAATGACACTCGGTGAGCTGGCATCCCAGCGGTCACAGGCGATTGTGCTGGGTATTCTCAAACCGGCCGGCAGGGGCTGGCATGTCCAGATGCCGGCGGCGTCGGATACCGCGATAGCCGCCGAAGATCGCGTTGTGATGCTGGCGCGGGACTATGCCGAAACCGAATCCGATCCCAAGGCCCCGAAACTGCCGGTGATCCATCGCGGGCAGCCCGTCAGCCACGCGGTTGCCTTTTCCGAACGCGTCCACCGGGTTCTTGTGCTGGGGTGGAACCGCCGCGTTCCCAGCCTGATAGACGAATTCGCCAGCTACAGCAAGATGCGGTTTGAGGTGGATGTGGTCTCGGTGGTGCCCGCCTCGGAGCGCCAGCAGGAAATAGACCGTTACCTGGGGCACCAGCGCGACGTTATCTGTCGGCACGTGGAGGCGGATTACATGGTAGAAGGTGAGCTGCGGCGGGTGGGCCCGCTCAACTACGATTCCATCATGCTGGTAAGCAGTGATCGTCTGGCCTCCGGTGAAGAAGCCGATGCCCGTGCAATGGTCGGCTACCTCCAGCTGGAAGACCTGCTCAGTAAAGGTGGCCGGCGCCCCCAGTTGATCATGGAGCTGAGTGATCCCGACAACCGTAACCTGTTGACCGGGCACCAGAGTGAAATGATGATCAGCCCGATGATTGTCAGCCACGTGCTTGCCCAGGTGGCGTTGCGGCGTGAGCTGAGGGTGGTGCTGGACGAGCTGTTTACCGTCGGTGGGGCCGAGATACAGTTCCGCGATCCCAACGATTACCCGCTACCCGCCAGCGCCGACTTTCAGGTGCTGGAGAAAGTGGTGGCGGCAAAAGGCGAAGTGGCGCTCGGCGTCTGGCGCGGTGTTGCCGATCAGCAGGGGCGCCATCTGAGGCTTAAACCCCCCAGAGACGAGTATCTGGACCTGAAGGGCGATGACCGGTTGGTTGTGCTGTGCGCGTCATGAGCCTGGGCCTGGTTCAATCAATGGTTTCGAGCAGGGCGGCCATGATGTCGTCCATAACCACGAAGCCCACCAGTTCATTATCCTGCAGGACCAGCAGGCGCTTCACGCGATGCTGGCTCATCAGGCTGGCCGCGTAGCGGATACCGAGGTGTTCCCCGACGCTGATCACCGGCTTTGCGCAGGCATCGTACACATTGAGCAGGTCGATATCGCCGTCTTCCGCAATCACCGCCTTGAGAATATTGGTGTAGGTGATCAGGCCGTAGGCATCGTGTTCATTCTGTTTTTCCACCACCAGTGATTTCACCTTGTGCCTTTTCATCAGTGACAAGGCCTCACGGAGACTGGCAAACGGGGACACATTGATGGTGTCCCGAATCATCACATCCTTTACAAGTTTCATCCCGGGGATCCGCCTATAGTGAGTCTTTTACATGCTGTTCAAATTTCTCAACCTGGGACAGGTCAATGCCCCCCAGGTGTTCAAGGGGCAGCGTGAACACCAGCCCCCGGGAGTCGTTTTTTCTGGGCATGAGAATGTGCTGGATGGCCTTCAGGATATCCAGCGACAACCCTTTTTCCAGCACCATCACCAGAATGCTCTGGCTGCCATCATAGCTCAGGCCAAAGAAGGTCTTCTTTGCGGTATTGCTGATACCGCGCCCACCCAGCACCGTGACACCGCCAGCGCCCTGGTCCCGGGCTGCGTCGATGCACTCCTGTTCCTGATCTTCCGGGACGATAGCGACAAGTACAGAGAATTTCATGTGGAGAGTTTCCTTCTGGCAGCGATGTGGTCAACAACAATGGCATAGGCCATTACCGTGATGATGGGGAAGATGGAGGCAAAGGCAATCAGCCCGAAGCCGTCAATAAGCACACTGCGCCCGTCGATATTGCTCGCCAGGCCAATCCCCAGTGCGGTTACCAGCGGGACCGTAACCTCCGAGGTAGTGACGCCGCCCAGGTCGTAGGCCAGTGCAATGATATAGCGCGGGGCAACGGTGGTCAGCAGGATAACCACGAGGTAACCGCCCATGATGTAGTAATGGATCGAGTCTCCGGCGATGATGCGGTGCACACCGACGGTAATCCCGATAGCGACTCCCAGGGCAACAAACAGGCGGATGGCATTGCCGTTAATCGCGCCGGCAGCAGCCTCTTCCGCTTGCTGGCCAATGGCAATCAGCGCCGGTTCCGCCATGGTAGTGGCAAACCCGATCATAAAGGCGAACAGGTAAACGAAGAGAAATCCATCCAGGGTCACCAGCTGCTCCGCCATGCTGGTGCCAATGGGGAACAGACCTATTTTCAGGCCCACCACAAATGCGTAGAGGCCGAGAATGACCAGGGCAAAACCAAACAGAATCTTGCGGGGATTGCTCAGGCCACGCCGCAATACAAGATACTGGAATACAAGAATGGTCAGGATGATGGGCAATACGTCCCTGACCATCTCAGCCAGCTCCAGCAGTAGTTTTACTGGCCCGGAAACCGGGGAGGGATCGACGCCGGTGTCCATCAACAGCTCGCCGTCCGCCTGGTCTCCCGAGTAAACCAGAATGCCGTAGAGCTGAACGGTAATCATGGGAACCATGACGGCCAGTGCCACCAGCCCGAAACCGTCGGTAAGCGGATTGCGGCCGCGAATGGAAACGGCAAGGCCGATGCCAAGTGCTGCAACCAGGGGAACCGTCACCACGTTGGTGGTAACCCCGCCGGAATCGTAGGCAAGACCGACGATCTCCTCCGGTGCAAACCAGGTCACGATTACGACCGTGAGGTAACCCACGATCATGAACCAGTGTAACGGATAGCCTAGTATTGTCCGGAGCACCCCCAATGCCACCACGACCCCGACAGACACCGCCACAAGCAGCCGCAGGGTGAGGGCGTCAATTCTGCCGCCGCTGATTTCCTGGGCCTGCTGGGCAACGGCAATCAGCGCAGGCTCCGCTACCACAGCGGAAAACCCGAGGGCAAACCCGAACGCCATCAGGATCGGAATGGAGCCCCGGCGGGCGAACTGGTTCGAGAGGCTCTTGCCCACGGGGAAAATGCTCAATTCCAGCCCCTGAAGGAAAAGCGCGACCCCCACCGCCACAATGAGCAGGCCAAAGGCCATGCCCAGGGTGTTATCCGGTATCTGTTGCAGAATGGCGAGCTGGAAAAACACCACAACCGCAACAATGGGCAAGAGGTTTTTCAGGGCATGCAGAAACGAGTGGCCGAAAGCTCGAATATAGAACACCGGGGCCTGTCACCTGTGTCGTGATCGAAAGCGTTTTATCGCCTGAGTTTGCATGTTAGCACTGGCCGTTCAGGCCTGCCTGGTGCAGCTCAAGTTTGACCGCTGTAAGTATTCACCGAAAAAATGCCGAATATAGATAATATAAATTTCAATTATAAAATCAAACCCACTAAAGTAACCGGCAATGTCAGCGGGCTGGTTGTTTTGTGAACGGACGCTGACGCGCTGAAGTTGCTTTTATACTTCAAAAAAAGAGCACCTCAAACCGTAGAAGACAGGACTGAGATCATGCCATACGCAAACGACGTTGACGCCATTGCTTCCATTCTGAAGCAGAACCCCACCTGGAACGCCATCAAGCCCGAGCACGCGGCTCGTATGCGCGCCCAGAACAAATTCAGGACTGGCCTGGACATCGCCAAGTACACCGCGAAAATCATGCGTGAAGACATGGCGAACTACGATAAAGATACCTCCCAGTACACCCAGTCACTGGGTTGCTGGCACGGCTTTATCGGCCAGCAGAAGATGATCTCCATCAAGAAGCACTTCGGTAGCACCAAGCGTCGTTACCTGTACCTGTCTGGCTGGATGGTTGCCGCCCTGCGTTCCGAGTTCGGCCCGCTGCCAGACCAGTCCATGCACGAGAAAACAGCTGTCTCCAGCCTGATTGGCGAGCTGTACACCTTCCTGCGTCAGGCGGATGCCTGGGAACTGAACCACCTGTTCCGCGCCCTGGAAGAAGCCCAGAACGCTGGCGACAACGCCAAGGCTGACGAGCTGATCAAGCAGATCGACAACCACGAAACCCACATCGTGCCGATCATTGCCGACATCGACGCTGGCTTTGGTAACGCTGAAGCGACCTACCTGCTGGCCAAGCAGATGATTGAAGCCGGTGCCTGCTG
This sequence comes from Marinobacter vulgaris, assembly GCF_003344045.1. Taxonomy (GTDB): domain Bacteria; phylum Pseudomonadota; class Gammaproteobacteria; order Pseudomonadales; family Oleiphilaceae; genus Marinobacter; species Marinobacter vulgaris. Next base: position 281,950 of record NZ_QFWX01000001.1, read on the forward strand.
CATCCAGATCGAAAACCAGGTGTCTGACGAGAAGCAGTGTGGTCACCAGGATGGCAAGGTAACCGTTCCCCACGCCGACTTCCTGTCCAAGATCAACGCTGTCCGTCTGGCATTCCTTGAGCTGGGTGTGGACGACGGCGTTATTGTTGCCCGTACCGACTCCCTGGGTGCCGGCCTGACCCAGAAGCTGGCGGTAACTGAAGAGCCGGGTGACCTGGGGGATCAGTACAACAGCTTCCTGGACGGTGACTACATCGAGAAGCCGGAAGACATCAACAACGGCGACGTTGTGATCAAGTCTGATGGCAAGCTGATGAAGCCCAAGCGTCTGCCTTCCGGCCTGTTCCAGTTCAAGCCGGGCACTGGTGAAGACCGTGTTGTTCTGGACTGCATCACCAGTCTGCAGAACGGTGCTGACCTGCTGTGGATCGAAACCGAGAAGCCCCACGTTGGCCAGATTGCTGCCATGGTCAACCGCATCAAGGAAGTGGTGCCCGACGCCAAGCTGGTCTACAACAACAGCCCGTCGTTCAACTGGACCCTGAACTTCCGCCAGCAGGTATTCGATGCCTGGAAGGACGAGGGCAAGGACGTGTCTGCCTACGAGCGCGCGGACCTGATGAACGCCAAGTACGACGACACCGAACTCGGCAAGCTGGCCGACGAGTGGACTGCCAACTTCCAGCGCGACGGTGCCCGTGAAGCCGGTATCTTCCACCACCTGATCACGCTGCCGACGTACCACACTGCAGCCCTGTCTACCGACAACCTGGCCAAGGGCTACTTCGGTGACGAAGGCATGCTGGCTTACGTTGCCGGTGTCCAGCGCAAGGAAATCCGCCAGGGTATCGCGACTGTGAAGCACCAGGACATGGCCGGTTCCAACATCGGTGATGATCACAAGGAGTTCTTCGCAGGTGACGCAGCCCTGAAGGCTGGCGGCAAAGACAACACCATGAACCAGTTCTAAGCACTGGTCTGGTTGCCAATGAAGCGGGCTTCTCAGCCCGCTTCAGAGTCCAAAACCCCACTTTGTGTGGGGTTTTGTTTTCTTTACATCGGCATTTTCACCCAAGTTTCTGAATTCCATTAATAAACATTCCTTCCTGTCTGTTCTCCTCATCAGCTCTGTTTCATTCCTGAAACAGTCGAACGCTTCCGCAAAGACTCCCGCGTTGCTTTAAAAAGAAAAATACCTTTTTAAACAGTATGTTGATGGTCTCTTGTTAATCCTGGCACGGTAATCGCTCCATTTGTCTAGCGGGTCTGAACCTTGGCTTACCGAAGGCTAGCGGTTTTAGTCGGATCCCTCCAAAAGCCAATAATCGAAAAGGAAGCGACATTATGAATACCAGGAAAAGTTTGCTAGCAGCTGCCATCGCAATGAGTCTGGGAATTTCCGGTTTTGCCGTCGGCCAGGAGCTGGGTGGTGACGGAGATCCGAATACCAATGCTAACGATGCTTCTACTGCCAATAATGACAGTTCCGGTAACACCAATTCAGGCAATGACAGCTCGACCAATACTGACACAGATAACAGCACCAACAGTGATGTGGCGGACTCTTACAACACCGACACTGATACCGATACCGACAACAGCACCAATAGCGATGTCGAGGATTCATACAACAGCGACACCGCCACCGACACCGACAACAGCACCAACAGTGACGTAGCGGACTCGTACAACAGCGATACCGATACCGACACTGACAACAGCACCAACAGTGACGTAGCGGACTCGTACAACAGCGATACCGATACCGACACTGACAACAGCACCAACAGTGACGTGGAGGAGTCTTACAATACTGATACCGACACCGATAACAGCACCAACAGTGATGTAGCGGACTCGTACAACAGCGATACCGATACCGACACTGACAACAGCACCAACAGTGACGTGGAGGAGTCTTACAATACTGATACCGACACCGATAACAGCACCAACAGTGATGTAGCGGACTCGTACAACAGCGATACTGATAACAGCACCGAGAGTGATGTTGAGGATTCCTACAATACTGACACTGACACAGATACCGATAACAGCACCAACAGTGATGTAGCGGACTCGTACAACAGCGATACCGATACCGACACTGACAACAGCACTAATAGTGATGTGGAGGACTCGTACAACAGCGATACCGATAACAGCACTGATAGTGATGTTGCTGATTCCTACAACACTGACAACAGCACCGACAGTGATGTGGCGGATTCCTACAACACCCTCACCCTGGACGTCAGCGCGTTCATGAACACTGCCGAGCTTGATGGCAGCGTTTCTGACGTGACCGTGACCTACGGCACAGCAGACGGTCGTGGTTCCTACACCGAGGTTCGGAACACCAACGAAATCTCTGGTGGTTCAGCGAACTTCACCGGTGTTGGCTCCTTCGCCCAGAATTCCGGGGTCGGTGGTGTTGCGCAGTCTAACGTCAGCGTAATGTCCAACCTGTCTACCGGTGGTGGCGCTGGCACCCAGTAAGGAATCCAGGCCGCGCCTGACGGGTGCGGCCCGGTTATTCCGGGAGAACTGCCATGGGTGACGTCATCAGATGGAAACTGAAGGCTGCCTTGCTGGTGTTAATAATCGGGGCAACGGGACTGGTATCGGCCGAGGAGTGGATGGACGCCACGCCGTTATCGGCCGATCAGCTGGCGGACGCAAGCGGTCGCCAGGGAATACCGCTGCAGTGGCAGATTAACGATAACCAGCAGAATGCGAATGTGTCCGATAACCTGCTGTCGGGTAATGTGGTTACTGGCAACAACAGTATTTCCGACAACGCGTTCGGCAACATGAGCGGGATTGCCACGGTTATCCAGAACACCGGTAACCAGGTGGTCATTCAGGATAGTACCCAGATCAATATACTGATCAATCACTGACGGAGGTGGGCCATGGCCGGAAAGGTTCTTGTTGCGATCTGCGCGAGTGCCGGGCTGCTATGGTCCACTGCCTTTGCCGGCTCGGTTATGGTGCCGGGTATCGGGGGTGATTTTCAGCTAAAGGTTACCAGTTTCGAAAACCGGCGTTTTGACAGCGTGATGCGCCAGCAATACGATTTCAGTTGCGGCTCCGCAGCTCTGGCCTCGCTGTTATCCTTCCACTACGACGACCCGGTGACAGAACACGACGTTTTCATCGAAATGCTGGCGTTGGCGGACGAAGAAAAAGTGCGTCAGCAGGGTTTTTCCATGCTCGATATGAAACGCTACCTTGAGGCCAGAGGGTATCAGGCCGACGGCTTCCGCGTGCCATTGACCGGCCTCAAGGAAAAGGTGCGATTGCCCATGATCGTTTTGCTAAACATTGATGGTTTCCAGCATTTTGTTCTGATCAAGGGCATCAGCGATGGCGAGGTTCTGGTGGGGGATCCGGCGCGGGGGCTAAAGGTTTATTCCTATGCTCAATTCAGTGAGTACTGGAATGGCACCGCCTTTGTTATACGCAGTCATCTACAGCAGGGGCGTGACGCATTTCTCGGCGAGGGACACTGGCCTCAGGTGGCCCGGGCGCCGATACAGAAAGTTCAGGGTGGTCCTTCACTCGGCCACACGCTGCCTTACTGGCCCTCCACAAGGGAATGGTGATGATCATGATGGTGCGGATGCCAGCGGTCGCTGTATTGGTTATCTCATTGCTAACGTTATCGCCATCTGTCCAGGCAGAGCTCAGGCTGGGTGTCGAGCCCCTGAGTGATCCGGAGTTGGCCGGGTACCGTGGTGGCTTCCTGATGGATAACCTGGAGATCAGTATTGGGCTGGAACAGATTGTCGGTATCAATGGCGACACCATGGTGATCAATCGCTTGACGATCCCCAATCTCAATCAGGTCGTCAATGATCGCCTGGTGAACCACCATACTGAAACAGTCCTTGAGGTTATCAGTGCAAACCGGAGTGGGGGTGCCCGGGTATCCAGCAATATGGCGGGGCCAAGCGGCTGGATGACGGTGATTCAGAATAACCTCGATAGTACGGTGATACAGAATATGCACCAACTGAATATCGAGCTGAACAATTTCGGTGGTGCCGGGAACCAGTTCCCGGCACGGTTCAGCGATCAATTGATCCAGTTGCTGGGTCGCTGATGTTCGTTCGGTTTCTCCCTAGAGGCTGATCGGCAGTTTAAGGGTAATTTCGCTATTCGGCGCATTTTCCGTCACCCCCACGCTCACTGTCAGGCTCAGGGAAGTGGAGCGAGACAGACGCTGTGACAGGCCGAACGACAGGGAACCGATCTGGATGCGGTCGAAGTTGGCTGCAAACAGATCGTTATCCCGCTCGAAGGTTGTTTTGCGGATGACCGAGTGATCATAGCCCAGGCTGAAGGACGTACGGTCATTAAACGCAAAGCCCATTCCAAAGCCGAAACGCACGATATCGCCAGGATCGATAATACCGCCATTTTCCAATCCCTGATCCTCTTCCTGGGTCCAGACATAACTCAAATTTCCGAACAACACGGCCGGGTCTGTCGGATAAATGAACGAAAAGCCCGGTTCAAAGGACCAGAAACCGGACCCAGTCGGCCTATTTTCCAACTCGATTCCGATCTGATTGCCCTCACTATCCCGGATAACCCGCTGTTCGACGTCGTAAGGACCTTCTCCGGTTGGTGCTTTAACCCGCAAGGCACCAATCACGTAGGGCCAGCCGCCCAACCCATCGGTCAGCTGGTAACGAAACGACAGTTCCACGTCACCGAGACCTTCGCCTGAGGACTCGCGGAGGATATCCACCGGCGTGCCATCGAAGACCTCCCGCTCTCTGAGGTCCTCGCTGATACTGAGATAAGGCACACGGACCGACGCCTCAAGCTTGCTGGTGAAGCCATATTTGAGTGACATGGCGCCAACGAAAATATCACGCTGGATCTCCGAGATGTTGATCAGCCCGATGAGCAGGGCGGGTATAACGGTGTAACCTTCCACCGCGACAGCGGTAGAGTTGCTATGGGCATATGAAATCGACGGCTCGATGGTGAACCGGCCCGGTCGGGTAACGATGCCGCGGTCTGCGGTAATCGATGCAATATTGGTGGCCGGGTCATTCTCTTCCTCGGGTGCCGATATCGCCGCGCTACCCTGCCGCGATGCAGAGTCCCTGTCCGCCTGGGCGGCTGCAGGGAGTATTGGCGTCGCTATCGTTAACACCGGAATGAGCCAGAGCAATTTTACAGCCATGGGAAATCTCCTTTTGCACCCTTCGAAGGCGAGACGGACGTTCTGTGAGGGACGTGATGCTTGTCCATCAGCCGGTAAAACGAAACTCTTGAAATGTTGAGCAGTCGGGCCGCAGCGGAAATATTATTCTGGGCCAGAGCCAGGCTTACCGAGATTGCCTGGCGGTCTGCCTGTGAGCGGAAGGCATCCAGGGACAGTTCCTGGCTCCGGCTCTGGCGGTTGGCCGACGCCGGTCCAAAACCCATATCGTCGGGATCAATGACAAGACCCTCTCCGAGCAGTGAAGCCTGGCGCAACCGATTCTGGAGCTCTCTGAGATTTCCCGGCCAGGGATGTTCGGCAAGGCATATCGTGGTTTTGTGTGCCAGGCGCCTGGGCCCTGCAGGTGAGGGCGTGGCTGACAGTAACCGGTTTGCCAGCAGTGGAATGTCCTCTTTGCGCTCCCGCAGCGGGGGCAGTAGCACATGCAGGCTGCCAAGCCGATAGAAAACGTCGCTGCGAAAGCGGCCGGAGGCGACAAGATCTTCCAGGGGACTCGTGCTGGTGGCGATCAGCCGCGCATTCACCCTGATAGGGTGAAAACCACCAATGCGTTCGATCTGCCCTTCCTGTAGAAAGCGCAGAATGGCTGACTGCTGTTCTGCCTGGAGTTCATCAACACCGACCAGCAGCAGGGTGCCCCCGTCGGCGGCTTCAATTCTGCCCTTCCGGGCGCTCAGGGCATGGGTAAAAGCCCCTTTCTCGTGCCCGAACAGTTCGTTCTGAGTCAGTGAGGGGGGCAGGGCAGCACAGTTGATGACAACCAGGGGTTTGTTTCTGCGAGGGGAGTTGTTGTGAATGAATCTGGCGGCCGCTTCTTTGCCGGTGCCGTTTTCACCGTAGATCAGCACGGGTTCTTCAGTATGTGAGAACTTGCCAAGCAGTCCCCGTGTACGCCTGATGGCCGTGGACTCACCCTCCAGGGCAATGTCGTGATAGCTTAGCGGCGCGACGAGGGAAGTCCTTGCCTGGAGTTCGGACATGCCCCAGAGGTGGCCAAGGATCCCGTTGAGCCGTTCAGGCTGAACCGGCAACGTGTGGTAATCCTCGCAATAGCGGTTGATAAGCTCGCAGACACCCGGATTATCGATCTGGCCAGGCTCAAGGATGGCGACCCAGTGCTCGACCCGGAGTGCTTCCAGCCAGCTGCCGGCCACCGCCAGCTGCTCACTGGACAGTTCGCTGAGATCGAAGACGCCAACCCAGGTGGTGTCGCCGGGGACATCACCCTGGCCTGGCCCAGCGCCAATGGCTATGGGAAGCAACCGCCATTCCTGCAGTCCAGTAGCGTGGTTTGTACAACCGGAGTGTTCCGCCGACAACCAGACGAGCGGTCGTTTTTCCTTCATGACGACTCTCCTTGAGTTCTTGTCGGAAAACGGACGGCTAAACGTTCATTAAACTCCCAGAAGGCTGGAACGGCTCGATCCAGTCACTGCCCTGTGATCTCAAACGGCTTGGTAAACAGGCGGGAAAGCCCGGTGACCGACATTCAGATTGTGTGCCAGTTTTCATACTCGCGGTGGTTTCAGGCGGTTACAAAATGAGAGCTATGGTGCAGCAGGCCTCCTGTAAAGTATGCCGACACAATCGGTCAGCGCTCGTTCAGTTTGCTGCGGGTTGCCAGGCGCCCCTCCCGCCGGATTTCCGCATTCGCGAAGCGGCGTTTCTGGTCCTCGGTGTCCGGTTTCACCGCCGGCACATCAATCGGCTTGTCGTTCTCGTCCAGTGCTACGAAGGTGAAAAACGCCGACAGTATGTGCCGGCACTCTCCGGTGTAGCTGTTTTCGGCCTCTACCCTTGCCCCGATCTCCATGGAAGAACCCCAGCTGCGATTGAGGGCGAGGTTGAACAGCAGGGTGTCGTTACCCTTGGCGGGTGCACGGAAGTGAATGGAATCCACCGCAGCCGTTACGCAGACATGCCCGGAGTGCCGTTCCGCGACCACCAGCGCCAGACGGTCACACTTGGCCATGATCATGCCGCCGAACACTGTCTGGTGTGAGTTCATGTCGTTCGGGAACACCTTGTACACATGTTGGTCGATGGCGGATGCGGAAACCGGCCTGGCAGGTCTGGGTGGCATGGAATCTCTCCCTTTCATGGATGTATCGCTACTATACCGCCCGGAGGGTCTGATTAAAGCGCTCAAATCAGGTATGTTGCCATAAGGACCAGGCGTCAATGGAAACAACGGGAGAGGCAGGGTTGAGTACAGATCAGGTAGTCGTATTCACAGTGCTGGCAGCCACACTGGGCCTGTTTGCCTGGAACCGGTTGCGGTTTGATGTGGTTGCCATGCTGGCATTACTGGCAATCGCCATTGCCGGACTGGTGCCCACCAAGGACCTGTTTGCGGGGTTCGGACACCCGGCCGTGGTAACGGTAGCCGCGGTTCTGGTACTAAGCCAGGGTCTGGTGAACGGTGGCGTAGTGGATAATATCGCGCAGTTGCTGGGCAAGGTTGGCCATCGTCCGACATTGCAGATCCTCACCCTGACCGGCGTGGTAGCACTCTGTTCCGGGTTCATCAATAACGTGGGTGCGCTTGCGCTGCTGATGCCGGTGGCGGTATGGATGTCCCGGGAGTCCGGGCGTTCGCCATCGCTGCTGCTGATGCCGCTGGCGTTCGGTTCGCTTCTCGGCGGCACCATGACATTGATAGGCACACCGCCGAATATCATCATCGCCAGTTACAGGGAAGGGGCTGACTCGTTCGGTCTGTTTGACTTTGCCCCCGTTGGCGCTGCCATCACCCTTGCCGGCATTGCCTTTATAACCCTGGTCGGCTGGCGGCTGACGCCACAGCGGGGCGGCGAAAGTGATGATGATGACAAGCTGTTCAGTGTTGGCGACTACCTGACAGAGCTGAAGATCCCGGAAGGATCCCCCCATGCCGGAGCCACACTCCACAACCTGCTGGCGGAAGGTGGCGAAGACGGGGATGTGGTGGTGCTGGCACTCGTCCGTGATGACAAGCGCCAGCTTGCGCCCTCAACCTACAAGGTCCTGAAGGAAAACGATCTGCTGCTGGTGGAGTCGGACACCGAGAGCCTGCAGGCGTTTCTCGACAACACCGGCCTGGAGCTTGGCAGTCAGGACGAGGAAGAGGATGAGTCGGAAAACGAAGAGCAGGAGAAGGACCGAAAAAGCCGCAAAAAACAGCTCAATGAAGGGGAGGTGCAACTGACCGAGGCAGTTATCACGCCCGATTCCTCGCTGGTAGGGCAAACCGCCAATCGTCTTAACCTGCGGGAGCGCTACGGTCTCAATATCGTTGCTGTTGCCAGGCAGGGGCAGCGGCTGAAACGCCGGCTGGGAGACATACGCTTCAACGCCGGCGATATCCTGCTGGTTCAGGGGTTCGAGGACACGCTCGCCGGCACACTTTCCGATCTCGGTTGTCTGCCACTGGCGGAACGCGGTCTCCGGCTGGGATCACCCCGTAAAACCCTGCTCGCGGCGGGCATCTTTATCGCCAGTATTGTGACCATCGTGAGCGGCTGGCTGTCGCCGCCCGTCGCGCTGGTCGCCGGTGCTGTCGCCATGGTGCTGGCGAAACTGATCGATGCCTCGGGTGCCTATAAGGCCATAGACTGGTCGGTGATTGTATTGCTGGCCGCAATGATCCCGGTGGGGCAGGCCCTGGAAACCACCGGTGGCGCGGAGCTGATCGCCGCGCAGATGCTGGCGGTGGGTGGCGGCCTTGCCCCCTGGGGCGTTTTGGCCATGGTGCTTGTCGGCACCATGCTGATCTCGAATGTGGTGAACAATGCGGCCGCGGCCGTGCTGGTCGCTCCCATTGCCCTCAGCCTTTCCGCGGAACTGGGCATGGCGTCCGATGCCGTCTTGATGGCGGTGGCGGTTGGGGCCTCCTGTGCATTCCTGACGCCCATCGGACATCAGTCCAATGCGCTGGTGATGGAGCCGGGTGGGTACCAGTTCGGTGATTACTGGAAACTGGGCCTGCCGCTGTCAATTCTGGTGACGGTAGTGGCGGTGCCCATGATCCTGCTGGTATGGGGCTGAATCAATTCTGGAATCGATGGCAAAAAAATCATCCATCTGGCGGTTTGCTGTCGTATCCTGAGGGCATCAGGACTGCAGGCCATCATAATATGGGGCTGTTCGTATCTGGGACGTGAACGGCGTATTTGGAGAATGACTGGCGTGGACAAGACAACCCTGTTGGCAGAACTGGAAACCGCCCGGCAAAGAACCCGGGCATTAGTAACATCGTTGCCGGAAGCAAAACTGGATGTGCCTTACCATCCCGGCGTAAATCCGCCCTTGTGGGAGATGGGCCATGCGGCTTTCTTCTACGAGGTGTTTGTGTTCAACCTGCTGGACGGCACGCCCAGTTATAATCCGGCCATGGACGACCTGTGGGACTCTTTCCATGTAGACCACCGGGATCGCTGGTGCCGGGAACTGTTTCCCGGCCGCGAGGAAACCCTGGCCTATTTCGATACCATCTACGATCGCGTGGCCGACCGCATCCGCAGCACACCGCTGACGGATGAAGATCTGTATCTTTATCGCTATGCCATTTTTCACCAGAACATGCACATCGAGTCCCTGATCTGGTGCCGGCAGACCGTAGGCTACCCGCCCACGCCGGATTTCACCAATGAGCGCGTGGCGCCGGGGGACAGTATCACCGGCGATGCCATTATTCCGGCCGGGCGATGGCTGATCGGCATGCCGGGTGAGTCCGGGGATTACGCCACCTCCGATTTTGCATTCGATAACGAGAAGCCACGGTTTGAGGTGAAACTGGAGTCATTCGCCATCTCCCGCCTGCCGGTATCCAATGGTGAGTTCCTGGCGTTCGTGGAAGACGGCGGCTATCAGCGCCCGGACCTGTGGTCTTTTGGCGGTCGTAAATGGCTGCAGACCGAAACCGATGTGTCGCTGGTTCATGGCAGCCCGGAACCCGTTCTGCGTGCGCCGAGACACCCGCTGTACTGGCGCTGGCATGATGATCAGTGGCAGGAGCGGTTCTTCGATCAATGGCTGCCCCTCAATCCCGACGCGCCGGCGTGTCATATCAGCTATTGGGAAGCGGAAGCCTGGTGCAACTGGGCGGGTCGGCGGCTGCCGACGGAGTACGAATGGGAGGTGGCGGCGCTGGGCAATCGCCCAGGTGAGCCGTTTCGTCGCTTCCCCTGGGGCAATGACAGGGTAAGCCCGGAGCATGCGGATATGGGGGGGCGGGCCATGGCCCGCAATCCGGTCCGGGATTTCCCCGCCGGAGATGGCCCGTTCGGGTGCCGCCAGATGATTGGCAGCGTGTGGGAATGGACCAGCAGCCAGTTTTTCCCGTATGACGGCTTCAAGACCGATATGTATCCGTTTATGTCGACACTGCAGTTCGGAGATCACAAGGTCACCCGCGGCGGCAGTTGCGCGACTTCGCCAAACCTGATTCGCGGAACCTATCGCCAGGCCTACCTGGCCCAGAGAAACGACGTCTATACCGGGTTCCGCACCTGTGCACTCCCACAGGCCTGACCGTATAACCGCTGAGGATCAGCCATGAATGTGTATGAAACCGACGAGCAGCTTAGCCAGTATCTGGGGTTCCATTTCGGGGAGAGCTATTTCGGTGTGGGCAATTACCCGGCCCGCTGCGCCACTATCTGCCAGGAACTGATGGCGGGCCGGGACAAGCGCAGGGCGCTGGATCTGGGCTGCGCTGTTGGCCGCACGGCTTTCGAGCTGGGCCGCGTGTTTGAAAAGGTTGTCGGTGTGGATCTGTCGAAAAGCTTCGTGAATGCGGCGCACAACCTTCAGCAGGATGGTGAAATTGACTATTTCCGGCGGGACGAGGGTGAACTGGGAGCCCGGGTTACCGTCAGCCTTGAGGAGCTCGGACTGGCAAGAAGCTCGGGCCGGGTATCTTTTGCCACGGGCGATGCCTGTCAGCTGGGGGAGGAGCACCGGGATTACGACCTGATTTTCGCCGGCAACCTGATCGACCGGCTCCAGGATCCGGGCGCGTTTCTGGGCGATATTCACAATCGCCTGGCCGAGGGCGGTACCCTGGTGATCAGCTCGCCCTATACCCTGATGGAAGAGTTCACCCCCCGGGCCAACTGGATTGGCGGATTCGAGCGTAACGGCCAGCCGCGAACGGTACGGGACGGCATGCGGGAGATCCTGGCCAGTCGTTTTGAGGAAATACAGCCGCCGCAGGACGTGCCGTTCGTTATCCGGGAAACCCGCCGCAAGTTCCAGCATACCATTGCCGAACTGAGCGCCTGGCGCAGAATTCGTTAAAGTAGCGAGCGAATGTCGCTCAGTCCCTGCGGGTGAAAAAGGCGGTCTGGGTGGGGTGGCCGACATCGGGTACAAATTCCCCGATGCCGCCGAAACGCACCTCGTAGCCATTACGTTCGGCCACGCCCCGGGCCCAGCGCTGGAACTTGAGCCGGTCCCATTCAAACTTGTGGTCCTCCTCGCGAAACTCTCCGGGCGCAAGGTCGAACAGGGGGTTGTATTCCCGGTTGGGTGTGGTCATGAACAGGCTGCCCGGCCGGTATTCCCCGAATACGGCCCGTTCAACCCGTGAAAGCTGCTCAGGCCGGACATGCTCAATGGTCTCCACCATGGCGGCCGCTTCATAGCCTGCCAGAACCGGATTGCTTTCGGCATAGGATCCCCGCACCAGGTTTATTCGCCCAGACTTTGCATCCAGGTAGTCCGCCAGAATGGCACGTGCCTGCTGCAGGGAAACGCCAGAGTCCTCGAGCCCGGTCACAACATCGAACTGGTCATCCGCCAGCAACCGGTAGAGCAGTGAGCCCGAGCCGCAGCCAAGATCCAGAACACGCCTGGCACCGGTGGCCTTTATCGTTCTGAACACAAAATCCAGGCGCTCCTCGTGCAGGGAGGTCATCTGGGTCATGGTGTTTTCATTGGAACCCATGGCTTCGTACATCAGGTTGTTCCTGCGGTTTGTGACGGTATCGCGGGCCGCTGATCCCGCAGATGGCTGGCCAGCGCCACACCGGTTTCGCTCATGGTGAGATAGGCTTCGTCGGCACCGGCTTCGCGGATCTTTTTGGCTTCATCGGCGTACATGGTGTGGGCCACGATATAGCCGGTAAACCCTTTACGACGCAACATTCGGGCGGCGATGAGCTTACCCTCGATGTCGTTCATGGCCAGGATGACTGATTGCAGTTCAGGCATATAGAGCCCCTGCCAGAAGGTGTTGTCCTCGGCATCGGCAAAAACAACATTACGTCCTGCAGCCTGGTGCTTCTGCGTTTTAGCGGGATCTGAATCCAGCCCTATCAATTCGGGCTCGGTTTGCCTTAGCCAGTCGTAGGCCGCGGTGCCGGTTCTTCCCATGCCCATGACCAGAACCCTGGTACTACCAAGGGAGATCGGTTGTTCATCCGGATGATGGGTCTGGCCTTCAAATTTCACCAGGGAACCGGACCAGCGTTCATAAAGGGAATGAGCGTATCGGTTAAGAGGCGCGGAAATCACAAAAGACAGTGACACCGTGATTGCCAGGGGGATGAGCCATTCCGGCAGTGCCACGCTGGCGACGATGAGACCAAACTCGCTGTAATTGGTCAGCGATAACGAACTGAGAAAGCTGCTGCGGGCGCGGAGACGGAACAGTATCAGCAGGAAGAAGAACAGCAGCCCTTTCAGTGGCAGAACAATGGCCGCCACCAGCGCAAATACCAGTGCCTGGCCATCGGGCAGGCCACCAATGCCAATCTGCAGGAAGAAGCCCACCAGGAAGACTTCTTTCACACTCCAGAGGGACTTTGCCAGTTCCTGGGAGCGGGGATGGTTGGCCAGCATGGCGCCGAACACCAGGGCGCCCAGCTCCGAACTCAGCCCGACAGCTTCAAAACCCAACCCGCCGACAACCAGTGCCAGCAAGAGCCCAAGAAGAACCAGCAGTTCATCATGGCCGCTGGCATCCAGCAGCTTGAACAGCAGGGGCCTCAGCAATGGCAGGCCAAATACAATCAGCGCCCACTGGGACGGTGTCTGGCCTGCCGCAAGGCTCATCACCACCAGTGCGATCAGGTCCTGCATGATCAGGATGCCGATGGCGACGCGGCCATGGAACGCCCGTAGTTCCCGCTTGGTTTCCAGTACCTTGGCCGCCAGCACCGTACTGGAGAATGACAGGGCAATCGCAAGCAGGAATGCGGTCTGCCAGTCCAGCTCCATCAGCAGATAGAGCCCCGGGGTGAATACGGCACAGGTAATACCGAAATGCAGCAGGCTGCCTCCGATGACCTCGGGGCTGACGATGGAGCGGAGCTTCAGTTTCAGACCAACGGTAAAAAGCAGCAGCAGCACGCCCAGGTGGGCGATATGCGCCAGCACATCGGTTGCTTCAACAGCGATGTTGGCAGCCGCGGCGATGCCGCTGAGCACAAAACCGGCGGCAAGGTAACCCACCAGAGGAGGCAGGCCAACTGTCTTGACCAGCAGACCGAGGACAAAGGCGAAGGAAATCCAGATGGCTTCAGGCATGGTTAATTCGCGGTTGGAAAAAAGGCTAGGCCAAGGCTACCTCGTTTCAGCCAGAAATTCACGAAACAACTCGGCGGATTTTTCCGGCACTTCCACCATTGGAGCATGACCCACACCGTCCAGCAGAACCTTGCGGGCATCGGGAATCCGGTTAACAAACACGTCGGCATTGCGGTAGTTGATCACCCGGTCTTCCTTGCCCCATATCACCAGAACCGGTGCTTCGATGCGGGTAATGGCCTCACGAAAATCCTGCTCGTATACGCTGTCCCGGATGGCCTCGAAAATCGCCTGATTGACCTCCCGGTTGGCGATGGCCTTCTCTTCCATCACTTCATAAATGGGCCAGGGAACGAAGGGTTTTCTCTCCAGGGCAAAGTCGATCAGTCTCTCGAAATCCCCCTCTTTGGCCGGGATCAGGGGATTGTCGCCTTCCATCACCAGTTCCACCAGTTTGCTGTCGTATTCGAGAATGCCGGCAGGGTCGAACAGCACCGCGGAGCGAATCTGGTCGGGATAGGTCGCGGCATAGAGTGCGGTGATGGCACCGCCCATTGAGTTCCCCATCATGTGGGCTTCATCAATATTCAGAGCTGCGAGTATTTCTGACAGGTGGCCAACCTGATCCTCGAATCGGTAACCCAGATCCAGCGACTTGCTGCTGTCACCATGACCGGGCAGATCGATTGCGTAGACGTTGAACTCATCGGTCAGTTCCCCTGCCAGCCGGGTCCAGTTGTCCTTGTTGGCGCCAAAGCCATGGATGAGCACGATGGTTTCGCCATTCACCGGTTCTTCATTGCTCAGATACGCGATGGTCATGTTATCCACCGAAATTGTGGATGCCTGCAGCCCCGCTGCTGAACGCTCCCAGCTGATGGCATTTTCGTAAAGGGTTTGACGCGAACAGGCACTGAACAAAAGCGTCGTGACCAGCAGCGCGATCAGGGGGAAGCTACGTCTGGGTAGCATCAGGGGCCAACTCCTTGCGCAAGGGCTTCAAACGTCCGTTTGCGGAAGCGCTTACACTACCCCAAAAAAAGACCCGGTCAAGGACCGGGTCGAAGGATTGCCGAGTTAACCCGTTGAGTAACGGGATTTGTCCCTTTCAGACATCAGAAGTCGACACTCACGCCAACATAGCCGGTGCGCGGCAGATTGGGACGGGCGCCGTCGGGGGAGCGGGCTACAATCTTCTGATCGTCGAACACGTTGGCTACTTTGGCGAACATGCGGGCGTTGGACGTCAGTGCGTAGCTGCCGGAAAGATCCACAACCGTGAGCGACTCGGTTTCGCTAAAGGTGTTGTCGTCGCCGCGTTCGCAGGTATTGTCAATGCACATGCTGTCGACGAAACCAACATTGGCGTAGACATCCCACTGATCGCCCTGACGCAGGCCGGCACGCAGGTTTGCGACGTGCTCTGGCAGGTAGGTCAGGTTGTCGCCTTTCAGCACGCTGCCGTCATCCGCCGTTTCGGTGATCTCGCCGTCGGTGAAGGTCCAGTTGGCCTCAACCGGTACGCTGAGGCCGTTGGCCAGAGTGAATTCGTGGCCGATCAGTGCCTCGATACCCTGCACCCGGGATTCACCCTGGCTGAAAGAGCCGGCGGTGGCATCGTTGGAGCAGGGTGTGGCAACCGAGCAGTTTTCGACGGTGTTGGAGTAGTCGCTGTAAAAACCGATCAGCTCGGCGCGCGTTGCGCCCCGGCTGAAGCGGGCGCCCAGCTCGTAGTTGACGCTGATTTCAGGCTCAACGTTGTCTTTGCTGCCGGGGCTCGCCGGTGCCATGCCGCGGTGCACGCCGCCAAGCAGGGTAATGCCGCCGTCCAGATCGTAGGTAGCGCCAACACCCGGAAGCCATTCAGAAGTGTCGTTGTTGCGCTCGCGATCGACGGTGGTTCTGGCCTGATCAGAGTAGCGGGTTTCCGTGGTTTCGATGTCCTCGTAACGAAGCAGGGTGGTGACTGTGAGGCGATCGTTTACATCGATTCGGTCAGCAATAAAGCTGCTCCAGGCCTCGGCTTCCTCGATACGGTTATTGCTGGAGCTGATGCCGGTGTCCAGGGTTGAAGACTGGAATGCCAGGGTCGGGCGGCCATTGGATACAACCTGCTCGTAGGTATCCACAGGCTGGAAACGGTCCACTTCGTCTTCATGGTAGCGGGTGCCAAAAGTGATCCCATGGCTCATCCCTGCCAGTTCGGTATTCCAGTCCGCCTTGAAATCCAGGCCCTGGGAGACGTATTCGCGGTTGTTGTTCTTGATATCGAATTCAAGGTTCGTCTCGCCCCGAAGCTTTGCCCGAGCGGTTACATCGCCGGCATTGGCGTCATCAATCAAGCTGCCCAGGCCGGCGGCCTTGTACCAGTTACGTTCGAATTCATTGCGATAAGCGGTGGTGGTAAGGCTTACGTCATTGTTCAGTTCCACCAGGTGACGGGCCATATAGCCGTTGCGCTTGGTGTCCATGTTGTCGCGCTCGGAGGCAAAATATCGCTGGTTGGGGTCGGCGTCAAAATCCTCGTCAGTCAGCCCGAGGTAGGTTTCATTGCTCAGCTCCTCGCTGTAATCCACCTTGAGATCCAGCTGATGATAAACGTCGGCACTGAGCGGGCTGTTCAGGCGCAACTTGGCCACGAAGTCCTGCTTGTCGAAACCTGTTTCCCGGTCGGAATCACGGATGTCTTTAAAGCCGTCGGTTTCCTGCTGGTGGGTTTCCACCACAAAACCCACCTGTTCGCGGCTGGCACCGTACCAGGCGTGTATCCGCTTGCTGCTGTCCTCGGCGATTTCTGTGGTGACGTTACCGGACGCTTCCTGGGGAATGGGCGTGGAGCGGAAGTTGATGGCGCCACCAACGGTCTGCGGTCCGTAACGCAACAGGTCGGGGCCCTTGAGCACTTCCACGCCGCTCATGCGCCCGAAGGACGGAAAGTAATAGGCCGCGGGCGCGGCGTAGGGTGCCGGCGCCATCAGCACCCCGTCCTCCATCAGCGTTACCTTGCCGCTGCGGCCGCTGCCGGAGCCGCGAATGCCGATATTGGGTCGCAGGCCGTAGCCGTCTTCTTCCTGAAAATATACACCGGGCACCTGGCGTGCGACCTGATGGACATCGGTGTACTTCATGGTATCCAGTTCCTCATCGGAAACCACGTGGGCGGAACCCGGAAGCGCGGAAGCTGAAGCCTCATCGCCGATGATAACGAGTTCGTCCAGGCTCTGCTCCTGGGCCATGGCAGGCACCGAGGCGGAAATGACTGCCAGGGCAAGCAGGTTTCGGGAAAAAGGCGTTGGCATGTTGCTCTCCTGTTACAACGTGTTTAGGTAAGGCGGGCAACTATACAAACGATAATCATTAACAACAAGTAAAAATTATCATTAAGTTCTTGTTCATGGTGGCTTGCGGAACTGTTTGTGAAATCCATCAAAGCATCTACTCTGTTTACCGGTTGCCAGTCACAAACACCACGAGGTTGTCGTCATGAAAATTCGAGCCGCTGTTCTGCAAGCGATCGGGGCGGAGCGTCCGTACCAGGACACCAGGCCCCTGGTGATCGAGGAGCTGGAACTGTCTCCGCCCGGTGATAATGAAGTGCTGATTCAGGTCAAGGCAGCCGGCCTCTGCCATTCCGATCTCTCTGTCATTGACGGCAACCGACCCCGGCCAGTGCCTATGGCTCTGGGCCATGAAGCAGCCGGTATCGTGGAGAGTGTCGGCAATGGCGTCCGCGACCTCAAAGCAGGGGATCATGTGGTTGCGGTATTTGTGCCTAGCTGTGGTCATTGCGCCCCCTGTGCGGAAGGGCGCCCGGCCCTGTGTGAGCCGGCAGCAAAAGCCAATAACGCCGGTACCCTGGTCAGTGGTGAGCACCGGCTGCATCGGGCAGACGGCACGCCGGTGAACCATCATCTGGGGGTGTCTGCCTTCGCGGACCATGCTGTCGTGTCGCGGGATTCGCTGGTCAAGGTAGATGCCGGCCTGCCGCTGCACCATGCTGCGTTGTTTGGTTGCGCCGTGCTGACCGGCGTGGGTGCCGCGATAAACTCCGCAGATATCAGGGCGGGGCAGGCGGTTGCGGTGGTCGGCCTGGGTGGTGTTGGGCTGAACAGCGTTCTGGGAGCTCTGGTAGCCGGTGCCGGAGAGGTGATAGCCATCGATCTGGATGACACCAAACTGGCATTGGCCAAAGAGCTTGGTGCCACCCACGCTTTTAATTCCGGGGAAGAAGGGTGCGTCGATAAGATCAAGGCACTGACCAACGGCGGTGTCGACTGTGCCATTGAAATGGCCGGATCCGAAAAAGCCCTGGAATTCGCCTACCAGATCACTCGTCGCGGCGGCACCACGGTGACCGGCGGGCTGGCCCACCCGGAAAAAAAGGTGTCTATCCAGCAGGTCAGTCTGGTGGCGGAGGAACGCACACTCAAGGGGAGTTACGTGGGCAGCTGTGTTCCGGTACGCGACCTTGCCCGTTATGTCAGCCTGTTCCGCCAGGGCAAGCTGCCGGTGGACAGATTACTGAGCGATACCCTGAGGCTGGATGACATCAATGAAGGTTTCGAGAAACTGGCCTCCGGTAAGGCCGTTCGTCAGGTAGTGCTGTTCGATTAGGCCATTTTGCGATAGAGCTGCTGAATGGAGAAATTTGTGGAACGAGATGAATTTGGCATTCTGTACCCTGTCACCACCCGGTGGATGGATAATGATATCTATGGGCATGTGAATAACGTGACCTATTACTCCTACTTCGATACCACCATCAACCGGTACCTGATTGAGGTTGGCGGGCTGGATATCAATAATGCGCCGGTGGTTGGATACGTGGTCAGCTCCAGCTGTCAGTTCAGCAAACCGGTGGCCTACCCGGACGCCCTGGAGGCCGGGCTCCGGGTGGTGAGAATTGGAAACAGTTCAGTGACTTACGAGCTCGGACTTTTTCGGAACGGCGATGTTGAAGCGGTAGCGGTTGGCCAGGTTGTCCATGTATTCGTCGACCGCGGACAGGATTGCGCTGTTGCGATTCCGCAAAGCATTCGTGAGGCGCTGGAGCGGATCCTGGTTTCCTGACTCGCAGTCATCGGCAGGTGCATCTATCACCAGAAAGCCCTGCAAGACCGGGCTTTCTGGTGATACTTTGATTCACGTGCTGGCGGCGTTCTCCCGGGCGATGGCCCGATACGCAATGTCGTTACGGCAGAAGACACCTTCCCAGTGGATCCGTGCCGCGACCTCATAGGCGCGCTTCTGGGCGTCGGTGACGGATTGCCCAAGTGCAGTGGCGCAAAGTACACGGCCACCATTGGTCACCACCTGCTCACCGTTGAGCCGGGTTCCGGCATGGAACACTTTCTCACCGGCAGTTTCTGTTTCGGGAAGCCCCGAGATAACATCTCCCTTATGATAGCTGCCAGGGTAGCCGCCCGCAGCCAGCACAACGCCTACGGCAGGGCGTTCATCCCAGTCCGAGCTGCACTGGTCGAGTCTGCCCTCGATAGCAGCCTGACAGAGTTCTACCAGGTCCGATTTCATGCGCAGCATGATGGGCTGGGTTTCCGGATCGCCAAAGCGGCAGTTGAACTCAATGACCCGGGGAGCGCCGCTGTCATCAATCATCAGGCCGGCATAAAGGAAACCCTTATAGGGATGGCCTTCCGCCGCCATGCCGCGAACGGTGGGATGGATCACCTCGTCCATGATGCGCTTGTGAACATCAGGCGTGACCACCGGCGCCGGGGAGTAGGCACCCATGCCGCCGGTATTGGGCCCGGTATCGCCATCGCCCACGCGTTTGTAGTCCTGGGAAGTGGCCATGGGCAGCACGTGCTCGCCATCCACCATGACGATAAAGCTGGCTTCCTCGCCTTCCAGAAATTCCTCCACAACAACACGGCTGCCCGCATCACCAAAGGCATTGCCTGCCAGCATATCGCGGATGGCGTCTTCGGCTTCTGCCAGCGTCATGGCAACGATGACGCCCTTGCCTGCGGCCAGGCCATCGGCTTTCACCACGATAGGCGCGCCCTGGCTGCGAACGTATGCAAGTGCCTGGTCGACATCGGTGAAATTGGCGTAGGCGGCGGTGGGAATCTGCTGGCGTTCCAGGAAGTCCTTGGTAAACGCCTTGGACCCTTCCAGTTGCGCCGCGCCGGCACTGGGACCAAACACCCGCAGGCCACGCTCTTCAAACAGGTCGACAATGCCGGCCACCAGGGGCGCTTCCGGCCCGACGATGGTCAGGCCAACCCTGTTGGCAGCGGCAAAGTCTGCCAGGCCATTGAGGTCCATTACGTCGATGTTGATGTTCTCCAGGCCGGGTTCCCGGGCGGTGCCGGCGTTGCCGGGGGCGACAAAGACACGGTCGCCACCCGGGGATTGCGCGGCTTTCCAGGCCAGGGCGTGTTCGCGGCCGCCGGAGCCTATTACGAGAATGTTCATTGCTGTATTCCTTTTTGTCGGATCACGCTGGCGCCCCATCAATGCCGGAAATGGCGCATCCCGGTGAACACCATGGCAATGCCATGCTCATTGGCGGCATCAATGACTTCCTGATCACGCATGGAGCCGCCCGGCTGGATAACCGCGGTTATGCCGGCCTGTGCGGCGGCATCAATGCCATCCCGGAACGGGAAAAAGGCGTCGGAAGCCATAACCGAACCTTTTACTTCCAGGCCTTCATCAGCCGCCTTGATGCCGGCGATTTTTGCGCTATAGACCCGGCTCATCTGGCCGGCACCGACACCGATGGTGCGACCGGCCTTGGCATAAACGATGGCATTGGACTTGACGTATTTGGCCACTTCCCAGGCAAACAGCAGGTCGTTCAGTTCCTGCTCGGAGGGCTGTCGCTCGGTGACGACCTTGACGTCTTCCATGGCCACCATGCCCAGGTCCCGGTCCTGCACCAGCAGGCCACCGGTAACCCGCTTGTAGTCCAGGGATTTTGCGCGCTCGCCGTCGAACTCGCCACAGGCAAGCAGGCGGACGTTCTTCTTGGCAGCCACCAGCGTCACAGCTTCCGCCGCGATGGTCGGGGCGATGATCACTTCCACGAACTGACGGTCGATGATGGCTTGAGCGGTCTCTGCATCCAGCTCGCGGTTGAAGGCGATGATGCCGCCAAAGGCGGACGTGGGATCGGTGGCAAAGGCCAGGTCATAGGCCTGCCGGATATCCGCGCCAATGGCCACACCACAGGGGTTGGCGTGCTTGACGATAACGCAGGCCGGGTCAGCGAAAGGTTTGACGCACTCCAGTGCGGCGTCGGTATCGGCAACGTTGTTGTAAGACAGTTCCTTGCCCTGAAGCTGCTTGGCAGTGGCAATGCAGGCTTCCCTTGGCTGGCGTTCGGTGTAGAAGGCCGCACGCTGGTGCGGATTTTCGCCATAGCGCATGTCCTGGACCTTCACGAACTGGGTATTGAAGGTGCGCGGGAACTCGGCGTTGTCATTGTCTGCAGTGCGGCCGCCCAGGTAGTTGGCGATAGCACCGTCATAGCCGGCGGTGTGCTCAAACGCTTTTACCGCAAGATCAAACCGTGTTCTGTAACTCAGCTGGTCGTCGTTGGCCTCGAGTTCTTTCAGTACCCGACCATAGTCAGAGGCATTCACCACAATGGCGACATCGTTGTGGTTTTTTGCCGCGGCACGAACCATCGTGGGCCCACCGATGTCGATATTCTCGATCGCTGTGGCCAGGTCGCAGTCCGGTTTGGCCACGGCCTCCTCGAAGGGGTAGAGATTCACAATCACCATGTCGATGGTATCGATCTTGTGCTCTGCCATCACGGCGTCATCGGTACCGCGTCGACCGAGGATGCCGCCGTGGATTTTCGGGTGCAGGGTTTTCACGCGGCCATCCATCATCTCGGGGAAGCCGGTGTAGTCACTTACCTCTGTGACCGGTACCTGGTTTTCCTGCAACAGCCGGAAGGTGCCACCGGTTGAAAGTAACTCGATGCCGCGGGCAGTCAGCGCACGGCCGAATTCTACGATACCGGTCTTGTCAGACACGCTGATCAGCGCGCGACGAACGGGGGTATTAGCCTGATTTGCCATGGGTCACTTATTTCTGCTGGTATGAACGAATGAAGGCCTCGCGAATATTGTCCGGGAGGCCCTCGTTTCAGTCGGGTAGCTGGATTATAGCAGACCGTACTGCTTAAGCTTCTTGCGCAGTGTGCCGCGATTCAGGCCGAGCATGGTTGACGCTTTCGTCTGGTTGTTGCGGGTGTACTTCATCACCTGCTCCAGCAGCGGCGCTTCCACCTCCGACAACACCAACTGATAGACCTCGGTAACCGGGGCGCCATCAAGCTGGGCGAAGTAGTTTTTCAGGGCAACTTCCACGCTGTCGCGCAGGGTAACGGTGTTGCCGCTGCCATTTACCGTCTGCAACTGATGGATGTCATCGTTGGCGGGTTGGGTCAGGTTGTCTTTAGCCAAAGTCTCGGCGGTCATGCTGCGAATACCTCTCCATTTCGTAAGCCTGCAAAATACTGTTGAATACTGTCTTTCTGCTCCAGCGCGCAGTCGATGGCGTTGAAGCGTTTGCGGAATCGTTTGTCTTCGTCATGGGACTGGAGGTACCAGCCCACATGTTTTCTGGCAATACGCACGCCCATGGTTTCGCCATAAAAGGTGTGCAGTGCCCCCAGGTGTTCGCTGAGTACCTGTTCCACTTCATCTATCGGTGGTTCCGGCAGGTGCCTGCCCGTTTCCAGGAAATGCAGGATTTCCCGGAAAATCCAGGGCCGGCCCTGGGCACCGCGACCAATCAGCAAACCATCGGCGCCGGTATGGCTCAGCACCTGTTCCGCCTGTTCCGGCGAAGTAATGTCACCGTTGGCAAATACCGGAATGCCTACCCGTGATTTTACCTCGGCGATGGTGTCGTATTCCGCTTCCCCCCTGTAGGCGTCCGCGCGGGTGCGGCCATGGATGGCCAGGGCCTGTATGCCGGCGTCCTCAGCCATCCGGGCTATCAGGGGCGCATTGCGGTGCTCCCGGTCCCAACCTGTGCGCATCTTGAGGGTGACCGGGATATCCACGGCAGCCACGACGGCTTCCAGTATGTCCCGCACCAACGCCTCATCCTTCATCAGTGCCGAACCGGCGGCCTTGTTGCACACCTTTTTGGCCGGGCAGCCCATGTTGATATCGATGATCTGGGCCCCGAACTCGGCATTCAGCCTGGCGGCGTTTGCCAGCATGTCCGGATCACCGCCGGCAATCTGCACCGACCTGGGCTCGGGTTCACCCTGATGGTTCATCCGCGTCTGTGATTTGCGCGTGTGCCACAGTTTGCTGTCCGCGATAACCATTTCCGAGACTGCCAGCCCGGCACCCATTCGCCGGCAAAGCAGGCGGAAGGGGCGATCGGTCACACCCGCCATGGGGGCAACGATCAGCGGATTGGGCAGGGTGTACGGCCCGATTTTTGCCGTCGGCAGCATGGTCTGAGTCCGTGTAACAGCGGGTTAAGCGAGCGTCGAACTGATCGGTTGCTCAATAAGTAACCGATCGGTTTCGAAGGGCGGTAATGATACCGCCGGGAGGGATGCTATTGAAGGGGCGAAGTCATGAAAAAATTGATTATTTTTCGTTCTGTCTGGTTGACTTTCAGGCAACTCGATGGAGTTCCGCATTATTTTGCAAGTGAGGACTTGCTTACTCAGGATTGGCGCGGAAGGCGATATTGTAGTTCACCGCATCTCTGCCGGGGTCGCGGATATTAATCATGATCCTCACTGGCGTATCGGTGGGCATGGCCTCCATTCCCTGACCTTCCCCCGCGAGATATTCCTCCGGTGTGAACACGCTCTGGGCAACCACATCGCCATTCAGATTGGAAAAGGTCAGGGCAATGGCCGGGAAAGGCTGCTCGAACGATGCCCGGTTGATAATGACGGCGTCGACGACCAGTTGGCTGCGATCCTCGGGGTTGGTTCTTACCACCAGTTTGCGGCTCTGTATGGCGTCAACATTGATCAGCGGTTTCAGTTCGCATCCGCTAATTTCGCAGGCCTGTTCATAGAAGGGGCGTAGCTCGGGTATGGAAGACAGCCGGTCGAACTGGAACCAGGTCACCTGTGCAACCAGAACGCCGATCAGGGCCAGTACCACCAGGGTCCAGAGGGCTGTCCTGAGGCGCCCACCTCCGTTACCGCCAACCGAAACAGGCTCTCTGCGAAGATCTGTATACGGCGAGCTGGCGGTGATGGGCTCGTTATCGGAGACCGGTCCGCTGTCATAGTCGAACGATGACGACTGCGGCTGGTCGACGTAAAACTCCTCGGGTTCGTCCGTAGGTTCCAGGCTCGGGTCTTCTCGCGGAGGGCTCCTGTCTGGCTTGCGCTGCGCCGGGGCTTCTGCTTGCGTGTGCTCTGCCGGCCCCGGGGTAGCAGACTCCGGTCCTGGCGAGGAATCATCGTCGGACAGCATTG
This sequence comes from Marinobacter vulgaris, assembly GCF_003344045.1. Taxonomy (GTDB): domain Bacteria; phylum Pseudomonadota; class Gammaproteobacteria; order Pseudomonadales; family Oleiphilaceae; genus Marinobacter; species Marinobacter vulgaris. The sequence goes on from NZ_QFWX01000001.1 coordinate 306,150, forward strand.
CTTCTGCCCAGCTTTCGTCTATTTTTTCCTGATTTTCGTCGCCTTCGCTCTCAAAACTGCTGCTCTTGCACTCATCAACGCTGCGGAAGCTGTCGCTCAGTTCGTCATCGGAGAACGTCAGCTTGGTGCCGGCATACGGACCTTCAGCGGCGTCTTCTTCGGGATTGTCCGCAAAAATCAGATCGTCCTCAGACGTAAACCGCTGGTCTGCCGGTTCGTCCTGGTTTGCCGGCGCCTTGCTGGGGTCGCTCGTTGCGCTGGAAGTGCTGTCCCCGACCTGATGTTCAACCGCATTGAAGACAGCCATACAGTTGCCGCAGCGCACTTTGCCGCCAGCTACGCCAAGCTGGGCGTCGGTTACCCGAAAACGCGTTTCACACTTCGGGCATCGTGTCTGCAGGCTGCTCTGGGTCATGCTTCATTCCTGTAAGCGACATCGCTACGAGTCACGGAGTTTAGTAGGTTCGGCCGTTTCCGTCACCTGTCGTTGCGCCGTCCTGTGAGCCGTATCCACTCTTCCCGCTGTTCCGGTTCGTCCATGACAAACCAGGGCTCGTAGGCTTCCATGACCTCGCGGGCCTGGTTGGAGAGTATTCCGGACAACACGATATCGCCGCCGGGTTTCACCTTCGCCGCCAGGCTGGGCGCGAGTCCGATCAGTGGCTGGGCCAGGATATTGGCCAGCATCACATCTGCCATGGTATCCGGTTCATCGGCAGGCAGGAAAAGGTCCAGCCGGTCTTCTTCAACCCTGTTGCGGCGCGCATTTTCGCGGCTGGCTTCCAGTGCCTGGGGGTCGGTGTCAACGCCGATGACGTGATCGGCACCCAGCAGCAGGGCTGCCAGGCCGAGAATGCCGGAGCCGCAACCATAGTCAATCACCTGGCGTGATTCCACGTCATGACCATCCAGCCATTCCAGGCACAGTGCGGTAGTAGGGTGGGTCCCGGTGCCAAACGCCAGCCCCGGATCCAGCAGCAGGTTGGCGGCGTGGGGGTCGGGGGCGTCATGCCAGCTGGGGACGATCCACAGGCGCTCGCCAAAGCGAAGCGGCTTGAAATCCTCCATCCATTCCCGTTCCCAGTCCTTGTCCTCCACCAGGGTAACGTCGATGTCCGGCAATGACTGCTGGGTCTGCTGATGCCAGGCGTCCTTGACCGCAGCGCAGAGCTCTTCAATATCCCGCTCGGAACCGAACAGACCGGTTACACTGGTCTGGTGCCAGAGAGGTGTCGTGCCCGGATCAGGCTCGTACAACGGCTGGTCTGCGGCATCTTCCATGGAGACGGCTTCAGCGCCCATCTCCATCAGCAGATCCTCAAGCTGGTCCGCGTTGTCGGGATCAGCCGGGATCTGTAGTTGTATCCAGGGCATGTAGGCGTCCTGTTGGGTAGACGAATAGACTTTACGGGTCAGTCCCGTATCAGTTTTTCCAGATAATGAATGGTGAAGTCTACCTGTTTGAAGCCGCCATCGCGCACCAGTTTGCGGTGCAGTGCCTGATTGGTCTTGATGCCTTCCACCACCAGTTCGTCCAGCGCGTTTTTCATGCGGCGACGGGCAATTTCCCGGTCGTCGCCCCAGGTGATCAGCTTGGCCACCATGGAATCGTAGAAAGGCGGCACCGTGTAGCCACTGTAAAGGTGCGAGTCGACCCGTATGCCGTTACCTCCCGGAGCGTGGAAGTGCTTGACCTTGCCGGGGCTGGGCACAAAGGTTTGCGGGTCCTCGGCGTTGATGCGGCATTCCAGGGCATGGCCGGAGATCTTGATCTCGTCCTGGGTGTACTGCAGGGGCAGGCCGCTGGCAATACGCAACTGCTCGCGCACGATGTCGACGCCGGTCACCATCTCCGATACCGGGTGCTCCACCTGCACCCGGGTATTCATCTCGATAAAGTAGAAGGCGCCGTCCTGGTAGAGGAACTCGAACGTGCCGGCTCCGACGTAGCCGATTTTTTTACAGGCATCGACACAGGCCTTGAGGGTTTTTTCCCGGGCTTCCGCGTCAATATTTGGTGCTGGCGCTTCTTCCAGTACCTTCTGGTGGCGGCGCTGCATGGAGCAGTCCCGGTCACCCAGGTGAATGACATTGCCGTGGGTGTCGGCCAGGACCTGGACCTCCACGTGGCGGGGTCGCTCCAGGTATTTCTCGAGGTAGACCGTGGCATCGCCAAAGGTGTTCTTCGCTTCGGTCTGGGTGATCTGCACGCTTTTGAGGAGCGCCGCCTCGGAGTGAACGACCTGCATGCCACGGCCACCGCCACCGGATGCCGCCTTGATGATCACCGGATAGCCGATGCGCCTGGCCACTTCCAGGGTGCGCTCGTCATCGTCTGTCAGCGGGCCATCTGAGCCGGGAACGGTGGGCACGCCGGCCTCGATCATGGAGTTGATGGCAGAGACCTTGTTGCCCATCAGGCGGATGGTTTCAGCCCTGGGGCCGATGAAGCGGAAGCCGCTTTTTTCCACCTGTTCAGCAAAATCCGCGTTTTCGGCCAGAAAGCCGTACCCGGGGTGAATGCCGACGGAATCCGTGACTTCCGCGGCGCTGATAATCGTGGGGATGTTCAGGTAACTTTCAGCCGCACTGTTGGGGCCGATGCAGACGGACTCATCCGCCAGGCGTACATGCATCAGTTCGCGGTCAATCTGCGAATGGACGGCCACGGTCTTGATCCCCAGCTCCTTGCAGGCGCGCAGAATGCGCAGGGCGATCTCGCCGCGATTTGCGATCAGAACTTTTTCTAACATTGCCATGAGAGTATCACCGGGTTCAGGAAATGATGATCATCGGCTGGTCAAACTCGACCGGCTGTCCGTTCTCGACCAGGATCTCGGCGACGGTGCCGCTCTTGTCTGCCTCGATCTGGTTCATCATCTTCATGGCTTCGACGATGCACACGACATCGCCGGCTTTCACCGACTGCCCGACTTCCACGAAGGCCTTGGTAGTGGGTGACGGCGAGCGATAGAAGGTGCCTACCATCGGCGACTTGACCGCATGGCCGGTGGGCTCTGCCGGCTTGGCCGGTTCATCTGAGGCCGGCGCGGGCGGTGGTGGGGTTGAGGAGGTCTGGGGCGCAGGATACTGGGCCATATACTGGGGCGCAGCCAACTGTTCACGACGGCGAGATATGCGAACCGAATCATCACCCTCGTGAATCTCCAGCTCCTCGACGTCGGATTCCTCCAGCAGCTCGATAAGTTTCTTGATCTTGCGAATGTCCATAGTCAGTCCGATCCCGTTTTAATCAGTTCTCTCGATGAATTCGTTGCAGGGCCGCTTCGAGTGCAAGGTCGTACCCCAGGCTGCCCAGCCCGCAGATAACGCCATCGGCGATATCAGAAAAATAAGAGTGATGGCGGAAGGCTTCCCGCGCATGCACGTTGGAAAGATGAACCTCGATGAACGGAATGCCCGAAGCCAGGATGGCATCCCGCAGTGCAACACTGGTGTGGGTGAATGCCGCCGGGTTGAAGATGATGAAATCGACCCCTTCAGATCTGGCTTCATGTATCCGCTCAATCAGTTCATATTCCGCGTTTGACTGTAAATGTAGCAGGTGATGGCCAACTTGGGCGGCTTTCTGGTGCAAACGGTCGTCAATATCAGCCAATGATTCATGGCCGTAGACCTCCGGCTCGCGGGTTCCCAGCATGTTGAGGTTGGGGCCATGGAGTACGAGTATGGTCGACATTAATTCGTCTGCCTTGATGACGTTTGCACAGGATCGCCGAATTTAGCGACATTTATCCCCAATGGTGCGGTTTTGAAGTCTTCAGATCAACACTTTTTGACATTCGGCCGTGCGTCGAAAAGTACCCTGTTCTCACAAAGCAACCTTTGTGGCAGGTAATGATATTGTCGTGAAGGGGAGTCAGGAGCGCTATAAGACGTTGGTTTCATAAAACGGCCCCGCGCGCGGGTCGGGCCGTGGATTACCGCCGGTTTCAGTCGCCGGCGGCGGTAACACAGTTCCTGCCCTGTTCCTTCGACCTGTACAGGGCCCTGTCTGCCCGTTCGCAAAGGGCCTGGGAGGTGTCACCTTTCCAGGCGGCGACACCGCAACTGAAAGTAACATTGAACTCCCGGTCGCCCGCCGGTTGCAGCAGCTCCGAAAAGCGTTCGCGGATCTCGTTCAGTACGTTGCGGGCGTCACTCTCGCGGGTGTCCGGCAGGATGATTGCAAATTCCTCACCCCCGTAACGTCCGATGTGGTCCGACTTGCGCAGGCGCTGTTTGAGAAACATGGACAGGCTTCTGAGAACCCGGTCGCCGATGGGGTGTCCGAAGGTGTCGTTCACTTTCTTGAAGTAATCGATGTCGATCATCGCGAAGCACAGCGTCTGATCCTTCTGCCGACACTTCACAATCTCCTGGTCCAGCAGATGCAGAGTGTGGGTATGATTGAACAGTCCGGTCAGGCTGTCGCGGATCATCAGCGCCAGTAAGGAGCGCGCTCGCCTGCCACGGTTGTGGATGGTGGAAATCAGGTGCTTGGGGTCGATGGGCTTGGTCAGGAAGTCATCGCCGCCCAGGCTCATGGCGTGTAGCTGTTTGGTGACGTCTTCCTCCGCGGAAAGATAGATGATCGGCACGCTGTGGAAGCGGTCCTGCTGGCGAATCACCCGTGCGATTTCCATACCGGTGCAGCCCGGCATATACATGTCGAGAATGATGATCTCGGGGGAAAACGACTCCAGCGCACGGATGATTTCCATGGGGTCGGTGATGATGTGGGCGTTCATCCCCGCCTTTTTAAGAACCGTTTCCATGTACTTTGCCTGGGCGCGGGAGTCATCGAGCACCAGTACCTTGTACGGCTCCACCGTGTTGCCGTGGGTATAGGTCTCGATTTTCTCGATCAGCTGGCCGGGATCGACCGCCGGATAGAAGAATTCCTCGCCCCCGCATCGCGAGGCGCGCAGACGCGTTTCAATAGAGCCGTCTTCATCGCTCATGAAAATAATAGGGATGGGGGTGTCGTGACGCTCCTGCAGGCGTTCAATGGTGGCGATGCCACTTAACGGTTCGCCACCGTAGTTGACGTCCATCAGGATGGTTTCGGGCTTGTGAAGGGCGCAAGCTTCGATCAGCTTTTCCGCGGTATGGAATGCTGAGGCGCGGAAGCCGAAAAATTCCAGCTGGCGAATGAGCCGGCTGGCCATTTCCTCGCTGGACAGAGCGATATAGACGGGCGTGCGGCGATACTGCTGGGGAGCTTCGCTGGCGGTCTGGTCCGTGCGTCGGAGGGTGCACCGGGAGAGCTGCTCAATGGCGTCCTGGAGTTTGCGGTCAAGGCCGTCGGGTAGTGGCCGGCCTTCTGGCCATTCATTAATTAGCCCGAGGACCTTTTGCCCCGCGTCGGCATGGCTCTGCATCTCGAATCGTCTGGCATAGCGGACCAGCTTGTCGGCCGCCCTGGCGAAGTCACTCCTGAACGCGGCAGATTCTCTGGCATCCTGGTGGATCTTCCGCCACGTATCCAGGACAACCCGCGCCTGGGTGGTAACACGGCGGGCAAAGTGCTGCCTGAGTTTATATTTCTGGCTTTCGTCGTTCATTGTGCTTCGGCCTGTCTTTTTTGTCGTTCCTGGCCGCCTGTCCCCATTGCAGGCAGATATTTTCAACTTTTGTCGTATAGCAGAGTCTATAGTGTTTGATGTTGTCGGCGCAGGTGACCGGATGTAAATGTTTGTCAATTCTGCGGTGCAGGTCACATCCGCTTCAGAAACCGTTAATCCGGCCAGGGAGATTTTCGTTGCTTGCAGTAAGGCCGCAAATTGCATAAAACTTGCCTTTGCTTCATGGTAGCCAGAGCGCGCACACGGGAAACGATAAACAGGGGAAACACAGCCAATGTCAGGAAAAATCAGACAGTATTTCAGCGACCGCAAAGACGACCTTCGGGATTTTTTCGGAGGCAGTGGCGTGGTCGGAAAATTCATCCTGGCTTTAGTTGTTGTTTATTTGCTGGTCGCGCTGGTGCTGGGAATGATCTGGAGCAGCGAACCCGATGAGTTCTCGGTTCGCGAACATACCCGGGCGGTGGCTAATGAAATGCAGCGAGAGCCTGTCACCGGCTTTGCCACCACTGCGACCATGATTCGCATAGCAGAGACAATGCTCAACAAGCCCGGCGGGTATCTGTCCAACGACATTGCTCCTCCCGGGGTCTGGCTGGATAACATGCCCAACTGGGAATATGGTGTGCTGGTGCAGCTTCGGGACCTGGCCCGTGCAATGCGTAGAGATATCAGCCGCGCCCAGAGCCAGTCTGCGGAAGACCAGGATCTGGTTATTGCCGAGCCACAGCTTCACTTTGACAGTGGCAGCTGGGCACTCCCGTCTACCGAGGCAGAATATCGCAGGGGCATTGAAGCGCTTCGCAGCTACCTTGAGCGCCTTTCCCGCCCTGACCAGCCCGACGCCCAATTCTTCGCCAGAGCCGATAACCTGGCCAACTGGCTGGGGGATCTTGAAACGCGCCTGGGCAGTCTGTCCCGGACCCTCGGCGAGAGTGTCGGCAAGGCGTCGGTCTCTGACGCAGTGTCCAACATCAATCCGGACGATCCGCTTTCCGAAGATGTAATGGGGGAGGAAGTCAAAACCCCATGGACCAAAATTGACGATGTATTTTATGAAGCCCGTGGCAGTTCCTGGGCTCTTCTGCACATCTTCCGCGCCATTGAGGTGGATTTCCGCAAGGTGCTGAACGACAAGAACGCCGTATCCAGCGCCAAACAGATCATCATTGAGCTGGAAGGGGCTCAGGGCGAGATGTGGAGTCCGGTAATCCTCAATGGCAGCGGCTTTGGGGTTCTTGCCAACCATTCACTGACCATGGCGGCATACCTGTCACGTGCCAGTGCTGCAATCAGCGACATGCGTGATTTGCTGAGCCGGGGCTGATACCGGTAAAGCAGATCGCCAAAAAAAACCGGGCAAAATGGCCCGGTTTTTTTGTCTTCGCCTGTAAGCGCTGGTTTTAACCCTTGTAGGCGTCCACGGCAGCTTGAATGGCTTGCTTGGCCGCGGCCGCATTGCCCCAGCCCTGAACCTTGACCCACTTGCCCGGCTCGAGAGTCTTGTAGTTCTCGAAGAAGTGGTGGATCTGGTCCCGCAGCAGTTCCGGCAGGTCGTCGATTTCCTGCACGTTGTGGTACGAGGTGGTCAGCTTGTCGTGGGGAACGGCAACAAGCTTGGCGTCGCCGCCGGCCTCGTCTTCCATGTTCAGTACGCCAACCGGGCGACAGCGAATAACGGAACCTGCCTGTATGGCATAGGGAGTCACAACCAGTACGTCGATCGGGTCGCCGTCATCGGCAAGGGTGTGAGGGATGAAGCCGTAGTTGGCCGGGTAGAACATGGGGGTAGCCATAAAGCGGTCTACCAGCAGCGCGCCCATGTCCTTGTCCAGCTCGTACTTGACCGGGGAACTGTTGGCCGGGATTTCGATGGCCACGTAGATGTCTTCTGGCGGGTTCTTGCCAACCGGGATGTTATCGAAGTTCATGAGTGATCCTTCCTGAAGTGCGTTTAACTGCGTTTAAAAAGTGGTCGCAATTATACGGGACATTGATGTGGATCGAAACTAAACGTTGGTCTTGCTACAACCGCATCTGCTTGGCAATCAATTCCTTCATGATCTCGTCGGTACCGCCACCGATCGACAGTATCTTGCCGTCCCGGTAAAGCCGCTCAACCACGGATTCCCGCATATAACCCATGCCGCCGTGGATCTGGACGGCTTCCCGGGTAACTTTTTCGCACACGTCCACCGCGAAGTTCTTTGCCATGGCCACCTGTTTGATCGGATTCTTGCCGGCCTGCATCAGCGCGGCACAGCGGTAGGTGTACTCCCGCGCCACATCCACCTGGGTAGCCATGTCCACCAGCTTATGGCGCGTCACCTGAAAGCCTTTGACAGGGCGACCAAACGCCTGCCGCTGCCCGGCCCAGGCCATGGCGGCCTCGAGGGCAATCTCGGCGGTCATATAGGCCATGATCGACAGACTCAGCCGCTCGAACAGGAAATTGCTCATAATGGCAATAAAACCCGCGTTTTCTGCGCCGATCAGCCGGTTCGCGGGCACCCGGCAGTCTTCGAAAAACAGCTCCGCGGTATCACTGGCCCACCAGCCCATCTTGCGCAGCTTTTTGCCGGTGGAGAAGCCCGGCATGTCACGATCAATAAGCAAAAGGCTGATGCCGCCATGGCCTTCACCGCCAGTGCGAACCGCCACCGTGTAATGGTCGGCGCGAATACCGCTGGTGATGAAAGTCTTGCTGCCATTGACGATGTAGTGATCGCCATCCCTGACTGCCCGCGTCTTGAGACTGGCCACATCCGAGCCCCCGCCAGGCTCGGTGACCGCCAGTGCGGCAATTTTCTCACCGCGCAATACCGGAGGCACAATGGCCTCCTTGATCTCTGGCCGGGCCCATTTCGCCACCGGCGGCAGGCCGATATCCAGTGACCCCAGGCCTGCCACCAGCCCCCCTGAGGTCGAACGCATCAGTTCCTCTGAAACGGCGACCTTCATGAACACATCGCCTTCACCGACGCCACCCAGGCTTTCCGGAAAACCCACCCCAAGAAGCCCCGCATCTCCGGCTTTTTTGTAGAGCTCCCGGGGAAACTCCCCGGCTTCTTCCCAGTCGTCTATGTAAGGCAGAACGTGGGTGGCAATAAACTTGCGCGCACTCTGGCGAACCTGCTCATGGGTTCCGTTGAAGTAATCGGACACGGTAAAGCTCCCTGTGATCAAAATCATGGAAGCAGTCTTACCCAGATTGAATAACCAAGCAAGCGCTTGGTAAAGAGAGATCCAAAAAAGTCAGGGTCGCGAAGAGGTGGGCTCATCAGGGGACGTCAAAAACAAGGATGTTTTTGTCGAGCGTACAGGGACGTATTCACAGCGTGCCCCTGATGAGCCCACCTCTTCGAGGCTTACCCGAGCTAGCCGTCTTCGCGGGAAATGGTCTTAACGCCGTCATCGGTTCCCAGCAACAGCAAATCCGCAGGCCGCCGGGCAAACAGCCCGTTGGTGACAATACCCACAATGTTGTTCAGCTTCTCTTCCACCTGAATTGGCCGGGAAATATCCAGGTTATGGATATCGAGAATAACGTTGCCGTTGTCAGTCGTGAAACCCTCGCGGTACACCGGGTCGCCGCCCAGCTTCACGATTTCGCGGCCGACATAGCTGCGGGCCATGGGCACGACCTCCACCGGCAGCGGAAACGTCCCGAGGATGCCCACCTTTTTCGATTCGTCCGCAATACAGATAAAGGTTTTGGATGCCGCCGCTATGATCTTCTCGCGGGTGAGGGCGCCGCCACCGCCCTTGATAAGCTCCAGGTGTTCATTGGTCTCGTCCGCACCGTCCACATAAAACTCGAGAGGTGCAGCACTGTTCAGGTCGTACACCGGAATACCGTGACTCTTGAGCCGCTCCGCCGTGGCATCGGAACTGGCAACCGCACCGTCGAAGTCATTACGCATTTCGGCCAGCAGGTCGATAAAACAGTTAGCGGTGCTGCCAGTGCCTACGCCAATAATGCTGTCCTGGTCGAGATGGGGCCTGATATAGTCCAGTGCAGCCTGGGCGACGGCTTTTTTCAGTTCGTCCTGATTCATCGTGAGAGCTCCGTTTTTGAAAAAATGGTCACAGCACCTTTCATTATAGCGCCTCCGACCGGCCAGCTTATAGACGAAACCCCGGCAAAGTTTCTACACTGTGCGTTTTTCCAACAAAACATCAACCTCCGGACGGAACCATGCCGCAACGCTATATAAAGAAAATCCTCGATGCCCGTGTTTACGATGTGGCCATCGAGACCCCGCTGACCGAGGCCCGCAGCCTCTCGAAGCGCTTTGGCAACAACATACTGCTCAAGCGCGAAGATCTTCAGCCGGTATTTTCTTTCAAGATTCGTGGCGCCTATAACCGGATTGCCCAGCTTTCGGAGGAGCAGAAAGCCAAAGGTGTGATTTGTGCTTCTGCCGGCAATCATGCCCAGGGCGTGGCCCTGGCTGCCAAGAACCTCGGCATCAAGGCGGTGATCGTCATGCCCCAGACCACCCCGGAAATCAAAGTGCGCTCGGTACGGGATCATGGCGCCAAAGTGGTTCTGCGAGGCGATGCCTTTGACGAAGCGGCAGCCCATGCCCAGGAGCTGATCCAGAAACACGGTTACACCTACATCCCCCCCTACGACGATCCCGACGTGATTGCCGGCCAGGGGACGGTGGCCATGGAAATCATGTGGCAGTTCAGCAAGCCCATCCACGCCATCTTCATCTGTGTAGGCGGCGGCGGGCTGATTGCCGGCATGGCCGCCTATATCAAATACCTGCGGCCTGAAATCAAGGTGATTGGTGTTGAGCCGGAGGATTCCAACTGCCTGCAGGCGGCGCTGAAAGCCGGCAAGCGCGTGATACTGGACGAAGTGGGAATCTTTGCGGACGGTGTGGCCGTCAAGCAGATCGGCAAGTATCCCTGGGAAATCTGCAAGGATCACGTGGACGAGGTCATTACCGTCTCCACCGACGAGATCTGCGCCGCCATAAAGGATGTGTTCGAGGATACCCGGTCCATCGCCGAGCCCGCTGGTGCTTTGGGTGTGGCGGGTCTCAAGAAGTACATCGAGCGGGAGAAGATTGAGAACGAGAACCTGGTGGCCACCCTCAGCGGCGCCAATATGAACTTCGACCGCCTGCGCTATATATCCGAGCGCACGGAAATCGGGGAAAAACGCGAAGCGATCCTGGCGGTCACCATCCCCGAGAAGCCGGGTGCCTTCAAAACCTTTATCAACGCCCTGCACAAGCGCAGTATCACCGAGTTCAACTACCGCTACGCCGATGCCACCAACGCCACCATTTTCGTAGGCATCCAGATCCAGGCTGGTGGCCACGGCCGCGAAGACCTGGTGCAGGAGCTGCGCGAAACAGGCTATGCCGTTGTTGACCTGACCGACAGCGATCTGGCCAAGCAGCACATCCGTCACATGGTAGGCGGCCATGCCCCGACCATCACCAACGAAAAAGTCTTCCAGTTCGAATTCCCCGAACGCCCCGGTGCGCTGCTGAAATTCCTTATGTCACTGGGCACCCGCTGGAACATCTCCATGTTCCATTACCGGAACCACGGTGCCGCCTATAGCCGGGTGCTGTTGGGCGCTCAGGTGGAGGATGAGGAAGTGCGAGATTTCGAGAAAATGCTCGACAAAGTCGGCTTTCGCTACGAAAACATGACCGATAACGAGGCTTACCAGCTGTTCTTGGGCGCCGGTAATAACAAGCCTTCGTAATCTGGTGCGGGAACCGGGTAGGGAGCCCCCTCCCGAAACACGCTCAAGCACCTCCCTGTGACGCTTGAGCTCCGCCATCCATGGCTCCGCACAGTTTCGGGAGGGGGCTCCCTACCCGGTTCAGCAGACTTTGAGAAAGCTTACCGAACTTTAACCCGTGAAAAATTGTAAAATTCAATATAGGTGTTAGTCTTTTTGCTGATTCTTTAAAACAAGAATATTTCTCTGATTTGAATAGACTTTACTCTCACGGATACCGGAGATTCCCGCCATGGGCCGCAAGCCTGACATTATCCGGATGGTTGTGCTGATTTTTGCCGTTGGCCTTGTGGTCACTGGCTTCACATCGCTTCAGGCATCTGATGATGAGCCCACCGCTTCCGAGACCGAAGCGGTTATCGTGTCCGCTGTCAGGAACTGAACGCTACCGCCCGCTTTTCGCTTTCATGCGGTAACGTCTGTTGTCAGTCACCACGCTGTGCAGGGGGATATCCCAGGGCTCCAGTGGTAATTCCGATACCTTCTGACATTCATGGGCCAGGCCGATCAGCTTGGGCGCCAGCCGTGGCCGACTGCGGGTAAAGGCAAACGTGCGATCGTAGAAGCCCCCGCCCATTCCGAGCCTGCCTCCGAACCGGTCAAAACCTACCAGTGGGAACAGCACCGCATCCAGCGCCCATGGTGGCCGCCTCAGCCCCTCGTGAAAAGGGGGTTCGGGGATGCCGAAACGGTTGGGCGTCAGCGGCGTGCTGTCGGTGTAGGCGCTGAACACGAGTCTGCCGTGGTGGACCGGGTGCAGTACCGGAAGGTAAAAACGGATTCCGCGCTGCCGCGCGATATGGGCATAAACCTCGGGGTCGATTTCGCCGTCGTTGGGCAGGTAGATCGCCACATGGCGGGCGCGGTAAAGATCGGGATGTTGCAGCAGGTTCAGTGCGAGCCGGTCGGCGGCAACATGCTGTTCTTGCACTGACAGTGAACGGCGTTTCTGCCGGAGGCTTTTGCGGAGTCTGCTGCGTGTTTGCGAATTCGGGTGGTCTTCGAAGGGCTGGGGGGAGATAACGTTGGACAAAATAAGCTTCCCGGGCTGCCGTTATCGGATGTGGCCCTTGAACCCATAGTTCAAGGTTGGTGGCCGCTGTGACATATTAGGCTTTCCCCGTAAGGGGACGTGCTCACAATGCCCTGAAGTAGCCACCTGGGTAGTGCGCATCGGCTCGAGGACGAATCCGACCAGCGAACAGCCCAGGAAGTTGTTCTTATTATACGGGCATTGCCGGGGCTGATTGCAACACCTGAATCGGATCCGTGTGTAATGCTTAGTTACCTGAGGATTCACCCAGCGCCGTGTCCAGTTTCTCGTCCATGGCATTGAGAATCGAGCTGGCAGCGCCGGACATGGTGTCCCGCTCCAGGAAATCGTGGGTGATGTTGAGGGCGGCCATTACGGCAATGCGCTCGGTGCCGAAGACCTTACCGCTGGAGCGGATTTCCCGCATTTTTATGTCCAGGTGCCTCGCTGCCTGCAGCAGAGCGTTCTGCTGTTCTTCAGGGCAGGCGACCAGATATTCCTTGTCGAGTATCTTGACTTCGACGGTTGTCGGATGCTGTGGCATCAGTGGTGCTCCAGGGCCCGGAGGCGGCCTATCATGGCTTCGATCTTGTTTTTGGCAAGATCATTCTTGTGCATGAGCTGCGCCCGCTCACGGTTCCAGTCGTCCTGCAGCTCGCGCAGCATCGCGTTGTCACGTTCCAGTTTGCGACAGTGCTCAATCAGCCTGTCGAGCTTGTCCGCCAACGCCTGTAGTTCGGACTGTTCCATGAGTCGTCCAACGCCTGTATCAAAGAGGTGAACTAACTATAAGTGTGGACTGCAAGCTGGTCAATTTACAGGGATGTCATGGCCCATGATGCGTGATGTCCGTCACTCTGGAATAACATGGCCCAGCCCCTGTTTGCGGCTGCCTCGCCAGGCCTGAAGCGCCGGAATCAGACCCACGAGAAACGCAGCGGCCGGGACGCAGGCAATAATCAGCCATTCCATGGCGTTCAGTGGCCGCAGGCCCACCTGAATGCCCCATGTGTCCAGCAGCCATGGGCTGAGCCCGGCAACCCCGGCGGCGCCTGCGACCACTGCAAGCCCGCAGGCTGCCAGCGCCAGTATCACACATTCGATCACGTGCAGCCCGGCAATCAGCATGGGCGAGGCTCCGGTGGCCCTGAGTATGGCGATTTCCTGCCGCCGCTGCGCCTGCAGGGTCAACAGCACCGCCACGAGCCCGATCAGGCTGGTGATCACCACAAAAGCGGTAATGCCAAGCAGGGCTTTTTCGAACTGGCCCATGATCCGCCAGAGCTCGCTGAGCGCTACCCCCGGCAGAATGGCGGTCAGCGGCTCGGTTCCTGACTCGTTGATGTGTCGCTGGACCTGGAAGGTCAGCACTTTGCGATCAATGCCAACGAGCGCAGCGGTGATGGTCTCCGGTGTCAGATCCCGCTTTCTGGCCTGTTCCGGGGTGACCGTCCTTCCCCGGATGGCCACGCCCGACTCCCAGCCGATATGAATGGCTTCCAGTCCGTCCAGGCCGATGTAAACCGCCTGGTCCATGGGAGTGCCGGTGGCCGCGAGAATGCCAGTGACGGTAAACGGAGTGTCCTTGTGATTGGAAAAGCTGGTCCTGCCACCACCATGGGAGAGAACGATGTCATCGCCAAGCTGGTGCCCGTGTTCGCGGGCCACCCGTGCTCCCAGTACCACGTCGAAGACGTCATCGAACCATTCGCCCACTGCCAGTTCCGGCTTCTGGTCGCGGCCATAGCGGAAATGTTCGGGAAACTGTTCGCTGGTGCCCACCACGCGGTGCCCGCGATAGCTGTCCCCCAGGGAGATGGGCACCAGCCAGCCGATGCGCTCATCTTCCTGCAACTGCTGGTAGGTGCTCCAGCGGATGTTGTTGGTGGCATCGCCGATGTGGAAGATGGTGTACAAAAGCAGGTTCAGCTGACCGCTGCGGGCGCCCACGATGAGGTCGGTGCCGGAGACCGTATTGGTAAAAGACTGCTTGACCTCGGTACGGAGGTATTGGACCCCCAGCAACAGGGTAATGCTGAGGGTCAGCGTGAGGGTGACCAGAGCCAGCACTCTGCGCCGGTACCAGAGGCTTGCCATGGCCAGTGAAAACGCCAGCCGCACAGTCATGGGGCCACCTCCAGTGTGATCCGGTGGTCAAACCGCTGCGCCAAGCTCTGATCGTGACTGACAAAAATGACCGAGGAGTGTTTTTCTGCAGCAAGTTCCAGTAGCAGTGCGATGAACCGGTCGCGGTTATCGCTATCCAGGGCCGAGGTGGGTTCGTCTGCCAGGATCAGTTCCGGGGCGCCGGTCAGGGCCCGGGCGGCGGCTACGCGTTGTTGCTGGCCCACACTCAGCCCGGTCACCCTTCGGTGCCAGTGGCTCTGTGGAATGCCCAGGGCGGTCAGCAGCGATTCCGCCTCCTGCTGTGGCGTGGGCATGGCCTGTGACCGACGTTGTTCCGAAAGCCTGCAGGGCAGCATGACGTTGCCCAAGGTGGTGAGGTAGGGCACCAGATTGAACTGCTGGAAAATAACGCCCATGTGGTCGGCCCTGAAGCGATCCCGCTGGCCACTGGTCAGGTTGGCCAGTTCTTTGCCCAGCAACGTCAGCGTGCCGGAGTCCGGCACGATCAGGCCGCTCAGCATGCTCAGCAGGGTGCTCTTGCCGCTGCCACTCGGGCCTCTCAGAAACAGGTGTTCACCGGTATTCAGCGTAATGTCCGGATAGCTAAGGGGCGGCTGGGTGGCGTCCCAGCGAAAGCTCAGGTTGCAGATACGGAGGGCTTGTCTGGGGGCGGTGGAACTATCCGCCGGCAAGTCTGTCTTGCTGGTCATGTCAGGCATCGGTCATCCGGTGTATGATTCTGGCACTGGTTCAGGAGTAATCCGTTTTATGGTTCAACATCTGAAAGTCACTGGACAGCGTAGGCGACTCGCGGTTCCTTTGCCGGCACTTGCCGCCCTGGTGTTCACGGCAGCGTTGAGCGTGGTGGCAGCGGCCAGCGCAGAAGAAGCCTCGGCGGAGATCGACTGGCTCGAACTGATGCCGGAGGAGGATCTCAATCTGCTTGAAAACCTGCCGGAAGTCATCCATGAAGGCGACGGACCTGCGACATTGCCGGACGAAATCATGACCGGGCGTGTGGTCCCGGAGATGGAAGGCAAATCCGGCCGCATTCCGGGCTTTGTGGTGCCGCTGAAAACGACCCAGGATATGCGCATTCTCGAGTTTTTCCTGGTGCCTTACTACGGTGCCTGTATTCATGTGCCACCCCCGCCCCCGAATCAGATCATCCATGTAAAGTACAAAGAGGGCTTCAAGCTGGAAGCCCTGTACGATCCGGTCTGGATCGAGGGGACCCTGCAGATCGACAGAACCGAGAATGACATCGCCTCGTCTTCTTATTCGATCGTTGCCGACAATGTCACGCCCTACGAAGAGTAGGGCGAGTACGGCTTGGCACAGGCTCAGTCGTTCAGGGTGAACGCCCTGGCTGAAGGCGTCAGCCTGGCACTACCCTGACCGGACGGCCCCACCCATTCAACGTTAAGCTCCTCCAGGTTCTGGAACTGCTGCATCAGTGCGGAGGTGAATTCCTCGCCTGTTCCGATGCGGTCGCATTGCAGCTGCTGGGATACGTTGAATTCCCGGTGCGTCGCACCCTCATCGTCGTGCTCGTGCTCGTGCTCGTGCTCGTGCTCGTGGTGGTCATGGCTGTCTTCCTGGTGATGATCGTGATGATCATTCCCGTGCGCTGCCTGCATGTTCCCGCCCAGTTGAACCGTTGCATAGTTCACGCGGCAGTTGGCCGCTTGTATGTTGACCAGCGGCGTTGTCTCCAGCCAGCGATGGATCTCTGCCAACTGGTTTTTTTCGGCTTCTGTGCGTGCTTCGTGCTCGAACCCGGCAAGGTTATAGGCCGGTGAGTTGAACATCAGGTCAACACGGTTGTTCTCCACCGCCATCTGCAAGCGGGCGTGGCCATGTTCGTGGGCACCGGGGTTGTCAGCGGCCAGGACAGCTGGCACCACCGCGCCAGCTGCGATCAGGCTGACAAGTGCCAGCAGCGGTGCTGTGCGGTTCGAATGGCGGGCGTTACTGGACGGCATACGGATGGGCATGGGGCTATGCTCCCGGTAGTTTTGATATGTTATAACATAATTTACTCTTTACCCGTCGGGAATCAAGAGGGCAAGTGCCTTAACCCTGACCGAATGCTAGGATAGGCTTTCATCCACCGATACAGGACCGTCCCGTTTCATGTCCGAAACTGACACCTCCAACGCCCGCGCCGTGGCCTTCGAGCGCTGGGCCAATGTATTCACTGCCCATAAGGCTTTCAGCCATCCGTCGGAGCTTCACGGCGTTCTTTGTGGCCGACTTGCTGCCGGTGCCCGTATAGAAGAAGAGGAATGGCTGGCCATGGTCTGCGAACACATGGGCCTGCCCGCGACCGCGACCGACGAATCTGACGACCTGCGGCAATTCATGGCGTCGGCCTACAGCCAGACACTGGAGCTGCTCAAGGCCACTGACATGAGTTTCCAGCCGCTGTTGCCGGATGATGACTACGCCATTGAACAGCGCCTGGAAGCGCTGACGTCCTGGGTGCGGGGCTTCCTCGAGGGCATGGCGCTGTCGGCAGGCCAGGCTCTGGGCGAGGCGCCGGACGAGATTCGCGAGCTGATTGAAGACCTGGTGGCCATCAGCCAGGTTGCCGACGATGACGAACCGGATGATGAAAGTGAACAGCAATTGATGGAAATAGTCGAATACGTGCGGCTGGGTGCCCTTGCGGTGTTTACCGAGTTCAACCCGCCGGAAAAGCCGGCACCCAACACCCCGACCCTGCACTAGGCAACTTTATCAACCGTGGGAGAGATCATGGCCTCACTGATACCCGTCAAGGAATTCAATGATCGCCGCCGCCGGCTGATGGAGCGGATGGCGCCAGACAGTATCGCCATATTGCCGGCCGCGCCGGAGCGAGTGCGTAACCGGGATGTATTGCATCCGTTTCGCCAGGACAGTGACTTTCATTACCTGACCGGTTTCGGCGAGCCTGAGGCAGTTCTGGTGCTGATCCCGGGCCGTGAGCACGGCGAGTCGGTGCTGTTCTGCAGGGAGCGCAACCCCGAGAAGGAGCTCTGGGATGGTTTCCTGGCCGGCCAGGAGGGGGCCATTGAAACTTTCGGTCTGGACGATGCCTTTCCGATTTCCGACATTGACGACATCCTGCCGGGCATGATCGAGGGCCGCAGTCGGGTGTATTACCCGCTGGGCAAGGACCAGAGCTTTGACACCAAGGTGATGGACTGGGTCAAGGTGATCCGCAGCAAGGTGCGCTCCGGCGCCCACCCTCCCGGGGAATTCGTTGCTCTGGAACACCTGCTCCATGACCTGCGTCTGTACAAGAGCGCGGCCGAGATCAGGGTCATGGCAAAGGCTGGCGAAATCAGCTGCGAAGCCCACAAGCGGGCGATGAAACGTGCCCGCAAGGGCGGCTACGAGTACAACCTGGAAGCGGAGCTGATCCATACCTTCATGGAAAACGGCGCCCGCTCCACGGCCTATCCTTCCATTGTGGGCGGCGGCCAGAACGCCTGCATCCTGCATTACATCGAGAACAGCGCTCCGCTGAACGAAGGCGATCTGGTACTGATTGACGCTGGCTGTGAACTGGAATGCTATGCCTCTGATATCACCCGTACCTTCCCCGTCAGCGGCAGATTCAGCGACGAGCAGCGGGCTTTGTATGAGGTTGTACTGGCAGCACAGTACGCGGCCATAGAACAGGTCCGCCCGGGCAATCACTGGGATCACCCCCACCAGGCCGCGCTGAAAGTGCTTACCCGGGGACTGATCGATCTTGGCCTGCTGAAAGACATCACCGTGGAGCAGGCCATTGAGGAACAGGCATTCAAGCCCTTCTTCATGCACCGTACCGGCCACTGGCTGGGTATGGATGTGCACGATGTGGGTGACTACAAGGTGGGTGACGCCTGGCGTCAGTTGGAGCCGGGCATGGCATTGACAGTTGAGCCGGGACTGTACGTCGCGCCGGATAATACGGACGTGGATGAGCGCTGGCGCGGCATCGGCATTCGTATTGAAGACGACGTGGTGGTGACGAAGGAGGGCTGCCGGGTACTCACCGATGCCGTCCCCAAAACCATCCCGGAGATTGAAACGCTGATGGCCGACTGACTGTGAAACAGCACGATACTGATATCATCATCGCCGGCGGGGGGCTGGCGGGAGCCACCCTGGCGCTGGCGCTGGCGCGAACCCTGCCGCAGCTGCGAGTGACGGTGGTGGAAGCATTTCCGTTGTCTCCGGAGGCGCTGCCGGACAGCTACCAGCCCAGCTATGACGCCCGTTCAACGGCGCTGGGCTGGGGATCGCGGCTGATATTTGAAGAGCTGGGGCTATGGCAGCGCCTTGCTGAACACGCCACACCAATCCGCCATATCCACGTATCGGATCGGGGTCACTTCGGCGCCACGAGGCTGAACGCCGCCGACCACCAGCAGGAAGCCCTGGGTTATGTCGCAGACAACCGCTGGATGGGTTTGTGCCTGATGCGGGAACTGCTGCACACCAACGTGGTCTGGCAGGCGCCAGCGGAAGTGACGGACATGGAGCCCCTTGCGGACGGTGTAAGAGTGACGCTTGGTGCCGACAATGGCGGGCGACAACTGACCGCGCAATGCCTGGTGGTAGCTGACGGCGGCCGTTCCGGTCTGCGGGAAAAGCTGGGGTTTCGGGTCGATGAGCAGGCCTATGGCCAGCACGCGCTGATCGCCAACGTCTCCACGAGCCAAAGTCACAACTATACCGCCTATGAACGCTTCACCGATGCCGGGCCGATGGCATTGTTACCCCATGGCTCACCAACCCGGGCGGGAAACACAGCAGCCCTGGTCTGGACCCTTGCCAGCGATGCTCTCGACGAGCTTCTGGCGCTGGATGACACCCAGAAGTGCCAGCGCCTGCAACAGCGTTTTGGCTGGCGCCTGGGGCGGTTTACCCGCATCGGCGAATGCAACCATTACCCGCTGACCCTGAAAACCGTGGATGAGTCCGTGCGCCCCGGCGTTGTCCTGGTGGGCAATGCGGCTCATGCCCTGCACCCGGTGGCGGGGCAGGGGTTTAACCTGGCGCTGCGAGGGCTGATGGTCCTGGTGGAGCAGTTCCGGGTAGCAGCACAGGAGCAACGGCCGCTGGGCAGTCTGGCGGCTCTGAAAGCCTATCAGGCCCGCCATCGCCGGGATTGGCAGCAAACCGTGCGGTTTTCCGATTCACTTATCCAGCTTTTTGGCGCTCATCGGCCTCTGGCGACGACCGCCCGCGATGCTGGCCTGATCGGGCTCGACCTGTTACCCGGGGCCAAGCGCTGGTTTGCCCGCCAGGCGATGGGGCTGGGCGGCCGCCGTGCCGACATCCGCGCTCCCGGCGCCTCCTCAACGGAACGCAGCAACCATGACTGAACAAGCGAATTTCGACATCCTGGTGGTGGGCGGCGGCATGGTAGGCTCGGCTCTGGCACTGGGATTGTCGCGTCAGGGCTGGCGGGTCGGTCTGGTGGAGGGCAGCGAGCGCAAGGCGTTGCTGCAGGCGCCTGCGGAAGCCACCGGGGTGGACGGTTTTGATCCCCGTGTCAGCGCCATTTCAATAGCCAGTCAGCGACTGCTCGAACAACTGGGCGTGTGGGCGGATATTGCCGCCGGTCGCCACTGCCCCTACCAGACCATGACGGTCTGGGACGGGGACGGCACCGGCCGCATTCAGTTTGAAGCCGCGGAGTTGCGGGCGCCGGCGCTGGGGACTATTGTCGAGAATCGCCGGATCGTGCAGGCGCTGTTTGCCGCGCTTGCCGATAGTACTGTTGAGCTGATTGACGGCGTCAGGGTCAGCGGCTGGCGTCAGGAGGGCGATGTTCGCGGGATCCGGCTTGAAGACGGTCGCACTTTGACCGCCCGCCTGGTGGTGGCCGCCGATGGCGCGCATTCACGCCTGCGCCAGTGGGTGGGGTTGCCAACCCGGGAATGGGATTATGACCAACAGGCCATTGTCTGCACGGTGCAAACCGCCCGCAGCCATGGGTTCACTGCCTGGCAGCGATTTTCGCCCACCGGGCCACTGGCTTTCCTGCCCTTGTTGACGGAATCCGGTGATGAACATTTCTGCTCCATCGTCTGGTCCCAGGACACCGAAGAAGCCCGCCGGCTGATGGCACTGGACGACAACGCTTTTAAGGCAGAACTGGAAAGGGCGATAGAACAGGAGCTGGGAGCAGTAGAGGTGGTTTCGCGCCGCTATGCATTTCCATTGCGCCAGCGCCACGCCAAGGACTATATCGCCAGCGGATTCGCACTGGTGGGCGATGCGGCCCACACCATACATCCTCTGGCCGGGCAGGGCGCAAACCTGGGCTATGGCGATGTCCGCGTCCTGCTGGATGAACTCTACCGGGCCCGAAAGGTGGGCACGCCCCCTGACCACGAACGGGTGCTGGCGCGCTATCAGCGTCGCCGAAAAGGCGAGAATCTTGCCGTGATGGCGGCCATGGAGGGTTTCAAGCAGCTGTTTGGCAGGGATGAACTGACCGCACGCTGGCTGCGCAATACCGGCATGAACTGGCTGAACCAGCTCGGTCCTGTCAAGAACCGCATCGCCGCTGAGGCCATGGGGCTTGACTAGGCGCCAGCATCAAACAGGCGACTGACCAGAACCGGCACCGCCGTTTCCACTCTCAGGATGCGACTGCCAAGATGCACGGCTTCGCACCCGGCCTCGATCAGCTTATCCACCTCGTAGGGAATAAACCCGCCTTCCGGGCCCACGCACAGCGTCGCCGGCCCTTCGATATGGGTCGGGCAGGGTGAGCTGGTGCCGGGGTGGGCGACCAGCGCGCGGGTGTTTTTCAGCAGCGCAGGCAGTTCATCTTCCACAAACGGCTTGAACAATTTGCGGATATGAACCCGCGGCATGAGAGTGTCACGGGCCTGCTCCAGGCCGAGTACCAGATTCTCCCGCAGGTTTTCCTCTGACAGCCAGGGCGTCTGCCAGAAGCTTTTCTCGACCTTGTAGCTGTTGACCAGCCAGATATCCTTGACGCCAAGGGTGGCACAGGTCTGCAGAACGCGGCGGAACATCTTGGGCCGTGGCATGGCCAGGACCAGGGTGAGAGGTAGCGGCGCCGGTGGCGGATCGGTGAGTTTCACCTGCAGGAGGGCCTCGGTCTCAGTGAGCCGTAGCACCCGGCCCGTGCCCATCTCGCCGTCCACCAGACCCACCGGAACCAGGTCACCTTCAGTGGCCTTCAGAACAGAATGCAGGTGCGCCAGCCGGCGCCCGGCCAGTAAGGCGTGGTCAGCCGCGACAAAGTCTTCCGTGAACAGTAACGCCAGGTTCATTCGCCAGAGGCTTCAGTGGCGTCCGGGTCCTTTACTTCGCGCCGGGCGAGCCGGCCAAACAGGATGCCCAGTTCAAACAGCAGCCACATGGGCAGCGCCAGCAGGGTCTGGGAAATGATGTCCGGCGGGGTCAGCAGCATGCCGATCACGAAGCAGCCCACCACAATATACGGCCGCTTCGCCGCAAGGTCTTCCGGGGTGGTGGCGCCGGTAAGAATCAGCAGGATAGTGGCGATGGGTATCTCGAAGGCAATGCCGAAGGCGAAAAACATTTTCAGCACAAAATTCAGGTAACTGGTGATGTCTGGCAGCTCGACAATCCCTTCGGGGCCGATGGCGGTGAAGAAGCCGAACACCAGGGGAAATACCACGAAGTAAGCGAAAGCCGCGCCCAGGTAGAACAGGATCACCGAGGTGAACAGCAGCGGAAACGCCAGTTTCTTTTCATGGGCATACAACCCCGGCGCGATAAAGCTCCAGAGCTGATAGAGGATCACCGGAATTGCCACGAATACCGCCAGCACCAGAGCCAGCTTCAACGGTGCGAAGAACGGCGAGGTGATGTCGGTGGCGATCATGGTCTGGCCGACCGGAAGCAGATCCCGCAGGGGTTGTGATATCAGCAGGTAGAGTTCGTTGGCGAACGGATAGATGGCCGCAAAACAGATGATCACCGCCAACACCATTTTCAACAGGCGGTTACGCAGCTCCAGCAAATGCTCGACCAGTGGCATTTCCGGTTGCGTTTCGTCTGGGCCTTGGGTGTTTTTGCCGTCAGGCTTGGTGGTCATGAACGGTTATCCGGGGGGCTGTCCTGGTGTTTCTGGGAGTCTTCGTTGTGCTTGATCTCGGGCTCTGCCGGCTCGGCGACACGCCGGGTGGCAGGTGCCGACCGCTGCGCGGGTTTCTCGTCGTCGGAGAGAATCATGTGTTCGTATTTTTTGGCCTCATCCAGGGCGCCACGAACCGACTTCTGGACATCGTCCAGACCAACGTCGCCGGCTTTACGCAGCTCCTCCCGCAACTCTTCCGCCTTCAGTTGGCGGTCGAGCTCCGAGGAAAACTGGCTGACCATACGCCGGGCGCCACCAATCCAGCGCCCGGCCGCCCGTGCTGCCGTGGGCAGACGCTCGGGGCCGAGAACCAGTAACGCGATGACGCCGCAGATCAGCAGCTCGACAAAGCCAATATCAAACATTCAGCCCGTCTCAGCTGTGGGACTTGTCCCGTGGCTTTTCTTCGGCGCTGCTGGCCTGGTAGGCCTTGGCGTCGGCATTCTCTTCTTCGATGGCGTCCTGGTCTGCATCCTTTTTGCTGTCTTCATCGCTCATGGACTTCTTGAAACCACGAATGGCGCCGCCCAGGTCACTACCGATGTTGCGGAGCTTTTTGGTTCCGAACAGAAGAATAACAATGCCGAGTACGATTAGGAGTTGCCAGATACTGATGCCCATGCCGGGACCCTCGTTGCTATATTTCTATTATGTTTCTGTTAAATCCGATTGTACGCCACATCGGGGGGCATCCGGAAACCCTCTTCAGAGGTATCTCCGGTCATTTGCCACGCGACGCCTTCTCTTCAAGGCCTGAAAGGTCAAAGCGGCTGGCCAGTTCGTCGAGCACGTCTTTGGGGCCCAGGCCCAGGCGCGACAGCATGACCATGCTATGAAACCAGAGATCTGCGGTTTCATAAACCACATCCCGGGTTTCGCCCGAGTGCTCCGCGTCCTTGGCGGCCAGCAGAGTTTCCGTACACTCCTCTCCCACCTTTTCCAGGATCTTGTTAAGGCCCTTCTGGTGAAGGCTGGCAACGTAGGAGGTGTCCGGGTCCGCCTCCCGGCGGGCCTCCAGCACCCGGGCCAGTTGTTCCAGAACGTCACTCATTGCTGCTGCCTCCCAGTTTGTTGCCATAAATTGCCTTAGGGTCCCGGAGAACCGGCTCGACACTTGTCCATTGACCATTTTCCAGCCGGCGGTAGAAGCAGCTGCGACGGCCGGTGTGACAGGCAATGCCGCCTTTCTGTTCGACCTTGAGAAGAATCACGTCCTCGTCACAATCCAGCCGTATTTCCGCAATAATCTGCTGATGGCCGGAGGTTTCGCCTTTGCGCCACAGTTTACCCCTTGACCGTGACCAATACACGGCCTGCCCCTCTTCAGCGGTCAGCCTGAGGGACTCGGCGTTCATCCAGGCCATCATGAGGATATCCCCGGTGGTGGCATCCTGGGCGATGGCAGGCACCAGCCCGTCCGCGTTCCAGCGAATCTCTGCCAACCAGTCGTGGCTTCTGACTCTAGCTTCTGAATCTTGCATTTATATGACGTCCATCAGGTTTTGCGTGCGCTGCCGGCAATCAGCCAGGTAGCTGCAGCCAACAGGGCCCAGCCGTGGGCCGGCATGGTCTGTGCAATGGTGGCCAGGTCGTGGTCGATGCTCAGCCAGGCTACCCCAACCAATGCGGCGGCTGCCAACCCCCGGCGCCAGCGCCGCTCTTCCCGGGCACGGTTCTCCCGGAGCAGTTCCAGTGTAGCGCGGCTGGACTGGCCGTTGGAGCCGGAATTGCGCAGCTGTACCAGCGCATCGTGGACCAGCTGCGGCATCTCGGGCGACTGTTCCAGCCAGGCGGGCAGATGGGTCTGCAGCGACTTGATCAGGCCGGAAGGGCCGATACGCTTGCGCATCCAGGTTTCCAGGAAAGGCTGCGCGGTGCTCCACAGGTCGAGCTCCGGGTAGAGCTGGCGCCCCAGGCCCTCGACATTCAGCAGGGTCTTCTGCAGCAACACCAGTTGTGGCTGCACTTCCATGTTGAATCGCCGCGCTGTCTGGAACAGCCTCAGCAGGAAGTGGCCAAAGGAAATGTCCTTTAGCGGCTTTTCAAAAATGGGCTCGCAGACGGTACGGATGGCGGCTTCGAATTCGTTGACTCGGGTGTCCGCGGGCACCCAGCCGGACTGGATATGGAGCTCCGCGACCTGGCGATAGTCGCGACGGAAAAACGCCAGCAGATTGCGCGCCAGGTAGCTCTGGTCGTCCGGGTCAAGGGTACCGACAATGCCGAAATCGACGGCGATGTACCTCGGATCCGCCGGATTGCTGACGTCCACGAAAATATTGCCCGGATGCATGTCGGCGTGGAAAAAACTGTCCCGGAAGACCTGGGTGAAGAAGATCTCCACACCTTTCTCCGCCAGGACCTTCAGGTTCACACCTGCTGCCTGCAGTGCCGCAACGTCAGCAATGGGAATGCCGTAGATGCGTTCCATGACCAGAACCGACTTGCGGGTATAATCCCAGTCGATGTAAGGAATGTAGATCAGCGACGAATTCTCGAAATTGCGCCGCAGCTGGCTGGCATTGGCCGCTTCCCGCTGCTGGTCCAGTTCGTCGTGAATGGTGGAGTCGTAATCTGCCACCACTTCCACCGGATGCAGCCGCCGGCCTTCGGACCAGTACCGTTCCAGCAGGCCGGCCATCATGTACAGCAGGGACAGATCCTGGCGGATGACACGCTCGATGCCGGGGCGTATTACCTTGACCACCACTTCCCGGCCGTCCCGCAGAGTGGCGGCATGGACCTGGGCCACGGAGGCGGAGGCCATGGGTTCGCGGGAAAACTCGGCAAACAGCTCTGCCACCGGTGCACCGAGGGATTTCTCGATGATGTCCTGGGCGGCTTCGCCGGGGAATGGCGGAACCTTGTCCTGCAGATTCTTGAGAGAGAACGCCATGTCGTCCGGCAGCAGGTCCCGGCGGGTGGAGAGAATCTGGCCAAATTTGACGAACACCGGCCCCAGTTCCTCGAGGGCCAGGCGCAACCGGTCACCCCGGTCGAGCTTGGGTTGCGGGAACAGATGCCAGGGCGCCAGCAGGAAAAACAGCTTCAGCGGGACAGGCAGTTCCGCCATTGGCAGAAAGATATCCAGCCGGTACCGGCAGAATACCCAGGCAATGCGGAACAGGCGTTGCAGGCGCTTCACGAGGTCTCCGGTGGGTCTTGTTGATCGGTGTTTTCCAGCCGTGCAATCCTGGCTTCCAGGCGTTCGGTCTGCAGGTGCAACCGGTCGATATCCGTGAAGGTAGCCTCAAGTTCCCTGCGGCCGGGCAGGCTCTGGCTTTCCTCGTGGATGTATTCCTCAAGGTTGTCGTTCAGCGAAGCGAACGCCCGCCTGCTCCAGCGCACGGCCCCGCGAACGCGCTGACCGATGAAGTGGGCAGGCACATCGCCAATATAGGCCGCCATGGCCGCTTCCCAGTCCGGGTTGAGCTGGTCTATGGCACGCTGGAACTGATGCGCCAGGGCGGTGTCGCCGGTGACCTGAATGCGCCCTTCCTTGAACACCTGGTCGTCACCGGTTGCCAGGGCGGCAAAGGCCATGGGCCGGCCAGACAATATCAGCGCCGGAGATTCGACCGGTTGACTGGTCACCTGAACGCGGTCACCGGCCTGCTGCAACACCAGGGTGAGCCCCACAGTCTCCAGCGAAAACTGTACCGGCCCCGTCAGTGCGGACATCAGTGCCCCTTTGCCCGCCGGGTCCAGCTCCAGGGCGCGGTTGAGGGCACTCTCGACGATGGCGGTAACGGCGGACATCAGGGTAGGGCCAGGAAACATCAGGGCTTGATTCCGACGTGCAGGGCGACCACGCCGCCGGTCATGTTGTAATACTTGCAGTTCACCAGCCCGGCCTCTTCCATCATTGCTTTCAGGGTATCCTGGTCCGGATGCATGCGGATGGACTCGGCCAGATATTTGTAGCTGCCGGAGTCGCCGGCAATCAACTGGCCCATCAGCGGCAGGGCGTTGAACGAGTACACATCGTAGGCCTTGCTGAGCAGCGGATTGGTGGGTTTGGAAAACTCCAGCACCATCACCTTGCCGCCCGGTTTGAGGACCCGGGTCATATCCCGCAGAGCCTGGTCCTTGTCGGTGACATTTCGCAGGCCGAAGGCAATACTGACGGCGTTGAAGCTGTTGTCCGGGAATGGCAGGTGTTCGGCGTCCGCCTGGACGTACTCGATGTTGCCGGCATAACCACGGTCCATCAACCGGCCACGACCGACCTGCAGCATAGAGGCGTTGATATCGGCGAGCACCACCTTGCCGGCAGGACCAACAAGATCGGAAAACTTCATGGTCAGGTCGCCGGTACCGCCGGCAATATCGAGCACCTGATGGCCTTTGCGCACCCCGGAAAGCTCAATGGTGAAGCGTTTCCAGAGACGGTGAATTCCCATGGACATGAGGTCGTTCATCAGGTCATATTTGCCCGCCACTGAGTGGAATACGTCCGCTACCTGGCCGGCTTTCTGGCTTTTGGGCACGTTGCGGAAGCCAAAATGGGTGACGTCGTCTTTCGGGGCGCCTGATTGCGGCTGGTTGGCCGACGATTGTTGCTCGCTCATGACTTTTTCCTGGTATTCACTCATGGCTGGGTCCTGTCAGGATCTGAACCCCGTATTCTAACGCCTGCGGGGGTGGCTACAAGTTTAATGCCGCCTTACACTGTAAAACTGTCCCCAATTTGCGGAGAAACCCGATCCATGTCCGTTATTGATGTCCATCGCGCCCATTCCCTCGACAAAGACCACGCCCGCCAGGCGGCCGAAACCCTGGCCAGGGATCTGTCCAAGCAGTTTGACGTGAATTACCAGTGGGAAGGCGACCATCTGAAGTTCAAGCGCAGCGGGGTGAAGGGACACCTCAATCTCACCGCCAGCGATCTCCATATCCATCTGGAGCTGGGGATGATGCTACGGCCGTTCAAATCCCGCATCGAGCAGGAAATCCATTCCCAGCTGGACCAGATTCTGAAGGCCTGAGCGAAGGTATCCCGCTAAAGGTCACCCGGCAGCTCAAACGGCTTTGGGTGGCCTTTCAGAATATTGTCCATCACCTTTCTCTCCCTCGTCACCAGTCGGTCGATGAGCAGTTCCACATCATTCATTTTGCGGAAGGCGGAATAGCCCCGATGCAGGAAGCTGTGCAGGTCGCTCAGGTCCGCCATTTCCGCTGGCGCCCTGCTCATGGATAGCAGCCAGCCCAGGGTGCGGTTGCGCACGTAGCGATCCAGTTGCTGACCTACCTCTGCTACCAGGGTGATCTGGCGTTCGCGATGGGCCATGCGCTGGCTGCTGCGGAAAACCTGGCAATAGTTATCACTGGTCAGTGCGTCCGGTGAGAAACCCTGGTGGTGGCAAAGCTCAGCCAGCTCCAGATCCAGCTGCTGGGTAATCAGGTTAAGCTCGACCAGTCCGGCAAAGGTATCCAGCAGGTTGTCCGGCAACCACTTCACCATTTTCGGGAAGACCCGGTCGATGTTGTCATCGCGGCGGGTCATGCCGGCAGGGGCGTACAGGTCTGTTAGCAGGAATTCCAGGCCGGTGTGATAGCCCGGGTGTCGGTAGAGGTCCCCATGGGTGTCTTTGAGCCGCTGCGCCTGCCAGTCCGCAATCAGGAAGGTGTGTTCCAGCAAGGGGTGGGCGGCCTTGTGCTGGCGAAAGTCGTGGTAGTCCAGCAACAATTGCTGCAAGCGGCGGGCGCTGCTGGATTGGACGCTGGTGGCGACGAGGCGCTCACGATACATGGGGGTGTGGCTCCACTAAACCTGCGATCGAAGCGGGCCAGTTTAGCGGAGCCGAAACGATTGTGCAGCAACCTCAGCCGTGGGCGATAGCCGGCAGGGTTTCAAAGCCTGGTACCCATTCCTTGCTGTCGAGCGTGATGAAATGGCTGGGGGCCTCGGTTTCAACAATGCGCATGGTGGTCGGGCTCTGGCGGGCACTGGCCAGCATGGCCTGGCGATCCAGAATACGATCCACGGCGGGGATCAGGAAGGTACCGTAACGCACGTTGTTGTAGACGCTTGCGTCTGTCCGGCCCATCCACTCCATCAGGTCCTCGATGTTACGAACAATGGTCAGGTGATCCTTGGTGGCGGAAAACAGTTTGCCCAGCAGCTGCTTCTTGCGTGGATTCATCTTGCCGAAAAAGGTCTGGCCGTAGGCAGACGACGGCGCGCTGTTGATCAGGCGGATCAGCCACGGCCACATGCCATGGCTTACCGGTTCCAGTATGGCGGTCACCAGGGCGGAAAGCCGGCCATCCGGGAGCACCGGGGCTTCCAGTACCACTTCCACGTGTTCAAACAGCTCCGGACACTGATTGATAGCCTCCAGAATGACAGCGCCACCGCGGGAATGACCGTGCACACGGATATTGTCGGTACTCGGCAGGTTTGCCAGTGCCTGGTTCAGAATGCAGGCGTCGTATTCAATGGTGCCTTCCATGTGTTCAATGGGCGCTTCCCAGTCCGGAGACTCGGGCGTTACTCCATTGACCGGAATGTGGTAATTGCTACAGGTAAGCAGGATCAGTTCGGTAGTGGGTGCATCGTAGGCCTGGGTGAAGTAGCAGTGGTTCTCCAGAAAGCCGTGTACGCCGATAACGGTCTGTTCCGCCTTGCCACTGTGATTACGGACAGAAACAGCGCCGGTGCCGACACGGTAAACGTGCCCCGAGAACATTTCGGAGTAGGCGCTTTCTATCGGTTTTATCAGTTTGCGTACATGACTCGCTTTCATAACTGGTCTCCTCCAGCACCCCGCGTTCGCCTCTTATTGGTTTTTATCGGTGCAGGTTGTTCAATTATACGCTCGGTTGCGGCCAGCAGACTTTTGACGAACCGAGCGCAAAGGCATATCGGGTGCCTCATAACCATTTCATCAATCGTTATTACCAGTATATAGGTGAAAGGTTGCCCCCGTGTAATTTTTTGTGAGTGGGTGCCGCGAGTCCTTATATGGAGCCATTGGTGCTTGTCTGGCACAATGCACGGTCATCTATTCACTTCTCACTGTATTGACCCGGGGACAGACAGGTTTGAGTCAAAAGGAATCGCATCTGCTGTTGCCTGTGGATTCAGCCTGGCTGGCCCTCGAGCGACCGGAAAACCCCATGACCATCACGGTCATGCTGCGGGTGGAAGGACTGACGGCAGCCCGATTCCGGGAATTTCTGCGCACCTATTGGCTGGCCTGGGAGCGCTTTCGCTTCATGCCCGTGCGTCGGGCTCCGGGCTGGTGGTGGGAAGAGGATCCGGTTTTCTCGCTTCATCATCACCTTGAAGTGATTACTGGCGAGCTTGACCGACAGGCATTACAGGGCTGGGTGTCTGCCCGCCTGAACCAGCCCCTGCCCGCTTACCGCCCGCTCTGGAAGTTCTGGCTGCTGCCCGAAGCCGAGGGTGGCGCCGCGCTGCTGTTACGAATGCATCACTGCTACGCAGACGGTCTCTCCCTGCTGGGCATATTCGAGCGTCTGTGCCCGCCGTCACCACGGCAGGCGCCGGTGCTGTACGGCGCGCCGGAACAGGCCGATGCCGGGCGTTGGGGGCGCGCTGCCAATGCCTGGCTGCGGGAGCTGACCGCCAGTGAGGTGCCTCAGGCCGAAGCCGGGTCCGGTGAGGACATTCCACGCAATGGTGGAACGGCCGGTCGCAACGGGCTGGAAAGGGCCACCTGGAAAAGCCTGAAGCTGGTTAACGAGCTCAGCCAGTTGCTGGTGGAACCGGAAGACACCGACTCATCGCTCAAACGCTCGCTGCTGGGCAGGCGGCAGTGCCGCTGGTCGCCACCGATCGCGCTGGACCGTTTTCGCCACATTGCCACGGTCACCAGCGTCACCATCAACGACGTTCTGCTCAGTTGCGTGGCCGCGGCGGTCCGCAAGCGGCTGGTGGCTGACAATACCGACATGGATGAGGCGGTACTTCATGCTGCGGTACCGGTGGATATTCGCAGCCGTCTTCCGGAGGGAATAAAACCCGAGCCCGGTACCATGGGCAACTACTTCGGAACCGTGTTCGTGCCCTTGCCAGTGGACGGTGAAAGTGCCCTGGAGCGGCTTTTCCGCATCAAGCATGAAACCCGTAAACTCAAGAAAAGCTGGCAACCGGGGCTGTCTTGGGCGCTTGCGGGCAGTGCCTCTCTCATCCCCGAGGCCTGGCGTCAGCCGGTTGCGGATGTGTTCTATGGCAAAGCCAGCGCAGTGGTCTCGAACGTGGCAGGTACCCGGGATGAGCGCTATCTGGCCGGGTGCCGTATAACGGAACAGATGTTCTGGGTGCCCCAGGCGGGCGACATCGGGCTAGGGGTCAGCATTGCCAGTTATGCCGGCCAGGTCCAGTTCGGTGTTGTCGCTGACGAAGCCATCATGGTCGACCCCGAAACCTTCCTTGACGATTGTCTGCAAGAGCTCGATTGCTTCCCCGCCTGACGGGTATTAATCCCAAAGTCCTGTTTCCGACGCCTCCTAAAAGATCAGAAAACCTGCTCCCTTGGCGCATGTTCCACTCCCTCCGCTTCGCCGACTATTGAATTCAGGCGAGAGAGTGCGCCTGAGCAACCGGTAATGACCCGTTGCTCAACACCCAGATTCAATAAAAACCGGGGGAGTTATGAACAACAACAATTTCAGAAAGTCAGGGCTTGCTATTGCGATGGCGGCTGCCATGGGGGCAAGTACCGGCGCCAACGCAGCAATCGAATTATATAGCGAAGATGGAACCAGTTTTTCTGTGGATGGTTATTTCAATGCCTTCTACGTTTCACGTGATGACGACTTGTCCGGAAATTCGGACTCCACGGTAAAGATGGGCTTCCTGCCCAACACCATCGGATTCAACTTCGCCAAGGACATGGGTGATATAGTCCTCGGAGGCCGGTCATCATTCTGGACCACGATCAATGACTCAATGGACAACCCGACGGATACCGCCATCGATGTTCGTCAGTTTTATGCAACTGCTGATGGTGACTTTGGCCAGTTGCTGATTGGTAAAGACTTCGGACTGTATGCACGCTCCAACATCTTTCTGGATGAAATCCTGATGGGCTTTGGTTCTCCGGGTCTCTCATCCGGGGGTGTCTCCTTTGGTAACATCCGCACCGGCTATCCCTATCCGACACCAAGCGCGCAGATTACTTACCGGGCGCCGGCCATGGGTGGGCTGAACATTGCGGTCGCAATTATGGAGCCGGCTTCAACGACCAGCGACCCTAACCCGACAGATCCTTTTAACAATGATAACTTCCAGGAAGCGCCTCGCTTTGAATCTGAAATCAGCTATGCAACCTCTCTTGGCGGCGTAGATCTCACAGCCTGGTTGAACGGTCGTTATCAGAAGTCGGAGACTGAAAGTACCAATGAGTCCATCACTACAGAAGCCCTTGGATATGGTGTAAAGGCCTCAATTGCAGGGTTTTCATTCCACGCATCGGGATTCACTTCCGAGGGAGATAACCCTGTTCTTTTGATAAATGCACCGTTAGCCAGTGAAGAGGATGCGGACGGCTTCCTTGTTCAGGGTTCCTATAGCTTTGGAGCTAATCGTGTGGCGGTCTCCTACGGCGAAACGGATGCAGATGCAAACGGACTTGGGGCTGCCGGGCTTGGAGATTTCGAAACCGAGAACACTACGATTGGCTTCTTCCACGACGTAAACAGCAACTTCAAGCTGGTTGCTGAATACAACATGTTTGAGCAGGAAGTAAAATCCTCAGGTGCTGAAGCGGCCGATATGGACACCATAGCCGTGGGGGCGGTTATTACGTTCTGATCGCAGGCGACAGGGCGCAGGGAAGCGACTCTGTCTTGTTTCAGGGTAAGACTAAAGTGCCGGTTTGCGTCCCCGCAAACCGGCAGCGCTGGCAGGCATTGATTCAGGAGGTATTTTAATCAATGGCTTACGATCATTTTGGCGCTCCCATTAAAAGCACTGAAGTCGCATTGGCTGCGTTTGCAAAAGCCGTAGAATCGGTGGAAAGACACCCGGTTGCGGAGCGTGCATTCATGAAGCCAGCCACTACACTGCCTGCCGTCCGGGTAGCCAGTTCCTATGTACGCGATCCCATGCTGGCCGCTACCAACCTTGCCAGCCAGCTGAGTCACGAGAATCTCGGTTGTGTGCTGTTCTTCTGTTCCGCGGAATACGATCTCGCGCGCCTGGGCGTTGCGCTGGAGCACGTGTTTGCCGGCGTTCGGGTCAGCGGTTGCACATCGGCCGGCGAAATCACGCCAGAGGGTTATGGGCGGGGCTGCATCACCGCCATCGGCTTTGACCGGCGCTATTTTTCCATCGACTGTGCGCTGATCAGTGAACTCGAGAGCTTCACCCTGCAGGACGCCCAGGGCTTGATTGACGGCCTGCTGTCGACCTGTCGCGAGGCCCGCCTGGCACCGGTAAAGGGCAATACCTTTGCCATCACCCTGCTGGATGGTCTGTCGAGCCGGGAAGAGCTGGTACTGGCCACTCTCAATGCTGCCCTGGGTACCATTCCCCAGTTCGGCGGTTCCGCCGGCGACGATGAACGCCTGGCCAATACCCATGTATTTTTTGACGGCAAGTTCCACACCGGCGCGGCCACGGTGATGCTGGTGAACACGCCGCTGGATTTCCGGGTGTTTTCCACCCACCACATGCAGGCGCGGAGCGAGAAACTGGTGGTGACCCACGCCGATGCCAAGAGCCGCACGGTATACGAACTGAATGCGGAACCGGCGGCCGAAGCCTATGCCCGGGCCGTTGGTGTGACGGTGGAAGCGCTGGATCGCAAGATCTTTGCCCTGCGCCCCATGGCAGTCCGCATCGGCGGGCATTATTTCGTGCGCTCGGTGCAGCGGGTAAACGCTGACAACAGCCTGACCTTCTACTGCGCGGTGGAAACCGGGATCGTGATGACGGCCATGGAGCCGGGGTCCCTGCTGGACAGCGTACGCACCCAGATTGAGGCCTCCGAGCGCGTGGTCGGGCCACCCCTGGTCACCATTGGCTGTGACTGTTTTTTACGGCGTCTGGAGGCGGAGCTGACCGGTGTGGCCGATGAGGTCTCCGATTTCCTTCGCCACCACAAGGTCATTGGCTTCAACACCTATGGCGAGCAATTCGATGGCATGCATATCAATCAGACGTTCACGGGGGTGGTAATTGGTCAGCCTGATGCCGGTTACGGAACCAACTGACGCTGACCCTGACAGCAGCAGGGAACAGCGTATTGCGGAGCTGGAGGCGGAGAACGAACGCCTGCGGAAAATCCGCGATGCCCTGATCGTGCGGGTGGAATCGGGTTCGGCCCACAAACCCGAGCCCTATGCGGTGTTCGAGCACTCGGTGGTGCTGGCGGAGCAGGTGCGTGAACGCACCGAAACCCTGAACCAGACCATGGACGAACTCAAGGGCAGCAACAAGGCCCTTCATCGCGCCCGCGAGGAAGCTGAAACCACCCGCCAGCGCCTGGTCGATGCCATTGAAAGCATCGCCGACGGTTTTGTGCTCTTCGACGAGCAACACCGGCTGATCCAGTGCAACAGCCGCTTCCGCAGCTATTGGAAATTCTCCGGCCTTGAGGTTCCACCGGCAGGCACGTCCATTGCCGAAGTCAAAACGCGTGCGATCGCTTCCGGGCTGATCGTGGAGGAGCATGCCAATGCCTCTTCGGAAGGCGTGGTGTTCCTGCTGTCCAATGGCCGCTGGGTTCAGATGACAGAAAGGCCGACCCGGGAAGGGGGACTGGTGGTGCTGTACTCGGACATCACCGACGTCAAGAACAGCGAAATGGCACGCCGCATCAAGGCGCTGGAGGAAAGCGAACGCTGGATACGCGTGGTCACCGACCATGTACCGGCATTGATTGCCTATGTTGGCGCAGATATGAGCGTGCAATTCTGCAACAAGGTCTACGAAGACTGGTACGGCCGCAATGGTGACTCCCCGCTGGGCAAGCATCTGTACGATATTCACCAGCCGGAGCTTTACCGGCGGCTTATGCCCCACATTCAGGACGTGCTGAAAGGCAACAGTGTCAACTTTGAATTCGAGGAAACCAACGATACCGGAGAGATCCGGTATATGCTCCGTGCCTATGTGCCGGACGTTAACGAGGAGGGTCGGGTGACCGGCTTCTTTGTACTGATCCGGGATATCACCGACCGTCGCAAAACCGCCCTTGCTCTTGAGCAGGCCTATGACGACCTGGAACGGCGGGTCAAGGAGCGCACGGCTGCCCTGACCGGGCTCAACGACCAGTTGCGCCAGGAAATCGATGAGCGCGCGGCCGTCGAGGCCCGGTTGCGGGACGCCAAGATGGACGCCGAGCGCGCCAATCTGTCCAAGACCAAGTTCCTGGCAGCGGTCAGCCACGACCTGCTGCAACCCCTGAACGCCGCGCGCCTGTTCACCAGCGCTCTGCTGGAGCACTCCTTCGGGCCCAAGGCGGAAGGGCTGGTGCGATCGGTGAGCACCTCGCTGGATGACGTGGAAAACCTGTTGGGTACTCTGGTGGATATCTCCAAGCTGGACGCGGGGGTTATCAAGCCGGACATCATGGCGTTCGACCTGAGAGACCTGCTCAACAACATCGCCCGGGAGTTCCGCCAGATGGCCATGGCAGAGGGCCTGACCCTGGATTTTGTGCCGTCATCGGCGGTGGTGGAATCAGACTCCCAGCTGCTGGCGCGCATTCTGCGCAACTTCCTGACCAATGCCATCCGTTACACCGGCACAGGTCGAATCCTGCTGGGTTGCCGCCGCGAGGGCGATCACGTGCTGCTGCAGGTGTGGGATACCGGCCCCGGCATCCCCCAGGACAAGCTCACCGAGATTTTCCAGGAGTTCAAGCGCATCCGCCCGGCCGGTTCGCAACCCGACAAGGGTCTGGGTCTGGGCCTGGCCATTGTGGACAAGATTTCGCGGATTCTCGGGCATCAGGTGACCGTGCAGTCCATCGAGGGCAAGGGCTCTGTTTTCAGCGTTAAAGTGCCTGTCGGACGGTTGCAGCCGAAAAGGCGGACACAGGATGAAAGCCGGATGGTGTCAAACGATGGCGGTCTGGGTGGTGCCATAATATGGGTGATTGATAACGATCACGCCATTTGCCAGGGCATGCAGACACTTCTGGAGGGCTGGGACTGCCAGGTGGTTTCGGCGGTGTCACTGGAGGATCTGGAGCGCCAGCTGGATCCGGCACAGAGCCCGGTGGATCTTATTCTGGCTGACTATCATCTGGATAACGACGAGAACGGCGTGGACGTGGTGGCAAGCATCAACAGCCGCCGGCATTGCCCCGCGCCGGTGGTGATGATCACCGCTAACTACAGCAACGAGCTGAAGCAGCATATTCGTGAACTGGGCCATGTGTTGATGAACAAGCCGGTCAAGCCGTTGAAGTTGCGCAGTGCGATGAATCACCTCCTGAGGAGGTGAT
The DNA here is from genome assembly GCF_003344045.1 of Marinobacter vulgaris. Classification (GTDB taxonomy): domain Bacteria; phylum Pseudomonadota; class Gammaproteobacteria; order Pseudomonadales; family Oleiphilaceae; genus Marinobacter; species Marinobacter vulgaris. Next base: position 342,226 of record NZ_QFWX01000001.1, read on the forward strand.
CTCCTACCGCTTCAGGTACTGACTGAAATCCACATCACTGGCCGACAGAATCGCCTGCACCCGGTTATGAACCCCAAGCTTGCGCAATATCGCCGACACATGGGCCTTTACCGTGGTTTCGGCGATATTCAGGTTATAGGCAATCTGCTTGTTGGACTCCCCCTTGGACATGCGTTCCAGCACCAGCAGCTGGCGCCGGGTGAGGGAATTCAGCAGTTCCGGTGAAATGGGGTTATCTTCATTGCGGCTGCGGCGGCTGGTGCTCTCTTTGCCGGTACGGATGATGTCCGAGGGCAGGTAAACGTTGCCGTTGAGAATTTGCTGAATTGCCTCGGTCATCTGGGCCCGGGGCGAGGATTTGGTAATAAAACCGCAGGCGCCATAGGTAATGGCCTGGAGTACCACCTGTTTGTCCTCTTCCGCCGACACAATCACCACCGGAATCGTGGGCGCCTCGTTACGGAGGGAGATCAGCCCGTTAAGGCCGTGCATGCCGGGCATGTTCAGGTCCAGCAGGATCAGGTCCAGGTCGTCGTTTTCCCGGGTAATTTCCACTGCGCTATCCAGGTCTGCCGTTTCTATGATGGTGCTGCCGGTGAATCCTGAGGAAATGACGCTGCTGATGGCTTCACGGAAAAGCGGGTGGTCGTCGGCGATGAGAATTTTGTAAGCCGGCTCCATGGATGGCTCCACCTGGTTGTTGTCATTATTCGGGGCTGTTTCCGATGCAGCATAGCGCTTTTCGGAAGAGAGTGCGGCATCGAGCTCGTTAAGCATAGCGGCCTCCTGGGCAGAGAAGCTTCCGGACTGGAAGCGGTTCTCTGTTTATTATTGTGATGATTTCATTACACGTTATCTGCGCCCCCGGTTGAATGCGACCATCGCACCAAAAAAGAGGCACCAAAGTACTATTCTTGCGCGGCAGCGGGCTTCGTATCGTGGAGGCATGAATCAACAACGAATAACAACGCCTGCCTCTGATCGATACGCTGCCAGGAGCCCCTTTTCCTGGTTGGCAATTCCCGTCCTGTTACTGGTATTTATAGTTGCAGAATTAACCCACGCCAGTGACGCAGGTGATTCCGGCGATAAAAGCCCCGCACCCCTGCCTGTGCTGTCCGTCAGTGTCCTGCAGTTCGGCACTGCCCACTGGGAGCTGGACCATATCCTGCACCGGGGGCTGGACCGACAGCAGGGCTACCGTCTCGAACTGAAGCTGGTTGCCAATCTCCCGGCCTCCCGCCTGGCCGTGACCAGTGGCTCGGTGAATGGCGCTGTGGCAGATCTGCTGTGGGCGCAGTCGCGATTCCAGGCGGGCACGCCTTACTTGTACGTGCCATTTTCCTCCCAGATCGGCGATATTGTGGTGGCCGAGGAAGCGCCCATCCGCTCGGTGGCCGACCTGGCCGGTAAGCGCATCGGCGTTGCCGGCGGGCCGGACAGCAAGGGCTGGATTCTGCTGCAGAAGGTTGCCGGGCAGCAGGGGGTCAGCCTGGATGACGCCGCCGCAGTCCAGTTCGCCGCGCCGCCCCTGCTGAGCCAGGCCCTGAAACGGGGCCAGGTGGATGCGATTGTCACCTACTGGCATTTCGCGGCCCGCCTGCGGGGCGAGGGTGGCTGGCGCTCCGCCTTCGGAATGGCGGACCTGTTGACGGCCATGGATCTGGACCGCAATCTGCCGGTGCTGGGGTATGTGTTTCCGGCGGGCTGGGCGGAAGATCACCGCCCGCTGATGGACCGCTTCGCCGCATCCCTGAGCCGGGCGAAAACGGAACTGGCTGAAGATGATTCGCACTGGCAGCGGTTGCGACCACTGATGGGCAAGCCGGACGAGGGCGTATTCCAGGCCCTGAAGGACGGCTTCATCGCCGGCACACCAGCGCCACTGAGCGATCAGCGGATAGCCGATCTGCATCGTTTGCTGGAACTCACCGGCGCCGACTCCGACAACCTGATGCCGGCCCACCTGTTCTACCGGAGGCAGCCGTGAGCCAGAGTCCAGGTCGCCCTCCGGCCTGGAGCTACTGGGTGGCGCTGCCCTCGTTTGTGCTGGTCTGGGCGGTGGTTGCCTGGGCGCTCAACTCCCCGCTGCTACCCACCCCCCTCAACGTGCTTGATACTCTGATGCAGGAATCCGCCTCCGGCGAACTCTGGCACCATCTCGGCGCGACCCTGGGGCGCGTTGTCGTGGCCTTTATCCTGGCGATGCTGTTGGGGACCGCGATTGGCGTCGTCATGGGCCGCTCCAGAACCACCAACGCTCTGTTTGATCCCATGCTGGTACTGCTGCTCAACCTGCCGGCACTGGTCACCATCATCCTGATGTACGTCTGGTTCGGCCTGGTGGAAGTGGCCGCGGTGATGGCCGTGGTCATCAACAAGGTGCCCAATGTGGCGGTGACCGTACGTGAGGGTGCCCGCAGCCTCGACTATCGCCTTGAGGAAATGGCCACCGTCTACGACTTTACCCGCTGGCAGCGGTTTCGCGAGGTCTGGGTGCCGCAACTGTTTCCCTACCTGATGGCCGCCACCCGCGGCGGGCTGGCCCTGATCTGGAAGATCGTGCTGGTGGTGGAGCTGCTGGGTCGCTCCAGCGGTGTCGGCTTTCAGCTGCACATGGCTTTCCAGGTCTTCGACGTGGCCGCCATTCTCGCCTACAGCCTGGCGTTCATTGCGGTGGTTCAGCTCATCGAACTGGCCATCCTGCAGCCCCTGGAACGCCGCTCCAGTCGCTGGCGCCAGCCGGAGGCGGCCCATGCTTGAACTGCGGATTGCCGGGCGCAGCTTCGGCCAGCCGGTGCTGGGGGAAGTTTTTGCCACCATAGAGCGGGGCGATCGCATCTGCCTGCTGGGGCCGTCCGGGATTGGCAAAACCACCCTGCTGAACGCCATCGCCGGGCTGGACAAGACCATTCCCGCGGAAGCGATCAGAGGCCGCGAGGCACTTCGGGTTGGCTATCTGTTTCAGGAGCACCGGTTGCTGCCCTGGCGGACGCTGAGTGCCAACCTGCAATTGGTGGGAGCAACACCTCAGGAAGCGGAAGCCCACCTGGCCAGTGTGGGCCTGAAAGGATATGGCCACTACCTGCCGGACCAGCTCTCCCTGGGCATGGCCCGGCGGGCAGCGCTGGCCCGTTGTCTTGCCGTGAAGCCCGATCTGTTGTTGCTGGATGAACCCTTTGCCTCGCTGGACCCGGTGATGGCGGGTGAGTTGAAGACGCTTATTGCGGGGATTCTCGATACCAATCCCGGAATGGCGATGATTTGTGTGACCCATGATGGGGGTGACGCGGAGATTCTGGCGAACCGGCTGTGGTATCTGGATGGCAAGCCGGCGCGGTTGCAATGGGATGACAGGGTTGGTGAGCCCGGACTTATCGATAGTTTGTTAGGGCGGCTTCGTCAGCTGGATCCTGCGGATTCCTGATCTGGTGCAAGACGATTAGCGGGCAGGGCTTTCCAAAACACGCTCAAGCACTTCCATGTGACGCTTGAGCTCCGCCATCCCTGGCTCCGCACAGTTTCGGAAAGCCCTGCCCGCTAATCGCCCCCAACCTTTAAGCAGGCTTTCCGCCGAGGATCTTGGTGCGCTGAGGACGGAATCCGGTCGTCGCGAGCAGTGCAAAAACAACCGTTACGCCTGCGGTTATCCCGAAGGCCATCGGGTTCCATTCCAGGTACAGGGAAAAGCGGATGGCCTCCACCGCGTGGGTGAACGGATTGAACTGGCAGATCCAGTACAGCCAGGGGCTTGCTTCGTTCATGCGCCAGAGCGGATACAGGGCCGATGACATGAAGAACATGGGGAAGATGACAAAATTCATCACCCCGGCAAAGTTCTCCAGTTGTTTGATCCAGGTGGCGATCAGCAGGCCCAGGGCGCCGAGCATCAGGCTGGTGAGAATCAGGGCCGGCAGCACCGCTAGATAACCCCACAGCGGCGGCTCCACATCCACCAGCAATGCCAATAGCAGGAATACATAAACCTGGCCGATAGACACCACCCCCATGGCCAGCAGCTTTGTCACCAGCAAAAACGGTCGTGGCAGCGGGCTCATCAGCAGCACCCGCATACTGCCCAGCTCCCGGTCGTACACCATGGAAAGCGCCCCCTGCATGCTGTTGAACAGGATGATCATCCCGCACAGCCCGGGAGCGATGTAGGTCTCGTAGGTGATGTAGGTCTGGTAGGGCGGAATGATGGAAATGCCCAGCACCGCCCGGAAGCCGGCGGCGAACACCACCAGCCATAGCAGCGGCCGAACCAGGGCGCTGGCAAAGCGGGTGCGCTGCTGCCAGAAACGCAGCCATTCCCGGGTCTGGATGCCCACGAAACAGTGCCAGTAATGCGCAGCTTTCATATCAACCGGCTCCGGTCAGGGTGTGGAAGGTTTCCGCCAGGTCGCGGGTGCCTTCGGCTTCGCAGATATCGTGGCCGGCGCCGTCGGCCAGTAGTTTGCCTTCGTGCAGGATCAGCACCCGGTCTTCCGGACGAACCTCTTCGATCAGGTGCGTGGCCCAGAGCACAGTCAGGCCATCGGAGTCACAGAGCCTGCGGACGTGATCGTTGAGCCCCCGGCGGCTGGCCACATCCAGCCCCACCGTGGGTTCGTCCAGCAGCAACAGGGAAGGTTCGTGGAGCAGGGCGCGGGCGATTTCTACCCGCCGGCGGTGGCCGCCGTTGAGTTTTCGCACCGGTTCGTTGGCCCGCTCCAGCAGCTGGAAGCGTTCAAGCTCGCGGTCGCCCCGACTGCGGGCCTCTTTGCGGGAAAGACCATGAAGGGCGGCGTGGTAGAGCAGGTTCTGGCGCACGGTCAGGTCCAGGTCCAGGGCATTCTGCTGGAACACCACGCCAATCTTGCGCATGGCCTCCGCAGGCTGCTTCTTCAGGGACTGACCGGCCATCAGCACATCGCCCTGCTGCAAGGCCAGCAGCCGGGTCAGCAGGCCAAAAAGCGTTGACTTGCCTGCGCCGTTGGGCCCGAGCAGGGCGTGAAAACCGCCGGAGGTCAGCGTGAAGCTGACCTCCTTGAGCACCGGCTTGTCGCCATAGCGAAAGCTGATGTTGCGAGCTTCAATGGTCATGAAGTGGGATCAATGACCACGCCCCAGGGATAGCGGCCTACCTTTATGGATTTGATCACCTTCATGTCCTCCACATCAATAACCGACACATCGCCGGACACCCCGTTGGTGGTGTAAAGAAACTTTTCATCCTTGTCCAGATCCAGCTGCCAGACACGGGCACCTACCAGCAGGTAATCCAGTACCTCGTAGGTCTGGGCATCAACGACCGCGACGTGGTTGGAAGGGCCCAGGGCTACGAAGGCATACTTGCCGTCGGAGGTGAGTTCGATGCCAACCGGCTGCACTCGGTCCTGTGGCACGCCCCTGATCTGGAAATCAATCTGCTTGATTTCCTCGATGGTCTCCACATCAAAGATGTGCACGGTGCCGCCGATCTCCGCCGACGCCCAGGCAATCTTGCTGTCTTTGGTAAACTCTACGTGGCGCGGACGCTGGCCTACCACGGTGTTCTTCTCGATTTCGAAGGTCTCGGTGTTGATCCAGTGCAGCATGCTGGAGGTTTCACTGGTGTTCACCGCCCACTTGCCGTCCGGGCTCACCGCCATGCCTTCCGGTTCCACACCCACATCAATCTGGGCCAGCACGTCTTTATTGGTCACATCCACCACGGTCACGATGGCGTCGTCCTCGTTGGCGATGTACAGATGCTTGTTGTTGGGGTGCAGGGCAAACTGCTCCGGGTCTTCACCTGAGGGCAGGGTATCAATGATCTTGCGGGTCGCCAGGTCCAGCACCTGCACGGTGTCGTCATCACTGGCACAGATATACAGTTTGGTGTAGTCCTTGGACAGCAGGATGCCGCGAGGGCGGGCGCCTACCTCAATGGTGTCCACCACTTCGTGGGTGTCCGTGTCGATGACCGAGAGGGTATTGTCCTTCTCGTTGGAGACGTAGGCGAGGCCTGCCAGCGCCGGGCCAGAAAAGCCGATGGCGGCTGCAAGAGCTGCAATTCTGAAAGCCTGTTTCATGGTCGGTGTTCCTTCTTGTTGTTCAGTGGGGTCAATGGATCTGGCAATCACTTTCCGGCTTGTCGTAGCCCAGGGTATCCAGTTCGGTCTCGGGATGCAGGAAGCCTTCCAGTGGCGGCGTCGCCACCAGTCCCTGGGGGTGAACCAGGGGAATCGGCTGGCGCAGCTGGCCGTTCCAGGGGCGGTAGGTCAGCTTGCGACCCTTGAAGGCGGCGAGCTGGAAATCGCCGGAGAACAGGTGGTCGTGAATCTCCGAATGGCCGGCGTCACTGAGCGTGGTGACGCTGGTGCCGATGGAGCGAATCGCTGCCCAGGCGGCGTAATCCTCACTGTTCATTTCGCGCCCGGCGAGTTCGCGGAAGCGGTTCTGCAACTGCGCCGCACCCCAGGCCTCGACCACCCGGTGCCAGGCCTCCGGCCCCATGCCCTGGGTGCCCACGACCGGGCGTGGCAGCCAAGTGTTGAACGGCACATACTCACCGAAATCACCCCGTACATCGGCGACCACCACGGCATCGTAATCACCGGCCTGGGTGAAGACGGGAAGCTCCTTGGAGGCCGTGCGGCGCAGGTCCGAATCAAAGGTCCAGGGCTTGTCGGCAATGATGTCCAGGCCAAAGCGCTTGCTGGAGCGGCGGAAGGCGTCCGCCCAGGCCTTGTCCTGATCGGTGGGGCCGGTAATCAGAAATACCTCCTTCCAGCGGCGCATGCTCAACCACTGGCCAAGGGCGTCGGTCAGCATGGCGTAGGAGGGAATGGTGTGCAGGACGTTGGGCTGGCATTCGCGGATCCGCAGGCCATCGTCCCGGGCGCCGGCATTGAACAGCAGTGCCCTGTCGCCCGCCTGCTTGGCCATAGCCTGCAGGGTGTCGGCAGGGACGCGGGTCACCAGCAGATCAACGCCGCTCTCCAGCATGCCGTCAAGGGCCGCCATGGCTCCGTCTGCGTCATTGGCAATGACAGATTCGAGGGTGTAGTTCTGGTCGAGAAACCGCCCGGTGGCGTTGTTATCGGCAATGCCCAGTTCTGCCCCTCGGAGGCCGGCGTCTTCCGGTTCCGGCGTCACATTGGACAGAACCGGCCCCTGGTCGGGCACCCAGTGGATGTAGCCGATGGTCACGTCGAGGGCCATTGCAGAGGTCGGTGCCAGCAGCCAGCCCCAGAGAGCTGAAGCGATCAGTAGCCTCCCTTTCAGATTCATAACGCGGTCCTTTCCCCGGTATTTGTTGTTCTTGCGTCCAGCTTAGAGAAGGGTGGTAGCCGTCGAAATATTCAGAAAGTAGGAAACTGACGGTACTAAAGAACTATTCTTCAGACCCCGCACGCAGTAACCGCTGCGGAACCTACTACCAAGGAACTAGAACGAAGGCGCGAAAGTGGCATTCTGATCGGGATGGCGTGTTCCTAGACTTGTTCAAGGTCGCTGGCAATGCATTCACAACAAACAGCCAGCGCACGGGGATTCAAACCAGAGGTGCAACAACATGTCAGTTTCTTCTTTTTCGTTAAAGGCCATCGTGGCTGCGGGCTTGCTCACCGCTGCCGGTCTGGCCATGTCCCACGGGGACGTTACTCCCCAGGAAGTGGACACCGGTAGTCTGCCCGACCTGGGCAAGGAAGCGCTGAGCCAGAACCCGTTTCGAGAAGGCAACGAACACGGGGACTTGCATGATGAGGCGGTCAAGGTGGGCGAGAGCGGCTACGCCGGTAACTGCGCGGTCTGCCACGGCATCCAGGCGATGTCCGGCGGGCTGACTCCCGATCTTAGAGAGCTGACGGAGTGGGATGATGAATACTTCATCGGCCGTGTCATGAACGGTACCGGGCGAGGCATGCCGTCGTTCAAGGATAACCTGGACCAGACCGCTATCTGGGCCATCAAGACTTACATTGAATCAGTCCCTGAGCCTATGTGACCGGCACACGCAGCCTGTTAGTCCATGGTATTTTTTCGGGAGGTGAGTGCATGAAGTCGGTTTATCGCTTTGGCTGGTCGCTGGTTGTTGCTCTGGTGTGCGTCTTCGGACCTGTCCAGGCCCAGGAATCCCGTTCCCTGATTCCGGACAGAACCCTGGATATCGTGCAGGACTCCGGCTACCTGAATGTCGGTATGTACCAGGATTTCCCGCCCTATTCCTACGAGGTGGATGGCGAGGCCAGGGGTGTGGACGCAGATCTGGGCCGCCGAATTGCCGAGGGGCTGGGTGTGGAGTTCCGTCCCTACTGGATTATCCCCGATGAAAGCCTGGGCGATGATCTCCGGAACCATATCTGGAAGGGGCATTATCTGGCAAAAACCCGTATAGCGGACATCATGACGCGGGTACCCTACGACAGCACCTTCAAGTACATGCGGGATTCCACCGGCGAGATGATCAACGAGCAGGTGGTTTTCGTGGGCCCCTACCAGCAGGAGCGGTGGCAGATCGCCTTTGACGAAAGCCGGCTCGACGGCGTGGAAACCATTGCGGTCTTCCAGTATCACCCCATCGGTGTGGAAGTCGACACGCTGCCGGCCACTTATCTTACCTCTGCTTTTGGCGGACGCTTGAGGGACCAGGTCCAGCATTACAGCAACATGGGTGCCGCCTTCGAGGCCATGGAGCAGGGAGAAGTTGTTGGTGTCATGGGTATGCGTGGGGAAATTGAGCACCAGCTTGAGGCTCACGCCGGCAATGGCTTTACCAAGGCAGGCAATGGCTTTCCGGGGATAACCAAACAGGTCTGGGATGTCGGGCTGGCGGTCCGTCATACCCACCGCGCCCTAAGCTATGCGGTGGAGGCAATTGTAGACCGCATGGTCCGCTCCGGCGAGATGGCAGAGCTCTTCGCCAATCACGGACTGTCTTACAGTCGTCCCGGCTACTACGACGCGATTCTCGGCCCCGAGGAGAGCGGCGAATAAGCAGTGACTGCCTGTCAGCCCGCCACGCGCGGGCTTTTTTAGGGTCTTACTACCAAGTGATGAGAAAACCTGTTCCGGCGATTAATTGTTGTAATGGCTGCTCAGGGGAAGAATGCAGGTCAGAGGCGGGAAAATTCCCGGTTCGCTACACACACTGACAACAAGAGACTTTGGAGAGCGCAACCATGAGATCGAATACGTTCGGTAAACAGTTTACCGCCAGTGCGCTGGCGCTGGCTGTGTCCCTGGGGGCCCACGCGGTCACCGATGAAGACATCATGAATGATCACAACACCGTTGATGACATTGTCAGCTACGGTATGGGCGTCCAGGGCCAGCGGTTCAGCCCGATGGATGCCCTGAATACAGAGAACATCCAGTATCTGCAGCCTGCCTGGGCGTTTTCTTTCGGTGGTGAGAAACAGCGGGGCCAGGAATCCCAGCCGATGATCAAGGATGGCGTTATGTACGTGACGGCGTCCTATTCTCGTGCCTATGCGGTGGATGCCCGCACCGGTGAGGAAATCTGGCAGTACGATGCCCGTCTGCCGGACGGCATCATGCCCTGCTGTGACGTGGTGAACCGTGGTGGCGCCCTTTACGGTGACCTGTTCATTTTTGGCACCCTTGATGCCAAGCTGGTTGCCCTGAACAAGGACACCGGCAAGCCGGTATGGATCAAAACGGTAGCGGATTACCAGGCTGGCTATTCCATGACGGCAGCACCGCTGATCGTCAATGGCAAGCTGATCACCGGCGTGTCCGGTGGTGAGTTCGGCATTGTCGGCACCGTGGAGGCCCGCGATCCAAATACCGGCGACCTGCTATGGACACGCCCGACCGTTGAAGGTCACATGGGTTACGTCTACAAGGACGGTGAGAAGATCGAAAACGGCATCTCCGGTGGCGAAGCCGGCAAGACCTGGCCCGGTGACATGTGGAAGACCGGTGGCGCTGCCACATGGCTGGGTGGCACCTACGATCCCGACACCGACTCTATTTTCTTTGGCACCGGTAACCCGGCCCCCTGGAACTCCCATCTGCGCCCGGGTGACAACCTGTTCTCGGCCTCACGACTGGCTATTGATCCGGAAGATGGCAGCATCAAGTGGCACTTCCAGACCACTCCCAATGACGGCTGGGATTACGACGGCGTCAACGAGTTGATTTCCTTTGATTATGAAGAGGACGGAAAAACCGTCAAGGCCGCCGCCACGGCAGACCGTAACGGATTCTTCTACGTGCTGAATCGGGAGAACGGCGAGTTTATCCGCGGCTTCCCGTTCGTGGACAAAGTCACCTGGGCCACGGGCCTGAATGAGGATGGCAGTCCGATCTACAACACCGAAGACGGTCGCCCGGGTAACCCGGCCAATGCTGACGGTGAAAAAGGCGAAACCGTTGTAGCCTTCCCGGCTTTCCTGGGTGGCAAGAACTGGCAGCCGATGGCTTATAGCCAGGATACCGGCCTGTTCTACATTCCCTCCAATGAATGGTCCATGGATATCTGGAACGAGCCGGTTTCCTACAAGAAGGGCGCCGCTTACCTGGGTGCAGGCTTTACCATCAAGCCGGCCAACGACGATTTTATCGGGGTGCTGCGTGCGGTTGATCCGAAAACCGGCGAGGAAGTCTGGCGTTACAACAACCCGGCTCCGCTCTGGGGTGGCGTCATGGCCACGGCCGGCAACCTTGTCTTTACCGGAACGCCTGAAGGCTATCTGAAAGCGTTTGACGCCAAGACCGGTGAGGAGCTGTACAAGTTCAATACCGGCACCGGCGTTGTCGGTACTCCCGTAACCTGGGAAATGGACGGTGAGCAGTATGTGGCCATCTCCACTGGCTGGGGCGGAGCGGTTCCTCTCTGGGGTGGTGAAGTGGCCAGAGTGGTCAAGGATTTCAACCAGGGTGGTACTGTCTGGACCTTCAGGCTGCCGAAGGACCGGGTTGCCAGCAACTGATCCAGTGTAACCTCCGATGTTCTATCGGTATTCAGGGGCTGCCTCCGGGCAGCCCTTTTTTTCGTTTTAACGCGGCTGTCGTCACTCAGGCTGCCTGATGGCGGGCCGTCTGGGCGACCGAGTCTTTGATGTCCTCGAACAGTTTGCTGTCTGCCCTGGCAATGGGCAGGTCGTAGGTGATGGTCGCGCCAAAGGCTTGCGGGTCGTGGGGGTCGTGGCGCACCTTGTCGAAAACCAGCAGGCGGGTGCCCAGGTAGAAGCCCTCTTTCAGGTCGTGGGTCACCATGAAGATGGTGGTGCCGGTCTCCCGCCACAGCTTCAGCAGCAGGTCATGCATGTCCTTGCGGATACCCGGGTCCAGGGCGCCGAAGGGTTCATCCAGGAGCACCACCCGTGGCCGCATGATCAGGGACTGGGCAATGGCCAGGCGCTGCTGCATGCCCCCGGAGAGTTCGTGTGGCCATTTGTCCGCGGAGCCCTCGAGACCGACGGACACCAGCATGGCGTCCACTTTCTCCAGGGCCGCGCGCCGGGCGCTGCCAAAGAGTTTGCCAAGCCGGGGTTTCTGTTCCAGCTCCAGGCCCATCAGTACATTCTGGCGCACGGTCAGGTGCGGGAATACCGAGTAACGCTGGAACACAATGCCCCGGTTCCTGTCCGGCTCCCCCGGAAACGGCTTGCCTTCCAGCAACAGTTCGCCACGGCTCTGGGTTTCCTGGCCCAGCAGCATTTTCAGGAAGGTGGACTTGCCGCAACCGGACGCGCCTACCAACGTGCAGAATTCTCCCTGCTGTACCTCCAGGTTGAGATTCTCCAGTACGACCTGGCCGCCGTATTCTTTCCAAAGGTTGCTGACGGTTATAAAGCTCATCAGTGGCCTCCTGCGTTGTACCAAGGGAACAGCCTGCGATTGGCCAAGCGCAGGCACTGGTCGATGATGATGGCGAGAACGGTGATCCAGATGACATAGGGCAGAATCACATCCATGGCCAGGTACCGTCGCACCAGGAAGATGCGATAGCCCAGGCCTTCGGTCGAGGCGATGGCTTCCGCCGCAATGAGAAACAGCCAGGCCGGACCAAGACTGAGACGCACGGCGTCAATCAGGCGGGGAAGAACCTGGGGCAGGGCCATACGGGTTATCACCTGCCAGGAGTTGGCGCCCAGTGTCTGGATCTTGATCAGCTGCTCGCCGGGCAGCTCCCTGACGCGCTGGGCCACATCCCGCATCATGATCGGCGCCGTGCCGATCACAATCAGCATGACCTTGGACAGTTCGCCGAGGCCGAATACGATAAACAGAATGGGCAGTATGGCCAGAGGCGGGACCATGGAAAGCGCCGAGACCAGGGGTGCAAGGTTGGACCGGACCAGGGGGAGTACACCGTTGAGGATGCCCACCACCAGGGCCAGGGAGGCGGCAATGGCCATACCCAGCCCAAGGCGTTTGAGGCTGGCGGTGGTGTCCTGCCACATCAGGTAGTCGCCACTGCGCCGGTCCTCCTGGAAGGCCATGCGATCGACCGCGGCGGTCATCTGTTCGAGGCCAGGCAACAGCTTGTCGTTGGGGTTGTCTGCCAGGCGCTCCTGGGAGGCAAGGCTGTAAACAAGCATGATCAGCAGAAAAGGCAGAAGGCCAAGCAGGGTGGTCGTAACCCGCCCGGGATGGCGGTTGATCAGTCGCATAGGTTGTCTCCTCTGGTCACACAACACGGCAAGGTCATCGCGGGCAGCAGCCTCCCTTGCGACTCGGTCTCCCGGGCTTTTGTCCCGCCGTGTAACCTCCCAGAGGTCGGTAACTCTCGGACCAGCCATCCGGGCTGATGAAACAAGCCTGCCCGGACCGGAACCCTAGTCACCCATTGCATTCGTTATATTCGCCGCACGCCTGCGGTGTTGTTGTGAACGGATCGTGGTCAGCAAAACCGCTATCAAAACCGTCTGGCAGGATCAGTGCAGGTGGCGTGCCAGCTTGGTAAAACACGCCTGATCGGCCCATTTCAAGCTGGTTACCGCCAGAAGCAGCGCACCATGCCGGTGCGTTATCAGTTCGGGTGCACCGTTAATGCTCCTGTCCTGCCAGCAGAGAGCGGGCGGCCAGCATGATCTTCTGATGGCTGTGGCGTTCCCGGCCCGGGCCACCGGCAATATGCCCCCAGTCAGATGGCAATACGTCAAGTGTGGCGCCCGGCATTTTGTGGGCATCCTGCCTGGCGTCCTCGGCGGTAAAGTAGAGATCTGTGCTGCCTGGCATCAGGCAGGTTGGCATGGCAAGCGCGTTGAGCGCTGACTCGTAGTTGCCCAGAAACCTCGGGTTCTCACTGATGTTGGCGCGCTGCCAGGTGTCCAGCATGGCAAGCAGGTTGTTGGCATCCTGGGTCAGGTGATCTTCCTCCCAGAACTTTAGCAGCGCCTCGATGGAATCGAACTCCATATCGCGCCAGCCTTCATGGCGGAAGAAAGCCTGGGAATAAGCCCAGCCGGCATAGACTCGGGCAAAGGCTCTGAGCCCCCGTGTCGGTGGCGTCCGGTAATGACCGTCCCGGAAATCCTGATCACAGGTCAGAGCGGCCTTGACGCCTTCCAGAAACACCCGGTTGTGGGGGTGGCAACGGGCCGTACAACAGGTGGCCAGCACCCCACGGACCTGTTCCGGAAACAGGCAGCCCCACTGCAGCGCCTGCATGCCACCCATGGACCAACCCATCACCAGTGCAATGTCGGCGCCACCGAATACTTCATCCACCAAGCGCTTTTGCAGCATCACATTGTCGTAAAGGCTGATCGCGGGAAAACCGGCGCCGGCTTGCTGGCCAGAGGTGTTTGAAGGGGACGAGGATTCCCCGGCACCCAGCATGGAGGGAATGACAATGCAGTACTCATCCGGATTCAGGGGGCTGTAGCGCCCCACCCAGGGGTAGTTGCCTGCGGCTGCACCACCATAGTACGTGGGCAGCAGGATGAGGTTGTCTTTTGGTGCGTTCAGCGCTCCCATCTGGTGGTAATGCAGGCGGGCGGAAAACAGGGTTCCACCGCCCGATAGCGGCAGGTCGCCCGCCTCAAAATCGTCTTCAAGCCACTGGTTTATCATCATTTTGACCTCTCTGGCCAGAACGGCTTCAAGGGCTGAAACCGGCTTTTCAGGCTTTATATACACGCTGGCATGTAAGTTGAATGGGGAAGCCCAAGAAAGAAACGTGCCAGAACAACCATCGACCACCCGTCTTGGCGGGTTACAGAGAGGAAACACGATGACTGACCTGACCAACACCCAGACCCTGAAGCAGAAGCTTGCCGAGGCAGGCGTCAAATACGCCATTGCCAGCTATGTGGATATCCACGGCATCAGCAAGGGAAAATTTGTGCCTATTGCCCATCTTGGCCAGATGATGGAAGGCTCGGAACTCTATACCGGTGCCGCCCTGGACGGCGTGCCCCAGGATATCTCCGACGACGAAGTGGCCGCCATGCCGGACGCCAGCGGGCTTGCTGTTTGTCCCTGGAACCGCAAGCTGGCCTGGTTTCCCGGTAATCTGTATCTGAATGGTGCGCCTTTTGAGGCCTGTTCCCGCAATATTTTCCGCCGCCAGCTGAATGCCGCCGCGGACATGGGCTACCGTTTCAACCTCGGCATCGAAACCGAGTTCTTCCTGTTCCGCGACACCGAAGATGGCGGCTTTGCCCCGCTCAGTGACCGGGACGCCCTGGGCAAGCCCTGCTATGACCCCCGCACCCTGATGGACAACCTGGCCATCATGGACGAGCTGGTGGACGCCATGAACGAACTGGGCTGGGACGTCTACTCCTTCGACCACGAGGACGCCAACGGCCAGTTCGAAACCGACTTCAAGTATGCCGACGGCCTGACCATGGCCGACCGCCTGGTGTTCTTCCGCATGATGGCCAACGAAATCGCCCGCAAGCATGGCGCCTTCGCGAGCTTCATGCCCAAGCCGTTTGCCGACCGCACCGGCAGCGGCGCCCATTACAATATGTCCCTGGCAGACATCAAAACCGGCAGCAACCTGTTCGAGCCCCAGGGCGATGACCTGCACAACTGCGGCATCAGCAGGATCGCCTATCATTTCACCGCCGGCGTACTGAAGCACGGTGCTGCCATCAGCGCGGTCATTGCACCCACGGTAAACAGCTACAAGCGCCTGGTGCGCCAGGGCAGCATGTCAGGTTCCACCTGGGCGCCGGTGTTCATGTGCTATGGCTCCAATAACCGCACCAACATGATCCGTATTCCCGGCATGGGTGGGCGCATTGAGTGTCGCGCAGCGGACATTGCCTGCAACCCCTATCTCGGCAGCGCCCTGATCCTGGCCGCCGGTCTGGAAGGCATTCGCGAAGGTCTGGATGCCGGCGCCCCACACCACGAGAACATGTACAACTACAGCGACGCGGAAATCATCGAGCAGGGCATCGAATACCTGCCGCGGAGCCTGGGCGAGGCGGTGGAAGCCTTCGAGGCAGATCCATTGGCCAGAGAGGTGTTTGGTGAGGCGATGTTCAGCAGCTTTGTGGCTTACAAGAAAGGAGAGTGGGAAAGCTACCAGAACCATGTGTCTGAATGGGAAGTGGCGCGATATCTGAAGATGTTCTGACTTTTTGGGAGTGTTGTCCTGCCCGCGCTGTCGGGAGGGGCCGTTCTCAGGGGCACGCTGTAAATACGTCCCTGTACGCTTGACGAAAACATCCATGTTTTCGACATCCCCTGAGAACGGCCCCTCCCTACATCGCTACTCTGGTATTGCCTGAAACTGCCAATTGCGCTGGTATCGTTATTTCTTTCCGAGTAACGCCCAGAACTGTCGTTGGAAAAACGGTATTTCCTGTTTTAATGAAAACAGTTTCGGCGTGAAAAGCCAGGTCTGAGTGATGCCCATCAGGTAGGTATAACTCAATAAACCCAGGTTTTCAGGGTTTTCATTCGTTGTAATCAAGCCCTGGTTTACCGCCTGCTCAACCAGATCCTGAAACAACCGGATAACCGACTTCGTCAGCGCCCGCTCCCGTTTCAGCGTCCGGCTCATGGCGTCGGTCAGTTCGGTCTTGTTCAGCAGAATCTCGAACGATTGCCGGTATTGCCTGTTATTCGCCAGCAACCCCAGCCATTGCTCGATAAACCGGTCCATTGCCTCAATCGGCGTCTCTCGCATATCTGCGCACTCGGCCACTAGTGCTTCCAACGGTTCCTGTGAATAGGCGAGCACCGCTTCGTACAGGTCATCCTTGTTCTGAAAATGCCAGTAAATCGGCCCACGGCTACAACCGGCTTCTTTGGCAATACGGCTCAGGGTGGTGAGGGAATAGCCGTCCCGGCTAAACAGTTTCAACGCAGCTTCCAGCACCGTCTGGCGTGTCTTCTCAGCATCTTCCTTGGTACGACGCATTGGTAGATTTCTCTCCGGCTTGCACTTGCGTTCGGGGTTGGGGGCGGATGCTCTCTCCAAAACTGTATGGAGCCATGGATGGCGGAGTCCAAGCGTCACATGGATGTGCCGAAGGAGCGTGTTTTGGAGAGACCATCCGACCCCAACCACGCTCCAAAGCCACAAAAAAAGGGCACGAGTATCGTGCCCTTCGGTAACCAATCAGGCAAGTAAAGAGATCATCAGATCTCGTCGTCAGCCGCCATCTGCATGTAGCTGTCGTTAAACCGCAGCTTCACATTGCTCGAGTCGCCCATGATGGACCCATCCGGAAACTCGATACCGACGAAGTCCGGGCTCATGGCACCCTGGCCCAGCAGTCCCTTGTCGAAAGAAAACTGACGAACACTGTCCATCGCCTCGCGAGCCTCCTCGCTGCGAATGAACTCCACCGAATTCTCCGGCTTCCAGAACATCTTCATGCCGTCGAGCTGCGCTTCGTAACCGGCCTGATCGGTACCGGAGATCTCCCCGAGAAACGCCCGCGCCTCGTCGCCTTCCTCGGAATCGGACGCGAGAATACCCATGGTCTCATACCAGGCGCCCACAAGCGCCTTGCCCAGTTTCGGGTTCTCCTCGAGAGTCTCGGTATTCACCAGAGTCAGATCCTTGATGTGGCCGGGAATCTGGCTGGAATCGAACAGTTTGGTGGCGCCGGGATAGGCTTCCACTTCCGCCAGTAGCGGATTCCAGGTAGCGACGTGGCGCACATCGTCGGTCTGGAACGCGGATACCAGGTCCGCATCGGAAATGTTCACCACGCTGATGTCGCGCTCCTCAAGTCCCACGGTATCCAGAGCGCGAACCAGCAGGTAGTGGGAGACCGACAGCTCCACCAGGTGGACGGTCTCGCCTTCCAGCTCGGCGATGGACGCGGCGTCTTTGGACACCAGGCCATCATTGCCGTTGGAGTAGTCACCCACGATCAGGGCGGTGGTATCCACGCCGGAGGCCGAGGGAATCGACAGGCCGTCCATGCTGGTGGCCACAACACCATCAAACTGGCCGGCGGTGTACTGGTTGATGGACTCGATGTAGTCGTTGACCTGCACGATATCCACCTCGATATCGTACTTGTCTGCCCACTTCTCCATGATTCCGTAGTCCTCGGCATACTGCCACGGCACCCATCCGGCGTAGATGGTCCAGGCAATGCTGAAGGAATCCCTTTCCTGGGCGGCAGCTCCCATGGCCAGGGTGGCCGTGAACAGACCGGTGGCAAGACGTGTGCTGACATTGCGTGTTTTCATGGTGTCACTCCTTGGGCACTGCCCATGTTGGTAAAACTGGCTTTCATTCGGGGTTTGATATCTCTTCCACGATGACCACCGGTGTACCCGGTGACACCGCCTGGCCTGCCTCCCGCCGCACCTCCACAACGCGGCCGGCCACCGGGCTTAGTAACTCGATTTCCATCTTCATGGACTCAACAATCGCTACGGGGCGCTGAACCTCTATGGTGTCGCCGGGTGTGACCAGGCACTCCCAGAGGTTACCGGCCACGTGGCTTTCCACAGCATGCTGGCCCGCCGGAAGGTTGGCGGCGTTGTCCTCGCCGGTGTCTTCGATAGGCGCTTCGGAACTGAAGTTGATCTGGCCGGATTCAATCCAGCGCTGCAGTTCCTCGTCAAAGGCCTGCTTGCGCTTGTCGGTGAAGGTCGTTATTTCGTCGTTGTTGTCGGCAAGAAACTGCTCGTAATCCTTCAGATTAAAGCGGGCGTCTTCGACGCGAATCGGATAGTCGCCGTTGGGGAAGTCCCGGCGAATCTGCTGCAACTCTTCGGCGCTGACTTCGTAGAAACGCACCTGATCAAAAAACCGCAGCAGCCAGGGCTTGCCGGGCTCAAAGAAGTCGGTGGTACGATAGCGATTCCACATCTGCAGGGTCCGCCCGACGAACTGGTAACCCCCCGGGCCTTCCATGCCGTAGATGCACAGATAGGCGCCACCGATGCCTACGGAGTTTTCCGCGGTCCAGGTGCGCGCCGGGTTGTACTTGGTGGTGACCAGGCGGTGGCGCGGGTCCAGAGGCGTGGCCACCGGAGCCCCCAGGTAAACGTCCCCCAGGCCCATTACCAGGTAGCTGGCGTCGAACACGGTCTTTTTGACCTCGTCGATGCTGTCCAGCCCGTTAATGCGGCGGATGAACTCCAGGTTGCTCGGGCACCAGGGGGCATCCTTGCGCACGGACTGCATGTATTTGGCGATGGCGGTCTGGCACGCCTCGTCATCCCAGGACAGGGGCAGGTGCACGATGCGGGCCGGCACATCCCATTCCGGCTGCTGTTCCAGTTCCTGTTCGGCGCTGATCAGCATGTCCAGCAGGGCGCGCTGGTCCAGTCTCTGACTGTCGTAGTGCACCTGCAGGGATCGGATGCCCGGTGTCAGTTCCAGAATGGCATCGTGCTTCTGGTCCCTCAGCCAGAGCATCAGGGCATGGGCGCGGAAACGCAGGCGGATATCCAGCTCCATGGGGCCGTATTCCACCAGCAGGTAATTGTCCCCGGCAGCACGGTACACCACGCCGGTTTCGTGGCCGGTGTTACTGAGAGAATCCAGAATCGGGGTGGTCGGTTTGATGGGGGTGATGTAGGCAGTGGCTGCCGTCAGGGTAGCCACGGATTCGTCCAGGGCTTCCCGCAGGGCTACCGCCTGATTCTGGCTGACCGGCACAAACTGCACCTTGTCGCCGGCCTTGAGCTGGCCCAGTTTCCAGAGATCGGCGCTGATCACGGTTGCCGGGCACACGAATCCTCCCAGGCTGGGGCCATCGGGGCCCAGGATCACCGGCATGTCACCGGTGAAATCCACCGTGCCCACGGCGTAGGCATTATCGTGGATGTTGGAGGGATGCATGCCGGCCTCACCGCCGTCGCTGCGGGCCCACTCCGGTTTCGGACCAATCAGCCGCACGCCGGTGCGGCTGGAGTTATAGTGGACTTCCCATTCACTGGCAAAGAAGGTGTCGATGTCCTGGCCGGTGAAATAGTCCGGCGCGCCGTGGGGGCCATAGGTCACGTGGAGCTTCCAGCTGTTGCCGATGGACGGTTTCAGGGCGTTGGGCAGACTGCTTGTGGCAACGGGTTTGGCGCTGGCCAACGCCAGTACATCCCCCGCCCGCAGGGCCCGACCACAGTGGCCGCCGAACTGGCCGAGGGTGAACGTGCTGCAGGAGGTCAGGTATTGCGGGCAGTCCAGACCGCCGCGGAACAGCACATAGGCGCGGGCGCCATGGCCGGTGGTGGCACCGACTTTCAGGGTGGCTCCGGCAGGCACATCAATGACCTGCCAGAAAGCAACCGGCTCGTCGTTCAGGGTGGCATCGAGAGGCGCCCCGGTCAGGGCAATCTGGGTTGCGCGATTGAAGGTGAGCGCCGGTCCCTTGAGGGTGATTTCCAGCCCCGCTGCTGTTTCCGGGTTGCCCAGCAGGCGATTGCCCAGGCGGAAAGAGTAGCTGTCGAAGGGCCCGGAGGGGGGAACGCCGATTTCCCAATAGCCGATCCGGCCCGGGTAATCCTGGATGGTGGTCAGGGTGCCACCGCTGATGACGTCCACGGTGGCCGGCTGGTAGTCGAATTCATTGAGGGTGCGGGTAAACAGTCGACCCTCGACAAAACGCGGATCATCAAGCACCTGACGGACGTACCTGAGGTTGGTTTCGATGCCATATAACCGGCTGTCATCCAGGGCCTGCATTAACCGCTGCCGGGCCGCTTCCCGGTTCTGCTCGTGCGCGATGACCTTGGCCAGCATGGGGTCGAACAGCGGTGACACTTCGGTACCCGGCTGAATCCAGGTATCGATCCGCAGGCCGTTGTCTTCGGGCCATTCGACATTGGTCAGCAGGCCGGCACCGGGCTGGAAATCCTTGTTGGGATCTTCGGCATAGATGCGCGCCTGTATGGCGTGGCCGGAGGCGGTGAGGTTGCGGCTCAGTTCGTCCAGATCGGGCAGGGTGCCGGACCCCAGTTTCACCATCCAGCGCACCAGGTCGACGCCGTAAACCTGCTCCGTCACACCGTGCTCAACCTGTAAGCGGGTATTCACCTCCAGAAAGTAGAACTCGGTGGTGTCCGGGTCGTAGATGAACTCCACCGTGCCGGCGCTGCGGTAGGCGATGCTTTCGCCCAGCTGGCGGGCGGTGCTGTGCATGCGGGTGCGGACGTCGTCGCTCAGGCCTGGCGCGGGCGCTTCCTCGATGACCTTCTGGTTGCGGCGCTGGGCGGAGCAGTCCCGTTCGCCCAGGGCTGCGACCTGGCCCTGGCCATCACCGAACAGCTGCACTTCGACGTGACGGGCGTGTTCCACGAATTTTTCCAGGAATACGCCGTCGTTGCTGAAGTTGTTCCGGCTCAGGCGCTGGACCGACTCGAAAGTCTTGCCCAGATCCTCGGCGCTGTAACAGCGTGATATGCCGATGCCGCCGCCGCCGGCAGTGCTTTTCAGCATCACCGGGTAGCCGATGGTTTCGGCGGCCTTCAGGGCCTCATCCAGGTCTGTCAGTAATCCCGTGCCGGGCAACAACGGTACGCCCGCTTTCTCGGCCAGGGCCCGGGCGGTGTGCTTGAGGCCGAACTGCTCCATCTGTTCTGGTGTGGGACCAAGAAACACCACCCCTTCGGCATCGCAGCGGCGGGCAAAAGCCGCGTTCTCGCTGAGAAAACCGTAGCCCGGATGGATGGCGCCTGCCCCGCTCTTGCGGATCACCTCAAACAGTCTGTCCTGATCCAGGTAGGTGGCTGCGGCAGAGCCCTCACCCAGGGAGTAAGATTCGTCGGCCTGCCGCACATGCAACGAGTCTGCGTCTGCTTCGGCGTAGACCGCCACGGACGTGATGCCCATCTCCCGCAGGGTACGGATGACGCGGCAGGCGATGGCCCCGCGATTGGCGATCAGGACTTTGCCGGGATTATTGAGGGCGCCGCTCAGCTCCATACCAGCACCTCGATCGGTGTGGGATTCCATCCGTTGCAGGGGTTGTTCAGCTGGGGGCAATTGGAAATCATCACCAGTACGTCCATCTTCGCTTCCAGCTCCACGTACTTGCCGGCGTCGGAAATCCCGTCTTCGAAAGTCAGCCCGCCATCAGCGGTGACCGGTACATTCATGAAGAAGTTGATGTTGTGGGTGATGTCCCGCTTGCTCATGCCCAGCTCCTCGTGCTCGGTCACCGCCACCAGCCAGCTGTCACGACAGGCGTGCATGCACTTCTTGTCCAGGGCATAGCGGGTGGTGTTGCTCTCCGCCGCGCAGGCGCCGCCGAGGGTATCGTGGCGGCCGCAGGTGTCGGCGGTGATCTCCAGCATCACGTTGTTTTCCGAGGACATCAGCTTTGAGCCGGCGGTCAGGTAGACATTGCCCTGCTCGCGGATGGTGTCCACGGCGCTGTAGCGCTCGGCGGGGTTGTGGGCGTTGTAGAACAGGGTGTCGGCCGCCTGGTTGCCTTCCAGGTCCAGAATGCGGACGGTCTCCCCGGTCTTTACGACTTTCAGGAAATACTCGCCTGCGGGTACGGTTTCGCGGAAGGCGGCGTTTTCCGGTTTCAATGCGCTTTGCTTGATCATGTCCGGCCTCCGTTACTGGAACAGGTGATAAAGGGCAGTGTTGGCGAAGGCGCGGGTGGCCTCCGGCGACGACAGCCTGCATGGGTCGGCATCGGTCATGGGGGCCGCCTTGAACAGCTGGTAACGCACGGGATGGCTGGGGTACTCGCTGGCCGGATTCATCGGGTGCGGGCAGGTGTGTAGCACCACGATGGTGTCCATTTCGAAACGCAGGTCCACCGTTGCACCGGCGTGTGAGTGACCGCTGACAAACGCCATGTTGCCGTCGTCGTCGGTCTGCACCTTGCTGAACCAGTTCAGGTTGGCCGTCAGGTCTTTCTTGCCCAGGCCATACTTGGCCAGCTCATTGAGGAAGCTGCTGAAGCCGTTGCGGTGGTAGTGGTTGTGGGCATCCTGATAGGTCTTTTTGCCCCAGTGCTGCTCCACCAGGTCAGCGTTGCAGGTGCCGCTGACGGTATCGTGCCAGCCCAGGTCGTCACGGATGATGGAGGCAAATACCCGGCCCATGTCGGAAAGCAATACATGGCCCTTGGTAAGCAGGAACGTGTGCTGGTTTTTCAGGGTGTCCGGCATGTTGTACCGCTCAAGCGGGTTCTCGGGGTTGTACATCAACATGCCGACGTTGGCCCCGCCGGTTTCGTCAATCAGGCGCAGCACGTGGCCGCGGCGCATGATGAAGGACCAGTGGGATCCGCCGGGAATCAGATCGTCGTAGAGGGGGGCTGCTGTGGATGACATGGCCTTTTCCTCCTGGCTATGGCGTTTAAAGAAACGAGAGGCGTCAGTAACTGAGCGATCCTCCCGGGCTTTTGTCCCGCCGTGTAACCTTGGAAAAGGTCGTCAACTCTCGGACCAGTCGTCTGCATCGATCGGTGGCAGACCGGAACCCTAGTTGACCATTGGTCAGATTTTGGCGCTTTGATGGTGGTTTCAGTAACCGACGTCTCGCTGCGTATGAGTGACGTTGCAGACTCTATGCCAATTAATAACTAATTGGTTTTATTGATTTTTATTTTTTAAGGTGGGGAGCGGGCGCTTCCAGACGGGGCGCCTGCACTGTGTTGGTGCGTTGGTGAGGGCGATCGAGGTGCAAACTTTAACCGGGGCGGTTTATTGGTGTGAAGCCAGCGATGCTGCAGGCCCGGTGCCATCTACTACCAAGGGAGGAGTTTTTCAGCTCCATCGGATCATTCACCTATCGGGCGTTGAGGTCTACATTGATTGGGTAAACGCGAAAGGCCGCGTTGCCCTTCGACAACCACAACAAGAGGTTTGAGACCATGATCTACGCACAACCCGGAAAGGAAGGCTCCGTTGTCTCCTTCAAGCCCCGCTACGAAAACTTCATTGGTGGTGAGTGGGTCGCTCCCGCCAAGGGTCAGTATTTTGAAAACATCACGCCGGTTACCGGCGATGTGATCTGCGAGATTCCGCGTTCCACGGCCGAAGATATCGAACTGGCGCTGGACGCCGCCCACAAGGCCGCACCGGCCTGGGGCAAAACCTCTACTACCGAGCGTTCCAACATCCTGCTGAAAATTGCCGACCGCATCGAGCAGAACATCGAGATGCTCGCGGTTGCTGAAACCTGGGACAACGGCAAGGCGGTTCGCGAGACCATCAACGCCGACCTGCCCCTGGCGGTAGACCACTTCCGTTATTTCGCCGGGTGTATCCGTGCCCAGGAAGACGCCTCCAGCGCCATCGACAACAACACCGTGGCTTATCACTACAACGAGCCTCTGGGTGTTGTGGGCCAGATCATTCCCTGGAACTTCCCGCTGTTGATGGCCGTGTGGAAGCTGGCGCCCTGTCTGGCTGCAGGCAACTGCACCGTGATGAAGCCGGCCGAGCAGACTCCCGCCAGTATCCTGATCCTGATGGACCTGATTGGCGACCTGCTGCCGCCGGGCGTGATCAACATCGTCAATGGTTATGGCATCGAAGCCGGCCAGGCCCTGGCCACCAGCAAGCGCATTGCCAAGATCGCGTTTACCGGCTCAACACCGGTAGGCGCCCACATTCTCAAGTGCGCAGCCGAGAACATCATTCCGTCCACCGTGGAGCTGGGCGGCAAGTCCCCCAACATCTACTTCTCCGATGTCATGAAGGCCGAGCCGGAATTCATCGACAAGTGCGTGGAAGGCCTGGTGCTGGCGTTCTTCAACCAGGGTGAAGTCTGTACCTGTCCGTCTCGCGCCCTGGTGCAGGAAGACATGTACGACGAATTCATGGCCAAGGTCATCGAGCGCACCAAATCGATCAAGCGCGGCAACCCCCTGGATACAGACGTACAGGTGGGCGCCCAGGCCAGCAAGGAGCAGTTTGACAAGATTATGTCCTACCTCGAAATCGGCAAGCAGGAAGGCGCGGAAGTGCTGACCGGTGGTGGCCGTGAGGAAATGGAGGGTGAGTTCAACAACGGCTTCTATATCCAGCCCACCCTGTTCAAGGGCAAGAACAACATGCGCGTGTTCCAGGAAGAGATCTTCGGTCCGGTGGTGGGTGTCACCACCTTCAAGGACGAGGAAGAAGCCCTGGCCATCGCCAACGATACCGAGTTCGGCCTGGGTGCCGGTCTCTGGACCCGCGACATCAACCGTGCCTTCCGCATGGGACGTGGTATTCAGGCGGGCCGCGTATGGACCAACTGCTACCACCAGTATCCGGCACACGCTGCATTCGGTGGTTACAAGAAATCCGGTGTCGGCCGTGAAAACCACAAAATGGCACTGGACCATTATCAGCAGACCAAGAACCTGTTGGTCAGTTATGACATCAACCCGCTGGGCTTCTTCTGAGCCCGGCAATGCAATGACTGTTGTGCCCGGGCTTATCCACACGGGCCCGGTAGCGAGTCAGCACACGGATGTGCACATTCTTTCCCGGTGACTGGCCGGGGGCTTTTGGGTTTTCCTGCCATTTTTCAGGCCCTACCCGGGGCCCTTTTTTTTGGCCAGGCGAATGCCGGCAATAATGGGTCCAAAGGATGAAGTGCAGTGCAGTTCAGGGCAGAAAATCAGTGCCAAAGTACCATATTTGACTATCCTTAGACTGCGTAGGATAAGAAGTGAGTTACCGGAAGACCGGTTAACGGATCCTCAACGCCACAACAAACATCACAAGAGGTAAGCATCATGTGGACCAAACCAGCTTATGAAGACCTGCGGATCGGATTCGAAGTCACCATGTACTTCGCCAACCGCTGAGAAAGAATGGCCAGCCAATTTGCGCTGGCCGTTTTGTTTCCGGAGTTCCCGCCATGCAGATTCGAATCCTTGGTTCCGCAGCCGGAGGTGGTTTTCCCCAGTGGAACTGCAACTGCGCCAACTGTGACGGTTACCGCAAAGGGTCCCTGAACGCCAGCGCCCGCACCCAGTCGTCCATTGCCATCAGCGAGGACGGTGTCAGCTGGATTCTCTGTAATGCCTCCCCGGACATCCGCGCCCAGCTGGCTTCGTTTGACGCCATGCAGCCGGGTCGCGCCCTGCGTGATACCGGCATTGGCGCCGTGTTGCTGATAGACAGCCAGGTGGACCACACCACCGGCCTGCTGATGCTACGCGAGGGCTTGCCACTGGATGTGTGGTGTACCGCACAGGTGCATGAGGACCTGAGCAGTGGTTTCCCTTTATTCCGCATGCTGGAGCACTGGAATGGCGGGCCCCGGTGGCAGGAAGTGCCCTGCACCGATCAGCAGTCTTTTACCATACCCTGTGCACCGTCGCTGCGCCTGACCGCCATTCCGTTACTGAGTAACGCACCGCCGTATTCACCCAGGCGCAATAACCCGCACCCGGGGGATAATATCGGCCTGTTCATCGAAGACACCCGTAGCGGCGAGACGGTGATGTACGCGCCGGGGCTGGGCCAGCCCGATGAGCAGATCCTGCAATGGATGCGCAAGGCCGACACCCTGCTGGTGGATGGCACCGTGTGGCATGATGACGAAATGCTGCGCTGCGAGGTCGGTACCCGCACCGGCCAGGAAATGGGGCATCTGGCCCAGAGTGGCCCCGGCGGCATGATCGAGGTGCTCGATACCATGCCGGCAAAACGGAAAATTCTTATCCATATCAACAATACCAACCCCATTCTGAATGAGGATTCCCCGGAGCGGGCTGTGCTGGCAAGGCACGGCATTGAGGTGTCCTTTGACGGAATGCATCTGGACATGGCGGAGCCCTCATGAACGCAGTTGCAACCCCGGTCATGAACCGCAGGGATTTCGAGCAGGCCCTGCGCGCCAAAGGCCAGTATTACCACATCCATCACCCCTACCATAAAGCCATGTATGGCGGTGACTGCACGCCCGAGCAGATCCGTGGCTGGGTCGCCAACCGGTTCTATTACCAGATCAATATCCCCCGCAAGGATGCCGCCATCATGGCCAACTGCCCGGATGCGTCCGTGCGCCGGTTGTGGCTGCAGCGGGTGCTGGATCACGACGGTCACAGTGACGACGAGGGTGGTATCGAGGCCTGGCTCAGTCTGGCAGAGGCGGTGGGGCTGAGCCGGGAGGAAGTGGTTGACCAGCGCCATGTGCTGCCCGGTGTCCGCTTTGCAGTGGATGCCTATCTGAATTTCGCCCGCCGGGCGACCTGGCAGGAGGCGGCCTGTTCTTCACTGACCGAGCTGTTTGCGCCGGAAATCCACCAGTCCCGGCTCGACAGCTGGCCCCGGCACTATCCATGGATCAGAACCGATGGTTATTCCTACTTCCGCAAGCGTCTGTCCGAGGCGCGCCGGGATGTGGAGCACGGGCTGACGATTACCCTGGATCATTTCACCACCGCGGCCGAGCAGGCCCGTGCCCTGGAAATTCTTCAATTCAAACTGGATATCTTATGGTCGATGTTGGATGCCCTGACTATGGCTTATCAGCACCAGACGCCACCGTATCATACCGTCACCGACCAGCCCGTTTGGCACCGGGGGCTGTGATGACGAAGCTCCTGGAGCAGATACCGCGGCTGCGCCCGGGCTTCCGCTTCCAGTGGGAGCCGGCCCAGAATGCCCATGTGCTGCTGTACCCCGAGGGTATGGTGCGGCTCAATGACAGCGCCGGTGCAGTGCTGAAGGAAGTGGACGGCCAGCGCAATGTGGCGGACATCGTGGCAACCCTGGAGCAGCAGTTTCCGGATGCGGGCTCCCTTGAGGATGATGTCAGCGAGTTCCTGAAAGATGCCGAACAGCAACACTGGATTTTGTTCTCATGACAGCCCGTCACGCCATGCCCACCGGTGATCGCCCCGGTATCGGGCCGCCGCTCTGGCTGCTGGCGGAACTGACCTACCGCTGCCCGCTGCAGTGCCCCTATTGCTCCAATCCGCTGGATTTCGCCCAGACCCAGCAGGAACTGACCACCGAAGAGTGGGTCAGGGTGCTGCGCCAGGGGCGGGAAATGGGAGCAGCACAGCTGGGTTTCTCCGGCGGCGAGCCGCTGGTACGCCAGGATCTGCCTGAGCTGATTGCAGAGGCGCGGCAGCTGGGTTATTACACCAACCTGATCACCTCGGGGCTGGGACTCTCGGAGGCCAAGGTTAACGCTTTCCGGGACGCCGGCCTGGATCACATCCAGGTGAGTTTCCAGGCTTCGGACCCGGAACTGAACAACGCTGTTGCCGGCTCCCGCAAGGCCTTCGACCAGAAACTGGCCATGGCCCGCGCGGTGAAGGAAGCGGGCTATCCCATGGTGCTCAACTTCGTGATCCATCGCCACAACATCCACCAGATGGAGGATATCATCAGCCTCTGTGAGCGCCTGGGTGCGGACTATGTCGAACTGGCTACCTGCCAGTACTATGGCTGGGCCTTTGAAAACCGCGAGGGACTGATGCCCTCCAAAGCGCAACTGGAGAAGGCCGAGGCGGAAGTGAACCGTTATCGCGAGCGCCTCACGGCCAGCGGCTCGGCCATGAAGCTGATCTTTGTGACACCGGATTACTATGAGGAGCGGCCAAAGGCCTGCATGAACGGCTGGGGCAGCCTGTTCCTGACGGTGGCGCCGGATGGCACCGCCCTGCCGTGTCACAGTGCCCGCCTGCTGCCCATCGACTTTCCCAATGTGCGGGAATCGTCGCTACACTCCATCTGGTACGACAGCCCGGGTTTCAATCATTACCGGGGCGATAGCTGGATGCCGGAACCCTGTCGCTCCTGCGATGAAAAAGGCAGGGACTTCGGTGGCTGCCGTTGCCAGGCCTATTTGCTGACCGGCAATGCTGACAATGCCGATCCGGTCTGCAGCAAGTCGCCCCACCACGACCGCATCCTCGCTGCCCGCCAGGCGGCGGACCATGCCACTGCCGGGCTTGAGGAGCTGACCTATCGCAATACCGACAACTCCCGCCTGTTCTTCAGGGGCTGATACGCCCGGCCCGCCGGCCTTCCCGATACTGTCCGCGGAGCAGGCCTCCGCGGCATTTACCCAGCGCGGTGCTCTGACAGCCTCTGAAGCGGGCATTTTCTGGCTGGAGTTCGATCCGGCCAGCAGTAACAATCTGCTCCGCAAAGCCACGGCGGATGGCGCTCAACCGGTAACGTCGGCGGATTTCGGGATTCGCAGCCAGGTCAACGGCTATGGCGGCGGGGCAGTATGCGCCGGGGCGGACGCGGTGTTCGCGGTAGAGGCGAATCAGCAACAGATCCACCGTATCGATCCGCAGACCGGCCTCACCAAGGCGATAATCCGGGACCCGGACGCCAGCTTTGGCGGATTGGCATGGGATCATCGTCATCGTCGGGTGCTGGCGGTGCGAGAAAGCAAAGGGCACCAGCAGCTGGTGGCCGTGCAGGGGCACAACAGATTCCTGACCCTGCACGACAGCGAGGATTTTTACAGCGCACCGGCGCTGTCTTCCAGCGGGTCGCGCATTGCCTGGGTGTCCTGGTCGCTTCCGGATATGCCCTGGGTGAGGTCTGCGTTGTGGGTTGCGGATGTGGGCGCAGACGGCAGGCTGACAGCGGCCCGTTGCTGGCCGACGCCCACGGCTGGCAGCGTCCAGCAGCCGGCGTTCGATGGCGAAGAGCTGCATGTGCTGTCAGATCACGCGGGCTGGTGGCAGCCCTGGGCTGTGTCCTTCACGGCAGGACGGGCCAGGTGGCGCTGCCTGGACCCGACAGAGGCGGATCATGCCAGTGCCCCCTGGCAACTGGGCGAGCGCCACCATTGTCCGCTGGAGCGGGGCCGCTGGGCCCGGGTAAGATACATTGCCGGCAGCGCAGAGTTATGGCTGAAACTGACTGCCGGCTTACCACCGGCCAGAGTCGCCACGGACTATGCCGATTTTCGCCACCTTACGGTCTGCAACGGCCATCTTTACTGCATCGCCCGCTCGGCTTCCCGGCTGGATTCAGTGCTGGCAGTGAATCTGGAAAACGGCCGTGTCCAGACCATCGCCGGGGGCGAAACCCCGTTTCCCGGTACACCGATTGTCACGCCCCGTGCTTTTCGGATTCCGCCTTCCCGCGGAGTGCATGAGGAAGTGAGCGGGTTCTGGTACCCGCCCCTTGGCGGCGAGTCAGGAAACCAACCGCCGGCGCTGATTCTGATTGCCCATGGCGGCCCCACCTCGACCGCCTGGCCGGTTTTCAATCCCCAGGTCCAGTTCTGGTGCCATCACGGATTCGCGGTGGCGGAAGTGAATTATCGGGGCAGCGCGGGCTTTGGCCGTGATTTCCGCCTGGCGCTGGCCGGCAGCTGGGGCGAGGCAGACGTGGAAGACATGGAAAGAGCGGCGGACTACCTGGTGGCCAGTGGTCGCGGTGATGCCCGTCGGTTGTTCATCCAGGGCCGCAGCTCGGGCGGTTACACGGCATTGATGGCGATGACTCGCAGCCAGCGTTTCCGGGCCGGGGCCAGCCTGTTCGGGGTCAGTGATCCCGGCCGTCTGCGAGAAGTGACACACCGCTTCGAGTCCGGTTACCTTGACTGGCTGCTGGGAGCTGCGGATGAGTTTTCCGGGCGCTGGCAGGAGCGCACCCCGGTGTTGCAGGCTCACCGTATCCGGGGGCCAATGATCTTTTTCCAGGGAGGTCAGGACCGGGTGGTGGTGCCGGAGCAGACCCGGGCCATGGTCGAGGTGCTTGAGCAGAACGGGCAGGCCGTTGAGCTCTGGTGGTTCGAAGAGGAGGGGCATGGCTTCCGCCAGCGACACAACCAGATTGCACTGCTTGAGAATCTGCTGGCGTTCTATCAGCGGCATAGCCAAAAGTGCAATGATGGTGCCCGGCAGTTAAGGTAGACTTGGTTCCGAGATAAAAACAACAGCATCCCTGAAGAGAACGCCCATGAGCTACGACATTTCCGCTCTGCGCAAGTTTGTCTCACCCGAAATCGTCTTTGGCGCCGGCTCCCGCAAGGCGGTGGCCAACTTTGCCAGCAACTTCGGCGCCCGGCATGTGTTCCTGGTGTCGGATCCTGGTGTGGAGAAAGCCGGCTGGGTTGCTGAAATCGTGGATATCCTGGTGAGTGCCGGCATTCGCGTGACCCTGTTTACCGGCGTCTCGCCCAACCCCAAGGTGGATGAAGTCATGGCCGGTGCCGAGCTGTACCGGTCCAATGAGTGTGATGTCATCGTTGCCATCGGCGGCGGCAGCCCCATGGACTGTGCCAAGGGAATTGGCATTGTCAGTGCCCATGGCCGCAGTATCCTCGAGTTTGAGGGCGTGGATACCGTCACCTCGCCATCGCCACCAATGATCCTGATCCCCACCACCGCCGGCACGTCCGCCGATGTCTCCCAGTTCGCGATCATTTCCGACCCGGACCGGCGCTTCAAATTCTCTATCATCAGCAAGGCGGTGGTTCCGGATGTGGCGCTGATAGATCCCGAAGTAACGGAAACCATGGATGCCTACCTGACCGCCTGCACCGGTGTCGATGCCCTGGTGCATGCCATTGAGGCCTATGTTTCCACCGGCAGCGGGCCGCTGACGGACACCAACGCGCTGGAGGCCATCCGGCTGATCAACCGCAATCTGGAACCGCTGGTGCGCAATACCGCTGACGCACATCTGCGGGAGCAGGTCATGCTGGCGTCCATGCAGGCGGGACTGGCGTTCTCCAATGCTATTCTGGGCGCGGTCCACGCCATGTCCCACAGCCTGGGAGGCTTCCTCGATCTGCCCCACGGGCTTTGCAATGCGCTGCTGCTTGAGCATGTGGTGGCCTACAACTACACCGCAGCCGAAGACCGTTTCAGGCGGGTGGCCGAGGCCATGGACATTGACACCCGCGGCATGTCGAAACCGGTGATCAA
This sequence comes from Marinobacter vulgaris, assembly GCF_003344045.1. Classification (GTDB taxonomy): domain Bacteria; phylum Pseudomonadota; class Gammaproteobacteria; order Pseudomonadales; family Oleiphilaceae; genus Marinobacter; species Marinobacter vulgaris. The sequence goes on from NZ_QFWX01000001.1 coordinate 373,413, forward strand.
GCACAGGCTGATGGAACGGATCATTGCACTCAAGGGAGCGGTGGGGCTGGAAGCCAAACTGGCGAAACTGGGTGTGACCACATCCGACATTCCCTATCTGTCAGGGTTCGCCCTCCAGGACCCGTGTATCCTGACTAATCCGCGGAAGTCCTCCCGCCGCGACGTCGAAGTCGTTTATGCAGAAGCCCTCTGATTCCGGAGAAACCGGCTACGAGGTCGGCGATCTACTCGGCCTCGGCAGCCAGTCGCTGCGCAAGAACTACTATCCCGCACTTCAGGAACGGATAGAGGAGCTGGAAATAGAGCGCAACCGCTATAAGTGGCTGTTCGAAAACGCCCTGCACGGCATCTTTCAGGCCAATCTCCGTGGTGGCTTTGTCGCCGCCAACCCCGCCATGGCCCGTATCTGTGGCTATGACAGTGCTGATGAACTCATCGCCGGTGTCATACGTCTGCGGGAACAGCTGTTCTGCAGTTCCGGGGATTTTGATGACATCCGCCAGGAGTTGCTGAACCAGGGCAGCCTCAGCGCCAGGGAAACGCGGTTGAGGCGCTCAGACAGCACGCCGGTTCATGTTGCCATTACCTTGCTCAGGCGCCCCGACCTTGGCCCGGAAGTGGTGGAGGCGTTCGTTGCTGACATAACCGAGCGCCATCAGGCCCGGGAAAAACTGCGCCAGCTCAACGCGGACCTGGAGCGCCGGGTCGAGGAGCGCACCGACGAATTACAGAACGCCAATGAAAGCAAAGACAAGTACCTGGCCGCTGCCAGTCATGACCTGCTGCAGCCCCTGAACGCCGCCCGCCTGCTGGTCTCCGCCCTCATGGACAGTAACCTGCCGGCGGACGAAAGCCGCCTTGTGCACCGGGTTCAGCGCTCGCTGGAAAGCGCGGAAGACCTGCTGTCGGATCTGCTGGATATTTCCAGGCTGGAACAGAAAGCCATGCAGCCGGACTATGTCCATACCGATATCGGTGAGCTGATGCGGGGCCTGGCCCAGGAATTCGAACCACTGGCTGAAAACGCAGACCTGAACTTTCGCGTGCGGGCCGGTCACGGCAGCGTCCGCACCGATCCGCGAATGCTGACACGAATACTCAGGAATCTGCTGAGCAACGCCTTTCGCTACACCGACACCGGTGGGGTGCTGTTTGCCGCCCGCAAACGGGGGCCCAACCTGGAAATCGGGATATGGGACACGGGGGTCGGCATTGAAAAGGAAAAGCTCGCGGATATCTTCCGGGAGTTCCACCAGATACTGCCCAAAGGTAGCAGCCGCCAGGGTGTTGGCCTGGGACTGGCAATTGTTGACCGGATGGCGAGGGTGCTGGGTTGTGAAATCCGGGTGGACTCCAGCTACGGCAGGGGTTCCTGCTTCAGCATCCTGCTCCCACTGAGTACGGTTATGGAGGCGTCCCCGAGTGCCCGGAGCATTGCAGCGCCGGTACCCGCCACCTCCTCCTTTGATGGGCTGCGAGTGCTGGTGATCGATAATGAAGAGCCGGTACAGGAGAGTATGCGGGCATTGCTGGAGCGTTGGGGGTGCCATGTAGTGACGGCCGCCAGCGCAGATGAAGCCATTGAGCGATGCCGGGGCGTTGACATCATGCTTGCGGATTTCCATCTCGATGACAATCTGACGGGTTGCGAGGCGATCCAGGAGGTTCGCCGCCGCTTTGGTCACGATATTCCCGCTGCGGTGATTACCGCGGACCGTGGTGATGAAACACTCCGGCTGATCAGAGCCCAGCGCCTGCCCGTGCTTAACAAGCCGGTGAAACCCAATCGACTGAGGGCACTGGTAACCAGTCTTTCCGCGTCCCTGAACCCTGTCAGGGAATGACGGTCTACACTCACAGGTCTGTCCGGTTCATGCCCGGTCATGAATTTTGATCAGCTTACCGGCATTTGCGACCATGTCAGACTGATGGCTCCACTTAATGAATAACCGAGTCTGGCCGACGAGGAGTATGTCATGACCCATTTCAGGACGGAAAAAGACAGCCTGGGCGAAGTCCGTGTTCCCGAGAAGGCCCTTTGGGGCGCCCAAACCCAGAGAGCCGTGGAAAATTTTCCGGTCAGTGGCCTGCCCATGCCACCCGCCTTTATTGCGGCGGTGGTTCGGGTAAAGCAGGCGGCTGCCGACGCCAATGCCAGCCTTGGACTGCTGGACAACGACGTGCGTGACGCCATCGTGGCTGCGGGCGATCGCATACTGAATGGCGAGTGTGCTGACCAGTTCCCCATCGACCGGTACCAGACCGGATCCGGCACCAGCACCAACATGAATGTGAATGAGGTCATTGCGGCCCTGGCTAAACGGGAGGGGGTCGAGATCAACCCCAACGACCACGTCAACATGAGTCAGAGTTCCAACGATGTCATTCCAACCGCGATTCATGTCAGTGCCGTGACCGGTGTCCGCGAACGTCTGATACCGGCGCTGACGCATCTGTGCGGTGTGATTTACGAGCGCGAGGCAGAATTTTCAGAGCAGGTCAAAACCGGGCGAACCCATCTGATGGATGCGATGCCGGTTACCCTGGGCCAGGAGCTGCGCACCTGGCGGGAGCAGTTGCTGGCAATGGACAAGCGACTGGCCGCTGCGGCCGACGATCTGCTGAAGGTACCCCAGGGCGGAACCGCGGTAGGCACCGGTGTGAACGCACTGCACGAATTCCCTGAGCAGTTCGTCAAGTTCCTGAAGTCCAATACCGGCTACCATTTCCAGTCACTGGACCACAAATTTGTGGGGCAGAGTGCGATTGATGCGCCGGTGGCGCTGTCGGCACAGCTCCGGGGCCTGGCCATCGTGCTTACCAAGATTGCCAATGATCTGCGCTGGATGAACAGCGGCCCTATTCATGGCCTCGCGGAAATCAGCCTGCCGGCGTTACAGCCGGGCAGCAGCATCATGCCGGGGAAAGTGAACCCGGTGATCCCGGAGTCGGTAGCCATGGTAGGGGCCCAGGTCATGGGTCTGGACAACAGCATTGCCATTGCCGGTCAGTCCGGAAACTTTCAGTTGAATGTGATGCTGCCACTGGTGGGTGCCAACCTGCTGGACATGGTTGATCTTCTGAGCAACGCCTCCACCATGCTCGGCGACAAAGCGATTCGCGACTTCACCGTGAATGCCGATCATCTGGACTCGGCGGTGGGCAAAAATCCGGTGCTGGTCACTGCCCTGAATCCCGAGATCGGATACAGCCTGGCCTCGGATATTGCCAAGGAAGCCTACCAGAGCGGCAGGCCGGTGATTGACGTGGCGGAAGAGCGCAGTGGTCTGGACCGCGACCGGCTGGAAAAATTGATGGATCCGCTGAAACTGACCAAGGGCGGCGTGTCCTGAAAAAATCTCGTCCACCGGGCGACAGCTGACGGAGGCTGGGCAGTTTGCTGATTTCTCTCGAGCTCTTCGTGATGCTGGTGCTGGCAAACGGGGCACCGGTGGTCGCCGCCCGGGTGCTGGGCCGGCGCTGGTCCGCGGCCATCGACGGTGGGCGCCGGTGGCGGGATGGCCGGCCGCTGCTTGGCAGCAGCAAAACCTGGCGCGGCCTGGTCTCCGGTACCCTGGCATGCGGCCTGTTCGCGCTGACAACCGGAATGGGCCTGGTGTTCGGTCTGCTGTTCGGGTTGCTGGGGTTGATCGGGGACATGATCAGCAGCTTTATCAAGCGTCGTGCCGGGTTGGCCTCCAGTGGCCGGGCTATTGGGCTGGACCAGATTCCCGAAGCCCTGCTGCCGATGATTCTGGCGTGGTACTGGCTGGACCTGAACGGGCTTGTGGTGGCAGGTGTTGTGGTGCTGTTCACCCTCTCCAACATACTGCTGTCACCGCTGCTGTACCGGCTGGGCATCCGTCACCAGCCTCACTGAGCCCGTTCCGCTATTCTGGCCCGCTGGTGAGCGTATGCAAAGTCACCTCCGGGGGGCAATTCAGGCGCACGTTGACGACCGAGGTGCCGGTGCCGGGCGAGGTGTAGCCCTGCATGCCGTTTCTGCGCCACTGTCCGCGGCCCAGTTCCCGTGGACAGTCAGCGTCCAGGGTGACCGGAATGCCTCCGGGCAGGCAGATCTGACCGCCGTGGGTATGGCCGCAGAGGAACATGTCGTAGCCGGCATGAGCGGCTTCCCGCCAGATTTCCGGAGTGTGGCTGAGCAACAGGCTGGTGGCGCCCGGCGGAATCTCATCCCCGGCCTTGTGCAGGTTGTGGACCTTGTAAAAGTGGGCATCGTCCACGCCTGCCAAGTAGAGCTTGTCATCACCCCGTTGAAGGATGGCGTGTTCGTTCATCAACAGGTGATACCCCATGTCCTCGAGGCCCGGCACCATGCGAACACTGTCGTGGTTGCCCAATACCGCATACGCCTTGCCGTGAATGGCGTCCCTCAGCTGTGCCATGCCTTCCATGGCATCATCAATCGGCCCCCAGGTCCGGCGGCGGTAGTCCCCGGTCAGCACGCACAGGTCATACTCGAGCGGTTTGATCCGGTTGATGACCGCCTGCAGGTTAGCCTCGTCCATGTCCACGTGGAGATCGGTCAGCTGCAGGATGCGATAGCCTTCGAAGGCTGCGGGCAGGCCGGGAATGTGGAAGCGGTTATGGACGATGTCCAGGCGGCGGCTGTTGGCCTGTCCCCGCCGGAACAGCCCCGCCAGTTTCAGGCATGTGCTGATAAACCGCGGGGCGGAGGTGATGTTTTCAAGATGGAACGATTGCTGGTCCGGCCCGAAAACCTTTGCCTCTGCTTCACGTTCGATGCCGAGGCGCTGCCTGGCATGAACCGGGCCAAGACGGAGGCTCAGGCGATATTCCAGCAGTTCGTCCTGATGTTCTGGTGTATGTGCCCGGGCAGTCATTGCTCGTCCTGTTGGTTGTTGTCAACGTTTCCTGTCACGATCCGGTCAACACGCCCCTTCATTATGGTTAGGTCTGGGAGTGATGCAACAGAGAAGTCATAATGTTCATCCTTCTTAATACACGTTGTCACAGACAGAGAGTTCCATGTCCAGGGATGTCTTCTCCAAGGATACCGATTCAAACGAGTCCCCTGCCGGGGCGTTGGCTCCCTGGCACATTTTCCTGCTGTTTCTGCGGCTTGGGCTGACCTCGTTTGGCGGGCCCGCCGCCCACCTCGGTTTCTTCCATGAAGAATTCGTCAAACGCCGGCAGTGGTTATCGGACTCCGCTTATGGCGAGGTGGTGGCATTGTGCCAGTTATTGCCCGGCCCGGCATCCAGCCAGGTCGGCCTGACCCTCGGCTTTCTGCAGCGTGGCTACCGTGGTGCGGCCGCAGCCTGGCTGGGCTTTACACTGCCATCGGCATTGCTGATGACACTGTTTGCGCTTGGCCTTGGCCTGTGGCCGGAGGCCGGGGAAGGGGGCTGGATAACCGGCCTCAAGCTGTTTGTAGTCGCGGTTGTGGCGCAGGCGGTCTGGCAAATGGGCCGGACCCTGTGTCCCGATGGTCCCCGCTTGTCCATTGCAGTTCTGGTGGCGGTACTGTTGCTGACGGTGGGTGCGACCTGGATGCAGATTCTTGCCCTCCTGGCCGCCGGCGCGGCGGGTGCGGTATTGAAACTGCCGCAACAACAGTCGTCGCAAACGCTGACCATCCCCGTGCAGACCCGGCGCCCCATGGTCTTTTTCGCCGTGTTTGCCGGGCTTTTGATGCTGGCGTTTGTGCCGATTTCCCCGGGCTCGCTCGGTTGGATCTGGGCGGAGCTGTATCGTGCCGGTGCCCTGGTGTTTGGCGGCGGGCACGTGGTGCTGCCCTGGCTGCAGGAGGGTTTTGTCGCCTCCGGCGCGATGCCCGCAGACACTTTCCTGGCCGGCTACGGGGTTGCCCAGGCGATGCCGGGGCCGCTGTTTTCCTTTTCCGCGTTTCTGGGGGGCATACAGAATGGGTGGGCCGGTGCCGTGGTGGCCGTTGTTGCTGTTTTCCTGCCGGGGACCCTGCTGGTGTTTGCCGGCCTTCCCCTGTGGTCGTATATCCGCAGCCATGAGCTTGCCCGGGCCGCACTTGCCGGCGTAAACGCGGGTGTTGTCGGGCTGTTGCTGGCGGCACTATATGATCCGGTATTCACATCCGCCGTAAATAGCTCCGCCGCAATCGCATTTGTCATGCTGGCCTGGGTCAGCCTGGCCCTGTGGCGGGTGCCGGTGTGGATTCTGGCGCCCGGTAGCGCGCTGGCTGGTTTGATGCTTTTCTGATCTCGGTGTCAGGGGTGGCCAAACCGCGTCAGTGAGGCCACACTTGGGTGTAACTACACGCGCATTAATGAATGACTCAGAGGCAGAAGCTGATATGTCGACATCCTGCAATATTCCAGGCCTGAATGTACCGAAAAGCCGCTTTCCGGAACCGGAACAGGATTTGCCCGCCGGTGATTCCCGCGAGCAGAGAGTGGTGCTTGGCGGTGGCTGTTTCTGGTGTGTGGAGGCGGTTTTCCTGGCGGTTAGCGGGGTTAGCCGGGTGGAATCCGGCTATGCCGGAGGTGCCGCCGAGACCGCTAATTATGAGGCGGTATGCAGCGGGCAGACCGGTCACGCCGAAGTGGTGGATGTCCATTTCGACCCGCAGACAGTCAGCTTCGGAGAGATCCTGAAAGTCTTTTTCTCCGTGGCCCATGACCCCACCCAGCTCAATCGTCAGGGTAATGATCGCGGGACCCAGTACCGTTCGGCAATCTTCTATGAATCTGAAGACCAGAAGCGGGTAGCGGAGGCCTATATTCGCCAGCTCAATTCCGCCGGTGTTTACGAGGATCCGGTGGTAACCACCCTGGAGCCCCTGGAGGCATTTTATCCGGCCGAGTCCTACCATCAGAATTTTGCGGCCCGCAATCCCTATCAGCCCTACATCATGGCTGTCGCAGCACCAAAGATGGAAAAGCTTGTGGACACATTCGGTGACCGGCTGAAGCCCGGTTATACCGATAATGATATTGCCTGAGGAGGCTGCAATGAGCGTTTCTGCTGCAGGTTACGACCTGACACCGCTGACACCCGAAGAGATTGATGAAAAGGCTGCCAGCCTGTCCGTGGAAGAGCGCCGCGTGTTGCTGGACCATGGCACCGAGCGGCCGTTCTGCGGCACCTTGCTGGATAACAAGAATCCCGGCGTCTATTACTGCCGGCTTTGCGAGCTGCCGTTGTTCAGCTCGGATTCCAAGTTTGATTCCGGCACTGGCTGGCCCAGTTTCTTCCAGCCCTTCGACAAGGATCATATCCGCTACATTGACGACAACAGTATGGGTATGACGCGCACGGAAGTCCGCTGCCCACGGTGTGATAGCCATCTGGGGCATGTGTTCCCCGACGGCCCGCCGCCCACCGGGCAGCGCTACTGCCTGAACTCGGTGGCGCTGGTGTTCCGGGAAAACCGGGACTAGCGTCGTCTGCTGGCCAGCCAGCTGCTATTCGGGGCTTGCGGTAACTTTAACGATGTAGTCGGCCACGGCCTGAATCTGCTCCGATGACAGGGAGTCAGCGAAGGCCGGCATGACGCCGACGCCACTGGTCACCGCGTTGATGACCTGGTCGCGGGTGGGTTTCAGTTCATCCAGGTCCGGGCCGATGGCGCCCTCAGAGCCGGCATCCGAAAGGGCGTGGCAAATGGTGCAGGAGGGCTGTGCCTCCTGGACGAATACCTGCTTTCCTGTGTCGGTTTCACTGGCCTCAGCCAGGCAGCCAAAGCCCAGCAGACCGGCTGATAAAACAGCGACGGTTTTTCTCATAGTCGGTGTACCTGGAATCGGTCAGGGGGGCGGAAAACTCCGGATCCGGCCCCCGCCTTCTGTTAACTGACAGTGACCGTGACCCCGTGGTCACTCCACCCATTGTGGCCGTAACCGCGCTCGTTTTCCGTCCTGCCCTCTGGCTGGCTGTTGCCCTGGGTATCGGTGGCCCTGCTGACAATCCGGTATTCGCCGGGTGACAGGTCTGCGGCCATCACGAACGGACGCCATGCATAGGGGCCCAGATCCGGGCCCAGGAACCGTGCCTGTTTCCAGTTTTTGCCACCGTCCAGAGACACCTCCACCCTATCGAGTGCAACGGTGCCGCCAAAGGCTACGCCATAAATCATATTGCGACCGCTGCGACCGCTTTCAAGCGGAGCGGTAACCCAGGACTTGACGTTCATTTCCCACATGGACGGCTGGTCCGGGGATCCTTTCTCGCCCACATCCCGGATGCGGTAGCCGGAGGCCTGGATCTTGGCATCGGTCTGGTTTTCGGTGAAGGCTATGGTCTTGACGTACTTGACGTTGTTAACGCCGTAGTAGCCTGGAACCACCATGCGGAGCGGACCGCCATGAGTGTGCGGCATGGGCTCGTCGTTCATTTCCCAGGCCAGCAGGGCGCTGTCCAGGGCTCTGGTGGGCACCGACCGTTCAACCACGATGGTCTTCGGATCGAGGCCCTCGGGCAGTGATTCGCCCCCGGTACTGGTGATGTAGCGGGCGTCGGAATCCGGCCCGCCCAGGGCTTCCACCACATCTTTCAGCGGCACCCCTGTCCACATGACACAACCGGCGGCGCCAACCGACCATTGGGTGCCGCTGGCGCCATGGGGAAAGAATGCGCGGCCATTACCGGAACATTGCAGTACCGAGGCTACCGTTGTCACACCCATGGACTTAAGTTCGCCCACGGTGAGTTTGCGTGGATTACGGACGCCCTCGATGTTGACTTCCCAGGCGTCGGGATCATCGGTAATCGTTGCCGGAGGTGCCGGCAGATTGTTGCGCACGAACAGGCGGTCGCTGGGGGTGATGACACCGTTACCGATTGCACCGCGCTCGGTTTCCATGGTGTTGGTACTGTGGACGATCAGGGCACTGCGCTCTTTCCATGCTGCATAATCCGGTAATGATTTCGGTTCATCCGCCCTGGCGAGGGGGATGAAACCGAGCAGGCTTACTGCCGCCATGGCACCGGCGCTGCCCACCAGCAGCCGTCGGCGAGCGGGGCTTTCCAGCCCTGGATCGTTCGGGCCCCGGTGAAGGAATCTATCCTGTTGCATAGTCCGTCTCCTTATTAGGTTTGTCGTTGGACGGTGGAGCCCTGTACCTCTTTGCCAAGGGCAGGTTATATCCTTATTACCTATAGACTATCCATAGACTATGCTCAATATTTGATCAACGCTTTTTCCATTAAAAAGTGATGCGCTCTAGCGAATAACAGTGGACGCCAGATAGCTGGCGTAGCCCACGTACACCAACAGAAGTATCAGGCCGTAGGGCCTCCCGATGGTGCGCGATTTGCCGTTAAGCCCAAAGCTCATTACCAGGAGGCCGACGGTAAGCGCTGTCATCAGCGTCCAGTCGCGGTAAAGCACTTCCATATCCACTGCCAGCGGCTGGATGGTCGCCGCCAGGCCGACAACAGCCAGGGTATTGAAAATGCCCGACCCCACGATGTTGCCGAGTATCAGGTCGTGCTCGTTTTTCTTCACCGCCGCCAGGGCCGACGCCAGTTCCGGAAGCGAGGTGCCGATGGCAACGATCGTCAGGCCAATGATCAGATCGCTGACGCCCAGGCTCTGGGCAATGAATACCGCCCCCCAGACCAGCATGCGGGAGCTGACCAGCAGCAGGACCAGGCCAACCACCAGCCAGATCAGTGCATTCTTCAGTGGCATCGGATGGGCAACCAGCTCCGACTCGGTCTCGCCGATCAGTGAATCGCCCTTGCCCTGAATACCCTGGTAAATGGACCAGCCCATCACTACAGCAAACACCCCCAGCAGCACCCAGCCGTCGAGGCGCGTCAGTTCGCCATCGATCAACTGGTAACCGCCAATCGCAGTCAGTACCAGCAGCAATGGCAGCTCTTTGCGGATTACCTGGGAGTGCACGGCAATGGGAGCGATCACGGCCGTAAGGCCGACGATCACCGCAATATTGGTGATGTTCGAACCATAGGCGTTGCCCAGTGCCAGCCCGGGGTTGCCGTCCAGGGCCGCCATCGCCGACACCGCCAGCTCTGGCGCTGACGTGCCGAATCCGATGATCACCATGCCGATCAGCAGTGACGGCATGCCCAGGTGCTTGGCGGTTGCCGCCGCACCTTCGATGAATCGGTCTGCGCTCCAGACGAGAAGAACCAGACCAGCAATGATTGCTGCAAATGCCAGTAGCATAAAAGAAGCCCTGATGGTGGAAGCCCCACGGTATGAGACTAAAGTGGCGGTGATATCCTGGCCCGCAGGCGCGAGAATGATGACAGCACGCCCGGCGGGCGCATTTTAAACCTTTGACCCACCCGCGGCCACTGTTCGTAAAATCAGTATGTTGGCCAACAGTTGATCATCGCAATTTATTCTCTGGGTGAAAAACTGGATAATCGCGCCACAATCTCAAGCGCCCCCTGCTGATCGTGGACGGGTGACAGGCTTTAAACTAGCTAGGGTGATAACCAATGGCCGTTAGACAGGCAGATGTAGTGCTGGTCGGCGGTGGCGTCATGAGCGCCACCCTCGGGATGATGCTCAGGCAGCTGGATCCTTCCCTGGACATCGTCATGGTGGAACGTTTAGACCACGTGGCCCATGAAAGCACCGACGGATGGAATAACGCAGGCACCGGCCATGCCGGCTACTGCGAGCTGAACTACACACCGGAAAGCGAGGATGGCGAGGTAACCATCGAGCGGGCGCTGAAAATCAATGCCTCGTTCGAAGTCTCGCTGCAGTTCTGGTCCCATATGGTCGAGCAGGGCATCCTGCCGGAGCCCAAAACATTCATTAACCGCACGCCGCACCAGAGTTTTGTCTGGGGTGAAGACGGGGTGAAGTTCCTCAAGCGCCGTTTCGAGAAGCTCAGCGCCCATCACCTGTTTCGCGAGATGGAGTACACCGAATCACCCAGGGAGCTGGAAGAGTGGATGCCGCTGGTGGTGAAAAACCGTGACCCGATGCAACGGGTGGCTGCCACCCGGATCAGGCATGGTTCGGATGTGGACTTCGGCTCCCTGACCCGCAGCATGGTGAAATTCCTCGAATCCACGCCGAATTTCGAGCTGATGCTCAGTAGCCCGGTTCATTACCTTGCCAAGCGCGACAACGGCCGCTGGAAAGTGCGGGTGAAGAACCAGAAAACCGGCGAGCAGACCAAGCTGGAGGCCGGGTTTGTATTCCTGGGCGCCGGGGGCGGTGCATTGCCGATGCTGCAGAAATCCGACATCGACGAATCCAAAGGTTATGGCGGTTTCCCGGTGAGCGGACAATGGCTGGTATGTCAGAAGCCGGAAATTGTCAAACAGCACAATTCCAAGGTGTACGGCAAGGCACCGATCGGCGCGCCACCCATGTCCGTCCCGCATCTGGATACCCGCATCATTAACGGCGAGCCGGCACTTCTGTTCGGCCCCTTTGCCGGCTTTACCACCCGTTTCCTCAAGAAGGGATCGATGTTCGACCTGTTCGGATCGGTCAGCTCCACCAATCTGCGCCCCATGCTGTCCGTAAGCCGCACCAACATGGACCTGACCCGTTATCTCATCGGCGAAGTATTCCAGTCGCACAGTGACCGTGTAGCATCACTGCGCAACTACTTCCCCGACGCCCAGGAAGAGGACTGGCGCCTGCAGGAGGCCGGCCAGCGCGTGCAGATTATCAAGAAATCCCCGGAGGGCGGCGGAAAACTTGAGTTTGGCACCGAAATCGTAGCGGCGAAGGATGGCACCCTGGCAGCCCTTCTGGGGGCATCGCCGGGGGCATCCACCGCGGCCCACGCCATGATCGATGTGATCGAGCGCTGCTTCCCGGAACGTATGAAGACGTCCGAGTGGCAGGAGCGCATGAAAGTGATGGTGCCATCCTATGGGCAGTCGCTGGTGGATGATGAGCAGCTACTCAACAAAGTGCGGGAACGCACGCTCTCAACCCTGAAACTGGGGTGATGTTACAAATTGAACCAGAACAGGCAGAAGTGCTGGCAGCACCCGCTTGGCAGCCTTTGTGGCGCCAACTTGGGCGTGGTCTATTTCTTTGGTGAAGAGCCCTATGAGATGAGAGATTTGCTGAAACATCAGGAGGAGCTGGATTTCTATGTATAATTCCGCAAGGAATTTACAACAACGGGTCTGGTTCAGATCCTGAGGAAGACAGTTTGAGCAATTCCGATGCCGGCAGCCCGGCACCCGCCGACAAGCTGGTGCAACAGCTGGATGATGCGATCACGGCTCTCGATGAGAGCCGCAGCTTCGCCAAAGCCGCCAGCTTGCCCCCTTTGTTTGATGTGGTTCGGCAGGTGCTGTTACAGCCCGGCGGGTGCCAGGCCGTTCGGGACCGTGCAGAGCGGCTTGAGAAAGCCGGCGTGTTCCTGGGGTCGGATTGGGCGGAGCCGACCACTCTGCAACCCCAGCTTACCCCGTTTTCCCTTCAGAGCACCGAAACCGACACTGTTCTTGTCGAGGCCATGAGCGAGCTTCGCCTGCTTGCGGTGGCGATGGGTGACTACCCTCATGAGTCCATGTCGGCCGAGCAGGCCCATCACTACCTGACCCAGGTGCTCGCCATTAACCTCACCCTGCTTTTTGGTGAAGGCGGCGAGACGGAGCGTCAGCAGGGCAAGCTGGGGCTGATCAGCCGCTCCGTGTTGGACTATGTGGCGACCAGCATCGGTTACGAGCATGTGGTAGATCGCCTGATTGATGAAATCTGGCGCATCCTCCAGCAGCGGCCTATCCAGGTAGGTGGTGTTCGCCAGATGATCACCCAGATTGCCGTTTGCCGCAGCGATCCGAAAGTGGACATGGGCAGTGCCGGGCAGGGTGCAGAGCGTCTGATTTCCAGCCTTTACGGGCCGACTCAGGCCTGCCGCGAGGATCCCGGCATTGAGGTGTATGAAGAGCGTCTGAGTCACATGGATTCAAGCGCTCTCCAGGGGGAGGCCACCGGCTTTGCCCGTTCCATGCACGATACCGGGCTGGTTTCGCCCTATCACGCAACGTTTATCCGATTCATTCTGGAGAACCAGGATGCGTTGATCGCTGAATCGCTCGGGCTTTCCATGACCGGGCGGGATTGCCTCCTGCATTATCGGGATCTGGTGCTGACGCTGATTCGCGAGGGCATATTTCCGGAAACGGCACAGGGCATCTACGGCCTGGCACTGCTGCTCGAACGGGGCATTCTGTACCAGCCGCCGGTCGCACCGGCGCTCTGGCGGCAGACGACGCTCTCCCTGTGCCCGGAAGCCCGGCACCGTCTTGAGCTTGCCTATGGCTATAACCCCCAGCCCAAGGCCTGGCTGATACAGGGCGTTCTGAACATGCTGGGCCAGCCCCTGGGAGTGGGGCAGGGCAACAACCCCACCTGCCAGTCTGCCCGCGCCCTATCCATGTGGGCCTATAACGATCCGGATTATCTGTTGCAGATGGTCACCTGGGCGGCCCGGGATAACGAAATCATCATGCATTTTGAGGGCACGCCGGTGTCGTCGGCTTCCAGCCGTGGCGGCGTTGCGTTGGCGGTCACCCTGGACCTTGATCCGGTGTCTCTGGTAGTTGTGCCTCATCTCGACCGCATTTATGCAGAAATGGGACGTCTTTGTATCGGGCGTGAGGGCGATCCCCACCGCTGGGTGAATCCGGAGTTCCACGGCTGGTCTGCCGGGCGCGGCTTCAGTATCAATGTCGATGTCGCGACCGGCAAGCTGCAGGATCTGGAAGGGTTTCTGAGGCATTTTTATGCCAGCTACCACCCGCACTACAACGGCAATCAGCCCCTTGTGCACCCGCAACCGGCAGGCGTCGCCGTCACCGACAGCGCTGCACGCTTTATTGGCTGGCATGCAATCACCATACTGCGGGCAAATCTGGATCCGGATAACGTGATGCGGGTGTACTTCTACAACCCCAACAACGACAGTGGTCAGCACTGGGGCGGCGATGTGCAGGTAAGCACGGCCACCAAGGGCGAGCGCTTCGGTGAGGCCTCACTGCCTTTTGAGCAGTTTGCATCACGACTGTACATCTTCCACTACGATCCGCTGGAGCGTGGTGAACCCGCAAAAGTGGGCAGGGAAGAGCTGGCGCGGGTGATCGATCGCGTCCATCAGAGCTGGGGCCGTGACCGGCTACCGGCTGATTCGTTTCAGGCCGAGCCAGGGGGGAATTGAGCTCCCAGGCGACAGGCGTTGAGATAACAGGAGACAGGATGACCGCACAGGCCGACAATCGCAGAAACGGTGCAGAGCTTTTTGTTCATGCCCTGGAAAACGAGGGAATCCGGTACATCTTCGCGGTCCCGGGCGAGGAAAACCTCGATTTTCTGGAGGCGCTGCGTGAATCCGGTATCGAGCTGGTCCTCAACCGTCATGAACAGGCGGCGGGCTTCATGGCTGCCACCTACGGGCGCCTGACCGGCCGCGTGGGTGTATGTCTGTCTACCCTCGGCCCCGGCGCTACCAACCTGGTGACCGCGGCTGCCTACGCCCAGCTTGGCGGTATGCCGATGATGATGATTTCGGGCCAGAAACCCATCAAATCATCGAAACAGGGCCTGTTCCAGATTCTGGATGTAGTGGACCTGATGCGCCCGCTCACCAAGTACACCCGCCAGATCAGCAACGCCAATACTATCCCCGCCAAGGTGCGGGAAGCCTTCCGTATTGCCTCAGAAGAGCGTCCTGGCGCCGTCCACCTGGAGTTGCCCGAGGATATTGCCGCGGAAGTGGCCGATGCCGACACTCATATTTTTGAACCCAGCGATGCCCGCCGGCCCACCGCCAGCGTAAAGAGCCTCAACACCGCCTGCGACATGATCAACAAGGCCAGGCACCCGCTGATCATGATTGGTGCGGGTGCCAATCGCAAACGCGTGTCCCAGGCGCTGATCCACCTGGTCAACGTCACGGGTATTCCGTTCTTTACAACCCAGATGGGCAAGGGTGTTGTGGACGAGCGCCATCCGCGGTATCTGGGCAACGCCGCGCTCTCTTCCGGCGACTTTGTTCACTGCGCCATCGACCACGCCGACCTGGTCATCAACGTGGGGCATGACGTGGTGGAGAAACCACCTTTCTTCATGAAGCCCGGTGGCAAGCAGGTCATCCACGTGAACTTCAGCAGCGCAGATGTGGACCCGGTCTATTTTCCCCAGCATGAGGTGGTGGGAGACATCGCCAACAGTGTCGAGCACCTGGCTGAACGTTGTGGCCAGTGCTCGAGCCATGATTTCACCCGTTTCATGGAGGTGAAGGCTGCGGTGGACTGCCACCTGTCCGAAAAGGTCGATGAAGGCCGCTTCCCGGTTATCCCCCAGCGCATCGTCTACGACGTGCGCCAGGTGATGCCGGAAGACGGTATCATCGCGCTGGATAACGGCATGTACAAACTCTGGTTCGCCCGCAATTACCCGGCCTACGACAACAACACCGTACTGCTGGACAACGCCCTGGCGTCCATGGGTGCCGGCCTGCCCAGTGCCATGATGGCGGCCATGCTGTATCCACATCTGAAGGTGATGGCGGTCTGTGGCGACGGTGGTTTCATGATGAACAGCCAGGAGCTGGAAACCGCGGTGCGCCTGAAGCTCAATCTGGTCATATTGATCATCAATGACAACGCCTATGGCATGATCAAGTGGAAACAGTCCCAGGAAGGCTTCGAGAATTTCGGGCTTGATTACAACAACCCGGACTTCGTGAAGTACGCCGAAGCCTACGGCGCCATCGGCCATCGCATTGAACGCACCGAGGACCTGCAGCCGACGCTGAAACAAGCCCTGACCGCAGGCGGTGTGCAGCTGATTGAAGTCCCGGTGGATTACAGCGAAAACCGCCGGGTGTTTGATGAAGAATTGGTAAAGCTCACCTGCAACCTCTAGCCGGTGTAGTATCATCCGCTCTGAATTGATATGAGTCTGAGGGTGGGTGAATGACTGAAACGTGGTTGAGGATGGCGTTACTGTCGCTGGTTCTGGCTATGGTTGCCGGATGCAGCAAACCGGAGACGCCCCAGGAAGTGGCTGCCGAATTCTGGCAGGCGATGGCCGAGAACGATGCCGATGCTGTTGCCGATCTGTCAACGCTTGCTGCGCCTTCCGGCTTTGACGGCTATGGCCGTGATTGGCTGGACACCGTGCCCGGTTTCGGCCGGGTTGTTATTGACGGCCGCAAAGCCACGATTGTTACCCGCCTGCCGCCCGCAAACGGCACTTCGGGGCAACGCCGGGAAGTGATGACCCACCTTGTGGAACTCAATGGTGGCTGGCTGGTGGACTACCAGCGCACCGGCGAAGCCATCATGAACCCCTCACCCCTGGACGGCCTGATGGGCGAAATCAACAAGCTCGGAGAGCGCCTGTCAGCGACCTTCAGCCGGTCTTCCAGCGACCTGGCCCTGCAGATGGACGCCATGGCCCGTGAGTTTGAAGCCTATTCCGACGAAGCCAGTCGCCAGGCCCGGCAAGCCATGGAGAGCTATGGCCGTGCCCTGCAGGACTTTATGGAAGAACTCGAGAAATCCATTGAACAGGCCCTGGAAGACAATCAGCAGGCTCCCGCCCGAGACCGCAGTGCTTTGCAGCAGACTGCCAACGATCTGGAGCAGAGCAGCGAAAGGCTGGATGAGCCGGACTTTGATGTATTCGCTGACAGCTCACGCGTGCTGGCAGAGGCCGGCGCCCGGTTTTCACGTTTAAGCGACGAGTCGTTCAATAGCTACCAGCAGAAGTGGGACGCCAAGCTGAATGACATCAGCGTGCGCACGAACCGGTTTTTTGAAGACCTGAAAAACGCGTCAAGCTGATCCGCTGTCACAATCGTGTCATGTTCTTCTGATGTACTGAAGGTGTGTTAGTCCCTGAAAGCGACTATCGGAGCTCCGGCTCCTCTGCATCTTTGAGCCATCGGACGGCTCTTTTTTTTACTGAATCCCGGCGCTATCCCGCCAGACTGGCGACCACGAACCCTACCGTGACTACCGTAAAAGACGTTGCCAGTATTGCCAGCAACCCGTCCCTTGCCACGATAGCCAGCCCGAAGGCCATCAGCGCTGCTCCCGCGCCATTGGCACTGAAGGGGACGACTTCCATTGCCGGCATGATCATGGCCACCAGCATGCAGATAACCGCCATAACATAAAGCCCCGGCCCGTCCACCAGGAACACAAGCCGCTGTCCTGTCCAGCGGTCAAGGAATCGTGCCGGCTTTTGCAGCCAGTCCACGCCCTTCAGCAGCTTCTCCTGTGGCACCGAGCGTTGCGATACCCACGCGGGCAACCAGATCGAGTGGCGCCGGAACAACAGTTGCCCGAGCGTCAGTAACACGATCATCCCCATAACCGTCGGAACACCGGGAATATCCCCGACCAGCGGCGCGATGGTTATCAGTCCTGCCAGCAATACCACGGGCCCGAAGGAACGCTCTCCCACACTGTTGAGAATATCCTTCACCGATACCTGCCCGGCGTTTGCTGACGATTGGCTGATCTGCTCCAGAAGCTGCTGCAGGTTGGTGGCGTCGTTGTGGTTTCTTTCCATGTTCAGTACCGCTAAAGACAATCCATCAGTGTTGCTGTGGATTATATCGGCTTCCATGCGCCCCGGGCGACCATACTGTTTTGCCTGGCTGATTTTATGATGTCGGCCTCCGGTGCATGTCCTGATAAGGAGTAGGGCTTTTCAGGGAATATTATATGCAATAATAATCTAACGATAGAACCTAAAGTTTGGTAGGATTTGATTAATCTCAAGCGCCACAGGCTACCAATAAAGACAAGAGGTTCTAGGCATGATCAGCAACACAACCATTGCAAAGGGCGATGTCAAAGCGCACACCGTCGTGATCGTAGGCGGCGGCGCCGCCGGTATTTCCGTAGCGGCCAGCCTTCACAGGCGTGACCCGGGTATCGACCTGGCCATCATTGAACCTGCCACCAGGCATCACTATCAGCCCGGCTGGACCATGGTCGGAGGTGGCGTTTTCCGCCCGGAAGTGACGTCAAAGCCAATGGCGGAAGTGATGCCGCAGTTTGTTTCCTGGTATCAGAAAGCGGTGACAGCCGTAGACCAGGACAATAACCAGGTGGTGCTGGACGACGGTTCAGCCATCAGCTACGAGTCGCTGGTGCTGGCGCCGGGGCTGGAACTTAACTGGGGCGGCATTGAGGGCCTTGAGGCAGCGCTGGGAAACAACGGCGTGACGTCGAACTATCGCGAAGGCATGGCCAGCTATACCTGGGACATGGTCCAGAATCTCAAGCAGGGCAGGGCCCTGTTTAGCCAGCCACCCATGCCGATCAAGTGCGCCGGTGCTCCCCAGAAAGCGATG
Organism: Marinobacter vulgaris; assembly: GCF_003344045.1. Lineage (GTDB taxonomy): Bacteria > Pseudomonadota > Gammaproteobacteria > Pseudomonadales > Oleiphilaceae > Marinobacter > Marinobacter vulgaris. Next base: position 391,703 of record NZ_QFWX01000001.1, read on the forward strand.
TATCTGTCCGCGGATTACTGGCTCAAGCATGGTGTACTGGGCAACCTGGATGTTCAGTTCCATAACGCTGGAGCGGTGCTGTTTGGTGTGCCGGCTTATGTGCCGGCACTGGAAGCCTACATTGAGAAATACGGTATCGATGTGAACTTCCAGAGCACGTTGGTGGCGGTTAACGGCCCGGCCAAAACCGCCGTGTTCCGCAGTACAGATGGCGACGGCAACAGCCAGGACCGTGAAGTCAATTTCGAGATGCTGCACGCGGTGCCTCCCCAGCGCGCTCCGCAATTCATCCGGGAATCGGCCCTTGCCAACGAGGGCGGATGGCTGGATCTGGAAGACGACACCCTGCGCCACAAAACCTTTCCCAATATCTTCGGTCTTGGTGACGTCAGTGGCACCGGAAATGCCAAAACCGCCGCCGCCGTTCGCAAACAGGCGCCGGTAGTGGCAGAGAATCTCATCGCCAGTCTTCGCAATGAGCCCCTGCGGGCAGCCTACCTGGGTTATGGCTCCTGCCCGCTCACCGTAGAAAACGGCAAGATCGTGCTGGCGGAGTTTGGCTACGGTGGCGTGCTGCAGCCCAGCTTCCCCAAATGGATCAACGATGGCACCAAAGCCACCCGCGCCGCCTGGTATCTCAAGGCCAAGCAGCTACCAACGTTGTACTGGCACGGCATGTTGAAGGGTCACGAGTGGATGGCCAAACCTGCGGTTCGTTCAATCAAGGGCTGACCTGCGGTCGGCCCCTTCGATCATTGTAAAGCTCACACGATTAACGGACGGATGACTCAGCTAATGTCATCTTTCCGACGCCAAAGTGAAACAAATACCGCTTATCTTTAAATGACCCGTAGTTCGATGCGCACTCTCGCTCAGAAGGGAAGCTGCAACGAGGGTTATCCCTGCCTGAGTGTCTGGTAATGGAAGCACTCGGCAAACTTTCTTCCTCTCCGAACGCCAGGAGCCGTGACGCTATGACGCTTGAAACCAAATCCGGATACCAGCTCGACGAATCATCTGAGGACATCTCCACGAACCCTACTGGGAGCACTCCTTTTAAGGAGGTCGCGGCCGCGCAACTGTCGCGTCGCAGGCTCCTTCAGGGCTCGCTAGCCGTGGCGGCTACCAGCTTCTTTTTACCGGCTTCGGTCTATGCCAAAGGAATGGGCAAATCGCTCGCGCCCGGCCAGAATAGGGGCCCGCTCCTGAATTTCGCACCCTTGACCATCAAGGACGCCACAGCGGCTGGCGGCAAGACGATTACCATCTCGCCGGACTATGAATATCAGGTTCTGATTCCCTGGGGAACGCCGATCAACCCGGACTCGGGAATCGCCCCCTACGAAGGCGATCCGGGCAGTCGCCCGACTTCCGCAGAGCAGGAACAGATGATCGGCATTGGCCATGATGGCATGTGGTTTTTCCCCTCGAATCTGCCGGATGTGCTCGCAACAGAAGTCCGGCGCGGTAGTGAGCTACCGGCGCAAGCCCGCCGCCGCGTGCTCAGTAGCAGTTCTGGCATGCTCTGTGTCAACCATGAATACGGAACCAACCCTCACCTCCTTGGCAAGGCAAGCCCGGAAAGCCTGGAAGATGTCCGGCTTTCACAGGCGGCCCACGGTGTCTCGGTGGTTGCCATCGGCCGGGACTGGCGTGGCAAGTGGGACGTGGTGCCAAGCGCGCTGAGCCGCCGTATCACGGGCAACACGGAAGTTACGTTTTCCGGCCCTGTCGCGGGAAGTCCATTGTTGGAAAACCCTATCGGTAACACCCCGCAAGGCACACTGAACAACTGCGGCTCCGGCCCAACGCCCTGGGGCACATATCTTACCTGCGAAGAGAATTTCAACGGCTATTTCGGATCATCAGATGCGAGCATCGGCGGTTTCGACGCTCTTCAGGATGAGGCGTATGGACGTTATGGCTTTAGCCGGTTTGGCTTCGGCTACTCCTGGCATGTGTACGATGAGCGTTTCGATCTGAAGAATGGCAATTATGCCAACGAATCCAATCGCTTCGGCTGGATCGTTGAGATCGATCCCTTCGATGGCGCACAGACGCCTGTCAAACGAACTGCCCTGGGCAGATTCAAGCACGAGGCCGCCGCCGTGAAAGAGCTCGAAGATGGCCGGATTGCCGTGTATATGGGCGATGACCAGCGTGGTGACTACTGCTACAAATACGAATCCAACGAACCATGGCGGAAGTCCATCGCCGCCGGCATGAGCCCTCTCGACGATGGCAAGTTGTATGTGGCACGTTTTGATCAGGGCAGTAACGGCAACGACGGTCAGGGCACGGGCGTATGGATCGAACTCACCTCGGCGAATTCTGCAATTGCTAACGCCGGCCTCGACACCCAGGACAAGGTGCTCACCTATGCACGGCTCGCGGCAGACGCTGTTGGCGCCACTCCAATGGATCGCCCGGAGTGGAGTACTATCGGAAAAGAAGGAGAGGTCTACTGGACCCTGACGAACAACGATCGCAAGGACGATGGCCAGGGCGAGCTCAGCGAAGCCAACCCTATTTTCGAAAATACGGATGGCTACATTATCGCGACCACTGATACCAGCGAGACGACGTTCACCTGGAATCTGTTCCTGCTGGCCCGCAATACCCGTTCACCAGACGACCCGAAGACGGCGATCGATTCTCAGGATCTGTCTTTCGCCAATTATCAGGCCCCAGCGGACGAAGGTGCCAATGTGTTTACCGACCCGGATGCCGCGTTCGCCGACCCGTTCGGCCGTCTGTTCATCGGCACCGATGGTGGCCAACCCGACGGACTTCAGGACCAGCTGGTTGTGTTCGACACAAACACAGGTGAATACCGGCGCCTGTTGATGGGTGTGAACTCAGACGAAATAACGGGGCTGGCCCCAACGCCTGATTTCGGTACGCTGTTCACCAACACCCAACACCCGGGTGATGGAGATCCGAAAGCGACAAACTTCCCGGCCAAAACCGATGGCGTTACCATCCCACGTGACGCCACCATCGTAATCCGCAGGAAGGACGGCGGCATCGTCGGTTCCTGAGTCTCGATCGTTATTGATGGCGAAATAACCGCGACATGGCTCGCGGTTATTTTTTTATGAGATATCCAAAAGGTGCTCCTCGAAGGACAGATCGTCCACCTGCAATCCTTCTGTAGCGACTGGGCGGGAGAGGTGAGGATGCCGATGGATCAATATGGATACGACAGGCATAAAAAAGCCCCATTTCCGGGGCTTTGGGCGTTTCAGTGGGTCTCGCTGGACCCCTGAAACTCTTGGTTGGTGGAGACGGCGGGAATTGAACCCGCGTCCGCCAGTACTCAGCCTTGAGGTCTACATGTTTAGCGTCTCTCTATTGATTTAAGTTCAAGCGACCCGAGAGTCAGGGTGCAAGAACCGAGCTCTTTGAATCTTAGCCTCTAACCAGTGAGCTCTGGTTAAAGGAGCATCCCGTAAGCGATGACGTCCTGAGATGTAGCTCTGGGCTACGGGCGACCCAGTCAGGACGACTAGCAGCTTACGCTGCTAGTGAGTAGTTTTCGTCGTTTGCGACTATTGCGTTGCAGCTTTGGATTAACGAGATTCGCTGCCATCTCGACATGCACTCAAGGGTTCGCCACCGGCGTCGAAGCCATGTCGTCCCCTTATGCTTAGTATATGTGTCCGGATTGCCGGACTTCAAGGTTTGTTTGTACAGTTTTGTACGATTGGCCTGCCAGATGTACCTACAGGCTCTAGCCGGCCTTGCGTACACCGGCTCCCCGGCCGGCCAGGGCGGCGTGGCTCAGGGCCTGAAAGCTTTCCCGGAAGTGTTTCATGATATCTTCCGGATTAGCCTGGATGGCCTTGTCGACGGTAATGCCGAACTGCACAGTGCCGGCGTAGCTGAAAATGCTGATGCCGATGCCGATGCTGCCGCTCTGGGGCACCCAGAACATGGGCTGGGTCAATTTGCTACCAGCCAGGTACAGGGCATGTTTGGGCCCCGGCACGTTTGTAAGCACTGCCGAGGCCTTGTTGCTCAGCAGGTCCAGGGCCCGGCGTTCAAGGATATCGGGGCCACGGCCGAACAAATCAAGGAGGCTGTAGGTCACCTGGGCCTGGTAGGAGCGTTTTAGCCGGTTCATGTTCTCCTGCACTTGCCGGAAACACATGATCGGGTCCTGCACTTCCACAGGCAGTGTTACCAGAACCATCCCGAACTTGTTGCCGAGGGTCTCAATGGGCTGGTCGAGGGGCCGCAGGTTGAAAGGCACGGCTACCCGGATACCGCACTCCGGAATGGGTTCTTTGTTGGCGGCAAAATGCCGCTGCAGTGCGCCGGTGGTGGCGTAGAGCAGGGCGTCGTTGATGGTACCTCCGAGTGCTTTGGCACAAGCCTTAACTTCGTCGAGGTCCAGGGGCTCGCCCCAGGAGACCTGCTTGCGGCCGGAAAGAGGGCTTTTCAGGTCGGTTTTTGGTTCGAAGGGCGCCAGGCCCAGCTTGATCAGATCAAAGGCAACGCCGCCGGCGGCGGTGGCCAGTTTGAGGGGGTAGCTGGGCTCTTTGCGCACCGAGTGGATGAACAGCCTGGCCTGGTCGGTTGCCGTATAGGTACTGTCCACCAGCCGGTGCAGCGTGCGCTGAAGGGTGGAAGTTGTTTTGTGGCGGACCTTCGGTTTTGTGGTGACCCGCTTCAGTTTGGGCTCGGGGGTCTTGTCGGTGAGGGAAAGCATGACCCGCACCAGCGAAATACCGTCGGCAATGCAGTGGTGAATTCGCACTATCACTGCACTGCCACCCTCGTAGTCATTGATGTAGTGCATTTGCCAGAGTGGCCGGCGGAAATCCAGGGAGGTGCTGTTCAGGTCGCCGGCCAGTTTCTGGAGCTCGGCTTTGTCTGCCTTGCCCGGCAGGGCGATTTCATGCAGGTGGTTGTCGAGGTGAAACAGCGGGTCGTCCTGCCAGTAGGCCCGGTCGCCGTCGTCCACCACCCGTTGGCGGAAGCGCTGGAAGCACAGGAAGCGTTCCTCGAGCGTTCGTTTCAGGCGATTGATGGAGATGGAGCGGTCAAGGGCCAGTATCCCGCAGATCATCATGGGATTTTCCGGGGTGTCCATGCGCAGCCACGCGCGATCGATGGAGGACATAGGTATCTGTTTGGGTGACATAAGCTCTCCCTTTGCCATGCACCGGAATCTCCGAGTATAGGCCTGTTGAAAATCCGAACAAAGAGAGTGAGTATGCGACACACCGGCCGGTACTGCCTTTGACCGGTGTCAGGTATCTGTAAATTTGTGCGGTTTCGTGATCAGACGTTATTATCGCGCAAGATACGCTGCTTCTGGCGGTTCCAGTCCCGCTCTTTCTCGGTGGCGCGTTTGTCGAACTGCTTCTTGCCTTTCACCAGGGCTATCTCGCACTTTACCTTGTTCTTTTTCCAGTAGAGTGCCAGGGGAATGCAGGTGTAACCTGCCTGGTTCACCTTGCCAACGATCTTGCCGATTTCCCGGGCGTGCAGAAGCAGCTTGCGGGTGCGGGTCGGATCCGCAATCACGTGGGTTGACACTGTCGTCAGCGGCGTAATGTGGGAACCAAGGAGCCAGGCTTCACCATCCTTCAACAACACATAGGCGTCGGTCAGTTGCGCCTTGCCGGCGCGCAGGGACTTCACTTCCCAGCCCAGCAGGGCAAGGCCGGCCTCGAAGCGCTCCTCGATGTGGTACTCGTGTTTTGCCTTTTTGTTCAGGGCAATGGTGGCGCTCGGGGCGCCGGGTTTCTTCTTGCTCATGAATCGGTGATCCGGAGTCGGACAAGGAATTTATCGGGCGTAATTGTGCCGGAAAAGCGCGCATTGTAGCTCAGTAGTGCCAGACCGGTCACGAAATCGGCGTGATTGCCTCTGCCGATGGTCGTACGGGTCGTAATTCCTCCGCTACAATGTCTCCTCAGATGTCGTCAGGGAATGGAATGCCGATACCGTACGAAACACCCACCGGGTCCTGGACCCGGCCAACGACCTTTTTCTGGGCTGCAACCGGTGCAACGTTTGGCCTGGCGAACGTTTGGCAGTTTCCCTACCTGGCCGGCCAGCACGGTGGCGGATTGTTCGTTCTGCTCTATCTGTTCTGCCTGGTGCTGATCACCCTGCCGCTGATGGTGACGGAGGCGACCATGGGGCGGCATTCCCGCCACGGTCTGGTGCTGGCGATGGACGGGTACGTGCGCAGGGCGCGGTGTTCCCGCTGGTGGGTATGGGCTGGCAGGATGGGCATTGTTGCCGCGCTCCTGGTTCTCTCCTTTACTGCCGTGTTCGGCGCCATTGCCCTGGCCTACGTTTTCTACGGCGCTATGGGCCGGTTCATTGGTGCCGGCGAGGCAGAAGCGGCGGCGACTCTCTCCGCGCTGGTTTCCGATCCCGACGACTATCGTGTATTCATGGCCTGGCACGGGTTTTTTCTGCTACTGGTGATCTGGGTTTCCACACAGGGTGTGGTCGATGGTCTTGAGCGTGCGGTGCGAGTGGTAGCACCCCTCATGCTTCTGATGCTGCTGGTACTGGGTGCTCTGGCGGCCTGGGCCGGTGAGTTTCGCGCTGCCTCCGACTATATGCTCAGTTTCCGCCCCGCTGATGTGACTCCGGAAAGTCTTCAGGCCGCGCTATTTCACGCGTTTTTTACCTTGGGACTGGGTATGGGAGTGTGGACCCTGTTCGGTGCCTACACACCCGTGGGCACTCGACTGAAGCGTTCCGTGCTGGCGGTTGTGTTGATGGATACCCTGATCGCGATTGTGGCGGGTCTGGCGATCTACTCCTTTGTGCCCGGGGGAAATGCCACGGAAGGAGAGCGTGGCTTTGGTCTGCTCTTCCTCTCCCTGCCGGTGGCGTTGTCAGACCTGCCGGGTAGCCAGTTCCTGATTGCGACCGTCTTTCTGGTGGTTGTGATGATCGTATGGACAACTTCCCTGTCGCTGCTTGAGCCGGTGGTCGGCTGGTTCCGGGAATGGACCGGAGCACCCCGGGCCTGGTCGGTGTTTTTGATGGCGATACTTGTCTGGCTTCTGGGTCTTGGCTCTCTGCTGTCTTTTAATGCCTGGTCAGAGGTCCGTCTTGCGGGCGGGACGGTGTTCCGATGGGTTGAGCTGGCTTCAGGGGGGCTGCTGATTCCGTTGGTGAGTATCCTGATCGCTGTTTTCGCCGGCTGGTGTCTGACGCGCAATCTGACCTTTACCATCCTTGGCGCGGCCCCGGGCCTGTTCCGGAGCATATGGTTCTGGGTCATGCGGCTGGTGCTCCCCCTGGTTGTTGCGTATATCGGTATCCAGTACACCGCGGTCTCCTTGCTTGGCATGTGCAGTACCGGGAGCGCTGCCCTTTGGTGCGGCCCGGCGGAGGTCCTGGCAACGGAATCGATACCTCTGCAGGGCGCTGGTGAAAATCCTCCGGAAGCCGAAGACGAAGGGGGCAAGGACAGTCAGCTAGAGGGCGCCGAACCTGTGCAGACGGAGGGAGACGGAGAGCTCGAAGGCGCAAATGGCAATGAAAGTGGTCCCAATAACGGCGAGATCCTTTATCATAGTGTCTGATAAAGGCTGGCCTCGCCGGCCTGGCTTCCGCAGTGTCATTTATTCAAGCACGTATCAAGCAGGACGTTCGCCCCCAATGCCCCATCAGATTGATAAAACCGCGCTGGTTATGCATCCGGCAGACCGCATGTTCCATCTGGTCAACGACGTGGCCCGGTATCCCGAATTCCTCCCCTGGTGCGCGGATACGGAAATACATGAGCAGAGCAGCGATCAGATTGTGGCTTCCATGGATATTGCCAGGGGTGGCATTCGCCATCGTCTGACCACCCGTAACCAGCTGTTGCTGCCGCATACCATCGAAATGAGCCTTGTGGACGGTCCGTTTCGAAATCTGAGCGGGCGCTGGCATTTCAAATCTCTGGATGAAAATGCCTGCAAAGTCATTCTGACCCTGGATTTCGAATTCTCCGGATCACTGTCGCGTATGACGTTCGGGCCGGTATTCAACCAGGCCGCGACAACCATGGTGGATGCCTTTTGTCGCCGCGCGGACGAGCTCTATCGCGGAGGTGTGTTGTGATCGACGTGGAAGTGGCGTTCGCCCGACCCGAGCGGCAGGAAATCATCCGTTTGCAGGTGGAGGAAGGCACCACTGCGGTGGAGGCGGTGAAGCGTTCCGGTATTACGGCGGTTTTCCCGGAGATTGATGCGGAGAGGGACGATATGGGCATCTTCGGCAAGGTGATCAAGAACCCGTCTTCCCATGAGCTGCGGGACGGTGACCGGGTTGAAGTCTACCGCCCGCTCAAAATCGACCCCAAGCAGGCCCGGCTTAACCGGGCAAAGAAGAAAGCCTGATACCGGCTCAGTAGGCCGGTGTCTCTTCCAGCAGTTGCGCCTCGTAATAGGAATACTGGTTGTTATCGTAGTAGACGATAACCCGCTGTTCCTTGATGTCGCCACCGCTGCGCTGGAAGGTATACACGTAATATTCCCGGGACGGGTCGGCCGGGTTGGTCATCAGGGGCGTTCCCAGCAGGGAATGAACCTGGCTACGGGACATTCCCTCGGTCAGAGAGGTCAGCTCTTCGTCAGTGAGTATGTTTCCCTGTTGTACGTTGATCTTGTACACACCTGGGAAAGCACAGCCAGTCATGATGAGAGTGAGAATGAGAGCTGTGATCTTTTGCATCGCCGGGGGAAATCCTCTATCTTGAAATCGCCTGCCAAAGGCAGGTGTGACACGGTCTGACCGTTAACATGCGGCTCCATCATACCGGAAGCCGTGAAGCACACCAAAGAGTGAATCGTAACATGTCATCCGAAAACACCGAATTGCGGAAAGTCGGCCTTAAAGTCACTCTGCCGAGAGTGAAAATCTTCAATATCCTGGAAAGCTCTGAGGAGCACCACCTCAGTGCCGAGGATGTTTATAAAAAGCTTCTGCAGCAGGGTGACGATGTAGGCTTGGCGACTGTCTATCGGGTTCTGACCCAGTTTGAGGCTGCCGGCCTGGTGCTGCGCCATAACTTCGAAGGTGGCCACGCGGTCTTTGAAATGGCCGGCGATGACCACCACGACCATATGGTCTGCACGCAGACCGGAGAGGTGATCGAGTTCGTTGATGATATCATTGAAGAGCGCCAACAGAAGATCGCCAAAGAGCGTGGCTATGAAATCGTGGACCACAGCCTGATTCTCTATGTCAAACCTATCAAGTCCTGATGCGGGGGCCTGCGCAAGTTGAGGCTCGGGACAAAAAAGGGGCGGGTGTCTAGCCCGCCCCAACAACTCTCAGGATCGAGAGGGGAATAGCTTTGTCCTTACCACCGGTCAATGGTGTGTTGCCTGGCCCTTTGTGAACATTTCATGGGCGTGGGCGATGGTGTGCTCCGTCATATCAACACCACCCAGCATTCGCGCCACTTCGCTGACCCTGCCGTCGTCATCCAGTGATTCGATTCTCGAGTAGGTGGCGTCTGCTTCTGTGAACTTGCTGACGAACAGGTGCTGGTGACACTGCGCCGCCACCTGGGCGAGATGTGTTACGCACAGGACCTGCCCGTTATCGCCAAGACTGCGCAATAAACGACCGACCACTTCGGCGGTTCCACCGCCAATACCCACATCGACTTCGTCAAATACCAGGGTTGGTGTGGTGGAGGTTTGAGCAACCACCACCTGGATGGCCAGGCTGATGCGTGAGAGCTCACCACCAGAAGCTACCTTGGCCAGCGGCCGCGCAGGCTGGCCCGGGTTGGCGCTGACTAGGAACTCGACATCCTCCAGGCCGTGAGGCGCAGGTTCGGCATCCCTGTTACGGTTCAGATGGGTGACAAACTGGACGGCCGGCATGCTCAGCTGGGCCAGTTCCTCGGCAATCTTCTGGTCGAGGCTGGCGGCCGCCTGTTGACGGGATTCCGAGAGTTGTGAGGCCAGCTCGTTAAAGCGGCGCCTCTGTTCTTCCAGCTCAGCCTCCAGCTTTTCAACGCTGCCTTCACCGTCATCCAGTGAAGTCAGTTCGGCATTCAGGGACTGGTGGAATTCAGGAAGGGTTTCCGGCGTGATGCGGTGTTTGCGGGCCATCTGGTAGATGGCACTCAGGCGCTCTTCCACTTCGGCCAGCCTGGTCGGATCGGCGTCGTAATCCTCCACGAAATGGCGCAGGTTGTCGCCAGCCTCGGTGATCTGGATCTGGGCTTCGTTCAGCATCTGGATGGTTTCCGCCAGTGCCGGTATTTCCACGGGGAGTTGCTCCAGCTGCTGCAGTGCCTGGCGCAACAGGTCAGCCGCGCTGTTGTCGTCTTCCGTGCACAGCAGGTTGGCCTGGTGGCTGTTGTGCAACACCGTGTCTGCATGGCTGAGCTGTTCCTGTTCCTTCTCCAGCTGCTCCTGTTCGCCTGTTTCCAGTGCGAGGCGGTCCAGTTCCTCTACCTGGTAACGTAGCAGTTGCAGGCGTGCCTCCGCCTCGTCCGCGTTCTGCTGGCGTTCGGTCAGCCGTTGGCGGGTCTTGTGCCAGGTTTTCCAGGCCTCGCGGGTCTGGTCGCCGAGAGATTCCACCCCGGCAAACTCATCCAGCAGTTTGCGGTGGGTTTCCTTGCGCAGCAGGGACTGGTGCTGGTGCTGGCTGTGGATGTCCATCAGTACGCTGCCCAGGTCCTTCAGGTGCGTGAGGGGGCAGGGCTGGCCGTTAATATAGGCGCGGGAACGGCCGTCTTTGCTGATCACGCGGCGGAGGATGCACTGGTTGTCGTCGTCCAGCTCATGAGCTTCCAGCCATTGCCGGGCTTCGGCAATGCGGGATACATCGAAGGTGGCAGTGATGTCTGCCCGCTTGGCGCCGTGACGGACTGCGCCTGCATCAGCGCGACCACCCATGGCAAGGCCGAGGGCGTCCAGTACGATGGATTTGCCGGCGCCGGTTTCCCCGGTGAGTGCCGTCATGCCCTTGCCAAACTGAAGTTCGACCCTTTCGGCGATGGCGTAATTGGACACGGTGAGCTGTGTGAGCATGCAGAATTCCTCCGCTCGATTCCTGGGTACTGTGATTACATACAGTGACTGTGAATATATACAGGGTTTTTCCTGTTTGCAAATATCCCCCGAAGAATTTGTGGATGAATGATGACCTCAACGGTTGAAACATCTGTTGCGGGCCCCATATCCGTTCGCAAACACGTTCTTTACGGCTCAGCAGGGCCGGGAGCAATCGCTAACCGGCCGGTGTCAGGGCCGTCGACGATCAAAGTAGGAGTTGCCATGAGCGCTGACGAGAAGCGTAACGAACAGGTTGAGGAAGAGCTGCAAGAGTCTGCTGATGCCGCTGCGCAAGAAGCGGGCACAGCCGGGGATGACCCCGAGAGCTCTCCTGAAAATGAAGTTGAAGCGTTGAAAGCGCAGGCGCAGGAGTTTCAGGAGCAGATGCTGCGCTCCCAGGCAGAGATGCAGAACGTCCGTCGCCGCGCGGAAATTGATGTTGAGAAGGCTCACAAGTTCGCACTGGAGAAATTTGTCAAAGAGCTGCTGCCTGTTGCTGACAGTCTGGAAAAGGCTGTGGAAAGCACCGAAGGGCACGAAGACGCCGGCGAGCAGGTCGCATCTATCCGCGAAGGGGTCGAGATGACCTTGAATCTGTTCATGAACAGCCTCAGGAAATTCAACGTCGAGCAGCTTGATCCTGTTGGAGAGCCGTTCGACCCGCAGAAGCACGAGGCCCTGTCGATGGTGCCGGCACCCGACGCCGAGCCCAACAGTGTTGTTTCGGTCGTCCAGAAAGGCTACACGCTGAACGAACGGCTGGTCCGCCCGGCCATGGTAATGGTGGCCAAGGCCCAGAGCTCACCAAAAATCGACGAACAGGCTTGAAAAGCAGATTAAAGCGCCAATATAGCCAGTAAACAGGCAGTACACCGGCTTGGCCGGATTGGCCTTGAATCTAGTCAGAATTGAATTGAACAACCGAATTGGAGCATTTGCATGAGTAAAATCATTGGTATCGACCTGGGAACCACAAACTCCTGTGTAGCCATCATGGATGGCGACAAGGTCAAGGTTATCGAAAACGCCGAGGGTGATCGCACCACGCCGTCTATCGTTGCGTATACCGAAGACGGTGAAACACTGGTAGGCCAGTCGGCCAAGCGTCAGGCGGTCACCAACCCGAACAACACCCTGTACGCCATCAAACGCCTGATCGGTCGTCGTTTTGAAGACGACGTGGTCCAGAAAGACATCAAGATGGTGCCCTACAAGATCGCCAAGGCTGATAATGGCGACGCGTGGGTAGAAGTGAAGGGCGAGAAGATGGCGCCCCCTCAGGTGTCTGCGGAAATCATCAAGAAGATGAAGAAGACTGCAGAAGATTACCTGGGTGAGAAAGTGACCGAGGCGGTCATCACCGTACCGGCCTACTTCAATGACAGCCAGCGTCAGGCCACTAAAGACGCAGGCAAGATTGCCGGTCTTGATGTCAAACGGATCATCAACGAGCCGACCGCTGCTGCCCTGGCCTACGGTCTGGACAGGAAGAGCGGCGATCGCACCGTAGCGGTTTATGACCTGGGTGGTGGTACCTTCGACATCTCCATCATCGAAATTGCCGACGTGGACGGCGAGCACCAGTTCGAAGTACTGGCCACCAACGGTGACACCTTCCTGGGTGGTGAAGACTTCGACATGAAGCTGATCGAGTACCTTGCCGACCAGTTCAAGAAAGACAGCGGTATTGATCTGCGCGGTGACTCACTGGCCATGCAGCGTCTGAAAGAGGCTGCCGAGAAGGCCAAGATCGAGCTGTCCAGCAGCCAGCAGACCGACGTCAATCTGCCGTATGTAACGGCCGACGCCAGCGGTCCCAAGCACATGAATGTGAAAGTGACCCGTGCCAAGCTGGAGTCACTGGTTGAAGAACTGATTGAGCGCAGTCTTGCGCCGTGCCGTACCGCGCTGGAAGATTCCGGTGCCAAGATCGGTGAAATCGACGAGGTGATCCTGGTCGGTGGTCAGACGCGCATGCCGATGGTTCAGGAAAAGGTGAAGAACTTCTTCGGTAAGGAAGCACGTAAAGACGTGAACCCGGACGAAGCTGTAGCCATGGGTGCTGCAATTCAGGCGGCCGTGCTCTCCGGTGACGTGAAAGACGTTCTGCTTCTGGACGTAACCCCCCTGACCCTGGGTATCGAAACCATGGGTGGTGTGGCTACGCCGCTGATCGACAAGAACACCACGATTCCGACCAAGAAGTCGCAGACATTCTCCACTGCGGATGACAACCAGACTGCCGTGACCATTCACGTAGTCCAGGGTGAGCGCAAGCAGGCGGCACAGAACAAGTCGCTGGGTCGGTTCGACCTGGCAGACATTCCGCCGGCACCCCGTGGCACGCCGCAGATCGAAGTCACCTTCGACATCGATGCCAACGGTATCCTGAACGTGTCTGCGAAAGACAAGGCGACCGGCAAAGAGCAGTCTATCGTGATCAAGGCGTCCTCAGGCCTGAACGAGGACGAAATCGAGAAGATGGTTCGCGACGCCGAAGCCAACGCGGACGAGGATCGCAAGTTCGAGGAGCTGGTCCAGGCCCGCAACCAGGGCGATGCAATGGTTCACACCGTTCGCAAGACGCTGGCCGATGCCGGTGACAAGATCAGCGACAGCGAGAAGGAGTCCATCGAGGCTTCCATCAAGGAGCTGGAAGAAGCGCTGACCGGTTCCGACAAGGAAGACATCGAAGCCAAGACCCAGAAGCTGACAGAAGCATCTTCCGAAATGGCCCAGAAGATGTATGCGGATCAGGCAGAACAGGCGCAGCAGGCCGGGGGCGAAGAAAACGCCCAGTCCGGTAAGAGTGATGACGCCGTTGATGCCGAGTTTGAAGAAGTCAAAGACGACGACAAGCGATAAAACGTAAGATCATCAGTCAGTTGGAAAACGCGGGAGCTCTCCCGCGTTTTCCTCGTTTTACCAACAGGGTTTTAGAGCATGGCCAAGCGCGATTATTACGAGATTCTCGGGGTTGCCCGGGAAGCGGATGAAAAAGAGGTCAAGCGAGCCTACCGCAAGCTTGCAATGAAGTATCATCCTGACCGCAATCCGGATGATGAAGATGCCGACCACAAGTTCAAGGAAGCCAGCGAGGCTTACGAAATACTGTCGGATTCATCCAAGCGTGCGGCCTACGACCAGTTTGGCCACGCCGGCGTAGATGGCCAGGCCGGTGGCGGCTTTGGCGGGGGAGGTGGCGGTGCCAGCTTCTCCGACATCTTTGGTGATGTATTTGGTGACATCTTTGGCGGTGGCGGGGGTCGTGGCCGCACCACTCGCGGTGCTGACCTTCGCTATACCCTGGAGCTGGACCTTGAAGAGGCGGTAAAAGGCAAGACGGTCCAGATCCGTATCCCCGGTCACACCCAATGTGAAACCTGCGACGGCAGCGGCGCCGAAAAAGGTTCCCGCCCGGAAGCGTGCGGCACCTGTAACGGCATGGGCCAGGTGCGCATGCAGCAGGGCTTCTTTACCGTACAGCAGGCCTGCCCTACTTGCCGGGGCGCGGGCAAGGTTATCAAGAATCCGTGCAAGAACTGTCATGGTACTGGCCGCGTCCAGGAAGAGAAGACACTCTCGGTCAAGGTGCCGCCTGGCGTGGACACAGGCGATCGCATTCGCCTCTCCGGGGAGGGCGAGATGGGCATCGACGGAGGTCCGCCGGGCGATCTGTATGTCCAGATTGCGGTGCGCGAGCACTCGATTTTCACCCGCGATGGCCGCAACCTCTACTGCGAAGTACCTATCAGCATCGTTGATGCCGCCCTTGGTGGCGAACTGGAAGTGCCGACACTTGATGGCCGCGTGAAGCTGAAGATTCCGCCGGAAACCCAGACCGGAAAACTGTTCCGGTTGCGGAACAAGGGTGTCAGTCCTGTTCGTGGCGGGCCTTCGGGCGACCTGTTGTGCCGGGTGACGGTGGAAACGCCGGTTCACCTTACCAAGCGCCAGAAAGAGCTGCTGGAAGAGTTTCAGGAGACTCTGGATGACGGCGACGGCAACAAGCACGGCCCGAAGAAGACGTCCTGGTTTGAGGGTGTGAAAAGTTTCTTTGACGAAATGAAATTCTGAGGACAGGTGAAATGGGCGATACGAGGGTAGCGATCATCGGCGCGGCCGGGCGAATGGGCAAGGTGCTGATCGAAGCGGTTGACGGCACTGATGGTCTTGAGCTTGGCGCCGCGGTTGTCGAGCCGGGCAGCAGCCTCGTTGGCGCCGACGCCGGCGAGATGACCGGTATCGGCAGGACCGGCGTGAAAATGGCCGGAAGCCTGGCCGAGGTAAAAGATGATTTCGACGTGCTCGTGGACTTCACCTTCCCGGACCTGACCCTGGAAAATGTCGAATTCTGCAAAGCCAACGGCAAGATGATTGTCATCGGCACCACCGGCCTGACCGACGCTGAGAAAGAGCAGCTGGCCCTGGCCGCCGAGCAGGCTCCCGTGGTCTTTGCTCCCAACATGAGCGTTGGCGTCAACGTCACCCTCAACCTGTTACGTACCGCGGCAGCAGCTCTGGGTGACGACTATGACGTGGAAATCATCGAAGCCCATCACCGTCACAAGAAAGATGCCCCTTCAGGCACTGCCTTGCGCATGGGTGAAGTCGTCGCCGATGCCCTTGGCCGCGACCTTAAGGAATGCGCCGTTTACGGTCGTGAAGGCTTCACCGGCGAGCGCACCCGCAAGGAAATCGGTTTTGAAACCATCCGCGCCGGGGATGTGGTTGGGGATCACACCGTTATGTTCGCCACCGAGGGTGAGCGCATCGAGATAACCCACAAGGCGAGCAGCCGGATGACGTTTGCCAAAGGGGCGATGCGAGCGGCGTTGTGGCTGGAAGGCAGGCCTGCCGGGTTATACGACATGCAGGATGTGCTGGGGTTGAAGTAGATGGTAATGAACATGGACACAAAGTCCCATATTTCTTACAATGACGCGGTTTAACTGCACCAAGCGTAGCTTTGACAACGCTCTATAGAAAAAGCGGGACGGAGTTCAACTCCCTCTCGCTTTTTTGCGACCTGAATTTGCGCTTGCGTTCCTGTTCGTGACGAACCTGTACGCCACTCGATGAGGATACAAGCCTTGAGTACACCAGCCATCCTTGCACTCGCAGACGGAAGCCTGTTTTACGGCACCGCCATTGGCGCTGAAGGGGAAACCAGTGGGGAAGTGGTGTTCAACACCGCCATGACCGGTTACCAGGAAATCCTGACCGACCCCTCCTACTCCCGCCAGATTGTCACCCTTACCTATCCCCACATCGGCAACACCGGTGTCAACGAAGAAGACATCGAATCCGATCGGGTTCAGGCTGCCGGCCTGATTATCCGCGACCTGCCGTTGATGGTGAGCAACTGGCGCAGCACCGGCTCGCTGCAGGACTATTTGCGCGCCAACAACATTGTGGGCATTGCCGACATTGACACCCGCCGCCTCACCCGAATCCTGCGGGACAAGGGCTCCCAGAGCGGTGCCGTGGTTGCCGGTGCGAATGCCACCGCAGAACGTGCGCTTGAGCTGGCCAACGCCTTTCCCGGGCTCAAGGGTATGGATCTGGCAAAAGAAGTGACCTCGGAAAAAACCTGGACCTGGAGCCAGAGCGAGTGGGACATCGAGAGTGGCTATGGCGAGCGCACCGAATCGAAGTTCAGGGTGGTCGCCTGGGACTACGGGGTAAAGCTCAACATCCTGCGCATGCTGGCCGGCCGCGGCTGCGATATCACAGTAGTCCCGGCACAGACACCCGCCGCGGAAGTGCTGGCGATGAAGCCGGACGGCATCTTCCTGTCCAACGGCCCTGGTGACCCGGAACCCTGTGACTACGCCATCGAAGCCATCCGCGAAGTGCTGGAAACCGGGATTCCGCTATTCGGTATCTGCCTGGGTCATCAACTGCTGGCCCTGGCCAGTGGTGCAAAGTCCATCAAGATGGGCCATGGCCACCACGGTGCCAATCATCCGGTTCAGAACCTCAAGGATGGGACTGTGATGATCACCAGCCAGAACCACGGCTTCGCGGTCGACGAGGCCAGCCTGCCGGATAATCTGGAGGCGACCCATAAATCCCTGTTTGACGATTCCCTGCAGGGAATACGCCGCACCGACAAACCGGCTTTCAGCTTCCAGGGTCACCCGGAAGCCAGTCCCGGCCCCCACGACGTGGCGCCGCTCTTTGATGAATTTATTCGCCTGATGGAGGCACGTTGATGCCAAAGCGTACCGACATAAAAAGCATACTGATCCTGGGTGCCGGTCCCATCGTGATCGGGCAGGCGTGTGAGTTCGACTACTCCGGAGCCCAGGCCTGCAAGGCCCTGCGGGAAGAGGGGTACCGGGTTATCCTGGTTAACTCCAACCCGGCCACCATCATGACGGATCCGGTCATGGCCGATGCCACCTACATCGAGCCCATTACCTGGAAAACCGTCGAAAAGATCATCGAGAAAGAAAACCCGGACGCACTGTTACCGACCATGGGCGGCCAGACCGCGCTGAACTGTGCGCTGGATCTGGAAAGGCACGGCATACTGGAAAAGCACGGCGTGGAAATGATCGGCGCCAACGCCGATACCATTGACAAGGCCGAGGATCGCGACCGTTTCGACAAGGCCATGAAGAAGATTGGTCTGGAGTGCCCGCGGGCCACCATCGCCCATTCCATGGCCGAGGCCTGGGTAGTGGCTGACGATATCGGTTTCCCCTGCATTATCCGCCCATCATTTACCATGGGTGGCTCCGGCGGAGGCATTGCCTACAACCGCGACGAGTTCGAGGAAATCTGTACCCGTGGCCTGGACCTGTCGCCGACCAACGAGCTGCTGATCGACGAGTCTTTGATTGGCTGGAAAGAGTATGAGATGGAAGTTGTCCGTGACAAGAACGACAACTGCATCATCGTGTGCGCCATCGAGAACTTCGACGCCATGGGCGTGCACACCGGCGACTCCATCACCGTTGCGCCGGCCCAGACCCTGACCGACAAGGAATACCAGATCATGCGCAACGCCTCTCTGGCGGTGCTGCGTGAGATCGGCGTGGAAACCGGCGGCTCCAACGTCCAGTTCGGCGTAAACCCGGATACCGGCCGTGTGGTGGTGATCGAGATGAATCCCCGGGTCTCCCGTTCCTCGGCCCTGGCTTCCAAGGCCACAGGTTTCCCCATTGCCAAGGTGGCGGCGAAGCTGGCCGTGGGTTATACCCTGGATGAGCTGCGCAACGAGATTACCGGCGGTGTTACCCCGGCTTCGTTCGAGCCCAGCATCGACTATGTGGTCACCAAGATTCCCCGGTTTACTTTCGAGAAATTTCCCCAGGCCGACGCCCGCCTGACCACCCAGATGAAATCCGTGGGTGAGGTGATGGCCATTGGCCGGACCTTCCAGGAATCCCTGCAGAAAGCCATGCGTGGCCTGGAAGTGGGTTCCGACGGCTTTGAAGAAAAGGTGGATCTGAACACCACTGACGGCCAGGAAACCCTCACCCAGGAACTGAACGTGCCCGGCGCCGAGCGCCTCTGGTACATCGGCGATGCCTTCCGCGCCGGCTACTCGGTGGACGATGTGTTCCGCAATACCCACGTTGATCCCTGGTACCTGGTCCAGATTGAAGACCTGATCAAAGAGGAAAATGCCCTCAAGTCCGCGGGTAAGGCGGATATTGATCGCGATACCCTGTTCCGCCTCAAGCGCAAGGGGTTCTCCGATGCGCGGCTGGCAAAGCTGCTGGGCATCTCTGAAGTCAGCCTGCGCAAACTTCGCCATGACCTGGACATCCGTCCGGTTTACAAGCGGGTCGACACCTGCGCCGCGGAGTTTGCCTCTTCCACCGCCTATATGTATTCGTCCTATGAGGAAGAGTGCGAGGCGGACGCCTCCGACCGCGAGAAAATCGTGGTGATCGGGGGTGGCCCCAACCGCATTGGCCAGGGCATCGAGTTTGATTACTGCTGTGTTCATGCGGCCCTCGCCATGCGCGAGGATGGCTACGAAACCATCATGATCAACTGCAATCCGGAAACCGTGTCCACCGACTACGACACCTCGGATCGCCTGTATTTCGAACCGATTACCTTGGAAGACGTGCTGGAAATCATCCACGTCGAGAAACCCAAGGGTGTGATTGTCCAGTATGGCGGCCAGACTCCGCTGAAGCTGGCCCGTGGCCTGGAAGCGGCCGGCGTGCCCATTATTGGCACCAGCCCGGACGCCATTGACCGTGCCGAAGACCGTGAGCGTTTCCAGCAGATGATTGGCCGCCTGGGCCTGATCCAGCCGGAGAACGCCACCGTGCGCAGCCACGAGGAAGGCATTGTGGCAGCCCGGGAGATCGGTTATCCGCTGGTGGTGCGCCCGTCCTACGTGCTGGGCGGCCGTGCCATGGAGATCGTCTACGACGAGGAAGAGCTGGTCCGTTACATGCGCAATGCGGTGCTGGTCTCCAACGACAGCCCGGTCTTGCTGGATCACTTCCTGAACGCCGCCATCGAGGTGGATATTGACGCCATCAGTGACGGCAAGGATGTGGTTATTGGCGGAATCATGCAGCACATTGAGCAGGCTGGCGTGCACTCCGGTGACTCTGCCTGTTCCCTGCCGCCGTACACGCTGCCCAAAGATGTGCAGGATGAGATGCGTGAAGCCGTGCGCAAGATGGCCATCGAGCTGGACGTCATCGGCCTGATGAACGTCCAGCTCGCCTGGCAGGACGGGCGGATCTACGTTATCGAGGTGAATCCGCGGGCCTCCAGAACGGTCCCGTTTGTTTCCAAGGCCATTGGTGTATCCCTTGCCAAAGTGGCGGCGCGGGTCATGGCAGGCACGTCGCTGGCGGAGCAGGGGTTTACTCAGGAAATCGTGCCGACCCATTATTCGGTCAAGGAGTCGGTGTTCCCGTTCAACAAATTCCCGGCGGTGGACCCGATCCTGGGCCCGGAAATGAAATCCACCGGTGAGGTTATGGGTATTGGCGACAGCTTCGATGAAGCCTTCGCCAAGGCGGCCCTGGCGTCCGGTGAGCGCCTGCCGGTCAAAGGAACGGCGTTCATGTCGGTTCGTGATGTCGACAAGCCCGGCGCTGCCAAGGTGGCACAGGATCTTGTCGATGCGGGCTTCAAGGTGATCGCCACAACGGGCACTGCGAAGGCGCTTAAAGAGGCCGGCATTACCGTTGACCGGGTGAACAAGGTTCGGGAAGGGCGTCCACATATTGTGGATGCCATCAAGAATGGTCAGGTTCAGCTGATTATCAACACCACCGAAGGGCGCAAGGCCATTTCAGACTCGGCGCAAATTCGCCAGTCGGCCCTGCAGTCCAAGGTAACCTATACAACAACGCTGGCAGGCGGCGAAGCATTTTGCAGGGCGATTATGTTTGGCCCTGAGCGCACGGTGCGCCGCCTTCAGGATTTACACGCAGGAAAGTAAGATTATGGCTGACAGAGTACCCATGACAAAAGCGGGTGAGGCCCGCCTCCGCGCAGAGCTTCAGAAACTGAAGTCCGAGGATCGTCCCCGGGTGATTGCCGCCATTTCCGACGCCCGTGAACACGGCGATCTGAAGGAAAATGCGGAATATCACGCTGCCCGGGAGCAACAAAGCTTTATCGAAGGGCGCATTCAGGAAATCGAGGGCAAGCTGTCCGCGGCACAGGTCATCGACGTCAATACCATCGAGAACACCGGCAAGGTGATTTTCGGTACTACGGTGCGCCTGCTCAACGTGGATACGGATGAGCAGGTAACCTATCAGATCGTCGGTGAAGATGAAGCCGACATCAAGGCCGGCAAACTGTCGATTTCCTCGCCCATTGCCCGTGCGCTGGTGGGCAAGAGCGAGGGAGATGTGGTGGCAATCCGGGTACCATCCGGTACGGTTGAATATGAAATCGAGCAGGTAGAGCACATCTGAAGCAGGGCCTGTTCCGGGATCAAAAAAGCCGGCGGGGAATTCCCGGCCGGCTTTTTGTTTTCCTGCCGGTGGCAGGATGCGGATTCAGTGCTTCTGGCGCAGCAGGTTGGAGAGCTTCGGGTTGGGCTTCTTGGCGCGGCGCATGATGACGGCAACCTTGCCGATGGTCTGTACCAGTTCAGCTCCTGAGGCTTCACACAGGGCGGCTACTGCCTCCTGGCGTGTTTCGCGGTCCTGGCTGGCCACCTTGATCTTGATCAGCTCATGGTCATTCAGGGCGCGCTCAAGCTCTTCCTGGAGCCCTTCAGTCAGGCCCTTGTCGCCAACGATAATGATCGGCTTCAGGTTGTGGGCGATGCCCCGGTACTCCCGGCGCTGTTCTGGCGAAAGACTCATTATGTATTCTCTTTATGGATGCAATTAACAAAACGTCAGCGGCGAAACAGCGGACGATTCCGTATAATTGAGCAATTGTAACAGATCGCCCGGCCGGTGAAATGGCAGTTACCACGTATCCTCGCCTTCGGGCAGAATGATTTTTGGAGGTAGGTTTTGGCCCGTTCGAAAACCAGTGATCGCTGGCTGAAGGAACATTTCGACGATGTGTGGGTCAAAAAGTCCCGTGAAGATGGCTATCGATCCCGCGCCAGCTACAAGCTGATTGCGCTTGACGAGAAAGACCGCATCTTCAGGCCCGGGCAGATTGTTGTGGATCTGGGTGCGGCGCCCGGCGGGTGGTCCCAGGTCGCTGTAGAACGGGTTGGTGACAAAGGCGTGGTCATAGCCAGTGACATACTGGACATGAATCCGCTTGCAGGTGTGGAGTTTGTTCAGGGGGATTTTACCGAGCAGTCGGTCCTCGATGAATTGCTGGAATTAATGGGTGACCGCCGGGCTGATGTTGTAATTTCAGATATGGCACCCAATATGAGTGGTATGGCTGCGGTAGATATTCCCAATGCCATGGGTCTGGTAGAGCTGGCGCTGGATATGTCGCAGCAGGTGTTGAAGCCGGGCGGTGTTTTTGTCGCCAAGGTCTTTCAGGGAGAAGGATTTGATACCTTGCTGGCCGAGATGCGTAAAAGTTTTACCACCGTTGTCAGCAGGAAGCCTGACTCCTCCCGGGCCCGATCAAGGGAGATCTACCAGGTGTGCAAGGGATTTAAGGGCTGACCCGCCCGCAGGTCGGAAGTGGCCAAGGGAATTGACACCCCTGCAGTGGCCGACATGGATGGGCCGATTCTGGTGGACGGGCGTACAATTGGTGTAAAGTGTCAGAAAAGGCTTTCTCCTGACGGGGCGATCCTACAATTCACAGGTGACGATCCTTGAACGATATGGCAAAAAATCTGGTTCTCTGGCTAATCATAGCCGCCGTACTGCTGATGGTGTTTCAGAATTTCACTCCCACCACCAGCGGCCAACAGGTCAACTATTCCCAATTCGTGGAAATGGTGCAGGACGGACGTGTCCGTCAGGTGACCATTGACGGTCTGGAGGTGCAGGGTGTCCGTGGTGACGGCTCCCAGTTCCAGACCATCCGGCCTCAACTCGCCGATCAGAAGCTGATGGACGATCTGCTGGCTAATAACGTGGAAGTCATTGGCAAGGAGCCGGAGCGCCAAAGCCTCTGGACCCAGTTGCTGGTGGCTGCTTTCCCGATCCTCATTATCATCGCGCTGTTCGTGTTCTTCATGCGGCAGATGCAGGGAGGTGGCGGCGGCAAGGGCCCCATGTCCTTTGGCAAGAGTAAAGCCAAGCTGATGAGTGAGGATCAGATCAAGACCACCTTCGCCGACGTTGCCGGTGTGGATGAAGCCAAGGAAGACGTGAAAGAGCTGGTTGATTTCCTTCAGGATCCCAGCAAGTTCCAGCGCCTGGGCGGCAGCATCCCCAAAGGCGTTCTGATGGTGGGTCAGCCGGGTACCGGTAAGACATTGCTCGCCAAGGCAATTGCCGGCGAAGCGAAGGTGCCCTTCTTTTCCATTTCCGGCTCCGACTTCGTCGAGATGTTCGTGGGCGTGGGCGCTTCCCGGGTTCGCGATATGTTCGAACAGGCCAAGAAGCAGAGCCCCTGCATCATCTTCATAGACGAGATTGACGCTGTTGGCGGCCGTCGTGGTAACGGTATGGGCGGCGGTCATGATGAGCGTGAGCAGACTCTGAACGCACTGCTGGTGGAAATGGACGGTTTTGAAGGCAACGAAGGTGTTATCGTTATCGCTGCCACCAACCGGCCGGATGTTCTCGACCCTGCGCTGCTGCGCCCTGGTCGTTTTGACCGCCAGGTGGTTGTAGGCTTGCCCGACATCATTGGTCGCGAACAGATTCTGAAAGTGCACATGAAAAAGGTGCCGTTGGCTGACGGCGTCGAACCAAAGCTGATTGCCCGTGGTACGCCAGGATTTTCGGGTGCGGATCTGGCTAACCTGGTCAACGAGTCTGCCCTGTTTGCGGCGCGTCGGAATCAGCGCCTGGTCTCCATGGAAGAGTTCGAACTCGCTAAAGACAAGATCATGATGGGCGCCGAGCGCAAATCCATGGTCATGAGCGAAAAAGAGAAGCGCAACACCGCTTATCACGAGTCCGGCCACGCGATCGTGGGCCGTCTGGTCCCGGAACATGATCCTGTCTATAAGGTCAGCATCATTCCCCGGGGTCGTGCGCTGGGTGTCACTATGTTCCTCCCTGAAGAGGACAAGTACAGTCATAGCAAGCGCTTCCTGATCAGCTCGATCTGCAGTCTGTTCGGTGGCCGTATCGCTGAAGAACTGACCCTTGGCGTTGACGGCGTGACCACCGGTGCCTCCAACGACATCGAAAGGGCCACCAGCCTGGCCCGTAACATGGTGACCAAGTGGGGCCTGTCTGAAAAGCTGGGACCGTTACAGTACGACAACGAAGATCAGGGTGGGTATTTTGGTGCTCCGCCAGCGCCGACTCATTCACCGGGAACCGCCCAGCGGATCGATGAGGAAGTTCGCGACATCATCGACAGCTGCTACGAGAAAGCGAAGCAGTTGCTGATTGATAATCGCGACAAGCTCGACCTCATGGCCGAAGCACTGATGAAGTACGAGACCATCGATCGTCATCAGATTGATGACATCATGGAAGGCCGTGAGCCGCGTCCACCGAAAGGTTGGGGTGATAACGGCCCGTCTGGAGGTGTTGCGGCTGAAGAGCCTGAGCAGGCGCCTGCTCCCAAAGGCTCTGACGACGGACGCCAACCCGGCGTTGGCCGCCCTGCCGGTGAGCACTGACACGGTGTAAACCGGTCTGGAGATCACTGACCCATTAACGCCGCCCCGGCAGGGGCGGCGTTTGTTTTTTGCAGATTGCAGCAAAGGTTGTTTATGCAGATGAATTTCGCGGGCCGGGAGCTGGACATGTCTGGTTGCCATGTTATGGGCATTCTCAACGTAACGCCCGATTCATTCTCGGACGGAGGTCGCTTTAATCGGGTCGATGCGGCCTTGGCTCGAGCTCGCGAAATGGTCGCGGATGGTGCGGTATTTGTGGATGTGGGCGGTGAGTCGACGCGCCCGGGCGCCACTGTAGTGTCTGTGGATGAAGAGTTGGGCCGGGTCTGCCCGGTGGTGGAAGCCATCGCTCGCGAGCTTGATGTCATCGTATCGGTGGATACCAGTTCGCCGCAGGTTATGACCGAAGTGACGAAGCTGGGTGCCGGACTGATTAATGATGTTCGTGCCCTGCAAAGAGAGGGCGCGCCTGAGGTGGCTGCAAGAGCTGATATTCCGGTATGTTTGATGCATATTCAGGGCGAGCCGGATACCATGCAGAATGATCCGCGCTATCGCAATGTGCGCCGGGAGGTCAGTTCCTTTCTTGCCCAGCGGATGCGGATGATTGAAAAGGCCGGTGTACGGACTGAAAATATCATTCTGGACCCCGGTTTCGGTTTCGGGAAATCCCCCCGACATAACCTGCAGTTGCTGGCCTCGCTGGATCAGTTGCAGCTCCTGGGGCATCCGGTACTGGTGGGGCTGTCTCGCAAAAGTATGCTCGGCCATATCACCGGCCGCGATGTCAATGAACGCTTGCCTGCAAGCCTTGCTGCCGCGACAATATCGGCGATGAAGGGCGCGTCGATAATACGTGTCCATGATGTCAGGGAAACAGTTGATGCCGTTAAAGTAGTAATGGCAATGGAGGAAGCTGCACGATGAGTGACAGAAAATACTTCGGCACGGACGGTATTCGTGGGCGGGTTGGCGAATACCCGATCACGCCAGAGTTCATGCTGCATCTGGGCTGGGCCGCAGGCCAGGCTTTCAAGCGGTCGGGCCAGCGCAACAGTGTACTGATCGGAAAGGACACCCGCCTGTCAGGTTACATGTTCGAGTCCGCCCTGGAGTCCGGGTTGTCCGCAGCAGGAGTGGATGTAAAGCTGCTGGGGCCCATGCCCACGCCTGCCATCGCCTATCTCACGCGGACTTTTCGTGCGTCTGCCGGCATTGTCATCAGTGCCTCCCACAATCCGCATCATGACAACGGTATCAAGTTTTTCTCTCCCGCCGGTACCAAACTGGATGACGCCCTTGAAACCGAGATAGAGCACTGGCTGAACCGGCCCATTGAGGTTTGTGATTCCAAAGAGCTGGGCAAGGCGTTCCGCGTGGATGATGCTCCCGGGCGTTATGTCGAGTTCTGCAAGAGCACGGTGCCCAACGAATTTTCCCTGGAAGGCCTGCACATCGTTCTGGATTGTGCCAATGGCGCTACCTACCACGTTGCCCCCAAGGTTTTCCGCGAATTGGGCGCCAGGATCTCTGTCGTGGGTGGCGATCCGGACGGCCTGAACATCAATTTGAATGTCGGGTCCACCCATCTTGATACTCTGAGCAAGACAGTCCTGGCAAAGAAAGCAGACCTGGGGATTGCTTTTGACGGTGACGGTGACCGTGTGTTGATGGTGGATAGTGACGGGTCGGAAGTGGATGGCGATGAACTGCTTTACGTGATTGCAACGCAGCGCCACGCTGCCGGCACTCTCAAGGGCGGCGTTGTGGGCACCCTGATGACGAATCTGGGCGTCGAGCTGGCCTTGAGGGAGCAGGGTATCGATTTTGAGCGCGCCAAAGTGGGCGATCGCTATGTTATGGAGCGGCTGATTGACAGGGGGTGGCTGCTTGGTGGCGAGGGCTCCGGCCACATGGTGATCCGTGACTGCACCAGCACCGGAGACGGCATAGTCTCGGCCTTGCAGGTACTGCTGGCGGTCAGTCGCTCTGGAGGCTCGCTGGCGGATCTGCGGCATGGCATGAGCAAATTGCCACAGAAAATGATCAACGTACGGGTGGGCAAGCGGTTTGATCCTCTCGGTCGCGACGATATTGTCAGGGCGGTGGCCTCGGCGGAAGCACGGCTTGGTGGTGGGGGGCGCGTATTGCTGCGAGCCTCGGGTACCGAACCGTTGATCCGCGTCATGACAGAAGGGCAGGACGAGTCGGAAATTGTTAAGATTGCTGAGGAACTTGCTGTTGTCGTGGAGAATTCCCGGGCCTGATTTTGTGTCCCGGGGCAGTTGTCTGGGTTAAAAGACTGCTGTATAGTTCGCCCTCCCTCGAATCAGGGATTGTTTATGCGCCGTAAGATCGTCGCCGGAAACTGGAAAATGAACGGGTCAAAAGACCTTGTGGCCAGCCTGCTGGGCCAGATCCGGTCTGACCTCGCATCGCTTGATAATGACGTGGAGGTTGTTATTGTTCCTCCCGCACTTTTTGTCAGTGATGTCATCAGCCAGGCCGGCAGTCAGATTGCAGTTGGTGTCCAGAACGTTGCCTGCTGGGATTCCGGGGCCTATACCGGTGAAATATCTGCCGGGATGGCCAAAGACTGCGGGTGTGGTTACACACTTGTGGGTCACTCGGAGCGCAGGCAGCTGTTTGGCGAAACCGATGAACAGGTGGCGGTCAAAGTTTCCAGGGCGCTGGCTTCGGGATTAGACGCGGTCATCTGTGTTGGCGAGACCCTGGAGGAGCGTGAAGCGGGCAGTGCGGAAGAGGTTGTCGCGGTTCAGGTGCGTAGTGCAATTGCGAGCGTAAGTGCCGGGCAGTGGCGGCAGGTGGTAATTGCTTATGAGCCGGTTTGGGCCATTGGCACCGGGAAAACTGCCACCGCTGGAGATGCCCAGGCCATGCATGCTGCGATCCGGGGCGTATTGAAATCCTTCGGGGCACCTGCAGAAGAAATATCCCTGCTTTACGGGGGCAGTGTAAAAGCGGATAATGCTGCCGCGCTTTTTGCTCAACCTGACATTGATGGCGGCCTCATTGGCGGTGCATCGTTGAGCGCAGAAGATTTTGTAGGTATTTGCCGGGCCATGCCAGGCAGGTCCTGAAAGGTTAAGATTCGCGAAAGCCATTAGCACGAGTCATTAGAGAGACATTATGGATTGGGTCGAAACACTGGTTGTCGTTCTCCACGTGGTCATCGCGGTGGCACTGGTGGGTCTGGTGCTGATTCAGCATGGTAAAGGTGCCAATGCCGGTGCTGCTTTTGGTGGTGGTGCCTCGCAGACGGTATTTGGCAGCGAGGGCAGCAGTAGTTTCCTGGTTCGCGCTACGACTTTGCTGGCCATTGTGTTTTTTGTAACAAGTTTTTCGCTGGCTGTATTCGCCAAGCAGCGTGCCGAAGTGGCAGGGGAAGCGGGTATTCCTGTAGTTGAGGAATCCCGATCCGGTGCCGGGCAGGCTGAAAGTGAATCGGCCGATGGCGGCGAATCCGGGCGCGGGGACGAAAATGAACTTCCCGAGCTCGAGTAAAAGTAATGCCCAGGTGGTGGAACTGGTAGACACGCTATCTTGAGGGGGTAGTGGCGAAAGCCGTGCCGGTTCGAGTCCGGCCCTGGGCACCATATAGAAGAAAAACGGCTTGGAACTACCAGGCCGTTTTTTTGGTCAGTCCTTGACCAGTAAGGCCGGCGTCTCTATACTCCGGCGGATATTGGAGCGGGTTCCGGGTGTAATACGTTGCCCCGTCGGCTCCAGGCAGGCCAGGTGTCTGTCAGCAGGGGAGGTTGTCGGTTTTGGTTACCCCTGCGAGTTCTTGCAACAAAGAGCCCCAAATGTTCGGGGCTTTTTGATTAAGGGGCCTGGCGCATCAGGCCCTGGTGCATAAAAAGGGCTGATCAACAGCCCTTTTTTTGTTTTTGGGTTCGAAAAAACGAATAACGGAGACGCAATAGCTTTGTCAGCCAAGTTGAAGCAGCTGGAAGAAATCCTCAGGCCGATTGTAGAAGGGCTGGGTTACGAGTTTTGGGGCATTGAATATCGCTCCCAGGGACACCATTCCCTGTTAAGGATTTTTATTGACGATGCCGAGAATGGCGTCGGCATCGAAGACTGTGAAAAAGTCAGCCGCCAGGCGAGCGGCGTGATGGATGTGGAAGACCCCATCCAGACAGAATATACCCTGGAGGTCTCGTCTCCGGGCATGGATCGGCCGTTGTTCCGCCTGGAGCAGTACGAGGCATTTGCCGGCCACCAGGTCCAGCTCAAATTACGGATGGCATTTGAAGGGCGTCGCAAGTTCCAGGGCCTGATTAAGGGTGTTGAGGGCGAGGACGTTGTGGTGGTCGTGGATGATCACGAGTACCTGCTGCCATTCGATAGCATCGAGAAAGCCAACATCGTTCCGGTATTTGAATAAGTCAGTGGACGCAAAGTTTATTTTAAGGGCAGGGCAATCCAATGAGTAAAGAGATCTTGCTGGTGGTTGAATCCGTCTCGAACGAGAAAGGTGTCGAGAAGGATGTGATCTTTGAAGCAATCGAGCTGGCACTCGCCACCGCTGCCAAAAAACGTTATGACGACGAGGAAGCCGACATCCGCGTTTCCATTGATCGCCGCACCGGGGAATATGAAACCTTCCGCCGCTGGCTGATCGTTGATAACGATGCCGTTCCTGCACTTGGCACCGAGCTGACCATGCAGGAAGCCGCGGAAATTGACGAGAATCTCCGGCCGGGCGACATCCATGAGGAGAAAGTGGAATCGGTTGCCTTCGGTCGTATCGGTGCCCAGGCGGCCAAGCAGATCATCTTCCAGAAAGTACGGGAAGCCGAGCGCAGCAAGATTGTCGACAGCTATCGTGATCGCGTGGGCGAACTGGTTTCCGGTACCGTAAAGAAAGTGACACGGGACAACGTCATCGTGGATCTTGGTGCCAACGCCGAAGCCCTGCTACCCCGTGAACACCTGATCCCCCGCGAGACCTTCCGCATGGGTGACCGGGTCCGTTCCCTGCTGCAGGAAATCCGGACCGATCATCGCGGTCCGCAACTGATTCTGAGCCGTACCGATCCGCAGATGCTGATTGAGCTGTTCCGCATTGAGGTTCCGGAAATTGCCGAGGAGCTGATCGAAATTCGCGGCGCAGCCAGGGATCCGGGTTCCCGCGCCAAGATCGCGGTAAAGACCAATGACCGCCGGATTGATCCGGTGGGCGCCTGTGTCGGCATGCGGGGTTCGCGGGTACAGGCGGTTTCCAATGAGCTGGGTGGCGAGCGTGTTGATATTGTGCTCTGGGACGATAACCCGGCACAGCTGGTCATCAACGCCATGGCGCCGGCAGAAGTGGCTTCCATCGTGATGGACGAAGATCGCCATACCATGGAGGTGGCTGTTGCCGAAGACAACCTGGCCCAGGCTATCGGCCGTAACGGACAGAACGTGCGACTGGCGACGGAGCTGACCGGCTGGACACTGAACGTAATGACCGAGGAGGAAGCCGGTCAGCGTCAGGAGCAGGAATACAACACCTTGCTGGAGCATTTCACCGCCAATCTGGATGTGGACGAGGAGTTCGCCGGCGTGCTCATCGAGGAGGGATTTACTTCCATTGAGGAAGTGGCGTACATCCCCATGGAGGAGATGCTCGCTATTGAAGGATTTGACGAAGACACCGTCACCGAATTGCGCCGCCGTGCCAAGGACGCCCTGTTGAATCAGGCTCTGGCCAGCGAAGAGGCACTTGAAGGCGCGGAACCATCAGAAGATCTTCTGGCAATGGACGGCATGGACCGGGGTCTGGCATTCAAGCTGGCCGGTATGGGTATCCGTACCATGGAAGATCTTGCAGAGCAGTCGGTTGATGATTTGATCGACATCGAAGGAATGGAAGAAGAGCGTGCCGGCCAGTTGATTATGGCTGCACGCGCCCCCTGGTTTGAAGACCAGGCTTAATCGGGAGGAGGACCAGTATGGCTGATGTAACGGTAAAACAACTGGCCGCAGATGTAGGCGCTCCCGTGGATCGTTTGCTGCGACAGATAGTGGAGGCTGGCCTGAAAGCCCGCTCCGAAGAAGATTCTGTTACCAGTGATGAGAAGCAACAGTTGCTGACCTATCTGAGAAAGAATCATGGTGAGGATGAGTCCGAGCCGAAGAAGATCACTCTCAAGCGCAAGACAACAACCACGCTGAAAGCGGGCCGTGCAAAAACGGTCAATGTTGAGGTCCGCAAGCGCCGCACCTATATCAAGCGCGCTGAGCTGGAGCCGGAAGCGGCAAAGCAGCAGGAAGAGGTCGCCGAGCAGGCCCCTTCAGCGCCGGAAGAAGCGCCGCGAGTAACGGCTGAGCAGCCACAGGCTGCCGAAGCTCCGAAGACTGAAGTGCCGGTATCAGAGGCACCGGCGGAAGCGCCGGCTGCCGACGAAAAACCGGAAGAGAACGAGAAGCCGGAAGTGGCTGCCGAGCCGGAACCGTCGCCGGTTCCCGCGCCGGAAGACATGCCGATCCCGCCGCCGGAAGAAGGCGAGGGCAAGGATCGCAAGCCGAAGAAGAAGAAAGAGAAAGCCCGTGAGCGTGGCGATGAGCCGGACGACGGCAAGCCCAAGAAGAAGTCTGCGGGACATCGCGGTCCGCGCAACCGTCCGGTTGATGAACCTCTTGTTATTAATGAAGAAGAGGAAGACACCACGCTGCGCAAGCCGCTTCGTGCGAAAAAGAAACCCAAAGAAAAGCGTCATGCTTTCGAGAGGCCGACCAAGCCAATGGTACGAGAAGTCGATATTCCCGAAACGATCACAGTGGGTGATCTTGCCCAGCGGATGGCCGTCAAGTCAGCGGACGTCATCAAGAAACTGATGGGCATGGGGGTAATGGCAACGATCAACCAGGCTCTCGATCAGGAAACCGCCGTGCTGGTGACCGAAGAGCTGGGCCACAAGCCCAACACGGTCAGCGAGGATGCGTTTGAGGAAGACGTGCTGAGCGAGTTCGCCTTTGAAGGCAAGGACAAGACCAAGCGCGCACCGGTTGTAAGCGTGATGGGTCACGTCGATCACGGCAAGACCTCGCTGTTGGACTACATTCGTCGCACCAAGGTAGCGTCCGGTGAGTCCGGTGGTATTACCCAGCATATCGGTGCCTATCACGTGGAAACGGATCACGGCATGGTGTCCTTCCTGGATACCCCTGGCCACGCCGCCTTTACGGCCATGCGTGCCCGTGGCGCCCAGTGTACCGACATCGTTATCCTGGTAGTGGCAGCCGATGACGGCGTGATGCCCCAGACCAAGGAGGCGGTGGAGCATGCCCGTTCCGCTGGCGTCCCCATTGTTGTCGCTATCAACAAGATGGACAAGGAAGGTGCTGACCCCGAGAAGATCAAGGGCGAGCTGGCCGGTATGGAAGTAATCCCGGAAGAATACGGCGGCGAAGTCCAGTTCATTCCGGTATCGGCGCACACCGGCGAGGGCATAGACAACCTGATTGAAGCATTGTTGCTGCAGGCGGAAATTCTTGAGCTCGAGGCATCTGCGGACGCTCCGGCCAAGGGTGTGGTTGTCGAGTCCAGTCTCGAGCGCGGCCGTGGCTCTGTGGCCACCGTGCTGGTTCAGAACGGCACACTGCGCCAGGGTGAAATGGTTGTCGCCGGTGGTTACTTCGGTAAGGTTCGCGCCATGACCGATGAGGCCGGCAAACAGGTCAAGGAAGCAGGCCCCTCCATTCCGGTGGAGATACTGGGTCTCAATGGCACGCCGAACGCGGGTGACGAGTTCTTTGCGGTGGCCGACGAGAAGAAGGCCAAGGAACTGGCGGAATTCCGCCAGACCCGCGAGCGTGAACAGCGTTTACACAGGCAGCAGGCGGCCAAGCTCGAGAACCTGTTCGAGAATATGGGCAAGGACGAGGTCAAGACCCTCAATGTGGTTCTCAAGACCGATGTTCGCGGTTCGCTGGAGGCGATTACCAAGTCGCTGAAGGACCTGGGCAACGAGGAAGTGCAGGTGAAGATCGTGTCCTCCGGCGTTGGCGGTATTGCCGAGACGGACGTGAGCCTGGCCATGGCCACCAATGCAGTTATTTTCGGCTTTAACGTGCGTGCCGATACGGCAGCCAAGCGACTGGTCGAGCAGGAAGGCCTGGATCTGCGTTACTACAGCATCATCTACAACCTGATTGATGACGTGAAGGCCGCCCTGACCGGCATGCTGGCACCGGAATTCCGCGAGGATATCGTCGGCATTGCCGAAGTACGTGACGTATTCCGTTCACCGAAGTACGGCCAGGTGGCCGGTTGCATGGTGGTCGAAGGTACCGTGTACCGGAACAAGCCTATTCGTGTGTTGCGTGACAACGTGGTTATCTTCGAAGGCGAACTCGAGTCGCTGCGTCGCTTCAAGGATGACGTACCGGAAGTCCGCAATGGCATGGAATGCGGCATTGGCGTGAAAGGATACGATGTGAAGGTCGGTGACCAGATCGAGGTGTTCGATCGCGTACGGGTCGAGCGCAAGCTTGAGTCCACGGGGGCCTGATGCCAAGAGAGTTCAGCCGGATTGATCGCATTGGCGATCAGATGCAGCGCGAGCTGGCCCAGCTCATCCAGCGGGAGGTCAAAGACCCGCGGGTGGGCATGGTCACGGTAAATGCCGTCAAGGTCAGCCGTGACCTTGGTTACGCGGATATCTACGTATCCCTGCTTACGACCGAAGAGTTGACCGAGGACTCCCCCGAGGTCAAGGAATCCCTGGCGGTGCTCAACAAGGCTTCCGGGTTCCTGCGTGGGCAGATCGGCCGTGCCATGAAATTGCGGGTTACGCCCCAGCTGCGCTTCCACTTCGATTCGCTGCTCGGCCACAGCCGCCACATGGACAACCTGATTCGCGAGGCGGTCGGCGACAAGCCGGCCGTCCATCGTGATGAAGAGGCAGACGGCGATGATTCCACCAGTGGTCCGGAGCGAGACGCTTGAGTCGACGCCGCAAAGGCCGTGATGTAAACGGCATCCTGGTTATCGATAAGCCAATGGATATCACGTCCAACGGCATCCTGCAGCAGGTGAAAGCGCTCTTCGGAGCGGCCAAAGCCGGCCATACCGGTGCCCTGGATCCTCTGGCCACCGGTGTTCTGCCATTGTGCTTTGGTGAGGCCACCAAGTTCTCCCAGATGATGCTGGACAGCGACAAGGCTTACGTCGCCACGGCGCGCCTGGGTGTCCGCACCGAAACCGGCGACAGCGAGGGCGCGGTGGTTGCCGAAAAGCCGGTTCCTCCGGGACTGAATGCTGAAGCCCTGGAGCTGGTTCTTGACCGGTTCCGTGGCGCTATCCAGCAGGTTCCTTCCATGTACTCCGCGCTCAAGCACAAGGGTCGTCCCCTTTACGAGTACGCGCGGGAAGGCATCGAAGTGGATCGCCCGTCCCGACCGGTCACGATCTACGAGCTGACACTGCTGGAGTTGCGGGAGACCGAGATGGATATCGCGGTCAGTTGCACCAAGGGCACCTATATCCGTTCGCTGGTGGAAGACATCGGTGAGGCCCTGGGCTGTGGCGCACATGTCACGGCCCTGCGCCGTACCATGGCGTCAGGCTTCACCCTGGCGGATGCCTGCGAGGTCACCACCCTGG
Source organism: Marinobacter vulgaris (assembly GCF_003344045.1). Taxonomy (GTDB): domain Bacteria; phylum Pseudomonadota; class Gammaproteobacteria; order Pseudomonadales; family Oleiphilaceae; genus Marinobacter; species Marinobacter vulgaris. The sequence goes on from NZ_QFWX01000001.1 coordinate 425,547, forward strand.
AGTCCATGCGTGAACAGGGTGAGAGCCTGGATGGCCTGCTGGTGGCCCCGGATGCCGCTCTGTCCATGTTCCCCGAGCAGGAACTGGAAGGCAGTGCGCTGGTATCGATATTGAACGGACAACCGGTTAGAATATCGGGTCAGCCGGTTGAAGGGTACGTTCGCCTTTATGGCAGCGGGCGCTTTGTCGGGCTGGCGGAAGGATTCCCGGACGGGGAGGTCACCAAACTGGTGCCTCGGCGTCTGGTAAAGAGTGGCTGACAACCGTTGTCCGACGGTTGTAGCTGATTAGCCGGGCTGTAGAGATGCGTGGTTCGGCCGAATTCGATAGCATCGCAACAATAGAGGTGAGTTATGGCACTTTCTGCCGACGAGAAAGCACAGATTGTTAAGGATTATCAGCAGGGTGATGGCGATACCGGTTCTCCTGAAGTGCAGGTTGCACTGTTGAGCCACAACATCAACAAGCTGCAGGATCACTTCAAGACCAACAAGCAGGATCACCATTCCCGCCGCGGTCTGATCCGGATGGTTAACCAGCGCCGCAAGCTGCTGGACTACCTGAAGCGCAAGAACGCAGACCGCTACCTGGAGCTGATCCAGCGTTTGAACCTGCGTCGCTAGTCCGGTTGTACCTTAACAACCGGCGGGGTATCTGCCCTGCCGGTTGTGCTTTTCCCCTGCATCGTGTCTGTCAGTGAATCCTGAAGAAACTCCCTGTCGTATTGGAAAGTTGAAATTGATAGCAGGTTGTTGAAAACCCCGGTCTGCGGTCTCCCGGAGACGCTGCCCCCGCCCGGGATTTTGCAACAGCCTGTTAGCTTTCAGACGGGTTACTCTTCGGTTCATCACTTCAGGCCTTGCTGCAGTTATAACGGACAGACCGCATGGGCGGGTTGTCTGAGTCAATTTGAAATGATGAATTCAGGAGTTACAGTGGATCTCAAACCCGTAAAGAAAACGTTTGAACTCGGCGGCAAGACCGTCACGATTGAAACCGGCCGTATTGCCCGTCAGGCCACCGGTTCTGTGCTGGTTACCGTTGACGACATCTCGGTGCTGGGTACCGTGGTTGCCGCCAAAGACGCCAAGCCGGGTCAGCCGTTTTTCCCGCTGACCGTCAACTATTTCGAGAAGACCTACGCCGTGGGCAAAATCCCGGGTGGCTTCTTCAAGCGTGAAGGCCGTCCGTCCGAGAAAGAAACCCTGACATCACGCCTGATCGACCGCCCGATTCGTCCTCTGTTCCCCAAGGGGTTCATGAACGAAACCCAGGTGATCACGACCGTAATGTCATCCAGCAAGAACCAGGATCCGGACATTGCTGCCATGCTGGCGGCTTCCGCCGCTTTGTCCATCTCGGGTATCCCGTTTGATGGTCCGATTGGCGCATCTCGCGTGGGATACACCAACGAGCGCGGCTATTTCCTGAACCCGACCTTCGAAGAGCTGGAAACCTCACTGCTGGACATGGTTGTTGCCGGCACCGAAGATGCGGTGCTGATGGTTGAATCCGAAGCCAAGGGCCTGATTGAAGACCAGATGCTGGGTGCAGTGCTCTTTGGCCACCAGGAAATGCAGACTGCGATTACCGCCATCAAGGAACTTGCCGCAGAAGTTGGCAAGCCCCGTTGGGACTGGCAGCCAGAGCCGGAAAACACCGATCTGCTGAATGCCGTCAACGCCGAAGCCGCCGCAGCCATCGAGGAAGCCTACAGCATCCGCGACAAGATGGAGCGTTACGCTCGCCTGGGCGAGATCAAGAGCGCGCTGGTTGAGAAGCTGGCGGGTGAAGAGGAAGGCCAGCCTTCCGCGGATGATGTTAAAAAGTACTTCGGCAAGGTCGAGAAGACCATTGTTCGCAAGCAGGTGATCGACGGCAAACCGCGCATTGACGGCCGTGACAACAAGACCGTTCGTCCGATCGAGGTGGAAGTCGGTATCCTGCCCAGCACGCACGGTTCTGCCCTGTTCACCCGCGGTGAAACCCAGGCTATCGTGACGACTACCCTGGGTACTGCCCGGGACATGCAGATCATCGATGCCCTGGAAGGTGAGCGCAAGGATCCGTTCCTGTTCCATTACAACTTCCCTCCGTACTCCGTTGGCGAAGCCGGTCGTGTCGGTACTCCGGGTCGTCGTGAAGTCGGCCACGGCCGTCTGGCCAAGCGTGGTGTGGCTGCGGTCATGCCGTCCATGGAAGAGTTTCCGTACACGATCCGTGCGGTATCCGAGATCACCGAGTCCAACGGTTCCAGTTCCATGGCGTCCGTCTGTGGTTCCAGCCTGGCGCTGATGGATGCCGGTGTGCCGATCAAGGCGCCGGTTGCCGGTATTGCCATGGGTCTGGTCAAGGAAGGCGACAAGTTCGCAGTGCTGACCGACATCCTGGGTGACGAGGATCACCTCGGCGATATGGATTTCAAGGTTGCAGGCACCTCTGAAGGTATCACTGCTCTGCAGATGGATATCAAGATCCAGGGCATCACCGACGAGATCATGGAAGTTGCTCTCGACCAGGCCAACGCGGCGCGGATGCACATCCTCGCGGAAATGGCGAAAGTGATCTCTGCTCCGCGCAAAGAGCTTTCAAGCCGCGCGCCGAGTATCACCACCATCAAGATCAACCCGGAGAAGATCCGCGACGTTATCGGCAAGGGCGGTTCCATGATTCGCTCGATCTGTGACGAGACCGGCGCCTCCATCGATCTTGATGACGACGGCAACGTGAAGATCTACGCCGACAACCAGGAAGCGGCCAATGCTGCGATGAAGCGTGTGATGGAAATAACCGCCGAAATCGAGGTAGGTGCCATCTACAATGGCCGTGTTGAGCGTATTGTGGACTTCGGTGCCTTCGTTAACATCCTGCCCGGCAAGGATGGTCTGGTACACATTTCCCAGATTTCCGATCGTCGCATCGAGAACGTCACCGACGAGCTCAGCGAAGGCCAGGAAGTTCTGGTGAAGGTACTGGACGTGGACAACCGCGGGCGCGTGAAGCTGTCCATGAAAGAAGTAAAGGAAGGCGAACAGCCCACGGACCTCTCCGCGCTGTAAGCTGAACCGGACAAAAGAGCCCGCCACTCCCCGGAGTCTGGCGGGCTTTTTATTGCCCCTCCATAAAATCCAGAACCGTCTCCCTGTACGCCGGAATGACAAACGTGGCCCCATGGCCCGTGTCCGTCTGCAGAAATTCCTTGGGCTCCTCTGCGGCCTCAAACAACCGTTGCCCATGATGAAAGGGAATAATGCCGTCCCGCACACTGTGAATCACCATCACCGGCACCGGGCTGATATCTCCGATGCGCTCATGGGCTTCGTATTCATCCGTAATGGTCCAGCTCAGTGGAATCTGCAGGGGCCAGGTAAGCCAGAATTCGCCCAGTTTTTCCCGCGCTATGGTGCGGAAACCGGAGAAGGTGCCGTCGAGGATGACACCGTCCAGTGGTGGTTGTTCGTCCCGTTTTACCCATTCGCTGGCCAACGCAGTGCCAAGTGCGCCACCCAGGCTCTGGCCCAGCAGGAACAGGGGCCGCTTCTGTACGTCCGGGTGCTCAATCAGCCAGCGAAAGCCGGCCTCTGAGTCGTGCAGGGTGCCCTCTATGTCGGGCGCGCCGGTTGATCGGCCATAGCCCCGGTAATCAATAAGGAACACGTTGTAGTGCTCACCGGGCAGCCAGGCGACGTTCATGATGTGGCTGCTTATGTTCTGGGCATTGCCGTGGAGGAAATAGACCGTGCCTTTGGCTTCCGCTTCTGCGGGCAGCCACCATCCGTGGAGTGTTTCACCGTCCGGGGTGTCAAGGAACACGTTTTCATAGTTCAGGTTCAGGCGGTCGGGAGTAATGTAGGTGACGTCATCGGGATAGAAGAACACGCTGCTGCAGCCGGTCTGCATGAGCACGGCGAGTGCGGCAGTTATGCCGGCCAGTGTCTTCAGAGCTATCAAAAGTACGCGTGGAGTCCTAATTGCCATGTGCTGCGGTACCTGTCGTAGTGGTCTTCGCGGCTGAATTTTCCGAACAGGCTGAATTCACGTCCGAAGTGCCAGTTGCCTTCAAGGTAGGCCTGGTCCTGGCGGTGCTGGCTGCTGACGATCCAGGCCCTGGTTTTTACGCCACCGAGGAGGCTGAACTGATTGTTCTGATGAAGTATGCCGAGGTCGGCTCCCGGTGCAGCGTCGTAGCCGCGGCGCAGGTCGTCGTCGATTTCAAGGTCGGCGGTGGCAATGGCGAAGGCCTGGGTGCCGCCGGCCAGTTGCCAGCTGCCGCCAGCGCCGCCTTCCAGATAAGGGGTGAACACCCGGTTGGTTTCAGTATCAGTGCGGCGGCCGCCGAAACCAACCTGCCAGGAGAGTGGCGAAAAGAACTGGTTGCGGGGCGACAGCGAGCGGATCTCAACGCCGGTCAGTTGCTCGATCTGCACTTCATCATTGTCAGTGTATAAACGTGCATCCAGACGCAGGAACTGGAGTTGGGCGCCGCTGCGGTAACCTGCGGGTGGGTCCAGTACATCGTGGTAGGCCGGGCGCAATGTCAGTTGAGTGAAGTTGCGGTCGCCGATTCGCCCACCACTTAGACTGGCACGGAAGGTCGCGTGGCCCTGGTCGTCCCGGATAGCCGGTTGCGGAGGCCCGTCCTGTGCGGCCACGCCGCGAATCTGGCTGCGCTCACGCAGCAGGTCGTGGGAGAGGGGCGCTGCATGGTCTCTTGGCCAGCCGTCGGCTTCGCTCTGATAACGGACATAGTCGTAGGTGGTGTCCAGCACCCGCGCCCGTTCTTTCTGGTTTAACGCTTTTACCTCCGGCGCGTCCGCATCCACGTAGCCGTTGGCGATAGCGGCTGCCAGGGTCTGGTGATCGCCGGGCAGGGAGTCAATGCTGTGGCTGACGCTGGTTGCCGCAGAGGGGCGGTAATAGACGTCCTCCACCAGGCCCCGGTCCACCACCCAGCGGACCGTATCCGAAGGAATGGCGTGAGTGCTGACTTCCTCCAGCAGGTTGGTGCCGGGACGTGCCACGTCGATCAGGGCCAACAGCCGATAGGCACAGTTCTCGTCGAAGAAGTAGTAATCGAAGTTGCGGTCACGAATCTCCCAGGTATGGGCCAGCATCATGTCAACTTCCGCCTGCGTCAGGTTGAGCTGGTATTCCCAAAGGTCCCGATGCTCGATATCGGAATAGAGGCGGATTTTTTCATAATACGGCTGGATGGAGGTGATACCCGGGTAGCCACCAAAGATGCCTTTGTAGGCGAACAGAATCTCGCTGTCGTGGGCTGCCGCGTCCGCCGCATAGGAAATGGTGTTGGCAAGGATCAGGTTGGTTTCCTCGTCTTCCCGGGGTGGATCAAGGCGCAGAAAGGTATGGCCGAACATGGATGACGGGCTGTTGAGATACGAAGCGGCAAACACCAGGGTCACGGTTTCGGTATTCAGCTCCTCGGCCCATTCGTCATAGGCGGGGCAGTCTGCCGGTTGCTGTGGCAGGTCCAGCTGCTGTCTGAGCCATCGATCCCTGGCGGGGAAGCGGCAGCGGGCGTTGTCATCTCCGCTTCCGGGTTGGGTGATCGCCCGTAACGTGGCGTCAAGCTCCGCCTCCGGCGAGGTTTTGCCCCGGTCACTGAGGAAAAATCGGTCATCGTCCGCCTGGCTGGTATGGCCATCACCGAAGCGGTCGGGCTGGTAATGCCCGAGGGTCAGCCATGCAGGGTGTTGATGAAGGTCTCCGGTGTCCGGGAGTGGCTTGGCGTATGCGTGAAAACCTGTTGCCAGCCAGAGCAGGGCCAGCGCGAACTGAAGCGAAGTGCGCATGGATGGTCAGTCAGTTCCGGATGTTAAGACGAGTGGAAATCCCGGTAGCAGTTGCGCCGTCCCTGGCGCGCTCTGTCCTTTTCCTGGTTGGACGATCAGGCTGCTACGTACTTGCTCAGCGATTCATTCTGCTCCAGCAGGGCCACGATGGCATCCACCGCTTCACCGGATGTGGTGTCCGAAGACGGGAAGATGGTCGCAAAGTTGTCCTGCAGGACCTTACGGAATGAATCCCGGTCTGCCTCGTCGACACCCAGCAGCACGGCCACTGTCTCCAGGTTTTCACCTGAGCCGCGGGACATGTCACGGGCGACCTTGTCGATGTTGCTTTCCATGTACATGGCCATGGATTGCACAGACTGGTTGGTCTGGCAACCGAGGGTACCGGTGGTCATACCAAAGGTCTGGTTACCAAAGGTGCCGTTGGTGGTGGCGGCAAGGACGTGGGGCGCGATGCCGGACTGTCCTTTCCAGATCATGGCACCAACGCCGCAGCCGGGCTGGGCGAAAGCGAGGGTAGAAGCACCCATGAGCAGTGCACCTGCGATCAGTTTTTTCATTATCCACTCCTTGTTTGATTTAGCTGTCGTCGCAAACACGCCAAGTCCGCATGGGAGGGTACCTCCCGAAGCTGGCGCGCTAACGGCCCTGACTGATTTCCCGTGGAGACAGGTCGACCGTTGACCCTGATTATAGTTCATATCTCAGGAAGGCAAGTCAGAAACGTCCTGAGTGCTTGATTTAACCAGCAAAGTCGATGGCTGATCAGGTCGTCGTGTTAACCGCCCAGATACGCATTCTGAACATCCGGGTTGGCCAGCAGATTCCTGCCGGTGTCGTGCAGACGGATGCGGCCGGTCTCAAGCACATAGCCCCGGTCTGCCAGGTTCAGGGCCTGGTGCGCGTTCTGCTCAACCAGGAACACGGTAATGCCTTCCTCCCGCAGCTTGCCAATGATCTCGAAGATCTGCTTGATCACCAGGGGCGCCAGCCCCAGCGAGGGCTCGTCGAGGATGATCATGTTGGGTTTGCTCATCAGCGCCCGCCCGATGGCCAGCATCTGCTGCTCACCCCCTGACATGGTGCCGGCACGCTGGTGTTCCCGCTCTTTCAGGCGCGGAAACAGCTCATAGACGTGGTCCTGGCTTTTGCGGATTTCCGATTTGGTATTGAAGAAACCGCCCATGTGCAGATTTTCCTCGACGGTCAGGCCGGAAAACACGCGCCTGCCCTCCGGCACAATGGCAATGCCGGAGCGCATGATGTTGGACGTCATGTCGCGGGTGATATCCCGCCCCTGGAAAATCACCCGACCGGATGTGGCCTGGGGGTTGCCGCAAACGGTCATCAGCAGCGTGGTTTTGCCGGCGCCGTTGGCGCCGATCAGGGAGACAATCTCACCTTTCTTTACTTCCACCGAGACACCGTGAAGTGCCTCAATCTTGCCGTAGTGGGTATGGACATCTTCTAGTACAAGCATGGTTAATCCTCAGGCCTCACCCAGATAGGCTTTGATTACATCGTCGTTCCGGCGGATCTCATCCGGGGTGCCACTGGCCAGGGGCCGGCCCTGGTTGATTACATTGATGCGGTCGGAGATATCCATCACCAGGCTCATGTCGTGCTCAATCAGTACCACGGAGACGTTGTAGTCCTCCTTGAGGCTGATGATCAGCTGATTGAGGTCCTTGGTTTCCGCCGGGTTGAGGCCGGCAGCCGGCTCGTCCAGCATCAGCAGCTTGGGCTCGGTGACCATGCAGCGGGCAATTTCCAGCCGTCGCTGCTGACCGTAGGCAAGGTTGCCAGCTTCCCGGTTGGCCAGTTCCGTCAGGCCAACCCGGTCCAGCCAGTAGGCCGCGCGGTCCAGAGATTTCTGTTCCTTTTCACGGTAGTTCGGTGTTTTCAGAATACCCGCGAGCAGGTTGGTGTTGAGGTGACGGTGCTGGGCTACCAGCAGGTTCTCGACCACCGTCATGCGGCCGAACAATCGCACGTGCTGGAAGGTTCGTACCAGGCCAAGGCGGGAAATCTTGTAATCCGGTTTGCCCTGAATCTCGCGGCCTTCAAACAGGATCTTGCCACCGGTGGGCTTGTAGAACCCGCTCATGCAGTTAAAGACCGTGGTTTTGCCGGCCCCGTTGGGGCCGATGATCGCCACAATTTCGTGTTCCTGTACGTCCAGCGAGACCTGGTCCACCGCCAGGAGGCCGCCGAAGCGCATCGACAGATTCTGTACTTCAAGCATTACCCGTCACTCCTGCCGTTTCAGTTCGATGTGGATGCGTCGCATGGGCATCAGGCCCTGGGGGCGCCAGACCATCATCAGCACCATGGCGGCACCGAAAATCAGCATCCGGTACTCGGAGAACTCCCGTGCCAGTTCCGGCAGGATGGTGACGGCAATCGCTGCCAGGATGACCCCCATCTGGGAACCCATCCCACCGAGCACCACAATGGCCAGGATGATGGCCGACTCCAGGAACACGAAGGACTCGGGGCTGATAAAGCCCTGCTTGGAGGCGAATACGGTACCTGCAAAGCCCGCAAAGAAGGCGCCAATGGTAAATGCCGACAGCTTTACCGCCGTGCGGCTCAGGCCCAGGGATTTGGCAGCGATTTCATCTTCCCGCAGGGCTTCCCAGGCGCGGCCCACCGGCATACGCATCAGGCGGCGGATGGCAATGGCGGTAATGACAGCCAGCACCAGGGCAATCAGGTAAAGAAAGATCACCTTGTGCTCGCCGCTGTAGGCGATGCCAAAGGTCTCATGGAAAGAGGTGTTGCCTTCCTCCTTGACCCTGCGGCCGAACTCCATGCCGAACAGGGTCGGGTCCGGAATGCCGCCGATGCCATTGGGACCACCGGTCAGGCTGGTCATGTTGTTCAGCAGGATACGGATGATCTCGCCAAAGCCCAGGGTGACGATGGCCAGATAATCCCCCCGCAATCGCAGCACCGGGAAGCCGAGCACCAGCCCGAACAGCGCAGCAAGCAAGGCACCAATGGGCAGGGCGAACCAGAAGGACACGCCATAATACTGGGACAGCAGGGCGAAGGTGTAGGCGCCAACGGCATAGAAGGCCACATAGCCCAGGTCAAGCAGGCCGGCAAGGCCCACCACCACGTTCAGACCAAGGGCCAGCATGATGTAGATAAGCACCAGGGTTGCCAGGTCCACGGCACCCCGGGAGGCAATAAAGGGCCAGATAAGTGCCCCTATGACCATCAAGGTGAGCAGGGTGGATTCCAGCTTCAGGCGCTTGCTCTGTTCCATGGGCTTGCGGTTGGCAAGTGGATTGACGGCCGGCAGCTGGCGCAGGGATCCCATCACATTGTCCCGGAACAGCTGGAACAGGAAGACAATAACCGCGGCCAGCAACACGCCGAGCACCGTGGAGGTTTCGGCACCCTCCAGGGTGACGTCTATGCCCTGACTTTCAAGGTTGAAGCCCAGGATGGGGTACGAAATGATAAGGGTGACAATGGCGCAAAACAGCGCATGCTTCAGGTTATGAGAGGCCATCAGATCTTCTCAACCTCCGGTTTGCCAAGCAGGCCGGTGGGTTTGAACAGCAGGATCAGGATCAGCAGCCCGAAGGACACAACGTCCTTGTACTCACCACTGAGATAGCCGGAGGTCATACTCTCGGCAACGCCGAGGATCAGTCCCCCAAGCATGGCGCCCGGTATGCTGCCAATGCCCCCAAGCACCGCAGCCGTGAAGGCCTTGAGGCCGGCGATAAACCCGAACAGCGGGTCGATGGAACCGTAGTACATGCCCAGAAGCAGGCCGGCAACCGCTGCCAGCGCGGCACCAATCACGAATGTGGCGGAGATGATGCGGTTGGTATCGATGCCCAGCAGGTTGGCCATGCCCAGATCCTGGGAGACGGCGCGGCAGGCGCGGCCAATGCGGGAACGGGAAATAAACAGGGAGAGAATCGTCATGCAAACCAGGGTGGTCGCAAAAATGGTGATCTGCATATAGGTGATCGAGGTCTGGAACGAGTCTTCGGCACCGAAGCGGAAGCCGCCCTCAATCAGTGCCGGGAAACCGATGTTACGGGACCCCTGGGCGAGGTGGACGTAGTTCTGCAGGAAGATGGACATGCCGATCGCCGAGATCAACGGGATCAGCCGGTGCTTCCCGCGCACGGGTCGGTAGGCCACCCGTTCCACCGCCCAGCCCATGGAACTGGAAACGATCATCGCGCAGAGCAACGCCACCACCAGGATCAGCGGCAGCCAGACGATGCCCAGTGCCGTAAGGCCGGTAATGGCGATAAGCGCCGTATAGGCCCCGATCATGTAGATCTCACCATGGGCAAAGTTAATCATGCCGATGATGCCGTAAACCATGGTGTAGCCGATCGCGATCAGGGCATAGGTGCTCCCGATCGTCAGCCCGTTAATAAGCTGCTGAACAAAATAAAGGAGGTCTTGCATCTGTGTGGGACTCCGATAGCCTGCCCCCTTCCCCGTATTCAGGCAAGGCCTCGGGGTACCGGGCGCGCTGACTACAGGATCAACAGGAGCCTAGAAAAACACCTTCCCCCGGATCGCGGTGAGAAGGTGTTCTCATGATTACCGTTTGTTAACGATTGCGGCTTAGTTTACCGGAGTTTTGCTGCCATCTGAATGCCATTCGTAGACAACAAACTCGAACGATTCCATATCGCCCTTGCTGTCGTACTCAACGGTACCGATTGGTGTCTGGAAGGTGCCTTCACGCAGGGCTTCGGCAACTTCGAACGGATCGGTTGATTCAGCGGCTTCAATGCCATCGGCAATCAGCTGTACGGCGGTATAGGAAGTCAGAACGAAAGGACCGGACGGATCTTCGCCTTTTTCTTCAAAGGCCTGGACCAGTTCCTGGTTTTCTTCTTTCTCGTCAAAGCTCGGCGGCAGGGTTACCAGCAGGCCTTCGGCTGCTTCGCCGGCGATGGTGTTGATATCCTTGTTACCAACCCCTTCCGGGCCCATGAAGATGGTGTCCAGCTCCGCCTGGCGCGCCTGGCGCAGGATCAGGCCCAGTTCCGGGTGATAGCCGCCATAATAGACGTAGTCCACGTCGGCCTGTCTGAGCTTGGTAACCAGCGACGAGAAGTCCTTGGCGCCGGCAGTAATGCCTTCAAACATTGCCACTTCGACTCCGCCTTCTTCGAGGGTGTCACGCACGGCGGTTGCAATGCCTTCACCATACTGCTGCTTGTCATGAATGACAGCGACACTCTCCGGGTCCTGGCTGATCAGGTAGTTGGCGGCAACCGGTCCCTGCATGCTGTCGAGGCCGATGGTGCGGAATACCAGCTCATAACCACGCTCGGTAATTTCCGGGCTGGTGGAGGCCGGCGTGACCATCAGAATGCCTTCGTCCTCATAAATGTCAGAGGCGGGCTGGGTCGAGCTGGAGCAGAGGTGGCCAACCACGAAGCGCACGCCATCGTTCACCATGGTGTTGGCAATGGTTACGGCCTGCTTCGGATCACATACATCGTCGTATTCAACACCGACGAGTTCTTCTCCCATAACGCCGCCGTCGGCGTTAATGCGCTCAATCGCCATGCGGGCGCCGGAGAATTGCATATCGCCATACTGGGCAACGGGCCCGGTCATCGGTCCGGCGATGCCGATCTTGATTTCAGCGGTCGCGTGACCTGCGCCCATCACGGCGATAGAGGTTGCGATAGCAGTTACGAGTTTCTTGACTGGTGTGCTCATTGGGTCTGTCCTGTTTCAGGGTTATTCTTATGTTCTCAGCGTTGTAAACAAACACCACAGATCCTGCCTTGTCAAGCAGTGAAGGTCAGCGTCGCGGCCGGAACATACCATGCTGGAAGTACAGCAAGTAACGTGCCGGTCTGTCGCGTCAGGCGTCGGGACGCTCTTCGTCCTGTGAAAAAAACAGCCTCCGGAAACTTTCGTGATCCCGCAGCTGTTCGAAACTGGGATCAACGGAAGCGTCGTCCTTGTACGCCTCGGAAATATCAATGGCCTTCTGCAACGTTGCCACCGCATCATCCCAGCGGCCAATCTCGGCATAGGCGCAGGCCAGCTGGTAGTGGGCATGGCCGTTGTCCGGCGCAAGCTTCAGGGCGCGCTGGCAAAGGCTGATGGCCCAAAGGGGCTCCTGCATCTCAAGGACTGCGTCGGCTTTGTAACTGAGGGCTTCCACGTCGTCCGGTCGAAGATCCAGAATCGTGTCGTAGGCTGAAATCTTGTTCTGATGGGAGGTTTCCTGGCTGGCTTTCAGCCACAGGGAGTGCACTTCGTTGGTGCGCTCAATTTCCGCCTGATTCTGCTGGATGATATCGGATTTCTGCCTGAGCTGATCTTCAATGAATTCCAGCCGCTTCTCGTACTCCACCACCAGTTCGTTCACGCGCTTTTCGGCCAGGGTAGTGAGCTGGTTACGCATGTCGCGAATGGAATTCCAGCCCACCATCACCAGGATGGAGGTGGCGCCGGCAATCAGGTAGAAGAAATAGGTAACGGTATCCGTGGCGTAAGACATGGTCTTGTCTGCCACCGACAGCTCCTTGTCGACCACCTTTTCTATCAGCTCTGCGCGTGTGTTCATCATTTCCTTGCGCAGTGCTTTGCTTTCCTCCAGCAGGTACAGCTCAACGAATGGCGTATACATGGGTTCTTCCAGAGTATCGATTCGCTGCTGCACGTCGTCAGCGGTGAGGTCCTCGCCGGGTTCCTGGGCCATGGCTCCGGTACTGAAGCACAATGCGACAAGCCACGAAGCGAGGAGGGCCGTCAGGCGCTGGCCGGAAGGGCGGTGAGGAGAGGTGCGGTATATTCGGGTGTTCATCTGGCCGTGTCCGTTTACGGAAATTCAACAAGACGGTGACCTTAGCATAGTGGCTGGCGGAAAAAATGCCGAAATTGGTAAAAGCGCTGGCAGGTCAGTGTAATAGGGCCTCTTGATCGAGCTGGCTGTGGCTTGCATTATGGGTAACAAAGACCTCTAATAGTTAGTGTTATAAAGAATCTGGCAGACAAAAAGCGGAGTGGTGCGTTGAATAATTATGAAGAGGTTCTGGTGGCGTTGCGCAGGGTCATCCGCGCAACGGACCTGCATTCCAAGCGCCTGAGCAAGCATGCGGGGCTGACGGGCCCCCAGTTGCTGATCATGCGCAGTATTCGTGACCTGGGTGAGGTGACCATTGGCACCATTGCCGACAAGGTCAGCTTGAGCCAGGCCACGGTGACCACCATTCTGGACAGGCTTGAGCTTCGCAAGCTGGTTTACCGGGTTCGCAGTACCCGGGACAAGCGAAAGGTGCATGCCCACCTGACGGAAGAGGGGGCGGATATCCTCTCTCGCGCTCCAAATCCGCTTCAGGAGGAGTTCATACTGAAGTTCCAGAACCTGGCGGAGTGGGAGCAGACCATGATTCTGGCTTCACTTCAGCGGGTTGCCAATATGATGGATGCGGATAATATTGATGCCGCGCCTCTGCTAACCGTAGGCTCAGTCCTCAAGGACGATGGTTGGAAGGCCGATGACCAGTCCTGAAAGACTGACATCGGTCGCAGTAGTTATTCCGGCATCCTTGCGGTAATTTCAATAGATTGATACCAGGCTGCAAGGTCGGAAATTTGCTGGTCTGTGAGGTTTTTTGCCACCACAGACATCATGTCGTTCTCCCGCTTGCCACTGCGGAAGGCCTTGAGTTGTTTTTCAATATATATCTGGCTTTCGCCGGCAAGGTGGGGTGCAACGGGGATCTTTGCAATCCCATCCAGGCCATGACAGGTCTTGCATTGGGCTGCAAGTTTCCGCCCTTCTTCAGGATCTGCGCCATGGGCGACTGAAACCATGGTTACAAAAGATGCGATAACCACAATTCTGGATAACGCAATTTTGATTATTCTTGTCATATGGTATCTCCAGAGGACCGGGGAGGGACTCTCAGTGGTCTCCTCCCCGGTCACGGCATCAGGAGTCTGAACCGGTATAGGCGATTCGATATACCGCACCAGCCAGGTCATCCGAGACCAGTAGTGACCCGTCTTTCAACAAGGCCACATCCACCGGGCGGCCAAGGTATTCGCCGTTCTCATCCAGCCATCCCTCAGCGAAGGGCACCGTTTCTCCGGCAACATTGCCCTCGGCATCTACCGGCGTGAACATAACCCGGGCTCCCACGGGCACGGTCCGGTTCCAGGAACCGTGTTGCGCTGAAAAAATCCCGCCCTGATACTGTTTCGGAAACATGTTGCCCTTGTAGAACACCATGCCCAGATCGGCTGCGTGCGCGATTGTTTCTGAGACCGGGAACACCACATCCACGGGAACTTCCTCGCCCTTGTACTCATTGGTGCGAACATCACCACCGCCATACCAGGGATGGCCAAAGTGTTGTCCCATAGCCGTCTGGCGGTTGATTTCCCCCGGTGGAATATCATCACCCATACCGTCCACCTGATTGTCTGTGAACCAGAGTTCGCCGGTAACGGGGTTGAAGTCATGACCAACAGAGTTGCGGATACCACGAGCGTAAACTTCTCGCCCGGTACCGTCCTGATTCACCCGGATAATGCCGCCAATACCCCATTCCGCAAAAGTGTCGAGATGCTCCTTGGGGGCGACATTATAGGGCTGGCCGAGGGAAATATAGAGCTTGCCGTCAGGACCGACATCGCAGACCCTGGCTGTGTGGTTGTAACTGACGAATTCTTCAGGAATCAATTCGCCCCCGGGGATGACCTCCGAGGCCACGACATCTCCGCTCTCGTAGAAGAACTCGGCGGCAGGGTAGGCCAGAACCCGGTTCTGTTCGGCGATGTAGAGCACGCCGGCGGGCGAAAAGCAGGGGCCGTTGGGAATGGACTTGGCCACCGACGGCGCAAAATTCTTAACTTCGTCGGCAACGCGGTCCTTGTCCCGGTCGGTGACGGCCCAGACTTCGGTTTTGCGGGTTCCTACAAAGGTAACGACTCCTTGCGGACCGACTGCCATGTGGCGTGCATCGGGAACCAGCGCGTAAAGGCTGATTTCGAACCCTTTTGGTACCCGAATCTTTTCAAGGGTTTTGCGGATGGCGGCGGCACTGTCGCTTTTCTGATCGATGACGGTAAATTCGGCATCGCCGGTGGTCTGGAAATTGCCAAGTTTTTCGAGGGTATTGTCAGACTGGCCATAGGCAAGGGGTAGACAGGCGAGACCAATGGCCACGCCCAAGATCGAGGATTTCTTATTCATTGTTGTACCACTCTCTTTGTATCAGCGAGTTGAAAGCCGGCGGCTGAAAGGCCACCGGATGTTTGTTTTTTGTTCACGCTGATTCGAGTAAAGACAAGGCCCTCATGGGCGTCAAGGCAGCTACATACTGGTCCGACCAGTTAATTCAATGAACACTTGCCCCCTTCTTGGGCTTATCCCCAAAACACGCCTGGAATACGTCACTGTACTGCTTCGCGAAATTCACCGTCAGCCCTTCCTTCAGGTACTCCGGCAATTCCTCATAATCCCCCCGGTTCGCTTCCGGCAGAATCAGGTTGCTGATTTTCTGGCGCCTTGCCGCAATGACTTTTTCGCGGATGCCACCCACTGGCAGCACCTGGCCCGTCAGAGTCAGCTCGCCGGTCATGGCGAGGTTCTGCTGCGGTGCTTCCTTGCGGGCAATGGACAGCAGGGCGGTGGCCATGGTGACGCCGGCGCTGGGGCCGTCCTTCGGCGTGGCGCCTTCGGGGACGTGCAGGTGCACGAAGGATTTGTCGAAGAAGGTCGGGTCACCTTTGAACCGCTTCAGGTTCGAGGAGACATAGCTGTAGGCGATTTCGGCGGACTCTTTCATCACGTCCCCCAGCTGTCCGGTGAGTTTGAACCCGCGCTGGGTGCTGTGGATGCGTGAGGCTTCGATACTCAGTGTGGCGCCACCCATGGCGGTCCAGGCAAGACCGGTGACGACACCGACGCCTTTCATGGATTTTTCCTTGCGGAACGCCGGCTGGCCCAGATAGGTCTGCAGGTCAGATACGCCCACCTTCACTGGCTGGTCCGGGTTTTCCAGCAACCGCACGATGCCTTTGCGGATGACTTTGTGCAGCAGTTTTTCCAGGCTGCGCACGCCGGCTTCCCGGGCATAGCCTTCGATGATCTGTTTGATGGCAGCGTCGGTGATGTTCACCTGCTTTTTCAGCAAGCCGGCCCGCTTCAGCAGCCGCGGCATCAGGAAATGCTTGGCGATGGCGACCTTTTCCTCGGAGATGTAACCGGACAGGCGAATCACGTCCATGCGGTCCAGCAGTGGCCGGGGAATGGTGTCCAACTGGTTGGCGGTGCAGATGAACAGCACCTTGGACAGATCCATGCGCACGTCCAGGTAGTGGTCCAGGAATTCCCGGTTCTGTTCAGGGTCCAGGGTTTCCAGCAGCGCGGAGGCCGGGTCACCCTGGAAGGACGCGCCGATCTTGTCGATTTCGTCCAGCATGATCACCGGGTTGGACACCTTGGAGTCTTTCAGGGCCTGCACGAACTTGCCCGGCATGGCGCCGATGTAGGTGCGGCGGTGGCCCTTGATCTCGGCTTCGTCGCGCATGCCGCCGACACTGAAGCGATAAAATTTGCGGCCAAGGGCGTCGGCGACGGAGTGACCGATGGAGGTCTTGCCCACGCCGGGAGGGCCTACCAGCAGAAGAATGGAGCCGCTGACCTCACCCTTGAAAGTGCCTTCGGCGAGGAACTCGACGATACGGTCTTTGACGTCGTGCAGGCCGTCGTGGTCACGGTCGAGGATGCGGCGGGCTTCGCCGAGATCAAAGTGATCTTCCGACGTCAGGCCCCAGGGCACCTGCGTCAGCCAGTCCAGGTAGTTGCGGGTAACGCCATATTCAGGCGAGCCCTGCTCCAGCACCTGCAGTTTCTGAAGCTCGTCGTCGAAGCGCTCCTTCACCTGCTGCGGCGGGCTCAGCTTCTCCATGCGCTCGCGGAAACGTTCGGCGTCTGCAGTCTTGTCATCCTTGGCCATGCCCAGCTCGCGCTGGATCACCTTGAGCTGTTCCTTGAGGAAGAACTCACGCTGGTGCTTCTGGACCTTCTCGTTTACTTCCTCGCTGATTTCACTTTGCAGGCGGGCAACTTCCTGTTCTTTCGCCATCAGCAGCAGGACTTTTTCCATGCGCCGCAGCAGGGGCACGGTGTCGAGCACTTCCTGCAATTCATGTCCGGGTGCACTGGTCATGGAGGCGCCGAAGTCCGCCAGGGGAGAGCTGTCGTCCGGCCCGAAACGGGACAGGTACTGTTTCACCTCCTCGCCGTAGAGGGGATTGGTGCGCAGCAGCTCCTTGATCGAGCTGATAATGGCCAGGGTATAGGCCTTGAGCTCGTCGGCCGCTTCCTCCGGCTCTTCCGGGTATTCCACTTCCACCAGGTAGGGTGGGCGGCGGCGAAGCCACTGGGTAATACGGAAGCGCTGCAGCCCCTGGGCGATAAACTGAACCTTGCCGTTTTCCCCCTGGGCATGGTGAACCCTGACGGCACAGCCGATGGTTTTCAGTTCCTCACTGCCGGGGATGCCCTGTTCCGGGTCGCTGTCTTCCACAAAACAGATGCCCAGCACCTTGTGGTCGGTTTCTCCCACGCGCTTTAAGGTTTCCTGCCAGGGGTTCTGGTTAACCACAATCGGCTGCACCTGGGCCGGAAAGAAGGGGCGGTTGGAGACAGGCAGAACATACATGCGCCGGGGCATGTGCTGTTTTGGCAGTACCAGGCTCTTGCTGTTCTCGTCCTCGCCGATGAGCTCGGTCAGGTCTTCTTCGGGTGCTTCAAAAGCGTAGTCGCGGTTGTCGTCGTTCATACCGTGCAAGCATCCTCCGGGGTATCATTCGGGGAGCGGCGCTCCCGGGCCTACTGCCTATGTAGCGGCGCAGGCCATGATTTCAAGGTAAGGGCCGGTAATTGTCCGGATGGCAAGAGGATGAGGGCCAAACCTTGAATTCCTGCCTTCAGCCCCCAAAACCAACAACAATTCGTCGACCACATTTCAGGAATCTACTTTCAGGTGCCATCCATGAGTAACTCGCCCTATATCTTTGACGCCACAATGGACAACTTCCAGCAGGATGTGATGGAAGCCTCGTCCCGCACGCCGATCCTGATTGATGTATGGGCCGAGTGGTGTGCACCCTGCAAGCAGCTGACACCGCTGCTGGAGAAGCTGGCGGACGAGTACCGGGGTGGCTTCATGCTGGCCAAGGTAAACGCCGACCAGCAGGAGCAGCTGACCGGCAGCCTGGGTGTGCGCAGTCTGCCCACGGTAATTCTGGTGAAAGACGGCCAGGCGGTGGACGGCTTTAACGGTGCGTTGCAGGAAAGCGAAATCCGCAAGATCCTGGACAAGCACATCGAGATCCCCGAAGAAGAGGAAGCCCCCTACGACAAGGCCCACCGGCTCTGGGAAGAGGGTGACGTGGAAGCGGCTCTGGCGGTTCTCACCGAGATGAACCGGAACGACCCGGAGGACCTGAAAGTGCTGATCGACCTGGCGCAGCTGAAGGCTGAGCTGGGCGATCTGGAAACCGCCGAACAGGTCCTGGAAAGCCTGCCGCCGGAAGAAAAACTGCAACAGCAGGCCAAGCAGCTTGCCGCCCGCATCAAGTTTCTCAGGGCGTCCGCCGAACTGCCCCCGGTCAAGGAACTGGAGGACTCACTCGATAAGGATCCGAAAGACCCCAACGCCCTCCATCTGTTGGCGCTGCATCATATCCTGCAGGAAAACAATGCCGAGGCCATGGAGCTGCTGATCCGCCTGATGCAGGTAGACAGCAAGTACAAGGACGAAGTGGCCAAGACCACACTGATCGAGCTGTTCGACAAGCTGGGTAATAACAACCCGGACGTGCGCACCTATCGGCGCAAACTGTATACCCTCATGCACTGATTGATCCGGACGCGTATTCGTTACCGTAAGTCGGGTAGAGCCCATGGCAAAACCCGACTGGTAACCACCGATGTTGAAACTTCCCCCTCAACCCCCATGCTGCGAACTCTGCCAGCGCCCGGTTGCCCGGCTCACCCGCCATCACCTCATCCCCAAACACCTGCACCGCAAGAAGCGCTTTCAGAAGCTGTTTACCAGGGAAGATTTGATTACCCGCACGCTGTGGGTATGCCGGCCCTGTCATAACGCGATTCACAAGGCACGCCCGGAATATGAGCTGGGGCTGCACTTCAATACCGGGGAAAAACTGCTTGAGCTGGAGGAGCTGCAGACATTTGTCGAGTGGCTGAAAGATAAGCCGGAGGGGTTTGTGCCCAAGTTTCGCCGAAGCTGATCATGACGGGGAAATAAAAACGGCCCCGATCAGGGGCCGTTCGGAAAGGGGCAGTGTCAGCCGTTCCCTCGCTTCATCTCCTCATACTCATCCTCAAAGAAGAACTTCTCCTCCCCGAGAGCGGGCTCCAGCTCGTGCAGCCAGGTCGCGGTTTCGCTGTATTTGGCGAAGAAGGGCCGCTGCACCCAGTCCGGGTTGCGGGCCTGGATAAAGCGCAGCACAAATACTTTCTCACCATTGATCTCGGTGATGCCCTGGACTTCTACCTTGCCGGGGCCGGCGCTCATTGACGGGCCGCGGGCGGTGCGGGCCAGGCCGGAGACCTGCTTCATGGCTTCGCGGTAGATGTGGAATGCCTCCACCAGGGGCACTTCAAAGTAGTTCTTGGCGCCGGTGTCCCGCTCCACAAACATGTAGTAGGGAATGATGCCCAGCTGCACTTCCTTGTTCCACAGCTTCGCCCAGTCGTCGGCGTTGTCATTGACGTGCTTGATCAGCGGGCCCTGGGCGCGGATTTCGGCACCGGTGGCGCGCAGGCGACGAATGGCCTCCTCGGCGATGTCGGTGGTGATTTCCTGCCAGTGGTTGTAGTGGGCCATGATGGCCACGTGCTTGCCGGCATCGACCAGGCGGGCAAACAGGTCGATCAGCTCGTCCGCGTCCTTGTCGGTCACAAAGCGATAGGGCCAGAAGGTCAGGGCCTTGGTGCCGATGCGGATGGTCTGGATGTGGTCAAGTTCCGGCTGCAGCAGCGGCTCCAGGTACTGAACCAGGTTCTTGGTCTTCATTACCATCGGATCGCCGCCGGTCACCAGCAGATCGCTGACCTCGGTATGCTCCTGCAGGTAGCCGTGAAGCTTTTCGGCTTCGGTGCTGGCCATCTTCAGGTCTTTGTCGCCCACAAACTGGGCCCAGCGGAAACAGAAGGTGCAGTAGGAGTGGCAGGTCTGGCCCTGGGCCGGGAAGAACAGCACGGTTTCGCGATACTTGTGCTGCACGCCGTCCAGAACCTCGCCGTTCAGCTCCGGCATGTTCATTTCCATCTGGCCGGCCGGATGGGGGTTCAGTTCGTCGCGAATCTCCTTCGCTACTGCCTGGATTTCTTTTTTCTCGGCGCCTTCCCGGTGCATGGTTGCCATGCGCTCGTAATGCGCATCTTTCAGCA
Source organism: Marinobacter vulgaris (assembly GCF_003344045.1). Classification (GTDB taxonomy): domain Bacteria; phylum Pseudomonadota; class Gammaproteobacteria; order Pseudomonadales; family Oleiphilaceae; genus Marinobacter; species Marinobacter vulgaris. The sequence continues at coordinate 445,815 of NZ_QFWX01000001.1, forward strand.
TGCCTTTTTGAGGGAAGACAAGTTGATAGATGGGGTCGTCTGGTACCTTGTCCCAGTTGATCAGCTCGTTGATCACGTACTCGTTGACCCGGAAGGGCAGCACACTGGCCACTACCTTCATTTCAAACAGTGTCTCCTCGGGGAGATTCTGAATAACGTCAATTTTGTCGAGCTGGCGGTCGGTAAAGACCTTGAAGCGCCGCTCTTCGAACTCTGCCGTGGGGATGCGGTTCGGGAACGTGACGATGGAGTTCATGGATCGCCCTCTTTGGTTGTGCGCCAAATTCAGGAGGGTGGAAGTCGCCACCGCTCCGCTGGTTAAAAAACGGGCAGGCGAGTATACATAAAACCAAAAGCATTTTCAGGTCTAAATAAAACCGTACAGCCAGGCTTTTAGCTTCGGTAGGAATCCTACGACATTGGTCTGAAGATGCTTGTTTGACGTGGAAAAAAACGCCATTCTTGCGTAACTAACCGAAATAGTCTGGTCGGTTGTTGTGAAACCGACCTTAAAAGCGAATTTTCACTGCAAGATGTAGTAAAAATACTACGTAAAGTGTGGATTGGCTCGGTCAATAAACCGTCAAGGCAAACGCGCTTCGGGCGGTAAAACTCGCAATCGTGTTCTATGCTTGTTCAAAGAAACAAACAGGCGAATACCCACAACAAAACGGTCTGCATTCCATCGCAGCTTATCGATACCGCAAGGCGCTTGGCTGCCGATCGTAGCGCGCGCCGTACTTTTTATGCCAAGGGGAGGTTTGATGCACCAGGACGATGATCCCATAGAGACCAGTGAATGGCTGGATGCGCTGGAGTCTCTGATCGAACAGGAGGGCGTAGATCGCGCCAAATACATTCTCGAAAGGCTCTCCGAACGAGCCAGCCGCGACGGCACCGAGTTGCCCTACTCCATCACCACACCATTCCGCAATTCCATCCCGGTAACCCAGGAAGCCCGCATGCCGGGTGACCTGTTCATGGAGCGCCGGATTCGCTCGCTGATCCGCTGGAATGCCATGGCCATGGTGTTGCGGGCCAATCAGCGCCCCGGTGAGCTGGGCGGGCATGTGTCGTCATTCTCCTCGGCAGCCACACTTTACGATGTCGGCTTCAACTACTTCTTCCACGGCGGTGATGAGAAGCGTGAATCGGATCTGGTCTACTTCCAGGGTCACTCCTCACCGGGCATCTATGCCCGTTCCTTCCTGGAAGGGCGCTTTGAGGAAGAGCAGCTGGACAAATACCGGGAGGAAGTGGACGGCAACGGCCTGTCTTCCTATCCCCACCCCTGGCTGATGCCGGATTACTGGCAGTTCCCCACGGTGTCTATGGGCCTGGGGCCGATCCAGGCCATCTATCAGGCTCACGTCATGAAGTATCTGCACAGCCGTGAGCTGATCGACATGGGCGACCGCAAGGTGTGGTGCTTCGTGGGTGACGGCGAGTGTGACGAGCCGGAAACCCTGGGCTCCATCTCTGTGGCCGGCCGCGAGAACCTCAGTAACCTCATCTTTGTGGTCAACTGCAACCTGCAGCGCCTGGACGGCCCGGTACGGGGCAATGGCAAGATTATCCAGGAGCTGGAAGGCGTCTTCCGCGGCGCCGGCTGGAACGTGCTGAAAGTGGTCTGGGGCCGCATGTGGGATCCGCTGTTCGAGCAGGACACCGATGGCCTGATGCAGCGCGTCATGGACGAAGCCGTGGACGGCGACCTGCAGAACTTCAAGAGCAACGGCCCGGCTTACACCCGCAAGCATTTCTTCGGCAAATACCCGGAGCTGTCCAAGATGGTGGAGAACCTCACCGATGAGGATATCGCCAAGCTCAACCGCGGCGGCCACGATCCCTACAAGGTGTATGCCGCCTATCACCGCGCCATCCACAATAACGGTGGCCGGCCGACAGTGATCCTGGCCCATACCATCAAGGGTTACGGGTTTGGCACCGCGGGCGAGGCCCAGAACACCGCGCACTCCCTGAAAAAGCTGGACATGGACCAGCTCAAGGCCTTCCGTGACCGCTTTGCGGTGCCGCTGAAGGACGAAGAGCTCAAGGACGTACCTTACTACCGCCCGGCGCCGGACAGCCCGGAAATCGTCTACATGAAAAAACGCCGGCAGGAGCTCGGCGGCTTCTATCCCAAACGTCGTAAAGACTGCCAGCCGCTGCAGGCACCGGCCCTGGATACCTTCAAGACCCTGCTGGAAGGCTCCAACGGCCGCGAAATCTCCACTACCATGGCGTTTGTGCGGTTGCTGACGGCACTGACCAAGGACAAGCGTATCGGCAAGCGGATTGTGCCCATCGTGCCGGACGAGGCCCGTACCTTTGGTATGGAGGGCATGTTCCGCCAGCTCGGTATCTACACCTCGGAAGGCCAGAAGTACGTGCCGGAAGACCGTGAACAGATCATGTACTACAAGGAGGACAAGAAGGGGCAGGTGCTTGAGGAAGGCATCAACGAGGATGGTTCCATGGCAGCCTGGATGGCAGCGGCCACCTCCTACAGCACCAACAATTTCCCGCTGGTGCCCTTTTACATCTTCTACTCCATGTTCGGCTTCCAGCGGGTGGGCGATCTTGCCTGGGCCTCTGGCGATATCCAGGCCCGCGGCTTCCTGATCGGTGGCACCGCCGGGCGCACCACGCTCAACGGTGAAGGCCTGCAGCACCAGGACGGCCACAGCCACATCCTGGCTCAGACCATCCCCAGCTGTAAGGCCTACGATCCGGCCTACGGCTACGAGATGGCCGTGGTGGTCCAGCATGGCATCAAGGAAATGTTTGAAGAAAACCAGAACGTCTTCTATTACCTGACCATCGAGAATGAAAACTACGAGCAGCCCGCCATGCCCAAAGGCAAGAAGGTGGAAGAGGGCATCATCAAGGGCATGTACCAGCTCGAGTCGGTTGAAGCCAAGGGCGGCAAGAAAGCCTCGCGGGTTCAGTTGCTCGGTTCCGGTGCCATTCTCAACGAGGTGCGTTCTGCGGCCCAGTTGCTGAAGGATGACTTTGGCGTGGCCAGCGATGTCTGGAGCGTTACCAGCTTCAACGAGCTGGCCCGCGACGGTCTGCACATCGAGCGCTGGAACCGCCTGCATCCGGACGACACGCAGAAGAAGTCCTACATCACCCAGTGCCTGGAAAAACAGCAGGGGCCGGTGGTGTCTTCCACGGACTACATCAAGCTGTTCTCCGAGCAGGTACGGGCCTACATCCCGAAAACTTTCCTGACCTTGGGCACCGACGGTTTCGGCCGCAGTGACACCCGCGAAAAACTGCGGAGTCACTTCGAGGTGGATCGCTACTACGTGGCGGTCACCGCACTCTCGGCTCTGGCCCGGGATGGTGAGATCAAGGAGGACGTGGTCCTCGAAGCCATGCGGAAGTACGGAATCGATCGCAACAAAACGAACCCGGTGCTGAGCTAAGGAGACCGCCATGAGTGAGCAGGAAATCAAGGTTCCGGATCTCGGCGGTGCAGACGAGGTTGAGGTTATAGAAATCCTCGTCAGCAAGGGGGATTCGGTTGAGGAAGAAGATCCGATACTGACGGTAGAGTCCGACAAGGCATCGGTTGAGCTGCCCTCGCCTGGTGCCGGCAAGATCACCAAGATCACCGTCAAGGTGGGTGACAAGGTCAAGGAAGGCGACGTTGTCGGCATGATGGAAGCCGGAGAGTCCGGTGGTTCCGGTAACGACAAGAGCAGTGGCGAAGAAGCCGGCTCCGCTGAGGAGGATAAATCCGCAGCGAAGTCAGAGGACAAGGACGACAAGGCCGGGGAGAAAAAACCGGCGCCGAAGAAATCCGGCGGTTCCCGCAAGGAAACCGTGAAGGCGCCGTCGCTGGACGGCTTCGACGACGTGCCGGTTATCGAGATCAACGTCAGCGAGGGTGACGAGATAGCGGTGGACGACCCGATGGTCACCGTGGAGTCCGACAAGGCCACCATGGAGATTCCGTCCCCCTACGCTGGCAAGGTCGGCAAGATCCTGGTCTCCGAGGGAGACAAGATCTCCGAGGGCCACGAACTGCTGGAAATGACGGTAACGGAAGACGGTGGTGCAGGCGGCGGAAGCGACGAGGAAGAAGCCTCCTCTGATGCCGCCGAGTCTTCCGGCGGCGACAAACAGGAAAGCAAGGCGGAGTCGAAAGGCAAGAGTGAGGAGCCAAAGCCGGAGCAGCCGTCGGCAACCTACGAGCCGCCCGCGCCGGGCACCAAGGTTCACGCCGGCCCCGCGGTGCGCAAGCTGGCCCGTGAATTCGGTGCGGATCTTACCCGCATCAAGGGGTCGGGCCCGAAAAACCGCATCCTGAAAGACGATGTGCAGGCCTACGTGAAGAGCCAGCTGCAGCAGACGCAGCAGGGCAGCGCGGTGTCCGCAGGTGCCGCTGGTGCCGGTATTCCCGGTGTCAAGCTGCCGGACTTCAGCCAGTTCGGTGAGATTGAAAGGGAATCCATGTCCCGCATGATGTTCGCCACGGCGAATAACATGCAGCGCAGCTGGCTGAACGTGCCCCACGTTACCCAGTTCGAGGACGCGGATATCACCGACATGGAAGACTTCCGCAAGGCACAGAAAGCGGCTGGCGAGAAGAAGGGCGTGAAGATGACGCCGCTTCCGTTCCTGCTGAAAGCCTGTGCCACTGCCCTGGCAGAGCTGCCGCAGTTCAATGTGGCGTTGGATATGGAGCGCAAGGAAGTGATCCGCAAGCAGTACATCCACATCGGGATTGCGGTGGATACGCCTAACGGGCTGATGGTGCCGGTGATCCGGGATGTGGACAAGAAGGGGCTCTGGGAGCTGGCCGCGGAAAGTGCGGAGCTGGCCCAGAAGGCCCGGGACAAGCAGTTGAAGCCGGCGGAAATGCAGGGTGCCTGTTTTACCATCACCAGTCTGGGTGGTATCGGTGGCACGGCGTTTACGCCGATTGTGAATACGCCGGAGGTGGCGATTCTTGGTGTGTCCAAGGCGGCGATGAAGCCGGTCTGGGATGGCAAGGGTTTCCAGCCGCGGCTGCTGCTGCCGTTGTCACTGTCCTATGATCACCGGGCGGTGAACGGGGCGGATGCGGCGCGGTTCACGTCCATGTTGAGTCAGTTGCTGGGGGACATTCGCTCTTTGCTGCTTTGATTTCTGGTGATTGATCGCTCTGTAGCCTGCGGGTTGCGGGGCGGTCGCAAGGCCGGTCAGGTTATTCAGAACACACCCGTGGATACGTCCCTGTCGGGCTCGGTCGCGCCGTCCCTGGCGCTCAACGGTTCTGAATAACCTGACCGGCCTTGCTTGTTTTAGCGACTGTGATATCTCCTCCCTGGTTCTGCTTGGTTATTGGTCTGGTCTGGCAGTGATTTAGCCTTGACGACCTGCTGCCATGTTTTCACTTTGTCGACCACAAACAAAAACCCCGGCCGGAGCCGGGGTTTCTGCTGAGTTAACTTCCAGAAGGCTTAGAAGTTGTACTGTGCTGCAAACATGACGCGGTTTGCATCACCGTCGCTACCGTCAACGTTGTCACGCTGCAGGCGGGCATATTCGATACCCATCATCACGTTCTCAACTGGCGTCCACTGGTAGTTAGCCATTACCGCAGAATTGGTCTCGCTTTCACCAGCAACCTCTGCTGCGCCAAGATCATCGGCGGCGTCATCCCAGTCGACATCCACAATGCCGTAACCAATGTTGATGCTGCTTCCGCCGCCCAGATTGAACCCAGCGCCAACGGAGCCGCCATAGCCTGAGATTGTTTCCAGTTCGCCGTTGACAACATAGGCGCTATCAGCACCGAAATTATCGCCTGAGCGATAAAGGTAGCTGTTTGCGCCGTCGCTGTAGGTCAAAGTGCCTTGGATGGTAATCATATCGGTCAGGGCCATTTTACCTGCCACAAAAGTAGCAACACCGACGGCTGTATCGTCCTGTGTGCCGCCATCCACTTCCAGCTGATGCACAAGTACTGCGGCAGAGTAGGACAGGCCGCCTTGTGAGTCTTGCAGCCTGGCAGTTAATGTTGGTAGTGGTTCTTTCTGAGTGCTTGCAGTGGTTCTGCCTACAAATACCGGATCTCCATTAGCATCCGTTGCTTGCAAGCCTGTGTTGATGTCAAAAACCGGTGTTCCAACAGAATCAACCGCCGCTGCTCCCAAGATAGAAGCGACGTTCTCCTCGAGAGAGATTGACAATGGACCAGTAGTGTATCGCCCTTGCGCAACACGACCCTGAAGACCCGCCAGACCCGGCAGTGAGTCAAAGTCCAGCGTAGAGGTGTTGCCTACGAAGCTGTTGAAGTTGGACCAGGTCTGGCCCATCAGGACGCCCCTGTACTCACCGAAACCATGACGCAGGCGCAGAGTTCCACCACGGAAGTCACCTTCTACCGTCATTTTGGCGCCGCTGGAATGCGTAGTGGTCAAGCCAATACGGGTCTGGCTGGCATCGGCACCGAAGTTGCCGGTTGCCCCGTCAGAACCAGAGGTATTGATCAGGTCGTAGGACCCGGCTTCGGTTGAGATCGCAACATCTTCGTCGATGTCGTAAACAGCGTTTAGACGCGCATAACCATAAATACTGGTATCCCAGTCGTCGCCAGTCGGAACATCGAGAGCCATTGCCTGGGAAGCCATGCCGAGAGCCGCGATTGCAGCCGTCGAACGAATTGCCATTCTTAATTTGTTGCTTTGCATCTTTGTTGTCTCCACACTTATTTTTGTTGGACCCACTTCAAAGTAGTTACCATTCCATGACAATTCAAATAAATTCGTGCATTAATTAGACGAATGTCTATACAGCGAAATCGTGGGGTTAGGGGAACTTTTTGAGAATTGAGGTTACTCGTACTGTTCTGATACAGAATGCATCTGCGATTTGCCCGAAGGCGTAAACGACCCCCATGACGAAAAATGCCCGAATTCTTGAATCCGCCACCTTTGCCTTCCTTGATATCGAAACCACGGGGGGCAACGCCTCCCACGACCGTATCACCGAGATTGGTATCCGCTTCTGGCGCGCAGGGCAGGTGGTGGGTGAGTGGCAGACGCTGGTCAATCCACAGACCCGCATTTCGCCGTTTATCGAGAGCCTGACCGGCATTTCCAATGCCATGGTGGCGGAGGCTCCGGTGTTTGAGGATATTGCCGCGGAGCTGGAGTCACAGCTGGAAGACACGATTTTTGTGGCCCACAACGCCCGCTTCGATTACGGCTTTATCAAGGCCGAGTTCCGGCGGCTGGGGCTGCTGTTCTCTGCGAAAGTGCTTTGCACCGTCAAGCTGTCCCGCAAGCTCTACCCAGGCTTTCGCCGCCACAACATGGATGCACTGATCGAGCGGCACGGGCTTGGGCAGGTCCAGCGGCACCGGGCCATGGGCGATGTGTCTGCCATGCTGGGGTTTTTCGAGCATGCGCTGGCTGGCAAAGGTGATGAGGCCATGGAAGCCGCCGTCCGCGACCTGTTGCAGCGGCCGAGCATTCCCTCCAATCTGCCGACCGACGTACTGCAGGATCTTCCCCGCGGGCCGGGGGTGTACCGGTTCTATGGTGAAAATGATGTTCTCCTCTACGTCGGTAAAAGTACTAACATTGCCCAGCGAGTCGCCTCTCACTTCTCCGGGGACCACAATTCCAGCCGTGGCATCCGCATGTCGGAAAGCCTGCGGCGGGTGGACTGGACAGAAACCGCTGGCGAGCTGGGCGCGTTACTGCTTGAATTAAAGCAGATAAAGCAGTTGAAACCGCTGTTCAATCGCCGCTCCCGCGCCGCCAAGAATCTGGTGAGTATCGAGCTTGTGGAAAATGCGGACGGCTACCTGCAGGCGCGGCTGGTCCGTGAAATCGAGCCTCACCGGCTGGGTGATTATTTCGGGCTGTTCCGCAGCAAGAAGGACGCCGAGAAAGCCCTCAGTGGTATCGCGGCGAAGAATGACCTTTGCAACAAGCTGCTGGGGCTGGAGCCGGAACACGAAGGCCCCTGCTTCCAGCGCACCCTGGGCCGCTGCCGGGGCGCCTGTGACGGCGGCGAGGATGTGGTGAAGTACAACCTGCGGGTGCAGATCGCGTTTCACGGCCTGCGCCTGAAAACCTGGCCCTGGCGAGGGCCGGTGGCGGTGTCCGAACACAATGCCAGGACCGGCAGGACCGACTTTCTGGTGGTCTACAACTGGATGCACGTGGCCACGTTGCACAGTGAGGATGAGGCCCGGGAGTTGTCACTGCGGGGCCAGGCTGTGAGATTTGACCTGGATTCCTACAAGCTGGTGGTCAAGGCCCTGATGGGTCAGGATGGGCGCTCGCTGAGGGTGGTTGAGCTGGACGCGATCGGCCAGCCGGATGTGCTCATGCCTTGAGTGGCGTATGATTAAATGTACCGTTTCACGATTTTTGTCTGAGAGAGACCGATGAACAGAGAACCCGTCAGCCGTGAATTATTCGATGAGGTAATGGTGCCCAACTACGCGCCGGGAACGGTGATTCCCGTGAAGGGGGAAGGCTCCCACGTGTGGGACCAGGAGGGGAAGGAATACATCGATCTGGCGGGCGGAATCGCGGTGACCTGCCTGGGGCACTCTCATCCCGGGCTGGTGAGCGCGCTGATGGATCAGGCCGAGAAAATCTGGCACCTGTCCAATGTGATGACCAACGAGCCTGCCCTGCGGCTGGCGAAAACCCTGTGTGGTCTTACCTTCGCCGAGCGGGTGTTCTTCGCCAACTCCGGGGGCGAGGCCAACGAGGCCGCGTTCAAGCTGGCCCGTCGTTATTCCTGGGAGCATTTCGGTCCCGAAAAGAACGAAATCATCGCCTTCAAGAACGCCTTCCACGGCCGCACCCTGTTTACTGTCAGTGTGGGCGGCCAGCCCAAGTACCTGGAAGGTTTCGAGCCGGCCCCGGGTGGTATCCACCACGCCGATTTCAATGACCTGGAGTCGGTGAAAAAGCTGATCTCCAGAGACAAGACCTGCGCCGTGGTGGTGGAACCGATACAGGGTGAAGGCGGTGTCATGCCCGGGGATGGGGAGTTCCTCAAGGGGCTGCGTGAACTTTGTGACGACAACGACGCGCTGCTGGTATTCGACGAAGTCCAGTCCGGCGTTGGCCGCACCGGCCACCTCTACGCCTATCAGATGTACGGCGTAACCCCGGACATTCTCTCCACGGCCAAAGGCCTTGGCGGGGGCTTTCCGGTGGCGGCCATGCTGACCACGGAAAAGGTTGGCAAAAGCCTGGGCGTCGGCACCCACGGCAGCACTTACGGCGGCAACGCCCTGGCCTGCGCCGTTGCCCAGCGGGTAATCGACACCGTGAGCCAGCCGGATATTCTCAAAGGCGTGGCCGCCCGTTCCGATCACCTGCGCAAGGGCATGATGGAGATCGGTGAGCGCTACGGCATCTTCAGTGAGGTTCGCGGCTCCGGCCTGCTGCTGGGTTGCGTGCTGACCGAAGAATGGCAAGGCAAAGCCAAGGAGTTTCTCAATGCCGGCCTGGAGGAGGGTGTGATGGTGCTGATCGCCGGCCCCAGCGTTATCCGGCTGGCGCCGTCGCTGATTATTCCCGAGCCGGATCTTGATGAGGCATTGACGCGATTTGAAGCGGCTGTAAAAAAGGTTTGTGGCCAATAGTCCGACACCAACGACACTGAACAGGGGAGCCGCCTATGTGGCTGGTACGTCCGGCTCAGCCGGGTGACCTGAACGACATTCTCGACATTGCCGGGGGCCAGGGCCCCCGCATGTCATCCACACTGCCCAAGAAACAGGACGCACTGGCCGCCAAAATCGAACAGTCTGCCCGCTCCTTTGCCGGCACGAACAACGCTAGTGAAGCCAGACGGTTCCTGTTTGTCCTGGAAGATACCGGCAGCGGCAGAGTCCAGGGCGTATCGGGTATTGATGCGCGGGCGGGCAACGGCCAGCCTTTCTACAATTACCGGCAGGACGCGCTTATCCATGCCTCCCATGAACTGGGGGTCTCCCGGCGGGTGGAAGTTCTGTATCCGTCCCATGCCCTGACTGACCATACCCTGCTCTGTTCCTTCACGATCAGGCCCGAGCTGCGCGGTACCGATGCCTTCGAGCTGTTGTCCCGCGCGCGGATGCTGTTTATCGCCGCTCACCGTGAGCTGTTCACCGATCAGATTGTTGTGGAGATCCAGGGCGTGCAGACGGAGAACGGCGATGTGCCTTTCTGGGACAGTCTGGGCCGGCATTTCTTCAACATGGATTTTGAAACCGCGGACCAGTATTCCGGCCTGCTCAGCAAAACCTTTATCGCCGAGCTCATGCCGCCCAACCCGATTTACGTCACGTTGCTGAGTCAGGCGGCCCGGGAAGCGCTGGGCCAGCCGCACCCGCAAACCCGCGCAACCTTCGAGCTGCTGCAGCACGAGGGATTCCACAGCGGTTGCTACCTGGATATTTTCGACGCCGGCCCGGTACTGGAAGCCCGCACTGACACGCTCAAATCCGTGGTGACCAGCCACCCCAAAATCCTGCATGCCGCCAATACCGACGATGGCGAGCCGTGCCTGGTTTCCGGTGGCGAAGGCGAGCGCTTTCGCTGCACCCTGACCGCGCTCACCGAAAGCCTCGGGGACGAGGTCAGGGTGCCGGTGAAAACCTGGAACTGCCTGGGCCGAAGCTCCGGTGACGAAGTAAGGATTACACCGCTATGAACAGGGCGATCGCACGCAGGAGGCCGGTATGCTGTTGATCCGACCACTACAGGAAAACGATCTGGATGCCCTTTACGCCATGGCGCAGGGGGCAGGCAAGGGCCTGACCACCTTGCCGGCAGACCGGGAGTTGCTGCAGAAAAAAATTGACCACGCCAGGGAAACCTTCAACCAGCGCTGCGCCCCGGAAGCCGGGCTGTACCTGTTTGCCCTGGAAGACACCGAACTGAAACAGTGCGTGGGCATCAGCGGCATCCAGGCCCGGGTAGGGCTGGATGAGGTGTTCTACAACTACCGGCTGAGCGTGACGGTAAACGCCTCACGGGAGTTGGGCGTGCACGTGCGCACGCCAACCCTGCACCTGTCCAACGACATGACCGATACCACGGAAATCTGTTCACTGCTGCTGTCGGGCTCCCACCGGGGTGGCGGCACCGGGCTGCTGCTGTCCCGCTGCCGGTTCATGTACCTGGATGACTTCCGCAAGCATTTTTCCGAGAAAGTATTCGCCGAGATGCGCGGCGTGTCGGATGGCAACGGCCAGAGCCCTCTTTGGGATGCCCTTGGCAGCAAATTCTTTGACATGGAATTCAGCGAAGCCGATGTGCTCTCCGGGCTGGGCAATAAATCGTTCATTGCCGAGCTGATGCCGAAATACCCCATTTACCTGCCGATGCTGCCGGATGCTGCCCGCGCAGTGATTGGCCGGGTACACGAAAACACCGCGCCGGCGCTGAATATGCTGCAGGCGGAGGGATTCAACTTCAACGGCATGGTGGACATCTTCGACGGTGGCCCGGTTGTGGAGGCGTTCATTCACAACATCCGCACCGTACGCGAGGGCATCAATCGCCACGTGATGATCCGCAAGACTCCGCTGGACCTGAATGTGCCGGCGGAAGACCAGGTCATGATATCCAACCGTTCATTCCGTGACTTTCGGGTAACCACCATACCCGCCGGATGCATCGGGTTGGATACTGTCAGCATCCCGGCTGAAGTGGCAGGGGCGCTGGAGGTTGAATCCGGCGATCTGGTGCGGCTGGCCCCTTTAAAAGACACCGGAAGGAGGTAATAACTATGGCCAAACTGACAGGCCAACTGTTTATTGATGGGCTCTGGCTGGAGGGCCATGGCGAGTTATTCGAATCCCTTCAGCCGGTGACCGGCGAAACTGTCTGGGATGGCATTGGCGGCAGCATCGAGGATGTGGATGCGGCGGTGCGTGAGGCCCGCAGTGCGTTTGTTGGCTGGCGCAAGCGTCCGTTCGAGGAGCGCCAGGCACTGGTGGAGAAATTCGGCAAACTGCTGGAAGAGCACAAGGAAGAACTGGCGCACCAGATTGGCCTGGAAACCGGCAAGCCGTTGTGGGAGTCCCGCGCGGAAGTGGCGGCAATGATCGGCAAGATCGGAATATCCGTCAGTGCCTACCATGACCGCACCGGCCACTCGGAATCCGATGTTGCTGGCGGACACGCGGTATTACGGCACCGGCCCCATGGTGTGGTGGCGGTGTTCGGCCCCTACAATTTTCCCGGGCACCTGCCCAACGGTCACATAATTCCGGCCCTGCTGGCTGGCAACACCGTGGTGTTCAAGCCCAGCGAGCTGGCCCCCGGTGTCGGCGAGATGACCGTAAAATTATGGGAGAAGGCCGGCATTCCCGCCGGGGTGGTCAACCTTGTTCAGGGCGCGGCGTCAACCGGTAAATCCCTGTCTGCCCACCCGGGCCTGGACGGCCTGTTCTTCACCGGCAGCTCCACCGTGGGGCACCTGTTGCACGAACAGTTTGGTGGCCAGCCCGAGAAAATACTGGCCCTGGAAATGGGTGGCAACAACCCGCTGATAGTTCAGGACGTCCATGATGTGGACGGTGCCGTTCACCATGCGTTGCAGTCCGCGTTCCTGTCCGCCGGGCAGCGTTGCACCTGTGCACGCCGTTTGCTGGTACCCAAGGGTACCAAGGGTGACAGGTTTCTGGAGCGCTTCACCGAGGTGGTCAGCCGCATAAAAGTGGGTGAGTTCGATGCGGAGCCGCAACCGTTCATGGGCTCTGTCATCTCCGTGGAAGCGGCCGAGAAACTGCTGTCAGACCAGACTTGCCTGCTGCAGCAGGGCGCCCGCTCACTGCTGGAAATGAAGCAGCTGAAGGAAGGCACCGGTTTGCTGTCCCCGGGTATCGTGGATGCGACCGGCCTGGAGCTTGCAGACGAGGAGTTCTTTGGCCCCTTGCTGCTGGTTTTCCGCTACAAGAGCTTTGATGAAGCCCTGGAGCTGGCCAACAACACCCGCTATGGACTGTCGGCAGGTATCCTCACCGATGACCACAAGCTTTACGAGCGGCTGGCGGACGAAGTGCGGGCCGGTATCGTGAACTGGAACCGGCCGCTGACCGGTGCCAGCAGTGCCTCCCCGTTCGGTGGCGTAGGTGCCAGCGGTAACCATCGCCCCAGCGCCTACTACGCGGCCGATTACTGCGCCTGGCCCATGGCCTCGCTGGAGGCGAAAAAGAGTGAAATGCCGGAAAGCCTTGCTCCGGGGCTAAATTTCGACTGACGGAAAACCAGACATGGCCAAGCACGCGGTAGAAGCCAACTTCGATGGCCTGGTAGGGCCCACCCATAACTACGCCGGGCTTTCCTGGGGTAACGTGGCCTCCAGGTCCAACGTCCGATCTGTCTCCAACCCCAGGGAAGCGGCCCTGCAGGGGCTGGCAAAGATGAAGCAGCTGGCTGACAGGGGCTATGTCCAGGGCGTGCTTCCCCCCCATGAACGTCCCCACATTCCCACCCTGCGGGCGCTGGGCTTCGGTGGTTCTGACGGCGACGTGCTGCGGGCTGCTGCCGAGCAGAGCCCGGCCCTGCTGGCGGCGGTATCCTCGGCATCCACCATGTGGACTGCGAATGCCGCCACCGTCTCGCCCAGTGCCGACACGTCGGATCACCGCGTGCACTTCACCCCGGCCAATCTGAGCGCCAAGTTTCATCGCTCCATTGAACACCTGGTCACCGGCCGGGCGCTCAAGTCCATTTTCAAGGACGAATCCCGCTTTGCCCATCACCCGGCGCTGCCGTCGGTCAGCCAGTTCGGCGACGAGGGCGCCGCCAACCATACCCGGCTGTGTGGCGGTTACGGCGAGCCGGGTGTGGAACTGTTCGTTTATGGCAAGGTTGCCTTCAACGAACAGGCACCGGGCCCCAAAAGATACCCTGCCCGCCAGGCACTGGAAGCCTCCCAGGCCATTGCCAGGTTGCACGGCCTGACCGACAGCCAGGTGGTCTTCGCCCAACAGAACCCGGACGCTATCGACGCCGGCGTATTCCATAACGACGTCATCGCGGTGGGTAACGCCAACACCCTGTTCTACCACGAGCTGGCGTTTCTGGAGGAGCAACAGGTGCTGGCCGGCATCCGCGCCCGCCTGACCGGTGCAGAGCTGGAGGCAGTGCGGGTCAGCAACGAGCAGGTCCCGCTGGAAGATGCGGTGGCCTCTTATCTGTTTAACAGCCAGCTGCTGAATACCCCGGACGGCATGATGCTGGCGGTACCGGGGGAGTGTCGGGAAATTACCTCCGTCAGCCGCTACCTGGATGAGCTGGTGGCGAACGCCGGGCCGATTACCTCGGTCGAGGTGTTCGACGTCAAACAGTCCATGCGCAACGGCGGTGGTCCTGCATGTCTGCGGTTGCGGGTGGTGCTGGATGACGATGAACTCAGGGCCATGCACCAGGGTGTTCTGCTCAACGATGCGCTTTACGAGCGGTTGACGACCTGGGTGAAGACCCATTACCGGGACGAGCTGTCCCAGGATGATCTGGGTGATCCGATGCTGCTTGATGAGGTGCGCAAGGCACTGGATGAGTTGAGCGGGATTCTGGGGCTGGGGTCGATATACGACTTTCAGCTCTGAGTTTTCTGCCAATCCTATCGAGAGGCAATAGAAGACGTCAGCATTTCCATGGTGTGCCGAATCAGTGATTCGGCAGGGAAGTTCCCCGCCTGGCCGCTTTCGGCCATTTCGCTCTGGCACAGCATGATCACGCCGTGCAGTGCGCCGCGAAGGTATAGCGCTGTTTCCACCGGATCGTGGATGCGGTCGCGGTTCATGGTGCCGTCGCTCAGCCCCAGATGAATTGCCCCTACCATCAGATCCATGGTCTCCGCCTTGCAGCGCAACATCTCGTTCGCCAGATCATCGTCGGCCTCCGCCATGGCGGTGGACGCGGCGGTGAGAGCTGAGAAGTAATCCGGCTGGTCACGGTAAAACTGGTAATAGGCCACCCCCATGGCCCTGATCTGCGCCAGCCCGGTATCGGCAGTCTGGCGCGCTTCCCGGAAGCGGCGGCACAGGCTGTGGCCGGCCCGCAGCATGATGCCGTGCTGGATGGCGGCCTTGTCCCTGAAGTACACATACAGCAGCGCGCGGCTCAGGGCAGCGGTGCGGGCGATGTCATCCATGGACGTGCGTTCGTAGCCTTTCTCTGCAAATGCCAGCTCGGCGGCGTCCAGGATGGCGTCGTACCTTGCCTGCTTTTCTTTCTCTCTACGGGTTTTCAACGGCTCACTCATAGGGGATTCCGGATTATCGAGACGGCACTCTCGTGATACATGGTGGGGATATAAGCCGATTATTGACAAATTGTCAAAGAATGACATTATGTCGGGTAATAATTTTTTGTCCACCGGATGGGCCCAAAACAACATACCCTGAACAGGGTAAAGAGGACGTCTCAATGAACACCTCCCGGCATCTCGCCGTTGCTTCCCTCGCGGCTGTTCTGATTCTGCTGGTCAGTGGCTGTAAATCCAGTGAGCCAGGCCCGGACAAAGGGCTTGACCCGGTAACGGTGCGTGCGGCTGCAGTGACCGGCGGGCAGACCGAGGGCGTGTCGCTCCGGTTTTCCGGCCTGGTGCGGGCGGCGCAGCGGGCAACGCTGACGTTCCAGGTCAGCGGCACCCTGCGTGAGCGGGCGGTTGAACTGGGGCAGACCGTGGAAACCGGTGACCTTTTGGCGCGGGTTTACAATCCGGCCCTGGAGCCGGCCCGGGACTCTGCCGCCGCGCGCCTGGAAGAGCTCAGAACCCAGTACGACCAGGCCCAGCGTGAATGGGAGCGCTCCCGCCAGTTGCATGAGCGGGGCGTGGTGTCGCAGCAGGGGCTGGAGCAACTGGCGTCCCGTCGGGACAGCCTGAAGGCCAGTATGGCAACCGCGGAAGCGTCTCTTGCAGAGGCCACACGGCTATTACAGGAAAGTGAATTGCGGGCGCCGTTTGACGGCCGCGTGGAAGCATTGCTGGTCGAGCGTGACGAGTTCGTGGCGTCCGGGCAGCCGGTTATGCGACTGTCTTCCCCGGAGGGCCGGGAAGTGGAAGTGCGGGTGCCCGCTTACATGCTCAGCCATGTTGCGCTGGGGCAGTTGTTGCCGGTGTGGTCCGTGCAGGACCGCAACCACCCGCCGGAAACCGGTTCCATTGTGGAGATTGCCCAGTCCGGCGGCGTGCGCGGTGAGCTTCACCCGGTGCTGGTCAGCCTGCCTGCCGATACCCTCGAGCCCGGGGAGCCGGTGGAGGTGGGAATGACACCCCGCGAGACCGTTGCCACTACGGTGCCTCTGTTGGCGGTAATGAAATCCAATGGCGGCGCCAGCGTGTTTCGCGTCTCCGGGGGCATCGCCCGCCGGGTGCCGGTCACGGTGCAGCGGATTATTGGCGAGCGCGTGGTGGTGGATGCCACTGACCTCACCGCCGGTGACCAGGTGATCTTCGCCGGCATGACCCGGATTTCCGACGGTGATGCGGTGGAGGTGCGCTGATGTCAGTGCGCCTGCTGAACTTCCAGCGCTTGCTGGGCATGGTGGTGACCATGCTGTGCCTGCTGGGTATTGCCGCCTACAGCACCATGCCCCGCCAAGAAGATCCCTCGTTTCCGTATCGTGCAGGCCTGATTACCGTTAACTACCCCGGTGCCAGTGCCGAGGCACTGGAACGGCTGGTGCTGCAGCCATTGTCTGATGAACTGCGGCAGGTGGAGGAAGTGGATTTCGTCCAGGCCACTGCCCGCACCGGCGTGGCGGTTTTCCGGGTGCGCCTGAATGACACCATCTACGACACCGATTCCGCCTGGGACCGGGTGCGCCAGGCCATGGACAGTGCGCGTCTGGAATTCCCGGACGATGTGGGCCAGATGGTGCTTGATGACCGCATGATTGATATCCCCGCCATCATCCTGGCAGTCGGTGGCTCCAGTTCGGTGACGGAGCTGAGTGATGTGGCAGAGCGGCTGAAACAGAACCTGGCGGATATTCCCGGAGTATCCCGCATTGAACTGGATGGCGACGTCGACGAGCAGATCACTCTGGCGCTGGACGATGCCGCCCTTTATCGGCTCGGCATCTCTCCGGCCCGGATACTGGACACGCTTGCGCGCCGGAACCAGACCACCCCGGGTGGTTTTATCGTGGCGGATGGCCGCCGCCTGTCGGTGCTGCCCAACAGTGAATTCACCAGCGTGGACGCCATCCGCGCCACCCCCATCGAACTGCCGGATGGCTCCCAGGTGCCACTGGCCGCCGCCGCGGAAGTGTGGCGCGGCCCCGCCGAGCCACGACAACCGGAAGCCTGGTACGACGGCGAACGGGTGGTGCTGGTATCCATGATCATGGAGGAGGGCAGCACCGACGCCATCCGTTTCGGCGAACGGCTTCGTGAGCGGCTGTCGACGGTGCGCGAGGAATTCGCCCCCTACCAGATTCGCGAAATGTTCTTCCAGCCTGACAAGGTGGAAGAGCGCCTGGACAACCTGGCCTGGAGCCTGGTTCTGTCGGTGATCATCATCGTGGCGGTGGTGTTCACCGGCATGGGTATCCGCATGGGTATTCTGGTGGCGTCGATCCTGCCCATGGTGGCGCTGATCAGTATCGGGCTCTATGACCTTGGCGGCGGGGTGCTGCACCAGATAGCGGTGATCGGCATGGTGATTTCCCTGGGTATCCTGATTGATAATGCCATCGTGATTGTGGAGAGCATCCAGGGCTACCTCGACGACGGCATGCGCAGGCTCGACGCCCTAAAGCAATCGGTGCGTGAACTTGCCGGCCCCCTGGGAGCCTCCACCGGCACCACCATAGCGGCGTTCATGCCGTTGCTGCTTTCCAAGGGCGGGACGGCGGATTTCACCCGCGGCGTGCCGGTGATGATCATGCTTACCCTGTCGGTCAGTTATCTGCTGGCCATTTCCGCCGTGCCACTGCTGGCGGCCCGTTTTCTCAAGCCCCGCAAAGTGAATGCGCGGGAAGACCGGCTGGTTGGTCTGTCCCGGTTCCTGGGAAGCCTGGTAGCCCGGCGGCCCGGAACCCTGATTCTGGCGGGCGCAGCCCTGGTGCTATTCAGCCTGTCGCTGACCCCGTTCATGAAACAGCAGTTCTTTCCTAATGCGGACCGGCCACAGGTTATCGTTGAGCTGTACATGCCGGAAGGCACGGATCAGCAGCGCACGTCGCAGGTCGCGGCTGACCTGGAGCGGGCCATCCGCGCCCGGCCGGAGGCGGTCAAGGTGCACCGGTTCACCGGTTTCACCGGGCCCAGTTTCTATTACAACCTGAGGCGGGAACCCCAGGCGCCAAACCGGGGCCGGATCGTGGTAGCCACACCCACTCTGGAGGACACGACCGGCCTTGTGGAGTGGATACGCGAGTATGTCGGGCAGGAGATGCCGGAGTTGCAGGTGACCGCAGGCATCCTCGGCCAGGGGCCACCCCGTGCCGCGCCGGTGGAACTCCGGGTCTACCACGCCAACGATGAAACCCGGGCGCGGGCGGTAGAGCAGCTGTTCTCCGCACTGCGCAACGTTGAGGGTACCGTGGATGTGCGTCACGACCTGGATATAGGCATTCCCAGTATTGCCATCAATGTCGACGATGCCAGTGCGGCCCGCTTCGGCCTGAACCGGTCTGACGTAGCCCAGAGCCTCTACGGCCAGAGTTTTGGCGTGGTGGCGGAACAGTATCGTCAGGAGGACGATCCGATTCCACTGGTGCTGCGCTCCCGGGAAGGCACCAGCCTGTCACTGCCAAGATTGCTGTCCGTGAATATCTACAACGATCAGGGGGATGCCGTACCCCTTTCGGCCATCGCCTCGGTAGAAACCTCCTGGCAGTCGGCCGCCCTCTACCAGCGTAACGGCACCCGGATGAACACCGTATGGTCCAATCTGCATGCCGGCTACAGCTTCAGCCAGGCGCTGGAAGGCCTGGATGCAGCGCTTGACGACAACCCGCTGCCGGCCGGAACCCGGCTGGAGATGGGCGGCGATGCCGAGGGCTCTGGCGATGCCAACAATGCCCTGCTGACCACGGCGCCTATCGGCGTGCTGCTATTGCTGTTCTTCCTGCTGATACAGTTCAACTCCTTCCGCCGCGTCGGGATTATTCTGCTGACCGTGCCGCTGGCGACGGTGGGCATTTTCCCGGGGCTGGTGCTCTCGGGTTCGCCGTTCGGCTTTCAGTCTCTGCTGGGGGTGATTGCGCTGGTGGGGATCGTGGTGAACAACGCCATCGTGTTGCTGGACGTCATGGACCGGCAGTTGGAGCAGGGCGATGCCATTCGTGATGCGGTCCGCAAGGCGGTAGAGCAGCGCACCCGGCCGATTCTGCTGACAACCGGCACCACCGTTGCCGGCCTGCTGCCCCTGGCTTTCTCCAGCTCGACACTGTGGCCGCCCATGGCCTGGGCCATCATATCGGGGTTGCTGGCCTCCACGGTGCTGACGCTGCTGGTCGTGCCGTCGGTGTGCACGCGTGTCATCCGCTGCAAGGTGGCTGAACCGGAGAACGCACCGGCCTAGTGGCTAGCGGTGGCGGTGCTTCACCATCAGCCCCACTCGGTGGCCAACGGGCACGTGACGGTTGGGGAAGACAATGCCTTCGGGCTCGTCGCCCACCCTGTAGCAGGTGGTGTCATCCTCCCATATCACCGTGCCGGGGTCATACATGGTGAAGTTGGCCACATCGTCGGGCACATGAAAGCGGAAGCTGTCGCCGGTATTCAGGATCTCGTGAACCACTTCAAACACCGTTATCGGTTTCGCGGCCTTGCCAGGGTCCGGTGGCGGCTCGCCTTTCATCCGCCGCCTCAGGGCGTTGCTGATGGCGGTGAAACGGCCAAGGTCGTTGTGCCCGAAAGGGTGGACCTTGCCAAGCTCCACGGTAAAGCTTTCTGCACCCAGTGCGGTTGAGGAAAACGAGGCAAAAGTGGTGCCCTCACGGTGCTGCATCAGCAGGGTATCCACCCCGGCCTCCAGCAGGAAATCAACCTGAGCCCGGGGCACATCCCGCCCTTCAATAAACGGATAAAGCGCAAATTTCTCCCTCAGGGAAGGGCGGATGGCGGTATGCAGGTCGTAGTGGCAGAGGTTGGCGGGATGCTTCGAGGCAAAGGCCTCACAGGCCCGTTCAAGCTTCCATGCCCGCTCCGCTTCGGCAAGCTCACGGTATTCGGGGTTGCGATGGGCGCCGCCAAACAGCCGGTTGAGATTGGCCTCGATAAAGCGCTTACCGGCATCCATCGCCTGCGGATTGCCCAGTATCAGCAGCATCGGGCAGGCCAGTCGCCACTGGCCGTCGAGCAGTTCATTGAGCAGGCTGTTCAGGACTTCAATGGGCGCGGTTTCATTGCCATGAATACCGGCGGAAACAATCAGCGACTCATTATTGGGATTGGCGCACCCGGTCGGGGGCTCCAGGTAAAGCAGTCCGGAATCCTGGAGCTGCAGCCCGGTCCCATCGCCAAGCACAACGACTTTCTCTGAAGACGCATGCTCGGCGGTCGACAGGGTATGAGAGAGCCAGTCGCGACCGCGACCAAAAACCAGTTCTCGAACCGTCATGGGACTCCCCGCTTCCCTCAGCCAATGTCAGGATCAGCCACTCACCGGCCGCTGATGCTGTAACAGATAGTTTTCCAGTTTGCGGAATGCAAACACCAGCATGAACGTCAGCGCCATGTAGATCAGCGCCACAAAGATAAACGCATCAAACGGTGCGTAGAACCGGGAATAGATGTTACGCGCCGCGCCGGTCAGGTCCACCAGGGTCACCACGCTGGCAATCGCACTGGCGTGAAGCATGAAAATGACCTCGTTGGAGTAGGCCTGTACCGCGCGCCTGGCGGCGCTCGGCAGTATGATGCGGCGCATGCGCAGTGCCCAGCTCATGCCGTAGGCTTTTGCCGCCTCAATCTCGCCACTGGGCGTGGCCACAATGGCGCCACGGATGATTTCCGTGGTGTAGGCGGCGGTGTTCAGGGTAAACGCCAGCAGGGCAGGGTAAAAGGCTCCCCGAAAGATTTCCCACCAGAACGTCTGCTGGATGCCCTCGATCTGGGCGAGCCCGTAGTAAATAATGTAGAGCTGGATCAGCAGCGGCGTGCCCCGGAAAATATAGGTGTAGAACCAGACCGGAGCATTGATCAGCGGGTTTTTCGAGGTGCGCAGGATCGCCAGCGGAACGGCCAGGACCAGACCCAACACCAGCGACAGGAAGACCAGTTGAACCGTGGTAACCAGCCCGCCCCAGTATTCCATGATGGTCGATGCGGTAAAGATGTCGTTCTGGCTCAGCAGCTCAGCGAGAAACTCGGGCATGGTTCAGCTCCCCTGTACCACGCCAACATTGGCGCGCTTGGTGAGCCACTTGATAAACAGCTCGGAAATGGCCGTCAGGCTGAGGTAAACAAACGCCACCGGAATGAAGAAATGGAACGGCATGCGTTCGGCCTTGGCGGCCTCTTCGGCCACCCGAACCATATCGGTCAGGCCGATGATGGAAACCAGTGCGGTGGTTTTCAGCAGCACCTGCCAGTTATTGCCGAGGCCGGGCAGCGCATGGCGCAGCATCTGCGGCAGTATGATCCGGTGGAACGTGCGCCAGCGGCTGAAGCCGTAAGCGCGGGCGGCTTCAATCTGGCCGCTGTCGACAGCCAGGAAGGCGCCCCGAAAGGTTTCCGCCATGTAGGCGCCAAAGATCAGGCCAATGGTAAGAACGCCGGCGATAAACGGGTCGAACTGGAAGAAAAAGTCCACGCCGTAGGCGTCGTAAAGATAATCAGACAGGTTGTTAACGGCAACCTGGCCACCGTAGTAAAACAGCAGCATCATAACCAGATCCGGTACGCCCCGGATCAGGGTGGTGTAGGTGGTGGCTATTGCAATGGCTACGCGACTTTTGGACAGTTTGGCAGAGGCGCCAATCAGGCCGAGCGCCAAAGACAGGGCAAGGGAAAGGAGAGCCAGCTCAATGGTGACCACTGCGCCATCCAGCAGGGCCGGGCCGTAGCCTTTCAGGTCGATCATGGAAGCATCCGGTGAGCAGGGGCAGCCAAAAAGGCTGCCCCTAGGCCAGTTTTACATCTTGATGTCGTAGGCGAAGTACTTTTCCATGATGGCGTCGTAGGTGCCATCTTCCTTCAGTGTGGCGAGGGCCGCGTTTACTTCCTCGGCCAGGTCCTCATCGCGCTTGCGCATGGCAACGCCGACACCCTGGCCAAGCTTGACCGGCTCACCCACTTCCTTGAAACCTTCCTTGCTCAGGATGGTCTGCTCACCTACCGGGTAGTCCACAAAGACCACGTCGAGGCGCTGGCCTTCCAGGTCAAGAACCATGTCGTCAGCGGTGGTGTAGCGTTTGATATTAACAATGCCGCCCATCTCCTCGGTTACATGGGTGTCCATGGTGGTGCCGCGCTGCACGCCAACGGTCTTTCCTTCCATGGCATCCATGTCGGTCACATCGGTGTCGAAGCCTTCACGTGCGAACCAGCCACCCGGAGTGTTGTAGTAAGGCTCGGAGAACAGTACCCGCTCCGCACGCTCGGGGGTGATGGACATGGACGACATGATCAGGTCGAACTTGCGGGCCAACAGGCCCGGAATCATGCCGTCCCACGCCTGGATGACAAACTCGCAGTTGGCGTTCATCTCTTCACACATGGCTTCGGCCAGTTCCACTTCGAAACCGGTCAGTTCGCCGTCATCATCCTTGTATTCGAAAGGCGCGTAGGGAACGTCGAATGCAATGCGCAGATCGCGTTCCTGAGCCTGAGCGACACCTGCCATCATGGACAGGGCTACGCTTGCTGCAACAATCAGTTTTTTCATGAGTCACTTCTCCAGTCGTTATGTGCCTTGTGGGCTTTATTATCGGCAGTGGTCTGCCTTATTGCTGATTTCAAGATAGCACGCACATCAGAAGTTGGGGGCCAGAAACTGCCTCATCCGTTCCGAGTCCGGATTGTCAAAGACCTTGTCCGGCGTGCCCTGCTCCTCAATCACGCCCTGATGCAAGAACAGGACCTGGGACGACACATCCCTGGCAAAAGACATCTCGTGGGTGACCACGATCATGGTTCTGCCTTCCTCCGCCAGGCTCTGCATCACTCGTAACACTTCTCCTACCAGCTCGGGATCCAACGCCGACGTCGGCTCGTCAAACAGCATGACCTCCGGCTCCATCGCCAGGGCCCGGGCGATGGCGGCCCGCTGCTGCTGTCCGCCGGACATCTGGGCGGGGTAGTAGTCCTTGCGCTCATAGATGCCAACCTTGTTCAGGTAGGCTTCCGCTCTCTCGATCGCTTCCTTTTTGGGGACCTTGAGCACGTGCACCGGTGCTTCAATAATGTTCTCAAGAACCGTCATATGGGACCAGAGATTGAAACTCTGGAACACCATGGAAAGCCGGGCGCGTATCAGCTCAACCTGTTTGTTGTCCGCCGGAATACGCTCGCCCTTGCGGTTGGTTGTGAACCGGATCGGGTCGCCGTGCACGATAATGTCGCCGGAAGTGGGTGTTTCCAACAGGTTGATGCAGCGCAAAAACGTACTCTTGCCGGAGCCGGAGCTGCCGATCATGGATATGACATCACCTTTCCTGGTTTCCAGCGAAATACCCTTGAGTACCTCCAACTGGTCAAAGGTCTTGCAAATATCCCTGCAGATCAGAGGCGCTGTTTCCGCCATAGATGACTCCTGAGGCTGTCTGAACAAAGGCGCAAGTTTTACGGACAGTGGCCAGCAAAATCAATACCCGCCCGGCAGGAAACCGCCTTCACTGCCGATCCGCCGGTTAATTGTGGATGAATGAGTATTTGACGCAAGTTTTTTGCCGATTAAGGGTTTTATGGTGAGGTAGCGACCGATGCAGGACCGTTGAACGGTTCGCGGATAATGGCGGTACCCTGCTGCTCAATGCCCCGCATTGCATCACTGACAAAACGCACATGGGACATCGCAATGCGCCTGGCCGCCTCGGGGTTTTTTGCCATCACCGCCTGGTAGATGCGTTTGTGTTGGCGGGAGATCTTGTTGCGCATTTCCTCCCGCGGATTCAGGTTGGCCACCGATGCCTGGACGGTCAACAACATGAGGTTCTTGAGGCCGTTCAGCACGTGTACCAGCACTGGATTGTGGGAAGCCTCCACAATAGCCTGATGAAAGTTATGGTCCGGCCTGGCATTGGTAAGCGGGTCAGTCTGTTCCAGTGCTGTATAGGCTTTGGTGATGCGATGAAGGTCCAGAGTGGTGGCGCGTTTTGCTGCAAGGTAAGCGGCCTGCCCTTCAAGCTGTTCCCGTACTTCCAATAGATCAAAGAGCGTTCTCGGGTGGCCCTCAAAAAGGAGCATCAGCGGGCTCTGCGGGTCCAGGTCGTCAGTTCGGGGCAACATGCTGGCCACAAACGAACCCTTGCCATGCCGGGTTTCAATAACACCGCGGCCCTGAAGTTCGTGGAGGGCCTCTCGAATCACTGCGCGGGAGACTCCCAATCGTGTTGCCAGTTGCCGCTCAGAAGGTATTTTCTGCTCCGGAGCCAGCCCGCCATCAAGAATAAGGCGTTCCAGCCGGTATGAAATTTCCTGGGAGATTGCCATTTTGATGCCTGTGTACTGTGTGGTCTGACCAGTAGTGGTTCTGATTGTTGTCGATTCTTCGGCAACCGATATGGGTCCGCGCCCTCTAAATATGGCTGATTCAGAGTATTTCGTCCATTTTTTGTACTTCAAAAACTGGTATGACCAGTGGCTCCCGGGCTGGACTAAACCGGCTAAGGCTACGAGTATCAGTATAATGTCGGCCTGCGCCGGCGTTGCTGTGACGCTCATAACAACAAAGCCAACGGAAAAAGCCACGGAGATGTTTCGATGGATTCCAACAATAACATCCGTAATAAAAGTGATACTGGCGAGGGTCAACCTCGCAGAAGCTTTCTCAAAGCTGCAGCTTTAGGTGCGGCCTTTGCCGGCGCTATGCTGATGGGTGCCGGCCAGGCCCATGCTGCAACAACCTGGAAGATCCAGTCCGTTTGGGACGCGGGCACGGTCGGCTACGACCTGTTCGAGGACTGGTGCAATGGTATGGAAGAGAAATCCGGCGGTGAACTGATCTTCAAGTGTTTCCCCGCCAAGGCTGTCGCCGCCGATAACAATTCCCTGTTCGATTCGGTTCGCAGCGGCGTACTGCAGGGCATGAATCCGTTCACCCTGTACTGGTCCGGCAAGATTCCCGCGTCAGTGTTCCTGTCTTCCTACCCAGCCGGTCCTGACCAGCCCCATCAGTGGGATATCATGTTCTATTCCATGGGCATGCTGGAGAAGACCCGGGAAATCTACGAGAAGTTCGGGCTGTTCTACGTTGGCCCGATCCAGCACGATGCCAATATCATCCATTCCAAGGAGCCGGTAAACAGCCTCGATGACCTTAAAGGCCTGAAGCTGCGGGTTCCTGGTGGTATGGTTGCGGAGGTATTCCAGGCGTTCGGTGCCTCCACCGTGAGCCTGCCAGGCTCTGACATCTTCCCGGCCCTGGAAAAGGGCACCATCGACGCAGCCGACTATGTGGGCCCGGCGGTGAACTGGGAGCTGGGTTTCTCCCAGGTGACGGATTACATCCTGTTCGGACCTCCGGGCGTGATGTCCATCTACCAGCCGGTGGACCTGATGGATCTGACGGTGAACATGCGTGCCTGGAATGCTCTGGATCCGAAACTCCAGCAGCTTGTCGAGGATGAAGTCCGCATCTATTCCCAGAAGCACTACCTGACCATCCAGAAGCGCAACATCGAAGCCATGGAGAAGTTCAAGGACGCAGGGGATACCGTGAGCCGTCTGAGCCAGGAAGACGTGGATGAATGGCGCCGCAAAGCCATTCCGATCTGGTACAAGTGGGCGAACAAGGACGAGGATGCCCGTGCCATCTTCGATATCCAGATCGAGTACATGATGAACGAGACCGTCGGCTATATCGATGAGTCTGACCTCGAAGGTGTACCGGGCCGGTAGCGCCTTGCTGAACTGATAAAATAAGAAACAGGGGGAAGGTCAGGGATGACTCCGGCAAGGGAGTCTCCCGCCTTCCCCGTTTTGTGGCTGAGGAAGTAACAACATGTCTGATCTCGAAGGTTTCGGATTCGTAATGCCGCACTGGTTCTACTGGGGCTGGCTTGCGGTCATGCCACTGATCATGATGGCCTGGGACAAATGGAGTAGTGGTCACGGAGGCGAGACTGTCGAACCGGAATTGACACCGGCGGAATTGCAGGCGGAAGAGGAGGATCCGCTGATCTATCTCCAGTTCGAGGGCAACTGGTTTACCAAAGTAGTGGACTGGATTTGTGACAAGTCCGGGCTGTTCGTGTCGTTCTGGACAATCAATGCCGTTGTGTTCTATTTCTATGGAGTGGTGATGCGCTACCTCTTCAACATGCCGAGCATCTGGGTTCACGAAGCCAGCTTTCTGCTGCTTGGTATGCAATACATGTTGGCTGGCGCATTTGCCATGCTTCATGGTGCCCACGTGCGTGTAGATGTGATGTACAACATGCTGCCAGCACGAGGAAGAATTGGCCTGGATATCTTTACATCCATGTTCTTCTTCATTTTTGCCCTGATTCTGCTGGTTACCTCCTGGAGCTTTTTCCAGGATTCCTACGCCATGAACGAAACCACGGTTGAGACCTGGGGCATCCAGCACTGGCCGGCGAAAGGCATGATGGTGGTGGGTTCAGTTCTTCTCTTACTCGCAGGCACATCCAAGCTGATCAAGGATATTGTCCTGTTTGTCCGTCTTGGCCGGGAGCGCACCGCATGACTACAAATACAACAACTGCGCCGGGCAGTAACCTTGTCGGGAAGCTGAGCACCTGGCTGATGATTATCGCCACAGTGGCACTGGCGTTTGTTATCTGTGTGGAAATGATCAACATTCTTTTCTACGACCCCTGGAGCGACGAGAAATTCCTGTTCAAGCTCTCCGGCAGCCTTTCTGATGTCAAGGTCGGGCCTCTGACCTATCTGATGTTCGGTTCCCTTGCCGTGGCCCTGATGATGGGGTTGCCACTGGCTTTCGTGACTGGCGGTCTCGGGGTGATGTTCATCTACCTGGTGGGCGACGCGATGATGCTGAACCTCGTCCCGGGTCGTATCTTCCCGATGATGACCAACTCAGATCTGGCGGCGATACCGCTGTTTATCTTCATGGCCTCGATGCTTGAGCGCGCGGGCTTGATTGAGGAAATGTTCAGCGTCGTCTACAAGTGGATGGGCGGCCTCAGCGGTGGTCTGGCGACAGCAACCATCCTGGCCTCTACCCTTCTTGCAGCCATGGTGGGCGTTATTGGAGCTGCGGTTGTCACTATGGGTATCATCGCTCTGCCTGCGATGCTCAAACGCGGATATGACCAGAAGATAGCGCTGGGCTCAATCATGGCTGGCGGTACTCTGGGTATACTGATTCCGCCCTCGATCCTGGCGATTCTCTACGCGGTTGTCGCGCAGCAATCGGTCGGTGAGTTGTATCTTGGCTCGGTGATCCCGGGCCTGATGTTGTCTTCCCTGTACATAGCCTATGTGCTGATCCGCAGCTGGATCAATCCGAAGCTGGGGCCGCCCGTACCGGTGGAAGAGCGGATTTCCCTGAAGGAAAAGCTCCTTCTCACGAAAAACCTGATTGCTCCACTGGTTCTGGTGTTTCTGGTGTTGGGCCTGTTGTTTGGTGGCATCGCAACGCCGGTGGAAGCGGCGGGTATCGGCTCCTTTGGCGCCATCGTGGTGGCCATAATGCATGGTAAGTTCTCTATTGGCGGGCTGCGGGAAGCATCTGTAACCACTACCAAGGCATCTGCCATGGTGCTGTGGATCATGTTCGGTGCCTCGGTCTTTGTTGGCTTCTACATCCTTCAGGGTGGCCAGCAATTTGTAACGGATGCCATCCTGGGTACTGGCATGTCGCCTTATGGCATTCTTTTCCTGCTGATGTTCCTGTTGGTGGTTCTGGGCATGTTCCTGGACTGGGTTGGCATACTGCTGCTGGCAGTTCCTATCTTCATTCCTATTGTCAAAGCTCTGGAGTTTTCGGGGCTGTTGGGCTTCCCGCCGGTGGCAGGGGAAGACGTGGTGCTCTGGTTCGGTGTGCTCTATCTGGTCAATATGCAGATGTCGTTCCTCAGTCCGCCATTTGGGTACGCATTGTTCTACCTCCGCGGTGTATGCCCGCCGGAAATATCCATGGCCACGATTTTCAAGTCATCACTGGTGTTCCTGGCTATTCAGGCGCTTGGCCTGTTTATGTGTATCATGATCCCCGGCCTTGTCACCTGGCTGCCAGGGCTGGTTTACGGTTAATCAATTCAAGGAGTAATGCTTTATGTTGACGATCAAACGACTGGACCTTGCTGAAGCGCGGATGCTCATTGAAGGGGCAGCTGAAAAAGCCCGGGAAATCGGCGTGCCCATGTGCATTGCCATTACCGACGAGTCCGGCAACCTGATTGCGTTCGAGCGCATGGACGGTGGCAAGATCAGCAGTGTGACCATCGCCCAGGATAAATCTTTCACCGCATCCGCTGCGAAGAAGGCCACCCACGATTACAACGCGGTCAATGTCCCGGGCAAGCTGGCCTTTGGCATCCACACCGAGGTGGGTGGTCGTATCAGTTCCGTAGGGGGCGGTTTACCGGTGATTGTTGATGGCGAGGTTGTCGGTGGTATCGGGCTCAGCTCCGGCACGCCCCAGCAGGACATGGATTGCGCCCAGGCCGGCATCGATTATTTCGAAACTAAACGTGGTTGAGGGCTGTCACACCTGAAGCCATTGACTCCAGAGAATGATATGACCACCAAGCCGAAAGTCAGCAGAGCGGAACTGGCGGAACAGTTCCGCGCGTTCATAGACCCGGATTTTGTTATCACTGATAACGAAACCATGAAGCCCTACGAGTGCGACGGCATGTCCATGTATTGTGAGATGCCCATGCTCGTGGTGCTACCGGAGACCGCCGAGCAGGTGCAGCGGATAATGCGCATCTGCAACGAGCATGAAGTGCCCGTGGTGGCCCGTGGTGCCGGTACCGGCCTGAGCGCCGGTGCCATGCCCCATAAAGAGGGCGTGGTATTGTCGCTGGCCAAGTTCAACCGCATTCTGGATATTGACCCGCTGGCCCGCACGGCGCGGTTGCAGCCGGGTGTCCGCAACCTGGCCATCAGCGAAGAGGCGGCCCAGTTCGGGCTCTATTACGGGCCTGATCCCTCGTCCCAGATTGCCTGCACCATCGGCGGTAACGTGGCTGAGAACTCCGGCGGCGTGCATTGCCTCAAGTATGGCCTGACGGTTCATAACATTCTCAGCGTCGAGATGATTACCGCCGAGGGCGAGCGGGTCACCATTGGCAGTGACGCCCTGGATGTATGCGGCATGGACCTGCTGGCACTGATGACCGGCTCTGAAGGCCTGCTGGGTATAGTGACCGAAGTGAAGGTAAAGCTGCTGCCCAAACCGGAAGTGGCCCAGGTGGTGATGGCTGGCTTCGACAGCGTTCAGAAAGCCGGTGATGCCGTCGGTGGCATCATTTCCCACGGCATTATCCCCGGTGGCCTGGAAATGATGGACGGCCACGCCATTATCGCCGCCGACGATTTTGCCCAGGCGGGCTACCCGCGGGAGGCCAAGGCACTGCTGCTGTGTGAGGTTGATGGCACCGAAGAGGAGGTCCACGAACATATCGCACAGGCAGAGGCCCTGTTCCGCAAGCTGGGCGCCACCTCGGTAAAAACCTCCCAGAGTGAGGAAGAGCGGGCGCTGCTGTGGAAAGGCCGTAAATCCGCGTTCCCGGCGGTGGGGCGTATCTCACCGGATTATTACTGCATGGACGGCACTATCCCGCGGCGGTATCTGGCCCACGTGCTGCTGGAAATGGAAAAAATGTCGGAGGAATTCGGGCTGCGCGTTGCCAACGTATTCCATGCCGGCGACGGCAACCTGCACCCGCTGATCCTGTTCGATGCCAACGTGCCCGGTGAGTTTGAACGTACCGAAGCCTTCGGTGGCCGCATTCTCGATCTGTGCGTGGAGGTGGGGGGCTGCATTACTGGCGAGCACGGCGTGGGTGTGGAAAAAATCCGCCAGATGGCGGTGCAGTTCAACGATGAAGAACTGCAACAGTTCCACGACGTCAAGGCCGCCTTTGACCCGGCGGGTATTCTCAATCCTGGCAAGGGCGTGCCCGCCCTGCGTTTCTGCCAGGAATACCGTTCCCTGGAACACAAACAACACAAGCACGACACGGTGGAAGCTGCGCATGGGTGATATTTCGCAGACGCTCAAAGAGCAGATTCTCCAGGCTGGAAAATCCGGCCAGAAACTCAACATTGAAGGCGGTGGCACCAAGGCCTTTATGGGCCGGTCCGCCGATACCGACGCCGGCACGCTGAAACTTGGCGAACACACCGGGATTGTGGAGTACCACCCGGTTGAACTGATAATGACCGCTCGCGCGGGCACTAACCTGGCAGAAATCGAAGCCACCCTGGCGGAAGAGGGCCAGTGCCTGCATTTCGAGCCGCCCAGGTTTGGTGAGGGTTCCACCCTCGGCGGCACCCTGGCCTGTAACCTCTCCGGCCCGGCACGGCCCTGGTCCGGCTCGGTAAGGGATCAGGTGCTGGGCATTCGCCTGCTCAACGGCAAGGGCGAACACCTGCGCTTCGGTGGCCAGGTGATGAAAAACGTGGCCGGCTACGACACCTCCCGGCTGCAGGCCGGCGCCATGGGCACCCTCGGCGCCATCACCGAAATCAGCCTCAAGGTCATGCCAAAACCGGCCATGTCCCTGACCCTGGTGGAAGAGATGTCCCTGGACGATGTGATCCACTACATGAACAGCCGCGCAAAAGAGCCCAAACCCATCACCGGCGCTGCCTGGGTGGACGGCAAAGTCTATCTGCGCCTGGCTGGCGCCAGATCCGCCGTGGAAGCCACCGCTGAAAAGTGGTCCGGTGACGTCACCGAGCAGGGCGATGCTTTCTGGCAACAGCTCCAGCACATGCAACACGACTTCTTTGCCGGCGATGAACCACTCTGGCGTTTCTCTGTCGGATCCACCGCCGGTAACCCGGAACTGGACGGCCCCTGGCTGATCGACTGGGCCGGCTCCCAGCGCTGGTATCGCGGCGAAGCCGACATCGCCCGAATGGAAACCCTGGCCCAACGCGCCGGCGGCCAGGTAAGCCTGTTCCGTGGCGGCGACCGCACCGATGAAGTCATGCACCACCAGCCGAGGGCGCTGAAGGAACTCCAGAGCCGGCTGAAGAAATCGTTCGACCCCGAGGGTATTTTTAATCCGGGGCGGCTGTATAGCTGGCTGTGATAGTGATTTCGGAGTTGGCAGATCGGCTGGGACACCCCTTCCGAAACACGCTCCTTCGGCACATCCATGTGACGCTTGGGCTCCGCCATCCCTGGCTCCGCACAGTTTCGCAAGGGGTGCCCCAGCCGCTCCGCATCGGAACTCGAGTCAGGCGGTCAGCACAAAATCTGAAAGCGGGTGGGGTAGGGGTATCTGAAATTGTGCGGAGCCAGGGATGGCGGAGCCCAAGCGCCCATGGAGGGCTTGAGCGTATTTCAGATACCCCTACCTCACCCGCTCATGCACACAGTTTGATAGCAGGTAAACAATGCAAACCAACCTAGTCCAACAATTCGCCAACACAGCAGAAGGGCAGGAAGCCGAGTCCATCCTGCGAGCCTGCGTCCACTGCGGCTTCTGCACCGCCACCTGCCCGACATATCAGGAGCTGAACGACGAGCGCGATGGCCCCCGCGGCCGCATCTACCTGATGAAAATGTTTCTGGAAGGCGAAGAAGTCACCGAAAAATCCCGTGAGCACCTGGACCGCTGCCTGACCTGCCGCAGCTGCGAAACTACCTGCCCCTCCGGCGTAAAGTACGGTCGCCTGCTCGACATCAGCCGCGGCCTCATGGAACAGGAAATGCCCCGGCCACCCAAAGAACGGTGGATACGCTGGTCACTTGCCCGCGTTCTGCCCAATCGCCAGTTGTTTGGCCTGTTGCTGCGCATGGGCCAGCTCTTCCGCCCCGTGTTGCCGGGAAAGCTGCGCACCAAAGTGCCGCCGAGAAAGCAGGCCAGCCCCTGGCCGGCGGCCAGCCACGAGCGCATCGTGCTGGCCCTGGCCGGTTGCGTTCAGCCTTCCGCAACCCCGAACACCAACGCCGCTGCTGCGCGGGTGCTCGACAGGCTTGGTATCAGCATGGTGGAGGCGCCAGAAGCCGGCTGTTGCGGAGCCGTGAATCATCACCTGTCTGAACACGAAAAGGCCCTGGAAGCCATGCGCCGTAATATCGACGCCTGGTGGCCGGCTATCGACGCCGGTGCAGAAGCCATTATCATGACCGCCTCCGGTTGTGGCGCCATGGTCCAGGAGTATGGCCATTTGTTGAAAGGCGATCCGGTCTACGCCGCCAAGGCACAGAAAGTCAGCGAGCTGACCATTGACCTGGGGGCTTTCCTGCTGAAACAGGACCTGGAAAAACTGGACGTTCCCAAAGGTGCCGGCAAGGTAGCCTTCCACTGCCCCTGCACCCTGCAACACGCCATGCAGCAAAGCGGCGTGGTTGACCAGGTATTGCGCAAAGCGGGAATTGAGCTGGCGGACACCAAAGAGAAGCACCTGTGCTGCGGTTCCGCCGGCACCTACTCGATTCTCCAGCCGGAACTCAGCCAGCGATTGCTGAACAACAAACTCAAGGCCCTGACCGTGGACAGCCCGGACCGCATCGTTACCGCCAACATCGGCTGCCAGATGCACCTGGAAACAAAGGCGAAGGTGCCGGTTCAACACTGGATTGAACTGCTGGACGCCTGACCGGGTGCCCGAATTGAGGCCTGGGCCCCTCACTAGCCTGTGGTTTTGTTTATACTGCTTCTGCCATCAAACAAAACCACAGGGAGTGGAAACCAATGCCATGGAGGCAAGTCGCAGTTTTTGTATCAGTCTTTATCCCCGCCGTTTCGGTAGCAGAGGTATACCGCTGGGTTGACGACCAGGGTGTCGCTCACTTCAGCGACAGGAAGCCCAGTGAAGGTGAGCACGACCAGGTGGAACTGAAACGCCCTTCACTGATTCCCATGCGGGAGAACATTACCCGGGGTAAACGGGTAAGCGCCATCAACGAGCAGGTCAATCGCAGCCTGGAGGCTGGCAGCAGCGACCAGCGGAGGCCATCAGACCGACAGGAAGCCCGCGAACGCAATAACGCCCGCTGCCAGGGCTATCGCAAAAAGCTGGCGCGAATTCACCAGCAACTCAGGGCCGGTTATTCCAACGACCAGGGCAACCGCCTGCGCCGACAACGGCGGGAACTCAGCCAGAAGTTGTCGCGGGAGTGTCTGCTGGGCTGAAGGCGCTCGCCTGTTCGCGCCCGCTCAGGAAGTGAAGGTGGTTGCAATCAGGTAGGCGGTGTAACTCACGAAACAGATGACCAGAAAACCACCCTCAATCCGGTTGATGCGCCCCGGTCTGCGGAAGCCGTAGCCGAGTACGAACAGTAACAACGTCAGGGCAGACATCACCGCGATATCCCGGTAGAACACCTCCGGTGCCACCGCCATCGGGCTGATAGTACCGGCAATGCCCACAACCGCCAGGGTGTTGAACAGGTTTGAACCCAGAATATTGCCCAGAGCAATATCGTGCTCGCCCTTGCGGGCGGCAATAACAGACGATGCCAGCTCCGGAAGGGACGTGCCCACCGCCACTATGGTGAGGCCGATGATCAGGTCGCTCACCCCAAAGCCATGGGCAATCTCAACGGCCCCCCACACCAGGATCCGCGAGCTGACAATAAGCAGCAACAGGCCCGCAATCAGCCACAGCACCGCGGTGCGAAGGGGCATTGAGCGGTGACTCATTTCCTCGGCAATCTCGGCGCCGAGGGCGTCGGATGTCTGGGTCAAGCCCTGGCGGATGGACCAGGCCATTAACAGAAAAAACACGCCCAGCAGCACCATCGCATCCATCAGCGTCAGCTCCCCGTCCCACAACTGCCACGCGGCCAGTGCCGTCACCGCCGCGAGTATTGGCAGCTCCTTGCGCATCACCTGGGAGTTAACGGCTATCGGGCTGATCAGGGCGGTAATGCCCAGGATCAGGGCGATATTGGTAATGTTCGAACCGTAGGCGTTGCCCAACGCCAGGCCCGGATTACCCTGGGTTGCCGCCAGCGCTGATACCACCATCTCCGGCGCGGAAGTGCCGAAACCAACCACCACCATGCCGATCAGCAACGGCGGCATGCCAAAGTATCCGGCCGTCGCTGCGGAACCTTCGACAAATTTGCCGGCACTCCACACCAGAAGTGCGAGGCCCAAAGTAATAGCCAGAAACGAAAGAAGCATGGCAGTTCCCTGAATGCGTTGCGTGTTGGGTAGGGTGGTTAACGGTGTAGGTCATTCTGGTGCGGAAGCATATTAGACGCAAATGTCAGTGCCGCTATCTCAGCAGTTATGCGGATAGCACGTAGTGGCATCATCCGATGGCGAGTTGATGCTGATCACTTTACCTACAGGCGATGACGTTCATACTTGCAGTGATGGATAGCCCCATCAGTAAGCCACTATGGACAGGAGAAGCCTCGTGACTGATGAACCCACTCCCGAAACCAACCCGGAAGAAGATCTGGAAACACGATTTCCTACCGCCTATACCATTCTGTTCCTGCTGATCATTGTGGTCGCAGCGTTAACCTGGATTATTCCCGCCGGCCAATATGAACGTTCCATGAACGAAGAAGTCGGGCGTGAAGTTGCGGTGCCCGGCACCTATGAAACGGTCGACCCCAATCCCCAGGGCTTTGTGGATGTCATGCTGGCACCTACGGCGGGCTTCTACGACCCGGACAGTTATGCGGCCAATGCCATTGATGTTGCCCTGTTCGTATTGTTCCTCGGTGGCTTTCTGGGCGTGATGAACGCCACCGGTGCCATCGACACGGGCATTCGCAGTGCCATGCACCGGCTGGAGGGTCGCGAGATATGGATGATTCCGATACTGATGACGCTGTTTGCACTGGGTGGCACGACCTACGGCATGGCAGAGGAGACTCTGGCATTCTATGCCATTCTGATTCCGGTGATCATTTCGGCAGGGTATGACGCGGTTACCGGGGTCGCCATTATCCTTATCGGAGCCGGTATCGGTGTGCTGGGATCGACCATCAACCCGTTCGCGACGGTTATTGCCTCCAACGCCGCTGACATTCCCTTTACTGACGGCATCGTGCTGCGCTTTGTGCTGCTTGTGGGCGGCCTGGTGATCTGTGCCGGATACGTCATGCGCTATGCCCGGCGGGTAAAGGCGGATCCATCCCGCTCCGTGGTCGCCAGCCAGAGAGACGCCCACCGCAGGATATTCCTCCAGGGCCATGACGAGATGGAAGATTTCGAGCTCACAGGCACCCAAAAAATTGCCCTGGTCATTTTTGCACTCACCTTTATTGTCATGATCTGGGGGGTGTCTTCACAAGGTTGGTGGATGGCCAGAATGGGCGCACTGTTCTTTGGTGCTGCCATCGTGATCGGCATCATCGCCCGGCTGGGTGAGAAAAAGCTGACCAGCAGCTTTGTTGACGGTGCCCGCGACCTTCTCGGTGTGGCGCTGGTTGTGGGGCTGGCCCGGGGCATTGTGGTGATCATGGAACAGGGCATGATTGCCGACACCATCCTGCACAGTGCCGAAACTACCCTGGGCGGGTTGCCGCAACTGGCGTTTATCAACCTGATGTTCTGGATTGAGGTGGGCATGAGTTTCTTCGTGCCGTCCTCCTCCGGGCTGGCTGTGCTTTCCATGCCGATTCTTGCGCCACTGGCGGACTTCGCCAACGTGGGGCGTGATCTGGTGGTCACCGCGTACCAGTCAGCCAACGGGCTGGTGAACCTGATTAATCCCACCTTCGCTGTAGTGGTTGGCGGCCTTGCTATCGGCCGTGTCTCCTACGACCGCTGGCTGGCATTCATCTGGCCGCTGTTACTGATCCTGACCATTTTCATCAGTGCGGTGATCAGTATCGGTGCGTTTCTGTAATCCTTGCTGTAAAGCTATCTGCAACCCAAGGCAAAGGAGCATGCGACATGGCTGAACACACTCTCGGAGTCCATTCCGAAACCGGTACCCTGAGGCAGGTCATCGTCTGCCGCCCCGGGCTTGCCCACAGGCGGCTGACACCGTCCAACTGCGATGAGCTGCTGTTTGACGACGTGTTCTGGGTCAAACAGGCCCAGAAAGACCACGACGTATTCGCCGGGCTGATGCGTGCCCGCGGCGTGGACGTACTGGATGTTAACGAACTACTGGCGGAAACCCTTGATCTTCCCGAAGCCCGGGCCTGGATTCTGGACAACCGGATTACCTGGAACCACATAGGGGTGGGCATGGTGTCGGATCTGCGGGCCTGGATGGATGAGCTTCCCGGCCAGACCCTGGCTGAATTCCTGATCGGTGGCCTGCAAGTGGGGGACTTGCCGTTCGACCCCGCAGGATTGTTCGGCAACCATCTGGGCCCCCACGGGTTCGTGCTGCCGCCGCTGCCAAACTTCCTGTTCACCCGGGACAACAGCGCCTGGATCTATAACGGTGTCACCCTGAATCCCATGTACTGGGCAGCGCGCAAACCGGAAACCCTATTGATGAGTGCGGTCTACCGTTTTCATCCGAAGTTCGCCGGCAGGGTCAATGTGCATTGGGGTGATCCTCTTGAGGATCACGCCCTGGCGAGTCTGGAAGGGGGTGACGTCATGCCGGTTGGCAATGGCGCCGTACTGGTGGGGATGGGGGAACGGTCTTCCCCCCAGGCCATCGGCCAGCTCGCCAGAGCCCTGTTTGCCAACGGCACCGCAGAGCGGGTGATCGCCTGCCAGATTCCCAAGACCCGTTCGGCGATGCACCTGGATACCGTGTTTACCTTCTGCGGAGGCAATGTGGTGACCAGCTTCAAGGAAGTGGCGGATGAAATGGTGTGTTACGACCTGCGGCCGGGCAAAGACGGCAAACACCTGTCGTTTCACCAGGATCCGCGGCCACTGTTCGACGTGGTTGCGGAGGTTCTGGGTTATCCGTCCCTGGAAGTGGTCGCCACCGGCGGGGATACCCCGGCCGAGCGGGAGCGGGAGCAGTGGAATGATGGCAATAACGTACTGGCACTTAGCCCCGGTGTGGTCATCGGGTACGACCGTAACGACGACACCAACGCAGCCCTGGAAGCGGCCGGTATAGAAGTACTCGCCATCCCCGGTGCAGAGCTGGGGCGGGGCAGGGGCGGTGGCCGCTGCATGAGCTGCCCGACAATACGAGACGCAGTCTGATAAGGAAGGAGCAGAACCATGGCTTTCAATCTCAAGAACCGACATTTCCTGACCCTGCGGGATTTTACACCCCGGGAAATCAGTTTTCTGCTGAAGCTTTCCGCCGACCTGAAAACCGCCAAATACGCCGGCACCGAAGTGCCCCAGTTACAGGGCAAGGACATTGCGCTGATCTTCGAAAAGAATTCCACCCGAACCCGCGTTGGGTTCGAGGTTGCGGCGTTTGATCAGGGCGCCCGGGTTACCTATCTGGGGCCCACAGGTACCCATATCGGGCATAAGGAGTCAGTGAAAGATACCGCCCGGGTGCTGGGCCGGGTCTATGACGCCATCGAGTACCGTGGCTTTGGCCAGGAAGTGGTCGAGGAGCTGGCCAGGTATGCCGGCGTGCCGGTCTATAACGGATTGACCAACCAATTCCATCCCACGCAGATACTGGCGGACTTCCTGACCATGCAGGAAAACGTGGAAAAACCCCTGCGGGATGTGGCGTTTGTGTTCATCGGGGATGCCGCCAACAACATGGGCGACAGCCTGCTGATTGGCGGTGCCAAGATGGGAATGGACGTGCGCCTGTGTGCGCCCACGGCCTGTTGGCCTGGCGAGGCCATCCAGAAGGAGGCCGAGGCCATTGCCAGTGAAACCGGCGCGCGGATCATGATCACCGAGGATACTGACGCCGCGGTGGCGGGCGTGGATTTCGTCTATACCGACGTTTGGGTGTCCATGGGCGAGCCCAAGGAGAAGTGGGCTGAGCGGATCAAACTGTTGCAGCCCTACCAGGTCAACGCAGCACTGATTGAGAAAACCGGCAACCCGCGAGTCAGGTTCATGCATTGCCTGCCGGCGTTTCATAACACCGAGACCACCGTGGGCAAGCAGATGCAGGCTGAGTTCGGTATTGACGCCATGGAGGTCACCGAAGACGTCTTCGAGAGCCCCGCCTCCATCGTGTTTGATCAGGCCGAGAACCGCATGCACACCATCAAGGCGGTACTCGTTGCCACCCTCGGAAACTGACTTGAGATGCCTGATAGGAGGAATCTGACATGCTTGTCGTCGCTGCTCTTGGTGGCAATGCCCTGTTGCGGCGCGGTGAACCGCTGACCGCAGAGGCTCAACGCGCCAATGTAAAAATTGCCGCTGACTCACTGGCGGAAATCGTCCGCGCCGGCCACCGGCTGGTCATCACCCATGGCAATGGCCCCCAGGTTGGTTTGCTGGCGCTGCAGGGCGCTGCCTACAAGCCGGAGGAGGCCTATCCGCTGGACGTGCTGGGCGCCGAAACCGAAGGCATGATCGGCTATATCATTGAACAGGAGCTGGAAAACGCCCTGGAACATGACCGGCCAGTGGCAACCCTGCTCACTCAGGTGCTGGTGGACAAGGACGATCCCGCCTTCAAAAAACCGACAAAATTTGTCGGGCCGGTGTATGAAAAGCAAGAGGCCGAAACCAAAGCCGAGGCGGCAGGCTGGCAGATCGCCCAGGATGGTGACAAATGGCGAAGAGTTGTGCCTTCGCCCAGCCCCCTGGAAATTCCCGACATGCGGGTGCTCAAACTGCTGCTGGAGCAGGACGTTGTGGTGATCTGCGCCGGAGGCGGCGGCATCCCCATCCTGCGCCGGGACGATGGCAGCATGATCGGTGTGGAAGCTGTGATCGATAAGGACGCCGCCAGCGCGCTGCTGGCCAGTCAACTGAAGGCCGATGCACTGCTGCTGCTCACCGATGTAGACGCCATCTACCGTGATTTTGGCAAGGACACCGCGGCACCAATCCCTGAACTGACCCTTGAGGAA
The DNA here is from genome assembly GCF_003344045.1 of Marinobacter vulgaris. Taxonomy (GTDB): domain Bacteria; phylum Pseudomonadota; class Gammaproteobacteria; order Pseudomonadales; family Oleiphilaceae; genus Marinobacter; species Marinobacter vulgaris. The sequence continues at coordinate 484,975 of NZ_QFWX01000001.1, forward strand.
GCCCGGGATCTGGACCTGCCGGCTGGCTCCATGGGGCCGAAAATGGCGGCAGCGGGCAATTTTGCCGAAAGCGGCGGCATCAGTGGTATCGGCAGGCTGGAGGATGCGCTGGCGATTCTCGAGCGCAGGGCAGGCACCTGCGTTGTCAGGTAGGCTAACGGTCTGACCAGGATACTAATTGATAAAAGCAGCACTGCCTTCGGGCAGTGCTGCTCGGGCAGGCTCAGTTGGGAGTTAGCCGGTAGATCTGACCTTCATCCACCGCTGTAAACAGATCACCCTCTGGCCCGACGACCAGTGCGCGGAAGCGTGCCGAGCCCTCAGGCACCGGCATTTCGACAACATCCCCTACGGAAGTGGCGTCCTTCTCAAGGTCGATCACATTGATCCGCTGGCCGACAGGTGTTCCCCCGAAACCGATGCCCAGGAAACTGACAACCAGGTCACCATTCCAGTCACCCCATTTCTCGCCGGTCAGGAAGGCAGCACTGCTGATGCCCTGGGAGAGACCATTGTTGTCCCATATGGGTGTCATGGCGTCAGGGTAGGTTTCGGTATCCGTCATTGGCATGTACTCAGCCCGTTTTTCCGGATCCATACCCTCGTTCTGATTCGGCTGATAACCGCAGTAGTCATCCGGGCAATCGTCCCGTCCGGCCATGTTTGGACGTGGATCCCAGCCGCTGTTGGCGCCAGGCACCAACGCGTTGATCTCGTCCGTATGCCAGGGGCCATGTTCGGTTATGATCGGCTGAGAGCTTTCCGGGTGAAAGGCAAGGCCCTGAACATTGCGGTGACCATAGGTAAAGATCCTGGGATCAAAGCCTTCCGGTGTCGCTTCCGCGTTACCGGGAGCCGCCTCGCCATCTCTGTCGATACGTAACACCTTGCCGCCAAGCTTGGTCCCGGACTGGGGTAACGCGCTGTTGTGATTGTCGCCGGTGGGCACATACAGATAGCCATCCGGGCCGAAGCGGATGCGGCCGCCATTGTGCGCACCAGCATCGCCGAACGGATGATCAGTGGCAGCTTCCTTGTATGGAATGTCCTCGACAATATCCGTGCGGTCGGAGGCCTCACTGAGATCACTGTTCACCGTCAGCCGGAGCACCCGGTTGGTCGGCGGGCTGCTCATCCGGGATGCCGAGTAGACGTAGACCATGCGGTTGTCAGCGAAGTCGGGATCGACCGCAACACCGTTCATCCCGGCCTGGCCCTCACAGGCAAGATCGTCCGCCTTGGTGGCGTAGCCTTCGGAGTCTCTCATTCCCAACAGGTTGTTAACGCTGCCATCGGGCAGCCTTACCGACAGGCCTTTACACTTCTCAGTGAAAAACATGGTCCCATCCGGGAGGAAAGCCATATCCCACGGACTTTCAAGACCGGATAGCACCGTGCTCTGTTCAAGATCAGGGGTTTCGGCGTTTGCGACGACAGGCAAACCGGCAATCAGTGCAGAGGCGGCAAACGCGCCAAGCGCCCGCCCGGGTAGTTTATTAGGCATTGCAAATTACTCCCATCATTGTTGTTTGTTTGTTTCCAATCTGTGCGAGTTAAATGAATGGCCGTTCATCAGAATGAGTGTAGATCTACCGGTTGATTGGTCAAGTTTTGTTCAGCAAAGTCGTCGCGTATTTACGCTTTGCTATACAGGTTGAACCGAAGAGCCTTACTTTTCTTACATTGAGCGGTGAGCGTTCGCTATCGAACAGACAGAGTCCTCCAGCGGCACGAGACTTGGGCAAGGTTAGCGCCAGCCGCGCTTTCCCATCAGACCCCGAAGGAGCGACCATGTCGACAGTCACCACCATTAATCCTGCGACCGGAAAAGAAATTCAGAGCTACGACATCATGACCGAAAAGCAGGCCACGGATCGGCTTGAAGCCTGCCATGCGGCGTTTCTGCAATGGCGTGAACTGACCCATCAGGAACGGGGGCCCTATCTCAGGAAGATTGGCCAGAAATTGCGCGACAATGCCGATGAGTTGGCTGCCTTGATGACCAGCGAAACCGGCAAGCTCCTGAAAGACGGGCACGTTGAGGTAGAACTCTGTGCAGCGATCTTCGACTACACCGCTGAAAACGGGCCCGAAGCGCTGGCCGATGAGGAGCGGGAGCAGGGTCTCAACGGCAAGCGCGGCGTCGTCAGCTATCAGCCCATTGGTGTCATCTATTCGATCCAGCCCTGGAACTTTCCCATCTACCAGCCAGTTCGCGTACTGGCGGCAAATCTGATGGCAGGCAACGGCTGTGTTCTGAAACATGCCAGCATCTGTACCGGATCCGGCCTGCGCCTGCGGGAATTATGCATCGAGGCAGGCCTGCCCGAGGATCTGTTTCAGGTCATCGTGATCGACCACGACACCAGCGACAAGCTGATTGAACATCCTAAAGTACGTGGTGTCACGCTGACCGGCAGCGACGGGGCCGGGCGACATGTCGGTGCTCTGGCCGCTAAAGCACTGAAAAAGACGGTGCTGGAGCTGGGGTCGAACGACGCCTACCTGGTGCTGGAGGATGCCGACATCGAAACCGCCGTGAAGTTTTCGGTCATGGGCCGGCTTTACAACAACGGAGAGACCTGCATTTCCGCCAAGCGGTTCATCGTGACCGACAAGGTCTATGACGCTTTCGTCGACGGGTTCGTGGCTCAAATGAAAGACATCACCATGGGTGACCCCACGGATAAGAACACCCAGCTTGGCCCGCTTTCCAGCCAGGACCAGTTTGACACTGTTAAAGAGCAGGTGGAGACCAGCGTCGCCAGGGGTGCAAAAATCCTCTGCGGTGGCGAAGTGCCTGACCGCACGGGGGCCTATTACCCCTCCACGGTACTGGCCGACCTCGCGCCCGGAATGCCAGCCTACGACGATGAAATCTTCGGGCCTGTGGCATCGGTCATCCGCGCCAGGGACGACGAGGACGCCATGCGGCTGGCCAATGAAAGTCGCTATGGTCTGGGCGGCGGTATCTTTTCCAGGGACGAAGAGCGTGCCCTGAAACTGGCCCGTGATTATTTCGACACTGGCATGATCCGCATCAACTCGTTCGGCGCCGCTGATCCGAATATGCCCTTTGGCGGAGTCAAGAATTCCGGGTACGGACGTGAGCACGGTGGCTTTGGCATGAAGGAATTCGTCAACGTAAAGGCTATTTTCCTGCCGTGATCATCCGCGCTGCCGGCGTAACGCACGGCTGGAAACACTCAATCATTCATTTTTACAGGAGAAACCCATGTCAGAAATCAATGGCAAGGTTGTAATCATCACCGGCGCCAGCAGTGGTCTCGGTAAAGCCACTGCCCACCGCCTGGCCAAGGGTGGCGCCAAGCTGGTGCTTGCTGCCCGGCGCGAGGAACGCCTTGTGGAGCTGCGTGACGCTATCAAGGAACAGGGCGGTGACGCCATTTACCAGGTGACCGACGTTACCGACCGGGATCAGCTTGAGTCGCTGGCAAAGGCGGCGAAGGAAGCCTTCGGCCGCATCGACGTACTGGTCAACAACGCAGGCCTGATGCCGCTATCGCCGCTTGATGAACTCAAGGTCGATGAGTGGGACAAGATGATCGACGTTAACATCCGGGGCGTGCTCTATGGCATCGCCGCCGTGCTGCCGACCATGCGCGAGCAGCATGTTGGCCACATCATCAATCTCTCGTCAGTCGCCGGGCATAAGGTCTTTCCCGCGTCTGCAGTCTACTCTGCAACCAAGTATGCGGTGAGGGCGATATCCGAAGGCCTTCGCCAGGAAGGTGACGGGGAAATCCGCTCCACCAATATCTCGCCGGGGGCGGTAGCCACCGAGCTGACCAGTAAAATCAGCGACCCCGATACTGCTAAGGGTGTGGACGAGATGTACGAGGACGCCATCGACGCCGATGCGATTGCGCGGGCGATTACCTACGCCATCGAACAGCCGGCTGATGTCGATGTCAACGAGATTATCATCCGCCCCACCAAACAGCCGCTCTAACCGGATAGCCCAAAGCCTCCAGGGTATCTTGGGGGCCATGGTTGCAATCGATCCGGAGTCGGGCTGCGCAGTTTTTCAGGAATTGCCAATATGTCGCTTACTTACTTGAATTCCAGAAACAACAAAGCCCGCTAAAAAGCGGGCTAAGTCATTGAATCTTATGGTGCCCGGAGGCGGAATCGAACCACCGACACGGGGATTTTCAATCCCCTGCTCTACCAACTGAGCTATCCGGGCGCGTTGCGGTACTGCTGTGCAACGGGGCGCTATTAAACCGGTTTAGGTTGCCCGAGTCAAGGCTGATCCGGGAAAATTTTTGCAGGCGCTTCCATGGCTTGGGTCCTACTTTTCCGGCGGTACATAGCCCTCGGCCTTGTCGAACGGCTCGTTGTTAAAAAAGCGCTCCATCTGCGCCTGCAGATATTTTCGTGTGTTCGGGTCCATCAGGCTGAGGTGCTTTTCGTTGATCAGCATGGTCTGCTGGGCCTGCCATTCTTCCCAGGCTTTCTTGCTGACATTTTCGTAGATGTCCTGGCCTTTTTTGCCCGGCATCGGCGGGAAGTCCAGGCCTTCAAGCTCTTCCTGAAATTTGCGACAGAATACGGTGCGGCTCATGTCTGCTCCTGTTTGGAGGTGGTGTTGCTGAATCTGCAGGAATGATAACAGATCAAAGCAGGACGGTTTGTTCCGGTAAGGTCAGCAGGGTGCGGATAGGTGCCGGTAGGCCGAGGGTGAGGGCTTTGTCCGGGTGGATCCATTGATGGTTTTCCATATCCTTCACCTGCGAGGAGCTGTGCACAGTCAGTCGTGCCGGCTGGATATGCAGGTAGTAGTGGCTGAACGTATGACGGAAACCGCTGGTGAGTTCCGGCTCGCTGCAGTTGAACCCAAAGGCTTCTTCGCAAGCCTCAGGCAGCTCTTCCGGGCTGTAGGCAGGGTCCATTTCCGGCAGGCTCCATAAGCCGCCCCAGATGCCGCTGGGCGGTCTGCGTTCCAGCAGGATGCGGCCTTCGTGATCTTCCAGTATCACCATCCAGGTGGTCTTCTCGGGTTTGCTCTTTTTGGGTTTTGAGGCGGGATAAAGGCCGGTCTCGCCTTTTGCGTAGGCTTCGCATCCGGCTTGCAGCGGACAGCTTGGGCAGGCCGGGCGGCTGCGGGTACACACCATGGCACCCAGGTCCATGATGGCCTGGGTGTAGTCGCGTATGCGTTCATCGGGGGTGTGTTCTTCCGCGCGCTGCCACAGCTGGTTCAACACGCTGGTTTTTCCGGGCCAGCCGGCGATCGCATGGTAGCGGGCCAGAACCCGCTTGACGTTACCGTCCAGTATGGCAGCCCGCTGCTGATGGGCCTGGGCCAAAATCGCAGCCGCAGTGGAGCGACCAATGCCCGGAAGTGCCTGCAGCTGGTCCTGGCTCCCGGGAAACTGACCCTCGTGTTCCTCGACCACCTGCTGCGCAGCCTTTTGCAGATTGCGGGCGCGGGCATAGTAACCAAGCCCTGACCAGTGGCTGAGCACGTCATCGACCGGCGCCCTGGCCAGTACCCCTATATCCGGGAAGCGCGCCATGAAGGCTTCGAAGTAGGGGATAACGGTGGTGACCTGGGTCTGCTGCAGCATGATTTCCGAAACCCATACGCGGTAAGGATTTCGGTCATGGTGCCAGGGCAGGTCGTGCCTGCCGTTTTCGTCGTACCAGGCCAGAAGCTTGCGGGCAAAGCTGTCGGTCATTGGCCGAACAGACCCTTCAGGGCGTCTTTCACCTGATCGCCGCCCTGTTCGCCCAGTTTTTCCTTGAGCTTCTCGGAAACCTTTTCTTCCGCTTTGGCCTTTGCCTCGTCTACTTCTTCCCGGGCCTTGGCTTTTGCTGCGTTGGCGGCGATGGTCTTCAATGTGTCGCGGAAGCGTGAGCCGTCAAAGGAGCACAGGCCAGCGGGGTCCTCAGCGAAGTCGCCACGGCACTCAACCGGGATGACAACGTTTTCCACCACTTCGGTTACCCGGCAGGCTTCATCCCGGTGAATTTCGCCGACAATGCGCAGACCAATTTCATAGTCCAGATCGGAGGCTGCCAGATCGACGGTGCCGTCGCCTTCCAGTCTCATGCCCGCGAGGGCGGCTACCAGATCGGTGTTGTTAAGGGTATTGCCGTCGATCCTGATGGTGCCCTTCATGTCGTTGAATGGGGTGCTGGTTCCCCAGTCTGAGGTGGTCAGGCTTTCCTGGTTGACCATGGCAATACCCTGGCAGGCCATGCGGGTGAGGTTCATCCGGGTGAATTCGCCCTCGGCCAGGTTGAAGTTGATCTCACCGTTGGCGTTGTTGCGCAGGGCGGAGATGCGGTTGCCGGTGGTTTTGACATTCACATCGATATTGGCGCCGCCGGATAGCATATCCACCTCGGCCAGGTCGGTCAGCAGGGGCAGGGTCTGGACATTGTTGATATCCTTGGTGATTGTCCATTGCGGGTTGTCAGAGCGGGCATCCAGGGTAACATTGGCCCCGAATGAGCCGTCATAGAGCTTGCCGCTGAAATCCTCCACTTTGAGTATGCCGTTGTTTGCGGTGATCACCGATTTGATCTCGCTGATGGTGAGGTTGCTGACAATCAGCTCACCCAGACCGAGGTTGATATCCAGTACCAGCGACCGAAGCGTTTCCAGTGGCAGCAGATCACCTTCTTCCGCCGAACCGCCTCCTTGTGGCGATTCTTCAGCCGTGGATTCTGCATCTTCCTCGCTGGCGGGCGGAAGGTAGCGGTCGACATTGATGGCATCGCCCTGCAGGTCCAGACCGACGGCGCTGTTGGCGAGGGCATAGCTCGCGCTGCCCTGGAATGTGGTGTCGTCCAGGGTGATGGCGAGGTCTCTGAGCTCCACGGTGCCGGCAGGGCCGCCAATAGAGGTGGAGAAGGCAACAGCCTTCATTACGTCCGGGTCCTCGGTTTCAATGGCCGGCTGGCCCAGCGCCGCGAACAGGGCTTTGAGGGAGAATTCGTCAATACTGACACTGCCGTCAAGTTGGGGCTGGTCGCCAAAGCCGTTAACCGACAGGTCAGTGTTCAACGTAAGATCGGCCAGGCTGGCGGTAAAGCTGCTGAGGGTTGCGGTTTCGTTCTCCAGGTTGGCTTCCAGGGAACCTGCGAGCTCGGCACGAACGGATTCTCCACCGAATGGTTCACCGCTCATGTCAAAGACTGCTTCGAGGCCGGATACAGCAAATTCATTCAGTGCTTCGTTGGCCGCAAGGCGGGCACTGATATCGCCGTCAACTTCAAACTGGGGCTGGTTGGTGGCAAACCGGAACGCCACGTTCAACGGGAAGCTGGAACCCAGGGTAATTTCGCTGGCGGTCAGGGTGAAGTCTTCCAGGGTGAAGGCCTGGCCGGTGCCTCTGTCTACATAGTGAATGCTGGCATTGCTGATTTCCACGCTCTGCACATTGAAGTCAAGCGGCTCGCTGTCTCCGGTGCTTTCTTCCGCCGTTTCCTGTTGTGGGGGCTGTTCCGGCTCTGGCTGCGCTTCACCTTCGGGCATGATCCGTGTCCAGTTGCCGGTTCCCTCCTCATCTACAGAAAGGTTGGCGTCCAGACCGCTCAACACAAACGTATCTACGCGGGGCGACATGGTTACCAGGGACCAGAAGCTGACTCGGGCCACCAGTTGCTCCAGACGAACAAGGCGCTCCTCTTCCAGGGTTGCCTCAACGTCATTGAGCTCCAGCCCCAGAGGGATGAAAGACCAGCCAATGTTGCCGGCCAGGATCAGGTCGAGGTTGGTGGTGTCTTCAACCACTTTCTCTATTTGTGGCTTGTAGGTGTTGGGGTCAATGACAGCGATGGCGACGGCTACGGCCGCAATGGCAAGGATGATCAGGCCGACAATGGCGAGAGCCACATAACGAACAGCTTTCATGATTCTGGCGTCCTTCCGTTAATTCATGTCCGGTTTCTAGGCGGGTTGTTAGCCCAAGCATAACCCAGGGGTAACAAAATAAAAGCCTGGATGTATGACAATACGTTAGTGATCAGCCAAAATAGGCACCTTATATGCACAGCATCTTTATACAGCAACGTAATGCGCGTCTTACAACGATAAAAAGGAGCAAGCAGTGGCTATTACTGTCTCTATTGAGCTGAACCGTGAACTGGACCTTCCGGCCGGGTATGACAAGGTGTTTGATCTTCTTGCAGATGTTCCGGCGTCAGCCAGCCACTTCCCCAAGGTCCACAATCTGGTGGATCTGGGCGACAACACCTACCGCTGGGAGATGGAAAAGGTAGGGGTAGACAAGCACGCCATCCAGTCCGTCTATGCCTGTAAGTATTACGCCGACAGAGAGAACGGAAAAATCACCTGGGAACCGGTGAAGGGCGAAGGTAATGGCGTGGTAAAAGGCTCCTGGACGCTCAAGGCAAAAGACGACAGCACCACCTCGGTAAAATTCCAGACCAGCGCCCAGCTGACGGTGCCGCTGCCGAGTCTGCTGAAGCTGGCGATCAGCCCGGTGATAAAGCACGAGTTCAACAGCCTGGTGGACACCTACATGAAGAACCTGAAAAAAGCGGTCTGATGACGCCTGCAGCTATCACCATCATGAAGGCCGTTACGGGACGCGGGAAACGATAGAAGGTATAATGCGCTCAGACACATTTCCGGCAGTTGCCGATTGATGACTATGGAGTCACCATGGCCGAACGCAAGGCTCGGGTAGAAAGAAATACCCTGGAAACCCAGATCACCGTTGAAATCGATCTTGATGGCACTGGCAAGTCCAGTTTTGATACCGGTGTGCCCTTCCTTGAGCACATGATGGACCAGATTGCCCGCCACGGTCTGGTGGACCTGAACATCGTCTCCAAGGGCGACCTGCACATAGACGACCATCACACCGTGGAAGATATCGGCATCACCCTGGGCCAGGCCTTCAGGCAGGCGGTAGGTGACAAGAAGGGCATCCGTCGATATGGTCACGCTTACGTGCCGCTGGACGAGGCCCTGTCCCGCGTGGTGATCGACCTGTCCGGTCGCCCGGGCCTGATGATGGACGTGCCCTATACCCGGGGAGCGGTAGGTGGTTTCGATGTGGATCTGTTTGAAGAGTTTTTCCACGGCTTTGTAAACCATTCCTTTGTGACCCTGCACATCGACAATCTGAAGGGCAAGAATACCCACCATCAGATTGAAACCGTGTTCAAGGCATTCGGTCGCGCCCTGCGCATGGCTATCGAAATGGACGAGCGCATGGCGGGCATCACCCCGTCCACGAAGGGGTCGCTGTAAGCGGCCCCGGGCCAAGATCGACGTCAAGACAGAAACCACGATTCAGGAAGTCTCTCCCCGATGAAAACCGTTGCCATTATCGACTACGGCATGGGTAACCTTCATTCCGTCAGCAAGGCGGTTGAACACGTAGCGCCGGATATCCGCGTGCTGGTCACCGACAACGCCGACCTGATCCGCGATGCCGACCGTGTCATCCTGCCGGGCGTTGGCGCCATCCGCGACTGCATGGCGGAAATCCGCCGCCTGGGTATCGATAACCTGGTGCGGGAAGTATCCACTGACCGGCCTTTGCTGGGCATCTGTGTGGGTATGCAGGCGCTGATGTCCCGCAGTGAGGAAAACGGCTGGGTGGATTGCATTGACCTGTTCCAGTCAGAAGTCCGCTTTTTCGGCGATAACCTCATCGAAAACGGCGAGCGCCTGAAAGTGCCCCACATGGGCTGGAACGAAGTTCACCAGACCATGGATCACCCGCTCTGGCACGACATTCCGGACGGCGACCGCTTCTATTTTGTGCACAGCTATTACGCCGAAGCGGACGGCAACCCGGACATCGCCGGCCGTACCCATTACGGCGTCGACCTGGCCGCCGCCGTGGCGAGAGACAACATATTTGCAGTGCAGTTTCACCCGGAGAAAAGCGCAAGGGCGGGACTGCAATTACTGAAAAACTTTACCAACTGGACTGGAAAATGCTGATTATCCCGGCCATAGACTTGAAAGACGGCAAATGCGTGAGACTGCGCCAGGGCCGCATGGACGACTCCACTGTTTTCGGTGACGACCCTGTAGACATGGCCACCCGCTGGGTGGATGCCGGTGCCCGCCGCCTGCATCTGGTGGACCTGAACGGTGCCTTTGCCGGTGAGCCGGTCAACGGCGAGATCGTCCAGGCCATTGCCCGCAAATACCCGGACCTGCCGATCCAGATTGGCGGCGGCATCCGCTCCGCCGAAACCATTGAGGCCTATCTCAAAGCGGGTGTTCAGTGGGTGATCATTGGTACCAAGGCGGTGAAAGAGCCCGAATTCGTCACCGAGATGTGCAGGAGATTCCCGGGCCATATCATCGTCGGCCTGGACGCCAAAGACGGCCGCGTTGCTACCGATGGCTGGGCGGAAGTATCCGAAGTCATGGCAACTGACCTGGCCAGACGCTTCGCCAACGACGGTGTGGAAGCGATCGTTTACACCGATATCAGCCGCGACGGCATGATGCAAGGTGTTAATGTGGAGGCTACCGCCGCGCTCGCGGAAGAAGGCGGCATTCCCGTCATCGCTTCCGGAGGCGTAACCAACATGGATGACCTAAAAAGGCTGGCTACCGTGGCCGACAAGGGCATCCTCGGTGCCATCACCGGCCGGGCCATCTACGAAGGCACCCTCGATGTGGCCGAAGCCCAGGCCTTTTGCGACAGCCTGAAGGGGTAGGACGATCATGTCTCTGGCAAAACGCATTATTCCGTGTCTTGATGTCGACAAAGGCCGCGTTGTTAAAGGTGTCAACTTTGTCGATATCCGCGATGCCGGTGACCCGGTGGAAGTGGCCCGAAAATACAACGAGCAGGGCGCCGACGAAATTACCTTCCTCGACATTACTGCCAGCCACGAAAGCCGTGATACCACCTACGAAACCGTGGAACGGATGGCCGCCGAGGTGTTTATCCCGCTCACGGTCGGCGGTGGCGTGCGCACCGTGGAAGACATTCGCAAGCTTTTGAACGCCGGAGCTGACAAGGTGTCCATCAACACCGCTGCGGTATTCAATCCGGAATTTGTTCGCGAAGCCGCGGACCGTTTTGGCAGCCAGTGCATTGTGGTGGCCATTGACGCAAAGCGTGTCAGTGGTGAGGGTGAAGAGCCGCGCTGGGAGATTTTTACCCACGGTGGCCGCAAGCCCACGGGGCTGGACGCTGTGGAATGGGCCCGCAAGATGACTGCTATGGGTGCCGGTGAGCTGCTGCTGACCAGCATGGACCGGGACGGGACCAAGGTTGGCTTTGACCTGGGGCTGACGCGGGCAATCAGTGACGCGGTATCGGTCCCGGTGATTGCATCAGGCGGCGTTGGCGAGCTTCAGCATCTGGCGGACGGGGTGAAAAAGGGGCGTGCGGATGCGGTGCTGGCGGCGTCCATCTTCCACTTCGGGCAGCATACGATTCCGGAAGCCAAGGCGTTTATGAAAGCCCAAGGAATCGTGGTGCGTGACTGAGGTATTGTCGGATTACGCCTTCGGCTAATCCGATCTACTTTGTTTTGCCAGCGCTGGCCGAATTGCCCGCTTTTCTCCTTCCGCAAACATTGGCCGGTTACCGTTTCTCATGGCCCACACGCCACTGACAGTCGCGATGGCGATACCTTCCTCGTCCAGTTCCGGCAACCGCTTTTCGAGATAGTCTACCGTTACCTTGTGGGGGTGCCCTATGCCGACGGCGCTGCCGTTTTCTTTTGCCCGTTTGATCAGCAGTCGGAACTGTTTGTCCAGGTACTCCTCGGTCTGCTCATGGTCGAGGAACACATCGCGGGTAAGGGTGGGAATGCGGTAGGAGGCGGCCACCTTGCCGGCAATCGAGGAGGCGATAGTACGGCTGTCGACGAAATAGACCGGGTAGTGATCCAGCTCGGACATTACCCAGTCCATGGCTTCCAGTTGCTGGGTGAGCAGGCTGCCCATATGGTTGTTTACACCGCGGACGTGGGGAATGGACTGTAACGCGCGGCGTAGCGTTGTCGCTATGCTGTCTTTGCCCATGCCCGGGATCAGACCACCGGGGCCTAGGCCGATATTGCGGGTATTGGCCATGGGGGCGTGAAGCATAATCTCTTTCTGGTTGCGATATGCCTGTTCTGCCAGTTCGGTTGTGTGCCTGCGGTAGGGCAGGAAGGCCAGGGTTATGGGCTGTTCCAGACCTATCAGCCTCCGGCCCTCCACCAGATTGTGTCCCATGTCATCGATAATGATCGCGATAGTGGGTGGCATCTGCTGCGAACTGTCCTGCTCTGCCCTGGCAATCGCCGGCGAAGATGCCGCAAGGATAGCGGCGATCAGCGTAGGTAGTACTTTCAATCCGCGCTTTCCTGTTCCGGCCTGTTCCGCTTGTTGAGGATGCCCAGGCCCTTCAGAAGGTTCAGTGCCGAGCGCAGCTGGAAGTCTCTGTTTTCAGGAGTAGCCTCGGCTTCCTCTTCAGTGGTTTCCTGGCCCTCGTCCCGGCCTTCCAGGTGGCCACTCAGATCCGCCTCGGTAAAGAACGGCTGGCCATCCAGCTCGGTCAGTTCTGCAGGCTTTACTTCAATGTCCGGCTTGATGCCCTTGGCCTGGATAGAGCGACCGTCAGGGGTGTAATAGCGGGCGGTTGTCATCTTGATGGCGTGGGTTTCATCCAGGGGGATGACGGTCTGGACGCTGCCCTTGCCGAATGACTGGGTGCCCATGACCACCGCTCGCTGATGATCCTGCAATGCGCCTGCGAGGATTTCCGAGGCCGATGCGGAGCCACCGTTGATCAGCACCACGACGGGGGTATCCGGCATCACATTTCCGGGCTTGGCATTGAAGCGCAGGCGTGAACTCTGGATCCGACCTTCGGTGTAAACAATCAGTCCCTCATCAAGCAGAGCGTCAGCCGCCTCAACGGCAGCCTGCAGAATCCCGCCCGGATTGTTGCGCAGGTCGATGACCAGGCCATCCAGGTCGCTGCCATGTTCCTTTTCAAGGTTTTCAAGTGCGCTGGTGAACTGCGAGCCGGTATCCGCCTGGAACTGGGTGATCCGGACATAGCCATAGCCATCTTCGATGATACGGGACTTGATGCTGGTGACTTTGATGACGTCGCGCTCCACATCAATCTCAATGGGTGCGGATTCGCCTTCGCGCATGATCGTGAGAGTGAGCACTGTGCCGGGCTTGCCGCGCATCAGTGTGACAGCCTCTTCCAGGGACATGCCTTTGACGGGCTGGTCGCCCAGTTTGATGATCAGGTCGCCAGCCTGCACGCCGGCTTTCTGTGCCGGGGTATCGTCGATGGGAGAAATGACCTTTACAAAGCCGTCTTCCATGCCTACCTCAATGCCCAGGCCGCCGAACTCCCCGGAGGTGCTTTCCTCCAGCTGTTCGTAGTCTTTCGGGGCCAGGTAAGTAGAATGCGGGTCCAGGTCAGACAGCATGCCCTTGATGGCGCTCTCAAGAAGCTGGCGGTCGTCGACCTCCTCTACGTAGGCATCCTTGATGCGTCCGAATACTTCCGCGAACTTTCGCAGGTCATCAAGAGGCAGCTGCTCTTCCGGATCCGGAAGAGCAATTTCAACCTGTTCTCCGTGCTGGATGCCTTCCAGCAGGTGCCGGGTTTCTTCATCGACTTCCTGGGCGTGAACAAGGCCGGGCAGAGCGGTCAGGCAGGCCACGAGGGCGAGCGCACTGAGCAGTGCGGCGTGGTTAAAGTATCTTACCCGTCTCATTCACATATCCTGTGTTATTTCAGTGACTGGTTAGTTCCCGAGTATTGCCGGACAGTATGGCGTTACCGGACTGATTTGTCAGCCTTTCGCCTGCCAAGATGAGGCTCAGCGTTTGCCCAGCCAGCGCAGCGGGTTGTCAGGTTTGCCGTTGTGGCGGATTTCAAAGTATACGGCCGGATTCCCGGTGCCCCCGGTCTGGCCTGCCTGGGCAATGGCTTCACCGGCTTCAACCCAGTCGCCAGGGCTGGTAAACAGGCTGCTGCTGTGGCCATAGAGAGTCATGTAGCCATCGCCGTGATCGAGTATGGTCATCAGCCCGAAGCCCCTGAGCCAGTTGGCAAACACCACACGTCCGTAGTGAACGGCCCTGATCTCGCTGCCCTCAGCCGTGTTGATCAACAAGCCTCTGTAGCTAAGCTTGCCATTTGCGTAACTGTCACCGAAGCTGCTGGCGACTTTGCCTTGCGCGGGCCAGGGGAGCTTCTCCCTGAGTGATCCGAAAGGGTCTGATTCATTGGGCGTGGGAATGTTTGCGATGGCCTCTTCCACGTCTTTCAGCAGTTTTTCCAGCCGCCTGCGGTCCCCTTCCAGCTCTTCACGCTCATTCCTGCGGTCGCTGATGTCTGTCTCCAGGGCCGCCAGGGTCTGTGCCCGCTGGGTTTTGCTGGTGCTCAGCTTTTGCTGACGGTTGGCGACGTCCTGCTCCAACTCTGCCAGCCGCAGTCGACCGGCGCTGACCTGTTTCCGGGTTTCCTTGAGCTGTCGCAGATTGGCAGCGAATGCCTCCAGCCGCTCAATCGTGTCCCGGCTGAGGTATTCGTAATAAGTCATGGTGCGGGCTATCTTGTCCGGGTCTATCTCGTTAAGCAGGACTTTGACCGCGGGCGCGTCACCCTCCATCCAGGCGGCGCGAATCTGTTTTTTCAGGCTCTCGCGCTGGCTTTCGAGTGTACGGGTCAGTTCTGCCTCTTCCTCGCTGAGCTCGGTGAGGCGCTGTTGCTGCTCTCTGGCCTCCTCACGGAGTTCACGACGCTCCCGGGTAAGCTGGCCGATCTCCCGCTCAATGCCGGAAAGCTGCTGCTCCAGAGAAGATCGGTCTTCTTCGGCGTCGGCCAGCCAGTCGTCGATATCGGCAATCTCTTCCCTGAGCGCCTTTATCTGGCCCGGGGTGACCTGCTCCTGCGCCAGAGCCGGCGTGGCAACTGCAAGCATTGCCAGAACCAGCCACAGACATTTAATCAATCGATCTCCACCAGGCTGTGGCCTGTCATTTCCGCCGGCTGTTCAAGGCCCATCAGGCTCAGCAGGGTAGGTGCCACATCGCTCAGGCTGCCGTCATCCTTGAGGGAGACCGTGCGAGGGCCGACATAAACCAGGGGTACCGGCCCTACGGTGTGGGCGGTGTGAACCTGGCCGGAGCTGGGGTCGGTCATCTGCTCGCAGTTACCGTGGTCTGCTGTAATCAGCGCTTCACCACCGACTTCCTCAAGCGCCCCTGCAACACGGCTTACGCACTGGTCGATACACTCGGCCGCCTTTATGGCGGCATCCAGCTTGCCGGTATGGCCAACCATGTCGCCATTGGCGTAGTTGCACACCACCAGGTCGTACTTGCCGCTCTTGATGGCTTCTACCAGCTTGTCGGTCACCTCCGGCGCGCTCATTTCCGGCTGCAGGTCGTAAGTGGCGACTTTGGGCGACGGCACCAGGATCCGGTCTTCACCTTCGAACGGCGTTTCCATGCCGCCATTGAAAAAGAAGGTAACGTGGGCGTACTTTTCAGTCTCGGCGATCCGGAGCTGGGTCTTGCCCTGGCTGGAAACGTATTCACCCAAGCCATTGGAGAGTTGCTCCGGCGGATAGGCGCAAGAGGTTTTGATATCCGCGGCGTACTCGGTGAGCATGACAAAATCCGCCAGTTCGGGGTGTTTGCGCCGCTCGAAGCCGTCGAAGTCTTTTTCCACGAAGCAGCGCGTCATTTCCCGGGCGCGGTCGGCGCGGAAGTTCATGAAGATCACGGTGTCACCATCATCGATGGTGCCTTTGGTGTCGCCGCTTGCCCTGATGCGGGTCGCTTTGACGAACTCGTCATTCTCTCCCCGCTCATAGGCCAGTTCCAGCGCGGTCACCGGGTCGGACGCGGTAAATTCGGCCTCCCCCAGAGTCATCACATTGTAGGCTTCTTCAACGCGGTCCCAGCGATTGTCCCTGTCCATGGCGAAGTAGCGGCCAACAACGGAGGCTACCCGGCCAACCCCAAGGTGTTTCAGTTTGTTGGCCGCCTTTTCCAGCGATGCTTTGGCACTGCGTGGCGGCATGTCGCGGCCATCCAGGAAGGCGTGAATGTAGACTTCCCTGGCGCCCCGTGCGGCTGCCATTTCCGCTGCTGCCAGGATATGGTCCTCGTGGCTGTGCACACCGCCGGGCGAGAGCAGTCCCATCAGATGAACGGCACGCCCGTTGTTGATGGCCTTGTCCATGGCGGCGCACAGCGTGGGATTTTGCGTAAAAGTACCTTCTTCTACATCCTTGTCGATTCGTGTCAGGCTTTGGTAAACAACCCGCCCAGCACCGAGGTTCATGTGGCCGACTTCTGAGTTACCCATCTGCCCCTGGGGCAGGCCGACAAACATACCGGATGTGGTGATCAGCGTTTTTGGCTGATTTTTCCATAGCTTATCCCAGAACGGCGTATTGGCGTTGCTGATGGCATTATCGTCAGCTGGGTCACGGTGCCCCCAGCCGTCAAGAATAATCAGTGCAGTAGGCTTACGCTTGGAAGTCATCACTCAATCCGATGGTAGTTTGGGAAATTTACTAAAACGAACATTGATTCTAAACATTTCCGCACCCTTCGGCCACCTCGGTTATCTTCTGTCAGTGGGGAAGGGTGTGTATAATCCCGCCACAAACTATTCAGCAAGGTGTTTTCATGGAAAGGGTGTTCGAATTTGCGGTTAACCATTACATTCTGGTGTCTCTGTTTGTCGCTTTCCTGCTTGCCATATTGGTGCTGGAGTCCCGCCGTGGCGGCGCGAAAATATCGGCACAGGGTGCGGTAAATCTGATTAACCGCGATGAAGCTGTTGTCGTCGACATCCGTGATCGCAAGGATTTTAACGAGGGCCGGATTACCGGTGCAATCAATATTCCCCTCAATAGTATCAAAAGCCGCGCGTCGGAGCTGAAGAAGTTCAAGGACAAGCAAATCATCGTGGCAGACAAGATGGGCCAGCATTCTGCCATGGCGGTGAAGCAGTTGAAGGCCGAAGGCTATACCAATGTGGTTCGTCTGAACGGTGGCATCGCCGACTGGAAAGGCAGCAACCTGCCGTTGGTTAAGAAGTAACGGTTCTATCCCCCAATCGAAGAAAGGACAAGAAAATGGCTGAAAATGATCAGGCCGCAGCAGGCAACGAAAATCAGGCACAACCTCAATTTGCGCTCCAGCGTATTTACGTGAAGGACCTGTCGTTCGAGTCCCCAAACTCCCCGGCAGTTTTTCAGGACCAGTGGAAGCCACAGGTCAACCTGGACCTGAACACCGCCCACAACAAGGTGAGTGACAGCCAGTATGAAGTGGTTCTGTCCCTGACGGTGACGGCAAAGGTCGACGAAAAAGTCGCCTATATAGTCGAGATCCAGCAGGCCGGCGTTTTCTTGGTGAAAGGAATTGAAGGCGCGCAGCTTGGCCAGATGCTGGGCGCTTACTGCCCGAACATCCTGTTTCCCTATGCGCGTGAAGCAATTGACGGGGTAGTGAACAAAGGCAGCTTCCCGGCGCTGATGCTGGCGCCCGTCAACTTCGATGCTATTTATGCCCAGGCGCTGAAGCGCAAGCAGGAAGAGGCTTCAGGCGAAACCAAGGAAGAGAAAACTCACTGAGCCTGATTTGGCGAGCCTGATTCGATGCCTTCTCGAATCGCTCGCTGAAGTCTCCCGTCCGCCTTCATGCGATTGAGTTCTCCGGAAAGGCAGGCAATGTCCTGCTCCCGGGATTCGTGAACCCAGTGGTAGAGGGAAGATTCCAGTAGCGGTTCGCCGATCACCATATCCTGGTTGTGATATTTGGCGGCCAGTGCATCCCATTCCAGTGTCAGGGCGACATCAATTCGCTTGCGTTCAAGCAGGTTGACCAGTTGGAAGGTATCGCTGGTGGCCACTGGCGTAGCATCTTCTGGTAATACGCTGGCAATCATCCGGTAGCCATTGAGGAACCCGATTCGTTTTCCGGTCAGGTTGGCGTGGGCTGTGGCAGATTCATTGTTAAGGAATAGTGGTACCAGGCGTATTTCGTCGATGGGGGTGCTCAGCGGGAGTAACGGTGCATCGTCTTTCACCGCCATGGGGATGCGGGCAAGTTCGCCATCGGACTGGCTTTTTTCCGCCATCATCACTGCACGGGCCGCGGGGACGTCCAGGTAACTGATGTTAAGCCCGCAACTGGTATAAAGCTGCCTGACAATTTTCTTACCGAACATAACCGACACCTCGGAAGTGGCCGAAGGCGTGGTTATTACCCGCCCCGATTCTTCCCCGGGTCTGTACCCGGACAGGGCGCTGGTGCTGAGCAGCAATAAAATGGATGCAAGAACCAGAACTGCTGCCTGACGATGATTACTGCGCGCCTTCAAAATCAAGCTGTCTCCATGCTTCGTAGACCACCAGGGCAGCCGTATTTGACAGGTTGAGGCTGCGGCTTTGCGGGCGCATTGGTACTCTCAGGCAGTGCGCCTCCGGAAGCGCCTGGCGAATGTCTGCTGGCAGCCCACGGGTTTCCGGACCAAACATCAGGTAATCCCCCTTCCGGTAAGCGACTTCATGATACCCCCGGGAGCCCTTGGTGGTCAGCCCGAACAGCCGCGCAGGTTGCTCGCTGTCCAGAAAACTCCTGTAGTCCGGGTGAACCGTGACCGTTGCATATTCGCTGTAGTCCAGGCCGGCCCGCCGCATCTGCTTGTCTTCCAATGTAAATCCCAGGGGTTCAATCAGATGCAGCCGGCATCCGGTATTAGCGCAGAGCCTGATAATATTGCCGGTATTCGGCGGTATTTCAGGCTCGAAAAGCACCACATTGAGCATTACGTGATCAGCGCTCCACGGCGAGAGCAACACCCATGCCGCCGCCAATGCACAGGGTAGCCAGACCCTTCTTGGCATCCCGGCGTGCCATTTCGTGCAGCAGGCTGACCAGAATCCGGCAGCCCGATGCCCCGATCGGGTGGCCCAGGGCAATGGCACCTCCGTTCACGTTGACCTTTGCGGTGTCCCAGCCCAGATCGCGGTTAACGGAAATGGCCTGTGCTGCAAAGGCCTCGTTGGCTTCAACAAGGTCCAGATCGTCTACTGACCAGCCCGCCAGCTTCAGGCAGCGCTGGGTGGCCGGAATCGGCCCGGTACCCATTATCTTGGGGTCGACACCCGCACTCGAATGGGCACGGATGGTCGCCAGGGGCGTAAGCCCAAGCTCTTTGGCCTTGTCGGCGCTGCAGACAATAACCGCTGCCGCGCCGTCGTTCAGGGAAGACGCATTGCCGGCGGTAACCGTTCCATCCTTCTTGAAGGCACCACGCAGTTTGCCGAGGCCTTCCGCGGTAACGCCCGCACGGGGGTTCTCGTCTTTGTCGACGATCAGCGGGTCACCCTTGCGCTGGGGAATGGTCATCGGAACAATCTGGCTGTCGAAATAACCGGCGTCCCTGGCCGCAGAGGCTTTTTGCTGAGAAGCAGCTGCGAATTCGTCCTGCTCTTCGCGGGTAATACCGTATTTCTCCACGATGTTTTCTGCGGTCACGCCCATGTGATAGTCATTGAAGGCGTCCCACAGGCCATCTGAAATCATGGTGTCGACCATGTTCCAGTTGCCCATGCGCTGGCCGTTGCGGCTATTGGGAAGCACGTGGGGTGCCTGGCTCATACTTTCCTGGCCACCGGCAATAATCAGCTCGGCGTCGCCGCAGCGAATCGCCTGCGCTGCCATGTGGACGGCCTTGAGCCCGGAGCCACAGACCTTGTTGATGGTCATGGCCGGCACCGAGGCTGGAATGCCAGCATTGATGGAGGCCTGTCTTGCCGGGTTCTGGCCACAGCCAGCAGTCAGCACCTGGCCCAGGACCACTTCGTTGACCTGGTCGGCAGCAATGCCGGATTCTTCCAGCAGGGCCTTGATTACAGCGCTGCCGAGCTCATCGGCACGAAGGCTGGACAGCCCCCCACCGAAGCTGCCGACGGCGGTACGTTTGGCGGCTACAATAACAACATCACGCATGGCATATCTCCAGTTATCATCAAGGTTTGTACAGCTTTATGTAGTGTAGCGGAAAGCCGGAAATGGCCAAAGAAAGCCGGTGACATCTTGTTACATATTAAGGCTTCGGCCGCCATCTACCGCCAGTATCTGGCCGGTCACAAAAGGCGCATCGCACAGGAAAAAGGCCACCGCGCCGGCAACGTCTTCCGGTGTGCCAGTTCGGGCAAGGGGTGTTTTGGCCAGAATACTGCGTTGATGATTATCATCCATGGCCGCATCGCCCTCGGGCCAGAGAATGGCGCCGGGAGAAACACCGTTAACCCGCACCTCCGGTGCCAGGTCTTTTGCCCAGGAAAGGGTTAATGATGCCAGGCCTGATTTACTGGCGCAGTATAGCGGATGGTCCGCGAGCGGGCGCTGACTGTAGATGTCGATCAGGTTGACGATGGCGCCACGGGATTCCTGCAGGGCCGGCAGACAGGCCTGGCCGAGAAAGAAAGGCGCCCGCAGGTTGGTATCCATTATGGTGGCCCAGTCGTCTGCGGTGGCTTCCGTAGTCGGGTTGGGATAAAACACCGAAGCATTGTTGACCAGGCCATCAAGCCGGCCCCAGGCCGAGACAGCTTTGTTGGCGAGGCTCCCAGTCTGGCCCGCGCTGGCGAGGTCGGCCTGGATCGCCACGGCGGATTCGCGCCGGATGTCATTGAGCTCATCGCACAGGCTGTTGGCGTCGGATTCCCGCGAACGGTAATGAATGACCAGATTCCAGCCGCGCTGGTGAAGATGCCTGGCGGTATGGGCGCCCAGTCGGTGTGCCGCACCGGTGATGAGTACGACCGGGGTTGTTGATTTCATGATGTGCCTCACTGTGTCTTGTGGCATGTGGAGATGCGCTGCAACCGCTCCCTGTGAATTGCCTGCCCCAGTTCTTTTCCCCGGAACCCCTGCGCCATCAATTCCTTTGCCTCAACCCCGATAGCGGCACGCTGTGCCGATTCCAGCCAGCCCAGCTTCTCATGCTCGGTGTCTGGCAGGGCGCATCCCAGGGTCAGCAGTAATCCCGAAAACCGGTCCACACGGCGCCAGACATCGGCTTCATCCAGTAACCGAAGCAGTGCATCTGGCTGGAAGCTGGACATGGCACGGATCTGCGGCATCAGGCTGGTGGTAAGCCGGGCCAGATCCTGGCAGTCGTTCGGAGCCTTCAGTCGCGAGGCCCGGTTGCGGGCGTCAGTTGGCGACAGCGGCGACATCAGTGCCGCGAATCGGGCCGGTGTTTCACCGTGGCTGTCATGAACGCAGCGAAGCGCCCGGACTGCGGCTGCAAAAGCCTCGTCCTCGCCCAGTTCAGGAATGATGTTCGCCAGTGCCCCGCAATCACGAAGGACCTCAAAAAAGGTGCCGGGTTCGTTTTCATGCAGGGCACGCTGGATTTCCTGCCAGACCCGTTCCGGCACCAGGTCGTCGATTTCACCGTCGTCGACCATCTGCTTCATCAGTGTCATGGTTGACTCCGCCACGGCAAAACCCATTGGCTGCAGCCGAGCGGCAAACCGCGCGGTGCGAAGAATCCGCAATGGATCCTCGGCAAAGGCTTCGGAGACGTGGTGCAGCCTGCGAGACTGGATGTCTTTGCGGCCCCCGAATGGATCGATCAACTCGCCATCGACGGATTTGGCCATGGCATTGATGGTAAGGTCCCGGCGCTTGAGGTCCTCTTCCAGGGGCACGTCCGGAGCGCTGTAGACGGTAAAGCCGTGATAGCCTCGCCCCTGTTTTCGCTCCGTTCGCGCCAGTGCGTATTCTTCCCGGGTATCCGGATGCAGGAAGACCGGGAAGTCCGCGCCCACCTGTTTGAAGCCCCGCAGGAGCATTTCCTCTGGCGTTGCGCCGGTGACTACCCAATCCCGGTCCTTTACCGGCAGGCCAAGAAGTTCGTCACGTACAGCGCCGCCAACCAGGTAGGTTTTCATGAATCGGGTGATGCTCCCTGTGGAATGTTTCTCGGGGGGGATTATCAGGGTAAGGCCCGGCCCTGGCAAACCGGACGGCTATAAAAAAAGCCCGGCGGGGCGCCGGGCTGCAGTGGACTTGCAATCCTCAAAGGATCAGAACGCGGCGCCGAGTTCGATGGCAGCGCCCATGTCGGCGTCGCTGAACAGACCACCGATATCAACTCGGGCACCGAGAATATTCAGACCAAGACCCGCAGTGAATTGAGTTTTTTCCTCAATACCGTTATTGTCATCGTTGCTGGCCAGGTTGTGACGAACCCCAACTCGAAGCTGGGCGTAACGGAAGGCATCAAACTCTGCGCCAAAGGCCATCCACTGGGTGTCGTCTTCAAAGCCGAATGCTTCTTTTTTGGTCAAGTCAACTTCTGCAGTCACCACATGGAAATCGCTCTTATGGGCTATACCGACGGTCGCCATAGGGTTGAGCTCCAGTGTTCTCACCTTTTCATCCAACTCGGGGCGGCTGGCAGCGGAGTCGAGTTCCATGGGAATCAGGTTCTTGATGACGATCCCTGCGTTCCACTGTTTTTCTTCACCAAAGGCGTAAGCTGCACCCATGTCCAGATTGAAGCCGCTTTTGTCGGTTTGATATTGGTCATCATCTGACTCATCGTCTTCAAAACCGGAAACGCTTTCTGTGTATTGAAATGTTCTGAGTTCAACGTATTTTGGTGAGAGTCCGAACTGGAATTGATTGCCATTGGACAGTTCAAACTGGCGCGCAAAGGAAACGCCAACCTCGCCGACTGCCGAAGCCAGGATTTTACCCTTTGAAGTAAGTGCCAAGCTGCCATCAGCGTTCGTAACCTGATTGATTTCTGCCTGCACTGCTGTTGCGTCGGGAGCTTCAGCGATGGCGTCAAGAAGAGTGGTGTCCTGGTTTGAGACATCGCCGCGAACGGTGGCAGTGAGGTTCGCGTTGGTGAAGACACCGATGGACAGTGACTTGCCTGGTACAGCGAAGCCCAGACCCAACCCAATGTTGGCCCGCATGGTGTCGTCGTCAAATGCCGTAAGGCGGTCGCGGAGATCGGCTGCTCCGTTCTGAACGGCTTGTTGGTCGCTTGTGTTCTGCTTAAATGAGGAGATCCGGGATTCTAGGTCGTCGATCACGTCCTGAATGTCGTCAACCTGGTCAATGACTTCTTCCTCATCAGCCGCTCTGGCGTTTAAAGACAGCAATTGTAAACCGAAATCATCATTCCAGCTGTGGTGGTCTGCCGCCATCATCGCCGGATTGGATGCGGGTGCAGTGGAAGGAGTGGCAACAGCAACACCAGTCCCACCCATTGCGAAAGAGCGGGCGGACATAAACGCTTGCGGGCTGGCCATAGCAGAAGTGGTTGCGATGGACAGGCCAATGGCCAGAGAGAGCTTTGTCAGACGATTTTCGGTCATGATGGATCCTGATGATGCATTTTTAGTGTCGGTTTAAAGATTACGCGATGTTCAGACTAATCCAGTTGCTTTGGCGACACACCGGTGATGCGGTAACGGTTTGTTTTCATAATGTAAATGGCGGTGGTTTTTTGCCGCCCGGATGAAGTGAAAACAGCCTTATCGGGTGGTGGGTGATAAATTTCAGCCAGTTACAAAGGTTGGCGTGAATTTTTCATGGAAGCGCCGAACTGGTGTTTTTTCGGAGAATCAACATGACCCTGCGGTGGATACTGATACCTGCGCTGGTGGTGACAATGGTGGGCTGTGCCCCGGTCGGACAGCACCGGAATGAGAGTGTGTCACGGCAGCAGACCGGGCTGGACCCCATTACG
The DNA here is from genome assembly GCF_003344045.1 of Marinobacter vulgaris. Lineage (GTDB taxonomy): Bacteria > Pseudomonadota > Gammaproteobacteria > Pseudomonadales > Oleiphilaceae > Marinobacter > Marinobacter vulgaris. The sequence goes on from NZ_QFWX01000001.1 coordinate 508,725, forward strand.
GTCCGGGTCAGTGGCTTTGGAACCTATGAAAATGCGTCGAAAGATCGCCTGAACACCCGTAAACGCCTGCTGGCCCGGCGGGCGTCACAGCTGGATGCCTACCGCAATCTGGCGGAACGGGTCTATGGCACGGTGATTTACGGCAGCTCAACGGTGGATGATTTCGTGTTGCAGAACGATATGTTTCGCACCTACGTGGACAGCTACATTCGCGGCGCCAAGATGGTTGCCGTGAATGAGCACAGTGACGGGGTTGTGGAGACGGTGATGGAGTTGAAGCTGGAGCCGAGGTTCCGCGCCTGTGTATCCCGTGTGGCTGATACCCAGGTGCAGGACCTGTGCCCGATTCCCATGCCCAGGGATAACGACAGCGTCGGTGATGTCCAGAGCCGGGGCGTCGACTCCCTCTATTACCTCGACTGAGAGACCAATCCGCCATGAAGCTGGCAATTCTGGTTATTACAGCGCTGATGGCAGCGGCCACTGCCCAGGCCGTGGTGCTTGAGGGCATCGGACATGCCACCATCCACGACGATGACGTGGATAGCGCCAGGCAGGAAGCCAGGCAGGCTGCCCTGCGGGATGTGTCCCTGCAGTATGAGGCGACAATCAGCAGCCGCGATACGGTAGAGAATGGAGTGATCACCGAGTCCCGTCTGCAGGTTGCTTCGTCGTCGCGGGCAAGGTCAGTGAAAGTGGTGGACGAATATCGCCGCGGCAATCTTCTGCGCGTGACGGTGCGGGCTGATATGTCCGGGAGTGGCCATTGCCAGGCTGGTGAGGCTGTGGGGCTCAGGAAGCGGGTTGCCGTGACCGGCTTCCCCATGGTGTACCCGGATCAGGCCCGCATTGGCCGGATCGGCGATGCCGGCGAAATCTTGCCGCAATTGCTGCAGGCGGATCTTCGGGCCACCGGTAACCTCCAGGTGTTCGGTGCCACCACCCAACGGCTGTTCAGTGATCTTCTGAATGCGCCGACACAGCAGAAGTTCAACAACCGTCTTACCAACGTAATTCAGGTGGCGCGGGAGCTCGGCGTGCAGTTCGTGGTTGCCGGGGTAATCCGTGATGTCGGGGTGTCCGATCCGGATGCCTGGGGTACCTCCATTATCGACCGCATGCAGCGGGGAATCGGTGCCGTTAATCAGAACCGGCGCTTCGTGGCGGATTTGATGATCTATGACGGTTTCAGTGGCTCGCCGATTTACCAGGAGCGGTTCGCGACGGAGGCGCGCTGGAATGCTGGTCCGGGTTCATCCGACGGCTTCGGTTCTGCCGGTTTCCAGGAAACCAGCTATGGCCAGGCCGTTGGCGGGCTGATGAGGGATATGACCGCTGCGGTCAACAATGCCCTGGCGTGCCAGCCTTTTATTACGAGGGTAACCCGGGTGGACGGTAACAGGGTAACGCTGGACTCTGGCGCCACGGCGGGTCTGCGGCCGGGTGATGAGCTGAAACTCTACCGCAGTAACAGCTTTTTCGATTCTCCCGGTGCCACGCCGGAGCTGCAGGACAGCCGTACGACGGTGACGTTGAACAACGTCCATCCGGATTTCAGCAACGGCAATATGCCTGTCTCGGGGGGGCTGATCAATATTCAGCGGGATGACGTGGCGATTGTCTGGTGAGCGCTTGCACAAGCGCGCTCAGGCTGCGACGGTTTCCGCCGCGATATCGCGAATCTTGCCCACCATGGCCCGAAGCCCGTTGCCCCGGGTGGGGGAGATGTGGCGGAACAGGTCCAGTTGCTCAAACAGCTCGTCTATGTCCGTGGCCAGGAGTTCTCTGGGCGTCTTGCCATTGAGCGCCACCAGGATAATCGCTGCAAGGCCGCGGACGATGATGGCATCGGAGTCAATCAGCAGGTACAGCTTGCCGCTCTGCTCATCGTAGTGATGAATCAGCCAGACCTGGCTCTGGCAACCGTGCACGTAATTCTCTTCCGTGCGCTCGTCATCCGGGAATGCTGGCAGCTGCTTGCCCAGGTCAATAATAAACGCGTATCGCTCTTCCCAGTCGTCCAGGAATTCGAAGCCATCCACCACATCGTCCAGGGTGGTGTCTTTGCCGAGCGGGTTGTCGAGAAAGTCCTGTTCAGAGGCGGTCATTACAGCATCCCCAGTTCAAGCTTGGCTTCGTCGGTGAGCATGTCGTTGTTCCAGGGCGGGTCGAAGGTAAGCTCAACCGTGACCTTGTTGACATTGGGCACGTGCTCGAGCTTGGTCTTGACGTCCTCGGTGATCACCGGGCCCATGCCGCAGCCGGCCGCGGTCAGGGTCATCAGGACGTAGACATGGTTACCGTTTTCGGGGTCGTTATCAATCCTGCAGTCGTAGATGAGGCCCAGATCCACCACGTTGACCGGAATCTCCGGGTCGTAGCAATTCTGCATAGCTTCCCAGACCTGGTTTTCGTTCACGGTGCCGTCTGCGGGGGTTTCGAAGCTGCTTTCCAGGGGCTTCTTGCCCAGGGCATCGGCGTTGTGGCCTTCGATGCGAGCGAGATTGCCGTTTACGGCAACAGTAAAACTGCCGCCCAGTGACTGTGTTATGGTCACAAAGGTGTCCGACGGAATCATGATTTCGGTTCCGGTTGGCACCAGGCGTGCCTCTACTTCGCGTTTGGTCAGGACCACTTCCCGTTCTTGCATGCCTTAGAGGGCCTCGTTATAGGTTCGTATTCAGGCGACGGTAAAACTTTCGCCGCAACCACATTCCGCAGTCGCATTCGGGTTCCGGAACTGGAACAGGGAGTTAACCCCTTCCGTCACAAAATCGATCTCAATGCCGTTGACCAGCGGCAGGTGCTCTTCCTTAACGAACAGGTCCACACCATCAATGTGGAACACCTTGTCGTCCGCGCCAACTTCCTCCACCCACTGGGTTTCGTATTTGAAGCCGGAACATCCGCTTTTCTTGATGGCCAGGCGGATACCTTTCGCTCCTGGCTTCTTGTCCAGTTGTTTGCGTACGTGTTTCACCGCAGTGGGCGTCATGGTGACGGCTACGGTTGGTGTAAAGACTTCGGCTGTCATGTTTCCACCTCCATCAGGCAAACAGGCGCTGGATTTTCTGCAGAGCAGTGAATAATTGTTCCACTTCTTCCAGTGTATTGTAAAACGCGAAGGATGCCCGGGCTGTCCCGGGAACCCCGTAAAAGTCCATCAGCGGCATGGCGCAGTGGTGGCCGGTGCGGATCGCAATGCCTTGCTGGTCCAGCAGCGTGCCTATATCACTGGGGTGCAGGCCGGCGATTTTAAAGGACATGACCGGCACTTTGTTGCTGGAGGTACCAATGATCTCCATGCCGGGAACCGTTTCCACCAGCTCGTTGGCGCGGGCCAGCAGGGCAGCTTCCGACGCTTCCATACCGGGACGGTCTAGACCATCCAGATAGTCAATCGCTGCGCCCAGGCCGACGGCCTCGGCAATGGCCGGTGTGCCCGCCTCAAACTTATAGGGCAGGGTGTTCCAGGTGGTGCGCTCGAACGACACCCGCTCAATCATCTCCCCGCCACCCTGGTAAGGGGGCATTTCTTCAAGCAGCTGGGCCTTGCCGTAAAGGACACCGATCCCGGTGGGTCCAAACAGTTTGTGGGCCGAGAACATGTAAAAATCACAGCCCAGGGCCTGAACATCCGGCTTGTAGTGGGGCACTGCCTGGGCTCCGTCGATCACGGTAATAATGCCACGAGCCTTGGCCTGTTCAATCAGCGGAGCGATCGGGTTAATGGTACCGAGAACGTTGGATACATGGGTCAATGCCAGTATCCGGGTGCGGTCACCCAGCAGGCTGTTGAACGAGTCCAGATCCAGCTCGCCTTGCGGTGTAACCTGCACAGGAAGCACTTTTGCGCCAGTGCGTTCGGCAATCATCTGCCACGGCACGATATTGGCGTGGTGCTCCATATGGCTGACGAGGATCTCGTCACCCGGCTGCAGGCGACCGGCCAGGCCATTGGCAATCAGATTAATGGCCTCGGTGGTTCCTCGCGTCCAGACAATCTCACGGGTGCTGCCGGCGTTCAGGAATGAACGGGCCTTTTCCCGGGCACCTTCGAACGCACTGGTGGCACGGTCACCCAGGGTATGGGCACCGCGATGGACGTTGGAGTGCATTTCCCGGTAATACCTGTCCATGGCGTCGAGCACGGCAATAGGCTTCTGGGCAGATGCGCCATTGTCCAGGTATACCAAAGGCTTGCCGTTGATCTGCTGATCAAGAATCGGAAAGTCCCGGCGGACAGCGTCGACGTCAAACGCCGCTTTGCCAGCCTTTGTTGCCACGGAAAGGTCTGTCATAACCGGTCAGGCCTCCTCAAATGTCTGGTCGAAAAACTCATTCAGCCGGATCTGGGCAGCATCTTTGACTGCCTGGACCGGGATCTGTTCAACGAGTTCGTTGATGAACGCCATGGTCAGGAGCGTATTGGCTTCGCGCCGACCGATGCCACGGGAAACCAGATAGAACAGGGATATCTTGTCCAGCTGGCCAATGGTGGCGCCGTGGGCACACTTCACATCGTCCGCGTAGATTTCCAGTTCGGGTTTGGTGTCTATCTCGGCGCCGGTGGAGAGCAACAGGTTCTTGTTGTTCATGTTGGCGTTCGACTTCTGGGCATCCTCGTGAATATGGATGCGGCCGTTGAAGACAGCATGGGACTGGTCCGCAGCAATGTTGCGGTAGGTTTCCTCGCTGTTGCAGTGGGCAGCCACATGCTCAATAGAGGTGTGGTTGTCGTAATGCTGCTTGCCCTGGGTAACCACCACGCCATTCAATTTGCACTCGCCGCCTTCGCCTTCCAGGCGGACCATCAGATCATGGCGGCGGAGTGGCCCGCCAAATCCGACGCAATGGCTCTCAAAGCGGGAGTTGGCTGCCTGGCGCACACCGGTGGCGCCAATGTGCTGAACGTTCTCACCTTCCATGACCAGGCGCACGCTGGTGACGTTGGCGCCGTCGCCCAGCGTGAACTCGGTGACCGAGTCGACCATGACCGGCTGATCGCCACTGGAGAGATATTCCTCAACCAGGGTAATCTGGCTGTGTCGCGCCGCATCCACATAGATACGTGGGTAGGCTGAGCCGGAATCCGTACCGGTGACTTCGTGCACAAAGAAAAGTGGCTGGTCGAGCACCGCTTCCTTGTCGAGGCGGATGTAAAGGCCATCCTCAAAGCGGGCCGAGTTCAGCCGCGCCATCTGTACTGCGCGGGTGTCCAGGGTGTTGTCCAGGCGCTCGGCAAGGGCAGCGGCATCGCTGTCATCAAGGTCACCGAAACGCTGAATCAGGATGCCCTCGATATCCGGAAAGTCCGAGGCCTCGGGAATCATGACGCCGTTACGGAACACCACCCGGTAACCGGGCAGTGAAAGGCTCAGCCCGTTTTTGCCGGTCGCGGGCAGAGAGGCTGCCAGACCGTCCGTCAGCTTCAGGTGCCGGCTGGAGTACTTCCAGTTTTCGGTTTTACGGGTGGGCAAAGGCATATCGACCAGTGCCGTACCCCGTTGTTTGCGCAGCTCAAGCAGCGGCCCGGGCAGTGAATGCCCTGCCGGCTCAAGGAAGGCGCTGGAAAGCGTTGGTGCTGGTTTCATTCCACGACCTCCTTAGCTGGCTGCACTGGGGGTGGTTTCTTCGTCTTTCACGCCGAGCCAGCCGTAACCGCGCTCTTCAAGCTCCAGAGCCAGCTCACGCCCACCGGATTTGACAATCCGGCCACCGGCGAGAACGTGCACGTAATCCGGTACGATGTGATTCAGCAGGCGCTGGTAGTGAGTCACCATCAGAATGGCGCGGTCGTCGGCACGCAGGGCGTTGACGCCCTTGGAAACCACCTGCAGAGCATCGATATCAAGCCCCGAATCGGTCTCATCCAGAATCGCCAGCTTCGGCTGAAGCAGCAGTGCCTGCATGATTTCGTTGCGCTTCTTTTCGCCGCCGGAGAAGCCTTCGTTAACACCGCGCTTGAGGAAGGCGGGGTCGAGATCCACCTGCTTGGAAACTTCCCTGGCCAGCTTCATGAACTCGGCCGCGTTCATCTCTGGCTCGCCACGGTGTGTGCGCATGGCGTTAACGGCGGTGCGCAGGAACTGGAGGTTGCTGACACCGGGAATCTCTACCGGATACTGGAACGCCAGGAAAATGCCTTCGCGAGCCCGCTCTTCGGTCTCGAGATCCAGCAGGTTCTCGCCGTTCAGAGTGATTTCGCCTTCAGTCACCTCAAACGTCTCGTTGCCTGCAAGCACCTGGGACAGCGTACTCTTGCCAGAGCCGTTGGGGCCCATAATGGCATGAACTTCCCCGGCCTTGATTTCCAGGTTGATGCCCTTGAGGATCTCTTCACCCTCAACGGATGCGTGCAGGTTCTTGATGCTCAGCATGTATGGCTTCTCTCTTCCTGATGTCTGAATTCTTGTGCCTTGGGCTGACTGCCAACTGTGGGGGAGTCAGCCCTCGGGCAGCCCCTTCCGGGATACGCTGTGAATACGTCCATGTACGCTCGGAAAAATCATCCCTGATTTTTACGATCCCGGAAGGGCCTGCCCGATGGCTTCCGCATACTTTTGTGTCTGCCCGCCGAAGCAAAATAACGTTGTCTCGGCGGATCGATCTGTATTCGTGCCCGTTAAAAGTCCGGGGCAGTGAGCAGGTTGGGTCTTCCGGGACCCTAAAAAACAAGGACGTTTTTTAGGAGCCTACATGGACGTATTCACGGCGTGTCCCGGAAGACCCAACCTGCTCACTGACCTCCACCAAACCCAGCGGGGCAATGAAGCATTAACCCACAGACCCCTCAAGACTAACCTCAAGCAACTTGCCAGCCTCAACGGCAAACTCCATCGGCAGCTCCTTGAACACCTCTTTACAGAAGCCGTTCACAATCATGGAAACAGCCTGCTCCGGGTCGATACCGCGCTGGCGGCAGAGGAACATCTGCTCGTCGCTGACCTTGGAGGTGGTGGCCTCGTGCTCGACGATGGCCGATTTGTTTTTGCTTTCGATGTACGGGAAGGTGTGAGCGCCACAGCGGTCGCCGATCAGCAGCGAATCACACTGGGTGTAGTTGCGCGCACCTTCCGCACCGGGGCCGAATTTAACCAGGCCGCGATAGGCGTTGGAGCTCCTGCCGGCGGAAATACCCTTTGAGATGATGGTGCTGGAGGTGTTCTTGCCCAGGTGAATCATCTTGGTGCCGGTATCGGCCTGCTGATAGTTGTTGGTCAGCGCCACCGAGTAGAATTCGCCGACGCTGTTGTCGCCGCGCAGAATGCAGCTCGGGTACTTCCAGGTGACGGCGGAACCGGTTTCGACCTGGGTCCAGGAAATCTTCGAATTCTTGCCAATGGCGGCACCGCGCTTGGTCACGAAATTGAAGATGCCGCCCTTGCCGTTCTCGTCCCCCGGATACCAGTTCTGGACCGTGGAATATTTGATCTGCGCATCGTCCAGGGCAACCAGTTCAACCACGGCAGCGTGGAGCTGATTCTCGTCCCGCATCGGGGCGGTGCAGCCTTCCAGGTAGCTTACGTAGCTGCTGTCTTCGGCAATAATCAGTGTGCGCTCGAACTGCCCGGTGTTGGCCGCGTTGATGCGGAAATAGGTGGACAGTTCCATGGGACAGCGCACGCCCTTGGGCACATAAACAAAGGTGCCGTCGGAGAAGACTGCGGAATTCAGGCCGGCGAAGAAGTTGTCGCCGGCAGGAACCACGGAGCCCAGATACTTTTTGACCAGTTCCGGGTAGTCCTGAATGGCTTCGGAGATCGAGCAGAAAATCACACCCGCCTTGGCCAGTGGTTCCTTGAAAGTGGTTGCCACGGATACAGAGTCGAATACTGCGTCGACAGCCACGCCTGCCAGCTTTTCACGCTCGTGCAGGGGAATGCCCAGTTTCTCGTAGGTTCTGAGCAGTTCCGGATCCACTTCATCTAGGCTCTGGGGCATGTCCTCCGGGCGCTTGGGCGCGGAGTAGTAGGAAATCGAGTTGTAATCGATTTTCGGGTAACCCACGTGCGCCCAGTCCGGCTCGTCCATTTCCAGCCAGCGACGGTAGGCTTTCAGGCGCCATTCCAGCATCCACTCCGGCTCTTTCTTGATGCCGGAAAGGCGGGCAATCACGTCTTCGTTCAGGCCGGGTTCGAACGTGTCGGATTCGATGTCTGTTACGAAACCGTGTTCGTACTCCCGTTTGATCAGCTCGTTCACCTCTTTATCGGTGGTCGCCATGATCGTCGCTCCGTATTCTCTCATCTCGGGCTTTGCAGCCCCTGGTGTCGCAGGTGGCCTCGTTTGGCGCCACCTTGCGGATGTAAATTTTGCGGGCGTTGCAGTGGTTGCCCATGCAGTAACTACGCCCTTCAATCGGTTTTTGGATGACGGACTGGGTGTTGCCCTGTTGATATCCAAGGGCAAAATCCGTTTCTTATGGTGAGTAAGTATACAATACCAGAGTAAAATAGTCAGGTATTAAATTGCGCGTGTCGTGATTATACCTTAATCGGCTCTTGGGGCACTAAGGGGCTCCCAATCGGATTGATAGCTTTGGCCTTGCCTGGGGTAAGACTGGAAGCTGTAGTGGCGGGCCTCAGGCGGGTCTGGCTCCCAAAACACGCCGTGAACCCATCCATGGGGGCTCGGCATTGCCATCCCTGGCAATGCACGGTTTTGGGAGCCAGACCCGCCCGATGCCTTCGACTAATTGCTGGTCTCGATCGACTCAAAAACTGCTAGGTAGATGATGGCAGGATTCGAGTCAGATAACTGAAGTCAAGCAAATCGGGCAGCGAGTGGGGTTTCGGGATGCGGACGATATGGCCGCTGCCGGGGGCATATTCCATGGATTCACCGTTCCGGTTTTCCATGGTTTCCGCGCTGAATCGCAGGTTGCCAGCGGGGGTGATCAGTTCCAGGGCGTCACCGGGAGCGAACTTGTTTTTCACGTCGATGGTGAGCCATTGGTCATTTACGTCGGTGATGGTGCCGACAACCTGTTGGCTGCCGTTCAGGGAGGAGCCCTGGTCGTAGTTCTGGTATTCCCGGGGAACGTGGCGTCGCAGGAAGCCTTCGGTGTAGCCGCGGTTGGAGAGGGCTTCGAGCTGGTTCATCAGGTTCATGTCGAAGGGTTTGCCCTTTGCGGCGTCGTCGATAGCGCGGCGGTAGGCCTGGGTGGTGCGGGCGACGTAGTAGGTGCTTTTGGTGCGGCCTTCGATTTTCAGGGAGTGGATGCCCATCTCCGCCAGTGCCGCGACGTGCTGGACGGCGCGTAGGTCTTTGGAGTTCATGATGTAGGTGCCGTGTTCATCCTCGTAGGCGGGGATGTAGCTGCCGGGGCGATTGGGCTCTTCCAGCAGGATTTCCCGGGGTTCGGCGGTCTGGACCTCGCCATTGGTTGAGGTGGCGATGAGGTCACCGGTCTGGTCGTGGCTGTGGCTGACTTCCTTGTAGTTCCAGCGGCAGGCGTTGGTGCAGGCGCCCTGGTTGGCGTCGCGGTGGTTCATGTAGCCGGACAGCAGGCAGCGGCCGGAGTAAGCCATGCAGAGGGCGCCGTGGACGAAGACTTCGAGTTCCATCCCGGGTACTTTCTCGCGTATTTCCCGGATCTCGTCCAGAGCCAGTTCCCGGGACAGGATGACACGGCTGATACCCTGCCTGCGCCAGAACTCCACGGTTGCCCAGTTGACGGCGTTGGCCTGCACCGACAGATGTATGGGCTGGTCCGGCCATTTTTCGCGCACCAGCATGATCAGCCCAGGGTCGGACATGATCAGGGCATCGGGACGGTATTCCAGTACCGGTTCCAGGTCCCTCAGGTAGCTTCGGACCTTGTCGTTGTGGGGTGAAATGTTGGACACCAAATAGAACTGTTTGCCCAGTTCGTGAGCGCGGGTGATGCCTGCGCCAAGAGCCGTCATGTTTTTGAAGCTGTTATTCCTTACTCTCAGCGAGTACCGGGGCTGGCCGGCGTAGACAGCATCTGCGCCATAGGCAAAGGCGGTTTCAAGGTGGTCGGCAGTGCCGGCAGGAGCCAGCAGTTCGGGAATGTGCATTGGCGCTCCGGATAGGGACGTCGGTTGTTCAGAGGTTGAGAGCGGCTCATGGTGCCTTATCGGATGATTTTTTCCTTGATGCGGCTCAAGCCCGGAGATGGTTATTTTCGGCTAACATGTGTACGCTGACATCTGGAATTGTTCAGCGCCCGCATTGAGATATCAGGAGTAAGAGACATGCAATCAGATCCGATGGAGCCCCTTGCGCCGAAAGTGCCCTTCAATGCGCGAGTGACTTCGTTGATTGCCGGACATCTGGAGCGTGGTCGGGTGGGGGTGGAAGCCATTGCCTCCCAACTGCACATGAGCCGGCATACACTACACAAAAGGCTGAAGCGGGAGGGCCATACGTTTGCGGCGTTGCTTGAAGAGATCCGGCGCGAACGCGCGTTGGCGTATCTGAATGACCGCAGCAAGTCGCTGGTGGAAATTGCCGAACAGTTGGGTTTCTCGGAGCTCAGTGCGTTCAGCCGCGCGTTCAAGCGCTGGATGGGTAAGTCGCCGGGGGCCTACCGTTCCATGGCAGTGTAGCGCCTGATCGGGCCCGGGGCGGGGAACTTGCGTGCCCCGGGCCTCGCTGCAGTTATCAGACTTTCTTGAACACCAAGGTGCCGTTGGTGCCGCCAAAGCCAAAGCTGTTGCTCATCACCAGGGGCAGGTCCACGTTGTCCTGCCGCTCCCGTACGATGGGGTAGCCTTCGGCGCCTTCATCGAGGTTTTCGATGTTGGCAGACGGAGCGATAAAGTTTCCCCGCTGCATGATCAGGCTGTAGATGGCCTCGTGTACCCCGGCAGCGCCCAGGGCGTGGCCGCACAGTGGTTTGGTCGAACTCAGCGGCGGTATCCTGTCACCAAAGGTTTCCTTCAGTGCCTTCAGCTCGGTGACATCCCCGGCGGGCGTGCTGGTGCCGTGAGTGTTGATATAGCTGATCTCGCCATCCACGTTCTTCATGGCCTGCTGCATACAGCGGATTGCGCCTTCGCCGCTCGGGGCGACCATATCCGCGCCGTCAGAGGTGGCGCCGAAGCCGACCAGTTCCGCCAGTATGTTGGCACCGCGGGCCTCTGCATGTTCCAGGGCTTCCAGTACCAGTATGCCGCCGCCACCGGAGATGACAAAACCGTCCCGATCCTTGTCATAGGTGCGGGAGGCTTTTCCGGGAGTGTCGTTGTACTTGGTGGACAGAGCACCCATGGCGTCAAACATCAGGCTCAGGGTCCAGTGGATATCTTCGCCACCGCCGGCGAACATGACGTCCTGGCGGCCAAGAGCAATCAGGTCACCGGCATGGCCGATGGAGTGGGCGCTGGTGGCGCAGGCGGACGTAATGCCGTAGTTAACGCCGGTAATACCGAATGCCGTGGCCAGAGACGCGTTAATGGCGCTGCCCATGGTGCGGGGTACACGGTAAGGGCCAACGCGGCGGATACCCTTGGCGCGATGGGTATCAATCGCGTCCATCAGTTCCACGGTGGAGGCTCCACCCGCCCCTGTAATGACTCCGGTTGAGTTGGCGCGGATCTGCTCGTCCGTTAGCCCTGCCTGCGCAATGGCTTCTTTCATGGCCAGGTAGGTGTAACCGGAAGCCGGGCACATGAAGCGCATCAGCTTGCGGTCGATCAGGTCCGGCAGGTTCAGGTCGATCTGGCCGCAGACATGGCTGCGCAGGCCGTTGTCCTTGGCTTCCTGGCTGAAGCCGATGCCAGGAATCGAGTCCCGCAATGACCGGGTCACTTCATCTTGATTGGTTCCGAGGCTGGAGACAATCCCCATACCTGTAATGACAACACGACGCATTTAATGGCTCCTAAAAGTCATCCGTTGAATTGAACATGCCAACCTTGAGATCTTTGGCTGTGTATATCTCGCGGCCATCCACTTCCATGCGGGCATCGGCAATCGCCATGGTCAGCTTGCGGCGGATCACCCGTTTTATATCAAGGTGATAGCGAACCAGTTTGTTGGTTGGCAGCACCTGGCCTGAAAATTTTACCTCACCGCTTCCCAGTGCCCGGCCTTTGCCTTCGCCCCCGGTCGCCGCCAGGAAAAAACCCACCAGCTGCCACATGGCATCGAGGCCCAGGCAGCCAGGCATGACCGGATCATCGACAAAATGCACCTTGAAGAACCACAGGTCAGGGTTGATATCCAGTTCGGCAATGATGCTGCCTTTGCCGTATTGGCCGTCGGTTTCACTGAAATGGGTTACGCGGTCCATCATCAGCATTTCGTTGATAGGCAGCCGCATCTTGCCCGGGAAAAGCGTGCCGTGCCCGCAGGCGATCAAGTCCGCCTTGTCAAAGTGATCGGGGGTCATAATGCCATTGTTCCTGTTACAAAATGGTTTCTTATACTTTAGCTGTTATTCAGCATTTGGCTATTGACCATTGGTTGCAGTTTTTGGGGAAGTGCCCGGCAAAGACTGACGGGCATCAGGGCATCGCGGTGGTTTCTCGAAGCTTCAGCCTTCCTTGCCGTCAGGCCGTGGTGACGCCAGTATCTGGGAATACCGGGCCAGGAACACACCGAATGCGAGCACCCATAACAGCGAGCTTGCACCCACACCCGCGTGCCAGGGTATGACATCGAAAGCGGTTATCACGCGCACAAGTGCTGCCAGCTGGATCATCCAGAATGCGGCGACCATGCCCCGTGGCAGAACCAGTGGGCGACCGGTATGGCCGAGGGATACCCGGGCGATAACGCCCAGGATGAGACAGCCCACGGCGCCGGTCCCGGCGGCATGTGTCCAGGCGTTGCTGGGCCAGCCGGCCAGCAGGGAACCGGCGAGCAGCAACAGTGCAACCGGCACCCAGAGGATGGACAGGTGCAGCACCCACAGCAGCGGTTCCTTGCGGAACAGCCAGCCTTTCCAGCCGGCAAGGCGCACCAGCATCAGCACGGCAGCGGTAATGGCGAGAATGGCTGTTATGGTTTGCCAGCCGGAAACCAGGGATGCCATCAGCAGTATCATGCTGAACAGCACGGCCATATCCAGGGCAGGGACGATTTTAACCCGGGTTGCATCCAGTCCCCGTTGACGGAGCCAGCCTGCGGAGAAGGCAGGGGTGATGCGACCACCAATGATGCTGATCAACGCCATGGCCATGATCAGGGCACCATAGCTGAAGGCAGGGTCGAGCCTGGTGACAAAGCCGATCTGCATCAGCCAGAGCAGTCCAAGTACTACCAGAATCATCAATTGCCGCTTCTGTTTTGCGTGCCATACACGCCATCCGGCATCCAGCATTACCAGCGGCAGGAAGGCCAGGTTTACACCATGAACCAGCCAGTCCGGCATGCCTTCGCCGAATGCCAGTAACAGCCGCCCTGCGAGCCAGACTCCCCACAGCAGAGCAAGACGCAAGCCGTGGGTCCGCTCGGTCTGGGTCCATACGCAAACAGCGGTCAGTAGAAAGCCGGCGATGGCCGCAGACAGGAAGCCGAACAGCATTTCATGCTGATGCCAGAATAGTCCCGGCATGGCCAGTGGCAGTTGAATGGCACCACTGACCTGCAGAATCCACACGGGAATGGCGAGAATAGCCAGCACTGCCATGGAAACAAAGAAAATGCGAAACGGATAGCCGAACAGCTTAGGGATGCTTGCGCTCCCTGCGGTTTCGGTTGTGGGAATAGCCTGCATGACAATAACTCCACTGGCAGTCTGAATATAACGTGCATGTTAGATAAATGTTTGCAGGAATAACATACCCATCAGGCGGTACTTTTGCGTACAATGTAACTATCGATATGATTTCCAAAGGATTAGTTTATGGGCAGCTACCTGACTCTGAAAAGTATCCACATGCTTGCGGCCTACCTGACGGTGGTGCTGTTTTCTTTGCGCCTGCTGCTGGATGCGGTGGGCAAGCCTGATTGGCGCAAGACCCCTCTGCGCTGGATCCCGCACGTCAATGATACGGTATTGTTGGTGGCCGCTATCGCCCTGATCTTTGTCACGCCGTGGATGCCGCTTGTGCACGGTTGGCTGACGGCAAAGATTGTCCTGCTGGTCGGCTATATTGTGGCCGGGATGTTTGCACTCAAGGAAACCCGGAGCTTCCAGGTAAGGGTGATTGCCGCGGTACTGGCGCTGGTCCAGATCACGGCAATTTTCCACCTGGCGATTGCCAAACCGTTCTGACAGATCTTCCGGGGAGCTAGTGCTCCCCGGAAGACTTCCCTGACACCTGCTTCGTCAGTTCCTTTAACTGTTCCTGAACCGCCTGTAGCTGGCGGGCGATCTCACCCCTTTCGTCATGGGCCTCCTGCGCCTGCTTGGCGTTCTGCTCCTCACTCATTACCTCCAGTATTGCCCCGATCATCATGTTCAGGAATACAAATGCCGTCAGGAAGATGAACGTCAGGTAGTAGATCCAGCTTAACGGGTACTGCTCCATGGTGGCGTACATGACGTCCGTCCAGTCCTCGAAGGTGGCGACTCTGAACAGGGTCAGCATGGCGATGGCAACGTCTCCCCACAGGTCCTGATCCACTTTTGCAAAAAACATGGAGCCCATGGCTGCGTAGATATAGAAGATGATGAACATCAGCACGGCGATATAGCCCATGCGGGGAATCGCTTTCAGCAGCGAGTTGATCAGAAACCGAAGTTCCGGCACCACGGAAATCAGCCGCAGTACCCTGAACACCCTCAGCAGCCGACCCAGCAGAACGGCATCAGAATTATTCAGCGGGATCAGGCTGCCAAGCACGACAAGCGTATCGAACAGGTTCCAGCCGTCCATCAGGAATCGCTTCTTGTTGGGACAGGCGGCGAACCGGAACAGGATTTCCAGCAGGAAGAAAACGGTGATGGCGTTGTCCATCACGATCAGCGAGCCCTCTACCAGCGGCGGCAGCTCATAGGTTTTGGCGCCGATGGTCAGAGCCGACAGGATAATGATGCCAATGACCACGCTCTGAAATAGCCGGCTGGACTCGATGCGCCGCAGCTTTTCAAAACCGGTTGAAGGGCTAGGTTGGTTGGACATGGAAAGCAACAGCTCCAGGCAGTTCGTGGAGGCTGAATTCTAAAGCGAGTCGGAAGGGTTGGATATACCGCAAGCAAAAAAGCCCCCGGAGGTCGGGGGCATGGTAGCGCAGGTCATGGCTACAAGGGCAAAAGCTTCGGGCGTGTTACTTCAGGGGTGGATGACCGTTGGTAAGCCGGTCGTCTTGCCGGGCCGGGCGGTTCAGCGGGTAGAACAGCTGTGGCGAAGCCAGTTCCGGCAGGTCGGTCTTGGTTTCCTGGGCTGCCCACTCCACTCTCTCCGCGGAACGGATGGCGTAGTGCATCCAGGCCAGGGCTGAAGCCACAATGACGAACATCAGCATGAAGCTGCTCTGCCAGACTCCGGTAATGTCGTTGAGTACACCGAACATCAGCGGCAGCAGGAACCCCCCGAGACCACCAATCATGCCGACAACGCCGCCCACGGCGCCAACATGGGTGGGGTAGTAAACCGGAATGTGCTTGTATACGGCGGCCTTGCCCAGGGACATGAAGAAGCCAAGGATAAACGTGAGAATCACGAACTGAACCAGGCCTACTTCGAGGAAGAAGCGGATATCGCCATCGATACCGTGGACCACGTATTCGGTCGGCGGATAGCTGAGCAGGAAGGTGCAGACCACCGAGGCCATAAATGTCCAGTACATGACCCGGCGGGCGCCATAACGATCTGACATCCAGCCACCGAGAATACGGAACAGGGAGGCAGGAATGGTATAGAGCGCCGCAATCATGCCCGCGGTTTTGATGTTCAGGCCGTAGACGCCAATGAGGTAGTGGGGCAGCCACAGGGCCAGGGCGACAAACGCGCCGAACACGAAAAAATAATAGAGTGCGAAGCGCCACACCCGCAGTTCCTTCAGGGGCGCCATCTGTTCCAGGAACGACTGGGATTGCTTGCTGGCGCGCTCCCTGGCCATGGGGTCCTCTTTGGCAAGGAGGATGAACAGTACACCCATGACCGCCAGTACCGTGGCATAGACCTGGGCGGTGCCCTGCCAGCCCAGGGCCACCAGCAGGAAAGGAGCGCCAAAATTGGTCACGGCGGCGCCTACGTTGCCCGCTCCGAAGATGCCCAGCGCCGTGCCCTGGCGTTCCCTTTCGAACCAGGCAGCGGTGTAGGTCACGCCAACAATAAATGAACCGCCGGCCAGGCCGACTCCCAGGGCGCCCACCAGCAACATCAGATAACTGTTGGCAAACGTAAGCAGGTAAACGCAGGCCGCCGTTGTCAGCATCAATATGCCAAAAACCCAGCGGCCACCGAAACGGTCCGTCCAGATACCGAGGAACAGCCGGCTGATGGATCCGGTGAGTATGGGCGTTGCCATCAACAATCCGAGTTGGGTATCCGACAGCCCGAAGTCCTGGCTGATTTTGATGCCGATGATGGAAAAAATGGTCCAGACCGCAAAGCAGAGGGTGAAGGCAAAAGTGGATATGCCCAGCGCCCGGTATTGTTCACGCTTCGATACGCTGTTTTCCATGATCAATTTCCTCCTGCCAATAACTGCAAATGCATTGCTTCGACTGTATCCCGCCACCCCCGAAACGCTACTTGAACAATATCAAGAATGGACACTCTGCCGCCGTGGCATTGGAGGTACCCCCTTGAAGGCATGAGGAGGTAGAGGTTGATGGGGAGAAAGGTGTGTAGGGGATACCGCGGCTGTGTCTCTGGTGGGGTACCCGGGGCTGGAATTGATTCATATCAAGTGAGGGCAATAGGTGATTGTGGGCTAATGCTGACAAATATTAAGCCTGCCATGCGTGTGCGCTGGCATAACGGGTCTGGAGCCTACGATGAAAATCATGATTGCCTACGACGGTTCGAGAAATGCCAGGTTGGCCCTGGCTCAAACCATCACCATGTTTCGGGATCTGAAACCCCAGATCACGCTTGTTGCCGTGGCCGAAAACCCCCGCGACATCACCTCGGGGAACGAAGATTTCTTCCAGCAGGAGGTAGACGAACTCAAACAGCATCTGTTGGAGGCGATGGAGGTCTGTCAGAACGAGGAAATTGCCGCTGAGACCCTGATGCTTGAGGGCGACGCACGCAAGATGCTGCTGTTCGCTGCTGAGAAGAAAATCCGCCCCGACATGCTGGTGATTGCCCGCCACAGCCACGAGCCCGATGGCGGCTTTATTGCCAGATCCCTGACCTATTTCGTGGATGAGCTGGATTACATGACCTTTGGCAGTGTGAGCTCCTTCCTCGCGCGCCGGGTGCAGTGCCCGCTGCTCATTCTGCCCAGCCTTTGATAACCCCTTAACAACCATTGTCTAGCCCCGGAGGCTGAAATGAAAGTCGCAGACGTATTCCGCGTCCGCAATCCGGAAATCAGGGCGTTGCACCTGACCTGGATTGCCTTCTTTATTACCTTTTATGTGTGGTTCAACATGGCGCCCCTGGCGTCGAGTATGCTGAAGAGCGTCGACTGGCTGACCAAGGATGACATCCGCCTGTTTGCCATCTGTAACGTGGCCCTGACCATCCCTGCGCGCATTATCGTGGGCATGGCCCTGGACCGCTTTGGTCCCCGTCGCGTGTTTTCGGTACTTATGGTACTGATGGCCATCCCGGCGCTGGTATTTGCCTTCGGCACCACCATGATGCAGCTGCTGGTCAGCCGCCTGGTACTCAGCTCTATCGGTGCCAGTTTTGTCGTGGGTATCCACATGACGGCCATGTGGTTCAAACCAAGGGACATCGGCTTCGCCGAGGGCTTCTACGCCGGCTGGGGTAACTTCGGTTCCGCGGCGGCCGCCATCTCTCTGCCCACCATCGCCCTGCACATGTATGGCGGCGAAGACGGCTGGCGCTGGGCCATCGCCCAGAGCGCAATTTTCATGGCGGCCTACGGCGTCTATTACTGGTTTGCCATCACAGACGGCCCTGCGGGTACCGTTCACCGCAAGCCTCGCAAGGCTATTGCGCTGGAAGTCAGTTCCTGGGGCGACATGATCAAGCTTATCCTGTGGACGATCCCACTGGTTGGCGTGCTGGCTATCCTGGTGTGGCGCATTCAGAGCATGGGATATATCGGCATGACCGGAGCCTTGATCTGTTACGGCGCCATCACGGCCATTGTGATTTACCAGATCGTCCAGATCCTGCGGGTGAACATTCCCATCCTCAAAAAAGGTGTGCCGGAAGACGACAAATACCCGTTCAACAGCGTGGCGGCCCTCAACAGCACCTATTTCGCCAACTTTGGTGCAGAGCTGGCAGTGGTGTCCATGCTGCCCATGTTTTTTGAGGAAACCTGGAGCCTGAATGCGGCTGCCGCTGGCATGATTGCGGCTTCGTTTGCCTTCGTGAACCTGCTGGCGCGCCCGATGGGGGGCATGGTCTCCGACCGTATGGGTAACCGCCGTTTCGTGATGCTCAGCTACATGTTCGGCATCTCCATCGGCTTCGCACTGATGGGGTTCATGAACTCCAGCTGGCCACTGATTATTGCCGTGGCTGTTACTGTATTTACCTCGTTCTTCGTGCAAGGCGCCGAAGGTGCCACCTTCGGCATTATCCCTTCTATCAAACGCCGCCTCACCGGGCAGATTTCCGGCATGGCCGGTGCCTACGGTAATGTCGGTGCGGTGGTGTACCTCACTATCTTCACCTTCGTCACGCCCACACAGTTCTTCTATATCATCGCAGGGGGCGCCTTTGTCAGCTGGGTCCTCTGTCTGATGTGGCTGAAGGAACCCGAGTCCGGCTTTGCGGAGGAGTACCAGGTGTCCTCCGTTGACCTTCAGATCGAAGAGGAGGAACGGCAGAAGTTGGCTGCAAAGACTGCGGGTTGACCAACACGGCTCAACCTGTCTGTACCGGAACCCGCCAGGAGCAATCCTGGCGGGTTTTTCTTGGTGCGCCGGCAGGCTTTCATGATCCTCCCGCAATACTGCAGGGCCTGACCGACGCCTGGTGAACCAGCTCAAGGCCATGGCCTCCCTCGACCCCATTCCCTCTGTCCGCTGTGACGAGGGAAGCTTCGTTTACAGTCTGGATGAAACTGACCTGGATCCGACCCGCGGGCTGAATTTCGCCAACGGCACCTAGGCCATGTTGCACCTTGACCCGGATTACGTACTGATCGGTGAGATACGCGATGCACCCTCTGCAGCTCTGCCCGGCATGCAGGGCCAAAAAACAAGCCGGATGAGATTGAAGCTCAGTGGCTCAGGGAGTGCGGCCGCGAGGTACCGGCTGTGACCTGGAGGCCAGTGGGTTGCCCGGCCTGTAATAATCTGGGATTCCACGGTCGCATTGGCATCTTTGAAACCTGGCAGCTGACGGAGGACGATTATGCCCGGATTCTTCGGCACGAAGACGAGCAAGGCCTGAGGCATGGTCTGGTTGAAAGAGGGCGGGTGCTCATGCTTGATGACGGGTTGGCGAAAGTTGACCAGGGCCAGACCACGTTGCGTGAACTGCTGCGGACCGGGGTTCTGTTGTCCCACCACGTCCCTTCACAAGCGGGGGATAAAGCAAAACCGGCTTCCTTTGGGAAGCCGGTCAGTTCGTGAGCGTTTTCGCTGGCTGTTACGGATTCTTGATGTACGCATTCTTGCGCAGGTAGAACCACCAGTTAACCACCAGGCATAGCGCATAAAACACTGCAAATCCGTACATGGCCAGTTCCGGTGTGCCGGCCTGGATTTCCTGGCCCATTACCCTGGGGGCGATGAAAGCACCATAGGCGGCAACGGCAGAGGTCCAGCCCAGCACCGGGCCTTTTTGCTGCTGATTGAAGATCACACCGATGCTGCGGAAGGTGGAGCCGTTGCCGATACCACTGGCGGCAAACATCACGATGAACAGAATCAGGAACACCGGGAAGTAGTTATTGGGATCAGTTGAGTTGTAGGCCAGCATCATCACATACCCCGTTGCTACCGATGCCACCACCATAACGACTGAGATGATCTGGGTAACGATGGCGCCGCCCATCTTGTCGGAGATCCAGCCACCGACCGGGCGAATCAGGGCTCCCACGAAAGGCCCGATCCAGGCCCAGGTAAGAGCGCTGGGGGCGTCAGGATTGACGACCCGGGTCACGGTGCCGTCCGCCGCCACTTCCATCATGTTGCCGAAGATGACGCTGATGGACAGCGGCAAGGCAGCGGAAAAGCCGATAAAAGAGCCGAAGGTCAGAATGTAAAGTACCGTCATGGCCCAGGTATGCTTGTTGCTGAAAATGGCAAACTGGTTCTGGATGTTGGGCTTGATATCGCCGGGGATCAGGCGCAGGAGAACCAGCGTCAGGATGATGGTCAGGGGCAGCGCCACCCACATATTCAGAATGTCCAGCGCGTAAACCCCGATTACGGAGGTGACAAGGCCAACCGCATACAGGCCAATAATCTTGCCGAAGGCGGAAGCAGGGCTGCCCGGGTTCGGGGTAATGGTGCGCAGGTTGTTCATGCCGAACCAGCTGGCGAAAGCCAGGGGTATCAGGAAGACCAGCCAGATAAAGCCCGCGTTCTGGATCCAGGTGTCGGTACCGGCCTCGATACGCCCGATCAGAGTGCCGCTCGGGCTTTGCAGTTCCATCGGCCCACCTGCAATTGCGCCGAATATACCGACGGTCATCACCAGGGGGATCACGACTTGCATGGTGGTAACACCGAAGTTGCCGAGCCCGGCATTCATCCCCAGTCCATACCCCTGTTTGCTTTTCGGGTAGAAGGAACTGATGTTGCTCATGGAGCAGGCAAAATTACCACCACCAATACCGGACAGCAGCGCCAGCGCCTGGAAGACAATGAACGGAGTATCCGGGTTCATCAGTGCAATACCGGTGCCCAGGGCGGGAATCATTAACAGGGAGGTGGTCAGAAATACGGTGTTGCGGCCACCGGCGATTTTGATCATGAACGACGCCGGAATCCGCAGGGTGGCACCGGAAAGTCCGGCAATGGCACTCAGGGTGAACAGTTGTTCAATGGAGAACGGAAAGCCCAGGTTCTGCATCTGTGTGGTGATCATGCCCCACATCAGCCAGATGGCGAAGCCCATCAGCAGGCTGGGGATGGAAATCCACAGGTTTCGGGACGCAATACGCTTGCCTTCCCTTTCCCAGAATTCCTCGTTTTCGACATCCCAGTGTTCGATGTCGGCGTTGGTTTTGGCCATGATAACTGCTCCTTTGGTTGCTGACCCGGAGCCACGGCAATGGTGGCGTATGGGCTATGGGAGCCATTCTGCAAACGGAAGGGTCGGGGTGATCATGACAAATATCAAGGACAAGAAAGGATAGCTAGTAACCATTTTTCTGGCGGCTGATGATACAAAAAAATCAATTTTTTATGTATTTAAATCAGAATGTTATGAGGGTCGTATATCTTATGGAGTAGGCCCCCGGATTCCGGGCGCAATAGAGGTAGCCAATCATTTCCGGCGTCCCCGCCACAGCAGGGGCGATAATCCTGCCGCCCATGAATGTCATCAGCAGTAACAGACCAACATGACACGCCTTGGGTCCGGTAACGGAACCATAACATTCCCGGGCGCTTCAGCCACCGTCCAGAAAACCACCGACAGCATGCAAAGAACCAGGATCAGCGGGCCTGCCATCTTGTTACGCCATTTCTTGGCGGCCCGTCGACTTGTCCGAGGTCATGACTGGTCATTGACCATACAGGTTGACCCGGCTATCACTGAAGTACAAGAACTGATCAAAGAGGTGCGTCATGACTATCTCCCAGTTGTTTCATTTACCGTTCTCGGGCAATGGCGTATGGCTGGAGCTTAAACGCCGGAATTTGTCGATTCCCTTTCTGGCGTGGGTGGTGGTCGTACCTATGTCACTTCTGCCGCCTGTGATGCTGTATTACGCGGGCACTCATTATGGCGATGCCTTTCTGTCCGGATTTGCCGACAAGGAATGGCGCTTTATAACGACTATATTGTTCCTGGCGGAATTACTGACTTTCTTCGTCATGGGCTGGCTTATCCGCGCCGTTCTTGATGGCAACAAGATGGAGATCAGCTATCAGGATGCCTATCTGTTGGCTGCAGTTGCCCCCATACCTTTGTGGTTGTCTTCTCTTGCACTGCTGGTGCCATCGCTGGCGGTGTGCGTGGTTGCCGTGGCCGTGGGTATGTTCCTGTCATGCGCCCTGATTTACGGGGGAGTCAGGTCGCTCTGTCAACGCTCTGAAAACGACGTGGTTGCCATGTCCGCCACCTATACGATAATGGCAGCATCGGTGTTGGCCTGGGGCGTTCTGATGGCAACGGTCTGGGCCTTCTGAGTCAGGCTGTGTGAGGAAGCACTCCGTAATAGACGGCGCTGAAGTGGAGGGCACTGCCGCCGATCACGAACAGATGCCATACCGCGTGCATATAGGGTATGCGGTCGGCCAGGTAAAAAATCACGCCGGTGGTGTAAACCACGCCGCCGGCGATGGTCAGGTAAAGTGCGGTCTCATTCAGGCTGGCCACCAGGTCAGATGAGGCAAAGGTAATCAGCCACCCCATGGCAATATAGATGCCCACCCGGGCGAGCTTGAAGCGGTTTTTGAAAATGATCTTGAGAACCACGCCGGTAACGGCCAGGGACCAGATGATGGCGAAAAGTGTCCAGCCTGTGGTGCCTCGCATATTGACCAGCAGAAAAGGTGTGTAGGTTCCGGCGATCAGCAGAAAGATGGCGCAGTGATCCAGGGTTTTGAACACTGCCCGCAGTCCCTGATTGCGGGCGCCATGATAAAGCGTTGACGCCAGGTAAAGCAGTATCAGCGACGCTCCGAAAATGCTGAAGCTGGCGATCTTCCAGGTATCTCCCGACTGGCCGGCCGCTACGATCAGAGCGATCGTGCCAATTACGCTGAGAATGGCTCCCAGCCCGTGGGTAGCACTGTTCAGCCATTCTTCAATGCGGTGATGAGGGGATTCCGCGGAAGGGTTCTTGGCGTTCATCAATCTCGATTCCATATCGGCCACAGTGCTACGGTACTTGAGCGTACACGTGTACGCAATCATATGAGTGTGACAACGTTGTGAGAATGATCAGAAATTCTGAACAAGCCGGATCAAATCTTCCGGTTTTTCGATACCTGTCCGTGCAGTAGGCTTGCAACATCCATCAACTGCAAGAGGCTACAGACTGCTATGGCAAAGGTACTTGTTCTCTATTACTCCATGTACGGGCATATCGAAACCATGGCCAGCACGGTTGCCGAGGGCGCAAAGAGCGTATCGGGGGCTGAGGTCACCGTGAAACGGGTTCCAGAAACCATGTCTGACCAGGCATTCCTGGGCGCCGGTGGCAAATCCGACCAGGCTGCACCGGTAGCCGATCCGAAAGAGCTGTCGGACTACGACGCGGTTATCTTTGGCACTCCGACAAGGTTCGGTAACATGTCAGGACAGATGCGCACCTTTCTCGACCAGACCGGTGGCCTCTGGGCGGAGGGCAAGCTCCACGGCAAGTTAGCCAGCGTATTTACCTCCACCGGAACCGGTGGCGGCCAGGAGCATACCATCAGCTCGTTCTGGACCACTCTGGCCCATCACGGCATGGTCATCGTACCGCTTGGATATGGCATCCCGGATTTCTTCGATGTGTCGGAGATGAACGGCGGTACCCCGTATGGCGCCTCCACCATTGCTGGTGGCGACGGTTCCCGCCAGCCCAGCGAGAAAGAGCTGAACATAGCCCGCTATCAGGGCAGGCATGTGGCAGAGCTTGCCGTCAGACTGCACGGCTGATATTTGCGGAATTGATTGAGCGTTGAGCGTTTTTTGGGGCAGCAGGCGAGAGCTTGCTGCCCTTTTTTGTGCTTACTGATTTGCGCCGGAATTTACGGCCGGCTCGCCAGGGCGCCGGTTTTCAGCCGGGAAAAGGTTGCGGGCACCACTCCCAGCCAGGAAGCCAGCTGGTTATCCGGCACCCGTTTGACCAGCTCCGGGTACTCCTCCAGCAGCAACAGGTATCGCTCTCGCGCGGACATGGTCTGTTTCCGGAATTCCCTCATACTGGTCAGCTCCGCCATCTCCTCGGTCAGCACCAGGGCGAACATGGGCCAGAGCCCGTCATCGTGAGACTGTATCGCGGAACGGAAGGCGGAAAAGTCAGCTACCCAGGCAGTGACAGGGGTTACGCTCGTTAGACAGAGTGTGTTTCGCACAGTACGGCTGCGGCCGAAGACGGGCCAGATCATATCGCCCTCGGAAAAGAAATGGTGCACCGCGATCTTGCCACTGGGTGCCTCCCGGAACAGCCGCATGATGCCGTACTGAATCAGATAAACATTTGCCCAGGGAGTGTCGTGTTTCTCCATGTCGGTTTCGGCATCTACCCGGCGGGGATGAAACAACCGGGCGAGGTCTGCCAGAAATCGTGCATCCGGATCGTTTTCGTGCCCCGCAAGACGAATACCGAATATACGGCTCAGGCCGTCAAGAAGGGCCGTCGACTCTGGCGCTGCATCTTGCTGGATGATATCCCGGTTAGTGTCGCCCAGCATGCAGGGGGCCGAGGAGACGTCTTGCCTGAAGGTCGAATTCATGGCTTTGACTCTTTTTTAACTGTATGCAAATTATCGTATCAGAGAAGAATCTTTTGAAATGACTTAAATCATTAAGCCTTTTTCACAGAGTCGATTAACGTGGAGGGCTAGCGGGATTCATGAGATTGATTTGGCGCCGGGTCCTGGGTCCCCCTCCTTGGTCTTTGTGAAATACCTGACTGTTCCACCAGCATATAAAAATGTATGCATAATGATATTTAATATAGTCAAGCACGGGGGGATATTTCACCATTGCGCCGGAGAGTTACCTCTTGGGAGGTAAGTGATAGACTGCGATCGCCGCCCCATTTCCAAGGTTTGGTTCCGGAGAATCCATGTCTGCAGCGCTCGCCCTGTTCGTCAAGCTTCTGCCTCTTTATATAACGGTGGCCTTGGGCTGGATTGCCGGCCGTTATCTCGAGGCCAGCGGCAAGCACATTGCCGGCATCATGCTGTACATCGTGACACCGTCGGTGGTGTTTTCCGGCGTTATGGCTGCACCGCTGAGCCTGGAAGTAATAATGCTGCCGGGGCTGGTTTTCGCTTTCTGCACCTTGATGGCGCTTGTGCACATGGCCCTGGCCAGGCGCTGGTTGTCCGATGGCAGTGCATCGATCATTCCGTTATCGGTTGGTACCGGCAACACCGGCTATTTCGGTATTCCCGTTGCACTGTTGCTGTTCGGTCAGGAGGGGCTGGCGCTCTATATTGTCTGCATGCTCGGGACCACGCTGTTTGAAAACTCGGTGGGGTTTTATCTGGCGGCGAGAGGGAAATACAGCATCGGTGATGCGCTGGCGCGGGTGGCGAAGCTGCCTTCGGTTTATGCGTTTCTGGTTGCGGTGGTTCTGAATCTTGCCGGCTTTTCCATACCGGAGGTGTTCGTGCCCCTTTTCGATAATCTGAAGGGGGCCTACAGCATTCTGGGTATGATGATTATTGGAATGGGCATCCTCAGCTTCCGCGGTCTGGCCGGTAACCCCTCATTCACCGCGCTGGCTTTTTTCGGCAAATTTGTTTCATGGCCGCTGCTTGCGATGGCTTTCTGGTGGCTGGATGCAAACTGGTTCGGTGTCTACGACCTGGCTGTGCACCAGGCCATTTTCCTGATTTCCATTACGCCGATTGCGGCCAATACCGTGGTCATTGCGACCCTGCTGGATGCCTCTCCACGCCAGGCGGCGGGTACCACGTTACTGAGCACCCTGTTTGCGCTGGCGTTTATTCCGGTAATGATCGCCTGGGTATTCGGGTAGGCAGGTATTCAGGCGTAATCCTGCAGCAGGCCGGCCATGTCGTCGGCGTGCTCTTCTTCGACTGCGAGAATCTCTTCCATTAACCGACGTGTGGTCGGATCGTCGTCTCCCAGGTACTGGATAATCTCGCGATAGCTGTCAATGGCGATCCTCTCCGCTACCAGGTCTTCTTCAATCATCTCTTTGAGCGTATCGCCTTCAATGTATTCCGAATGGCTGCGCGTGGACAGGCTGTCTGGCGAGAAGTTTGGCTTGCCGCCCAGCTGGGCAATGCGCTCGGCAATCTGATCGGCGTGCTCCTGTTCCTGCTGGGCGTGCTCCAGAAATTCCTGTGCCACAGCTTCTGCATTGAGCCCGTCAGCGGCGTAGTAGTGGTGCTTGTAACGCAGCACGCAGACAATTTCGGTGGCGAGGGCTTCGTTGAGAATTTTGATCACGGTTTCGCGGTCGGCTTTATAGCCGTCGGTGATTGCACCGTCGCGCATGTTTGCGCGGGCGCGTTCCCTTATATTCTTGATGTCGGAAAGAAACGGCTGTTTATCGCTGGCTGCGGTTTTCTTCGTTGTGCTCATTTGATAACTCCTTGGCCTGTTCTGACTGGTAGTTCGCAATGCGATTACTCTGTGAGAAATAACCTTAGCACTCGAACGAAGGCAGTGCACAGTGCGCGGCTGCGAAAAATCCCTGCCGCATTGACCCCGCTCAGCCGGTATGAATGGCTTCAGCTGTTTTTCCCTGGGCAATATCGTTGCGCGCATGGCGTACGACACTGATGCCGGCGGTGATGGCGAGGGTTCCCATGATTGCGGCAACAATGAGGTCGGGCCAGGCGGTGCCCGTTCC
Source organism: Marinobacter vulgaris (assembly GCF_003344045.1). Classification (GTDB taxonomy): domain Bacteria; phylum Pseudomonadota; class Gammaproteobacteria; order Pseudomonadales; family Oleiphilaceae; genus Marinobacter; species Marinobacter vulgaris. Next base: position 535,410 of record NZ_QFWX01000001.1, read on the forward strand.
GAAGACACCCAGGGCCGCCACCATCACCGCGATATTGCCGATGGCGTCGTTGCGGCTACAAAGCCACACCGAGCGCATGTCGGAATCGCCCTCCCGGAACTTGAACAGCATGATGGCAACACCCGCGTTGGCGGCCAGGGCCAACAAACCGACTGCTCCCATCGTCAATGGTTCCGGGGTAATGCCACTCTGCAACACCCAGATGGCGCGGCCCATGACGGCGAAGCCGAATACCGCCATGGTTATGCCTTTCACCATGGCAGCCCGGCCGCGCCATATCATCCCCATTGAGAGTACCGACAGCGACAGCAGATAGTTGGCACTGTCACCGAAGAAGTCGATGGCGTCTGCCATGAGGGATACAGAGCCGGACTGGAGACTGGCATAACCTTCTACCAGAAACATGGCCAGATTGACCCAAAGGGCAATCCACAAGGCCTTGCGAAAGCCGGGTGCGGGGGATTTGGGTTCGGGAGCGGAGCAGCTACACGCCATGAATACCTCCTGTTGTCGGACTGTATTCATTAAAAACCCTGTAGCTGCTACAGAGTCAACACTATGGGCGGAGGGCGCGTTCAGCGCGTTCCATGGGTGCCCGGAATGTGACTGCTGTTGCCGGCGGGCGTGTTCGCAGAGGGCTCCGAGGTTAATCCGCCGAGAATGCCGCACTCGCTGACGGTGCGCCCTTCGGAGCAGGCCTGCTGAAGCTGTTCCAGGGTGCTTTCCAGACTCGCCAGCTCACGCAGGCGCTCGCGTACGTGGCTGAGGTGACGTGCAAGCAGCGCATCGACTTCGCTGCAGTCTGCGTCCGGTTGATCCGCCAGGCGGATCAGTTCACGGATTTCATCCTGGGCCATGTCCAGATTGCGGCAGCGCCTGATGAACAACAGCCGCTGGAGATGGCTTTGCCGGTAGTTCCGGTAGCCACTGGCCTCCCTCGCTGGCTCGGGTACCAGCCCGATTTTCTCGTAGTAACGAATGGTCTCTACCGGTATGCCGGTTGCCTTGGAGATCTCACCGATTTTCATGATGGGTGACCCCTGCTGTTCTTGCTTTGGGCAAGGAGACGCTCGCCCTGAGCCCGCCCCGTGTTCCGATACTGAATAACAGGCTGCCGCCATAGCGATCGGTTATTTCCCTGACGATGGCCAGTCCGAGCCCGTGCCCGGGAGTTTGCTCGTCCAGGCGCACGCCGCGGTTCCCCAGTGTTGGAAGGGCATCGGCGCTGACACCGGGCCCGTCGTCCTCCACTGTGATGACCAGTTCACCTGCGGATTCAGTCAGTGACAACTCGGCACCGGTCGCGGACCACTTACCGGCATTATCGACCAGATTGCCGAGAATCTCATTCAGATCATGTTCTTCAATTGGCCAGGAGGTTTCCGGGCCCAGTTCGGTTTCCAGTTCGAAGTTCTTGTCGGGGTACAGTCGGCCCAGCATCCATAACAGGTCCCGGGCCTGGCTGACGGGTTTGGCGGCCTTGCCCGCCTGGGGGCCGGCGAACCGGCTGCGGCGCATTTCGCTCTCCAGCTGGCGGTCAATGTCAGAAAGCCGTTGGGCCAGTTGTTGCCGCAGCTCCTGATCCAGCACGCGGGTGTCATCTTCAAGCACCTGGCGAATGGCAGACACCGGCGTCTTCACGCTATGGGAAAGATTGGCCAGGGCATCCCGGGACCGGGAAAGCCTCTGGTCAAGGGTGTCCAGAAGCTGGTTGAGCTGGCCGATCAGAGGCTGGAACTCTGTGGGGGCCTCCACGTCCAGTCGATTGCTGGCACCGCTCTGCAGGGACGTCAGGCCTTGCTTGATACGGTTGACGGAGCCCAGAGACAGCCGGATGGCCAGCCAGATTGCCAGTATCAGCAGTACCAGAAGAATGGCAGAGACGACCGCGGTCCAGAGATGCAATTCCTGCTGGCTTTGCTGCAGGTGGCTCAGGTCCTCGGCCACCACGATCACCACAGTTTCACCGTTCAGGGTCAAAGCCTTGCGGTATGCCAGGAAATCGGCTCGCGAAGCATCGGCTGCGGGCTCTGATATGCGCACAAAGCCTGTGTCTGCAGCATTCAGCAGGGGCTCAAGAGCGGCAGACCATTGCGCCGGCGAGCTGTGAACCTGGTTGCCTGTGCGCAGGGCAAAGGCGTGGTGAAAGACTTTCTCAAAGTAATCACCCTCTGCAATGTCGCGGATTTCCTCCGGTCCCGACTGCCGCAACTGGTGCTCAAGGAAAGCCACTTCATCCTGCAGACGGTCCTCCACGAATCCCTGGGCCATACGTTCCAGTAACAGGCCATGAACGACCCAGGCGGCAGTCATCAACGCAATGGCTGCTGGAAGCAGATAGGTGAGCAGGCTTTTGCGGATGGAGCGCCGGGGGTCAATCCAATGCATTGAAGATATACCCCTGGCCGCGACGGGTCATGATGGCTTCGGCCCCGGTAATTTTTCGCAGTCTGCGCACATAGGCTTCAATGGTGTTGTCGCTGGGGCTGTCGCTGAGGTTGTAGAGCTGCTCGAGCAGCTGCTCCTTCGAGAACACCTGGCCCGGGCGGCTCATCAGGCATCGCAGCAGACGAAACTCGGTACCTGTCAGGGAGTGTTCCTGGCCGTCGGGTGTTTGCAGGCACTGGCGGTGTTCGTCCAGTTCGAAGCCACCGGTGGCCAGTTTTGCCTCAACCCGGCCTTCACTACGGCGAATCAGCGCGTTCAGTCGGGCCAGCAGTTCTTCGGTCTGGAAAGGCTTTGCCAGGTAATCGTCTGCTCCCGCCTTGAGACCGTTCACCTTGTCCTGCCAGTCGCCGCGGGCGGTCAGGATCAGTACGGGCATGGCCAGTTTGTCGGCCCGCCAGTTCTTGAGCACATCCAGACCGTTGCCGTCGGGCAGCCCCAGGTCCAGCACCACTACCCGGTAGTCTTCCTGTTTGCCAAGATTCTCCGCCTGTCTGGCGGTACCGGCCTCATCGACGGTAAAACCGGCGGCGGTCAGTTGCCGGTTCAGGCTTTCGGCAATGAGGGTGTCGTCTTCTACCAGAAGCAATCGCATGGGTGTACCTGCGTTTTGGAGTCAGTTGCAGTTTAGGGCCCTTTGCTGAATGTAACCTGAAAATTGTTCATCGGAAAATTCAGCAAGGATTCAGGTTCCTGGGGCAGAGTATGGTTTAAAACCGAATAGCCAAAATCCAGTTCCGGGAGAAATCGATGAATCAGATCCTCAAGAATGCTCTGTTGCCCGCCATGTTACTGGCAATCTCGTCTGGTACCTACGCTGCTGGTGAACACGGCGGGCATCATGGCAGTGATTCGGTGGGCGAGCCTGGAAAGGCGGAAAACGTATCGCGCACCATCGACGTGACCATGATGGACAATTACTACGAGCCCGAGTCCATCTCTGTGAAGCCCGGGGAAACCATTCGTTTCCGCGTCAGCAACGAGGGTGCCCTGGTGCACGAGTTCAACATCGGTACTGCAGAGATGCACGAGGCCCATCAGGAAGAAATGCAGATGATGGTGGAGCACGGAGTGCTCAAGGGTGATCACATTGATCGCGAGATGATGGAAATGGACATGGGCAACGGCCATTCCATGAAACACGACGACCCCAACAGCGTGTTGATGGAGCCGGGTGAAACCAGAGAGATTATCTGGACGTTTGCCGAAGCCACCGACCTCGAGTTTGCCTGCAACGTGCCGGGCCATTACCAGGCCGGCATGTACGGCGATATTGATTTTGAATAAGCAGGTTTATGCCATGAAAAAGCGAATGCTGGCTGCCCTTTTCGGTGGTCTTGTCTCCATGGCGGTCACCGCCGCTGAATACGACATTTCTGTTGACCGGGTCCAGATCGACACCGGCGATTTCGTCAAGGAAGGCATCGGTTACAACGGCGCATCCCCGGGACCAATATTGCGGTTCAAGGAAGGGGAAGAAGTCACCATCAATGTTACCAACAACCTGGATGAGATGACGTCCATCCACTGGCACGGCCTGATTCTGCCTTTCGAGCAGGATGGCGTGCCGGGCATCAGTTTTCCCGGCATCAAGCCTGGGGAAACCTTTACCTATCAGTTCCCGATTGTTCAGGCCGGCACCTACTGGTTTCACAGCCATTCCGGTTTCCAGGAACCCAACGGCGCCTATGGCGCTATTGTGATCGAGCCAGAGGGCCGCGAACCCTTCCGCTATGACCGGGAATACGTGGTGCAGCTTACTGACAAGCACCCCCATTCCGGTGATCGCATCATGCGTAACCTGAAAATGTCCGCCGATTATTACAACCGTCAGCAGCAGACCGTGGGCGACTTCTTTGCCGAGTCTGGCGAGAAAGGTTTCATGGCGGCGCTGCAGGACCGGATGATGTGGGGCGATATGCGCATGATGAAAGCGGATATCGAGGACGTGCAGGGCTTCACCGGGCTGATCAACGGCAAGGGCCCGGAGCAGAACTGGACCGGGCTGTTCGAACCGGGCGAGCGCATTCGCCTGCGCTTTATCAACTCCTCTGCCATGACCTATTTCGATGTTCGCATTCCCGGGCTGGAAATGACCGTTGTTCAGGCCGATGGCAACAATGTTCAGCCGGTCAATGTGGATGAATTCCGCATCGGCGTGGCGGAAACCTACGATGTGATCGTTCGCATCAAGGACGAAAAGGCCTACACCATCTTCGCCGAATCCATGGGCCGCTCCGGCTATGCCCGGGGCACCCTGGCGCCGGAAGAGGGTATGACGGCGGAAGTACCAGAGCTGCGAGAAGCCCCGCTGCTGACCATGGCTGATATGGCCGGGCACATGGACCACGGCGGCATGGATCACGGAGACATGAGCAGTGATGACATGGCTGACATGAATCGTGATGACACAGGCGGTGATGACATGGCCGGCATGGATCACAGCGCCATGGGCCATGGCAGTATGGATGAGGGTGATGGGGCAAGCATGCCGGAAGATCCCTTCTATGCCAAAGGCAGCGGACTGGTGCCCACTGCCAGCAATGGCGGGAAATTCCTGTCCTACGCGGACCTTAAGGCCCAGAACCCGCTGTACGAGCACCGCGAGGCAACCCGCGAAATTGAACTTCGCCTTACCGGCAACATGGAGCGCTACGAGTGGAGCATCAACGGCATCAAATATGAGGACGCCGATCCAATCGTGCTCCAGTACGGCGAGCGCGTCCGCTTCAAATTCGTCAACGAGACCATGATGACTCATCCGATGCACCTGCATGGTATGTGGTCGATCCTTGATGTGGGTGAGGGCAAGTGGAACCCCCTGAAACACGTTATCAGCGTGGCACCTGCCACCACTGTTTATATGGAAACCGAGGTGGATGCGCCGGGTGAGTGGGCCTTCCACTGTCACCTGTCCTACCACGCCGCCTCGGGCATGTTCCGCAAGATTGTGGTTGAGGGTGGCCCGGACAGCACCGTTGCCGAAGGCAAGCAGAACGGGACGCCGGGAGGTGAGTCATGAGTCGATTAACGGCATCCATGTGTGGCCTGGCCCTGACCTCGGCCGCATTGATCAACCCGGCCATGGCCCAGGAAGATCCTGCCAAGAAGACCCAGACCGCCAAGACCTTCTGGGGTGTGTCTACCGAAAAGCTTGAGTACCGGTACAGTGATTCTGACGAGGAGCTGGCGGTTATTGAGGGGGATGCGTATTACGGCACCGATGAACTCAAGTTCCGCTGGCTCTTCGAAGGCGAATGGGAAGAAGCCCACAACGCCTGGGAAACTCTGGAAAACCAGTTCGTTGCCCAGGTTCCGGTCGATGACTTCTGGGACGCCAAGGCCGGTATCCGCGTCGACACCCCGGAAGGCCCGGATCGGGTATATGGTGTGCTCGGCCTGACCGGCCTGGCTCCCTACTGGTTCGAAATAGACACCAATCTCTACGTCAGCGACGAAGGCGATGCCTCGGCCGATTTCGAGGCCGAGTATGAATTGCTGATCACCAATTACTGGATCCTGTCGGCAACGTTTGAAAGCCTGCTGGCGTTTTCCGAGGACACGGAGATAGGCGTTGGCCAGGGGCTCAATTCCACCGAAGTGGGCCTGAGGCTGAGTTACGACGTGATCGGCCGCTCCTTCTCACCCTATGTGGGCGTGGTTCACGAGCGTAAGTACGGAGACACCGCCGACCTCGCCCGGGATTCGGGCGGCAGCACGGAAGACTGGTTTGCTGTCGTAGGCGCCAGACTCTCCTTCTGATACCGCAATGACGGGCGCGCCATTGGTATTTCCAGTGCCGCCTGTGTCGTGATCTACACACTGGTCGGTTTTGCTGTCGCCAGCAATCTTTCGCGATATCGCGCATGCTGGCAATGCTCTCTGAAATGATACTGTTACCCCACAGGCACTTTGGCATGCCAGGTAGCATCCAGAAACACACGCTGGTCTACACTGTTGTACTGGGGGTGATATTGACGGCCTTCTTTGATCTGTCCCGAATTGCAGCATTGGGAATCGTATTCTACCTGATCACGGATGTTTCCATTCACTGGGGCGTGCTGCGTTATTTGCGAAAGGATATAAAGGCTAACGTCTGGGTGCCGGCTTCAGCCATCGCACTCGATCTGCTCGCGGTCGCAGAGCAGGTCTTTCTGAAGAGAACCGGCGGGGTTGAGCCACCAAAAGGCGCCCACGACCACCATCACCACTGAGACAAGTGAGCTGAACGGAGGTTTCTATAATGATGGAACACAACATGTTTGGTAACACCATGTGGGCAGGCCACTGGCTGTGGATGCTGGTGATTGCCATCATCGTTGTCATCCCGGCCTGCCGTATATGCCAGCGGACGGGATACCCCGGCTGGATGGGGGTGCTGATACTGTTCCCTGTGATTAACCTCATCCTGCTTTACTTCCTCGCATTTGCGGATTGGCCGGCAGACAAGAACAAAGAACAGGATGTCTGAACACTAAATTGCCGATGGTGGCCTGTGTGGCCATCGCGGCGACTCATTGGAGATAGCCATGTCATACACAATCAGTCGAATCATCCAGAATGAAAGTTTCCAAGAGGTGGACAAGAGAGCCCGTGAGGCTCTCGCCAACCACGGCTTCGGTGTGCTGACAGAAATTGACGTCAAGGCCACCATGAAGAAGAAGCTGGACAAGGATATGCCTGAGTATCTCATCCTCGGGGCCTGTAACCCTGCTATGGCCTGGGAAGCCATCGGTATCGAGCCTCGTGTGGGGGCCATGCTGCCCTGCAACGTCATCCTTCGTGAGGTTTCAGAGGGCGTAGAGGTCAGCGCGATAGACCCGGTGGTTTCCATGTCCGCCATTGATAACGACGAGCTCAAGCAGGTTGCCGGCAAAGTCAGGGATTCGCTTTCTGAGGTTGTTCAGGCGATCTGATACGGACGCACCACAAGACGAGGTTAGCGGGAGAAACCATGAGTGGTACGCAACAATACCTTCTGTTACTGGGCATGGCGCTGGGCACAGTTGGTGTGGTGCTGAGCCTGTACGGCCTTGCGCGCATCATGGGCCCGGCGCAGAGGGAGCCAGGCAAAGATGTGCCGGCGAGTTCCGGAGTGTTGTCGCGGGATCCGGTATGGGGGCGCTATCATGCCCGGTACTACGGTTACGCGTTGCTGTTTCTGGCTTTCGATATGGAGATGGCGTTCATGTACCCGTGGGCAGTTGTGTACAAGGAGGTGGGTATGGTTGCCTTGCTTGATATGGGCGTGTTTCTGGCCATTCTCTTTCTCGGCCTGCTCTACGGATGGAGTCAGGGGGCTTTCAGGCGGCAATGAGTTCTGATCTAACAATAAACTCAACAGGTGCACGGCAGAAACGGCCCTCATTACTGCAGAAGCTGGTCTCCCGGGCACTGGCCCGTAATTTGAGCTGTCTGATCGTTCCCGGTCCGGAAGTGGCACTGGCGCATGGTCTGGATATAAGGGCTGCAGGCTTGCGCATCAGCACCACGCCGCGCGATGCCAGCGTGCTGATGATCGTCGGCGACATCTCGGAAAAAATGTGCGATGCCGTGGCGGTGCTCTACGCGCAGATGCCCAGGCCGCGAGCCATTCTCTTGGTAGGCGGTCAGACACCGTCGACTTTACCTGGCGCCGATATTTCCTCAGGTCTCTCCCAGGATCAGCTTACCGAAGCGGTAGGTAGGCTAGAGCGCGCATTTGCCGACGGTGCCTTTGTGGACTCGCCGGAGGAGTTCGATTCATCGGTTCTGCACGCCAGGATCGAGTATGTCTGCCCCATGCATCCGGAAGTTGTCGAAGACGAGCCGGGCAGCTGCCCTAAATGTGGCATGGACCTGGTAGCCCGGGAAGCCGGTGAATCGACGCCCGACCATGAACACCACCATGATCACGAACACCATCGCCACGAGCACGAGCACTACCATGATCAGGAGCAGCAGAGCCACCATGATCATGAACATCACCATGATCATCAGCACCATCATGATCACAAACATCAACATGGCGAATCTGACGACCATTCAGAACATGAACATTCCGGGCATGATCACGGCGAACACGATCATAGTGGGCATGATCATGAAGAACACGATCACGGTGGCCACGATCATGGCGCCTCGGGATTCATGTCCATGATCGAAGTCACCAAGGATCTGCCACGCAGCGCCGATGGCCTGCAGATGGACTGGCTTGAGGTGCCTTTCGGTCCGGTCTTCCCAGGCTTGCCCGGTGGCCTGAAGTTGACGCTGACGCTGGACGGCGACGGCGTAACCGAAGGACAGGCGACCTCCCTGGTGGGTATGGCCACCGAAGGTGAAGGGAGTGAAGAGAGTCAAGAGAGCGAAGGGAGCCAGGAAAGCGAGGAGATGGATGCCGATACCTTCATCGAGCATCTGGCCTCGGCCATACCGCTGGCGCCGGTGAGCTACCGTCTGCTGGCCTGCCTTGCAATCGAGCAAGCGGCTGGGCTGAGTGACGATCAGGCGACGACTCAGGCCCGTAATAGCGCCCTTGAGCGCGAGCGCATCGCCAGTCATCTTGGCTGGCTGGCCCAGTCAGGGCGTCAGCTCGGCTTCGCCTGGCTGACGCAGCGGGCTTCAACTCTGCAGCTCAAAGTCAGAGACGCGGGCCGGGACAGGATTGCTGAGCTGGAACCAGAACTGCGCACGTTGGGAACCCGTCTTGAGCGAACGCCTTTGCTCAAATCGCGGCTTAAGGGTATTGGCGTACTGCCGGTCGACTCTTCTGACCTGCGCGGCCCAGTAGCGCGGGCTGCGGAAGACGGCGGAGATGCCTGGGCTCGGCTGTGGCAACGTCTGGACGAAATTGCGGCCAGCCTTGAACTTCTAAAGTCGGGAGAGGAACCGGAGCTGCCGGTTCTTCGCGACATCGGCAATGCGTCAGGAACCGGTAAGGCAACCGTTGATACGCCCCGCGGCGAAGCCCGGTTAAGTCTGAAACTGGAGCATGGAAAGGTGAAATCCTACAAGCTGGACACCGCCTGCAGCCATCATATTGACCTGGTGCCGAAGCTTGTCGAAGGCCAGGAACTGGGCGATGCGCTGCTGGCAGTCGGGTCACTGGATCTTTCGCCCTGGGAGGTGATCTCGTGACCGTCGCCATCGTTCTGCTGGCATTGCTTGGCAGCGCCTGGCTGCTCGCCGTGATCGAAGGCTGGATGACAACTGGCCGTCTGAGTCCGGCCGCACCACTATACAGCGGCCTGGCTCACCTGGGGCGTGAATCCATTGTGCCGCGCTCGCCGGACCGGGTCTTTTTCGAGGCGGCGCCGGTGCTGCTATTGGTGGTAGCGGTGCTTGGCATGGCGGTTCTGCCGCTGGCACCGGACCTGATCATCGCGGACCTTGGCACCGGTGCGCTGTTCATTAACGCGGCCCTGGCCTATGTGCTGGTCGCGGTGATCATGGCGGGCTGGGGGCCGGATGGCGCCTACGCAATGATCGGCGGCTGGCGCTTTCTGGGCCAGCTTATTGCCTATTCCATGCTTATTGTCATGCCGATCACGGCCGTGGCCATGCGCGCCGAGTCCCTGGTGAACACCGCGATCGTGAGCTCCCAGGCGGGCCTCTGGAACATCGTCTACCAGCCCTTGGGTTTCGTTCTGTTTTTCATTGCGGCCATGGCACTGGCGTTCCGCGCGCCATTCGATCTGCCCACTGCAGAGGGAGATCTTGGCGGTGGTGTGGACGCCGAGTACACAGGCGTGCGCCTGGCAGTGTTGCGCCTGGCCCGGCTGACGCTGGTGGTTACCCTGGCTTCAGCAACTACAGTGTTCTACCTCGGAGGCTGGCATGGGCCGCTGTTTCCACCCTGGGCCTGGAGTCTGGTGAAGACCCTGGCCGTGGCGGTGTCGATGCTGCTGGTCGGTCGCTATCTGCCGCGTATCCGCGAAGCAGATCTGATGCGGTGGTGCTGGATCCTGGGTATTCCCCTGGCACTGGTTAATATCATTATCGTCGGTTTACTGATTCTGGTGGTTCCCTGATGTACGCACAGGCTTTCTTCGTTGCCGTTTTCGGGCTGGCCGCCATCGGCTTTGGCGTGGTGGTGTTTCGCACGTCATCCATGGTCCGTTCCGCGCTGGCGCTGCTGTTTTCGCAGACTGCCGTAGGCTGCATGTTTCTGGCGATGCAGACCGAATTCCTGGGTGTTCTGCAGATCATGATGATGGCCACTGAGATGAGCATCATGGCCATCTTCATGGTGATGTTCATGATGGATCCTGGTGGGCTTGGCGGTATGGACATGAGCCACCAGAAGCGCTTCTCGATCGGCGCCGGGGTGAGTGCCGCCGTTGTCGCCATCGCCGTTGCGCTACTGTCGGACTGGGGCCCCGTAGCGGAGCAGGTGCCGGACGCGGAAGCGCAGACACGGGCGCTGGGCATGGAGTTACTCGGGCGCTCGATGATGATCTTTGAAACTGCTGGCATCACTATTCTGACCGCAATGATCGCGGCCACGGCGGTGGCAATACCAGTGAAAAACCTGGCTAGTAAAGACAACAAGGAGGCATCGGAATGACCGTAGTTCTGATAGTAGCGCTTCTGACCGGCGCCATCCTCTTTGGTATCGGTGTCTACGGCGCGCTGTCCCAGACCAATCTGGTGATGATCATGATGGGCGTGGAGGTGATGCTGGCGGGCGCCATGGTGAACCTGGTGGCTTTCTGGCGCTTTCTACATCCCGAAGCCTACTCCGGCCAGATGTTTGTGCTGGTGGTGATGACGGTTATGGCGCTGGAGATGGCGGTCGGCTTTGGCGTCGCCATTGCCCGCTTCCGGGCCAAGGGCTCGGTCGAGATGGAAGAAGCGGAGGACCTGAAAGGATGAATGCAGTGCTCCTGCCAATACTGCCGCCGCTGATCGCCGCCCTGGCCGTGTTGGTATTGCGCCGTGGTGGAGCCGCGCTGGTCCTGGCTGGCGCAACGCTCAGCCTGGCAGGAAGTCTATGGCTTCTGACCGGGGTCGTTGATGGCCAGGCCGAAACCCTGCTTCTGCCTGGCTTGCCGGACATGCCACTGCGCCTGGTCGCCGGGCCAATGACAGCGCTGCTGAGTGCGGCGGTAGCCACGGTGGCAACGTTCGTGCTGATTTATGCGGTCGGCTATATGAAGCGGGAGACCGGCCAGGCACGCTTCTATGCCATGATGTCGCTGTTCCTGGCCGCGATGCAGGCGCTGGTGCTGGCTGGCGACTGGGTTCTGCTGCTGGCGGCCTGGGAGCTGATCGGTCTGTGCAGTTACCTGTTGATCGGCTTCTGGTTTCAGCGGCCCGAAGCTGCGAACGCAGCCAGTCGTGCTTTTCTTTATACCCGCAGCGCGGATCTCGGGCTTTACGTTGCGATATTCATACTCATTGGGTCCGTAGGTACCAGTGAGATTGCCGTCTCTCTGGAAACTGGCGATAGCGCATCGACTGCCGCCGGGCTGCTGTTACTGCTGGCGGCGATGGGCAAGTCGGCCCAGGTTCCTCTGCAGGACTGGCTGATGCGGGCCATGGCAGGGCCAACGCCCGTCTCGGCGCTGCTGCACTCGGCCACGCTGGTGGCGGCGGGCGCTATCCTGCTGATCCGCTCGGCCCCGCTGCTGACGCCTGAGGCGCTGTTGGCCGTCGGGCTTGTTGGTGGTGTCACCACGGTGGCCGCCGGGGTCATTGCGCTTGCCGAGCGTGATCTCAAACGCATGCTGGCGGCTTCCACGGCCAGTCAGTATGGTCTGATGCTGATTGCAGTAGGCGCCGGGGTTCCGATGGCCGCGCTGTTGCACCTTCTCGCCCACGCGGCCATTAAAAGCACCCTGTTTCTTGCTGCCGGTGATTTTCAACATGCCCGCGAGGGTACCGGTTTTGACCAGTTGAAAGGCGTTGGTCGCGCCAGGCCCTGGGCTTTCGCCGGTTTTGCACTGGCCGCGCTGGCACTGGCCGGAATCCCACCGCTGAGCGGGTTCTTCTCCAAAGATGCGGTGATCGCTGCCGCGCTGTCGGGGCAGGGCGCTGCCTGGCTCGTTCCCTTTGCCCTTGCTGGCACCCTGCTGACCGGCGCCTATATGGCCCGGGCTTTACGCCTGCTCTGGCAGGGCTCAGGTGAAACCCGGGCGGTTGCTGGTACTGGCTGGATGCGCGCTGGCATCTGGGGCCTGGCGATCCCCGCCGCTGTCCTGGGTCTTGCCTTTGGTCCCCTGGAAACAATGCTTGATCTGCCCGCTCCGGAAACCGCGGGCGTCGTCGCCATAGTGCTCGGGCTGGTCGCCGCATTGGCCGGACTGGCCCTGGGCTGGCTGGTGCCGGTCCAGCGTCTGCTTGGCCCTGCCCATCCATGGGCAGAATCGGGGCTGGTGGTTGCGGGCGGGCTCACCGCCTGGGTAGGCCGGCCCGCAATGGCTGTTGCCCGGGGGTGTGACCGTCTGGAAGATCATTTTTACGCGGCCGCGCTTGGCGTCGGCCATGCAGCTCTCACCATTGCCCGTGGGGGCCAGCGCCTGGAACAACGTTTGTATCTGGCCGTGCTTGGCGTCGGCCGCGCCAATCTGGTGGTGGGTCGCTGGGTTCGGGGCGGGGATGAGCGCGGTATCGACGGCCTGATCTTCGCCCTGGTGGCCGGCGTGCGGGCCCTGGGGGGGCGGGCCCGAACCCTGCAAAGCGGCATGATTCACCACAGTCTTGCAATCAGCGCGGTAGCCACCGCTGCGCTCTTTGTTGTCACCCTGTTTTCAGCTTCACTGAGTTTTTAAAGGAACCCTGTACTCATGCTACCACTCGTATCCCTGACCCTGTTTTTGCCACTTGTCGGCGCCGTGCTGATTCTGTGTTTGCCGAAGCCGACCGCGCGGACGGTGCACGGTATTGCGATCACCAGTGCCGCGCTGACCCTGGTCGGTGCGCTGGCCATGTGGCTGCAGGGGGTGAGTAGTGAGGGCTTTTCCCAGGTCGAAGAGCTGGAATGGATGCCGGCCATTGGCGCTGCTTACCGGGTCGGAGTTGATGGCATCAGCCTGCCGCTGGTGTTATTGAGTGCTGTGCTTTTCCTGGTCTCTCTGATCTACGCGTCATCGCTTCGCGATCGCCCGCGTGCCTACGTGGCTCTGATCCTGCTTCTGGAGACCGCGGCGATCGGTACCTTTACCGCGCTGGACGGAATCCTGTTCTACGTCTTCTTCGAAGTTTCCCTGGTGTCGATGTATTTCATGATTGCCGGATGGGGACATGAGGAGCGGCAGCGTGCAGCGCTGATGTTCTTTATCTACACCCTGCTGGGCAGCCTGCCGTTATTACTCGCGATTCTGGGGCTTTACCTCGGCAGTCCCGATCCCACCTTCGATATGCGGGCCTGGATTGCCAATCCTCCACTGGAGGGGGCTGCGGCCATGTGGGCGCTGATCGCCATGCTGATTACCTTCGCCGTCAAGATTCCTGCGATACCCTTGCATACCTGGTTGCCTGCGGCCCACGTGCAGGCACCGACCGTTGGTAGCGTCATCCTGGCGGGCATCATGCTGAAATTCGGCACTTACGGACTTGTGCGCTTCGCCCTGCAAATGACGCCTGACGCTTTCCGCGAGGCTGGAATCGTTGTCCTGTTCTTCGGTGTCGTCAGCGCGATTTACGGCGCCTTTGCCGCCCTGGCACAGACCGACCTCAAGCGCCTGGTGGCCTATACGTCCGTCAACCACATGGGCTACGTGATCGTTGGCGTCGCCGCGGCTGCGTTAACGCTGGATCCTGCAGTCCGTGCCACCGCTCTGGACGGCGCGGTGCTGCAGATGTTCAGTCACGGTCTGGTTACCGGTGCTCTGTTCTTCCTGGTGGGCATGATCCAGGAGCGCGCCCGTACCCGCGAAATGGGGGAGTTTGGCGGCCTGCTTAAAACGGTTCCGCTGCTTGGCTGGTTCTTTGTGCTGGCGGCCTTCGCGTCGCTGGGCCTGCCGGGCCTGGCGCACTTCCCGGCTGAGTTCCAGATATTCCTCGCGACTTTGGGCACCACTCCCATTGCGGTTATCGTGATTCTGGGTATTGCCATTATCGCCGGAACCTTTCTCAAGGCTCTGCGTGAAACCTTTATGGGTGAGCCCCGGGATCGCTGGAGTGAGATGCCGGATCTGAGCCCCCGGGAAATTCTCGCGGTCGCGCCCTTGCTGGTGCTCACTGTCGCCACGGGCGTGGCGCCGTCCTGGGTGCTGGACGTCATTCACCGGACCACATCGGCACTGGTGCTGTAATGGGTCGTGATCTCGCCTTATTAGCTCCGGAAATTGCCGTCCTGTTGACGGCTGTCGGTGCCCTTATCGCGGAGATGCTGCGCCGGCCCCGGATTTCGCTGGTGGTTGCGGTCATCGGCCTGGTTGTCGCCACGGGGATGACTTTGCGCCTGGTGGGCACAGACACCACGATATTTGGCGGCAGTTTCCGCATCGACACCTTAAGCATCTGGGCCAAGCTCATCCTGTTGCCAGCTACCGTGCTTTCGATGCTGCTGGCGCGGGCGGATGTCCGGGGGAGCGCCCGCGAGGGTACGGTCTACAGTCTGCTGATCTTTTCCACCCTGGGCGCCCTGGTGCTGGCGGGGGCAGGGGACACCATGTTTCTGGTGCTGGGTACGTTGCTGACCGGCCTGGCGACCTTTGCCCTGGTTGCCTACCCGGATACTGACCCGGCGACCGAAGCGGCCATGAAATTCTTTGTGTTCGCTTCAGTCACCACTGCCATCATGATTTTCGGCCTGAGCTACTGGTTTGGTGCCTCCGGCTCTACGCTGATCGCCGATCTGCCGGGCATGGACACGATGCCGCTGGCCGTTATTCTCGGGTTCGTGGCCGTGGTTGTGGGTCTGGGCTACAAGGCATCGCTGGTTCCGTTCCACTTCTGGGCACCCGACGCCTACGAGGGTGCCCCGCTGTCGATTGCCGCCTACCTGTCCGTCGTACCCAAGATTGGCGCTCTGTTTGCGCTCACTCAGGTGGTTCGTTACCTGCCACCGGAAACTGGCTGGACTGCGGTCATGGCGGGCCTGGCAGTGCTAAGCATGACCTACGGCTATCTTGCTGCACTGGTGCAGGATAACGTTATCCGGCTGCTGGCCTATTCGTCGATTGCCCAGTCCGGCTATTTCCTCCTGGGCATCCTGGCGGTGGGCTCCAGTGAGCTTGCCTTACCATCAATCATTCTGTTCGCCGCCGCCTATGCGGCCATGAATCTGGGCGCTTTCGCCATTGCGGCCACCACCGGGCGCACTCTGAACGACTTTGACGGGCTGGGGCGCACACGGCCGATGCTGGGTATTGCAATGGTGATTTTCCTGCTGTCCCTGGTCGGCATTCCGCCACTGGCAGGCTTTGTCGGTAAATTCATGCTTTTTGCCGCTGCCATCGATGTTCAGTTTACCTGGCTGGCTGTCGTGGCAATCATCAACAGCGTGCTGTCGCTTGCGGTGTATCTGCGCATCATCGTACCGATGTACAGGTCAGGGGAGTCGGCATCCGTTGCAACCGACCCATGGCACGGCGTCGTGGTGATAACGGCATTTGCGGCTACGCTTATCATCGGCCTGGCGGCCCAGTTTTTCCTTGTGTAGGGTCGAGAGTCGGTAACATCATCAATTATGCGCGGGGTGATTGGCCTTGAAACCGAGACGGCAAGTGCCCGATTCGCCGCGTTGATATTGGCTGTTTACCGACTCCGGTCTGATCAGAGCATCTTTTTCAGTTCACCATACTCACCACGAGTGCGAAGCACCAGGGTGACGTCGTTACTGTTCCGGTTCCGAAAGAACCAGCCGTGATTGCCGGTAAAGGCAGCTTCCAGGGCGCCTTCATCCTCGGGAATACCACGGCCTTTCTCATAGGAAATGGATTGGCCGCTCCCGTCGCCGTGGGTGTCGAAGTTGACAGGCCCGCCCTCAGATACCCAGGAAAAGTTCGCAACTGCGCCTTCCTCCATGGTGAGTTTGAACTCGGTGCCTTCACCAGGGGACAGGACAAAGCTTACTTCGTCCTTCCATTCTGGTTCAGCCACCGCTTGAAGAACAGGCTCTGCCTCCGTTGGCTGAACCTCGGGTGCAGCGGGCGCAGGATTCTCCGGGACAGAGTCGCCAGCTTCCGGTGCGCTCTCCACGCTGGCAGCTTGCACCGGCACCATTTGCGCGGCCTCATCAGCCGCTGCTTCCCGGGCCAGCTGTTCCTTGATTTCACCCATTTCCGTCAAACCAAGCAGGCGACCCGCACCTGTGGGGTCAAGGGCGTACTCGGCCGGCATCACCACGGTAACAAGTAGTACCAGAGCGACAATGACCGCAATAATAGTGGAGCGAATCAGCTGGGCTGAACTCGGCAGCTCGTTACGGGAAGGCATATCGGTGTTGTACATGAGCGGTCTCCAGAATCAAGCAGTGAAGTAGCCGGTGAGCTGATAACCAATGAGCAGGAACCCTGCGCTCATCATGGCGACGTTGGCGGTGTAGGCATGACGGAAAAAACCATCGGTCTTGCGCCAGAAGCTCATGACAATCAGGATCATGGCCAGGGCAATTAGCTGGCCAACCTCCACGCCCACATTGAACGCGAGCAGGTTCGGTACCAGTCCATCCGGGGAAATGTTGTACTCGATGATTTTTGAAGACAGGCCAAAGCCATGGAAGAAACCGAAGATCAGTGTGGCGGCCTTGGTGTTGGGCTGAAAGCCGAACCAGCGCTGGTACGCACCCAGATTATCCAGCGCCTTGTAGACGACGGACAGGCCTATAATCGCGTCGATAATGTAGCTGTTGATGCCGATGTTGAAGTACACGCCCAGGAGCATGGTAGTGGAGTGGCCGAGCGCAAACAGGCTGACGTAGATCGCGATGTGCTGCATCCGGTAGAGGAAAAACACGATCCCCAGAAGGAACAGCAGATGATCATAGCCGGTGACCATGTGTTTGGCCCCGAGGTACATGAAGGCAATGAGATTTACGCCGGTTATTTCCTGGATGTATCCCTTGTCACCCTGGGCAACGGCATGGGCCAGCACCTCGGTGCCCATACCGAGCAATACTAGGGCCAGGAAAATCCGGATGTAACGGTATCTGCCGGAGGAAGTGTGCCCGTGGCAATGGCCGTTGAGGAAAGCTGACAACATAATGGTTCCCATTGTCCTGTCGAAAAGCCGCAGCGCAGCTAAATCAGATGGTCGAAGACGATACCTTGCTTTAGGGCGGTATCGAAATTAAATGTGGAAAATGTTCCCGGGCAGGGTACCGTTGACGGTCCGGGTGCTTATCAGACCCAGCCGAGGCTGTAGGGAGGGCATGATAATGGCATGGCTCATCACCAAATACGCCATCACCGCTGCGCTGGTGGTACTGATTTCTGAAGTCGCCAAGCGAAGTGACAAGCTGGGTGCACTGATAGCCGCTTTGCCGATGGTGACGGTTCTGGCAATGATCTGGCTTTATCTGGAGCAGCAGCCAGAGGAAAAGATCAGTAACCACGCCTGGTATACCTTCTGGTACGTGCTGCCGACATTACCGATGTTTCTTATGTTTCCCATGCTTTTGCCACGGTTCGGTTTCTGGGTGTCTCTTGTCGCGAGCGCGATTATTACAATTGTGTGCTTTGCTGCTTTGGCCGCGACTATGAAACGCTTCGGGGTCTTCCTGCTGTGATCTGCCGGTTGCATGGGGAGTGCGCGTTCCCGTCTTAGCCCTTGCTTTACTCCTGATTCAGGTCAATATTTTTCGATGTAATCTCCGTTTAAGCTCAATTTTCAGTCTCAATTCAGTTTCATGGTCTTTACTGGATATGATGCAGGAAAAAGTACTTTAAAGGAGACTCTTATGAACAGATTTAGTCGTTTAATCGCGTGTTCCGTTCTGGTGGCTGCACCTGTTTTGACGTTTGCACAGGGCAATTCCGAGCAAATGCCCCGCGGGGGCATGATGAACCAGGAACAAATGCAGCAAATGCAGGAAAACATGGCCCGAATGCAGGGCATGATGCAGGAAATGCGTAATGCCGAATCGGCCGAAGAGCGCCAGCAGATTCGGGAAAAGCATATGGAATCCATGCAGGACCACATGGGCATGATGCGTGGTGGCATGATGGGCCAGGGCATGATGGGCAATGGCCAAGGCATGATGAACAACGGCCAAGGCATGATGAATAACGGCCAAGGCATGATGAATAACGGCCAGGGCATGATGAATAATCAGGGCCAGGGCAAGAAGCAGTCTGGCAATGGCCAGGGCAATCGTGCCGGTGGTGCTGGTATGGACAGCGAGCAGCGTCTGCAGATGATGGAAAATCGCATGAACCAGATGCAGATGATGATGGAGCAGATGCTGGAGCACCAACGCCAACAGAACCGGAATTGATCTCTGTGCCTCTCAACCGGGTGGCGTCTGTGGTAGCGTAAGGCCTTTCGTGGATCTTTCCGGAACAAACGGAGGCTGATGTGCTGGAACGCCTGCAACGCCGATTGGGGCTGCAGACAATACCCGGGGTGTTTTTCACCTCTGCCGGGGTGGCTGCTCTGTTTGTCGCCCTGGCGGTTCCTTTTGACCAGGTCGTAGCTGACAGTTTCGGGCTGCTTACCGGCTGGGTGGCCCGTAACCTGGGCTGGTTCTACATCCTCGCGGTAACCTCTTTACTGGTGTTTCTGCTGGGGCTGGCCGTGAGCCGCTACGGCAATATCCGTCTGGGAGCCGATGATAGCCGGCCCGATTACTCCAACCTGACCTGGTTCACCATGCTCTTCGCTGCCGGCATCGGCACCATACTCATGTTCTGGGGTGTGGCAGAGCCGGTATCCCACTTTGCCAATCCGCCTTTTGAGGGTGTGCAACCGGGCTCGGAAAGGGCCGCCGGTGATGCCATGACCGTCGCGCTCTATCACTTCGGTCTGCACACCTGGACCATCTTTGCCATGCCGGGGCTGGCGATCGGCTACTTTGCCTACCGGCACAACCTGCCCATGCGCATCAGCAGCCTGTTCTACCCGATTCTTGGCCAGAAGGCTTTCGGGCCGTGGGGCTGGGCGGTGGACGTGATTGCGGTCCTCGGTACCCTGTTTGGTGTGGCAACGTCGCTGGGACTGGGAACGCTGCAGCTGAACAGTGGTCTCAATTACCTGTTCGGCACTCCATCGACAGGGCTGGTTCAGGTTATCCTGATTGCCACCATTACCAGCATTGCTGCTACCTCGGTGGCCCTGGGACTCGACAAGGGAGTGAGGCGGCTGTCCCAGCTTAACATTGTGCTGGCCATAGTCCTGCTCGGGTTTGTGCTCGCCGTGGGGCCGACCGTGTTTATAGCCGAGGGCATGGTTCAGAGTGTGGGTGATTATTTCGACGCATTGCCCTGGCTTGCCTTCTGGACCGAGACCTTCAAGGAAACCGACTGGCAGCGCCAGTGGACCCTGTTCTACTGGGCCTGGACCATTTCCTGGGCGCCCTATGTGGGGATTTTCATCGCGCGGATCTCCCGTGGGCGCACCATCCGCGAGTTTGTCGCCGGTGTGCTTTTTGCCCCGACCGCTTTCACGCTGGTGTGGTTCGGCATCTTCGGATTATCCGCGATCCAGGTGGAGATGAACGGCCAGATCGCACTGGCAGAGCAAGTGCAGCAGGATCCTTCCGTAGCGATCTTCGCGTTCCTGCAGGCCTTCCCCCTTGCAGACGTGGCATCGGCCCTGAGTGTGATCATTATCGTGATTTTCTTTACCACGTCATCGGATTCCGCTTCCCTTGTGATCGACATGCTGACGCGCCGGGACGACCAGCCGTCTCTGGTACGCCAGAGGATTTTCTGGGCAGTGGCGCAGGGTATAATTGCCGCAACGCTTTTGTTGGCCGGCGGGCTGGATGCCCTTCAGAACGTGATTACGTCACTGGGCCTGCCCTTCTGCATTCTGCTGATTTTCATGGCAGTCGCGCTGTTCAGGGCCCTGCGGGCTGACTACCGCGGTTACAGCGTGAACGAACTGGTCCAGGGGCGGGCCTTCCCGGAAGTGGAAGCCACCAGCACAAACAGACAGGAGAGCGGGCATGTATCACAAACTGTTGATCGCCATTGACCCAAACGACGATGGGGAGGGCAAGCGTGCCCTTGAGGCCGCTATGGATCTGCTGGATGAGGACGGTGAGCTTCATCTTGCCAGCGCCTATAGCCCGGGCAGTGGCGGGTTTTTCCCCCATGTAACCGAGGAGGCGCCGGAACAGAAAGAAGCCGAGGTCAGGGGGGTGCTGGATCTGCTTGTGCGAAAATACCTCCCTCTGAACCGCAGCGCCAATTTACACGTGATGGCCGGGAACGCCGGTGAAAAGCTGGTCGCTCTGGCCGGGCAACTCTGTGCTGATCTGGTCATGCTGGTATCACGGGGTAGCAGCGGGCGCTGGCATATACGCAGGGCGACGGTGGAGTATGTGTCGGTTAATGCCCCGTGTCCGGTACTCGTGCTGCCGTCTGTGGAAAAGTCCGGTACGGAGGCAAAGGAAAAAGAAAGCGACTGACAAACCAAAAGCGGTTATTGGTCAGAGCCCTGCTCTGAGCAGTCCTTTGGTGGGGGGGGGGAGTAGCCCCACACCCCATGCCGTCGGTTATACCGGCTTCAGTGGTTCCCAGTTTTTCCGGTTGGCCAGGAACTCGGGCCGGGGCTTGTTGCCGCAATAGGGTTCTTCCAGCGTGTTATGAACGCTGTTGTACACGAAGAACAGGTTACTGCGTGGCCAGCACGACATGTTCAGGTTGGAGCCATGCAGTGTGTTGCACTCAAAAATAATCAGGGATCCCGGCGGCCCTTTGGGTGCCTCTATGGAGTTCTCGTCCATCAGCCTGGTCAGACTGGCGGCATCGGGAACGCCCAGATTCTGGGTTTTGAGTGATTCCTTGTAGTTGTTCTCCGGAGTGCGGCCAACACAGGGAATAAAGTACTTCTGCGAACCCGGAATCAGCATCAGCGGACCGTTGAACTCGTTGTTGTCGGTCATCACGATGGAGCAGCTCAGGCAGCGCATCCGCGGCATGCCGTCCTCGCTGTGCCAGGTTTCGAAATCCGAGTGCCAGTTGAAGCCCTTGCCCTTGAAACCGGGCTTGTAATTGATCCGTGACTGATGAATATACACTTCGCTGTCCAGCAGCTGGCGCACGATGTCCAGAAGGTGCGGGTCACGGGTCAGGCGGTCAAAGCGGTCCGAGATTTCATGAATGCCAAAAATGGAGCGGATTTCTTCCTTTCCCGGCTCAAGAATGGTCCCTTCGGACAGCTTGAGATCCTCGTCTTCCTCGTAATCCTTGAGTTCCTTGATGAAGCCGTCCATCTCATCCTTGGAAAAAAACGAATCAAAGAACAGAAAGCCTCTGTCATCGAATTCGCGCACTTTCTCGGCGGATAGCGGGCCGTCCGAGAGCCGTTCCTCCGGTGTGTGCACGACCGGGTCCAGCCTTTCAAACATGCCCAGTTTACGCTCGAGACGGGTGGGGAAAAGATCCTGTGGGCGAGACATAGATATCCTCCTTTTTGGTGAGAAGTACTAGAGTTATAGATTAAAAGAAGGATTTCAACTCGGGAGCCTTACCAGGGCCACCCTTGAAACGCCCGGGAATGGGGCCACCTCAGTAGTAGAACACTGGGCAGCAGAGCACCGGATTTACCGAATTTTGTAATCAGCTTACGGAGGGATCCCGATGACACCAAGCAACCCGAACACCGAAACCGACAACTCAAGCCCGCAGGAGAAACCCTCATCGCGCCGGGTTTACCTGGTTGATGGCGCGCGCACCCCATTTCTCAAGGCCAGGGGGCGACCGGGCCCGTTCTCGCCGGTTGATCTGGCTGTCCAGTGCGGGCGCCCTCTGCTCTTGCGCCAGCCGATACCGGTGGACGCCTATGACCAGGTCATCCTTGGCTGTGTCAACGTGGTGCCATCGGAGATGAACCCGGCACGGATTGCGGCTTTGCGCCTGGGGATGGGCGAAGCCATGCCCGCGTTTACGGTGCAGATTAACTGCGGTTCCGGAATGCAGTCCATTGATACCGCTTACAAATACATTCGTGATGGTGACAGTGATTTGATCCTGGCGGGGGGCACCGACGCTCTCAGCCATGCCCCGATGGTGCTGCAGACAGAGGCCGTGGAATGGCTGGCGGGACTCAATGCAGCGTCTTCCCCCCAGGATTATGTTCGCCAGCTCGGCCAGTTCAGCCCCAAGAAGCTCAAGCCGGAAATCAGTCTGGCCAAGGGACTGACCGATCCCATTGTCAGTTTGAGTATGGGCCAGACCGCCGAAGTACTGGCCCAGCAGTTCAACATCTCCCGGCAGGAAGCGGATGAGTACGCCGTATCCAGCCATCAGCGTCTTGCCCGCGCCCAGGAGGAAGGCTGGCTGGACGATGAGGTTGTGCCGGCCATTTCGCCGGAAGGGGAGCTTTTCAAACACGATGATGGAGTGCGTGCCGACACGTCTGCCGAGGCTCTTGCCAAACTCAAGGCTGCCTTTGAACCACCGTTCGGTCAGGTGACGCCCGGCAACAGTTCCCAGGTCACTGATGGGGCCTCCTGGCTGATACTGGCATCCGAGGAGGCGGTGAAGAAATACGGGCTCAAGCCACGAGCGGTCCTGGTCGACAGTGAGTGGGCCGCTCTGGACCCCAAGATCATGGGGCTTGGCCCGGTACTCAGTTCCACCGCGTTGCTGAAACGACACAACGCCGGCCTGAATGATATTGACCTGTGGGAAATCAACGAAGCGTTTGCAGCCCAGGTACTGGCCTGCATGAAAGCCTGGGCCGACCCGGAGTTCTGCAAGGTGGCCCTGGGGCTGGACAAACCCATGGGAAAGCTGGACCCCGAGCGCCTGAATATCGATGGCGGTGCCGTGGCCATGGGTCACCCGGTAGGCACCAGCGGCAACCGGATTGTCCTCCACCTGATGAATGCCCTGCACCGCAAGGGCGTCAAACGGGGCATTGCTACCGAGTGTATTGGTGGCGGCCAGTCCGGAGCCATGCTGATCGAGGCGGTGTAAACCCGGTCACAGCATTCACGCTTTAGCCATAAGATTGCAGGAGGCAACAATGACAGGTCATATTCTGAAAGCCCTGAGTGCCCGTGAGATGGCCCGGGGCCCATTTGCGAACGCAGATACCGAAAAACAGGCAGAAAACTGGCAGCACTGGCGCCTTGGCCGGGATGAAAAGGACGTTGCCTGGCTGATCTTTGATAAAAAAGAGGCCGCAGCCAACGTCCTTTCTGCCGGCGTTCTTGAAGAGCTTGGCAAGATTGTGGAGGCGCTTGAGAGCAAGCCGCCAAAAGGGTTG
This sequence comes from Marinobacter vulgaris, assembly GCF_003344045.1. Lineage (GTDB taxonomy): Bacteria > Pseudomonadota > Gammaproteobacteria > Pseudomonadales > Oleiphilaceae > Marinobacter > Marinobacter vulgaris. The sequence continues at coordinate 559,161 of NZ_QFWX01000001.1, forward strand.
GTGTTACGATCCATCAAGCCCACAGGCTTCTGCCTCGGAGCCGATATCACCGAATTCTCCGAACTCGGATCGGAGTCGGAGGTCGTGGACAAGCTTAGCCGGGCCCATGAGGTGGTTGACCGGTTTGAGGCCTTGTCCTTTCCGACCATTGCCGTGATTCATGGCTCTTGCCTGGGTGGTGGTCTGGAACTGGCCCTGGCCTGCGACTACCGGTTTGCCATCCCCGGCGCCAAGTTGGGCTTCCCCGAAGTCCAGTTGGGCCTGCACCCGGGCCTGGGCGGTACGGCGCGTCTCACCCAGCTGGTGGACCCGATTGAAGCCATGACCATGATGCTGACTGGCAAGACCCTTCCCCACGTCAAGGCCAGCAAACTGGGGCTGGTCGACCTGGTGGTGGAAGAGCGCCATGTGGCCGCGGCTGTCGAGGCGGCGGTTACCGGCGATGTCGAGCAGAGCAGCAGTGGCATGCGTGGCCGGGTGCTTTCCACGAAACCGGCGCGGCAGTTGCAGACCCGCCAGATGCGCTCGCAGGCGGCCAAAAAAGCGCCGCCCCAGCATTATCCTGCGCCCGAGGCGCTGATTGATCTGTGGGAGCAGTACGGTGGAGAGTCCGGCCCATCCATGCGCAAGGAGGAAATCGCCTCCTTTGCCAAGCTGATGATGACGGACACCTCCCGTAACCTGGTCAAAGTGTTCTTCCTGCGTGAAAAAATGAAAGGCCTGACCCGCACCGGGGCCGAACCCGTTGAGCATGTGCACGTGGTCGGTGCCGGTGAGATGGGGGCCGATATTGCCGGTTGGTGTGCTTTCCAGGGGTTGCGGGTCACCCTGTTTGATATGGAGGCGGACAAGCTGGCCCAAGCGGTCGGAAAACTGGCAGATCTGTGTGAAAAGAAACACCGGTCTGAAGCCCAGCGCCGGGATATCCTGGATCGCCTGACACCGGATTTTGCCAATCGTGGCGTCGAACAGGCCGACCTGGTGATCGAGGCGGTGCCCGAGAAAGTGGATATCAAGCAGAAGGTCTATGAGGATGTGGAGCCCAGACTTAAGCATGGCGCCATCCTGGCCACCAATACCTCCAGTATTCCCCTGGAAACCCTGGGTGAAAAACTCAAGGACCCGAAACGTCTGGTTGGCCTGCACTTTTTTAATCCGGTGGCCCTGATGCCGCTGGTTGAAGTGGTCAACCACGATAAGGCTGACAGCAAAGTGCTGGACCGGGCCCGTGCCTTTGTTGGCCAGATTGACCGGTTGCCTGCGCCGGTCGAAACCGCGCCTGGCTTCCTGGTAAACCGGGCCCTGACACCCTACCTTGTGGAGGCCATGGTCATGCTGGATGAAGGCGTTGCCGCCGAAAGCATTGACCGGGTGGCGGAAGACTTCGGTATGCCCATGGGACCGATCGAACTGGCCGATCAGGTTGGCCTGGACATTTGCCTGAGTGTGGCAGACATGCTTCGTGACCGCCTGGACACCGACATGCCGCCGGCGCCGGACTGGCTCCGGGAAAAGGTCAAGGATGGCAAGTTGGGTAAGAAGTCCGGGGAGGGTTTGTATCAGTGGAAAAAAGGCAAGGCCGATAAGCAGGACAAAACCGAGGCCGCCCCGGATGATACCCTCGACCGGCTGCTGTTACCCATGCTGAATGCCTGCATGGCCTGCCTGAGAGAGGGCGTAATCGGGGACGAGGCCCTGGTGGATGGCGCCATGATCTTCGGCACCGGTTTTGCCCCCTTCCGTGGTGGCCCCATGAACTACGCTCATAAGCGGGGCTTTGACGATATCCGGAGCTCACTGGCAACCCTGGCAGATAACCACGGAGACCGGTTCAGGCCGGATGAGGGTTGGTCGGATAAAAGCTGATCCGGGCAATGATTACGAGTATTCATAACTGAGGAATTTTTTGATGTCTGATGACGCCAAGCGATTCGATCCGCAAAACGATCAGAAGCGAGAGGATCAGCGTCAGCGCAAACCCCTTGACCCCATGAATGAGACCGGACAGCAGAATGAGCCACCCCAGTGGGTCCGGGTCCTGAATGCCCTGTTGCTGGCGTTTCTGGTTTTCTACGCCATTCAGCTGGTATCGCAATCCGGTTCCCAGGAGTTGAGCTACAACGAGTTCAAGGAAAGGGTGACCGCTGGAAAGGTGTCCGAAGTCACCATTGAAGGGCATCAGGTAACGGGAACCATGGAAGATGCCGGCGGTTCGGAAGACCCGTCTGGCCAGCAGATGTTCCGCACCTATATTCCGGAGGTGGGTGATACCCAGGTGGTGGATCTGCTGGAGCAGAATGGCGTCATTATCACGGCCAAGGAATCGGGCCCGGACATATTGTCCCGTCTGCTGGTCAGCTTCCTGCCCTGGCTAATCATCCTTGGCCTGGTTATTTTCTTCTGGCAGCGGATGCAGCGCCAGATGGGGAGCCAGCAGGCTGGCGGCCTGTTCAGCATGGGCAAGTCCAAAGCCAAGCGCTTTTCCCGGGATGAACCCGGCAAAACCTTCAAGGATATCGCCGGTTCGGACAATGCCAAGAAGGACCTGACCGAGATTGTTGATTATCTGAAAAACCCTGACTTCTATCAGCGCCTGGGGGCCAAGCTTCCCCGGGGGGTGCTGATGGTGGGGCCGCCCGGTACCGGCAAAACCCTGATGGCAAGGGCGGTGGCCGGCGAGGCCGATGTTCCGTTTTTCTCCATTTCCGGTTCCGAATTCATCGAGATGTTTGTGGGCGTGGGGGCGTCCCGCGTGCGCAACATGTTTGAGGAAGCCCGCAAAGAATCCCCGTCCATCATTTTCATCGATGAACTCGATGCCATTGGCCGCTCCCGGGGCGCGGGCGTTGGCGGTGGTCACGACGAGCGTGAGCAGACCCTGAACCAGATACTCTCGGAGATGGACGGTTTCTCTCCCCATGAGACCGTGGTGGTGATTGCCGCCACCAACCGGCCCGATGTTCTGGACCCGGCCCTGCTGCGCCCCGGTCGATTTGACCGCAAGGTCACCCTGGACCGGCCCCACAGGCAGGCCCGTGAAAAGATACTCGGCATTCACACAAAAGCCATGCCGCTGGGGGATGATGTCGACCTGGCTGCAGTGGCACGCAGGACCGTCGGGTTTGCCGGTGCCGACCTGGAAAACCTTGCCAATGAGGCTGCCCTGTTCGCTGGCCGCGATGACAGCAAGGTGGTTTGTATGCGGCACTTCGACATGGCGCGGGATAAAGTGCTGATGGGGGCCAAACGGGAGCAGAACCTCAGTGATGACGAGAAAAAGGTGATTGCCTTCCATGAGTCCGGGCATGCGCTGACGGCGCTGCTGTTCCCCAAGGCGGACCCGCTCGAAAAAGTCACTATCATTCCCCGGGGTCAGGCCCTCGGGTTGACCGAGCAGGCACCGGATGAAGACCGCCTGAACATGACCGCAAGCTATGCCCGGGACCGGATTGCCGTCATGCTGGGCGGACGGGCGTCCGAGCAGCTGATCTTCAACGAAGTCAGCAGTGGGGCTGAAAATGACATCGAGCAGGCCACCAAACTGGCCCGCCGGATGGTGTCCCGCTGGGGTATGAGTGAGGTTATCGGCCCCATGTCGGTCAGCTCCAGCCAGGAGGAAGTGTTCCTGGGTCATGAGATCTCCCGGGAGCGTGAGTACAGCGAGGCGACCGCCGAGAAGATTGATGACGAGGTCAGGAAGCTCATCACCGGTATCGAAAAAGAGGTCAACAAGCGGCTTGAGGAAAATCGTGACCAGTTGGAGCGGTTGGCCAACACCCTGTTCGAGGAAGAAACCCTTGAGGCCAGCGACATTGATTCGCTGCTGGATATCAGGGTCAGGGACAACGGGAAAAGTGAATAGAGACAGGCGTGATCGCTGAGCGGGGACCATGACCAGATGACGGAGAGTGATGGTTCCGCAGTTCTATTCGCGCGGCGATTCTGGTGTTTTTCACGCCGGGTATTGGGCAATTTTTTGCGCAATCGGGGTATTCTGCTGGCCGGTGGAGTTGGTTACAACGTTCTCCTGTCTGCGGTGCCCCTGCTGGCGCTGCTCGGGGTTCTGCTGACCCGGGTGGTGGAAGAAGAGCAGCTGCTGGAGGTCATGGCGATCCAGGCCCAGCATTTTGCGCCCGCCCACGCAGATGTGTGGCTGGAGGCGGTGCGCGCTTTCATGGAATCACGGGACATCATCGGCATTGCGGGCATTCCGGTACTGCTGTTTTTCAGCTCCTTTGCGTTCCGGATGCTGGAGGACTCGATCGCCATTATCTTTCATCGCCCGGACAATCCCCGGCGCAGCTTCTGGCTGTCAGCCGTGCTTCCCTACGCATTCATGCTGGTACTGGGTGCCGGCCTTTTTACTCTGACCTTGCTGTTTGCCGTCATCAATACCCTTTATGAAGAGCCGGGTCTCATCCTGTACCTGCTCAGCTTTGTCAGCGTTTTTCTCATGTTCAGCGCCATCTACAAAGTCTTGCCGATTTCGCACATATCGCCGCGTCGGGCCGTGGTCGGAGGTCTGGTAGCGGCCATCCTGTGGGAGGCGACACGGCTGGTCATGATGTACTACTTTCTCAATATTTCATTCGTGAATGTGATCTACGGGTCCCTGGCAACCATTATTGTCCTGCTCATCAGCCTGGAGGTAGGCTCCATTATTCTGCTGCTGGGCGCCCAGGTTATTGCAGAGCTGGAGCGCAGTGAGCGAGCGTCGGTGCCATGGTATATCAACCCGGACTGACGATTGGTCGGGTCAGCGGGTGAGCCCGCTGGCTGCTCCGCTAAAGAGTCTGGCCTGTGGTAGTCTCTCTAAAGATCGGAAAGGGAGTGTTTATGGCCTTATTCGGAGCTTTCTGCCTGCGGACCGCGGGCCTCTACCTGGTGTGGTGGGTGATGACCGAAGGCGATTCATCAGGGCTAGGGTTCGGCGCGGTGATTGTTGTGCTGGTGGGCCTGCTCTCCTGCAAGCTTTACTCACCCTCCGGCTATGCTCTCCATCCGCTCGCAACCTTGAGATTCGCCGGGTTCTTCATGCTGCGGTCGGTGGTGGCGGGCGTGGATGTGGGACGTCGACTGCTGTCCCCGTCGGTTCCGGTCAATCCGGGCTACCTTACTGTAACAACCAGCCTACCGGCTGGTGGCCCCCGCTGGCTGCTGGCCAATACCCTGTCATTGATGCCGGGCACCCTGAGTGTGCGTTTGCAGGGTGCCAGCCTGGAGCTTCATTGCCTTGATCTGGACCAGCCCATTGACGCAGACGTCCGTTCGGCCGAACGGAAGATTGCCGGGGTGTTCGGCCTGAGACCAGCGGGGGCAGGGGAGACCACGCCATGACCCTGACGCTGAATACGGTTGCCGTGTTTCTTCTGGGTAACCTGCTGGTGGCGTTTGTGCGCATCTGGCGCGGGCCGCATCCCGCCGACCGCATGCTGGCCTCCCAGCTTTTTGGAACCACGGGCGTGGCCCTGTTACTGGTATTGGCGGAAGCCCAGGGTATGCCCTCACTCCGGGATGTGGCACTGATTCTGGCGCTGTTGTCGGTGCTTGCGGTTGTCGGTTTTGTCACCCGACGGGGCCTGAGAGAGAACGGCCATGATTGACTCGGTCATACTGGTTGTCCAGGTTGTGCTCCTGGTGGTGGGGTGCCTGTTCTTTGGCGTGGGCACCCTGGGCCTGTTCCGGTTTTCGGATACTCTGTGCCGCATCCATGCCCTCACCAAGATTGATAATCTGGGGCTCGGGTTTATTGCTCTCGCCCTGTTGCCCCAGGCCTCATCACTGGCAACGGGTCTTAAGGTGGTGCTGATCTGGTTGTTGGCACTGGCAGCCAGTGCCACCTCGGCGCACCTGGTTGCGCGGGCGGTCAGGTCAGGAGATAAGACCGGTACCGGGAGGAAGCGTGGCAATGGTTGAGTGGTTGCTGGACGGGTTGCTGGTAGTGGCGCTGGTGGTAACCGCTGTGGCGGCTCTCTGCTCCAGAGACCTGTTCCGGGCGGTGGTGGTGTTCATCGCTTTCGGCGTGCTGATGGCGGTGGCGTGGGTTCGTTTGCATGCGCCCGATATTGCCCTTGCGGAGGCGGCGATCGGTGCCGGTCTTACCGGTGTTCTGCTGCTGGATGCCGTCAGTCACCTTGGCAGCAAACGACTCCGGGCGCAGCAGCAGGGAGACGGTCGACAATGATCCGGAGTTTGCGAGCGCTGGCTATTATTGGCGTATGCCTTGCCTTCACCGGTGTGCTGGCGAGCAGCATCTGGACCATTTCCGGCAACCCCGCCCCGGTGGACCTGGCGCAACTGCTGTCTGAAAATCTCGATCGCAGCGGCGTGGAGCACCCTGTCACCGCCGTATTGCTGAATTTCCGCAGTTACGACACCCTGCTGGAGATCGGTGTGCTGGTCATTGCCGGCATTGCCGGTATCTCGATGGCAAAAACCGCATCCTTGGAAGACCCGCAATTGTGCACCTCGGACTCGTTGCTCTATGCGTTGCAGCGCTGGTTCGTGCCGCTGATGCTGGTACTGGCGGGGTACCTGTTGTGGGCCGGTGCCGATCGCCCGGGTGGCGCATTTCAGGCTGGGGCGGTGCTCGCTGCCACCGGTGTATTGATGCGCCTTGGGGGCAGCCCCATGGCGTTTCTCCGCCCGGGCCTGCTGTTGCGATTGGGCCTGGCACTGGGTTTTACGGTATTTCTGCTGGTGGCGGTGGCCAGTGCCATCGGGGGCGAGGCCTTTCTGGCCTACCCGCCGGGAATGACCAAAACCCTGATCGTGGTTATCGAATCGGTGCTGACCCTGTCCATTGCCATGGTGCTGCTGGCGCTGTTCGTGTCAGCTCCGGTCAATGATGCCGAGGATCCCGAAGAGGGCTCGTCGTCATGACAGCGTCACTGCTTTATTCGTTGGCGGGCGCCATGCTGTGTGGCATCGGCCTGTTCGGGCTGTTGTGGTTGTCGCATCTGCTCCGCAAGCTGCTGGCCTTCAATATCATGGGGTCCGGCGTTTTCCTGGTGATGGTCGGACTGCCCCAGCATCAGGGTGGGCCGGATCCGGTGCCCCAGGCCCTGGTGCTTACCGGTATTGTGGTGGCGATCGCCGCTACTGCATTGGCCGTGGTGCTGATAAGACGCTATTACCATCTGTCCGGAATGACCAGTCTTGAGGGCGAGCGCGCTTCCCGGGAGGGTGGTCCGGAATGACGCTGTGGTTGATGGCAGGGTTGCTGTTCACTCCGCTGGCCTGGGCGGTGCTCACCCTGCTGATGAACTTCGCCTGGGGTCGTCTGGTGACCTGGGGCGGCATTGTGGTTCAGGTTCTGGTGTCGCTCGGGCTATGGCTGATCGTCTCCCGGGACGGGGGCTTCTATTATGGCCTTGGGGGCTGGCAGGCACCGCTGGGCATCGAACTCCGTGTGGACGGGCTTGCCGTTACCTTCGTGTTGCTCACGGCCGTGGTGGCCAGTGCCTGTGGCCTTCACGCCGGGGTCTACATCGATCCCGACAAGCCCTGGCACCGTTACTTCTGGCCCCTGTTCTGGTTTCTCTGGGCCGGGCTGAACGCAGTATGGCTGGGAGGGGACTTGTTCAATCTTTATGTGGGGCTGGAGCTGATCAGCCTCTCTGCGGTTGGCCTGGTGGCGCTGGGAGGCAAAGCCGGGGCGCTGCGGGCGTCGATCAGATATCTGCTGGCGGCCTTGTTGGGTTCCCTGGCCTATCTGCTTGGCGTGGCGTTGATCTACGGGCAGTTCGGGACCCTGTCCATTGCCGGTGTCGTTTTTCGGCTGGAAGAACACGCTGTGCCGGCAGGGTCTGGCTTGGCGCTTGCCTTGATGGTTACTGGCCTGGCCCTGAAGACGGCTCTGTTTCCTCTGCATCGCTGGCTGCCGCCGGCCCATGGCATTGCCAAATCCCCGGTCAGCGCGTTGCTGTCGGCACTGGTGGTCAAGGCCTCTTTTTATATTGCCGCAAGGTTATGGCTGGAGCTTGGCGAGCCCCTCGGTAGCCTGGCAGCGGCCCAGCTGGTCGGCCTGCTGGGAAGCGCGGCGGTGGTATGGGGCAGCTGGCTGGCATGCCGCCAGCTGGAGCTGAAACAGGTGGTGGCCTATTCTTCGGTGGCCCAGATCGGTTACCTGTTTCTGTTGTTCCCGCTGACCTACTCGGTATCTGAGTCGGTATCCTTGCAGGCCCAGCAAGGCGTTACCCTCCAGGTGATCAGCCATGCTCTGGCCAAGGCTGCCATGTTCCTTGCCGCCGGCAACCTTATCCTTGCCACCGGCAGTGCCCGCGTGGATGCGCTGACTGGCGTCAGCCGCTTTCTGCCGTTTTCGCTGTTTTCCTTCGGCCTCGCCGGGGTGTCGCTGATGAGCTTGCCCCCGTCCGGCGGGTTCGCCGCCAAGTGGCTGCTGCTGCAGGCCAGCCTGGGCAGTGGCCAGTGGTGGTGGCTGTTGGTGTTGCTCGCGGGCGGTCTGCTTTCAGCGGCGTATGTGTTCCGGATCTACCGCGCATCATTTCTGGAAAGCTTGGAGACGGATGAGTTCTACCATCCGCCCAGAAGTCTGGAAGTCATACCGATGGTTCTGGCGCTGATGGCCATCGGGCTTGGACTGGTGTCCGCGGAAGTGCTTTCGGTAATGGCGTTGCCGTTCGAAGAGGAGGGCTCGCCATGACGTTGACTGCCTGGATACCGCTGTTTGCCCTGATGACATCAATGATTGCCTCGGTGGTCATCTTCGCCCTGCCGGAAAAGGGGTACCGCTTGCGGACGGGAGTGAACCTGGGCGCCGCTCTGGTGAAACTGGCGTTGGTGGTGGTGATGGTCTGGGGCGTGTTCCGCGGCGTGGACTATGGGTTGAGCTTTACCATGGTGCCGGGTGTAACGTTTGTGCTCAGAGCCGATGCCTTCTCATTGATGTTTGCGGGGCTGTCCTCGGTGCTCTGGCTGCTGACCACCATCTACGCCGTCGGGTATCTTGAGGATTCCCCCAACCGCAGCCGCTTTTTCGGGTTTTTCAGCCTGTGCGTGGCCAGCACCATGGGCATTGCCCTGGCAGGCAACCTGTTCACTTTCTTCCTGTTCTACGAAATGCTGACGCTGTCCACCTATCCGCTGGTGGTGCACCGGGGTACCGAAAAAGCCCTGAAAGCGGGGCGAACCTACGTGATCTACACGCTGACCGGAGGCGCCGTGCTGCTGCTGGCGATTGCCTGGCTGCACGGGGTGGCGGGCGATCTGCCATTCCGTGAGGGTGGCCATTTCACCGATGCCGATCCCGACATTCAGGGTTCGCTGATCCTGATTTTTATTTTGCTGGTGGCCGGGCTGGGGGTAAAAGCGGCAATATTCCCCCTCCATGGCTGGCTGCCCCAGGCGATGGTGGCGCCGGCCCCGGTCAGCGCCCTGCTTCATGCCGTGGCAGTGGTGAAGGCCGGCGCCTTTGGCATTGTGCGGGTGGTTCACGATATCTATGGTGTTGAGGCTTCAGCCGCGTTGGGGCTGCTGGCACCGCTGGCCTGGCTGGCGGCCTTCACCATTCTTTATGCGTCCGTTCGGGCCCTGTGGCAGCGTGATCTGAAGCGCAGGCTGGCATTCTCCACGGTAAGCCAGGTGTCCTACATCATTCTCGGAATTTCCCTGTTTGGGCCGGTCGCAGCCGTCGGCGGGCTGGTGCATCTGCTACACCAGGGCATCATGAAGATCACCCTGTTTTTCTGTGCCGGCAATTACGCGGAAACCCTGGGTATTCACCGCATTGATGAAATGGATGGTGCCGGGCGACGCATGCCCGGCACCTCCCTGGCCTTTACTATTGGTGCCTTCGGCATGATTGGTGCGCCGCCGCTGGCGGGTTTTATCACCAAATGGACCATGGGCAGCGGAGCATTGGCTGCCAATATGGATTGGGTGATCGCCGTGCTGGTGGCAAGCAGCCTGCTCAATGCTGCCTATTTTCTGCCAGTCCTGCATCGGCTCTGGTTCCGCGAGCCGGCAGCAGGCTGGCCCCATGAACGCCGCTGGGGACGTCTGGAAACCAGTGCCTGGCTGTTCTGGCCGCCGTTGCTGACCGCCGTAATGACAGTGATGGTCGGTGTTCTGGCCTCGTTGCCGTTCAGCCCACTGTCGTGGGCTGAGCTGATTGTGCTGCGGGAGTATTCGTCATGATGTCCGCCGAGCCGGTTCTGGTGCTGCTGGCGGTGGGCGTGCCATTGCTGTATCCGGCAATGGCTCTGCGTTCGGCCTGGCAGAGGGCAATGCGTTTCGCGCTGCCGCTGTTGCCTGTGCCAGCACTGATGCTGGCGGTTGCTACCGATCCTGGCTGGCAACTGGAGCTGCCATGGCTGCTCAACGGCGGGCTGTGGGCGATGGATGAACTGCGCCGGCTGTTCCTGCTGCTGACGGCGTTGCTGTGGACGGTCGCGGGCATCTACGCGGTGGGCTATCTGGCGGCTCACCATCTGCGGCGGTTCTGTGTGTTCTGGGGGCTGACCCTGGCGGGAAATCTGGGCCTGACGGTGGCCGTGGATATTGGCAGCTTCTACAGCTTCTTCGCGTTAATGACCTTCGCCGGCTATGGCCTGGTGGTGCACGAAGGCACAGGCGAGGCGAGCTACGCCGGGCGGGTTTATCTGGTGATGGCGGTGTTGGGGGAAATGGCCATTCTTGCGGGATTGCTGTTGGCCTCTGCGGCCGCGGACAGTCAGCTGCTGACGGACTTACCGCAAGCCATTGCCGGCTCGTCCCGCAGGGATCTGATCATCGGGCTGTTAATAGCCGGTTTCGGTGTTAAAGCCGGTTTGCCGTTACTGCATTTCTGGCTGCCACTGGCGCATCCGGTGGCACCCACACCCGCCAGTGCCGTTCTCAGTGGTGCGATGATCAAGGCCGGGTTGCTGGGGTGGCTGGTGACGCTGCCATTTGGTGAAACCGCCCTGCCGGGGTGGGGTGCGGTAATGATTGTGGCCGGGGCCCTGGGCTCAATCGGTGCCGCGGTACTGGGCGTGTGCCAGCGGCGGCCAAAGGCGGTACTGGCCTATTCCAGTGTCAGCCAGATGGGGCTGATAGTGTTGATGGTGGGTGCCGCTCTGGCAGACCACGGGCGCGCACCGGTCCTGCTCTCCATCATTGCCCTGTACGCGCTTCATCATGGTCTTGCCAAGGGCAGCCTGTTCCTGTCTGCGGGGGTGTCGCTGCCGGCAGGAGCAGCTCGCCGGGCCGCTGTCTGGCTGTTGATTACCGTGCCGGGCCTGTCGCTGGCCGGGTTGCCGTTCACCAGCGGAGCGCTTGCCAAACTGGCCATGAAAGAAAGCCTTCTGGAAGAACAGCTGGAGTTTGCCCTGGCCGGTTACCTGTCCCCGCTAATGACTGCCGGGGCGGTGGCCACCCTGTTGCTGGTATTGCGGTATCTGTGGACACTCACTGGCAACCTCGAAAGCGGCCGCAACCCGCCGATGCTGGCGGCAGGGTGGCTGGCGGCGGTGGTCGTGAGCCTTGTCGCCTTCTGGTGGATGCCCTGGAATGTTGAAGGGCTGGTCAAGCCACCGGTGTGGTTGCCGGCAGCGTACCAGGTGTGGGCACTGGCATGGCCAATGCTGATCGCCGTTGCTCTTGCCCTGCTGGCCCTGGTTGCAAGCCGGCTAGTCAAACAGCGATAGCTGGCCGTTTTCGGCATCCCGGGCCGCTTTTGTGGGTTTTCGGGGCAGCGAAGGTCGCTTCTGTACAGGTCCCTTGCGACTGCCATGGCGCTCCAGCACGCGGGCGGTTTCTTCCTGGCTGACATGCTGCGTGCGAAAATCGCCCAGCGCCTTGCGAGCGGCCCGGGCCGCCTGTTCGTGGTCGCACACCGGAGCGATGTAAGTGTTACCGCCGAAGCGCCCCTTCTGGGCCGGTGTCATCAACCAGGGCGTATGGATCATCTCTGCGGGTACGCCGGCCAGTTCCGGAATCCAGCGGCGGATAAATGCCCCATCCGGGTCCAGCTTGCGGCTCTGCAGCACCGGATTGTAAATGCGCAGGGCGTTGATGCCCGTCAGGCCGGACTGCATCTGGGCCTGGGGATAGTGGATGCCGGGTTCGAAATCGGTGAACTGGCGGGCCAGGTGCAATGCCGGCTCTCGCCAGTGCAGCCACAACTGGTAGCTGGCCACTGCCATCAGCATCGCCCGCATGCGGAAATTGATCCAGCCGGTGTGGTGCAGGGCGCGCATGCAGGCATCCACCAACGGCCAGCCGGTCTGGCCCTCCTGCCAGCGTTGCAGTCGCTCGGAATCGTTGGGGGAGGATTTGAGGCCTTCCAGCTCGCGGTGCATTGCACGGAATTCCAGTTCCGGTTCGTCTTCCAGTTTCTGGATAAAGTGACAATGCCAGTGTAACCGCGAGCGGAAACTGGTCAGGCTTTTTTTCTTTCGGGGCAGGGTGTTGCGATGGTCTCCGGTGGTCTTCGACCATTGATAGATCTCCCGCAGGCTGACAGTGCCATAGGCAACATGGGGGCTCAGACGCGAGCATGCCCTCACGGCGGTCAGCGGGCTGGAAATATTGTACTGGTAACCGATGCAGCGCTGCTCCAGAAACGATGCCAGCAGTCTGTCCCCGCGGGTGCTGCCTCCGGTCTGCCGGTCAGGGCATAGGTCCCTCTCGGTAAACGCCGGGGTTACCTCATCGGGTTGGGCTGTCCAAGTCAGGTCAGAAGCGGGAACGGACGCCGGAGAGCCCAGGACCGGCCGGCCCATCAGGTTCGCCCATGCCCTGTCCCAGACATCCCGGTCCGCGAGGCGACGGACCACCCCGAACTGGTTCCATTCCCGGTATTCCACATTGTTTTCACTGCACCATCCGATCACCGAGCGGTCCCGCTCAAAGGTCCAGTGACCGCCGGTTTCCTGGTGACAGAATACTCTTGTCAGATTATGGTGGGCTTTCAGTTGCCGAAGGACCGCGGTAACCGAACCCCTGCGGACGACCAGCCGATTTCCGGCCTGTCGCAGTTGCCGGTCAAGATCCTGCAGCGACTCCTGGATGAACGCCCACTGCCTTTCGCCGGTATCCGGAAGCTGCCAGTAATCATCCTCAACGACGTACAGTGGGATCACCGCTTCGCCAAGCCTGGCGGCGGCTGCCAGTGGCTCGTGATCACGTGTTCTCAGGTCCCGCTTGAACCAGACGACGGTGGTCATCGGGCCGGCCTCCCGGCGCGGCGGCAGCGCTCGCTGCAGTAGCGGACGTTAGGCCAGTCCCTTGCCCACTTCTTGCGCCAGGCAAAGGGGCACTCACAGACCGGGCAGGTTTTTTCAGGCAGGTGAGGTTTTTTGTGCATCTGGTCCAAATAGTTTTTACTGGGTGTGAATACCTTTACGTTTTCCATGCCATGAGGGATTGTTGATGGCCCGATTCAGTGATGGGTTGCCGGCACCATCGGTGCTTTTGTTCGACTGGCACGGCACCCTGGTGGACACCCACGATGCCATGTTCAGTGCCATGGAGGATATGCTGCCGCAACTGGAGGATCTGGGGCTGGTGGACCGGCTGTTGCCGGAGGATAAATGCCGCACTGCTGACGATGCCCGCCTGGTGCGCTACATCCGGATTTTCCGGCGGTTACATCCGCGTATCCTGGCGGAGCGCCGCGTTTCCCGCACCGATATCTTCAACGCCATCTTCGGTGATGATAAACAAGCCAGGCTGATCGCCCATGAGGCCTACAACAACTGCTACCGCAAGTATTTTGGCAAGGTGAAGCCCTTCCAGCAGGGCGCCTACGAATATCTCACGGCCCTGAAAGCGATGGGCATCCAGCTGGCGGTATCCACCAATCGCAACCGTGAGTTCCTGGACAGGGAGCTGAAAACCGTGGACGAGGGGCGGTGGCAGAATCTCTTTGATGTCACGGTCTGCGCCGACGACGTTACCGAGTACAAGCCTGATCCGGAAGTGATCGTCCGCGCCCTGGAGAAGCTGGATCTACCCGCAGACGGGCGCGCCTGGTACGTGGGCGACAGTTATGTGGACATGCTCACAGCCAACCGCGCCGGTGTTTCCGGTGTGTTTTATAACGGTGCCTGCTGGGAGATGGAGCGAATTGACAGCTGGTTCAGCCGTCGTGATGCCCCGGCGGCGATCCTGGACAGCTTTGAGGATCTGATCAACCTGCTGGCGCTGCTGGAACGGCAGGAGCCCGAGGCTTTCCGGGCAACCCCCGCGGAAGTCCGGCCACGCCCCTATCCCCGCCCGGAGCCACCAAAGCCCCGTATTGAGCCTGACTGGCACCCGGCGGTAGTCAGCCTGATTCGTCCTTCGGTGGTGTTATTCGACTGGCATGCGACACTGGTGGACACGCTGGATGCCATGTACCACGCGGTGGATGACATGTTTCCGGAGTTTGAGGAACTGGGCCTGGTCGATCGCATGCTGGCGCCGGAGGACAGCAAGACCCCGGAGGACGCCCGCCTGGTGGCTTATGTTCGTGAATTTGCCAGGCTGCACCCTAAAGTCCGAGCGGATCGCAAGATTTCACGCACGGACATTTTTGAGGTTCTGTTCGGTGAAGACCAGGAGGCGAAACAGGTTGCCCACAAGGTGTTCAATCGCCACTACCGGGAACACTACGGCACGGTCAAGGCGTTCGAGCCCAAAGTGCGGGCGGTGCTTGAAGGTTTGCGCCGCATGGGTATCCAGGTGGGTGTCATCACCAATCGCGACCGTGAGTTCTTCGAGCACGAGCTCGCTGCGGTGGACGATATCGGCTGGACCCATCTGTTCGATGTGGATGTCTGTGGTGATGATGTGCCCCTGAGAAAACCCCACCCGGACCAGCTATATCTTGCGGTACAGAAACTGGATTATCCCCCGGACCCCAGTGTCTGGTACGTGGGTGACAGCACCACCGATGTGATTGCCGCCAAGCGCGCCGGTATGACGGCGGTGTTCTTCAACGGCGCGCAATGGGACCTGCCCTGGTTGAATCGTATTTTTCCCGGCACCCACAAGCACCCGGACAAACCCGACGTGGTGGTCAATGACTTCTCGGAGTTCTGGGCACTGGTGCTGGCCTGCGAAGTCGGCCCACCGTGAGCACCGCGGTCAAAGCTGCTCCAGGTGTATCAACAGGTCATCGGCACGCTTGAGCAGCGCCTCGCGCCGCTCCGGCTTTTGCTTGTCCCAGTTCCTGTACATCATGCCCATCCGCGGGTTGCCGGCGAAATCATCCCGGTGACGGTCGATGAAATGCCAGTACAGCGCGTTGAATGGACAGGCATCGGCTTCCGTGGATTTGTTGACCTTGTAATGGCAGTTGCTGCAGTGGTCCGACATCCGCTGGATATACTTGCCGCTTGCCGCATAGGGCTTCGAACCCAGGTAGCCGCCATCGGCGTGCATCACCATGCCCAGCACATTGGGTAACTCGACCCAGTCATAGGCATCGGCATACACCGCAAGGTACCAGTCACAGATCTCCTCGGGCCTGACGCCGGCCAGAAGCGCGAAGTTGCCGGTGACCATCAACCGCTGGATGTGATGGGCGTAGGCGTTGCGGCGGGTGGCATCAATGGCCTTGTGCATGCAGCGCATCTTGGTGTCACCGGTCCAGTAAAACCAGGGCAGGGAGCGGGTATTGCCAAGCCGGTTTTCCTCCGCATAGCCCGGCATATTCATCCAGTAGATCCCCCGCACAAACTCCCGCCACCCCAGGATCTGCCGGATAAACCCTTCCACCGCATTGATCGGCGCTCGCCCCGCATGCCAGGCCCGGGCAGCCGCTTCGCAAACAGCGAGTGGGTCCAGTAGGCCACAATTGATGTAGGGGGACAGAATGGAATGGAACAGCCAGTCCTCGTCATCGGACATGGCGTCCTGGAAGTCGCCAAAGCAGGGCAGGGCGAAGTCAATAAAGTAATCCAGGGCCCGCTCAGCGTCCTTTGGCGTTACCGCAAAGTGAAAGTCCTCCGTGGTGCCGAAATGATCGGGAAAATGCTCCTCCACCAGGTCAATCACCGCCTGCGTCACGTCATCAGGCTCCACCCGGAACGGGGCGGGGGCTGCCGGTTTGCCCGTCCACTTGCGGCGATTGTCGCCATCAAAGTTCCACTGCCCACCCTCGGGCTTGCCATCAGAAGTCATCATCAAACCGGTTTTTCGCCGCATTTCCCGGTAAAAGAACTCCATCCGCAGCTGCTTCCGGCCCTCGGCCCAATCCACGAATTCCTGCTTGCTGGCAATAAAACGGGAATCCGGGCGGATCTCCACCGGCACCTCAAGCCGTTCATGCCACTGACTGATCTGCTCATGCAGCCGCCACTCGCCGCACTCGGTGGTAATCACTCGATCCGCGCCGGTCTCGTTGAGCTGGTGGGCGACGACGGCCTCCAGGCTCTGCTCGTGATTGTCCGGATGGTAGGCCTGGTAATGCACCTGCCAGCCATCCGCCTGCAACCGCTGCGCGAAATGGCGCATGGCACTGAACAGCAGTACGATTTTCTTCTTGTGGTGGTTGGTATAGGTGGCTTCGTCATGGACCTCCGCCATCACGATCCGGTCCCGTTTTCGGTCAGCGTCTTCCAGTGCGCTTATATCGGGGGTCAGCTGGTCACCGAGAATCAGAATCAGGTTTGGCATGGCAAAGGGTAGGCTCCGTTTTTGGTTTGCGGCTTTGCAGAACAGTCAGGTAAGCGGAGGGGGTGCCCTGCCAAAATCGTGCGTAGCCATGGATGGCGGAGCCGAGCGTACAGGGACGTATTCACAGCGTATTTTGGCAGGGCACCCCCTCCGCTTGCCGGGCGCCAAACACCATATACTCCCCAAAAGAGGTAGCAAGGATACGCCAAGAGCCCAAGGGTGGTTCATCAAGGGGGCTGGTAAACTGAAACCATCGTTCAGCTGACCCGCATCAAAATGCGAAGCGCCGGAATGTCCTAGGATGTCGACATTATCCGGATGCCCCCTGTTTTCGACACCAGAGCTCGTATTATGACTGCCACCGCCACCTTGCAAACCACCGAATCCACACTGCCGGAATTCATCTGGGACGAAGCGCTGATTCGCCGCTATGACCTTAGCGGCCCGCGCTATACCTCTTACCCGACGGCAGTGGAATTCAACCAGAATTATCCGGTGGAAGATATGGTAAAGGCAGCCGCTCGCAGCAAGGCCAGCGGCCGGCCATTGTCACTCTATACGCATCTGCCGTTCTGCGCCCACCTCTGTTACTACTGCGCCTGCAACAAGGTGATCACCAAGAAGCGCGACAAGGCCATGCCCTACGTGGAGCGGCTACTGAAGGAAGCCGCGATCCAGTCCCGGCTGTTCGGTGCGGACCGGCCCGTGAAACAGTTGCATTGGGGTGGCGGCACACCCACCTTCCTGCCAAAGGAGGTCATGGAACACCTGATGGCAGGCTATGGCGAACTGTTCAACCTTCAGACCGGTGACGATCGGGATTACAGCGTGGAGATCGATCCGCGGGAAGTGGACCAGGACACCCTGCCGACGCTCTGGGATCTGGGGTTCAATCGCATCAGCCTGGGTGTGCAGGATGTAAATCCGAAGGTTCAGAAAGCCGTTAACCGCATCCAGCCCCGGGAAATGACCGAGGCCGTGCTCAACGAAGCCCGCCGCCTGGGCTTCCGCTCCATCAACCTGGATCTGATCTACGGACTGCCGCACCAGACCCCGGAAAGCTTCGCTGAAACCCTGGAAGCGGTGATCGAGATGTCGCCGGACCGGCTCTCGGTGTTCTGCTATGCCCACCTGCCGGACCGGTTCTATCCGCAGACCCGTATTCTGTCGGAGACGCTGCCCACGCCCCAGCAGAAACTGACTATCCTGCACAACACCATCAATCGCCTTCTGGAGGCAGGTTACGAATACATCGGCATGGACCACTTTGCCAAGCCGGACGACAGCCTCGCCGTGGCCCAGCGGCAAGGGCGGCTGCACCGGAATTTCCAGGGTTATACCACCCACTCGGACTGCGACCTGGTGTCCCTGGGTGTGTCCGCGATCGGCCAGACCGACGATGCCTACTTCCAGAACAATCATGACTTGCCTTCCTGGGAAACCGCTATCGATGCCGGCCAGCTCGCCATCACCAAGGGTGTGAACCTGAGCCGGGACGACCGTATCCGCCGCTGGGTCATCGGCCAGCTGATCTGCCAGTTCCGGCTGGACCGCCAGCAGTTTGCCAATGAGTGGGGGGAGAATCTGGATCGCTACTTCACCGATGAACTGAACCGCCTGAAGCCGATGATTCAGGATGAGCTCATTGCCGATGATGGCACTGCATTGCAGGTCCAGCCCGCCGGCCGGCTGCTGATTCGCGCCATCTGCCAGATTTTTGATCTGTACCGGAAGGAGGGTGCCAGTCAGCGGTTCTCGCGGATCATCTGACCTGCTTTTGCCAAAAGCCACCTGTATTGCATGCTAATATTTCGCCCTCTAACCACTGGACTCCAGGTGAGTTCTTGCGTACTGTCATGCGCTCTCTCACCTGGCTTGCGGTTTTCTGGTCAAGAGGATAAAAATACTTTGACATCTAACAATTCTTGCGGGCTTTTGCCCCATCTAAGCTTCCCTTAGCGACCTCAAACCTCTCCAGCGGTGGCTGTTCTGCGCGCGCCTGAATAGCCGCACCGCCTGAATGCGATGTTTTCCGACACCTGCCCCTGACGGCCGAATTCCAGATGATTCGGGCCACTGGCGGCTGTTTGTTGTTTTGAAAAGAGGTTGTGACTTGAACGACACCGGCTTTACCGAATTCTCCACAGTGACTGTATTGTTGCTGCTTGCCGCCTTCTATGGCGGCACCTACCTGCTGACGCTGCTGATCCGCAAAGACAGGGAAGACACCTCCGGTTTTATGGTCGCGGGGCATCATGTCGGCTTTGGCATGGGCGCAGCGAGCATGACTGCTACCTGGATCTGGGCCGCCTCCTTCTATGCCGCGGCCACATCCGGGTATACCTACGGCGTGTCCGGGCCTATTCATTACGGCCTCTGGGGCGCCCTGATGATTCTGTTCATCTATCCGTTTGGTCGCCGATTTCGCCAGCTTGCGCCCAATGGCCACACCCTGGGTGAGTTGATTCACGCCCGCCATGGCGCCTCCAGCCAGTTGATTCTGGCAGGCTCCAATATTCTGGGGAGTGTGATCAGTCTGATGGTGAACTTCACGGCTGCCGGTGCCCTGGTGTCTGTGCTTTCCCCCTTATCGTTCGAAACCGGTGTGATCGTTGCCGGTATCGGTGTGCTGGCTTACACCCTGACCTCCGGCTTCCGGGCCTCGGTGTTTACGGATTTTGCCCAACTGGTCGCACTGATGGCCATTGCCATCATTATCATTCCTGCCGTGCTGTTCTCAGCCGGTGGTACGGAAGTGATGGTCGATGGCCTGAGCCGTATGACCGACCAGCAGGCCAGCCTGTTTTCGGTGGACGCCATCATGAACCAGGGGGCGCCTTTCTTCGTGGCCGTTCTCGCCTACGCTATCGGCAACCAGACTATCTCCCAACGCCTGTTTGCGGTTCGTGAAAAGCACATCAAATCGACGTTTGTGACAGCCACTATCGGCTACGGCGCCATTGTTATCGGCCTTGGCATGATTGGCCTGATGGCGCTGTCTGTGGGCATGGAGCCGATCGATGGCAACATGAACAACCTGATCCCCCAGATGGTGTCCACCTATCTGTCGCCCGTCTTCGTGGCCCTGTTTTTCATTCTGGTGATCGGGTCCCTGTCTTCCACCGCCGACTCGGATTTGTCTGCACTCTCGACCATCGTAATGGCGGACGTGTATGGCAAGAATATCGCCAGGAATAATCCCGATCCCAAAGTGATGATGCTGGTCGGACGTATCACCATGGTTGTCGCCACGGTAGCGGGACTGGTGTTCGCCAGTTTCTCTCTCGATATCCTGGTGATGCTGGTGTTCGTGGGTGCCCTCTGGGGGGCCATTGTGTTCCCGGTCATCGTCAGCTGTTACTGGGACCGGGTCACCAATGCCGCCTTCACCTGGTCTGTGGTGGTGGCCATGGCTCTGTTCTGTATCGCGCGTTTCGAGTTATTGGAAATGACCGGATTCACGGTGCTGGCGTTTGAGGTATTGGCGTCTGTTGGCGGTGCTGTGGTCATCGGCATGATGGTATTCGGCTTCTTTGGCCGCGCGGCCGGGCTTGTGGCCGGTTTGATCACGCTGGTTGCCATGCTGGTTTTCGCCACCGGTTTCCTGCGGGATTACATGGTGCTGGTGGCTTCTCTGACAGCCTATGGTGCCAGTGCGGTGGTCTGTACCGCCATGACGTTGACCAGCAATGAGCGTTTTGATTTCGACCTGATCAGAAAGCGGGTCGATGACTACGATGACGCGGGTATCGAAGACGATGCCGCAATGATTCCGGAGGGTGCAAAATGACCAACGAACTGATTTATGGAGCCTACATACTGATCTGGCCAGCAATCACGTTTGTTGTGCTGGGTGTCATTTGCCGGGCCGTAGCCCGTGACGTTCGAAGGGCCCGGAAGTCAGATGAAGATCTCATCTGATCGGGCTGGCTGAGCAGAAATGCCTGAGCCCTGAAAGCCCGGCACCTGTCGCCGGGCTTCGGTATGGACGCTGTTCAGGCGGGCACTTTGAACTCATTGGCCAGGTCCTGGAGCTGGCGTGCAAGCCGCGCCTGTTCCCCGGTTACCTGGGTAATTTCCTGGGAGCCGGTCAGCGTCAGGATTGCTGCCTCACTGACAGACTCCATATTACCCGCGAGCTCCCGGGTCACTGACACCTGTTCCTCAGAGGCCGTGGCAATCTGGGAAGCCATGTCAGAGATGCTGTTTACGTCGCTGAGTATATCGGCAAACGTCTGCTCCAGTTCCGATGCCTGCTCACTGGTTTCATTGGCCAGTTTGTGGCTGGCGGTGATGGAACGGCTGGCGCTGTCGGTGATGTCTTTGAAGCCGTTGATAATGCCTTCAATCTTGGTTGTGGACTCGTGGGTCTGACGCGCCAGGGTACGTACTTCGTCGGCGACCACTGCAAAGCCACGGCCATGCTCGCCGGCCCGTGCAGCTTCAATGGCAGCATTGAGGGCAAGCAGGTTGGTCTGGTCGGCCACCTGACGAATCACATCCACCACATCGCTGATTGAGGTGCTGCGGCGTTCCAGCTCCTCGATCACCTCGTTTACCTCCTGCACCGAGGTAGCCAGAGAGCGGATTCTGCGCACACTGCCGTGCAGGACTTCTTCGCCCGCGCGGCTCTTTTCCATGGCGCTGCCGGCTGCATCGGCTACCTGTTGGGTATTGCGTGAGATTTCCTCGGATGTGGCAGACATCTCTTCGGTTGCTGCGGCGACCTGCTCAATCTGTTGCTGTTGATTTTTCACCTGGCCGGCATTCTGGTCGGCGGTGGAACTGGTCTCTTCGGTGGCGGTTGCCAGCTGGACACTGGCCTTGTCGATGTGCTGAAGGGCACTGCCGAAACGGCCGAACAGCTCGTTGATGGCCTTGCCAATAGTGCCCACTTCATCGCTACTGGATATGGAAACCTGGCGGGTCAGATCCTTGTTGTCCATGGCAAACCGGACGGCCGCAAGCAAGTCGGCGACCTGACGGCTGATGGCGCGAATGATAAACACGGTCAGCACCAGGACGCCAAGAATGGCAGCCAGGGCAATGATCGAGGCGGTAACCAGCTCACCGCGGGCGTCAGCAACCCCCCTGTCGGCCTGCGCCAGTATTTTTTCCAGCTCGTCCGATCGGGTCTGGTTAAGACCCTCGATACGACGGGTGGTGGTTGCAAACCACTCCGGCGCATCCAGTGCGTACAGGCCGGAGGGGCTGCTGAACAGGGTTTCGCGCATTTCCACAAGGTCACGGCTGGCTGCCGTTTGCCCGAGGTTTTTGAGGGCGGTGGTCAGTGGGGCTTCTGAAGAAAGCATGCTCAGGGCCTGATTGAGGTAGGCCTGCTGCTGTCCGCCGAGGTCGGCGATCTGTTGAATCGAAGGCAGGTCGAAGTCACCGCTGCGAATCAATGAAGCACCCGCCGCACGCTCGCGGCCAGCACGCTCGGTGGTTTCTGCCAGGGCATAGTAGGCGTTGACTTCCCGGGTCAGGCCCGGGTCGGTTGAGCGGCGGATAATCAGCGGAATTCGCTCCACCAGCTCCATGATAAGCGCGGTATAGCGCTTGGCCGATTCGGCTGCGGCGATGCTCCGCCTGTCGACCGACTCTCTGAGTGAGTCCAGGTTTCCAAGCGCCTGCTGCACAGAACGGATGTTGTCATCGACGCTGTCGTCAAAGGTTGCCTCCAGCCTCAGAGTATTCAGCTGTGCGTCATACTCTCGCAGGCGGGTATCGGTTTGTTGCCGTTGCACCCCCAGATCCCGGTTTGCCTGTTTGGCAATCTCGGTTCCCGCCTGGCTGGCAAAAGCCACAGCCGACCGGCCGCGTTCCTTCTGCAGGGTTTCGATCAGCGGGTCACCGATATCTGCCAGCTCCACCATGGTGCGCAATTCCCGCATGTTGCCAAGTTCATCGTAGCTGGTGGTGATGGAGTCCATCGCAAAGTAGGCGATAACAACAAGCGCTGGCAAAACCAGTGCCAGTAGCTTGCCACGCATGGAGAGATTGTTGATCAGGCTCATGGTCCATTCTCTTCTGTGAAACGTGGGCCCATTGTCCGGAACAATCGGAGCAGGTGGTATTCACGTGAGTGGGTAGCTGTGGTGGTAGTCACTGGCAGGTAAGTCTTTGTAATTAAATGTTAGCTGTATGATTTGAAACCAGAAACCAGTGCCTAGGTAATCCTGCGTAGGGTACTCACAAAGGGGTGGGCTGGCGTTGTTGATCCTTAGGACCGCACGCTGACAATGGTCAAGGCGCTCCCTGCGCGGGTGGCGGTATGGTGTCCGCACTCTTGCAGTGGAGATAGCCATGGAGCTCGTATGCCCGGCTGGTAGTTTGCCAGCCCTGAAAACCGCCGTGGACAATGGCGCTGATGCAGTCTATTTCGGCTTCCGTGGCAGCACCAACGCCCGCCAGTTTGCGGGGCTGAATTTCAATGACAAGCGTGCCGGTGAAGGTATCGAATACGCCCACTCCAGGGGCAGCCGTGTTTTCTGTGCCATCAATACCTATCCACAGCCGGATGGCTGGGAGCAATGGAAAACGCCAGTAGATCGCGCTGCAGGCCTGGGCGTGGATGCCATCATCCTGGCCGATTCATGCCGTCGAGGAGCCGATCAGTCCTTGACGGATTTAACGTCAGGGAAACGGTCAGACACGTACTTGCTGTGGCACTGAATACAGTTGCCTGTCATTTTGCTGAACAGTCTGTGCTGTTCTTTGGTGTCTTCGTTTCTACCAGCTTCTGCCAGTGAAGCTGCGAGCTTGTGAAACTCCTTGTCCAGTTTGATAAAGCCCTTCGGAACAGCGGACATCAGGTCTTTGCGGTCCTCCTCCGTCAGCTCCTGTTGCAGGATAAAGCTGTCATGAATCTGTTGGGCATTCTCTGCAACAGCCTCATGCTGGCCCATAACCATGGCGGAATGAATGGAAGTCATGCCCCCCTGTACCGCTCTCATTTCCTGCTGAAGCAGTTGGCTCAGTTTGTCAGTGAGTTCGGGGGTGACAGGTTCCGCGGCGAGGGAGCTGGTTGAGATTGTCAGGCCCAACAATACGGTAGCCAGGAATTTTCCGGTTCTAGCTGTCATTTGAATAATTCCTTTTATTTGCAGGTTTAAAAACACCATAGCAGTGATGCTACTTGCTGTCAGGGATTGGCACTAGCATCAGCCGCGGAATGCCCGGATAGTGGACAACGAAGTCGATTTCAAGATTGTTTTGAGCCGATTTACTTTTGCGAGGTTCTGATGTCGAAGGGTTTGCTGGCATCGCCCATGTAAAGTGTGCGATGAGGAAAGGGAATTTCTACACCTTGATCGTCGAATGCTTTCTTGATGCGACGAAGGAATTCCCGACCAAGTTCCCATTGTTTGATGGGCGTGGTTTTCAAGCGCCCTTTGATGACCACGGCAGAATCGCCAAATTTATCCACCCCGAACAGCTCCGGCAATTCATCCAGCATAAAGCGCCCGTAGGCAGGGTCTGCTTTCATTTCCGCGCCAACCTGGTTGATGATAGCCACGACCCTGTCCGTGTCTTCCTTGTAGGCCACTCCCAGCTCAAACACGTACGCAGACCATTCACGTGTCATATTTGCCATGGTTGTGACGCTGCCATTGGGGAAAATGTGCACGGTCCCGGATAGATCCCGGAGAATGATAGTGCGGAAGTTGATAGCTTCAACCAGGCCGCCGGTGCCGTTAACCATGGCGACATCACCAACACGGACCTGATTTTCCAGGAGGAAGAAAAAACCGGAAATGAGATCCTTCACAAGGCTCTGTGCCCCGAAGCCTACCGCGAGGCCAATGATGCCGGCGCCGGCCAGGAGCGGCGTAATGTCAATGCCAGCCTGTCTGAGAATCAGCAGGACCACAATTATCCAGAGAACCAGGTAAATGCCCTGGCGTAAAAGCCGGATAAGGGTGTCGATGCGCTTGGCCGACTCGGTTAGCGGCTCGCCTTCTTTACGGGTGCGAAGTGCCAGTTGACGTTCGAGGCGATGCAGGCCCCGGCGGAGTAGGTACAATGCAATCCAGGCAGCTACCAGGATGACCAATATCCGAAGTCCTGCGGCAAGGATGTTGTGCCAACTGATGGTGGGCAGGGAATTGACGAGAGCGTCCATTTCATCCTCCTGATGATGATAAGTCCGGATGTATCCCTCGAAAGACTGTTATTCGATCACATCGCTTATGAACAGACTTGTCAAGAACTGTAAGTGCTGACCATAGCTGACCTGGCGCTTTGCGGGCATGGAATTCAGGGAGTAACCTCGGACAATACATTCGCACAGAAAGGAGGGAGGGAATTATGGATATCCGCCTTAAACGGGCCTATGAAGCCCCCGCCCGCTCGGACGGCCCGCGGGTACTCGTAGACCGCATCTGGCCCCGGGGTGTGGCCAAAGAAGATGCCGATATCGCCCACTGGCTAAAAGGGTTGGCACCGTCCACTGAATTGCGGAAATGGTTCGGCCACGATCCGGATAAATGGTCGGAGTTCCGGGAACGATACCTCAGCGAGCTAGCCACGGAAGACGCGGTTGAAGATCTTGAGAAACTCAAAAACCTGGTTGAAGAACACAACCGGATTACCCTGGTGTTCGCGGCAAAAGATACCAAACATAACAATGCGGTAGCGCTACGGGATTTTATTCTGAATAACCGGCTATGAAACTGATGCAGCCGCTGTAAGGCAGTGTTTCGACCGGATCATTTTTTCGCGTCCATGTGTGTAAATCATGATTTAAGTCATTGCTGAGCGGAGCATATTCATTGAAGGTATATCGATATTCCATAAAGGAGGTCGTTATGACAGTTAATGAAGGTCTTCGGCTGATAGCCGGTGTGTTCACGCTGATTTCCATTCTGCTGGCTCACTATGTAAGCCCGTACTGGCTTTTCTTTACCGGCTTCATTGCCCTTAACCTGATCCAGTCCTCCTTCACCAAATGGTGCCCGGCTATGGTGATTCTCAAGAAGCTGGGTTTCAGGGAAGAAAAACCGGTTAACTGACTCCTATCCTTGACGTTTCCCGATGATCATTGGCAGGTAACTTAAGCCGCCGGTCGGGAAAGCTGCCCGCTCAGGCTGCTCATCGGGCGCAGGTTCCAGGGTGTCGACAGCGGCCAGAAATTCCTCCATCAGAACCCTCAGCTCCATCCTGGCAAGCGGTGCACCGGGGCAGACGTGAACGCCAGCACCATAAAGCAGATTCTGGTCACGGTTCTTCTTTGGGCAAAACGCATCCGGGTCACCGAAGACCCTCTCGTCACGATTAGCGGATGCCCACAAAATGGTGATTTTCTCGCCTGCCGGAATCCGCCTTCCTCCAATCTCCACATCCCGGGTGCTGACCCGGCGGTTGGACATCAGAGGCGCGTCCATGCGCAGTATTTCATCGATAGCGTCCGGCAACGCAGAGTTGTCATTGGCAAGGCTTTGCCTGAGATCCGGATGTTCAGATAGGTAGTTAACAACAATCGATACGCTGGCGCTGATTGTGCCCAGTTCACCGACAGTCCAGTTGCGCAGAAGGCTTGTGAGCTCTTCATCGGTCATGGGGCGCCCATTGACGAGTTCTTTCATCAACAACGTAGTGACGTCCATGGGAGCGTTGGCTGCGGCGCGGCGTCGGGTTTCCAGCAAATCATAAATATAGCCATCGAATTCTATTGACAAGGTGATGGGCAATGCTGCGACAGGCCGGCTCGAATTCACTCATGGCCTGTTGCGAGAAATAAGGCTCGATTACCTGCCGATAGGGGGTGTGGTCAGGTGGGTCCATGCCATTGGGGACGGAAAGATGGTTTGATGCCGCACTGCTGAAGGTCTGGTGATCTTCCAGTACTCGCATAACATCGCCATGTCTGAACAACGTCCAGTGCTGGTAGTCGCTCCAGGCGACCGGACACTGGGCACGCATGGTATCGTAGGCCCGTATCTGGCCACCCAACACTTCGTCGCTTCGAGGGTTCCAGTCAGGTTTGCGCGGATCCTCTGTCATTACTAATCCTCGGGAAGAAAACAGGTTCTGCCAGATTAACAGGGAGCCACATTGTCTTCTTGAAGATAAATCAATTGGTACCTGGTTAAACACTGCAAATCAGTGAACCGGCAAGGGCAATCAGATCTGTTCCCGGAGCAGCATGGCCTTGATATGACCAATGGCTTTCATGGGATTGAGGCCCTTGGGGCAGTACGCTGTGCAGTTGCCAATGCCGCGGCAGCGAAATACGCTAAACGGGTCTTCCAGCTTTTCCATGCGTTCGCCGGTGGCGGTATCCCGCGAATCCACAAGGAACCGATACGCCTGCAACAGCCCCGATGGCCCGATGTATTTCTCAGGATTCCACCACCAGGACGGGCAGGCGGAGGTGCAGCAGGCGCAGAGGATGCACTCGTATAACCCGTCCAGCTTTGCGCGGTCCTCCGGGCTTTGCAGCCTTTCAATTGCCGGGTCCGGCATATCGTTGATCAGCCAGGGCATAACGCGCTCGTACTGTTTGAAGAACAGTGACTGGTCAACCGCCAGGTCCCGGATCACCGGCATGCCCGGAAGTGGCCGGATTTCCAGAACATTTTTTTTACCCAGGGCATCCGCTACGTTGGTAATGCAGCCCAGGCCATTACGGCCGTTAATGCTGAGCCCGTCAGAGCCACAGACCCCTTCGCGGCAGGAGCGCCGGAATGCCAGGGTAGTATCACGGGTTTTCAGATGCTCCAGCACATCCAGCACCATGCGGTTGCGGAACTCATCACCAACCTCGAAATCCTGGCTGTAAGGCACACGATCCTGTTCCGGATGATAGCGATATAGTCTGACTATAAAACCACTCATAGCAGTGGGCTCCCATACGTTGACCGGATGCAGCTGCACTTAAAAAGGCGTATTCAGTATGAAGGTTAGCAGATAGTTCACAAAAGGATATCATGAAGTGTTGAAATGGCACGGGAGATATTGATGGATCAAATCGAATGCCCCCGGAAAAGTCCAGGGGCCAATCATCAACTGGCCCCGAGAGTTTCCAAAGGCCCAAAGAACTCGTAGCGGATTTGCCTTTCCGGTATCCCCAGATCCGAGGCAATGCACCAGACAGATTTCATGAACGGCTTTGGTCCCAGAAAATAGAGGTCCACATCGCGATCCTCTGGTAACAGTCGGGTCAGCTTTTCTTCATCGATGAAGCCTTCGGAATCGGCACGGTCATGGGGCAATGGGTCGCTGTAGATGTAATGGGGTTGGATGTTTTCATTCTCGATAGCCAGCATGTCAACGTGGTCGCGGAAGGCGTGGACCCGGCTGTTCAGGGCACAATGGATGAACTGGATATCGCGGCCGCTGCTGGCAGCCGCATCCAACATACTGATTGCCGGTGTAATGCCGACACCTGCGGTCAAGAGTACAAGTGGTCGTGGACTTTCGGTCAGTGTGAATTCCCCCGACGGAGGTAGCAGATCCAGTTCCGTGCCGACCTCGATATGGTCATGCAGGTAATTTGATGCAATGCCCCCCGGTTCACGTTTGACGCTGATCCGGTAGTGATTGGACCCGGCTCCGCCGGACAGCGAGTAGGTGCGCCGTGATGGCTGGCCATCGATATCCAGCAGGACGGTAATGAACTGACCGGGCTGGAAATCCATGATTTTCCCATCATCCACGGGTTCAAGGTAGAAAGAGGTAATGACCGAACTCTCAGTCTCTTTGCGCGCAACCCGGAAACGGCGTGGGCCACGCCAGCCGCCCCTGCGATTTTCCCGCTCCTGGTAAATGGACTCCTCGGCCCCGATGAGAAGATCGGCCAGGTGCTGGTAAGCCTCTGCCCAGGCGCTCATCACTGGCAGGGTAGCCGCATCGCCCAACACATCTCCGATGGCCTTCAGCAGACACTCGCCGACAATAGGGTAGTGCTCGGGCCGAATATCCAGTGCGACGTGTTTCTGGATAATATTGGGCAGTGCTCCTTCCAATGCCTGCAGGCGGTCAATGTTTTCCGCATAGGCAAGGACACTGTTGGCCAATGCCCGGGGCTGGGTGCCCTGGGCTTGGTGAGACTGATTAAAGTAGGCCTTCACTTCAGGGTAATCCCGGAACATAACCTGATAGAAATGAGTGGTTATGGTTTCGCCGTGATCCCGCAATGCCGGAACGGTGGCTTTAACGGTTGCTATGGTTTCTGCTGTGAGCATTAAGGCCTCGAAAATACAGGTCAATGACTAGAGGTGTGCCCCTTTGGGAGCGACAGGCAATGCCGCATTCGTACGTTGACTGCCAGCGCGGTATCTGGAATGCAAAGCACTGAGGGGATGTTATTAAGATGTATAGAATATACGTCTTATAGCGGAATATGTCAAAGCAATGGAAGATACCGGCCAAAGCGAATTGTATGGGGAGAGTTTTGCGTGAGCAGCAGATCAGTGATGGAGCAATGGTGGTGGCTGACGCATTGCTGGCTCACCGGGCAGATACTCCCTGAGCACCGCCAGGGATTGATCAAGAAGCGGGCTGTTCAGCGTTGCAATGGGGGGCAGGTTAAAGGCCATGGCTTACTCCGAGACGGTCAGAAACCTGCCCAGAGTATCGGAAGCCATGGTGGATTGATTTGATATAACTCAGCCCTTGTGCAGGCCTTCCTCTACCGCCCATACCGCGACTTCCACGCGGGAGCGCAGGTTCAGTTTCTTCAGCAGGTGCTTCACGTGCACCTTGACGGTGCCATCGCTGATGTCCAGCTTGCGGCCAATCATTTTGTTGGACAGGCCTTCGGCAATCAGGCGAAGGATGTCTTTTTCCCGTGGGGTCAGGCTGTCGAAGTCAGGGCGTGAGGCCTGTTGTGGTTTCTGGGACCGTAGCGCCTGGGCCAGCAGCGCAGTCAGGCGGTCACTGATCACCATCTTGCCAACGGCAGCCTCGTGCAACTGTCGGATCATGTCCTCCGGTTCCATGTCCTTGAGCAGGTAGCCGTCGGCTCCCGCTCTCAGGGCTGCGACCACGTCGTCTTCATGGTCGGACACCGTGAACATGATGATGCGGGAGCTGATACTTTTTTCCCGAAGCTTTTTCAGGGCCTCGATACCGTTCATTTCCGGCATATTGAGGTCCATCAGGATCAGGTCGGGCTCCAGCTCCTGTGCCAGGCGGATACCGTCAACCGCGTTGCTTGCCTCGCCAGCCACCTGCATGTCGTCTTCCATTTCGATCAGTTGTTTTATGCCCTGACGAAGCAAAGGGTGATCGTCAATCAACAGGATGCTTGCGGGTGAGTCAGACATGGTTCCTCTCATAATTTGAAGTAGTGTTGCAACGCTCAGCCGCTCGCGGCTGCGGATGTGATCAGGTGCCTGCTCTTGGGCACGAAGCTCAACGTGACTTCCACGCCGCCACTGTCACGGTTGATAACGTTGACTTTGCCGCCCAGAGTGCGGGCCCTGTCCTGCATGATTATCAGGCCATAGTGCTGTGCCGGTTGCTCCCCGGGCGGCAGCCCCCTGCCATTATCGAGTATTCTGACCTGTACCCGGGGAGATTCAAACATCACCTGCACCAGAATCTCCGATGCCTCAGAGTGTTTCACCGCATTGGCCAGGCCTTCGCGAACGATCTGCAGGGTGTGAATTTCCTCATTGGGAGACAGGGTTTGCGGGGGCAGCCGGTATTCCAGCCGCACCTCGCTGCCCAGCCGTTCAGAGAACTCCCGCACGGTCTGTTGCAGAGCTGTAGCCAGGTCGGGGGTGTCCAGTTTCAGGCGGAAGGTGGTCAGCAGCTCCCGCAGTTGACGGTAGGCGCTGTTCAGGCCGGTGCTCAGCTCTTCCAGAATGTCGTTATGGATTTTTTCATGTTCCCCGGTGATCGCCAAACGGCGCAGTCGTGCCACCTGCATCTTGAGGTATGACAGGGACTGGGCCAGGGAATCGTGGAGTTCCCGCGCGATCACCGTGCGCTCTTCTGCCAGCGTGAGTTGCTGCTCCTCGGTAATCTGCCGCTCCAGGAAAATTGCCGTGGCCAACTGGTCGCTCAGGGTTTCCAGCAGGCGGCGGGCAGTCTGGGAGAGCCCCTTGCTGGCGGGATACCAGACTTCAAGCGTGCCCAGCAACTGTCCGGGTGTGCGAATCGGCAGCAGTAGTCGCCGGCCGTCGTTATCCTCCGATGGCAGCTCATCGAACACCTCCGGGGTCACCAGGCAGGCATTGCAATGGTGATCCTTGCAGTAGAAGGGGCGGTCTGTGGTTGAGGTGGTAATGGCCTCTACCGGTTCGCTGGAATTCTTGTCATGGAGAAACAGCCGTATGGGGCCGATGCCAAGCAGTTGCTCAAGGTCCTGAAGCATGGGAATGGCCCCATTGCACAGGTCATGATTGGCAAACAGGGAGCGACTGGAGGAGTGGAGCAGTTCCAGGGCAGCATGGCTCTTTTCCAGTTCACGGGTTTTCGCCATGGCTTCTTCTTTGAGTTCGCGATAGCTCAGGGCCAGCTCGCTGGTCATCTGATCAAAGGCCATGCCCAGCTGAGAGAGCTCATCCGAACCTTTAAGATTGGCCTTGCGCGAAAAATCCTGTTCACCCACTGCGACGGCGATGTTGACCAGTTTGCGGAGGGGGAGAAGCACCCGTTTCTTGATGTCGAGGAACAGCCCGAAAATAATCAGAATCGAAAACACCAGGCTGATGATCTGGATCAGATGCAGCAGGTCGACGCGAGCCTCGGTCCGGTGCTCCAGCATGCTGACCAGTTCATCGGCTTCTGCCACATAGAGCTCGGTAGCAGTGATGAGCTCCTGGGTCACGCGCGTGCTGTTTGGCGCGCTGGCAACCAGTGCCGGCCGGAGCTCGTTCTGCCAGAGGGATTCCATGGCCTGGTGCTGTCGCTTCAGGGGGTGGTCCGCGGCATCGGGAATGGCCTGGTTGAACCCGGGATGGGCCATGCGTGCCTGGTAGGTTTCCAGCCTGGTCATGAAGGTGGTGGCGTGGTTCTCAGCGGAGTCGGCGGCAGAGCGGGCAAGCAGTTCATAGGCGCCCATACGCAGTGAGCCGGCCACGTTGATGGCTGTGGCATTGCCCTCAATGCTGCGTGAGACTCCGAGGGTGGTCGCCATACTGACCATGGCGGTCAGTACGACAGCGCCAACAACAATGGCTATGCGTTTAACAAGGGGACTGTTAGGTGTCATCTGATTTCTTCGTCGGGAACAACAAATATGAAGGCGATTGTGACCTGTTTTTAAACCGGAGTGTACCTCCTTCAGGATAGCTGACTGTCCCTGATTACCCCGATAGGCAATCCCCCATCATAGTCTTTGACCCTTTACAGGGCAAAACATGAAACTGAAAGTTGGCTTTTGGTGGGTGGTGTTATGCAGCCTTTCATTGGAGATGACAGCGACAGTGATAATCTGGCCTCGCTGGCAGTGGTTCTTCCGCTGGCGGTCGTAGGCTTCGTTATCGCTGCAGGTTGCTGGACCCTGTTTGCCGTGGCGGGCACGCATGTTCGGAATGCACTGGGGCTGGGCAGCCTGGAGTTTGGTCTGTTATTGGCAGTGCCCATGGCGGCTGGAGCCTTACTGGCGGTGCCTGCCGGAATTGCGGCGCAAAAGGTCGGGGCACGGCGGGTCATGATTGCCTGTCTGCTTGGCCTTGCCACCTGCATGGCATTGCTGCTGACGGTGGAAACCTGGGCCGGTTACCTGCTGGTTGCCGCTGGCCTGGGTCTGGCGGGCGGATTCTACAGTGCTGGCCTGCAGTTCGTGACCTGCCATACGCCCTCCCGGCATATGGGGCTGGTGTTGGGAATTTTTGGCGCGGGAGTGACGGGGGCCGGTTTCAATTACTACCTGGTTCCGCTCATTGTGCAGGCATTCTCATGGCGGGGGGTGCCGCTTGCCTATCTGGTGGTTATTTTACTGGTGACCGCCCTGCTGGCATTGCTGACCGACGATTCCGACGCCCGTGGCGATCCTGACGTTGAAACCGGGGCTCTGCAATTACTGAAGCGCCTCGCAGACGCGCGGGTGTGCCGAATGTACCTTTACTTTGGGGTGGTGGCCGGGGGCTTTTTTTCCCTGGCGTTATGGCTGCCGGATTTCATGTCCTCCCGTTTCCTTCTGACCATGGAGTCAGGCGCTCGACTGGCATTGTGGTTTGTGGTCCCTGGCGCGCTGGCCCAGATTATGGGGGGCGGGCTGTCAGATCGCTATGGGGCCGGCCGCGTGGTGGTGCGTTCGCTGGCGGCCTGCCTTGCCACCCTGTTTGTGCTGTCCTACCCGCCGATGACGATATCAGTCCGTGGCGTGGAGTCAGTGATTGAGCTGGAGCTGGCCCTGCCACTCGCTCTGGAAGGGTTTTTCATTGTGCTACTGGGCGTGGCTCTGGGCTCTGCCATGGGTGGCCTTCAGCGCATGATCATCGCAGAAAACCGGGGTGCTGCTGCCTTCGTGGCCGGTATGTTGCTGTTCAGTGCCTGCCTGGTTGCCTTCCTGCTGCCAGTGCTGTTTGGTGCAATCATTCACTGGATTGGTCTGGGTACGGCCATGTTCATGATTCTTTTTGTGCTGCTGGCCTGCACGCTGCTCTTATTTGCCTCTGACTACCGTCGCGATGAGCGTCAGGCATTGTTATACAGGGGTGTATAGCGCCTCTACCACCCAGGTGGTAGAAGCCGGTTATGTGGTAGTAACCACGCAGATTTCAGGGTTTCTCTCGCTCACAATGGTCTCAAATCGGAGCTGCATCAGAACAGCGATCCGGCAGACGGGCAGATGGAGAGAGAGACCATGAGTCATTTGATCGATAAACTGAGCTACTTCAGGAAAAAGCGCGAGCCGTTCGCAAACGGCCACGGCGAAACCCACGACGTCAGCCGCGAGTGGGAAGACAGCTACCGCCAGCGCTGGCAGCACGACAAGATTGTGCGCTCCACCCACGGCGTAAACTGCACCGGCTCCTGCAGCTGGAAAATCTACGTCAAGAACGGCCTGGTTACCTGGGAAACCCAGCAGACCGACTATCCCCGCACCCGTCCGGATCTGCCCAACCACGAGCCCCGCGGCTGTCCCCGTGGTGCCAGCTATTCCTGGTACATGTACAGCGCCAACCGCCTGAAGTATCCGCTGATGCGCAAGCATCTGATGAGGCTCTGGCGGGCCGCCAAAGCGGAACACGGCGACCCGGTAGACGCCTGGGCCTCTATCGTGGAAGACCCGAAGAAAACGGCGGAATACAAGCCTCGCCGTGGTATGGGTGGTTTTGTGCGGTCCGACTGGGACGAAGTCAACGAGCTGATTGCTGCCTCCAACGTTTATACCGCCAAAAAATATGGCCCGGACCGCATCATCGGCTTCTCGCCGATTCCCGCCATGTCCATGGTGTCCTACGCCGCCGGTAGCCGTTACCTGTCCATGATCGGTGGCGTCTGCATGAGCTTCTACGACTGGTACTGCGACCTGCCGCCGGCCTCCCCGCAAACCTGGGGCGAGCAGACCGACGTGCCCGAGTCCGCGGACTGGTACAACTCCGGCTACATCATCGCCTGGGGTTCCAACGTACCCCAGACCCGTACCCCGGACGCTCACTTCTTTACCGAAGTACGTTACAAGGGCACCAAGACGGTTGCCATTACCCCGGACTACGCGGAAGTGTCCAAGCTGTCTGACGAGTGGATGAACCCGAAGCAGGGCACCGATGCCGCACTGGGTATGGCCATGGGCCACGTGATTCTGAAAGAATTCCACATCGACAAGCCCAGCGCGTATTTTACCGACTACGTTCGGCGCTATACCGATATGCCCTACCTGGTCATGCTGGATCAGCGTGAGGACGGCCGCTACGTGCCGGGCCGCTTCCTGCGTGCCAGTGACCTGGTGGATGGCCTCGGGGAAGAGAACAACCCCGAATGGAAAACCATTGCCATCGATGAAAAAACCAATCAGCTGACCGCGCCGAACGGCTCTATCGGTTACCGCTGGGGTCAGAAAGGCAAGTGGAACCTGAAGCAGACCGCTGGCAGCGCCGACGTGGAATTGCAGCTTTCCATGGTCGAGAAACACGATGACGTGGTGGATGTGGCGTTCCCGTACTTTGGCGGTATCGAGCATGACCATTTCAAGAGCGTGGAGATCTCCGACACCCTGACCCACAAGCTGGGCAGTCGCACAGTGCAACTGGCCGACGGCAGCGAAGGCCGCGTCGTCACTGTGTTCGACCTGATGGTGGCGAACTATGGCATCAGCCGCGGCCTGGGCGACGATGACGGCGCCACTTCCTATGACGAAGTGAAGCCCTACACCCCGGCCTGGCAGGAAAAGATCACCGGTGTTCCCGCCCACAAGGTGATCCGCATTGCCCGCGAGTTCGCCGACAACGCGGACAAGACCAGGGGTCGTTCCATGGTCATCGTGGGTGCCGGTATGAACCACTGGTACCACATGGACATGAACTATCGTGGCCTGATCAACATGCTGATCATGTGTGGTTGTATCGGCCAGAGCGGTGGCGGCTGGGCACACTACGTTGGCCAGGAAAAACTGCGCCCGCAGACCGGCTGGCAGCCGCTGGCGTTCGGTCTGGACTGGCAGCGCCCGCCGCGCCACATGAACTCTACGTCCTTCTTCTATGCCCACTCCGGCCAGTGGCGCTACGAGAAACTGGGTGTGGACGAAATCCTGTCGCCGCTGGCGGATAAGTCCAAATTCAGTGGCAGCCTGATTGATTACAACGTCCGCGCCGAGCGCATGGGCTGGCTGCCTTCCGCGCCACAGCTGAATCGCAACCCGCTGGGTATCGCAGCTGAAGCCGAGAAAGCCGGCATGGAAGTGGCCGATTACGTGGCCCAGTCCATGAAGGACGGCTCCCTGGCTTTTGCCAGCGAGGATCCGGAAGCAAAGCAGAACTGCCCGCGCAACCTGTTCGTCTGGCGTTCCAACCTGCTGGGCTCATCCGGCAAGGGTCACGAGTACATGTTGAAGTACCTGCTGGGGACCAAGAGCGGTCTGCAGGGCAAGGATCTTGGCCACGAAGGCGGTGTCAAGCCGACAGAAGTGAAATGGCATGAGGAGGCGCCGGAAGGCAAGCTCGATCTGCTGGTGACCCTGGACTTCCGCATGTCCACCACCTGCCTGTATTCCGACGTTGTTCTGCCGACTGCCACCTGGTACGAGAAGAACGACCTGAATACCTCGGACATGCACCCGTTCATTCATCCGCTGACCGCTGCCACCGATCCCGCCTGGGAAGCCCGCAGCGACTGGGAAATCTACAAGGGTATTGCCAAGGCTTTCTCCAAGGCGACCGAAGGTCACCTGGGTGTCGAGAAAGACGTGGTCACCCTGCCGCTGCTGCATGACGCACCGGCCGAGCTTGGCCAGCCTTTTGATGTGAAGGACTGGAAGCGCGGCGAGTGCGAGCTGATCCCGGGCAAGACTGCGCCCCACTTCATCACCGTGGAGCGGGACTACCCGAACACCTACGCCCGCTTTACCTCCCTTGGGCCGATGCTGGATGAGCTCGGTAACGGCGGCAAGGGCATCAACTGGGATACCAAGAAGGAAATCAACTTCCTGAAGGAGCTGAACTATACCCACCTGGACGGGGCCAATGCCGGTCGGCCAAAGATTGAATCTGCCATTGATGCGGCAGAAGTGATCCTGACCCTGGCGCCGGAAACCAACGGACAGGTTGCAGTGAAAGCCTGGGCGGCGCTGTCAGAAAAAACTGGTCTGGACCACACCCACCTGGCGAAAAACAAGGAAGATGAAAAAATCCGCTTCCGGGACATCGTGGCCCAGCCACGCAAGATCATCTCAAGCCCGACCTGGTCTGGCCTGGAAGACGAGCATGTGTCCTACAACGCGGGTTACACCAACGTTCATGAACTGATTCCCTGGCGTACCCTGACCGGTCGCCAGCAGTTCTACCAGGATCATGAGTGGATGCGCGCCTTCGGTGAGAGCCTGCTGGTCTACCGTCCGCCGATCAATACCAAGGCGATGGCACCCATGCTTGGCAAAAAGCCGAACGGAAATCCCGAGAAGGCGCTTAACTTCCTGACTCCGCACCAGAAATGGGGCATCCACAGCACCTACAGTGACAACCTGCTGATGCTGACTCTGTCCCGCGGTGGACCCATCGTCTGGCTGAGTGAAGACGATGCCAAAGAAATCGGCGTGGAAGACAACGACTGGATCGAGGTGTTCAACGCCAACGGTGCCATTGCAGCCCGGGCGGTGGTCAGCCAGCGGGTCATGCCGGGCATGGTGATGATGTACCACGCTCAGGAGCGGGTCGTGAACATTCCCGGCTCCGAGATCACCGGTACTCGTGGCGGTATCCATAACTCGGTCACACGGGTCTGTCCGAAACCGACCCACATGATCGGTGGCTACGCCCAGTACTCCTACGGGTTCAACTACTACGGCACCGTAGGCTCCAACCGCGATGAATTCGTGGTGGTGCGCAAGATGCACAACATCGACTGGCTCGATGGCGAAGGTAACGACACTGTTCAGGAGGCTGTAAAATGAAAATCCGTTCCCAAGTCGGCATGGTACTGAACCTGGACAAGTGCATCGGTTGCCACACCTGTTCAGTTACCTGCAAAAACGTATGGACCAGCCGTGAAGGCATGGAATACGCCTGGTTCAACAACGTCGAGACCAAGCCCGGTATCGGCTACCCGAAAGAGTGGGAGAACCAGGACAAATGGAAGGGCGGCTGGATGCGTGACAGCTCCGGCAAGATCCGTCCCAAGATCGGTGGCCGCTTCCGGATCCTGGCGAACATTTTCGCCAACCCGGATCTGCCGCAGATAGACGACTACTACGAGCCGTTTGATTTCGATTACCAGCACCTGCATACCGCCGGTGACAGCAAGCACCAGCCGGTGGCGAGGCCACGGTCGCTGATCTCCGGCCAGCGAATGGAGAAAATCGAATGGGGCCCGAACTGGGAAGAAATTCTCGGTACCGAGTTCGCCAAGCGCCGCAAGGACAAGAACTTCGACCAGGTCCAGGCGGATATCTACGGCCAGTTCGAAAATACATTCATGATGTATCTGCCGCGGCTTTGCGAGCACTGCCTGAATCCCACCTGTGTGGCCAGCTGCCCCAGCGGCGCTATCTACAAGCGGGAAGAAGACGGCATCGTCCTGATCGACCAGGACAAGTGCCGTGGCTGGCGGATGTGTGTCTCCGGCTGCCCGTACAAGAAGATCTACTTCAACTGGAAAACCGGCAAGTCCGAGAAGTGCATCTTCTGCTACCCGCGGATTGAAGCCGGTATGCCGACCGTCTGCTCCGAGACCTGTGTCGGCCGCATCCGCTACCTGGGTGTGCTGCTATACGATGCCGACCGCATTGAAGAAGTGGCCAGCACCCCGGGCGAGCACGAGCTGTACGAGAAGCAACTGGAAATCTTCCTGGACCCGAACGATCCCAAGGTGATTGAGCAGGCGAAGAAAGACGGCATCCCGATGAACGTCATCGAAGCTGCCCAGCGCAGCCCGGTCTACAAAATGGCGGTGGACTGGAAGCTGGCCCTGCCGCTGCATCCGGAATACCGCACCCTGCCCATGGTCTGGTACGTGCCGCCCCTGAGCCCGATCCAGTCTGCTGCGGAAGCCGGAAAGGTCGAGTTTGACGGCATATTGCCCAAGATCGAAAGCCTGCGGATTCCGGTCAAGTACCTGGCCAACCTGCTGACGGCGGGTGATGAGAAGCCGATTGTGCTGGCACTCAAGCGGATCATGGCTATGCGACTGTACAAGCGGGCCGAAACCGTGGAAGGCCGCGAAGACCTGCGGGCGCTGCAGGAAGTCGGCCTGACCAAGGCCCAGGCCGATGAGATGTACCGCTACCTGGCGATTGCGGACTATGAGGACCGGTTCGTGATTCCCACCAGCCATCGCGAGCTGGCGAAGGAAGCCTTCCCTGACGCCCACGGCGAGCGCGGCGGCTGCGGATTCAGCTTCGGCGACGGCTGCAACGGCGACAGCGAGTTCAACATGTTCGGCGGTCGTAAGCAGACCACCAGCATGGTGCAGAAACTGTCTACCGTGAAGCAGGTTGACCCGAAACAGCTACAGAAATAAGGAGGCCGAGATGCAAGTTTTAAAAGTAATAGCACGGGTGCTTGAGTACCCCACCCAAGAGCTCCAGGCCTCCAAAGACGCGCTGGTAGCAGCTGTCCTCGAAGACGCCCGGTTGCCAAGGCAGAACAAGGAACAGCTGCTGCGATGTGTCGATCTGGTGTGCGACGGTGATCTGCTGGACATGCAGGAAAACTACGTGGGCACCTTCGACAAGGGCAGGGCAACGTCCCTGCTGTTGTTCGAACATGTGCACGGCGAGTCCCGGGACCGTGGTCAGGCGATGGTGGATCTGATGGAGCAGTATCGCGCCAACGGCCTGGAGATCGATGCCAAGGAACTGCCGGATTATCTGCCGCTGTTCCTGGAGTATCTCTCCACACGGCCCTGGGAAGAGATCAAGAACTGGCTGGAAGATATCCACCATATTCTCGGACTTCTGGGAGAGAGACTTTACCAGCGAGAGAGTCTCTACCACGTGCTGATGGATTCGCTGCTGGTGCTGTCTGGCCGTGAGGCCAATCGCCAGGAGCTGGCACAGATCGTCGCCGCGGAAGAGCGCGACGATACGCCGGAGGCGCTGGACAAGGTGTGGGAAGAGGAAATGGTGAAGTTTGTGGACGATCAGGGAAGTTCCTGCAGTACGGGGGGCGTTGTTGGCCAGCGCCGCCGCGAACTGGAGCAGACTCAGACCATCCATCTCGCCGATCAGCTGATGACGGATGCTATGCCCCGTCAGGCAGGAGGCGCCTGAGGGCGCAGGAGGAAACTGAAATGATGTCCTATCTGAATACACTGTTTTTCGGGGTTTACCCGTACATCGCCCTGGCCGTGCTGGTTTTCGGTACCTGGGCCCGATACGACCAGGGCCAGTTCACCTGGAAGGCTCACTCCAGCCAGATGCTGCGCAAGAAAAACATGGTCCTGGCCAGTGTGCTGTTCCATGTGGGTGTGCTGGTGATCTTCTTTGGTCATCTGGTAGGTCTGCTGACGCCCCACGCGCTCTATGAGCCGTTCATGACACCGGGCACCAAACAGATCCTGGCGATTGTGGTTGGCGGTATTGCCGGAGTCATGGCCATCATCGGTGGCGGCATGCTGGCCTGGCGCCGGCTGACCGACCCCCGCATCAAGGCCAGCAGCACCTTTGCGGACAACATGATCATCATCATCCTGGTCATCCAGCTGGTGCTGGGCATGCTCACCATCCTGCCCACCATGGGTCATCTGGATGGCAGCACCATGCTCAAGTTCTCCGCGTGGGCCCAGGGCATCGTCACCCTTCAGGGCGGCGTGGCAGGCTACATCGCTGATGTGCACTGGATCTACAAGACCCATATCTTCCTGGGCCTGACCATCTTTGTACTGTTCCCGTTTACCCGCCTGGTGCACATGCTCAGCGTGCCGGTGGAGTATTTCGGACGGAAGTACCAGGTGGTGCGCAAGCGCGCTTGATGCAACTGAAAACGGGGTCAGATGAAAGCTTCATCTGACCCCATGTTCACTGAGGTTATCACTATGCAACTCATACCCGTCGGCGAAGCCGAAAAACCCAGAAACCAGTTCCCGCCGGTCTACGTGGGCGACATCCTGATAGAGGAAGACGACATCGCCCGGGAAATGCAGCACCACCGGGCCGAAGAAGTCGCCGAAGCCTGGCACGAAGCCGCCAAAAGCCTCGTCATCCGCGAACTCCTCCTGCAACAGGCCAGCCGCCTGAACCTGGAAGAGATTGCCGACGAAGAAGACCGCATTGCCCGTGTACTGGAACTGGAACTCAACGTCCCCGACCCCGGCGAGCAGGACTGTGAACGCTTCTACGCCGCCAACCCCGGTCGCTTCCGCAGCCCCACCCTGATGGCCGTCAGCCATATCCTCCTCGCTGCGGCCCCGGACGACGTCCAGGAGCGCATGCGCCAGGAAGAGGCAGGCAGACAGCTCATGTCCTCACTGCTCGACGGCCGTGCCCAGTTTGCGGAGCTTGCCAAGCAGTACTCCGCCTGCGAATCCCGCCACCAGGGCGGCAGTCTGGGCCAGATCAGCAGGGGCCAGACCGTCGAAGAATTCGAACGCCCGGTGTTGTCCCTCCAGGAAGGCCTCAACCCGGAACTGATCGAAACCCGCTACGGCTGGCACATCGTAAGAGTCGACCAACGCATCGACGGCGAACAGCTGCCCTATGAGCATGTGAAACCCCAGATACGGCAGTATCTGAGCGAAAGCGTCACCAGACGGGCGTTCCGTCAGTACCTTCAGGTTCTGGCAGCGGAAACCGGTGTTGAGGGAGTCGACATGGAAATACCCGACTCACCACTGATGCAGTAAGCGGGGCGACAACGGTAACGTTCGGAGGGCGGTAGCCCCCTTCTTCCCAAAACTGTGCGGAGCCATGGGTGAAGAGCGAATAGCTCTTCACGGGCTGGCCACGGATGGCCTGCCCAGGACCCTCAGCGCGACGCAGGAGCGATAAGCGCTGAGGGGCGAAGCTCAAGCGTCACAGGGACGTGCCGCAAGGAGCGTGTTTTTGGAAAGAGGCTCCCCGCCAGGCTATGCACCAAAGCCCTTCTTTGAGGCAAATCAATTACTCAGAAATAGCCCCTCAACTACCCCCATAGAGGGAGCGATTTTCCCCTCAAGCCCCATTACTATAAAACCAGATATGAAATGCATTATTAATGCAGGGGCAGACACCATGGCACTGATACAAACCGCCGAAACGCGCTACAGCAAACCGGTACTGGTTGCCGTCAACAAACTCATAAACGAAGACGACCAGCTGGCCCCCATGCGCCAACATGCACTCTTCTCATCGCTGAGCGACGACGACCTCACCGCACTGTTGCGACAATCCAGACGCCTGCGCCTGGGTCATCACCAGTTGCTCTACCGCCAGGACATGCCCGCTCACCACTTCTTCTTCGTGGTATCCGGTCGGCTCCGCCTTTACCGCCTCGACGCCTCCGGCATAGACCGCACACTGGACAGCATTGCTCCCGGTGACTGCTTCGCCGAGGTCATGATCTATGCAGATCCGGCCCGGTACGCCTGTTACGCCGAAGCACTGAAATCCAGCGAAGTGCTGATGATACCCGTCAAGGTTTACCAGGAACTGCTGGAAAGGAAGCCCGAATACACTCAGGCAGCACTTCGCCATTATGCCAGGCGCGCCGTGGCGCGCTTCCATGACCTGGAAATCATGACCGTCCAGAGTGCCCGTGACCGTCTGATCCGTTACCTGATCGACCTGTTGCCAAGCGGAGCGGAACAGGGTGGCGAAGTGGAATTGCCATTGCCGAAATGCCTGGTTGCGTCACGGCTTGCCATGCAGCCGGAAACCTTCTCAAGGATTCTGGCAGACCTGAAATCGAATGGCCTCGTCCGCGTTAACCGCAGCCGGGTGTTCATTTCCGACCCCGCGCGGCTGATTCAGATCAGCCAGTAATTAGTCAAAGCAGGAACCCCTGATGATCTCTAGCTATACCGATTTGCTCAAAGCTGCGGATGCTGAACCCGAGCCCCAGCGACTGTTGTTTGTATTCTGCCGCGCCGAGCTGCCGGACGATGCGTCAGAAGCCGAGAGGGCAGGATTTGCCAACGGCGAGGGTGGCGCCCTGACACCCGTGGTGTGTGTCGACAAAGCGCCCGAGGAAGTCAGTAACTTTGAGGCGCTGGTGGATGAGTCCCGCCAGACCGGGCAGGCCTGGGATGTGGTGTTCGTCGCTGCCATGTCCGGCCGTGGCGGGACGGCACCGTCGTCTGATGAGGCGCAGCAGCCCCTCACCATGATGGTGGAGTCCATCCGCCTGGGCCACGTAGGAAATTATTTGCCGCTGGACAGTAAAGGCCAGGCAGTCGCCCTGGGGTAACCCGGTTAGAAGGGTATTTGAAGTTTTTGTTGTATTGGTCCCCGGGGGTGTCGTGAATTTTATAAAGCATGCTGTCATATCAATTCTGGGAGTGGTTGGCCTTGGCCTGATGCCAGTGGCAACTGCAATAGCGGCAGCTCCCGAGGAATACGAACCCCTCGCGGCGCGTCAGGTAATCCAGAAGGCCTTCCCCTCTGTCGATGACATATCTCCGCGGGAGGACAACCGCGCAATCCAGGAACTCCGCCGTGGCGAGGAGCTTCTGGGTTACGCCTATCAGACTCTTGACTTCGTGCAGACGCCTGCCTATTCCGGCAAACCCCTGAATGCCATGGTCGTGCTT
Source organism: Marinobacter vulgaris (assembly GCF_003344045.1). Taxonomy (GTDB): domain Bacteria; phylum Pseudomonadota; class Gammaproteobacteria; order Pseudomonadales; family Oleiphilaceae; genus Marinobacter; species Marinobacter vulgaris. The sequence goes on from NZ_QFWX01000001.1 coordinate 602,046, forward strand.
GATACCGAGGGCGAGATCCAGGGCGCGCGGGTGATACACCACGATGAGCCGATCCTGCTGATCGGCATCCCCGAAATCAAGATGCATGAATTCACCGACCAGTACGTCGGCCTCAAGGCAGACCAGAGAGTCACGGTGGGCGGCAAGTCCTCGGAACGCCGCATTGCCGTGGACGGCCTCTCCGGCGCCACGGTCACGGTAATGGTGATCAACGAAGTCATCATGAAAACCGCTCACCGGATCGGTGCCGAGCTGGGCCTGGTTGAAGGCGGAAAGGACTCACGACCACCAGTGGCGGAAGTCCACACCGATGAGTTCACGGAAAAAAGCTGGGGAGAACTGACCGGTGATGGCTCTATCCGTCGTCTACTTGTGACCCGGGGGCAGGTAGACGATGCCTTCGAGGGAACCGGGGCAGAAGGTATTGACGAGGCCGCTCCCGACGAGCGCGATGAGGCGCTGATCGATCTCTACACCGGTTATCTGAACGTACCCACCATCGGCAGGAACCTGCTTGGTGAAGACCAGTACCAGTGGCTGATGTCGGAGCTGCAGGAGGGCGAGCACGCCATTGCAGTGATGGCGAGCGGGGAATACTCCTTCAAGGGTTCTGGCTACGTGCGCGGCGGTATTTTCGATCGCGTCCAGGTTCGCCAGTTTGGCGACACCTTCAACTTCCGGGATCTGGACTTCTATCGCCTGAGTGACGTTTATGCCGAGGGTATGCCGGATTTCTCCGAAATGGCGATCTTCATCATCCGGCAGCAGTACAATTTCGACCCGGGCACGCCCTGGTCGCTGGAGCTGTCCGTCAAGCGCCAGACCGGCCCACTGGACAGCGAGTTCGCCGTATTCCCGCTGGAATATCAGCTGCCGGACCAATACTACACCCGGCCAGAAGTGGAGCTGAGCGAGGAAGATTGGCTGGAAACCCAGCCCCTGTGGGTGCAGGTGTGGTATCAGCGCCAGTTCCAGGTCATTGTTCTGGGCATTGGTATTGGCGTTCTCATGTTCATCCTGTTTTTCCAGGACTGGCTGGTCAAAAAGCCGAAAGTAACCCGCTGGATACGCCACGCCTTTCTGACCTATACCCTGTTCTTCATTGGCTGGTATGCCCTGGGGCAGCTGTCCATTGTCAATGTACTGACATTCGTCAATAGCCTGATCAGCGGCTTCCAGTGGGAAACCTTCCTTGTCGATCCGGTGATATTCATTCTCTGGGCAACGGTCGCCGGCATTGTTCTGCTGTGGGGGCGGGCTGTCTACTGTGGCTGGCTCTGCCCGTTCGGAGCACTGCAGGAGCTGGTAAACGAAATTGCCCGCAAGCTGAAAGTGCCACAGTACACGGTGCCTTTTGCTATCCATGAACGCCTCTGGGCCATCAAGTACATCGTTCTGCTGGTGCTGTTTGGTGTATCCCTGGATTCGCTCGCAACCGCCGAGAAGATGGCCGAAATCGAGCCGTTCAAGACGGCCATCACCCTGCGCTTTGACCGCAGCTGGCCGTTCGTTACCTATGCCGTGCTGCTGATCGTGGTGAATCTGTTCACCCGCAAGGTCTTCTGTCGCTACATGTGCCCTCTGGGCGCGGCGCTGGCGTTACCCACCAAGTTGAGGGTTTTTGACTGGCTGAAGCGTCGTAAAGAGTGCGGAAACCCCTGCCGGCTGTGCGACCACGAATGCGAGGTACAGGCCATCCATCCGGACGGCACCATCAATTACCAGGAGTGCCACTACTGCCTGGATTGCCAGATGACCTACTTCGATGACAAGAAATGCCCACCGCTGATTGTTAAACGCCGCGGTAAGCGCCGTGGCCATAACGCACCGGGCCATCCGGAGCAGATACCGGTTACCCAGGTGACATAAGAAAAGCAGGAAGAAGAAACGCAATACCGCCATGACCAACAACGGAGTTGGATGCTATGAAAAAGAAAGAAGAGCTAGGTAACAATGCACCGGAAGAGAGCGGACTGAGCCGCCGTAAATTCCTGGGTGCAACCGCAATTGCCGGTGCCGTGGGCGCTACCGGCCTGGGTGGCGCCGTGATGACCCGGGAGTCCTGGGCTGCCGCTGTCAAGGACGCCCAGAACAAGGTTCACGTTGCCCCGGGCGAACTGGACGAATATTACGGTTTCTGGAGCGGCGGCCACCAGGGAGAGGTTCGTGTTCTTGGTGTGCCGTCCATGCGTGAGCTGATGCGCATCCCTGTGTTCAACGTGGATTCGGCCACCGGCTGGGGTATCACCAATGAAAGCAAGGAGATCCTTGGCGGCGATCGGCAGTACCTGAATGGTGACTGTCACCACCCTCATATTTCCATGGAAGACGGGCGTTACGACGGCAAGTATCTGTTCATCAACGACAAGGCCAACAGCCGTATTGCCCGTATCCGCCTGGATATCATGAAGACGGACAAGATTACGCACATCCCGAACGTGCAGGCGATTCACGGTCTGCGGCTGCAGAAAGTGCCTCGCACCAAATATGTCTTCTGTAACGCGGAATTTGTCATTCCACACCCGAATGACGGCAGCGATTTCAGTCTGAAAAACAGCTACACCATGTTCAGCGCTGTTGATGCGGACACCATGGAAGTGGCGTGGCAGGTGATTGTGGACGGCAACCTGGATAATACCGATGCTGACTACACTGGCAAGTACGTTGCTTCCACCTGCTACAACTCGGAGAAAGCGGCGGAGCTGGCGGGCACAATGCGCAACGATCGCGACTGGGTCGTGGTGTTTAACGTTGAACGTATTGAAGCCGCCATCAAGGCAGGCAACTTCAAGACCATCGGTGATTCCGAGGTGCCTGTAGTGGACGGGCGTAGTGAATCCGAACTCACCCGTTACATTCCGGTTGCCAAGAACCCTCACGGCCTGAACACCTCTCCGGACGGCAAATACTTCATTGCCAACGGTAAGCTGTCGCCGACCTGTTCCGTTATCCAGATCGACAAGCTGGATGATCTGTTCGACAACAGGATTGAACTGCGCGAAACCATTGTTGCCGAGCCGGAGCTGGGCCTCGGACCGCTGCACACCACCTATGACGGTCGTGGCAACGCCTATACCACGCTGTTTATCGACAGCCAGGTGGTCAAGTGGAACGTCGCCGATGCCATCAGGCATTACAACGGTGAAGATGTTAATTACATCCGTCAGAAGCTCGACGTTCATTACCAGCCCGGCCACAACCATGCGTCGCTGACCGAATCCCGGGATGCCGATGGCAAATGGCTGGTGGTTCTGTCGAAGTTCTCCAAGGACCGTTTCCTGCCGGTAGGGCCGCTGCATCCCGAAAATGATCAGCTGATCGATATTTCCGGTGAGGAGATGAAGCTGGTTCATGACGGCCCCGCGTTCGCGGAACCGCACGACTGTATCCTGATTCGTCGTGACCAGATCAAGACCAAGAAGATCTACACCCGGGACGATCCCTTCTTTGCCAGCGCAAGGGCTCAGGCCGAGAAGGACGGCATCACACTGGAAGCTGCCAATGAGATGGTCCGTGACGGCAACAAGGTCCGGGTCTACATGACCTCGGTGGCGCCCCAGTTCGGCACTACGGAGTTCAAGGTCAAGGAAGGTGATGAGGTTACGGTGTATGTGACCAACCTGGATTCCATTGAGGATGTGTCTCACGGGTTTGTGATGGTGAATCACGGTGTGAGCATGGAGATCAGTCCGCAGCAGACGTCTTCAGTGACCTTTACCGCGGGTAAGCCGGGGGTTTACTGGTACTACTGCAGTTGGTTCTGTCATGCGTTGCACATGGAGATGGGTGGTCGCATGTTGGTGGAGAAGGCCTGACCTTCTGTTGGCTGATCCTGGGTTGAGGCTCCTTCGGGAGCTTCAGCCTGGGAGAAGCAAACCAAGAGGAGACTGCTTTCCAAAACACGCTCAAGCCCGTCCATGGGGCGCTTGAGCTCCGCCATCCATGGCTCCGCACAGTTTTGGAAAGCAGTCTCCTCTTGGCTTGCCGTGCCTAGGTTGCTGGCCTCTAAATGTTTACCCTCAGAGAGAAGCTGATGTACCTAATTCTGCGTTATGGGGTGGCCCTGACAGTCGCCTTGTTATCGCCTACCGCTCACGCGGGCCTGCAGGAACAGCTGGATGCACTGGAGCCCGGTGCTGTCTTTGAGCTGCCGCCCGAGCAACTTTCGTCGCTGGATTTGCGGGTGCCCGGTGTCACGGTGTCGTGTCATGCCGATACGGTCATCGATGGCGGGGGTGAGGGTAACGCGGTGGATATCCTGGCGGAGGGGGTGACGTTTTCCGGTTGTGATGTGCGCAACTGGGGGGGGGATCTGAACGAGCTGGATGCCGGGGTTTTTGTGGCCCGCGAAGCCCGGGGCGCGGTGATCGAGAACAATCGTCTGAGCGGTCCGGCGTTCGGGATCTGGTTGGATGCCACTAAGGATGTGACGGTTCGTAATAATCATCTGCGTGGAGATCCCGGCATACGGTCACAGGATCGGGGTAACGGAATTCATATGTTCAACACCACCGGAGCGCTCATTGAAGGCAATGACATCAGTCAGACCCGGGACGGTATCTATATCGAGACGGCGAACAATAACGAGCTCCGCGGCAACCTGATTACGGATCTGCGTTATGGCATTCACTATATGTACTCGATGCACAATCTGCTGGAAGGCAACGTCACCCGGGGGACACGGACCGGATATGCCTTGATGCAGAGCAAGTATCTGAAGGTGTTTAACAACCGCTCCGAGAACGATGAGAACTACGGCATTCTGATGAACTTCATCACCAACTCGGAACTGCGGGGCAATGTGGTGACCGGCGTTTCCCAGGGCGAGACGGGGGGTGTTTCGATTTCCGGGGCTGAGGGTAAGGCGGTGTTTATCTACAACTCGCTCTACAACACCTTTGAGGGCAATGTGTTCCGCGACAGCAATATTGGTATTCATCTGACAGCGGGTTCGGAAGAGAACGAAGTGTTCAGCAATGCCTTTGTGAATAACCAGCGCCAGGTGAAGTATGTGGCGACCCGCACCCAGGAATGGTCGAAGGAGGGGCGGGGCAATTACTGGAGTGACTATCTGGGTTGGGATCGCAATCAGGATGGCATTGGCGATGTGGCCTATGAGCCCAATGACAATGTCGACCGGCTGCTGTGGACCTACCCGGAAGCCAAGGTGCTGATGTTCAGCCCCGCCGTGGATACCCTGCGCTGGGTGCAGGACGCGTTTCCCGTGATCAAAGCCGCTGGTGTCAGCGATTCCCACCCGCTGATGAGTCAGCCCGAATCCATACAGCCGGAGTCCTGATGAGCTGTTTCCGTCTTGAAAATGTGAGTTACCGGTACGACAAGGCCCTGGTTCTGAACGGCGTTGACCTGCGTCTGGAGCCCGGTGAGATTCTCGGGCTGTTTGGCCACAATGGCGCCGGCAAGACTACCAGCATCAAGCTGATCCTGGGATTGATGACACCGACCCAGGGCAGGGTATCGGTGCTCGGCGGTGAGGCGGGTGATCCCCATGTCAGCCAGCACATCGGCTACCTGCCGGAGAATGTGATGTTTTACCCGCAGCTGACCGGGCGGGAGATTCTCAATCACTTTGCCCGGCTCAAAGGGGCGCCCCTGAAGCGGGTTCCGCAGTTGCTGGAGCAGGTGGGCCTTGGCGATGCCATGAATGCACGGGTGAAAACTTACTCCAAGGGCATGCGTCAGCGTCTGGGGCTGGCCCAGGCACTTCTTGGCACGCCAAAACTGCTGATGCTGGACGAGCCCACGGTGGGGCTGGACCCGGTGGCAACCGCGGATCTGTACCGGTTGCTGCGCAGGCTGCGGGACGAAGGCACAGGCATTGTGCTGTGTTCCCACGTGCTGCCGGGTGTAGAGCCCTATATCGACCGGGCTGCAATTCTTACCGATGGCGCCGTGAAGGCTGTGGGCGACCTGGCTTCCCTGCGCCGGCAGGCCAACATGCCGGTCACCCTGTCCATCGAACCGGCCAACGGTACCCCTGCGCTTGAAAAAGCCATTGCCGGTGCCTCAGCAGGTAACGGCCTGATGATCAAGAAAGATAACGGACGCCTGCAGGTGGACGTTCGCCCGTCGGAGAAAATGGCGTTGATCCAGTCGCTGATGAGTTCCGGAGAGGTTCAGGACCTTGGTATTTACCAGCCCACTCTGGAGGATGTCTACGTTCACTTTATCGGCGCCGGTGGCCTGGCACACCGGGGAGGTGCCCAATGAACAGCATCTGGACCATCGCCCGCAAGGAACTCAGCGACAGCCTGCGCAACCGGTGGCTGATTGCCATCGCTTTGGTATTCGCGGTACTGGCACTGGGCATCGCCTGGTTTGGCGCGGCAGCCTCGGGGCAGGTGGGTTATGCTTCCACCCCCGCCACCATCGCCAGCCTGGCCAGCCTGGGTATTTTCCTGATCCCTCTGATCGCACTGCTACTGGCCTATGACGCCATTGTGGGAGAAGAAGAGGGCGGCACTTTGCTCCTGCTGATGACCTATCCCCTCAGCCGCGGGCAGTTGCTGTTCGGCAAATTCCTCGGCCATGGCCTGACGTTGGCCTTTGCCACGCTGCTCGGTTTCGGCGTCGCCGGCATCGCCATTGCCCTGCTGGTGGATGAGGTAGCTGTTGGCGCCCTGGCCGCCGCCATGTTCCGGTTTATTGTTTCCACCATCCTGCTGGGCTGGGGCTTTATTGCGCTGGCCTACATGATCAGCGTGCGCGTCAGCGAAAAGCCCGTAGCCGCCGGCATGGCGCTGGGCATCTGGTTCTTCTTCGTGCTGGTCTTCGATCTGATGCTGCTGGGCATTCTGGTTGCCAGTGAAGGCAAACTCAGCCCCGAACTGCTGCCCTGGCTGCTGATGCTCAACCCCACCGACATTTACCGTCTGCTCAACATCGTTGCTTTCGGTGAGGGCGCCCAGCTAAGCGGCGTATTGAGCCTTGGTGCAGACCTGCCCATTGGTGCCAACGGGCTGTGGTTTGCCCTGGTGCTCTGGTTTGTTATCCCCCTTGCCGGCGCCTGGGCCCTGTTCCGTAACCGCCGAATCTGACACGGAGATATTCATGCGTACAGTTAATTTTAAAGCGTTAACAACAGCGGTGATGTTTGCCGTGTTCCTGGTCGGCTGCTCCGAAACCGAAGAGCAGGTCACCGAAAAGCCCGACCCGGTCCATATTGAATCCGGCGATGAGTGTCACGTCTGCGGCATGGCCATCACCCGCTTCCCGGGCCCGAAAGGCGAAGCCATAACCGCCAGAGAACAGCAGGTACACAAGTTCTGCTCGACCCGCGACATGTTCGCCTGGGTACTACAGCCCGAAAACGCCAAGCGGGATCACACCCTCTACGTCCACGACATGGCCCAGACCGACTGGGAACGCCCGGACGACACCGCCCTGATAGACGCCCGGGAGGCTTTCTTTGTGGTGGGGTCTGAGCGCACCGGAGCCATGGGGCCAACTCTGGCCTCGTTCGCATCAGAAAACTCAGCGGTAGAATTCGCCAATGAATTTGGCGGAGAAGTTGTTGAGTTCAAAGATGTGACAATGGACCATCTGACCCAGGACATGTCATACCAAAACATGGAAATGGGTAGTATGGGTAGTCACAACGGCAGTCACTAGATTCGCATAAGCCCGGAAGTGGGTGGGCCCTCCGGGATCGTCAAAAACAGGGATGTTTTTGTCGAGCGTACATGGACGTATTCACAGCGTATCCCGGAGGGCCCACCCACTTCCGGGCGTTTACTCCGAGCCAGGAGTTCCAGGCGTTAACTCTTCAGCCGCCAGTCATATTCATAAACCGAAGAATCTCGACATCCCCGTTGGTGGAAAAGTGATGCTTCTCCGGCTTCAGGTCCATGGCGTTGATAATGGTTTCCCGGAGCTTGTCGTCTGTTACCGGGTTACCCCGCAGAACCCGGCGAAGATCCACCGAATGCTCGTTGCCCAGGCAAAGCAGCAGCCGGCCCTCGACGGTAACGCGCACCCGGTTACAGGTAGAGCAGAAATTGTGGGAGTGGGGGGAAATGAAGCCAACCTTGGTAGGGCTGTCCGGCATCCGGTAGTAGCGTGCGGGGCCGCCGGAATCCTCGGTTGCAGGCACCAGTTCGTGGTGCCGGCGGATGATATCCCGCACTTCTTCACTGGTACACAGCGCCAGGCCCCGGTCGTGCTCGGAAATCTCGCCCAAGGGCATTTCCTCGATGAAGCTGATATCAACCTGCTTCTTGCGGGCGAACTCAATCAGCTCCGGGATTTCCTCATCGTTGCGACCCTTCATGACCACGGTGTTGAGCTTGATGCCCCGGAAACCAGCATCGCGGGCGGCATCGATACCATCCAGCACCTGACTGAGTTTGCCGGTGCGGGTGATGTTGTGAAATTTTTCAGCATCCAGGGAATCGAGGCTGATGTTCAGCCGGTGCATTCCAGCCTTGCGCAGTGGTTCGGCCATGGTGGTCAACTGGCTGCCGTTGGTGGTCATGGCGAAGTCACGCAACCCATAGCTGCCGATTTCGTTGACCAGCTCCAGGATGTCCTTCCGCACCAGTGGCTCGCCCCCCGTAAGGCGGATCTTTTCAGTGCCAAGATCCACGAAGTTACGGGCAACCCGGGCAATTTCCTCCAGGGTCAGAACCTGTTGCCGTGGAAGGAAGGTCATATCCTCGGCCATACAGTACACACAGCGGAAATCGCAGCGGTCAGTTACGGACAGGCGCACATAGTTGACGGTGCGGCCGAATCGGTCTGTCAGCTTGGCGTTGGGCATTGGGAGCGTTCCTGTCCGTTGTTGTATAAGCTTTTAGTTTATAGCGTAGCTCAATTATGGCAAATCAGCCCGTCGAATCCGATACCCCAGCGGGAGTATTCCCTTTCCGGCGCCAGTCCAGGGTGACTTGGCGGTATGTATTTTCCCGTTGATATTCTTAGCAGTTCCCAATATATTAAAGATGTATTACTAATATGTTTTAAATGAGGAAGAGGGAATGGAAAAGCTGCTCGGGTTCGCAAATGGTGCTCTGCTTGCTTCCACGATCGGGCTTCTGGCCACAATTCTTCTCGCCTATCCGTATGCGAGTGTCTTGCCCATGGCCGGGCAGATTGTCGCTCATATCGGAACGCTGATATTTGCTACCGGAATCAAGATTTCTTACGTCACCAGGCTGGTGTCGCTGAAGCAACTGGGAAGACCCGTACACTGATTACAGGTAGAATAGCGACATAAGTTACGGTCGTTGCCGAGAGAAGATGCCAATGAATTCTTTGTCCGGAAGAACCGGTTTCAGGGTCCTTGCGTATACAAGTATCGCATTGGCTGCTATCGGTGTTGTCTTGCCATTGTTGCCAACGACACCGTTTGTTCTGCTGGCGGCCTGGGCCGCAAGCAAAGGCTCCCCGGCCTTTGCTGTCTGGTTGGAAAATCACCGGACTTTTGGCCCGGCCATACAGAACTGGCGCCACAGGCGTGCGATTCCGATCAAGGGAAAACGGTTTGCGTGCCTGATGTTGTGTGTAAGTTGGTCAGTATTGTTTTTCGGCGGTGCGGCACCGGTGGTGCTGGTAGCAACAGGTCTGATGTTTATCGGCCTCACCTGTTATCTCTTAACGCGTGCCTCGTGCTAACGATGCATCTGAAGTATTGGAGTTGATGAATGCATATCACCCGTTACACCGATTATTCCCTGCGTGTTCTGATCTACCTGGCGGTGCAGGGTGACGAGCTGGCAACCATCCAGGAAATTGCAGACAGCTACGATATCTCCAAGAACCACCTGATGAAAGTGGTTCACCAGCTCAACAAAAAGGGCTACATCGAGACTGTCAGGGGTAAAAAGGGTGGCATGAGACTGCATATGGCGCCTACTGATATCAACGTTGGTATTTTGGTGCGGGAAACCGAGCAGGATCTCAATATTGTCGAGTGCTTGTCTTCAAAGAATGCCTGCCGTATCACGCCGGTGTGTGGTTTGAAGTCCATGTTTGGCGAAGCGCTTACGGCTTTCCTCGAAACCCTGGACAAATACACCCTGGCGGATGTGATCCAGGATCAGCACCGGCCACAGCTGCTCAGACTGCTACAGATTGCCTGAAAGGAAATCCGTCGCCGCTTCCAACCGAACGAGACCGGCCAGAAGGCCAATGTTTGCAAGCATGGAAGTGAATCCGGTTGTTGTTCGGGGGAGCAGGGGTCACATGACCCCTTCGGCATTTCTGTACGCCTGCTATTCCCGGAAACTGGCGTCGATGCGGTCCAGCTTGCGCAGTAGCCCCGGCCAGGCCAGTTTACCGCCCAGGCCCTTGGTGACCTGGTCGGCCTGTTGTCTGATGGTGTCGACGATGCCGGCGGGGATAGGCGTCAGTGGACGATTGCCGGATAGCGCACGGATCTGGATCTGACAGGACGTCTGCAGGATATACATGGCCAGGAAGGCATCAGGAATACTGCTTCCGGTGGTCAGCAGGCCGTGATTGCGCAGAATCATGAAATTGGCGTTGCCCAGATCCTTCTGCAAGCGTGCCTTCTCGTCTTCGCGCAGCGCAACACCTTCGTAGTCGTGGTACGACAGGCTGGCCAGTGCGAACAGGCTTTGCTGAGACAGTGGCAACAGACCTTCCTGCTGGGCCGAGACGGCGATACCGTCAGCGGTGTGCAGGTGCATTACACAGGCGGCATCGTCCCTTACTGAATGAATGGCGCTGTGGATGGTAAAGCCGGCGGGGTTGATGTCGAAGTCGTCGGGGTTGATCTTGTTGGCGTCCTGGTCGACTCGCACCAGGCTGGAGGCTGTGATTTCCTCGAACATCATGCCATAGGGGTTAATAAGGAAATGGTGCTCGTCACCGGGTATGCGCGCGGAAATATGGGTAAAGACAAGGTCGTCCCAGCCATGGAGCGCAACCAGTCTGTAGGCCGCTGCAAGATCAACCCGAAGCTGCCACTCTTCCTTGCTGACCTGATTCTTTTTTGACGGAATGGAAAGCGGTTCTGACATAGCGTGGCTCTCTCACCAGGTGTTCTTGTTGTAGTAATGACTGTGTTCACTCACCGAGTGTAGGCAAGAGTGATCGGCGAAGACTGTCAATTCGTTTACAATTCAGAATATGATCGATATCAAGAGTCTGCTCGCCAACTGCCCATTGTTCTCCGGCTTTCCCCGGCCAGCGCTGGAGGATCTGGCGGCTATCGCCCGTACCCGCAGGTTCGAAGCGGATGAGCCGATCTACGACAAGGGGTCGGCAACGTCGACTCTGAATATTATTGCCTCCGGCGTGGTGCGCATCAGTTCGGTCAATTCTGCGGGCAGGGAGGCCACCCTGATCATGTTCAGTGCCGGCACCTGGTTCGGAGATTCGGTGTTTTCTCCCGGTATGCGGCGGGTCTATGGGGCCAGGGCACACGAGGCGGCGACCATCGTTGAAATGCCCGGTGACGCATTCCGCCAGCTTATGGGGAGATACCCGGAATGTTACCCGGTGATCCTCGACATGGTCAGCCGCCGCCTATGGGCGGCCATGTCTATCATTGAAGACGATGCCCTGCGAGGCATCGCCGCACGGATTGGCCGGCGGCTGCTGTTCCTTGCGGAGATCCAGGGCAACCGTGAGGCAGGCTCGGAGCCGGTGACCATCTGGATTACCCGGGAACATATTGCCAACATGATGGGGATGACCCGCCAGGGCATTCATCAATGGATCAAGGGCTTCGAGCGGGAGGGGCTGCTGGAGTTGTCTTACGGCCGGATCGTGCTGACGGACCCGGCTGCTTTACAGCATCACCTGGAGAATATTGATTAGCCCCGGCCCGGTGGGGCCGGAGGCCAGTCAGGATCCGGTTTTGGGAGTCGCTTTTTTACGGGGGGCTTTGCGGGCCCCGGTACCTGCTTTCTTCGTTCCGGCCGCGGAGCTGGCCGGCGGAGGCAGCACCAGACTTTCAAGCTCATCCAGCGCTTCGCCGGTGTAGACAGCCAGCTTCTGCATGCTTGGCAGCGTGTCGCGGCAGCCCGTGAAGCCAAAGTTCAGTGAACCGGCATAGCTCAGGCAGGTAATATTGAGCGCACCACCATGGGCAATCAGCGACACCGGATACATAGCTTCCAGTCGCGCCCCTTCGTAATAAAGGGTTTCTTCCGGACCCGGCACATTGGATATGGTGACGTTGAACACCGGCCGCATGCGCCCGCCCAGGCCTGACATCAGTTGCAGAATATACGGTGACATCAGCAGCATGGTGTACTGGGTCAATGCCTTGCGGGGCAGTTTCTGCAGGTGCTGCTTGGCCCGTCGTGTGGACTGCTTGATGTTCTGTAGCCGGGTCAGCGGGTCAGCCTCATTCGTGGCCAGCGAGGCAATCATGAAGCTGATCTGGGTGCCGGTGCCCTGGTCATCCACGGGCCGGATATTGACCGGAATTCCTGCGGTCAGTGGCGTGTCCGGCAACCCCTCCTGTTCCAGCAGAAACCGCCGCAGGGCGGTGCCGCACAGATAGAGCACGATATCGTTCAGGGAGCCGTTGGTGGCGTGGGAAACCTGCTTGATGCGTTCCAGCTGGTAGTGCTGGGTGGCAAAGCGCCGCTGGCCGGTCACCCGGTGGTTGAGGGCTGATACCGGGCCGGCGAACGGAGGTGTGAGGCCATCCTCCGGGTGTCGGGCCGAATGGATCAGACGGTTCATGGCGCCCACAAGCCGAGGGGCCATGTCGGCCTGCAGCTTCAGGGCCTCCATTGCCTGGGAAAACGCGGCGGGAACACTGGCCTCGGTGTCGGTCTTGCTACCGCGGGTGCGCTCCGGGCGCACCGACCACGGCGGCAGCATATTGATTTCGCCCGGGTCTTTGCTCAACACACGCTGCATCAACCGGACACCGCTGATGCCATCGATCATCGAGTGGTGCATCTTGGTGTAAAGGGCAAAGCGGTTATTCTCCAGGCCCTCAATAATATGGCATTCCCACAAAGGGCGGGCAAAATCCAGGGGATTGGAGTGCAGCCGGGATACCAAGATGCCCAGCTCGCGCTCGCTGCCAGGGCGCGGCAGTGCCGAGTGGCGCACGTGGTAATCCAGGTCCAGCTTCTTGTCGACCTTCCAGGACGGAGCCACCACGCGGCCGAGAAATCCGGAAAACGCCAGTTTGTAACACCAGGGCGGTGCAATATCGGCTTCTGCTTTCATGCGCGCCAGCATGTCCCTCAGAAAGGTCTCCGGCGCATCTTCCGGCAGTGAAAAAATCTGCAGGTTACCAACGTGCATCGGCGTATCTTCCGACTCTACTGCCAGCCAGGATGCATCCAGTGTTCCCAGGCGTTTCATTCCTTGTCCTCTTGCGTGGTGAGCAGCCAAACTGCACGTTATTAACTGCGTTTGGGTTCGTATAGTTGTTGATCGCAAGTATACGCAACAACAGGGATAATCACACGACGAACGGCGCGAAAGGTTTCACTTTTTTTGCTTCGCTTGTGCTATTTTCTTTCGCTGGCTAACGTCATTAAAACAACAATCCGTGGAGGCACCGTGGAGTCCAGTCCCCTGATTTCTGCAGGGCTGCCGATCGCTCTGTTCATCATCATGATCGGTATCGGAATGACCCTGACGGTCCGGGATTTTCGCCAGGTGGCTGTTTATCCAAAAGGCATGATCGTGGGAACCATTGCCCAGATACTGCTGATGCCGCTGATTGCCTTCGCAATTGCTGCCATGCTCAATCTTTCTCCCGCCATTGCTGTGGGCCTTGTGATTATTGCCGCCTGCCCTGGTGGCACCACCTCCAATCTGTTTGTGTTGCTGGCACGGGGAAATATCGCCCTGTCGATTGTGCTGACGGTGACAGCCAGCCTCATTACCATTGTCACCCTTCCATTACTGACCAACTATGCTCTACAGCTTTATGCCGGAACCGAGGAATCCATCGCTCTGCCGGTGGGTCGCACGGTTGGCATGCTGATAGGTATCGTGCTGTTCCCGGTCGCTATCGGCATGGTTTTTCGTACCCGGGCACCGGCGCTGTCCCATCGTGCGGAAAGCGCCGTGAGTGTGTTCGGTGGGGTGGTGCTGGCGCTGTTGGTGGTTGGACTGGTCTGGGGTGTACGTGACCAGATCTGGGACCTGCTCCGTCAGGCAGGCCCGGCAACGCTGTTGCTGAACCTGGCCGGAATCTTCCTGGGCCTGCTGGCCGGACGGGCTGCCGGGCTGACCCAGCGGGAATCCATCGCTGTTGCTGTGGAGCTTGGCATCAAGAACAGTACCATTGCCCTGCTGGTGACCCTGACGTTACTTGAGTCCAGCACCATGTCGATTCCGGCGGCGGTGTACGGCGTGCTGATGTTCCCCATCGGCTTTGTGCTGGCGGCGTACGGTCGAAAAATCATCCCTGCCCCGATCATTGCGAGACCAGCACCATGAACTTTCTTAACGGAATGACGCTGCTGCTGGTCTATCAACTGGTGGGCGAAGTCACCGTTCGCCTGCTGGCGGTTCCCATACCCGGCCCGGTACTGGGTATGGTGATGCTGTTCCTGACCCTGATGATCCGGGGCCGCACGCCAGAGCCAGTGGAGAATGCCTCAACGGCTTTGCTCAGCCACCTGTCCCTGTTATTCGTCCCGGCCGGAGTCGGCATGATGGCCCATTTTGATCGCATCGCAGACGAATGGCTGCCGATCACCCTGGCCCTGTTTTTCTCCACCATCATTACCATGGTGGCCACTGCCGGCATCATGCAGTTAACCACGCGCTGGTTTGCCCGGCCGGAACAGGGGGGAGGGCAGGCAGATGAATGAGCCAGCCATCCGCGATATCTGGGTCTATCTCTCCGCTTCACCACTGCTGGGGCTAACTATAACGCTGCTGGCCTATGGTCTTGCCTATCGGCTGTACCTGAAATCCAATTCCAGCCCCCTGGTCAATCCGGTAGTGACATCGGTGGCGATGCTGATCGCTGTTTTGATGATGACCGGCACCTCCTACAGCGAATATTTTGAGGGTGGGCAGTTTGTGCATTTTCTGCTGGGGCCGGCCACCGTGGCGCTGGCGGTGCCCCTGTATGAGCAGTTTTCGCGGCTACGCCAGCTATGGTTGCCGGTGACGGTTTCCCTGGTCTGTGGTGTGGTGATTGCCGCGGGCAGTTCGATCGGTCTGGCCTGGCTGCTTGGCGGCTCCACCGAAATCCAGATGTCCCTGGCGCCAAAATCTGCAACCGCGCCCGTCGCCATGGGTATTTCAGAGACTATTGGCGGCATTCCCTCCCTGACCGCCGTATTGGTGGTGGCAACGGGTATCGTCGGGGCGGTGCTCGGTACCAAACTGTTTGAGTGGATGCGTATCACCGATGACAGCGTGAAAGGCATCGCCATGGGGGTAGCGGCCCACGGCATTGGCACGGCCCGGGCCTTTCAGGTCAGCTCCCAGATGGGCGCTTTCTCGGGGTTGGCCATGGCTCTGTCGGCATTTGCGACCGCCCTGATCGTGCCATGGCTGGTGGATCTGATCGGGATTTGAAGAGCAATCGTTGATTTCCGATCTGATGAAAGTCAGTAATAACCCTCTCAATGGCAGCGATAGACGTTTCTTGAAGCAGCGCCAGGAAGAACTTTTTATGCCGGCCTGGAATGGGTATTCTGAAGGCCTGATAACAACGCAAACCCCAGGGTATTCATGACCATGCAAACCAAGTTTCTTCTCGAAGAAAGCCAGATGCCGAAGTACTGGTATAACCTCCAGGCAGATTTTCCGGAGCCGCTGCCAGCGGTGCTTCATCCCGGTACGCAGCAGCCGGTCGGGCCTTCCGATCTTGAACCGCTGTTTCCCATGTCGCTGATCGAACAGGAAGTGTCCACCGAGCGGGAGATCGAGATCCCTGAGCCGGTGCGCGACGTCTATAAACTCTGGCGTCCGGCTCCGCTGTACCGCGCTCACCGCCTAGAAAAGGCGCTGGGTACACCGGCAAAGATTTTCTACAAGTACGAGGGCGGCAGTCCTGCTGGCAGTCACAAGCCAAATACGGCGATTCCCCAGGCCTTCTATAACCGCGAAGCCGGCATTCGCACTCTCACCACGGAAACCGGCGCTGGCCAGTGGGGCACCTCGTTGTCGTTCGCCGGCTCCCTGTTCGATCTGGATGTGACAGTGTTCCAGGTAAGGGTTTCCTACAACCAGAAGCCCTATCGCCGTGCCGTGATGGAAACCTACGGTGCGAAATGTGTGGCTTCACCGTCAGAGCTGACAGAATTCGGGCGCAAGGTACTGGCGGAGAATCCGGACCATACCGGCAGCCTCGGCATTGCCATTTCCGAGGCGGTGGAACTGGCGGTACAGGATCCGGGCACCAAGTATGCCCTGGGCTCGGTGCTGAACCACGTATTGCTGCACCAGAGCATCATTGGCCTGGAGTCCATGCAGCAGATTGAGATGGCGGATTGCTGGCCGGATGTCATTGTGGGTTGCACTGGTGGTGGTTCCAACTTTGCCGGCATTGCGTTCCCGTTCATGGGCCATGCGCTGCGCGGTGGACAGAAATCCCGGATTGTGGCGGTAGAGCCTTCTGCCTGCCCGACCCTGACCCGCGGCAGGTACGCCTATGACTACGGTGATACCGCCCACATGACGCCGCTGACCAAGATGCATACCCTGGGTTCCGACTTCACCCCACCGGGTTTCCATGCTGGCGGCCTGCGTTATCACGGCATGGCGCCCATGGTGTCTCACGCCATGGAGTTGGGGCTGTTCGACGCGGTGTCCTATACCCAGCGGGAATGCTTCGAGGCCGGCGTGCTCTTCGCCCGCAACGAAGGCATCGTGCCGGCACCGGAAGCCAACCACGCCGTCAAGGGCGCCATCGACGAGGCCCTGCGCTGCAAGCGGGAAGGCAAGGAAGAGGTGATCCTGTTCAACCTGTGCGGCCACGGCCATTTTGATATGGCGGCCTATACGTCGTATTTCGCAGGTGAGCTGAGCGATTACGAATACGACGAGCAGGAACTGGCGATGGCGCTGTCGGGACTGCCTTCAGTCTCGGCGTAAACAGGCTCTGATGAGGAGTGACCGGGGGGTCACTCCTCATCCAGTTCCTTCACCGGGCAGTGGGCCTCTTCCACCACCCGGCCATCATCTACACTCTCCAGATGCACGTCGAAACCCCACAGCCGGTGTACATGGCGCAGCACTTCCTCAGTGTCGTCCCCTAATGGCACCCGGTCCACGGGAATGTGCCGCAGGGTCAACGAGCGATCGCCCCTGACATCCACATTCCATACCTGGATGTTGGGCTCCCGATAGCTGAGGTTGTATTGCCGCGCCAGTTTCTCCCTGAGCGCACGGTAGCCCGGATCGTCGTGGATCGCGGTGATGCGGTACACGTCTTCTTCATCATCGTTCTGGATGGCAAAGAATTTCATGTCCCGCATCACCTTGGGCGACAGAAACTGCTGGATGAAGCTTTCGTCCTTGAAGTTCTTCATGGCGAAATGCAGGGTTTCCACCCAGTCTGTACCTGCAATATCCGGGAACCATTCCCGGTCCTCGGCGGTCGGGTTTTCGCAGATGCGACGGAGGTCGGTGAAGATGGAAAAGCCCAGGGTGTAAGGGTTAATGCCCGAGTACCAGGGACTGTCAAACGGCGGCTGGTAGATCACCGCGGAATGGCTCTGGAGGAACTCCAGCATGAAGCCGTCGTTCACCAGGCCCTTGTCGTACATGCGGTGCAACAGTGTGTAGTGCCAGAAAGTTGCCCAGCCCTCGTTCATCACCTGGGTCTGGCGCTGGGGGTAGAAATACTGCGCCAGCTTGCGCACGATGCGAATCAGTTCCCGTTGCCAAGTTTCCAGCAGCGGTGCGTTTTTCTCGATGAAGTAGAGAATGTTTTCCTGGGGCTCTTCCGGATAACGCTGCTTGCGCCGGATCGGGTCTTCATCATCGTCCAGCTTCGGAATCGTTCGCCAGAGATCGCTGAGACGGCGCTGCTGGTATTCTTCCCGTTCCTTTTGCCTGCGCGCTTCTTCCGCCGCGGAGATAGGCGCGGGACGTTTGTAGCGGTCCACCCCGTAATTCATCAGCGCATGGCAGGAATCCAGAATCTGCTCGACCGCGTCCACGCCATGCCGCTCCTCGCATTCGGCCACGTAATCCCGCGCAAACACCAGATAGTCAATAATGGCACTGGCATCGGTCCAGGTACGGAACAGGTAATTGCCCTTGAAGAACGAATTGTGACCGTAGGAGGCGTGGGCAATCACCAGTGCCTGCATGGGCAGGGTGTTCTCTTCCATCAGATAGGCGATGCAGGGATTGGAATTAATGACGATTTCGTACGCCAGTCCCATCTGGCCCCGCTGGTAACCTTTGGATGTCGACAGGAACTGCTTGCCGAAGGACCAGTGGTGGTACCCCACCGGCATACCCACGGAACTGTAGGCGTCCATCATCTGCTCGGCACTGATCACTTCCACCTGGTTGGGATAGGTGTCCAGCCCGAACTCCGCCGCACACTTGGCAATTTCCTCGTCATACTTTTCAAGCAGCGGAAACGTCCACTCGGAGCTGGTGGAAATCGGTTCGCGGATTTTAGGCGCGTTGGGTCTGTCCATGGTGTCGGTCATGCGGCTTTCCTCTCGAACAGCTGGCGGAAGACCGGATAGATTTCACCGGGATCGGCGATCTGTTGCAGGGCGAAGCTCTGGGGGAATCGCTCCTGGATCTTCTCGTACTCATACCACAGCATCTGGTGATCCTGGGGTGTGATCTCCACATAGGCGTAGTACTGAACCAGCGGTAAAATACTGTCGGCCAGCAACTTGCTGCAGATGGGGGAGTCATCGTTCCAGTTATCGCCGTCCGAAGCCTGGGCTGCGTAGATGTTCCACTCGGCGGGGGAATAGCGGGATTCGATGATCTTGTGCATCAGTTTCAGCGCGCTGGAAACAATCGTGCCGCCGGTCTCCCGTGAATAGAAGAACTCTTCCTCGTCCACCTCCTTGGCGCTGGTGTGGTGGCGGATAAAGACCACGTCGATCTTCTTGTAGTTTTTCTTCAGGAACAGGTACAGCAGAATAAAGAAGCGTTTGGCGATGTCCTTGTGCATCTGGGTCATGGACCCGGATACATCCATCAGGCAGAACATCACGGCACTGGTGGCCGGTTGAGGCTGCTTCAGATGCTGGCGGTAACGCAGATCGATCTCGTCGATGAAAGGGATGCGGCGGACATTGGCCTTGAGTTCGGCGATCTCATCCTCCAGCGCCTTGATCTGATCCTCGTGGCTGAAGGCGGGGTCCAGATCTTCCGGGGCGCTCTTCAGTGCCGCCAGCTGTGCTTCCATCTCGCGGATTTTCTTCTTGCGGGCACCACCCAGGCCCAGCCGCCGCGCATGGGCACCTCGCAACGAGCGCACTACATCCAGTTTGGCGGGAACGCCCTGGGTGGAAAAGCCGGAGCGAACGTACTTGAACGCTTCGGTATCCTTCAGCCTCTTGCGGGCAAGATTGGGCAGTTCGAGGTCATCGAACAGAAAATCCAGGAACTCTTCCTGGGTGATCTGGAAAGCAAATTCATCCATGCCTTCACCGTCTGGGCTTGCCTGGCCTTGTCCCTGGCCCTGACCGCCGCCCCCGGGGGGCTTGGGCACGGTATCCCCGGCCACAAACTCCTTGTTGCCCGGATGCACCACTTCCCGTTTGCCACCCTGGCCATGATGAAAAATCGGTTCGTCGGTATCCCGGGAAGGGATGCTGACATTTTCACCGCGTTCGATGTCGGTGATAGAGCGGCGGTGAACCGCATCCGCCACCGCCTTCTTGATGTGGTGACGGTAGCGACGCAGGAACCGTTCCCGGTTTACCGCACTCTTGTTCTTTCCGTTCAGTCGCCGATCGACTACGTGGGTCATACCCATAGTTTCACTCCAGTTCAGCGCATGAGAGCTGACTTATTGAGACTTACGAACCCGCAGGTACCATTCCGCAAGGAGACGGACCTGTTTCTCCGTGTAGCCTCGATCGACCATACGCTCGACGAACTGCTTGTGCTTGTTCTGGTCTTCCTGGCTGGCCTTCGGATTGAAAGAAATCACCGGAAGCAGGTCTTCGGTATTGGAGAACATCTTCTTCTCGATCACGCTGCGCAGCTTTTCGTAACTGAGCCAGGACGGATTGCGCCCCTGGTTATTGGCCCGTGCCCGCAGCACGAAGTTGACCACCTCGTTACGGAAATCCTTTGGATTACTGATGCCCGCCGGTTTCTCGATTTTTTCCAGCTCATCGTTAATGGCTGACCGGTTGAGGATTTCCCCGGTCTCCGGATCGCGGTATTCCTGATCCTGTATCCAGAAGTCGGCATAGGTCACGTAGCGGTCGAACAGATTCTGGCCGTACTCGCTGTAACTTTCCAGATACGCGGTCTGGATTTCCTTGCCGATGAATTCCACATAGTGGGGTGCCAGGAACTCCTTGATAAACCGCAGGTAGCGGTCATGGGTTTCCGCCGGAAACTGCTCCTGCTCTATCTGCTTTTCCAGCACATACAGCAGGTGGACCGGGTTGGCAGCGACTTCGGTGGTGTCGAAGTTGAACACCTTGGACAGGATCTTGAAGGCAAAACGTGTCGACAGCCCGTCCATGCCCTCGTTCACACCGGCCGCATCCCGGTATTCCTGGATCGACTTGGCCTTGGGATCGGTATCCTTGATGTTCTGGCCGTCGTAGACGCGCATCTTGGAGAAAATACTGGAGTTCTCCGGCTCCTTGATGCGCGACAGAATGGAGAACTGCGCCAGCATGTCCAGGGTGTCCGGGGCGCAGGGGGCACCGGCCAGGGAACTGTCACGCAATAGTTTGCGGTAGATATCAATCTCTTCGGTAACGCGCACGCAATAAGGCACCTTGACGATGTAAACCCGGTCGAGGAAGGCCTCGTTGTGCTTGTTGTTACGGAAGGTCTGCCACTCGGACTCGTTGGAGTGGGCCAGTATGACACCGTCGAAGGGCACGGATCCCATGCCCTCGGTGGTGTTGTAATTGCCTTCCTGAGTGGCGGTCAGCAGCGGGTGCAGAACCTTGATCGGGGCCTTGAACATCTCCACGAATTCCAGCAGGCCCTGGTTGGCTTTGCACAGGCCACCACTGAAGCTGTAGGCGTCCGGGTCATCCTGAGAGTAGTCCTCCAGCATGCGGATGTTTACCTTGCCCACCAATGCGGAAATGTCCTGGTTGTTGTCGTCCCCCGGTTCGGTCTTGGAAACACCGATCTGGTCCAGAACCGACGGGTACATCTTCACCACCCGGAACTGGCTGATGTCACCGCCGTATTCGTGCAGGCGCTTTACCGCCCAGGGGGACATGATGGACTTCAGATAGCGGGACGGAATGCCGTATTCTTCTTCCAGAATCGCCGCGTCTTCCGCCGGATCGAACAGGCCCAGCGGGGATTCGTTCACCGGCGAACCCTTGATGGCATAGAAGGGCACTTTCTGCATCAGAGACTTGAGCTTTTCTGCCAGCGAGGATTTACCACCGCCGACGGGCCCGAGCAGATACAGGATCTGTTTCTTCTCTTCCAGGCCCTGGGCTGCGTGGCGGAAGAAGGAGACGATATTCTCGACCGCTTCTTCCATACCGTAGAATTCCGAGAATTCCGGGTAGCGCTTGATCACCTTGTTGGAAAAAATGCGTGACAGTCGGGAGTCACGGGAGGTGTCGACAGGTTCCGGTTCGCCGATTGCCAATAACATCCGTTCTGCGGCAGTGGCGTATGCCGCCGGGTCCTTTTTGCAGATCTCCAGGTATTCCTCAAGAGTGTATTCTTCCTCCTGAGTCGCTTCATACCGGTCTTTGAAGTGCTGCATGATGGTCATAGATGGCCCCTCGCTTGCTCTCTTACTGTTTAATAGACAGCTTTTAGTTCACGCAATTTCCCCGTTGCTATTGGATCCGCCACTCCGGACGGGTGTTAAGGTTATGGATGGAAGTATAGGGAGTACCGAACCGAAAAACGCTGGTACTGTATTTCGGTTCGGTTACTTTGAGCTTAGTTCAAGCTTCGGGAGTTGGACAGGGAGAGAAACGTTAAGGTTCATTAAATTATGATTTAGCGTTTACGGAGCCGGAACACGCTTTCAGTGGCTCCCGCCAGCCCTTTGCGCTTGGTGAAGGGGTGGTCCTTTGCCAGGGTGTTGGTCAGGATATGCTCTATTTCGTAATCGTCGGAGTAGAGTTCCCGCACTTCGTCGTCGCTGACGTTGAAGGGCGGGCCCTTGATCACGGTATCGTAGTCCAGGGTGATCAATAGTATCCGTGTCCCGTCCGGAATGACTGCGGTCAGGTGGTCGACGTAGTCCTTGCGCATGTGGGGTGGCAGCGCGATCAGGGCGGCGCGGTCGTACACCAGCTTTACGTGTTTCAGGTCATCCGGCACGATCTGGAAAAAATCGCCGCACCAGAGTTCCAGCCCATCGTGTTTGAAGGTAATGAAGGGCTCGCCGGGATGGACCTTCGCTTTTTCGCCGCCCTCCTCGAAGAAGTCCTTGCAGGCGACTTCACTCAGTTCCACACCAATCACGGGGTGGCCGCGGTCGTGGAGCCACCACATGTCGTGTGCTTTTCCGCACAGGGGAACAAACACAGCGCCGGTGCCATCGCCGGCCAGTTCCGGCCAGTGGTCGTAAAGGTATTGGTTGACGGTGCCTTCGTGGAAGCCGATTTCTTTCTTGGCCCAGCGTTCATGCCAGAATTCATGGTCCATATGGGTTCCCCTTTTTTGCCGGTTGGAGGTTTTGTCCAGTCTAACTTAATCTTGAGGACTGTTGGTTGGCCAATACTTTCACGAATAAGGATTGATAAATGAAAGCCGTATTTCTGGACGCAGACACCCTGGGTAGCGACGTGGACCTTTCGCCGATTGAGGCCGTGACCGGTGAGATGGTGAAACACCCGCGGACATCACCGGAGCAGGTAACGGAACGAATCCGGGATTTTGACACGGTTCTGGTGAACAAAGTGGTGCTGAGGCGGGAGCATTTTGAGGCCTGTCCGGAACTGAAGACGATTGCGGTGGTGGCTACCGGATTGAATAACATTGACCAGGAAGCTGCGAAGGCCCACGGAATAGCGGTAATGAATGTCACCAACTACGGGCGATCAACCGTGGCACAGCATACGATGGCGCTGATGCTGGCACTGGCCACGCGCCTGCTGGATTACGACCGGGATGTGCGGGCCGGACGCTGGGGACAGAGCCCGATGTTCTGCCTGATGGATCATCCGATCATGGAGCTGGAAGGGCGGACGCTGGGAATTTTTGGTTACGGTGATCTCGGGCAGGGGGTGGCTGAACGGGCCAGGGCATTCGGTATGAATATCCTGCTCGGCGCAAGACCGGGCCAGGCCGCTGGCGAGGTGGATGGTTACACCAGGGTTCCCATGAACGAGTTACTGCCCAGGGTAGACGTACTCTCCCTGCATTGCCTGCTGACGGACGAAACCCGGAACATGATCGGTGCCCGCGAGCTGAAGATGATGAAAAAGGAGGCGCTGCTGATCAATACCAGCCGCGGAGGCCTGGTGGACGAGCAGGCACTGGCCGACGCCCTGCGGGCCGGTACCATTGGCGGCGCCGGCTTTGACGTGCTGACTGAAGAGCCGCCCCGCAACGGCAATCCGCTGTTGGCGGACGACATTCCCAATCTGATTGTGACCCCCCATTCCGCGTGGGCAAGTCGGGAAGCGAGGCAGAGGATTGTGGAGATTACAGCGCGGAATCTGTCATCTGTCTGATTTAACAGTTACTCTTCTGAATTGTCACCAGTAAAAAAACACTTTTAAGCAGGATGTTGTGTGGCTTCTATCCAACTGAAAGACAGACTCCAGCAAGCTGAGACCTGGATTCTGGCCAATCCCAACCCGCCGCAAAGCTGGCCATGGACATGGCTTTATAAAACCGGGCGTACGGCTTATGCCCTGGTGCGGGATATCACTGCCGGCAACCTGACCCTGCACGCCATGAGCCTGGTGTATACCACGCTGTTGAGTATTGTGCCGCTGCTGGCGCTGAGCTTTTCTGTGCTCAAGGCGCTGGGCGTGCACGAGCGTATGGAGCCGTTCCTGTTCCAGTTCTTTGAACCCATGGGACCTCAGGGCGTGCAGATTGCCGAGCAGATTCTCGGGTTTGTGGATAACATGAAAGTCGGTGTGTTGGGTTCGGTGGGCCTGGCTCTGCTGGTTTATACCGTGATTTCGCTGGTGCAGAAAATCGAGCGCTCCTTCAACATGATCTGGCGAGTGCCGGATATGCGTTCCATGGCCCAGCGTTTCAGCAATTACCTCAGCGTGATCATGATTGGTCCGCTGTTGATGGTATCGGCAATAGGTATCAGTGCTACCATTTTTTCATCGTCATTGGTCCAGGCGCTGATGGCGGTTGAGCCGCTGGGGTCAGCGGTTCTTTTTGCCACTCGCTTTACCCCTTTTATGCTCGTGGTGGGGGCATTCACCTTCGTGTACGTGTTTATTCCCAATACCAGAGTGAAGTTTCGTTACGCCCTGATCGGTGGTCTGGTAGCCGGCGTCTCCTGGCAGTTCGCAGGCATGCTGTTCGCGTCTTTTGTGGCAGGTTCAGCGAAGTACGCGGCCATTTACTCCAGTTTTGCCATCGGCATCATCCTGCTGATCTGGCTATATCTGAACTGGATAATCCTTCTGCTGGGTTCCAGTATTGCGTTTTATCTGCAGAATCCCGGCGCGGTGGCCAAACGCAGGCAGGTAAGGTTGTCACCGGAGCTGCAGGAAAATACCGGCCTGGCACTGATGTGGCTGGTGGCAAAGCCTTTCAGTGAAGGCCGGCCGGCTCCCCAGCAGGAGGAGATTGAGCAGAAGCTGCGGGTGCCCGGCGAGGTAACCCGTGGCGTCAGCGACAAGCTCATTCGTGCGCGACTGCTGGAGCTGGCGGGCCGAAACGGCGACTGTCTGGTGCCGGGACAGTCTCTGGATAGGATAACCATTGGCGGGGTGCTGGAAGCCATTCGCCACGATGAAGACCGTGTGGTTGACCGCCTGCCGTATCTGGTGCCCCGACGACTCCTGGCCCGCGCTCCGGAAGACGAATCGGTTTCCTTTGCCGAATTGTTGAGGCAGGAAGAAGAAGGCGGCAAAAGCTCCTAGGCACGTGCTTTGGAGCCGGCCTCCAGTACGTCAAGAATGACTTTGCGCACCCGGGTAAACTGTGGTCCGGAAATGTGAATGATACTGAGCACGTCTTCCTCCGGCATGTTGCGCTGGTGGGCATGGCGCAGGACTTCCCGGGTTCCCACGATAATGCCGTCGTTAAGCGGGGTGTGCCTCTGCCTCGGGGCAGGTCGCTCGGCCGCCATCAGCAGGGCATGGTATTTGGGAGGAAGATTCCACTCATTGGCTAGCAGCTGTGACGTTGCCCACTGGTAGCGGGAAAGGGCGTCGTGTATCAGCGAGGCGGGAGGTTCCGTCATTCCCGGCTCGGCGTGACATATCCGCTGCAGCTCTCTGCGAAGGGTGATATAGGAGAGAGCAGGCAGTAACCCGGACATGAAGTAAACACTGCTGTCCTGGCCCTGGATTTTCGCGATCAGTTCCGCGCTGCGGGCGCAGGTGAGGCCCCAGCGCCACACTCTCTGGGCAAAAAGGGCCTCGCGACTGTTACGGGCTGCCATCATGGGGCGCATGATGGAGGCGGAAATCACGTTGCGAATACCGTCCAGACCCAGCACGAAAACCGCTTGGTCCACGGAGTCGATGGATTGGTCCCCGGGCCGAAAATACGGGCTGTTGGCAATCTGTAGCAATTGGTCGGTGAGTGCCGGATCATCGAGGATGATCTCGGTGAGCTGGTTCCGGTCCGATTTGTCATCGGAGAGCGCCCGCATCAGCTTGGGCAGGGTCATGGGTTGGCGTGGTAACTCATTAAGCGCCCCCGTGGCAATTCGCTCCCGCAGATCCTCCAGTATGTGTTCCCATCGCCCGGCTTCCGAGTGCAGCGCTGTGGGCGGCGAGTCAAGAAGCCAGCAAAACAGATACTCTTCCAGTTGGTGGACCAGCGCGGGATCTGTCTCCGTGCTGTTTTCCGTTGACGCAGCCGGGTTAAGCAGGCGGGACTCAGGTGCTGATACTCTGTTCGGTTTGTCGGAAAAAAATAACCCTGACATCCAGGAAAGAAAGCCTGGCATCCGCTGCCTCCGGGAAAAGAATTGTCGCCGGGACATACACACCGGTCTGGCCTGAGTATAGAGTCAGGAGACGATTATGCCCAGCGTGAATGCGCAGATAACTGGTGGTTTTTCAGCCCCGACCTCAGAAAACGGAGCCGCCGAACACGAAGACCAGTTGACAGAGTCCGGCCGTGAAACCCAGGAAGGCGCCCACCAGGATCAGTTTGATTTCGTCTTCCTGGAAGCAGGGCCGCAGCAGGTCCTGGAATTCCTCCGAGGAGAGGGCAATCATGCGTTTAACCATGATTCGTTCTACCGCCCGCGCCCGGTCCGTTTCAAATGCAGGATTGTTGAAAGAGGTTTGCGAAATATCGATGGCTTTCTGGCCCACCTGGTTTTTAAGGGTGGCAAAGCCTGTCGGTCCAAAAGCCACCTGAGTCAGGGCTTTGCCCAGGCCGGCGGTCTCATCCACCAGGGGCTTGATGTGTTTCTTGACCATGTTGCGGGCGCGGTCACCTTTCGGGCCTTCCATGATGGCATAAACGATATTGCCGACGGTGAGAATTTCATGAGTCACGATGTGGCAGAAGGATTCCGCCACTTCGGGCTGACGCTTCAGAAACAGCCCCTGCAGCCGGAAAGGTCCTATTTTTTTCTCATGCAGCGGGCGAAAGATCACGTTCAGTGCGATCCAGTTGGTGGCCCAACCCACCAGCAAACCGAAGAAGGGCAGCACCCACCAGGCCTGGTAGAAGTACCACACGGTCATTTGTCCCAGGCCGAACAGAAAGCCGAAGTAGAACCCGGAGTTGATGATGAAACGGAATTCCACCTCGCCGCATTCGATGAATATCCGGTTCAGCAGGCGTTTGTCTTTCGCCAGCCGCTCGATGACCATGCCCTTGATGTCCAGCAGATCTTCGATGTTGTCAGACACATCGCCCACCAGGTTGTCCACCAGTTGCGGGGTGGCTTTGCGTACCCGTTCATAGACCAGATTCCTGGCGGAGGCCGGCAGGTTTTCCCAGAAGATCGGGTGCTCCTTGAGCATCAGTTCGTCGACGTATTCTTCGGTGCGGGGTTCGACGGTGTAAATGATGTGGGCAGCGAGTACCTCGGGGTCAATCTGCTGGAAGATTTCCTGCACGGTACCGATTTTGGAGATGGTGGCGTCCACGCTGATGGCGGCCATTTTGCGGGCCTTGGAAGGGATAATGCCCTGCCAGCCCAGTAGTGGCGGTTTTCCCACGAACTCCAGGGGATAGAACGTCATTTTGATGGCCAGCCAGTTGGTGATCCAGCCGATCAGGGCGGCAATGACCGGGATACTGAGGTATTGCCAGAATTCCTGGGTATTTAGCAGGCTTGTCATCCGTTGCTCGCAGCTTCCATGATGTTCAACGTCCGATGTCTCCCCACAACCACTGGCAAAGGGCCATCGCCGCGATCGGCGCGGTTTCGGTTCTGAGGATGCGGGGGCCGAGGGCGACGGGGAGGAAACCGGCGGTTTCGGCAGCGGTGATCTCATCCGGGCTCAGGCCGCCCTCGGGGCCAATCATCAGGGCGACCCGGGCGGGCCTGGTCAGAGTGTCCAGGGAGTGTTCCGTGCGGTGGTGGAGGACCAGTCGCAGGTCGCAGTCGCTGGTGTGCACGAACCAGTCCGCCAGTGGCATTACCGGCAATATTTCAGGTACCCGGGCGCGGCCGCATTGCTCGGCGGCGCTGACGGCTACGGATTGCCAGTGGCGCAGACGTTTGTCTTCGCGGTCGCCCTTGAGTTTCACGTCGCAGCGTTCGGTGGTGAGGGGCACAATGCGGGTGACGCCCATTTCCACCGCTTTCTGAACGGCATAGTCCATGCGGTCTCCCTTGGACAGGGTCTGGCCAAGGACGATCTCCAGAGGGGATTCAGTGACGTTGATCACCGGCCTGCCAACCTGGACCTCCAACCGCTTTTTGCCGGCATCGGTGATGGTGGCGGGGTAGTCGTTGCCGTCGCCGTTGAACAGCAGCAGTTCCTGCCCGGGCTGCATGCGCAGCACTCGGCCAACATGGTGTGCCGCGTTGTCGTCCAGTTCCGCACTGGCACCCTCGTCAAGAGGTGAGTCGGTGTAAATGCGAGGGATACGCATGGTGTCTGCTTCAGTCCCGTACTGCGAGTTCGATGCCTTCGGTGGCGACCTGTGCCAGATGGCGGATCTGTTCTTCGGTGATCACGTAGGGTGGCATAAAGTAGACGACGTTGCCCAGAGGCCGAAGCAGCGACTGGCGGGTGAGGGCGTGCTGGTACACCCGGATACCACGACGCTCCTGCCAGGGAAAAGGCTCCTTGGTGGCCTTGTTCCTCACCATTTCCACCGCCAGGGTCATGCCGTGCTGACGGATGTCGCCAACATTGGGATGGTCAGCCAGGTGGGCGACGGAGTCAGCCATGCAGGCGCTCAGGCGCCTGTTGTTCTCGAGAACGTTGTCGTCGCGGAAAATGTCCAGGGTTGCCAGGGCGACGGCGCAGCCAATCGGGTTGCCGGTGTAGCTGTGGCTGTGCAGGAACGCCTTCAGGGTCTGGTAGTCGTCGTAGAAGGCGTTATAGACGTCATCGGTGGTTAGCACCACGGACAGCGGCAGATAGCCGGCCGTCAGGCCCTTGGACAGGCACATGAAGTCCGGGGTGATGCCGGACTGTTCACACGCAAACAGAGTGCCGGTACGGCCAAAGCCCACGGCGATTTCGTCGGCGATCAGGTGCACGCCATAGCGGTTGCAGGCTTCACGCAGTCTGGTGTGATAGATGGGATGGTGCATCCGCATCCCTCCTGCGCACTGGATCAGAGGCTCGACCACCACGGCGCAGATCTCGTCGTGCTTTTCTGCCAGCAGCGCTTCCATGGCCTCGAACTGACGCAGGGCGTAACCCTCGTCGCTTTCCCCTGGCTCTTTATTGAACGCGTCGGGAGAGGGCGCTGTCAGCACTTCCATCAATAACGGCTGATAGGTGTCTTTGTAGAGAGCAACATCACCCAGGGCCAGGGCTCCCAGGGTTTCTCCGTGATAGCTGTTGCTCAGGTTCACGAAGTTTTTCTTGCCCGGCTTGCCGTGATTCTTCCAGTAATGGAAGCTCATCTTGAGTGCCGCCTCGATGGCCGAAGAACCATTGTCTGCATAAAAGCACTTGTTAAGACCTTCCGGGGTCACTTCGATAAGGCGCTCGGACAGGTTAACCACTGGCTCGTGGGTAAACCCCGCCAGGATCACGTGTTCCAGCTGGCCGATCTGTTCCTGAATCGCGTGGTTGATTCGCGGATTGGCATGGCCGAACAGGTTGACCCACCAGGAACTCACCGCATCAATGAACCGGTTGCCCTCAAAATCCTCCAGCCAGACGCCTTCACCCCGCTTGATCGGGACCAGCGGTACGGCTCCTTCATGGTCTTTCATCTGGGTACAGGGATGCCATACGGATTTGAGGCCGCGGGCGACGAGGTCAGCGTTGCGCATGATAAATCTCCGTGGGACGGTCAGGTTCTGGATTCTCGGCGGTTAACCTGTGCGGATATTACAGTTAACAACGCCTGCTGACCACTGCCGCCTGGCAGCCACCCCGCGTTTACAGGAAGGCGGGGTGACTGTTTCAGGCTGGCTCCTGCTCAGTGCGCCAGCACCCGGCTAAGAAATGCCTGGGTACGTTCATTCTGCGGGTTGTCAAAGACATCCGCCGGCTTGCCTTCCTCGACAATTTTGCCTTCGTGAATGTAGATCACGCGGTCGGCCACTTCCCGGGCGAAGCCCATCTCGTGGGTTACCACCATCATGGTCATGCCCTCTTTCGCCAGTTCCCGCATTACATCCAGTACTTCGCCGATCATCTCCGGGTCCAGTGCCGAGGTGGGTTCGTCGAACAGCATCAGCTTTGGCTCCATGGCCAGGGCGCGGGCAATGGCTACCCGTTGCTGCTGGCCTCCGGACAGGTGGGAGGGGTACTTGTCCGCCTGGCTGGCAATGCCCACGCGGTTCAGTAACCGCTCCGCCGTGGCATTGGCGATGGGCTCGGGTGCTTCCTTAACCTTCCTGGGTGCCAGCATGATGTTTTTCTTCACCGTCAGGTGGGGGAAGAGATTGAACTGCTGGAACACCATGCCCACTTCCTTGCGGATTTCGGTCAGGGCTTTCTGGTTACCGCCTTTCGGGGCAAGTTCGTTACCGTCCACTATCAATTTGCCGGACTCGAATTCTTCCAGGCCGTTGACGCAACGTATAAGAGTCGACTTGCCGGAACCACTGGCGCCGATGATTACCACCACTTCGCCGGCTTCAACGGTCAGGTCAATTTCCTTGAGGACATGCAAGGTACCGAAGTACTTGTTCATGCCCTGCATTTGCACGATCTGTGTCATGGGTACCTATCCTTCAGACGGAAGCCAGCCCGCGCCGCTCTATGTAGCGAAGCACGAGTGAGAGGGAGAGGGTGATCGCGAGATACATCAGAGCCACCACAAAGTAGACCTCGAAGGCGGTAAAGGTATTGGCGATATACACCTGGCCCTGACGGACCAGCTCGCCCACGCCGATGACCGAGAATAGTGAGGTGTCCTTGATACTCACGATCGCCTGGTTGCCCAAAGGCGGGATCATGCGGCGGAAAGCCTGGGGCCAGATGATCGACCAGAAGGTCTGGGATCGCGACAACCCGAGGGACAGGCCCGCTTCGGTCTGGCCCTTGTCGATGGACTGCACGCCGCCCCGGACCACTTCCGAGATGTAGGCGCCGGAGTTCAGGGCAATGGCTGCGATACCGGCAGTCAGCGGGTCAATGGGGCCGCCGATCAAGTCCGGCAAGCCGTAGAAGATGAACAGCACCTGTACGAGAATAGGGGTGCCGCGGAAAATTTCGATGTACGCCGTGGCAGGCCAGCGAAAGAACCATTTTTTGTTGATGCTCAGCAAACCGAAAAAGATACCGAGGACAAAGCCAATGGCAAGGCCGCCGAAGGAAATCAATAGGGTATAGGGAACGCCTTTAAGCAGGAAGGGAATCGAGTCAATCGCTGCCTGCCAGTCAAACTGAAACTGGAATTCCACAGTGGGAGTCTCCGTTGAGTGGGGAGTTGCCAGCCGGGGCGTTGTCGGCCCCGGCTGTGGTTCTCAGTTTTACTGGTCTTCCGGCATGGGGCCGAACCACTTCTCGTAGATTTCCTTGTAGGTGCCGTCTTCCTTGATCTCAGCCAGGGCTTCATTGACGTCATCGACCCACTCGCTGCCGTCTTTCAGGGCGATGCCATATTGCTGGCCTTCGTATAGCTTGCCAACAGTTTTCACCTTGCCTTCGCCTTTGGTCTTGGCGAAGTAGCCGACATTCGGCGCATCGTAGAAGACTGCATCAACAGCGCCTGACATAAGGGACATGTACATGTCTGAGCTGCCCGGATAGGGAGTTACGCCGTCGTTGTCGTCCAGATTTTTTGTCAGGAAGTCGTAACTGGTGCTTCCGATTTTGGTGCCGATTTTCTTGCCTTCAAGATCGGAGATCTCTTCCACATCATCGTTGCTCTGGCGTACCAGAATACGCAGGCCAGAGTCGTAGTACGGGTCAGAGAAGTCAACGATTTCCTCCCGCTCTTCGGTGATGGTGATGCCGGCGATGGCGATGTCCACATTGCCGGTCTGAAGGGCCGGTATAATGCCGTTAAAGTCCATGGTGTTCAGGTCAATCTCAAAGCCGGCACGGTCCGCCACTTCACGAATGATTTCCATGTCGAAGCCGATCATTTCACCCGTTTCCTGGTCCATCATTTCAAAAGGCACGAAGCTGGGGTCGGTAACAACACGCAGAGTCTCTGCGCTGGCGGTTCCCGCTGCCACGGTGAATGCCAGGGTTGCGCCAACCGTTTTAAGCCATTTTGTGCTCATACAATCTCCTTTTTCTTCTGTGTTCGCCCTGGCATCCGGTGGGATGCTCCGGAAATCGAGGCTGATCAAGCCTGGTTTGCCCGGGGGCGGTTAATGGAACTGCAACCTCTACACTTTAGACCATTAACGGGAGAAATGCAGGAAATCAAATGGTTGGACGGGAGATGGGGGACGGGAGTAGTAGGGGTGTCGGATTACGCAAAGCGGTAATCCGACAGAATGGAAGATCCGTCAAAAAGCAATCTTCTCCCGCTCGCCAAGTCCCAGATTTTTCCAGATGCTGACACTGGGCTCAGCCTGGTTCAGGGTATAGAAGTGCAATCCCGGGGCTCCGGCGGCGAGCAGTTTCTCGCACATGCCGGTGACCACTTCCTCGCCGAACTTGCGGATGCTGTCGCTGTCATCGCCGTAGGCTTCCAGCTGCTTGCGGATCCAGCGGGGGATTTCCGCGCCGCACATGTCGGAGAAACGGGTCAGGTTGGAGAAGTTGACGATGGGCATGATGCCCGGCACCACCGGAATGGTGACCCCCATCTTTTCCAGCCGGTCGATAAAATAGAAGTAGCTGTCTGCGTTGAAGAAGTACTGGGTAATGGCGCTGTTGGCGCCGGCTTCGACCTTGCGGGCGAAGTTCTTCAGGTCCTCTTCCGCGGTACGGGCCTGGGGATGGAACTCCGGATAGGCCGCCACTTCGATATTGAAGGTATCTCCGCTGTGTTTACGGATGAAAGTCACCAACTCATTGGCGTAGCGCAGCTCACCCGCTGCCCCCATGCCGGAGGGCATGTCGCCCCGGAGGGCGACGATACGGTTGATGCCATTGTCACGGTATACGTCCAGCAGTTCCGCAATGCTGTCGCGGGTGGCACCCACGCAGGACAGATGCGGAGCGGTGGACACGCCGCGCTTGTGCAGGTCCAGTACTGTCTGCACAGTTCGGTCCCGGGTGGAGCCGCCGGCGCCAAAGGTGACCGAGAAAAAATCCGGGTCAACCTCGGCCAGCGTGTTGCGAACGCCCTGCAGCTTCTCCCAGCCCATGTCAGTCTTGGGCGGGAAAAACTCGAAGCTGAAGCGGCGCTTGAACTGTTTCTGGGTTTCCATGCTGCTACCTGATCAGTACTTGTAACTTTCCGGCTTGTACGGGCCTTCGACCGGTACGCCAATGTACGTCGCCTGCTCCGGTGTCATCTTGGTGATCACACCGCCAAAGCCTTCCACCATGGCGCGAGCCACTTCCTCGTCCAGTTGCTTGGGCAGAACCTGAACGTAGATGCCCTTCTCGCGGGCGTCTTCCGGCAGGTCGGCGAACTTGCGCTCGAACAGGTACATCTGTGCCAGCACCTGGTTGGCAAAGGAGCCGTCCATGATCCGTGACGGGTGACCGGTGGCGTTGCCGAGGTTTACCAGGCGGCCTTCAGACAGCAGGATCAGATGGTCATTGGTGGCCTTGTCGCGATACACCACGTGTACCTGGGGTTTGACCTCATCCCACTCCCAGTTCTTGCGCATGTAGGCGGTGTCGATCTCGTTGTCGAAGTGGCCGATGTTGCACACCACGGCACCGGTCTTCAGGGCCTTGAGCATATTGGCATCACACACGTTCATGTTGCCGGTGCTGGTCACCAGCAGGTCGGTGTTCTGCAGCAGCGCCTTGTTCACGCCGGCTTCGGTGCCGGTATTGACGCCGTCGAGGTAGGGCGACACCACTTCAAAACCGTCCATGCAGGCCTGCATGGCACAGATCGGGTCGGCCTCGGTGATTTTTACAATCATGCCTTCCTGACGCAGGGACGCAGCAGAGCCCTTGCCCACGTCACCGTAACCGATAACCAGCGCCTTCTTGCCGGCCATCAGGTGGTCTGTGGCGCGCTTGATGGCGTCGTTCAGGCTGTGGCGGCAACCGTACTTGTTGTCGTTCTTGGCCTTGGTGACCGAGTCGTTGACGTTGATCGCAGGCACCTTCAGCTTGCCGTCCCGCATCATTTCCTGCAGGCGATGTACGCCGGTGGTGGTCTCCTCGGTCACGCCGTGGCACTTGGCCAGGACTTCCGGGTATTTTTCATGGAGCAGGGCAGTGAGGTCGCCGCCGTCGTCCAGAATCATGTTGGGTTCCCAGCCTTCCACGTCCGCACCCACAGTGCGCTCGAGGCACCAGTCGTACTCTTCGTCGGTTTCGCCTTTCCAGGCGAATACCGGGATACCCTGGGCGGCGATGGCGGCAGCGGCCTGGTCCTGGGTCGAGAAAATGTTGCATGACGACCAGCGGACGTTGGCGCCGAGTTCGATCAGGGTTTCGATCAGCACGGCGGTCTGGATCGTCATGTGGATACAGCCCATGACGTTGGCGCCTTTCAGCGGCTGCTCACCCCTGTACTTTTCACGGAGCTTGATTAGCGCGGGCATTTCGCCCTCTGCGATGTTGATTTCCTTGCGGCCCCAGGCCGCCAGTGAAATATCGCGAACCTTGTAGTCGTCGAACTGCTTCATTTTCTCAGCT
This sequence comes from Marinobacter vulgaris, assembly GCF_003344045.1. Taxonomy (GTDB): domain Bacteria; phylum Pseudomonadota; class Gammaproteobacteria; order Pseudomonadales; family Oleiphilaceae; genus Marinobacter; species Marinobacter vulgaris. The sequence goes on from NZ_QFWX01000001.1 coordinate 636,611, forward strand.
GGAGTGCTCATGGTGTTCTCCTGTCATTAAAATTCTGGTGATCGCTGTCTTTGTACGACCAGTTTTGAAATCAGATACCAGCGGCGTCCTTTAACAGGTCCGCGCGATCGGTCTTCTCCCATGGGAAGGAGGTAAATGTCTTGCCGCCCACGGTCATCTCAACCGGCTCGCGGCCGAAGTGGCCGTAAGCTGCCGTGGCACGGTACATCGGGTGCAGCAGGTCCAGCATGTTGGTGATGGCATAGGGGCGCAGGTCGAAATGCTCGCGGACCAGTTGGATGATCCTGTCGTCGCTGATCTTGCCGGTGCCGAAAGTGTTCAGGGAAATCGATGTCGGCTGCGCCACGCCGATGGCGTAGGACACCTGGATCTCGCACTTCTCGGCCAGGCCCGCGGCGACAATGTTCTTGGCGACATAACGGCCGGCGTAGGCTGCGGAGCGGTCCACCTTGGACGGGTCTTTGCCGGAGAAAGCGCCGCCACCGTGGCGGGCCATGCCGCCGTATGTGTCGACGATGATCTTGCGGCCGGTGAGGCCGCAGTCGCCTACGGGGCCGCCGATGACGAACTTGCCGGTCGGGTTGATGTGGAACTGGGTGTCCTTGTGCAGCAACTCTTCCGGCAGAGCGTTTTTGACGATCAGCTCCATCACCGCTTCTTTCAGGTCTGCCTGGGTAACGTCTTCGTCGTGCTGGGTAGACAGCACCACGGCGTCAATGCCGGTCACCTGTCCGTTTTCATAGCGGCAGGTTACCTGGCTTTTCGCATCGGGGCGCAGCCACGGCAGCAAACCGCTCTTGCGGGCTTCGGCCTGGCGCTGGACAAGGCGGTGCGAAAAGGTGATCGGTGCCGGCATCAGCACGTCAGTTTCGTTGCTGGCGTAACCGAACATCAGGCCCTGGTCGCCGGCGCCCTGGTCTTCCGGTTTCTTGCGATCAACGCCCTGGGCGATGTCGACTGACTGCTTGCCGATGATGTTGATGATGCCGCAGGTGTCACCGTCATAGCCCACCCTGGAAGAGGTATAGCCAATGTCCTTGATTACGTCCCGTACCAGGTCTTCCAGGTCAACCCAGGCGCTGGTGGTGATTTCACCGCCGACGATGGCGACACCGGTTTTTACCATGGTTTCACAGGCAACCCGCGCATGGGGGTCATCCACGAGAATGGCGTCGAGTACGGCATCAGAAATCTGGTCTGCCAGTTTGTCAGGGTGGCCTTCAGAGACCGATTCGGAGGTAAAGACGCTGTAATCAGACATAGGTTTGCTCCTCTGTGAGCGTTGCAAATTCGCGCCGGCAGTAGATCTTTGGGCCGGGCCGGCTGTGTTGATGTCAGTATCGTAAATCAGTTTTCAGAGCCTGCATAATTCTATATCAAAAAAAACTGATGCAGTTTTGATTTCTGCGTTCAGACAATGTCCGTGCTTTTCCAGAATTCTCTTACCTGCACCTGAAATCCGTTGCGCAGGCCTATAAACAGGGACTCGCCGGTCACCAGGCCCGCATCGGCAGCCCAGCTGGTTAACTCTTCCGGCTCGAAGCCCAGCCACAGGTCACCGCAGTTCTCTTTTGCCCAGTCCTGGTCGTGGCTGCACAGGTCGCTAATCATCAGGCAGCCACCGGTTTTCATCAGTGCCGAGGCATCCAGGAAGATGTCTGCGGGGCTGGGCACGTGGTGCAGCACCATGTTGGCCACTACCAGGTCGAAATCGTCGCCCCGGGCCAGCAGGTGGTCCGTGACGCCCTCGATCAGGTCGACGTTGTTCAGATGCTCGTTGATGCAGGTGCGTGTGGCCTTGGCCAGCATGTCGCGGGAATTGTCCAGCGCCACGACATGCTCACAGAGTTCCGAGAGCACGGGCAGGAATGCACCCTCTCCGGGGCCGATTTCCAGGGCGGTTTTCCAGTCATGCCGGGTAGAGCGGTTGCGGATCAGGTTGGCGACGGGTCCGGCGTACAGGTCAAACGCGGCGATCAGCTCCTGCTGCTCGCGGAATTTCTCCGCGTAACGCGCAAAGAACGCCTGGGACTGGTCAGCACGCTGGTTGCGGATAGCCTCGATCTTTCCCCGCAGATGTTGCGGCAGGGGAATGCGATCCACGGTTTCAAACACCTGGCGGATCGTCTGGTCGGTGAGTTTGTCGCTTTCCAGATTCAGCGGGCGCCGGTAAAAAATGGCGTTTCCCTCGCGCTGGGGTTCCAGCAATCCCGCCTTGTGCATCACTTTAAGGTGGTGGCTCATGCCGGATTGGCGCATATCGAACAGCTGGCTCAGTTCCAGCACGCCGAAGGTGTCCCGGCGTAACACACGCAGAATTTCCAGGCGCAGCGGATCTCCGCTCGCTTTGAAGATCGGTGCCAGGGCGTCCACGGAGGACGCTTCATTTGCATGTGTGGTCAGGGATGTCATGGGGCAAAGTCTAGGGATGTAGGGCCGGTCAATCAATATCTATATCAAAATAAATTGATATAGTGTTGGATCTGTTTGAAATATTGGCCAAATTTCCAGTGAAGAAAATCCGCCAACGGCATGGGGTGTGAAAAGAGCGACGCCGATTTGCCCCGGTGGTCACTAATCGGCGAAAATACGCGCCTTCTTTTTATCAGTTCATCTTCTGCCGACCAAAACTGGAGAAAACGTCAATGCCATCTCGCACAGATCTCGCCAACGCCATTCGCGCGCTGAGCATGGATGCGGTTCAGAAAGCCAAATCCGGCCACCCGGGCGCGCCCATGGGTATGGCGGACATCGCCGAGGTACTCTGGAATGATTTCCTCAGCCACAACCCGGCCAACCCGAAGTGGGCCAACCGCGACCGTTTTGTGCTCTCCAATGGCCACGGCTCGATGCTGCAGTACTCCCTGCTGCACCTGAGTGGCTATGACGTCTCCATCGATGACATCAAGAACTTCCGCCAGCTCCACTCCAAAACCCCCGGTCACCCGGAGTACGGGTATACGCCAGGGGTTGAAACCACTACCGGTCCTTTAGGGCAGGGCATTGCCAATGCCGTTGGTTTTGCTCTGGCAGAAAAAGCCCTGGGCGAGCAGTTCAACCGTCCCGGCCACAACATTGTTGATCACTACACCTACGCCTTTTTGGGCGATGGCTGCCTGATGGAGGGCATTTCCCACGAAGTCTCCTCCCTTGCCGGCACCCTGGGTCTGGGCAAGCTAGTCATGTTCTACGACGACAATGGCATTTCCATCGACGGCGAAGTGGATGGCTGGTTCACTGACGACACTCCCAAGCGTTTCGAGTCCTACGGCTGGCAGGTCATTCCCGCCATCGACGGCCACGATCCGGAAGCGGTCCGCGGTGCCATTGAAGCGGCGCGGGCGAACACGTCCCAGCCCACGCTGATCTGCTGCAAGACCATTATCGGCTTCGGCTCCCCCAACAAACAGGGCACCGAAGCCTGCCACGGCGCCGCGCTGGGCGAGGATGAAGTCGCCCTGACCCGGGAAAAGCTGGGCTGGAACCACGGCGCCTTCGAGATCCCGTCAGAAATCTACAGCGGTTGGGATGCCCGGGAAAAGGGTGCAGCCGCTCAGGCGGAGTGGGAGCAGGCTTTTGCCGCTTACGAGAAGGCCGAGCCGGAGCTGGCTGCCGAGTTCAAGCGCCGCATGGCCGGCGAACTGCCGGCAGACTTCTCCAAAAAGGCCCAGGCCTATATCCAGGAATGCCAGGACAAGGGCGAGACCATCGCCAGCCGCAAGGCATCCCAGAACACCCTTAATGCTTATGGCCCGCTGCTGCCGGAACTGCTGGGCGGCTCCGCCGACCTGGCCGGCTCCAACCTCACCATCTGGGGTGGCAGCAAACCGCTGACCAGCGAGGATGCCAGCGGCAACTACATCTACTATGGCGTTCGTGAATTCGGCATGGCCGCCATCATGAACGGCGTGGCCCTGCACGGTGGCTTCGTGCCCTATGGCGCCACCTTCCTGATCTTCATGGAGTACTGCCGTAACGCCGTGCGCATGGCCGCACTGATGAAGCAGCGCTCCATCTACGTCTTCACCCATGACTCCATCGGTCTGGGCGAAGACGGCCCGACTCACCAGCCGGTAGAGCAGATGGCCAGCTTGCGCACCACACCCAACATGAGCATGTGGCGCCCGGCAGACACCGTTGAATCTGCGATTGCCTGGAAAGCGGCGCTTGAGCGTACCGACGGCCCGACGGCCCTGGTGTTTTCCCGCCAGGGACTGCCCCATCAGGATCGGGATGCCACACAGCTGCAGAACGTGGCCAAGGGTGGCTACATTCTTTCTGACAGCGAAGGCACTCCGGATCTGATCCTGATTGCCACCGGCGGCGAGCTCGGGCTGGCGCAGGACGCGGCGGCTGCGCTGCGGGAGAAAGGGAACAGGGTTCGTGTCGTTTCCATGCCGAGCACTGACACCTTTGACGCTCAGAGCGCCGCCTACAAGCAGGAAGTTCTGCCGCTGGATGTGACCAACCGCGTTGCCGTCGAAGCCGGCATCGAGGACTACTGGTACAAATACGTTGGCCTCGACGGCCGCGTGGTGGGCATGAGCAGCTTTGGTGAATCCGCGCCTGCGGGTGAGCTGTTCAAGGAGTTCGGTTTTACCGTTGAGAACATCATTGCTGTGGCCGGTGAGCTGCTGGAAGCCTGATGAGCACCGCCGCACCGTATCGCGTCGCTATCAATGGGTACGGCCGTATCGGCCAGTGCGTCTTGCGGGCGCTCTATGAGAACGGTTTTCGCGACCATTTGCAGGTGGTCGCGATTAACGAGCTGGCGGATATCGACACCATTGCCCACCTGACCCGCTACGATTCCACCCATGGTCGGTTCCAGGGTGAAATCATGGTTGAGGGCGATTCCCTGGTTGTGAATGGTGACCACATCCGCGTGGTTCGCCAGGCCGATGCCTCGGAACTGCCCTGGCACGAGCTGGGCATTGACCTGGTGCTGGAATGTTCCGGCGCGTTCACTGACCGGGCCACGGCAGAGCAGCACCTGAAAGCCGGCGCGGCGCGCCTGCTGTTTTCGCAACCGGCGGAGTCGGATGTGGATCGTACCGTGGTTTATGGCGTGAACCAGGACCAGTTGACGGATACGGACCGGATCGTTGCGGCAGCCTCCTGTACCACCAACTGCCTGGTGCCGGTTATCCAGATCCTGGACGATGCCCTGGGTGTGGAGCAGGGCAGCACGACCACCATTCATGCTGCCATGAATGACCAGCCCGTCATTGACGCCTACCATCACCAGGACCTGCGCCGCACCCGCAGCGCGCTGCACAACATCGTTCCTGTGGATACGGGTCTAGCCAGGGGCATTGAGCGCCTGCTTCCTCACATGGAAGGCAGGTTCAGCTCGGTGGCCATGCGCGTGCCCACCATGAACGTGTCGGCCATCGATATGGTGGTAAACGTCCGGGAAAGGACCTCGGTGGAGGCGGTCAATACCCTGTTGAAAAATGCTGCCCATGGCCCGTTGAAACGCATTCTGGGCTACACCGATGAGCTTCTGGCAAGCTCCGATTTCAACCACGACGCCCACTCGGGCATTGTCGACGGCGGCCAGACACGGGTCACTGGCGGTACCATGGTGAAGGTGCTGTGCTGGTTTGATAACGAGTGGGGGTTCGCAAACCGGATGCTGGACGTCAGCAAAAGCTGGCTGTCCGGTCACTGACAAAGGGGTCTGGCCCCGCAAACTTAGGGATCAATGTTATGGCCATCAAGAAAATGACCGATCTGGACCTCGCAGGTAAGCGGGTGCTGATCCGTGAAGATCTGAACGTACCGGTAAAAAACGGCGCCGTTTCCAGCGATGCCCGTATCCGCGCCTCGCTGCCCACCATCAAGGCCGCCAGAGACGCCGGTGCCACTGTGATGCTGATGTCCCACCTGGGCCGCCCGGAAGAGGGCGTTTATGACGAGGCGTCCTCCATGAAACCGGTGGCCGAGCACCTCAGCAATCTGCTGGATCAGGAAGTCCGCCTGATCACCGATTACCTGGACGGCGTTGAAGTCGCCGACGGCGAAGTCGTGTTGCTCGAAAACGTGCGCTTCAACAAGGGTGAAAAGAAAGACGACGAAGTGCTTTCCAAAAAGTATGCAGCCCTGTGCGATGTCTATGTCATGGACGCCTTCGGCACTGCTCACCGCGCGCAGGCTTCCACCCACGGTGTTGCCCGCTTCGCCCCCGAGGTTTGCGCCGGGCCGCTGCTGGCTAAGGAGCTGGAAGCACTCGGCAAGGCCCTGGATAACCCGGCCAAGCCCGTGGTTGCCATCGTTGGCGGTTCCAAGGTCTCCACCAAGCTGGATGTACTCAACGCCCTGGAGAGAGTCTGCGACTCCATCATCGTCGGTGGCGGCATTGCCAACACCTTCCTCGCTGCCGCCGGGCACCCTGTGGGCAAATCCCTGTGTGAGCACGACCTGATCGATACCGCCCGGGAAATCGCTTCCCGCGTGGAAATCCCGTTACCAGTGGATGTGGTAGTCGCCAGCGAATTCGCCGAGACCGCCGAAGCCACCGTCAAGAAAATCGATGACGTCACTGACGACGACATGATCCTCGACGTCGGCCCCGAGACCGCCTCCAAGTTTGCAGGCCTGCTGAAGTCCTCAAAGACTATTCTGTGGAACGGCCCGGTTGGCGTGTTCGAGTTTGACCAGTTCGGCAACGGCACCCAGTCCCTGGCGGAAGCCATCGCAGAAAGCGACGCCTTCTCCCTGGCCGGCGGCGGGGACACCGTTGCTGCCATTGACAAGTACGGTGTGAGTGACAAAATCTCGTACATTTCCACCGGCGGCGGTGCCTTCCTGGAATTCGTGGAAGGAAAGACGCTACCGGCAGTTGCCGTACTAGAAGAACGCGGCGCATAGCACATCGTAAAATCGCGAGGAGGGCCGAGAAGCTCTTCCGGGACCGTAAAAAACAGGGATGTTTTTTACGAGCCTACATGGACGTATTCACGGCGTGTCCCGGAAGAGCTTCTCGGCCCTCCGAAGCAGGCTCCAAGCTAGGAAGTCTGCTACAGACATTTAATAAACCAAGGAGACAAACCCAATGGCCCTGATTTCGATGCGGCAACTGCTGGACCACGCCGCAGAACATGGTTACGGCGTGCCGGCGTATAACGTGAACAACCTGGAACAGATGAGGGCCATCATGGAAGCGGCCGACAAGACTGATTCTCCAGTCATTGTTCAAGCCTCCGCGGGTGCCCGCAAGTACGCCGGTGCTCCTTTCCTGCGCCATTTGATTCTGGCGGCCATTGAGGAGTTTCCCCATATTCCGGTAGTGATGCACCAGGACCATGGCACCAGCCCGGCTGTGTGTCAGCGTTCCATCCAATTGGGCTTCAGCTCAGTAATGATGGACGGTTCCCTGGGTGAAGATGGTAAAACGCCCACCGACTTCGACTACAACGTGGATGTTACCCGTCGCACTGTGGAAATGGCCCATGCTTGTGGCGTATCGGTGGAGGGTGAGCTGGGCTGTCTGGGTTCTCTGGAAACGGGCCAGGCCGGTGAAGAAGATGGTATCGGCGCTGAGGGCACCCTGGATCACAGCCAGATGTTGACCGACCCGGAAGAAGCGGCGGACTTCGTCCAGAGAACCCACGTGGATGCCCTGGCCATCGCCATCGGCACCAGTCACGGCGCCTACAAGTTCACCCGTCCGCCGACCGGTGACATCCTGGCTATTGACCAGATCAAAGCCATCCACGCCCGTATCCCGGACACCCACCTGGTCATGCACGGCTCCAGCTCTGTGCCCCAGGAATGGCTGAAGATCATCAACGAATACGGTGGCGAGATTCCGGAAACCTACGGCGTACCGGTCGAGGAAATCGTGGAAGGCATCAAGCATGGTGTTCGCAAGGTCAACATCGACACTGATCTGCGCCTGGCCAGCACTGGCGCGGTTCGTCGCTTCCTGGCCCAGAACCCGGCCGAGTTTGACCCGCGCAAATTCCTCAAGGAAACCATGAAGGCGATGACGGATGTCTGCGTGGCCCGCTACGAGGCTTTCGGCACTGCCGGCAACGCCAGCAAGATCAAGCCTGTTAACCTTGAGCGCATGTTTGAGCGTTATGCTGCCGGGGAGCTTGATCCCAAGGTTAAGTAGGGTTGGGAGTTGGCCTCTGTAGCCTTTCGGTTGCGGGGGCTTCGCACTGATAGGCCTTCCTTCCGGGACACGCCGTAAATACGTCCCTGTAGGCTCCTAAAAAACATCCATGTTTTTTAGGGTCCCGGAAGGAAGGCCTATCACTGCTTGTTTGAACTTCTCGATAATGCCTGGCTGATTAGAGCTTGACGGCATTTGTGCCCGGGCTCGCGACCACCGGCTCATACCCTGGCAGCTTCACATCAATAGGCGGCTCTTCGGTGTGCCAGTCGGCGGTCCACTCAACTGTTGGAGAACCTCCGGAGTCGGGCGTCACAGTCACGAAGACGGTGCCGAAGGCGGTTGGCGCTGGACCGAAGCTGATGGTCTCGCCCTGTTCCAGCCAGCGTTCCGGTATGCCACCGCAGAGCACCAGGCGTTCGCCTTCTTCCCGCACAAAGCAGTTACGGACCATCAGTACCCATTCCGCCGATGCCCAGACGTGGTGCCCGTCTCCCATGCAACCTCCACGGGTGCCGGGATGGATGGCTTCAGGCCACTGGCCGGTAGGGGATGCCAGGTCGGCCACCGAGTCGATCAGCTGCAGATAACGGGGGTCCCCGGCCCGCAGAAGAATCTGGGCCACATGCAGGGTCAGGTAGGCGTTCAGGCCGGAGTGAATCATGTCCTGGTAGAAGGCACCGTCGACAAAGCACCGCTCCAGCAGAAATTCAACGCAGTCCAGCAGTCGCGGATCATCAGGCGCGCAGAGCTGGGTCGGGTAACCCACGGCCAGGGAGCCGATGGCGCCCGCATCCAGTCGACGGTAGGGGGAGGCTGGCATGCCCGGCCGTTTCAGGCGCTGCCGGCAGCCCTCAAGGCTGCGATCGACGGCTTTCGCGAAATCGACTGCATCGTCCCGGAACGTCCGGCTATCGGCCGGGCTGTCGGCCGCTAGCATGTCGGCGGCAGCGTGCAGGCCAGAGATCCCCCAGAAGTCATCCCAGTAATAATAGTCATTCGGGCCCAGATGTTCAGCGCTGAAACCCGCCGGCAGCAGGCCGGCGTGGGGTGCTTCCGTTTCCTTGCGCAGGCGTTTGTTTGTGATCCACCTGGCGCCTCGGCGTATGGGGTCATGCCAGTGTTTTTCCGGGCGGCGGCCGGTGAGGTCGAAAAAGCGCTTGAGTATCCAGAGCACTTCGCCATTGGCGTCCCACTCGCCCTCCTGGGAGCGGAAATAACCGCCTTTGGTCTGGCGCTGGGGGAAGCGTGACAGGGCCCTGCCAGCTCGGGCCGTCAGCCCGATGCTCAGCAGTGCGTTGATGATGAAGGCGGCGTCGCGGAACCAGAAGCGCTTGTAAGTGAACGGGCCGGGATAGACATCATCCGGCGAATGAAGAATCAGGGATGCCACCGCCGCATCATAGAGAAACTGGAATCGGGGTTCCGGACACACCAGCCGCGCATGGCCTTCGCGCTCTGTCTGCCAGGCATCGGCCTCCGGCAGATCTGCAGGGCTCTGGCTAAGCGGAATGCTGGCGGTGATTTCCCGGGTCTTGCCGGCCTCGACAGAAAACAGCGCGGCCGCTGTTACCATGCCTACGTCACAGACGCCCTCCTGCTGATCCTCGCGATCCGTCAGGTGGATGTGCACATCGCCATTCCTGTAATCCGAAACATGATGCCTCTCGGCAGGGGCGCTGAAGGTGACTGAACGATTGCCGTCCACCGTCCAGGCATCCCGTTTGCCGGAGAGGCTGACGCTGTTAATGAAACTGACTCCCTCCGGGTTGGAGGGCCGCAGGGCAAGCACCAGTGAGCCCGACACGTCCGACTTTGCACGCACCCGGAATTTGCAGACCGGAATGCCATCTTCCAACTCCACCCAGGAGCGGCTGTTCAGTTCCAGCCCGTCCATGGATGACTCCGTATCCACGCTGATTACATCCCCGAGTTCCTGCCACTGACGGGCAGCTTTCGTCCGCGAGGGCAGCAGGCAGCGACCGTCTTTGGCCAGCAGCCATCCGTCCAGCGACCAGCTGTCAAAAAACGGCGTCAGCAGGCCTCTTGGGTCCACGATCGGCAGCTCGTCGCAGTCGGGATGCCCCACGGCGGTCCAGTTCCGGTTGCTCAGGTTGATATGGGTAATGGAAAACGCTCGGGGAATGAACGACGGGTCCCTGGGATCGAACTGCCGCTCGATCCAGTAGGGCCAGACCCAGTCAAGATTGTGCTGGATGACGCGGCTGTTTATCAGGCCCCGGGCATGGAAAACCACACCGGCACGCAGCAGCTCGATGGGCTCGCCAACCTCCGAGGGCTGGGCGAAACCATGAAGTTTGGAGAGCAGCGCAATGGGATCGAGAAAACCGTGTTTACGGGCGACGCTTTTCACGACAAAGCGCCAGGGTAGCCATTTCATCCAGGTCACTGTTTGATCTCCAGGGTGTGTTCTTTGTCTGTGTATTTGGCCAGGGCACGGCGCGACAGGATATTGAGAAAAATGACAGCCGCCAGGGTGCCGGCAAAGCCTGCGCCGTATATGGCCCACTCCAGAGGAGAGCGGCCGGTCTCCCGCACGCCCAGGACAGTCAGGTCGGCCGCGATGGAGCCCAGGTAGACGTTGTGAAGGGAGAAAGGGATAAAGCCAATGACGGAACCCCAGACAAAGCCGCCGAATGAAAAGCGGGTCAGGCCAAAGAAATAGTTGGAAAGCTTCCCGGGGAAAAACGGAATCAGCCGTGTCAGGAGTACGATTTTCCAGCCATGGGGCGTCAGCTCATCACTCATCAGCCGCAGGCGTGCTCTCGCCATCACGAATTCTTTTGCGCGATCGCCAAAAAGATAGCGGGCTATCAGAAAAGCGAGGGAAGCGCCCAACACGGTGCCCGTGACGACATAGACGGTGCCTTCCGCCACCCCGAATACAAAGCCTGCGCCGGTGGTAAACAGAAAGCCGGGCAATAGTGCTACCACTGTTACCGTCATCAGCAGAACAAACAACAGGGCAGCCCAGGCGCCCTGGGCTTCAAACCACTGAAGCATGACCACAACCTGTTCATGGATGCCCAGGGAATAGAGGATCGCAAGAATAACGCCGACAAAAACGATGCTGGCCAGCATCCCGAGAATGGGAGAACTTCTCCAGCCGGCCTTTCGTTCCAGCTCTGGTTCTTGGGTAATGGGAGGTGCCCTCCTGCCTGAAAACAAAATGGGCGGCATTCCATGCCTGAAATGTTCCTCGTATTTAACCAAGCCTAGGATAGGCCAGGGGGTGAAAACAAGAGCATAAACCCGGCCCACACAGCTGATACGCGTCAATTCTGATGCGTGCCCACCTTGTAATTTCCACTTCCTCATCAAATATAGTGGTAGTAACCGGGCAAATAACGCCCAGCATTCTAAACAGGTGTGAGGATAAGAATGGACTTCAAAGACTATTACGCCGTACTCGGTGTGAGCGAGTCTGCCTCCCCCGAGGAGATTAAAAAGGCCTACCGCAAACTGGCCCGGAAATACCATCCGGACGTCAGTAAGGAGGACAAGGCCGATGAGAAATTCAAAGACGTCGGCGAGGCCTACGAAGTACTGAAAGACCCTGAGAAACGGGCGGAATACGATGAGCTCAGGAAATACGGGGCCCGGAAAGACGGGTCGTTCGAGCGTCCTCCCGGATGGGAGAGTGCCTCCGGCTTTGGCGGTGGTGGCTACACCGAAGCCGATGCGGCGCAGTTCAGCGACTTTTTTGAGGAAATCTTCGGTGGTGGCCGGCGCCGTGGAGCCGGCCCCGGCTTTGGGGGCGGTTTCGGTGGCCAGCGTCATTCCATGCGCATGCGGGGTGAAGACGTTCACGCCCGGCTGGCACTTTTCCTGGAAGAAGCGTTTCAGGGCTGCGAGAAGCAGGTGTCGTTCACCGTTCAGGAGCCTGACGCCAATGGCCGGGTAGTCCCCCGCCAGAAAACCCTGAACGTAAAAATCCCCGCCGGTATGAAAGAAGGCCAGCACATCCGTCTGAAGGGCCAGGGTGCACCCGGCGTCGGTGGCGCGGAGAACGGCGATCTCTTCATCGAGGTGGAATACGCGCCGCACCCCATGTTCACGGTGGAGGGCCGGGATATACTGGTAACCGTGCCCATCGCCCCCTGGGAGGCTGCCCTTGGTGCGTCAGTCACCGTTCCCACGGTTGGCTCGAAGGTGAACGTAAAAGTCCCCAAGGGCTCTTCCAGCGGCCGCAAGCTGCGGCTCAAGGGCAAAGGTCTGCCTGGTAAACATCCGGGAGACCAGCTGGTGGTGCTGCAGATTGTGATGCCCGAGCGTCACAGTGAAGAAGCCGAGGAGCTTTACCGGCAGCTGGCCGAGGCAGAAAAAGGGTTCAATCCACGCAGCAAACTGCATGTGTGAGCGGGGTGAAGGATGACTGAAAAAGACCGGATTCTGAGCGTCGAACTGGTGGAACCGACCGCAACATTCACTTTGCGTGAGATTTGCGAGCGTGGGGACTGCCATGCCGAGTTCGTTATCAAACTTGTAAGCTATGGTGTGATTGCTCCGATTGAGGAATCGCCGGAGACGCGCCAGTGGGAGTTTGATCTCCCGGCCCTGGCCCGGTTGCGCAAGGCCCAGCGGCTGCAGCGTGACCTTAAGCTGAATCTGCCGGGCCTGGCGATGTCCCTGGAGCTTCTTGATGAAGTTCAGGAGATGCGGCGTGAAGTCGACCGTCTGAACCGGCAACTCCGCCATCTGATGGGCGACTTCTAGTTCGGGTCCTACTGGTACGCCCTGTTCAAAACACGCCCGTAAATACGTCCCTGTAGGGCTCGGTCGCGCCATCCCTGGCGCTCCACGGTTTTGAACAGGGGCACCAGCTGGAGCTTCCTCCAAACTCGGAGACCTACTCCTTACCAATCTTCTGCAGTTCCGCGTAGATCTTCTCAGCTTCTTCCATCAGTGTGCCGTGAGTGCGCAAGTCACCGTTGCGCTGGGCGTGGAGCGCCTTCTGCAGCTTCGCCTCGTACTCTTTCTGTAGCTTTTTCTTCGGATCGCTCTTCAAAAATCCCAGCATTATTTTTCCCCTGTTTTAATTTGTCTGTTCAGTAGCTTACGCCCATAGGGCCGGAAAGTTCACAAAATCTTCATGATCAAAAACTGGACAACTCCTAAAAATGGGAATAAATTCCCAATTATATATTTGGGAAAATAATCCCAATTAAAAAGGAGAAGGCCAATGAAACGTAATCCCCTTGCAACAGCAATCAAACTGGTCCTGACCGGTGCAGTCGCCGGTTCTCTTGTGGCCTGTGGCGGCGGCGGTGGTTCCGGCTCGTCGAGCACTGACTCCGCATCTTCTGGCACCAGTGTCGGTCCGGTGTCGGGTTTTGGCAGTGTGTATGTGAATGGCACCCGCTTTGATACCAACGGCAGTGTTAACAGCGACGACGGCATTGAACGGGAAACACAACTCGAGAAAGGCATGATTCTCAAGGTTCGTGGCCGCTGGGGCGATGATGGTCGGGGCGAGGCCGATCGCCTGGATTATGACGATACGATCCGCGGCACATTGCAATCCGCTATCTGGAATGGTCCGGATTTGCTTGACGGGGAGGGCACGCTGATTGTCGCCGGGCAGGAAATTCTGGTGGATGGGCAAACAGTTTTCAAAGGCGCGACACCGGCGGAACTGGATGGGGTTGCCGCTGATACCTATCGGGTCCGTATCAGTGCCTGGCGACTTGACGACGGTATCTTCCGTGCCAGTTTCGTAGGCGTAAAACCGGTCAGTGATGATTTTGACGACATCAATGAAGTCGAAATCGAAGGTGTGATCCGTAACCTGGATCCAGTCGCGCAGACCTTTCAGATCAACGGTATCGAGGTGAACTATCAGAGCGCCGAATTGGATGACGATCTGGACCCTGATGATCTTGCCGACGGCCTCGCCGTTGAGGTGGAGGGTTTTATTGATAGTGGCGGTATTCTGATCGCAGAAGAGGTCGACGATGAAGACGATCTGTTCGATGACGACGATGATGTCGAGATTGCAGGAGCCATCAGCGGTGACTACGACGACGCCAGCCGGCAGTTCAGCGTCAACGGAATTACTGTCCAGGTGAACGGCGGCACCGAGTTTGATGACGGGCTGCAGGAGAGTGACCTGGGTGATGGCCTGCTGGTTAAGGTCGAGGGCAGCTTCCGAAATGGTGTGCTCGTGGCTGAAGAGATTGAACCCCGTGATGGTGATGCGGAAGTGGAAGGCGTTATCGAATCGAAGAACGACAACGAACTGGTTGTCAGTGGTGTACGTGTAGTGCTGAGCAGCAACACCCTCATCGAAGATGACGATAACGATGATGACAGCATCACCATGAGAACTCGCGATATTGAAAGCCTGCGGGTCGGTGACTTTATCGAAGTGGAAGGCCGTCAGCGCTCGTCCGGCACCGACTATCTGGAAGCCCTCAAAATCGAACGTGAGGACGACGAAGATGGCGGAGACTTCGAGCTTGAAGGACGGATAACAGCTGTAACTGACAACTCGGTTACCGTGCTTGGACTCACGTTGTTCCTTGATGATGAGGATATCTCTGACATCCGGGTGGGCAATCAGGTAGAGGTTGAATACTTCCGCAGTACCGGCGGTGACTATGTCATCAGTGAGATTGAGGAAGACGACTGATTGGTTTTGATATCGCTATGGGAATACAATCCCAAATATGAAAAAGTCTGAAACCAATCCCCTGCATCGGGCGCTGTATCGCATTCTGCGCCCCATGGCACGCCTGCTGCTCCGCAATGGTATTCCGTTTGCCGAGTTCGCAGAGCTGGTCAGGCGCGCCTATGTGGATGCCGCTCTGGAAGACTTTTCTAACAATCGCAAAAAGCCCACGGATTCCAGCGCAGCTGTTATGACGGGTTTGACGCGAAAGGAGGTCAAGAGGCAGCGCGAGATCCTGGCAGGTGAGCATGCAGGAGGCCTGGATGCGAGGCATGAAAACCGTGCCTCGCGCGTGGTTTCCGGCTGGGTTCATGATTCCGCCTTCCAGACCAGTGATGGTGAGCCCGCAGAGCTGCCGTTCGACGGCCCGCTCAGCTTCAGCGAACTGGTAAAACGCTACAGCGGCGATATGACGCCGCGGGCGGTTCTGGAAGAACTGGTCCGCGTGGGTGTTGTGGCAACGGACGGATCAGGAAAGCTGACGTTACGCCAAAGGGCCTATGTGCCGGCGGGTGACAGCGAAGAAATGCTACAGATCTTCGGTAAGGACGTATCAGACCTGATAGCGACCATTGATCACAACCTGGTGGGGAGCGGAGAAAACAGTCAGCCCCTGTTTCAGAGAACGCTGGTATACAACAACATACCGCCGGACGTCATCGTGCGCTGGCGCCAGTATGCAGCAGAGCAGTCACAGTCAATGCTGGAGCAGCTCGACCGGTGGCTCGGCCCCCATGACCGCGATATTGCCAGCCAGGGAGAGGGCGGCGCCAGGGGAGAGGCGGTCCGGACCGGTGTCGGCATTTTCTACTTTGAAGATCCGGTTCAGCCGGAGATCCATGGAGACCAGAAATGACAAGGCCCGGATCCTGCGCGCGAATTCGCCAAAGCTGGCAGCTCACCGAACTGGTGAACACGCTTCTGTCTGCCAGTGCCCGGGAAGTTGTCCGGCACTGGATCAGCTGTCAGAAGTTCCTTGACGCCGACAACGAACCTACGCTTCTGCCCATCTCCAGTCCGGGAGAGGCGGGGTTTACCAGTCTTGTCGGCCATGTGAATCGTGAACTTGCACCGACGGTCATTTTCAACGAACTGCTGCGCAAGGGAATCGTGGAGCAGAATGATAGCGGCTGCCTGTTACTGCGCCGCAGCGCTTATGTCCCGGGACTGCCATACCAGGGTGATAGCGTCTCGATTGCAGAAGATGATACGAGCTACGGCAACAGCCCCCGCAGACGTCTTAACGATTGTTGATGAATATTGTTGGCCACGTTACCGGCCAGGGAGAAACACGAATGAAACCGAAGTCCGTCCCCGCAATTGCCTGGTTTTCAATGAGCGCTCTGGCGTTGGGAATTCTCACCGCCTGTGGTGGCGGTGGTGGCAGTGGTGATCTTGATGTCGCCGAGGGCGGTATCCGCGGCACCGGGTCGAGCGTAGGCCCGGTTTCCGGATTTGGTAGCGTGGTCGTTAATGGGGTTCGGTTTAACACCGAAAACCTCAACGGCGGAGTGCAAAGCGACGACGGTATTTCCATGGAGTCGGAGCTGGACGAGGGCATGATCCTGCGGGTAAACGGGGAATGGCAGGATGATGGCCAGGGCACGGCCAATCTTGTTGAGTATGACGATACGCTTAGAGGTGTGATTGAAACAATTACACCAGACGCCTCGGGAGCTGGTGAATTTATACGGTTGGTTGTTCTTGGCCAGACCGTCGTTGTTAATAAACAGACGGTTGTCAGCGGTACAACCTACACGGACCTGTTGGCCCAGAAAGGTACGGGGCTTAGCATCAGGGTGAGTGGCTGGAGACAGGAAGATGGTTCCTTCCGCGCGAGTTATGTAGGTGTTATCCCAGCCACTGGATCAGACGTGGAACTGGAGGGTGCGATTGAAGAGGATTCTGTTCAACAAGGCAGTTTCATCATCGGTGGCATTGAAGTGACCTATGACGCCAATAACGTTGAATTTGGCGAAGGGCTTGGCGTGAGCGATCTGGTGCCGGGCCGTTTCTTTGAAGTCGAGGGGAGCTACACTGGTGACACGCTGCAAGCGAGGGAAATCGAACGCGACGATTTTCGCCGTTACGGTCGGAATGCGGCGGAAGATATCGAACTAACCAGCACTATTCAGGAATCTTTTCGCTCAAGTGGTTCTGGTGCCCAGACAGGCACGTTCCTGATAAGCGACCTTACGGTTCAGGTAACTGGCGACACCGAGCTTGATGGTGGTCTTACGGTCAGCGATTTGCAGCAGGGAATCCTGGTAGAGGTTGAGGGTGAATTTGCCGCCGACGGCACGGTTGTGGCTGAGGAAATTGAACTCAGGGAGGCTGATGCTGAAGTTGAAGGCAATATAACCTCTTCAGTTGACCGCTCTGCCAGGACCTTTGAGGTTGGTGGCGTGCGCGTAAAAGCGACGCCTTTGACCATTATCACAGGCGATGACGACGCGAGAATCGATTTCGAGGATTTGTTCTGGGGGGATGAAGTCGAAGTTGCGGGGATCGAAAGAGAAGACGGCAGGGGAGACATCTTCCTGGAGGCCCTCAAGATTGAGCGCGAAGAGCCGGAAGGCGACGGCTTGGGCGAGTTCGAACTGGAAGGAAAGTTACGCGGTATAGATGACCAGTCAATCACTGTGCTGGGTGTCAGGATGGCTGCAGATGCAAACGCATTCGCAGACAATGACCGCTCTAAAGTGGAGAGCCTGGTTAACCCTCTGACCGGAGCTTTTCCGATCATAGAGGTGGAGTATAGATCGACCAACGTCGGGGTATATCGCTACAGAGCCGAAGAGGTCGAACTCGAAGAGGATGATGACGACTGATCGCCAATAACCGTGCCAGGGTGCCCATCAGGGCACCCTCTATTACTGAAATCCTAGCCACAAAGCTCTGAACGGGTCTCCCGATATTCCTTGCCAATGCGCTCCACCAGCTCGCTGACTGACACAACATCCTTGATCTGGCTGACTCCCTGGCCCGCAGACCATACGGTCTTCCAGGCTTTCGCCTCGTCATCTACGGGTTTGAGTTTCTCTCCATAGTTGAGCTCTCCGGCCTGGTTCAGCTTGTCCATGGGGTAGCCGGCCGCCTCCAGGCTCTGGCGCATGAAGTTGGCGGGAATGCCGGAGACCGCCGGGGTGTGGATGATGTCACCGGACACGGCCTCAATGATCATGTTCTGGTAGGCCGCTTCCGCCTGTGATTCGGTGGTGTTGATAAAACGGGTACCCATGTAGACCAGGTCCGCGCCCATGGCCTGGGCTGCCAGTATGTCCTCGCCCCTGGAAAGCCCTCCGGCCAGCAGGATAATGCCATCGAACACCTCGCGAATTTCGTGCACCAGCACAAACGGGTTGAGGGTGCCGGCATGGCCGCCTGCGCCTGCAGACACGGCGATAATGCCATCCACGCCGGCTTCTGCCGCCTTGCGGGCATGCTTCTGGTTGGTGACGTCGTGGAACACCATGCCACCGTAACTGTGCACGGCTTCGGTCACGCGGGTTGCGGCGCCAAGAGACGTGATCACAATAGGCACCTGGTGCTTTACACACAGCTCCAGATCAGCCTCCCAGCGGGGGTTGGTACGGTGAACAATCAGGTTAACGGCGTAGGGGGCGGTTTTCCGGTCCGGATGGGTCTGGCGGAAGTCGTTAAGGCCCTCGTTCATCTGAATCACCCATTTCTCAAAATCCTCGCTGGTGCGCTGGTTCAGAGCCGGGAAGCTGCCAACAATGCCCTGCTTGCAGCAGGCAAGGGCCATTTCCGGGCCGGAGATCAGAAACATGGGGGCTGCCACCAGGGGGAGGTTCAGGGAGTTCTTCAGTGATTCGGGTAAGGCCATGGGAATTCCTTAATTGCTGTTGGAACTTCTGTACGATAGAGAGGATCTTAGCGTGCCTGTTATTGGCTGAAAATGATCATAGACGACTAAACAACAAGGAGCTCCCATATGGGCGAAGCAAAAAGAAGAAAGGCAACCGGTGCCCCGCCGCCCCCCAGGCAGAAGAATCGCAAGCCGCTGGTCATCGGTATCGGTGTTATCGTGCTGGTGTTTGTTGCCATCGGCGTATTTTTCCTCACCGCGAGTCCGGACCCGACGTCTGATGAGCTGCCGGTCGCTACCCCCAATGCCGGCCCGTTTCCTGCCGAACTGGACCGTTACGGCGTATCCATGGGTGCAGACGATGCGCCTGTGGTGGTTAGGGAGTTCGCGGACTTCCAGTGCCCGGCCTGTGCCCGCTTTGCTGAGGCCAGCCAACAGCTAAAACAGCAGTACGTCGAGTCCGGCCAAGTCCGCTTTGTGTATTTCGACCTGCCACTCCAGCAACACGACAACGCCATGCCTGCCGCCCAGGCCGCGCGCTGCGCCGGTGATCAGGGCGCCTACTGGGAAATGCACGACATGCTGTTTGACATGCAGACTGAATGGAGTGGCTCCGGCAGCCCGGTCGATACATTCAGCCGCTATGCCAACGATCTGGGACTGGAGGAGCGCCGTTTCCGCCGTTGCATGACCACAGACCTGCACCTCGAAGAAATCGAGCAGAGCCGGCGGGTCGCAATGCAGCTGCGCGTGACCAGCACACCGACGGTACTGGTCGATAACATCCGCCTGACCCGCCCGGGATGGGGCCAGCTGTCAGCAGTGGTTGATCGCGAGCTGGCGGATGCGCAGCAGTAATACCCCGTAATATTCTCCTGGGTTCGGATCCGTTAGAATGGCCGCCTCGCGCCTTTGGCGACCATTAACCATGCTCCGGATTTACGGTCCGGCCCGCAGGAGAAACCAGACTCATGAGCCAGGATGTTGTTGTCTGCGCGCTATACAAGTTCGCAGTCCTGAACGATTACAAAACCCTTCGCCAGCCGCTGCTGGACCTGATGCTTGAGAAAGACGTGCACGGCACCCTGTTGCTGGCCCGCGAGGGCATCAATGGCACCATCGCCGGCAGCCGCAAGGGTGTTGATGCTGTCCGCAACTGGCTGGATGCCGATGACCGGTTCCAGGGCATCGATTACAAGGAATCCTTTGTCGATATCCAGCCCTTCAAGCGCACCAAGGTCAAACTGAAGAAAGAGATCGTCACCATGGGCGTGGAGGGTATAGACCCGAAACGCATCGTGGGCACCTATGTCGACCCCAAAGAGTGGAATGATCTCATCTCTGACCCGGACGTTCTGGTTGTGGATACCCGTAACCAGTACGAAGTGGAGATCGGCACCTTTCAGAACGCCAGGAATCCGGCCACGGATACGTTCCGCGAGTTTCCCGGGTACGTGAAGGAGAACCTGGATCCATCAAGGCACAAGAAGGTGGCCATGTTCTGTACCGGCGGTATTCGTTGCGAGAAATCCACGGCTTTTTTGAAGGAACAGGGCTTTGATGAGGTGTATCACCTGAAGGGTGGCATCCTCAGATACCTCGAGGAGGTGCCGCAATCCCAGAGCCTGTGGCAGGGGGAGTGCTTCGTGTTTGATGATCGGGTAACCGTGAATCACAAGCTGGAGCGGGGCGACTTCGACCAGTGCCACGCCTGCCGCCGGCCGATCACCGAGCAAGACAAGCAGCGCCCGGAATACGAGCAGGGCGTCAGCTGTCATCGCTGTATCGACTCGCTGACCGAAGCGCAGAAAGCCCGCTTCGCCGAGCGTGAGCGCCAGATGCGCCTGGCGGAGGAACGCGGCGAAGCCCATGTGGGCGGTGAGGCGGCACGTATCATTGCAGAGCGAAAAGCCCGCAAAAAGGCAGAGCGTGAACAGCAGGCCCGCAAGAGTGACATGGGCGAGCGTCGTGCCAAATCCTGACCGTTAAAACCAGGGAGGATTCATGCAGTTCAAGGCAAACCTTGCCATTGTCACGCTGTCCTTGTTCCTGTTCTGCTTTACGGGTTCTGACGGGCGTCAGACCCGGTTCCTGAGCCCCAGCTCGTCCGGGTAGGGGGTCAGGTACTGCTGGCTGTGGAGATAGTCCACCGGCTCCCGCCGCTGGGCCATCCGCAACAGCGTCATCGGCACCACCAGGGGGACTTCACCCCGGTGGTAGGCCTCGATCTGCTCCACCAGCACTTTCCGGTCCTCATCTACCATGGAGTCCCTCAGATAACCCATCAGGTGCTGCATGGCGTTTACGTGGGATCCGCGGCTCACCCTCTGGGTCATCGCTTCCATGAAGGAAGCAATATAACGCTCCGCAATGTCTGTCAGGGGTTCGGATTTCAGGTTTCCGAGCATGGGCCCCAGCTGGCGGTAGATCTTCTCGGAGTGGGCCAGCAACTGGAACTTGTGGCGGGTGTGAAACCCGATCAGGGCGCGGGCCGTCAGGTTTTCGCCCGCCACGTTCTGCAGCCAGTCGTCGTAGGCGAATACCCGTTCAATAAAGTTCTCCCGCAGCCTGTCGTCATTCAGGCGGCCCTCCTCTTCCACCGGCATCAGCGGGTAGTGCCGCATCAGGGCTTCGGCAAACAGCCCTCTGCCGTCGCGGCGGATCACGTTGCCGTTGTCGTTGTGTACCTTGATACGCTCCATGCCACAGCTGGGGGACTTGGCCATCAGGATATAGCCTCTCAGGTCCGCGAGGGTCGGCATCACTTCATCGATAAACCCCTGCATGGCGTCAGTGTGGTCTGCCGTGCCTCTGGTCTCGATCAGTCTGAGGCCATCGGTATTTTCGCGCAGGTGTATGGCTGGCCGCGGCACGCCCAGACCTGCTTCCAGCTCGGGGCAGATGGAGCGGAAATCGAAGTGGCGGGAAAGTACCTGGGTACAGAAGCGGGAATGTTTATGGCCGCCGTCATGGCGGACTTCCTTGCCCAGCAGGCAGGTGCTGATACCAACGGGAATGCCTGTCACAGTCTGTCTCCGGGTTGAAAAAGTACCTTACAGGTACGTTTTCACAGTCTAAACCGATCAGCGCTGGCGTTGGAACAGGTGCCTTGATAGCGGGGCATTGAAGGCAGTCCCCTGCTGCGGCTACCGGGAGGACGATTGCGCCAGGGTCAGGGCGTAGATTTCCCGTATATCCCGGGCAAACTGCTCCACGGAATAATCCGCGGCGAATTCCAGGGCGTGGTCGGCCATCTCCTGGCGCAGTGCGTCATCTTCCAGCAGCTGTCGCACCCGCTCACACCACTGATCCTGTTTCTCCGGTGTCTTGAAGCCGTTGAAGCCGTGGCGCACCACATCGTCAATGCCGCTGGAGCGTACGGCAACCACCGGCAGGCCTGCAGCCATGGCTTCCAGGATTACCATGCCCTGGGTTTCCGATTTGGAGGCAAACAGGAAAGCGTCACCCAAATGATACCAGGTGGCCATCTCATCGGGCGGAATGGAGCCGACCAATGTAAAGCAGTCCTGCAGTTCCAGTTCATCAATGCGCTGCTGCAGCCGCTCATGCTGGTGGCCTTCACCAATCATCAGGAATCTGAATGGGCGGTCGCTACGCCGGCGTAGTGCGTCGATGGCATCGATCATGAAATCGATGTTCTTTTCATTGGACAGCCGCGAGACACTGACGAATACGATTTCATCGACGATGTTCAGGGAATCCCGCAGTTTGCGGACATCTTCATCGGCAACCTCTTGGAAACGCTGGTACTCGATGCCGGTCGGCTGAACGAATACGGGGCTTTTGACGCCGATCATCCGCAGGTATTCCTCGGTGGAGTAGGTGGGCACGATAACGCCATTGCACTTGTTGGCAAAGTGCTTGATCAGCTCGTGGGAGATCAGGTTCCGAAACAGGCTGCCCGGCAGGGGTACAAAATGCGCGTAGTGCTCCAGGCGGGTGTGGTAGGTGTAGACCGCCGGCACCTTGAGGCGCCGGGCGATGAACAGCCCCAGGGATCCGCCCAGCCAGATCGGGTGGTGCAGGTGGATGATATCCGGCTTGAAAGCCTTCACTCGCTTGCGGATCCTGGACAGGAAAATATTGGCCAGCCGGAATTCGCGATCCTCGCCCATGGACAGCAGTGACGGAACCCGCAGCACGTTGGTTTCCTGTTGTGGCTGGTCACGATACCGCGGGCAGACAATCAGGATGGTGTCGCCGAGGGTTTCCAGGCCTTTGCGCAACCGTTCGATGGAAATGGGGACGCCGCCAATGAAAGGCAGGTAGTTATTGGTGAACATGGCAACCCGTAATGGCCGGGACAGCCAGGGCTGCGGGTCCAGGTCATAGTCCGGGTAGTAGTCCTTCTCCACGAAAATGGCGCTGTAGAGCTTGGTGCTGATCAGCACAAACACCGCCACCAGCAGGATAAAGTTCACATAGCCCACGTAGAACAGGGAGTAAACGAAGAACCAGAGGGACTCCAGTGTGCTCAGCACCGGATTCTGCCGGCCCTCCAGTCGCTGCAGGGAATGGCTGACTTCACCGTCTTCGCTGACATCCACCCGCACGTAGTGATAGAAGCTGGTGTCATCGTTGAGCACCAGTCCACCGGCTCCGCCCGTGGTAATGAAGCGGGTGTTGCCCCGGACCTGATCCGAATACAGGGACAGATTGGCGGAGAACACCATATCGATATCGTGCCGGGCAATAGCCTCAAGCAGTGCCTGCCGGAATTCCGGGGGCTCGAGGAAATCCTCGTCCTGCTCGAAGGGAGCTTCCTGCTCGGGTTCCAGTAGCGGGTGCCCGATGAACAGAAAGCGCAATCGGTTGGGCTCCTGATTCAGCAGATCATTCAGCCAGCGGATCTGCCATTGCCAGGGTGTCTTGCCGGTGCTGTCGAGGAAGATCAGGCGGGCGCCGCCGGCTTTTACGCTGAAAAAATGCGGGCCGAAGTGGTCGTAAAAGCGGTAGCTGCCGAAGTTCTCGTATTCATTTTCGCCGAATGTCAGCAGGTAGGGGATATCCAGGTGGGAGAGGGTTCCGTGGATGGCCCGGTATTTGTCTTCCCCGCCCCCGCTGACGGCATTGCCGGCGGAAACCACAAAGTCCAGGTCGGCCTGGTTAAGTACCGGAATCATCTGGTCTTCGAAAACGCCCACGGAGTTGTTGATGTTGCCCACCACCGCAAAACTGAAGCCCTCGGAATCGGACAGACTGTCACTGATGAGGGCCACCTGTTCTGTGTGCAGGGCCTTGAACTCGGGCGCGAACAGGTTGAGGTAGGCCTTGTACCCCACCAGCAGCAGGACAATCGACAGGCTGGTGTAAAACAGCGCTCTCAGCGGGTGGCGGCTTTTCATGGGAATTCCTTTCTGTTCCTCATCAGTTCCCTCTGCAGAATCACCAGGCCGGCAAGCATGCCGATGTAGATGGTGATGAATCGCCAGCTTACGGTCACCAGTAACAGGTGATTGGCCGTGAGTATGTCCCGGAAGAAGCTGCCGAATACCCCCTCGGATATGCCGGAAGCGCCGGGTGTTGGTGAAAAGTACATCACAAAGGTGGTCACCACCAGCAGGCCCGTACTCACAACGTAGTCTACGTCGTAATCCAGGGACGATATCAGCAGCGCCGGAAAGCTGAACAGACTGAGGAGAAATACAAAGGTAAACACGACCGACAGCGCCACATACTGTTTCGGCCCGTTGATGTAGTGGCCAAAGCTGGAGGAGAAGCGCAGCATTTCCCGCTTGGCCTTGAACTGCCAGCGGTCATGCCGTCGCTCGCCGAGCAGGTGGAACCGGTGCAACAGGCTCAGCAATCGGCCCAATGGGCCAATCAGCCACCGCGTACGGAACAGGACCACCATGAAAAAACCGAGATAGACAAGGATCAGCAAGGCCAGTATCGGCCCCAGTTCGCCAACCAGGGGCTGGTTATCGAGGGTGTCGAGAGTAAGCAGGAAAACCGGCGTGAGGGAAAAGATAAAGATCACCGCAATGACCGTGCGGATGGTCGTTGCTGCGGTAGCGCGCCCCACCGGCACCCCGTGGTGCTGCAGGTACCAGATTTGTGCAAAGCCGCCGCCGGTGGCCATGGGTGTGACGTTGGAAAAAAACAGATTGATGAACACCAGCCGGAAAATCACCGGAAAGGGCAAACGGTGCCCCAGCGCCCGCAGCGTATAGTGCAGCCGCAACCCGTCCGCCCCGAAGTAAACCATCAGCAGGGCGACGATTGAAGCAAGGGCCTGCGGTGAAACCAGGCGCGGGTCAAAGGTAACGCTGCGCCCCGCGAACTGGTCGTAAACCGCATAGAGCCCGGCGGCCGTCATGGCGATGAAGAGCAGGCTGAAAACCGTCAGCCGGCGCCAGGACGCGCGCTGTTGATAATCTTGATCGGGGATGTTGGTCATGAACGGCCCACTGTATTGAGACGGGCATTTTACGGGTCCTGACCGGGATAGTCACTGGCATAAGGCGGCAATGACCGCTTGACGATTGTCGTATTGTAGGACAATAATTCATTAACAATAAGCGATCGACAAGATCCAACGCCACCGCCATTAAGGGAAATCCCGTGAGTACCAGACCATTAGCCCCGAGCACCGAATACGCGCGCAGAAAGACGCTACTGACGCTCAAGAAATACAGCTTCCTTATCGCTCTGATACCTCTGGCCCTGCCGCCTCTGTCACTGGCGGCCGGGCAGGCCACGGGGTGGGTCAATCTGTTCGCCTGGGGTGTTCCTTTCGTGGTGTATGGCTTTATTCCCATACTTGATCTGCTGCTGGGTAAGGATGCCCTCAACCCGGACGAGGACGTCGACACACCCCGCATGAACGCCGAAGTCTTCTACAGATTCATCACCCTGGGCTGGGTCGCCGCCTTTGTCGGGTTGCTGGTATGGAGCATGTTTGTGCTGGCATCCGGTATCTTCAGTGTGGCCGGCAGCATTGGCTGGATTTTCTCCATGGGCATCGTGGGCGGCCTGGGCATTAACGTTGCCCACGAGCTCATCCACAAGGATGACAGGCTCGAGACATGGGCCGGCGGCCTGATGCTGTCACTGGTCTGCTACGCCGGCTTCAAGGTTGAGCACCTGCGCGGCCACCACGTGCATGTCTCGACCCCGGAAGACGCCTCGTCCTCGCGCTATAACCAGTCGCTTTACAACTTCCTGCCCCGGGCCTATGTGCGCAATTTCCTGAATGCCTGGAAGCTCGAAGCCAGCCGTCTGCGGAAAAAAAGCCACCGCGCCTGCAACTGGCGCAACGAACTCATCTGGTGGTACAGCCTTTCCGCATTGACGCTCGCCGCCTTCACAATCGCCTTCGGCTGGCTTGGAGTGGTCTTCTTTCTGGGGCAGAGCGTCATCGCCATTAACATGCTGGAGATCGTCAACTACCTGGAACACTATGGCCTCCACCGCCGCAAACTTGAAAGCGGCCGCTATGAACGTACCGGTCCGGAACACAGCTGGAACTCCAATCACTTTCTCACCAATGCCTTCCTGTTCCACCTTCAGCGCCACAGTGACCACCACGCCCGGGCCAAACGCCGCTACCAGGTACTTCGCCACCATGACGTTGCCCCCCAGCTTCCGGCGGGCTATACCGCGATGATCCTCATTGCCATGATTCCGCCGCTATGGAGAAAGGTGATGAACCCCAGAGTGGAGGCCTATTACCAGGGCGAGGAGCACCAGTTGGCTTGAATCGAAGCCCGGCCGGCGGGCTGTGCCCTTGAAATCTTCTGGTAACGCACACACGTATAATGTTTGAATCCTGAACGCATAAGAAAGGGAGCACTCCATGCCCAAGCACTTCGAACAAGCCCCTGGCCTGCACGAAGCACCCGTCCCCGACACCGAGGGCTATGTCTTCAACCAGACGATGCTGCGCATCAAGGACCCCGAGCGCTCCATGGACTTCTACACCCGGATAATGGGCATGCGGCTGGTCAGGAAACTCGACTTCCCGGAAATGAAGTTCACCCTCTACTTTATGGCCTACCTTGATGATCGCCAGGCCAACAGGGTGCCCCACGATGATGCCCACCGCACCACGTTTATCTTCGGTCGCGAGGCTATGCTCGAGCTGACCCACAACTGGGGCACCGAGAACGATCCGGATTTCAGCTACCACAATGGCAACGACGAACCCCAGGGCTTCGGCCATATCGGTGTGGCAGTTCCGGATGTCTATTACGCCTGTGACCGGCTGGATAAACTGGGCGTGGAGTTCGTCAAGAAACCGGACGATGGCAAGATGAAAGGGTTGGCATTCATCAAGGACCCCGACGGCTACTGGATCGAGATCCTGCAACCGAACATGCTTGAAAAACAGCGCCGGTTGCAAGAGGAAGGCCAGGACAGTTAAGCAAGAGCCTCTTGCCGTGTCAGGCAGTGCCGGGCCTCTTCCCGGCACTGCTGCCTGATGCCACAATGACCGCCGCTGTCAGAATCAGCGCGCCGGTCATGCCGATCACGCCCAGCACCTCGCCCAGGAAAACCCACGCAAGCAGCGCCACGAATAGCGGCTCCAGGGTCACGATAATGCTGGATAACGTTGCCGGCGTCGTTTTCATGCCACTGAAAAAACTCAGATACCCCAGGCAGGTCGGCACAACGCCGATATAAGCCACCATCAGCCACTGCCCGACTCCCAGGGTTTCCAGACCTTCGAAGCCACCACTGACCGCCACCACGGGCAACAGGATCAGCGCGGCCGTAAAAAAGCAGATAAAGGCGGTGGTGAACACGGGTGTTCCCGTGGAGGTATGGCGACTGGTCAGGGTAAAGCCGGCGTACACAAAGGCCGCCAGAACGGCTACCAGGATACCGCCCAGTCGCAATCTGCCGGCGCTGTCCATATCGCTTATCACCAGCATGGCGGTGCCGGCAATGGCCGCGGCCAGGGCGAGGATGGTGACCAGTCCGGGTTTTTCTCCCAGCAAGGGCGCTGCCAGAATAGCCACCAGCACCGGCGCCAGGCACAACGCAATCAGTGTGGCAATACCCGCGCCGGTCATATCCACGGCCAGCAGGTAACTGCCCTGGTAGACAGCCTGGAACAACCCCAGGGCGATCAGCGGAGCCAGAGACTTACAGGTAAATTTCGGTAACGGGGTAGCCCTGCCAGCCAGGGCCCGCTGCTCCCTGCGCATCAGCGCAAAGAAAAACGGCAGCGCGACCGCCAGGCGCAGAAAGCCGAGCGTCACCGCCTGCAGCTCGGTGCCGTTAAACAGGAATTTCGCGACAATACCCGTAGTCGCCCAGAGCAGGGCTGCCAGGGCGATCAGTAAAGCGCCTTGAATCATTCAATAACCAGTACGATAAGTTCCTTGGGACCGTGGACACCGTAGGCAAGGGTCTGCTCGATATCTGCGGTTTTCGACGGCCCTGAGATTAACAGCGCATTGGTTGGCATGCCAGCGGCCCAGTTCTGGGATTGCATGGCGTGGTGGAACGTGGTGTAGAGCTCACTGGCCTTGAGCACCGCAATATGGATTGGCGGCACCAGGCTCATCAGTCGTGGCTCGTCTACCGATGGCCACAGGATCAGGGACCCGGTTTCGGCAATGCCACCACGGGTGGAGGTAATACCGGCATCCACGTCGCTGAACAGGGTTTCCTGCCAGCTTTCCACCGGCTCGTCATAAATCAGCAGATGGGGCAGGTCTTCCCGGCCTTCTGTGGCGCTTCGCAGCGCCTTGCCGATTTCGTGTTCTTTGGTAATTAGCAGCGTCTGGGCACCACGGGTCTGGAGGATTTCAGCCAGCCGGTCGATCCAGCCGGATTCCGTTGTGCGATGGACTTCGCCATGGACGGACTCGATGGTCTGCTCGAACATGTCGAGTTTTTCCGCGGTGCTCCACTCGGGCCGGTTGAGAACCGAGAAGTCGCATTCCGGGGCAGTCAGTTCGCCGCCGGTGCGGTGGCGCAGGCGTTGCAGGATGGCGTCACGGGAACTCACTGGCTGCGCTCCTTGATCCGTTCATGGAGGGTTTTGGCGGCCAGTTTTGGTGCCGTGCGGTATTGCGTCCAGCCACCGAGTTTGCCGGGCTGCAGTTTGCGGAAGCGGGCGCCCAGGCGGGTGCCCATCCGGTAGATGCCGGGGCGCGCATGCATCCAGCTCCAGCCCTTCCAGATCATGGCTTCCATATTGCTGCGCTTGGCACCATGGCCGCGCACCTTGGCCGGGTGCAGCTTGTCACCGTCCACGGACTCCTGGCGCAACCGCACCAGCAGATCCGGTATCGGGATCTTCACCGGGCAGACTTCACCGCAGGCCCCACAGAGGCTCGACGCCGTGGGCAGATGCCGCCCTTCGTCCAGGCCCACCATGTGGGGCATCAGTATCTTGCCGATGGGGCCCGGGTAGGTGGTGCCGTAGGCGTGGCCACCGACGCGGGTATAGACCGGACAATGGTTCATGCAGGCGCCACAGCGGATACAGCGCAGGGTGTCCAGCAGTTCGTCGTCCTGGTAGATGGTAGAGCGGCCGTTATCCACCAGCACCACATGGACCTCTTCCGGCCCGTCGAGCTCATTGGCCTTGCGGGGGCCCGAAATCATATTGAAATAGGTGGTGATGTGCTGACCCGTGGCGGAGCGGGTCAGCAGCGCCAACAGGGCAGTGACGTCTTCCAGCTTGGGCACCACCTTCTCGATGCCGGTCACCGCGATATGGCAGGGGGGCACCGTGGTCGTCATGCGCCCGTTGCCTTCGTTCTCCACCAGGCACAGGGTACCGGTCTCGGCGACGGCGAAGTTAACGCCGGAGACGCCCACATCCGCATTCATGAACTTTTCCCGCAGCTGCAAACGCGCGCTGGCAGTCAGGTACTCCACATCATGGGAAAGATCGGTGCCGGTCTTGTCATGCAACAGCTGAGAAATTTCTTCGGTGTTCTTGTGAATTGCCGGCATGATGATATGGGACGGCGTTTCCTCGGCCAGCTGCACAATATATTCGCCCAAGTCTGATTCCAGGGCTTCGATGCCCTGTTCCTCGAGGTAATGGTTCAGCTCCATTTCCTCGGACACCATGGACTTGCCCTTGATAACGGTCTTGGCGTTGCGGGCCAGACAAATGTCCCGCACGATCTTGCAGGCTTCGTCGCCATCGCTGGCCCAGTGCACGGTAATGCCGTTTTCGGTCAGTTTCTGTTCCAGCTGCTCCAGCAGGTCCGGCAGGTGGGCCAGTGCCCGCAGGCGGATATTGGCGCCCAGATCCCGCAGGGTCTCCAGGTCCCAGCCCTCGAATGCGGACTTGCGCTTGCTCATCAGCCCGTCCATCGCCTTGCGGAAGTTCTGCCGAATCTGCGGGTTGTGGATGGCCGCCCGCGCGCGCGGGTGAAATTCTTTCACATCAATGTGATGAGGTGATTGTTGTGCGGTTTCAGTCATGAGCGCTTGCCCCCATCGCCGTTGGTGCGTTCCCAGAGAAAGCTCAGAATATGCTGGCCGGTCACCGGCTTCTGGTTTTTCTCAGCGTAGCCGTCGATATTCATCAGGCAGCCGCAGTCGGTAGTAACGAATTCCTTCGCGCCCGCATTCACCAGGGTGTCCACTTTTTCACTGACCATGGCACCGGAAATCTCCGGGTGACGCACGGCAAACGTGCCACCAAAGCCGCAGCACTCCGCAGCCCGCTCCTGTTCCACCAGGTTCACATTTTTCAGCTGACCCAGCAGTTTCGGCCCGACTTCCGCCACGCCCATTTCGCGGCGGGCGGTGCAGGAAGTGTGCATGGCGACGGTCGTTGGCTCACCCAGGTCGTCCAGCTTGATATGGCAAACCTGCAGCAGAAAATCCGTCAGTTCCCAGATCCGGCCAGCAATTTCCGCCGCTTTCACCTCCTCGGCGGTGTCCTTGAACAGCGCAGGGTAGTGCTTGCGCATCATGCCGCCACAGGAACCGGAGGGCACCACAATTGGCCAGTCTTCCGGGAACAGCCCCAGCTGGGCCTTGGCAACCGCGCGGGCTTCGTCGTGGTAACCGGAGGTGTAGGCAGGCTGGCCGCAACAGGTCTGGTCCTCGGGGTAGATCACCTCGATGCCCTCCCGTTCCAGTAACTGAATGCCGGCCATGCCTGCATCCGGGTAGAACATGTCCACCAGGCAGGTGCCGTAGAAATAGACTTTTGAAGGTTTGGCCGGGTAAACCTTGATGGGATCAACCATAGTGCTGCCGCTCGAGGTTATCATTGACTGTAACAGTCAATGATAGGGCCGCAGAACCTGTGTTGCCAGGCGACTTTAGGGGAATCGTTCAGGAAAGTCGGGCAGTGGCGCCTGGCCACTGCCCTGGAGGGTTACTCGACGGTCATTCGCTCAGCGTTCTTTTCCACCGTGCGCTCACCAATGCCTTTGACATTGGCAAGCTCGTCGCTGGACTGGAAAGGGCCGTTGGCGTCGCGATAGGCCACGATGGCTTCGGCCTTGCTCTGCCCGATGCCGTCAAGGCTGGCCAGGGTTTCGATGTCAGCAGTATTGATGTTGATGGTGACTGGCTCCGCGTGGGCGAAACCGGCGAACAGGCTGAACAGCAGGACCAGTGTGGCCATAAGGGGGGTGCGTGTCGGGGTGCAATTCATAGTGATTTGGCTCCTGAGTGTGAATTCACGTTTCTGATTGTTGGTCAGGACGTAAAAGCGGCGGAGCTGGTTGGAAAACAAAAGGATAACTGAAAAGAAGGAGTGAAGTGCACGGGCAGAAACACATCATCTGTGCACCTGCCCGTGGCTGACCCCATGCCTGATCCTTCAGGCTGCGCTCCATCCTGGGCGCTTCTTCCCTGTGCATCGTCCCTGTAAGCCCTGATTCCATGGGCAACCCCATCCGTGGGGTGATCTTCCCTGTGCCAGCATTCCATGCCAGCTTCTCATCCTTGACGCTATCCATTCTACTGGGGACCCGGTTTCAGGTAATCGGAGATCTGCTCTGTGGCTTGTGCGATATAGCTTACAGATTTGTAATCAGAGCCTGGACCATGACTGGTGGGCTTCGGCGGTTTCGCGGATTTTCTCCATGGTAATTTCCCGCACCGCCCGCTGGCTGATGCGGATGTGGTTCGTTAACCGGTCCGCCGCCTCCCCGGCGCGGCCGGCCCGAACGGACGCAAGTATCTGGGCGTGTTCCCGGTAAGTGGCGTCAACCCGGTCGTCGCGGGTAAAGTCCAGCCGGCGGATAATCCGCAGGCGGTCGGTAATCTCCCGGTGAATCCGCGTCATCTCGCGGTTGCCGGCGGCGGCCACCAGGTCGCAATGGAAGCTTTCGTCCAGGGCCCTTACGGTGCTGCCCACCGCCCGTTCGGAGGGGTGGTCCGGGTTCCAGATGGCGGTGAGGGTTTTCACGATCTGTGGCATTTCCGGCAACTGGCAGATCTTGTGCATCGCGGCCCGTTCAAGGGTAATGCGCAGGTCGTAGAGTTCTTCCACCTGCTGGAAATCAAACGGCTTCACCTGCCAGCCGCTGCGGAACAGCACTTCCACAAAGCCTTCCCGCTGCAAACGATACAGCGCTTCACGCACCGGCGTGCGGCTGGCATTCAGGCGCGTTCCCACATCTCCTTCGCTGAATTTGTCACCGGGGATCAGCCGAAACTCAAAAATGTCGTCCTTCAGGGCTTCATAAACCCTGTCTGCCATGGACTCTTTTCTTTTGCTGGTTGTTGCCATGTTTCCCTGCTTCCCTCTGGTTCTCTAATCGACCCAGCACCCAACACGCGGGCAGTGCAGTAAAGCATCAAACTCCAAAGTCAGATCTTGATGCTCAACAGAGGCTCGCCGGGAGTAACTGCCTTACCGGGCTCAACATGCATGGCACTGATCTGCCCGGATTGGGTCGCGTTTATCTCGAACTCCATTTTCATGGCTTCCACGATCACCAATGGGTCCCCCTCCGCCACGGTGTCCCCCGCTTTCACCAGGCACTTCCAGATGTTGCCGGCAATCTCTGCGCTCACCAGTTCCCCGAATTTCTCCAGGTCAGACACGTCCGCTTTCGGCGGCGCCTTGGCAAGTTTGTCGAGCTCTTCCGCTTCGTTGTCTTTCCACAGGGCGACCTCTTTTGCGTACGCCGCCTGCTGGTGCTTGCGGAATTCGGCGATGGAGTCGGCGTTGGCCTCCAGGAAGGCCTGGTGGGATTTGAGGTCGAAGGTTTCTTCCTCGATTTTCACTGTTAGCTGGCCGGCGCGGAACTGGTCTCGCATGTCGTTCAGTTCGGCCTCGGAAACCGGGTAGTAGCATACCTGGTCGAAGAACCGCAGCAGCCACGGGGCGCCTTCGGCGAACTGGGGGTTTTTCAGGTATTTGTTCCAGATCGGCAGGGTACGGCCGACCAGCTGGTAGCCGCCGGGGGAGTCCATGCCGTAGATGCACATGTACACGCCGCCGATGCCCACGGTGCCCTCGGCGGTGTAGGTGCGGGCCGGGTTGTACTTGGATGTCAGCAGTCGGTGCCTCGGGTCCAGGGGCACGGCACAGGGGGCGCCCAGGTAGACGTCGCCAAGACCGAGCACCAGGTATCTTGCCGAGAACAGCACATCGCGGACGTCTTCACGGCTGGGCAAGCCGTTAATGCGTTGGATGAAGTCGACGTTGTTGGGCAGCCAGGGGGCGGTGTCGCGCACGGACTGGCGGTATTTGTCCACCGCTTCCAGGGTGGCGGTGTCTTCGAAGGCCAAGGGCAGGTGGATGACGCGGCTGCGGACCTGCAGTTCGTCCGTGGGCGGCAGGGTGGCTTCCAGGTCCAGCAGGTAGGTCATCAGCGATTCCTGCGGCAGGATACGGGCGTCGTATCTCAGCTGCAGGGAGCGCACGCCCGGGGACAGTTCCAGCAAGCCGGCCGGCTGCACGTCGGCAATGGCTTCCATCAGCGCATGGATTCGCAAGCGTACGCCCAGGTCCATCACGTTGGGGCCGTATTCCAGCAGGATGTACTGGTCGCCGGCCTGGCGGTAGGTGACTTCCGGGCGGCTGTCGGTTTCTTCCAGGTGGGCCAGGATGGTGGCGGACAGGCCGTTGTAGGGTGCCAGGCCCGGCGCGACCAGTGCCGGCAGCGGCGGCGCCATCAGGCTGTTGATGGCCAGTTCCTGGCGTTTGGAGAGCTTCACGGCGGTGTCGTTATCGATGGCCACGAAACGGATGGTATCGCCGGGTTTGACCTGGCCTACTTTCCACAGCTCGGCCTTCGCAATCGTCACCGGGCACACGAAGCCGCCCAGGCTGGGGCCGTCCTTGGTCAGGATCACGGGCATGTCGCCGGTGAAGTTGATGGAGCCGATGGCGTATTCGCAGTCGTGGATGTTGGAAGGATGCAGGCCCGCTTCGCCGCCGTCGGCGCGGGTGAACTCCGGTTTGGGTCCGTTCAGGCGGATGCCGAGGCGATTGGAGTTGTAGTGCACTTCCCAGTCCTGTTCGAAGAACTTTTCGATGGACGCCTCGGTGAAGAAATCCGGGGCGCCATGGGGGCCATAGAGCACGCCGATTTCCCAGTGGTCGGGATAGTCCGGCACCAGGTCCGGGTCCGCAGGGGCCGGGTCATGGGTTGGTGCAGTGGTGGTGCAGGCGGGCAGGCTGATCTGGCTGATGCCCAGCATGTCACCCGGGCGCAGGGGCCGGCCGCCGTGTCCGCCGAACTGGCCGAGGGCAAAGGTGGAACGGCTGCCCAGATACACGGGCACATCGAACCCGCCGCGAACCGCCAGATAGGTGCGGCATCCTTTGATGGCCTTGCCCACAGCCAGTACCTGGCCGGCTTTGACGGTGATGGGCTTCCAGAATTCCACCGCCTTGTCGTCCAGGGTCGCTTCGGTCAGCGCACCGGTCAGGGCCACCACCGAATCTTTATGGAACTTCAGGCTCGGGCCGATCAGGGTGGCTTCCAGGCCTGCCGCCTCGTGGTGGTTACCCACAATACGGTTGGCAATGCGGAAGGCGTAGTCGTCCATGGGGCCACTTGGAGGCACACCGATGTTCCAGTAGCCGATGCGGCCGGGGTAATCCTGAACCGTGGTGTAGGTGCCGGGTTTGACCACTTCCGCCACCGAGGGCCTGAACTCGAAACTCTCCAGCGCGCGGGTGGAGACGATGCCGTCGGCAAAGCTCTGCTGGCCCACCACCTGGCGCAGGTAATCAAGGTTGGTGGCAATGCCCATCAGCCGGGTCTCGCCGAGGGCTGTTTTCAGTTTGACCAGGGCATCGGCGCGGTCTGTGCCGTGCACGATCAGCTTGGCAATCATCGGGTCATAGTGGGCGGAGACCTGGCTGCCGTTTTCCACCCAGGTGTCTATCCGGACGTCTTCCTCGGGCCAGTGCACATCGGTCAGTTCGCCCGGTGAAGGCTGGAAATCCTTCAGCGGATCTTCGGCGTAGATGCGAACCTCCATGGAGGCACCTTTCAGTTCCGGCTCAAAGCTCGCCAGGTCCGGGCTCTCGCCGGCTGCGATTTTCAGCATCCATTCGATCAGGTCCAGACCGGTGACGGACTCGGTCACCGGGTGCTCCACCTGTAAGCGGGTATTCACCTCCAGGAAGTAGAATTCATCCCGGTCGGCGTCGTAGATGTATTCAACGGTGCCTGCCGAGCGGTAATTCACCGACTGGCCGAGGGAGACGGCAGCATTCAGCATCTTCTGGCGGGTGGCGGCCGGCAGGTTCGGGGCCGGAGTTTCCTCCACCACCTTCTGGTTGCGGCGCTGCAGGGAACAGTCCCGTTCGCCCAGGGCAACGACATTGCCCTCGCCGTCACCGAATATCTGCACTTCCACATGGCGGGCGCGGGCGATGAAGCGCTCCAGGAACACCCCGCTGTCGTTAAAGAAGCTCTGGCCCTGGCGACGGACCGTTCCAAAGGCATCCCGCAATTCAGACTCGCTATTGCAGCGGGTCAGGCCGATGCCGCCACCGCCGGCGGTACTTTTGAGCATCACCGGATAGCCGAGCCGGTTGGCGGTCGCCACTGCTTCTTCGAGACTTTCCAGCAGGCCGCTGCCGGGGGCCAGAGGCACGCCGGCGGATTCTGCCAGTTCCCGCGCGCGGTGTTTCAGGCCGAACTCGCGCATCTGCGTTGGCGTGGGGCCGATAAACGCGATGCCCTCGGCCTCGCAGTTTTCCGCGAAATCCGCATTCTCGGACAGAAAACCATAACCGGGAATGATGGCCTCGGCGCCGGTGTGCCTGGCCGCGGCCAGTATCTGCGCCTTGTCGAGGTAGGTTTCGCTGGCGCCGTTGCCGGTCAGGGCCACCGCTTCGTCGGCGGTTGTCACATGCAGGCTGTGGCGGTCTTCATGGGAATGCACCGCCACGCTGGCAACGCCCATGGCTTTGAGAGTGCGAATGGTGCGAACGGCGATTTCACCACGGTTGGCGATGAGTACTTTGCTGAACATGATATTGAATCTCCTTTAGGCAGGGTCAGACCCCTGAACAAATGCGCGCCAGCCGCCGAACTCGGTCACATCCCGCGCACCCTCAAAGCCGTAGCCTTCGCAGATAAAGCCGTTCACCCAGCGGCCATCCGCCAGTTCCACCTTGCCGATGCCGAGGGGCGCCGGGATCAGGTCCACGAAGGAGCCAAAGGCCGAGGCGGGCATTTCCCAGACTTCCACGAGGATCTTCCGGCCCTCGCCGGTCGCGACCCGCTTGAGCCCGGGCTTGGGCGGTGTGGTGTTGGGCAGGGCATAGAGGCAGTAATTGGCAGAGGTGGTGGTCTGCTCCAGCAGTGCGGCATAACGCTCGGTGAGCTGGCGGTTCAAGGGCATGCCGCTGAGGTGGGCGCCGACCACGGCCACCTTCACGGTGGGCGTGGAAATTTCTGCGCCGGGGGTTTCTTCCGGCCGGCGCTTGTCGATGGCGCCCAATGGGGTGGGGTGGGCATTCAGCCACTGGCAGGCCAGATGCTGCAGCTCGGTGTCTTTCCAGGCACCGCTGATCAGGGTAACGCCGAAGGGCAGGCCGTCGTCGCGGAAGCCCGCGGGAATGGCCAGGGCGCAGAAGTCGGCCAGGTTGACGAAGTTGGTGTAAGTGCCCAGCTGGCTGTTAAGGGTGACCGGGTTATTATTGACCGCTTCAATGGTGGGTGCCGTGGGGGTGGTGGGCACCAGCAGGGCGTCCACATCGGCCAGTAGCTCATCAATCTGGCGCTGCAGTTCCTCTTTGCGGTACTGGGCCCTGAAGGTATCCGTGGCGGTGAATCTGGTGGCATTGCTGATGATACTTTTAACCACCGGGTTCATATCGTTGCCATGGCTGGCCATAAAGGATTCCACGGCGGCGTGGCGTTCTGCCACCCAGGGGCCTTCGTACAGCAGCGCAGCCAGCTCCAGCATGGGGCTGAAATCCAGCGGCACCAGTTCCACATTCTGCTCCCGCCACAGGCTGAGGGCGGTGTTCCAGGCTGCCTCTGCCTGCTGGTCACCAAACCACTGCGGGTGCTCCGGAATGCCGAGGTGTTTCACCGGCCCGGGGCGCCGAATGGCAGGGCCATCCAGAGGCAGCGCGTAAGGTGCCCTGCGGGAGAAGGCATCGTCGGCATCAAACCCGGCCATAGCATCCGCCACCAGTCCGGCATCGTTCACCGTCAGCGCAAACACCGACACACAATCCAGGGAGCGGCAGGCAGGCACCACGCCCTGGATGCTGAACAGCCCCCGGGTCGGCTTCAGGCCCACCAGGTTGTTCAGCCCCGCAGGTACCCGGCCGGAGCCGGCGGTGTCCGTACCCAGCGCAAAAGGCACCAGGCCACGGGCCACCACCGAGGCGGAACCGGAGCTGGAACCGCCGCTGATGACCTCCGGCTTGAAGGCGTTGGGTACCGCCCCGTACGGAGAGCGGGTGCCAACCAGCCCGGTAGCGAACTGGTCCAGGTTGGTCTTGCCGATCAGCACCGCGCCAGCCGCCTTCAGCCGGGCAACGTTGGTGGCGTCCTCGTCAGGCGTGTAGGCATAGGCAGGGCAGCCGGCGGTGGTTTCGAAACCGGTGGCATCGATGTTGTCTTTGACCGCGAAAGGAACGCCATACAGCGGCAGCCGGCTGACATCGCTGCCTACTTTATAAAGGGAGCCTGACAGATCGAACAGGGCGGCCTGCAACTGCGTGCTGTCTGATAGTGCAATCCAGGCGTTGTCGGTTGTGTCCAGGCTGGCCACCAGTTCGCCAATAAGTTCCTCGGGCGTAGCGCCTGACTGGTAAGCCTTTCGCCAATCCTCAATGGTCCATCCGAGTGTTGCGGGCATGGTTCGTCCTCATGTGCGTCATCAACTTGTATACATGAGCAATGGCAATGCCCGTGCCATTCGGGGAGTTTCTAGGAATAGTCAATGAAAACAGTTATATAGGATCGATTGGCCAGCAAGGGAATGTGGGCCGGGCGCACCATTGAAGGGCGAGTGCACCAACAAAAGGCTCTCAACCCGGGGTTTTACAGGGCATTGAGCTCGGCAACGGTCGGCAGAGGCAGCTTGTATACTAGATAACCCTTTGTTATGTATGGGGATTGATTGGAACTGGAACGACAGATGCAGTGGCCGGGGTGCGTTTACTCAAGCGAATGGCACGAACCAACCTGCAAACAAGGACGCACCAACATGACGATCAAAAAACACGTGAAAATTGGCCTGTCAGCGCTGGCCCTCTCTGTCTCCCTTAACGCAATGGCCGACGAGCACCCCATCAAGGTCGGTATTCTCCATTCCCTCTCCGGCACCATGGCCATCAGTGAAACGGTCCTGAAAGACACCGTGGAAATGCTCATCGAACAGCAGAATGCTAAAGGTGGTGTGCTCGGCCGTGAGCTGGAAGCGGTCGTTGTTGACCCCGCTTCTGACTGGCCGCTGTTTGCGGAAAAAGCCCGCGAACTGCTGGCCCAGGAAAAGGTTGACGTTATCTTCGGCAACTGGACCTCGGTGTCCCGCAAATCCGTACTGCCGGTAGTGGAAGAACTCAACGGCCTGCTGTTCTACCCGGTTCAGTACGAAGGTGAAGAGTCTTCCGAGAACGTCTTCTACACCGGCGCCGCCCCCAACCAGCAGGCGATTCCTGCGGTGAACTACCTGATGAACGAAATCGGCGTGGAACGCTGGGTACTGGCGGGCACCGATTACGTCTACCCGCGCACCACCAACAAGATCCTTGAGACCTACCTGATGGATATGGGCGTGGCCAAGGAAGACATCATGATCAACTACACGCCTTTCGGGCATTCCGACTGGCAGAACATTGTGTCTGACATCAAGCGCTTCGGTTCCGCTGGCAAGAAGACCGCCGTGGTGTCCACCATCAACGGTGACGCCAACGTGCCTTTCTACCGTGAGCTGGGCAACCAGGGCATTGCTGCATCCGACATCCCGGTGGTGGCTTTCTCCGTGGGTGAGCAGGAACTCTCCGGTATCGACACCGGCCCGCTGGTCGGCCACCTGGCTGCCTGGAACTACTTCATGAGCGTGGACAGCGACGCCAACTACGACTTCATCGACCAGTGGATCGAACACACCGGCAACGACGAAGCCGTCACCAACGACCCAATGGAAGCCCACTACATCGGCTTCAACATGTACATCGAGGCCGTCAAGAAAGCAGGTACCACAGACGTTGACGCGGTGAAAGACGCCATCATCGGTGTAACCGTGCCCAACCTGACCGGTGGCTACGCCGCCATGATGCCCAACCACCACATCACCAAGCCGGTGCTGATTGGCGAGATCCAGGACAACGGCCAGTTCTCCGTGGTCTGGGAAACCCCGTCCACCGTCGCTGGCGATGCCTGGTCTGATTACCTGCCCGGTTCGCGGGACCTGATTGCTGACTGGCGCAAGCCGATGTCCTGCGGAACCTTCAACACCAAAACCGGCAGTTGCGGTGCCTCCGCCGGCGAAATGGCGGCGGCTGACGAATAAGGCATAGCCACCAGCAAAGCACCAAAGGCAACCGGGGGTAGCGACACCGCCCCCCCGGTTGCCACCCCGCAACCCGCTTTCAACAGACAGGACACACTCATGGGCATCCTTCGATCGCTCACATTGCTGCTTATTGCCCTGGCTTCGGTGTTATCACTTCCTGCAACGGCACAGGACGAGGACCCGGGAGAGCAACTGCTGTTCAACCTCGCAGAAGCACCGGCCAGCAAAGTGGAAGAAGCGATTAACGCCATCGTCAGCAGCGGTGATGAAAGAGCCAGGGGCTGGATTGAAGCCTACGGCAACAACCGCCTGAGCCGGATAAAAGACACCGGCCAGGTTGTGCTGGTTCTGAACAACCGGGGCCGGGACTGGGAAATCGCCAACCCGCTGACCGGAGAGAACATGGGCGACATGTCCCGCCGCGAGCTGGACAGAGTGGCCATCAACAACCGAATTCGTGGCCAGCTTGAAGGCATACTCGCCATGCTGGACCTGAACGCCGCAGACCCGGACGTGCGTGAAGCCTCCGCACAGGACATGATGGGCAAAGTGGACGCCTCGCTGGTTGCGCCGCTGGAAGCGCGGCTGGAACAGGAAGGCAGCGCCAGGGTGCGCAACCGCATTGAAGAAGCCCTGGCCATTTACCGGGTGGGCGAAGGCAACCTGGAGGCCATCGACGTACTGGCCGGCAGCCTGCACCCCCGCGCCCGTGCCGCCCTGAACGAGGCCGTCCGGGGCGATAACCCTGCGCTGGCCACCAAGGCCAAACAGGCGCTGGGCACCATCGAACAGAAACTCAAACTGAACCGCGCCGCCGAGACCCTGTACTTCGGCCTCTCCCTCGGCTCGGTTCTGGTCCTCGCCGCCATCGGCCTGGCCATCACCTTCGGCGTAATGGGCGTGATCAACATGGCCCACGGTGAACTGATCATGCTGGGTGCCTACACCACCTGGGGCATGCAGCAACTCTTCCCCGGCCAGCCCGGCCTGGCATTGATTCTCTCCATTCCCACCGGTTTCATGGTGGCCGCCACCGCCGGCATCATCATTGAACGCAGCGTGATCCAGTACCTCAAGGGCCGCCCGCTGGAAACCCTGCTGGCCACCTTCGGCATCAGCCTGATCCTGCAGCAGCTGGTGCGTACCGTGATCTCCCCCCAGAACCGCACCGTGGTCACACCGGAATGGATGAGCGGCTCGCTGGTGATCAATGACGCGCTCTCCCTCACGCTCAACCGCCTGTACGTATTGGCGTTTGCGCTGGTGGTTTTCGCCACACTGATGCTGATCATGCGCAAGACCCGCCTGGGCCTGGAGGTGCGCGCCGTTACCCAGAACCGCAACATGGCACGTTCCATGGGTATCCGCGCCACCCGGGTAGACATCATGACCTTTGCCCTCGGCTCCGGCGTAGCCGGCCTGGCCGGTGTGGCGCTGTCCCAGCTCACCAACGTCGGCCCCAACCTGGGCCAGAACTACATCATCGACTCCTTCATGGTGGTGGTGTTCGGTGGCGTGGGCAACCTGTGGGGCACCCTCATTGCCGGGCTCTCCCTGGGCACCATCAACCAGCTGCTTGAACCCTGGGCCGGTGCCGTACTCGCGAAAATCATCGTGCTGGTGTTCATCATTCTTTTCATACAGAAACGGCCGAAGGGGCTCTTCCCCCAGAAAGGCCGGGCAGCGGAGGGCTGAGTTATGGCGATATCACAGAACTGGCTGCTCCGGCCGTTTCAGGAGCGTTCCACACAAATTTTCCTTGGCGTACTGTTCGCGGCCCTGGTGGTGGTCACCTTCCTCCACCTGTTCATGCCCCAGGACAGCGCCCTGCATGTCAGCGCCTACACTGTCACCCTGCTGGGCAAATACCTGTGCTACGCGCTGCTGGCGGTAGCAGTGGATCTGGTGTGGGGATATCTCGGTATCCTCAGCCTGGGCCACGGCGCCTTCTTTGCCCTCGGCGGCTACGCCATGGGCATGTACCTGATGCGCCAGATCGGTGACCGTGGCACCTACGGCGACCCGATCCTGCCGGACTTCATGGTGTTCCTGAACTGGGACGAACTGCCCTGGTACTGGCTGGGCTTCGACATGGCCTGGTTTGCCTTCATCATGGTGTTGCTGGCACCGGGCATACTGGCGCTGGTGTTCGGCTTCCTGGCCTTCCGCTCGCGGGTGACCGGGGTGTACCTCTCCATCATTACCCAGGCGCTGACCTTTGCGTTGATGCTGGCCTTCTTCCGCAACGAAATGGGCTTTGGCGGCAACAACGGCCTGACCGACTTCCGCGACATCCTCGGCTTCAACCTGCGCACAGACGCCACAAGGCTGGGGCTGTTCATCGCCACCGGCATCGCCCTGGCCATCGGCTACGTGATCTGCCGCGCCATTGTGACCAGCAAACTGGGCCGGGTGAGCATCGCCTGCCGCGACGCTGAAGCCCGCACCCGCTTCCTGGGTTACCGGGTGGAACGGGTGCAGCTGTTCGTGTTCGTGGTGTCCGCCATGCTGGCGGGTGTGGCCGGGGCCTTGTACGTGCCGCAAGTGGGCATCATCAACCCCAGCGAATTCTCGCCGCTGTTCTCCATCGAAATCGTGGTGTGGGTCGCCCTGGGTGGCCGCGCAACCCTCTACGGCGCAGTGATCGGCGCCATCCTGGTGAACTACGCCAAAACCGTGTTCACCGGCGTAATGCCGGACGCCTGGCTGTTCGCCCTGGGTGGCCTGTTCGTGCTGGTAACCGTGTTCCTGCCCAAGGGCATCGCCGGCCTGCTGCAGAAACGCCGCAAAGCCAAAACTGATGACGACACACCCACCGGACAGGAGGCCACCGCATGAGCATGCTGGAGCAACTCACCCATCGCGACCGAGTGTTCGACTTCCTTGCCCCCGTGGCCTCGCCAGTCGACGTGCGCCACGGCCCCATCCTGTACATGGAAGGCGTGAACGTGAGCTTTGATGGCTTCAAGGCCATCAACAACCTCAACCTCACCGTGGACGACGGCGAGCTGCGCTGCATCATCGGCCCCAACGGCGCGGGCAAAACCACCATGATGGACATCATCACCGGTAAAACCCGCCCGGATACCGGCTCGGTATGGTTCGGCAGCCGCCACAACCTGCTCACCAAGAACGAGCCCGACATCGCCAGCCTGGGTATCGGCCGCAAGTTCCAGAAACCCACCGTGTTTGAAGCACTCACCGTGTTCGAAAACCTGGAACTGGCCATGGCCACCGACAAACGCATACTGCCCACCCTGACCGCCATCATGAAACCGGAATACCGGGACCGCATCGACGAAGTGCTGCAAACCATCGGCCTGCAGAAACTGCGGGACAAACTCGCGGGTATTCTCTCCCACGGCCAGAAACAGTGGCTGGAAATCGGCATGCTGCTGATGCAGAAGCCAAGGTTGTTATTGGTAGACGAACCCGTAGCCGGCATGACCGAACAGGAAATGGAACGCACTGCCGAACTGCTCACCAGCCTGGCGGGCAAACAGTCCGTTGTGGTGGTGGAGCACGACATGGGCTTCGTGCGCTCCATCGCCCGCCAGGTGACCGTGCTGCACCAGGGCAGCGTGCTGGCCGAAGGCACCATGGACCAGGTCTCCAACGACCCGGAAGTCATCAAGGTATACCTGGGGGAGGAGGAGTAATGCTGAAGATCCAGAAGCTCAACCAATACTACGGCGAAAGCCACACCCTCTGGGATCTGGACCTGGACGTACCCCAGGGCCAGTGCACCTGCGTAATGGGCCGCAACGGCGTGGGCAAAACCACCCTGATGAAATGCATCATGGGCGAGGAAACCACCAAAAGCGGCAGCATTGAATTTGCCGAAGACGTGGAACTCACCAAAAAGAAAATCGAAGACCGATCACGCCTTAGCATCGGCTATGTGCCCCAGGGAAGGCAGATCTTCCCCCTGCTGACCGTGGAAGAAAACCTCCGCACCGGGCTGGCAGTGCGCAAGGACGGCAGCAAGAAAATCCCCGAGCGGGTGTACGAACTTTTTCCGGTGCTGAAGGAAATGAAGAACCGCAGAGGCGGCGACCTTTCCGGTGGGCAGCAACAGCAGTTGGCCATTGGACGGGCACTGGTGATTGAGCCCAGACTGCTGATTCTGGATGAGCCGGGGGAGGGGATTCAGCCGAATATTGTGGCGCAGATTGGGGAGGTGATTCGCAGGCTGATTGAGGAGGATGGTCTGACGGTGCTGCTGGTGGAGCAGAAGTTGCCGTTTGCGAGGAAGTATGCGGATCGGTTTGCGATATTGGATAGAGGTCGACGGGTTGCTGAGGGGGGGATTGGGGAGTTGTCTGACGAACTAATCAAAAAGCACTTGACGGTATAACGACCTGCAAAGCTGCCCCTCAAAGCTAAAACTGGCGCTGGTGGAATCCGGCGGCGACAAAATCCCC
Source organism: Marinobacter vulgaris (assembly GCF_003344045.1). GTDB lineage: Bacteria > Pseudomonadota > Gammaproteobacteria > Pseudomonadales > Oleiphilaceae > Marinobacter > Marinobacter vulgaris. Next base: position 680,590 of record NZ_QFWX01000001.1, read on the forward strand.
CGCAAAGGCGGCCCCGGAATTACCAAATCCGACCTGCTGATCACCAACAAAATCGACATCGCTGAACAGGTTCACGCCTGCCTGGACGTGATGGATCGAGACAAAAAAAAATGCGGGGTGAGCGACCGTTTGTGTTCACCAACCTGTACGACGGGGTAGGGCTGGAGACGATCATCAGCTTCATTCAGCGTAATTGCGCACCCAGGCCACGAAGCGATTGGGGATGTTTTGCACGTGGAGTACCTGTTTGCGTTGGGTATCGTCGTGGCAGCTGCTCTTTCAGCATGGAAGGTGATCAAGCAGCGTCGCTAATTCGAATCGCTGCCCCTATAGGTATCAACTTGCCTCCAGCGCCGCCCGCCGGCGCTTACTCTGTCTCCTTTGCTTTATACGGGCTGTAATATCCTGACTTCTTCGTTATTGCATATCGAAGAAGTCAGGATATTCCGTGCGTTGTCGTTTTTTCTCGTCTAAGCTTCTGTTTTCTATAGCCGAAGCATGCAGGCGTCTCTTCTTTTCAAGGTAATCATGAGGAGGGCAGTTTTCTGCAATATCGTAGCGTTCGGTCTCGATGCTGTTAGAGATATGGACCCATAAAGGTAAAAATGAGCGTTGATAATTTCAAAAGAATAATATGGGGTCTAGACCCAGAGGATATCGTTGAAGAGAGTCTTTTCAGAGGTTTTACTCATGTGATTCCGAAGGAAAATGATTACAGCGAATATATAAAATTGATATTTTCTGATTATAAATGTGCAGAGCACATAGCGATCATGGGTTCGGGCAACTGGGGATATAGTTTAAATCCAGATAAATTTTTACGCCCATTTGGTGATTACTCGGATATTGACGTTGTCATTATATGCCATGAAGCTTTCCAAGAAACTTGGAAAGAACTTAGGGAATATCACAGAAACAAATATTATCTTTTGAGCCAAAATCAACGATCGAGACTTAAGAGAAATGGAGAAAATGTTTATTCTGGGTTTATATCTCCGAAATGGATATTAAGTAGAAGAGCACCTGCGCGCTTTGCCTACGAGGTCAATTCAAACAAATATGCAAACAAGTATGTGGGATATCGATCAGTAAATATGATGTATTTTAAAAATATAGAAGAAGCTATTGACTATTACGTCAGAGGATTTCGGTTAGCAAAAGGGGCGATAAAAAATGGATTATGATGTTAGCTTGCAAACCATATCGTGGTTTAACGGACTAAAAAATAATGAAGATCTTGAAATAAGTCCAAAATTTCAAAGGCGCGCTGTTTGGTTAGAAAAAGAGCGGGCTGCTCTTATGGATACTGTTCTCAAGGATCTTCCGTTCCCCGAAATTTATATTCAAGTAGTAACCAATCCAGATAATGGAAAACAAAACCATGTTGTAGTCGATGGGCAGCAGAGGATAACCTCAATATTAAAATTCATTAATAATGAGTTCTCGTTACCGACCGATGATGACTGGGATGGAGAATATTTTAAAGATCTTTCTCCTGAAGCAAAGGAGTCATTCTGGGATTATAAGATAGTAGTTAGGTTTCTTAGAAAAACTAATGACGAAGAAATAAGAAGTATTTTTTCGAAGCTAAATACCAATAATATAGTATTGAATGATCAGGAGCTCAGAAATGCAAGATATTCTGGAAGATTTAAGCAGCTTGCCGAACGCTTAGCGGATAATCCATATTTTCAAAGTATTGGGCTTTTCACTGCGAGAGATGTTCGCAGAATGCTAGATATTGAGTATGTAAGTGAGCTTTTGGTTAGACAAGTATTTGGCATAACGGCAAAAAAGGACATGCTTGAAACTGCTTACGTTAACTATGACGAAGAGTTCCCGTCTGAATCAGAATACGAAGACGAATTTAACGCATCAATTAATCTAGTGCGATCTCTTGTTAATAATGAAAATAAAATGATATTTAAATCAAAGGGGAATTTTCACTCCCTTTTCGGCGTTTGTTTGGAATATTTTAGAGCATCAGGTAAAAATCAATTTAAACGTCCAGATGATGTCTGTACAGCGATTACACGTCTTGTTAGTCGTGCTAAAGCGGATGATTTTGACCCCGACGAACCAGAAATAGAGCTATATGCTGAGGTCTCGACACGCTCAACATCAGACAAATCGAGAAGGGCTGAAAGAGAAAGAATCTTATCCGATTTAATAGCGAAAGCAGAAAGTCTATAACAAAGAAAACAACGGGACTGCTATGCCGACGGTTCTTTCGAGGATAGAAAATTAAGGTGCCCATGAACAATCAAGATAGATACAAGAAGAAATTCGGCATCAATGATGAAGGCATTGAGAAAACGCAGCGGGCATTAGATTACGCTCTAGATATAAGAAAATTTGAAATTGATATGTATTGGAGGCGCGCGACATACTTTTGGGCGCTAATCGCAGTAGCATTTGCTGGGTTTTTTGCTGTGCTGGGCTCCAAAGATATTGACCAGAGGGAATTATATTCGTTCATTATTGGTTGCGTAGGTCTCGTGTTTAGCTGGTCGTGGTTCTTAGTGAATCGTGGAAGTAAATATTGGCAGGAAAATTGGGAAAATCACGTTAATATGCTTGAAGATTCGGTGATAGGCCCGCTTTACAAAACGAGACTTCAAAGACCAAAAGATGACGACATCGTTGAGAAAATAATAACTGGTCCGGCTCAGCTGTCGGTATCAAAAATCAATCAGTGGGTTAGTTTTTTTACACTAATAATTTGGGGTTTTCTAATTTATTCGACTCTTCCACCGTTTTTAGTTTCGGCACCAGTAAGTTTTTTACGTATAGTTATATTTGGCGCGACCATACTTGTATGCATAATGATGTGTTGGAAAGGAAAGTCTCATGTATTTTCTTATACGCATATTATGCGTAGTAGAAAGGCGCGCATACAATGAATGTCTCTAACAAATGCGTGCACGGGCTGTCAAAAAGCTACGCTTTTAGCCACCCGTGACGCAGGCTTTAAATTTAGGGAGTTTTATGGATCAGCCAGAGGTCGATTGGTGCCAATACCAACAGCATATTGAGACGTATAAATTTTATATTGAAATGGCTGTAAAAATAATAGGTCTGTACTTTGCTGTTTCGGGCGCAATGCTATCCTTTTACTTCGCAAATACAGATACGGAGCAGGCTAAACTTGCTCTTTATTTGCCCTGGCTTATCGGAATTGGACTTTCACTTTTTTTCACGACTGGAGCTGTTCTTTCAGTAGTCACCAGAGATGATGTTTTTAAACTCCGGGAAAAGCTTGGCTTGGAAGTGGCGCCTGAAACCGGCGTGTTGACGCTACTATTAGGAATTTTTTCTATTGTACTGGTGGCTTGCGTTATCGGCTTTAGTTACGTTCTTTGGTCAACACCGGCGAACCAAAACCTAGCCAATGAAGCTTACATCCCCCTCAATTCAGGTATACGCGCTATGAGCGAAGCGATCCACTGGGCTGATTACGTTTCTGCCATTGGAATTCCCGTTATTGCATTGATTGGATCGTGGATTGCCTTCCGCCAATTCCAAGTTTCTCGCAATAAATTAAAGCATGATCTTTTTGAAAAGCGCTTGGAAATATATGAGGCCGTCCGGAATACGCTTGGTATTGTCGCACGAAACGGGAAATTAACTCAGGCCGAAGAAATCAATTATCTTGTGGCTACTCGTTCAGCTAAATGGCTATTTGGAAATGAAGTTTACCTATATTTAGATGAAACACTGTGGGATAAGATTGTAGATCTTGGTCTTCATAATTCGATTCTTGAAGGCCCTTCAAGTGAAGAAAAGAAACAGCATGCTGCTGCTCGCGGAGAGACTATGAAGTGGCTTATTTCTCAGCATTCTGAATTTGATGCCTTGTGTGCAAAATACCTAAAGCTACGCCACTAATCTAACAAGTGCGGTCAGGGGACGACCCTTTCGTCGGCCACTGCCGCTGTCGTTAGACAATAAAACTAGGGAGTTTTTCGTGGAACTTACAATTCAGGATGCCAAGTCAGTAATGCTCGCTTTATTGACCATGGTATTGGTTTATGGATTTAAGTGGTTCTGGCAGTATCGGACGAAAAAAGCGATCACAGGAAAACTTGAGGAGCTTAAGACAGAGCAGGAATGGCTCGAGCGCGTCGGGAACTCTTTTGAAGAAGCCGTACTTTTTAGCTTCCGGCTTCTGTTTATAGTCCTGTTCTTAATTGGGGTTGCTTCAATCATAGGTCCTTTTCTAGCGGTTATCAGCGGGGCTTCAATCCCATTCGCTCTTTTCAAGTTTTCTGCCTGGGTTTTAGTCCTTGCGGCTTCCTACGCGTCCGTGTCAAAGCTCAGTCAGATCAGGCGGTACCCAGAGGAAAAGGAAAGGTTAAAGCAAAAAATACAAGCTTTAGAGGAACGTCTTTCGAAAGTCGAGGGCTCATAATGCATAACAAGGCGATGAAGGTTGTTCCGGGCCTGCGGCCCTGCACCGGGCACACTAAAGTGCGCCGCTGGTCAAAATGTTGAACCTCGCACAAGGAAAAAAATGAGTCGCATCTACGAAGACCGAGTTAAAGAGATTCTCGCTAATTCGAGCGATGATGGAAAAGTCAAATCTAGAGAATCGACGTCTCTCGAATTTAAAGAGAGCTTTGGCTTCAAAAGCCTAGCGAAGTATCTCAAGACAATTTGTGCCTTTTCGAATACGCAAGGTGGGGTGCTTGTTTTTGGTGTTACTGATAACCCGAGAACGTTGAAGGGAATCGATAAATATAAATTTGATCAGATTAAAATAGAGCAGCTATCCACGTACCTTTCGGAATACTTTAGTCCAGAAATTCACTGGGATATAGGTGTTGTCACGTTCAAAAGAAAGCACTATGGGTTTATCGCAATAAAAGAGGCCGATGATAAACCAGTAATTTGTAAGAAAAACTCCGGTGATGTCTTAAAAGATGGAGACATCTACTATCGGTATCGCGGGACAAGTAAACGAATTGAGTTTCCTGAACTAAAGCGAATGCAGATTGAAATTCGCGAAAAAGAACGAAAGCTATGGATGGAACATATTGAGAAAATATCGCGAATTGGACCAAAAAACGTAGCGTTGCTTGATCTTTATAGTGGCAAGATGGAATCCTCCAACATAGCGAACAATTTTGTTATAGATGAGGAACTATTGGCCGGCTTGAAAAATGAGGTCTCTTTTGTTCAAGAGGGAAATTTTAAGGAAAAAGAGGGAGCTCCTACGCTCAAGCTGGTAGGGAATCTTGCGCCAGTCGATACTGTAGTGGTTCCTAACCTTGACCCAAATAAAGATTATCCTTTTTTGGTTAAGCATCTGGCGGATGAGCTTCAAATTCGATCCTATGATGCCCAGGTTCTTGTCTGGAAGCTGGGACTAAAAAGCAGCAAAAGATATGCAATTGAAGTTGACGCTGGTTCTTCATCTATATTTAAGTACTCCAAATATGCGCTAACAGCTATACGTGACGACCTAGCGAAACACGACGATAAAAAAGAATATCTAGCTAATGCAAGCAAAGAGTATCAATCACGCAATATGGGTTAACAAAGTGTTGCACCGGACAAGCTGGTGAACGCGGCGTTAAAGGAACCAATGACCAAATCAGTCGGCATAGACGGATGCAAATCCGGATGGTTCTTCTTCCAAAAAGAGGGTGAAGAAATCACCTTCGGAGTGGAAGAGAGCATTTCAAACCTATGCGATTCGCTTCCCGATAACTCCAAAGTATGCATTGATATCCCAATCGGCCTGATTGACCAGGGCTCAGCCGGCCGGGTATGCGATGTGGAAGCCCGAAAACTCCTCGGGCGCGCCAAGGCCTCTTCGGTTTTTCCTGCGCCATGCAGATCGGTGCTTCAGGCGCGAAACTACGAGGACGCTAAGGCACTAAGCGTTCAGGCGATTGGAAAAAAGCTCAGTAAACAGGCGTATGCGATCACGCCAAAGATCAGAGAGGTCGATGAATTCCTGCGGAATCGCAATCGGAAGGTTTCGATCAGAGAGGTTCACCCGGAGGTGTGTTTCTGGGCCCTGAATGGTCGCAGTGCGCTGGTTACTAAGAAGAAAAAATCTGATGGTTTCGAACAGAGGATGGCGCTACTGGAACGGATGTTTCCGAACGCCCGAAATCTGGTCAGCGAAGCCCTGGACGCCTATCCCCGCAAATCCGTGGCGCGGGACGATGTGTTGGACGCACTGGTTGCGCTGGTCGTCGCGTGTGCACCGGGTGAGGCTCTGCAGACTGTGCCTGCTTCGCCCGTCGCTGACTCAGAGGGGTTGCCAATGGAGATCGTTTTTACGGAGCCGACGACCTAGGAAAACCGGGACAGATCTATTTTCCCCCTGCACGTTCCCGCCGAATCAGCAGTACCAAAGCCAGCGCCGCCAGTGACCCCATCACAGCGGCGAAAGTGATCCCGGTCGTCATTAGGCTGGTCATGCTCGCCATCAATCCCAGGCCGATCACCGGCACCGAGATAGCGATATAGGCCACGACAAAGAACGTGGACGTCACCGCTGCCTTCTCCCCTGCAGGGCTGGCCGCAGCGATGGCGCCCATACCGGCGCGGAATGAGATGCCCTGGCCGATACCGGCAATCACAGCACCGCCGATGAACAGTGCGAGGGACTGGGTGTATATGCCTAGCGCTATCGGAATCACCCCGAGCATCAGAGATGCGCAGCCCAGAGGCAGGCGCAGCCTGAGCGGCAGTGTGCCCTGCAGGAACTGGCCCAGGGTTGAGGCGATGAAGATGCTGCCGGCCACAACACCGATCAACAACCGATTGTCGTAGCCCAGCACCTTGCCCATCATCGCCGGGGCGATGGATGTGAAGAAGCCGCACATGGCGAAGCCCGCGAAACCTGCAATAGCGGCGGGAATAAATACACCGCGGACTTCCGCTGGCACGTTCAGTCGCTGGATAGACAGTTTTGGGCGAGCGGGTTTCGAGACGGTCTCAGGCGCTGCCCAGATGCAGCACACGGCCAGCACCGCCATGACAATGTGCACCAGAAAGGTCAGGTGCAGTGGCCAGGGTAGGTACTGGGAAAGAGCGCCAGCTAACATCGGCCCCAGGCCCAGCCCGCCCATGTTTGCCGCCGTGGCAAAGAAAGTGGCCTTTTCCCGCCAGTGGGGCGGGGCCAGTTCAATGATTGCCACCGTGGCTGTGCCGGTAAAGATCCCTGCGGACAGCCCCGACAGCACTCGGCCGGTCAGGATCATCGCCAGGCCATCGGCCTGCACGAACACCAGGTCACTGATGATGGAGCAAGCCAGGCCCGCAAACAGTAAAGGCCGGCGGCCTATCTGATCAGACCAGCGCCCAGTCTGTACCAGTGCGGCGATCACACCAAAGGCATAGGCGGCAAAGATGATGGTGATCATCAGGTCGGAAAACCCGAAACTGTCCTGGTAGATCGGGTAAAGAGGCGTCGGCATGGTGGTGCCGATCATCGTGACACTGAAGGTGAAGGCTGCGCCCAGGAAAATAAGCAGCGGAAACCAGCGGTGTTGCTTGGGTGAGGACATGCAGGATTCCCGGTAGGCGATCTTTGAAAGTTGGCTACCCTATCAGAAGGGTCGGGCGAATCGAAGGGGATAAGGAAGATCGTTCAGTGATCGGGACTGACCTGAAGACGGTGGAATATGGTTGGCCATTAGGCATGCCGCTGGCACGATGTTTCACGGCGATATGGTGTTGCTGAACGGCTTTGTCAAAAAGACCCAGAAAACACCGGATCAAGAGTTGGCGAAGGCGAGAGATCGAAAGAATAATCTTGTCTGAATGGGAGCAATAAAATGACACAGCATAAGCACGTTGGCAGCTCTCTCGATGATCTGCTCGAATCAGATGGCACTCTTGAGCAGGCAGAAGCTGAGGCGCTGAAGCGGGTAATTGTCTCGCAGATTCAGCAGGCTATGGGGCACACCGGCGTAAACAAGTCCCAGCTTGCCCAGAAAATGCATACCAGCCGGACGGTGGTTAACCGCCTTCTAGATGAGAAGGATGCCGGTGTCACCATCACAACGCTTGTTAAAGCGGGGCGCGCTTTGGGGATGACCTGGACTTTGCAGGCTGGTGAGGATAACGGATCTGATCGCGCGGCTTGAACGAGGCTGGGAGCTTTGAAAGCCTGGACAGATTTATGTTTTGTCCCGGTTTTGCTCATCTCTCAGATGAGCTCGCCGAAAGGAGCGCCGCAATGACATCGCCCATTAAAACTGTTCTGAGCCCCTGGGCCAGCTTTCTCGCACATCTGTTCGTGATCCTCGTGGCCTGGACCATCTTCATCAAATACTTGTTCCCGATCGGCTTTGCGCTGTTCAGCAATGAGGCGTGGGCAACCTATATCTACTGGGACCTGTGGCCGGTTGCGCACCTCTGGCTGGCCTGGGCGTTATTGGCAAGGCCGTGGTATGCGCGGATGCTGGCTATTGGCATGTCTGTGGTTGAGATTCTGATCATCACCACTTTGTTCATCTGGTTCCTGGCGGAGCCGGAGTGGTCCATCTGGCGCACGAACTGGTTTGTGAATAAGGTGTTTGTGCTGGCGGCTTTTGTTCTGGTGTTGGGTACGGCACTGTTCCGTCCGGAAACTCTGAAGATGCGGTCTTCGTAGCGGGAAACCGGGACAGATCTATTTTCTTGGCTTCTCTGATGGCCCAGCGCTATTCCTTGAGCCGGACGAGCAACTGGCCATCCTCAACCCGGATATAATCCACACCTGCTGCAAAGGATTGCCAGAATCCCGGATTGGCGCCGAACTCGTTAACCAGGTCCACATTCTTGAGGTTACCCAGCCAGGCATTCGGAATGGGTACACCCATGAGGCTGACGCCCCTTAACTTAACCAGGGGGCGACCGTTGGCGAAGGAGAGTTCCACACCGGCATTGACTCGTAGGGTTCTGCCGCCGAGTACAGGGAAGCCCTCGTCAAGAGGCACCAGAAGGAGGGCGCTCAGCAGGTCGTCCGAAAGGTCGACTGCGAGTCTCTGAGCCAGATCAGTGTTTTTGGCCAGCATACCGTTGAGTTCCCGCTCGCTAAAGCGTACTTCCCGGCTGGCGCCTTTCTCACTATAGGGTACCGGCTGCAACGGGCGGCCGGATTCGCCGCCTTGGGTATCAATGCCCAGAGTATTCAGTTTGTTGTTGAGTGAATCCTGTTCACTGGCATTCAGGGTTACGGGGTCGAAGTTTTCAGGAAATACATAGTTGCTTATCCACCAGTAACCGATGCCGACGGTGGCAACGATGGTGAGCAGGACAATGCCAAAGACATGCAAGCCACTGAAGCCTTTCTTTGCGGGTGGCGGCGCTGCTGCTGTTTTATTCTCGGTTGTCTCACTCATTGCCAATGTCACCTGATTGCAGTTTGAATTCCCTCCGTTGGGTCCGTGGAGCAGTCGGTTTTCCTGTCCTGTAGCCAGCATCTCCGCTGATTATAATTGCATACTTTCGTCCGAAAACCGGGACAGATCTATTTTCAGCCCCGGTTTTCCCTAGCATTGTCGGCTTTTGAAACCAGGTTGTTAAACCAGCGGCATTGAGTTGAATAGACCTGGCTATCGGATCGGGTCTTTTCCTGTGCGCTACACTTCCAGACAACAGTTATCTTCTCAACTGTCAGAGTGGGGGAGTCACAATGCAGGACTACGAACTCTATTACTGGGGCCTGCCCTTTCGCGGTAATTTTATTCAACTTTTTCTGGAGGAGGTTGGGGCGGATTACCGCAAGCTGGATGCCAGCGAGGTCTACCCTGATAAAAACCTGAACATCCAGTACCCCGGGATGGCACCACCCTATCTTTACGACTGCAAGGCCCAGGTCTGGTTCGCCCAGATGCCGGCGATTCTCATGCATCTGGCGAAGGCCTACCAGTTTCTTCCCGACGAGCCTGAGCAACACACCCTCGCTCTGAAGGTGATTCTGGACTGCAATGATGTTCTGATGGAAATCACCAACTACAATGGCACAGTGATGTGGGATCAGGATTCATGGGCCGAATTCCGGACCCATCGCCTGGCCGACTGGATGGCCATTTTCGAAAAGACCGGCCAGGCGCACCTCCTCAAGCCGAACGCGGGCTATCTGCTGGGCTCCAGGCTCACGGTGGCCGATATCGCGACTGCTGCATTGTTTGGCACCCTCGTCCACAGCTTTCCGGAACTCGCCGCAGATCTGGAACACAACGCCCCCCGGGTGGCGGGTCTCTGCCAACGAGTGGAAGACCGTCCATCGATCAGGCCTTTTCTTGAGGATCAGCGAAAGGAGTTGGGTAAGGCCTACTGTGGTGGTCAGATTGAGCGGTCCCTGCGGGACGTCATACGGTAGCGCGGAAATACTGTTTGGCCAGCTGTAACCAGGCGACTACTGACGCCGGCCCGGTATAGGTTGGACTTACCCCGGTACGCATGACGCGCCCCTGCCTCAAACCGAGGCCTTCGGACTACGATCTGAACGTCCGCTTTGCGACCAAGGCTACTCACGGACCTCCTCAGCTAAACAAAAGCGAACATTGATGCCTCTCACCCATAAGCAGACATTTTCGAGGCGTATTTCACACTGCGAATAATGACCGCTGCCTGATAAAAGCGGACCTTTTTGACGACGACGAGATGGTCTAGTGAAGGGAGTCTGGACCGGGTAAGTCCAATGATAGGCCAGGAATGTCTAGTGGACCGGCGTAAGTCCAGACTCTAATTACGCATGCACCGATTTTAGGGGATGGTTACACGGCGACCTGCAGCCAATGGCAGTCTTTCCCAGGCAGTGCTAATCACCAGCAAACTCCGACACCATGAAATCAAAGACTCGCCTGATTCGAGGGTTGGTTCTCAATTCATTGTGGGTAACTATCCATAGGTCTATGGTGATCAGAGGAAGATTCGAGATAACGACACGTTCTACCAGCGGCTCGTTATCTCCAATTTCTTCTACTGTGGCGGTAATGGCCATACCTTGTTTAACCAATTCCCACTGAACAATATGGCTATTTGAAATAACTGGGAAATTCTGTCTGGTCAGACTAAAGCCCTGCGAATTGAGCAAAGTCATCAGGCGGCCTGGTTTCTCAGTATCGATGAAGTTCGCCTTGTTCAACTCGGCGATCGACGGAGGATATCCCAGTTGCTGCAGATAACTTTTGGCTGCGTAGAGATGACCTCGAACACTGCACAGTCTTTTTGCAATCAACTCCGGCTGTGTAGGACGAACACTCCGGATCGCAATATCGGCCTCTCTTCGATTGAGGTCGCGTTGTTCGTTAGTTGAATATATTTCGATTTCAATGCCAGGCTCCAGCTCCCGTAACGCCTTGATCATGGGTGGCAGCATAAACGTGGAAAGGAGCTCGGAAGCGGTGATGCTAACGTCGCCCTCGATTACATCTGATTTACCCGAAGCCGATAAAGAAAACTGGTTAGCGGCATCACCCATCAGCCGCACATGTTCTAATAATTTGATGCCATTGGGCGTTAGCTCAAGGCCTCGACCTCGCCTGGTAAATAAATCGAATCCAATTTCACTCTCCAGCGCCGCCACCTGTCGCCCCAAGGTAGGTTGCGTCATTCCCATTGACCGGGCTGCCGCAGCCAGGGAGCCTTCTTCCGCCGTTACCAAAAAAGCCCGGGCACGATTCCAGTCGAATGTTATCGATTTCCAATCCATACAAATATGCATACCTGAAGTCCAGCTTTCATTGTATTGCTTTTATTTATGTATTGGTAGGATTGTCGTCCAGAAATCACATCCACAGGATAAATAGAGATGAAATTACCTGCCCTTGTACTACTGGTAGCAACACTAACAATCAGCGGATGTGCAAGCCTGATTCAAACTGCCTCTATATCCGAAGCCTATAAGCACTATGATCTTCAAGAATACGAACGTACGTTGGCGCTGATCTCCCAGGCAGAAAACGCAGACGAGATGTCGGCCGAAACAAAAGCCGAATTGACTTACTTAAAAGCTAAGACTTACGAGAGGCTAGGTAAGAGCGAGATAGCTTACACCCATTACGAATATCTGGCCCGGGAGCACAGCAGTTCGCAATACGGCTACCTGGCTGTCAAGCAACTGGATGCTCGCTAATCAACGTCAGTCATCCAATCTTTAGTTAACTTTTACCTGAGATCTTACAATTGAAAGACATCATTGTTTGGGCAATACATACCCCCACGGGAACGCTCGCCCTGGTGACAGCTGTCGTTGCCATGTTCGCCAGGAAAGGCAGAGCACGTCATAGGAAAGCAGGTTCCTGGTTTACTGTATCCATGATGGTCATGCTCGTATCGGGTATTGCAGCCGCGTACCTCAAAGATTCCATCATTGACATGATGTTGGGTGCGTTCGTGATGTATACCGTGTTTACCGCCTGGCTAGCTGTTCACCATAAAAAGAATGAAGCTGGTCTCCTGGAAGTAATTGCTTTGATATGGGTGGTCGGTTTCGCCATTACTGCATTTTCTATCAGTCTAAGTTGGCGCGGGGTAGAGTCGCCCCTTGCCTATCTGATCTGGGGTGGTTTGGCGATTCTCTGCGCATTCGGGGACATCCGTAACCTATACCTGTCAGGGCTTTCTGGCACACAACGCATTATTCGGCATGTCTGGCGCATTGGCTTTTCACTGGTATGGGCGGCTTTAGCATTCACCGACAAAATCGTGAAAATGCTGGGTGCTAATCTTAAGACCATGCAGGAAGAACAGCTGTTACTCATCGTTGCAATACCAACCATGGCCATACTTATCACCATCTTATATTGGATAGCCAAAATCCTGTTTTTCTCTCACAAGAGATTCGCTGGTTACGGTTAGCTAAACTTTTACGTCCACTCTGGGTCGTTCTGAGGAACTGACGCTGATAATTTGGGCGTCTGTTGGACGGCCTTGTCAGACCGTCGGTGCGCTCCGCATTTTATGTCTTTGAATACTGTTTATTCATACAGTATTCATGTTACTTTCTTACATAGGAAATATCTCCTAACTAAAGGTGCGACATGATTAAAGGAAGCTGCTGCTGTGGAATCGTTCGATTTGAATTGGCAGAAAAGCCAAGCATGATGGGTATGTGTCATTGCAGCCGTTGCCGAAAGGTTGGAGCAAGCTCTTTGGCGTTTGTAAATTCTGACAAGTTTCAGATTACGACTGGCCGCGAAAAAATCGTTACCTACAAAGCTGAGCCACCGTATAAATATAATCGGTGTTTTTGTTCTGTCTGCGGGACTGCTCTTGGAGAGGTCCTTTCGGAACTGGAGTCTTTTCCAATAAATGCAAACTGCATAGATAGTGAAATTGAAATCGAAAATGCATTTCACGAGTTTGTTTCTGAGAAACCAAGTTTGTTCAAAATTGGCGACAACGCTAAACAATTCAATGAACACCCACACGAGTAATAGGTAAATTGTATAAAAAGGTGGTGGTGTCGCACTTACGCTCGGTCACCGTCCAGACGACCACCCGAGCTTATTTAAACTTGGGTTTTGAACCAGCGAGGCATAACAAAACGCACCGCTGGGCGCAGAGCCAGGCGTTAGCCAAGGAGAATAATCGTGGGTACTTGGGGCCCAGCAATATTTTCTGATGATACAGCAAGCGACATCAGAGGGGACTATAAGGATTTCCTGGGGGATGGTCTTTCACCTTCAGATGCTACTGATAGGATTCTACTTGAGTGGAAGGATTCTATTGATGATTCTGATGAACAGTCAGTTGTTTGGCTGGCGCTTGCAGTCATTCAATGGAAGTTGGGTCGCCTGGAAGAAAGAATAAAAGAGAAGGCAATTGAGGTTATCAATTCAGGTTGCGATCTGGATCGCTGGGATGGGAAAGACAAAGAAAAGCGAAAAATAGTTTTAGAGAAGGTTAAAGTCCAACTTGAATCTCCACAGCCAGTCGCAAAAAAGGTTCCAAAGAGGTTCAGGGATCATTGTGAGTGGGAAGTTGGCGAGATTATTTCCTATACAACGTTATCTCAAGAAAATATATTGTTCCGGGTCATTGGATATCATGAAGATAAAGGTGGTAAGGGGCCAGTATGTGAACTTTTAAATTGGAAGGGTAAGGTAATTCCGGGAAAATTTAAACTACGATTTTTAGGGATTAAGAAGAAGGAGTATCCGCAGGGCAATTACACTCTTTCACAATTTCTAATTGGTAGAACTTCCGAAAAAGAACTTCCAAAATGTAGGGTTAGACAAGTTGGGATGCACCTTAAGCCCTCGCAGAAAGTTGGAGGGTTTACCGTATTTTTATGGAAGCATTTGGATAAAGAATTAGAGGAATTTTTTGGAATTAATTAAAGAGGCTAACAAAAAGTTCAAAGGCGACACCAAAACCGCGCTTTAGTTTAGCGTAACGTGTCACAACTATTTACAAGGCAGAGAGTAATGGCGCAAGCATTAATAATTATAGGAGCCTCAATATTTGGGATTCTCGGAGCAATTCATTTGCTATATACCTTTTTCACCGATAAGTTTAATGCGTACGACTCGTCAGTAACAGAGGCCATGAAAGGAGTGTCACCAATTCTTACAAAAGAAACATCGATTTGGAATGCATGGGTTGGTTTTAATGCAAGTCATAGTTTAGGGGCAATTCTTGTAGCCTGTTTTTATATACCTCTTTCTGTATCTGATTTTAATGTAATTCAACAATCTGTTTGGTTCTCATATTTACCTGTTATTATTGGCCTGTCATATTTGATTTTAGCTAAAAGATATTGGTTCAAAATACCGCTAATTGGTGTTTCAATTTCAACTGTATGTTTTGTATTGGCAGCAGCATTAATCAACACATAACACAGTGCTCCAATTGACGGTGGACTTGAGCGTTATGTGATTAGACATAATTTTGAGCAGAGGTTTAGTCGTGGCAAATGAAACTGATGACAAACGAGTAGTATTTGATTTTGAAATTGATTTTTCGAATGGCGGGGGAATCCAGGGACAGGGATTCAGACTCGATATCGAAGGTGACGACATCGACGATCAGGCATTAGGTGATTACATCGTGGAAGATATGCGTTTACTGATGGTAGGTGAGGTACGAATACTGAATAAAAAAATCATCTTAGAAAAACATAAACGACCTTAATCATGAGATTTTTATACCAAACGAATATGAGTGATAAGTCAAAAAAACATATAAATCACATAACAAACGCATGCAGCCTGACTTCGGAAAGCTGATGCGGGCGTTATACCCATCAGAGTATATACCCTTGAATCAACTCATAATCGGTAATAAAAACTATTCGTCATGGTCTTTAAGACCTTGGTTACTGTTAAGAGAGCTCGACATTCCTTTTTCTGAGGTAAAGATCCCTCTCTACGCAGAAGGAAGCAAAGAGGAGTTGCTGCAATACTCACCATCTGGGAAGGTGCCTGCCTTCTGTCACGAGAGTGTTACGGTTTGGGACTCTCTCGCAATATGCGAGTTTGTGGTTGATCTCTATCCAGAAAAAAATTGCTGGCCATTGCAGCTTAAGGACAAAGCTTATGCCCGTAGCATAAGCAATGAGATGCATTCGGGGTTTTTTGCCATCAGAAACTCGCTACCCATGAATTGCCGAAAAAAAATGGTATTCAAAAACATTTCGGAGTCTCTTAAGTCCGATATAGACCGAGTATGTGAAATATGGCGCATCTGCCGTGAAAAGCATCCAGAGAGTGGCCCATTCCTATTCGGTGATTTCAGTATTGCCGATGCTATGTATGCGCCAATTGTTCTTCGCTTCAATAGTTACGGTATTCCGGTCGGGGATACGGAAAATGATTATATGAATACAATATTATCTCTGAGCTCACTAAAAGAATGGGTGGCTGAGGGCATTGCTGAGAAAGAATTTCTGGCCGATTGTGAGCTTGAAGCATAACCGGTGCAGGCACGGCGACGCCCTTTACATTGCACCTTCGGCTCCATTCCAAGGGCGCACGTGCTGCAGGTGTTAGCCATATCTAAAGGAAGACATTTATGCCATACGTCAATATTAAGATTACAAAGGAAGGGGCAACCGCTGAGCAGAAGGGAGAGCTTATTTCCGGGGTTACTGAATTACTTGAGAAGGTGTTGAACAAAAACCCGGCCACCACGGTGGTAGTGATTGACGAGGTGGAAACCGACAACTGGGGAATTGCTGGCGAGCAGGTTACTCATCGCAGGAGGAAGGGAATTTAATGGCGACACTTGGCATTCATCATCTTGGCCTTGCCGTTTCCGATCTTGAAGCGACAACTGATTTCTTTGTTGATTGTTTAGGCTGGTCTCTTGTTCGGGAAGTCCCGGAATATCCGGCCAAATTCGTTTCCAACGGCGAGGCATTTTTTACGTTATGGCAAACAATGTCAGATAATTCTCCATTCGACAGAAAGCATCAGGTCGGTCTCCATCATGTCGCGATCAAAGTCGAAAGCGAACAAGACCTTGAGAATGTTTTTAAAAACGTCTCCAATCATCCTGGGGTAACAGTGGAGTTTGTCCCGGAGCAACTACGTCAAGGACCTGCGAAGCATTTCATGGTTTATGAGCCAAGCGGCATTCGTATGGAATTTATATGGGTGCCTTGATCGCTAACACACGGATGCACGGCGGCTGAGTCTCCGACGCTTCGCGGCTCCAAGCCAGCGCGTGAGCCGGGCGTTAGAACCTGAGGTAGCAGTATCAAAACCTGTCCCGATTGCTCTGAAACCCTGCCGTTCTTCAATCTGATTCGTCAGAGGCTTACTCCATCGGAGAATAAGGCAATTGAATGTCCTCACTGCAAATCAACCATTTCGGTGCAGGGTGGAGCCAGTATGTGGGTTTCTTTTGGTGTTGCGCCTATCCCTGGCTATCTGTTGGGGAAGCTATTCGGCGGATTTAGCGTCGAGGTAGTGCTGGTCTCTGTAGTTCTCGGGCTTGTGGTTTTTATTATTTCATCCTATTTCACGGCCCCGATTCGTCATGGGTAGTAATGTTCTAACAAGTCGCGCCACTCGGACGGCCTTGTCAGGCCGTCGCTTATGCAGGCGCTATCACCAAAACCGAATGTTCGCTTTGCGACCCAAGCGGCCAATTTATGGCGTCATTCTCCGGCCAAATTATGGTCCCAATACCAACCTCGGACAGGTCACCGTGAATCAGCCCGGCGTCTTCCTGCTCCTTCTGCCCATAGCGCATAGCGCATAGCTTACATGGAAACCCTTTGAACCATCATTCGGAGGGCTGTTGGCCTGTTTTCTGACGGGCGTTGCGCTAGCGAACCACAAAGACCGACACATCGCTGTGCTTGACGATGGTGGAGCCATTGGAGTGGATAATGTGCAGCTTGTCCCCGATGCCGGGCGCATGGGAGGCCATTACGACAAGGTCTGCGCCTGTGTCTTTGATGGCTTCCAGCAAACGGTCATCCAGTTCAACGGCGGTGTCAGCCGTGGACATCACTTTGCTTTCCGTCTTGATGCCATGGGTCTGGCCCTGCTCATTTGCAAAGTCAGCAAGCTTGGACGCCAGTTCTTTCGGGTTGTGCGCCGCCCCAGAGGGCGTGCTGTTGGTCACTGCGACGTAGCAGATACTGGCACCATAGTGCTTGCCAATATCGATGGCGGTATCCAGTGCTTTGGAAAGTTTGTCCATGTGTGTCATGTCTACGGGTACTAGAATCTTGCGGTACATAATGGTGCTCCTTTTACCAATTCATGCATCCGATACCAATTCACGTATCCGATTTCAGGCCCCTAATCTCAGGCTTCTATACTTCAAGCTTGGCAGTTTTTTGGAATACTTCCAAAAATCGGTGGCGTTTTGATGTCTTTTCCAAATCAAAACACTTTTTTGCGGCGAAGAAAGGTGCAATGGTTGTGTGACTGTAGCCTGACGTCTGAAAACAACAGAAATGGACCTGGAGTCCTCTATGAAAACCGCCCAACGCCACGGCAGTTCTCTTTCCAGCCCTGATTTTGCGCGCCTGCAGGGTGTCTGGCGTTCCCAGGGTTACGGCAATGTGTTGCTGATCGAGGAAGATTGGTACACCCTTTTTGAAGAAACCAGCATTAGCTGCCTGAAGATTGATGAGGGCAGTATTGAAGAACTTGGCCACTATTACGAAGATTTGGAGGTATCCCCTGGTGGCCAGGCGTTCAGTGCCCATCGGGTAACGGGAGTAGCACGCATCAGATTCCGTCGCCTGAAAGGATTGCCCGCCAGTGTCACTGAAAGTCACAGGCACAGGGCGAATGATCCGCAATACAACTTTGACGTTTTCTGGCGAACCTTTCACGAGCAATACGCCCTGTTTGAACTCAAGGGTGTGGCCTGGGACCGGGCGCATCATGACTATCTTCCCCAGATTAACGCGAACACATCACAGGAAACGCTCTTTGCCATCATGGCTGCGATGCTACGGCCCCTGAAGGATGGCCATATTCGTCTGCATTCACCCTGGGGTCATTACAGGGCA
>NZ_QFWX01000010.1 GCF_003344045.1 Marinobacter vulgaris
GGCATGCCACCGGTGATTGCGGAAGAAAAACTTAAAATACTGTCCGGGATTAGTTGACCACTACACACCCCATTACAGGTGACCGTCCAGGCGGTCACCGAATTCGATAATAAAGCGATTCAGTGCAGGCTTCCAATCCCGGATCGGCATGGTCCACTTCTTTGATGCTTGCTGGATCGCCAGGAACGCCACCTTCAGTGCGGAGTCATCACTGGGGAACAGCTTCCGGCGCTTGGTTGCCTTTCGAATAACGCTATTCAGTGACTCGATGGCATTGGTGGTGTAGATCACCTCCCGGATGGCTGGAGGGTAGTCGAACAGCGTTATCAGGTTGTCCCAGTGGTTGTACCAGGACCTGGCGATTTGCGGGTATTGGCCGTCCCAGCGTTCTGCAAAGTCGTCCAGTGCCGTTCGAGCTTCCTGCTCGGTGGCCGATCTGTAGATTTGCTTCAGATCCGCAGTGACGGCCCTGTAGTCCTTCCAGGACACATACCGCAGCGAGTTACGAACCATGTGTACGATGCAGAGCTGGACCTTGGTCTGGGGGTACTCCGCCGCAATGGCATCCGGGAAGCCTTTGAGACCGTCCACACAGGCGATCAGGATGTCCTCCAGACCACGGTTCTTCAATTCCGTCAGTACTGACAGCCAGAACTTCGAACCTTCGGTCTCGGCAAGCCACAGGCCCAGCAGCTCCTTCTGGCCTTCCATGTTAATGCCCAGGGCTAGATACAGGGACTTGTTGATCACCCTTTTGTCCTGACGAATTTTCAGAACGATGCAGTCCAGATAAACAATAGGGTAAATCGGATCGACAGGGCGATTCTGCCACTCATGAACCTGATCGATCACGTGCTCAGTCACCTTGGAAACGAGCGTTGCCGAGATGTCGGCGTCGTACATCTCTTTGAAGGCGTCCACGATGTCTCGTGTGCTCAATCCCTTGGCGTACAAGGCCAGGATCTGATCATCCATCTGGGTCAGCCGGGACTGTCCCTTACGGACGAACTGAGGCTCGAAAGAGCCCTCCCGATCACGGGGTGCCTCGATTGGTACTTCGCCATGCTGGCCTTTTAGGCGTTTGGCAGAGTATCCATTACGACTGTTGCCGGTACCACGACCTGCCGGGGCATGCTTCTCATAACCGAGGTGCTCATCCAGTTCGGCATTGAGTGCGGTTTCAACGGTGAGTTTTACGAGTTGCTGGGTGAGGGCTCCGAGGTCTTTCTCGGACTTGATATCTTTGGCCAGCTCTGCGGCCATGGCTTTGAGTTTTTCTTGGTCCACTTGTGTACCCACGATGGTATCCTTTTGAAAAGATTACTCAGTCGTGGGCAGTTACACAATTTGGTTTACAGGCTCGGGGGAGGAGGGCTAATCAAACCTCCACCTCATCAAACAACTCCGCCACCTCAACATTCCATCCAAACCGATCCCTGACCCGCTTCCGCATAACATCACTCGCAACCATCTCTCCATGAGTAATATACACCTTCTCTGGCTTTAACGTGCCAGCGCCAAGCCACTGCAAAATCTCCTCATAATCCCCATGTGCAGACAGCGAATCCAGGTTATGCACCTCAGCCTTTACCGGCCAGTGCTCCCCATGAATCTTCACCGATTCCGCCCCATTCACCAGTGCATCCCCGCGAGTCCCCGGTGCCTGGAACCCGGCAAATACGATGCTGTTCCTCGGATTGGGCAGCAGGGTTTTCAAATGGTGCAACACACGGCCGCCACTGGCCATGCCGCTGGCAGAGATAATAATGCAGGGGTAGCGTACGGCATTGAGCTCGATGGACTCATCCACCGTGCGGACAAATTCGGTGTGCTCGTCGATCATTCCGCACTGGCCGGCGCTCAGTTTGTGTTCCTTGTGATGCCGGGAAAAGATCTCGGTGGCCCTTATCGCCATGGGGCTGTTCAGATAAACCGGCATTTTTGGTATCCGGCCTTCGCCCATAATCTTGTGAATCAGGTACAACAGCATCTGTGCGCGGCCCACGGCAAAGGAGGGCAGAAGCACAATGCCGCCGCGTCCTGCGGTTCTGGTGATGATTTTCGCCAGTTCGGATTCCGGGTCGCTTTCAGCGTGGAGCCGATCGCCATAGGTGGACTCGCACACCAGTACATCGGCTTTGTCGATGGGCTCCGGTGGCCGCATGATGACGTCATTCTGCCGGCCTACATCGCCACTGAATACGATGGTGCGGTCGCTGCCCCGGTGATGGACGTGCACGCAGGACGAGCCCAGTATGTGCCCGGCCGGAGTGAAGGTTACTTCCATCCCCTTAACCGGTTCAAAGCGTTCGTGATAATGCAGGGACTCGAAGTGCTTCAGGGCCTCCTGGGCATCCTTCACGGTAAACAGGGGTTCCGGCTTGTCATGCTTTGAAAACCCTTTGCGGAAGGCGTATTTGGCGTCCTCTTCCTGCAGGTAGCCGGCATCCGGCAGCAATACCTTGCACAGCTCATGGGTGGCTTTCGTGCAGTATACTTTTCCTTTGAAGCCGTTCTTAACCAGCGCTGGCAGGTAGCCGCTGTGGTCGATATGGGCATGGGTCAGAACTACCGCATTGATGGATGACGGCTCAACCGGAAACCGCGCCCAGTTCCGCTTGCGCAGGTTCTTGACGCCCTGGTACATGCCACAGTCCACCAACATCCGGTGTTTGTCATCCGACAGCAGATAGCGTGAACCAGTCACCGTGCCTGCACCGCCAAGGAATTTCAGCTTCATGAAGTCATCCTTGCAATATTTTTGATGTGTTGCGTCACTATCGCCCATAATAGCTTAAAAGTTATTGATCTGACGCAGGAAGCCAACGCCCATGCATTACAGCTCGATCCTCCCCGACGTACTGAAGATCGCCGACGAAGCCAGCGAAAAAGTTCTCAATATCTACATGACGGACTTCAAGGTGAACTACAAGGCAGACGAGTCGCCGATTACCGCAGCAGACGTCGCCAGCCACCGCATTATCGTGGCGGGCCTGCGCAACCTCAGTCACGATATTCCGATATTGTCGGAAGAGGGCGCGGAGATCCCCTGGAGCGAGCGCAAGCACTGGCATCGGTTCTGGCTGATCGACCCAATCGATGGTACCAAGGATTTCACCCAGCGCACTGGTGAGTTTACGGTCAACATTGCACTTATTGAAAACGGCGAGCCCATTCTGGGGGTGGTGACAGCGCCTGCCCTCAAGGAAGCATATTGGGGGCTGAAAGGTGACGGTGCCTATAAGCGGGAGCGGACAGGCCGGGTGCGGCGTATAAGAGTGGCAACCCCTGGCGAAGCCAAGCGTGTTGTCGCCAGCAAGAACCACCTGAATGAAGAAACCAGGGCTTTCATCGATAAGCTTGGCGAGCATGAACTGGTGCAGGCGGGCAGTTCCCTTAAATTCTGCAAAATCGCCGAAGGCCATGCGGATATCTATCCCCGGCTGGGGCCGACCTGTGAATGGGACACCGGCGCAGCTCATGCCGTGTTGCTGGCAGCAGGCGGCAAAGTGGAAACCCTGGATGGCAAGCCGCTGATGTATGGCAAGGAGGATGTTCTGAACCCGTTCTTCGTGGCAGCTGGCGATTGGTATAAGTGAGCGAAAGGCTCCGGATTTTGACGTAGGCGGTGTTCTCACCGCCGGGCTGGTTCGTAAAAGCCGGCCGCCAGCGCCCCAATCTGATGGCGGAAAAGCTACGGTATGCATCGTGAGCATACGGCAATGCCCGTTGGCGAAACCGGAACATCAATGAGACAATCCGCTCTACCTGACTCCAAACACCCCAATCAAGCGGTAGATATGACCTGGTACGCCCTCCAACACAAACCCGCCCAGGGCGACCGCGCCCTGACGCACCTGCAAAACCAGGACATCGCCTGCTTCTACCCTAAAATCACGGTGGAAAAAATCAAAGGCGGCAAGCGCACCAAAAAACTGGAACCGCTGTTCCCCGGCTACCTCTTCGTCAACCTTGAACAAACCGACCCCATGTGGGCCAAGCTACGCTCCACCCGCGGTGTAATCCGTGTAGTGGGCTTCGCCAACAAGCCAGCAGCCATATCAGATGACGTCATTCAGCATATAAAATACAGCCTGGATACTGTCATAGAGCAGGGCGGCATCAAGCCCGGGCAGACAGTAGAACTGGACGACGGCCCCTTCAAAGGCATCAGTGCCATATTCCAGGCCTACGACGGCGAAGAGCGCGCCATTGTCCTCATCAGCTTCATGCAGAAACAACAAACCGTAAAAGTCCCTCTCTCCACCGTCACGCCCCATATCCGTAGGTCGGATTAGGCGAAGCCGTAATCCGACAATCCACCAAATTAACAGCCAACCAACCTGAATGCATAAACTACAGTTTCACAAATCTTTACATCATTAAATGATCTAAACCCCACCCCCGAGGGTTGTTTACTTGCGTGGCACATAAGATGCCGTAGAATCGCACCGTTTCGATCGCTCGCGATCATACAAGGCTTCTTGGGAATTGAGCTTAGGCACAGCATCGACGAAGTCTGTCTTTGTCTGGCCCGGAAAAACATGCAAACCTTTTGCCTAAACGCACTGAACCCTGGTTGGTGGGGCGGTAGCGTGTGTGGTGTTTCCTTGGTGCATCATGGAATCGATTTGATATGAAATTACTCGTAACCGGTGGTGCTGGATTCATCGGCTCCGCCATCGTGCGGCACATAATCATTAACACTGAAGACAGCGTGATTAATCTTGACAAGCTTACCTACGCTGGCAATCTAGAGAGCTTGTCGCCAGTGAGCGACAGTGATCGCTATACGTTTGAGAGAGTGGACATCTGCAACCGTGCTGAGCTGGACCGCGTGTTTGAGGAGTACCAGCCGGATGCAGTGATGCATCTCGCGGCTGAAAGCCATGTAGACCGGTCTATCGATGGCCCTGCTGCCTTTGTCGAAACCAACATTGTTGGCACGTACACCCTGCTTGAGGCAGCAAGGCATTACTGGCGAAATCTTGGTGATGACCAGAAGAATAGCTTCCGTTTCCACCACATTTCGACGGACGAAGTCTATGGTGATCTGGAAGGGCCTGAAGACCTGTTTACGGAAGAGACCTCATACGCGCCGAGCTCTCCCTACTCTGCGAGTAAAGCCAGTTCTGACCACCTGGTTCGCGCATGGTACCGCACCTACGGATTGCCGGTGCTCATCACCAATTGTTCCAATAACTACGGGCCCTATCATTTTCCAGAGAAGCTCATACCGCTTATGATCCTCAACGCGCTGGAGAGGAAGCCGCTTCCGGTCTACGGAGAGGGCAACCAGGTGCGCGACTGGCTTTACGTCGAAGACCACGCCAGAGCCCTGTACAGAGTTGTCACGGAGGGCGTGACAGGAGAAACCTACAACATCGGCGGCCACAACGAGAAACGAAACATAGATGTGGTACACACCATCTGTGACCTTCTGCAGGAAATGGTACCAAGTGCTGAAAGCTATCGTGATCTCATTACACACGTTGCCGATCGCCCCGGACACGACTTGCGCTATGCCATAGACGCCAGCAAGATAGAGCGAGAACTGGGGTGGACGCCTCAAGAAAGTTTTGAAAGCGGCATTCGCAAGACAGTCCGGTGGTACCTGGATAACGCCGAATGGTGTCGGCGGGTTCAGGATGGAAGTTATCAGAGAGGGAGATTGGGAGTGGCACAATGAAAGGAATAGTTCTGGCCGGGGGCTCCGGAACCCGCTTGTACCCGATCACCCGGGGGATCTCGAAGCAGCTGCTGCCCGTGTATGACAAACCCATGATTTATTACCCGCTTTCTGTACTGATGCTGGCGGGAATACGGGACATTCTGGTAATTACAACGCCGGAAGATCAGGAAGGATTCCAGCGCCTGCTTGGTGATGGCAGCCAGTGGGGCGTAACCCTCACGTACGCTATCCAGCCCAGCCCAGATGGCCTTGCCCAGGCCTTCATCATTGGCGAGTCGTTCATTGGTAACAGTAGCGTGTGTCTGGTGCTGGGCGATAACATCTATTATGGCCAGGGGTTCAGCAAACTGCTGCAATCCGCAGCCTCCCGCGAATCCGGCGCAACGGTATTTGGCTATCGGGTAACCGACCCAGAACGCTTTGGCGTTGTAGAGTTTGATAAGAATCAAAGCGCCATTTCCATTGAAGAGAAACCCGAAAATCCAAAGTCCAACTTTGCCGTAACCGGGTTGTACTTCTACGACAACGATGTAATCGACATTGCCAAGGGTGTAACGCCCTCAGCCCGAGGCGAGCTGGAGATAACCTCAGTGAACCAGGCGTATCTGGATAGGGGCGATTTAAACGTCGAACTTCTGGGCCGTGGCTATGCCTGGCTGGACACCGGAACCTACGACTCGCTCCACGAAGCGGCGGGATTCATCGAAACGCTGGAAAAACGCCAGGGCCTGAAGGTCGCATGCCTGGAAGAGGTGGCGTACCGTATGGGCTACATTGGTAAAGAGCAACTGCTGGAGCAGGCGGAAATGCTCAAAAAGAACAGTTATGGCCAGTACCTGAAAGCACTTGCGGAGCGTGGCTTTTGAGCGATGCGGTTTTTTTGGATATAATGTTACGGTCGTCGCATGGGCCGACTTTCCGCTTTCAGGCTGGTACATGAAACTCCTGATGTCCAAAGTGGTGCACAACTGGGATGAGTCCGTTTTGGAGCCAGCCTTGCGCTCATTGTCGCTCAGCCTGACAACGGCTGCGGAAGCAGGCGAGCTGGATTCAGCTATTCTCTGGTTGTCCTACAATGGGCACCAGCCCCTCGATGAGCAACGGGCGACGGAGCTGCTGGATGCAACCTTCGATTGGCCCGTAAGGCTGTTAGCGCAGCAACCAAACCTTGGTTACGGCCGCACTAACAACCTTGCACTCGATCAGATGTTCGAAGAGTTCGGGTCAAGCGCTCAGAATATCGCAATACTGGTGATCAACCCAGACGTTGTTCTTGAAGATAGCACCATCACCGCAGCGGCGCAGCACCTCCGCAAAGAACCGGACTGCGGGTTGGTATGCCCGCTGATTTCCGACTGGCAGGGGCGGTCGGACGCGATAGGCCACAAGCGTTACCCTTCATTCGCCGTATTGACCGCGCGCTTGCTATACCTGTTGTTCAAGCTGCCCCCCGTCCACTCTCTCAACGAGCGCTATGAATACCGGGATATGCCATCTGAAGCGCCTATTGATGATATTGAGCTGTGTTCTGGCTGCTTTATGCTGGGGCCCCTTCGTTACTGGCAAGAGCTCGGTGGATTTGATGGCCGTTTTTTCATGTATTTTGAAGACTTTGACTTGGCCGTGCGGGGCCGCAAGCGGGGTTGGCGCAATCATTATGTGCCAGCGGTAAAAATCCGTCACGCCGGTGGCGGTGTAGGCACCAAGAACTGGCGGCACCGATGGTGGTTTATCCGCTCGGCATTACGGTTTTTCAACCGCCATGGCTGGCGGATGTGGCGAGTATGAACCAGGCTCACTTAACGCGACAGAGGCGATTGAATACATGATTCTGGTAACAGGCAGCGAAGGCCAGGTAGGTTACGAGTTGCTGCGCACACTAGCACCGCTTGGCCGGGTAAAAGGGCTGACGAGAGCGGACGGCGACCTCTCGGACCGGAACACGGTGCTTGCATTGCTGAACGAGCACAAGCCCTGCTGCATCGTAAACGCAGCCGCTTATACCGCAGTAGACAAAGCCGAAACAGACACCGAGGCTGCCAAAGCGCTCAACACAACGCTCCCGGCTACCCTGGCTGAGTGGGCCAAAGTGAACCAGACGCATCTGTTTCACTACTCCACCGATTACGTGTACGACGGCAGCGGCACTAACCCTTGGGTAGAGACAGATCCAACCGGCCCACTTTCGGTTTACGGCAAAACCAAACTCGCAGGCGACCAGGCGTTACTAGAGGCGGGAATTGGGGCGGTTATATTTCGCACCTCCTGGGTTTACGGGGCCCGCGGCCGAAACTTCATGTTGACCATGATAAAGCTCGGCCAGGAGAGGGACGAACTCAGTGTCGTAGCGGACCAATGGGGCACGCCAACACCCGCCTGGTTGATTGCACAGGTGACGGCAACCGCCGTTCGGGAAAAACTTAAAGGCACCAAGGGCATTGAGGGCGTTTACCACCTTACCTGTACAGGGGATACCAACTGGTGTGACTTTGCCCGCGCTATCATGCAAGAGGCACAGGCACTGGGCATCTCAATACGGATTGAGAAAGACCGCATCAAACCAATACCGACAGCGGATTACCCCGCGCCCGCGCCGCGACCGCTCAACTCCCGACTTAATGTTGCAAAGCTTGAACGGGCTTTTAACCTGCAATTACCAGACTGGCGCAACGCTATGCAATTAACCATACGGGACTGGGCTGAACACAACAGGAATCTGGATTGATTATGAAGGTAACCAAAACGCCTCTGGATGGCGTGCTGATTCTGGAGCCCCCGGTATTCGGGGATGAGAGGGGCTGGTTTACAGAGAGTTTTAACCACCGCAAATTTGCAGAAGCCGTTGGCGAAGAAGTGACTTTCGTCCAAGACAACCATTCCCGTTCATCAAGGGGTGTGCTGCGAGGCATTCATTTTCAGATTGGTGAAGGTGCACAAGGGAAGTTGGTGCGGGCGACCGTGGGAGAAATTTTTGACGTGGCGGTAGATCTGCGCAGAAGCTCACCAACGTTTGGGCAATGGACCGGTGTCCACCTCAGCAGTGAGAACAAAAAACAGCTTTGGGTGCCTGCTGGGTTTGGTCATGCTTTTCTGGTGATCAGTGAAGTGGCAGAAGTTCAATACAAGGTGGACGCTTACTGGTCGCCGGAGTACGAACGAAGTCTTCGGTGGGATGATCCTGAGGTTAGTATTGATTGGTTTAAATTTTCAAACATCAGCTTGTCAGATAAAGATCGTAATGCTGCTTCGCTAACAGAACTCAGAAGCGCGGGGGATTTGTTTGCGTGAGGGCAAGATCCAACACTCCACATGTAGCAGTTTTGCTTTGTACCTACGAGGGTGAACAATACTTACGTGAACAGTTAGACTCAATTATTAAGCAAGACTATGAGAACTTTTCGTTATGGGTATCAGACGATAGTGCTGATTCTGCATCGAGACAAATCGTTGAGGAATACCAAGCCAAATGGCCAACCAAGGTACGCAGCATTCGAGTCGGGCCCAGAGCGGGGAGTTCAGCCAACTTTCTTAGCTTGCTCATGGATGATGGTATAAAGGCAGAATATTTTGCTTTGTCAGATCAAGATGATATTTGGCACAGGGATAAATTGTCCCGCTCTATCGAAGCATTAGAGTTCTGCTCACCAAGACAACCATTGCTTTATTGCTCGCGCGTTACACTAATTAACGAGTTCGGGAAAGCTATTGGAATGTCACCTTTATTCTCAAAGCCACCTAATTTTGCTAATGCATTGGTTCAGAGCATCGCTGGTGGCAATACAATGGTGTTGAATGAAAAGGCGCGACAAGCCATTAGCCAGAGTCGTGTCACCGATGTAGTTTTGCATGACTGGTGGTTATATTTATTAATTACCGGTATCGGTGGTCGAGTAATTTATGACCCAGCGCCTACGATCTTATATCGGCAACATTCAGCTAATCAAATTGGTTGTAATCAGTCGTTCATTGCTGCCCTCAAGCGGCTGGTCAGTGTATTAAAGGGTCAGCACAGAATTTGGCATGACCAAAATATACAAGCATTAGAGCGGTGCGCCGCACAGTTAAGCATTGAAAATACAAATAATTTAAACCAATTTATCCTTTGTCGAAGAAGTAGGTTTTTAAAACGCCTAAGACTATTACACGGTTTACGATTTTATCGGCAAACATTCTCTGGTCAAATTTCTTTGTATCTGACCTTCCTATTCGGTAAATTATAAATTGATAACTATAAGAGCTTTACAATTTCGCGGAGGAAGAGGCTCAATAACTTCAGAGAGCGCGTATGAGCAAACACGCAGTAATAACGGGTACTGGAAGGTCGGGCACCACCTTCATTGTTGAGCTGTTAACGCGCCTTGGCGTGGACACAGGCTTTGATGTCGGGAGTATTCAAAAGCATAAATATGCAGATGCGGGGATGGAGATCAATATACTTGAAAGTGTTAGTTCACCATATGTAGTTAAAGATCCATCTTTTCCTGATTACGTTACTAGAGTGATTAAGAGAAAAGATATTTCACTTGATCATGTTTTTATCGTTCTTCGAGATTTAGAAGCTGCTGTAGGGAGCCGTCTGAATGTTGAGCAGCGAACAGATAAGTCTCTGTATAAAACAGGGGGAATTCCAGGCGGGCTTTCGGGTGCTTCGACTGTCGAGCAACAACAGCAGGTATTACTTTCAAGAGTTTTCAACCTTTCTTTACAGTTAGCGAGCACCGATTGTGGAGTGACGCTAGTATCCTACCCGCTCTTAGTTAACAACCCAGACTATCTCTTTGAGAAACTTACACCTTTATTGAAGGGGGTCACCAAAGAAAGGTTTTTAGAAGCTTTTGATTCACTCGTAGATAAATCAAAAGTACATAAATTTTCCGAAATGGATATCACTCCCGAATACAGGAGGTATCACGCAGAGCAGTATGAAGCGAAAAATTGTACGCCGAAGAGTGTAATGTCGCAAGTCTTTTTCGATTACGGAGCAGGTTATTCTGAAAAAGAATCGTATTTTCTGGCGCTCACTTTGGATAGCAAAGAGCTTGTTATAGATATGCCGGCGGGTAGGCCGCCACGACGTGTTAGATTTGACCCCGCGAGTGAGCCATGTATTATTAAGCTAAAAAAAGTAACAGCAGAATCTATTAGTGGCGAAAACGTTGTTTTAACGGACATCGCATCTAGTGGCTATAAGAACGAGTCTTTCTTATATTTTCCAGATAATGATCCGCAAATAAATATCCCGTGTCAACAATTAACGCAAAGTCCAAGGCGCTTGCGTATAAAGTTTGAATATATCGATATAGGTCAAGGTGTTAAGGAGAAAGCTCTTCCCTTTATTGAAAAGCACTTCAGGAGAAAGATTGCTTCACTGAAAAAAACTATTCAAGAGAGCTATGAAAATAAGTCTGAAAAAAAGTCATTTGTAAATAAGTTAAAAATTTGGTTGCTAAAATGAATATTATTACATGGGTTGCCCCAAGACTAAGATTCTACCGAATTAAACTGTTTAATTCCTTTAGAAAGGTTGAAAGCGTTGCAGATTTTTTTTGGGTTCTCTCAACAATCTTTAACTACCTAAATCTTAACCTCAAGAATAAGGTTGGGGTCTTTTTTCCCTTCTCTTTAGGCAAGCCAGTTGATGAGCTAAGAGACCCCCTTGGGTTGCTAACCTTAAAAGCATTGGAAGAGCGCTTTGAGCCTATCAAGATCACCATTAAGAATGAGCCGCAGCGGCTCAATTTTATGGTGCCTACAGTCAATCCCGAGCTAATTTTTGGTGGCTATATCGGCCTTTTTAATTATATGGCGGCGCTTCTCGAACACGGCTACGAGCTACGTATTTTTGTCTGTGAAGATGTTCTGCCGTTAACTAGTATTGTCGAAAAAAAAATGGGTGCCGATAACGTTGTTACTCAGGTTTTAAAGCGCTGCGAACTTAGAGAGTGCCTTGATCGAGAAATCGAACAGGTTGTAGGTAAAGACGATGTTTTCGTTGGTTATTCATGGATGACTATGCGGCTGGCAAAGCAAGCTGCGGATCATTGTAATGGCAAAAGACCAATATTTTTTATTCAGGAATTCGAGCCTATTTTTCATCACTATGACAGCGTGCGTTTCTTTGCCGAAGAGACCTACTCCTTCGAGCACACCGCAGTTTTTAATTCTCCCCAGTTAAAGCGGTTTTTTGAACAGAAAAAGTTAGGTGTTTTTATTGATGAGAAGCCCAAATATTGCGTATTCAAGCATGCTATTGCGGATATAGCTCAGCCTGATTTTTCTAATAGGGAAACGAGTTCAAAAAAACGGCTCCTTGTATATGCTAGGCCTGAAAAGCACGCAGGTCGGAATCTTTTTGAAGTAAGTATAATGTTGATTAAAAGAGCTATTAATGAGGGCGTTCTTAAGACCAATGATTGGGAGTTCTATGGTATTGGTAGTCTAGGCGCAGCCAAGGATATGGAACTGGCGGAAGGAGCTAAGTTAAAACTGATTCCACGCATGTCTTTTAAAGAATATACCGAGTCCCTAATGAATTACGACGTAGGCATTAGTTTGATGTATGCACCACATCCGAGTGTTCCACCGCTTGAAATGGCATCGGCAGGGATGCTGGCTGTTACTACATGCTTTGAAAATCGTAGTCCTGACGAAATGCGGAAAATGAGTAGTAATATTATTGCTGCTGAACACACTATGGATTCTCTAATGGCGGCGTTGGCTGAGGCGGTCACTAAATCCAATGATTTTTCATATCGGAAATCCGGCGCTAACATTAATTGGTCTACGTCTTGGTCGGAAAGTTTTAATCATAATTTCTTGGAAACATTTGATAGTTTGTTAGAGAATTAAAATGGCTGATAAAATAAAGTTGCTCCTGCATGTTGGGTTTCCAAAAACTGGTACGACAGCGATTCAGTCCTATTTTTCTGTAAATCGTGAGATCTTTAAAGGTGGTGGTGCCCTATATCCTAAATCGGGTGATACCTCCTATTCTGGTCAGGCTGGTCTTGCATTGGCGGCAAAAAAACAGTTGAGTCGGCCTTTTGAGATGCTTGCAAAGGAAGTTTTAAACTCGGGCTGCGATACGATAGTTATAAGTTCCGAATATTTTTTTATGCTTGAAGAGGATGCAATTAATTTTTTATCTCAGTCGCTAACCGACTACGAGGTGAAAGTGATTGCTTATTTCCGTCGTCAAGATGCGCGTATTGAATCGGGTTATCTTCAGGTTCTGCGTGACTCCGAGTTCAGATTTTCAGGCTCGATTGAAAATTATATGAGCTTCCTCGAGAAATTTCCACGTAGGACAGATTATTACCGCTTCATCGTGCCTTGGGCGAGAGCTTTCGGTCGCTCGGCAATAAGTATAGGAATTTACGACGAAGTAAAACCAAAATTAATTGACGACTTTCTAACACGGTGTGGGCTAAAACAGCCTGCCGCAGCAGTAATAGCTTCGACGGACGCTAATGTTGCATATAAACCGATGGTTAATCGGTTTTTACGCCGCATAAATCGAATCTCAATGACTCCTCGTATTCATTCGCAGATTACGAGAATGCTAAATTTTTTAACCCGTAAAGTGGTAGGCCCTGGGACGGTAAAAGAGCATAACTTGCTTACTCAAGAACAGAGAGAGGCGATTGTTGAACGCTACGCAGAGTCCAATGCTAAGTTGGCAAAGGAGTTCCTTAACCGTGAGGACGGAGTACTGTTCAAATAATTGTTTCAACAGTTTAAAAGCTTAAGGCAGCCATTGGTTTTAATATATATCGCAAGACTTTAGATCTTTATATCGCAACTCATAAGGCTGATGCTACTTCGATACAAAATTTGTTAATAAATAACCTAGGGAGACTCTGAATAAGTCTCGAAATCAGCGATAATACGGCCATCGCCAACCGCATAGGATTCGTTGCCACCATGGATCAGGTCAGCTTCTCCGAAGCCGAGTACCAGAACAAGAAGCGCAAGACTCGTCGCGAGATTTTTCTGGAACGAATGGAAAAACTGATTCCCTGGAAGCAGTTGGAAAAGAAGGTAGCCCGTTATTACTACCCGAAGGGCCAGAACGGACGGCCTCCCTATCCGCTGTCTGCCATGCTGCGAGTCCACTGCATGCAGCTGTTCTACAACCTGAGTGATCCTGCCATGGAAGACGCCCTCTACGAGATCGAATCCATGCGGCACTTCGCCAGCCTTAAGCTGGATCGTTTGCCGGACGAGACCCCCATTCTCAACTTCCGGCATTTCCTGGAGCAACACGGTCTTGGCAAGGCGCTGTTTAGAGAGGTGAACAAACACCTGGAGAAAAACGGCCTGATGCTGCGCGAAGGTAGCATCGTAGATGCGACCATTATCTCCGCGCCCAGCTCCACCAAGAACAGTGCCGGCAAACGGGATCCCGAAATGCACCAGACCAGGAAGGGCAACGAATGGCACTTTGGAATGAAGATGCACATCGGCTTTGATGACGCACTGGGCCTTATTCATAGCATTGACACCACTGCTGCCAACGTTCATGCCATCGTACCCACCGACAAGCTGCTGCATGGTGAAGAGCAACGAGTCTTCGGTGACGCCGGTTACCTAGGCATTCAAAAGCGGGAGGAGCATAAGCACCGCGAGAACGTTTCCTAGTTCATTGCCAAACGGCCTGGTACCCGGAAGAAGCTGGATGCCGACAAGCTGAAGGCGGAGAAAATCAAAGCCAGTGTGCGTGCCAAGGTCGAGCATCCCTTCCGGTATATCAAGCAGGTCTTCGGCTACAGCAAAATTCGCTATCGCGGCCTTGCCAAGAACAACAACGGGCTGCATATGCTGGCCGCATTCAGCAACCTGCTGATTGGTGAAAAATACATGTTGGCATAGGGCCAGTGCGCCTGTTTTCCGCCAAAATGGAGGGAAACGGGCAAGAAACACACAAATAAGAAGAGAATAGTGTCTGAATCTTCGATTTTTTGCCGGCTAAAACCAAGATAAGCAAGAATCAGCGGTTATTCAGACCTTCCCTAGTCTACGATGAATTTTTGTGCCAAGGAGTCAGAGATGACTTTTTTCTGGGTTACTAGAAAGTAAAGTGGAGGTTAATATATGGATGAATTATTATTAATTGGCCATAGCCATATTTCGTGTTTTGAAAAAGTCGCCAAAAATATCAGGAATGTTACCGTCATAAACCTAAGAAAAATAAGAGAGAGCCTTAATACTGAGGAAGAAGCAATTAAAGCTTTGCGAGAGATTGCTGGCGGTACTAAGCCTAAAGCTGTATGTCTGAGCCTCAGAGGAAATGACCATAATATATTGACTTTGTTAGAGCATCCGAAACCATTTGCAATCGCTAATCAGGTAGATCTTCTTAATAATTGTTCAGAGAGATGGCCCATACCATATAGTGCGATGAAGGATAGCCTGGAGAAAACAATCCGTGAAAAAATTGAGCATTTGTCTATTACAATCTTTAAAGCTTTCCCAAAGTCAAGAAGATTTTATATTCCTCCCCCGCCGCCAATTTCAGACTGGGGACACATCAAAAATAATCCCGGGATTTTTAAAGATAAAATAGATCTTGGATTTCCGCCTCTCGCTTTGAAAATGGCTGTCTATAAAATGCAGATTGACATTCTAGAGGATCTCTATTCCAGCTTAGAGACTAGTTTAATCACTATTGATGACAGTGCGAAAACAGAAAAAGGATTCCTCAAACCAAGCTACTTTAATAATGATCCAACGCATGCTAATGCGTTATATGGGGAGTTGATGATGAATAAAATTTTGAAAGAGACAGGAATAAAAAGATGAAGCACCCTTATGTAGGCCTGGCAGCTCAACAGTTTTGGAAAAACAGTGCTGGCATAAAAAATTATCGCGAACTTGATCCTGTTTCAACGCCAAATTTTAAGATAATGCCTGATGAAAAAATAGTGACAGCCGGGAGTTGCTTTGCTCAACATGTCGCCCGATTTATGTCGGGTTCAGGTTATAATCATTTTATAGTAGAAAAGGCACATCCCATTCTTAGTCAAGAAATAGCGATTCAGCACAACTATGGCCTTTTTTCTGCGCGTTATGGCAATATTTATACCGCAAGACAGTTAAAACAGTTGCTTTTACGAGCATATGGCCAGTTCAGTCCCATTGATTCATGTTGGTTGTCCTCATGTGGTTCGTTCGTAGTTGATCCTTTCAGGCCGCAAATTCAGCCTAGGGGTTATGTATCGAGTGAAGAATTAACGGTTGATAGGAATCATCACTTTTCTTGTATCAGGACGGCCATCAAGGAAATGGATGTTTTTATTTTCACGCTAGGTCTTACGGAGGCTTGGGTAGATAAAAGGGACGGTGCTGTTTTTCCTCTGGCTCCGGGAGTAGTTGCAGGGGAATACGATCCAGGAAAAGTAGACTTTATTAATTTCGATGAGGCCGAAACATTTGAGGATTTGAAATTTTCTTTAAAATTCATTCGTAGAATTAATCCCGAAGTTAAGATAATATTGACAGTGTCTCCTGTTGCTTTAAACGCTACTTATGAACCTAGAGATGTTTTGTTGTCAACAGTTTGGTCTAAGGCAATCCTGCGTATTGCAGCTGAGAAAGCTATAAAAGAGTTTTCAAATTGTGTATATTTCCCATCATACGAGATAATTACTTCTCCGCATGTACGTGGGAACTACTTTGCGCCTGATTGTAGAGAAGTTACCCGTGATGGTGTTGAGCATGTTATGGCGCTGTTTTTGCGGCACTTTACTGCTGCCGAAGTAGAAGTTTGCGAAACAATCAAACCAGCTGATGTAGAGGAATCCAATCATCTTGGTGACATGGAGGATAAAGTGGAGGTTTTGTGTGATGAAGCGGCAATAACTAACGAAGATAAAACCATTGTTTCTTCGTATTTTTTCGAAAAGCTAAAAAAATATTTCGCTTAAATCAGGTAGATTCTTATCTAGATATGAAAATTCTGCTCGTCAACAATTTCGCAAACTATGCGTAGTGCCATGTTGTATTTTTGTCTTAATAGAGATATTTCCAGCTGAGAGTATTTGTTAACAAGTGTTGTCTTGATCTCCTTATTTGTAGATTGTTTTGAGTTAACAGAATAAGTGGCCAGGTATTCATTTTTCGGTCCGACGCTTTCACCCAAATATGGCTCTATCCTCCAGTCTGTCCAGTTAATAGCGACTGTGTTTCCGGTTTTAGATTGATAAAGGATCTCTAAGGAACTTAAGGGCTTTGAGATCACGATAGGTGCTGACTTCATCGTCTCTTTTAAAGTGGCTTGATGCGCTTTGAATTTTCTAATTGCCAACATCTCTTTATTTCTTGCGATTGAAAAAGCTCTATCAAGCATTCTTTCATCAATACGGTCCCAAAGCATAGGTCTTGAGCGCTGGTATTGCGCGACGAGTTCCTCGTTAGGTTCAACGCGCTCTAGAGTTTTTTGAAGTTGTTGAATGTGGCTCTGTATGATTGTCTCTTCTATAAGCTGGTAATCGCTAGTATCAAAGATATGAATATTAAAGCTATTCAGTGAGCCGGCATCAATCATGGGGGGGCTTGGCAAACCTTTAGGCGGGTCGAGCAATAACGTTGCCTCGTGTCTTGCTTTAGCGCTTTTGTTTTTGTCAAACACTTTAATTAAGTAACACTCTTTGTCGTTAGTAATGAGAGTAAAATGCAAGATGTTATTTATGCCGGTGTCTAACCACTTAAGTTCGTCAAGCTCGACCGACGACTTTATGCATTCAGCGATATACCTACAAAGCGCTTTTCGTTGTTCAGGATTTTCTAAAAAGGCCCATGCCGTATTAGTTGTCTTTTTTACAGTAGGCTGTAGTACATGGTTGTCAAAAGCGAGAGCTTTTAGTTTATGCTGCTGGGTTGTTAGGTAGTGAGCGCCAATAATTGCTGTAGCGAATTGAGATAAAATTTGTCGCGATAGAATAATAGAAAGTAAAATGGATAGAAAGCTGGGTATGTCGCGAATCATGAAATCAATAACAATAGCTACAAATGCTACGAGAAAGCCTATGCTGCCTAGCATATTTATGTGTTGACCAAACTTGCTTTCTACAGCGTGCCTCAGGGTGGATGACCTTTCCCATATTAACGTATAGAAACCGAGGCAGAGTAGTATAAAGCCTATAGCTACCCAGGCCAGTAAGCTATAAAGTTGGCTTAGTATGATGAGCCCCATGCTGAAAAAAATAGCGCTCGCCCACACTGCCGAGACCCGCAATATGGCGTTTTTGACAATGGTGTCCTGGCTTTCAAAGAGAGTCAGCTTGTTAGTGGTTGCCTGTAACTTAATGGAGCCTTTCGTCGCTATGCGTTCAATAAAACTGTTGGCGATATTGTTAAAAAGAAATGCGCCTATCGCTAACACGCTGATACCTAGTATTAAAGGCTGTTCACCAAAACTTGTTAAAGAGGAGGGAAGTAGGCTGGGTATTTTACCCGAGCTCATAATCATCACGATTTTGAGCGGAAGCAGTAGTGAGGCGATCAATGCGAGCTGTGCTAACAAACTCAGAACAACGGCGGTTGCAATACCATGTGGGTAGATACTGAGAAGGCGTTTGCTTAGTTTTACTGTCCAGCGTAATGACGACGCAATTTCTTTTAACATGATCTTTTGGTTTGTCTCAGGTTGCCGAGTGTAAGAGCGTGGTAGTATATGATTGGCCTGCACAGTAAGTTCTCAACGTGGTTCTGTAGTTACAGAATAATTCCGTGTATCAGCTGCTTCTCTATATGATCACCCATGATCAATCTGTAGGGTTGATATTGTTCTTTATGCTCCGATAGCAGTTTTATGGCCAAGAGTATATGGTGAAGTTGAACTGGAGCGCTCGTGGTTCGTCGTATCTTTGAGTAGGATACGATCAATAACGAAAAATGAATAGGGGAAAGCGTTCGTAATTTGTCGCGCTTTGTCGGTTCTATCCTTTTCAAGAACCTTCATCAGATACTTTCCGTTTGTGGCGCTAACCTGGGAAAACTGGAGGACGTTTTTTAGCCCGGCACGCATCCAATTTATGCTGATTTGTCGTGGTTTAGCGCCATTTAATTTGCAAAGCTGTTCGATCAGTTGCCGTTTATAGCTCTCGTCGGTGAGATAGATCCATACGGAACCGTGTTTTTCTTCGTGTGCCGGAGCAAAGGCGTTATTCTCGAAGGTAAGGGCTTTGAACTTTGGTTGATTGCTGTTAATAACGTTAATGCCATTGACTCCCACTGTTATCTGAGAGAAGAGCTGAGGTGACAGGGTAGATGATCGCAGTACAGGGGGAAATTCGGCGGTTGTGGAGAGCATATATTCAGTTACGAGGCCAAAAAAAGTTATGAAGCCAACATTTGCAAGAGTGTTGAGGTGTTTTCCGAGCTGGCTTGATATTGTCGCCCATTGGTTTGGCGCTTTTGCCCAAATCGCCGAGTAGATGGTTAAGCCGGCAGCAACATATGTGACGGCGACGGCCGAAAGTTCCCAGTGTAGCCAAGTGAGAATAGCAAGGCCTTCGATGGCGAAAAGCAAGCCGGCGATCGCCGCTCAAAATTAGGCAACACTATCATCTAAATACTGCCCTGATTTTCGAACAGTGTCAATTTATCGGCATGTTGGTGTGGTTTTCAGCCCCTTTCTTAGTTAGGTTTTAATGATTTAATGGCGTCACTTTCGCGCAGAGAGGCACCGATTGCTGCTGCCAATTCAGCAAGGAGAACATTTACGCTTAAACGGTCAAGAACCGGAGGGAGGATATTGGATATGTTTCCGCTGCTTGCGGTAATCACGATCTTTTGCGCCAGCAGCAAAGAGGCGACCAGTGCCAGCTGGGTGATGAAGGTCAGGGTTATTGTGGCGAGCACTCACCAGAGGTACACCTTGAAAAACCTTGCTCCCAGCGCTGCATACCATTGCAGTTCGACTCGTGTTTCTTTCAGCATAACGGTTTAACAATCCTTTACTCAGTAACAGGTCCGGCAGTGTTGGTATTCTGTTATATTTCCATGCGAACTATGGGTATGCAGAGAAGGTTTTCCCTTGAATACAAATATTGTCTAGCAAGGCCATAAAGTCATCCGCACAGAATGCGCTAAACCCAAAAACCAACGCCCACTCTTGCTGTGGTTCAAGGGCGTGAGCGGCCCTGTTAATTCTACCACAGCGAATACATTGGACATGGCCCTGCATCAGCGCCGCCATCATACCTTTCTTCTGAATGGTGACAACGTTCGCCATGGTCTTAACCGGGTGCTTGGTTTTCAGACGAAGATCGTGTAGCAAAATCCGTCGGGTAGGCGAGGTCAGCAAGTTGTTTGCAGATGCCGTTCTGATTGTCCTAAGTGCATTTACTTCCACCTTAGCCACTGACCAGCGTATTACGGCGAGCTACCTGTTCCCAGGATGATACCGATTTATTGATTATATCCAAGTCGGTTTACCCCGCAGCCTAGTAGTTTGCGCTGTATCGCTTTCGTTGATATCCATTGCGTGCGCTTCTAGTTCTGCCGCCCAACAACACTGTTTAGAATATAGCAGCCTCTTTTTCATGCGCGCTGTTGTTCAGCTACTCAGCTGGCGTACAATGCGCCGCTGTTTGATTAACTCAAAAAAGGATTAATGAATGAAGCCAGAAGATGATGTGATCAGCCTGGTTGATGCAGCCGTTATTTTTGTGCGGCGCTGGATTGCATTTGCCATTGTTTTTCTTGTCGTGGTGGCAATTGGTATTGGCTATGCCTTCACACTGAAAAGCACAGTAAACGTGGTTTACACAACAACCATTGAGCCGGCTGTGTTGCCCGGTAAGAATAACAATCCGGCAACCCTTCTGACGTTGATTAAAACCAAATGGATGGCCGAGGCAAAGGAAGAGTACAGGGAACGTCACGGGAATCATCTGGCACCGGTCCACCCCGCTCAGGTTCAGGGAACACGCCTGATTGAGGTAGTCAGTCGAGGAGCAAATCTGCAGAAAGAAGCGGTAGTAGATTCTCATAGAGCGCTGGCTGAACTGGTGGTAAGAGAGCAAAACGCCGAGCTTGATACTCGGATGGGTTTGTTTGAAGAGCAACTTCAGAGTGTCGAGGCGGTTATTCAGGGTGCGAAAAATTTGCCGCGGCCATTCGAGATTCGCCTGAAGGTGAATTTGGAGCAGAAGATTCAGTCCGGTGAGCGGGCGGAAATTCTTATGCTGGCTAACGAGCAGCGCTCCGTGAACCATGATCCTTCACGTAAGCGTGTCATCGCCGTTAGCGTAATCATTGGGTTGTTATTAGGCTTTATGGCTCCGTTTATTTTGGAGTTTGCCTGTCAGGTCCGCAGCCGGTTGCGTGAGCTTCGGGCCGAGCAAGCTGGGCCTTGAATGGTTGCTGTGTAAGAAATTTATTGCAAATGAGCGAGCACTTTGCTCTTGCACGTGGATATTGAATAACGTTTTTAGCATAGGACTTTGCGGCTCCCAGAGGAGCAGATGTCGGCCTGAGTACACTAAATTCTGGTTGGTGGGGCGGTAGCGTGCCTGGGCCGAAGTGAAAGTTTTTCAGAACAAGTGAAAACATTAGAGCAAACCCGTGATGAAAATTATCCGATGAGTAAGCCCGTGTTACAACGATTAATCTCCTATGGCCAAGGTGGCTCCCTCAGAGCGAAGCTTATTCGAGGAGGAGCCGGTGTTGGTGGCCTTCAGCTTCTGTCATTGCCAATTAGCTTTGTCACTTCTGTGTTGATGGCTAGAACCCTGGGCGTTGAGGATTTTGGGGTTTACAGTTACGTACTCGGCCTTGTTGTATTGTTTGCACTGCCGGCTTATGCAGGGTTTCCGCCTTTTTTAGTAAGGGAAGTGTCAAGGTACCATCGCGTGGGGAGTCTTGGCCTGCTTACTGGTGTGATACGGCGGGCTCACCAGGTCGCATTTTTTCTGGGCATTTTAATCATGCTCGCAGTGCTGGGTTTCGTATTCTTAAGCGCAGAAAATGGCCTTGACAATCAGGCTATTTTAATAATTACTGCGGCAGTCACGATTCCTCTTTTAGCTATTATCCGAGTTCGTGCGGCCATACTCCAAGGGCTGGCTCTTGTCATCCAGTCAAGGATTGCCGAAATAATCATCAGGCCCATTGTTTTTTTGCTCCTCATTTTGACACTGTTTTTTATCGGTACACTAAGTCCTCTGTCAGCTCTATTCGCTCAGATCACTGCAACAGTAGTGACCCTCGTCGTAGTAAGCATATTGCTAAGAGGCCAGTTAAAGGATTTAACCGCCCAACCCGTGTATGACGACCGGCGATGGAAAAAAGCTATTTTACCTTTTTCGGCCATCGCCGGTGTCAGTTATCTTAATAGCGAACTAATAATTCCTCTCACTGGTTTTCTCGCATCGAATTCGGAGGTTGCCTTCTTTAAGGTTGCGCTTTCTATTGCGATTCTCATATCAGCACCGCTAACGATAGTAGAGGCCACCATCCATCCCCATGTCACACGGGTTTTCGCGAGCGGAGAAAAGGCGCGGCTATTTCGGATGGTAAGTCTTGCCGGGTTTGCAGCGTTACTGGCATCCCTTCCACTCGTAATTGTTTTCTTGGTTTTTGGCCAAGAAATTTTAGAGTTCGTTTACGGCTTGGAATACACAGCGTCTTA
Source organism: Marinobacter vulgaris (assembly GCF_003344045.1). Classification (GTDB taxonomy): domain Bacteria; phylum Pseudomonadota; class Gammaproteobacteria; order Pseudomonadales; family Oleiphilaceae; genus Marinobacter; species Marinobacter vulgaris. Next base: position 22,329 of record NZ_QFWX01000010.1, read on the forward strand.
CTGGCCGCTGGCAGTCCTCATCACTGGTTTCCTTGTCGTTAACCTGGTTGGCCCGTCCATGCTGCTTCTTCACGCTACTAATTATGAGAACGACGCCCTGGTGATCTCTATCGCAGGCGCTGCATTGACGATTCTGCTTTGCGTGACCTTGATACCGAGAGAAGGCGCTTTGGGTGCAGCATTGGCGATAACAATCTCTAAAGTAGCCAGAGCCCTTGCATTTCGAATCTGGGCACAATTTCGAATCAATCAACATTTTCAAGAGAAATGAATGATGACTTACTCGACTGAATTCTTTAAAGACCGACGTGAGCAGACAATGGCATCTGCAAAGCCGATAGTCGCACTCTTGTGGGAAGCGATTAAGCCAGAGACTGTTCTCGACGTTGGGTGTGCTACAGGGATATGGCTTGCGCAAGCCCAGAACCACGGAGCGGCAAAAATTAAAGGAATTGACGGCCCCTGGGTTCCCCGGGAAGAGCTCGAAATCGACGAAGCGTTCTTTGTGGAGCACGACCTTTCGCAAAATAATCCCGCTGACGTTGGTTTTTATGATCTGGCATTTTGCATTGAGGTGGCTGAACATTTAGCGCCTGAGGCAGCTGAGCGCTTCATTGAGTTTCTAACATCGCACGCTGACGCAGTTTTGTTCTCTGCAGCGATACCTGGACAGGGCGGCACCGGTCACGTTAATGAACAACCGCAATCATACTGGCATAAAAAGTTCAGCGACAGGCAGTTTGAATGCTTTGATATCGTCAGGCCTGAATTCTGGGATGATCCGAAAATCAATGTAATATACAAGCAGAACATGTTAATTTATGCTCGTGAGGGCTGTGCTATCAATAATATATTACAAGAAATTTACGGCACTAACGCAAAAATAACGACGAATTTTTCTCTGGACCGAATCCACCCGTTTTTATTTAAGTTACGAACCGCGCCAAAGAAGACACTTGTCGAAAGGGTAAAGCAAAAACTGAAAAATTCATTAAAATATAAATCATAGTTGATTAAAGTATTCTTGATTTACGGCTGCATAAAAATCTAATTGGCATTAACGCTTAAAATGAAAAGTATCGTTGTTTACACTTGTATAACAAACAAGTATGACTGGCTGTTACCGCCATTGTCCATGCCTGATAATGTGCATTATGTTTGTTATAGCGACTCGTACGATAAAGATGAAAATGGTTGGGAAGTGCGACCAATACCAGAAAATTTAAACTCATTACCATATAATTTAATAAACCGATACTTCAAGCTGTTTCCCCACAGGTTTTTTGATGGATATGACTGGTCGGTATATGTAGATGGTAATGTTAGGGTGTTAGGTGATTTATCCCTAATTATCCGTGAGATGTCTGAAAATGGCGAGGTTATAGGTTGTCCGGCCCATCCCGATCGTTCGACAATTCTAGAAGAAGTTCCTGTGTGCAAAGCTCTGGGGAAGTTTTCAGATTCTGACTTGCAAATCCTTGAGAAACAGTTAGAAGACTACCGCGTCGACGGTATGTCTTGGGAGCAGCCCTTAACAGAAAATAATTTCATCGTTAGAAAACACTCTGATCCTGAAGTACAGGCATTGATGGAGTGTTGGTGGGAAAACCTGGAAAAGTACACAAAAAGGGATCAAATTAGTTTTCCTTATGTTGTGTGGAAATCAGGACTACACCTTAAAAGATTTAATTTTGCTGGATCTGTTGAAAATTCTTTTATTAAAAAGGTTGGCCACAGGCGTAATAGATCGAAATTATTGACAATTAAAAAATATATAATGGCGAGGGAAGTTGATGGACCATTTTGGAAGTTAGCCAATCGGGGTATGGACACTTTGAGCAGATTTTTAAGAATCTGTTCCAAGTCGAGGAAGATCGTTGGAATAAGATAAGGGAAAAGTGTCTGCATAATGAAAGTTTCCATAGCTATGGCCACCTATAACGGTGCCCAGTACATAAAAGAACAACTCCAGAGCTTCGTGGAACAAACGCGACGGCCGGATGAGTTGATTATCACAGATGATGGCTCTTCCGATGATACCGAAACCATTGTCCGTAATTTCGCAAAAACGGCGCCCTTTGAAGTCGAATTCCACCGTAACGAAAAGAATTTGGGCTACTGTGGCAACTTCAATGCCGCGCTTATGAAAACGACAGGTGACCTGGTGTTCCTGAGCGACCAGGACGATGTGTGGTTCCCCAAAAAGATCGAGCACATTCTCAGCGTGGCCGAGCGCTATCCGGAAGCGTTGCTTTTGATGAATGATGCAATGCTAACCAATAGTGAGTTAGAAGAAGTAGAGCTTACCAAGATAGGACAGATCAGGTCCGCAGGAATGCCATTAGACAAATTTGTGATGGGGTGCTGTTGCGCTGTGCGCAGGGAGCTTTTAGAGCTATGCTTGCCAATCCCGGCGGGTTTTAAGGCACACGATAATTGGCTTGTGTGGTTTGCTAATGGCATGGGTGCCAAGTTAGTGGATGATATAGTGCTTCAGTACTACCGACGTCACGAGACTAACCAGTCACAGTTTATAGCCAACAGGACGACAAAGGTCACCCGTACACGAGTATTTCTCCATTCGGTAGAAAGCCTATTTCGAAAGGACGCCTCGCAACAGAGTAAAGATGGAATCGCGCAACTCAAAATCTTTGCAGATGGTGTGCAAGCGGTTATGGATAATAGCCCTGGCAGATATCATCAAAAACTGGCGGAGCTCCAAGCACAAACTATTCAAAAGATATCCACGGAAAAAGCCCGCGCGGAAATCCGACAAAAATGGTTTATACCGAGAGTAGCGGCCTCTTTAAGGTATTTCTTGCGAGGGGGGTATAGAAATACTAGCGGACTTACGGCAGTTCTGCGAGATATTGTCGGCTGAAAAGCGCTTCCTTGAATAGTCTCTAAATATCATCTACTTGGCTCTCTTCTGCATGCAAACTTCGATTAGCTTTATTGTTATCGGAAAAAATGAATCAAAGCACTTAATAAATTGCTTCGATTCAATCAATCGTCTTAAGTTCTTATGTACTATTTTTTCATTTGAAACCATCTATGTCGACTCTGCGTCGGTCGACAATTCGATTGAGTTGGCCTTGGACCATACTGCAATTGATAAAGTTTTCAGAGTTGATGGCTGTATTAACGCCGCTATTGCGAGAAATGTTGGTGCTGAAAACTCAACTGGAACTATTCTATGCTTCCTGGATGCAGATATGGAGCTTTTCGAAGATGAATTTAGCAGTCTTCTTGAGCAGGTAGTAGAAAATGACGTGCCTTTTGCGAGTGGGGATTTGCTTGACATAGAATACGATGCCCACGGCAGCGTTGAGTCAGAAAGAAGGCGATATAATATAGATTCAAATCGATATGAGATCACTACGGGAGGTTTGTTCGTAATAAATAGAGACACTTGGGATTCGGTAAATGGGATGAGGAATACCTTTCGTAGGAATCAAGACCTTGATTTAGGTCTAAGGCTCGCAAAGAGCGGGGTCAAGATGTTACGAATAGGTAAAGTTATTGCTGCTCATCATACTGTCTCATATGTCTCCAATGATAGGTTCTCTAAAGATTTAATGAGCGGAAACTTTTTATATCCAGGCGTCTTGATAAGGAAGAATTTTTTCAACAAATATGCGCATAGACATCTATATAAGTCCTATTGTTCTTCCATGTTTCTGCTGGCCTCTCTATTTCAATCTTTGATGTATAATAGTATTTATTTCATTGCCTTATATATGACCTTCTGGTCAATTAAAAAATTATATTCGGAAGGAAATGTCAGAGGAATAGGTCGATATATGTTAAGGCGTCTTTCAATAGATGCTTCGTTTTTTATAGGTTTCTTGGCATTTTATCCGTCGTCAAAGTATAAAAGTAAATTCCGAGTTGAATCTTTCGGCTAGATATTCTGGCCGCGCCGTCGGGGCGGTCTTTGCCCGATTCGCTTGATTGCATATATGTTTGGTGTATGAGTTATGGAAATATGGTTTTTGGTTTATTATTTGGCGTGGACGGCCGCTGTTCTACTTTTACTATGGGTTTCCGATATTGAAAGGTTTCGTAATAAAATATTATCAAGGGCTTCTCTTTTCGGATCGCTTCTTATTTTTTCATTCGATTCCTACTTCCGTGGTAATAGAGGGCGAGATACACAAGCTTATCGCGATCACTATTTATTTATTTCGGAAAACGCTGGTTTAATGCCCGACCAAGGGCCCTATGATTTTGAGGTTGGTTATCTATATCTTTCGTTTATATTTGGGCGTTTAGGGTTCAGTTTTGAGTGGTTTAGTTTTTTTATAAGCGCCTTTTCCTTTGTCGCAATATGTTTCATGGCTTATGCGTTTAGAGTAACGAGGACAAAGCTTTTCGCTCTTGTGATTTTGTCAGGGTTTGTGTTTTTTTCCTATAATGGATTAAGGCAATGGCTTGCACTATTGCTGTTCTACTTGGGTGTATCCTTTTTTTATTCTCAACGTAAGCGCTTTTTGGTCATCATCTATTGGCTAGGATCCGTAGCATTTCATTTATCCTCAGTCGTAGCCTTGGCGACTGCTGTTGGTTTTAGGGCTATTTCCAGGTTAGATAGGCTTTCCACATTATTAGTATATTTGATCTCGATTCCCGCCCTTGTTTTGATTTTTTATCTGTCTCTGGATGTCCTGACCGGGCTGCTAGGTTATAAAGTTTACCTTCAGAGAATAAACATTCTGGATTATTCTGGTTTGGGTTTTGGCTGGCTGGCGCAGACCCTTCTCAACTGTTTGCTAGTAGTCGTTTTAGTGATCAAACGCGATAAGTTTGGCCTGCTCGAATACCTTGCTATCATGTGGGTTTTCTTATATCTGCTGTCCCCAGGTGACCAAAGCATTATGAGGTTGGCGGTATATTTCAGCTTTGCTCAGATTTTGGTGTTTTCTCGAGTGGATTATTTTCGAGACACCTTTAGCCTATTTGTTTCTATTTCGTATTTTGGTTTAATGAGCTTACAGTTTGTTGCGGCTATTCTTTTTAATGCTCATGGTGCGATCTTGGGGTAAGCTCTCCTTCCTCCGAACGAATTGGCAATTTTAGGATTGGTATGTCCATGAAGGTTTTTGTTCTGGGTGTGATTCCTCCGCCAATTGGTGGAGTTAGTGTACATGTTAAGCGCTTTTTTGATTTTTGCAATGAGAATTCCACGGGTATAGAAATTGCTATTTTCGATTATAAAAAGAAAAAAGTGTTTTTCGGGCCCTTTAAAAAAGGCATACACTACGCACTCTGGTTTTTTTTGCGGTCAAATATTGTCCATATTCATATTTCGTCAGGTTTGAAAGTTTTTGCTTTATTGGTTTCAAAATTGTTTTTAAAGAAAGTCGTCTATACTCACCATAATTCAATTGTCAGTAATCCTCATTTGTTTCGATTCATGTGCAAGTATTCGGATGAAATTGTCTTGGTTAATTCTGAAAATATATCCGAATCCATTGGTGGTATAAACTCAAAGAAAAAAGTTCACGAAGTCCCGGCGTTTATACCAAAGAGCCATAAAGCATCACTACCTCTGGAACTTCTTGGTTCGCTGGGTGGCTTTGGTGATATAATAAGTACGAATTGCTCATCGGGTAGAATTATTGACGATGAGGAAGTATATGGGATCAGTCGTTTGGTTGCGGTTTTTCAGGAGGCGGCGTCAGGTAGGTTAATTGAAAATACTGCCTTGTTGATATGCGATCCGTCACGTAGTTATAATGACTGTTTTAATTGGAGTTCTTTGTATAATTTGAAAAACGGCAATGGTGTTATATATTGGTCTGACGATGTCGATTTTTCTGAAGTTATTTGTCGTTCGACCTGTACCGTAAGGGCGACCATAACTGACGGAGACTCTCTTTCGGTGAGGGAGTCGTTATATTATAAGGTGCCTGTTATTGCATCGGATGTTGTTAAGCGTCCTCAGGGTACTGTGCTGTATAGAGTCAAGGACGACCTCGATTTGATGCATAAAATAGTGGCTACCTTGAAAGGTCAGTGCGTGGTTAGCACTCCTCATAAAAATTTCGCTTATGACATAATTGATATTTACTATGATTTAGGTAAATGATTTGTCAGAATTGGTTTTTTATATTTTTTCGGCGATCATAAGCAATTTTGAATACATCGATTAAAGGGAATCCAGATTATGATATCAAAACGGGTACATTTAAGGTTGCGTTATGTTTTCTAAAGTAAACGTGTGTGTTGTTGGTCTGGGTTATATAGGTCTTCCGTCTGCTGCTTTGTTGGCGAATAGAGGCTACCACGTCCAGGGCGTTGATATCTCCCCAGAGGTCGTGGATACCATTAATCAGGGTGATATTCACATCGTGGAGCCTGATCTTGATTCTTTTGTGCACTCGGCGGTCAATTCCGGTCGGTTGAAAGCAGCTCTCGAGCCGGGTGCGGCGGACGTTTTCATTCTTGCTGTTCCAACGCCTTTTCATGAAGGGTTTGTGCCCAATATTGATTACGTGTTGGACGCAACCCGTGCAATTGCTCCTGTCGTAAAGGCTGGTGATTTGATTATATTGGAGTCTACTTCTCCGGTTGGTACCACCGAAAAAGTAGCAAAAACGCTGCGCGAAGGCGGTGTCGATACTGATTCTGTTCATATTGCTCACTGCCCAGAGCGAGTCTTGCCTGGGCACATTATGCGTGAGCTTGTTGAAAACGACCGTATTGTCGGGGGGATCACTCCCGAGGCAGGCGAAAAAGTTTCAGAGTTTTACCGTACCTTTATCACTGGTGAAGTATTGGTAACCGATGCCCGCACTGCTGAAATGGCCAAGTTGACGGAAAACAGTTTTCGGGACGTAAACATTGCCTTTGCGAATGAGCTTTCGTTACTGAGTGATAGGTTCGATATTGATGTCTGGGAGCTGATCCGTCTGGCAAATCGCCATCCTCGGGTGAATATACTTCAACCGGGCACCGGCGTTGGGGGGCACTGCATTGCCGTTGATCCTTGGTTCATCGTTCATGAAGGAGGCGACGATGCTCATTTGATTCGCTCTGGGCGGGAGGTGAATACGCGTAAAACCGAGTGGGTAGTAGAGAAGATTAAGGCAGAGGTTTTACGCTTCAAGGATGAGCAAGGTCGCGCCCCTGTTGTGGCGTGCATGGGACTGGCTTTTAAGCCAAATATTGACGATCTTCGGGAGTCGCCCGCACTGTATGTATTTCAGCAGCTCGTCGCTTCGAATATTGGGCCCCTGGCCGTTGAACCAAACCTTAAAAAGCACGCGAGTATCATCTTGACGCCATTGAAGGATGCTGCGGCTGAAGCCGATATCGTGGTGTATCTCGTGGCGCACCGGGAGTTTAAAGAACTGAAAGTTGCAGGAAATGTGCTGGATTTCTGCGGGGTTGCTCAGGCGTGAAAGTCCTGCTTGTTTTTGGCACCCGGCCCGAAGCCATCAAGATGGCTCCATTAGCGAAAGCGTTGCAGGCCGATGATTATTTTCAGGTCAAGGTAGCAGTAACTGCCCAGCATCGGGAAATGCTGGATCAGGTTCTGGCATTGTTCGCTTTGAAGCCAGATTACGACCTGAACGTGATGAAAGCTGGGCAGGATCTTTACGATATCACCAGTAAGGTTCTGCTGGGGTTACGCGGTGTATTATCAGAGTTCAGACCAGATCTGGTTTTGGTGCATGGAGATACTGCGACGACTTTTGCGGCGGCCCTGGCGGCGTTTTATCAACAGATTCCCGTGGGCCACGTTGAGGCCGGCTTACGCACAGGAGATCTCTATTCCCCTTGGCCAGAGGAGGCCAACCGCGGATTAACCGCAAGGCTTGCCCAGTGGCACTTTGCACCGACCGAGCGTAACCGGCAGGCATTGCTTGCAGAGGGCATCGCAAAAAACAGCATATTGGTGACCGGCAACACGGTGATCGATGCGTTACAGTGGGTAGTGCAGAAGGTGGCCGACACGCCCTCGCTACAACAACAGATTCACGAGGCACTGACTGCTGCCGGACTTGCAGTCGAGCTGACTGAACGGCGATATGTTCTGGTTACCGGCCATCGCCGGGAGAACTTTGGTCGCGGTTTCGAGAATATCTGCAAGGCTCTCAGGGAGTTGGCGGAAAGTAATCCAGACACGCATTTCGTGTATCCCGTTCATTTGAACCCTAACGTTCAGGAGCCGGTAAAAAGGCTTCTTGAAGGATTGACTAACGTGCACCTGATCGAGCCGCTCGGTTATGAGCCGTTTGTCTATTTGATGAAAAATGCCTACCTGGTACTTACCGATAGTGGCGGCGTGCAGGAGGAAGCGCCTGGGCTGGGTAAGCCAGTGCTGGTAATGCGTGATACCACAGAGCGCCCAGAGGCCGTAGAGGCCGGCACGGTACGCCTGGTCGGCACCGGAAGCGGCGTGATCCGTGATACAGTTCAAGAGCTTCTCGATAACGATAACGTCTATCGGCGGATGACTCAGGCCCATAACCCGTATGGGGATGGTAATGCCTGTAGCCGTATTGTGGGTTTTTTGAAGCAGCAATGAATCGCTGGATCCTTCTGTTCCATACCATTCGGTATCTGAAAGCTAAACAGCTTGCCTATCAGGTCTATTACCGATTTCGCAAGCCGCGCTTGAGGAATATTTCCAGGCCTGTTTTGCGAGATGCACTTAAAGGTTGGTATTGGCCAACCTTTCTGGAACCGGCGACAAACGATGGCAGAACCTTTACCTTTCTTGGGCGAACAGCCCGACTTGCAGAGAGCTGGAATGATCCCTCTTTGCCCAAGCTTTGGCTGTACAACCTGCATTATCAGGACGACCTGAACGCTAAAGGTGCGGAGTCTCGGTTTGAGCTTTGTGCGCAAATGGTGGACGCCTGGATTAAGGGTAACCCGCCACTGCAGGGAAATGGATGGGAGCCGTATTGCCTGTCATTGCGGATCGTAAATTGGGTCAAGTGGTTGAGTCGCGTCGAATCGGATCAGGTCAAACCTGAATGGACACGCTCCCTTGCGCAACAGGCCGATGCTCTTGAGCAGCAGCTTGAGTTTCATATACTGGCTAACCACGTCTTTGCTAATGCTAAGGCATTGATTTTTGTTGGTGTCTATTTAGGGAGTGAGCAGGGAGATCGTCATCTAAAGCGGGGTTTGAAACTACTGGATCAACAACTACCCGAGCAATTTCTTGCAGATGGTGGGCACTTTGAGCGTTCTCCCATGTACCAGGGAACGCTGCTTTGGGATCTGGCGGATTTGGCTGCGCTTAGCCGATCTGTGCAATTGAAGGAGGTGAACCAGCGGGCTGGTGATTGGGAACGGTGTTTTGTGAGCGGGGTTGGGTGGCTTGAAACTATGACTCATCCGGATGGCGACATTTCCTTTTTTAACGATGCCACCTTCGGGATTTCGCCCGGGATCGAAGAATTAAAACGGTTTGCCCACACCTTAGGGTTGGCGGTTACGCAAGTGGAGCAGCCTGCGAAGCTTCAGGGGGAGGTGTTGCATAGCAGCGGCTATGGCGTAGTCGACTGGCCGAAGCGGCATCGCCTTTTGGTTGACCTTGCGCCCGTAGGTCCGGACTACCAGCCAGGCCACGCCCATGCCGATACATTAAGTTGCGAACTGAGTCTTTTCGGCCAGCGGGTGCTGGTGAATTCTGGTATCTCTCAGTATGGTGACGATGCGGAACGGCATCGACAGCGTTCTACCGCAGCCCATAACACAGTGGAGCTTGATGGTGAGAACTCTACAGAGGTTTGGGCTGGGTTTCGCGTGGCAAGGCGGGCTGAGCCTTTCAATGTTGCAATGCAACAGGATGAGCACCAGTTGGTGATCCAGGGCAGCCACAATGGATACAGACGCTTACCGGGGAAGATAGTTCATCGCCGGCGCTGGCTTGCACGGAATATAAGCCTGGAAGTAGTAGATGAGCTGGAAGGCCGTTTTCAAAAGGCAGTCTGTCATTGGCATTTTCACCCAGATATTGCTGTGGAGCGTGATGGTGAATCCCGTTTTAAAGTCCGATTACCTTCCGGCCAAGTGGTGCTTATTGAGGTTTCCGGGGGCAGTGCGTACCTTGCTAAGAGCTCTTGGCATCCAGGATTTGGTATATCGATCGATAACCAAAAGCTAATAATTGTCTTTAGTGATCGGAAAGTAACTACACGGGTCTGCTGGAGTTCGGATTGAAAGTTTTACTGCTGACTTTTTATTTCAAGCCCGATCTGTCGGCGGGCTCTTTCCGCAATACTGCTTTTGTCGAATCTTTGCTTAAAAACCTTCCTGAAAAAAGCGAAATTCATGTGGTAACGACTTTGCCCAATCGTTATTCGGGCTTTAGTGCAGAGGCAAGAGAAGAAGAAATTACGCCGGAACTAACGATTAAGCGCGTACCTTTGCCGGCCCATGAGGGTGGCATGGTCGACCAGTCCCGTGCGTTTCTTACCTATGCCAAAGCGGTGAGGGCTTTTGTTAAAGGGCAGGAATATGATGTGGTCTTCGCGAGTTCCTCACGTTTAATGACGGCGGTTTTGGGCGCGCTGGTTGCCCAAAAGAAGGATGCTCGGCTTTATCTGGACATTCGCGATATTTTTGTCGATACCATTAAAGATGTTTTGCCGCGCAAACTGAGCTGGCTGATTAAGCCATTTTTTTGTGCTGTCGAACGATGGACAGTATTGCGGTCGGACCGACTAAATGTGGTTTCGGCAGGGTTTTTGCCCTATTTCGAAACCCGGTACCCCCAAATACCCAAGGTGGTATTTACCAACGGCGTTGATGAAGAATTCCTGCGCTTGGCTCCTGAGGCGAAAACAGCTGAAAGTGTCACTGCGAAGACACCCCGGAAGAAGTTGGTTGAAGTGGTCTATGCAGGCAACATGGGCGAAGGGCAGGGTCTCCATAACATTGTCCCTGCCCTCGCCAAAAGGTTGGAGGGCCGTGCCGTGTTCCGATTGATTGGGGGTGGCGGGCGTTTGCGACAGTTGCAAGATGCGATCGTTCAGGCCGGGTGTGTCAACGTGACGATAGAGCCCCCCGTGGCCCGGGCAGAGTTGATTCAGTTATACCGCCAAGCAGATGTGTTGTTTTTACACCTCAATGATTACGATGCATTCCGTAAAGTTCTCCCTTCCAAGTTGTTTGAATACGGCGCCTTAGGAAAACCAATATGGGCAGGCGTAGCGGGTTATGCGGCTACTTTTGTAAGAGAGAATCTTGACAATGCTGAGGTGTTTTCGCCTTGTGATGTTGCCGAGGCACTGAAGGCTTTTGAGAAACTGTATATGCATGATGAGCCTCGGGAAAGTTTTGTTGCCAGGTTTCGCCGCCAGGCAATAATGGACGAGATGGCTCGGGACCTGGTTGCCGTTGGGGAGCGGCGTTCATGAGCAGGGTATTGGTTACAGGCGCCAGTGGGTTTGTTGGATCATCACTTGTGGAGGCCTTCGCCGGGGCAGGATATGCCGTTGTCGCGCCCGAACGATCGGGCTCAAATAAGGTTGACTTGAATATTGTCAGACCATCGATTGGTAATATTGATAGCCAAACTGATTGGCAAGATGCTCTGGAAGGGGTTGATCTTGTGGTCCACAGTGCCGCTCGTGCCCATGTTATGGCTGAAAAAGAGAATGATCCTGTTGCCGCTTTCCGCTCGGTTAACGTTGAAGGTTCTCTACACCTTGCCAGGCAGGCAGCGTCCGCCGGGGCGCGGCGGTTCGTTTATATCAGTTCTGTCAAAGTGAATGGTGAAAGCACTGAAAATAGGCCACCATTTACCTCCCAGGATACTCCCGCGCCGGAAGACCCCTATGGTGTATCCAAGTGGGAGGCCGAGAAAGGCCTGAAAGCGCTTGCCGGAGAAACTGGTATGGAGGTGGTCATTATTCGACCTCCACTGGTTTATGGGCCAGGTGTAAAAGGCAATTTCCATAGTTTGATTAAGCTGGCTCAATTGCCCATCCCATTACCCCTGGGTGCCATTAAAAATCAGCGCAGCCTGGTTTATCTGGCTAATCTGGTGGACCTAATATTGGTAACTGCAGAACATCCTGCTGCCGCCAATCAGACTTTTATGGTGAGTGACGGTGAAGATGTGTCGACCACGAGGTTGTTGCGGATTCTGCGCGAAGCGTCCGGTCATTTGCCGATGCTGATTCCGGTACCTGACCGCTGGTTCTGGTGGCTGGGCGGCTTGGTTGGAAAAAAAGCCCTCGTGCAGCGCCTTTGTGGATCTTTACAGGTCGATATCTCCAAAACGCGCCAGCTTTTGGATTGGACGCCACCCTTCACCGTTGGGCAGGGCCTGGCTGGTACGGTAAAAGCCGGTATCTGCCGCTAACTAATCTGATTCACCCCTGTGCTTACTGGATGATCTTATATGGCAACCATAATTCGCTTGTTTGACATAGTGTTCGCTTTTGTGGGGCTTGTTTTGGGTTTTCCGATACTATTTTTGATCACCTTTATCGGTTTCTTTGATACTGGCTCTCCGATGTTTCGCCAAGAGCGAGTAGGGCGTAATAAAAAGCCGTTTGTTCTTGTAAAGTTTCGTACCATGAAGAAGGATACCGTCTCCGTTGCCAGTCATCTGGCTAGTGCTAACTCCATTACCGCCTTTGGCTATTTTCTCCGTCGCACCAAGCTAGATGAGTTGCCTCAGTTGTGGAACGTGTTGAAAGGGGATATGAGCCTGGTAGGGCCAAGACCTTGTTTATTCAATCAGGAGGAATTGATTGATGAGCGCGAGCTACGGGGTGTGCTGCGCGCACGTCCTGGCATTACGGGGTTGGCTCAAATCAACAATATTGATATGTCCACACCCCGGCTTCTGGCGAAGACTGATCAGAAGATGCTTGAAAACCTGACGGTGGCAGCTTATTTCAAGTACATTCTTATGACTGTCGCAGGTAAAGGCGCGGGTGACAGGGTGCCTGGTAAAAACTGAGGTTTTGCTCTCCGGTAATCGCATACGAGTGGTGGACTCGATTTTAAGGATATAAGGAAGTTACAGTGTGAAACACGACAAGTTGGCAAAGCATGGAAGTCGTAATCCCGCGATCCGGGCGTTCCTCCAGCTACCAAGGTTTCATAAACGGGTTGTGTCTGTATTGTCGGATGCGTTCTTCCTGTTTTTTGCGATTTGGGCTGCCTATGCATTGCGCCTGGAACAACATCTCTGGTTGCCGAACCAGGAGCAGATGACGGTTGCGGCTATTACCGTTGCATTTACGATTTTTATTTTCATACGCTTGGGGCTTTACAGGGCGGTTATTCGCTATCTGGGTGATAGGGCCTTCCTCACCATCATCTATGGTGTTATTGCCTCCAGTATTTCTCTTATTGTTCTCGGATACTTGTTGCAGGTACTTGTACCCCGTTCTGTACCCATCATCTACGGTGCACTGGCCTTTTTGTTCGTGAGTGGCACCCGTCTTGGTGTGCGGATGATTGTGAATCATCCTAAGCAGCGCGCAAAGGAAGTAGTTGCTATTGTTGGGGCTGGTGAAACCGGCATGCAGCTGGCGTCTGCTCTGGTGCAGGGAACGGAATACCGCCCCGTGGTTTTTGTGACGCTTGACCGAGCTAATCACAAGTCGATGATTAATGGTTTGCCTGTTGTCAGTATCAATCATATCGCCAAGCATCTGCCGAAGCATGGAGTGCAGCGGATTTTGCTGGCACTGGATGAAAATACCCAGATTGATCGCAAGAAGCTGCTCAAACAGCTTGAGCCGCTATCGATTCCGGTTCAGACCGTTCCTTCCATGTCGGAACTTGTAGCTGGCCAGGCAAGAATTAATGACATCCGGGATCTGGAAATTGAGGACCTGCTCGGGCGGGACCCGGTTCGGCCTGATTCTGCCGTTGTGGCCAAAAGTCTGTACCAGAAGTCTGTGATGGTCACCGGAGCAGGTGGCTCGATTGGCTCTGAATTGTGTCGCCAAATCATTCGCCATTGCCCGCGCACGCTGGTGCTGTTCGAACAATCCGAGTTTTCCCTGTATGCCATCGAACGGGAGTTGAGTTCCATCAACCAGATTGAAGGGCTGGAGGTGGAGCTGCACCCGCTCCTTGGCAACGTAAACCATCGGCGCCGCTGTGAAACTGTAATGAGGGCGTTTGGCGTTCAGACGGTTTATCACGCAGCAGCCTATAAGCATGTGCCGTTGGTGGAACACAATGTCATTGAAGGGATCCAGAACAACGTATTCGGCACCTGGCATACTGCGGAGGCGGCCATTGCCGCTGGCGTTGAACGGTTCGTATTGATTTCAACCGACAAGGCGGTTCGCCCAACCAATGTGATGGGGGCCAGCAAGCGGCTGGCGGAGCTGGTGTTGCAGGCGCTGGCGCAACGGCAGCAGAAGACCGTATTTTCCATGGTTCGCTTCGGTAACGTGCTTGGATCCTCCGGTTCTGTAGTGCCCCTGTTCCGGGATCAGATTCGTGATGGCGGCCCTGTTACGGTTACTCACCCGGATATTATCCGTTACTTCATGACCATCCCCGAGGCGAGCCAGCTTGTATTGCAGGCAGGCAGCATTGGCGTAGGCGGCGAAGTGTTTGTGCTGGATATGGGTGAGCCGGTGAAAATTGCGGACCTGGCCCGGAAGATGATTCACCTGATGGGGCTCGAAGAGAAAACTGAAGATGATCCCGACGGTGATATTGAAGTGGTCTTCACCGGCTTACGCCCCGGGGAGAAGCTTTACGAAGAGCTGCTGATTGGTGACGATCCCCAGGGTACTTCACACCCCCGAATCATGATGGCGCGGGAAGTATCTTTGCCCTGGGAGCAGGTTGAAGACTTCCTGAACCTGCTACAGCGCGCCAGCCAGACGTTCGATTGCAGTGCAGTGATTGAGGTATTGAAGAACTCGAAAACGGGTTATGCACCGAATGGCGATCTGGAAGACCTGGTCTGGTGTAACAGCCAGACGAGTGTTACCAAAGCTGAGCATCAGGACGATAAGAAGGTCCGCCGGCTATCAGTGTAGGTCGGATTAGGCGCGGTCGTAATTCGACACCCACCATCTGTTAACCACTACAATTTAAGTATTTTAAAAGCAAGGTTGCTAATAAATGTCTGAGAATATTGTCTGGCATCACCAGAAAGTCACCCGGGCGGACCGGGCCTCCATCAAGAACCAGAGCCCATGCCTGTTGTGGTTTACCGGCCTGAGTGGTTCTGGCAAGTCCACCATTGCCAATGCGCTGGATGTGGCCTTGTTCGAGCGTGGCTATCACACTTTTCTGCTGGATGGGGATAATGTGCGCCATGGGTTGAACAAGGATCTTGGGTTTTCCGATGAAGACCGGGTTGAGAACATTCGCCGCATTGGCGAGGTGAGCAAGCTGTTTACCGATTCCGGCGTGATTGTGCTCAGCGCGTTCATTTCTCCGTTCACCAGCGACAGGCGCCTGGTGCGCAACCTGTTTCCGGCGGGGGAGTTCATTGAAGTGTTCATGGATACGCCGCTTGAGACCTGTGAGGAGCGGGATCCGAAGGGGCTCTATGAAAAGGCCAGGGCTGGCAAGATCAAGCACTTCACGGGTATCGATTCCCCCTATGAGGAGCCGGAGCGCCCGGAAGTTCGTCTGGACACATCGAAGATGTCGGTTGATGACTGTGTGAACCGTTTAATCAGCTACCTGCTGGATCGGCAACTGATCTTTACCCCTTCCCACGCCCCCGGAGCATAAGTCCCTATGGCATGGGAAGCCATTGTTACCCTGCTTACCCTGTTTACGGTTCTTGCGGCGCTAGTGATTACCCGGGTGTCGGCCGATCTGGTGTTGATGGCGGCCCTAGCTTTCTTGCTGATAACCGGCATTCTGGGGCCGGTTGAGGCGTTAGTCGGGTTCGGTAACCCGGGTGTGATTACCATTGCAACGCTTTATGTGGTAGCCGCTGGCCTGAAGGAGACGGGGGCCGTGCAGTGGATTGCGCGTTTGCTGCTGGGGCACCCCAAAACCGAGAAAGGTGCGCAACTGCGTATGCTGGCACCCACCGGTATTCTCAGTGGTTTTATGAACAATACCGCCGTTGTGGCGATGTTTATCCCTGCTATTCAGGACTGGGCCCAACGCCTTGGTATTCCTTCCTCCCGCCTTCTCTTGCCGCTGAGTTACGCCGCCATTCTGGGTGGCACCTGCACGCTGATCGGCACCAGTACTAATCTAGTGGTGGATGGCATGCTGCAGACACGGTTGGGAATTAACCTGGGGCTGTTCGAGCTCGCCTGGGTTGGTGTGCCCCTTTTGCTGGTGGGCGGTGTTTACCTGGTGCTGGTGGCTTCCCGCGTGCTGCCTGACCGCGGTGGTATGAAGGAGGAACTGGAGCAGGTTCGGGAATATGGCGTTGAGGTTGAAGTGGACGCTACCGGTCCTCTGGCAGGCAAGACGGTGGCCCAAGCCGGCCTGCGGGCACTGAATTATGGCTACCTGACGGAAATCGACCGGGACGGCCGGCTGATTACCGCGGTAGAGCCGGACCGGATGCTGCAGGCGGGCGACAAGCTGTATTTTGTGGGAGCGCCGGAATGCGCCAGTGAGCTGCGCCGCATTCAGGGCCTGAAGCCCGCCCAGGCCAGTATCCAGAAGCTGGACCTGGCCAATCATCAGCGCTGTCTGGTGGAAGTAGTACTGGGCCAGGAATTCCCGGCCCTTGGCAAGACGATTCGGGAAAGCCGCTTCCGTACCCGCTTCAATGCCGCGATTCTTTCAGTCTCTCGCGAGGGCAATCGGGTGCCCGGCAAGCTGGGGGATATTACCTTCAAGATGGGGGACACCCTGTTGCTGGAGGCCAGTCATGAGTTTGTGGAGCAGTACCGCTTTCGGCGGGACTTTTTGCTGGTCAGCGGGCTGAACGATTCCACGCCACCGGATTTCCGCAAGGCGCCCCGTGCATTGGTTATTCTGTTGCTGATGGTGCTGGTCAGTGCCACTGGCCTGTTCCAGATTATTGAGGCCGCATTTCTGGCTGCCGGCGCCATGATTGTCAGTGGCTGCATCACCGCCAGCCGCGCCCGCCGCAGCGTGGATTTACCGGTGCTGGTGGTGATTGCCGCTTCTTTTTCCCTGGGCACTGCTATGACGGAGACGGGTGGTGCAGAGTGGGTGGCTACCAGTTTGCTGGGCCTTTTCGGCCCGTTGACGCCGTGGCTGGCGCTGGCGCTGGTTTATATACTTACCGCAGCCTTTACCGAGGCGATTACCAACAACGCGGCTGCGGTGTTGATGTTTCCCATTGCACTGGCGGTGTCCGAGCAATTGGGCGTTAACTTCCTGCCCTTTGCGGTAGCCGTAATGTTCGCCGCCTCAGCCTCGTTCATCACCCCACTGGGCTACCAGACCAACCTGATGGTCTACGGCCCTGGCCGCTACCAGTTCATGGATTACGTCCGCCTGGGCTTTCCACTCAGCCTGCTGGTAGGTGCAACAGCCATCTCCCTGATTCCCTTCGTCTGGGCATTCTGACCGTAGAACGTAGGTCGGATTAGCCGAAGGCGTAATCCGGCAACCATGCAGGTCCCGGGATATGTGGTAAATTTCTTGAAAGCCATATCGGGCAGAAGTGGTTGTTGAAATTTGCGAGGACTGCATGCCAGTAATTTTCAGGTATCAAGGTTTCAAGTTCTTTTTTTACTCGAATGAAGGTAATCCGCTAGAGCCAGCTCATATTCATGTTCGTGCAGCGGGCAAAGAAGCAAAGTTCTGGCTATCGCCTTCAGTATCTTTGGCGCGCAATGATGGTTTTTGAAGTGGACCCCAAAATTTGGACAGGTGCCTAAGCTCTGATTCATCATCTCCACAGGGAGGAGAATCATGAGCAAGAAACGCAAACAGTACAGCGCATCGTTCAAGTCCAAAGTCGCCCTGGCAGCCCTCAAAGGGGACGAGACCACCTCCGAGATTGCTGCCCGATTTCAGATTCACCCGACCATGGTCAGTACCTGGAAGCGCGAACTGCTGGACAATGCTCCCGGCCTCTTCGAGGGTAAGAAGAAGTCCGCCAAGCAATCCGATGAGCCCAACACCGATGAGCTATACCGCGAGATCGGCCGACTGACGGTGGAGCGCGATTTTTTGTCGCGCAAGCTCGATCAGTAAGCCGTCAACGCCGGTTGGCGATGATTGAGCGAGGTCATCCCCAGGTCAGTATTGTGCGTCAGTGTGAGCTGCTCAAGCTGAGCCGCTCATCGGTGTATTACGTCCCTCGTGAACGCTGTCAGGAGGACCTGAATCTGATGTATCTGATTGATCAGCAGCATCTGGAAACGCCGTACTATGGCTCTCGCAAGATGCGTGTTCACTTGCAGCACCAGGGCTGCCGGGTCAACCGGAAGCGGGTGCAACGGCTGATGCGCACCATAGGCATTCAAGCCGTGTACCCGCGCCCCAGAACCAGCATTCCGGGCGATGGGCACAAGGTCTACCCGTACCTGCTCAAAGGGCTGCGAATCGATCGGCCTAACCACGTCTGGGCAACTGGTATCACGTATCTTCCGCTGGCCCGAGGCTTCATGTATCTAGTTGCTATCATCGACTGGCATAGCCGCAAGGTACTGTCCTGGCGAGTCTCAAACACAATGGACACCGATTTCTGTATCGATGCCCTGGAAGAGGCTCTTCAGCGCCATGGAACGCCGGAAATCTTCAATACCGATCAGGGCGTCCAGTTCACCAGTGAGGCCTTTACAGGGGTTCTCAAAGAACATGACATCCGGATCAGCATGGACGGCAAGGGCTGCTACCATGACAACATCTTCGTGGAGCGGCTCTGGCGCAGCGTCAAACACGAGTGTGTTTACCTCACCGCCTTCGAGAACGGACACCACTTGAAACAAGCGCTTAGCCGGTACTTCCGGCACTACAATCAGACACGGTTCCATGAGAGCCTTGATTACCAAACACCGCATGAGGTGTACTACCAGCAACAACCATTGACCTTGGCAGCTTGAGCCGAGTACACAACAGAATCAGAGCTTGGTAACACCATCAAGCTGTCCAACTGATCGGGTCCACCTCATTTGATGCCCGAACGATTCGGGTATTGTTGGAAGTAACGGAACAAAATCAGAAGCTGTTAGAGGATGCATGGCATGACTATTTCGCCTGAAAAAGCCTGGTTTGATGAGGACAATCTCTGGGTCATGCTTTCGGACGGTCGCACAATAGGTGCTCCGCTGGCTTGGTTTCCTCGTCTGCTTCACGCTGACAAGAACGCCCGGGATGACTTTGAGCTGAGCGTGCATGGCATTCACTGGGATTCGCTGGATGAGGACATCAGCGTTCAGGGCTTGTTGGCAGGGCAGGGCGATCAAACACATTCCAAGCGCGACCACGCCGCCTAACAGTCCTGGGGGCTGGCCCGGCGGTAGGTATACCTTTTCTTTGGAAAAAGAACTCGTTTCGCTCAAACACCTTTTTCTGGCAGAAAAGGTACCACAACCCCCGGGCCGATTTCGGCTTCGTGGGCGACTTTTGCATTTGTCGGATTACGGCCCGGGGGCCTAATCCGACCTACGGGGGTATTGTCAGCATTGGGAGTTGTAGGTCGGATTAGCCGAAGGCGTAATCCGACAAGCACCTGGAGAACAGTGTTTAAATAACAAGGAAGGTTATGACGATCGACATAAAACACCACGGAGCGGTGACAGGCGTAACCGGTTCCTGCCATGAACTGGTTGTAGGCAACTCCGGCATTCTTGTGGATTGCGGGTTGTTTCAGGGTGAGGAAGCCGGTAATGGCGCTACGGCCTCAGATCTTTCCATTGATTTTCCCATCGACCACATCCGTGCGCTTGTGGTTACTCACGTGCACATCGACCATGTAGGGCGCATACCCTATCTTCTTGCCGCCGGGTTTGAGGGGCCGATTATCTGTTCGGAGCCTTCGGCCATCATGCTGCCGGAGATTCTTGAGGATGCGCTGAAGATCGGCTTTACTCGAAACCGCTCACTGATTGAGCGGGTGTTGGGGCTGATTCGGGCCCGGCTTGTGCCGGTGCCTTATGAGCAATGGCATTCGGTGTTTGACGATGATGGCGGGTCGCTCTCCGTGAGGTTGCAGCGGGCGGGGCACATTCTGGGTTCGGCCTATGTGGAATGTGAAGCTGAGAGCGATGGCGAGTTTGAGCGGCTTGTGTTCAGTGGGGACCTTGGTGCGCCCCATGCGCCGTTGCTGCCGGCGCCCCAGCCGCCGGAGCGGGCGGACCGGGTGGTGATTGAGAGTACCTACGGCGACAGGGACCATGAGAGCCGTGAAAACCGCCGGTATCGGCTCAAATCAGTGCTGGAGCATGCGCTTGCGGATGGCGGGACCGTGTTGATTCCAGCGTTCAGTATTGGGCGGACGCAGGAATTGTTGTACGAGATTGAGAGTTTGATCGCGGAGTTTGGTAAGGGGTCTGACCCCTCGGGGTCAGACCCCACAACTACTGAGATCTGGAATACCCTCGAAATCGTCGTCGACTCTCCCCTCGCCGCCACCTTCACCCGAATCTACCGCGATCTCAAACCCTTCTGGGACGCCGAAGCCACCGAGCTGGTCAGCCAGGGCCGGCATCCACTATCGTTCGAGCAGCTCACCGTCATCAACTCCCACGACGACCACCTGAACGCTGTCGACTATCTGGCCAAATCCCACCGCCCCTGCGTGGTGTTGGCTGGTTCCGGGATGTGCGCCGGCGGCCGTGTTGTGAATTATCTTAAGGCGATGCTGGCGGATCAGCGCAATGATGTGCTGTTCGTGGGCTACCAGGCCAAAGGCACACCGGGGCGGGATATTCTGACCTATGGGCCACGGGGAGGCTGGGTGGAGCTGGATGGTGAGCGTTACGACATCCGCGCCCAGGTGCATCAGGTAGGCGGTTACTCTGCCCATGCGGGGCAGTCGGATCTCGTCCGTTTTGTGACCGGTATTGAGTTGCCTCCCTCGGAAATACGGATTGTGCACGGGGATGCCAGTGCCAAGGAATCGCTGAAAAGCCAATTACATTCAGTTGGGCTGAAGGGGATAATGATTCCCGGTTTGGCCTGAACCAGTTATTTGTCATTAAAGGATTGTTTGAATCATGAAAAAAATCGCCGTAGTCGGCCTTGGATATGTGGGCCTGCCGTTGGCAGCAGCGTTCGGGGAAAAGCGCGAGATTGTCGGCTTTGATATTAATGCCAAGCGCATCGCCGAATTAAAAGACGGTGTGGATTTTACCCGTGAGGTTTCCGGAGAAGAGCTGGCGGCGTCAAAGGGATTGTCCTTTGCCGATTCTCTGGAAGGTATTCGCGACTGCCAGATTTATATTGTGACGGTGCCTACGCCGATTGATGAATTCAAAACCCCGGATTTAACGCCGCTTGTTAAAGCCAGTGAGAGTGTGGGCAAAGTACTCAAGCGTGGTGATATTGTTATTTATGAGTCCACGGTTTATCCCGGTGCCACGGAAGAGGTGTGTGTTCCTATCCTTGAGAAAGTCTCCGGCCTGGTTTTCAACCAGGACTTCCATGCAGGATACAGCCCGGAGCGGATTAATCCCGGCGATAAAGAGCACCGTGTCACCACCATTAAAAAGGTGACTTCGGGGTCAACACCGGAAATCGCCACAGAAGTGGATGAGCTTTATGCGGGTATTATTACCGCCGGTACCCATAAAGCCAGCTCCATCAAAGTGGCCGAAGCGGCGAAGGTAATTGAGAACACCCAGCGTGATTTGAACATCGCGTTGATGAATGAGTTATCGATGATCTTTTCAAAGCTAAAAATCG
>NZ_QFWX01000011.1 GCF_003344045.1 Marinobacter vulgaris
TTGCCCGATCAAGGAGGCGTATTCTACATCGAATCACCACCTTGTCAACCGTTTATTTTGATGCCGGCTCAGAACCGGGAAACTATCAATAAAATCAAACAGTTGTCGTCCGATTTGTGACCCGCCTCAGTGGCGTGTCCCTCGAACGAGATGCGCATTCTACAGAGCCACGCGCATGTGTCAACGGTTCTCTTTACTTTTTTACAGGAACCGGCAATTTCGNCATGTGTCAACGGTTCTCTTTACTTTTTTACAGGAACCGGCAATTTCGAGTCAGAAATCGGACTTCACCGACCCTGCTGCCCGACTGGCTTTCTCCCTTGCCTCGGCAATCGAGCCGCCCGTCGCTAGCGCAACACCCATTCTGCGGCGCCCCTTGAGTTCGGGCTTCCCAAACAGTCGTAAATAAGTATCCGGTTCAGCCAATGCGTTTTCAAGCCCGGTGTAGGAGACCGTTTCCGAATTTCCCTCTGGAAGGATAACCGCCGACGCTGACGGTCCCTGCTGGCGTATTACCGGTATCGGGAGACCCAGTATTGCACGGGCATGCAGTGCAAATTCAGAAAGGTCCTGAGAAACCAGCGTTACAAGACCGGTGTCATGGGGGCGCGGAGAGACTTCAGAAAACCATACCTGATCATCTCTTATAAACAGCTCAACACCATAGACCCCATAACCCCCCAAATCGGAAACGACGGCTTCTGCAATCTCCCTTGAGCGTTCAAGAGCTTTTTCGCTCATTGGTTGCGGCTGCCAGGATTCGCGATAATCCCCGTCTTCCTGGCGATGCCCGATTGGGTCGCAGAAGGTAATACCACCCCGGTGTTTGACCGTAAGCAGGGTTATTTCATACTCGAAGTCGACAAACCCTTCGATGATCACCCGGCCCTTGCCCGCACGGCCACCTGTCTGGGCATATTCCCAGGCGGATTCGATATCGGCGGGGGTCTTTACCGTGCTCTGCCCCTTGCCGGACGAACTCATGACAGGCTTGACCACCAGCGGAAGACCGATTGCTCCCACCGCGACCAGATAATCATCCTTGGATCCTGCAAAACGATAGGGCGACGTGGGAAGCCCCAGCTCTTCAGCCGCCAGGCGACGGATACCTTCCCGGTTCATGGTAAGGTTCACAGCCCTGGCGGTCGGAATCACGCGATAGCCTTCATCTTCCAGCCTGACCAGTTCAGGGGTGGCGATAGCCTCGATTTCTGGCACGATGAGGTTGGGTCGTTCCCGCTCAATAATGTCGCGGAGTGCAGCCCCATCGAGCATATCCACGACGTGACTTCGATGGGCCACCTGCATGGCGGGCGCGTTGGCGTAGCGGTCTATGGCAACAACCTCTACCCCCAATCGCTGAAGCTCGATAACCACTTCTTTCCCGAGTTCGCCGGAACCGCAAAGAAGAACCCTATAGGCATTATCCGTGAGTGGCGTTCCGATCCTGACGGCGTCAGGTGCACCCTTTTCCGACATGGGTTCTGGTCCTTTGGTTAAGTGTTGACCACTGGTTGGCCGTTACGTGTTGACAGATACCTGACATCACAGCATCAGCTTTTCTTCGCGCTGGGCAACTTTTTCCAGCACTGCTTGACGCTCGTCATCACTAAGCCGTGGCCACTGCATTATTTCATCACCGGTGCGCTGGCATCCGATACAAACCTCGTTTTCATCCAGTGCACAAATGCTGATGCAGGGGGATGAAACCCGGTCTTTGCGGCTCATTGCACTGGCTCACAGGGTTTAAGAAGCTCCAGGTAGCTGGCAGCGTTCTTTACATAATGGGCAGCGCTCATCTCCAGCATTGTCCTCTGATTGTCACTGAGCTCACGTTTTATCTTGCCCGGGGAGCCGATTACCATGGACCCGTCAGGCACCTCCATACCCTCCGGTATCAGGGCATTGGCGCCAATCAGGCAATGCTTACCGATTTTGGCGCCATTCAGCACCACCGCATTGATGCCGATCAGCGAATAGTCGCCTATCTCACAGCCATGCAGCATCGCCTTGTGACCGACCGTAACCCCTTTACCAAGTGTCAGGGGAAGCCCGGGATCAGTGTGCAGAACAGAACCGTCCTGAACATTACTCTCCGGTCCCACGGTAATCAGTTCGTTATCACCACGAATAACCACATTAAACCAGACACTGGCCTTGTCCATCAGCTTGACGCTGCCAACGACCGTTGCATTGTCAGCGACGAACTGGCCACTTCCTTCCAATTCAGGTTTTCGGTCACCCAGCTCATAAAACATGTCAGCCTCCTTGAGGGGGTTCGAGAAGATCAATACCGGCATCGTAGACGGCGTTCAGAAAATCAACCAATACGACAGCGGACAATCCCCAGATCTGATACCGGCCCCAGCGATAACAGGGCACGTAAAACGTATTGTTGAGAAAATTCAACGGGTCGGTGCGATGGCGTTTGTCTTCCAGGAAGAACTCAACGGGCACCCTGAATATGCTCTCGATTTCAGCAGGGTTTGCAGTCAGGGGGTGATCGCCGGGTATGACACCAACGTAAGGAGTAACGAGGATCTGGTGCAGCGACATCACCTGACTTAGCGGCGCAATCAACTGAACCTGTTCCGGCGGTAATCCGATTTCCTCATGGGTTTCTCGCAAGGCGGTGGCGGCAATGGACGCATCTTCAGGGTCACGCCGGCCCCCGGGGAAAGACACCTGGCCCCGATGAGTACTAAGGTTTGCAGACCTGAGGGTAAAAACGATTTCAGGATTGCCATGGTCATCGGTCACCGGAACCAACACGCCGGCTTCGGGATAATCAAGCGTCAATAAACGGGGCACATAACCTGACAGGCGTTCGGTAAGAAGATCACGCAAAACATGGCTCCGTTTTTTGCATCTGACTATTGAATGAGACGCTGGCAGCACCGATAGTTACCTCTGCCAACACACACTTGCCCAGTATACGGTGAAACGAATGAAATACTGCAGTACCTGCGGCCATCCTGTCGAACAGCGCGTTCCGGAAGGAGACAATCGTCACCGTTATGTATGCACAAGCTGCGAGACCATACATTATCAGAATCCCCGTATTGTGGCGGGTACAGTCCCGATCTGGCAGGGACAGGTTCTGTTGTGCCGAAGAGCAATCGAACCACGCTATGGTTACTGGACCCTGCCCGCGGGATTTATGGAAAACTCGGAGACCACCCTTGAAGCCGCTACCCGTGAAACCCGGGAAGAAGCTCTCGCCGAAGTCACCGTGGACAATCTCTACACCATTATCCACGTTCCCCATATTGACCAGGTTCACATGTTCTACCGGGCTACCCTGACCAGCGAGAGCTTTGGTGCAGGCGAAGAATCGCTGGAAACCAGATTGTTTGCCCTGGAGGACATTCCCTGGGATGAGCTGTCGTTTCCAACCGTTCGTCGCACCCTGGAGCTTTATCTCGAGGACGTGCAGAACGAGCACTTCCCCGTACACGTGGACGACATACGCTACCGCATGAAGCCCTCGGGGCAGTAGATTCTATAAATCCTCCATGCGGAACACTTCGTAAGCCGGCTCTTCGTAGGGATGGGAGGTTTTCAGCGCCTGAACCGCCGCCCGAATCACCTCATCCCTGCAAACCAGCTCTACCCGAAACTCCTCGACCTGCTCTACTTCACCCGTTTTACCAAGGTAAGGACTGCTTCCATCAAGCGGGCGAAACTGACCTTGCCCCTTACATTGCCACGCACAGCAATCGTAGTCTCCAACGCGGCCGGCGCCTGATTCGAACAGGGCGGTTTTGGTGATCTCGAGATGACTTTCCGGGACGAAATAACACATTTTGTACATAGCAGTCAGCTCCCTTTCAAGACGCTCATCAGGATTGATAATCCCATTCCACTTTGGCCGATGCGCATATTATATGTACAGATTAAGCAGTTAGATAGTTACCCACAGAATCTGTGGATAACTCTGGGGAAAGATTTTGGGAACAAGCCCTCACCCCCTGTAATTACTGCACTTCCGTTAAATTGGCGACAAATTCACCTACTTAATTAAATCTATATTTATCAGTAAGTTAAACGTCTCGAACAAAAAATGAGCCTGAAACCAATGCTTTGTTCAAGGAACGCACAGCAAGGCTCGCAAAATGTGCATAAACCATTTTAGTCAAGGGGATTTTCGCACTTATAAACAAAAATTTCCCTTGAAAACCGGTAAACTTTCAAGCGCCGGAAATGGAAAAGCCGGCTCCGGATAAAAACACCTCTTCGGTGTATCCGGGCCGGCTTTGTCTATCCCGGTAACGGCTTAAACGAACCAACGTCTCGAATTACGGAACATGCGCATCCATGGAGCATCCTCTCCCCACTCTCTCGGGTGCCAGGAGTGCTGAGAGGTGCGGAAAACTCTCTCAGGGTGCGGCATCATGATGGTAACCCGACCATCCCTTGTGGTAACACCGGTGATACCTGCCTCGGACCCATTGGGGTTGTAGGGGTAGCGCGTGGTGACCTCTCCGCGGTTATCAACGTAACGCAGCGCAACAAGCTCACTGTCGCTCAGTTGGTCAGCCGAAACGCCGGAGGCAAACTCAACCCTGCCCTCACCGTGGGCAACCGCTATTGGCATTCTGGACCCCGCCATGCCCTCCATGAACGCGGACGGAGACGGCATTACCTCGGCCATCACCAGCCTGGCTTCAAACTGTTCCGATTGGTTGCGAACAAACCTTGGCCAGCCCTCACTGCCGGGAATCAACTCGTGCAGGTTGGACAGCATCTGACAGCCATTACAGACGCCCAGGGCCAGCGTATCCTGGCGATTGAAGAAAGCAGCAAACTGGTCACGGACGCGGTCACTGAACAGTATGGACTTGGCCCACCCTTCCCCGGCACCCAGCACATCACCATAGGAGAAGCCGCCACAGGCCACCAGGCTACTGAAGCCCTCCAGCGAGACCCTGCCCGACAGGAGGTCGCTCATATGCACATCGACAGACTCGAATCCTGCACGGTCAAAGGCCGCTGCCATTTCGACCTGGCCATTCACACCCTGCTCCCGCAATACCGCAATCTTTGGTCGTGCTCCCGAGTTGATGTAGGGAGCAGAGATATTCTCACCGACGTCAAAAGTCAGTTTGGCATGGAGGCCGGGATCATCGGCGTCCAGGAGGTTATCAAATTCCTCCTGCGCACAGTCAGCGTTATCACGCAGCGACTGAACACGGTAACTGGTTTCAGCCCACAGCCGCTGCAACTCAGCGCGCGACCGGTTCACAACCTCATTACCCTCGAAGGTGTAGCGAATACAGTCGTCATGGTTGAGGGTGCCGACGACGGACGTATGATCGCCAAGACCAGCGGCGGAGAATTGTTGCAGCACAAAACCGATGTCCTCGCGCCGAACCTGAATAACCGCCCCAAGCTCCTCGTTGAAAAGCTCGCGCGGAAACTGGGACGAATCCTCGGCCAGTCCATCCAGTTTGATATCAATGCCGCAGCGCGCCGCGAAACTCATCTCCGCCAGGGTCACGAACAGACCGCCATCGGAGCGATCATGATATGCCAGCAACTTGCCGTCTTCGTTCAAGCCCTGGATAACCGCGAAAAAGGCCTTGATATCTTCCGGGTCATCCAGATCCGGTGCCACTGCCCCCATCTGCCGGTATACCTGCGCCAGGGCAGAGCCGCCCAGGCGATTCTGGCCGGCTGCAAGATCAATCAGAATCAGATCAGTCTCCCCGGCATCGATAGCCAGTTGCGGCGTCAAAGTCCTGTCGACATCGGTGACCGGCGCGAAACCGCTGATAATCAGCGACAGGGGCGAGGTCACACTCTTCTGCTCAGGACTGTCACCATCCTCTTCCCAAACGGTCTTCATGGACATCGAGTCCTTGCCCACCGGAATGGTGATACCCAATGCCGGGCAAAGCTCCATACCGACAGCCCGAACCGTCTCGTAAAGGTTTTCATCCTCGCCAGGATGGCCTGCCGCCGCCATCCAGTTGGCCGACAAGCGGATATCGGACAATTTGGCAATGGGCGCCGCGGCCAGGTTGGTAATCACCTCACCAACAGCCATGCGCCCCGATGCCGGTGCATCAATGACCGCAACCGGCGTGCGTTCACCCATGGCCATGGCTTCGCCGGATTTCACATCAAACGATGATGAAGTAACCGCCACATCACTGACCGGCACCTGCCAGGGGCCGGCCATCTGATCCCGCGCCACCAGCCCTGTGATTGTGCGATCACCAATAGTAATCAGGAAACTCTTCGAGCCCACGGATGGCAGGCGCAGAACACGACCGATTGCCTCCTGGAGATCGATTTTGGTGGAATCGAAAATAGGCTTGGTGAATGAAGAGCGGGATACGCTCCGATGCATCCTGGGGGGCTTGCCGAAAAGCACGTCCATTGGAAGGTCAACCGGGCGGTCATCGAAGTAGGAGTCACCAAGCTCGAGATGATGCGCCTCGGTAGCTTCACCGATCACGGCATAAGGGCAACGCTCACGACGGCACAGGGCATCAAACTGCTCCAGGTTCTCCGGCGCAACCGCCATCACATAGCGCTCCTGGGATTCATTGCACCAGATTTCCAGGGGCGACATGCCGGGCTCGTCGCTGGGGATATCCCGCAGCTCGAAGCGACCACCACGCCCACCGTCCTTCACCAGCTCCGGCATGGCATTGGACAGCCCGCCCGCGCCCACATCGTGGATAAAGCAGATGGGGTTGTCGTCCCCCATTTGCCAGCAGCGGTCAATCACTTCCTGGCAGCGGCGTTCCATTTCAGGGTTGTCTCGCTGAACTGAGGCAAAATCCAGGTTTTCATTACTGGAGCCGGAGTCCATGGAAGATGCCGCGCCCCCACCAAGACCGATCAGCATGGACGGTCCTCCCAGGACAATCAGCCTGGCACCCACCGGGATATTACCCTTCTCTACATGATCGGCGCGGATATTACCCAGACCACCTGCGATCATGATGGGCTTGTGATAACCCCGGACTTCCTTTCCGGCTGCTCCCGACACTGATTCCTCGAACGTCCGGAAATATCCGGTCAGGTTCGGCCGCCCGAATTCGTTATTGAAGGCTGCTCCGCCAATGGGGCCTTCAATCATGATATCCAGAGGCGACGCAATTCTCTCAGGCTTACCGTAATCTGACTCCCAGGGCTGCGGATCACCCGGCAGGTTAAGGTTGGAAACCGTAAACCCGCTCAGGCCGGCCTTGGGTTTGGAACCACGGCCGGTTGCTCCCTCGTCGCGGATCTCCCCGCCGGAACCGGTTGCTGCACCGGCAGCGGGTGCAATGGCTGTAGGGTGGTTATGAGTTTCCACCTTCATCAGAATGTGGATGTCTTCTTGGTGGTAGCCATACACACCGGATTGCGGATCCGGGAAGAAACGGCCACCACGGCTGCCGGCGATGACCGACGCGTTGTCCTTATAGGCAGACAACACACCTTCGCTGTTCATTTCGAAGGTATTCCTAATCATGTCGAACAGCGATTTTTCCTGTCCCTCGCCATCAATATCCCAGGAGGCGTTGAAAATCTTGTGCCGGCAGTGCTCCGAGTTGGCCTGGGCAAACATCATCAGCTCAACGTCGGTTGGGTCCCGCTCAAGATCCGAGAAAGACGTCACCAGGTAATCAATCTCGTCTTCCGCCAGCGCCAGACCAAGTGAACGGTTGGCGTCCACCAGAGCCTGCCGCCCCCCCGAGAGCACCGGAATGCGATTAAGAGTACGAGGCTCATCGGTGTGGAACAGCAATTCCGCCCCGCCCATCTCGTGGAACACTTTCTGGGTCATGCGATCGTGGAGTAGTGCCGCAATTTTCTCTCTTTGCGCCAGCCCGAGCTTCCGACTTGCCTTGACGTAGTAGGCCGTGCCGCGCTCAATCCGCCTGATCTGCCTTAACCCGCAGTTGCGTGCTATGTCCGTGGCCTTGCTCGACCAGGGCGAGAGGGTACCGGGGCGCGGGACAACCAGAAACAGCACGCCATCCGGGTCCTCAGCCGGAACGCTGGGCCCGTATGTCAGCAGCCGATCGAGTACCGCCTGATCGGATTCGGACAGCGGAGACTCAAGATCCGTGAAGTGCATGAACTCCGCATACACATGCTCCACTTCGGGAGCAATCTCCTGAATGCGGGTATGTAGCTTGCGGGAACGGAAAGGCGAAAGCGCAGGAGCGCCGCGAAGTTCAAGCATGATCGAAACCTGTACGCGCGAAACTGGGAGCCGGGGCATGCCGCCTGGTCGCCGGAGCGTCCGGTGACAGGCTGATGCTGGCCATTCGAAAGGCCGCAATGATACTCGAAACGGGGTTCGGGATACAGCGTCAAAACGTCACGGCCAGGCCCCTGGATTTAACATTTTTTTGCATATTAAATGATCACTTTGATTGACCGTCCACCGCCGACCGGGGATTATTAAGAGCGGGACAGGGAGCTCAGAATTTGCAAACAGTCGATTACCAACCGTTGCTTCGGAGCCTGACAAGGCTCACTTGCATGCTTGCCATTGCGCTTGTCACTGTGGGGTGCTCGAGGCCCAGCACCCTCCAGGAGATCCGCTCAGAGGGTGTGTTGCACGTCATTACGCGCAACGCGCCTTCTGTTTATTACGAAGGCCGCAATGGCCCCACCGGTTACGACTACGAACTGGTCCGGCTGTTTGCGGACGACTTGGGCGTCGAACTTAAGGTGCGTGTGGCGGACGACAATACCGGCGTGCTTTCTGTTATTGACCAGGACTATGCCCATATCGGGCTGGCCGGCTTGGCTGACCGCCCGGATTTCGCCGACCGATACCACAAGGTCGCCAACGGACTTAAGGCGGATTCTGTTGTGGTATACAACCGCGATACAAACCGCCCCGATTCGGTCAAAGACCTTGAAGGCCAGACCCTCCACCTTGTTGCAGACAGCAACCACGAACATCAGCTGAAGCAACTGCAATCGCAGAATGAGAGCCTGCAATGGAAAGTCCATTCAGGACTTGACGCAGCGGGCATACTGGCGCGGGTGGAGTCCGGAGAATACCCGCTGGCCATCGTCTCCTCCAACGAGCTCGATCTCAACCATGTATTCTTCCCGATGGTCAAAAGCGCGTTCAGTCTGGACGACACGGCAGATCTTGTATGGCTGTTTCCCGCAGAGCAGGATCAGACACTGGCAAAGGCGGCAGAGAGTTTCATCAGCGAGCTGAGGGAAAGTGGCGCACTGGCCCAGATTTCCGAGCGATTTTACGGCCACCTGGACCGCCTGAACTACGTGGGTGCCAGAACTTTCACACACCACGTGGAAAACCGCCTGCCAAAGTACGAGAGTCTTTTCAGAGACTATGCTTCCTCCTACGACCTCGACTGGCGATTACTCGCCGCCATTGGCTACCAGGAATCCCACTGGCGGCCGAACGCAGTGTCGCCTACCGGGGTGCGGGGGCTCATGATGTTGACTCGCGCAACGGCCAATCACATTGGTATCAAGAATCGGCTTGACGTTGAACAGAGCATCCAGGGCGGGGCCAAATACCTCACCATGGTTCACCGCAAGGTCCCGGAGCGCATCCCTGAACCTGACCGCACCTGGTTTGCGCTGGCCTCCTACAATGTTGGCTGGGGCCACGTGGAAGATGCCCGCAGGCTGACCCAGGGCGCCGGCAAGGATCCGGACCGGTGGATGGACGTCAAGGAATTCCTGCCTTTGCTGGCGCAGAAGGAGTGGTATTCGAAAACGCGTTTTGGCTATGCCCGTGGCCATGAACCGGTCATCTATGTGCAGAATATCCGCCGATATTACGACGTGCTGGCGTGGATGACAGAGCCGAAAGAAATTGCTGAAACCCCTGACAAGCCATGGTTCAAGGATCTTGAAGGCATGGAAAAGATCATTCGTCCCAGCGACGCCGCATCGCAACATGAAACCCGGGCAAGCCTGCCGAGTGAACTGGGGCTGGTCCCCCCCACGCTATAGTCGCCGCTCAAGCGCTGACTCGACCTGATCGGAAGCAAATCCTCTTCTTGCCAGAAACCGTGCCTGGCGCATTTTTTCTTCCCAGTTTTCGCTGATATCGCCAAGGCCAAACCGTTTC
The DNA here is from genome assembly GCF_003344045.1 of Marinobacter vulgaris. Taxonomy (GTDB): domain Bacteria; phylum Pseudomonadota; class Gammaproteobacteria; order Pseudomonadales; family Oleiphilaceae; genus Marinobacter; species Marinobacter vulgaris. The sequence continues at coordinate 10,073 of NZ_QFWX01000011.1, forward strand.
TCCCTCAACAGGACGGCTCGCTCCACCCATTCCGCGTCGGTCACCTCCCGTACGCACTCCGGTGTTGTGTGAACCCCCCGTTGCTGGAGCTCTGCCAGTATCCTTAGCGCCCCGTAGCCAAGATCCATCCGCTGGCGCGCGTAGACATCAGCAAACCGCTCGTCGCTCAGCCAGCCTTCCGCCTCGTAGTCGTCCAGAATCCGGTCGATAAGGTCTGACTCGAACTTTCTCTGCCTGAGTTTCAGGGACAGCTCCAGGCGACTGTGTTCCCTGCGAGCCAAGAGCCGCAACGCAGCAGAGCGAGCCCGGTATTCCTGATCGTCCGGATTTGATGCTTTTCCCATTCTGACTCTTCCCGCAAATGCCGACAAAACGCTAGACTAGTGCCCCGATTGGCTACCCACTCGATACAGCTGCCCGGTAACACCGGGGCAACCGGCTGCAGTACCCGGCATCCGGAACACCGGAAAAAGCCGATGTTCGGTGCAGGCTTACTTTGCCCACACCGGGAACTGGTTTCAATATCAAAGGATTATCCCATGGCTGCATTCATCCAGAAACTGTTCAGAACTCGTAAGGCAAACAGGCCAGCTCCTGCTCCGGTTCGACCGGAACCCACGGCTGAAGACCTGGACAGGGTGAGCAAGGCGGATGACAAGCGAGAGCAGCAAATCAATGAGCTCAAAGCAGCTCCTTCCGGCGAGCAGCTCGAGGAACTGGCAACCGGCGGCGTAACTGCAGGCATTCGTATTGAAGCCGCTGCGGCATTGACCGATAAGGCAACGCTGCAAAGAGTGCAGAAACTCGCCAAGGGAAAGGACAAGAGCGTCTACCAGGCCGTGCGCCAGAAGCTGCAAGAGATCCGGGATCAGGAAGAACAGCAGCAGAAACTGGCCGAAACCATACAGACACTTGTTCGCAATGCCACCGAACAGGCACGCAGTGACGATACCAAACTGTTTGAACCACGCCTCGAGGCACTGCTGCGGAAATGGGAACAGGTCGAGTCCCGGGCTTCCCAGAAGCAGACCACCGAATTCTTGCAGGCCGCCCATCAGTGCCGTGAACGGCTCCGGGAAATGCAGGCGGAGAAAGAGCAGCTCCTGCAACAACAGGAACAACGGAGCCAGCGAGCAGAAACCCTGTCCCTGCTGGAAAACACGCTTGAGGCACTGAAACAGCAGGATCCCGACCAGGAGTCCTCCCTGGCCTCTCTGGACGCTCTGCAGAAAACCCAGGAAAACCGTTGGCTGGAAGCGACCCGGGATACCCAGGTCGACAGGCAGGAGCAAAAATCCTACGAGAATCTGATGCAGTCACTGCGGGGGTACATATCCGCGGTCAAGCGCCTGGGCCAGCACCGGGAGGATATCACTGCCTTGCAGAACCCCGCAGACGGCGAGCCCGATGACGAAACCAGCGCCAGCAAGGCCAAAGCGATACTCGACGTGGTTGAGTGGCCGAAGGAGTTCCGGCGCCCCTCCATGCTGGAGGCCCTTTACCGCATCGCTGGCAAGCCCCGCCCGGTAAACACCCAAAAACCGGACACAGAAGAACAGAAACAACTGGCCGAGACCCTTGGCCAAACATTGGACAAGCTGGAGTTGGCCCTGGAAGCCAAACAGCTGAAGGACTCACGGCAGCTGTTCAAGGTCGCCCAACAACAACTGAAAGCCCTGGACCACCGCCACAGCAAACCTTTGCAGGCCAGGGTCCAGCTGCTGGGTGGACAGCTGCGGGAACTGACCGACTGGCAGGGATTTGCCACCCTACCGAAACAGATTTCCCTGTGTGAGCAGATGGAATACCTGGCAAACCAGCCGATTGAACCGGAAGCCAAGGCTGAAAGAATCAAGGAACTGCAGGGCGAATGGCGTGAGCTTGGCGGCTCATCGGACCGCGAGCTGTGGTCGCGTTTCAAGCAGGCCTCTGACCTGGCCTATGAGCCCTGCAAGGCCTATTTCACGGCAAAGTCCGGCCTGAAAAAAGCGAACCTGGAAACCCGGGCGACAATCTGCGAGCAACTGCGCACCTTCCTCGACAACGCAGACTGGCAGGCCATCGACTGGAAAGCCGCCGAACGTATTCATCAAACCGCCCGGGAAGAGTGGAAGGCGGCCTGGCCGGTAGAGTTCCGCGACAACCGGCCAGTACAAAAACAGTTTGACGCTCTGCTCAAGCAGTTGGAAGCGCCCCTTGAGGGAGAACGCAAGAAAAACGAAGCGCTCAAACAGGCGATTGTCGAACGGGCGGAAGCTCTGGTCGAACATGAACCTCTTGGCGAGGCCATGAATCAGGCCAAAGCCCTGCAAAATGAGTGGACCAGCATCGGCATCACCCGCCACCGCGAGGACAGAAAGCTCTGGCAGGCATTCCGTAACGCCTGCGACCGGATTTTTGCGCGGCGGGATGCCCAGAAGCATGAACAGGTACAACTTGCCCAGGAAGCGGATACAAAGGCCGAACCTGTTCTTGCAGGCAGTAAATCGTTGGGCGCTGATGCCAGCTTGGAGACACTGCAGGCTACCTTGGCAGAGCTCAATGCCCTCAAGAGCGAGCCTCTGTCAGCCGTTGCCAGGGAACAGGTCAGCAACGAACGCAACCGACTCTCGGGGCTGGCCTCCAACCGCAAACTGCAGGAGCAGATCGAGACCTGGAAGCACTGGATTACCGCCAAAACCACCAGCACTCTGGACGGTGCAGCATTGCCCGGCCACTGGCCGGAACTCGCCACAGATCTGGGGCAACCGGACCCGTTAGAATTGGTCATCCGGGCGGAAATACTGGCGGAAGTTCCTTCCCCCGACGAAGATCAGAGCCGTCGAATGGAAATACAGGTGCAGCGCCTCACAGAAGGGATGGGCAATGCCGCCGGTGAGGACGACAGGTTACGGCAACTTGAGATGCTGATTTCAAACTGGTGCCTGGTTCAGCCGGTGGACGTCGTGAGCGAGCCTCTGGCCCAGCGTCTTGGCCAAGCCCTGGAGGCTGCGCTGGCACCTCAGGGCTAGCCGTCCTGCTATTGGAACCTCACGAAGAAAGTCCCTGACCCCCGGTGGTGGTCAGGGACTGATACCTCCCAGAAGGTACCATGACCGGCGTGAGCAATTTCGCCAATGGGATTGGCAGCGCGCGTCATTACGCATCCTACCGGCAAACCGTTATGGTTAGCCCTTTGAAATGCCATCCCTGAGTCAAAGACCAATAGAGGACAGGAAATGACCACCGAAGCCTATATCTTCGATGCCGTTCGCACTCCGCGTGGGCGCGGCAAGAAAGACGGTTCCCTGCACAGTGTCAAACCCATCACGCTACTGATCACGGTGCTCAAGGCATTGCAGGAGAGAAACAGCCTGGACACCGCACAGGTTGACGATATCGTCATGGGCTGCGTAACTGCCGTTGGTGATCAGGGTGCGGACATTGCCAAAACCGCTGCGTTGGCCGCTGACTGGGATGACGTAGTCGCCGGCGTAACCCTCAACCGCTTCTGTGCCTCTGGCCTTGAAGCTGTCAACCTCGCGGCCATGAAAGTCCGCTCCGGATGGGAAGACCTTGTCGTTGCCGGCGGCGTCGAAGCCATGTCGCGGGTACCAATGGGTTCTGATGGCGGCGCCTGGGCCACTGATCCGGCCACCAACCTGCACACCGGTTTCATGCCCCAGGGCATCGGCGCAGACCTGATCGCCACCCTGGAAGGCTTCAGCCGCGAAGATGTGGACAGCTTTGCCGTAAAATCCCAGCAAAAAGCTGCCAATGCCTGGGAGCAGGGTTACTTTGCCAAGTCGATCATCCCCATCACCGACCAGAACGGCGTGATGATCCTGGACCGCGACGAACAGGTTCGCGCCAACACTACCGTGGAATCCCTGTCCGCCCTGAAGCCCTCATTCCAGATGATGGGTGAAATGGGTTTCGACGGTGTCGCCCGGGAAAAATACCATTACGTGGAGAAGATCAACCACGTACACCACGCCGGCAACTCCTCGGGTATTGTGGACGGCGCTACGGCAATGCTGATTGGGAGCGAAGCCAAAGGCAAAGCCATGGGACTCAGACCCCGCGCCCGCATCCTGGCGACCGCGGTCACCAGTACCGACCCCACCATCATGCTCACAGGCCCTGCCCCGGCTGCGCGCAAGGCGTTGGATAAAGCCGGCATGACAGCAGACCAGATCGACCTGTTTGAAGTAAATGAAGCCTTTGCTTCAGTGGTCATGCGCTTCCAGAAGGAACTGTCGGTTCCCGACGAGAAAGTGAACGTTAACGGCGGCGCTATTGCCATGGGGCACCCTCTGGGCGCCACCGGTGCGATGATCCTGGGCACCCTGCTCGACGAACTGGAGCGGAGAGAATTGCGCTACGGCCTGGCCACCCTGTGTGTGGGTGGCGGAATGGGTATTGCCACCATCATCGAGCGCGTCTGAGCCGACTACTGATTCTGAGAGGAGAACCGAATATGAGCGCCATCCACTATGACCTGGGTTCAGACCAGATTCTGACCCTGACCATCGACATGCCCGGCCAGTCCGCCAACACCATGAACGCCGACTTCCGTGCGGCCCTGACCGAGACCGTGGGCAAGGTCAGAAATGATCTCGGCAGGATTCGCGGCATTATCATCACCTCTGCCAAGAAAACCTTTTTCGCCGGTGGTGATCTGAAAGAGCTCTTCAAAGTCACCCGCGAAGACGCCGGCGCCTTTGAAAGCATGGTCAACGGCATGAAAGCCGAGATGCGTGCCCTGGAAACCACCGGCAAACCCATTGTGGCAGCCATTAACGGATCGGCCCTGGGCGGCGGCCTGGAAATCTGCCTGGCATGCCATCACCGGGTAGTGATGGACGACGACAGAATCCAGCTGGGCCTGCCAGAAGTCACTCTGGGCCTGTTGCCCGGCGGTGGCGGCACCCAACGCCTGCCCCGGATGATCGGACTTGAGGCCGCTTTCCCGTACCTGATGGAAGGCAAGAAAGTAAATCCGAGGGCCGCACTCAAGGCGGGGATCATCGATGAACTGGCATCGTCCAGCGACGACCTGATGGGCAAGGCCCGGGCCTTTATTGAAGCCAATCCGAAAAGCCAGCAGCCCTGGGACCAGAAAGGCTTCAAATTCCCCGGCGGCGCGCCCCATCATCCGGCCATGGCCCAGAAGCTTGCCATTGCCCCGGCCATGCTCAAACAGAAGACCAAAGGCTGCTACCCGGCTCCGGAGCGCATCCTGTCGGCCGCCGTGGAAGGCGCCCAGGTGGACTTCGACAACGGTAGCCTGATCGAAACCCGCTATTTCGCGGAGCTGACCATCGGCCAGGTCGCCAAGAACATGACCGGCACCTTCTGGTTTCAGCTCAACGCCGTTAACGCGGGCGAAAGCCGCCTCGAAGGTGTAGACAAAGCAACCTTCCGCAAAGTGGGTGTTCTCGGGGCCGGCATGATGGGCGCTGGCATCGCCTATTCCACTGCCACCCGCGGTATCGAGGTGGTGCTCAAGGATGTGTCCACGGAAAATGCGGAGAAAGGCAAAGCCTATTCAGAAAAACTGCTGGCGAAAAAAGTCAGCCGCGGCCGCATGACCGAGGAGCAGAAAACCGAGGTGCTAAACCGCATCAAGGCCACCGGCTCGGCTGACGATCTTGAAGGGTGCGATCTCGTTATCGAGGCCGTTTTCGAAGACAGCGAGCTGAAAGCGAAGGTGACTCAGGAAGCGGAAGCGAAGCTGGTGAAAAATGGCATCTTTGCGTCCAACACCTCCACCATTCCAATTACACAACTGGCGGAAGCCTCAGCCGCACCGGACAATTTCATTGGCCTGCACTTCTTCTCCCCGGTGGATAAGATGCAACTGGTGGAAATCATCGTAGGCGCCAAGACCTCTGATGAAACCCTGGCCCGCGCCTTTGATTATGTGCAGCAGATCGGCAAGATTCCCATCGTGGTGAACGACAGCCGCGGTTTCTTCACATCTCGCGTATTCGGTACCTTCGTGAATGAGGGCATCGCCATGCTGGGCGAAGGCATTCACCCGGCCAGCATCGAAAACGCCGGGGTCCTGGCTGGCATGCCGGTGGGGCCGCTGGCAATTTCGGACGAGGTCAGCATGACACTGATGCAGCACATTCGTGACCAGAGCAGAAAAGACACCGAAGCGGCGGGTAAAACCTGGCAAGCCCACCCGGCTGAGGCGGTCATTGACCAGATGGTTGGCAGCCATAACCGCAAAGGCAAAGCCGCGGGCGCCGGATTCTATGAATACCCGGAATCCGGCAAAAAACACCTGTGGCCGGAGCTGGAAAACCTGTTTGTCGATCAGAAAAAAGCGAGGTCAACAGAACTTCAGGATCTGAAAGATCGCATTCTTTTCATCCAGGCGATCGAAACCGTTCGCTGCCTGGAAGAAGGTGTTCTCAGGACCGTTGAAGACGCCAATATTGGCAGCATTTTCGGTATCGGATTTGCGCCCTGGACCGGCGGCGCCGTCCAATTCATCAACCAATACGGTATAAGGGCCTTCGCAGAACGGGCTGAAAATCTCGCAGAGCGCTTCGGTGAGCGCTTCACACCGCCGGCTCTGTTACTGGAGAAGGCAGAAACCAATACCAGCTTCAGCTGACCCTGCCTGCACGGGCCGGAGCCACCCGCGCTCCGGCCCGTGGCTTCTCCTGCCTGTGCCACTCCGCTTACGAACCTGACGATTTCATGGACAGATTGTCACGAACCGATACTTCAACGCTATGGCAACCGCACCTGCGCTTGCCTACAATAAATTCATGAGCCATTCCGGCGATATCTGCTGATCCCCTTATCGCCACCCACCGTCAGGTAACGAAGCCTATGAGCATCGCGGAAAGATTTATCAACCGTTGCAGCAGCTACGGGAAAGAAGGCAAGGCCGGCAGACAGGCAGCCTTCCTGACCCTGATGCTGGCTCTCACCCTGCCTGTGTCCGCCAATGTGGACACAGACAAAGCCTACGAGCCTGTCTCCCCGACGGTAGAGCAGGCCAGGGCGAACATATTGATTGCGCGGCAGCTACAGTTCACCCACTTTCGCGACATGAGCATCAACGATTCCCTGTCGGGAGAGGTATTCGATGCCTATCTTGCCTACCTTGATGGCCAGCGTGTCTACCTGACGAGGAAAGACATCGAGAACCTGAATGCCGTGCGTATGGGGCTTGGCTCGGCCCTGAAAACCGGTCAGCTTCAGCCGGGGTTCGATATCTACAACCTGGTGCAACAGCGGATAATTCAGCGCCTTGAGTTCGCCCTGGGGCTGGTCGATGAGGGTATCGACAAGCTTGATCTCGAAGCTGATGAGAGCATTCTTCTGGACCGGTCCGAGGCAGAATGGGAAGCTGACCGTGAAGCACTGGACGCGCTTTGGGTAAAAAGAGTCAAAAATGCAGTGCTGGCCCAGCGCCTCAACGGCACCGACGATGAGGCTATCGAGGACGCCCTGCGTCGTCGCTATGAAGGCCAGTTAAAGCGCGCCTACCAGGCCCGCAGTGAGGATGCTTTCCAGGCCTACATGAATGCCTTTGCCGGAATGTGGGACCCGCATACATCCTATTTTTCACCGCGCACCTCCGAGAACTTCAATATCAACATGAGCCTCTCGCTTGAGGGAATCGGCGCAGTGCTGCAGTCCGATAACGAGTACACCAAGGTGGTTCGCCTGGTTCCGGGCGGGCCTGCATCCAAGCAGGGACAGCTTGAACCTGCGGACCGTATTGTGTCGGTCAAGCAGGAAGATGAGAACAAGGCTGTCAACGTGATCGGCTGGCGCCTTGACGAAGTCGTCGACCTGATCCGTGGCCCCCGCGAGTCCACGGTAACCCTGGAAGTCATTCCCGCCGATGCCCCGGATGAAACCGTGACCGAGACCATTGCCATCAAACGTGACAAGGTGAAGCTGGAAGAGCAAAGCGCCAGTAAGGAAGTCATCGAGTTTGAAAGGGGTAATGAAACCTTCCAGATCGGCGTGATCCACATCCCCACCTTCTACGCCGACTTCCAGGCAATGCAGAACGGTGACCCGAACTACAAAAGCACAACCCGCGATGTCCGTAAGCTGATTGATGAGCTCAAGGATGAGGGCGTTGACGGCGTGGTGATGGATCTTCGCAATAATGGTGGCGGCGCTCTCCACGAGGCCAATGACCTGGTAGGCCTGTTCATCGAGAAAGGGCCGACGGTCCAGATCCGTAACTCGAACAACGATGTACAGGTTCTCAACGATGAGGATCCCTCGGTGGCCTACGATGGCCCGCTGGTAGTGCTGGTCAATCGCATGAGCGCGTCCGCATCAGAAATCTTTGCCGGCGCCATCCAGGATTACGGGCGTGGCCTGGTTGTGGGCTCACAGACCTTTGGCAAGGGGACGGTGCAGGCTGTACGCCCCCTCAACCATGGCCAGTTGAAAATCACCCAGAGTAAGTTCTACCGGGTTTCCGGGGGGTCTACGCAACACAAGGGCGTAATTCCCGATATCGAGATCCCTTCGCGGGTCGACAAGACCCGAATCGGCGAGGATGCACTGGACCATGCCCTGCCCTGGGACCAGATCGAGGCGGTACCCCATACCCGCTACTTTGACTTCAGTACCGTGATTGACGAGTTGCGCACCCGCCACGACGACCGGTTTGAAGATAATCCGGAATTTCAGCTGCTGCAAAAAGAGATCGAATTTCTCAAACAGCAACGCAAGCAGACATCGGTAAGCCTGAATATCGACGACCGCAAGGAATACCAGTCGCAGATTGAGCGCACGCGGCTCAGTATTGCCAATTCCCGTCGTCAGATTCACGGTGGAGACACCTTCGACAGCCTGGAAGAACTGGACGAATGGCAGGATCAGCAGGCAGCCGACCTGGACAATACCGAGGAGGAACTGGACTTCATTGTTCACGAGGGTGGCAACATCATGGCTGACATGCTGGAACTGGATCAACGGATGGCGTCCATTCTGAACCTGAAACAGATAACCGCTCACGCCCAGGCACGTTGAGCGGCCTCAATTCCTCCGTGGACGGACGTTAGCCATGACTGACAGGGAAGAAGACAGGAACAGGGCGCGGCTGCTGGAAGGGATGCTAATGGACGCCATGCATGCCATGAGGTCCATGGAGGAGGTGGAACACGTCCAGGGTGCAAAGGACCTTGAGGAAAACAAGGGCCCGGAATCACTCATCGACCGCATCGCCGGCTTTACCGGATCCGCGCTGCGTTTTGCCGCCAAATCCACGGACACCTCTCGCAAAGTCGGCCGCGCCTTGATGAACTCCCAGGATCAGCTTCGCATGATGCTGGCGGCTGGCAACTCCCTGAAAGATATCCGCGAGGTCGCCGGGCTGACCCGGGCGGAAATGAGCGAAGCCCTGAACCTGAAAGACAAATCGGTTCTCGAAGCCATCGAAAATGGCACCACCACCCTGTCTTTCGAACTGATCTTGCGTCTGGCAGCACTGATAGCCCGCAACGACCCGATTCCGTTCATCCTTCGCACTACCCGTAATTACAATCCGGAAGTCTGGCGAATTCTTAACGACTGGGGCGTCGGCCGCCTGCCACTGCAATTCGAGCGCGAACGCCAGTTCATCAACATTTTCCGCAGCCACGATGACGCCCGCACCCTCTCCGACGAGGGATTCCAGAAGGTCCTGGAGTTCACTCGCCAGAGCTTTGAGATGTCACTGCATTTCATCGAAAAGCAGGAACAGGAAATGGCAGAGCTGAGGGCAAAGAAGGACGACTCAGCGGAATAGCGACCGCATGCCGGTAAGATTGGGAGTGCTGACAACCCCTTTCTCAGTCACAATTACATCAATCAGGCTGGCCGGCGTTACATCAAAAACCGGGTTGAACACTTTCACGCCGGCCGGTGCGATCGACATGCCTCTGACCTGCCTCAGTTCCGAGCCCTCCCGCTCCTCAATGGGAATATCCTTACCGGACTCCAGCGACATATCCACGGTGCTCGACGGTGCAACCACCATAAACCCGACTTTGTGGTGCCGGGCCAGCACCGCAAGGCTGTAGGTGCCGATCTTGTTGGCAACATCACCGTTGGCGGTAATGCGGTCGGCACCGACAATCACCCAGCGCACTTTGCCGGCGGCCATGATGGCAGCGGCGGCGCCGTCTGCATTCAGGGTGACAGGGATACCGTCCCGCGACAGTTCCCAGGCGGTCAATCTGCTGCCCTGGAGCCAGGGGCGGGTTTCGTCTGCATAGACGTCCTTCAGTAGTTTCGCTTCGTGGAGGCGGCGGATCACGCCCAGCGCCGTACCGTAACCACCGGTGGCGAGGGCGCCGGTATTGCAGTGGGTTAACACAGAAAACGGCTTTTCCGCAGCCATGTGTTCAAGGGCATTATCCGCCATGGCCAGATTAGCGGCCAGATCCTCTTCATGTATACGAACGGCCGTTGTGGCAAGCCGTTTGACGGCTTCATCAAGGGAATGGCAGCAGGCGAATTCACGCTCCATTTCCTGAAGCGCCCAGAACAGATTCACCGCCGTGGGCCTGGCAGCGGCCAACTCGCGAATAGCCTGCTTGATTTCGGCTTTCCAGTCACCGCCCCCGGCATGTCGGGCAGCCAACGCCACCCCGTAAGCGGCGCTGATGCCAATAGCCGGAGCACCCCGTACAACCATATCCCGGATACATTGGGCAACCCCGGAGGCGCCCTCCAGCGTAATCCAGTGCTCCTCATCCGGCAGTAGACGCTGATCCAGCAGTTCGAGACTGCCGCCATGCCAGCGTATGGCCACAGTTCCGATCGAACGCTCACCAGATGAAACAGAGTTTTTGCTCATTCAGTCACTCCAGACAGATTTCAAAACGCCAGTATACCCGCGATAAGGCTCCAAACTCAGCCCCCAGGGTAGTTCTCGGGCCGGGTGGTCGCTATACTTTCGGGCTACATTCTTCGGCGGCACCGACAGTTTCCGGGTCGCCCGGCCAGGGCAGGGTAAATGACGGCAGACACGATAACCGCAGCAGATATCCGTATCAACGCACGCTGGCTTATCCCGATGGAGCCTGCCAACGTGGTTCTGGATCACCAGGCGGTGCTCATCCAGGGCGAGCGGATAGCTGCGGTGGTCTCCCAGGAAGAAGCCGATGTCCACTTTCGCGCCAAGGAAACCATCGATCTGCCCGATCATGTGCTCCTCCCCGGCCTGATCAACATGCATGGCCATGCCGCAATGTCCCTTTTCCGCGGCATGGCGGACGACCTGCCATTGATGACCTGGCTGAACGATCACATCTGGCCCGCCGAAGGTGCCTTTGTCAGCGAATCCTTCATTGCCGATGGTACCCAGTTGGCGATGGCGGAAATGCTGCGCACCGGCACCACCACTTTTTCCGACATGTATTTCTTTCCGGAAGTTGTGGCCCAGCTTGCCAGGGATGCCGGCATGCGTGCCCAGGTGTGCTTCCCCCTGCTGGACTTCCCGACACCATGGGGCTCCGGGCCCGAGGAATACCTTGCCAAGGGCGAGGAGTTCATCCGCCAGTGGCAGGATGATCCCTTTATCATGCCGGCCATCGGCCCCCATGCCCCATATACGGTATCCGACGACCCCCTGACAAAAGCAGTGGCGCTGTCCAGTGCCACCGGCACGTCGATCCAGATCCATCTGCATGAAACCGCCTTTGAGGTGGCCGATGCCCTGGACAGATCCGGCCAGCGGCCCATCGCGAGAATGGCAGAGCTGGGCGTACTGGGGTCCACGACCCAGTGCGTTCACATGACCCAGATTGATGAGTCGGATATCGAGTTGCTGAAAGCTACCGGCGCTCAGGTCATTCATTGCCCCGAGTCCAATCTCAAGCTGGCCAGTGGCCTGAGCCCGGTGCAGAAATTCCGTGAAGCGGGCATCAATGTTGCCATTGGCACTGATGGTGCCGCCAGTAATAATGATCTCGACCTGTTCGGCGAGCTCGGTACCGCGGCCATGTTGGCCAAGGTGGTAGCCGATGATGCCGCCGCACTGTCTGCCCATGAAGCGCTGGCAATGGCCACCATCCGGGGCGCACAGGCACTGGGCCGCGCCCATGAGCTGGGCTCACTGGAATCCGGCAAACTGGCAGATATCATTGCCGTGGACCTGAGCGATCCTTTTTTGCAGCCGGTTTACGATCCGGCCTCGCACCTTGTTTACAGCAATCAGGGCCGCCAGGTAACTCACAGCTGGATTAACGGTGTACCCCAGGTGCAGGAAGGCCGGCTGACCCGTATTGACGTACCAGATCTGATGCTGCGTGTGCGGGGCTGGTCAGACCGCATTCGCGAGCAGCAAACCAGCTGACACCGATTTTTCTCTTATCAGGCAGAGCCACCTATGAGCAACCAGAACGTAGACCACAATGAGATCGCGAAATTCGAGGCACTGGCCAGCCGCTGGTGGGACCCCACAAGCGAATTCCGCCCACTGCATGATATCAACCCCCTGCGCCTGAACTACATCGACGAACGCGCGCCCCTTGCCGGCAAACGGGCTCTGGATGTGGGTTGCGGCGGCGGCCTGCTGTCTGAAGGCATGGCGCAGCGGGGTGCCCACATAACCGGAATAGACATGGGTGAGGCACCCCTGGCCGTGGCCAGGCTCCATGGCATGGAGAGCGGTATCAAGGTGGATTACCGCCAGATTACCGTGGAGGAACTGGCAAAAGAGCCGGACCATGCAGGTCAGTACGACGTAGTCACCTGCCTGGAAGTTCTGGAGCACGTGCCGGACCCGTCCTCCGTAATCAAGGCCTGCGCCGCCATGCTGAAACCCGGCGGCCACCTGTTCGTGTCCACCATCAACCGCAACCCCAAGTCGTTTCTGTTCGCCATTGTCGGTGCTGAATACGTACTCAGGCTGCTACCCAGGGGCACCCACGAATGGCGCAAGTTCATTCGCCCCTCGGAGATGTCTGATCATCTGCGTCACGCCGGGCTGGACATCCGCGAACTGACCGGCATGACCTACAACCCGATCACCAAGGTCTACCGGCTGGGCCGGGATGTGGATGTCAATTACATGATGCATGCCATGGATACACGCGAGGAAACGGACCTGTCGTGACATCCTCAGCAGCTCTGTCGGCACCGTCCACGGTCCTGTTCGATCTGGACGGAACGCTGATTGACACCGCGCCTGATTTCATTCGCTGCCTCAACGAACTTCGACGGGCCCACGGCCTGCCAGAGCTGCCGGCGCCCCATATCCGGCGCTCTGTATCCAACGGTGCCCGGGCCATGATCCGGGTGGGTTTTGGCCTGGAACCGGATCATCCGGATTACCCGGAAAAACACACGGCGTTTCTCGACCTTTATGAAGCCGGCGTGGCCGTGGAGACAACCCTCTTCGAGGGCGTGGACAGCATTCTGAAAAGCCTGGAAGCCCGTGGTATTCCCTGGGGCATCGTCACCAACAAACCGGTACGTTTTGCGGCACCGCTGATTCAAGCCCTGGGCCTGGCGGAGCGCTGCTCGACACTGGTCTGCCCGGATCACGTGGTCAACCGGAAACCCCATCCGGAAGCAATACTGCTGGCCTGCCGGGAAGTGGGAGCCGACCCGGGCACCGGCGTCTATGTCGGTGACCACGAGCGAGACATCGAGGCCGGACGCAACGCGGGTATGAAAACCATTGCCGTTCGTTACGGTTATATCGAACAGCCAGAGACGGTTGACCTGTGGCAAGCTGACATTGTGGCCGACACCGTCGGCGACCTGGCAAAACTGTTACAATAGAGTTCCAAACGGAGACACGAAATGCAGGATTATCAAGCACCGGCTGACTTGCTGAAAGATCGCATCATCATGGTGACCGGTGCCGGCAGCGGCATCGGCCGGGCGGCGGCAAAAGCCTACGCAGCCCACGGCGCCACAGTGATCCTGGTTGGCCGCACTGTTGCCAAGCTGGAATCCGTGTACGACGAAATTGAAGCCGCCGGGCATCCGAAACCCGCCATTGTGCCCCTGAACTTCGAAGGCGCGGCGGTGAAGGACTATGAAGAGCTGGCAATGACCATCGAAGACAACTTTGATCGCCTGGATGGCCTGCTGCACAATGCTGCCATTCTCGGAACCCGCAGCCCCATCGAGCTCTACGACCCCGAAATCTGGAACAAGGTGATGCACGTGAACGCCACGGCGCCGTTCCTGCTGAGCCGGGCGATGATACCGCTGCTGCGCAAGTCCGCCGATGCCTCGGTGATTTTCACGTCTTCCGGTGTCGGCCGCCGTGCCAAACCTTACTGGGGAGCCTATGCGATTTCCAAGTTCGCAATTGAGGGGCTGAGTCAGATGCTGGCAGAAGAGCTGGATGACGACCGCCACAATGTGCGGGTAAACAGTCTTAATCCGGGTGCGACTCGTACCAATATGAGAGCAACAGCCTATCCTGCGGAGAATCCGCAGCAAAATCCCGCGCCAGAGGAGCTGATGCCGGTTTACCTCTACCTGATGGGACCAGAGAGCAGGGATCTGAACGGCCAACAGATAGACGCACAGCCCAAGTAATGGAACTGATTTTCTACACCACATCCCAATGCCACCTTTGCGAACTGGCGGAAACCCTGCTGGTAAATACACCCATGCCAGAGCCCATTCCCGTGGACGCCGTGGACATCGCACAGTCGCAACAACTGGTTGAGCGATATGGCACACGTATTCCGGTTCTTCACCGTAACGACACCGGCGAGGAGCTGGACTGGCCGTTTACCAGGGACCAGTTACTGAACTTTCTCCGATGAGGATTGCCCGACATGTTGATGGTTATTTCTCCTGCAAAAACGCTCGACTACGAAAGCCCGCTGGCCACTACCAAAGCCACCCAGCCGGATTTTCTTGACGACGCCTGTGAGCTGGTGGACCAGCTCAAGAACCTGGAACCTCATGACATCAGTAACCTGATGGGCGTCAGCGACAAGCTGGGCCAGCTCAATGCGGAACGGTTCCGCACCTGGCACACGCCTTTCACCCTCGATAATGCCCGTCAGGCCGTGCTCGCATTCAAAGGGGACGTCTACACCGGACTGGACGCGGAAAGCTTCAGTGACAGGGAATTCGACATTGCCCAGCGGCGCCTGAGAATCCTGTCCGGCCTCTACGGTGTGCTCAAACCTCTGGACCTGATGCAACCCTACCGCCTGGAAATGGGTACCAAATTCAAGAACCACCGGGGCAAGGACCTTTACGCATTCTGGGGCAGCAGGATAACCGACGAGCTGAACCGCCTGCTGAAGGCGGATGACGGTGTTCTGGTGAACCTGGCATCCAACGAGTATTTCAAGAGCGTGCGCAAGAAAGAGCTGGATGCACGCCTGATCACCCCCCAGTTCAAGGACTGGAAAAACGGCCAGTACAAGATGATCAGCTTCTACGCCAAGAAGGCGCGGGGCCTGATGTGCCGCTACGCCATCCAGAACAACATTTCCCAGGCCGATGACCTGAAAGGCTTCGACCTGGAAGGCTACCGCTTCAGCGAGGAACAGTCCGATCAGAACGACTGGGTGTTCCTGCGCGATGATCAGTAAGTCCCCCCACCGAACCCGGAGCCACTAATGAGTGAAGCCGTATTTTCCGAGCTCGCGATGCTGGTCCTTCTCACTGGCCTGATTGTCTGGATGGGGTTCATCGTGTGGGATCTGGCAAAAAAATCCCAGGCCGGCCGGTTCGGCACCATCGTCCTGTTCACTATCCTGGGCGCCGGCGTGGTTGGATTCATCGTCAAAACCATTCTGGTGGAGGTCATGCAGCTCTGAGCTGCACGCGCTCGGCAGTTTTCAACATTGTCACTTTACGGCCACTGACAGGTGGCCGTATCATCCTCCCCCTTCCCCAGTATCGACATCAGCCAATAACCAACAAGGACCCGGACCATGTGGTTTCGTAATGCCCGCGTATTCCGTTTTACCAAGCCATTCGAAATAACCGCTGAGGCCCTGGAAGAAAAACTTCAGGCCGATGCGTTCAAACCCTGCGGCCCCCAGGAAACGTCGCGACAGGGCTGGGTGTCGCCCATGGGCAAACACAGCGACCTGCTGGTTCACAGCGCTGACGGTTACCACCTGATTGCCCTGCGCAAGGAAGAAAAACTCCTGCCGGCTTCCGTCATCAAAGAGCTGGTGGACGAAAAGGCCGAACTGATTGAAACCGAGCAGCATCGCAAGGTACGGCGCAAGGAAAAGGACGAACTGAAAGAAGAAGTCATGCTGGAAATGCTGCCCCGGGCCTTTTCCAAGAACCGCCGCTGTTATGCCTACCTGGCCCCCGCTGACGGCGTACTGGTGGTGGATGCCGGCTCTGCCAAACAGGCCGAAGATCTGGCTTCGACCCTGCGCAAAAGCCTCGGTTCGCTGCCGGTTCGCCCACCCGCCGTGGAGCAGGCGCCCTCGTTTACCTTCACTGGCTGGCTGAATGAGTCCATCGACCTGCCGGCGACCATTGAGCTGGGCACTGAGTGTGAACTGAAGGACCCGTCGGAGGACGGTGGCGTGGTGCGCTGCAAGGGCCTGGACCTCCAGGGTGATGAAATCCGCAGCCATCTGGACGCCGGCATGCAGGTCACCAAGCTGTCAGTAACCTGGGACGACAACCTGTCGTTCGTGCTGGACGAGGAACTGGGAATCCGGCGCCTGAAATTCGGCGACACCCTGCAGGAAAAGCTGGACGGAGTGGATGCAGACGACGCCGCGGCGCGCTTCGATGCTGCGTTCGCCCTGATGACACTGGAACTGGCCAGGCTGATCCCCGGCCTGCTGGAAGCTCTGGGCGGGGAAGATCGCTCCGCCATTGTCGAAGAGGGCTGATCACAACCCGTCAGTGGGACGTCTGCTCCAGGCGTTCCCGCTGCCAGTCCTTTTCCGGTTCGTTGAGTACCAGCGTCAGGTCCATCACTTCCTCTTCCGCGTTGTACTGGATCTGGAAGCCCAGATGCTCTGCCAGCTTCAGCATGGGACGGTTGTCCGGCAGCACATTGCCCACCATTTCCATGGTCCCCTTGGCGCGGCAGTAATCGATCATTTTCTGCATCAGTGCCACGCCCAGGCCTTCGCCCTTCATCTTGTCGTGCACCATCACCGCGAACTCTGCTCGCAGGTTGTCGGCGTCTGTCCAGGTGCGCACAGTGCCCAGGGTCTCTTCGCCTTCGCCATCCTCCCGTGGCGCGTTGGCGATAAATACCATCTCCCGGTCGTAGTCGATCTGGACCATCTGGGCCACGTCTTCCCGTGAGAAATGCTTACGATACTGGAAAAAGCGATAGCGGATGGATTCCGGTGACTGCAGCTCATGGAAAGCCCGGTGGGCGGGCTCGTCTTCCGCCAGCACCGGGCGGATAATCACCCGGCGGCCAGATTTCGGCAGCAGGATCCATTCTTCCAGCTCCCGCGGATAGGGCTGGATAATGGGTCGTCCCGGCTTGTCCGACAGGTCAATGGCGACATTGACGGCAACGGCGCCCTGCTCATTGAAAAGCAGCGGGGCAATTTCCAGGCCACGGATCTCCGGAATATCGATAACGATCTGGGACAGGGTTACCAGGGTTTCCGATACCGCACGGATATCCTCTTCCGGTTTCAGACTGTGCTCTTTCAGCAGCTTGTACATATAGGTACGCCGCAGCAGCTCCCGGGCGAGCACCATATTCAGCGGCGGCAGGGCAATCTGCCGATCCGTCATTATGTTGATCTGGGCACCGGCGGCACCGCATACCACCAGCGGGCCAAACAGCTTGTCTCTGGTGATACCAACACTGAACTCGATACCGCCGACGTGCTGATAGGAACGCTGGACCGCAAATCCCAGAAAACCGCTGTTGGGATAGTGTTTCTTGTACTCTTCCATCAGAAAACGGCAGGAGTCCATAATGGCCCCCTCGCTGTTCAGCTTCTGAACCGTCCCTTTATAGCGGCGCTGCCCGGGGCTCAGCTCTGTCAGCGGATGGCATGACTGCTCATGAATCAGCGTAATGTCTACCGGGCGACGCTCCACCGCAAAGGCTTCCAGCACTTCCTCCATATCATCGCAATAGATGGTGTCCACGGCATTGATGCCATAGTCGCGGATCAGATCCCGGGCTTCCCGGTTGGAGAGGTGGCTGCGCCCCGAACGCAGGGCATTGACCACAATCCGACGTGTCTGCGTGTGATCGTCGAGATGGTCGGTAAACGACTCCGGTGTTTCCGTCAGCAGCCGCTGCACACGCTGGTGACGCACATGCTGCATGAAGGCTGTGACGGCTTTCTCCGGGTTGAAGAACGACGGCAGTCCGGCCCGGTAAAACTCATCGCGGGCGTCCAGCACCGTGCTCTGCCCCAGCCAGCAGGTAAACACGTTCATACGCGTGCCCTTGGACGCCTGTACCACGGCGTCTGCGATCTGCAGGCTGTCCTGGGTCAGGCTCGGCGCGTACATGATCAGTACATTGGCCACAGCCGGATCCTTCGCGAGAATCTTGATGGCTTGGGCGTAAAGCTCCGGCGAAGCATCGTAGCCCAGATCGATGGGATTCTTGCGGGTCCAATAAGGTGGCAGGGTCTCCGCCAGGGCATCAACAGACTTGCCCGACAGTTCTGCCAACTCGCCGCCCAGATGAGCCAGCCGGTCCACTGCCAGCACACCGGGCCCGACACCGTTTGCCATGATCGCCAGGGTTTCCCGCCGCAAAGGGCGCATCCGGGTGAGGGTTTCCAGGGCATCGAACATCTGTCCCAGGCCATCCACGCGCAGAACACCGGCGCGCTGCAGCATGGCATCGTAGATCGGGTCGCTACGGGTGAGGCCGGCAGGCAACTCATGGTGAAACCACTCCGACTCGGGCACACGGCCGCTTTTC
Organism: Marinobacter vulgaris; assembly: GCF_003344045.1. Lineage (GTDB taxonomy): Bacteria > Pseudomonadota > Gammaproteobacteria > Pseudomonadales > Oleiphilaceae > Marinobacter > Marinobacter vulgaris. The sequence continues at coordinate 28,911 of NZ_QFWX01000011.1, forward strand.
AGCGCAATCACCGGCTTGGTGCGCGAAGCGACTCGAACCGCGGACATGAAACGGCGTGGATTGGGAATACTCTCAATATGCAGCAGTATGGCGCGGGTCTGGGTGTCCTGGGCCAGGTAATCGATCAGATCGTCATGGTCGATATCCATGCCGTCGCCCAGGGTCAGGAAGTAGGAGAACCCCACACCACGGGCGAACGCCCAGTCAATGATTGAACTGGCGATGGTACCGGACTGGCCCACGAATGCGACTTTGCCCGGAATAGCACCCATGTGGGCATAGGTTGCGTTCAGGCTTCGGGCGGGAACCATCAGGCCGATGGTATTGGGGCCCAGCACGCGGATACCGGTTTCCCTTGCCGCGTCACGTACCGAATACATCAGCGGCTGACCGGTCTTGCTGTGACTCCGCGACATACCGCCGGTCATCACGATCACGGTGCGAACACCGGCCTCACCCAGACGCTTGATCACCTTTGGCACGGTGTCAGGAGGCGTACAGATGATTGCCAGGTCCGGGCTGAACCCCATGCGTGATACTTTCTTGACGCAGGGCGCACCGTGCACATTGTCATAATCGTTCTGGTTGACAACCAGCAGCTGGCCAGGATAACCACCGCCCATGAGGTTCCGCAGAACCATACCGCCGAGGTTATCCGCGCGCTCCGAGGCGCCGATGACCACTATGGAAGAGGGGTTGAAAAGGCTTTCCAGGTATCGGGTGCTCAAGCGTTGCTCCTTGCTGCGGGTAGACCGGACGAGTGTACGTCCTATCTTAGGCGCTCGTTTCCTGATGTAAAATGCCTATCAACACTATAAGACCAAAGAAACACGGCAAAGGTGCCGTATCCCTGATAACATTGAACAAAATACAAGCACAACGAGAGCGTTCAGGACTAGCATGACAACGGGATTTTTCTCTCACGACGACTGCATGAAACACACCATGGGGGCAGAGCATCCTGAGTCCCCGGAACGGCTTGCGGCAATTATCAGTTACCTCTCAGATACCGGCCTGGCCCAGGAGCTGGACTGGGTAAGGCCGGATGAAGCCACCCGGGACCAGCTTCTGACCGTTCACCCTGAACGTTACCTGCACCAACTGGACCTGATGCAGCCCACCCGGGGACGTGTGTATGTCGACCCGGACACCGCGATCATGCCCGACACGCTCAGGGCCGCCCGCCTGGCAGCTGGAGCCAGTATTGAAGCGGTCGACATGGTACTCAGTAGCCAGCTGACCAACGCCTTCGTGTGTGCCCGGCCACCGGGACACCACGCCGAGCGAAGCAAATCCATGGGCTTCTGTTTCTACAACAACATCGCCCTGGCGGCAATGCGAGCACTCAAGTTTCATCACCTTGAACGGGTCGCCATTATTGATTTCGACGTCCACCAGGGCAACGGCACGGTCGATATCGTCGGCGGTGATGAGCGCATTCTGATGTGCTCCAGCTTCCAGCATCCGTTCTATCCCCATTCCCACGTGCACCGCCAGGCGGAAAACATTGTCAACACGCCCATCCAGGCGGGCGCCTCTGCCGACGAGTATCGCAAAACCGTGGAAGCGGCCTGGCTGAAGCGGCTACAGGATTTCCGCCCCCAACTGGTGCTGATTTCCGCCGGCTTTGACGGACACCGCCTGGATCCCATGGCGGAACTCAACCTGGAAGTGGAAGATTATCGCTGGCTCACGGAGATGATCACCAGCGTCGCGGCCGACTCGGCCAATGACCGGATCATCTCAACTCTTGAGGGGGGATACCATCTGAAGGCGCTGGCAGAAAGCGTGAATGCACACCTTGAGGTACTCAACACCATCCGCTGATTTGGCAAGCAGCAACACTGGGTGTCAGGTGTTTGGGGTTGCAGCATCATAGCCACTGGCCTGCTGCAGATCCGGCCGCTCGCCCTCACGCTGCAGGCGGATGGTGGTGCGACGGTTATCCGCCGGGCTTCCTGATACCGGGTACTGGTCCGCGTGAGCTCTGACCGTCACTATATCCGCATCGACACCCTCCCCGATCAGGTACTCTGCCACCACATTGGCGCGTTCCTCCGACAGTGCCCGGTTGTCGATACGGCTACCGCTGCTGTCCGTATGGCCGTCTACAAAGATCCTTTCCACGGTTGAATCGGCCTGGACATACGCGACTATGTCATCCAGGAGTTCCCTGTCGGCGCCGGAGAGGCTGGTACTGCCGGATGAAAAAGGGATACGGGAGCGTTTTACCTGGTCATAGTTCACCGGCAGCAACCCGGAGGTGCAGGCACGATAGCCAGAGAACTGACCGGCAAAATTGATGTTGGAGACTTTTACCCGAACCGGACTGCTGTCATACCAGGACTCACGGGTAACCGTCGGATCCATCCCTTCAAGCAGGCCCTGAACCATACTCATCGCCAGGCGTGAATCCAGCGAGACCGGACGGCGACTGTCGTCCACATTGACCCGGCCCAGGGGACGGGGTGCGGTTCCCGGGCGCCAGGACGGAGCCTCCACAACCAGCATACCCCGGCCGGGGCGCATCATCGGTGTTTCCGACTCCAGGAAAAAGGACAGGGACTCGCCGGCTCTGTGGCGGAAAACAGCTCGCCCGTAACCCGGAACCTGATGCACCAGGGTACACTCGAAGACAGACTCGGACAGGTACCACTGGCTGTTCTCAATACCGGCACCATAGGTGGCGGCCTGGACCGCATTCGCGGAAGCCAGCCAGGAGCATGCGCCGGCAATAGCCGCACCACGCAGGAACGCTGGAATTCGTGCCATACCATCAGCCCGCCAGAAAATTCGGTTCGTCAAAGAAACACCCATCCGTCAAAAACGGTTCACAGGTCTGTTAACGGCCAGGGGAAGGTATTCTTTAGGATTGCGGCCGGGAACAATCAGCGGCAGCTTCTGATATAATTCCGCCAGATTTTTCAGGGGCAGCCACAGTAAACGCCCCGGCAAGCCGGAAACCACCAATGACCCAACAGATCACGATTACACGCCCCGATGACTGGCACCTTCACGTCCGGGACGGTGACATTCTCTACGATGTGGTGCCTGCCACCGCCCGCTGCTTCGGCCGCGCCATCATCATGCCCAACCTGGTACCCCCGGTAACCGATGCCAAACAGGCCCTGACCTACCGGGACCGGATTCTCGATGCCGCCAAAGGCCACGACTTTGATCCGCTGATGACCCTGTACCTGACAGAGACCACCACACCGGAGCAAATCCGCGACGCCAAAGCCGCCGGTGTGGTTGCGGCCAAACTCTACCCTGCTGGCGCCACCACCAATTCCGCCTCCGGGGTAACCGATATACGCAACATATATCCGGTTCTGGAAGCCATGAGTGATTGTGGGCTGCTGTTGCTGGTCCACGGTGAGGTGACGGACCCGGAGGTCGATATCTTTGACCGGGAAGCGGTTTTCCTGAAGCGGGTACTGTCCCCCACACTGGAAGCCTTTCCGGACCTGCGGGTTGTTCTTGAACACATCACCACGACGGACTCTGCCGAGTTCGTTCGCAATCATCAGGGTGACAACCTGGGCGCTACCATTACCCCCCAGCATCTGATGTACAACCGCAACCACATGCTGGTCGGCGGCATCCGCCCCCACCTTTACTGTTTACCGATCCTCAAGCGAAACAGGCACCAGCAGGCGCTTCTGGACGCCGTCGTCAGCGGCGACCGCCGTTTCTTCCTGGGTACCGACTCGGCACCGCACGCAAAGGACAGGAAGGAAACCGCCTGCGGATGTGCCGGTTGCTATTCCGCCTACAGCGCGCTGCCCCTCTACGCCGAGATCTTTGAAGACCTGGGCGTTCTGGACAAGCTGGAAGCCTTTGCCAGCTTTAACGGGCCCGACTTCTACGGACTGCCACGAAACGCAGACACCGTTACCCTGGTTCGGGAAAGCTGGGAAATGCCCCTTGAATTACCCCTGGCAGACGGCACTATCGTCCCCCTGAAGGCCGGTGAAAGCCTGAGATGGCACCTATTAACAGAATGATTCCGCAACCTTTTTTCAGGCCCGGGCGATAACCCTGGCCCGATACTCCGGGAGTTTAAGTGACTGACGAAAACAAAGAACCGCATCCCATGTCCCGCCGCTTTCGCGGGTTTCTGCCTGTCGTGGTCGATGTGGAAACGGGAGGCTTCAATCCTGAGAAGGACGCCCTGCTGGAAATAGCCGCCGTCATACTCACCATGGATGAGGATGGCTGGCTGGTACGCGGAGAAACACACCTGCAGCAGATTGATCCGTTTGAAGGTGCAAACCTGGAACAGTCAGCCCTCGACTTTACCGGCATTGACCCCTGGAGCCCGGAACGTGAAGCCGTTCCCGAGCGGGAAGGCCTGAGCGAGATCTTCGGGCCGATTCGCAAAGCGGTCAAAGCTCACGACTGCAAGCGTGCTGTCCTGGTAGGTCATAATGCTACCTTTGACCACAACTTCGTGTTTGCGGCTGCGCTGCGTGCGGATATCCGCCGCAACCCGTTCCACCCCTTCTCCACCTTTGACACCGCCACACTCGCAGGCCTTGCCTACGGTCATACCGTACTGGCCCAGGCGTGCAAACTGGCCGGCATTCCGTTCAATAACAAGGAAGCTCACTCTGCCGCGTATGATGCGGAGAAGACCGCCGACCTGTTTTGCGGGATTGTTAATCGCTGGCGTGAAATTGGCGGCTTTCCTCCGCCCCCGGTCCCTGACGAAGCCGGGTAACAGCCACAAAAAAACCCCGCTTCAGCCAAAAGCGGGGTTTTGTTTTTCCGGGCAGGTGTTACCAGTAAATACCCCGCATGATCGCGGCGAAGGCGACCTGTTCCGAGGACACCTTCGGCTTCTCACCAGAACGGCTACCAGCGGCTGCCGGCGAGTCCGGGAACATACGGTAACCGGTATTCATCACGATCTCGCCCATCTTCGGCGCCAGCGCCTGCAGCACCTGGGCAAAAACACCCAGCCGCGTGGCAATCCGCTTGGGCCGGTAGACAATGGCGTCAACCACCATGTCGGCGGCTTCATCCGGTGTCAGCGTGGGTACCGAATCGTAGATCTTGGTCGGCGCAATCATCGGTGTCTTTACCAGCGGCATGTTGATAGTGGTAAAGGTCACGTTGCGATCCGACCACTCAGCGGCCGCACAGCGGCTGAAAGCATCCAGCGCGGACTTGGAAGCCACGTAGGCAGAGAACCGCGGCGCATTGGTCAATACACCGATGGACGAAATGTTGATGACATGGCCACGATGGCGTTCCAGCATGGCCGGCGCAAAGCCCATGATCAGACGAACAGAACCGAAATAGTTCAGCTGCATGGTGCGCTCGAAATCGTGGAAACGGTCGAATGACAGCGCCAGTGAGCGACGGATGGAGCGGCCTGCGTTGTTGACCAGCACATCCACGTGGCCGTGGTTGTCCAGCACCGTTTTTACGAAGCGGTCGCAGTCATCCATTTCCGCAAAGTCACACTGGTAGGCATGAACGTTACCGCCCCGGGCCTCCAGCTCGGCAGCCACTTCCATCAGGCGCTCTTTCTTACGCGCACCGATCACCAGGATAGCGCCGGCATCCGCCAGCTTTTGCGCTGTCGCCAGGCCGATGCCCGAAGTGCCGCCGGTAATGACACAGACCTTGCCTTCAACCGTGCCCCGCAGGGTACGATCCTTGAACAGATCGGGGTCGAGGTTGCGCTCCCAGTAGTCCCAGATCACTGCGGAATAGCTTTCCAGACGGGGTACTTCGATACCGGTGCCCTTCAGGACCCGCTCTGTTTCACGGGCATCGAACCGCGTGGGGTAATTGATAAACGACAACACCGATGGAGGAATCCCCATGTCATCCAGCAACGCCGTGGTCAGGCGCTTGACCGGCGGCAGATTCTTCAGGCTCTGGCGGATAAAGGGAGGAATGAAGCCGAACATCCGCGAGTCGATACGCATAGCCATCCGGGGCGCGTGACCAGCCTCGGAGAAAATGTTGAGGATCTCTCCAACCTTATAGGGATCCGAATCCACCAGGTGGAAACAGTTGCCGTCCTCGCCGTCCAGATGCGCAATGTGATCCATGGCATTGACCACGAAATCCACCGGAACGATATTCAGCCGCCCGCCTTCGACACCGATGGTCGGCATCCACTGAGGCAACGCGTGGCGGATTTTCTGGATCATCTTGAAGAAATAGTAGGGCCCGTCGACCTTGTCCATCTCACCGGTTTTGGAATGGCCGATGACCATACCGGGGCGGTAGATGCGGAATGGAATCTTGCAGCTCTGGCGAACGACCTTTTCCGACTCGTGCTTGGTCAACAGATAAGGGTGGTCAAGTTTCTCCGCCTCCTCGAACATATCCTCGCGGAAGGTGCCCTTGAAAAGACCGGCCGCGGCAATCGAGGAGACATGATGGAAACAACCGGCTTTCATGGCTTCGGCTGCCTGTACTGCACTGAGGGTGCCCTCGATGTTAGTCGCCTGCTGCGCCTTTTCGTCCGCCCCCATGTCGTAAACCGCGGCAAGGTGAAAGAAATGATCGATGTTTCCCTTGAGCGATTTCATTGTCTTGGCGTCAATGCCCAGATTGGGGCTGGTAAGGTCGCCGATCACTGCCTTCACCCGGGACTCGTCGGCACCCCAGCGTTCCCTCAACTGGGCCAGTTTGTCCTGGGATTGCTCGCGCACCAGTACGTGTACTGTGCCGCCGCGAGCCAGCAGTTTTTCAACGAGAAAACGGCCGATAAATCCGGTGCCACCCGTCAGAAAGTAATTCATTGATAGTCCACCCTGCTTGTTGCTCAATTGTTGTTTATCCCTTTGTTGCCAGCCGAAGCATTAGACCAAAGTCTTATATTTTTCGGCGCGCCGCCATTGTACGTAAATGCAACTCTCATGTATCGGACTTTTTTAGAGCATTTACTCTGTAACTCTTTGTTTTGTCTAGAGCTATTACTCTAGTCCGTGCAGGTAAGGCATGCCCCAACCTGCCTGTTTGCCCAACATACTGAAACTGAGACTAGCACATGGTGTGCAGCCTGCCCGCAAATCCCTACCATTACGGCCAGGAAATGAAACCTGTCAGAAGCAGTGACATAATCGGAACCATTCATGACAGCTTCTGTCTCAATATTCCCGATTCTGGAACCCCGACCATGCAAAAAGACGACCCCAATGCTGAACGTTACATTGCGATCGCCCGGGCCTGCCTCAAGGCCATCAACGACACAGCGGCGGACGCCGGCACCAGAGAGCAGAAGATCCAGGCCGTTTACGAGGCCATCGACCATGCCTTCCAGGCGGAATTCGCCGACTATCGTCAGTCTGTGGCGGTGATGGGCACTGTTCTCGAACGCATCGCTTCGGGCCAGCTCGATGCAGACGCTGCGGCCAGCCTGGCGAAAAAGACGCTGGATCAACAGCCGCAAAGCACCCGCAACGAACTGATTCACTGACTTTACACCAAAGATGAGAGGCACTATGCGCGCAGGCATTCAAGGATTTGCCCAGGGTTTTCTCAGTCTGAAGGAAGGATTTTTCCTGCTCCTCCTTCTTGCCTTCAGCTCAGCAGCACTGGCCAGCACCACCCCCGTCAAAAGCCCCAACGACGACAACCAGTACCGCTATGTTCAGCTCGACAACCAGTTGCGGGTGCTGCTGATTTCCGCCCCTGATTCCGACAAGGCAGCCGCTTCCATGAATGTAGCTGTTGGCAGCGGAGACGACCCCGCAGACCGGGAAGGCCTCTCACACTTCCTCGAGCACATGCTGTTCCTCGGCACGGAGAAGTACCCCGACCCGGGGGAATATCAGCAGTTTATCAAGAGCCACGGAGGCAGCCACAACGCTTTTACCGCCTTCCAGGACACCAACTATTTTTTTGATGTGCAGGCAGCACATCTTGAGAGCGCCCTCGACCGCTTTGCAGAACAGTTCTCCGCGCCGCTGTTTACGCCCGAGCTGGTTGATCGGGAGCGCCGTGCGGTGCACTCCGAGTTCAGCGCCAAACAGAAAGAGGATGGCCGGCGCTTCTATTCCGTCAAAAAGGCTGTCAGTAATCCGTACCATGCGTTCCACCAGTTTGCAGTGGGCAACCTGACCACCCTCGAGAACACGGAAGAGCGACCCCTGCGTCCGGATCTTATCGAATTCTGGAAGCAGCACTATTCATCCAACCTGATGACCCTGGCGGTTTACGGCCCGCAGTCACTGGACGATCTGGAAGCCATGGTGCGGGGCCGGTTTGACCGCATTGAGAATCGCAATCTGACCGCAAAGGTGCACGACGAGCCATTGTTCAGTCCTGACACCCTGCCCGCTCACCTCAACGTTGATGCCCTCAAGGATATTCGCAGCCTGACGCTGAGCTTCCCCATTCCCTCGCAGCAGGACAACTACCGCGACAAGCCTGCCAACTACGTTGCCAGCCTCTTGGGTCATGAAGGCCCCGGTAGCCTGTTCGATGTGCTGAAGCAGGCCGGACTGGTGGAAAGCCTTTCGGCCGGCAGTGGTATGGATACCGGTGAGGAAGCCACCCTGGAACTGAACATGTCCCTGACGCCGGAGGGTCTGGAAGAGCAGGACAGAATTCTTGAACTCACCTTTGCCTACATCGACAAAGTACGAAACGAAGGTATTGCCCGGCAGCGCTTCGAAGAAATGAAACAGTTGGCGCAAATTGACTTCCGCTTCCGCGAAAAGAACCAGCCGATTCAGGAAGTCATGCATTTGTCGCGGCAAATGCGGCACGTGGCACCGGAGGACGTCCTGCAGGCGCCCTGGATGATGGAAGATTACGTGCCCGCCCAGTACCGTGCCATTCTGGAGCAACTGACGCAGGACAATGTGCTGGTTTCGGTACTGGAGCCTGAGCCCGACCTCAAAACCCCCCGATTGACCCAGTGGTATGACGCGGCCTATACGATCAATCCACTGGATACCCAGGCCGTCAGCACGGTGCAGCAGAACCCGCTGGTCACCAGCCTGGCTCTTCCTCTGGAGAACCCGTTTATCCCCGAAGAACTGGGAATGATCCCGGGCCCGACCATGGATGAACCGGTATCCATGGGCACTGTCAGCGGCATGGACGTCTGGTACGCTCGGGATACCCGCTTTGAAACACCCAAGGCCAACGTTTATCTGAGCCTGCGCACGCCGGCCACCCGCGCGTCGGCCCGCAGCAACGTGCTGTCCACACTGCTGGTGGACGCCATTAACACCAACGTCAACGCCTGGGCCTACCCCGCCCAGTTGGCCGGACTGGATTACAGCATTTACCCGCACCTTCGCGGCATTACCATCCGTGTGGGTGGCTACAGTGACAAGCTGCACACACTGATGGCGCGCCTGCTGACCCAGGTGGCTGACCCGGAACTGACCGAACAACGCTTTGGTATTGCCCGTCAGAGCATGATCGACCGGCTGCAGAACAAGGCCAAGGAACGCCCGGTGCAACAGACGTCCGAGTTCATCCAGACGGTGCTGATTGAGGGCGCCTGGAGCACAGAGGAAAAGCTCAAGGCCGCCCGGGAAGTCACCCTGGATGAACTCAAATCCTTTGCCGATGCCTTCCTGGCCGAGGTCGACCCCGTGCTGCTGGCACACGGCAACATGAGCGAAGCTTCCGCCCTTAACCTTACCCAACGGGTTAATGCCATGGTGCTGGATAACAGTGAACTGGTCACCGTTGAGCGCAGCGAGGTACGGTCCCTCCCGGAAGATGAAACACGGCTGCCGCTGGACGTCGATCACCCGGATACCGGGTACACCCTGTATGTCCAGGGCGAGAACACCGGCTTTGATGAACGGGCCACTTTCCGGCTTCTGGGCCAGATCATCAGCAGCCCCTTCTACGAGGAACTCCGCACTAACCGCCAGCTTGGCTACATTGTCTACGCCACACCCTTCGAAATGCTGGAGACGCCGGCACTGGGCTTCGTGGTGCAGTCTCCGGAGGCCAGCCATGAGCAGATTGACCGGGCCGTGCGGGAATTCTCGCAAAGCTTCATGAGTGCCCTGTCAGAGATGTCTGACCAGGACCTGAAACGTGAAAAAGAGGCTGTCATCAGCAAGTTGATGGAGCAGGACCGTCGATTGGGAGAAATATCGGAACGTTACTGGCGTGAGATCGACCGCGGCCAGACCGACTTTGATTCACGGGAAAGATTGGCAGAAGCCGTTGACGAGGTAAGCCTCGATACCCTGATCGAAACCCTGGAAGACCAGATCATCGAACGCCGAAAAGCCCTGCGGGTGTTCACGGCTGACGATGCGGGCGACAACACCGGGGTTATCGAACAATTGATACAACGCCCCAGCGTCCCTGAAGCCTGAGGCAACTCAGCCTGAAGACTGGCCAATAAACCGGTGCCAGTCTTCAGGCTCATCCACGTCCCACTTCTCCGGAAGCAGTGAAAACGTCAACCCGGCCTGAGTAAGCCGCCTGCAGGTCTGATCCAGGGCGTTTTCTGTCCCCCAGGCCACACCGGTGAGCATATCCGGAGCAAGCAGACGGGCACCGATCAACACATAGCCACCATCATCCGACGGTCCCAGCACCACATCGGCCTTGTCCAGCGCAGCAACCGCAAGCTTCACGTAATCCGCATCCACCGAGGGGCAGTCGCTGCCCACGATCACTGCCTTGCCAACCTGTTGCAGAGCGCAACCCAGCGCCCGGGTCATGCGCTCGCCAAGCACATCGCCCTGCTGGGAGGACTGCCCCACAGCAAGTGCCTCAAGTTGCTCCAGAATTGGCGAGGCGGCTGCGGGAGCACTCTTTAGCGGCCTGTCCCACAGAAACCGGACGTCGTAGCCGCTGGCCACGAGATTTTCCAGCACCGCAAGACTGAGCCGCACATGGGCGCCCATTGCGCCCTCGGCACCAAGCTCCGGCATCAGCCGGGTCTTGACCCGGCCTGCTTCCGGCCATTTGGCAAACTGCATAACCAGAACCGATTCAGGATCAACTCTTTGCATGTCGAACATCCGCCCGGTAGGCTGCGGCCAGCGACTCCGGGGACTCGCCCCGCCAATACCGCCAACGCAGTCTCCACATCAGAAAAATGGTGCGCCAGGCACCCCCCTGCTCCCACCGCCGGCTATCGGTCGTTACCGGCTCGCCAATGCAATAAGGCCCTGTCAGACTGCACAAACGCCTGCTCAGTTCCACGTCCTCCATCAGCGGGATCGGAGTAAATCCCTGCAGAGCCCGGAACACCGAGGCACGGACAAACATCGCCTGATCGCCAGTGGCAATGCCCGTCAGCCGGCTACGCCGGTTCATGAACCAGGCTACCACCCGGAAAATGGCCCGCCGGCCACTGAGCCGCACATCAAAACGCCCCCATTGCTTCGGGCTGCGGTAAAAACGCTCGAGATGCTGAATGGCAGAACCAGGCAGTGTCGTATCCGCGTGCAGGAATAACAGTACGTTTCCCCGCGCCGCATCCGCCCCCGCATTCATCTGCAGGGCCCGGCCCCTGGTGCCGACAAGAACCTGGTCGCACCAGGGGCCGGCCAGATCCGCTGTACCATCATCGCTGCCCGCATCCACCACAATTACCTCATGGCCGGCATTACGAACCGGCTGCAGGGATTGCAGGAACGACTGAATGGTAGCGGCCTCGTGCCATACCGGCACAATGACACTCAGCGAAAGCGATTCGGACAAAACACCTCCCGCAATAAAAGACGAATCCGCAACACACCTTGAGCCGCAGGCTTCAGGCCGCTATCATACCGCCCTTCTCACCGAGATGCCCCCGTAGCTCATCTGGATAGAGCGTCCCCCTCCTAAGGGGAAGGTAGCAGGTTCGAGTCCTGCCGGGGGTACCAGATTATGCTTTCAAATCATGTAGTTAAGAAAAATATTAAAATCAAGAAAGCCTGCAATTGAAGCCGTAAGTGCAATGTAAGTGTAAAGAGCCTTTTGTTTCAACCGCTCGCAAAGATTGCCCAGCGGTCGTGGTGACTCAAATAAATTAGTACATTCTAAGGAACGGAGGGCTCCCGCATATGAATCTGCTGGCATTAGTGCTTGGAATAGTCCTATTCCTTGTTGGAGCTTATCTCCAAAATGAGGATAAAAAAAGCACCGCCGCTTGGTGGTTTATGGGTATAGGGGTGTTCCTATGGGTAGGCTCAATCTACTAGAGGGCTGAGTCTTAGCTCACGGTGAGGTTTGCTAGTTTGCAATATAGCATCCAGCTTTCGCGCCACCTGCCCAATGGTGAGACTGGCACCCTTTTGTCGTTTGCCGATCTTTTTTCCCCATCGTTGCGATCCACTAAGTGCGCATTTCCTCTTAATATTCTAATCTTTACGATAAATTGCCAAAGGATTGCCAAATTGCAAGGCAAGCGGCGACCCCTCATTACGGCAACCCTCGCTAATTTTACAATGCCATTAAAAGGAAAGTTAAGTGGATTCAAATGAAGAACGTATAGCCAATATTAAGAAGAGAGCTGAGACCGAAAGGACAATAAAAGATCGACAAGAAAAGAGAAATAAGAGCGCATCTGATAAGTTTTTTATCCTAAAATTCAGCTCTGTTTTTGTAGCCTTGTTATTTACAGGTTATCTTGTAATAGATAGTGGCGTATTTGATGATTCCCATAATACAGCTAGAAAAGACCGCACGGAAACGATTTCTTTCAGAGGTACAAGCGGTGAGGACCGAAAGGAAAAAATAAGGTCGCAATTTAGTAGCTGGGATGGATCACACCTTAACCTCGAGCGGTTCGTAAAAAAAAGAATGCACAACCCTGACAGTTATGAGCACGTTGAAACGACTTATGGGGACAGGGGCAATCATCTTGTTGTTCGGACTGTTTTCCGTGGAACCAACGCGCTTGGTGCCGTAGTTACGAATTCGATTACAGCTAAAGTTAGTCATAACGCGCAGATTCTCGAGGTTATTGAGTGAGGATCAAATCACGCACTATCAAACCCCATGCCGCCAGCCGCAATGAAAAAGCTCTCATTCAAAGTCGTCAATGTCTTGAAGTCGTGCAGGCGGGGCTCATCCGTGAGCTAACGGGGCGGGGCGTTGCCGGGTTGCCGTATGGCTCCGGGCGGGGTTAATTCGGACGGATCTGTACCACGGCGCGGTGATAGTTCAGGTTTGCCGCGTAACAGTGAGCACGGGCCTGTAGTGCCTGGCGGTCATTGCCTAACAACTGCGCCACCTGCCTACCCTTGTGAGTAATCACGGCAACGTACAGGGGTTGTCGTTTGGTGTCGGGTATCATGCGTCTTGCTGTTCCAGATAATCGCGCAACTGTTCCACCACCACTTCATCAAGTCGGCTGATTTCGTTCTGAGCCTTCACACAATGCCGCCGGATCGCTTCAATCATCTGCGTGTCCAGCTCGGGGAACTTGCGCTTAATATCTAGTGGCAGACTGTCCAGAATGCCGGAAGCCGCACCGGCCACGGTAGACAGTGACAGCGTTATGATTTCCATAGGCGCGGTCTTACCTCTGGCCAACTCGTTTTTAATCTCCTGGCCTTCTGCCTGGGCTCTGGTCAGCCGTAAACGCTCCGCCTCGATATCCGAATTGTTCCCGGCCTGGTCGGCTTTCTCTAGTCGATTGTCGAGTACGGCGCGGGCTTCGTAGTACAAGTGTTTTCCGACTCTAGCCACGGGGGGGTTCTACCCCGTTTCCACGGACGGTTTTAAAACGGCTGACAACTTCTGATCCTGAGCGGCAACTC
>NZ_QFWX01000012.1 GCF_003344045.1 Marinobacter vulgaris
GCGCTTCGCGATTCGTGAAGGCGGCCGTACCGTTGGTGCCGGTGTGGTCTCAAAGATCATCGAGTAATTGCTCTTTTTTGAGCAAGAACTCGAAGTAAGTGCGCTGAGTTGTTTCGGTGCAGGCCAGTAGCTCAATTGGCAGAGCAGCGGTCTCCAAAACCGCAGGTTGGGGGTTCGATTCCCTCCTGGCCTGCCATTTTTTAACATCCGGATACATAAGCTGATTCCTATGGAGTCAAAAGCCGATCGTTCGACCAGTGGCTTCGATGCAGTAAAGTGGCTGGTTGTTTTTGTCCTGATTGCCATCGGTGTTGTTGGTAATCAGTATTTTAGTGCCGAGTCACTGCTGTATCGGGTGCTGGCTCTCGTAGCTCTTGCTCTGGTCGCCGCTTTTGTGGCGCTCCAAACCGAGCGTGGTCGCCGTTTTGCGACTTTGCTCAAGGAAGCCAGGGTTGAAATCCGGAAGGTCGTATGGCCCACCAGGCCGGAGCTGATCCAGACCACAGCCATTGTTGTTGTGTTTGTGTTGGTTGTGGCGTTGATGTTGTGGGGTATGGATTCGTTGATCAGCTGGCTGGTCTCCGGAGTTATCGGGTAACAGGAGTGGGCAATGGCTAAGCGCTGGTACGTGGTTCATGCGTATTCTGGCTTCGAAAAGCAGGTAATGCGCACTCTCAGGGAGCGTGTCTCTCTCGACGGCATGGAAGAAAAGTTCGGCGAGATTCTGGTGCCGACTGAAGAAGTTGTAGAGATGCGTGACGGGAAAAAGCGCAAGAGTGAGCGCAAGTTTTATCCCGGCTACGTCCTGGTGCAGATGGAAATGGACGACGGCACCTGGCACCTGGTAAAGAACACGCCCAAAGTTCTTGGTTTCATCGGTGGTACCAAGGATAAGCCGGCTCCGATTACCGAGAAAGAGGCTGATGCTATTCTTCGTCGCGTGGAAAGTGGCGCAGACAAGCCTAAACCGAAGACCCTGTTTGAGCCGGGTGAAGTTGTTCGCGTCACTGAAGGTCCGTTTGCAGACTTCAATGGCGTTGTTGAGGAAGTTGACTACGACAAGAGTCGGGTCAAGGTTGCCGTACTGATTTTCGGTCGTTCAACTCCGGTAGAGCTGGAGTTCGGGCAGGTCGAAAAAGACTGATCGGCAGCCTTACATGCTGAGAGCTCGCGCGCTATGGCGACGCGGGCTTTTTGTGTCTGCTACTGGCAGTTGTAAAAACAGGGGAGCCGAAAGGCGCTGGAACCCACAGGAGAGAATTCATGGCTAAGAAAATTGACGCTTATATCAAGCTTCAGGTTGCTGCCGGCAAGGCCAACCCGAGTCCCCCCGTTGGCCCCGCATTGGGTCAGCGCGGTGTAAATATCATGGAGTTTTGCAAAGCGTTTAACGCGCAGACCCAGGATATGGAACCGGGCCTGCCGATCCCGACGGTAATTACCGTTTACAGCGATCGCAGCTTTACCTTTATTACCAAGACTCCGCCGGCGCCGGTTCTGCTGAAGAAAGCAGCCGGTATCAAGAGCGGCTCTGGTCGTCCGAATACCGAGAAGGTTGGTACTGTCACTCGTGACCAGCTGGAAGAAATTGCCAAGACCAAAGAGCCGGATCTGACTGCAGCCGATATGGATGCTGCGGTACGTACCATTGCCGGAACTGCCCGTAGCATGGGCCTGAACGTGGAGGGCCTGTAACATGGCAAAGCTTAGCAAGCGTCAGAAGCAGATTCGTGAAAAAGTGGATTCCACTCGTGCCTACTCGATTGATGAGGCGGTATCATTGCTGGTTGAACTGGGCGAGACCGTCAAGTTCAAGGAATCCGTCGATGTTGCCGTAAATCTTGGCGTCGACGCTCGTAAATCCGATCAGGTTGTACGTAGCAGCACAGTTCTGCCCCACGGTACCGGTAAGACCGTTCGTGTAGCAGTATTTACCCAGGGCGCCAACGCCGATAAGGCGACCGCCGCCGGTGCCGATATCGTCGGTATGGATGACCTGGCCGAGGAAGTCAAAAAAGGCAACATGGATTTCGACGTGGTTATCGCCACTCCGGACGCCATGCGTGTTGTAGGTCAGCTGGGCCAGATTCTCGGTCCCCGTGGCCTGATGCCGAACCCGAAAGTCGGCACTGTTACCCCGGACGTGGAGACTGCCGTAAAGAACGCCAAGGCAGGTCAGGTACGCTACCGTACAGACAAGAACGGTATTATCCATGCTCCCATGGGTAACGTGGAATTCTCTGCGCAGAACATCAAGGAAAACCTTGAAGCTCTCATCGCAGACTTGAAAAAGGCCAAGCCGTCTTCCTCGAAAGGTGTTTACCTCAAGAAGGTAACCCTGTCGTCGACGATGGGTCCTGGTCTGACTATCGACCAGAGCGCTCTGAATATCTGAGCACCTGGCGGTAGTTACTTTGTAGTCTAGGCGGAAGCCAAGGCTGTCAAAGACCGCAGGCCCCTGAAGCACGCTTTCCTGCGGGAAAGCGGCTATACGGGTTAAAGCAACGCCTGCGCAGACGGTGTGAAGACGTTCTCTCTGAACCCAAACACCGTTAGGAGCCCCGTGAGGGGTATATGTGGGTTTGCCGGGATATCCCCGGCGAAATCGAGGAGAAATCCAGTGGCAATTAGACTCGAAGACAAGAAAGCGATCGTCGCTGAAGTCAACGAGACTGCCGGTGGTGCTCTGTCTGTTGTTATGGCCGACTACCGTGGTGTCACTTCCGGTGACATGACGGCGCTGCGAGCAAAGGCCCGTGCCGAGAACGTTCTTCTGAAGGTTGTTCGTAACAACCTGGCGAAGATCGCGATCCGCGGTACCGAGTTCGAGTGCATTGATGAGGCACTGGTCGGCCCGACAATTCTGGCGTTCTCAATGGAAGATCCGGGTGCGGCTGCACGCCTGCTGAAGGATTTCGCCAAAGAGAAAGAGGCATTCGAGATCAAGGGCCTGGCCGTCGGCGGTGAGCTGATGGGCGCAGACCAGATCGATCGCCTTGCCAAGCTTCCGACACGCCACGAGGCGTTGACGATGCTGGCCGCAGTAACACAGGCACCAATCACCAAGCTCGCGCGGACACTGAACGAAGTTCCAACGAAAGTGACCCGTGCAGTAGCGGCAGTTCGAGACCAGAAGCAAGAAGCTGCTTGATTCTGTTGAACACCATTTTTATATTTTTGGGAGAAAGTCATGGCTCTGTCTAACGAAGACATTTTGAACGCAATTGCTGAAATGAGCGTAATGGACGTTGTTGCGCTGGTTGAGGCAATGGAAGAAAAATTTGGCGTATCTGCTGCTGCAGCAGTAGCCGCTGCTCCGGCCGCTGCCGGCGAAGCTGCTGCTGTTGAAGAGCAGACCGAGTTTGACGTTGTTCTTACCGGTCCTGGTGAGAAGAAAGTAAACGTCATCAAGGCCGTTCGTGAACTGACCGGCCTGGGTCTGAAAGAAGCCAAGGAAATGGTCGACAGCGCTCCTTCCGTGATCAAGGAAGCAGCGAGCAAAGACGACGCTGAAGCAGCCAAGAAGAAGCTTGAGGAAGCAGGCGCTTCTGTTGAGCTTAAGTAAGAGTTGGCTGTTGATCGAAACCGTGCGTTAAGCATGGACAGGCTGGTGGCCGTGTGCCACCGGCCTTTTTCTGTTGTATACGCTATAGACTCTGAACGCCGATCTTGTGGTGCTGTCAGAATCTATAACCTACAGCGAGAGTCTTGTTCAAGACGGCGCAGTAAGCCGAGCAATTCGGCCCCGAAGCATGAAAATGGTTGCTTCTTGATACCAGGTATCAGGTCTAAAGCTGGGGAATGCAGATGACTTACTCCTATACTGAGAAAAAGCGGATTCGCAAAGATTTTAGTAAATTGCCGTCCGTGATGGATGTTCCCTATTTGCTGTCTATACAGCTGGATTCGTTCCGGGACTTCCTCCAAAGTGAAGCCGCACCCGAAAATCGTCGGGAAACCGGTCTCCACGCAGCATTCAAATCCGTATTCCCGATTGTCAGTTATTCTGGCAACGCCGCACTCGAATACGTGAGTTACCGCATCGGCGAGCCGGTATTTGACGTCAAGGAATGCCAGCTTAGGGGCGTAACCTACGCAGCACCGCTGCGGGTTAAAGTAAGACTTATCATTTATGATAAGGAATCGTCCAACAAGGCGATCAAGGATATTAAAGAGCAGGAAGTCTACATGGGCGAAATGCCCTTGATGACCGAGAACGGTACCTTCGTTATCAACGGCACCGAGCGGGTTATCGTTTCCCAGCTCCACCGCTCACCGGGTGTGTTCTTCGATCATGATAAGGGCAAGACCCACTCGTCAGGCAAGCTGCTGTATTCGGCGCGGGTAATACCCTACCGTGGTTCCTGGCTGGACTTTGAGTTCGATGCCAAGGATTCGGTGTTTGTCCGTATCGACCGTCGCCGGAAGCTGCCTGCGTCTATCCTCCTGCGTGCTCTGGGGTATAACTCCGAGCAGATGCTGGAGATGTTCTTCGATACCAGTAAGTTCAGTATCGGCCCGGAAGTATGCAAGCTGGAGCTGGTTCCCAGCCGCCTGCGCGGTGATATCGCAACCTTCGATATCAAGGACAAGAAAGGCACTGTTATCGTTGAGGAAGGTCGCCGGATTACCGCTCGTCACATCAAGCAGCTTGAAAAAGCGGGCCTGACCGAGCTGGAAGTTCCGACGGAGTACCTATACGGTCGCGTCCTGGCCAAGGACATGGTGGATACCAAGTCCGGTGAGGTGCTGGTTGAGTGTAATACCGAGCTCACCGAAGAAGTCGTTACCAAGATCCTGGATGCCGGTGTTAAAGAGATTGAAACCCTGTACACCAACGATCTGGACTGTGGTCCGTTCATGTCGGATACGCTGCGCATAGACCCGACCCGCACGCCTCTCGAGGCGCTGGTTGAGATCTACCGCATGATGCGTCCGGGCGAGCCGCCCACCAAGGAATCGGCAGAGAACCTGTTCAACAACCTGTTCTTCTCGGAAGAACGGTATGACCTGTCTTCTGTGGGCCGTATGAAGCTGAACCGGCGCCTGCGCCGGGAAGAAAGCACCGGTGAGGGTACGCTTACCCATGACGATATCATTGACGTTCTCAAGACGCTGATTGATATCCGTAACGGTCAGGGCATCGTGGACGACATTGATAACCTGGGCAACCGTCGCGTCCGTTGTGTGGGCGAGATGGCGGAGAACCAGTTCCGTGTCGGCCTGGTGCGCGTTGAGCGTGCGGTCCGCGAGCGCTTGAGCCTGGCAGAAAGCGAAGGCCTGATGCCTCAGGACCTGATCAACGCCAAGCCGGTTGCTGCGGCGGTGAAAGAGTTCTTCGGTTCCAGCCAGCTGTCCCAGTTCATGGACCAGAACAACCCGCTGTCGGAAGTGACTCACAAGCGCCGTATATCGGCTCTTGGTCCTGGTGGTCTTACCCGTGAGCGCGCCGGTTTCGAGGTTCGTGACGTACACCCGACTCACTACGGTCGTGTATGTCCTATCGAAACCCCGGAAGGTCCGAACATCGGTCTGATCAACTCGCTGGCCACCTACGCCCGTTCCAACTCCTACGGTTTCCTTGAGAGCCCGTATCGGAAAGTCATTGACGGGCTGGTTACTGACGAGGTGGTGTATCTCTCCGCAATTGAAGAGAGCAACTACATCATCGCCCAGGCCAGCGCCGCGATGGACGAAAACAAGCGGCTGTCGGATGAGCTGGTAACAGTTCGCCACCAGAACGAGTTTACCGTTACACCGCCGGAGAACGTCAACTTCATGGACGTGTCTCCGCGGCAGGTGGTTTCTGTGGCCGCATCGCTGATCCCGTTCCTGGAGCATGATGACGCCAACCGTGCACTGATGGGCTCCAACATGCAGCGTCAGGCGGTCCCGACCCTGCGCTCAGAGGTGCCGCTGGTCGGTACCGGCGTTGAGCGTACCGTGGCGCAGGACTCCGGTGTCTGTGTAACGGCCCGTCGTGGTGGTGTGATCGAGAGTGTGGATGCGGCCCGCATCGTGGTTCGTGTTAACGACGGCGAGACGGAAGCCGGTGATGCTGGTGTGGATATCTACAACCTCACCAAGTACACGCGGTCAAACCAGAACACCTGTATCAACCAGCGCTCCATTGTCAGCCAGGGTGACGAAATTGCCCGTGGCGACGTGCTCGCTGACGGTCCATCCGTGGATCTGGGTGAGCTGGCTCTGGGCCAGAACATGCGTATCGCATTCATGCCCTGGAACGGCTACAACTTCGAGGACTCCATCCTCATTTCCGAGAAAGTGGTTCAGGAAGATCGCCTGACCACCATCCACATCCAGGAATTGACCTGTGTGGCCCGGGATACCAAGTTGGGCAGTGAGGAAATCACCGCGGACATCCCGAACGTCGGTGAGAGTGCACTGTCGAAGCTGGACGAGTCCGGTATCGTTTATATTGGCGCGGAAGTCGGCGCCGGTGACATTCTGGTCGGCAAGGTAACGCCCAAGGGTGAAACCCAGCTGACGCCGGAGGAGAAGTTGCTGAGGGCTATCTTCGGTGAGAAGGCCTCGGACGTTAAGGATACGTCCTCACGTGTGCCCACAGGCACCCGTGGTACGGTTATTGACGTTCAGGTCTTTACCCGTGACGGCATCGAGAAAGACACCCGTGCCCAGGCCATCGAGAAAGAACAGCTGGACGAGTACCGCAAGGATCTGAAGGATGAGTACCGCATTGTTGAGGGAGCGACCTTCGAACGTCTGACCAATGCCCTCAAGGGGCAGGAAGTCATCAGCGGTCCGGGCCTGAAAAAAGGTGCCAAGCTGGACGAATCCTACCTGGCAGAGCTGTCGCGGGACGACTGGTTCAAGCTGCGGATGAAGGACGAGACGCTGAACGAGCTGCTGGAGAAATCCGAGCAGGGCCTCGAAGATCGCAAGAAGGAACACGAAGCGCGCTTTGACGACAAGAAAGGCAAGCTTCAGCAGGGCGATGACCTTGCTCCCGGTGTTCTCAAGATCGTCAAGGTATACCTCGCAATCAAACGTCGGATTCAGCCGGGTGACAAGATGGCCGGCCGCCACGGTAACAAGGGTGTTATCTCAGCGGTTATGCCGATCGAGGACATGCCGTACGATGAGTTCGGCAATACCGTTGACATCGTGCTGAACCCGCTGGGTGTTCCGTCGCGGATGAACGTCGGCCAGGTTCTTGAGACCCACCTGGGTGCCGCCGCCAAGGGCTTGGGTGAGCGCATCAGCCGGATGCTGGACGAACAGCGGAAGATCGCTGAACTGCGCAGCCTGCTGGATGAGATCTATAACCACTCTGACGAGGTCACACAAGTCGACCTGGATTCGCTGAGTGACAAAGAGATCCTGGCGCTGGCCAACAACCTGCGCGCAGGTGT
Source organism: Marinobacter vulgaris (assembly GCF_003344045.1). Lineage (GTDB taxonomy): Bacteria > Pseudomonadota > Gammaproteobacteria > Pseudomonadales > Oleiphilaceae > Marinobacter > Marinobacter vulgaris. Next base: position 7,395 of record NZ_QFWX01000012.1, read on the forward strand.
CCCCATGGCAACGCCGGTATTCGACGGTGCCAAGGAAGCTGAGGTCAAGCGCATGCTTGAACTGGCAGGTCTGAGTACGACTGGCCAGACGGTATTGTATGACGGCCGTACCGGTGACGAGTTCGATCGTCCGGTAACGGTTGGCTATATGTACATCCTCAAGCTGAACCACCTGATCGACGACAAGATGCACGCTCGTTCCACCGGTTCGTACAGCCTGGTTACCCAGCAGCCGCTGGGTGGTAAGGCGCAGTTCGGTGGTCAGCGCTTCGGTGAGATGGAAGTGTGGGCCCTCGAGGCTTACGGTGCAGCGTATACGTTGCAGGAAATGCTTACCGTGAAGTCTGATGATGTGAATGGTCGGACCAAGATGTACAAGAACATTGTCGATGGAGACCATCGTATGGAGCCGGGCATGCCCGAGTCCTTCAATGTTCTGGTCAAGGAGATCCGCTCGCTGGGTATCGACATCGAGCTGGAATCCGACTGAGCCGAATTGTTTTTGGCAGCGTGAGCGGGTACCGGTCGGTACCCGCCCGAGAATAACGCCATCCGGAGCTGTTACTGATGAAAGATTTGCTGAATCTTCTCAAAAACCAGAACCAAAAGCAGGATTTTGACGCCATCCGTATTGGCCTGGCGTCGCCTGACATGATCCGTTCATGGTCTTTTGGTGAGGTCAAAAAGCCTGAGACCATCAACTACCGTACGTTCAAGCCTGAACGTGACGGTCTTTTCTGTGCCAAGATCTTCGGCCCGATCAAGGATTACGAGTGCCTGTGCGGCAAGTACAAGCGCCTCAAGCACCGTGGTGTCATCTGCGAGAAGTGCGGTGTGGAAGTGGCACTGGCCAGCGTGCGCCGTGAGCGCATGGGGCACATTGAGCTTGCGAGCCCGGTTGCCCATATCTGGTTCCTGAAATCACTGCCGTCCCGCATCGGTCTGATGCTGGACATGACTCTGCGCGATATCGAGCGGGTGCTCTATTTCGAATCGTTTATCGTGATCGAGCCGGGGATGACAACCCTGGAGAAAGGGCAGCTGCTGAACGATGAGCAGTATTACGAGGCCCTGGAAGAGTTCGGTGACGAATTCGACGCCCGCATGGGTGCCGAAGCTGTCCAGGAGCTGCTGGAAGGTATTGATCTGCAGGCGGAAGTTGAAACCCTGCGGGAAGAAATACCCCAGACCAATTCCGAAACCAAGATCAAGAAGTTCAGCAAGCGCCTGAAGATTCTTGAGGCCTTCCTGTACTCCGGCAACAAGCCCGGGGACATGGTCATGTCCGTGCTGCCGGTTCTGCCGCCGGACCTGCGCCCGCTGGTGCCGCTGGATGGTGGGCGGTTTGCAACGTCCGACCTTAACGACCTGTATCGCCGGGTGATCAACAGGAATAACCGCCTGAAGCGCCTGCTGGAGCTGAATGCTCCGGATATCATCGTGCGCAACGAAAAGCGCATGCTGCAGGAAGCCGTGGATGCGTTGCTGGACAATGGTCGTCGTGGCCGCGCCATTACCGGCACCAACAAGCGCCCGCTGAAGTCCCTGGCCGACATGATCAAGGGCAAGCAGGGTCGCTTCCGTCAGAACCTGCTCGGTAAGCGTGTGGACTACTCCGGTCGTTCGGTGATCGTGGTCGGTCCTTATCTGCGCCTGCACCAGTGTGGTCTGCCCAAGAAGATGGCGCTGGAACTGTTCAAGCCGTTTATTTTCTCCAAGCTTGAGCACCGTGGCCTGGCGACCACCATCAAGGCCGCCAAGAAGATGGTCGAACGCGAGGAGGGCGTGGTCTGGGATATCCTGGACGAAGTCATCCGCGAGCATCCGATCATGCTGAACCGTGCCCCGACTCTTCACCGTCTGGGTATCCAGGCGTTCGAGCCGGTGCTGATCGAAGGTAAGGCGATCCAGCTGCACCCGCTGGTGTGTGCGGCCTACAACGCCGACTTTGACGGTGACCAGATGGCGGTACACGTACCGCTGACCCTGGAAGCGCAGCTCGAAGCCCGTGCGCTGATGATGTCCACCAACAACGTGCTGTCGCCTGCCAACGGCGAGCCGATCATCGTACCGTCCCAGGACGTGGTACTCGGCCTGTACTACATGACCCGTGAGCGCAAGAGCGCGCCGGGCGAAGGCATGGTGTTCGCCGACGTCAAAGAAGCTCATCGCGCCTATGGTGCCGGCAAGGTCGACCTTCAGGCCATCGTCAAGGTGCGCGTGAAGGAAGTGACGATCCAGGAAGACGGTGAGCGTACCGAAGAATACAAGATAGTCGATACCACGGTTGGCCGCGCCCTGTTGTTTGATATCGTGCCGGACGGTTTGTCCTATGACCTGGTCAACAAGCCCATGGTCAAGAAGGCGATCTCCAATCTGATCAACACCTGCTACCGTGACGCCGGTCTGAAGGAAACGGTTATCTTTGCCGACCAGATCATGTACATGGGTTACCACTATGCAACGGTCTCCGGCATCTCCATCGGCTTCAACGATTTCGAGATTCCGCCGGAGAAATACGAGCTGGTGGATGCCGCTTCCGAGGAAGTCAAAGATATCGAAACCCAGTACGCGTCCGGTCTGCTGACCCAGGGCGAGAAGTACAACAAGGTTATCGATATCTGGTCCCGCGCCAACGACAAAGTGTCCAAGGCGATGATGGACAGGCTGTCCCAGGAACAGGTAATCGGTCCTGACGGCAAGGCCGTGAAGGGTGAAAACGGCGAAGATCTCATGCAGGAGTCGTTCAACTCCGTCTACATGATGGCCGACTCTGGCGCCCGGGGTTCCCCCGCCCAGATCCGTCAGCTGGCAGGTATGCGTGGTTTGATGGCGAAGCCGGATGGCTCGATCATCGAAACGCCGATCACTGCCAACTTCCGTGAAGGCCTGAACGTACTCCAGTACTTCATCTCTACCCACGGTGCCCGTAAGGGTCTGGCGGATACGGCGCTGAAGACTGCGAACTCCGGTTACCTGACGCGCCGTCTTGTCGACGTATCCCAGGACCTGGTCGTTACCATGGAAGACTGTGGTACCGAGGAAGGCCTGCTGATGACGCCGCACATCGAGGGTGGCGACGTGGTCGTACCCTTGGGTGACCGCGTCCTCGGCCGTGTGACTGCCCGTGCAGCCTTCACGCCTACCGACAAGGACAATGCGGTAGTCGAGGCAGGCGTGTTGCTGGATGAGAAGGCCGTTGAATCACTCGAGCGCGCCGGTGTGGACGAAGTCTGGGTTCGCTCTGCGATAACCTGTGAGACCCGTCACGGTATCTGCTCGAAGTGCTATGGTCGCGATCTTGCGCGGGGCCACCAGGTCAACGTTGGTGAGGCCGTTGGTGTTATCGCGGCACAATCCATCGGTGAACCGGGCACCCAGCTGACCATGCGTACCTTCCACATTGGTGGTGCGGCAAGCCGGGCGTCTGCGGTCGACAACATTCAGGTCAAGCATGGCGGCACCGTTCGTCTGCACAACCTGAAGTCCATCGAGAAGAGTGACGGTAGCCTTGTTGTGGTTTCACGTTCTTCTGCGCTGGCGATTGCCGATGAGCAGGGTCGTGAGCGGGAGTGGTACAAGCTGCCTTATGGTGCTGTGCTATCGGTCAAGCATGGCGATACCGTAGAAGCCGGTGTGGCGGTTGCCAAGTGGGATCCGCACACTCACCCGATCATCGCTGAGGCGGAAGGTACGGTCCGGTTCGTCAACATGGACCAGGGCATCACAGTGCGCACCCAGACAGACGAGCTGACGGGTCTGTCCACGATGGAAGTGATCGATCCCAAGGAGCGCCCGGCGGCCGGTAAGGACATCCGTCCTGCCATCCAGCTGATTGACGAGCAGGGTAACGACGTTGAGTTGCCCGGTGGTGGTACCGCAATCTTCTTCCTGCCAGCCAATGCGCTGGTGACCATGGCCAACGGTGCCAGGGTCGAACTGGGTGATGTGGTTGCACGTATCCCGCAGGAAAGCTCGAAGACCAGGGACATTACCGGTGGTCTGCCACGGGTTGCCGACCTGTTCGAGGCCCGTCGCCCGAAAGAATCCTCAATCCTGGCGGAAGTCAGTGGTGTGGTTTCATTCGGCAAAGAGACCAAGGGCAAGAAGCGCCTAGTGATCACGCCGAAGGATTCAGACCCGTATGAGGTTCTGATTCCGAAGCACCGTCAGATGAACGTGTTTGAGGGTGAGACGGTCGAGAAGGGTGAGGTGATCTCCGATGGCCCGTCCAACCCGCATGACATTCTGCGCCTGCTGGGCGTGGTAGCGTTGGCGAAGTACATCACCAACGAAATCCAGGACGTCTATCGCCTGCAGGGCGTTGTCATCAACGATAAACACATCGAGGTTATCGTTCGACAGATGCTGCGCAAGGTCGAGATTACCGACGCCGGTGATACCGGCCTGCTGGGTGGTGATCAGGTTGAAATCACCCAGTTCATGGAAGAGAACGAGAAAGCGGAAGCGGCCGATAAGGAACCGGCAAGGTGTGATCGCCTGTTGCTGGGTATCACCAAGGCATCGCTGGCAACCGAGTCCTTCATTTCGGCGGCTTCGTTCCAGGAGACCACGCGTGTTCTGACCGAAGGCGCGGTTACCGGCAAGCGGGATTACCTCCGCGGCCTGAAGGAAAACGTTGTCGTTGGTCGCCTGATCCCGGCCGGTACCGGTCTTGCCTATCACGCCGAGCGCAAGCGTAAGCGTGATCTGGAAGAGCAGGGCGTTACCGCGGCAGACGTTGAAGAAGCTCTGAGTGCCGAGCTCAACCGCGAAAACTGAGTTGGCCGGCACAGCCACCCGCCGGTAGTTACGTACGCCGCGGGTGGTTAAAAAGAGATCAGTCATCTTGACTGTTCAGGGGCGCGGGCTTACACTTGCGACCCTCAAATTTTACCCCCGCGTGTCGGGGGTAAGTTTCATTGATACGATTTTTTGGAGTTTGCTTACATGGCAACGATTAATCAGTTGGTGCGTAAGCCTCGTAAACGCAAGGCAGCCAAGAGCGATGTACCTGCTCTTCAGGCCTGTCCTCAGCGCCGTGGTGTATGCACACGTGTGTATACCACAACGCCGAAGAAGCCGAACTCAGCACTGCGTAAAGTGTGCCGTGTTCGCCTGACCAACGGCTTCGAGGTTTCCTCATACATTGGTGGTGAAGGTCACAACCTTCAGGAGCACAGTGTTGTGCTTATCCGTGGTGGTCGAGTAAAAGACCTTCCGGGTGTGCGCTATCACACTGTTCGCGGAACACTGGACACCCAGGGTGTGCAGAACCGTAAGCAGGGTCGCTCCAAGTACGGTACAAAACGACCCAAGTCCTGATGTCCCACGCGGGTGTCTTTTATCGTTGCTACATAGCGCGGTAAGAGTAAGGCTGAGTAGCTGATGCTATCTCAGGGGTTCCTGAAGACCTTTTAATAGATAAGGGCTTATCGATGCCTAGAAGAAGAGTTGCAGCAAAGCGGGAAATTATCCCGGATCCTAAGTTTCACAGTGCACGGCTGGCCAAGTTCATCAACCATGTGATGGAAAGTGGCAAGAAAGCTGTTGCTGAGCGCATTGTTTATGGCGCGCTCGATATCGTTGCCGACAAATCCAAGGAAGAGCCGATCGAAATGTTCGAAAAGGCCCTGGAAAACATCCAGCCGATGGTTGAGGTTAAGTCCCGTCGTGTTGGTGGTGCTACCTACCAGGTGCCCGTTGAAGTTCGGCCTTCCCGTCAGAACGCGCTGGCTATGCGCTGGCTCGTAGAATACTCACGGAAGCGTGGTGAAAAGTCCATGGCTCAGCGTCTCGCAGGCGAAATCCTGGATGCGGCTGATAGCAAGGGCTCCGCTGTTAAGAAGCGCGAAGACGTTCATCGCATGGCAGAAGCCAACAAGGCGTTCTCTCACTTCCGTTTCTAATCAGCCGAGGTTAAAACAGTGGCACGTAAGACTCCGATCAAGAGATACAGAAACATTGGTATTTGCGCGCACGTTGACGCGGGCAAAACCACGACCACCGAGCGGGTCCTGTTCTACACAGGTATTTCCCACAAAATCGGTGAAGTTCACGATGGCGCCGCCACCATGGACTGGATGGAGCAGGAGCAGGAGCGTGGTATTACCATCACGTCTGCTGCGACGACCTGTTTCTGGCAGGGCATGGACAAGCAATATCCCGAGCACCGTATCAACATCATCGATACCCCGGGACACGTTGACTTCACCATCGAGGTAGAGCGCTCGCTGCGTGTTCTCGACGGCGCGGTCGTGGTGTTCTGCGGCTCCTCAGGTGTTGAGCCGCAGTCAGAGACTGTATGGCGTCAGGCCAACAAGTACGAAGTTCCCCGCATGGTGTTCGTCAACAAGATGGACCGTGCCGGTGCCAACTTCCTGCGCGTTGTTGACCAGATCAAGAACCGTCTGGGTGCAAACGCCGTCCCGATTCAGCTGCCAATCGGCTCTGAGGACGAGTTTGCCGGCCTGGTAGACCTGATCCGTAACAAGGCTATCTACTGGAACGAAGACGACGCCGGTGCGACCTACGACCAGCGTGACGTTCCTGAAGACATGGTTGAAGAAGTCGCCGTATACCGCGAGCAGATGATGGAAGCCGCCGCAGAAGCGAACGAAGAGTTGATGGAGCGCTACCTGGAAGAGGGTGAGCTCAACATCGAAGACATCAAGAAAGGGCTTCGTCTTCGTACGATTGCCAACGAAATTGTTGTGGCAACCTGTGGTTCTGCGTTCAAGAACAAGGGTGTGCAGGCGGTTCTGGATTCGGTTATCGAATTCCTCCCTGCGCCAGACGAAGTCAAGGCGATCCGTGGTGAAGTCGACGAGGACGGTACTGAAGAGATTCGTCAGGCTGATGATGACGCTCCCTTCTCTGCCCTTGCGTTCAAAATTGCCACGGACCCATTTGTTGGCACGCTGACCTTCTTCCGCGTTTACTCCGGCAAGCTAGAGTCCGGTAACGCCGTATATAACTCGGTCAAGCAGAAGAAAGAGCGTGTGGGCCGTATGGTTCAGATGCACTCCAAAGAGCGCCAGGAAATCAAGGAAGTGCTGGCGGGTGACATCGCTGCGGCAATCGGTCTCAAGAGTGTCACCACCGGTGATACCCTGTGCGACGAGAACCACAAGATCATCCTCGAGCGCATGGAATTTCCGGAGCCGGTAATTTCTGTTGCTGTCGAGCCCAAGTCCAAGGCCGACCAGGAAAAGATGGGTGTTGCGTTGGGCAAACTTGCCCAGGAAGACCCCTCATTCCAGGTCCGGACCGACGAAGAATCCGGTCAGACCATCATTTCCGGCATGGGTGAGCTTCACCTGGATATCATCGTTGACCGCATGCGTCGCGAATTCAAGGTAGAGGCCAACATCGGTAAGCCTCAGGTGGCCTACCGCGAGTGCATCCGCAAGAGCGTGGATGTTGAAGGCAAGTTCGTACGTCAGTCCGGTGGTCGTGGTCAGTATGGTCACGTCAAGCTCAAGCTTGAGCCGCTGCCACTTGACGATGAAGATGGCGAAAACTTCATCTTTGTAAACGAAATCGTTGGTGGTGTTGTTCCCAAGGAATACATCCCCGCCGTCCAGCAGGGTATTGAAGAGCAGATGAAGAACGGCTGTCTGGCCGGTTATCCACTGCTGCGGATTAAAGCCACGCTGTACGATGGTTCCTACCACGACGTGGACTCCAACGAGATGGCGTTCAAGGTTGCCGGTTCCATGGCTATGAAGAAAGGCGCGCTGGAAGCCAGCCCGGCCCTTCTTGAGCCACTGATGAAGGTTGAGTGCGTTACCCCTGAAGAGTACATGGGCGACGTCGTTGGCGACCTTAACCGCCGCCGTGGGCTGGTTCAGGGTATGGAAGACGGCCCGTCGGGCAAGACAATCCGTGCCGAGGTTCCGTTGTCGGAGATGTTCGGTTACGCCACCGATCTGCGTTCAGCTACGCAGGGTCGGGCGTCTTATGCGATGGAGTTCTCCCGCTATATGGAAGCTCCTTCGAACATTGCCGAAGCGATCATTAAAAAGGGTTGATCCCCAGGACTTAAGAAACAGGAAGAGGTGTAACCGTGTCTAAAGCAAAATTTGAACGTAACAAGCCACACGTAAACGTGGGCACCATTGGTCACGTAGACCA
>NZ_QFWX01000013.1 GCF_003344045.1 Marinobacter vulgaris
ACATGAACACTCCTTTGGCACAGTGTGCCTCTTTTTAGGAATGTCCGCAGTAACGGGGTAGAACCCCAACTACAATTTTTTTGCTGGCGCAGCGTGGGGCAATATAGATAGCCGAATGTAAACGAATGAAAAATATAGTGTAGTTTGCGCACCAAGGCACGGTGACCCGTGTACTTAAAAAATTGAATATGGTCTTATTCTGAAGGCCGTCTGCATTAAGCCACCGAAACCTGACAGCACGCAGGCAACCGCCAGGCCCGAGCACGAAACCGAAAAGGCGTCATGGAAAACTGTATCTGACGACCAGGAGCCGACGAAAGATAATGCAGAAAGGAAAAATAGCGCCTCTTCAGCCGTGCCTTAAGTTACTAGCGAGTGTTGATAATCTTGACGTAAGCCCTTTATTTGGCACTGCAAGCGATCGTCAACGCCGAGCAGGCCAACGTGTCAGGATCAACAAAAATGAACCTAATTCAGGGGATTAATCAAGATCCGCACTTTTCTAAAAAAATAATAAAAGCTCTTGATATCTAAAGCCTGAATTTGGAGAACTCAGTGAACCATGTTGAAAAACAGAGAATACTTGAAGCCGAACGTCGTACCGTTGGATTTAAAGGTGGATCGGATCCGAAATGGAAAAGATGGATTATTATCCTGCTCTGTTTGGAAGTTTTATACATCATCATCGAGTTCAGCTTTAACGCGGCACTGCTGAACGTTGCCAGTGGTGTTTTCCCGGATCCGGAAAGTCTGGACACAATTGAAATGGCAGGGCGCATCCTTTCAGGTGTTGGCTTTGGCTTTCTTGTGTACGGAATTTTTGCACTGAAGTACAAGGACCGAGTTTGCGATGTAAAAAGGCAGACGGTGATGCTATGCGCCATAATGCCGTTTGCTATTATGTTCATGTACGCGGCTCAAGAAATTCTTATTGAAGAGGTCCTTGTAGAGAACTCCTCAGACGAGGAACGCTTTGCGGCCACCTATTTGAACATGGTTCGCCCCGCGATTCGTAATGGAACGCTGATTCTGGAAGACGTTCCGATTACCCAGGAAACTTCTGACCGTCCTGAGAACAAAGCCTTTCTGGCCATTGCCGGGATGCTGATGGCATCCAACGATAAGGTCGTCGATCGAATTCCCCGCGAAATTGAGAACATTGTGGGTGCGATGGTTCATCGAAAGGCACTTGAATCACAGGATGAGGTTTATGACGGGTATAAGGAGGTCAATCAAAGAATCTATGATCTCTACATAAATTATCGCGATGGCATGTCCTCTATGCCTGAAAAGATCAATAAGGCTATGGACGAAATGAAGGCTTCCGCTTTCTACCATGATCTCGATTCGCAACTGTCTCAGGCTTACACCAGCTATGCCAGCGGTGCCAAGTCGGTTTACGAGGCTATAGGCTCGAAAACATTTTTCTATCCTTATTATGTTGCGGGTTCCTGCAATACAAGATTAACGAATTATTTTCCGAGCACTTGTCGGGCCAGTCTTGAGAAGAACGGAAAGATCTATTATGAAAGAACGGGATCCAAGCTTGATGTTTACAAGTTTTGCGATATCCGAAGAATCAATCACGGAGCATGTGATTGGAGTGCTGAGCGCGTTGGTCGGATCGTGTACTCGGATTTGACCGCAGAAAAGCGTCGAACCTCCCCAATCCCACTGACGGTTAAAGGGATTCCTCTGAGATTGAATAAACGCCAGTTTTACCAGCATGAAGGCTTCGCAGAAAACTTTGGTAAAAAGTACCACAAAGGCATCACGTTAGAGGCGAAAGATCTGGTTCTTCGGTCATCGGGTGTTCCGAACATCGAGGCATCGGTACGCAAAGCGCTGACCCGAAATATAAAAGAATCGTTTGTTGAGGCCGCAAATCAGCCTTTCACAACGGATTATAACGATATCAAGTATGGCATGAACGTAGACCAATTTATCCGCACAGCCAGTGTGCAATCCGCCTATCGATCTGTATTGGGCGAAGACAGCTCAAGTATTTTTATTCAGAAAGGACTACGTGAAACAGAGTTTCTTGAGAAAGTATTGCTTCCCATGTCCTGGAATACCGTTGCAGATCAGTTGGACGGCATTCCGAAGTCGATCAATGAAATGGTTCGCAATAAAGCGATGACCGAGCAGGGGAAAGATGCTGTGCGGGCTATGTTAGTGCCGCCTATCGCACTCGTACTGAGTCTGTTTTTCTCCCTCTTTACACTGTCCAAGGTATTTCACCACCTGGCCGCACTTCAGTACATAAAGCATCCGAAGACGTTCCCCTTGAAAAATATAAAAATGGGAATCACGGGCACATTCCTTATTGTGGTTATCAGCTTTCCGTTCCTGCTACCTGAAAACCCGATGGTTAAGACCGGCATCATTGAAGCGGCAACCGGTAAAGCGGACGATGATGCAAAGCCCAATAGATTGGTCACAATGGCGATGAACTGGATGATGCGAGCCGAGCCCGCCATTTATCCAATCAGTAACGCTTTCATCGGTTTCCCGTTGGCTCCATTTCACAATTACCATGATGCCAATGCGCAGGACTTGGGCACTGAGGATGCCGGCAGGGTGAAGGTTCTCAAACTGATCAGTTCGTTATCGGTATCGCAGGTTCAACGAAAATTGAACGATCGTGGATACGACGCAGGCCCAGTCGATGGCTTGATGGGCGGAAAGACAATGCATGCTCTCAAGAGATTTCAGCGGTTAAACAAACTTCCCGTAACAGGAGTTATTGATGCAGAGACCTCCATGGCTCTGATGAAAAGATAGACCTGTAGGGAAACGAAAAAACGGCACAGGTCTACGTGCGTTATTTTTTATGAAATAGGCTTGTAGATAACTCTGTGGAACTGCCCTTACAGATATCCATCGAGGCGGTTGCCGATTTCGATATTAAAGCGATTCAGCACACACAGGAAAATTATGATTTCATTTATGATCGTACGGTGGGGAGTGCCTGTATTTGGTGGCGTCATGCTCTACATGGTAGTGGGCCTCTGTCTTGGTCTTTTTGCCCCTGGGGTTATGTCCGGAATCATGGGTTCTATCAATGGTTTTTTTGACTTTATTTTTTCGCAAGTGAGCTATTTCATTCCTCATGACATGTACATTGCAAAAGAGGAGTGGATCACGGGAAGTGCTGAAACGGGTGGGATTTTAAGGACTCATTATACCGAATTTGGGCGTACGTATAATGAAATGCACGACTGGTTTACAGGACTTCCAACGTATGGCAATGCCCTGGTCGGAGCCTCAATTGCCTTTTATTTTGTGTTCGAGATTATCGTGTTCACGCTTCTTGCAATATCGACCGTCAGAAGGGGCGGTAAAGTGAACCTTAACCAAGGCACGGAGATGATTACGCCTGAAGCCACCGATGGCTCCTGGGTCATGGGTGGTCGTAAGAAAAAGTAGCCGACTGATTCTTCGGAATGACTGCTGCAGAGAGCTGCATAAATTCTGAATCTTAAACCTTTAATAAGGAAACATTAAATGACCATCGCTCCCAACCATCGCTCGCTGGTTATGGCTGCCAAACTTATTGCAGTTGCTCTTGCCGCGACTTGGTCTATCCAAGCCATCGCTGATGAGGGACGGAAAATCAGTACTGAGAAAGCTACGATTATATCGGACAGAGTGGCGATTGACCGGGTAAATGTCGTTACGGAAACTGCTGACGGAGAGGCAATCAAGATCACCCTCACTTTTCTACAGATCTTCCCAAAAGCCAACCGTGAATACGTCTGCCTTGCTGCCTTGGACAGCGGAAAAGTTCAGGACATGGACTGTTTTCCGATAAAAACCAGTCTCACGCCCATCATGTACTGAGTCTGGCTCAAAATCAGCCCCTACATAAAGCAAATAGAAGGAGGAAACCGCAGCTGGATTGAGATAAAATTAGCCACGGGTAAACCTTCTTAAGCCTCTTTTTAGGCGTTATTTGAGTTACTAACTTTATATTAATGGATTAAACAAGGTTCGCCTTTTAACGAGTAGTTCGAGTTGGCCTGAACTCGTACCGAGCCGGAAATGCGTTACATGTAAACTATTTTAGTTTACGACGTTGGACAAAATAACTGGTGATATTAAATGGAAAGCTTCAAGTATAAAGACAAAGAAGTTGTTTTTGAGACCTTAACAGGCGAAGTGCTCGACGCTGACAGACAGCAAGAGGTCAGTATCACCTCTAGTGGTGGTGGCGGCTATGTTGGCCCTAACGGGGGCTATGTGCGTGCGCCGAAAATCAACTCCCAGGTTAGCACTAAGCAGACCCTTTGGATAAAAACAGGAGAGGGGAGCGAGCAACCCGTTCATATAAAAAACGCTGACATTGCAGTGAGGCCTGGCCATACAATTAGCGCTGTCGTTGGCACGAGCGACGGTCGTAGCGAATATGAGACTCTTGCAGTCATTAATCACACATCAAATAGCGTATCAATCGTGGTAACAAAGGATGAGTTGTCGAAATTTCTTGGTAGCCTTCTGATTCCCGGATTGCTCTCCCTCCCTATCGGACTCGTCGGAGCCTCCGTTTTTGGTTCATTGGTAATACCAAGCGATATGTCAGTCTTCGGTGCCATCGCTCTGCATGTATTGAGCTTTTTTGCCTGCCAAGTCGGAAGCGTTTATCTCATGTCACGCGGATTTATCAAAGCGTCCAAGGACCTTTGGTCGCATATGAACGATTTCGTGAGGACCGCGGCCGCAAAAGGAATTAGCTAACCGCTTGAATAACGGGTCATAGTTTAATTGCCGTCGAGCAATTATTACAAAGCGCCAAAGAGCTCTGAGTTTTGCGCATAATCGACACGGCTTTTTCCAACAGACGGAAAACTCTTCATGAGAGAAATCTTTCCGGACTCAGAAAAGTCCATGGGGAGTGTATTCGTTAGCAGGCTCTTGCTTGCTCAATAAGCCCATCACTTGATATGCAAAAGCAACAAGCTCACTACAGAACAGACTGGTTGTATCGCATACATTTTCCGGGGTCTGAAATCTGAATGGATACCGGCCCTGGGATATCCGAATCTGCCTGAGGCCAAAAAAGATGTTGGTGGCTATCTGATGGACTATTACAACCGGCAGCGACCTCACACATTCAACGATGGCATCCCGCCCATTGCAGCTGAGGAAAACCTTAAAATATTGTCCGGGATTAGTTGACCACTACAAAGAAGGCTTAAGGCTTCCTCACCACCTGAACCCCAGGCTGAATTAAGCCTTTGATAAAGGGAATTACAAGGTAGCCCTCGGTCGGGCAAGGCATCTTGACCGAACGATCCCGGAACATTTTCGTATACAGGGCAGCAACCTCGACCCCATTCACTTGCTCCATGCCGTAAAATGTCTTGCAGGACGCCTCGATGACCGCTGCAATATCCCAGTAGGCAAACATCGCGGTCTCACCGCTTTTCTGATCCACCAGGCCTCGCTTGGCAGGAGCGCCAAATCTTTGAACAATGGCATCGTATTCAGCCTCACGCTGGTCATTGTGAAACGAATTCATGACGACCTGCATACCATGATCGGCGGTTTCCGGGTCAACAACACTACCCTCAGCCATTATATCTGGCCAGAAGACATCGATCTTGCCGATGAGGGTCGGAACAACCACGAGCGCTCTACCTAGGTCTTCTGACAACTGATCGACCGTTTTGAAGAAATTCTCGCTACGCTCAACCGTAATGGCTCGCACTTCTTCAGGGATGACCGGAGCTTTAGCAGGCTCAGATGATTCAAAGCCAGTGACCGGATACTTGCCGTAGTTGGGAATCTTGATTTCACCCAGCTGGGTGGTTCTTGAATTGGCTTGGCCATGCCAGGCGAAGCCAATCATCAAATCTGCCAAAACGATTGCAATGGCCCACACGCCAGCTTCTTTACCGTCCGAGGCGAAATTGAAATTCAATCCCAGAACCAGCCACATCACAAAGACCATGCATGGTCCAGCGTAAAAGAACACCCAGACCGGATGCAGACCAGAAACAACCAACAAACGTGTAAACATACTACTATTCCCTTGCTTTTTTAGGTCGGCTTAAAAAAAGCTTTTATAGCCAAATATGGTTCTTTTAAATTTGTTGTTATGCCGGCTAGAACGGATTTTAAAAATCAAGATTTAAATCGACAATACGTTGGGGCGGCTAAAAACACTGTCTACGCGAGCTACTTTTAAGAGTAAGACTTGGAAACCAAAATGATACCCCATCCATTTAGTGAGACAATCAATATATTCAATAATGTGTGATTGAAACACTTGGGCCATATATAGTAAGTTGCCCTTACTAAACGACTTCAAAATGCTTTTCAATCTATGATTTATATTTCCAGCACATTTCGTAAATTTTTTCCGAGATGAAAAGGTCCGGGTCTTTATGGACTTCACGTCCTCCAGATAGCAAAGAGATTTTAACTTCGCTGGCGACTATTTCCTCGATATTATTAATCTCTGTCTGATTAAGGTTAATTTTCGCGGCAAGATCCAAATAATATTTAGTGCCTTTTCGCAACAACTGGTTCTTACAATCCTGGGCTGCGATACCATCGAAATTATCGGTATTCCTTTGACCCTTCCCCGAGTTTTCAGCACCCGCCACACTTTCACCAGTCACGTCGGCATCCAATTCTTCGACAGGCTCTGGGCTTTTTTTGGTAGTAAGATAAGAGATTGCGTCCTGGGATTGGGAACTAACGTCCGTAGGTAAGACCAAGCTTTCGTGGATGTAGCCATTTCGGCCGGATTGAAGAGTTATATATAGCCACGCCTTATTTTCCAGTTTTGAAATTACGGAAACTGTCTCACCAGGCCTCAGCTGTGCAATCACCTTATTACCCTGATGAGTTCCTGGTGAGCGTCTTACGTTAGCTACAGAATTGAGGTCGGGCCGAACCACAAAACCATTGTCGCCAGCATTTTTATGATTAAGCTTTGCTGCGGAAGATTGGTTTCCAGACTCCGTCTGTGCAACCACCTTATTATGCAGACCAGTTTCTGGAGAGCGCCTAACGCTCGGTGCAGACTTTTGATCGCGCCGGACCTGAAGCTGATTGCTATCGCTGGCTTTCCCATTCAGATCGACGAAAACAACCCGGTTTTCAAGGATCTTTTCGCCTACAACATCCACGACTGGCAGATTTGTGAGCAAGTCCCCTAGCCCGCTACCCCAACCAGCGTGAGCTTGACCGGCCTGTAAAAGACAGAAGATGGCGGTTAAAACCAACAATAGCTTACTCATTCTTCATCATCTCCAAGACCGATTGCTCCTGCCATCTGCGCAGCTAACTCTAGAGCACCCTCTTCCTGGAGCTTTAGCTGATCACTTATCAGATCGGTCAGGACCCCAAGTGCTTGCGTTATTTCATCGGAAAAATTGTCAACCATGTAATCCAGGAGAACATCCTCGGCGACCCCCTTCGTAAAGTCGTTTACCAAGTCGTCAAATTCTTGGAGGACCTTACGAATAGAGTCATCGTCAGTTAAAACAGGTGCTGTTCGCTGCGTAACCTGGGGGGGG
>NZ_QFWX01000014.1 GCF_003344045.1 Marinobacter vulgaris
TGCCCTGTAATGACCCCAGGGTGAATGCAGACGAATATGGCCATCCTTCAGGGGCCGTAGCATCGCAACCATGGTGGCAAAGAGCGTTTCCTGTGATGTGTTCGCGTTAATCTGGGGAAGATAGTCATGATGCGCCCGATCCCAGGCCACACCCTTGAGTTTAAACAGGGCGTATTGCTCGTGAAAGGTTCGCCAGAAAACGTCAAAGTTGTATTGCGGATCCTTTGCCCTGTGCCTGTGACTTTCAGTGACACTGGCGGGCAATCCTTTCAGGCGACGGAAGCTGATGCGTGCTACGCCAGTTACCCGATGGGCACTGAACGCCTGGCCACCAGGGGATACCGCCAAATCTTCGTAATAGTGACCAAGTTCGTCAATACTGCCCGCATCAATCTTCAGGCAGCTGATGCTGGTTTCTTCAAAAAGGGTGTACCAATCTTCCTCGATCAGCAACACAGTGCCGTAACCCTGGGAGCGCCAGACACCCTGCAGGCTTGCAAAATCAGGGCTGGAAATAGAATTGCCGCGGCGTTGGGCGGTTTTCATAGAGGACTCCAGATCCATTAGCTCCGCGCTACCGTAAGACGTCCCGCAGGGACTGCTCAATCTGACCACCACAGTAGGCCTTACCCAACTCGTTTCGCTGATCCTCAAGAAAAGACCTGATCGACGGACGGTCTTCCACTCGCTGGCAGAGACCCGCCACCCGGGGGGCGTTGTGTTCCAGATCTGCGGCGAGTTCCGGAAAGCTGTGGACGAGGGTGCCAAACAATGCAGCAGTTGCGATATCGGCCACCGTGAGCCTGGAGCCCAGCAGATAGCCCGCGTTCGGCTTGAGGATGTGCGCCTGGCCGGTCTTTTCGAAAATGGCCATCCAGTCGGCCAGGCGATGGGTCCGGAATTCGGCCCATGAATCCTGATCCCACATCACCGTGCCATTGTAGTTGGTGATTTCCATGAGAATATCATTGCAGTCCAGAATCACCTTCAGAGCGAGGGTGTGTTGCTCAGGCTCGTCGGGAAGAAAATGGTAGGCCTTCGCCAGATGCATGAGAATCGCCGGCATCTGGGCGAACCACACCTGGGCCCTGCAGTCGTAAAGATAGGGTGGTGCCATCCCGGGGTACTGGATGTTCAGGTTTTTATCAGGGTAAACCTCGCTGGCATCCAGCTTGCGGTAATCCGCCCGAACCTCCTCCAGAAAAAGTTGAATAAAATTACCGCGAAAGGGCAGGCCCCAGTAATAGAGTTCGTAGTCCTGCATTGTGACTCTCCCAGTCTGACAGTTGAGAAGATAACTGTTGTCTGGAAGTGTAGCGCACAGGAAAAGACCCGATCCGAAAGCCAGGTCTATTCAACCCAATACCGCTGGTTTAGCAACCTGGTTTCAAAAGCCGACAACGTTAGGGAAAACCGGGGCTGAAAATAGATCTGTCCCGGTTTTCGCTGGGCCGCTAGTCTTTTTTGTCTATCGTTACCTCAATGGATTTGCTACTGCCAGCAAACCATTTCTGAACATACAGAGTACCCACGACAGGAGCGGTGCCTTCACTGGGGACTTCCTTATAGCGAACACTGTTTTTTGTTTCTTTCTCGTATTCAAACATGACTACTTTCTTCGACATACAATTTTCCCGCTAAACTATTGGTTGGTTTTCTATGCGGTGTGAGCTTCCGGGGTCCTGCCTTGTGCATTTACAACGCAGGCAAAAACGCAAGCCTCTGAGCTACGGCCCTGAGTGTCTTGGACAAAGCTGTTCCCATGGCCCTGCTGCTCGACCTTCCACGCTAGAAAATAATTCTGTCCCGGTTTTCGTTCTTAACCGGCATTAAATCGGTTAGCTAGACTGCTACGCCTTCCCAAAATTCGCAAGAGAGCAAAAGGCAAGACCTGACCCCGTTATCCCCTTCGATTCGCCCGACCCTTCTGATAGGGTAGCCGACTTTTAAAGATCGCCGACCGGGAATCCTGCATGCCCTCACCCAAGCAACACCCCTGGTTTCCGCTGCTTATTTTCCTGGGCGCAGCCTTCACCTTCAGTGTCACGATGATCGGCACCACCATGCCGACGCCTCTTTACCCGATCTACCAGGACCGTTTCGGGTTTTCCGACCTGATGATCACCATCATCTTTGCCGCTTATGCCTTTGGTGTGATCGCCGCACTGGTACTGACTGGGCGCTGGTCTGATCAGATAGGCCGCCGGCCCTTACTATTTGCGGGCCTGGCTTGCTCCATCATCAGTGACCTGGTGTTCGTGCAGGCCGATGGCCTGGCCATGATCCTGACCGGCCGGGTGCTGTCGGGGCTGTCCGCAGGGATCTTCACCGGCACGGCCACGGTGGCAGTCATTGAACTGGCCCCGCCCCACTGGCGGGAGAAAGCCACTTTCTTTGCCACGGCGGCAAACATGGGCGGGCTGGGCCTGGGGCCGATGTTAGCTGGCGCTCTTTCCCAGTACCTACCCTGGCCACTGCACCTGACCTTTCTGGTGCACATTGCCATGGCTGTGCTGGCCGTGTGCTGCATCTGGGCAGCGCCTGAGACCGTCTCGAAACCCGCTCGCCCCAAACTGTCCATCCAGCGCCTGAACGTGCCAGCGGAAGTCCGCGGTGTATTTATTCCNCGTTGTGGCCGGCAGCATCTTCATTGCCTCAACCCTGGGTCAGTTCCTGCAGGGCAGACTGCCGCTCAGGCTGCGCCTGCCTCTGGGGTGCGTGTCTCTGATGATAGGCGTGGTTCCGATAGCACTGGGCATCTACACCCAATCCCTCGCCCTGTTCGTCGTGGGTGCCGTGATTGCCGGTATCGGCCAGGGTATCTCATTCCGCGCCGGCATGGGCGCCATCGCCGCGGCCAGCCCTGTGCGGGAGAAAGCAGCGGTGACGTCCACCTTCTTTGTCGTGGCCTATATCGCTATCTCGGTGCCGGTGATCGGCCTGGGATTGATGGCGAGCATGACCAGCCTGAAGACGACCGGGATCACTTTCGCCGCTGTGATGGGGTCACTGGCGGCGCTGGCTTTGGTACTGCTGATTCGGCGGGAACGGGCAGGCGGAAAATAGATCTGTCCCGGTTTTCCAGGTGAGTCCGGGACGGGTGTCCCCGCCCCGGACTGGCCCTCAGACCCGCTCAAGGGTTACCGGAACCGGCCGGCATACAGTGTTGCAGACCGGAGAGTGGTCCCTGGCAAACGACAGGAGATCATCCAGCTCCTCGTCGCTGCAGTCAGCCTCAATGTCCATGAGGATACGAATGTTCTCGTAGCCGGCTACAGCCTCGTCATTTAGCGCCAGCAGTCCTTCCAGGTTGATATTGCCCGACAGCCTGGTTGACAGTTTTCGAATGGTGATGCCCCGTGCCGTGGCATGCAGGACCGTGGTGGTGGTAACACAGCCGGCCAGAGCATGCAGGAGAAATTCCACCGGGTTGGCACCTTCGTTTTTGCCCAGCAGGACCGGGGGCTCACCATTGGTGAAGACGAAGTCTTTGTGACGGGATTCGTCTTCAGCGCCGGCTCCGTAGAATCCGCGGATGGCAGAGCGATTTTCACCGCCGTCCACCCATTCGTTTCTTGCCCGGAATTCGAACTGCGCGAGGCCTGGGTCGTTTTTCAGGGCTTCAATGGTCTGGCCCATCTGGATCAGATCAAGGCCGTTACGGGTCTTAATATTTACTTGTGTGTTCATCTTTCTCACCTTGCTTCGTCGTCTAAAGGAACCCGGCGGACCGGGAGGCGCACTTTGTGGCGCCTGGGTATAAAGTAAGGGATGACTGCGTACTGGGTCAGATGGAGTTCTGACAAAAAGAAGGCATTTGTGCCACCAATTGCAGGGAGGATGGAACATGAGCCAACAGCAAAAAAACGTTCTGATTCTCGCTCTGCCCGAAACGGCAGGTTCGGCGCTGTATGGGATGGTGGATGTGCTTATGGCGACGGGCAATATCTGGCAGTCCCTGGTGGGGGATCCGATTCCATATCAACCGTTTGATGTGCAGATTGTTTCCGTCAACTCGGCGCCATTTCATTGTGGCCATGGCATTCCCGTTGAGCCGGCGTACGCCATTGCGGATGACCCTGCCGCTGATATCCTGATCCTCCCGGAGATCTGGCTGGGCCCCCATGAAGATATAGGAGGCCGCTATGAAGCGCTTATGGACTGGATCAAGCTCAGATTCCGGTCAGGTACAACGATCTATTCTGCCTGTTCCGGGTCAGTGTTACTGGCAGAGAGTGGTTTGCTGGATAACTGCGCAGCAACGTCTCACTGGGGTTATCAGGAGCTTTTTCGAACGCACTATCCCAGGGTGCATTTCCGGCCGGAGACCAACCTTGTTTATGCCCACCCCGATGGCCGGTTGGTGACGGCGGGCGGAACGACATCGTGGCACGACCTGGCACTGCATATCATTGCCCGATACGTGGGTATCGGTGAAGCGCTCCGCATTGCAAAAGTGTATCTGTTGAAATGGCACGGAGAAGGCCAACTGCCGTTCACGAGCCTGGTCCGGCAAACACACCATGCCGACTCGGCTGTGCGCAAATGTGAGGAATGGCTCAAGATGCATTGGCGGGATCCCCGGGCCATTACCCTGCTGGTAGAGTCCTCCCCTCTGCCAGAGAGAACACTCAAGCGGCGGTTCAAGGCTGCCACTGGCTCCTCAATGATTGAGTACCTTCAGAACCTTCGCATTGAAGCGGCCAAGCGCGCACTGGAACATGGCAGATTGTCAGTGGAGGAGGTAAGCCTGGAGGCCGGTTACGAGGATGTATCCTTTTTCCGCCGGTTATTCAGGCGCCTGACGGGCCTTACACCTGGCGAGTACCGGCGTCTGTTTCGACCTCTTGTTGAAGAATTGGCGGATCTTTCCGAGGCGTAGTCAGGCCGGAACAGTGCCGTACTCAACACCAGAACAAACGCTGCCAGCACAATGATGTTCCTGTCAGCGAGTTCATCTGCGAGAAGAATGTGAAACCGTGTGAAACCGGGACAGATCCATTTTCCAGAAGCCGGCCTCAGCGCGTAACTGATGACTACCAGCCAAAGAACGAAACGTTTCAGCTTCATCCAGCCAATCACAGGGCACCATTCCTAAACGTGCGGGGTAGCTCGACCACTCATATTGCTCCGCCTTCTCCACCATCCCCGCTTTGACGGGATTGAGCTCTACGTATCGGCAGCAGGCCAGAAGATAGGCGTCGGTATCTATCGCGCTGATTTTGTAACGCCCTTCCCAAAACGAACCGCTCCGGCTTTCAAGAGCGTTGACAAAGCCGGTTTGACGACCAGCCAGACGTTTCATCAACTGCGGAATTGCGGTCACATTGTCGCTTGCCTGAACAACCAAATGGATGTGATTGGTCATCAGGCAATAACTGTAAAGCTCAACACCATAAACCTGTTTCCACTCCTGCAGGTTCTCCAGGTAATACTTAAAGTCCCGCCTCTCAACAAATACGGGTTGACGGTTATGACCGCGTTGGCCAATGAGTAGTTGTCGAGGCCTCTGGCGGGGCTGTAATAAACGTTGATTAGTCTGGGGGCTGCGAGTAAATTCGATTCAGCCAAAACCTGCCAAACATTGGTAACGCAGCGTCACGGCCCATTTTTGCCCTCGAAGGGCGCGCTCACAGGGAATGATGACAATGAGCAAGAGAGATACTTACGTTAAAAAACTTCAGGCCAAGCTCGACGAATGGAATGCCGAGATTGACAAGCTGAAAGCCAAAGCCGATTTCAAAGAGGCGGATGCCCAGCAGGAATATTACAAACAGATCGACGAACTGAAATCGATGAAAGACGATGTCAGCAAGAAACTGGATGAAATAAAGGAAGCTGGCGACGATGCCTGGGAAGATCTTAAAGCGGGCCTTGACACTGCCTGGGACTCGGTAAGCAGCGCGTTCAGCTCTGCAATGTCTCGCTTCAAATAAGTCTCCTGCTAAACCCAGCTTGAAAACAATCGGCGCAGACACGTGCCGGTTGTTAATGGCTGAACACTATCCTGACGACCCGATGTGAACCGAAGTGCCGAACGGGTTGGTAGCGAACCAAATCACGGCTGAACCATCAGCGAAACCGCAAAAATAAATCTCGAAAATAAATCTGTCCCAGTTTTACGATCAGTCTTAAAGAGGCCCCCATGGCAACGCCTAAACGCATCTACCTCGCCGGCCCGGAAGTCTTCTTCCCCGCCACTGAACACCAGGCCATCGTGGCCGAGAAAAAACGCCTGCTTCGGGAATACGGATTTGAAGGCATAGACCCGCTGGACACCGAGCTGGCGTTTTCAGGTGACCAGGCAAAACCCGACCGCGGTCAGCGAATCTACCAGGCCAACCGCGAATTGATGGACAGCTGCGATGGCATCATCGCCAACCTGACACCCTTCCGCGGCATCAGCGCTGACCCGGGCACGGTATACGAAGTGGGCTACATGATCGGACAGGGCAAGCCCGCCTTCGGATTCACCCTGGACAGCCGTCGCTACCGGGAACGGATGGGCTCAATCGGTCTGGACAAACTGGGCCACACCATTGAGGACTTTGAGATGAGTGACAACCTGATG
>NZ_QFWX01000015.1 GCF_003344045.1 Marinobacter vulgaris
GGCATGCCACCGGTGATTGCGGAAGAAAAACTTAAAATACTGTCCGGGATTAGTTGACCACTACAAATTGGGGAAGAACACGTAGGTTGTGTTGACCTCCGTAACCGGCTGTCCGAGCTTAAGAACCTAAAGGCGCACGTGTTTGGGCATATTCACGAGGGTTATGGACCGGAGGTTCGGGAGGATATGTGCCTACGTTTCGTAAACGCCAGCACCTGCACCGGTTGGTACGAGCCGTCCAATCCGCCGATTGTTTTCGACATATAGGCGTGGTCGAGCGCCCGCAAGAGGACCGGAAAATGAGTGTAAAAGCTTCAATCTCATCGAGTGACGATCATCATTTGTATTTTGACGAGTGACTTTCCGAGGACCCTCGATTCGTGTTTCTGGAACTGCCTGATCCCGCAGAATTCAGTGTGCACAAGGAAATATTCCAGGGGCATTCGATTGAGAGCATCACGATCCAAATCCCAAAGGAGGTTATGGACGACATCGCGATAGCATGGATAAAGAGAAGGAAGCTGCAAGGTGCGGTGGGCGGCCCCGTCGGCGCAGAATGGGGAAGCCCCGACTGTCCATACGATTGACCAAAGTTATAAAAGCTGCGAGTCACAGCGGGATGGCGTATGAAAAACAGATTGACGGAACACGTCGGGACAGGAAGCTCAGTAAGCATCAGCGAGTTCAGGAAAAGTCCAACCCGGTATTTTCTTGAACACCGGGTAGAAGTGCTATCACGAGGACAACCGATAGGGTATCTAGTCAGTGCGGAGTATTTCGAAATGATGCTGAGGGTTCTTGCCCAGCATGAAGATCCAGTGATTTTGAAAAAAGAGCTTGGTTTAACGGATGACTGGCTTCGAAAGACGATTCATGAAAACCGTTAAGGGACAGTGACCAGACTATACGCCGCGTTTCGATTTGCGTTCAGGCGACCGTTTCAATCGGCGTTCGATAGAAGATCAGGGAAGCACATAATGCGTTACTGACGGTTCGAGGATCGCCGGCAGACTTTTGGCCAGGAATTTTAACGATCTTGTGATTAACAAAAGGGGAGCTTCTATGCCCACAAATTATGAGCACGACCCCATACCCGATGGCTTTTTAAGCTTGCTGGAAAATGACATCCAGACCACCCCCCAGCGACTAAAGGCTGTAACGCCTGAGCTTGTGGCCCGTATCGAGGGTCTTGTGGGTGAAGTTAAGATCGATCTGGATGCACCCATCCCGGGCTCATTCACATAGGCCCGAAATGCGAAAGCTCAATGCTCGTGAAGCGCGCGAGGAGATAGACAGACTGCTTAATGCAGTAGTGTCAGGGAAGGAATTCGTAATTCGTCACCGTGACAAGCCTGTTGCTCGTCTGGTCGCCGCACTGCCTGACTCTGTAGTATTTACTGATAGGTCAGGACTCCAGGATTCGCAGCCTCTGGTCAAAGAAAGCACAGCCGAGAGCGTTCTAACCCTCCGTGACGACGAGCGTTACTGAAATACTATTCAAATGACTTTGGGACCGACCATGACGCGCTTGCTCCTGATCAAATGTGAGAATCAACATACTTGCAGATTGAGTTGATCGCCAACGGAGGCCTGACAGTTGAGTTACGGTTCTACTGAGCGTGCTTAGAAGGGCTAGAAAGACCCCAGACGATCTTGCCCCTGCGTGACAACGAACGTTATTGATGTTCTCGTTAAATGACTCTAGGACCAACCATGGGGATCTTGCTCCGAAACAAACATGATAACCAGTATACGTAGAGAACGAGCTGAACACCAACGGGAGCCTACAGGTTGGTTTTGCTGTTCTTTTTAGCTTCATAGCGTTCTTCAGGCGTCTGCCAATCCTTGAGGATCTGAAGAACATCCGGTGCTTTCGTCAGGGCACGTGCTGCCTCTATTCGGGCCCTCAAATGGTCTCTGTCATGCTCTGGGGAAAATCGACTTGTTGTTCCAGCTCGTCGAAAAAACTCTCAGTTGCCCGAGCCCTGCCCCAATCAGCAATCAAAGACTCCAACGCCTCCGTGCCTTTGCTGAATGACTCCTCCCTCAGTTTTGCATCTTCAGCAATGCGCATTCGCTCCAACTGCTCTTGCCACTTTTGCTGTTCTCGTCGGGTTTCCTCGGCAGCGACAGCGTATTGATCGGCGATTTCTACTGTCGACTTTTTTGAGTTCAACAGCAACGTGTCTGGCAAACTTCTCAAGATCTTGGTCCGTCTTCACGGCCAACCAATAGGCTGCCTATTAGACACCGAACTCTTCGATAAAATGTTGGGGGTTCGTTCCTGATGCGAAGACCCAGCTGTTTCGAGAAAGGAACCCGGCCGGACGGAAAGTTGGTTGTGGAAGGTGTTGTCAGACAATGACTCATTATAAAAACATGGATTACTGACTCCTAGATCATCGCGAAAAAAATCGCACAGGAGCTTCGATGCTCTGGAAGAACCTCATGAGAACCGCCTTCAACTCTAAGGCAACTACTGTGTCGATGAGCACTTCACTTCCCTCTTGCCCCACATCGAAACTTCCGTGAGCGTTTCCGTATATGCGAGCAAGCCGGAGAGGTTGTTCGGAAACGGAATGTAGAATTTGGCCCGGGATTTGCAATCTTTGACATTTCAGTTGTGGTAACCCGCCCCTTACCAATATAGCCTCCGATCTCCGAAGGACAATGGAGCAGAATAATGGAACTACAAAAAAAAGTGCTGTTAGGCGGGTGTTTATTGGCCAGTAGTATTAGCTTGATGGGATGTAGTGATAGCGAGCCTAAGGCCAAGCCTTCAACAGCTTTTACCGTTGACGTCACGAGTGATGCTCCTGATGCCGCACTAGGGGATGGCATCTGCGCTACCGCTCAGGATACGTGCACACTTCGTGCAGCGGTCCAGGAAGCCAATGTCTTTGAGGGCAGTGTCACTATAACCCTTGGTGAAGGTGTTTATGGTTTGGCCCTCGGGGCAGACGGCGAGGACAGCGGTGCAGAAGGGGATCTTGACATAACCAATGATGTCACTGTGATCGGTGCCGGGTACGACAAAACAACAGTCAGTGGGAACGAATTAGATCGAGTCATACATATCATTACCAAAGACGGTAAGCAGCCATCCGTCGCACTCGAAAACCTAACCATTAGCTCTGGCAAGAGTTCCGGGGACGGTGCAGGAATTTACAGTGAAGGACATCTAACCCTTAATGCCAGCAGGGTATCGGGAAATAACGCTGATGGTAACGGGGGTGGCATTTTTGTAACTGAGGACGCTTCCTTAACGCTTACCGAGGGCAGTATTGACAGCAATAATGCTGGTGATGAAGGTGGCGGTATTTATAGCGAATCAGACGTAATTCTGGATAACGTCACTGTCTCCGATAATCAAGCGCAGTGGGGGGGAGGAGGGATTTATGTAGACGCCGGAATCGACATTAAAGACTCGAATATCCGTAAGAATTCGTCGACTCGTGGCGGCGGTGGGGTCTATGGCTCTGCCTATGGAGGTGCAACCGCCATCATCGAAAACTCCCATTTCGAGAAAAACACCACGAAAGGTAACGGGGGAGGCATATTGTGGGACGGCGTGTTGAGCATCTCTAAAACGTCCGTTAAGGGGAATACAGCTAACCTCAACCCCATTGAGCGTGGTTCCCAACCAGCGGGTGGTGGAGTCTTTTACACCGGTAACGATTTAGACTTAAAAGGCAGTGACTTTTCAGGCAACAGCGCTGGGTTTGGTGGTGGGCTTTTTATAAATAGTGATAAGAATGGAGAGTCCAAACTTACTCTCAAGGACACAATCTTTTCGGATAACAATGCAGCCTACACTCGCAAAAAGGGTTACAGAACCTGGCCGGCGGGCAAGGGTGGAGCTGTTTTTATCGGGTCCGTTGACGTAGTTGAAGGTACCAACCTTGTTTTCCAAAATAATAAGTCAAACAGATCCGGCGGAGCATTATATAGTAATTCTGGTAGCTCAATTTTTAACAGCTTATTGTTTAAAGGAAACTCTGCGGAATACGGCGGAGCCATTTTCAGTGGCGGAGCTAGCGAACTTCTTAGAAACGCTACCATTACCGGCAACGCTGCCTCCAGCGCCGGTGGCGGTGTATTAAATGGCGCGGGGCTTCTGACTTTAGAAAATGTGACTCTTGCTAGCAACTCGACGGAGGGAGATGGTGCCAATCTTTTTAATGGGGACAAGGGCAGTACTCTGAAACTTGCCAACACCATTATTGCCAGCCCCTCAGGCGGCGCTAATTGTGCTGGCACAATCAGCTCCATGGGTCACAATCTCGAGGATGACGGCTCTTGCAGCTTTAAGGTTCCGACCGATATTAGCGGTCAGGCCGCCTCATTAGGTTCTCTGAATGACAATGGTGGTTTCACTCAAACCATGGCATTGAACGCTGGTAGCCCCGCAATAGATGCTGGATCAAACAGTGTTTGCCCCGCATCGGATCAGCGCGATTACCTGAGAGAAGACGGAGCCTGCGACATTGGTGCTTTCGAATTTAATGCGTCATCTGGCAGTGCTTTAGTAGCAAAGTAAGCGGGGTGGCACCACCTGGCCAAATTGGTCCATGCCGTAAATTCGGGACGCCCCATTAAGGTTTCCTGGCAGTATGAAAACGAAACTGGGGAGGTTTCGGCAGCAACGGCGTAGTGGCCAAATGAAACCGAGTATCCAGGTAGGTGCCATGGTTTCCTACAAAAAGTGTCCAATTACCAGAAAAACATACTGCTGAGGATCGGGGCATGGCTGAGTGTGAGGCTTCTTTTCGCAGGGCCAAAAAAGCAGGTCGTTATTCTTATCTGTCTGCTCTCACATAATATGGCCAGAATGTCCCGATCCCAGATTTTCAAGCTTTTTAAAATTATGTTTTAAAATTTTTTCAGCCTGGCTCAAGATGGCTGAAATACCTCTTAATTTCCTAATATTTAACATATTTTTACAGTTTACACCTCTATTCTGTGATAAAAAAGATGCCGTCATAATGCTTTATTAAAGATGTGACATTAAGACTTCACCCACACAGAAAACTGATTGCTATCGCAGTTTCTGGTCGTAAAAAATATTAAAAAAAGGATTGAAAAATGGCTCTTATTGCCTGCCCGGAATGTCAGAAAGAAGTAAGTGAACAAGCAACAAAATGCCCCTCGTGCTCATTCATACTGCGAAAAGCCGACCGGAGCATGCCAAACAAGATTGCCTTAGGCGGATTTGTTGCCGTCACGGTGTTAGCTCCACTGATCACTTATGTTTCTGGTAATACCGTTACAGGAAATGTAGCACTTATGACTCTTTTCGTTGGCTTCCCAGCGTTTGGTATCGCTGCATTGGTGACTCGTCCAAAACACTGATATCGAAAATGAAAGCTGTGCTCGCACAATCTTCGACTTTGCGAGCACAACCTCGACTCCGCTTTAGTACCGCTCATTGCCAGAAAATGCTGGCCCACTGTGCTAAGCCCCCGGCATCTTTTTGGCATATAAAACGATTTGGCCTCCTACATTACTAGTTAAACCTGTTCTTTTTGGCTTGATAACGCTCTTCAGGCGTCTGCCAATCGTAAGCGTCTGGGCATTACACCTTGTCTGGGGTAGCCGGCTTCCAGTTGTGGGGTAATAGCTCGTCG
>NZ_QFWX01000016.1 GCF_003344045.1 Marinobacter vulgaris
TGGTCTACGTGACCAATGGTGCCCACGTTTACGTGTGGCTTGTTACGTTCAAATTTTGCTTTAGACATTCGACCTATCTCCCTAATCAACCAGACCGTGACGTTGACCGGACAAATAATGGAGCTCATGACCGGAATTGAACCGGTGACCTCATCCTTACCAAGGATGTGCTCTACCGACTGAGCTACATGAGCGCTTTCAACACAACTTCAAATTGGAGCGGGCAGCGGGAATCGAACCCGCGTCATCAGCTTGGAAGGCTGAGGTAATAGCCACTATACGATGCCCGCGAGCAATAAGTGGTGGAGGGGGCAGGATTCGAACCTGCGAAGCTTTCGCGTCAGATTTACAGTCTGATCCCTTTGGCCACTCGGGAACCCCTCCGAGTCAGGCTCATCAACAACGAACCTGCTTAAAACTAAAAAGTGGAGCTGGCGGACGGAATCGAACCCCCGACCTGCTGATTACAAGTCAGCTGCTCTACCAACTGAGCTACGCCAGCTCAAATTCGCCTCTTCAGCGAGGGCGGTATACTACGGATTTTTAGGGTCTGTTGCAACACCTTGGCAGCCCCCGATTTCGACCAAGTCGAAATTGTTCCGGTAATCCGATTCTAGCGCCTCGACCGCGTCGGTTCCCGACATCAGTTCGACTTCAAAAACGAGGGCGTAGCTTATCTGATTTCGGGGGAAGTTGGCCAGTATTGCATTGAGATTCTGACGTTTTTTTTCTTCCAGAACCAATTCCGCCGCCTCCCTTGCCTCGAACAGGCCCAGGGAGATGGCATTTCTGTTCTCACCTCCCCTGATCAGATAGGAATCAATACCCCGACGCTGAAGGTCCCGAAACAACGCTTGCGCCCTGCCTTCGGGCTGGGGCGGGATAATCACCCAGTGTAACGGCGACAACTCCCGTTCCTGTTCGCGGACTTCGTGGGCGATTCCGGGGCTCCCCAGGGATAGGTAGGTAGCGCGCGCCGCATCAACGGTCTCGAACCAGCCAAGGCGAATACAATAAAGCTCTGGTACCGGCTCGCTCGGCACATCTACCAGCTCGACATGACCCAGCGCCGGCCTGGACGGCAACACCTGCTCTGAATCTGGCTGCTTGTCAGCTGCCACAGAACCGACCTTCAGGTCCGCAACCCGGGGCAGCACCTGACGCTCCAAGATGATGGCAACCCGGCCGGGCACAAACCTGTCGCCGTAAAACCAGAGCCCGACATTCGCCAGTAACAGCACAAGGGCAAGCCACCTCATTGCAGCGCCCATTCCTCATCGACCGCAGCGAGCCCGTTCAGCACCAGATAGGGGTCGTGGATAGCAGGTAGCCCCGCCCCAATCAGACCTGCCGCGTCACCACCTGTCACCAGCGTCCGATCCAATCCGAAATGGCCGCAATCCCGCGCTATTCTGGCCACCATCGCTTCCCGGAGCCACACTAGCCCGTGCTGAACACACTCAGTCGTTGAAGTACCCGGAGCACTCTGTTCAGCATCCAGGCTATCAAAGCCGATTCTGGCAGCATCCTGCTGGAGGGAGCGGAGCATCATCTGCTTGCCCGGCAGGATATACCCTCCCAGATGCTGGCCGGAACTTGCGACATAGTCGACAGTGATCGCGCTGCCAGCGTCGACAACAGCAAAGCCACCACCACCTGTTACCCGCCATCCACCACACATGGCATGCCAGCGGTCAGCCCCCATCCGGTGCACCTCGGCATAGGCATTAACCAGCTTGCCACGACGACTTTCAGCCCAATGAAAAACGACCGGTACGTCGTAGGTCGCCTCAAGGGACAGTTGCAGATGCTCACGCTTCCCCTCCGATATAACAGTAGATATCGCAATGCGCTCAATGGAGCCGGCCCACGGAAGCCAATGACGGGAAACGTCATCGTCACCCAACGTCCCGAAGCCGCTCTCAACAACTTTTTCACCAGCCAAGAGCTGCCATTTCATCCTGGTATTGCCAGCATCTATCAGCAGCTTCATGACTGTACCCGCAGACTTATTTCACCGGCACGGATGCTGACAACCTCTTCGCCATCTGACAGCAGGTAATTGCCGGAGTCGTCTATTCCGAGGCCTGTGCCGGCGAGCTCTCCATGGGTGGCTGTCAGCGGCTTTCCAGAAAAAATGTCACGACTCTGCCAGCGTGTTCTGAAGCCCCCGAAACCCTGACCAGTAAACTCGTTCACAGCCCTGAGCACCGATCTGATGATGGCTGCGGCAAGCTCATTCCGGCACCATCGGCGTTCCGGCAAGGCTCCGGCAAGGCTGCTCCAGGACTGATCAACTCCCGCCCCGTCTTTCATATGTACATTGAGACCAATACCAGCGACTACCTGGATGATACCTTCCTCGAGCTCGCCCTGAAGCTCTACAAGAATGCCGGAGAGCTTGCTGCCGCCAATAAAAATGTCATTCGGCCACTTCAGACCCACATCTGGCACGCCCTGCTCTTCCAATGCTTCAGCCACAGCAACTCCCAGCACCAGGCTCAGGCCATCCAGCATGGCAAAGCTGCCACGAAAGATAAGGCCCAGACTCAGGTAGAGGTTCTGACCACGGGGGCTTTGCCAAACCCGACCGCGCCGGCCGCGACCGGCTGTCTGACAATCCGCGACGCATACGGGAATGCGGCCGCCCCCCAATTCAGGGCGTCGACGCACAATTTCAGCATTGGTGGAGTCCACTTCATCCAGAACAATCAGGTCAATAGCGGAACCCAGAGGCGGCTCAAGGTGATCAAGAATCACCTCCTCATCGAGCAGGTCGATATCGGTAAGCAGACGGTAGCCCTTGCCTCGAATGGTCTCTATGCGGACACCCTCCCCCATTGCGCGCCGGATCTGTTTCCAGATCGCGGTCCGACTGATGCCAAGACGGGTGGCCAGCGACTCACCTGAGTGAACCTGGCCGTCCGCCAAAAGGCTGAGAAGAGCTCTGGATTTCATGGGAACATGCCTGCGTGATTAAATTGAATCAGGGCGGGATTAAACAACACGTAGAATAAAAAGACAAAGAACCAGCCGACATTGTACTGACGCCGGGCTCAGGATCACTTCATTTTCTTACCGGCAATAAAAAACCCCGTCAGCGGCAGCTGGCGGGGTTTTTCGGGTTTAAGAGCCTGACGAT
>NZ_QFWX01000017.1 GCF_003344045.1 Marinobacter vulgaris
ACATCCGTCTCACGTACCTTGGCCGAAAAGGGCGCGAGGAAGGCAAAGACCCGATGCTGGAGCGGGTAATTAAGCTGGTCGGCGGTTGATGGTCGAAGTATTGATCACTAGCAAAACCGGGACAGATTTATTTTCTGAGGGTCTTCCGGATTGAATCAGATTGAAGTGGTGTTGCGGGTACAAGGCACCCAGCGGCTCGGATAATCGCGGAAAATAGACCTGTCCCGGTTTATCTCACCGTCAGTTCAAGAAAATTCGGTTTGTACTCCAGGTTCACCCGTGTGGTGTCACCGACCAGGCCGAAACCGTCAAGTGGCACGCCTGACAGAGTGCTGACCATAAGGAGTGCGGGTAGAAGAAACGCGTTTTTCATAGGTATGAATTCATGATAACGAGGAAAGTAACAGAAAGAGTTGGGGCTAATATTCAAACGTTACGTTATACCTGTCGAGCAGTATTTTTTGTTTTTCGCCCTTGATAGCAATGCGGCCTTGATCCCAAATTCTAATAAGCTCCTGTCTTTTCGCTGTAGGTATTTTTTTTGAGAAGATTGGCCTTTCATGCAATTTTTTATCTAACCCAGGGTGCACGATAATAAGCTCATCGTTCAGTTTCAGTTTATTTAAGACGTACTGCAGCACGAGTTCGTTATCCGCATAGAGGTCGACTCGACCGTCTTTAATCATGTGGAACACACGATCAACCACATCGTCATTACCCGCAATGACTTCGACAAAATCAGCATTTTCAGGGCCATCGATATAGTTTTGATAATCGGCACTCATCGAACTGTAATCCCACCCTGGACCCGTTGCGATGCGTTTAGCTTTTATGGATTCAATCCCGCTAAAGCGCCACGAGTCGCCTCGCCTGATGACAAAGGCGGTTGGGTAGGCAAATGTTTCTTCGGTGGCAAACTCAAAGTCTTTATCCAGATCCTTTGAATACAGATACTCGGGCAAAAGGTCGCAAAGACCTTCTGCGACCATATCCAGACCCCTTGCCAGAGGAACTTCATAATACTCCAGGTTGTAGCCCTCGGCTGCGTATATTTGATCCAGCATGTCTATGACAACACCCCGGTCGGAAGAGTCTTCTGATGGAAATATTGTCATTGGTGCCCAATGGTCGTAACAAACGTTTAATGTTTCTGCGTGGCTCGTGGCGGCTCCGGTTAAGCAGAGTGCCAACAGTGCCCGGTGAGAAAATACTTTAGATTTCGATGTTCTAGCGTTCAACACGGTTGCGACCCTTATCTTTTGCGCCGTAAAGCTTTAAATCGGCGCGTTTAAAAAGTTCTTCAATTAAATTATCCGTTTGCAGAGATGAATCAATGCCAAGGCTCACAGTGTAAGTGACCGTTTTACCATCAACTTCTAACCTGGAACAGCTAACGGCTTCTCGTATCTTGTCAGCGATCTGAAAGGCCGCGTTGATGTCTGTGTCAGGCAAAAATATTGCAAATTCCTCTCCGCCTAATCGTCCGATCAGGTCAGACTTTCTTAAAAAAATCTGGATTGTCTGTGCGAAATGAACGAGTACCTTGTCGCCGATGAAATGGCCAAAGTTATCGTTAATCAGTTTAAATTTATCCAAATCCATCACAACAAGAGTGGCGGTCGAGTTCTGACGCTTTGAAAGCGCTAGCAGGTGTTGTGCTGTTTCAAAAAAACTTCCGCGATTTAGTATGCCGGTCAGCGAGTCTCTGGTTGCCAGATACTGAAGCTTTTTGTTTAAAAGCAGTAATTCTTCGGTGCGCTTTTCGACGGCCGTTTCCAGCCAATTTCGCTTGCTTTTTTCGTCTTGCAATAGTTTCTCCCGGTCACTTTCTATCGCAGATAGCATAATATTCATATGCTTCTGGAGTTGACCGATTTCGTTATCTTCGGGAGCCGATAGGTGAATGCGTTTGCTCATGTTCTGGTTCAGTTGGATCTCATCCACTTGCGACACCAATTCCTTCAAGGGTCTCGACAAATAACGATCAAACGCCCAAATAAAAAGCCAGAACAAAATGGATAGTTTTACGATGGCAGTAATCGCAATCAAGGTGAAGCCGAACAGCACGCGATCGAGAACAATTTGCGACGATGAATACAATGTCAAAGACCCAAGCGATATGTCTTTATCTTTTAGTTTCCAATCCAGTTTTGATTCCGTGCTGAACATCGACAACGGGGGTGAGGACGGATTGTAGGATCTCTTGGCTATAATTTCGTTGCCATTCTTGTCCAGAATGTCGACGCCCTCAATAATGGGCATTTTTATCAGTCCGGAAATAAGCACTTCCATTTGGTTATAATCATACTGCCAAAAACTTGCTGAGATTGATCCGCGGACCGTTTCCTCCAACTGTTTTAGTTCATTTAAAATAGAATCCTGAGTTTTCAAATATTCTGTTAAAAACTGAACGCTGGTTATTAGGCAAGCGACGACAATGTAAATGGAAAAAATAACGCGCATCATTTTTTGGGACAGGTTATTTGGGCGCAGAACATGAATAGACACTAAAAAAACCTGCATGGTGGCGTTAAACGGCTTTTAGTTTAGATGAAGGCCGCGGTTCATGACAGCTACAAAGACAAGACAGGCTGAATCCACAGCGGCGGCCACAGCGTGTGCCAGTCGCATCCAGAAAAAGATCATGCGGGGCATCCCCCCGCTCGAGAAAACCGGGACAGATTTATTTTCCAGTCTGCCTGGTGCCCAGGCAGGCCTGAACCTCGTCACCAA
>NZ_QFWX01000018.1 GCF_003344045.1 Marinobacter vulgaris
CGAGAGAAATAGGTTCAATGTGATAACGATTTCAAGCGTTATCCGGTGTTGTCGTTGAAGTGGTTGTATATGACTTCGAGCGACTGTCTCTGAATCTCATCTTTGATGAGGACGCTGTATTCGCTTCGGTGAGTACGGGGCTCTTGTTGATGTGAGGCGCAGATCAGTTGTCTTGGGGTTATATAGTCAAGCAACTAAGCGCATACGGTGGATGCCTTGGCAGTCAGAGGCGATGAAAGACGTGGAAGCCTGCGATAAGGCTCGGGGAGCTGGCAAACAAGCTGTGATCCGGGCATTTCTGAATGGGGAAACCCACCGACTTTCGGGTCGGTACCGTACAGTGAATACATAGCTGTGCGGGGCGAACTCGGGGAACTGAAACATCTAAGTACCCGAAGGAAAAGAAATCAACCGAGATTCCCTAAGTAGCGGCGAGCGAACGGGGACTAGCCCTTAAGCTGGACAACTGGTAGGAGAAGGCTCTGGAAAGTGCCGCCATAGTGGGTGATAGCCCCGTATCCGAAACCTGAGTCTGGTGAAATCGAGTAGGACGGGACACGTGATATCCTGTCTGAACATGGGGGGACCATCCTCCAAGGCTAAATACTCCTGACTGACCGATAGTGAACCAGTACCGTGAGGGAAAGGCGAAAAGAACCCCTGTGAGGGGAGTGAAATAGATCCTGAAACCGTATGCGTACAAGCAGTCGGAGCAGACTTGTTCTGTGACGGCGTACCTTTTGTATAATGGGTCAGCGACTTATGTTCAGTGGCGAGGTTAACCGTTTAGGGGAGCCGTAGGGAAACCGAGTCTGAATAGGGCGATTTAGTCGCTGGGCATAGACCCGAAACCGGGCGATCTATCCATGAGCAGGTTGAAGGTTGAGTAACATCAACTGGAGGACCGAACCCACTGTCGTTGAAAAGCCAGGGGATGACTTGTGGATCGGAGTGAAAGGCTAATCAAGCCCGGAGATAGCTGGTTCTCCCCGAAAGCTATTTAGGTAGCGCCTCGGACGAATACCACAGGGGGTAGAGCACTGTTTCGGCTAGGGGGTCATCCCGACTTACCAACCCGATGCAAACTCCGAATACCTGTGAGTACTATCCGGGAGACACACGGTGGGTGCTAACGTCCATCGTGAAGAGGGAAACAACCCAGACCGCCAGCTAAGGTCCCCAAATACCAGTTAAGTGGGAAACGATGTGGGAAGGCTCAGACAGCTAGGAGGTTGGCTTAGAAGCAGCCATCCTTTAAAGAAAGCGTAATAGCTCACTAGTCGAGTCGGCCTGCGCGGAAGATGTAACGGGGCTCAAACTGGTTACCGAAGCTGCGGCTGCATACGTAAGTATGCGGGGTAGGGGAGCGTTCTGTAAGCCTGCGAAGGTGTGTTGAGAAGCATGCTGGAGGTATCAGAAGTGCGAATGCTGACATGAGTAACGACAATGGGAGTGAAAAACTCCCACGCCGGAAGACCAAGGTTTCCTGCGCAACGCTAATCGGCGCAGGGTGAGTCGGCCCCTAAGGTGAGACCGAAAGGTGTAATCGATGGGAAACGGGTTAATATTCCCGTACCTTGGATAGCTGCGATGGAGAGACGGAGAAGGCTAGGTGAGCCGGGCGACGGTTGTCCCGGTTTAAGCGAGTAGGCAGTGGGATTAGGCAAATCCGGTCCCATAATGTCGAGACGCGACGACGACGGCCCTTTTAGGGCTGGAAGTCATTGATGCCCTGCTTCCAGGAAAATCTTCTAAGCTTCAGGCTATTCGAGACCGTACCCCAAACCGACACAGGTGGTCAGGTAGAGAATACCAAGGCGCTTGAGAGAACTCGGGTAAAGGAACTAGGCAAAATGGTGCCGTAACTTCGGGAGAAGGCACGCTGGTGGTATGTGACACCCCTGCGGGTTGAGCAGAAGCCAGTCGAAGATACCAGGCCCCTGCGACTGTTTATTAAAAACACAGCACTGTGCAAACACGAAAGTGGACGTATACGGTGTGACGCCTGCCCGGTGCCGGAAGGTTAATTGATGGGGTTAGTCCTCGGACGAAGCTCTTGATCGAAGCCCCGGTAAACGGCGGCCGTAACTATAACGGTCCTAAGGTAGCGAAATTCCTTGTCGGGTAAGTTCCGACCTGCACGAATGGCGTAACGATGGGGGCGCTGTCTCTACCCGAGACTCAGTGAAATTGAAATCGCCGTGAAGATGCGGTGTATCCGCGGCTAGACGGAAAGACCCCGTGAACCTTTACTATAGCTTCACAGTGAACTTTGAGCATGTTTGTGTAGGATAGCTGGGAGGCTTTGAAACCAGGACGCCAGTTCTGGTGGAGCCAACCTTGAAATACCAGCCTGACCTGTTTGAGGTTCTAACTTCGTCCCCTTATCGGGGATAAGGACACTGTGTGGTGGGTAGTTTGACTGGGGCGGTCTCCTCCCAAAGCGTAACGGAGGAGCACAAAGGTGGGCTAAGCATGGTCGGACATCATGCGGTTAGTGTAATGGCACAAGCCCGCTTAACTGCGAGACAGACACGTCGAGCAGGTACGAAAGTAGGTCATAGTGATCCGGTGGTTCTGTATGGAAGGGCCATCGCTCAACGGATAAAAGGTACTCCGGGGATAACAGGCTGATACCGCCCAAGAGT
>NZ_QFWX01000019.1:0-243 GCF_003344045.1 Marinobacter vulgaris
CGTAACTCTT
This sequence comes from Marinobacter vulgaris, assembly GCF_003344045.1. GTDB lineage: Bacteria > Pseudomonadota > Gammaproteobacteria > Pseudomonadales > Oleiphilaceae > Marinobacter > Marinobacter vulgaris. Next base: position 11 of record NZ_QFWX01000019.1, read on the forward strand.
CCCGTTAAGCATGCCCGGCGGAACCATCATCAGGGTGTGGAAGTGCGGGTGTGCGCTGCCGTCACTGCCGCGGGTGACTTCCGTGGTGCGTATCCAGCCCTGAACTGGTCGGAACTCTTTACGGTCCTTCAGTCGCTGGAAAGCCGTGTTCATCCGGCTCAGCGTCTCGCCCAGCTCCTCGATCGCGCAGTTGCGCACGGTCAGGGTCAGAAACATCCAGCGGGAATCGGGGT
>NZ_QFWX01000019.1:304-2262 GCF_003344045.1 Marinobacter vulgaris
GGGGTAATCCGCCACGATACGCGGCAGGGACTGGTAGAAACGGGCTTGCCACATCAGGGAGCGCCTCCACTGGCAGACAGGACAGTGCCGGACACGGCAGAAATGCGCCTCACGCAGCCTCAGGCGCGTTTCTCCGGTTTCTTTGAGGGTAGACCACCCAAACCTCAGTAAACCGCCACAGGAGGCCATACGCGCCCCGTAGCGCTCATATTCAGCCGCAAGCAGGTAAATCCCTCCCACGTCGTCAGAAACGCTTCTGTGAGCGTCCCACGGCGCATCTGAGGGGGAGTAGTCAGTTAGGTTCTGGAGTTCAGGATTTTGCATGCACACCGCCCCATGCTGGGCGATGGCTCATTTGACGTGTTATCATTGCCATATCACCTGTGTTGTCGTGTCCAAATTCGAATTCCTACAGGTGGTCACACCCCCGAACTGTTAGCGCAGTTGCGGGGGTCGCTTTTTTCTGCGACCACTCCCGACAGAATACTTCCAAAACCATTTTCAGGCAAATCACACTCAAACCCTTGCGGCACAAGGGCTGGCGGCGTTTTTTGACGCCAGAGTTATCCCTTAAGTATAAATACAAGGATCGCGCGCACGAGACTCCGGCCATTTTCTGACCGATTTCCCTCGCGCGCACGCGAGGCTCACAATTCAGGGTCCGATTCTGACATCAAATCATGAGCCAACCTGGTCAGTTTCCGTTGACGGATATGCCGGGGATCATTTTCTTTTTCGGCCTTCCGCTGCGCATAGGCCGCCATGAACATTTCCCGATCCACATGCGCACCCATCTCATCGAGAATCTCAAACAGCCGGTTATCCAGTCTGACGATCATGCCTACCCCCTCAAAAAACGCTTATCAGGTGGTTGCGCTCACTGCGTGATCACAACCACCCCCTGTAAGTATTTTACGGGTGCTGTCGTCAATCACTAAATCGGAACCCACTGGCAAGCCAGCGGGACCCCGCGATTTAGCGTTTGACGATTTCGGGAACGGCGAACGCTGACAGATTTTAATCTGGCGGCGTGAGGTGTTGGCAGGGTGTCGGGGCGCAGCCCTGACGGATCGTTTTTGGTACCGGCATCGTGATGGCGGTACTCCAAAAACACATCTTGTCCGTTATCAGTTTTTGTTTTTCGTGGGCTTGCCCCACCGCGCGTTTCTCATCGCCAGATGAGAAACTACTAAGCGCGCCTTCCGGAAAATTACCGGAAGAAAAACCCAGGTTCGGAATCCNTTTCTCATCGCCAGATGAGAAACTACTAAGCGCGCCTTCCGGAAAATTACCGGAAGAAAAACCCAGGTTCGGAATCCGAACTCAGTAATCGAGTGACGTCACTTTGCGGCGTTAGCCCTATCCTGCATCGGAGTAAAATCAATCGGACAAGATGTGACTTTGGTACACCGCCACCAAGGTGACGGATGCCCAAAGCCCTCATGGTCAGGGCGCAGCCCCGACACCCTGTTAGTCTGATTCGGTTTTATCTTTCGTCGGCGAACGCCGGTACTTTTTGACCTCGGTCTTCCACTCGAACGCGATGCGGGAACCGTCATCATCGCCCTCGGAAATATCATCCCCGATCACCATGTCGGCGTCGGTTTCCTGATCGAGTTTCAGCACGTCTTTGAGTGCGCCGCCGGTCGCCACAAAGCGGCGCTTGTGCGTCTGGCGGGTCAGTTCGAGGAACCATTTAGGATCGGCCACCATGTCGGCCGGCTTCGTGGAATATTTCAGGGTTTCGGCCACTGCGCCGCGCACCAGTTCGGCGGTCGCGCAGGCCAGCGATTCGCCGTCCTTCGGCTTGCGGGGTTTCACTGCCCGGACATCGACATTCGGATCGTAACTGACCCGCAGGCACTCACGCCACAGCTCAACCCAGCGTTCATGCCTGACGTAACTCTTCCCGTTAAGCATGCCCGGCGGAACCATCATCAGGGTGTGGAAGTGCGGGT
>NZ_QFWX01000002.1 GCF_003344045.1 Marinobacter vulgaris
CGACGAGCTATTACCCCACAACTGGAAGCCGGCTACCCCAGACAAGGTGTAATGCCCAGACGCTTACCGAAGAAGGCCACTCCAGAGTTTGATCAAGATGTTGCGGTGATCTTGCATTGCACATCCAAAGGAAACATTGGCAATCAGCTTGAGGGCTTTTTCCTTATCGCACCCAAATCCCACCAGCTTCCCAAGTACGCGATTTTGAGCAAAGAATATACAGATCGGACTTCTAAACATGAGAATTTCGAGGCGAACCCGATAGGCCCTGACGATCTTGGCGCTGAGATTTGGTGGAAATAACCAAGCAACAAGCCCCCTTCCCTGTTAGTTAGTATTGACAACTAAATTGGTTTCGATTACAATTGATAATCGTTATCAAATGATAACTACTTGTAGAAAATAACCCCAAATTTCAAATATTTTTGTTGTTTAAAAACAATGACTTACGAACAACCTATTGCTATAGAGTTATTTTAAGTTATTGATTTTAATAGCATTAGTGGTTTTTTGGACAGTTACTTCTCCCTATTAATTATCTGTTTATATTCTGGAGGAATTCTATGAAATAACAGACTGTAAGAGGATACATCCATATGCAAAAGAAAGTGTATTACAAAGATAGTTATATGTCTTATAAGATTAACTGTGATGATCGTAACCCTTGTTACCTGGGTATCTTGTCATGTCTATTGACTCACTTAAATTATTCAATCAATAGATTTTATGAACCTATTGGCTATCATATTAGGATTCGCCCAAAAAACGGCATCGACAATAGATCCATCACTGACAGGTTGAACAAATTCTACTCAAAGCCAAATAAGCACCGAAAGAAGGCACATACCTTTGATCCGGTCTGGGTGAAAGTTCAGGAAATGGATCCAGATCAAGACGGCTACCACATGCATTTAGCCGTTATCCTAGATCTAAATAAAGCCAAAAGAATTAGCTTAGACTACTTTTGCTCTAATCTGCTGAAGAACAACATCATAGACAGCTATCTGGTTATCGAGCCGGATCTGCCAACAGACAGAAAAGGCGTTCTTCTAAAAAACGAAGGCGGATTTGCTCGTTACTTTTACTGGTTAAGCTATATCGCCAAGTCTCGAACAAAAGAGTTCACCCCTCAGACATTTAGCTCAAGTCGGCTTGATAAAGCGAGCTAGAAACTGCAATAGCCATAGAAAGCCCTGAGATGACTCACAGTTAGCCTTAAACTATTACCTAATGGGTTGCCATAGGGCAATACAATCAAGGCATTAGAAAGCCTCTCAGGGCCTCTCCGATTAAATTTGTTTAGAACTGCTTGGCTCATTAATTGAAGATATTGAGCCAACCAAAAATAGACCCTCAGGTTGGCTCAAAAATCAGCGTTGACTACAAATGAGCTATGTTCTACTATTGAGCCAACTTTTGAGCCATTGAGGTGAACATGGCTAACGTAGCCTATTATCGTGTATCAACAAAACAGCAGACCATTGAAAACCAGAGGTTAGAGATCAAATCTGCTTATAACGTCGATCATGAATTTTTTGATGAATCCACCTCGGGAAGTGTCAAAACCTCTTCTCGACAAGGATTTCACGAGATGGAGCAATTTATCCGCAATGGAGACAATCTAATAGTCGCAGACCTAGACAGACTGGGCCGATCAGCCCTTGATGTTCAAGAGTCGATATCTCGGTTTCAAAAAAAGGGAGTAAATATTATCGTTACAAGGCTGGGCATCGACCTAAGCACTGACGTTGGGAGCCTAGTCGCCACGATTCTAAGCAAGATAGCTGAGCTCGAACGCTCCAAGATTCTTGAGAGAGCAAATTCGGGGAGGGCGAGAGCGAAAGCCCAAGGAGCGGTCTTCGGAAGACCTAAAGTTGCGGAGCCATCTGAAGTAAAGCAACTTCGTGGACAAGGCCTCAGCATCCACGACGTTGCAAAAAAGCTCTCGATAAGTCCCGCCACGGTCAAGAGGTATCAGAAACTCTAGGATATTTTAAAATCTCGAGTGATTCTGACGGAGACTGACTGAGTTTGCTCAGCACCGCTCCACTCACTCTTCTGGTTCAACTTGTTTACGATGAGGGTTTTTCTGTTTATGTAAATCAAGTCTCGCTATGAGAACATACAGTTCATGCAAGAACGAAAGGTTAGCCCGCATTATTTTTATGACTGCAACCCCCTGAAGTATAGTCAAATACCAAATTACACACACACCAGTTGCCCTTAACTCCTCAGCATACTGATTTAAAATAGTGGTATTCTTAACGACGGGCACTGCTACAACCATCATAAAGAGACAGGCCAAGATAACAGTTGCTGAGAGTAAAATAGTCATCACCAAAGACTCAAGCCTTTTCGCACTCCCAAGGGTCTCCAGGAAATCAATCTTGTCATTCTTCTGCGTTATTTTTTGCACTGCCTCGGGGTAACTGTATGAAATCCACATGCCAACGATGGCCAAGAGAATTCCAGATACAGTTATGAGTCCTGAAAGCGCCGAACTGAAATCGATAGTCAGGTTTTTCGCAAACTCGAATATCAAAAAATAGCAGCCAATCAGATAAACCAAAGTCAGAATCAAGTACTTTTTCATTTCCTCTGGCCTCGTAATTAAGACTAACCGGTCTTCGATGACAAATCGTCTACCTCTATTGCGTTCAGCAAAAACGCTCTACGTTTATTGACTGCCTCCATGATCTCAACCGCAGTAGGCAATTTGGTGCGAGACGCAGTGAGATCCAAATCAACATCAGCCTTGATAGAACTCGCACTGAGCCATACCGTACCTTTGTTTTTCATCTTAAAACCGACCCTATCAAAGCCACCTTCATCGAAGTTCTCGTCAAACTCTTCGACCAGAAATTTCAGCATCTCCTGATCCGCAACAAAAGGGATTTCAACAGACACTTTTTGAACGCCAGCATCATTTAACATTCGATCAATCTTGTCTGTGTAGCCTACCTCATCATCATCTTCATCAACCCACCCCCTCGGCACCATTCTACTCAAAAGATTTCTGAGCTCGTCCACACCTTTAGTTGTGGAACTACGACGATCAGGCACAGCTTTTGGCAGCTCCGCGTTGCGAACCAAAGCGGTAATTTTCTCAGGATGGTCCAAAAGATTCTTGCGTTCCCCTTTGTTCAGTTTCTTCGAGTAGTGAAACCTGAACCATGAACACTTGTCAGAAGTCTTGTCTTTTTTATATCCAATAATCTTGTCGTGCTTATTGAACAACCGATATCCGCTTAAGTTTTCCGCATAAGACTTAAGGTAATGCTGCAGCGTAACTATGCTCTGATGGCTATGAGAAAACCGAATTGTCGCAAACGCATTATGTTCAGGCAGGAACCAGTAGTATGAGGGCAACCCTAGAATATCGTCTTTACCAGCCTTAGCTTCAGTAACAGCACTGCCACCTAACGGGCTGGATTTTGGTATCGCAAGAACTTGGCCATCAGCGTTGGAAACTTCGTTCCACAAAACCAATAAATAGTTCCCAGTGTCCTGACAATGGTAAAAATCTCTGCAGTAAGTTCTCCCACTGACTCGAGAACTAATGCGGTCATCTGTAACTAATGTGCTACCAAGCGTGCTCTGACTCGATAGCCATCTGTCAAAATCAGCAAAATATTCTACTGGACCGCCAAAAGATGAGGATTGACTTTTCCTCTTGAAAAAACCGAACTCTTCAATACTGTAGAATTGCACATGCGCTTTGAGCACTCAACACCCCGCTCATTCCATCGAAAATAAATTACTGTTTTTAATGCATTAAGCAGCCTATTTCATAAATACTCTAAACACAAACTTGCACCCAAGCGTTGGTCGGGTGATTTTCGTTCGCGAAAGACTGAAACTGACTTTACGATGGAATGAGCACCTGAAACCTACCGAAATTTTCTCAGCGGCTCTTTAACTGATGTGCGATGGAATTTGAAATATGGCTCTCTCGTCGGGCTCCACCAATTGCAATTGGTACCAATAATATCGCGGATGCGACGCTTTGCTCCCTCGCTTTGCTCCAATGAGCGTCCCTGTTGAATTAGACCTGCGTGATCAACGATGAGATAGCCTTTCTCGAATAAGTCGTCACAGCCGAAGTTGCAGAGGGGAATTACAATGTTTTCGAAATCCAGTCGCTCTTTCAGCGAACAAACCGCGCGCTTCTTAACATGGGCAGCCACCATGAACTCGGGATCAAAAGTTTCTTTGCAAAACGCACAAGATTTCGTTGCCAAAGTTTGAAAGAGATGGTTTCTCAAATGTCCTTGCTCCAGGCGACGCAAAGCCGAGCCTTTCCGATCTGTCTCGGAGATACCATTTAAGAGCTGCTCTATCGCCGACTTAAACTGATCCAAAGCAGGAGCTGGAGGTGACAGATCGGCTTCATCTGCCAGGCGAATTAAGGGAGCACTGACTTCCTCGGACTTCACCACAAAACCTTGCCAGTTATCGTTGGGTTTGGTGCCCATTAAGCGATTTGCAAAATGCTTTGAGAAGTCCACGGGCTTTACGTCACTCATGAAATAAAGGAGAGGAAAAGAACCAATTTCCTCATCAGCTTCGTTCCAGATACGCTTGGCCAGCAATTCATCCTCATGACGGAGAACGATCGAACCGCACAATACTGCTCTACCAAAAGCCGCGAAGAACGCCACATCCCCGATACCGAGTTTCTCCCACTGCTTCCTACCACTGTCGTCTGATCTCGGCTTCACACCCCAAACGTAGGGATCACGACCACCACAGACTTCTCGCAAGTAATCAACTTTCTCGCTGGGCAGATACTGGGCAATAACTTCAAGAGGAACTGGTTTGAATATAGATTTTTTAAGATTCGCTTGTGCCTCACGATCCGTAACCGGTTGCAGTGCAGCCTTTGGCATCATGTTCTCCTTGAATATTTGACTGCGTTCCCCTTAGCTTCTTCGATCGGGTACTTCTGCTCGTTTTTTTGCATCTTCAAGCGAACGATGGCCTCCAAATCGATGCCGAGAGTATCAATCAGACGAAGAAGATAAATCTGAACATCTGCAACCTCCTCCTCGACAGACTTCGACAACTTCGGATCATCCATAACTTCATAAGATTTCTCTTCGGTTAGCCATTGAAATACATCGAGTAATTCCCCTACCTCGCCACCCAGAGCCATGGCTAAATTTTTCGGACTCTGAAACTGATCCCAGTCTCTCTCTTTTACAAACTTTCTCAGGTCACCGTTAATACCTTCAATATCCACTGCAATTTCTCCATAACACTCTGTGACGAATATCGCAGGGGCTGCCACCTGCAGAATTAACTTTTTAGTTGTTCAGCCTCAGCGAGGCTAGTTAATAAAAATCAGGTTACCGCGCTCTGCAAGAAAGCTGAACAAGCAATAAAACAAATTCAGTCATTTTGTCGTTTGGTGTTTTCGGCTACATAGTTAACAGGTTGTGCCCGCCAGCTGCCGCTATCTCCAGCGCTCTGCGCGGCACGCTCTGGCCGCGCACGTCGGACAGGTCCGGCCCGGGCATGACCCTCTCGTCCGGAATCATTGCCGGTACCGGTGAAATCCGGGCCCGCTCACACAGGTGCTCACACACGGTCAGCAAATGCCCGGCTGGCAGCACATCGTCGTGGCTGGCAAGAGCCGCCTCGGCAGCATTGGCCTGGGGAATCAGCAGCTGGCGCCCTTCCATGCGGGCGGCCAATACTGCCGGGAGTATGCCCTTCAGGGGACGCAGCGCACCATCAAGAGACAACTCGCCCAGGCATTCGTACTGCGCAAGATTCTCGGCGGGAATCTGCCCGGACGCAGCGAGAATACCGAGGGCAATGGGCAGGTCGAACCGCCCGCCCTCCTTGGGCAGGTCCGCAGGCGCCAGATTGATCGTGATTCGGCGGGCCGGGAAATCGAAGCCGGCGTTAAGCAGCGCGCTGCGAACGCGCTCCCGGCTCTCACGAACTCCGGTTTCCGGGAGCCCGACGATGGATAGCGCCGGCAGGCCGCCGGACAGGTGCACTTCAACGGTAACGGAGGGAGCAGACACGCCAATGCTGGCGCGGGTATGGACAACGGCAAACATAACAACCTTCCATGGTTATGGGCATTAGCGGCGCGACCGCCGGGCCGGCTTCCTGCCGGTCAGCTCTTCGGGAATTGCTGTTCCAGTTCGGCCACGCGCTTTTCCAGGGCCTCGACCTTCTCCCGGGTTTTCATCAGCACCGCCTGCTGGGCATCGAACTCTTCACGGGTCACCAGCTCCAGCCGCGACAGAACCGTCATAACGGTTGCCCGGGCCTGGGCCTCGAAGTCCTCACGGGCCGCACGGGCCATATCGGGAACAAACTGGCCAAACTGGCCCTGGAGCTGGGTAAAGAAATCCTGCGGACCTTTCACAAATCACCTCGCTGGCTTGAGCGCTCTTGAATTCGCCTGAACCCGGCCCGGTTTCGGCGCCGACAGGACGGCTGGAAGTGTAACACATTGCCTGCCCTGCCATACTGTACCCTGTCCGCAGTATAATGTGGTTGCAGCAGGCCTTATCGATCGCACCCGAATTGTGCATCATTATGGCTCACTGCAGACAGGTGCGCCCTGAAATGGGGCGACCTGACGGTCCATTTTGGACCAGCACATATTCAAGATATTGATTATATTGTTATTTTTTGCGTTGGCACACCCGATGCTAAAAGCCTTGTACGCAATCCGCACAATTGGTGTGCGAGGTGGCAGCATCCCGACCTCAACAGCGGGCCAGAGAGTTCCAGATGTTGAGACGGCTTTACCAAGGAGAAAGCAATGAAACTTGTGACAGCGATCATCAAGCCTTTCAAGTTGGATGATGTCCGTGAGGCACTATCCGAGATTGGCGTACAAGGCGTAACGGTCACTGAAGTCAAAGGCTTCGGTCGCCAGAAGGGCCATACCGAACTCTACCGTGGCGCAGAATATGTGGTGGATTTCCTGCCCAAGGTCAAGGTTGAAGTTGCTATCGGCGACAACCTGCTGGACCAGGTCATCGAGTCCATCACCAAGGCCGCTAACACCGGGAAAATTGGTGACGGCAAAATCTTCGTGACGAAACTGGAGCAGGCTATCCGGATCCGAACCGGGGAAACCGGCGAAGAAGCAATCTGATCACAGCCTGATCAAGCAGACAGCCAACGCAAAAAATTTATAACTTGAAAAGCCTCGTGCGGAGGGCTTCACATGGAAAGCAATCTTAATCATATTTTTGAACTCCAGTATGCGCTGGATACCTTCTACTTCCTGATTTGCGGTGCCCTGGTCATGTGGATGGCCGCTGGCTTCTCGATGCTTGAGGCCGGCCTGGTGCGTGCCAAGAACACCACTGAAATCCTGACCAAAAACGTCTCCCTGTTTGCTGTTGCCTGTACGATGTACCTCATCGTCGGTTACGACATCATGTACGGTGGCGGACTTTTCCTGAGCGGTGTTACAACCGTCGCCCAAATGGACGACGAAGCCATCGCCGGTGTGCTTGCGGCTTCCAACGAGGCCGGTTTTGGGGAGATGGGCGAATACGCCGGGGCTTCTGATTTCTTCTTCCAGGTGGTGTTCGTCGCCACAGCCATGTCCATCGTCTCCGGTGCCGTGGCCGAGCGCATGAAGCTCTGGGCCTTCCTGGCATTCGCCGTGGTCATGTGTGGCTTCATCTACCCGATGCAGGGCGCCTGGACCTGGAACGGCGATGCCGTGTTCGGCCTCTATGAGCTCAGCTACAGCGATTACGCCGGTTCCGGTATCGTGCACATGGCGGGCGCTTCTGCTGCCCTGGCCGGTGTTATTCTGCTGGGCGCCCGGAAAGGCAAGTATGGCGCAAAAGGCCAGATCAATGCTTTCCCGGGCGCAAACCTGCCGCTGGCAACACTCGGTACCTTCATCCTGTGGATGGGCTGGTTCGGCTTTAACGGCGGCTCTACCCTGAAGCTGGGTGGCATCGGTGTTGCCAACGAGGTTGCCAACGTGTTCCTGAACACCAACGCAGCCGCGGCCGGCGGTCTGATTGGCGCCCTTATCGTTGCCCGCATCATGTTTGGCAAAGCGGACCTCACCATGGCCCTGAACGGCGCCCTGGCTGGCCTGGTGGCAATCACTGCCGAGCCTGCTGACCCGTCGCCCCTGCTGGCCACCATCATTGGGGCGATCGGCGGTATCATCGTGGTGTTCTCGATTGTCACACTGGACAAGATGCGTATCGATGATCCTGTCGGTGCCATCTCGGTGCACGGTGTGGTTGGTATCTGGGGTATCTTTGCGGTACTTCTGTCCGACGCCGACGCCACCTTCATGGGTCAGCTGATCGGCATGCTCACCATCTTTGTCTGGGTCTTCGTGACCAGCCTGATTGTCTGGGGCATCCTCAAGGCGGTCATGGGTATCCGGGTTACCGAAGAGGAAGAGTACGAGGGTGTGGATCTGTCCGAATGTGGCATGGAAGCCTATCCGGAGTTTGTCAGCAGCAAGTAACACCCGCTGACAGTAGATCGAGAGAGGGGCGCCCGCGAGGCGCCCCTCTTTTTTGCGTCAGTTATCTCTCGCTGGACATCACCTCATCCTCCAACGCATCCACCATGAACTGCGGCATAGCCAGTGCTCCACGATGGATGTCGGCGTTGTAATAACGGGTCACAAACGGCCGCTGATCCGCGTCCTCCTCGCGGAAGTACACAACCGGCTTTTCCTTGCCCGCCATGGTGCAGCTCCACCAGCCGGTAGGATAGACCGGCTGCGGAAACGGCAGGGTGCGCACATGGTCAAACCCAGCCTCTTTCAGTTCGTTATGGATGGTTTTAATGATGGTATGAGTATGCAGCAGCGGTGACTCACTCTGCTGGACAATAATGCCGCCCTCGCGCAGGGCGATCATGCAGTCGCGATAGAAATCCAGCGCAAACAGGCCTTCGGCGGGCCCGACCGGGTCGGTGCTGTCGATGATGATAACATCGAGACTTTCCGGCACTGCGTCACGTATCCACTGGATGCCATCGCCGAAGAAGAAGTTGGCGCGAGGATCGGTGTTGGATTCGCACAGCTCAGGGAAGTACTTTTCCGAGAGGCGGGTCACACGCTCGTCGATTTCCACCTGCCAGGCTTCTTCCACGCCCGGGTGCTTGAGGACTTCCTTGAGAGTGCCGCAGTCACCGCCGCCGACGATCACGACTTTTTTCGGGTCCCTGTGGGTAAACAGGGCCGGATGGGTCATCATTTCGTGGTAAAGGAAGTTGTCACGGCTGGTCAGCATCACACAGCCGTCCAGTACCATCAGGTTGCCGAAGGTTTCCGTTTCCCATATTTCCAGCTTCTGGAACCGGGTCTGTTCTTCGTGCAGCTTCTTTTTTACCTGCAGGGAAAATGCGGTTCCCTGGTCCTGGAATACCTCGGTAAACCAGCCTTCGTTCAATGCCGTCATTTCATGTCTCCGCGTTTGCGTGTCGAGCCTGTTCCTGTTGGGGATCCTGTTGAAGGTATTGTAGGTGGGGAGTTGCCACACCTAAAGGACTATCATCGTGTCAGGCCTCGGTTTTTCCGGCAGGGTTCTTTCAGCAGGCCGGCGGAATCCATACAATGAGCGCCATCAGCCGGCACTGCGCCGGCTACGGAATCAGCACAGGACAGCCCCATGAATGAACCGACAGGCAGTGCCGCCCACAAGGTGTACAACATCGCCCACTGGAGCGATGGCTATATCGATGTGAACGCCCGCGGTGAGGCGCTGATACGCCCGGACCGGGGCCACAGCGGCGAGGACATCAACCTGCCGGACCTGACCCGTTCCCTGGTCAGCAGCGGGGTGCAATTGCCGGTGCTGATCCGCTTCACCGATATCCTCCACGATCGCGTCAACAAACTTTGCGGTGCGTTTAACCGGGTCGCCGGGGAGCAGGGTTACCAGGGCGCCTACACAGCGGTCTACCCCATCAAGGTGAACCAGCAGCGGCGGGTGGTGGAGGAGCTGCTGCGAGCAGAGCCGGCCGCCCGCGACAACCAGATTGGCCTGGAGGCAGGCAGCAAGCCGGAGCTGATGGCGGTTCTGGCCCTGTCGCAGCAGCCGGGTTCAGTGATTGTCTGCAACGGCTATAAGGATCGTGAATACATCCGCCTGGCACTGATCGGCCAAAAGCTCGGGCACCGGGTGTTTATCGTGGTGGAAAAACAGTCCGAACTGCCGCTGATTCTGGAGCAGGCTCGCCGCCTGGGTGTCATGCCCCTGATTGGCGTTCGTGCGCGACTGGCCACCATTGGCAAGGGAAACTGGCAGAATACCGGTGGCGAGAAGTCAAAATTCGGCCTGTCTGCGAGCCAGGTTCTGGATGTGGTCGAGACCCTCAGCCATGCCGGCGCCCTGGATTCCCTGCAATTGCTCCACTTCCACCTGGGCTCCCAGATAGCCAATATCCGCGACATCCAGACCGGACTGCGGGAATGCGCCCGCTTTTACAGCGAATTGCGCCAGATGGGAGCGCCGGTAGGCACGGTGGATATCGGCGGCGGCCTGGGCGTGGACTACGAAGGCACCCGCTCCCGCAGCAGCTGCTCCATGAACTACAGCGTCCATGAATACGCCTACAATGTCGTCCACATTCTGCAGTCGGAATGTGACCGGGCAGGCATTCCCCACCCCAATCTGATCAGCGAATCCGGCCGGGCCCTGACCGCTCACCATTCGGTCCTGGTTACCAACGTCATCGACCGCGAAGTGCCCGACCAGCGCCAGCCAGAGGCCCCGGCCGATGGTGCGCCAGCGCCGCTTCAGGATCTGTGGCGCGACCTGAAAAGTCTTCAGGATCAGGGCTCACCCCGTTCCCTGGCAGAGATTTACCACGATGTGCTCCATGCCATGGCGGATGTGCACACCCAGTTTGCCCACGGCCTGTTGTCGCTGGCCGATCGCGCCAGGGCGGAAACACTCTACACCACCTGTTGCCGGATGCTCAGGGACCAGCTGAATGCCAACAACCGTGCGCACCGGGAGATTATTGACGAGCTCAATGAAAAACTGGCGGAAAAGCTGTTTGTAAATTTCTCGCTGTTCCAGTCGCTGCCGGATGTCTGGGGCATTGATCAGATTTTCCCGATCATGCCAATCAATGGGCTTAACCGCCCTCTCAACCGGCGCGCGGTCATCCAGGACATCACCTGTGACTCCGACGGGCGGATCGATCGATATGTGGATGGCCAGGGTATCGAAACCACCTTCCCTCTGCCGGAGGATGTGCCGGAGGAACCCATGTTGATGGGCTTCTTCATGACCGGCGCCTACCAGGAAATCCTCGGCGACATGCACAACCTGTTCGGCGATACCCACTCGGTTGATGTGAGGCGGAATGCGGGCGGTGGACACACTGTCAGCGAGCCGATCCACGGCGACACCGTGGCCAGGGTACTGCAATACGTAAACTTTGAACCTGCTGCCCTGCTGCGGGCCTACCAGCAGAAGTTCGCTGCCAGCGGCCTGCCGGACGGGGAACAGGCCAGCCTGCTGGAAGAGCTCGGCAGCGGCCTCGAGGGCTATACCTACCTGGAGGAATGAGCGGGTACACGAGGAAAACCACAAAAAGCGCTTCCAGGCTGATCCGGCTTTTCGACCGCCCCGTATACATCATCACTGACAAAACCGGGGCGAGTGCATAGAATGATGACCAGAACAATCTCAAATCATGCGACAGTCAAGGAGCGTCCGGTGATGACACTGGATCAGAAACCGGCACGGGCCGAGGGCCGTAAGGACCCCTGGAGCCAGATGCTGGAGAAAGTGGGCAAGAACCAGGACCGCCAGGCCTATCATGCTCTGTTCGAGCATTTCGGACCGCAGATCAAGTACTACGCCATGGCCAACGGCCTGGCAAGTCATGCCGAAGAGCTCGTTCAGGAAGTGTTCGTGTCCATTTGGCGCCGGTCCTGCCTGTACGACTGGCGCAAGGCGGCCGCATCCACCTGGATTTTCACGATTGCCCGGAACCAGCGTATCGACATGCTTCGCAAGATGAAGCGGACCAGCGCTGAAATGCCGGTCGAGACTGAAGACCTGTGGCAGATTCCCGGCGAGAATGACGACGAGCCGGTCACGTCATTGCACCGCCTCATGTCGGAGCGCCGGGTGAGAGAGTCTCTCAGCCACCTTCCGGAGGAGCAGACTACTGTTATTGCTAAGGTTTACATGGAAAGCAAGTCACACCAGATGGTAGCCGACGAGCTTAATATCCCGTTGGGCACCGTCAAGAGCCGGGTTCGCCTAGCATTGAACAAACTGAAAGTGATTTTGCAGGACCAGAACGTATGACTAAGCATCATCCAGATACACTTATCCTGATGGAATACAGCGCGGGCAACCTCAGTGAGCCTCATGCGCTGTGTATTCGCCTTCATCTGGATCAGTGCCCACACTGTCGCAGCCGCGTTGATACGCTGGACAGCCTGGGTGCCGTGATGATGGAAAGCCAGCCACAAGTGGGCGTGTCGTCGGACATGTTTGACTCCATCCTGTCACGCATCGACAGTGAGCCGAACATGACCGAAGAATATATCAGCACCCGGGCCAAACGGGTGGGTCCGCTGCAGAAGCTGCTGGGCGAAGACCTCAACAGCCTGCCCTGGAAACGCCAGCTCGGAGACGTCAGCGTGCTCGATATCAGTGAGCGGTTCCCCGGCCAGAGTGAGCAGGTCGTGCTGCAGAAACTGGCGGCAGGTGGCAAAGCCCCGGCCCATACTCACCGTGGCGATGAGACAACCATTGTGCTTCAGGGCGCATTTGCCGACCAGAAGGGTGTGTTCAATCAGTGGGATTTTGTCGTGCTCAACCAGGACGATGATCACAAGCCTGTGGCAGTGGGTTGTGAAGACTGCATCACCCTGTCG
Organism: Marinobacter vulgaris; assembly: GCF_003344045.1. Lineage (GTDB taxonomy): Bacteria > Pseudomonadota > Gammaproteobacteria > Pseudomonadales > Oleiphilaceae > Marinobacter > Marinobacter vulgaris. Next base: position 12,869 of record NZ_QFWX01000002.1, read on the forward strand.
GTCCTGAGCGCACCGGTAAAGCTGACCGGCACCTTCACGCGATTACTGAATCCCTTCATCCGCTGAGACGACAGGTCGCCTCAGCGCTTCCCGCAATCACCACGGAATAACGGAACCATCCCAACTGAGGAAGGTTCCGTTATTTTCTTCTGTCAGCTGTTCCGTAACGCGCAGGATATTCTCCGCGGTATCGCCGGGTTCGTGAACCTTGAGCTGAGCCAGCGATCGGGTGAACGGCTCACTCAGTGGCGACAGCGTCGTGCCGGGATGTACAGCCACACAGGCAAGCGGGCGGTATTTTCGGGGCAGCTCGATGGACAGGTTGCGCACCAGCATGTTCAGCGCTGCCTTGGAACTGCGATAGGCATACCAACCCCCGAAGCCGTTGTCGGTAATCGATCCAACCTTGGCGGAAACCGCCACTATGCGCTTGAAGCGCCGGTGACGAAGCCAGGGAGCGAGGGTCCGCACCAGCATCGCAAAACCGGTGGCGTTGACCGCAAACGCATGGGCGAACGCTCCGGCATCCAGGTCTTCCAGTCGTTTTTCAGGGCTCATTCCGGGACCATGAAGTATCCCCGCAGCGTAGATCACTGTGTCCAGCCCCGATTCTGCTGGCAGGCTTTCCTTCAGCTTTTCAGCCACTCCGTCGACGTTGCCAGCCTCTGCCGCATCCCAGGGTATGAGCGTAACCCTGTCTGCCTGCTCCTCGGCGAACCTGACAGAAGACGGATCACGACAGAGCCCCACGATCACCAACTCCGAATCCTGCCGCAGCAGGCGCTCGGCAATGGCATGACCGATGGCGCCTGATATCCCCGCAATCAACACCTGCTTCATAAAAACTCCCGTATGACGGGCCTGGCCGTCAATTAAGTGAACCCATGGGATTGATACGAAAATTTTCCCCATCAGACCGACGCTTACAGTGAACCAGAGATTAAAACGGGCGTATGAATAGGGGCGTTGACAACATCCGCGATGCCTGTCTTAGATACAACCCGTTGCGGGCGTCGCTGCAATAACTTGCTGCATCGAGGAGAGCTTTCCATGCAATACCAGGCCCCCGCGAACGACCTTCGCTTTTTGCTGTTTGATGTCCTTGGCGTGGACAAACTGCATGAACTGGAAAAATACGCCGACGCCACACCCGACCTGATTTCGGCGGTGATCGACGAGGCCGGCAAACTGGCAGCGGAAGTCATCCAGCCCACCAACCAGATCGGAGACCGCCAGGGTTGCCAGTACAATCCGGAAACCCACGAGGTGACTACGCCGGAGGGATTCCGTGAAGCTTACACCAAGTTTGTCGAAGGCGGCTGGACTGCGCTGGATGCGCCGCTGCAATACGGCGGCCAGGGCCTTCCCCACACCCTCAAGTTTGTGGTGGATGAAATGGTATGCTCCACCAACCTGTCCCTGGGCATGTACCCCGGCCTGACCCATGGCGCTATCAGCGCACTCTATGCCCACGGTTCTGACGAGCTGAAAGACACTTACCTGGAAAAGCTGATCACCGGCCAATGGACCGGCACCATGTGCCTGACCGAGCCCCAGTGTGGCACTGATCTGGGACTGATCCGCACCCGCGCCACGCCGAATGACGACGGTTCTTATGCGATTGAGGGTACCAAGATCTGGATTACCGGTGGCGAACATGATCTGGTAGACAACATCGTCCACCTGGTGCTGGCCAAGCTCCCCGGCGCGCCGAACACGACCAAGGGTATTTCCCTGTTCGTCGTGCCCAAGGTATTGCCGGACTCCGGCGAGCGCAATCCTGCTTTCTGCGGCGGCCTGGAACACAAGATGGGCATCAAGGGTTCCGCCACCTGCGTGATGAACTTTGAAGGCGCCAAAGGCTGGCTGGTGGGCGAGCCCAACGACGGCATGCGCGCCATGTTCACGATGATGAACGAGGCCCGCCTGATGGTCGGCATGCAGGGCCTGGGTCTGGCCGAGATGGCCTATCAGGAAAGCCTCGGTTTCGCTCGCGAGCGCCTGCAGAGCCGTTCCTTGAGCGGTCCCAAAAACCCGGATGGCCCGGCCGACCCGATCATTGTGCATCCGGACGTCCGCCGCATGCTGATGCGCCAGAAGGTGTTAAATGAAGGCATGCGTGCGCTCGCGCTGTTTGCCGGCCATAAGCTGGACCTGTCCGTGGCTCACGGCGACGAGTCGGTTCGTGAGTCCGCAGACGACCTGGTTCAGTTGCTCACGCCGGTGGTGAAATCCTTCCTTACCGACGAAGGCTTCAACAACGCCAACACCGGCTTGCAGGTGCTGGGTGGTTCCGGCTTCACCACCGACTGGCCGCTGGAGCAACTGGTGCGGGATGGCCGTATCGCCCGCATTTATGAGGGCACCAACGGCATCCAGGCGATGGATCTGGTGGGTCGCAAGCTCAGCCTCAAGGGCGGGCAACTTGTGCGCACCCTGTTTGCCGAACTGACCGGTTATCTCAAGGAGAACCCGCAAGCCCCACACCGGGAAGAGCTGAAGGGTGCTATCAAGTCCCTGGAGTCGGCTACCATGTGGATCGCCAGCAATGCCCCGAAAGACCCGGAACAGGCAGGCGCCGCGGCGACGCCCTACCTGCGCCTGATGGCCCTGACCGTCATTGCTTACCTCTGGTCGCGCATGGCCGGCGTTGCCCAGGCACAATTGGACGCCGGCGAAGGCAACAAGCCGCTGCTGGAGGGCAAACTGGTCTCCGCCCGCTTCTACTTTGAAAAACTGCTGCCAGAAATCCAGTGGCTGCAGCAGGACATCGAAAGCGGCAAAGAGTCTCTCATGGCTTTCGAGGACGACCACTGGTCTGCCTGAACCGGCTTTCAGGTTGATCGCTTACAGGCCACGCTCTTGCGTGGCCTTTTTATATCCAACGATTAGAGACAGCCGGCAGGGCTGAGTTACAATCAGGACTTTTGGGCGGAGATGAAGCATGACGGGTGACGATTTCCACTTCCGCTTCGGCGGTATCGAGCGATTATACGGCCGCAGGGCCCTGGAGCGCTTTCGTCATGCCCACATTGCCATTGTCGGCCTGGGCGGCGTCGGCTCGTGGGCGGCCGAGGCCCTGGCCCGCTCCGGTATCGGTACACTGACGCTCATTGATATGGACGACATCTGTGTTTCCAATACCAACCGCCAGCTTCATGCGCTGACAGGCCAGTATGGCCGCACCAAGACCGACGCCATGGCAGAACGCCTGCGCGGCATCAACCCGGGAGCTGACATCCGTGTGCATTTCGGATTCCTGAATACCAAAAACGTCAGTGAGCTGATCACGCAGGAGATGTCAGGGGTGGTTGACGCTATTGACAGCGTCAAGGCCAAGGCGTCATTGATCGCACATTGCCAGCGACAGAAAATCCCACTGGTTTGCGCCGGAGGTGCCGGTGGCCAGATGGATCCGACCCAGATCCGCGTCAGCGACCTGAGCAAAACCACTCAGGACCCCCTGCTCGCCAAGGTTCGGAACCTGTTACGACGGGAGTACGGTTTCTCCCGCAACCCCAGGCGCCGTTTCGGCATCGAAGCCGTGTACTCCCTGGAGCAGCTCACGTATCCTGCCGCTGATGGTGAGGTCTGTCTCCAGAAGCCGGCCACAGAAGGGCCTGTCCGCCTCGATTGCGCGTCCGGATTTGGAGCCGCCAGCCCGGTTACCGCCAGCTTCGGTTTTTTTGCGGCGGCCAGGCTTCTGGCCAGGCTTGCACGCAAAGCGGAGTCCGGCACCGCCGCACCCTCTCCCGCCGGACAACCGAACTAATTCCATGAATCAACGGAACTGACTCCCCTATGACCGTCAGCACTGTCTTTCTACTCGCCTGCATTGGTGTGCTTTCACTTTTCTGCCAGTGGCTCGCCTGGCGGGTTCGTATGCCTGCCATCCTGTTCCTGCTTGCCGGCGGAATTGCAGCGGGCCCATTACTGGGCTTCCTGAACCCGGAAGAGGTGTTTGGCGATCTGTTGTTCCCGGTGATTTCCCTGGCGGTGGCAATTATTCTTTTCGAGGGCAGCCTGACCCTCCGCTATCAGGAAATCCGTGGTCACGGCAAGATGGTTCGCAACCTGATTCCCGTTGGCTCCATCGTCACCTGTTTTATCGGTACTCTGGCCGCACGCTATATTCTGAACGTGTCCTGGGAAGTCGCGCTATTGTTCGGGGCCATATCCATTGTCACCGGCCCCACGGTTATCGCCCCTCTGCTTCGGTCCGTCAGACCCGATGCCAAACTCGCCAACATCCTACGATGGGAAGGCATCATCATTGATCCGGTAGGGGCGCTGTTGGTGGTTCTGGTGTTCGAAGGCATCGTATCCTGGGGCCAGGGCAACGTGTTCGGCCACTCCATGTACATCTTCGGAAAAACCCTGGCGGTGGGCTTTGTGCTTGGTGCGGCGGCTGGCTGGCTCAATGGCATTGCCCTGCGCAAGCACCTGTTACCCCAGTACCTGCACAATGCCGGCACCCTGACTTTCATGCTCGGGGTCTACGCGCTATCAAACGAGATGGCCCATGAGTCCGGCCTGCTGACGGTCACTGTGATGGGCATCTGGATGGCCAACATGAAACAGGTTCCCATCGACGCCATTCTGGAATTCAAGGAATCCCTGAGTGTGCTGCTGATTTCCGCGCTGTTCATCATTCTGGCAGCGCGGGTCGAATTCGCAGCGATTGCCGAACTGGGCTGGGGACTGGTGCTCGTGCTGGCGCTGCTAATGCTGGTGGCACGCCCGGTCAGTATCTTTCTGTCTGCCATTGGTACCAGCCTTAACTGGCGGGACAAACTGTTTCTGAGCTGGATTGCGCCCCGGGGTATCGTAGCCGCCGCGGTTTCAGCGTTGTTTGCCTTCCAGCTGCAGAAGCTTGGCTATGAGAGCGCCGGCGCCCTGGTACCTCTCGTATTCATGCTGATTATTGCCACCGTTACCCTGCAGAGCCTTACTGCCCGGCCGCTTGCCAAGCTGCTGAAAGTGGACGAGCCGGCGGCATACGGCTTTCTCATCCTGGGCGCCAACCCGATGGCGCGGAAAATCGGTCTGGCACTGAAAAAACTGGAGGTGCCGGTGATCCTTGCGGACACCAACTGGGAAAATGTCAAGCAGGCGCGCATGGAAGACCTGCAGGTGTATTTTGGCAATCCGGTGTCCGAGCACGCCTCCACCCATCTGGACCTGACCGGTATTGGCAACCTGCTGGTCATCTCCCCCTACAAGCACATGAACTCGCTGGCGACTTATCACTTCCTGGACTGGTTCGGCCAGAATTCGGTGCTGACACTGGCCGAGGGGGACCAGGACCAGAGGGCGAGGCATCAGACCGCCGAGAAAATCCAGATGACCCGGGGACTGTTTGGCGGTGTCAGTTATGCCAAGCTGGCCAGCCTGGCCAGCCAGGGGTATTCAGTGAAAACCACCCAGCTCAGCGAGGAGTTTTCCTTCGAGGACTTTCTGGAAAAATACGATCGGCAGGCCCTGGTGCTGTTTGTGCTGGATAACCGCGAGCACATCTGGCCGGTCAAGAGCATCAGTGATATCAAGCCTGAGAAAGACTGGACCCTGGTCAGCCTGGTGCCTCCCCAGGCCAGAAAGGAGCGCAAGGAACGGGATACCGGTGAGGCACGGGCACCCAATCCGGCCTGAACCTTTCAGGACCTGCGGCAGTCAAGCACCAGTTTGCCTCTGACATGCCCGCCCTCAAGCATGCGGTGCGCATCGGCGACCTGATCCAGCGAGAAGGTTTCATCGATGTGAACCCGCACATCACCGTCCTCGATCAGTTCCGCGATCTCGTCAAGATGAAAGACATCGGGACGCACGGTCATGCCGTGGGCCCGTAGCCCCAGCTCCTCCGCCGCGGTAATGATTTCGTCCGCTGTTACCGTGGGGATGGTCACCAGCACGCCGTGCTCACTGAGGGTGTGCAGGGAGCGCTTGCCCGCCTCGCCGCCAACCAGGTCCAGCACCACATCCAGGCCATAGCATTCGTCAACGACATCCGTTGTGTGGTAGTCAATTACCTCATGGACACCGAAAGCAGCCAGGAAATCGCGATTACTTGCCGACGCCGTGGCGATCACATGGGCGCCACGCTCCAGGGCAAACTGCACTGCAAAGTGGCCCACCCCGCCGGCGCCGGCATGAATCAGAATTTTCTGGCCCGCCTCCAGTTCCGCCACTTCGAAAAGTGCCTGCCAGGCGGTCAAAGCCGCGAGGGGCAAAGCGCCGGCGCTTACCAGGTCCAGTTCTTCCGGAACGATGGCCAACTCATCAGCACGGGCAACCACATACTCCGAATAGCCACCACCGTTGGCTGGAAAGCCTACCATGCCCATCACCCGGTCGCCGGGTGCCAGCGTGGTTACGTCCCGACCAACCGATATGACTTCGCCGGCCGCGTCAAAGCCCGGCGTCCAGGGCAGATGATCCTCGATCTGGCGGGCCACGAAACCCAGCCCCTTGCGGGTTTTCCAGTCAATGGGGTTCAGCCCGGCACCGGCTACCCTGAACAGCACTTCCTCGGCACCCGGCTCCGGGATTTCCGAAGTCTCGATCCGCAGTACGTCGGCATCGCCAAAGCGGTCATAGACGACTTGGCGCATGGCGTTGCCAGCATTCGGATCAGCGGTGTTTTCCATGATGTTCTCCAGACGGCTTGAGGGACAGGACAGAATCATTGTTCAGACTAGCAGAAACTACACTCAGTGGTACTAACGTCACGACCTGAGTACACCCTCTGCCGGTACCATGGCGCCACCGAGGATATCAGCGAACTCGGCAGGCATCCGCGAGGGCCGCTGGCTTTTCAGGTTGACACAGGCGTGGGTGGACACAGCGCGCACCAGGGTCCTGCCATCGCACTCCCGCACCAGCTGGAACCGGCGCTCGGATCGAAAGCGGCCATCAAACCCGGTCAGCCAGGTAGCGAGTACCAGGCGATCACCAGCGTTGGCAGCGGTCAGGTAATCAATCTCTGTACGGGTAATCGCCATGGCCTTGCCGGTTTTTTCATGCAACTCCCAGGTCATCCCCAGACTCTCGATGTGCTGCCAGCTGATGTCCTCCAGCCAACGCACATACACCACATTGTTGGCATGTCCCAGCCTGTCGGTATCCTCGTCACCCACGTCAATGATCATTGTGAAGGGGTCGGGAAGATCCCAGCTCACCGGTATGCCATCACTCATCGTTGTCTTCTCCCAGTCCCGGAATGGCCGCTAACGCTAACCGGCCAATGCGATCATTGTGAAGTGAACCGAAGTAAAGGTAGCCGTCGTCGGGATTGACCGAGGTGATCTCCTGGAGATGGGTCCCCCTGGTATCGTGAAGGCTGGTTATCACCTTTCCCTGCTCGTCGAGCGCCACCACCAGCCCGTATTCACGGGGCTCTGGCAGGAAATAATCCGGAAGTTTGGCCAGCAGATCCTTGAGCCAGGGCTGCCGGTGCAGGGCATCGATCTGAGCGTTCCTCAGAGTGGGGAATGCCACCCAGTAGCGGCCGCCACTGTCGTGTGCAAGATTGTCAGGAAATCCCGGCAGATTGTCGACGAACACCTCTGCCTGACCGGGAGTGCGACCGCCGATCCAGTACTTCAGAATGCGGTACTTCCAGGTTTCGTTGACGAGCACGTACTCACCGTCCGGTGACACCGCCACGCCATTGGCAAAGTGCAGGTTGCTCAGCAGCACCTCGGTTCTGCCGGTGCGCGGATCATAGCGCAGCAGCCGCCCGTGGGGCCGCATCTCCAGCAGATCCAGCAGGTAATCCGGCTGGCGAAAGCGGGAACTGGCATCGGTGAAATAGATCCTGCCGTCCTGAGCAATATCCACATCGTCGGTAAAACGGAAGGGCAGGCCTTCGGCTTCGCGGGTCAGCAGGGTAACTGACTTGTCCGGGGCGATGGACAGCAGGCCCTTCCAGGAATCCGCCACGATGAGGTTGCCATGACGGTCAAACACCATACCCAGGGGCCGGCCACCGGTCTCCAGCCATTTTTCGACCCGGCCATCCGGCCAGACCCGGACAATCCATCCGTCCTGGGTACCGGTATAGAGCACACCTTCCTCATCCATGGTGGTATCTTCCGGGCCATAGACTTCCCCCCTGGCCAACAGATCCGCCAGCCTCAGGCGTTGGTTCGGGGCGAGCTCACCGGTCAGGGGTCGCGGCGAGGGAGCATCCCAGGACTGGCTGTTGATGGGAGACGGCGACAGCAGAAAACTGCCCAGCACCAAAAACCCGATCAGCAAAGCCCACAGAAGCCACTTCATAGATGATGCCCGTTACTGTCAGAAGCCATTCTGTAACCTTATCAGACACTCGCCGGTGGCTAAACTGGCAACCACGCTGGCGCTATTGGCCGGGCAACGCCAAAGTTTCTACTCGGAGAGAAATCGACGGCAAAGGGCGGCAAAGCTGTCGGGCTTCTCGGCGTGCAACCAATGCCCCGTGCCATTGATGATGCGAAGGTCCGCATGGGGAAAGAGCCGGCGAATATCGTCGCGATGCTTCTCCTGGATGTAAGCGGAATCAGCGCCCTTGATAAACAGCACCGGTCCTTCAAACGGCCCATCGCCCTCCGGCGCCCGGGCGAGCTGGGAATAACAGCGCTCAATCACCGGCAGGTTCAGCCGCCAGCGGAAGGAGCCCGGGTAATCGTTACGTTCATCGTCCGTTACCCGCACCAGATTTTTCAGCAGGAATTGCCTGACACCCGGCTCTTCAACATAGTCAGCAAGAACCTCGTCGGCATCCTGGCGCGAGCGGATCACACCGGTATCGATAGCAGCCAGCCCCTCCATGACCACATCATGGCGGGGGTGATAGGTCACCGGCGCGATATCCGCCACGATAATCCGATCAACGCGCTCTGGCGCCTGCAGCGCCAACTGCATTGCAGTCTTGCCACCCATGGAGTGACCAAGAATGGCAGCCTTGTCCAGCCCGCGGGCATCCATGTAAGCCAGCACGTCCTCCGCCATCGACGGGTAGTCCATGGTATCCGTATGGGGGGAACTGCCATGGTTGCGCTGATCCAGAGCATGTATCTGCCAGTGATCCTGCAACCGGCGGCTGATACCACCCAGATTATCGAGAGAGCCAAACAGGCCATGAAGCAGGATCAGCGGCTGGCCATCGCCAGTAATACGGTAGTTAAGCTCAACACTCATGGACAACGCCTCTTAAGATACCCATACATGTTTTCGAAAGAACTGCATTTGAACACGTCGACTACATTACCATTGGCGGACACAGGCACAAGGGGGAACTGGCTCAACCGGGCGGGGCACATCGTTCGTGCAGACGAAAAAAAGCCGGAGTTCCCTCCGGCTCAGGTCATGCAGGCTGCTCTTGCTGCGGCAGCAATACTCAACGATCAGCAGTAGTACATGCCGTTCAGATACTCGGCCAACGCGGCAATATTGGACCGCTCGAGCTCGTTATGGGGTACAAAAATTTCCAGATCCATGAAAACACCTCCGGTTTCACTTTGCTTGACTAAGAATCCTCAATATCTTGATGATATCGTTGATACAGTGTCGGGCCATTGACAGGCTGTCCCACAGACTTGACATTTTGTATCAGCAAGGATGAACTCCTGTTAACCCTCAGATAAAGGTGACCGTGAACGCTCCCCAGGCAGAAGCCATCACATCGCCGCTGGTTGCAGCATCCAGCACCCTGGCACTGATTCACTATCTGGACCGGCAAGGGGTACTGGATCTCCCGGTGGTGGAGAAAATCACTGGACTCCGCCTTACTGCACTGAGCGACCCGGACCTGCGAATCCCCGCTGAAAACCACTATCGCCTTTGGGAATATGCTGAGCGGGTTACAGGAGACCCGGCTATCGGCCTTCATGCCGGCCAGGTGATTGATCCTGACCGTATGGGACTGGTGGGCCATGTGTTTTTCAATTGCGACACCCTGGGCGAGGCGGTGACCCAATATGTCCGCCTTCAGCGGCTGATCAATGAATCGGTGACACTGAATTTTGAGCAGGCCGGTGACCAGGCCATCCTGACCTGGCAGGCGGATTCACCCGGGCATTATTGCCGCCAGGATATGGACCGGACACTGGCGAGTGCCCTGTGCCGGACCCGGCACTTTATTGATTCCTCCATCGTTGCCGAGTGGGCCGAGATTGCCCATCCGGAGCCGTCTTACGGTAAGGAGTACCAGCACCTGCTGGGTGGCCGCGTCTATTTCGGCTCCGGCATCACCCGCCTTGCCTTCAACAGCCGGCACCTGAGTCATCCGATACCCCACCGCAACCCCTACGTGTATTCCGCCGTACTCAAACAGGTCAACGCGCTGCTGGTCCGTCTTCAGGGCCGGCGCACCTTCGGCCGCAGGATCCGGCGCCTGATATCCCGCCAGATGGCCACGGATCGCATTGACGCCGACACCCTCGCAAAGCAGTGCCATATGAGCCGTCAGACCCTGTATCGACGCCTGAAAAAAGAGGGGCTGGGGTTTCAGGAGCTGGTGGAAGAGATTCGCCAGGACAAGGCGCTTCGCTACGTCGCGTCGGGGCAGTACGCACTTGGTGAAATTGCCTTCCTGCTGGGCTTTTCCGAGCTCAGCGCCTTCAGCCGTGCTTTCAAACGCTGGACTGGCATGGCACCGGCCCAGTATCGGGCCCGCCACCAATCCGATGAAAGCGGAGAAGCACCAGAATGACCCTGCCCGATCTCTCCTGGCTTGCCATTGCTATCGGGCTGCTCTATCTGACAGCAGCAGCCTGCATCTACCGGATATTGATGACCTACCGCACCGCCCAGGGCGCGCTCGCCTGGGTGCTGGCCCTGATCGGCCTGCCCTACATCGCAGTTCCCATGTTCCTGCTGTTCGGTCGCAACCGGTTCGGAGGCTATCTGAAACCGCGACCAACCGGCGATGCGGCGCTCACCGAACTGCTCAACCGTTTCGAGCAACAGACCGCCTCGATTACCCAGCGAGACCATAAGCATTTCCATGACGAGCTTCAGGTTCTTTGCAAGCTGGGCCGGCAGCCATTCACCAGAGGCAACCAGTGCGACCTCCTCAAGGACGGCGAGGCCACCTTCGACGCTCTGTTTGACGCCATGGAGAATGCCCGAGACTACATCCTCCTGGAGTTCTATATCGTTCGCTCCGACAAAATCGGCCAGCGCATCAAGGCGATACTGAAACGCAAACTCGCCGAGGGCGTGGAAGTATGGTTTCTGTACGACGACATTGGCAGCGTCTGGTTACCCCGGAAATACCTCAGGGAACTGGCCGCGGCCGGTGCCAACATTGCGTCATTCGGAGACGGCAACCTCCGCCGCATGCGGATGCAGGTCAACTTCCGCAACCACCGCAAACTGCTGGTCTGCGATGGCGAAGTGGGCTTTGTCGGGGGCATTAACCTGGGTGATGAGTACCTGGGCACCGCCATGGACGAGGAACCCTGGCGCGACAGCCACTGCCGCATTACCGGGCCGGCGGTAACCGGCCTGCAACTGGCCTGGCTGGAAGACTGGAACTGGGCCAGCGGCGAATTTCCCAGCCTGAACTGGGCGCCCGCCACGCCGGCACGTGGCGACCAGGAAGTGCTGATCCTGCCAACCGGCCCGGCAGATACCTACGAGACCTGCACGCTGTTTTTCCTGAACTGTATCAATAACGCCCAGGAGCGGATCTGGATTGCCTCGCCCTATTTCGTGCCCGACTTCCAGATCATGAACGCCCTGCAACTGGCATCCCTTCGGGGTGTGGATGTACGCGTTATCATTCCGGAAAAATCCGACAGCCAGCTGATCAGGCTTGCAGCCTATTCGTACCTGGTGCAGGCCAGCCGCGCCGGCATCGGCATCTACCGGTACCAGCCTGGCTTCATGCATCAGAAGATGGTGCTGGTGGATCATCGCTACGCTGCCGTGGGAACCGCCAACCTGGATAACCGTTCGATGCGCCTGAACTTCGAAATCACCGCCATCAGCACCGCCGGTGACTTTGTTGAGGGTGTAGAACACATGCTGGAGGAGGATCTTGCCAGCTGCCGCCTGATGACGGAGCGCGATTACCGGGAACGCTCAATTATTTTTCGCCTGGCTTGCAGAACGATCCGGTTGGCCGCCCCTCTGCTCTGAAATGCGGCGGCCAGGCAGAAGAATGAAAGCCACCGCCGCATCCCTCTGGATTTTATTGCTCCTCCCTGCGGTCTTCATCTGCCAGCGACAGGTGAGAGACGTCCGGGACCATTGGGGGCGGCAGGTCTCGCTTGACGCCCAGTTCGCTGCCCGCTGGCGCCAGTGTCCAGTCGTCGAGATGCTGGAACATGGGAGCCGGAGCCTCCCTGTGTTGCTCAAGGGTTACCCCGACCGGATCCAGCGTCAGTCCGGATCCGGACAGTATCGTGTCCACTTTGTCGCCAGCGACAGGCAAGCGATCCCCCGGCTCTACGGCAACGGACGAAGCCGGCTTGGCGGATGCCGCCTCCCGTTCCCCAAGGCCTGATTCTGGCGCGGGTTGCGTCTGCGCTCGTGACTCGCCGGTTGGCGCCTGGCGGGCAGTCGACGGTTTCGCGCCCTCCATGGGCTGCACATAGGCCACCATGCCGTGCTTTTGCAACACTGCCCGGTATTTTTCCGCCTGCACCTCCTCCAGCTTGTTGCGGATAACCACCGGCTGACCACTGAACATGCGGCCGACCTGTTCTGGCGAGGCCTTGAACAGATTTTTTGCGTTATTGCGGGCGGCGGCCGGGTCTGTCCCCGGCGTGCACTCACCCTTGAAAACGAGCTGGAACATGATCCTGCCTCTACCTGTCGCTGATTTTTATCATCATAGTTGATCCTGCCAGGCTCCGGAAACTCGGGACTATGGGCCGGCTTCGATGGCAACTGCAAACAATTGAAAAATATGTGCATCAACCACGCAAAACAGCCAGGAGTCTGCGATAATGATCCGTAACCAGATGTTACATATCATTACGAACCACTGCGGACGCCCATCACAGGAGTGACTCCATGCCCATCAGAAGCATCACCGGTGCCTTTGCCCTGTTACTGGCAATAGCCTCACAGCCCGTGACCGCAGGCAACCTGGACCTTCTTTTGAGCGGGATCTTTCCGGATCAGCAAGCCACCTACATCGGCTACGAAAGCGTTGAGCGGGAAGATATCCCTGCCACGTCCCCTATTGAACGCAAGTACCTGGTGGTAGACTTCCGCTTCAGGTCCGACCCGGTCCGGGACCAGTTACAGGCCAGCGTCCACAAGGTCTGCATGGCTCTCCTGAAAGACAGGGAACTGATTCAGTCCCTGTCCGATTCCGGCTATGACATGGTCGCCGTTGCCTTTGACCGGCAGTCCCAGTTCGACTGCCTCTGAAACCCGCCTACTGATCCCGGCCAAGCAGGCGTGGAAACGCATCCAGCGCACTGTTTACCGAGTCCAGATTGAACGCCTCGACGTCTGCGAGCAACTTCTCGCCGTAGCGGGTGACCGAAGCCGACCGGAACCGCTTGCTCCACTCCAGCAGGCGCATTGCAAAGTCTCTCATCTGCTCCGGATCGCCACTTTCCCGCACGATTTCCCATTCGTTGCCAAAGTCCCGGGCCAGTTGCTCCCGCAACCAGCCACGCTCCTGCATGCTTAGGGTCTGGGCCAGCAGACGCTCCGATTCCTCCGGCGCTCCCTCGTCTTCAGCCTGCTCCTCTGTTACTTCCACCCGCGGCAGGCTGACGGTAAAGGTGGACCCTGCGCCAGGCTCACTTTCAACCTTCAGCTCACCTCCCATCATTCTTACCAGCTTGCGGCTGATGGCAAGACCCAGGCCGGTGCCGCCGTAACGCCGGCTATTCTGCCCTTCCTGCTGTTCGAAGGCGTCAAAGATCTGCTCCTGTTGCTCCGGGGGTATGCCAATCCCGGTATCCGCAACCGTTACCACCAGCCGATACCATCTGCGCCTGTCACCCTCGCCGTCATCTGCGGACTCTCCGCGGGAGGATTTTCTCGGCGTGGCAGTGGCGCGAACGGTCACACCACCGTCGTGGGTAAACTTGATGGCGTTGCCCACAAGATTGAACAGCACCTGGCGCAATCGTGTTTCATCCAGCATCATGGCCGCCGGCATTTTGGAATCAACACTGACCTCCAGGGAAATGCCCTGCTCGGTCGCCCGCAGATCAAAGATGTGCCTTACGTCACTCAGCAGGCGACGCACGGAAACCGCCGAATAATCCAGTCGCATCTTGCCTGCCTCGATACGGGACAGGTCGAGGATATCGTTGATCAGCATCAACAGGCTGCGACTTCCCGCACGGATGGCGTCCAGGTAATTCCGCTGCTGCGGGTCCTTCACGGTGTTGCTGAGCAGATCACTGTAGCCGATAACCGCGTTCATCGGAGTGCGGATTTCGTGCGACATATTGGCCAGGAACTCGCTTTTCGTGAGACTCGCCGCTTCGGCTTCACGGGCCAGGCGTTCGGCCTCCAGCTTTGCTGCCCGCAGTTCGTCCTCGCTTCTGCGCAGAGCGTTCTCCGACCGGATCCGTTCATCCACCTCCCTCGACAGCTTGCGGTTCCAGTACAGGAAAATCAGCACCACCATAATGGCAATGAGCACAATGCGACGGACAACCGTATAGTCTGCCTCCTGCTCGATATCCAGATGAATCCAGCGGTTGTAGATCGACTCGGTTTCAGAAACATCGAGGCTGCCCAGGGCCTTGTTCAGGATGCGCTGAAGCTCTGGCTGATCGGTGTTGACGGCAAACCTCAATTCATACTGATAGGGCGTAATGCTGGTAATTCTGAGGTTGGACAGCCCCAAACGGGCCACGGTGTAACTCACCCCGGGTATGTGAGTCACCATCACGTCCAGATCCCCGTTGGACAATGCCAGCAAGCCCTCTTCAATCGACGCCACCGGGTAAAGGTCAAGGTCGGGGTGGCTGATCAACAGGTAATCGTGTCCGGCCTGCCGGCTCACCACACCTACCCGTTCATCTCTCAGCTCCCGCAACTCACCGATAAAGCGGCCATCGTCGCGAATCGCCAGGGCGATAGGAACCGTCAGGTAAGACCTGCTGAACAGGAATTCGTCCTGTGACCTGGGAGTCCGCGACAGTGCCGGCAGGATATCCACTTCACCGCTGCGTAATACAGCTTCGGCGTCGGCACTGTCAGACATGACCTTGCGGCTGAAGCGGATGTTGAGCTGTTCCTCCAGGCGGCTGACCAGATCCGGCACCAGCCCCGTGGGCTGGCCGTCCTGGGCAAACTCAAACGGCGGCCAGTCCGGCCGGAAGGCCACTTCCAGATCGGAATTGCGCTTGAGATACTCACTTTCACCGGCGGTCAGGGAAATCGCGGAAGGGTCCTGTTCTGGCAACTCCGTCTGCAGCCAGGATTGTCGTATGGCCCGATGCTCATTATGGCTGATTGCCAGTACCGCCTGGTTGAGAACCCTGTAGGTCCGGTCTTCCCCCGCTTTGATTTCAAGCACCACATCCACTGAGTGATTGTTCAGCAGCATCGCCATACCCACGCCGTTTACCATGGCGGACTGGAGGTAATCGGAAACCACCGGCACCGGTCCCAGGAAGGCATCGGCCTGGCCGGACAGAAGCATGCTGACCGCCTCACTGACGCTTGCCACGGGTACCGGAACGAAGTTATCGACGGAATCGAGCAGGGAGAGCTGGCTGGGATCGTTGGTAACCAGGGCAATTCGAGCGCCCTCAAGGTCCGACAGCTTGCGAATGCCTGCGTCACCGGAATTGACGAAAATGCCGTAAGTCAGGCTCATCAATGGCGACGACAGGGCAACATCCGGCGGCGCCGGCTGCCGCACCAGGCGCGTGGTCAGCCTGGCATCCAGCCCGCCCTCCCTGAGCCTCTCATCCAGCTCCTCCGGGCTGGCTGAAACCACGTCAACCGGCACGTCCAGTTTGTCTGATAGGCGATCCAGATAGTCCACGAATATGCCGGCGAGTTCTCCTTCCCCGGTATCGAATGCCAGGGGAACCTGTCCGCCGCGGAGACCTATGCGGAAGGCGTCTCGGCTTTGTAGCCACTGCAGATCCTCGCTGCCAAGAACCGGCGATGGCGATGGCTGGGGAGGCTCTGCCGCGGACATGCCGGAAACCACAAGGCAGCTGGCCAGCAGCAGACAACAAAAGGCAACCCTCACTGGATATCCTCACCGGTTTGGCTACAGTTCATGGAACCATACCCGTAAATTCTTCTGATTGCATTCAGCGGGTTACCCGCATTATTGTAAGCAGACCTGCATTTTCGACAAAACGGGAATCACCCCGGGGAGAACCATCACCATGGACACCAGCAAGCACACCTTCAGCGCCCTGTTTGAGCAGCTCGGCATGCCTTCTGACAAACAGAGCATCGAGGACTTCATTGCGAAACACTCACCCCTTCCCTCAGAGATCGCCCTTCAGGATGCACCCTTCTGGTCCGAGAGCCAGTCCCACTTCCTGGAGGAAGGTCTGGAAGATGACTCCGACTGGGCAGAAATCATCGACGAACTGGACGCATTGATGCGGCACTGATTCAGCCGTCAGCGGGCTCGGACCCGCTGATGATCACCCTGTCGCGCCCCGAATCCTTGGCCAGGTAGAGGGCCTTGTCTGCGCGATCAAAAACCTCGTCCTCGTCGTCGCCACTCACAAATTCCGCGAGCCCTGCAGAGAATGTCACGGATACGGGCTCACCCCGGAAATGGAACGGCAGGGAGGCAATATGCTCCCGCATGCCGTCGAGCACTGACTTGGCGACCTCCGGCGGCGTCTCCGGCAGCAGAATAACGAATTCTTCCCCACCGAAACGGGCAATAAAATCGGTTGTTCTGAGGCGCTCACTCAGGGCCTTGGCCACCAGTTGCAACACCCGGTCTCCGGCTTTGTGACCATAAGAGTCGTTGACCCGCTTGAACAAATCAATATCGAGCACACCAACCGTCAGCGGATGACGGTAGCGCTGCCAGCGCTGGTATTCGAACGCAAGGCGTTCCTGCCAGGCTTCCCGATTGGGCAACTGGGTAAGAACGTCCCTCAGTGCCTTCTGGCGCTCCGCTGCAAGTTCTTCCCCCACAAGCTCCGAATGCGCCTCAACCGCCGCCAGTTTTTCATGCATCAGCTGCAATTGTTGCGACAGATTCCTTTCACGCTCGGACTCCTGGGTGCGAAAACGCTCCACAGCGCCGCTGATTGACTCCAGGTGCTGTCCTACCGAGGCCTTGAGCTGATCAAAATCGGCACTGGACTTGACCTGTTCTCCGAAGGTTTGCAGCTCATCCCGGATTTCACGATCCAGCGCCTCAGAAGCATTGCGGCGACCGGCCTGGGCTGCAGCCTGCTCGGAAAAGCACTGGCGCAATGACTCCAGCCGCTCATCCAGGCGCCGGAGGAATGCCTCAAACTCGCGCTGACTCCGGGTAACGGCCGCAATCACCAGTTCCGCGACACCATTCAGACCATCACGCAATTCGTCCCAGTCATCACTGTTCAGGAGCGACTCCTGCAGCCGCCTGGCTCTGGCCTCGGACGCCGGCTCCAGAGCCACCTGTCCCAGCATGTGCCCCAGCAGCTCGCCAACCCGCCGGGCAATGCTCAGGCGCTGACTGGTTTCTTCAACACTCCCTTCGTCCGGTAGCGGGTCTTCCTGGACGGCTTCACCAGCGGCCGCCATTTCGGCGGCAGGGGGCCGAGGTTCCCGGGAACCGAACAGCCTGTTGAACACGCCGGGCCTGGCACCCTGACCGCCGGTCTGGGCAAATGCGTCCTCCAGCACTCCCGCGAAATCGGCAAGCCAGTCGGTAAAATGCGATTGCAGCGTTTCCGGTTCGCGAAGCCGCTTTTCCAGATCCCGGAGGCGATCCTTACCGCCGGCTAACAGGGAATGGGAGCGCAGGGCGGAGAGCAGTTGCTCAAGGGTTGCCTTGAGCCGGCGACCAGATTCGGCTTTCTGTTCATCAAGAGCCGACACCCGGCGATCAATCCGATCCTGCAGTTTCTGCCAGGTTGCGGAATCCGGCGATCCCTTGCGCAACTCGCCGCGAAGCTGGGAGAGCAAACCGTCCAGTTCCGGGTCCTGCCCCTCCGAAGCCAGGCTTGTGCGGACCAGCATGCGCTGGAGCAGATTCCTCTGACTATTCCAGCGGGACTCAAGATCCTCCGACGACTCCAGCGCCTTCAGATACTTGTCCTTCCAGGATGAGTCCGGTGACATTCAGCGCTCCCTGATGTTCTTCTGGCCACGACGGGCACGGGGATGACTCTGGTCGTAAACCTTTGCCAGGTGCTGGAAATCGAGATGGGTATAGATCTGGGTCGTCGCTATGTCCGCATGGCCCAGCAATTCCTGCACTGCCCGCAAGTCACCGCTGGATTCCAGCATGTGACTGGCAAAAGAGTGCCGCAAAAGGTGGGGATGCAAGCGTTGATCGGCACCTTTGGCCAGCCCCCACCGGCTGAGCCGCGACTGGATACTGCGGGTGCTGAGCCTGTCTCCGCGGCGGCTCACGTAGAGAGCCCGCTCCGCCTCGGGCGCGATGGCGCTGCGAACCTCAAGCCAACGGGCAAGCGCCTCAAGGGCCCTGCGCCCGACCGGCAGGATCCGCTCCTTGCTACCCTTGCCAAGTACCCGAACCTCTCCGCCACGCTGGTCAACCGAATGCAGATCCAGGCCGGCCAGTTCCGACAACCGCAGGCCCGACGAATACATCAGTTCAAACATGCTCAGGTCGCGTATTTCCAGTGGATCGTCCGGCGTGGCATCAAGCAGATGGTTAAGCTGGTCAACATCCGCCACCCTCGGCAGCCGCCTGCCAGCCCTGGGCGCGCGGATATCCAGGGCCGGGTTGTCAGTGGCAAGGTGTTCGCGCAACAGGTACTCGTAGAAGCGCCGTATCGCAGACAGATGCCGGGCAATACTGCGCCCACCGAGTCCTTCCCGGCTCTGCAGAGCCACATAGCGCCGCAGATCGTGGCCGGTGACAGCCCGCCAGTCAGGCGCTGGCTGCTGTTCAACCCAGAGCAGGAAACGCTTGAGATCGTCGCGGTAACTGCTGCAGGTACGGGGCGAGTGACGCTTTTCCGAGGCCAGGTAGCGCAGAAATCCATCCAGTGGCTCCGCGAGCGCGCCAGCCAGGCCTGTTTCAGCAGCGGCCCGCGTCATGCTCAGCGTGACTCCGCCACCACGTCGGTCACCGGCACCGCTGCCGCATGTCGCTGCAGGATGGGGGGCAACAGCCGGCTGAGGGTATCGCTGATGTACGTCAGGAACAGTGAACCCATACTCTGGTCGAAATACCCGATTTCACAGCTGCCAACCGCAAAAACGCCAACCAGTTCATCATGCCGTAACGGCACCAGAGCCACCGACGCAATGGGCTCTTCCCGGTCAGGGAACAGGAAACTGCGCTCGCTTTCACGAAACTGGCCACACACCGCGCGATCACCTTCCAGCAGGCCGCCAAGGCGCGCCTTGGCTACCTCCGGGGCGACCACATGCAGGGCGCCCTGGGCCGCCGTCGGCAACTCGGAATCGGTGAACAGAATGATCGACGCCGCATCCAGCCCGAAGTCGCCACGAATGCTGTCGTCGATAGCCGCCGCCATGTCATTCAGGTTGCGAGCTTCAATTACCTGCATCAACAGCCGCTTGCTTTTCTCGAACAGACGGTCGTTATGACGGGCAATGGAGACCAGCTCAACCAGCTCACGGCGAAGCGTGTCCCGCTGTTCACGAAACAGGTGTACCTGACGTTCCACCAGCGATATCGCACGGCCGCTGTCGTGGGGCAGCGTCAGGCTGCGCAGGAGTTCATCCTGTTCAACAAAGAAGTCGGGATTGTCACGCAGATAGTCTGCAACGGCGTCCGGGGTGAGCTCTCCGGCCTTCTGATGGGCCGTTTGGTCGGTCATGCTGCTCTCCTGATAGTCAGGGCTTTGATGTAACTGTTTGGCGTTGGCGATTCTGCTGCCGCTGTTGTCCCGGCCTGGTATCACCCTGCCGCGCACCTCTGCGACGCCGCGGGGACGGGTCTCCCGGCAGGCGTAGCTGACCTTCAAAGACACTGGCTGTAGGGCCTTCCATCATAACAGGGGACCCTTCACCCTGCCATTCGATGACCAGGTGCCCAC
This sequence comes from Marinobacter vulgaris, assembly GCF_003344045.1. Taxonomy (GTDB): domain Bacteria; phylum Pseudomonadota; class Gammaproteobacteria; order Pseudomonadales; family Oleiphilaceae; genus Marinobacter; species Marinobacter vulgaris. The sequence continues at coordinate 33,010 of NZ_QFWX01000002.1, forward strand.
CCGTGAGTTCTACATCCACGCGGCTGTCCAGCAATCCGCGCAGACAGCCCGCGACAACGGCTGCACAGGCGCCGCTGCCGCAGGCCATGGTCTCGCCGGAGCCCCGCTCGAACACTCTCAGGCGCGCGTGAGTGCGATCAACAATCTGCAAAAACCCGATATTCGCCCGGGCCGGGAACCGCGGGTGATTCTCCAGACGGGGACCAAGCTCACCTACCGGTGCGGTGTCCACATTTTCCACGACCAGCACCCCGTGAGGATTGCCAAGGGATATCGCGCTGAGCTCTACGGTTTCGCCACCCACCTCTACCGTGTAGATGTCCTTGCGCTGATCGGCGGCAAAAGGAATGGCCGGGGGATTAAGCTCGGGCACACCCATGTCTACCGTCACCATCCCGGCGCGGCCAACCCTGAGCTCGATCACGCCCTTGGCGGTCTGCACCCGGATGACCTTCTTGTTGGTCAGGCGCTGGTCCCGGACAAAACGGGCAAAACAGCGGGCGCCATTACCGCACTGTTCCACTTCCGAGCCGTCGCTGTTGAAGATCCGGTAACGGAAATCCACGTCCGGTAGCCCCGGAGGCTCTACCACCAGCAGCTGATCGAAGCCAATACCAAAGTGCCTGTCGGCAAGCTCTCGAATCATCTCCGGGCGCAGGCGAAACGGCTGGCTGATGGCATCCACCACCATGAAATCGTTCCCCAGACCATGCATCTTGGTGAAATTCAGCATGGGACCCTGCCCGCGGCGAGGCTGATTCATACCATCATCCTCACTCATTCCGGCAAACAGCTTTCGGGGCCGAGCTGCTCTTCCAGGGTTTCCCGGCGGCGCACCACGTGCACCTGACTGCCATCAACCATCAGCTCCGGCGGGCGATTGCGGGTGTTGTAGTTGGAGCTCATGACAAAACCATAGGCGCCAGCGGAGCGGACCGCCAGCAAATCCCCGGCCTGAAGTCGCATTTTGCGATCCTTGCCCAGAAAATCACCCGTTTCACACACCGGGCCGACCAGGTCCCAGGCTTTTTCCTCACCATCCGTGCGTGGCGTTACCGGTATGATCGACTGCCAGGCGCTGTAAAGGGCCGGACGGATCAGGTCATTCATCGCTGCATCAATAATGGCGAAATTGCGATGTTCCGTGCACTTCAGAAACTCCACCCTTGTCAACAGGATACCGGCATTAGCCGCAATCGATCGACCCGGCTCCATGATCAGTTCCAGCCTCCGGTCGCCCAGACGTTCCGCCAGCGCCGTCACATAGTCCGACGGTTGCGGTGGCTGCTCCCGGTCATAGGTCACGCCCAGGCCGCCACCCATGTCCAGGTGGTGAATGACAATATTCTTTTGCGCCAGGGTATCAATCAGCACCAGCACCCGATCCAGGGCATCCAGGAAGGGCGTTACCGACGTCAGCTGGGAGCCGATATGGCAATCGACACCTTTAACCGCAAGGTTGGGCATGGCAGCGGCACGCTCATAGACTGCCGGGGCTTCGGCAATGTCGATGCCGAACTTGTTCTCTTTCAGCCCGGTGGAGATGTACGGATGGGTACCCGCATCCACATCCGGGTTCACGCGCAGTGAAACCGGTGCCTTGACACCAAGTTCTCCGGCCACCTCGTTGAGCCGGTCCAGCTCGGTGTCGGATTCCACGTTAAAACAGCGAACACCGGCTTCCAGCGCCCGGCGCATTTCCCAGCGCTGTTTACCGACCCCGGAGAAAACGGTTTTTGCGGGATCGCCGCCAGCACGGATCACCCGTTCAAGCTCGCCGGCGGAGACAATGTCAAAACCGGCACCAAGGCGTGCCAGCACGTTCAGCACGGCAACGTTGCTATTGGCCTTGACTGCATAGCAGACCAGATGGGGGCGGCCGGCCAGGGCATCATCATAGGCATGATAATGACGCTCCAGAGTGGCCCGGGAATACACATAAGCGGGCGTGCCGAACCGCTCTGCAATCGATGCCACCGGTACGTCTTCGGCGTATAGCTCGCCGTTTCGGTAGTTAAAGTGATCCATGGGTATCCTGAGTCTGTTGGCGGGGCGGCCTGACCTAGCGGTCACCGGCGTCATCATCCCGGCCCTGGTCGCTGGCGCTGGCCTGTTCAGCAGCCGTGTCATTGTCGGAGGGTGCTTCCCGATACAATGGGCCTTTCTGACCACAGCCAGCAATAAACCCGGCCATCACCAGCAGGAACATGACTGTCTGTCCTGGTTTCATGGGTAACTGCCCCTGATTTCTGTATGTGCGGAGTATACCTGAGTGGGGCCATGCCCGGCGAGATGCCACAGGTACTGATTCGGGTCGTTAAAGGTGCTGGTTCAGGGCATTTTCCAGTTCTGAACGGTAATAGAGGTATTGAATGGTCTGAATATCCTGCTGATAGACCTGGGGATCTAGGTCATGAGGCAGGTGAATATCGGTCAGATACACCGGATAGCGTTCCCGGCTGTGACGCAGGGACCGGATATAGTGGGCGACCGCCGGAATCAGCTGGTTGCCATATTCCTGTACCGTGAATTCCTGATCACCACAGAAAATATCGAAACGGACCCGCGAATCCCCTTCCTGGATGCCAATGGCCTGCACCTCAAGCCCTGGCAGCGGCATAGTGCTGTCGGCATCGGGGCGCCGCTCGGCATGCCACTGGCCGTCCCGGAGCGCCATTTCATAGCACTGGGTACCGCCGATCTCCGCCACGGTATCGAGCTGCCTTAATTGCCGCCGCTCGGTCAGGTTCTCCAGGAATCGCAGTAGCGGCACCAACAGATAGTGGCGATTGACGTAACCCTGCTGCCAGGAAAATACCGAACCCAGCTCATCCACCACCCATACCCGGGCCCTGTCACCGCTTACCCGATAGAACACCTGGATATTGCCGGATTCACTGGCATGGCAGACTGTTCGCAACGGCAGGTCGTCCAACATCGCATGGCGATCAAACACCACCGGAACATAGGACTCCTGGGGCTTGGCCAGGTATTCCATCAAGCCCTCGGTGCTGTTCAGGGCAACAAACCCGGGCTCAGCCCCATTGAAACGCAGCACAAAGAATCGCCGGTCCATCTCAATGACATAACGCAGAGGGTGTGGCCCCTTACCACCGGCAAAGAAGTGGCGGGTAACGTCCGCAAAAAGCTCCCCGACCCGGCGGGCTATGGCGCCACCGTGCCCCTTATGGTGACTGTGAACCATGATCTCCGGCACCCGCTGAGGCGCCCCCGCCACTGATGCCAGCACATTTTTAAGGCACTGGATAAGGGTGTCACCGGCGGCATAGTGCTGCAGGCTGACCTCGTGCCAGCTGTTGAAAGTAACCTGGTCAATGGTATTGACCAGGTTTTCCCGGCCACCGCTGAACCCCAGGGAATCATGACGGGCACTGAGCCTGTGTAGCCCCCGCTCGGTCAGACGGGCCTGCGGGTCCAGCCCCACATTCACCAACAGCAGATTACGTAACGGATACACTCCCCGCGACAGCTCCTCGCGGTTGGCCGGCTCCACGGGGGAAGGCAGGAACGCACCCAGGGCATCCAGTATTTCCCGCAATTCCGCTACCGATGCCGTGCTGGTGCCAGCCCGCACATTGAGACGGGTCGAGCGGCTCAGCAGGGCGTTGCAGTAGCACCAGACCATCAACTCGGTCAGGTTTCCGGAGCGGCGAATCACCGGCTGCCAGAATGCATCTGATGGGTCCTCAAGATCGCGGTACAGAAGCCAGCCCTCCTGGCCTGAGGTTCCGCCCTGCTCCGACTGGTGATGAAACGCCAGGTTCTCTTCCGCCAGGGAAGGCGCCAGCCCGGGGTTGATCTGTTCAACCTTGCCCGCCTTGCGCTGGAAAGCCGCGTAAAGTTTACGCCCCAGAAGGTTCATGTCATTGCTGCTGATGGCAGCACGGGTGCCATGGTCCCGTGCCAGTCGCGATAGCAGGCGGTAGCTGTGAGTCAGCTCTGCCACCACCGCCCTGCGCAAGGTGACCACATCCTCGGCACGCCAGCGAATCCGGTTATCCAGGTTTTCAAGTTCCGCGGCCGACCAGCCCCAGTCGGCAACCAGCGCCTGCAACAGGTTGGTTCGCCAGTTGGAGACCAGCTGGGCAGATCGGGTCAGCGGCAGGCCGGCTTTCAGGTAGAGGCTCTGGCGTACCAGCGCCAACCGCTCGGGGGCCTCCTCCGCCTGCAGCCACTGTTCCAGGCGTTCATAAAGCAGAACGTAGGGATCAAGGCGGTCAGGATCGGTTTCTCCGGCGTAGACCTTGGCCTTGAATACCCGGGACAACAACGGCTGACTGCCAGCGCGGGCATAGCACTCGATCAGCAGCAATTTGAGGATGGACTTCCAGGGCGCATCAATGCCCTTGTACAACTGCCAGACGCCAGCACCGAGGAACTCTTCCTGTGGTATCGACTGCGCCGGCCCGAAATCAATGTACTCATCGCCACGGATGAAACGGCACTCGATCAGCTGACGGGCGCGCTCCTGATAACGCTCCTCGTCTTCCACAGGAACCAGCCACCACAGCGGATAGCAACCGCCCAGATGTATGCTGGTGCGATAAAATTCGTCCAGAAGAAGAAAGTGCTGGGCACTGCCGCAGTTCTCGCCCGTCACTTCCGCGCGCTGGCGTCCGTCACGCCAGTCGGCGGCTGAAAAAACAAACACATGCAGCTCCACCCCCAGGGTCGATGCCCAGGCAGCAAGGTTGTCCGCCTTGCGCTCGAGGCAGTGCACCCCTCGCTCCGTCAGATCCGGGCGGTGGCATAACCAGACATCCAGGTCGCTTGCCACAGAGTGGCCCAGGGTGCCCGGGCTGCCCATCAGGAAAAGAGCTTCCAGGTCTGGCATCCGCCGGCCCTCGTCCTTGAGTGAGAAGCTTCGGGCCAGTCGCGTGGCCGCATTCAGGGTAGATTCCGTGGGCCGGTAATGACTCAGCCCGTAGGGGCAGTCACTGTCGAGGTAGCCCGGAAGTGATGGGTGGTTGAGATGGAACACCAGCGGCAACACTTCCAGCACCGCCTGCTGGCGATAGGTCAGCGCTGACCGGGCGCGCTCCCACCGCTGCTGGTTTACCGCCATGAACCGGTCCCGCAGGCGGCGTAGCGTTTTCCGGTCTATGCCCTCGTCGAAGTCGAGGGCAATGGGAGCGGAGGAGAACGTCACAGCGCGTGCGCTTTCCTTGCTCGCGCCACGGCGGCACGCACCTGAGCCGGCGCCGTGCCACCAAGATGATCCCGTGCCTGCACGGAACCTTCAAGCGTCAGCACATCGAACACATCCTCACCGATAACATCAGAGAAACGCTTCAGCTCGATCGTGGTCATGTCCGACAGATCGCGGCCTTCGGCTACACCAAAAGCCACTGCCTTGCCCACAATCTCGTGGGCGTCTCGGAAAGCCACGCCCTTCTTGACCAGGTAGTCTGCCAGATCGGTCGCAGTCGAGAAGCCCCGCTTTGCTGCCACCCGCATGTTGTCGGCCCTGGCTTCAATTGCCGGAATCATGTCGGCGTACGCCTTGAGGCAACCCTTGACTGTGTCCACGGTGTCAAACAAGGGCTCCTTGTCTTCCTGGTTGTCCTTGTTATAGGCCAGCGGCTGGCTCTTCATCAGGGTCAGCAGGCTGATCAGGTGGCCGTTCACCCGGCCGGTCTTGCCACGCACCAGTTCCGGTACATCCGGGTTTTTTTTCTGGGGCATGATGGATGAGCCGGTACAGAACCGGTCCGGCAGGTCGATGAAATCGAACTGGGCGGAGGTCCACAGCACCAGCTCCTCGCTGAACCGCGACAGGTGAGTCATCAGCAGGGCAGCGAAGCTGCAGAACTCGATAGCAAAATCCCGGTCGCTGACGGAGTCCAGGGAATTCTCGCTGGGCCGGTCGAAGCCCAGCAGCTTTGCCGTAATGTTGCGATCAATCGGATAGGTAGTCCCGGCCAGTGCGGCCGCACCCAGAGGCATCACGTTTACCCGTTTACGGCAGTCCTGCAGGCGCTCGGCATCCCGCACCAGCATTTCGTACCAGGCCAGCAGGTGATGGCCAAAGGTGACTGGCTGGGCCGTTTGCAGATGGGTGAAGCCCGGCATGATGGTCTCCGCCTCGCGCTCAGCCAGATCCAGCAGACCCGCCTGCAGACGCCGGAGCTCTTCGGCAATCACGTCAATTTCATCACGCAGGTACAGGCGGATATCCGTCGCAACCTGGTCATTACGGCTGCGACCGGTATGCAGTTTCTTGCCAGTGATTCCGATGCGGTCGGTCAGCCGCGCCTCGATGTTCATGTGCACATCTTCCAGGCTGACAGACCATTCAAACGTGCCCGCTTCAATGTCTGCCTTGACGGCTTTGAGGCCTTCAATGATGGTGTCACGCTCTTCAGTGGTCAGCACACCCACCTCCGCGAGCATGGTGGCGTGGGCAATGGAACCGGTAATATCGTGATGGTACAGGCGCTGGTCAAAGCCTACGGACGCGGTGAAACGTTCAACGAAGGCATCGGTGGGTTCGGTAAAACGACCGCCCCAGGGTTTCTCGGCGCTCTTGCTCTGATCCGTCATGGTCTATCTTTCCTGCTGACAGCCCGGCATCATTCTGCGGGAATGGGTAAGTTGAATGTCGCGGGATTATAGCATTCCAGTGCGCACAGTTGCCTTTCTCTGAGCCAGGAAAACGGGATTCGGGAAGAGAAGTTTGGGAACAGGTTCAATGACAGCACGACAAAACAGGGAACGGCCGGTGCAGCTATCCGCCATGAGTGACTCCGATTTCTACGTACCGGACCTGTGCCGGGTGCGGGCTGTCTTCATGCTGGTAGTCACCAGCGAGCTGATAGTGCTGGTGCTTTCCGTCGTTCAGGCCCAAAGCCACTGGATTGACTGGAACTATTTCGGCCTGCTGTCCCTGTTCGTGCAATGGACAGTACTGACCAGCGCCGCCCTGATCTGCCTGTTGCGGCGCTGGCTTTCAGGCCTGACCATTCCCGGCGCCACCGCTGCCATTGTTGTCATCGTCCTGCTGGACGTACTGACCTTCAGCCTGTTCGCTGACAGTGTGCTGCATCCCCGGCCCGGTGTTGAGGCATGGCAGGGGGTGGCCAAGAAGCTGTTACTGGCGCTGCTGATTACACTGATGGTACTGCGTTACTTCTACCTGCAGTTCCAGTGGCAACAGCAACGGGAATCGGAAATGCAGGCGAGGCTGACGGCCCTGCAGGCTCGGATCCACCCCCACTTCCTGTTCAACAGCATGAACACCATTGCCAGCCTGATCGCGGTGAATCCGGAGCGTGCGGAGGACGCCGTGCTTGATCTTTCCGAACTCTTCCGCGCCAGCCTGCGAACCGGTGACCGGCTGATTCCACTGGCTGACGAACTGGATCTGTGCCGGCGTTACCTGGCCATCGAAAAGCTGCGCCTGGAAGAACGGCTCGCGCTGGACTGGCAAATCGAAGGCGGCCTCGACCAGCAGGCCATTCCGCCCCTGACACTGCAGCCGCTGGTGGAGAACGCCATCTACCATGGCATACAGCCCCGCCCCAGTGGCGGGACCGTCAAGATCGAGGCCTATCGCAAGGGGCCCTTCGTTTACCTGATGGTACAGAATCCGCGGCCGGCACCGGACCATGGCGGTCATGACGGTAACCGCATGGCTCTGGCCAACATCCAGTCGCGCCTGCACGCCCTGTTCGGCGAGCCCGCGGTGCTGAAACACAGCCACCAGAATGATATATATACCGTCACTCTCCGCCTGCCCTGGCAAAAGGCCAGCGGCAACGTCAGCCTCGCAACAAGGAGTTCGTAAACACCCATGGCCGACGCAAACAGGCGCAGCATACTGATTGCCGATGACGAACCCCTGGCCCGGGAGCGCATTCGCAGGCTGGTGGAAGCTCTGCCGGGTTATGAGGTCTGTGGCGAGGCCGCCGATGGCGAGGAGGTACTGGCAAAAATCGCACAGCAGGCACCCGATATTCTGTTGCTGGACATCCGCATGCCAGGCATGGATGGCATGGAGGCAGCAGAAAGAATTGCCACGCTGGAGGCGCCACCGGCCATTATTTTCTGCACGGCTTATGACCATTACGCCATACAGGCTTTCGGGGTGCATGCGGTGGCCTATCTGCTCAAACCGGTCCGCCGGGAGGCGCTGGCAGATGGGCTCAAGCGTGCAGGCCGGGTAAACCGGGTACAGTTACAGGCCCTGGCGGAAAAGGGGGCAGGGCCCGACGAACAGATCGCCGTTCGCACCCACCGGGGCACCGAGCTGATCGATATCCGCGGAATCCTGTACTGCGAGGCCGACCAGAAATACGTCACCATCCATCACGTCCGTGGCGAGACGGTAACGGATTACACGCTGAAAGAACTGGAGAATACCTATCCGCAGCACCTGCTGAGGATTCACCGCCACACCCTGGTAGGAGTGCGGTTTATCCAGGCTATGCTGAGAGGCACCGACGGCCAGAATGTCATCGACCTGACGGACAACCACGGCCGGTTGCCGGTAAGCCGGAGGCATACGGCCTCTGTGCGGCAGTGGCTGAATGAACACCGCCCCGGGTAGCGCCGCCAGCCTCTCTGGGAAGGGGACATTTGGCTCCACAATTGCCCCCACAAAGAGTACCCTTGGCGTACCATTTTTCAGATCCGGCAACGAGTAACATGTCAAAACGAACCCTTCGCATTGCAACCCGCAGCAGCGCACTGGCGCTATGGCAGGCGGAATTTATCAAGTCCGAACTGGAGCGCCTTCACGACAACGTGGAGGTTGAGCTGGTCAAGATTAAAACCCAGGGCGACAAGATCCTCGACGTCCCGCTGGCCAAGATTGGCGGCAAGGGCCTGTTCGTCAAGGAACTGGAAGAAGCCATGCTGGCGGGCCAGGCGGATCTGGCCGTGCACTCCATGAAAGATGTCCCTATGGAGTTTCCTGAAGGACTGGGCCTGGTGGCCATCTGTGAGCGCGAAGACCCCACCGACGCCTTCGTCAGTAACGACTTTGAAAACGTCGATGCCCTGCCCCAGGGTGCCGTCGTGGGAACCGCCAGCCTGCGCCGGGAGGCCCAGCTCCGCGCCTATCGGCCGGACCTGGAAATCCGCACCCTACGTGGCAATGTCAATACCCGTCTGGCAAAGCTGGATGCGGGCGACTACCACGCCATCGTGCTGGCCAGCTCCGGGCTCAAGCGCCTGGGCTTTCATGACCGTATCCGCTACTGCCTGCCGGACAGCGTATCCCTGCCCGCCGTGGGTCAGGGTGCACTGGGCATCGAGTGCCGGCTGGACGATGCCGAGCTGATCAGCATGCTGGAGCCCCTGGACCACCGGGACAGCTCTGACCGCGTCAAAGCAGAGCGGGCGCTGAATCGCCGCCTTCAGGGCGGTTGCCAGGTTCCGATCGCCGCCTACGCCCTGCTGGAAGACGACGACACCCTCTGGCTCCGCGGCCTGGTAGGCGCCGTGGACGGCACTCAGGTGTTCCGGGTGGAAGGCCGCGCGCCCCGCAGCGAAGGTGAACGCCTTGGCCGCGAGCTGGCGGAAGATCTGCTCGCCCTGGGTGCAGACAAGGTGCTGGCTGAAATCTATGGCCACACTCCGACCTGATCCGCTGCCCCTGGAGGGCCGGCGGATCCTGATCTGTCGGCCACAGCCCGAAGCCGACCGCCTGGCCACCGTTTTTTGTGATGCCGGCGCCGACGCGCGGGTACTGTCGCTGATTGATCGGGAACCTCTTCCGGAAGACCCCGTGACCCGCACACTGATCCTCGGCCTGGATGAGTTCGCCCATGTCATTGCCGTCAGCCCCTATGCCGCCAGCCTGCTGCTGGATTGGCTGGACACCTGGTGGCCGCAGACTCCTGCCGGTATTCACTGGTACGGCGTCGGGGCCGGCACCGCTGCGGTACTCGCCAGTCATGGGCTGAATGCGCGCCAACCCGAAACCGGCCATACCAGCGAAGATTTGCTACAGTTGCCGGAGCTGGCTGCGCTGGATCATGAGAAGGTTCTGGTAGTGCGGGGACAGGAAGGCCGCGAACTGATTCCGCAAACCCTGGAGAAACGGGGCGCGCGAGTCACCACGCTGCCGCTTTATCGCCGCTACTGCCCCGACTATGATGAAGCCACACTGAGAGCAATGTTGAACGACTTTGCTCCCGAGGCCATCGTCACACTGTCGGGAGAAACATTGAACAATCTCATCGCACTAAGTGAAAATACCGGCCATAATCTTGAAGATACTTTGCTGGTTGTCCCCGTTGAGCGGATTGCCGAACAAGCACGTCTGGCCGGCCTTCGGCGAACGTGTATACCAGGAAGCCTTGCCGACAGCACGATTGTGGCTGCAGTTGCCGAGCAACTTGCCAGCCTGGACGGAGGCTCCGGAAACAACAAGTAAGGATGCCCGTGACCGAATCAAACGCACAACTGCCTGCTCCGATTGAAAAACACCAGCAAGCACGGCAACGGCTGTGGCCCCTCTGGATTGTTACGCTTCTGGCCCTTGCCCTGGCGATAGCCCTGGCATTCTGGAGCTGGCAACAGTGGAACAACTACCAGTCCCTGCAGCAATCCATTACCAGCCTTGAAAGCGATACCGAGCAACTGGACCGCATGTACGGCCAGACCGGCAGTGAACAGAGCCAGCGGCTGCAGGCCCTGGAGGACAAACTGTCGGAGCAACGTGAACTCATTGCCACCCAGCAACGCCAGATTGATCACAATGCCCGCGAACTCCTGGAAGCCGGCAACCGCACCCGCACCGACTGGCTGTTGGCGGAAGCCGAATACCTGCTGCGGATCGCCAACCAGCGCCTGATGATCGAAAAGGACATTCGTGGCGCCCTGGCAGCACTGGAATCCGCTGACGAAGTGCTGGCCGAGTCCGACGATATCGGGGTTTACCCGGTACGCCAGCAGCTGGCCAAGGAAATTCTTGCTCTCAAGGGGCTGGCCGATGTCGATCGCACCGGTCTTTACCTGAAACTGGAGGCGGCGATCGACAGCATTCACCAGTTGACCGAAAGCGCTCTTGTCCATGACCGCGCCCCCGGGTTTTTCACCGGTTCCGACAGCGGCAGCCAGGACAACGGCGATGCTGAACCGGGTCTCGTCGCTGAAGCGTGGCACGAGGTCAAGCAAACCCTGTCCCAGGTTGTTGTGGTCCGCAGAATGGACGAGCCGGTGAAACCCCTGCTATCCCCCGAACAGAGCGCCTACGCCCGGCTCAATCTGCAGCTGATGCTGGAGGAGGCCGAACTGGCGGTGCTGCGGGGCCATCAGGAGCTGTACTCCCGCGCCCTCACCAAGGCCAGCAATGCCATCGACAACTGGTATGACAGCAGCAACACCCGCATCACCGCACTCTCCAAGACCCTGGATGAGCTGTCAGAAAAGAACGTCGATCCGGAGCTCCCGGATATCAGCCGCTCGCTGGAACTTCTCAAGTCGCGTCTGGCCGGACGGCTGGACAATGGCGACAGCGAGGGTAACGGCCAGCAAAACAGCGCCAACAGTGAACAGGGAGACGCCTCATGATCCGCGTTCTGCTGATCATCCTGGTCGCCCTGCTGCTGGGCACCGGTCTTGCCATGGGACTGCAATACGACCTGGGCTATATCCGTATCAGTCTGGGCAACTACCTGGTTGAAACCAATTTCTGGATCGGCCTTGCACTCATGGTGCTGCTGGTTGTGGTCACTGTGCTGGCAATCAACCTGTTCCGCCGCCTGCGCCACGGTACCGGCGCGGTCGCCGGCTGGCTGGCCCGCAGCAAAGAACGCCGGGCCCGCCGCCGTACCACCCAGGGCCTGCTGGCCCTGGCGGAGGGGAACTGGCCCCGGGCCCGTAAACTTCTCACTTCATCGGCGGAACACGCGGACACTCCGCTGATCAATTACCTGGCTGCCGCCCAAGCATCGTTTGAATCCGGCGACCACGAAGCTGTCGATGAATTGCTGCGAAAGGCCTTTGAAAGCACACCCGGATCGGACATGGCGGTGGGCATTACCCAGGCCCAGTTGCAGCTGGCAGGCAACCGACTGGAGCAGGCTCTGGCCACGCTGCTGAGGCTGCGCAAGCAGGCCCCTCATCATCCGTTCGTTCTGAAACTGCTCAAGAACACCTATGTTCGCCTGGAAGACTGGCGCGAACTCTCCCGGCTGCTGCCGGAGATCCGCAAGCGCAACCTGATGGAGAGCGAAGAGCTGCATGATCTGGAGCGTCTGGTTTGGCACAACCTGCTGCAGAATGCCGCCGAGGAGTGCCGGCGGCAATCAGGTGAGACCTCCGCCTCGCTGGAGCCACTGACCCGGCTATGGGATGAACTGCCAAGCTTCCTGCGCCGTGACGAACACACCATCCGCGAATATGCCCGCCTGCTGGCGCAACTGGGCGACGAGGCCCAGGCTGAAACCCTGCTGAGGAAAGTGTTACGCAATCACTGGGGCGACGACCTGATCAATCTGTATGGTCGCGTGAAAGGCCTGAAACCGGACGAGCAGTTGCTGATTGCCGAACAATGGCTGAAAGACCGCCCGAACAATGCAGAACTGTTGCTGGCCCTAGGCCGTCTGAGCCTGCGCAATGAACTCTGGGGCAAGGCAAGGGAGTATTTCGAGACCAGCCTGAAACTGCGCCGCAGCCGGGAGACCATGGCCGAGCTAAGCCGCCTGAATGCCCACATGGGCGAGGGAGAAAACAGTATCAGGTTGCTGATGCAGGGGCTGGTCAAGGACAGCGGGTTGCCGGACCTGCCGATGCCCAGGGCCTGACCCGCCAGGACCGGGTTGCTGGCCGGGTCAGACAGCCCAGGCGTCAGTCCCGAGGTGCGTACTCCAGCACGTCAGAGAAAAACGCCGTCTGCGGAAGCCCGGCTTCCAGCAGCGCATCCATCAGTGTATAGACCATGGCTGGCGAGCCGCTGGCGTGAACTTCCACGTTGTTCCAGTCCATACCCGCGGCCAGCACCGTGCGCACCAGCTGATCATGGTGTCCACTCCACTCATTGTCTTCGTCATCCCCGACCACCGGGAGGAACGTAAACGGCGGCCACTCTTCCTGCCATCGCTGGGCCAGGGATCGCAGATACATGTCCTCGTGACGGCGAACACCCCAGTAAAACTTTACCGGCTTGTCGTAAGACGTTTCCCGCAGATAATCCACCAGGCTTTTGACCTGCGCAAACCCGGTTCCCGCTGCCACCAGCAGCAAGGGTTTCTCCGGAATTGACGCCAGACAGGCTCGCCCGTGCGGCAACTCTATGGTGACGTCCTCCCCGGAGGTGAGCGCGTCGATCACTTTCTGAGCCGAGACCCACTCAGGGGTGGCCTGTATGTGTAATTCGATCAGCTCTGCCGAGGGGCTGCTGGCAATGGAGAAATAACAGGGATCCGTATCGGGCAAGTCCACTGACAGGTACTGGCCGGCATGGAACGACAGTTCCCGGCGACGGGGCAGTTGCAGTTCCACACGGTATACATCGTGGCTGATGGAACGGACGTCCACCACCTTTGCCTGGAACTTGCGGGGCTGGTTGTCTCCGGCTGCCATAACGGCGTCTATCTCCAGTTCTAGGTCGCTGAGCGCAAGGGTGCGACACATCATCAGGCGCCCGGCGATCGGAATTGTATGTTGATTACGGGTGTTCATGGCTTTGCCGCTGATCAGGCGGGCCTCACAGAGTTCACAGACACCGTTTCGACAGGCGGCCGGAACTGCAATGCCAGCCTGAGCGGCGGCCGTCAGAAGCGTATCGCCGGCCACTGCGTCAAACGATAATGTGGCCGGCGACAGGCTAATACGAAACACATCGCTGGCCATATCATTCGGGGCGATCAGATGAAACTTCAATCCCCAGGCTGTCCCATATGTCATCGACACGTTTTTTCACGTCATCAGACATGGTAATGGGAGTACCCCATTCGCGATCGGTTTCGCCCGGCCACTTGCTGGTGGCGTCCATACCCATCTTCGAGCCCAAGCCAGAAACCGGCGACGCAAAATCCAGGTAGTCAATAGGCGTGTTCTCCACCAGCATCGTGTCACGGGCCGGATCCATGCGTGTGGTCATCGCCCAGATCACGTCTTTCCAGTCCCGGGCGTTCACATCATCGTCGGTGACAATCACGAATTTGGTGTACATGAACTGCCGCAGGAATGACCATACGCCCATCATCACCCGTTTGGCATGGCCGGGATACTGTTTCTTCATGGTCACCACGGCCAGGCGGTATGAGCAACCCTCCGGCGGCAGATAGAAATCCACGATCTCGGGAAACTGCTTCTGCAGGATGGGAATGAACACTTCGTTCAGCGCCACCCCGAGAATTGCCGGCTCATCGGGCGGGCGACCCGTATAGGTACTGTGATAAATCGGGTCTTTGCGGTGCGTCATCCGCTCCACGGTAAATACCGGGAACTGATCCACTTCGTTGTAATAACCGGTATGGTCTCCGAATGGGCCTTCGGGCGCCATGTCGTCGGGATAGATGAAGCCTTCCAGCACGATCTCGGCACTGGCCGGCACCTGCAGATCGCTGAGACCGCACTGCACCAGCTCGGTACGACCACCACGCAGAAGTCCGGCGAAGGCATACTCGGAGAGGCTGTCGGGCACCGGCGTTACCGCCCCCAGAATGGTCGCGGGATCCGCCCCGAGGGCGACAGCCACCGGATAGGGTTTGCCAGGATTGGCCTTCTGGAATTCCAGAAAGTCGAGCGCCCCACCACGATGACTGAGCCAGCGCATGATCAGCCGGTTACGACCTATGACCTGCTGGCGATAGATGCCAAGGTTCTGGCGCTCCTTGTTCGGCCCGCGGGTAATCACCAGCGGCCAGGTTACCAGTGGCCCGGCATCCCCCGGCCAGCAGTGCTGCACCGGTATCTGGTACAGATCCACCTGGTCTTTCCCGATCACCACATCCTGGCAGGGAGCAGAGCGAAGCACCTTGGGGCTCATGCGCATCACCTGCCGGAACAGCGGCAGTTTTTCGATGGCATCCCGGAAGCCCTTGGGGGGATCGGGCTCCTTTAAAAAGGCAAGCAGCTTGCCGATATCCCTCAGCGCTGTAACGTTATCCTGCCCCATGCCCATGGCGACACGCCGGGGTGTACCAAACAGGTTGGCCAGCACGGGCATGTCGTAACCTTTGGGATTCTCGAACAACAAGGCGGGACCACCTGCCCTCAACGTGCGGTCGCAGATTTCGGTCATTTCCAGGCGAGGGTCAACTTCCACTGAAATCCGCTTCAGCTCACCGAGCTTTTCAAGCTGGTCAATGAAGTCTCTCAGATCGCTGTATTTCATGGGCTGCTCCGGTTTGACCTTGGGTGCAGGAACAGGATGCTGGATGTCTTCCCCAGACACGCCGTAAAACCCATCCCTGGGGGCTCGGCATTGCCATCCCTGGCAATGCACGGTCTGGGGAAGACATCCAGCACCCTGTTCATCAGCCCCGAGTCAGCTGCAAACAAAGCGCATGACGCGCCTGAGACGGTATTAACGATGCGCGCGCGGAATCAGATCAACAGCGCGGGGGCATTCCTCCCCGGAATGTGTCTTGCCAGGGATGGCAAGACCAAGCCTACAGGGACGTATTTACGGCGTGTCCGGGGAGGAATGCCCCCGCGCTGTATGCCCCGGAACCCAAAGCGTTGTAAGAATCAACGGCGCTTCATGGACTGGAAGAACTCGTCGTTGGTCTTGGTTTCCTTGAGCTTGTCCAGCAGGAACTCAATCGCAGCGGTGTCGTCGTCCATAGAGTGCAGCAGTTTGCGCAGAATCCAGATGCGCTGGATATCCGCCTCACTCATCAACAGATCCTCGCGGCGGGTACCGGAGCGGCGGATGTTCATCGCCGGGTAAACACGACGCTCGGCAATCTTGCGGTCCAGGTGCACTTCCATGTTGCCGGTACCCTTGAACTCCTCATAGATAACCTCGTCCATCTTGGATCCGGTATCCACAAGCGCCGTTGCCAGGATGGTCAGGCTTCCGCCCTCTTCCACGTTACGGGCCGCACCGAAGAAACGCTTCGGCTTTTCCAGGGCGTGAGCGTCTACACCACCGGTCAGGACCTTGCCGGATGACGGAATCACCGTGTTGTAGGCACGGGCCAAGCGGGTAATGGAGTCCAGCAGGATCACCACGTCCTTCTTGTGCTCAACCAGGCGCTTGGCCTTTTCAATGACCATTTCGGCCACCTGCACGTGGCGGGCCGGTGGCTCGTCGAAGGTGGAGGCAATGACTTCACCGCGCACGGTACGCTGCATCTCCGTCACTTCTTCCGGACGCTCGTCAATCAGCAGTACCATTACATGGCACTCCGGATTGTTGCGAGTGATGGCCTGGGCAATGCCCTGCATCAGCAGCGTCTTACCGGCCTTGGGCGGAGAGACAATCAGACCGCGCTGGCCCTTGCCAATGGGAGAGACCAGATCAAGCACACGGGAGGACAGATCCTCGGTGCTGCCATTGCCGGCCTCAAGCATCAGGCGCTCATCCGGGAACAGCGGCGTCAGGTTCTCAAACAGAATCTTGTTGCGGGCGTTGTCCGGCTTGTCGAAGTTGATCTCGCTCACTTTCAACAGCGCAAAGTAGCGCTCGCCGTCTTTCGGCGGGCGGATCTTGCCGGCAACGGTATCGCCGGTCCGCAGGTTGAAGCGGCGGATCTGGCTGGGTGAAACGTAGATATCGTCCGGGCCGGCGAGGTAGGAAGCGTCAGCGGAACGCAGAAAGCCGAAACCATCCTGCAAAATTTCCAGTACGCCATCACCATAGATGTCTTCGCCGCTTTTTGCGTGCTTCTTCAGAATTGCGAAGATGACATCCTGCTTGCGCGAACGAGCCAGGTTATCGAGGCCCATCTCTTGCGCAATATCGAGCAATTCGGGCACGGATTTCTGCTTGAGTTCAGTAAGATTCATAGGTTATTAGATTGTCAGGAATGGAAGTAAACGAACATTGGAATGACAGGGGTGCCCCTGAACGGATTGATCGGGTATACGTTGAACTAGGTGCTGGCCAGATGGAGCAACCGGTGTAGATGAAGTCCGGAAAAGAACTGAAGCCAGAGACAGGAAGAACAACCGTTCACCGGGCAACAGCGATAATCGACTACCTTGCGTATCAATGTCAAGTAATGTTGCCCGATTTTGAATTGATTCCCCTTTTTGCAGCTTTACACGCCAGTCCCGGGACTGGATCGCATCCCTCTGAGGGGTTACTCCCCTTCCATTTATCAGCGCAGATGCGGATACTGGCGCAATGACTTTACCGACTTTGGAGAGCGTCCATGAGCAGTGACACCACCAGTGAACTGAAGCCCCTGAATATTGCCCTGTTAACCGTGTCTGACACCCGTGGCGCGCCTGAGGATTCTTCCGGGCAATTTCTGGAGGACAGTGTGATCGAGGCAGGCCACAGACTGATTGCCCGTCGCATCCTGCCGGACGATGTCTACCTGGTTCGGGCACTGATGTCAGGCTGGATTGCCGACCCGGAGGTCAATGTGGTCATCATTACCGGCGGCACCGGCTTCCACGATCGCGACAGCACGCCGGAAGCCGTCGCTCCGTTACTGGACAAGACCATCGACGGGTTTGGCGAGGAATTCCGCCGCTTGTCCGCCAGCGAGATCGGGACATCCACGGTTCAGTCGCGCACGTTCGGCGGGATGGCGAACAAGACCATCATTTTCTGCCTGCCCGGCTCCACCGGCGCCTGCCGTACAGGCTGGAACGGTATTCTCAGCTCGCAGCTGGACAGTCGCCATGGCCCCTGCAATTTCTCGGCACTGGTACTCGGTAAACAGGACCGCCCTGTCCACCGGATCAACCAGGTCATTGGCGAGCGTTCGGAGCGATAATCCATGACAAGCCCAGACCTTACTCCCGTTGGCGACGCCATTAACCACCTGCTTTCGCAGGCCCGCCCTGTCACAGGCCATGAAACGGTGGCGCTCAAGGACAGCCTGGACCGGGTCCTGGCAGAGGACTACCTGGTTCCGGCGGACGTGCCACCCGCCGATAACAGCGCGGTGGATGGCTATGCCGTTCGTGCCGGCGACCTCTCCGGTGAGGGCCCCTTGCCAGTATCCGGCCGGGTAGCCGCAGGCGAAGCACCCGGCGCCCTTGAACCCGGCACTGCGGTGCGTATTTTCACGGGTTCGGAAATTCCATCAGGTGCCGATTCGGTCATCATGCAGGAGCGAGTGACGGTATCTGATGAGGGTGTAACTGTTAATGCGCCGGTAAGCGAAGGCCAGAATATCCGTCGCCAGGGGCAGGACCTGGTAAGGGGTGAACTAGCTTTGCGGGCGGGCACAAAAATCCGCCCCCAGGAAATGGGCCTGCTGGGCTCCATGGGCGTGGCCGACGTTGCCGTGTACACAAAACTCAAAGTTGCCATACTCACCACCGGTGACGAATTGATTGACCCGGGCAAGCCACTGGGACCGGGCCAGATCTACAATACCAATCGTTTTACCATGCTGGGACTGCTTTCAAAGGCCGGCTGTGAGGTGACCCTGTGTGAGACGCTGGAAGATTCCCGTGATGCCACCCGCAGCACACTCAGAAGGGCAGCGGCCGAGGCCGACCTGATCATCACCAGCGGTGGCGTGTCGGTGGGCGAGGAGGATCATATACGAGCGGTGCTCGAAGAGTCAGGCGACCTCTCCCTTTGGCGGCTGGCCATCAAGCCGGGCAAACCCCTGGCTTTCGGCACAATTGACGGCATCCCCGTACTGGGCCTGCCTGGCAACCCGGCGACGGTGCTGGTCACCTTTGTAATTGTGGGCATGCCGTTTATCCGCGCCAGCCAGGGCCGGATAGGGGTTTCAGTGCGAGGGGAGCAGATGCCGGCCGGGTTTTTCACGGAGCAGACCTCAGTTCGCCGGGAGTATGTCCGTGCCCGCAAGAGCATCGGCGATAATGGCCCGGTGGTCACTGCCCATCCCAACCAGAGCTCTGGCGTACTGAGCTCTGCATGCTGGGCCGACGGGCTGGCTGTGGTTCCGGAAAACGAGACAATCAGCCAGGGCGACCCTGTAATCTACTACTCGTTTGCAGAACTCTTGGAATAAATCATGACGACAGACAATACCATCGTTGTTAAGTTTTTCGCCCGCCTGCGGGAGGAACTGGATACGGCTACGCTGGAGATAGAAGCCGAACCCGGACTGACAGCAGGTCGACTGCTGCAGGATCTCGCCGCAAAAGGGGGCAACTGGGCTCAGTTGGACGGCGCGCAACCGGTCATGATTGCGGTCAATCAGGTGATGACAAAACCGGAGAAGGAATTGCAGGCAGGTGATGAAGTGGCCTTTTTCCCACCGGTGACGGGAGGTTGATGTGATTCGGGTTCAGCAACAGGATTTTGATCCTGCGGAGGAGTACCACGCACTCCGGGACAGCGGTTCCGGGACCGGAGCCATTGCCACCTTTACCGGTCTGGTCCGGGACAGTGGCGACCTGAAAGGTGTGACCGGACTGTTTCTGGAACATTATCCGGGGATGACGGAGCAGGTGATCGAGGGTCTGGTTCGTGAGGCTTCCCAGCGCTGGGACGTTCGTGAAGCCCGGGTGATCCATCGGATAGGACGCCTGGCGCTGAGCGAGCAGATTGTGTTTGTGGGAGTCTGCAGCGCCCACCGTGGGGATGCGTTTGCGGCCTGCGAGTTCATTATGGATGCGCTGAAGACGTCGGCGCCATTCTGGAAGAAGGAGATTACCGGCGATAGCGAGCACTGGGTGGAGCAGAAGGCTGCTGATCGGGATCGGTCTCAGAGCTGGGATTAACGACTGAAATTTTGACCGGAAGGCAATAAAAAACCGCCCGTGAACCTTCGCTCAGGGGCGGCTTTGACCGGAAACAGCAATCAGAGATTGCTGTCCAGGAATGCGGCCAGCTGGGATTTGGACAGGGCGCCCACTTTGGTAGCGTCCACGTTGCCGTTCTTGAACAGCATAAGCGTGGGGATACCGCGGATGTTGAACTTCGGCGGTGTCTGTTCGTTTTCATCGATGTTCAGTTTGCAGACTTTCAGTTTGCCTTCGTACTCTTCGGCCATTTCTTCCAGGACCGGTGCGATCATCTTGCAGGGGCCACACCACTCAGCCCAGTAGTCCACCAGTACCGGTAAGTCTGACTGCAGCACATCCTGCTCAAAAGAGGCATCTGTAACGTTTACGATATTTCCACTCATTTCAGTTTCCCGATTCGTGCATCTGCCAACGGCACTAGCCGCCTGGTGATGCTATTGACTGTTGCTGACGGTCACTGCCTTTGGCTATCTGCAACCGTTCACCGTGATCGTAGTACGCAATACTTTACGCGATTGTTCACGGGTATGTGAAGCGCTTCCTTCAGCCCGGACCCTTCGGATTACACTGACCAATAGCGCGCCATTGCGTTACACGGCATATCGCTTATAGTGATCACCAAGCGCGGCGGATAGTCCACCCGCTATCGCAGTGTCACAGGTTATCAACCAACCGTGGGCGAGGTTTCCCTCACACGGCTTATCAATCTCCTCCCCCCTGTTTATAGGGCCCGGAAGAAGGAATTCAATACACGTGACGGCCAACTCCCCCGCCACTCCGCCAGAACTGCTCGCCGCAATCGATATGGGCTCCAACAGTTTCCACATGGTGGTGGCCCGCCTTGTTCATGGTGAGATCCGCACCCTGGAAAAGATGGGCGAGAAGGTTCAGCTCGGGGCTGGCCTGGACAGGTACAACCGCCTTACCGAAGAAGCCCAGGAACGGGCTATGGCCTGCCTCAGCCGGTTTGCTCAAAGGCTTCAGGGGATGCCGCCGGAGGCGGTTCAGGTAGTGGGGACCAATGCCCTGCGGGTGGCCCGCAACACCCATGAGTTCATGGCCCGTGCGGAGGAAGTGCTGGGCTATCCGGTGGAGATCATCGCCGGCCGGGAGGAGGCTCGCCTGATCTATCTGGGCGTGTCCCACACGCTGTCCGACGACAGCGGCCGCCGACTGGTGATTGATATTGGGGGCGGTAGCACAGAATTCATCATTGGTGAGCGTTTCGAGCCCCAGGAACTGGAAAGCCTGCACATGGGCTGCGTGTCATTCCGCAACCGTTACTTCCCCGACGGCAAGATCACCCGCAAGCAGATGGACAAAGCCGTTACCCATGCCGAGCAGGAGCTGCTTAATATCCGGCAGAACTTCCGCACCAAGGGCTGGCAGAGTGCCGTAGGATCCTCCGGTTCGATCAAGGCCATTGCCAGCGTGTTGGCGAGTCTCAAGATTACCGATGGCACCATCACCCTCAAGGCCATGAACGAGCTCAGAAAACGCCTGGTGGACATGGGCAAGGTCGAGAAGCTTGCCGACCTCGGGGTGCGCGCCGACCGGCAGAGCATTTTCCCGGCCGGGTTTGCGATACTGATGGGAGCGTTCCAGTCACTGCAGATAGAGGAACTGACGTTTGCCGACGGTGCCCTGCGGGAGGGGCTGCTTTACGATATAGCCGGCCGCATTCAGCACGAGGACGTGCGGGAGAGGACCATCCAGGCTCTGCAGGAGCGCTACCATGTGGATCAGGAGCACGGCGGCGCCGTGGAGGAGACCGCTATCGCGGCCTGGCAACAGGTGGCCGATGCCTGGGCGCTAAACACACCGGCTGATGAGGAAGTGTTGCGTTGGGCCTGCCGGCTGCATGAAATCGGCCTCACCATTTCACACAGCCAGTACCACAAGCACGGTGCCTACCTGCTGCGCTACTCCGATCTCCCCGGCTTCAGCCAGCAATTCCAGCGCGACCTGGCGACCCTGGTTCGCGGGCATCGGCGTAAGTTTTCTTCCGCCATTTTCGAGGGGCTCGACCCCGAGGATATTCCCCGCTTGCGCTATCTGTGTGTGCTGGTTCGCCTCGCTGTGCTGCTGCAGCACCCGCGCAATCACGAGCAACCACCGGAACTGCATCTGCGCCCTTCAACCAATGGCCTTACCGTGGAATTCCCGACCGGCTGGCTGGATGACCGCCCCCTTACTCTTGCTGATCTTGAGAATGAGCGGGACTATCTCGCCAAACAGGATTTTAACCTGGCAGTGAACATCTAGGACGCCAGATCCGCCTCCAGGCTTTCGACTGCCTCGCTGATATCAAGCCACTCCGCTTCGACCTCTGCAAGACGGCTCTTGGCGGCGGCCTGCTGCCCCAACAGTTCTTTCAGCTTCTGTTTGCCCTGATCGGCATAGAGATCAGGCTCGGACAGGTCCTGCTCCAGTGCCATCAAGGTGGACTGTAGCTTGTCCATTTCCTTCTCCAGCGCTGCCTGCTGCTTGCGGTAGGGGCTGAGTCTCTGGCGAATAGCTGCTTCCGCCCGTTTGCGGGCCTTGCGATCCTCCGCATTCTCGCCGGCGCCCGGAGCCTCTTTCTCCGCTACTGAACCAGCAGAAACGCTGGTGCTCTCACGTCGCGGGGCCTCTGTTTCATCCTTGCGCCGATCTGCCAGCCAGCGCTCGTAATCTTCCAGGTCGCCATCGTATTCCGTCACCCGGCCGTCGTTCACCAGCCAGAAATCATCCACCGTGTTACGCAACAGGTGGCGATCGTGGGAGACCACAACAATGGCTCCGTCGAAATTCTGCAAGGCCATGGTCAGGGCCTGGCGCATTTCCAGATCCAGATGGTTGGTGGGCTCGTCAAGCAACAGCAGGTTGGGCTTTTGCCAGGCAATAACGGCCAGGGCCACGCGGGCTTTTTCACCGCCTGAAAACGAGCGGATGGCGCTCAGGGCTCCGTCTCCGTGAAAGTCGAAACCTCCCAGGAAATTGCGGATGCTCTGCTCCGATGCCCGGGGAGACAGCCGCTGCAGGTGCAGAAAGGGGCTGGCATTCAGGTCCAGGGATTCCAGCTGGTGCTGGGCAAAATAGCCGATGGCCAGGTGCTCGCCGGTGGTCCGCTCACCACGAAGCAGCGTGCCCTCACCCCGCAGGGCATCCATGAGAGTGGATTTACCGGCCCCGTTGGGGCCCAGCAGGCCAATACGACTTCCAGGCAGGAGGGAGAGATTAATCCCCTCGAGAATGACCGTTTCATCGTAACCGGCGGCACCGTTGCGGATGGTCAGCAGTGGGTTGGAGACCTTGTCGGCCACCGGAAATTCGAAACTGAACGGCGAATCCACATGGGCGGGGGCGATTTTCTCCATCCGCTCCAGCGCTTTAACCCGGCTCTGGGCCTGGCGGGCCTTGGTCGCCTGGGCCCTGAACCGATCAATGAACCGCTGGATCTCGGCGATCTTGGCCTGCTGGCGTTCATAGCCGGCCTGCTGCTGGGCGAGACGCTCACTGCGCTGGGTTTCGAACGCTGAGTAATTACCCGTATAAAGCTCCAGGGTTCGCCGGTCGAAATGCACAAGATGTGTCGCCACACGATCCATGAAGTCCCGGTCGTGGGAAATGAACAGCAGCGTGCCTTCGTAACGCCGCAGCCAGTTTTCCAGCCACAGACAGGCATCCAGATCCAGGTGGTTGGTGGGCTCATCCAGCAGCAACAGGTCCGACGGACGCATCAAAGCCTGGGCCAGATTCAGACGTATCCGCCAGCCGCCGGAAAATGAAGATACCGGCCGCTCCACGTCGGCATCGGAAAATCCGAGCCCCCGCAACAGCGACTCCGC
Source organism: Marinobacter vulgaris (assembly GCF_003344045.1). GTDB lineage: Bacteria > Pseudomonadota > Gammaproteobacteria > Pseudomonadales > Oleiphilaceae > Marinobacter > Marinobacter vulgaris. Next base: position 56,670 of record NZ_QFWX01000002.1, read on the forward strand.
CCGGCGCGGCGCGGACCAGGCTTCGTGAATGTCCAGCTCACCATGAATACGGGCAGCGGCGTGATCGTCGCCGTGTTTTTCCGCCAGGTCCAGCTCGGCCTCCATGCGCCGCAGGTCATGATCTCCATCCAGCACAAAATCCCGGGCGCTGCGGGACGAGGCGGCCACTTCCTGCGCCATGTGGGCAATTCGGCAGCCACCGGGCAAGGACACACTACCCTGCTCCGGTGACAACTGCCCCAGCAATAACTGGAACAGACTGGACTTTCCGGCGCCATTGGCACCGACTATAGCCACCCGTTGGCCGGGCTGGACGGTCAGGTTGACGGCTTCTAGCAACCAGACGCCACCCCGTTGTAAACTGAGATCGGTTATCGTTAGCATAACGTAATGGTATCAGGGAACGTTCAATAAGGAACCGGCAGAGGCCCTATGTCGTGTAGCGGGAGCAAGATACCTGAGGATACAGACCCGGAAAACCCGTTATGGCGTTTTGCCTGCCGATTCTGGGAATCCCCGCCGACTCAACAAGCTTGCCTGGATCTGCAAACCCGCGGCTGGAGTGTAACCCGAATCCTCAGCGCAGCCTGGCTTGCGGCCTCCGGTCACAGGTTTTCCGGGCAGGAGAGCCAAGCGGTAACAGACTGGCGGAGCCAGGTTACAGAGCCACTCAGGTGTGCGAGAAAATACATAACGAAAAACAACCCCCGCACTGCTATTGTGAGGGAACACCTAGCGCGCAGCGAACTTGAAGCAGAGCGGATCGAACTGGCACTGGCGTATCAGGCACTGACTTCAGACCTACAAGCAGCCTCCAGAGAGGAGACCACGGCCAGTCTGGCCCGCAACAACCTTCTCAGGGCGGCACCGGAGACGAAAATGGATAACGAGACCGGCAGATTGCTGGACACACTTGCCAGAGAACTGTCGATACTCGCAAAGGGAGATAACAGGCCATGTTGATGAAATGGCTGATCCGGCTGGCATTCCCTGCACTGGGTGTTCTTGTTGCCCTGGTATTTTTCGGCATCAATGACCCGACGGAAACTTCAGGCAAGCCCGCTGAGACAGAAGCGAATGTGGACATTCCTTCATTCGAGGGGCTTGTCCCTTCTCCTGTGCCCACAGAAGGACCGGACATTGTCTTCAAGTGGCAGGACAGCGACGGAAGCTGGCACTACGCGGATAAACCTCCGTCCCAGGGTCCCTGGAATGCACTGGCGATAGAGCGGGCAGACAGCGACACCCTGCGCGCACCATCGGCCAATCCGGAAACCGATTGGCAGTCCCCCTACCGCGCCCCGTTTTCATTGTCCCCTGACACCGCCAACAACGGCAGCTAACGCTGCCGACTCCCTTCCCTTAACACATGTTCAGTGGCATCCAGCGACAGAACCCGTTACCTTCTGTGCGTTCGCAATCATTCAATCGTAACCACAATGAAGGAACAGGCAATGAACAAAACGCTGATCGCGCTGGCGGTTGCCGGCACCCTGGCCGGCTGCTCATCTTCCCAGGATGTAGCCCAGGACAATCCCCCACTGGAATCCACCAATGAAAAAGTCAGCTATGGCATGGGCCTGGTGATGGGGCAGCGGATGGACAACGACCTGCCGGATCTTCAGATGGAGCAATTCCTGCAGGGCATCCAGCACGGCCACGCCGGCGATGACGAGCAGACCCGCATGAGCCGGGAAGAGATCCAGGAAGCCCTGATGGCCTACCAGACCGAGCTCCAGGAACAAGAGTCGGCCCAGACGGAAGAACTGGCCAGCAAGAATCGCGAGGCCGGAGAGGAATTTCTGGCCGAGAACGCCGAGCGTGAAGGTGTCAAGACCACCGATTCGGGCCTGCAGTATGAAATACTGGAGGAAGGTGACGGAGACAAGCCAACCGCTGAAGACCGGGTCCGGGTTCACTACACGGGCGAACTTATTTCAGGTGAGGTGTTCGACAGTTCCCGCGAGCGCGGTGAGCCGGTCACCTTTGGCCTGACCCAGGTTATTCCGGGGTGGACAGAGGGCTTGCAGCTGATGTCTGAAGGCAGCAGGGCCAAGCTTTATATTCCGGCAGATCTGGCTTACGGGCCGGGCGGAAACCAGAGGATCGGGCCTAACGAGACGCTGGTGTTTGACGTCGAACTGCTGGAAATCAATCCGGAGTAATCTCGCCGGGCTCTACTCTTCCCCCCGCCTCACCAGGTGAGGTCGGGGGAAGCTGGCAAGCCTGCCGTTCAGGCTGAGGACATGACTTTTTCTGCATGCGCATTGTGCAGATGCTCGATCAGGAAATCTTCCATCTCGAAGCGACTTTCCAGCGTTTCCCCGAGTTCCGAGAGCTGCGCAAACAACTCACGAACTTCGTCTTCGGTCAGCGACTGACCGTTAAGACGATCGTTGAAGTTGAGCGCTGTTTCCGTGGTCAGTTCAATCTTCGGATACAGCCTCGCCACCAGTTCCAGGCCGCCATCATTGAACTCCCTGGCTTCCTGTATCAACTGTTCGTAGATCTCGAAGTGCCCTGCCGATACATAATCTACCAGCACCTCACAGAGCCTGACGAACTTCGCGTGCAGTGCCTCTGTCTGCGAGAAATCCGTGGTGCCGGACAAATCGCAATAGTGCACCAGTAGCTCCTGCCTCTCCTTCAGCCAGCGGTCAATCAGCTCGCTGACACCACCCCAACGCTCCCTGGCATTACGGCAATTATCCAACATTAGGTCTATCTCCGGTTACCGGGTTCTGATGTGATTCTTCTTGTTCGGTCGAGTCTCAAGTTACCCCATGCTGACGGTTCGCCGCAACCGTTTCAGCCCTGTATCCAGCTTGACTTTTTCCGGGGCCGGAACAGCATGACCAGCCCGACGATCACCAGCAGCGTAAAAAAGACGGCGGTCCATCCCGGAATACTGAGTCCGAGGAAACGCCAGGTCACCTCGGCACAGTCGCCAGTGCCCCTGAGAGCGGTGGTCAGCACCTCCGTCCAGGGCAGCACATCCAGCATGTAGTCTACCGACGGGCCGCAGGCCGGAACCTGGTCAGCGGGCAGGCTCTGCAGCCAGAGCTGTCGTCCCGCGACCCCGAGACCGGCTGCGGCACTAACCGCCAGCAAAAAGCCGTAAACCCTGACACCAAAGCCCCGGGGTCCATGCAGCACCGCCAACAGGCTGACCAGGCCGGCGGCCATGAAGCCGAAACGCTGCAGCCAGCATAGCGGGCACGGCTCCAGCCCCATAAAGTGTTCCATGTAAAAGGCCACCGCAAGCAGACCAGCACAAAGCAGGAATATCAGGAAAAAAACGGCTCTGGAATTCAAATGCGTACCTCTGATCAACATTCAATTCAGGAAGTTTATCCCGCCAGGGCGGCGGAACCACCAGATGCTGCAACCCTGCATCGACCCTGCTATGCTCCCAGCGTTGGCAGTGCTTGCGGGCGCCCAGCCACTTAACCTTAAACCAATACGAACTTCAAGCCTATGACACTTAAGCCAAAGCACCTGCTGCTGGCATTGCTGATAACCCTGGCACCTGCCGCCTTTGCCCAGGACGAGGAAGAAGCAGAGCAGGAACAGCAGCAAGAGCCGGGAATAACCGACTATATCGCCATGGAGCCTCCGTTCGTGACCCATGTCGGGGAACCGGGCACCAGACTGACCTACCTCAAAGCCGCTGTTACCCTGCGGGCATCCAGGGAGACCACGCGTCCGGCGGTGGAGGCCCACATGCCCAGGCTCCGCCACGAACTGGTCATGCTGTTCGGCGAGCAGACGGATACCCAGGGGCTGTCCGGGAACAAAGGCCAGCAGGCTCTGCGAGAGGAAGCCGCCAGCAGGATCAATGCGGTGCTGGAGGAGCAACAAACCGGCGAGAGTATCACCGGCGTGTTATTTACCGAGTTCGTCGTGCAGAAATAACCACTTGGCCAGAACCGGACGCGTCACTTCAGGAGCGCCGGTACTGTTCAAGGAATTCGTCAAAAGGCTGATCGTCACTCTGCTCCATGGCGGCCTGCTCTGCGAGTGATTCCTCGCTCATTTTTTCGAACGCCGCCATCAACTCATCCGGCAGGCCTTCGTCCCGCAACGTCTGCTGGTGGCGTCGGGACATCTCCAGCCCCCACTCGCGATGCCCCATGCCGGCGCGCTCCATAGCGTCCAGCACCCGTGCCGAGGGCACCTGAAGCGGGTCCGCCAATTTCGCCCGCTGATCAGCCAAAGCGCTGCGGTAGGTATTGTCGCCGTTCCAGCCATCCAACTGCTCCGCCAACGGCTCCAGCCTGTCCAGCAAAGCCGCGGCGGCGTCATCCACAGTAACCGACTCACCGGCGCGGCACAGGGTCAGCTTTGGATCCCGCCCCCTGGACACCACGTCCTGGTAGTTATCGTCCAGGCGGTCACACTCTTCATCGTCAATACGGGGGCTGTCAGACAGCAGGCAGTCCATCAGAAACAGGTCGAGGAAATCGATCTGGCTTTCGTTGACCCCGACCGGTGAAAACGGGTCCAGGTCCAGGCAACGCACTTCGATGTACTCCACGCCACGGGATTCCAGAGCCTGGATCGGCTTTTCCTGCGGCTCGGTCGTCCGCTTGGGCCGCACCGCGCTGTAATACTCATTCTCGATCTGCAGCACACTGGTGTTGATCTGAATGAACTGGCCATCACGCTGGATACCGATCTCTTCGTAGGGCGGCCAGGGCGTGTGAATCGCCCGGAACAGGGTGTCTGTGTAGGTCTTCAGTTCATTGAAACAGATGTTCAGCGAGGCCTGGGCATTGTTGTGATAACCCAGATCCCCCATACGTAGTGACGTGGCGTGCCTGCCGTACCAGGTATCCTCGCTGAACCTGGACAGATCATGGCGCACTCCTGCCACAAAGCTGGCATCCAGTGCCGGCGATGCTCCGAACAGCAGCATCAGCAGCCAGCTGCGCCGCCGGAAATTGCGAATCAGCCAGAAGTACTGGTCCGACTTGAAGTCCTGAAGGCTTTGTTGATCGCCGACCGCCTGCTGCCAGAGGTTCCAGAAGCTGTCCGGTAACGACAGGTTGTAATGGGCGCCAGCGATGCTCTGCATCATGCGGCCGTAGCGCACCGCCAGCCCCTGACGGTAAACATGCTTGAGGCGCCCTATATTGGCGGTCCCGTATTCGGCAATGGGAATGCTCTCGTCGCCCTCCAGCTCACAGGGCATGCTGGTCGCCCAGAACACCTCGTCCCCCAGGTTATGTTGAACGAACCGGTGAATGTCCCGCAGGGAGTCCAGCATGCCACGGGTCGTGTCGAACACCGGGGTGATCAGCTCCAGAAGGGCTTCAGAATAGTCCGTGGTTATGCGCGGGTGAGTAAGTGCAGAACCCAGAGAGCTCGGGTGCGGGGTCTGGGCGATAAAGCCATTGCGATCGACCCGCAGGCCCTCTTTTTCCACGCCCTTTCTGAAGCCTGTCCACTGGCTGGCCGTGAACTGCTGAAAAAGCTGATGGCGGGATTCACCCATGAATGACTCCTGCTTGGGTGACCGCCGGCGCTTCCGGCGGTCACTGCGATAGTGTGTGAAGGCGCCGGTTAACGGCCGTCTTTGCGCGCCGATGCCAGCGCCTGCGCCAGAGCTCCGGCCATGGCCCCTTTTTGCGGACTCTCCTGGCCTTTCTGGGCCTCGTTCCTGGCGGCTGGCCTGACGCCAGCGTCCTTACGGTTGCCGACGGAGCCGGCGCGATTGCCTGAGGTGTCGCCGGGCTGATCATCCATACGCATGGAAAGGGCAATCCGCTTTCTGGGAATGTCCACGTCCATCACCTTGACCTTAACGATATCCCCCGCCTTGACCACTTCCCGGGGGTCTTTTACGAAGGTATTCGACAGCGCCGAAATATGCACCAGCCCGTCCTGGTGAACGCCGATATCCACAAACGCGCCGAAATTGGTGACGTTGGTGACGGAGCCTTCGAGCACCATGCCCGGCTTCAGGTCGTTGAGGGTTTCCACGCCCTCTTCGAAACTGGCAAAACGGAATTCCGGACGCGGATCCCGGCCCGGTTTCTCCAGTTCGCTAATAATATCCTTAATAGTGGGCAGACCAAACTGCTCGGTCACATAGTCCTGAGGATTCAATGCGCGCAGGAAGGCGGCATCACCAATGATGCCCTCAACCTTGCGGCTGTTCTTGCGGGCAATGGCCTCGACCACGCCGTAGGCTTCCGGGTGAACCGAGGAACGGTCCAGGGGGTTGTCGCCACTGGCAATGCGCAGGAACCCCGCCGCCTGCTCGAAGGTCCGCTCACCGAGACGCGACACTTTGAGCAACTGCCTGCGGTTACGGAATACGCCGTTCTGGTTACGGAAGTCGACAATGTTATTGGCAATGCTCTGACTCAACCCGGACACTCGCGCCAACAGCGGGATGGATGCGGTATTGAGATCCACACCGACCCCGTTAACACAGTCTTCCACCACCGCGTCCAGGCTGCGGGCCAGCTGCACCTGTGACACGTCGTGCTGATACTGCCCCACGCCAATGGACTTGGGCTCAATCTTGACCATTTCTGCCAGCGGATCCTGCAGACGGCGGGCAATGGAGACCGCGCCACGGATGGTCACATCCAGGTCCGGCAGCTCGCGGGAAGCGAACTCGGAGGCGGAGTAGATGGAGGCACCGGACTCGCTGACCACAATGCGCGCCAGCTTCAGTTCCGGGTAACGCTTGCACAGATCCGCCACGAGCTTGTCCGTTTCCCGCGATGCGGTGCCGTTACCGATGGCGATCAGTTCAATGCTGTACTGGCGGCACCAGGTTGCCAGCTGCTCTATGGACTGATCCCACTGGTTGCGTGGCGCATGGGGGAAGATTCCACCATGGCCCACTACCTGGCCGGTACCATCGATAATAGCGACTTTCACACCGGTTCTCAGGCCAGGATCCAGGCCCAGCGTCGGGCGTGGGCCGGCGGGCGCCAACAGCAGAAGATCCTTCAGGTTGGCAGCGAACACGTTGATGGCCTCGGTCTCCGCGGCTTCGCGCACCTGCGCCATCAGATCGGTTTCAATCTGGGTAGACAGCTTTACCCGCCAGGTCCAGCGCACCACCTCCGACAGCCAGCGGTCAGCGGCGCGGCCGTTATCGCGAATTTTCCAGCGGGCGGCAATGCGCTGCTCGGCGGGATGCGGCTGGCGGCGGTCGTCTTCGGGATCACCCACCACAATGGTATAGGTCAGCACCCCTTCATTGCGGCCGCGAAGGATCGCCAGGGCGCGGTGAGACGGTACTTTTTTCAGTGGCTCGACATGGTCAAAGTAGTCGCGGAACTTGGCGCCTTCGTTTTCCTTGCCGGCCACCACGGTGACCTTGAGCTGACCCTGCTGCCAGATGAAGTCACGCAGTTCACCCAGCAGCTCGGCATCCTCTGCAAACCGCTCCATGAGAATGTAGCGGGCACCATCGAGGGCAGCCTTGGTGTCGGCAATGCCGGCCTCCGCGTTCAGGTAGCCTTCGGCCGTTGCCTCCGGTTCCAGCGTGGGGTCGTCGTACAGTGCATCAGCCAGGGGTTCCAGCCCCGCTTCCCGGGCAATCTGGGCCTTGGTGCGCCGCTTGGGCTTGTACGGCAGGTAGAGGTCTTCCAGGCGGTTCTTGGTATCCGCAGCATCGATGCTGGCACGCAGTTCATCGGTCAGCTTGCCCTGCTCCTCGATACTGTTGAGGATGGTGGCGCGACGGTCGTCCAGTTCCCGCAGATACCGCAGGCGATCTTCCAGGGCACGCAACTGATTGTCATCCAAAGAACCGGTGACTTCCTTGCGGTAGCGGGCAATAAAGGGGACGGTGGCGCCGCCGTCCAGCATTTCCACGGTGGCACTGACCTGCTGCTCACGAACACCCAGTTCGTCAGCAATGCGCCTGATGATACTGTTCATGCAACCTCATCTGATGCTTACGATTCAAAGCGCAAAGGTACAGCGGCTTACTGCCGCAGGCAAGCAGGGCGGCTACGGTTGTCCAGGAATTGAACAAGATCGCTCCAGGGCATGGGCCGGGCGTAGTAGTAACCCTGGATTTCGTCGCAGTGGTGCTGGCGTAAAAAATCCAGCTGCCCTTCGGTTTCCACACCCTCTGCAACCACACTGATCTGCAGGCTGTGGGCCAGGCTGATAATGGCCCTGATGATGTGTTCTGCGTCCGCCGAGTGTCCCAGTTCCTGAACGAAGGACTTGTCGATTTTGACCAGAGAGATTGGCAGATGCTGGAGATTGCTGAGCGAAGAGAAGCCGGTTCCAAAATCATCAAGGGCAAAACTGATACCCAGCTGATTGAGCTCCCGCAGACACCGCTGGGCGTATTCGGGATCATGCATCATGGCGCTTTCGGTGAGCTCCAGCTCCAACAGGCTGGTATCCACATTGGCATTGAAAATGATGCGGAAGATGGTTTCGGTCATTTTACGGTCGTGAAACTGACGGAAGGAAAGGTTCACCGCAAACACCAACCCGGGATGCCCCAGCTCCGCGGACTCCTGCAGGCGCTTGCAGGCCTGTTCAATAACCCAGTAGCCGATAGGCACGATTAGCCCGCTGCGTTCAGCCACGGGAATAAACTCGTCCGGGCCCACCAGTCCCCGTTCCGGGTGATTCCACCTCAGCAGGCACTCCACTCCCCGCACTTCTTCGGAGGCCAGGTCAATGCGCGGCTGGTAATACACTTCCAGTTCATTGCCCCGCAGGGCACTGCGAAGATCCGCCTCCAGACGCAGCTGGTATCCGGCGGTAATGTGCAGCTGGCGATCGTAAAAGCGGTAGCTGGTGCCGGGATCACGCTTGGCCTCGAACATGGCGCGGTTGGCTCTGCGCATCAGGTTCTCCGGGCTTTCCCCGGCTTCGGGATAGGTGGCAACACCAAGGCTGGCGCTGACCACCACACTCTGGCCGTCAATGCTCAGGGGCTCGCCGATAGCCGTCACCAGCTTGCGGATAATCTGGGTGATATCCAGGGAGTCTTCCACTTTCTCAACGATAATGGCGAACTCATCGCCACCGATCCGCATCAGTGAATCCATTCGCCGCAGGCTCAGGCGCAGGCGCTCCGCCAGCTTGAGCATGATCTGGTCGCTTTTCTGATAGCCAAAGGACTCGTTAAAGCTGCGGAAGTCATCAAGGTTGATGTGCAGCAGGGCCAGCCGCTGACTGGCTCGCTCTGCCCTTAGCAGTGCCTGTTGCAGGCGATCAAAAAACAGGTCGCGATTGATAAACCCGCTGGCGACTTCTCTGCCCAGCTGACCGTGGGCATATTCTGACAGCTGTTGCCGGTACCATAAGCACCGCACCGCCCTGCGCAGGCTCCAGGCGTCGAGCTCCTGACGGGAGAGATAATCCGCAGCACCGCTGGAAAACAGCTCTGCCGCCCGCTCGGCCGGTAACTCGGCACTCAGGGCCAGCACCGGCTTTTCATTGCTGGACGCCGACAAATACTGCAGGAACGCAGCCTCGGAACCACCATGCAGCACACAGTCCCAAAGGATGACGTCAAAATGGGTGTTGCGAATCAGGTCGTCACAGTCGATCAGGTCCGGGCACCAGGTCAGGTCCGGGTCCATCTCCCCGTCACCTGCCAGCAACGCACCCAGCCACAAAAAATCCGAGTACTCGGGAGTCAGTACCAGAACGCGCACACGACCGGGATCAAACGATTTTACTGCCAGGGTCATCAACAAGCATCCCGTTGCTGGTGAGCAAACATCTGTGTTCCCTCAAGAATAGCCAATAGATCCCCAAGGTACAGGAAGTCCAGCTGGTGTAGAATAACGGCGTCCCGAGTTTACCCACAAAATCCCGATTTGGCGCCCCTATTGTGAACATGCTCAATCCCCGACAGAGTGAAGCCGTCCGCTATGCGGATGGCCCCATGCTGGTACTGGCCGGTGCCGGCAGCGGCAAGACCAGCGTAATCACCCGCAAGGTTGCCTATCTGATCGAGCACCTGGGTATTCCGGGGCGACATATTGCCGCGCTCACCTTTACCAACAAGGCCGCGCGGGAGATGAAAGAGCGTGTCGGGCGCCTGGTGGATCGTAAACTGACCCGGGGCCTGATTGTCTCCACCTTCCATAACCTCGGGCTGAACATGATTCGCGAGGAGCACGAGCACCTGGGCTATCACCCCGGCTTCTCCATTTTTGACGCGGAAGACGCCAAGGCCCTGCTGCAGGACCTGATGATGCGCGAGGCCAGTGCAGATGCCGGTGACGAGCTATCCGACGTGCAGATGACCATTTCATCCTGGAAGAACGCCATGCGCAGCCCCCAGGACGCCTGGAGCCGGGCGGCGGACGAGCGCGAACAACGCATTGCCATTATCTACCGCTATTACAACGAATACCTCAAGGCCTACAACGCGGTCGATTTCGATGACCTGATCCTGCTGCCGGTGCAATTATTCCGGGACAATCCCGAGGTGCTGCAGAAATGGCGCCGGAAAATTCGCTACATGCTGGTGGATGAATACCAGGACACCAACGTATGCCAATACGAGCTGGTGAAGCTGTTGGTGGCGGAGCGCGCCGCCTTCACCGTGGTGGGCGATGACGACCAGTCCATCTACGCCTGGCGCGGGGCCCGGCCTGAGAATCTGGCGCAGCTGAAAGAAGACTTCCCCAGCCTCAAGATCGTCAAGCTGGAGCAGAACTACCGCTCTACCGTCCGCATCCTGCGCTGCGCCAACACGGTCATTGCCAACAACCCCCACGTGTTCGAAAAAGCCCTCTGGAGCGACCACACTACCGGGGATGAGCTGCGCATCGTGCGCTGTCGTAATGAGGATGCGGAAGCCGAACGGGTGGCCACGGAGATCCTCGACCAGAAACTCAAAAAAGGTCAGGCCTTCCGGGATTTCGCGGTGCTTTACCGGGGCAACCACCAGGCGCGCCTGCTGGAAATGAAGCTTCAGGCCTACCAGATTCCTTACCGTATCTCGGGGGGGCAGTCGTTTTTTTCCAAGAACGAGATCAAGGACGCCATGTCCTATCTGCGCCTGCTGGTAAACCCGGATGACAATGCTGCGTTCCTGCGGGTGGTAAACGTGCCGCGGCGGGAGATCGGGCCCCGCACCCTGGAACAACTGAGCCATTATGCCCGCTCTCGCAATGTCAGCCTGTTCCGGGCACTCGGTGACATGGGCGCTGAAACCCATGTCACCGAAAAGGGGCTGGACCGCCTCCGCCGCTTCGCCCACTGGGTGGACAGCACCTGCGGTCGCCTGCTCGGGGAAGAACCAATTCCGGTGATCAAACAGCTGTTCACCGACATTGAATACGAGGAATGGCTGCACCTTCACTCCGGCTCGCCGAAACAGGCGGAACGGCGGATGGAGAACATCTGGTATCTGGTGGAGTCGATCCAGCGCATGCTGGACGACGGCAAGGGCACCGCCGACGAGATGAGCATCGAAGATGCCATCAGCCGCCTGATCTTGAGAGACATGATGGAGCAACGGGAAGAGGAAGACGACAGCGACAAGGTCCAGCTGCTGACCCTGCACGCCTCCAAGGGTCTGGAATTTCCCCACGTATTCATCATGGGCCTTGAGGAGGAAATTCTGCCGCACCGCTCCAGCATCGAAGAGGGTAATATCGAAGAGGAACGGCGCTTGATGTACGTCGGCATTACCCGGGCGCGGGAAACCCTGACGCTTACCTACGCCGCCCAGCGCAAGCAGTATGGCGAAAAGCTGGAGACCATCCCCAGCCGGTTTCTGGATGAGCTGCCGGAAGACGACCTGCGCTGGGAGGGTACCGGCGACCTGGACGTGGAGGCCAATCAGAAGAGGGGCAAGGCTACCCTGAGCGCACTACTGGGAGACCTGGGGAGCTGAAATCCACAGGCTGTCACGGAAAAGCCCCGCAGTGCGGGGCTTTTCGAATCAGTGGACGTAACGCTAGCTTGTTACAGCTGATCAACCATATATTCGACGGCCACCTGAATTTCTTCATCAGAGCAGCTGGAGCAACCACCCTTGGCCGGCATGGCGTTGAAGCCGTTAATGGCGTGGCTCACCAGTGTTTCCAGCCCCTTATCGACACGACCTTCCCAGGCACCCGCATCGCCCATGATCGGCGCGCCCGCAGCACCGGAAGCATGGCAGGCAGCACAGGCAGCGTCGTAGACCTCATTACCGGCACGAGGTCCAGAGCTGGCGGTTTCAGCCGGCGCGGCTTCCTGCCCACAGTCCTCACCCTGCACACAAACATCGCCAACCGGGGCGATACGAGCGCGGATTTCATCTTCAACATTGGCCATTACGGCACCTGTTGTCAGGCCGAAGCCAAGCAATACGGCAGCCAGGACTCTCTTCATCTTCACAATGCACCTCGCAATTGGGCGTTATAATAATCAGTGGTCGCATTATAGCGACTGCGGCGGGGCAAAAAAACCAAAGTGCAAAATGAACGTCCCGATTCAATCGGTTTCGTTGCCATTTCGTAAGTCAGAAGGCCCTGCCCGTCTATTAGGGGTACCATACACAAAACGGACTCCGAAGGTCGGAATTTATGCCTGACGCGAATCAATCGCAAGCCCATCCATGGCGCAAACCTCTGCTGATCACCGAGTTTTCCGCGCTGGCCGTGCTGCTGGTCTCCATGGCATGGTTTTCCAGCCGCACCGAAAGCGGCGCCGAACTCAGCCCGGCGTGGCTACTGATTCCTGCCGCTGCCAGTCTGGCGGTGTTTATCAGCTTCATCGGTCTGATGTATTTACGCTGGGTGGTCGCTGCGGCCGCGGAGCGAAGAACCCGTCACAAGATTGTTTTTTTACTGCTGGTGATGACCCTGCTTGGCGTCTGGGCCTATGGCATCGCCAATACATGGATCAGCCTCTCCAACGCATAGGGACATTGCAATGCCAACCATTTTCAGCCCAGGGTCCGTAAAAGCCACCGGTCTAATTGTCTGCCTTGGCGCGGTATCGGCCACTGCCGCAGAACCACAGCCACCAACAGAAGCGGGTTTTGACGATCTGTCGCCACAGGACTGCGCGTTAATCAGGGACGGCGTCCAGCGACTGGCCTGCTACGATGCCATCAACAGCCCCCAAGCAGCCCGGGAGCAGGCAACGGAGGAGGAGATCAGGGCCGTCGCGGATTCGGCCGAAACGCTGGAATATGAGGAACTGGCCGACGCAAAAGATGGCGACGAGACCGTTGAGGAGCTGGATACCATGGGCGACGATGAAGGTTCCGGGGTGGCTTCAGCACTTGTGAACCGCGAGGTGGCTGCGGAGAGCGCCATTTTTTCGTTTTCCGGCGGTTTTGTTGGCCACCGCCCGATGTACATTCTGCCATTCAGCTATATGAGAAATGCCAACCGCACACCTGACAGCCCAAGGCTGGGCACCACCCGGTACGATCATGGCATCGACAACCAGGAGGCCAAATACCAGATCAGTTTCAAGGTGCCGCTACTCACCGGCTGGCTTGATAACCGCACCACGCTCTGGTTCGGCTATACCCAGAAGTCGTTCTGGCAGGTTTATAACACGGAGGATTCCGCACCGTTCCGTGAAACCAATTTCGAACCGGAGCTCTTCCTGCGATATGCCCTGGACTATGACATCGGCCCGGGCACCATCAATGGCGTCACGCTGGGCCTGAACCATGCGTCCAACGGCCAGTCCGAGCCCCGTTCCCGCAGCTGGAACCGGATTGTTGGCTCTGCCAATTACAGCTATGACCGCTGGCTGTTCATGGTGCAACCCTGGTATCGGTTGCCGGACAGTGAGGATGACAACGAGGATATCGAGCGGTATGTGGGCCACGCTGATTACAGGGCCGTCTACAAGTGGAGTGAGGACCGCACGCTGTCACTGACGCTGCAGAACAATTTACGTTCCGACAATAACAGGACCTCAGTCGAGCTGGGCTACAGCTTTCCCCTGGGGAGTACGATCAAGGGCTATGTCCAGTATTTCAACGGGTACGGGGAGAGTCTGATTGATTACAATCAGCGGATTCAGCGGATTGGTATCGGAATAATGCTGAACGACTGGCTTTGATTTTGGTGCAAGGCCAATCAGGCGGATAGTGGTGCCAGAAACACGCTGTAAATACGTCCCTGTACGCTTGGGCTCCGCCATCCCTGGCTCCGCACAGTTTCTGGCACCACTATCCGCCTAATTGACCCCGTAATTTTATGGCAGCCTTACTTGTTCAATCGCTCCATCTCCGCCAGCAGCTCTGCCGTTTTTTCCTTCATCAGCGGAATATCACCCCTCGACTCCACGTTCAGGCGAACCACCGGTTCGGTATTGGACATGCGGAGGTTGAAGCGCCAGTCGTCGAATTCGATGCTTGCGCCGTCGACGTGGGAGATGCTTTTAGCGCCCACACTGTATTTGGCCTCGATGGCGGCGATGACCTTGGGCGGGTCGGCGATGGTGCGGTTGATTTCGCCGCTGGCCGGGTAGGCTTCGATGCGGGCGTCGATGAGGGACGATAACGTCTGGCCGGACTGGCACAGGCGTTCAGCCACCAGCAGCCAGGGGATCATGCCACTGTCGCAGTAGGCGAAGTCGCGGAAGTAGTGGTGGGCGCTCATTTCGCCACCGTACACGGCGTCTTCGTCGCGCATGCGTTGTTTGATGAAGGCGTGGCCGGTTTTGCTTTCGATGGCTTCGCCGCCGGCAGCCTTGACCAGGTCGATGGTGTTCCAGGTCAGCCTGGGGTCGTGAATGACCTTGCCGCCGCCGGTCTTGCGGAGGAACTGGTCCGCCAGCAGGCCCACGATGTAGTAGCCTTCGATAAAGCGACCATTTTCGTCAAAGAAAAAGCAGCGGTCGTAATCGCCATCCCAGGCAATGCCCATTGCAGCGCCGTACTCGATGACTGCCTCCGAGGTGACGGCACGGTTTTCTTCGAGGATGGGGTTGGGAACACCGTGGGGGAAGTGGCCGTCGGCCTCGTGGTGCACCTTCACGAAATCAAACGGCAGGTGCTGCTCCAGTTCGTCGATGATCAGTCCCGCACCGCCATTGCCCGCGTTGACCACGATGGTCTTTGGCTTGAGCGACCCGGCATCCACATAGCCCAGCAGATGATCGATGTAGGCGGTGGTAACTTCCCACGGCTCGTAGCGGCCCTGTTCCGGCGCGTCGGCAAAGGGCTCCGGCACGCGGTCGCGGATGTCGTTGAGGCCATTATCGGAGCTGATCGGGCGCGAGTCCGGGCCGACCATTTTCATACCGTTGTGGTCACGGGGGTTATGGCTGGCGGTGACCATGATGCCACCATCCATCTTGTAATGGCTGGTGGCGAAGTAGACCATCTCGGTACCGCACAGGCCAATATCAAAGACGTCGGCGCCGGCCGCCATCAGGCCAGAGCTCAGGGCATCGGCAATTTCAGGGCTGGAAAGGCGGATGTCGTACCCGACGATCACCCGTTTCGCTCCGGTCACTTCCACATAGGCGCGGCCAATACGCTCGGCCAGCTGCGGGTTGAGCTGGTCCGGCACGCGGCCGCGAAGGTCATAGGCTTTAAAGCAGGACAGATCCATTGTCACCTTGGCTTACTCCCCTCCAGAGGACTGGAGCTGTATGTAGTTCTGGATACCCATCTGGGAAATCATTTCCAGTTGGGTTTCAAGCCAGTCGATGTGTTCTTCTTCGCTCTCCAGGATACGCCTGAACAGCTCCCTTGAGCCGTAATCCTTTATCTCGTCGCAGTATGCGACCGCCTCCACATACTCCGCGTGGCCCGCCTGCTCAAGTTTCAGGTCGCAGTGGAGCATCTCCTCCACGTTCTCGCCAATCAGCAACTTGTTCAAGTCCTGGAGGTTGGGCAACCCCTCGAGAAACAGAATACGCTCAATCAGCTGATCAGCGTGCTTCATCTCATCGATTGACTCTTCGTACTCTTTTTCCGCCAGCTTGGTGACACCCCAGTCCTTGTACATACGGGCATGCAGGAAGTACTGATTGATGGCGGTCAGCTCGCTGGCAAGCGCCTTGTTGAGATACTGGATGACTTTTTTGTCGCCTTTCATGACCCTGATCCTTCTTTAATGAATGCTTTAATCCAATAGGATAGACCGTTTAGACGCGATAAAAAATCCCACCTGTAAAGAGGTCGCAAATGGAAAGCAGGGTGACGCGTCGCGCTTCAGGCTGGCTGCGCAAGCATATTGGCCATGGCCAGATAATCCGGGGTTCGGCTCTCACGCAGTATTTGACGCGCACTGCAGGCGCAGCGGCCACACTGGGTGCCGACGCCAAGCTCTTTGCCAAGCTGGCGCATGGAACTGACACCGCTGTCGGCGGCTTCGCGGATTTCTCTGTCTGTCACACCATGGCAAAGACATACGTACATGGGAGTCGCTCACAGGGCCAATGAAAAGTACTGATAATTATTGTCATTTGCATGCGGCTTTGCAAGCCCTGCGAGTGTTTTTTGTGCAGTTAATTGCACCAGCTTTTTTCACATGCTCGTCAAGCGGAACGCCAACGGCAGGATAAAGGCGGTAAAAATACCGGTCAGGCCCATGCCCAGGGAAGCAAAGGCGCCTGCGGTGGGGCCTATTTCAAACGCCCTTGCCGTGCCAATGGCATGGCCATTCAACCCCAGGGCAAAACCGAGGATGCGGGGATCGGTGATGGTGAGCCAGCGGGCGGTGAAGTCGACAAACAGCGTCGCCAGCATCCCGGTAATCAGTAGCCCGCCCATCATCAGCGACACAGAGCCACCGAGCTGCTCGGTAATGCCGATCGCTATGGGTGCCGTCACCGACTTCGGTGCCAGGGAGGCCAGCACTTCCGTTGACGCCCCCAGCGAGGCAGCAATCACCACGGCGTAAACAGCAGCCAGCGTGGCCGCGACCGGCAACGTAAACAGTATAGGCCGCCACAGCGCCCGGATGTGGTGCATCTGCTGGTACAGCGGCACACCCAGCGCCACCGTGGCCGGACCCAGCAGAACTGATAGCCACCGGGAGCCTTCACGATATTCGGCGTAATCGATCTTCAGAATGACAATCATGCCGCTGACCAGCATGGCAGACATCAGGATGGGCGGAAGCCACAGCGGCTGCTTCAGTAGCCTGAAAAGGCGATTACCGGCAAAAAAGGCCCCCAGTGTCAGAACAATCGCCAACGCCGGGCTGGAGGAAAGCAGGCCCAGTAATTCCTGAAAACGGCCGGACAATTCACTCATGGCCGCCACCCTCCGGACCGCTGAAACGCTGCATCAGCCACAGCGTGGTGAGGACACTCAGCAAGGTGCCCACGGCCAGCGCGGCGCCAATCGCCAGCCATTGCCCCGCAAACTCGTCGGCCACAAAAAACACACCCACCACTCCCGGCATGATCAGCAACACCAGTACCGATATCAGCGCCTGGCTTGACCCCGCAAGGCTGTCGCTGATGGACCCCTTGAGCATCAGCAACAGGGTGAGCAGGATCATTCCGATAACGCCGCCACTCACCGGCAACGCCAGCAATACCCTGAGGGCCTCACCGGCAATAAAGAACCCCGTCAAAACCAGAAAACCGTTCAACATCGACATGGCTGTTGTTTCTCTGCTGGATATTTGATTTACACTGGTGCCCCGTCCGGCCAATCAAAACAGGAAGCCCAATGGCTCTCAAGGCAACCATCTTCAAGGCGACGCTCAATATCGCTGACATGGACAGGCACTACTATGCTGACCACCACCTCACCCTCGCCCGCCATCCGTCGGAGACTGACGAGCGCATGATGATACGCCTGCTGGCCTTCATACTGAACGCCAGTGAAAGCCTGGAATTCACCAAGGGCATCAGCACGGATGACGAGCCGGACCTGTGGCAGAAAAGCCTGAGCGACGAGATCGAACTGTGGATCGAGCTCGGCCTGCCGGACGAGAGCCGTCTGCGCAAGGCCTGCAACCGTGCGGACCAGGTTATCCTGTATACCTATGGCGGTCGTGCCGTGCCCCTGTGGTGGGAAAAACACCGGGGCAAACTGGCCCGCTTCAGCAACCTCACCATCGTCAACCTGCCACCGGAAGCCACCGAGCCCCTTGCCGACCTGGCGGAACGCGGCATGAACCTGCAGTGCACCATCCAGGACGGAACCGTGAATATCGGCAACGAGCAAGCCCTCGTCAGCCTGACGCCCGAGCTCCTCCATCCTGAATAAAAATCCACCACCCGGGTCTACCAGAACGATACAGTTTACGTTAAGGTAAACTCTGGTCGACGCTGGCCGGAGCCGCACCAGGTTCCGTCAGTTTGGCTATACTCATAAAACACCGACACCCTCACAAGGGGTGTTTTGTTCCTCAGGCCACTACCCCAGGAAGAGGATTATGACAACAACAAAAGCCAGAGTTGTTTATTCCCCGGTATTTACCGATGGTGCGGAATTCCGGATTCCCACCTTCAAACTACTGAAGCAGGACGGTTCCCTCTACAAGGGTGCCAAGGCCCCTGACCTCGATAAAGACAAAGCCCTGCGCATATATCGCGCGATGGTTACCACCCGAATTCTCGATGAACGCATGCTTGCCGCCCAGCGCCAGGGGCGTCTGAGCTTCTACATGCAGTGCACCGGCGAGGAAGCTGCCGTGGTCGGCAGTGCCGCCGCACTGGACGACGCCGACATGATCATGGCGCAGTACCGTGAGCAGGGTGCACTGGCCTATCGCGGCTTCACCATCGATGAGTTCATGAACCAGCTGTTCGGCAATGAACTGGACTACGGCAAAGGCCGCCAGATGCCGGTTCACTATGGTTCCAGCAAGCTGAACTACATGACTATCTCATCGCCTTTGGCCACCCAGATCCCCCAGGCCACCGGTTATGCCTACGGCCAGAAACTGGCCGGCGACGGCCACTGCACCATTACCTATTTCGGCGAAGGTGCCGCCTCGGAAGGGGACTTTCACGCTGCCCTGAACATGGCGGCCGTGCACCGGGTTCCGGTGATTTTCCTCTGTCGCAACAACGGCTACGCCATCTCCACACCGGCCGCCGAACAGTTTGCCGCCGATGGTGTTGCGCCCCGCGCCTACGGTTACAAGATGGATGTGATCCGGGTGGATGGCAACGACATCCTGGCTGTCCACGAAGCCACCAGAGCGGCACGCACCCTGGCGGTAGAACACAATCGCCCGGTGCTGATTGAAACCATGACCTATCGCCTGGCTGCGCACTCTTCCTCCGATGACCCATCCGGCTACCGCAGCAAGGACGAAGAAGCCGTGTGGCGTGAAAAAGATCCCATCCTGCGGATGCGCCTCTGGCTCGAGAGCAAGAAGTGGTGGAGCGAGGATGACGAGAAACAGCTGCAGGAAAACATGCGCCGCGAGGTTCTGGAAACCATGAAGCGGGCACAAAAGCGCCCGCCACCGGCGCTGGATACCCTGGTCAGCGATGTCTACGACGAGGTGCCGCCAGCCCTGGCCGAACAGTTCGACAGCCTCAAGTCTCACATCCGCCGGCATCCGGACGCCTATCCCAAGAGCGCCGAACACGCCAAGGGAGGGCTCTGATATGACACAGATGAATATGCTTCAGGCCATCAACAACGCCCTCGATACCGCCATGGCCGCCAACGAGCGCGTGCTGTGTTTCGGTGAGGACGTGGGCGTTTTTGGTGGCGTTTTCCGGGCCACCAGCAACCTGCAACAGAAATACGGCAAGGCCCGCTGCTTCAACACGCCACTGGTGGAGCAAGGCATCATCGGCTTTGCCAACGGCCTCGCGGCTCAGGGTTCGGTGCCGGTCGCCGAGATACAGTTTGCCGATTACATCTTCCCGGCCTTTGACCAGATCGTGAACGAGTCGGCCAAGTTCCGCTACCGCTCGGGCAACCTGTTCAATGTGGGCGGGCTGACCATTCGCGCCCCCTACGGCGGCGGTATCGCCGGCGGGCTCTATCACTCGCAATCGCCCGAGGCCTACTTTGCCCATACACCGGGCCTGAAAGTTGTAGTCCCGCGCAACCCCCATCAGGCCAAGGGCCTGTTGCTGGCTGCCATCCACGATCAGAACCCGACCCTGTTCTTTGAGCCCAAACGGCTCTATCGCGCCTCAGTGGGCGAGGTGCCGGACGAAGACTACCGCCTGCCCCTGGGAGAAGCCGAAGTGCTCAAGGAAGGCACGGATATAACCGTGCTGGGCTGGGGCGCACAGATGGAAGTGATTGAACACGCCGTCGAGATGGCGGAAAAAGAAGGCGTTTCCTGTGAAGTCATCGACCTGAGAACCATCCTGCCGTGGGATGTGGAAACCGTGGCCAACTCGGTGTTCAAGACCGGGCGGCTGGTGGTTACCCACGAAGCCCCGCTGACCGGCGGCTTCGCCGGTGAGATTGCGGCGACGATACAGGAGCGCTGCTTCCTGTACCTGGAGTCCCCGATCGCACGGGTGACCGGGATGGACACACCCTTCCCTCTGGTGCTGGAAAAAGAGCACCTGCCCAATCACCTGAAGGTCTATGAGGCCATCAGGTCGAGCGTGGAATTCTAGGTTGATATCAGGACAGGAGAGCAATCATGAGTGATTTTATACTGCCCGATATCGGCGAAGGTATCGTGGAGTGCGAACTGGTCAAATGGCTGGTCAGCGAAGGGGATGTCATCGAAGAGGACCAGCCGGTTGCCGAGGTGATGACCGACAAGGCCCTGGTGGAAATCCCGGCGCCCTATAAAGGCCGGGTGACCCGCCTCTATCACAAGGAAGGCGACATCGCGAAGGTCCACGCTCCGCTGTTCGAGTTGGTGGAAGACGGCGACGACAGTGACCAGGACGCAGCGCCTCAAACACCACCGAAAGAAGCAGGAGCTACCACGAACGAAGCAGAGCCTGTGCAGGAAACCTCCGGCACCACCACGGTCAATGACGATGAAACCGAAGACTTTATCCTCCCCGATATCGGCGAAGGCATCGTCGAATGCGAGGTGGTGGAATGGCGTGTGGCCGAAGGTGACGAGATCGAGGAAGACCAGCCCGTGGTCGATGTCATGACCGATAAGGCCATGGTCGAAATTACCGCGCCCAAGGCAGGCCGCGTCACCAGGCTTTACCACAAGCAGCAGGAGATGGCCCGGGTGCATTCTCCGCTGTTTGCGTTTGTTCCCCGCGACCGTGACGAGCCCACCGAGGCAAAAGCTGCATCGAAGCCGGCACCGGAACCCTCAGCGGCCACCGCCAAACCCGTTTCGACAGGAACCCGGCAGCGGATTCCTGCCAGCCCCGCTGTGCGCCGCCTGGTACGGGAGCATAATCTGAACCTGACGGATATCGCCGGTTCCGGCAAGGATGGCCGGGTGCTGAAGGCCGATGTGCTGGCACACCTGGACAAGCCAACCGCGCCGTCACAGAGCCAGGAAGGCACGGATGAATCGCAGCCAGCAAGCCGGGGCCGCGGAGGCCGCATGCCGGAGCGTGAGCAGGAAGTCCGGATCGAACCGATCAAGGGCATGAAAGCGGCAATGGCCCGCAGCATGGTCAAGTCGGCAACGACGATCCCCCACTTCATCTACAGCGAAGACATCGACGTTACGGACCTGCTGAAACTGCGGGAGCAGCTCAAACCGGAAGCCGAAGCCAGAAGCTCGCGGCTGACACTGATGCCCTTCGTCATGAAGGCCATGGCCCTGGCGGTTCAGGAGTTCCCGGTACTCAACAGCCGCGTCAACGACGACGTTACGGAGATTCATTATCTGCCCAACTGCAATATCGGCATGGCGGTGGATGGCAAGGCGGGGCTGATGGTCCCCAACGTCAAGAGCGTTGAGAGTCTGACCCTGCTGGGCATTGCCGACGAAGTGGCGCGCCTGACCGAAGCAGCCCGCTCTGGCCGGGTGAGCCAGGAGGACCTCAAGGGCGGCACCATCACCATCTCCAACATTGGCGCACTGGGCGGCACCTACGCCTCGCCCATCATCAATGCGCCAGAAGTGGCGATTGTGGCTCTCGGCCGTACCCAGAAACTGCCACGCTTCGATGCCAATGGCCAGGTGGTGGAACGAGCCATCATGACCGTAAGCTGGGCGGGTGACCACCGCATCATCGATGGCGGCACCATTGCGCGTTTCTGCAATCGCTGGAAGGGTTATCTGGAATCGCCGCAATCAATGCTGCTGCATCTGGGCTGACAGGGCATCATGGCGCAGAAGACACAGCTTCAGCAGTTCTACATACCTGAAGAGCAGTCGATCTATCTGCTCAGCCATGACGATGCCAAGAAGCTCAAGGACTGGGTAGCGCTGTGCGCCGCCCAGCTCCGCCAACTGGGTTACCTCGACATCGAACTGATCGGCAAGGGCGCCTACGGCTTCGTGTTCGCAGGCCGCCTGCCAAGCCCGGACCACACCGGCCCCGAGCACGTCTTCAAGTTCACCCGCATCAACCTGCCCCAGCACCTGCAGGACCGCCTGGAGGACGAAGCCTACATCCTCGAACAGGTCCGGCATCCCAGGGTACCCCGGCTGATTGCCTATCAACGGGCGCACAACCAGCCCATCCTGGTGATGGAACGGGCAGCCGGCCTTAACCTGGAGGAAGTCTCCCTGCGCGAGGGTCGCCTGAAACCCCGGTTGGTAATGCGAATCGCTGACCAGCTTGGCGACATTCTGCGCAACCTGCGCCGCGAGAACGGCCCTGCCGGGCGCCCTATCGTGCATGGCGACATCAAGCCATCCAACCTGGTGTTCGACGCCAGCACCGAGAACATCGCCCTTATCGACTGGGGCTCGTCGGTGTTCGCGCAGCTCGACGCCAACCAGCAGTTCCTCACCACCAATGTCATGGAACTGATGTCCGACAACCTGCAGCAGACCAACGCACGGCTGGGCGATGTCTATTTCATTGGCGAGGAGCAGCTCAACGGTGGCCTGTCGTCCCCGCGTTTCGATGAACAGGGCGCGGCAGGAACTCTCTACGCGCTGGCTTCCGGCCAGTCGTGCCGCTTCGGGCACCAGGCGATTCCCGCCACCTCTCTAGGCTTGCCCATGGAATTCGCCCGCATGCTCGATGGCATGCTGTCCCCGGACCCGGAGAAGCGCCGGCAAGCTGGTGACTACTATTTGAGTGAAATGCCCCGAATGGCCCGCACAGTGATGATCGATCTGCCGGAGCCTCCGCCAAACCCGTTGGTACCGGTCTGGACACGGGCCTCGGATCACGAGATCGATACCGTGGTGTACAGCTCACGCAAATCCTTCCTGCGACAGGAAGGGGCCCCGGAAACCCTCAATGACGTCAACGATGTTCAGCTGGACCGCTACTACAAGAACTTCATGCAGGGCATGGGCGAGACGGAGAAGGCATTCCTGGCCGCTGTCAGCCGGCTCGGGCGATACCCGGTTGAAGGCGGCCTCGCCGTGCGCTGGGAGAGCGACGGCGTCTATATTGATACGTCGCTGAACCTGCACGACCCCGCTCTCAAGACCGCCTTTACCCGGGCCGTCAACAACATGGTGCACCTGGCCCAGGCCATCTACCGCCAGGGCATTTTCAAGAGCTGCCTGTTCAACGCCCGCAACACCCTGCACATCGACCGCGACGAGCCGGACCAGCCGTTCGTCACCGAACCCGGCATGCGACTGCGCTACGAGGTCAGCGCAGCGCCGGAGGTAGAAGACGAATCAAGGGTGCATTCCTACTTCGAGGACGGCCCCGACCCGGAAGAATTCCTGGTGCTGCCGCAAACCATCATCAGCGCGCTGGAATCCCTCAACGATATCCACCACACCGGCATGATCATCTTCGAGGCTCTGCCCCGCCATCTCAAGATCCACAGCCACTACCGACTGCTGGACCCCGAGCGGGAAGGCGAATTCTCCCGCCTGCTCGAGGAAATCCTTTCCTCAGTAGACAGGATCACCGGCCTGGGCGTTTCCGGCTTCATGAAAATGCCCTACAAGGACACCCGCTTCTTCCCTCACATAGAACGCCTTCCCGAACGCTACTACCCCAGAAACCCCAGAGCCGAAGCCGATCCCGCCTGAATGCCCTGGCAGGTTAAACCCGCGGCAACAGGACTGGACAGAACACCCCATCACACGTAAGATTGCGCACTCGAAATTGATGCCACGGCGTTGATTCCGACACCCGCCCGTAGCTCAGCTGGATAGAGCGCCGCCCTCCGGAGGCGGAGGTCAGAGGTTCGAATCCTCTCGGGCGGGCCATATTTTTCAAGGGCTTACGTCAAAACGTAGGCCCTTTTTTATTTTCCTGTGTCCAAAGCCCAACAGGGTTGCCCGACGCTCATTAAACACCACCTCCCAACCTCCCCGGCTCGAACACTCCGTTCCCAGGTACCAGCTTTCGTGCCGTCTATGATTGCCTTTAACCGTATTTCGGATGAGAGATTCATCAGGGATATGTTTTTGAATCATTCCCGCAAACTCAAGATCAATAGTTGCTGCAAAATGTGTGTTTTAGTTTCCAAGTCTCGGAAGACAGCATTCGGGAAGAAACTTGGCCAGCAACCTTGGCATTACGATCATCAGGCCTGGCCGGCTAAAGTCAGCTTCCAGGTGTCAGGCAATAGCCCGTCAATGGCATTGTTCTTCTGGATCGGCAGGGCTGCCAGTATATCCTTCAGATAAGCATAGGGGTCATGCCTGTTCAGCTTGGCTGACTGGATCAGTGTCATCAAAGCCACAGAACGCTGACCATTGCGTAGCGATCCTGCGAACAGCCAGTTGTTCTTGTTATGCTGAATTCAGCATAGCCGTTCCCATCGGTTTTTATGTCTAAACTTTAGCTACGGCACTTGGGCAAATAAGTTAGGGGGGGTTGCCGCGTTATGGGCTACAAGCTAAAACGCAACAAAACGGTACAGAAGAGCATTCGCCGTGTAGGCGCCGAGCAGATCGATAAGGCCATTGGCGAGATCGACGACCCCAAACTGGACCGTCACGCGGCGGTTCACCAGGTTCGCAAGCGCTGCAAGAAATTACGCGCCCTGGTACGGTTGGTGCGACCCGCGCTGGGCAAAACCTACAAACATGAAAATAAACGCTTCCGCGACGTCGCCCGCAATCTGGCCGGCATGAGGGATGAACAATCAATGGTGGAAGCTCTTGAGCGGCTGTTGGCAACGCTCGACGTGGCTGAGCGCAAGAAGTTCGACGGCGTACTGGGTGAGCTCAGGGCAAGACGGGATGCAACCGCGGCCTCCACCGAGCAGGACCCCGAGTTACTGCTGGCCGACGCCAGGCAGTCGCTGGTAAAGGCCCGTCGCGAGGTTGACCAGTGGCAGTTGGATGCCAAAGACTTTCAAGCGGTGAGTGGCGGTTTCCTACAGACTTACAAACGCGGCCGCAAGGCCGTCAAGCGGGCGTTCAGGAGCGGTGCCGCCAGCGATTTTCACCAATGGCGCAAGCGGGTCAAATACCACACCCATCATTTGAGGCTGCTGCGCCCACTCTGGCCGCAGGTCAACGAAGCCTGGCAAATGGAGAGCAAAGACCTGGCGGATATTCTGGGAGAAGACCACGACCTGGCAATGCTCGACGCCCTGTTGGAATCCGGGGATGAGAACCTGGCAGGAGACAAAACGCGGAAGCGCCTGCAAAAAATCATCCAGAAGCAGCAGCAGCGCCTGCGTGGGGAGGCTTGGGAGATCGGCCAACGGCTCCACGCCGAGAAGCCCAAGGCGCTGAAGAAACGCTGGGAGCGCTACTGGCATGCCTGGCAGGTGTCTGCCCATTAGTCCAGGCGCCGGAATGATCTCCGCGACATTGTCGATCCAGCATTTACCCAAACGCAAAGACAGTATCAGCGCTGCTGAAGGGACGCCTGGGAAATCTGGCTTTCAGCCGGCACACTCTGAGTCAGCCACACATTACCTCCGATGACCGATGCTCGCCCAATAGTGATCCGGCCCAGAATCGTGGCGCCAGCGTATATCACCACGTCATCTTCGACGATCGGGTGCCGGGGTTCCCCCTTGGTCAGGGAACCGGTCTCATCCTCCTTGAACCTGACGGCGCCCAGGGTCACGTTCTGATAAAGCCGCACCCTGTCACCAATGACCGCCGTCTCGCCAATTACAACACCCGTGCCATGGTCGATGAAAAAAGAACGGCCGATAGTCGCGCCCGGGTGAATGTCGATGCCCGTGGCGGAGTGGGCCTTCTCGGCGATAATCCGGGCAATGATAGGCAGACCAGCCTGATAGAGGGCATGGGCAAGCCGATGGTGAATCAGCGCGTGGACGCCGGGGTATGAAATCAGCACCTCATCGACACAGGTGGCGGCAGGGTCACCACTGTAAGCAGCGAGTACGTCATCATCCAGCTTCCGTCTTAACGCGGGAAGTTCTCCAATCAGATCGCCCACCAGTTTACCGGCCTCATGCCGAAGCGTCTCTGTCGCCTGCTGGTTGCGATCGGCGTAGCACAGTTCAAGACAGGTCTGAACGACCAACTCACGCTCAACCGTACCCAGGCTGTAAGCGACAAAGTGGTTTTCCCGCTCTTTGGTAAGGTCCGGAGGACCAAGACGCATGGGAAACAGGATCGCGCACAGTGAATCAACTACATTGTGTATTGCCTGATTGGACGGCAGTTCACGGCTGCCGAGGTCCAGCTCCCGCCCCTGATGTTCCCGCCAGTTATGGCGGGCAAGACGAAGCTCGTTGGTAACCCGGTCAATGACGCTTTTTTCCTGTTTCAAATCGCTTTCCTCTCGTGGGTGCGCTGCCCCCTTCAAAGAGGGTGTTTTCATGTTCAAATGATAGCGTTTCGATACTACATTGACTAACTTCCATTGTTTCAATAGGGTCGATGCAAAGCTGATTCAAATGAGGCTTGTATGGACACACTCTTTGAACGGCGTGATGCGCCGGAGACTACCGAACCATGATCTCGACCCTCGAAGAACTTGCACCCCTGGCAGACTATTCACTGATGGACGGTCTCAACAGCGACCCCGACGCGAATGCCAGCGGAGATGATCACGCCCCACGCCAGGTTTTCTCGGGCCACTATGTCCCCGTCAGCCCCACGCCTATCGAAGCTCCCGATTACGTCGCCCACAGCCACACCCTGTTCCGTGAACTCGGCTTCGCCGACAGCATGGCGCAGTCGGCCAACTTCGTCCGAGCCTTCTCCGGCGACCTTTCGCTGGTTCCTGAGCCAATGCGCAAGGTCGGCTGGGCCTGTGGTTACGCCCTTTCCATCTATGGCACCGAATATACCCAGCAGTGTCCCTTCCAGACCGGCAACGGCTACGGGGACGGCAGGGCAGTCTCCGTACTTGAAGCCGTCATCGACGGTCGACGCTGGGAAATGCAGCTAAAAGGTGCCGGCCGGACGCCATACTGCCGCGGTGCTGATGGACGGGCGGTTCTGCGATCGAGTGTGCGGGAGTTCCTGGCACAGGAACATATGCACGCGCTCGGAGTGCCAACGTCACGATCCCTGAGTCTGTTCGTTTCGAAAACCGAGAGGGTCCGGCGCCCCTGGTACTCGGAGGGCTCCCGCTCCATGGAACCGGACCATATGATCTCAGAGCCGGTCGCCATTTCGACGCGGGTTGCCCCGTCCTTCATCCGCGTGGGCCAACTGGAGCTCTTTGCTCGCCGTGCCCGCAGGAAAGCGCACCCGCAGGCGATGGAAGAGCTAGAAAAGCTGGTGTTGCACCTGGTCGATCGCGAATACGGTGACGTTATCGACACTGAATTAGATACTGCACAAAAAGTGGTATTGCTTGCACGGGAGTTCCGCAGCCGGCTCACCGCTCTGGTGGCGAACTGGATTCGCGTCGGCTACTGCCAGGGCAACTTCAACAGTGACAACTGCGCCGCCGGTGGCTTCACACTCGACTACGGACCTTTCGGGTTCTGCGAGGTGTTTAACCCTCATTACCAGCCCTGGACAGGTGGCGGACATCACTTCTCGTTCCTGAACCAGCCGGCGGCGGCAGAACGCAACTTCCAGAGTTTCTGTTCGGCGTTGCGGCCGTTACTGACCGCCCACCATGACTGTTTGCTGCAACTCGAAGAGATTCAGAATGATTTTGCAGAGGTGATGCAGGCGCAAATGGAAACGATGTGGGCTGCCAAGCTGGGGCTTGACGCATTTAACGCGGAGTTGTTCAACGAGCTTGAAACGCTGATGGCGCATACCCCTGTGGATTACACTGTCTTTTTCCGAGAGCTCTCAAACGTACCTGACGACATTCGCCCACTCCAAAAAAGCTTTTACAAAAACCTCAATAATGCAGACGCCGCAAAACCATGGATGCAAGGGGCGGCGCCCGAGGGGATCGAAAAGCGCTGGTCAGAATGGCTCACAAAATGGAAATCACTCGCTGGCATCGGCAGCACAGCCGCCGCAAATGGGACCAATCTCCGCTCCCGTGAAGAGCTCGCCAAAAAGATGAAACTCGTCAACCCGAAATACTCATTGCGCGAATGGTTCGTTGTGCCTGCCTATCAGCAGGCGTCCGAAGGCAACTACGCGCCAATTCGGGAGGTTCAGCAAGTCATGACCCGGCCATACGCCGAACAATCGAAAGAAACAGAGGAGAAATACTACCGACTGAAGCCGGCGGAGTTCTTCGATGTCGGTGGCCTGTCCTTTTACAGCTGTTCGTCGTGACTGACGCAGTAAAGGAAAAGTTGATCAAGGCTATTTAGGTAGGAAGTGCAGTGGTCAACTAATCCTGACCCTATTTCAAGTTTTCTTCTTCAATCGCCCTGGATTCGTGCCGGTCAATCTGCCGGCGAAAACCGCTGCACCGCACAACGAATCCGCCTCGGATAGGCGTAACACCATCCGCATCGCGCCTACCTGTTTGCCAACAAACGGGGCAACCGGATGAAGGTCCTGATCCACGATGGGCTGGGTATCTGGCTGTGTGCCCGCCGGCCCAGTCAGCCAAGCTGAACGGGCATGATCCGTATGTCTACCTGAAGGATGTGCTGAGCCGCTTGCCGACGCAGGAGAACAACGCCATCGACGAACTGTTGCCTCACAACTGGAAGCCTTTCTCAGGTCCTTCCAATAAGGTCAATCGTGGTGATTGATATGGCTTTTTCCCATCAGGAACAGCGAAGCAGCCAAGGCTAATACCGAAAGTGCCAAATAGATGATATCCAGTGGAGTCAAGAAGCGAATATCCACAACCGCTCTGAAGAACTCGATAATCACCGCTAGGATAACCACACGAACAATCTTGTTCTTAAGCTCGTCAAACGACTGAACGTTAAAAGGATGACTCCTACCACTCTCTTCTGACGCCTCGATGGGCGACACAAAAAGCCGGTATATGCCCAGTCCGAAAATGAGCAGGACAACAGCGATCAAATAGATATCAATTGCAATGATGATGTCAGTCACCAAGAACTCATGGATATCTTCTGTACTTGTGCCGAGGTAATAATTAACGGTAGCCATTACAAGTTGGATAATATCCATAGTTCCCACAACGAATAACGTCAGAGAACCCAGAAGACTGGCGAGTACCGCAATAAGCACCAGAAAACGGGAGTGCCACAAAAACTGCTCGAACTTTTTTTCTAGGGAATTCATTAATGATCTAACCTGAAATTGTTAATTTTGCAGTTGCTACCGCAGTGATACTTTGGTCGTTTTTTAGGCGCTCGGTATACGAGCCGGGTAAACAGATCCGACAACCGCTTCTTGAGTAGGGTAGCTCACGACTGAACACAGAACGAGTGCTGATTGCGCCAATAACAGTATAAGAGGTGGAGAAAATTGCTCGCCAACATTGTGTATATCGCGTTCGCGCTTGTCCTCCTTTTCATTGGAGCAGAGGGGCTCGTCAGACGCAGTTCGTCACTGGCACTGCGAGCGGGTCTCAGTCGCCTGATGGTGGGTCTGACCATCGTTGCATTTGGCACCAGCTCGTCGGGAATGTGGTGGGCTCAAACTGCATCGGATCGACGGCATGCCCAAAACAAATTCAATCGCGTCTCGGTAGTGTCTCAAGGTAGTCTTGACATAGGAGCTTGACGCTTTCTAGGCATCGCTGGTTCGGCACGGCCAGATAACGCCATCTTGAATGCGGTCCGTTTAAGATGTCTTCTCCGGACACTTACCCCTGCCTTAGCCACACCCCGCCAAAAAATGACGCGATGCCTTACCGAGCTTTTTGGCGAACGGTTGACGGAGTGGTCCGGGATCAATGAAGTGGCGGCTTAATGTTGGCAAATGGTATTGCCTCGATTGGCAATTGGTACTGTTCTGAATTTGTCCTATGGACTCGGGAACTACCCACGGCTAGCTTCAGTAGCGTACGCCAATTTTAACGGAGCAAACCATGAAAGCACTTTTAAGCACTGTCATTTTGTTAACCCTTGCATCGAATGGTTGGGCGAGTGACCAGATCGAGCGAATGGCCGTAGACACTTTCCAGACGTTCGATGCCAGCGAACTCGACTGGCAAGCGGAAGCCATTTTACCGCCAGGCGCGGAAAGCGTATTGCTGGTCGGCGATCCCGGCAAGGCCGACGTTTTTATTGTGCTGCTGAAGTTCCCCCCGAATTATCCTATTCCCGCTCACACCCACCCCTTTACCGAAGTCCTCACGGTACTGAAGGGCGATATAGAACACGGCCTCGGGAAGACTCTGAATAAGGAGAGGAGCGAAACCTTGCAGGCGGGAGACAGCTTTGTGTTGCCCGCAGATCATGCTCATTACTTGTGGACGAACGACGAGGAAACCATTGTCCAGTTAATTGCAACCGGCCCCTGGGACATTACCTACACCGACCCGGCGGACGATCCCAGAAACAAGTCGGAACTTACGGACTAATCACAGCAGGAATGAGTGATTAGGGGTCGGGTGTTGGCCAACCCACCGATTCGATAATCCTATTTGTTCTATAGATAGAACTTTATTGTATATAGCCACACGGAAGGGTTATTGTGATCGGGACATAGCGAGGCACAGCCTTACAAAGCCAAACCCGACAGGAGATCCACCATGAGTTTGAGACTCGGCGATACCTCGCCGAACTTCACCATCGACAGCACCGCCGGCCAGATCAATTTCCACGACTGGGTGGGGGATTCCTGGGTATTCTTCTTCAGCCACCCGGCCGACTTCACACCGGTCTGCACAACGGAAATGGGCCGTACCGCGCAGCTGGCGAACGAGTTCACAGCGCGCAATGTAAAGCCCCTGGGGCTTTCCACCGATAGCGTTGAAGAACACGTGAAGTGGATTGAAGACGTCAACGATACCCAAACCTGTGATCTGCAGTTCCCGATCCTTGCTGACGCCGATCACAAGGTGGCTGAGCTGTATGAAATGATCCATGCGGGGGAAAGCGAGACCGCAGCGGTACGCAGCGTGTTTATCATCGACCCGAACAAGAAAATCCGTCTGACCATGACCTACCCCATGGCTGTCGGCCGCAACTTCGACGAAATCCTCCGGGTGATCGACGCACTGCAGTGTGGGGATGCCAATAACTGCGCCCTGCCCGCTGACTGGCGCAAGGGTGACGCCGTCATCATTCCGCCCTCCATTTCCAATGAAGACGCCAGGGACCTGTTCCCGAACGGCTGGGAGGAAATCCGGCCTTACCTGCGCACCACCCGGCTCTGATCTGGTTGGCGGATGACAAAGGGGGCTTGCCAGTGGCCAGGTCCCCTTTTCCGGTTTGACCCGCGTCAATCCTGGAGTTATATGCTTATAACACCACTTGAAGCACCCGATAACCCAAGCGTATGTTAAATGGGAAAGAGTGTCGGGCTGTTCCGAGCAGAGGAGGAAATAACCATGAAACAGTTACTGATAGCGTTACTTGTTACGTTCAGCATCGGCTTTAACGCCCATGCCGAGGAGGCTCTTGCCCTGACGCCCCAGGAGACCTACGACTTGGTTCAGGAGCAGGGTGACCAGATGCTCTTTGTCGATGTCCGGGACCCCGTGGAGATCATGTTCATCGGCTACACCGACGAAATCGACAAGAATGTTCCGTTCAAGCTTGTTGACCGCGGTGAATTCCTTGCTGAGAAAGGCCGGTTTGCCATGAACACCAATCCGGATTTCGCGGCAGATGTGGAGAAGGCGCTGAAGGAAAAAGGCCTCGACAAGAACGCACTGGTGGTGACCATGTGCCGTTCCGGCTCCACACGGGGCAAACCGAGCGCCGAGTACCTGATGGAGCGGGGTTTCACCAACGTAAAATACATTGATAACGGCTTTCAGGGCGGTGGTGCCAAAGAAGGCGAAAAGAAAGGCATGAGAATTGTCAGCGGCTGGCAGAACAGCGGGTTGCCCTGGTCGATGGACCTGAACCCGGAAAAGATCTATCGCCCGTGATCTAATCCTCGATACAGACCTCTCGCTGCTTTACTGCGCGGGCGGTCTTGCCAATCAGCACGGCTATGAGAGCCGTCAATAACGCCAGCTTCAGAAACCGTGTCACCTGGGTCAGAAAGAAACAGGAAATGCCCAGGCACTTACCCTGGCATTTCCCCAGGGCAGAATCAGAATGTGAAGGTACGCATCTCCTCATTCAGCATCTGGCCTGCCATCTCTGGCGGCATGGCAACACCCACGCCATCGATCAGGTCATCCTTACTGTAGTCGCTGTTGGGCAAGTACAGCGCACAGACTTTGGCCTCGCCACCCTTCTTGAGCAGGCCGCGAAGCATCTGGCCCGGCGTGACATCCTTGGGCTTGAGCGCCGGCGCTTCGTAGGATTTCAGCGCCAGGTCGCCGGCCTTGTCACAAAGCAGCACGTTTACCTTGGCACCCTGCTCGGCCATGGTATTGGACAGCACCATCGCCATCCCCTGGGTTTGCAGGGAATCGCTGGAGAGGATCACCAGCACCTCCTCAATGGCACCCTTGTGATTGTCAGCGTGGACGCTGAAAGGCGCAACCGCAATCAATGCGGCAGCAGCCAGGGCTTTGAATGATTTGATCATGGGCAAAACTCCTTCTTGGGTTGATCGGTAGACTGCATAGACTAAATTACGCGGTCACCGGTACCACTTCAGTGACAAAGTCACTTTCATTCCCAGGCTGCACCCTCCAGCGCATCGAGAGGGATCTTCAGGTACCGTTTGCCATTAGCCTCGGGCTCCGGCAGCCGGCCGCCCCGGGTGTTCACCTGGAGCGCATGCAGAATCAGCTTGGGCATCGGCAATTCACTGTCCCGTTTATTGCGAAGGTCCACGTACTGTTCTTCAGTAATGTTGGCCAGATGCTTGTTGGCCCGCTTCTGCTCAGCCACTGTGCTCTCCCACTGGGGCTCCCGGCCGCCGGGCATGTAGTCATGGCCGGTGAACAAACGGGTGTCGTCCGGCAGCGCCAGGATCTCCTGGATAGAATCCCACAGTTGATGGGCGCTGCCTCCGGGAAAATCAGCACGAGCCGTTCCGAAGTCCGGCTGGAAAATGGTGTCATGGACGAACGCCGCATCGCCGATGACATAGGTGACTGATGCCAGGGTGTGGCCCGGGGAAAACATCACGCGTCCCTGCAGATTTCCAATCCGCAGCTCATCACCGGCGCGAAACAGATGGTCCCACTGGGAACCGTCGGCGGGGAACTCCGGCCAGTTGTAGATGCCTTTCCACAGCTCCTGGACACCGGTGACATAGCCGCCAATCGCCGTCGGCGCACCGGTCTGTTCTTTCAGATACTGGGCGGCGGAGAAGTGGTCGGCGTGGGGATGGGTATCAAGAATCCACTGCACTTCAAAACCCTGCTCACGAATATAGCTGAGCAGTTCATCCGCATGATGGGTCGCGGTTGCACCGGACTTCTCGTCGTAATCCAGTACCGGGTCAATGATGACGCACTGTTTTGTATCAGGGTCGCTGACTACATACTGGACGCTGAAGGTACGGGGTTCAAAGAAGCCCGCCACATCAGGCGTACCCGTCTGTCTCGCTGGCGAAAGCTGGAAGGTATTCATAAGCGCGTCCTCCTAAATTTTTGAAAACGCATAAAATATATTTACAGTTATGAGGTTATAGCCATTGGTTCTTACTGTCCAATTGAGCGAAAGGATCCGGGCCATTCATAAAAGCTATACGGATGCTGTCTATGCGGGAAAACGACAATCGAGGAATTCCGTCCGGGGAGACATCGCAGGAGAAGTCCACGATCAATTACTCTATTTCGTGGATGGGCAGGGGGAAGCAGAACCTCTAAACCATTTACTGCCCGTCCGAGCATGTGCCGGGTACTTAGCAGGAGACCAAAAGCGAGGCAGATGCTGACAATTGAGTCTGCGCTTTTTCAATGATGCCTTTGGCCCTTCCCCGGCTTTTCATCGTTGGTTCCGGTCAGATATCGTTAATATCGATATTAACGGGCTTGCGGGACGTACTTGGAGCGGTAGTGGTAAAGTCAATATAGCTCTCAGAAAGCTTCTCGGCTTTCTGGTTGATGGTGCGTACGATCTGAAAGAAGGAAGCGCTTTTGCCCTCCACCCAACTCTGGATACCGTCTACACGAAGGAAGGGCCGTTTACCTTCAACGGTTTTAAGCCTGTTGAATGTGCTGGTGGACAGGTCACGCTGCATGGCTTCAACAACGGAGATCAGCGAATCGATCTCTCGAAAAACAGTTTGGGTTTTCATAATAAATCCTCGGCGTTTAATTTAAACATCAGTCTATAATCCAAAAATGGTAAAAGATTGTTGTTTAATTTAGACCTCAGACCATACTAATAACCCATTAAAGCAATTAAAATTAGGCTATTCACACTAATCAATAAACTCGTTTATTAAACTTTTTGAATATCAGACCGGCATGCTGCCTGATTTGTCAGGTTTTATAATGTTCGAGTTTGGCCTGCAATTGCTCGACCACGGTTCTCACATTCTCAGCCGCTTCGTTGGTAGACGCGGCATTTTTATCGCTCATGCCCGCCATCTGCCGGATCTCCTCGAGTCGCCTGTTGATATCCTCGGACACCTGGCTCTGCTGTTCTGCAGCACTGGCCATTTCAATGTTGGTGTCGCGGATAGCGCGAACACCCGAGCGTAACTGCTCAATGGCCGCTCCGGTCTCCGTGATCGTGCCATTGGCCTCCTCCGCAAGCCGGCTGCCATCAATGATCACCTCAACCACACTCTCGACACCTTCCTGCAGGTACTGGATCTGATCCTGGATCTCCTTGACGGAATCCTGGGTCCGGCTTGCGAGGTTACGCACCTCTTCTGACACCACCGCAAAGCCACGGCCATGTTCGCCGGCTCTGGCGGCTTCGATGGCGGCGTTCAAAGCGAGAAGGTTGGTCTGTCCGGAAATATTCTCGATAACTGAAAGAATGCTGCCAATGTTTTCCGAGGCATTCTTAAGTGATGCGCTGGAACTCGCTGAGCGCTCGCCATTTTCAAGCTGTTTGGCGATGGTCCGGGTGGTTTCCTCAATCAGGGCCTGCCCGTTTTCTGCGAAATGATCCGCTTCCTTGGCCAGGTTTTCTGCCCTGGCGGCACTTTCAGCGACTGCATGGGCGGTCGCGCTCATTTCATTCATCGCGGTCGCCACCTGTTCCGTTTGCTGATTCTGACGGACCATGACCGATTCGGATTCCGAGGCGATTGCTTTGAGATTTCCGGATGCACCCAGCAGGCTTTGGGTTGAGCCTTTGGTGTCCACAATCGTCGTTTGCAGCCGCTCTATCAGCTTATCAAAGCCCCTGGCCATCTGACCCAACTCGTTGGCTGCGGTGGGATTGAAGCGGGCGGTAAGGTCGCCCTCCCCCTCAGCGATGTCGTTGATAGCATCGTTCATTTTCTGTAACGGTCGGGCGATAACCAGCTGCACCAGTACCCCGAGGCACACGATAATAACCAGGCCGCCAATGGCGATCATCAATATCGCGCGGGTGGTCTGTGCCCAGACCATACCGGACACCTCGTCCGTCGCGTAGCCGGTAACCACCTTGTATCCCCACGGCGCAAAAGCCGTTTGCTCAAGCTGCCAATCGTCCGGGGTGGTTTCCAGAATCTCGTTAATCCTGGCGGTCTCGATCACATCCGAATGCATTCGCACCTTGCTCTTATCGTCCACCAGCCCTACGAATCCTTTGTCCAGAAGGCGGGCTGAAGCAATGGTGCTGCTCAACTCCGTCAGATCCGCGGAATAGCCCACATACCAGATACCGACTGTTTCGCCGGCCCTGTTGAGCATGGGGGTGTAGGCGGTCAGGTAGGGATTGCCAAGAATTTCCACCTGGCCAAAATAGGCCTGGCCGCGCTGGATGGCCTGCCCGGCCGCGCCGTTGAGGTTCAGCGTGGTACCGGTAGCCCGGGACCCGTCCTGTTTCTTCACGTTGGTGGAAACGCGGACATAATCCTGGCCATCCCTCACGAAAAGCGTGGCGGTTCCACCCATCATCGCGGTGACACCATCCACCAGGCCGTAGTTGTTGTTGACCAGTGTGTCGCCGAGAAAGAGTGCCGGGGTTTCCTTACCGGCAACCGACTGGTATCCCTCGATTCGCGGTGCCCCCAGCTGCTGGCCTCTGGCCGTCAACAGGGACAGGGAGCTTTCCACGCGCTTGGCCATGAGGTCGTCGGTAACCGACAGGATTCTGAGGACATCGGCTCTCAGCTCGTTACTCTGCTCCAGCACGTCGGTCTTGATGGCGTTCCGGGTCTCCCATGCAATGAAGCCGCTTGCGACAGCCATGATCAGAACGATCAGTGCTGAGACGGTCGTAATAAAAAGATTTCGAATCGTCACATTGACTCCCGGGAAGCCTGGTTATTGGGTGGCGGTTTTAAAGATCTGGGGCTGGCCTCATTCATTAACTACGGATGCTTATAAAGTTATCGGCAAAGATGCCTGCAACTGAAGCAGTTGGGAGAAATAAACTTGCGCCCAGAGCAGGACCAAAGATCGTCTTTGCCGTTGCGGGGCGGGGATAAGCGTGGGGGTAATCAGTTCCGGGATATTGCACGCAGCCTGGCAGGCATCGGCGGCGCCATTGCTGAGCCTAGGTGGGCTGCAAGCCACTCGACAGCCAGGGCTCATGGCGTTGAATCTGCCGGCTTTTAGGCTCCCTGGCGGCACACATGGCCTGATCAGCATTACGGATCAGTTCATCGACACTCCTGCCGGCGTCGGGGAAAACGGTCAGGCCGATGCTGGGAAGAATGGGCAGCGCCTGGCAACCAGCGTCAAATGGCTGTTCGAGAGCGGCCAGAAGTGCCTTGGCGGCCTCCCCTGCACCATCCCTGCCAGCTCCCTTGAGGATCAGGGAGAATTCCTCTTTGCCGACACGGGCCACGGTATCCATAGCCCGGACCTTGGTGCTTATTCGTTCGACCACTTGCGCCAGAAGCCGATCAACGCCCTGATTGCCGAGCTGGTCACGGAACCGGCTGAAGCAATCGACGCCGATGAACAGCAGCGCAAATGAGCTGCCCTCTCGCTCTGCCTCCAACAGGGTCTGCTCCAGCCGGTCAATAAACAGTCGCCGATTGGGCAGGCCGGTGAGAGCATCAAAATTGGCGCTTCTCCAGACCTGATAGTCAGTCTGCTTGCGCTCAGTGGCGTCCCGCGACGTTTTGACGACAGCTTCAACTTCGTTGTGACCATTAAAAACCGGGATAAACTGGCAGTCAAAATCAAAGGGGACGTTGTGATGAAACGCCCTGTGTTGAGCCTGACCGGTGGTAACCGTTGTGGTGATCGCCCCGACCAGCTCGGTAGCCAGATCGAGAACCAGCTCAAGTGGCGTTTTAACAGCAGCGTCCCGCTGCGGCATATTGACCAGATCGGCTATCGCTGCATCAATCACCATGTGCCGGCCACCCCGATCGACTATGGCGGGTGGATCCGAGAAAGCCTTCAGCATTGTTTCGATCAGGTCTGTTTCCCGGTCTTTGCGGACTGAAAAAGCAGATAGCGAATTGGCAATCAAGTGATCGATGGTCTCGTTGAACTCCACCAGCTCATCAATGTCTTTTGCCGTGAAGCCACGCCGCTCCTCACCCCAGGCTTTGGTAACCCGAGACCGCAGGGACCTGAGTTCCTGTATCACCTGAAGCATGGACGGGCCCTGGCCAAATTGATCCATACAGGTGCCGTCACTGCCCGGGAAGGCAGCGAGACCCTGGGAGATCGACTCCAGCATCAGGCGGGCATGCCCCCTCGGGGCTATTTCCAGGGATATCTCTTCCCAGTTTTCGAGCAGCTGTTCCGTTTCCGCCTCGATAAATTGGGCCAGCTTCATGGCCAGATGCCTCCTCCACGAGAGTTTTAGCTGACAATGTGGTTCCCAGGCCATCAGTTCGGGTCCACGTATTTGCATCAGCAGGTACCTGCTGTTGGCACGCTATCAGAGACAGCCGACTGCAGTATGTGCGGTAACAGACTGACGGAGACTTTCTATGGGGGCACGGGGAGAAACGCCAACTAGGTTCAGGCGATTCCAAGGAGCAGTAAATCGCAGAACTGCCAACCTACCTCGAATTTTTCATTCTTACGGGGCAGTGAAACGTTGCTCAAAAACTTCTTGGGATTCTGGCTTTCCAAATAAAAAACCCTGAAAAGATTCACACCCCACCGACACCAACAACGCCTGCTGCTCCTGCTCTTCCACCCCTTCGGCAATTACATCGATACCCAGCGTCGCAGCCAGCGCAATGATAGTAACGATTATCGCTTTATCATCGTGATCGACCAGCACGTCTCTTACAAAACACCGGTCAATTTTCAACTGTTTTATCGGCAAACGCTTGAGGTAAGTAAGAGAAGAATATCCCGTGCCAAAATCGTCCAATGAGAAGGTAATACCAAGCTTCCTCAACTCAAGCATTTTTAACGAGACTGACTCAATGTCCCTCGCCAAAGTACTTTCAGTAATTTCTAGCTTAAGGAGCTCTGGATTTGCACCTGAGCTTGAGAGAATGCTGGCAATTCTGGCTGTAAAATCTGCCTCTTCAAACTGTCTGGCACTGATATTAACGGCCAAAGTGAGTTTTCGTGCAAACTCACATCCTGACCAAGCCACCAGCTGTGTGCAAGCCATGGCGAACACCTGATAGCCCATCGGTACTATCAGGCCAGACGACTCCGCGACTCCAATAAAAGCGGCAGGTGCCAATAAACCTCTTTCAGGGTGATTCCAGCGTATCAGCACCTCTGCCCCGATCAGACCGCCTTGGGCGTCAACCTGAGCCTGGTAAAAAGGTTCCAGTTGATTATTCTCCAGCGCAATTCGCAGCTCATTCTCTGTTTGATGCATGGAAATCAGATCAGACTGCATGACTGGGTCAAAAAAAAGAAACTGGTCCTTGCCCGCTGACTTGGCACTGTACATTGCCATGTCAGCCTGACGCATTAATTCACTTGCGGTTATGGAAGTGCCTGAAAACAAAACAATACCAAGACTGCAACTTACATTCTGCTGAAATTCCAGATTTCCGAAAGGGTGAGCCAACCTGTCCAGAATGCGTTTGGCAACGGTCTCGGTATTACGTGCAGCCGTTATCCTCTCGACCGCCAAATCCGCCAGGATCACGACAAACTCATCCCCACCCAAACGCGCAACCGTATCGTTTTCATACACGGAATTTTTTAACGTCAGGCTGGTTCTCACCAGCAATTGATCACCCATGCCGTGCCCGAGAACGTCATTAATGACTTTAAAGTTATCTATGTCCAGAAATAACAATGCAGACTGCTTTCCGGAGCGCTCTGTGCTGGCCATACAATGCTCAAGCCGATCTTCGAGCAACCGTCGATTGGCCAACCCGGTTAGAGAGTCCGAGAAAGCCAACTGCTCGATGCGCTTTTCATTGGATCTTCTGACTGTCACATCCCGCATCACGCCAATATAGAGCGGTGCATCATCCTTCATGGTTTCGGTAACAGAAAGCTCTAACGGAAAGACAGACCCGTCTCTGCGTTTGCCGGATAACTCACGGCTTTTGCCAATGATCCCGCTTTGGCCAGTTTTCTGGTAACTCCAAAGGTATCGATCGTGATGCGCCGCATACTCGTTTGGCATCAGGCAGGAGACATTGCAGCCTTCAAGCTCGCCCACCGTATATTGGAACATGACTTCCGCAGCACGGTTGAACGATAGAATACGCCCCGCTTCATCAATCGTTATCACGCCATCGTGCATGGTCTCGATGATGGAATGGAACAGATTGTTCTTTTCATGCAGAAGCCGGTTGATGTGCCGCTGCTCGGTGATATCCGTCTGGAGTGCCAAATACCCCTGAAGCTGGCCGTATTCATCCTGCAACGGCGAACAGACTATGTGTACCCAATAGGCATAACCTGATTTGTGGTAATTAAGGATATCCGCCTGGAAGTCTTTATTCGCCTTTAAGCGCTCACGGATGTGCTGGACAGTGTCAGGATCAGTTTTTTCACCCTGCAGCAAATCACCGGGCTTAAAGCCTTTGAACTCATCCAGCGTGTAGCCGGATATCCGCGTAAAGCCTTCGTTGATCCAATCAACATAACCGTTTTTATCCGTTGTTATGACGCCATTTATGGTCTGGCTGGCGATTTTGGATAATCTCTCTATCTCGCGTCGTTGCCTCTTAACCGTTTCTCGGTTTTCGCTGTCCTGGGTGACATCCATAACAGTCGAAATGACAAAGCGGCGGCTCTCAGAAAGCACTACCTGCATCGACGTTGTGAAAAGACTGACAGTGGTGCCATCTTTGTGAACACCTTGCCACTGAAAAGATTCTTGCTCACTGTCGGTCGTAACTTCCCTCAACTTTTCATCGGCATCTGTACGAGTTTCAGGGGTCGTTAATATGGTTATCGACTGTTTTAATAGCTGCTCGCGGCGATAACCGAAAATCCGGCAAAACGCATTGTTCACCATCAAGAGACTGCCGTTATTTCCAGTCACAAAGATGCCCATGACCGCGCTCTGATAAACCGCACGTAAAAACGTCAATTCATCACTGACCACGTCAGGTAGACTTTGATCCATTTGACTGGTTACCTCGAAGCGCAATTCTGATTTTGACTGATGCACATATGCTCTGGGCCGCTTATAAAAAGCTCGACAAATGCGGTTCTGGCGCCGGATTGCCCGCTTCGTCGATTTATAAAAATATTAGAACCGGAAATTATACGCTCCCAGCCTGAAATCAGTTCATTTGGGTGTCGAGCGCAGACTAGCCCAAGCTTCATTAGCCTCTTTGTTTCTCCAGAATTTCTCGGGTAGCAGGTTCCGACGAATGCGGAATCCAACAGGTATCACTTTATCAAACATACCTACTTGAACCTCACCACAAGCTCATGCAGCTCCCCTGCAATCTTCTCTATTTTCTGCACGCTCAATGTGGACTGTTCTCCTTTGGCCAGGTTGTCCGAACCCAGCACCGAAATCTGCTCAACCTGTTCATTGATCTGGTCAGAGACCTGAGCCTGCTCCTCAACGGCAGCTGCCATTTGAGTTGCCATCTCCGCGATATCACCTACAGATTCCGTAATCTGAGCAAGCGTCTGCTCCGCTTCGAGCATTCGTTCCAGCCCCTCATCAGCGGCTTTTTTGCCATCGTCAGCGACTGTCACCGAAGCCGATGAGCTGGCCATCAGCGTGTCAATAATACCGTGAATTTCCTTCGTGGAGTCTTGAGTGCGCTTTGCCAGACTCCGCACTTCGTCTGCAACCACCGCGAAACCTCTACCATGCTCTCCAGCCCTTGCTGCCTCGATAGCCGCATTTAACGCAAGCAGGTTGGTTTGGTCGGCGATGTCTTCAATAATCTTTGCGGCACCTGCAATTTTGCCACTCTCGCTTGCAAGCTCACCCACCGACTTACTGATGTTGTGCACTGTCGCCTTTAGGTTCTGGATAGATTCTCGTGTGGCAGCAACAACCGAAGCCCCCTTATCCGCGAACTCCCTGGCCCCCTCAGCCTTTTGGGCGGTTTGCTGGACATTGGCCGAGACCTCTCCGATAGTCTGGGACATTTCATGTACCGCCGCCGCTACCTGCTCTGTCTCTGCCTGCTGTTTACGAAGGGTTTCCTGGGCTTCGTGGGTAATTTCAAGCCCCTCCATAGCTCCGGTTTTGACGCTTCCGGCTGAATCTTCGATTCGAGTAAGCACCGCATCCAGGTGGGCTTGCTGGGCAAGAACAGCTACCTTGATGCGTCCCAGTTGCACGTCGTCATCCGTGTAGCTCCGGGCCGCCAGATCATCAGTGAATGTCTTTGCCATCAGTGCAGTTACCGAATGAATCAGCTGCCGTTTCGCCAACTGCATCCACAAGGCATAAACAATTACCCCGACAGAAAGCACAAGCTCGGAAGCCATGGCTTGCTTGAAGTAAAAAAGAACACCCGAAACAATGAAAATCCCGATTAGAAACAGAGTGCTTGGCGCAACCCGCCTCCACCAGGGCGTTCCGGTTTTCCCCCTGCGAATTTTGGAGTAAAGCTTCTCTGCACGCTCCACATCCGCACGGTCAGGGCATGATCTGACGGATTCGTAGCCTACAACATCACCGTTCGATGTGACTGGGGTGACATAAGCGCTAACCCAGTAAAAATCCCCGTTTTTACAGCGATTCTTGACCAGCCCCATCCACGGGCGCTTCGCTTTCAAATGGGACCACATATTATCGTAGGCTTCCGTAGGCATATCCGGGTGGCGGACAATGTTATGTGGCTGGCCCTTGAGCTCATCTATGGAAAACCCGCTGATCTCAACAAACGCCTCATTGCAATGAAGAATCCTGCCCTTCAGGTCCGTGGCCGATATGAGCTTTTGACTCTCCGGGAACACTCTCTCTTTATCGGTGACCGGTAAATTTTGACGCATGTTGCGAGCTCCCTAAACTTGCTTTGCAATAACACTATTTGCCTTGTGCAAGTATCGGCCCGGGTACGCGAATCTCCAGCATTTTTTTTGTAACAATAGGAAACTGTGCCGCCGCCTTACTAAACAGCCCGATTGACCAGCCTGCAATTTCGTCTGAATCTCATAAGCGGTGCGGGATGGGAGCATAGATGCCATGTTATTCCGGCGAACCTGACGCGTCCGTTTCTAAAGTTTTTGCTTGCGCGCCACTCACACAGCCGCATCCGGCTCCGGGCTCACAGAATCGGGCAGCGGTCCTCAAAACCGGGCCCAGAGTAAGAACCAGAGCCCCTGCAGCGGTTTCCTCCCCGCTTTGGTTGACTCAGCCCGAAACCCTTGCGAATCTGAGACAAAAAGCGTTCAATCTCCGATTCATTGCTGTAGGACTCCAATAATAAATGGGCGCTTTGACAGAAGCCTTTCGACTTATTATCACGTTGGACCCGGATTTATTTGAAATTCTCTGGCTGTCCATTCGTGTCAGCCTGATCGCACTGATCATCTCTGCAGTCATCAGCTTGCCCCTGGGGACATGGCTGGCGATCACCAGGTTTCCGGGGCGGAAATTCTGCATCCTGTTGCTGAATGCCCTGATGGGTATACCCCCCGTGGTCGTGGGATTGCTGGTGTATCTGCTGCTGTCACGGTCCGGTCCGCTGGGCTGGCTGGGCCTGTTGTACACGCCTTCCGCCATGATCATCGCGCAGGTGGTGCTGATTACCCCGATTATCGCGGCCCTGTCGAATCAGGTGATTGAAAATCTCCATCAGGAGTACAGCGATACGTTTTACTCGCTGGGTGTCACAGGGCGCCGTGCGGTGGTTGCCTACCTGGTGGATGCGCGCTATGCGCTGACCACCTGCATTCTGGCCGGCTTTGGCCGGGCCATCGCCGAGGTAGGCGCGGTCATTATCGTCGGCGGCAATATTGACCATCTCACCCGTGTCATGACCACCGCCATCGCGCTGGAAACCTCGAAGGGCAACCTGACCCTGGCCCTGAGTCTGGGCACCATACTGCTGGCGTTGTCGCTGCTGGTCAATTCACTGGTGATAGGCGTCCGTGAATACGCTGCGAAGCGCCAATATGCCTAGTTCACTCCTGCCTATACGTATCAGCGATCTGCGGCTGATCAAAGGCGATCGCACCGTGCTGGCGGGTGTGAACCTGATGATCGATAAGCCCGGTATCACCGTGATTATGGGCCCTAACGGCGCGGGGAAAACCCTGCTGCTTCGCTGTTTGCACGGGCTGATCAAACCGGATCAGGGGCAGATTACACTTGGCCAACTTAGGGTGGCTGGCAGTCGGGATCAGCAGGCCATGGTCTTCCAGCAACCGGTATTGCTACGCCGGACGGCCCTGCAGAACCTGGCCTTTGCGGCCCCCGAGATTGCCAAGTCCGAGCCACAACGATTGATTCAGGCGCTTGAGTCCGTTCACCTGGCTGATCGTGCCCACCAACCGGCCCGCATGCTGTCAGGTGGGGAACAGCAGCGACTGTCCCTGGCACGGGCCCTGTTGAGTGAGCCTGCGCTGTTGTTATTGGATGAGGCGACAGCGAGCCTGGACCCTGCATCGGTTCTGGTGATTGAATCCCTGGTCAAAGCTCAAAGTGCCCAGGGCACCAAGGTTATTCTGGTCAGTCACGATCAGGGTCAGGCTCGACGTCTGGCGGATGATATCGTATTTATGTCTGATGGGCGGGTAGCCGAGCAGAGCCCGGCGGATCAGTTTTTTATC
The DNA here is from genome assembly GCF_003344045.1 of Marinobacter vulgaris. GTDB lineage: Bacteria > Pseudomonadota > Gammaproteobacteria > Pseudomonadales > Oleiphilaceae > Marinobacter > Marinobacter vulgaris. Next base: position 101,175 of record NZ_QFWX01000002.1, read on the forward strand.
GCGCCCCAGACGCCGGTGGCTAAAGCGTATTTAGCCGGTGAAATCCTGTTTTAGAGGCCAGCCCATGAAACGCCTTGTTATCTTTCTAGCGTTAGCTTTCAGTGCTCACACCGGGGCAGATACCATCATCGCCCAGTCCACCACCTCAACCCAGAACAGTGGCCTGTATGACTATCTGTTGCCGATGGTGAAAGAAGATACCGGTGTGCAGGTCAACGTCGTTGCCGTGGGTACGGGACAGGCCATCAAGAACGCCATGCGCTGTGATGGCGATGTGCTCCTGGTTCACGCCAGGCCCGCCGAGGAAAAGTTTGTCGCTGACGGCTATGGCGAGTACCGCCGCGACCTGATGTATAACGACTTTGTCATCATTGGCCCGAAGGCCGATCCGGCGAGGGTGGCAGGAGCCGGGGACGTCAGGGAAGCACTGCAGCGAATCCAGCAGGCCGGCGCCAAATTTGCCTCACGGGGTGATGATTCGGGGACCCACAAGAAAGAACGCTCATTGTGGCAGGCGGCCGCTATCGACCCTGACTCCGGGTCCGGCCAGTGGTACCTTGAAACCGGCAGCGGTATGGGCGCAACCCTCAATACCGGAGTAAGCCTCGGCGCCTACGTGTTGACCGACAGGGCCACCTGGATCGCATTTGCCAACAAACAGGACGCAGTCATAGCATTCGAGGGGGATGAGAACTTGTTCAACCAGTACGGGGTGATTCCCGTCAGTGCGGACAGGTGCCCCAACGTGAATCGTGAGGCGGCAGAGACCTTTACCCAGTGGTTGCTATCCGAGACCGGCCAGGCCGCCATTGGTGCCTACCAGGTTGAAGGTGAACCACTGTTTTTTCCGAATGCCAACTAGGCTACCCGTTCTGAAATTCCTTTATTCTCCAGACAGGTTCTAACAACAATCATGATCGCACCCCTGCTACCCAACCCGACCGACCCCCGGTTATCCCGCACTGTTGAGGGCGTTGATGAAAACGGTCAATCCAAGTCGATCAGCGTGATCGAAGAACGCCCACTGACCATTTACCTGAACAGCCAGGAGATCGTCACGGCCATGACCATAGGCGATCACCCGGAATATCTGGCACTCGGCTTTCTCCTGAATCAGGGCATGTTGCGTGACACCGACAGGGTCACCGGGATTGATTTCGACGAAGAGCTGGAAGTCGCCGTGGTGCGCACCGCCGGCGTCACTGATGTGGAAGACAAGCTGGAAAAGAAAACACGTACCTCCGGATGCGCCGTGGGGACGGTGTTTGGTGACATGATGGCCGGGCTCGACGGACTGCAGTTGCCGGATACACCGGTACACACCAGTACTTTCTATGACCTTTCTTACCAGATTAACCACACCCCCAGCCTGTACATGGAAACCGGCGCCATTCATGGTACGGCTCTGTGTCAGGGCCTCGAGGTGCTGGCCTATATGGAAGATGTCGGGCGCCATAACGCGGTCGACAAGATCGCAGGCTGGATGCACCTAAATGATATCCCGGCGGCCGATAAAGTCCTTTACACCACTGGCCGTCTGACTTCCGAAATGGTGATCAAGACGGCCCTGATGGGCATTCCGACGCTGATCAGCCGGTCGGGGTTTACGGCCTGGGGCGTCGATATTGCGCAGCAGGTAGGGTTGACGCTGATCGGGCGGATGCGGGGCAAGAAATTCACCTGCCTCAGCGGGCAGCACCGCCTGGTGTTCGATCAGGACCTGTCGCAGGTTCCGGATGACGACAAGAAAATGCGGCGCAAGGGCGCCCAGCATGATTGACGGAGACAGAGCATGACCGAGTGCGCAGTCATTCTGGCCGGTGGCCAGGCAAACCGGATGGGCGGTGGTGACAAAGGCCGGCTGATGCTGGGCGATCGATCATTGATCCATCGTGTCATTGATCGAATCACGCCGCAGGTCGACGCTGTGGTGTTGAATGCCAACGGAGACCCTGATCGCTTTGATGACCTGGGCCTGCCCGTGGTGGCCGACTCTGTCGCCGATTTTCCCGGCCCCCTGGCCGGCGTTCTGGCAGGCATGGACTGGGCCGCCGAGCAAGGCTATGACTGGCTGATCAGTGTCGCCGCCGATACCCCGTCCTTCCCGCGGGACCTGGCGCAACGATTGGCCGAGTTTGATACCCCGGTGGTATTGGCGGCCACGCCGGATCCCGAACGTGGCCGACTGCCCCAGCCAACCTTCGGCCGCTGGCAGGTCGCATTGCGGCACGATTTGCGAGCCGCCCTGAATGACGGCGTGCGCAAGATACGTCAATGGACTCAGGCCCAGGGCGAGTCGCTGGTGGTGTTTGGTCCGGACGACTTTTTCAACATCAATACGCCGGAAGATCTGGCCTGGGCAGAGGAGCACCTGAAGTGAACGTTATCGGCATTGTGGGCTGGAAGAACTGCGGAAAAACCACGCTTGCCAGCGCGCTGATCCGTGAGCTGTCCAGCCGGGGTTTTACCGTCAACTCCATCAAACACGCCCATCATGGTGTGGATGTGGACCAGGCCGGTACCGATAGCTACCGACACCGTGAAGCCGGTGCCGGGGAAGTGCTTCTGGCCGGTGGCCAGCGGTTCGCCATCATGCACGAACTGCGCGGCGCCGAAGAGCCAACACTGGATGAGTTGCTGGCCCGCCTGGGCCCCAGCGACTGGGTTGTGGTAGAGGGGTTCAAAACACATTCACATCCCAAGATTGAAGTGCATAGACAGGCTTGCCCGCAGGCACCCCTGTACCGTCACGACGCCAGCATTATTGCTGTGGCGGCAGATTATACTGCGGATTTTGCAGGCCCCGGCTTTGATCTGAACGACGCACCCGGTTTGGCTGACTTTATTTTAAGCAGAGGAGCATCATGAGCGCACTTCGTAATGACTGTTTTGCCCTGCCCCCCGGAGTGAACTGGACGCCGGTGGAAGAGGCCCTGGAGCGGTTACGCTCACGTTTGCATCCGGTGGTGGGCGTGGACCGTGCTGTCCCGCTGTCACAGGTAAATGGCCGGATATTGGCCAACGACGTGTTTGCGCCTCGCGCTCATCCCCCCAGCAATAATTCCGCGGTCGACGGCTATGCGCTTGCCGGCCCCGTAACCCGGGTTCCCTGTGTCATACCCCTGGTTGATGGCCGGAGTGCCGCCGGGGAGCCTTATACCGGCCAGGTACCGGAAGGCCATGCCATCCGGATTCTCACCGGGGCGGTCATACCGGCCGGCACTGATACCGTGGTGCTGGAAGAGGACTGCGAAGTTACAGACCAGCAGCTGCATCTGAACGGCACACTGAAAGCAGGCGCCAACGCGCGCAAGGCCGGCGAGGACATCAAGGCACAGGACCGGATTCTCACGGCAGCAACCCGCCTGACGCCTACCCAGATTTCAGTTCTTGCCAGCGTCGGCATCGAGTCGGTCGACGTCTATCAGCGGCTCCGCGTCGGAGTCCTGTCCACCGGTGACGAAGTGAAGCCTGTCGGCGCAAAGGTCACCGACTGGCAAATCTATGATGCCAACCGCCCGATGCTGAGCGCTTTGGTCACGCAGCTTGGCTATGAGCTGGTGGACCTGGGCCATGCGCTCGACCGGGCCGAAGATGTGAAGGAAGCGTTGGAGCGTGGCGCCGAACAATGTGACCTGATTCTGACCAGTGGCGGGGTGTCTGCAGGGGATGAGGATCATGTGTCGAAAACCCTGAAAGCCCATGGCGACATCAGCAACTGGCGTATCGCCATCAAACCCGGCCGGCCGTTAGCGCTGGCCATGTTCCAGGGTACGCCAGTGGTAGGTCTGCCGGGCAATCCGGTGGCTGCCTGGGTCTGCGCGCTGCGCTTTGGGGCACCAGCAATGGCGCTGCTGGCAGGGGGAGAATGGTTCGAACCCCAGGGCTATGTCATGCCCGCCAGCTTTTCCAAGAACAAGAAACCGGGACGCAGCGAGATGTTGCGCGCGCGGGTCCGGGATGGAAAGGTTGAAGCCTTCGGCTCAGAAGGCTCAGGCCGGGTCACTGGCCTGGCCTGGTCTGAAGGCATGGTAGAACTGGACGAAAGCGCCCAGCAGATAGAACCGGGGACGCCCGTAAGGTTCATCCCCTACTCCAGCTTCGGGCTCTGATTGTAGCGGCTTCAGATCCCGATCATTCGTAACCGCCATGCACCGCAAAGGCCTCGAGCGAGGCATCCTGCGGGGCCCGGGAACGGTAGGTTTCCTCAACGCCCAGTTCGGTCAGTGTGCGGCTGACCATCAGCAGGGTGTTCTCCTCGAAGTCCTCACACATCCTGCGCATCTGGTCGATTTCTTCGCTGGCAACCGGATAGGCTTTTTCAAGATCCGGTGCGCCGTAATGGTCAACAAAGGTTTGTGCCAGGGTCTGACGCAACTGCTCCAGCTCGGGCTCGGTAATCTGGCAGACGCCAACGAAACTGGCCCGGCCCCCCGATTCAATACTGTACCAGCCGTTGGTGAAGGCCTGACGGGCCTTGCCTTTCAGATCTTCCTCAGTCCAGTTGGAGAACTCAAACCCGCCCGAAATGGCCCATTCGCCACTTGGCGCTGGCAGGTCATACACATTTTCGTCGGATACATCGAGTCGCAGGGTTCTGGCCAGTTTCATGTGTGCTCCGCAAATTCAATCAGACTTACCGTTTCGGTCATGACATCCTGGCGCAACAACATCCGGCCTTTTTCATCCAGCCCGACAAAGAGTCCGGGCCTGGGATGGTTGATCTCTTTACCCAGGTCGTCACAGCGTGGCCGCCACTCTTTATGTACCCGCTCGAACCCGCTTTCCATGAAATAGGTCAGCCAGAGCAGGGTATGTTTCGCCCAGCTTTCCAGTAGCGCCATGGGTTGAACGTCACCGCACCCTTCTTCCAGCAGACAGGTTTCATCGGGGTTTTTGCCAGGTTCGTCATGCACCGGAATAAAGGGCACTTCGATACCGATGACCAGCCAGGTCGGATGCGCCCGGGGGTCTGACACATCCGCCGCATAGCGAACGCTACCGCAGAGCGCACCATTGACCTTGATGCGATTGGGCCATTGAAAAAACACGGGCACTTCTGGTGGCGCCAGGGCACCCAGGCTTTCAGCCAGTCCTATCTGGGCTACATAGACCGCCTGAATTGCCTCTTCCAGAGGCGTTTCCGGCGCCAGCACCAGGGCTGCGCGCAACACGTCGCCAGCCTCGGAGTAAAAAACCGTACCTGAATCGACTCCGGCGATGGCCTGGCTCACAGCCTTGTCAAAAGGATCCGTTTGCCTGGCCACCACTTCGCCGGTGAGTAGTGGCGGAAACTGGGGTGACTCAATCATTGAATGGCCCGGGCGTAGACGTCAGAGGCGACAAGTTCATCGGCGATGCGCTGGAAAGCCTTCGACTGAGGGCTGTCAGGCTTCGAGACAACGATCGGGACGCCGCCGTCTGAACCGATACGAATATCCAGATCCAGTGGGATCTCGCCCAAGAAGGGCGCCCCAAGCTTTTCTGCCTCCTTCCTGGCGCCACCGGATCCAAAAGGATGGTGTTGTTTACCACACCCATCACAGATGAAAGAGGCCATGTTTTCAATCAGACCAAACAGCGGTACTTCCATCCGATTGAACATGTCGATGCCCTTACGGGCGTCCATCAGCGCAACGTCCTGTGGAGTCGAGACCACAACGGCGCCTGCGACAAAGAATTTCTGGCTTAGGGTCATCTGGACGTCACCGGTGCCCGGGGGCAGATCTACCAGCAGCACGTCCAGCCTGCCCCAGTCCACCTGATTCATCATCTGTTCCAGAGCGCCCATCAGCATGGGGCCGCGCCAGATGATGGCTTCGTCATCGGGGGTCATCAGGCCCAGGGACATCAGGGTCACGCCATGATTGCGCAGTGGCAGGATAGTACTGCCGTCCGGGCTGGACGGCCGGCCGGAAACCCCCATCATCCGGGGCTGGCTAGGGCCGTAAACATCGGCGTCCAGCAGTCCCACTTTGAGGCCCTTGGAAGCCAATGCGACGGCCAGATTGGACGCCACGGTAGACTTCCCAACGCCGCCTTTGCCAGACGCAATGGCGATGATGCGATCGATCCCCTTCGGATTTTTGTCCTGTGGCCGGGGCGCATCGGTACCAATCAGGTTGGGTTTTCCAACCTCAGTATATTGAACCATGTTGTGTCCTGTTTGGTTTTCAGCTGTCCAGGTAATCGTCACTGGTACGAACGCGAGGGCGCTCGCCACCGGCCATGGGCGCATTATCCCCATGGAACTGGGATTTCACCCGGCAGTCGCTACACATCTTGATCAGCTGAACATTATCAGAGTTGGTGTACATCCAGTTCTGGTTTTCCAGTTTTTCAACAATCCGGTTGATGGTACTGGCGACACCAAAGGGCGTACCGCATTTGATGCACTCGAACGGCTCCTCACCATGCAGCGGGCGGGGGCTCAGCGCCTCTTTTGACAGATCAAGCTGAGGCTTAAGAACGATAGCCGTCTCCGGGCAGGTGCTCTCGCAGATGCCGCACTGAACGCAGGCGTTTTCCGTGAACTGGACTTCCGGGCGATCCGGATGGTCGCCAAGAGCGCCCGTGGGACACAGCGACACACAGGCCAGACAGAGTGTGCATTTGTCGGAATCTATCTCGATCGCGCCATAGGGTGCGCCGACGGGCAACTGGATTGGTGATTCGACTCGGTCCGCCATCGCGGTCGCGGTGACCCGCGTGATATCACGGCGGCCGCCGACCAGCAGAACCGGCTCACTCACCCGCCCGGCGTTATCTCCGGCCGCATCCAGTTCCTCGGAGGTGATCAACCGGACCCGGCTCGGGGAGTTTCTGGTGCCTTTCAGCATGGCCTTTACCAGCTCAACTTCAGCGGTCACGGCCTGGCGGTCTGTTTCGTTGTCCAGAAGCACCAGAACTTCGGCATAACCTGCGCCGAACGCGGCCATTATCTCGGCATGGCCGATACGGTCGACATCTTCGAGACCAAACGGAATGAGATCATCGGCCAACCCATTGCCATATCTTGCAAGGTTGGCAATGATCTCGCCGCCAGCGCCCAGAGTGTGAAAGACCAGGCGCGGAGATTCCTCGGTATGCTCGCGGTAGGTCTTCGCCATGACCGAAACAGCCTGGGTCAGCGCTTCGAACGGGGTTTCGTTCATGGTGACGGCTGAAGTCGGGCAGACTGCCGCACAGGACCCGCAGCCGGCACAGATATCCGAGTCAATCTGGACTGTCTCCCCGAAGGAGAAAATCGCCTCGGTGGGGCAAACATCCAGGCAGCGGGTACACCCAGGCTGATTAGCTCTGGAATGCGCACACAGGGACGGCTCCAGGTTGAAATAGACGGTCTTCTCAAATTCACCAACCCGCTCCCTGGCAGTCAGGGCTATACGCTCGAGCTCACCGGTCTTGGCTGGATCCGCCCAGAAATAGCCATTGCGTTTCTGGTGACTGGGGAACGCTGGCTCACCGCCGCGCAGGTCTATAAATACATCGCACTCACTGCGGGCAGTGGCTTTCGCCTTGCCAAAGCCGAGGGCTCCACGGCCCGCGGGGTTAAGAGCCTGAAGCTGGGCAAACTCCAGCTTGAAGTCGCCCAGCGCGCCATAGGCACCCGTCAACTGGCCCCGGGCCATATCGTAGTTGGCGGATGGAAGCTGGATCGGTCCGGCATCATTGACGATACAGGTCACGCCCAGCTCATCCTGCACCAGCTCCGCCATCCTGACAGCCTGTTCGGTGGGCCCGACAATACAACACACACCGCTGGACTCGATGGTTTTCACCGGGGCCATGGGCGATGGCAACTGGCTGGCGGCTATCAACGCCGCCTGCTTGGCCTGAACGCGCCTGGGGTTGGCGGTTGGCGAGCCCCAGCCAGCGCGATCCCGGATGTCGATGGCACGCATCGGCGCGGAATGCTGGAACTGGGCCTGTACATCGTCACTCAAGCGTTCGAACAGGGCAGCCTGCTGGCCGCAGGCAATGAGCACTTCGTTAGTGCCGCCCAGGTGCTCGGCGGCAATTTCCATATCTGTACCGCACAGCTGATCCACTGCGATCACCTGCTCGGCTGCCGCAGCCGTTTCCAGTAGCTTCGAATCAAAAGACTGGCTTTTGTCGCAGCTACATAAAAGTAGGGTTTTGGGTGCCGTCATCAGAAAATTACTCTTTTTAGTTGTTCTTATACGTATCCGCATCTCGAACCGACTGTTGAGGATGACACACAGGTTTGCCGTTCGACAATTGGATAATTGGATAATCGCTCAAGCTCTGTTAGCTTTAATAAAAAGAGAGAGCTGTCTTGTCATGAGTCGTAACATAGATAGTTGGAAACGCGAACTGAAAGTCGGTGCCGTCGTTCGCCGGTCGCCCGGCGTGACCCGATGGGCGCGGGAAGTCTGGAAACCTGTGGCCGTCATTCCGGGTGCTCCGGAGGCTTTCTGGAAAGAGATGGTCCGCGACGGCGAGGTCATTGAATACCATGCCGGCACCATTCCCATGGAGTTATTCAGGGCCGATGTAGAAGGTTACCTGGTTTCTCTCAACATGGCCGTTCCTTCCGTCTGGGTCATCATGGACAAAGACCCTACCAGCCAGTCTCCCTCAGGCTGGGTTGTCAGCGCCATCACCGCCAATGCCCACGAGGCGCTCGATACTCTGGACAGCGGAGAAAGTATTGTCGAAGCGGTTCCGATCCCCGAGTCGTTAGCGGCCTGGATCAAAGAATTCATCGATATGCACTATATTGAAGAGCCTTTCAAGAAACGTCGCCGTGACGAAATCAGGGTTGATGGCGATGAGGACGGTAAAGGCGACCCGCGTATTCGTCAGCAGAGCGATGTGTTCCGCTCACCTTCTAGCATCAAGAAACCGAAGGTGCACTGATGGCTGAATCACGGTTACAGCGCTGGGCGCGTAAAAAAGCCGAAGCCAGCCAAGAGGCCGGGGCTGCGCCGTCTTCGACTGACACTACGCCTTCGGTAGACGCCCCTGGTTCAACTGCCGAGTCCGGACCATCCCTCGAAGCACAGGAGCTCGCCATCAATGAGGCCCTGCCTGAGCAGAATGTGCTCGAGAAATACAACCTGCCTGACCCGGACGCCATCGAACTGGGCACCGACATCACCGGATTCATGCGCAAGGAAATTCCTGAACTCCTGCGCCGCAGGGCCCTGCGGGCGCTCTGGAGATCCAATCCGGTTCTGGCGGTGCTGGACGGGCTCAATGATTACGACGAAGACTTCTCTAATGCCGCAACCACAGTCAACGGCGTGCAGACCCTGTACAAGGTAGGCCAGGGCATGTTCGACAAAAAAGCCCGGGCTGAAAAGCAGCTTGATGAGCACCTCGTCGAACAGGACGAGCAGGTTATCGAGCAGGCCGAGCGAGCACCGGAGAAACTGCCGGAAAAAACACCTGAAATAGCACCTGAGGAAGCAGCCGAAAAAACGGATGAAAGCTCAGAGCTCGAAAACGCGGTAGAACCTTCCCAAAATACAGAATCTGTAACATCCGCGGCCGATACAGAGCCTGCACCGCGTTACAGGCCCCGGATGCGTTTTGAATAATTGTGCCTCGATGCATGGTTGCACCGTCGTCAGGTCAGGACTATAACTAAAAATGTGAAGTTCTTGTTTTACGAAGAACAACAACGGTAAGGAAAAAGAATTGGCCAACACTGCTGAAGTCCAGTGCCCCCGCTCAATCACCGACGAAGAGCGTTCACGAGCCCAGATGTACCAGCTGCTCGGTGTGCTGCTGAGCGCTCCGCCTACGCGTGAGTTACTTGACGGCCTGGCATCCCTGCAGGGTGGAGACACGCCTATGGGATCTGCCTCCAGGAATCTGGCTGCGCTTGCAAAACGCACCTCGCCGGATGACGCGAAACGGGAGTACAACAACCTTTTCATCGGCGTCGGCCGTGGCGAACTGCTGCCCTATGCAAGCTATTACCTGACTGGCTTCCTGAATGAGAGGCCACTTGCGGCTCTGCGTGGCGACCTCAGGGCCAGAGGCATTCAGTCCAACGACGACGTCAAGGAACCTGAAGATCATATGGGCACGCTGTGTGAAATCATGGCGGGCATCATTACCGGCGAGTTTGAGTGCGACAGTGATCTGTCCTCGCAAAAAGCCTTTTTTGACGCGCACCTGGCAAAGTGGGCGGCGTTGTTTTTTGCTGATCTGGAGAAAGCGCAAACGGCAATCTTTTATGCTCCTGTGGGCTCCTTAGGGCGGGCTTTCATGGACGTAGAGGCTGAGGCGTTTGCACTTCAATAACCGGGATCATGCCGATCCCTTAACTCAGGTGGAGGTGTCCTATGGACCACCAAAAACGTGAAAACAGCCGTCGCAATTTCTTGCTCATGGCCGCAACCGCAGTACCAGCTGCCGTTGCCGTGGCAGTCGCACCGAACGCTGCAGCCCGGGTCGTCGAACAGGACGCCCCTAAAAGCCGTGGCCTACGTGACACTGAACACACACGTAAGTATCTGGAATCGGCTCGCTTTTAAGGAAGCGTGAGTCATTCAAGGTTGCGAAAGGCTCTTGGGTGACCACTCCTCCGGGAAAACGAGAATAATAAAAGAGAGAGGTAAGTGACATGTTGAGGAAGAAAACCAACGGGGTAGCGAAAGGCTCCCGTGCGGGATCTTTACTTTCATCCCTCGCTGCGAAAACCATGGACCGCCGGGGGTTTCTGACCGCCTCCGGGGTCACAGTGGGCGGCCTGGCGGCTTTGTCGATGACGCCTACACGCGTGAAAGCGGCGTCCCCGGCGACGGCGGATGGTGACGTAGTCATCAAGAAATCAGTCTGCACGCACTGCTCGGTGGGCTGCACAGTCGAGGCCGAAGTTCAGAATGGCGTATGGACGGGCCAGGAGCCCGGCTGGGACAGCCCCTTCAATATGGGTGCCCACTGCGCCAAGGGCGCATCGGTGCGAGAGCACGGCCATGGTGAACGCCGCCTGAAATACCCCATGAAAATGGTCAACGGCGAGTGGCAGAAGATCCCCTGGGATCAGGCGATCAACGAGATCGGCGACAAGATGTTGCAGATCCGCGACGAAAGCGGCCCTGATTCGGTTTACTGGCTGGGCAGTGCAAAGTTCAACAACGAGCAGGCCTACCTGTTCCGCAAGTTTGCGGGTTACTGGGGCACCAATAACGTCGACCACCAGGCTCGGATCTGTCACTCCACCACAGTTGCTGGCGTAGCCAACACCTGGGGCTACGGTGCGATGACCAACTCCTACAACGACATCCACAATTCCCAGGCGATTTTCCTGATCGGGGGCAACCCGGCGGAAGCGCACCCTGTGTCGCTGCTGCATATCCTGAAAGCCAAGGAACAGAACAACGCGCCGCTCATCGTTTGTGACCCGCGTTTCACACGCACCGCGGCCCATGCCGATGAATTTGTACGCTTCCGGCCGGGTTCAGACGTTGCCCTGGTCTGGGGCATTCTGTGGCACATCTTTGAAAACGGATGGGAAGACAAAGAGTTCATCCGCACCCGAGTGTGGGGCATGGACCAGATCCGTGACGAGGTGAAGCGCTGGAATCCTGAAGAAGTCGAACGCGTTACCGGCACGCCTGGTAAGCAGCTCGAGCGCGTCGCCCGTACTCTGGCCAACAATCGTCCTGGCACGGTCATCTGGTGCATGGGCGGAACTCAGCACACCAACGGTAACAACAACACCCGTGCTTACTGCATACTGCAGCTGGCACTGGGTAACATGGGCGTCCCCGGCGGCGGCACCAACATCTTCCGTGGACACGACAACGTTCAGGGCGCCACTGACCTTGGCGTGCTGGCCGATACCCTGCCTGGTTACTATGGCCTGACTGCGGGCTCCTGGGCCCACTGGGCGCGGGTCTGGGAAGAGGATCTGGACTGGCTGAAGGGTCGTTTTGCCACCTGGGACAAGGATGGCAAGTCCAAAGCGATGATGAACGAGAAGGGCATCACCGTGCCTCGCTGGATCGACGGTGTTCTGGAAGCCAAGGAAAACCTGGGCCAGCCAGACAACACCCGGGCCATGGTTCTGTGGGGCCACGCGCCCAACTCACAGACCCGCCAGCTGGAAATGAAGGAAGCCATGGAAAAGCTCGACCTGCTGGTTGTAGTGGATCCCTTCCCCACCGTTTCAGCAGTGCTGCACGATCGTAAAGACGGTGCCTACCTGTTGCCTGCAACAACCCAGTTCGAGACCTCAGGCTCAGTCACCGCTTCCAACCGATCGCTCCAGTGGCGTGAGAAGGTCATCGACCCTCTGTTTGACTCGAAGGTCGATCATGAAATCATTAAGCTGTTTGCTGACAAGTTCGGTTTCACCGATCGCATGTTCCGCAATATTGCCATTGAAGGGGACGAACCGGTGATCGAGGACATCACCCGTGAGTTCAACCGTGGCATGTGGACCATCGGCTATACCGGCCAATCGCCCGAGCGCCTCAAAAAGCACATGGCGAACCAGCACCACTTCGACAAGACCACCCTGCGTGCGGTGGGCGGACCCTGCGATGGCGATATCTACGGACTGCCATGGCCATCCTGGGGCACAGCCGAGATGAACCATCCAGGCACACCGAACCTGTACGATATGTCCATGCCGGTGTCCGAGGGCGGTTTGACCTTCCGCGCCCGTTTTGGTGTCGAGCGTGACGGTGAGAACCTGCTGGCCGAAGGCGTCTACTCGAAAAACTCCGAGATCAAGGACGGCTACCCCGAGTTCACCATGCAGATGCTGATGGATCTGGGCTGGGATGGAGACCTGACGGCCGAAGAGCGCGCCAGCATTGATGCAGTCGCCGGCGCCGAGACCAACTGGAAAACCGATCTGTCAGGCGGTATCCAGCGCGTTGCGATCAAGCACGAGTGCGCACCCTTTGGTAACGCCAAAGCGCGTACTGTGGTCTGGAACTTCCCGGATCCAGTGCCCATCCATCGTGAGCCGCTGTACACCAACCGCCGCGATCTGGTCGCCGATTACCCAACCTATGAAGACAAGCACTTCTGGCGCGTGCCGACCCTGTACGAGTCAATCCAGAAGAAGGACTTCAGTCAGGAGTTCCCCCTCATTCTGACGTCCGGTCGCCTGGTTGAATATGAAGGTGGTGGTGACGAGACGCGCTCAAACCCCTGGCTGGCGGAGCTGCAGCAGGATATGTTCATCGAGATCAATCCGCGGGACGCCAATGATCTGAACGTTCGTGATGGCAAGGATGTCTGGGTTTCCGGGCCTGAGGGCGCCCGCATAAAAGTGAAGGCGATGATCACCGAGCGCGTCGGCGCAGGCGTGGTCTTCATGCCCTTCCACTTTGGTGGGCACCTTGAGGGTAAGGACTTAAGGCACAAGTACCCCAAGGGCGCGGATCCATACGTTCTGGGCGAATCCACTAACACGGTTCAGACCTACGGGTACGACTCGGTCACACAGATGCAAGAGACCAAATGCACCCTGTGTTCGATCATGCCAGCATAACAAGAGGTGTATAACATGGCACTTGAAGGACAAGCACGCGCAAAGTTTCTTTGCGATGCCGAACGCTGCATCGAATGCAATGCCTGCGTAACGGCCTGTAAAAATGAGCATGAGGTCCCCTGGGGCATCAACCGTCGCCGTGTCGTCACCATCGAGGATGGTAAACCCGGCGAGCGTTCGATCTCGGTAGCCTGCATGCACTGTTCAGACGCGCCCTGTATGGCCGTCTGCCCAACAGACTGCTTCTACCAGACCGAAGACGGCATCGTATTGCACTCCAAGGATCTGTGTATTGGTTGTGGTTATTGTTTCTACGCTTGCCCCTTTGGCGCGCCCCAGTTTCCCCAGGCGGGCAACTTTGGCAGCCGTGGCAAGATGGACAAATGCACGTTCTGTGCAGGCGGCCCGGAAGAGGACAATTCCACAGCAGAGTTCAACAAGTACGGTCGCAACCGTATTGCAGAGGGCAAACTGCCGATCTGTGCGGAAATGTGCTCGACCAAAGCCCTGTTGGCCGGTGACGGCGACGAGGTAGCGGACATCTATCGCCAGCGTATCGTGAACCGCGGTTTCGGTTCCGGCGCCTGGGGATGGGGCACAGCCTACGAGAAGAAAGCCGGCTAAGTCAGTCTGGTTGCTCCGGGGCCTTCAGGCCCCGGACTTCTTTGAAGCAACAAGTTCTTTTGTTGATTCCGCTGGAGTACTCTGATGAATCTAAAATTATTCAGTGTCGCCTCGTTCCTGATGGTGGCACTGGTTTTCAATCCCGCGTGGGCGCAAGAAGCCCCCGAGGTTGATCGTTCGGCTACCGGGGGCGCTCAGACCCTGGAAGACATCATGGCCCGTCAGAAGCAGTTGGAAGTTGACGAGTCTTTCCGGTCAGAAAATCTGGGTGATCCCGCCAGTGCTCCGCCGATCAGGGATGAACTGGGCACTCTCGGGGGACGTTCGGATGCCGACGTCTGGCGTGGCATTCGCTACAACGAGCTTGACCCGGAAACACAGGTACGGGGGCCTGCAGTCGACGTTCTGATCCAGGATGAGGGCATGCCCTGGCTAGAATTTCGGGAAGGGCCCCTCATCAATTATGGCGGCGGGGCCATTATAGGCTTTTTGGTACTACTGGTAATTTTTTACTTCGTCCGCGGCAAAATCAGGATTGAAGGCGGGCCTTCTGGCAAGAAGATTGAACGCTTCAAAGCAATCGAGCGGTTTGGTCACTGGCTTTTAGCCGGTTCGTTTATCGCACTGGCCCTGACAGGCCTGCTCACCCTCATGGGGCGGAGCTTCCTGATCCCTGTTATCGGCCACGAAGCCTTTTCGACTCTGGCGATTGGCTCCAAGTGGATTCATAACAACATTGCCTGGTCATTCATGCTGGGTCTGGTGCTTACGTTCTGCATGTGGGTGGTACATAACATCCCCAACAAGCTGGACTGGCAGTGGCTCAAGGCGGGTGGGGGTATTTTCTCCGACTCCCATCCCTCGGCAAAGAAGTTCAACGCCGGCCAGAAAATTATTTTCTGGACTGTGATGATACTGGGCGTTTCAGTGTCTCTTTCGGGCCTGTCGCTGTTATTCCCATTCCAGCTGCCCATGTTCGCTGACACCTTTGGCTTTATAAACAGCATTCTGGGAACAGACTTCCCGACAGCCCTCGCGCCCCACGAAGAGATGCAGTACGCCAATACCTGGCACTCGATTGTGGCGTTTCTGATGATGCTGGCCATCATCGCACATATCTATATCGGCTCGGTCGGTATGGAAGGTGCATTTGATGCCATGGGTAACGGTCAGGTTGATCTGGAATGGGCCCGCCAACACCACGACCTGTGGGTAGAAGAGGTTCAGGCCAGACAAGGCAAAGGAGAATCATCATGAAAGTCATGATTGCGGGATTTGTTGCCGCCCTGGTGATTGCCTTTCTCGCACCGGTCATTCTGGATCAGTTCGGATGGTCTACCGCCGAGCAATACAGTAGCGAGAGCGTGCGGCTTGACTGATCAAACCGATATGTCTCAAGGGGTACACCAGATCGATGCCGTTGGCCTGGTGTGCCCCCTGCCGATTTTACGTTTGAAAAAACGCATTCAGAATTTGCCCAGTGGGACACAGGTCGAATTTCTGGCCGACGATCCCAGCGGCCGCCGGGATTTACAGGTACTGTGTGAACTGACCGGTCATAGCATTGAATGGGTCCGCGAAGAGGAGGATGGCGTCCTCCGATATCGTATCTGTCTGGCATAGATAGCTGGACGGACATGAACGACACGGCTTCCGACTGGAACGAGGAGTTTATGAAAGGAAAGGTTTTACATTTCGATCCGGATACCAAAGCGGGTTTGATAAAAGATCATCGAGGCGCAGAATTTCCCTTTTCCGACGACCAAGTGATCAGCAGCGAGGACGTCCAGACAGGCGACGAGGTTAATTTCCGCCCCAAGGGCTCCAAAAAAGGACCTTTTGCCTCTCAAATCGTGCCGCTAACGAGCGGGCATAAGTCAGCAACGGGGTGATACGACCATTCTTCTTTGCAGTGGCTACCCCACTGGTAATCGACGTTCAGTGACCCGTGAAGGGTCACTTGAATTGACCACCGACTTGCTGTTCAAACCATCCGCTGGAAGATACCGTCCTTGCGAAGCAAGTGGCGTAAAGCCGCCGCGATATGGCCGGCGATCAGTACACTCAGGGTTATGGCAAGCCACCCATGTATATAGAACAGGCGCGCAGCCAGTTCTTCGTCCTCTGGCACAAAAGGCATGGCCGGCAGATGGTAGTCGCCCAGTATGACCAGCGCCGGATACGCTGTCACACCTGCCCAGCCGAACAAGGGTGTTACCACCAGCAGTATATAGATCAGGTGATGCATGCTCTTGGCGGCAACCTGTAAGGTGCGTGGCATTTCATCCGGATAGGGTGGGCCCTTTAAGCGGATTTTTATCACGACCCGCAAAATCATCAGTAACAGCACGCTGAAACCGATCGCTTTGTGCAGACTGTACAATGTATTCGTCAGCGCCCCCCAGATATCTGCTTCCGCCCGTGAAGCCATCCAGAGCCCTATGGGTATCAAGGTCAGAACCATTAGCGCCATGACCCAGTGCAGTACCCGCCAGCCTGCGGGGTATTTCTGAATCTGCGGCATACGCTCACCCTCCACTGTGATCGTTCCGGTACTGAATCCATCATCGAATTTATTCGGGCACTCTGCAAGAGCGGTGTTGAGGTAAGCCTTGTTCCCCTCAGGCCGCTTTATTGGCCGGCGGGCGAGGATACAGACGGGTTTTCCGCTATACTTCCGGCAGTCCTCCCACGCAACAGGAATGATTTATGAGCCTGGCCACCGCCCTGCACCTACTCGCTGCCGTTATCTGGGTCGGCGGCATGTTCTTCGCCTATATGGCCATGCGCCCGGCCGTCGCCACGGTGGTGGACCCATCCCAGCGCGGCGCACTCTGGTGTCATACCCTGTCGCTGTTTTTCCGATGGGTCTGGGTAGCCGTGATCGTGCTGCTGGCAACCGGTTACTGGATGATATTCAGCCACTTTGGCGGCATGGCCGGCGCCGGCTGGCACGTTCATGCCATGCAGAGCCTGGGCCTGTTGATGATGCTGCTGTTCCTGCACGTCTATTTTGTCCCCTTCCGCCGCCTCAAACAGGCCGTGGCGCAGGGAGATCAGCAGCAGGGCCAACGCTGCGTGGGCCAGATCCGCCGGCTGGTGGGCGTCAACCTGATCCTGGGCCTGATCGTAGTTGTGATTGGTTCTGCCGGGCAGTGGCTCAGGTAACCAGCCGGGCGTAGATATCTCCGGATGCAATCCCGTCAGCTCCGGCATCAAGCCATTGCCGGAGTGCTTCCGGATCCTGCCATGAAGGCCTGATGAAACGGCGCTGCTCGCCGGCAATGACATTGAACTGGTACCGGCCCAGGCGTTCCAGCTCCTGCAGACACTGCAATGCCTGCTCCAGGGTGCCGTTAACGAATTCGAAGGACAGTGCCGGCAGAGGCTGGCTCAGCCCCGCGAGCACTTCCACCTCAAAGCCTTCAACGTCGATCTTGCAGAAGCTGGGCCGGCCATACTGCTCTATCAGCTCATCCAGGGTGGTGACCGTCACGGTAATCGAATCTTCCCAGCGGACATGGCGGAAACCGGCGGTCGTTGAACGCAGCTGCTCGCGCCAGCGGCTGTCCAGTGAGGCTACTGTGGGATTGCGCAAGCTCAGCGCCAGCTCGGCCTCGCCGGGAGCCCGACCTACCGCCAGAGGCAGGCATACTATACAGGGCTGCCGCCGCGTCAGCCGGCGCAGCCAGCGCAGAAGCTGTGGCTGCGGCTCCAGCGCCACCACCTGCGCCCCCAGCGCGGCAAATGCGGAGCTACGGTCTCCCAGGTGGGCGCCAATGTCGAACACCAGATCCCCGGGGCGGATAAATTCACCGTAGAGCCGGCGCAAAGCCCTCTGGCGCCCGGGACGTCGATATATGACCAAGGACTGCAGCAACCCCAGACTGCGGTTCAAATGATCGATAATGGCTGCTACCCGCACGGTGGTCATCTCCTTTTGCGCTCGTCACCTATTGACGAACGCCAGAAACTGAGTAGCCTGAAAGGCTAACCTGAACCAACACACCCAACCAAAGAGATTGCCTATATGTCATTGGAAAAGCACGATCTGATTCACGAAATGCCCGAATCCAAGGAAGCCATCCATCATCTGAAGACCACCAACAATCATTTCGCAAAAATGTTTGAAGAGTACCATGAGGTGGATCATGCCGTTCACCACTTCGAGGGAGGCGCAGAAAATACCTCCGACGAACACCTCGAGGATCTCAAGAAACAGCGGCTCAATCTCAAGGATCGGTTATCCAGCATGATTCGCGAGTACGAATCCTCAACCGAGAAATAAAGGCAATCAGGGCACGGACTCCCTGGGAAGTGACAGACGGCACGGGATTCATGGTCTCTGGCAGGAAGGACAGTAATAAAGCCGCCGACTGGCCATGAGCGTTTTGACAATGGTTGTGCCGCACTCATGACAGGCGGCTGACTCCCGGTTGAACACCATGTGTCTGCGCCTGGAAAAGTTCCAGCCCTCCTTCTTCAACCTCCCGGCTCTTTCAGGGTTATTGGTGATGCCCTTCAACGTGTACGCACGGGATATCAGGTCAAGGATGGCATCGGCCAGTCGTTTTCGCCCGACATCACCAAGATCTCGGGGACGCGTCGCCGGCGGGAGCCCTGCTTCAAACAAAATCTCCGATCGCAGGTAATTGCCAATACCGGCGATAAATCCCTGATCGAGCAACAGACCGGCCAGACTGCGGCCACGAAACCGCTTTGATTCCAGCACGGCAATCAGCTCTTCAACCGATACGCTCTGGTTGAGCGGATCCGGTCCCAGGCGAGCCAGATAACCGACCTCCCCAAGATTTTCCGGCCGGACCAACTGGATGTCCGAGGCACTGTAAAGCCAGGCCGCTGCTTTTGAGCCAGTTATGGCGAACCGGAGCTGACGGTTTGTGGCTGGTTCTCGACCCGGCTTGCCCACCCGCCATTTGCCGTACAGCTGGTTGTGGCTATACACACACCAAGGGCCATCGTCGTCACTTGCAGCGAAAAACACGAGTACCGCTTTGCCTCGCGCCTCCACCCCCGTTATCCGGCGATCCGCCAGGGATGACTCGAAGCCTTTGAGGTGTTCGAAGGCAAAGAACACCTGCTCGGCGACCTGGCCGGCAACAGCCTTTGCGATATCATCGACCATCCTCCGTATTTCCGGACCCTCCGGCATGCTGTCTCTCTCCTGGCCTTTCTGATTGACTCCATTACTTAGAAACGACCAGTTCGCCGGACCGGATCAAAAATAGCGATTGCACTGACTGGGCGGGAATACTTCCTCTTGATAGTTACTCGTTCAAATTGCTGAGGGATTCGGACAAGCGCTCGATCCGCTTGTTGGAAGCCGCTACCAGGTCATTGATCTCGCCGGCTGAATCGCTCGACCGCTTGGCAAGCTTACGAACCTCGTCGGCGACCACCGCAAAGCCCCGCCCGGACTCGCCGGCTCTTGCTGCTTCAATGGCTGCGTTCAACGCAAGCAGGTTAGTCTGGTCAGCAATGGCGTTGATCACCTTGATGATATTGCTGATTTCCTTACTGGAGTCCAGCACTTCACCCATTTCCTGATCAGTCACCTGGGCGGCAAGGCGTTTGTCGGTGATATCGATTCCGTAGGAAACAACAAGGCGGACTTCGTTAGCAAAGTTCCGGATCGCGCAGGATGACATTTCCAGCCAGACCGGCTCGCCGGCCTTGGTGTCCAGCTGCACGATATTCTTCTGGTCATGGCCTTCGAGGATTTGCTTGAAGTTGTCGCCACCGGATATTTTCTGCAATGTTAACCGGCGAGACAGCAACTCCTGCTCACTGCTGAATCCCAGTCGTTCTACAAGGTAGTGGTTGGCTGCAATCAGGTGGCCATCGCGGTCCCATTCAGCGATGGCAGCGGCGCGACCTATGGCCTCAAAGCGGCGAGCATCGGCCAGACCTTTTTCCTTTGTGGTAGTCACGTCGGCTTCCAGCGCAACAAAGTGTGTCAGCGCGCCGGATTCGTTGAAAATCGGGTTAATGGCGAGTGAAATCCAGTAGGGCTCGCCGTTTTTGTGATAGTTGAGAATCTCATCGTAAAACGGCTTGCGCGCATCCAGGTGCTGGCGGATACGACGCCGGGTTTCCTCGCTGGTGTCAGGGCCCTGCAGGCGCTCCCCTGGTTTGGTTCCCCTGACTTCTTCAAGCTTGTATCCCGCCAGCTTCTCGAACCCCTGGTTTACAAAAACAACCTTGCCATTCGGATCCGTAATCACCACTGCGTTTTCGGTCACCCGTGCGGCCGAGGCCAGCAACTTATCTTCCGGATCCGGTTGCGGCAGGTCCGAGAGATCATTGAGTATGAGGGTCTGATAGTGTTGGCCGTCGAGCCTGCTCCCGAGCCGGGTGATGCGGCACCGCCATTCGCGACCGCGATGGTCTGTCAGGCAATGATCTCCGGCTGCAACCAGTTGCCCGGCAACATCCGCCCCGAGCACGGATGCCGCCGACTGACCCGGCACAAATCCGTAGCCAATATCGAAACGCTTGCGCATTGACTCATTCATCAGCAACACGCATTGGTTGGCGTCCACTGTGATAAACGGCTCCGACACATCCGCCAGCAGTTCGGCGAGGCGGGCGGCGATGACCGACGGCGATCTTTCATCCACGCCGCCCAGGCCCGATTCAACATTGTCGGATACTGTTTCTGCTTTGCGCCCCCAGGGTAACCACGCATGCATCGGGTCTGACCTCTTTTGAATAAAGCAATTGTTAATTCGATAGACTGTACGTGGGTATCGGCATAACGTTCAGGATCTGAAGTGATTTTTTGTATCGGTGAGTTGTGCTACTCAATCCCGGTAATCGAAAGGTGCGTTCGTCATCCGTTTCTCTCCGGTCAGTCGTTTACGACCCTGCCCCGCCTGGCCTTTCCGGTCGATAACCAGAAACTGTGCTTTGTCCCCCTGAGTGAACCCAAACTGGTCCTCCAGATCGGCATCATCAAACCGGCAAACCGGTCACTCTCGCCTTCGGCCCAGGCATTGGAGCGGGTTATTCTGAAGCGTTTATCGGGCGTAGTGGGCTTGTCTGCATAACGACCAGAGAAGTGTTCCAGCTGCCCCCGCTCGCCCTCCATCCCTGCCTTCCCTATAATGCAGCGTCCGCCAACGAGTATGAGACTTGCCCTGGAGTGCACTGTGCCCACTAAATTGCCCCCGCTTTTAATCCATCGTTTACATCCGGCTCTGACGACTCTTATCACATGCCTGGCACTCTCCACACTTTCCGTTAACGCCCGGGCTGACACCCTCAACATTGCCTGGGATAACGATTTGCTGACCGGCTCAGACCGGGGGTACACGAACGGCTTGAAGCTTTCCTATCTCACAGCCACCGCCGATGATCAGCAACGGAAATCATCCAGAGTCGCACGGGGCGCAAGAGATACCCTGGATTTTCTACCGGGTTTGAGCTCCCGCACCCGGGACCAGGCGCTTGCCTTCAGCTTGCGGCAGCTGATGGTTACACCGGCGGATATCACCGCCCGTGAACCACCCCTAGATGACCTTCCCTATGCCGGTTACCTGTCGGCCAGCACCACCTTGTGGAGCTGGAATGCCAATCGTATTACCGGATACGGTGTCCATCTCGGGGTTGTAGGTCCGGAAAGCGGCGCGGAGGCTGCCCAGAAATGGGTGCACAAACTGACCGGCAGTGAAGAGCCGAATGGCTGGGACTATCAGCTCGGGACGGATGTGGTTGGCGGTGTGAGCGCGGCACACGCCCAAAAACTCCTGCAAAGCGGTTCACCGGAGAGCCTCGAGCAGGAGGTTTCATTGTTAGGCTCGGCCATGCTGTCGAGTTTCAGAACCAATGCCAGGGTAGGCATGGTCTGGCGCATCGGGCAGCATTTACCGGTCAATTTCGTGCCCGACTATGCCGGCACCGCCTCGACAATCGGAATGCCCGGCGCTTTGAATACAGGTGGCGAGGGATGGTCAGTATTTATCGGGGTGGGGGTGGCGTACGTCCCTTACTCCTACCTTGATGACAATTCGTCACCCTACCAGTTTGATGAGAGCCTGATCCAGGGCCAGGCCGGCATTGGCGGAACATGGCAGTGGAACCAACTACAGCTGGCGATGATTTTGCGGGCAACCACCGGTGAGGAGGAAACCAACAAGGACAATTTCAGCTATGGCACTCTGTCACTGACCTGGGCGCTGTAGTGTCCTGAAAAGATGACTGTCCGCCAGTTCGCGATTCACTAACCGCTCATATTCAGACTTCTTCACCAGGGCGGCCAAACAGGTAGCCCTGGAAGTGGATGCAGCCATGCTTAACCAGCCATTTCCGCTGTTCTTCCGTCTCGACGCCCTCGGCGATGACCTCCAGCCCCAGGCCTCTGGCCAATCCGATGATGGATTCCACGATTGCCGAGCTTGCAAGGTTGGTGGTTACATCGTTTACAAAGGACTGGTCGATCTTGATCTGGTCAAGGGGCAACCCCTTGAGGTAACTCATGGATGAGTAACCGGTACCAAAATCGTCCAGGGAAAAACGGATGCCCAGTGCACGCAGGTGCCTCATTATCTCGGTGATACGCTCCGGATCCTCCAGCAACAGGCTTTCCGTGACCTCCAGCTTCAGCAGGTGCGGCGGGGCACCGGTTTGTTCAAGAATCTGTTCCAGTTGCGCGATGAAATCATCACTCTGGAACTGAACAACACTCACATTCACCGCAAGGCTGAGCCCGGATCTTGCAGCGTCTTTCTGCCAGGCCGCCAGCCTTTTACAGGCCTGCTCCAAAACCCAGCGACCAATCGGCAGGATAAGTCTGCTTTGTTCGGCAATCGGGATAAAGACAGCGGGTGACACCATTCCCCGTTCCGGGTGGCGCCAGCGCAACAGCACTTCGTAGCCGAGCAAATGGTCGGGATCCCGTATCTGGGGCTGGAAAAACACCGCCAGCTGCTCCCTGGCCAGGGCATTGCGCAATTCTTCCTCCAGCAGCACATGCTGGACAATCTTTTCCTGAATGTCAGGATTGAAAAAAGCGATGCGTTTCTCACCCCGCAGTCTGGCCCGCTCTTTTGCCTGCTGGGTTGCCTGCTCAGCTCTCTGGACCTGCTGGTCGCAAGGTGTATCCCGCCCATCGATGAGGGTAATACCAATGCTGACGCCCACCTGTATCCTGTAGCCCAGAACGGCAATCGGACGGGAGAACGCCTGAAGGATCTTGTCGGCAACCGTCTCGGCCGACCGGGCCGCTATCTCCTGGGAAGAATGCAGGTTTGCCAGCAGGACGGCGAATTCGTCTCCACCGATCCGCGCCAGGGTGTCACTCTCACGCACAATGGGGCCAAGCTGCGCGGCGAGGGACTTCAAAACCAGGTCACCCGTTCCGTAACCCCTGGCATCATTCACCGCCCGGAACTGTTCTATATCGAGGTACAGAAGCGCGGCATGAGTACCCTGTCGGGTGTTGAGTTTGCATACGTCGGAAATCCGCTCCTCAAGCAACGCCCGATTTGCAAGCCCGGTAAGCGAATCGTAGAAAGCCAGCCGATGGGCCTCCCGCTCGGCTTCCTTCCTTTTGGTGATGTCGTGAAACGTACCGACGTAGTTCTGGACAGCACCAGAGGCTCCGTAGATAGCGGTAATCGTCAGCCACTCTGCAAACACGTCGCCGTTTTTCCGGCGATTCCAGATTTCTCCCTCCCATGTCCCCGTCTCACCGACCCGGGCCCAGAGGTGGCTGTAGAATTCAGCATCCTGCAGACCCGACTGGAGAATACGTGGGCTCATACCCACAACTTCCTGTTCGTCATACCCGGTAATGCGCGAAAACGCCCTGTTAGCGCGGAGTATCAGCCCATTGTCGTCGGTGATCATGATACCGAGGTGCGTGTCGAAGGCCGTGGAAGCAATCCGCAGCTCAGCCTCGTTAGCCTGGGCCGCGTACTGCAGGCTTTTCCGTTCCTGGTTTTCCAGGATCAGCTCCTTTTCCACCGATACCCTTCTGTAAAACTGCTTCAGGAAAAACAGGCCAATGATGGCAACCAGCAGAATCCCTACGGCTGAAGCCACAAGGCTGTGGCGCCACCCCTGCAAAGCTACTGATGTCCTCTCCCCGACGACCACAATATAGGGAGCATTCTGGACCCGTTGAAAGGCATAAAACCGCCTCTCACCGTCAATAGGAGACTCAAACACAGCCTGCTCGCTGCTCGAGCCGCTTTCGGCAAATCGACGGGTATACAGTTCATCGACGGGGCTTCCCTGAAGCTCCGCAGCCTTTGTACCGTCTGGCAGACGTGCAACCAGCCTCAAGGACTCATCGATAATGGCGATGCTCTGACCCTCCGACAGAGAGAGCCCTGCGAGGGCGTCCGCGATCACCGCCGGAGATTGGGGTGCGGCAATAACGGCAACGAAATCGCCGGTCCCCGATCGCAACTTCCTCATCCCCCAGATCCAGGTTTCTCCACTTTCAGGATCGGTATACAGTGGCGTGATCAGATCGTCCTCCGGGCTCTCCTCAACCCGCCTCTTGAGAAACGACCAGCCGGGAATCCTTCCCGCATCACTGACTGACGAGGCGTGGATTACATTACCCCCCAGATCCGTCACAAACAGTTCGTCAACAAACTCCTGGCGGGAGAGTTCCTCGTTCAGCAGCTGCTCGAGGCTTTCAAGCCCGGTGCCCGGAAGAATGTCGGCCTGGTAAATCAAGGGCTCAAGAAATCCTGCAAGCGTCCGCAAACCGTACTGTGTGGACAAAAGCTTATTGGCCACGAGCTCGGCCGCCAGATCGGCACGGGCCGCAGACCGGCTGCTTGCCGTTTTTGTCGCCTGGGCATAGTTTGTCAATGCAACGTAGCTCGCTGAGGAAACGAGGGCGAGCAACGCAAAAACGTACAATAAAAGCGGAAGACGGTAGGCTGTATTCACACTCGATCTGCTCCTGTCTTCCTGCTCTGTCATTCAGGCGGCTCACAAACGGTAAATTTAGTCATTTGGCGACACATCAACTCTGTCACCACTACACTGTAGCAAAGCTATCAATCTGCTAATGGGAGTTCCCGTGGTCCGGGCAACGATTTACTATCTCGACGGTCATCAGCGCGTTGGCACCGTCTCTGCCTGGAAGCCCAATTCCGGGCGAATTGATCTGACAGCCAAAGACAATAGTCCTATAGCCATCCAATGGCCACTGATTGCGCACATAGACCGGCCCCTGCACGCCAGCCAGCTGGGCAAGCGTCAAGAGTTCCAGAACTACGTGGTCAACCTTGTCAATGGTCAGACCCTCAGCGGCACCATGATGTCAGCGGTCGTTACCCCTAACGGCGTCGAAGTATGGCATGCTTCTGACACGGTTAATCTGGTCGAACGATTTATCCCGTGGCAGGCCATCAAGACCTATAGGCTCGGTCATGTTCCGGTTCAAGCCGGGCCAGAGTCAGAAGACAAGCCACTCGGAATTCCAGGTGATGATGACCTGGCCGGCCCGGCAGAAAAAGACAACGCCCCTCTCTCCCTGGGTCTTCTGGAAGTGGTTAACTCACGGCAGCTGTCGGATGCGCTGGAGCGAGGAAAAACCATTGACCGGACCGGCTACGACCGAACCCTCAGAAAAACCATCGGTGATATCCTTGTCCAGTGCGGAATTCTTGACAGCGAGCAGCTGAATATTGCGCTGCACCGCAAGCGTTCGGATCCTACGCGCCCGATAGGTCAGGTCCTGATCGACATGGGACTGGTCTCGGAAGAAACCGTCCAGCGCGCGCTGGCCTACAAGCTCGGTGTTCCTTTCGTGTGCCTGGACGAGTTCGATATCGATCCCAAGGCTATTAAGTTCATCCCTGCCACCACCGCTGCGAGACTGGGCATTCTGCCGCTTATGTTTCAGGAGCGCCATCTTGTTGTTGCCTTGAGCAACCCCTCGGATGCCGAGGCGCTGAACATCCTGAACTTCCTCGCAGGCTATCCCGTCAAGTACGCCCTGGCACCGAAAACCGAGCTGGGCCGTGAAATCGATCGTTATTACGGCGCGGCGGAAAGCCAGGAGGCTGCTGAGGAGCTGGAAATGGAACTGGTCGAAACGCCATCCGATCAGCCCAACCGGCAGGCTATCGAGAAACTCGGCCAGGAAAAGCCTGTAATACGGTTTGTGAATTCAGTCATCCGTGACGCCATCCGCCAGAACGCTTCCGATATCCACCTGAGTCCGCGAGAGGATTATGTCCAGCTATTATACCGCCTCAATGGCGACATGATTCCCATCAAACGCTTCAACAAAGGGATGCTGCCAGCCGCGGTCAGCCGGATCAAGATTATTGGTGGTATGGACATTACTGAGCGCCGGACACCCCAGGACGGGCGTGCCTCGGTGCGATGGGAAAAACACGACGTAGATCTGCGAATCTCGGTGATGCCCACCATCCAGGGCGAGAGCGTTGTCATCCGGATCCTGAATACCCAACAGGGACTCAAGTCGGTGGATGATCTGGGCTTCTCAGAGATGGATCGGAAGAAATTTGTTGACCTGATCCATCGCAACCAGGGCATGTTGCTCATTACCGGGCCAACCGGTTCGGGAAAGAGCACTACGCTGTACGCGGCCCTGCACCAATTGCGCTCCAAGAGCGTAAACATCCTGACGGTGGAAAACCCCGTCGAGTATCATATGGATGGCATCGAACAGATGCAGGTTAATGAACCGGCGGGCTTCACCTTTGCCAGCGCTCTGCGGAACATGCTCCGCCACGATCCCGATATCATTATGGTGGGTGAAATACGAGACCGGGAAACCGGACAGATTGCCGTGCAGAGCGCACTCACCGGCCACCTTGTGTTAAGCACGCTGCACACCAACAGCGCAGCCAGCACCGTGATGCGACTGATCGATATGGGCATCGAGGACTACCTCATAAGCGGGACACTCAACGGTGTTCTGGCCCAGCGGCTGGTGAGACGCACATGCCCCCACTGCACCGAAGAGGAAGCTGTGGATCCATGGGTTCGCGAAACCCTCGGCATCGGCAACAACGAAGTGTTCTACAAGGGGAAAGGTTGCCACAGCTGCCATGAAACCGGGTTTTCCGGCAGGCTGGCAGTTTACGAACTGATGGTTCTTACCCCGGAATTACGAAACATGATTGTTTCAGGAACCTCAGTGGATGAACTGGAGAAACAGGCGCTTGCATCCGGGATGACAGCACTCACAAGTCACGCACTGAGCAAAGCCCGGGATGGCAGCATTTCTGTCGCCGAAGTTTACCGTATCCGCCTTTCCTGATCTGGACGACCCAAGGAGGTTTCATGGAACTGCCCGCCTATCTCAAAGTCATGGCCGATAAAGGAGCCTCTGACCTCTACCTCTCTACCGGCGCGCCGGTGATGCTCAAGATCGAGGGCAAAACCGGTCCAATCACCCAGAAACCTTTACCGGCGGGTGCCGTGAAAGAGCTGGCGTACTCAGTGATGAGCGACAAGCAGCGCGGCGAGTTCGAGAAAAACCTGGAGCTGGATATGGCCGTTGGGCTCAGCCACATTGGGCGATTCCGGGTCAACGTTTTCTGGCAGCGGGGGGAGGTGGCCATGGTCATTCGCCATCTCAAGACCGAAATACCCACCATTGAGGCGCTCGGTCTGCCAAACGTACTGGAACAACTGATCATGGAACCCCGGGGGCTGGTCCTGGTGGTTGGAGCAACCGGTTCCGGAAAATCGACAACCCTGGCTGCTATGATTGACCATCGCAACAGCCACAAAACCGGGCATATACTCACCATTGAAGACCCCATTGAGTATATCCACAATCACAAGCACAGCGTGGTCAACCAGCGGGAAGTGGGTGTAGACACCCACTCCTACAGCGAAGCCCTGCGCCGGGCAATGCGAGAGGCGCCAGACGTTATCATGATCGGCGAAATCCGCGACCGGGAAACCATGAAACACGCCCTCACCTACGCCGAAACCGGCCACCTCTGCATTGCCACACTGCATGCTAGCAATGTGGATCAGACCATGCGGAGAATTGTTAATTTCTTCCCCGAAAATACCCACCGGGAGCTATTCATGGATCTGAGCATGCACCTGAAAGCAGTGGTGTCTCAGCGCCTGCTCAAGGGTACAGACGGAAAGCGGTCGGCAGCCGTTGAGGTCATGCTTGCCAGCCCCTATATCAAGGATCTGATCAACAAGGGTGAGATTGATGGCATTGGAGAGATCATGGAGAAGAGTCCGGAACAGGG
This sequence comes from Marinobacter vulgaris, assembly GCF_003344045.1. Lineage (GTDB taxonomy): Bacteria > Pseudomonadota > Gammaproteobacteria > Pseudomonadales > Oleiphilaceae > Marinobacter > Marinobacter vulgaris. The sequence goes on from NZ_QFWX01000002.1 coordinate 129,522, forward strand.
GATGAAAACCTTCGATCACGCCATTCTCGAACTTTACCACCAGGGCAAAATCACTCAGGAAGAAGCGCTGGCCAATGCAGATTCCCGCCACAACCTGGAAGTGAAAATACGGCTTGAGCATGGCAACCTGGACTCTGGAGACAGTCAATTCAGTATTGACCAGAGCTGAGGCCTGCTGATAAACAAGTGCCTTGCTCGACGCCACCCAAGAGATTCAACTCCTGCGTCAGTATCAACGCGACTGATCCGAGCTATCAGACTCTTCCTGTCCTTTGCGCTCAGGACTGAGCTCTGACTCGATCCAGCGGCGCACTTCGTGCCGGTCGCGGCGGCGGGTAAGCTGTTCGCTGTGAATGTTGTGGGGGAATATCTGCGGTCCCCCCTCGTGCTCTAGCCGGAAGCTCCGACGAACACCAACGGGGTACCGGCTGGGACCATGAACCACCGCAGCGCGTATCTCGACAGCGACAATGTCTTCAAACAGGTAATCACTATCAGTGTCACTGTCCTCACTTCGCCGGCCCAGAATAATATTACGAAACGACCCCAGCACCAGGTAGCCACCGGCCTGCAAAGGTCCCTGCCGCAACACCTGGTGTACGTTGCTGTCGTCCGCCCCGACCCGGCGATACTCGGTGACCGTCAGCGTTTTCTCTTCACCCGCCCGTGTGTGCAGAACCACCTGCACACACTGCACATGCACGGTTTCCTTGCCCATGTTCACCAGCAGGCACAAGGCATCGGGATTCTCGTTCTGGGCGTGGTGAATCACCAGATAGGGGCGGTTATTGCGCCTGTACTGGAGAAAGAACAACTGGAAATAGATGATCCAGACCACGGCCATGACCGCGCTGCTTACAGGTGCGATGTAATCCATCCGACCTCCTGATCAAGTCGTCGCCAGCGCCACAATGTCCGGATACTCATGTACCCGGACCACCGGCTCCGCCGGGCTTTCCCCGGCGAGCCCACACACCTCGTTGACCATCGCCCTGGCTACGGTATCCGCCTTGATACCGCGGAACCTTTCCAGCGGGCCGATCAGTACCCGGTTAACCCATGGCATGGCCTTCATTCCCAGGGCTTCTGCGGTGCGCTGTTCCTGTCGGTTACCCAGCAGCAGACTGGGTTGGTAAATAACAAGTTCAGGATAGCCCAGCGCCTTTACATCATCTTCCAGTTCCCCTTTCACGCGGTTATAGAAAACCGTGGAAGACGACGAGGCGGCAATGGCAGACATCAATACAAACGCCTTTGCGCCCCTGGCGCGGCCCAGCTCCGCGGCCTTCAGTGGATAGCTGTAATCCACCTTGCGGAACTGCTCCCGGGAGCCGGCCTTCTTGATGGTGGTGCCCAGACAGCAGATGATGGCATCCACCGCGAACAGGTCGCCGTGTTCATCCAGGCGGTCAAAATCCATCTCGTGCTGTTCCAGTTTCTCATGGCTCAGCGAAATCGGCCGTCGCACCGGGGCAACCACGGCTGAAACCTCCTCTTTCGCAAGAAGCCCTTCCAGCACCTTGCCGCCCGTAAGGCCGGTCGCCCCCAATAGCATCACTTTCATAACATAATCCTCAGCCGCGGCTTTTCATGACTACAGTCTAGTGCCGGAAGACAGATGGCAACCATATCACGATGCGAAAAAGCAGTTTAAACTGACTGCACTCTAAAGCTGACTCAACGCCCTTTGCCCATGACTGATTTTGAAACCCTGAACATGTTGAAGGCTGGCCTTGAAGACTGGCTGCGGCCCGGCATAACGGCCCTGCTTTCCCTTGTTTTTACCTTCCTGATTTACGAAGGTGTGCTGGCGATCATCAAGCGGCTCACCCGCAGCAAGACCGTTCCGCGATTGTTTCTTGATGCTTCCGAGACGGCGCTGGGCATTGTCATTTCGCTGCTGGTTCTCAACGGCGTCCTGGAGACCTTCTCCCCGGACTTGCTGTGGTTAAACCATATCCAGCATGCAGCAACCCTGTTTTTGATTATTGCGGTTACCTGGGCGCTGGTCCGATGCACCTCCGCTATCGGTAATGTCATTGTTGCCATGAACCCGGTTCTGGAGGGCCAGTGGAAACGGGCCCGCAAGGTGGAAACGCAGACACGGTTTCTGGTCAGAATTCTGAACATCCTTGTCATCATCCTCGGGCTGGGAGCCGCCCTGATGACCTTCGAGCCGGTTCAACACCTTGGTGGCAGCCTGCTGGCCTCCGCAGGTGTTGGCGGCATCATATTGGGGTTCGCCGCCAAACCGGTGCTCAGCAACCTGCTGGCCGGCATGCAGATCGCCCTGACCCAGCCTTTCCGCATAGACGACGTACTGCACGTACAGGGCGAGTGGTGCTGGGTGGAGGAGGTAACGGCAACCTACGTGGTGCTGAGGGTCTGGGACCTGAGGCGGCTGGTGGTGCCCCTGCAGTGGTTTATCGAGAACCCGTTCCAGAACTGGTCGCGAAACGACACGGAACTGACGGGGCCGGTGTTCCTGCACGTGGACTATTCCATGCCCATTGAACCCCTGCGGACTGAATACGACCGCTTGCTGCGACAGTCACCGCAGTGGAACGGAAACACCGCAACGGTTCAGGTAACCGATGCCGGCGACACCAATATGGAGGTTCGCCTGTTGATGAGCGCCAAGGACTCCTCGGGGCTGTGGGATCTCCGTTGCGCCATTCGTGAAGGCATGATCACCTTTATCCAGGAGCAGTTCCCTGACCAGCTGCCCCGCGTCCGTGCAAGGCTTGTTGATCAGCCCGATCAGTGAGGTGCAGCTTCGGTTACCCGGTCCACCAGATAGACCAGCCCGTGATAATCAATTCCGCCGTGGCGGCTCAGGCCAATCTCACAGGTGCGACTGGTGGAGATTCCTTCTTCGCAGCCGTCTATCTGACGGGGCAGCGTTCGCAGGGCGTGACTGTTCAGTTCCGGCACGTTGAACCCCTTGTCACCGGCAAAGGCGCAGCAGTGAATATCTTCCGGGATCACCACATTGGTGCTGCAGCGCCTTGCGATGTCGATCAGACCCTGTGACTCACCCAGATGCTGGGTGCTGCAGGTCACATGGACTGCGATTGCCGTCTCTTCAGGCCTGAACACCAGGCGATCCACCAGCTTTTCACGGATGAACTTCACCGGGTCATACAGGTCCAGGCCCAGCTCACGGGCTGCCTCCTGAATCTGCAGGGTGCAGGGGCTGGTGTCGCAGTACACCGGGTCCTGGCCGTTACGGCTGGCCGCCAGCAGTGCATCCAGCAGTTCCGTTCGCTTGCGGTCCGCCTGTTGCGGATAACCCTTGGAGGCAAAAGGCTGGCCGCAGCAAAGAGCATCCAGCCCCTGGGGATGAATCACCTGGTAACCGGCCTTCTCCAGCAACTGGCGGGTTTTATCCTGCAGTGTCGTCTGTTCTGGGTCGCCACTGGCCGGACCCATGACCCGGGAGACGCAGGCCGGGAGATAAACCACCCGTGGCGCGTCACTGTCCGCTACCGGTACTGGCGGCACAAAGCGGATGGGCTGGGGCATGGACGGGTCCCATTGCGGCAGCCGCTGCCCCGAGACTTTACTCATCCCTGCGCTCAGTTTTGCCAGCCTCGGGGCGCCGAGAAGTCTTTCCGCGCCGGATGCCATGGCAAGCACGAAGCGTGTGCCACTCAGCACAGTCTGAAAATGATTCGCCATCCAGCTGGCTGTGCCGGTGTGACCGGTTTTCCGGGCCCGCAACTTGCGCACCAGGTCGCCGGTATTGATATCCACCGGGCAGCGCTGGGCGCACAAGCCCGTGGCGGCGCAGGTATCAATACCCTGATACTGGTAGGCGGCTTCCAGCTCGGAAGTGTCCTCTCCGGCCCGTTTTTTAGCCTGGATATCACGCCAGATCACAATGCGCTGGCGTGGCGACAGTGTCAGCCCCTCTGAAGGGCACACCGGCTCGCAGAAACCGCACTCGATACACTTATCAATCAGCGGATCGGCGGCGGGCAACGGCTTCAGGTTTTTCAGGTGGATGTCCGGATCGCGGGAAAGAACCACATCCGGATTGAGCAGGTTTTCCGGGTCCAGCAGGCCCTTGATCTCCCACATCAACTGCCAGGCATCGTGCCCCCACTCCAGCTCCACAAAGGGTGCCATGTTGCGGCCGGTACCGTGCTCCGCCTTGAGGGAGCCACCGAATTCAACCGCCACCAGTTGCGAGACGTCTTTCATGAAGGCGTCGTAGCGGGCCACTTCATCGGGATCATCAAACCCCTGGGGAAATACGAAGTGAAGATTCCCTTCCAGGGCATGGCCGAAGATGATGGCGTTGTCGTAGCCGTGTTTTACGAACAGCGCCTGAAGTCGCTTCACGCCCTCGGCCAGCTGGTCGAGGGGGAAGGTCACATCTTCGATAATCACCGTGGTGCCGATCGGCCGTACCGCACCCACGGCGGGGAAAGTCCCCTTGCGGATGGCCCACAGCAGGTCAGACACTTGCGGATCGGTGGTGAAGTCCACTTTTTCTTCCACCCTGAACTCAGCCAAAGCGGCCTTGATCCGAACCAGTTGCTCCTGCAACAACGCCTGGTCAGGCGCCCGTGTTTCAATCAACAACGCGCAGGCATCGTCCGACAACCCGTGGATCCACTCCGGAAGGCCGGGTTTGTCCTCAACCGAGCGCAGACTTCGCCGGTCCAGCAGCTCGACGGCGTCAACCGGCTGGGAGCGCAGCATCGCAGCCGCCCGACAACAGCTGTCGGCATTGGTAAACACCAGCAGAGCCGTGGCCTTGTTGGGGTAATCCGGCACGGTGTTGTAGGTGACCGAGCTGACAAAACCCAGGGTGCCCTCAGAGCCCACCATCAGGTGGGTGAGGATATCCAGGGGGTCGCTGTAGTCCACCAGGGCGTTGAGCGAGAGACCGGTGGTGTTTTTCAGCCGATACTTGTGGCGGATGCGATCCGCAAGCTCGGTGTTGGCCCGGGTCTGGGCCGCCAGCTGCTCCAGTTCCGAAAGCAATGCTCCATGGCTGGCCCGGAAGACCTTCACGCTGGCGAAGTCCTCGGTGTCCACCACAGCCCCGTCCGCCAGCACAAGCCGCATGCTGGCAAGGGTATGATAGGTATTCTGGGCGGTGCCGCAGCACATGCCACTGGCGTTGTTGGCAACAATACCACCAATCTTGCAGGCATTGATGGACGCAGGGTCAGGCCCGATCTTGTAACCGTAGGGCGCCAGCCAGGCGTTGGCCTGGGCGCCAATAATCCCGGGCTGCAGCCGGATCTGACGGCCGCCGTTGCGAATCTCGTGATCCCGCCACTGATCACCCAGCACCAGCAGGATGGAGTCGCTGATGGCCTGGCCGGACAGGCTGGTGCCAGCCGCCCGGAAGGTAACCGGTGCCGCGAAGCGCCGGGCGATCTTCAGCACCCCGACCACTTCCTCCTCGCTCTCCACCTTGACCACGGCACCCGGAATCAGCCGGTAAAAGCTGGCGTCGGTGCCATAGGCCAGGGTCGACAGCGGGTCGTTAAACACCCGTTGATGCGGAATCAGCTCTTTTATTGCCGCCAGGGCTTCAGGGGAAAGACTCATGAGGCTCCCATCAGTGGATCAGTCACGCCGAGCAGATAGGACGCTGCCAGCGCAATCAACCCGGTAAACAGAATATAGTATAGGGCGGGCCATATGGTTTTGCGCAGGGTCTGCCCCTCCTTGCCCAGCAGCCCCACAGTCGCCGACGCAGCCACCACGTTATGAATGGCGACCATGTTGCCGGCCGCAGCACCAATAGCCTGTGCCGCCACAATCAGCGCCGTCGATAGCCCCAGGCCCTCGGCCACGCCGAACTGGAACTGGCTGAACATCATATTGGATACGGTGTTGGAGCCGGCAAGGAAGGCCCCCATGGCACCTACCGCTGGCGCAAGCAACGGATAGATGCCGCCGACGGTATCTGCCACCCAGGCCGCCATGGCAATCGGCATACTGGGCAGATCCGACATATTGACGCCCGAATTGATCAGGATACGAACCATCGGCACGGTAAACAGCAACACGAAACTGGCGCTGAGAAGTACGCCACTGGACTCGCGAACGGCCGCAGTCAGCTCTTTCACCTGCATGCGGTGAATAAAGAAGGTGGCAATCACTACCATCACCAGAATGCCACCCGGCAGATACAGAGGCTGGAAGCTCGCACTGATGCCGGCTTCACCGAGGATATTGGTGACGCCCACCGAGACCGAAGTGAAAGCGTCCTTGACCGGGGCAACGGTGCGGCTGATCACCAGCACCACGCCCACCAGCACATAGGGCAACCAGGCGCGGAACGAACTCATGGGCTTCTTGGTCAGCTCATCCAGTTTCATTTCAATGGTGCCCAGCCACTCCGAGGGCCACTCTTTGCTGGGGGCAAAATCCCAGTTGGTCTTGGGCAACAGGAAGCCTTTGCGGGCGGCGGTGGTCACAATGGCAAGGCCGATCAGGCCACCCAGCAGGGACGGGAACTCGGGGCCCAGAACGACCCCGGTAATGGCATAGGGAACCACGAACGCAAGACCCGCAAACAGGGCAAATGGCAGAACCTCAAGGCCCTCGCGCCAGCTCCGGTTTTTGCCGAAGAAACGGGTCATCATCATCACCATGAACAGGGGCATGAACACGCCAACGATGGCGTGAATAATGGCAACATCGGAAGTAATGAGCTGCAGATAGGCATCCCAGTTGGCACCAACCGCTTCCAGCCTTTCGGAGATGGTGGCCTTATCCAGGCCGGTGGTCACGCCCACGATGATCGGGGTACCCACGGCGCCGAAGGAAACCGGTGTGCTCTGAACCATCATGCCCAGCATGACCGCGGCCATGGCCGGGAAACCGATGGCGACCAGCAACGGCGCGGCGATGGCGGCGGGGGTACCAAAACCAGAGGCGCCCTCGATGAAACAGCCGAACAGCCAGGTGATGATAATCGCCTGAATACGGCGGTCCGGGCTGATATTGGCAAACCCCGCCCTTATCGCGGTAATGCCACCGGAATGCTTCAGCGTGTTCAACAGCAGGATTGCACCGAAAATAATCCACAGCAAGCCGATAGTGATACCCAGCCCCTGCAGGGTTGAAGCCACAATACGGTTGAAGGACATGTCCCAGGCCGTCAGGCCGATAAGCGCGGTGACAATGAACACGATGGGCATGGAGCGCCGGGCGGGCCAACGCAGCCCGATCAGCAAAATACCCGCCAGCAGAATGGGGGTGAAGGCCAGTAACGCGAGAAGACCGGGCGACATCGGAGGCTCCTGGATTTTTTTGTTGGGCAATTTGGGTAATTGGTAATACCAATTTACAATGACGGGAAAACAAGATAAGGGATCTTTGCGGGGACTTCAAAACAAAATTCTTAGACATTAGTCGCGTTGATGGGGTTGCGGGTTATCTTTTGCCCCTTTGCCCTTCATAATTAACAATTGGTAAGACCACATCAGGACAATAATGAGCATAGGACGGATTGCACCAAGGCGCCTCGCAGACAGCATCGTCGAGGAACTGGAGAAGATGATTCTGGAAGGCACCCTGCAGCCCGGGGAGCGGCTTCCGGCTGAGCGCACCCTGGCCGGACGGTTCGGGGTATCTCGCCCGTCATTGCGCGAAGCGGTACAGAGGCTGGCGACCAAGGGGCTGCTGGTCAGCCGCCAGGGCGGCGGGCATTATGTGTCGGAATCGCTGGGGTCGAGCTTTACCGACCCGTTGATCACACTGCTGGAAAATCGACCGGACGCCCAGAAAGACCTGCTGGAATACCGCCGCACCCTGGAAGCCGACTGCGCCTACTACGCCGCACTCCGGGCGACGGCGCTAGACAAGGCCCACCTGAAAACCGCCTACGAAACCCTGCAGGCCTGCTACGCCTCAGAGGCCAGCAGTGACCTGAGCGAGGAAGGGTCAGCCGACGCGCGATTCCACCTGGCCATCGCCGAAGCCAGCCACAATATCATTTTGCTGCACACCATCCGGGGATTGTTCAGCCTGCTGAAAACCAACGTGGTCACCAACATTGGCGGCATGTACGCCAGGGAAAAGCGAACTCGAAGCGAGCTCACGGAACAGCATCGCCTGCTGTTCGAGGCCATTATCGAGGGGCGCGCCGATGACGCGCGGTTTTTCGCCGGGCAACACATTCAGTACGCCCAGCACGTGTTGTCCGAAAAGCACGAAAATGACCGAAGGATGGAAACGTCCCTGCGCCGGAGCAGCCCGGGCGCGGCAGCCGAAGCCGAAGCCGGCAAACCCGCCTGACAACAATAAAGCTCAGTCGCGCTCTGCGCCCCTGAGAATGGCGTGCAGCAACTCTTCTGCATCAAACTTGGTCAGCGCCTCGTCAGCCCCCACCTGTTTGGCGTAGCTTACGCTCATTTCGCTGTTCAGCGAGGTGTGAAGAATAATATAAGGCTGGTTGAGGGAACTGCTGTCACGCACGTTGAAGGTCAGCTCGTAGCCGTCCAGACCGGGCATTTCGATGTCGCTCACCAGGATATCGATGGGCCGGCCGTCGCTATTGGCATTTATCATCAGATCCAGCGCATCCTGGCCGTTGGTGGTGACAAAATAGGTGACGTCCTTGCTGTCCAGGGCATCGGACAACTGCTTCCGCGCCACCTGGGAGTCGTCGACCAGGAGAATATTCAGGCCTTTCAGGGTCTCACGCTGTACGTCCGTCAGCACCACCTCGCCAGGATCAACGGACTCCGGATACACCCGCGCCAGCAGCAGCTCCACATCCAGCAACTGAACGATCTGGTCCTCAATGGTCACCAGTCCGGTAATGAAAGCCCGGTCGCCGAGGCTTTTCGGCGGAGGCATGACATCTTTCCATTCAGTCTCGACAATTTTCCGCACGCTGCGAACCAGAAAGCCGATTTCCCTGCGCTGAATGTCGGTCACGATAATCGACGCGGTCTTGCGCTCTTCCGCCGTCAGTGGCGGATAACCAACGGCTGCGGCCATGTCAATGACCGGCACCGCCGAGCCCCGGAAGCTCATGGTACCGACCACCGCCGAATGGCTGTGGGGCAGCCTGGTCAGCGGAACAAACGGCATGATTTCGCGGATTTTCAGGGTGCCAAGGCCGAAAGGCCTGTGACTTGTCAGATAGAACAGCAACAGTTTCTGGGGGTGCTTGGTGCCCTCGGCCATAACCTTGTAACCTGTCTGGAACTTTGCGAAAAATGTATCAGGCCGACAATAACACGCCGGCCCGCCTCAAATTGTAAGATTTTGCAGCCGGCCGCCTACCCGAGATGAACGCCCGATGAAGAACCTGACCTTCTCTTCCCACTACGCCAGGTCCGTCCTGTTCGGCCTGGAGAAGGCGGGAGGTTATTCCGATGAACTGCTGCGCAAAAACGGCATTGACCCGGACTTTGTGCACTCGCCGCGGGCGCGTGTGCCCACCGAGCAGTTCATACGTCTGTTCCGCCTGGTGTGGGGCAAGCTGGATGACGAATTCATGGGCCGCACCGCACAACCCTGCCGCGTGGGGCACTTTCATCTGATGGGATCACTGGCTGTGCACAGCGATAACCTGGAGGAGGTCATCCGCCAGAGCATTCGCTGTTACCGGCTGTTCTCCGACGACATCGTGATCGAACTGGACACCGGCGGCGAGGAGGTAGAGCTGAGCATCACCCATCGTCGCCCGGAGCTGGACCCGGACAATTTCCTGGTGGAGTGGCTGTTGCTGGTATGGCACCGGTTGATTGGCTGGCTGATTGGCCGCAAGATCGTGCTCAGCCATGCCACTTTTCAGCACGGGCTTCCCGGCCACTTCGACGAGTACCGTTTTGTGTTCCCCTGCCAGTGCACCTTCAATCGCGACCGTAACAGCCTGTTTTTCAGCCGCAACTACCTGGACATGCCGGTAACACGAACGCCCGCCGAGCTCGACGAGTTCATCGCGCAGTCTCCCCGCAATCTGCTGATCTGGACAGACGAGGATGACAGTGTTACCACCCGGGTACGCCAGAGCCTGGAAAATCTCGAAGAGGAGCGATTACCCACTCAGGAGCAGATGGCCGGACACCTGCACATGACGGCTCATACCCTGTCGCGGAAACTGAAGGCAGAAGGCAGCTCCTACCAGAAGATCAAGGACAACCTGCGGCGGGACCAGGCGGTGATCATGCTCACGCGCCAGAACCTGACGGTATCCGAGATTTCGTTACAGTTGGGGTTTGCCGAGCCCGGCGCCTTTTCCCGTGCCTTCAAGCACTGGACCGGGCTCAGCCCACTGGCCTACCGCAAGCAGGACCAGTAGTTTTCTCGCTGTTTACAGCAGTTCGATGGCTACCGCTGTTCCTTCACCACCACCGATGCACAGGGACGCCACGCCGCGCTTGAGGCCACGCTGTTTCAGGGCGTTGATCAGGGTAACCATGATCCGCGAGCCGGAAGAACCGATGGGGTGACCCAGGGCACAGGCGCCGCCATGGACGTTGACCTTGTCGGCGTCCAGGCCAAGCTCGTTGATGGCCGCCAGGGTGACCACGGCAAAGGCTTCGTTGATCTCGAACAGGTCCACGTCGTCGCGGCTCCAGCCGGCCTTTTTCAGTACCTTTTCGATGGCACCGATGGGCGCGAGGGTGAACTCGGCCGGCAGGCGGGCGTGGGTAGCGTGGGCGACAATGCGGGCCTGGGGTGTGAGGCCGCGCTTCTCGGCTTCTTCACGGCTGGCCAGCACCATGGCGGAGGCGCCATCGCTGATGGAGCTGGAGTTGGCGGCGGTCACGGTGCCGTCTTTGGCGAAAGCCGGTTTGAGCTGGGGGATCTTTTCAGGCCTGGCTTTGCCGGGCTGTTCGTCGGTATCAACCACGGTGTCACCACCACGGCCGGAGACGGTCACGGCAGTGATTTCGTCGGCGAAGCCGCCGTTCTTGATGGCCGCCAGCGAGCGCTCAAGGGAGGCAATGGCGAAATTGTCCATGGCTTCGCGGCTGATATCGTACTTGTCCGCGGTGCGCTGGGCGAATACGCCCATGAGGCCGCCTTCGTAGGCGTCTTCAAGGCCGTCGAGGAACATGGAGTCCATGATCTGACCGTGGCCCATGCGATAGCCGGCGCGGGCCTTGGGCAGCATGTAAGGCGCCTGGCTCATGTTTTCCATGCCGCCGGCAATCATGATGCTGTTGGTACCGGCTTTGATCTGGTCATGGGCCATGATCACGGCCTGCATGCCGGAGCCGCACATTTTGTTGATGGTGGTGCAGCCGCTGGAATCAGGAATGCCGGAGGCGCGGGAGGCCTGGCGTGCCGGCGCCTGGCCAAGGCCACCGGGCAGTACGCAGCCCATGATGACTTCCTGGATGTCGGCGGGCTGCAGGCCACTTCTTTCGATAGCCGCCTTGATGGAGGTGGCGCCCAGGTCCGGGGAACGCACGGAGCTCAGGTCGCCCATCATTCCGCCCATTGGGGTTCTGGCGGAGCCTGCTATGACTACTTCTGTGTTGCTCATGGTTTTAGTCCTCTTGATTCGGGGGCGGGCCAAGTAGCGAACCCCGGGCCGGGACACGCCGTGAATACATCCCTGTAGGCTCGTAAAAAACATCCGTGTTTTTTCGGTCCCGTCCCGGGGTTCGCTACTTGGCCTCCAACTTATGAGTTATCTTCTGGCCTAATTAAAGCTTGTGTTTACGCTTTTCCTAAAACAGATCTCGCGATGATTTCTTTCATCACCTCGGATGTACCGCCGTAGATTCTTTGTACCCTCGCATCGATAAACGCTCTCGAAATCGGGTACTCGCTGGTGTAACCGTAACCGCCGAACAACTGCAGGCAGCCGTCTGCCACCCGGCACTGCATCTCCGTGGCGCTGTACTTGGCCATGGAAGCCGTGGCGGCGTCGAGTTCGCCTTTTTCGTACAGGGCGATGCATTCGTCGACGAAGGCGCGGTTGACGCGGCAGTCGGTTTCCATGCGGGCGATTTCGAAGCGGGTGTTCTGCAGTTGGGCCAGTTTCTGGCCGAACAGTTCCCGCTCCTGGGCGTAGGTGATAGTCAGGTCCAGGGCGCCGCGGGCTGCGGCTACACCCAGGGCACCGATGACCAGGCGTTCGCGGGGGAGTTCGCGCATCAGGTACATGAAGCCCTGGCCTTCTTCACCCAGTAATGCCGAGGCGGGAATGCGCATGTCGGAGAAGAACAGCTCCGAGGTGTCACCCGAATGCTGGCCGATTTTGTCGAGGTTGCGGCCTTTGCTGTAACCCGGCAGGGAGGTGTCTACCAGGAAAAGGCTGATGCCCCGGGCGCCGGCTTTGGGGTCGGTTTTGGCGGCAACGATGACCATGTCGGCGTGCTGGCCGTTGGTGATGAAGGTTTTGGAGCCGTTGAGGATGTAGTCATCCCCGTCTTTCACCGCACTGGTGCGCATGGCCTGCAGGTCGCTGCCGGCGCCCGGTTCGGTCATGGCGATGGCGCCCACGGCTTCACCGGAGACCATTTTCGGCAGCCAGTACTGGCGCTGTTCTTCGTTGCCGATGTGGCTGAGGTAGGGGGCGACGATGTCGGAGTGCACCATGACGTTGGTGGACAGGGCGCCAAAGCCCATGCGGGCCATTTCTTCGCCCACTATAACGGAGTACAGGAAGGGCGCGCCGCAGCCGCCCCAGTCTTCGTGTACGTCGACGCACAGCATGCCGGCGTTGCCCAGGGTGTTCCAGAGTTCCCGGGGTACGATACCGGAGTGTTCCCAGGCTTCGTAATGGGGAATCACCTCGGTTTCCAGGGCCTTGATGACGGACTCCCGGAACATTTCGAGCTCTTCTTTATCAACAACGCTGGTCATGGTTGTCTCCTTCAATTGCTGGGGCACCATTATTAGCGGGGCGCCATTCGCAGGGCGTTGTCGAGGCGGATGACTTCGCCGTTAAGGATCGGATTGCGCACCATCTGGTCTACCAGCATGCCGAATTCCTCGGCCTTGCCCAGGCGCTTGGGGAACGGCAGTGTGGCGGCCAGGCTGTCCTGCACTTCCTGGGGCATGCCCGCCATCATCGGGGTCATGAAGATGCCCGGTGCGATGGTGTTCACGCGGATGCCTTCCCGCGCCAGCTCCCGTGCGGACTGCAGGGTCATGGCAACAACGCCGCCCTTGGAGGCGCTGTAGGCGGCCTGGCCGATCTGGCCTTCGAAGGCGGCCACGGAAGCGGTGGAGATCACCACGCCCCGCTCGCCATCGGCGTTGGGCTCGCGTTGGGCCATGTCGGCGGCAGCCAGGCGCATGATGTTGAAGGTGCCGATCAGGTTGACCTGGATAACCTTGTTGAAGTTCTCGAGGGGCATGGGCCCTTCCTTGCCCAGGATCTTGGCGGCGGGCGCAATACCGGCACAGTTGACGGCAATGCCACACAGGCCGTGGGCGTCGCGGGCGGCTTTTACCGCGGCTTCGGCGCTTTCAGCGGAGGACACGTCGCACTCAATGAACACACCCCCGATATCCTTTGCGACCGCTTCGCCCTGCTCTTTCTGCAGGTCAAAAATGGCCACTTTGCAGCCGGCAGCTGCCAGCGCGCGGGCTGCGCCCTCGCCAAGGCCTGAAGCACCACCGGTTACGATGGCTGGTACACCTTGAAATTCCATGATTGTCTCCTGATATCAGCACCGCCAGCTCAGCCCCGGGGCCAGCTGGCGAACAGTTCGAATTTGGATAGGCAGTCAGTCTGTCTTAGTCACCTCCTGGGCGCCATGACATAACCGGGCAGGAAATTTGATAAAAATTGACACGCCGGGGCCAACACACCTGTCGGCCCCGGCGCTCACAGCAAGCGGTCAGAGCTTTTTGGCGTCGTCCCGCAGCACAAACTTCTGGATCTTGCCGGTGGATGTTTTCGGCAGTTCGCTGAACACAATGGTCTTGGGCACCTTGAACTTGGCCATCCGCTCCCGGCAGAAAGCGATGATGTCATCTTCACTGACATCCCCGGCTTCCGGCTTCAGGGTCACGAAGGCGCAGGGCGTCTCGCCCCATTTCTCATCGGGCCTGGCCACCACGGCGGCTTCCAGAATATCCGGATGGCGGTACAGCACGTCCTCCACTTCGATGGTGGAAATATTCTCGCCACCGGAGATGATGATGTCCTTCAGACGGTCCTTGATCTCGGCATAGCCGTCGGCATGCCAGACTGCCAGGTCTCCGGTATGGAACCAGCCGCCCCGCAGGGCTTCAGCGGTGGCATCAGGGTTCTTCAGGTAGCCTTTCATCACCGTGTTGCCGCGCAGGAAAATCTCGCCAATGGTCTTGCCGTCTTTCGGCACCGCTTCCATGCCGTCCGGATCCCCCACCATCATGCCAGCCAGGGTGTGGTAACGGACCCCTTGGCGCGCCTTGATGCGGGCCCGGTCTTCCACCGGCAGGTCGTCCCATTCGGATTTCCAGGCGCACACGGTGACCGGGCCATACACTTCCGTGAGGCCGTAAACGTGGGTCACCTGGATGCCCATTTCCTCGATCGCTTCAATCACCTTGGCCGGAGGCGCGGCGCCGGCTGTCATTGCCTGCACGGTGTGGCTGAAGCTGGATTTCAACGCCGCCGACGCGCCCAGCAGGGTGTTCAGGACAATGGGCGCGCCGCACATATGGCTGACCTTGTGCTCACTGATCAGCTGCAGAATCTTCTCCGGGTCCACCTTGCGCAGGCATACATGGGTGCCGGCGAAGGCGGTGATGGTCCAGGGAAAGCACCAGCCGTTGCAGTGGAACATCGGCAGCGTCCACAGATAGACCGGGTGCATGCCCATGGACCATACCGCCTGGTTGCCCATGGCATTTTCGTAGGCTCCGCGATGGTGGTAGACAACGCCCTTGGGGTTGCCGGTAGTGCCGGAGGTATAGCACAGCGAAATCGCATCCCACTCATCCCCAGGCATCTGCCATTCGAATTCGGGATCACCACTGGCCAGGAAGTCCTCGTAATCCAGGTCACTCACCCGGGTACCAGCGCCGCCAAATTCTGCATCGTTGACGTCAATTACCAGCGGCGGGTTATCCAGCAGCGCCACAGCTTCATTGATAACGTCGCCAAATTCCCGGTCTGCAATCAGCACCTTGGACTCGCCATGCTCAAGCATGAAGGCAATGGTCTTCGCGTCCAGACGCGTATTAAGGGCATTCAGTACCGCACCCAGCATGGGAACACCGAAATGGCACTCCAACATCTCGGGAATATTGGGCAGCATCGCCGCCACCGTATCCCCCTTGCCCACCCCCTTCACAGACAGGGCGGATGAAAGACGCCGGCAGCGTTCGTAGGTTTGCTGCCAGTTGCGGCGGGTTTTGCCATGAATCACGGCCGGATATTCCGGATACACGCTGGCGGTACGCACCAGGAAATCCAGCGGTGTCAGGGGCGCGTGGTTTGCATCGGTGGGCGCAAGGCCCTGATCAAAGATCGAAGCCATACAGGTCTCCTGATGTTGTTGTTCTGGATTGTTATCCTGTCCCCATGACTATAGGGCAACGGACCGGTTTTGACACTTCCACCATACGCCGAAAATTTTTTCTGCCCACCATTCGAATTCGATCCTGAAAATACTTTACGTTTACGTAAACTTTATCTAACCTAAGTCTTAAAAAGGAAACCGCCATGGACATCAAGAAAACTTACAGCATCAGCGAGCTCGCCAAGGAGTTCGACGTCACTACCCGAAGCGTACGTTTTTACGAAGACCAGGGCCTGCTCCACCCCACCCGGCGCGGACAGACCCGCATCTTCAGCTCGAAAGACCGGGTACGCCTGAAGCTGATCCTGCGGGGCAAACGCATGGGCTTTTCCCTGTCGGAAACCAAGGAGCTGTTCGACCTGTGGGACGAAACCCTCAGCGGTAACGAAAAGCAGCTCCTGCTGATGCTGAACACCCTGGCCAACAAGCGGGCACAACTGGAACAGCAGAAAAACGACATTGCCCAGGCGGAAATGGAAATGGATACGGCAGAGGCAAGATGCCGCGAAGCGCTTGCCGATCTGCAGAAGAAAAAGCGTGAACAGACAAAAATACAAAAAGCACAAATAAAAGAAGAACCACAACCAGTCGAACAGAAGTAACGGGAATGACAAGTCCTGCCCACTCACCTTGTCAGCCAACTCTCTGCGAAGATCAAAAGGTAGCCAACAATGAAAGCACAATACTCAGAGTTCAATTTCGGCCTCGGCGAGACGGTAGATATGCTGCGCGAGCAGATCAACGGGTTTGCCGCGAAAGACATAGCTCCCCGTGCCGAAGATATTGACCGGGAAAACCTGTTCCCCAACGACCTGTGGAAAAAGTTCGGTGACATGGGCCTGCTGGGCATTACCGCCGACGAGGCCTACGGCGGCTCTGGCATGGGCTACCTGGCACACGTGGTCGCCATGGAAGAAATCAGCCGCGCGTCTGCCTCCGTGGGCCTGTCTTACGGCGCCCACTCCAACCTGTGTGTCAACCAGATCAACCGCAACGGCTCCGACGAGCAGAAAGAAAAATACCTGCCCAAGCTTATAAGCGGCGAACATATCGGCGCCCTTGCCATGTCCGAACCCAACGCCGGCTCCGACGTGATCTCCATGAAACTCAGCGCCAAAGACGCCGGCGACCACTACGTGCTCAATGGCAGCAAGATGTGGATCACCAACGGCCCCGACGCCCACGTCTACGTGATCTACGCCAAAACCGACCCGGCTGCAGGCCCACGTGGCATCACCGCCTTCATCGTCGAACGCGACACCCCGGGATTCAGCCAGGCCCAGAAACTGGACAAACTGGGCATGCGCGGCTCCAACACCTGCGAGCTGGTGTTCGAAGACGCAAAAGTCCCCAAGGAAAACGTGATGGGTGGCCTCGGCAACGGCGCCAAGGTACTCATGAGCGGCCTGGACTATGAACGCCTGGTCCTCGCCGGCGGCCCGCTGGGCATCATGCAGGCCGCCATGGATGTAGTGGTTCCCTACATCCGCGAACGCAAACAGTTCGGCCAGGCCATCGGCGAATTCGAACTGGTCCAGGGCAAAGTCGCCGACATGTACACCTGGATGAACACCGCCAAATCCTACGTCTACATGGTCGCCATGTCCGCCGACCGCGGCAACACCACCAGAAAAGACGCCGCCGGTGCGATTCTGTATTCCGCGGAAATGGCCACCAAACTGGCCCTGGATGCGATCCAGCTGCTGGGCGGCAATGGCTACATCAACGAATATCCGACGGGCCGCCTGCTGCGGGATGCCAAGCTCTACGAAATCGGCGCCGGCACGTCCGAAATCCGCCGGATGCTGATCGGCCGCGAGCTGTACCTGAACAACTGAGGGCAATAGCTGCAGGAATGCCGGCAGCCAGCACCCATGCATATCAAGGCGCTGGTGGGCGGGGCTTCCGGAACCGTAAAAAACAGGGATGTTTTTTACGAGCCTACATGGGCGTATTAACGGCGTGTTCCGGAAGCCCCATCCACCAGTGCCGAGGCACGGACTAAGACGCACGGACTAGAAATCTATGACAACACTCCAAAGCAAGATCAACCCAAGGTCCGAAGAATTCCAGGCCAACCAGGAATCCATGGCAAAAGCCGTGGCAGACCTGCGGGACAAAGTCGCCACAATCCAGCAGGGCGGAGGCCCCTCCTACCAGGAGCGCCACATTGCCCGCGGCAAACTGCTCCCGAGGGAGCGCATCAACCGCCTCCTGGACGACGGCTCTCCCTTCCTTGAGGTGGGCCAGTTCGCCGCCTACAACGTTTACGACGAAGAAGTCCCCGCCGCCGGCGTGATTGCCGGCGTGGGTCGCGTCTCCGGCACCGAATGCATGATTATCGCCAATGACGCCACGGTCAAAGGCGGCAGCTACTACCCGCTGACGGTAAAAAAACACCTGCGGGCCCAGGAAATCGCCCTGCAGAACCGCCTGCCCTGCATCTATCTGGTCGATTCCGGCGGCGCCAACCTGCCACGGCAGGACGAAGTCTTCCCGGACCGCGACCACTTCGGCCGCATTTTCTTCAACCAGGCCCGTATGTCTGCCGACGACATTCCCCAGATCGCCGTGGTCATGGGCCTGTGCACCGCCGGCGGTGCCTACGTACCGGCCATGGCCGACGAATCCATCATCGTGCGCAATCAGGGCACCATCTTCCTGGCCGGCCCGCCACTGGTCAAAGCCGCCACCGGTGAAGTGGTCAGCGCCGAAGACCTGGGCGGTGCCGACGTACACTGCAAAGTCTCCGGCGTGGCCGACCACTACGCCGAAAACGACGCCCACGCCCTGGAAATCGCCCGCCGCTGCATCTCTAACCTCAACCGCCGCAAACCGGCGGACGTGGAGATCCGCAAGCCCAGGGCGCCGCTGTTCAATGCCGAAGAAATCTACGGCATCGTGGGCACCGATCTGCGCAAACAGTTCGACGTGCGGGACGTCATCGCCCGCATTGTCGACGGTTCCGAATTCGACGAATTCAAACGCTACTACGGCCAGACCCTGGTCACCGGCTTCGCCCATATTCACGGCTACCCGGTAGGCATCATCGCCAACAACGGCATCCTGTTCAGCGAGTCCGCACAGAAAGGCGCGCACTTTATTGAGCTGTGCTGCCAGCGCAACATCCCACTGCTGTTCCTGCAGAACATCACCGGCTTCATGGTGGGCCAGAAACACGAAGCCGAAGGCATCGCCAAGCACGGCGCCAAGATGGTCATGGCCGTGGCCTGTGCCGAAGTGCCCAAGATCACCGTACTGATCGGTGGCTCCTTTGGCGCGGGCAACTACGGCATGTGCGGCCGCGCCTACAGCCCGGACTTTCTGTGGATGTGGCCAAATGCCCGCATCTCGGTGATGGGCGGCGAACAGGCCGCCGGCGTGCTGGCAACCGTCAAGCGCGAAGGCATGGAGCGCAAGAGCCAGCAATGGAGCACGGACGAAGAGGCACAGTTCAAGAAGCCCATCGTCGACTCCTACGAACACCAGGGTCACCCCTACTACGCCAGCGCCCGCCTGTGGGATGACGGCGTGATCGACCCGGCGCAGACCCGCGAAGTGGTCGCCCTGAGCCTGTCCGCCACCCTCAATCGCCCGGCCAAGCCAACACGCTTCGGCGTGTTCCGCATGTGACGGAGGAGAACGCCATGACCGATCAGGAAACAGCAGTTCTGCTCAATCGCCGCGCCGACGGCGTTACCGAAGTGGTGCTGAACCGCCCGGACAAACGCAACGCCTTCGACGACGTTATCATCCAGCAACTGATCAACGCGCTGGAAAAAGTGAACGCCGACGACAACACCAACATCGTGATCCTGCGCTCCGAGGGCAAACACTTCTCTGCCGGGGCAGACCTGGGCTGGATGCGCCGCATGGCTGACAACAGCCGCCAGGAGAACCTGGACGACTCGCAGGAGCTGGCGCGGCTGATGAACACCCTCAACCACCTCGGCAAACCGGTGATCGGCCTGGTACAGGGGGCCGCCTTCGGGGGAGCCGTCGGCCTGGCCGCCTGCTGCGACATCGTGCTGGCGACCGAGAAAGCCAGCTTCTGCCTGAGCGAAGTGAAGCTGGGCCTGATTCCCGCCGTGATCAGCCCCTACGTGGTGCGTGCCATCGGCGAACGCCAGGCCCGGCGCTACTTCATCACCGCCGAAGTATTCACCGCCCACCAGGCCGAACAGTTCGGCCTGGTGCACGAAGTGTGTGACGACGTAGCCGCCATGGAACGCCGCTGCGACGAGCTTCTTCTGCAGCTTGCTCTTAACGGCCCCGAGGCCATGCAAGCCGCCAAGGACCTGGTGTTCGCCGTCAGCCACAAGGTCATTGCCAAAGACGTCATCGACGACACTGCACAACGCATCGCGGACATCCGGGTGGGTGCCGAAGGCCAGGAAGGGCTCAGCGCCTTCCTGAACAAGCGCAAAGCCAACTGGGTTCCGGAGGAAGAATAATGTTCAGTAAAATTTTAATCGCCAATCGCGGTGAAATCGCCTGCCGGATCATCCAGACCGCCCATCGCATGGGCATCCGCTGCGTCGCCGTCTATTCCGATGCCGATGCCGATGCCCGGCACGTGGCCATGGCAGACGAGGCCTTCAACATTGGCCCGGCGCCCAGCTCCGAGAGCTACCTGAAAGCCGACAAGATCATCGAAATCGCCAAGCAAAGCGGCGCTCAGGCCATCCATCCCGGCTACGGTTTTCTCTCCGAGAACACCCAGTTTGCCGAAGCCTGTGAAGCCAACAACCTGGTGTTCATCGGCCCGCCTTCTTCGGCCATCGCGGCCATGGGCTCCAAATCCGCCGCCAAGGCCATCATGGAAAAGGCTGGCGTGCCCCTGGTGCCCGGTTACCATGGTGACGACCAGTCCCCGGACACCCTGCGCAAAGAGGCCGCAAAATGCGGCTTCCCGCTACTGCTGAAAGCCGTCGCCGGCGGTGGTGGCAAGGGTATGCGCGTCGTTGAGCGCATGGAAGAGTTTGACGATGCTCTGGCTGCCGCCAAACGGGAATCCAAGAACGCCTTCGGAAACCCGGACATGCTCATCGAGCGTTACCTGACCCAGCCGCGCCACGTGGAAATCCAGGTGTTCTGCGACAAGAGCGGCAAAGGCGTCTACCTGGCGGAGCGCGACTGCTCCGTTCAGCGCCGCCACCAGAAAGTGCTGGAAGAGGCTCCGGCTCCCGGCCTGAGTGACGAAACCCGCAAAGCCATGGGCGAAGCGGCGGTAAAGGCCGCCCAGGCCATCAACTACGTGGGCGCCGGCACCGTGGAATTCCTCTACGACGTGGACGGCTCCTTCTTCTTCATGGAGATGAACACCCGCCTGCAGGTCGAGCACCCGGTGACTGAAATGGTCACCGGCCAGGACCTGGTGGAATGGCAACTGAAAGTGGCCTGGGGTGACCCGTTGCCGCTGGAACAGTCCCAGGTAAAAACCCGCGGCCACGCCCTGGAAGCTCGTATTTATGCCGAGGACCCGGACCAGGACTTCCTGCCCGCCACCGGCAACCTGCGCTACCTGAGCACCCCCGATGAAAGCGCCCATGTACGGGTGGATACCGGCGTCACCGAGGGCGACGACATCAGCATCCACTACGACCCGATGATCGCAAAGCTCATCGTGTGGGACGAAACCCGGGACCAGGCCATCAACCGCATGGTCCAGGCCCTGGAGCACTACCGCATCGCCGGGGTGAAGACCAACATCCGCTTCCTCCACGCCCTGGCCGATGCCCAGCCATTCCGGGAAGCGGAGCTGACCACCGGGTTTATCGAGGATCACCGGGAGCTGCTGTTCCCGAAATCCAAGCTCGATACCCACAAGGCCCTGGTACTGGCCGCCGGCTTCGTGCTGGAACAGCGCAAGTCCCGGGAAGTGATCAGCACCGACCCCTGGTCGCCGTTCGGCCGCCAGAACAGCTGGCGCATGAACTCCGAATACGCCCAACCACTGCAGTTGCAGGTGGGTGACGAGATCCACGAACTCAAAGTGCTGGAGCGGGACGACCGCTACCAGGTGTTCGTTGGGGACAGCGTGTACAACCTCACCGCCCGCCTGGACGACGACTTCCTGCAGGCGGTGATAAACGGCCATCGCATCAGCATCCACGGCAACCTGCACAACGATCAGCTGGTGTTGTTCTATGAAGGCGATACCTTCCAGTGCACCGTTTACCGGGAAACCTACGGTTTTGAGGAAATGGCCGGCGAAGGCAGCCTCGCCGCTCCCATGAACGGCGCCATCGTGGCAGTCCAGGCGAAGGTGGGCGACAAGGTCACCGCCGGCCAGAGCCTGGTAATCATGGAGGCCATGAAGATGGAACACGCCATCAAGGCCCCGGCGGATGGCATAGTGACCGAGATTTTCTTCGTGGAAGGCGACCAGGTCTCCGAAGGTGCCGAGCTGATCGCCATTGAAGTTACTGCAGACGCGGAAGAGGAGGCAGGTTGATGGCCTTTCCCGACCGAGTAAGACTGGTTGAAATGAGCCCCCGGGACGGTCTTCAAAACGAACCCGGCGAGGTCATCGAAACCCGTATCAAAACCGGCCTGATCGAACGCCTGGCTGACTGTGGCCTCAACCACATCGAATCCGCCAGCTTTGTGTCCCCGAAATGGGTGCCACAAATGGGTGACGCCGCCGACGTCATGGCCGGCATCAAACGCAAACCCGGTGTTCGCTACTCCGTACTCACCCCCAACCTGAAGGGCTTCGAAAACGCCCTGGCAGCCGGGGCAGACGAAGTCGCCGTCTTTGGCGCTGCGTCCGAATCCTTCAGCCAGAAAAACATTAACTGCTCCATCGCCGAAAGCCTCGAACGCTTCCTGCCGGTGATGGAAGCGGCCAAACAGCACCATATTCCGGTCCGCGGCTACGTCTCCACCGTTCTCGGCTGCCCCTACGAAGGCGACATCGCCCCCGAACAGGTCGCCAGAGTCGCCAAAGCCCTGGCCGAAATGGGCTGCTACGAAATCTCTCTTGGCGACACCATCGGCGTAGGCACCCCATTGAAAGCCAAACGCATGCTCGAAGCCGTCGCCGCCGAAGTGCCCATGGAAAAACTGGCCGCCCACTTCCACGATACCTACGGCCAGGCCCTGGCAAACCTGTACGCCGTCGTGGAAGAAGGCATTGCCGTTATTGATGCGTCGGTCGCCGGCCTCGGCGGCTGTCCCTATGCGAAGGGCGCCTCCGGCAACGTGGCCACAGAAGACGTGCTATACCTTCTGAACGGATTAGGTATAAAAACGGGTGTCGATCTCGACAAACTGGTAGCAACCGGCGAATGGATCAGCCAACAGCTAAACCGCCACAACGGCTCCAAAGTAGGACAAGCCTTAGGCGGCAACTGCAAATGAACAAATGGGAATCGAGCGAGGCCTTCCGGGACCGTAAAAAACAAGGATGTTTTTTACGAGCCTACATGGACGTATTAACGGCGTGTCCCGGAAGGCCTCGCTCGATCCCCATAGCACTCAACTCAGAAAGCTAGGTGCACTAATGAGCAACAAAAACGTAGTAGCTTTGGATCTCCCCATCCCGGAGATCAGCGACATGCCAGAAGACACCCAGAAGTACTTCCAGATCTGCCAGGAAAAACTCGGCATGATCCCCAATGTTCTCACCGCCTACAGCCAGAACCTCAAACAGCTCGAAGGCTTTACCCGCCTGTATAACGAACTGATGATGGGCGAAAGCGAACTAAGCAAACTCGAGCGGGAAATGGTCGCCGTCGTAGTGTCTTCCGAAAACAAGTGCTTCTACTGCCTGGTCGCCCACGGCGCCGCCGTACGAGTCCTGAGTGGCGACCCCCAACTGGGCGAGCACATGGTGATGAACTACCGCAGCGCCAGACTCGACAGGCGCCAGCGAGCGATGCTGGACTTCGCATCGCATCTTACCCGCTCACCGGCCACGGTCACTGAAGAACACATCGATGCCCTGCGGGACGCCGGCCTGAGCGACAGCGGCATCTGGGACCTGAGCAACCTGATCGGTTTCTACAATATGTCCAATCGCGTGGCCATCGCCAGCGACATGCAACCAAACCCTGAATATCACAGCCAGAGTCGCTAGCAGACCTCTGACGTCTGTTCGCACTCGACTACAAAAACAATGGAGGCAGACAAATGAACCAGACTCTACCTAGCTCCTATCCAAGTTATACAAGCGGAACCTCTGAAACCCCGCTGCTGGGCATGACCATCGGCGAAATGCTCGACCGTACCGCTGAAAAATACCCGGATACCGAAGCCCTGGTTGCCCTGCACCAGAATATCCGCTGGACCTACAAAGAATTCCAGCAGAAAGTCAACGAAGCCGCCCGTGCGTTTATGGCCATCGGCGTTGAACGTGGCGACCGGGTGGGCATCTGGTCCCCCAACCGCTACGAGTGGACGGTCACCCAGTTCGCCACCGCGAAAGTAGGCGCCATCCTGGTGAACATCAACCCGGCCTATGGCGTCCACGAACTTGAGTACGCCCTCAACCTGGCCGGCATGCGTTTCCTGGTCACCGCAGACAGCTTCAAGACCTCCGACTACCGCAAGATGATCTACGAGCTGGCCCCGGAACTGCATGCCAGCCAGCCCGGCAAGCTCAAGTCCCGGCGCCTGGAAAAGCTCGAAGGCGTGATCAATCTCGACCAGCGCAGCCACGAGGGCATGTGGGCCTGGAATGATTTCGTCAAGCTGTCCAGCGAAGTCACCCAGCAACAACTGGACGAACGCCAGAGCGTGCTGCAGTTTGATGACCCCATCAACATCCAGTTCACTTCCGGCACCACCGGCAACCCCAAAGGCGCTACCCTTACCCACCACAACATCCTCAACAACGGCTACTTTGTGGGCGAAAGCCAGCGCCTGACCGAGAAGGATCGCCTGGTCATCCCCGTGCCCCTGTACCACTGCTTCGGCATGGTGATGGGTAACCTGGGCTGTATCACCCACGGCTCCACCATGATCTACCCGGGCGAAGGCTTCGAGCCCAAGTCCGTGCTGCAGGCGGTGCACCAGGAAAAGGCCACTGCCCTCTACGGCGTGCCCACCATGTTCATCGCCGAACTGGCCGAGCCGGAGTTTGAAAGCTACGACCTCTCCAGCCTGCGCACCGGCATCATGGCCGGCTCCATCTGCCCGGCGGAAGTGATGAAGAAGGTCAACGGCAAGATGAACATGAAGGAAGTCCAGATCGCCTACGGCATGACCGAGACCAGCCCGGTCTCCACCCAGACCAGCTCCCTCGACCCGTTCGAGAAGCAGGTAACCACCGTGGGCCGCACCCAGCCGCACCTGGAAACGAAAATCGTTGACCCCGCCAACGGCAACATCCTGCCCCGGGGCGAAACCGGCGAGCTCTGCACACGCGGCTACAGCGTGATGCTGAGATACTGGAACAACGAAGAAAAAACCAGTGAGGCCATCGACGAAGCCGGCTGGATGCACACCGGCGACCTGGCCACCATGGACGAAGACGGCTACATCCAGATCGTCGGCCGCATCAAGGACATGGTCATCCGCGGCGGTGAGAACATCTACCCGAAAGAAATCGAGGAATTCCTCTACACCCACCCCGCCATTGAGGAAGTGCAGGTAACCGGCATCCCCGACGACAAGTACGGCGAAGAACTCATCGCCTGGGTAAAACTGAACCCGGATGCCGAGCCGGTCACCGGCGACGACCTGCGGGAATTCTGTAAGGGCAAAATCGCCCACTTCAAGATTCCGAAGAACTACAAGTTCGTGGACGAATTCCCGATGACCGTCACCGGGAAGATCCAGAAGTTCAAGATGCGGGAGATGTCGATTGAGGAGATGGGGTTGAAGAAGTAAAGCCCCTCCTCTATTCCGTTTCGACCTCAGACCCCAGCTATGTGCTGGGGTTTGCGCTTTGTGTATGACCTCAGAGAAGCTGGGACCATGCAAGGGCTGCTGCGGCCTGGAGTTATACGAACCGGTTCGCAAAACTCCAGAGAAGGAGCGGGAAACCTCTATAAGCATCTGATACTGTTAAAGCTGTATTTTAACAATTTGGAATTATACGCCCTTCCTAGGGTGAGAAGAGTAGCCTAACCAGGGCATATAACTCCAGCGGTAGCCATGGCGGATCTTGTTTAGCTGTTGTTTTAAAAAGATTTTGAGGTCGCCTGAGCGATTGCAATTGGAATATACGAATGGGTGATATACGAACGTGTTCGGGTAATACGCTGTTAGGCACAAATTGAATTCGGAAATGGCGCATCAGGATGAAGCGAGTTGCACAAATATCGTATGCAGTGGCCGGTGCCTGCTTTGCAGTAACTATTGCCATGGCAACAACACCGGAGTGGTGGGATGAGCACTCTGGTATCGCGCTCATGCTGGGGCTCAGCATGCCATTATGTATTGGAGGAGCATGGCTTTCGGAGTTTCGGATAGAGCCGCGAAAGATATTTGGTTTTCATCTCATTTCGCACTCACCGGAAGCAATGGCGATCGCAGCGATGGGAGGTATAGGTCTGGGGATGGTCACGCTCATTCTATTCCTGTTTAGCCTATCCTTGAGTTTGGCATTGGGCTTCATTATTGGTGCCGGCATTCTGAGCGTTTTTACTGGAATTAACGAGGTATCGGTCCGAGACTCGGAGTCGCCTGAGTAATCTATGCCTAACCATTCATTCAAGTCCATTCTGCTTCCAACTTCGGTTAGAGAGGCAGAACCGAAAACTCCCCTTTGGCCAAAAGCTCGCCTTCCTCTGTGACCACCTCTACTCGCCAGTCTCCCACCATGTGTCGGTCGATATACTTGGCTGAGGATGCGCGCATGGGGTCAACCGATGGCCTGATTTCCACCCGCGCAACCCGTTCATCCTCCAGGTACCAGTCATGGAAGTGCAACTGACCTTCCATGCCCTGGATTTCGGTAAACAGGTAAATTCGAATCAGTCCGTCACTGTCCATCGTCAAAACGTTCGGGATTTCGTCAATTGGCTCTTTTTCCTCCAGGCCGGTACTCAGCTGCGCCCGGATCATGTGATCAGAAAGTAGCTGGATGGAGGCGGCATCTTCCCGGGACGGTTCGGATTCTCCTGCAGCCGGCGCCGGAAGGGAGTCGGGCTCTACCGATGGCACCGGTTCGCTCACCTGACTGGCCGACTGAGGGGAGTCGGGTTCTGCAGTGGAATCACTTGATGCTGCTTCCGATGCAGTTTCGGACACGGCGGCAGGCGTCTCGGCCACTTCAGTTTGAACTGAACTTGTCTCGTCCGGCATGCCAGCGTTTGCGCCAGAGTCCGATGTTTCTCGAGATGCGGTCTTCGGTAACTGGATAGATGCAGGATCGCCGGACGCGGGCTGGTCGACATATACCGACGGGAGAGAAGGCGCCTCCACTTCCTGATTCTCTGCCAGCGCTTCCTTTTGCTCGCCGGTGCCAAAGATCTCTAAAGCGCCCCAGATTATGCCCCCCACCACCAGAATTAATACGAAAAGAGCAGCAAAGATGCGCCCCCAAAGATACACAACAACCTCTTCGGGCTCTTTGGGCTCAGGTAGGCGGGAGGACTTACGTGAAAAACGTTGATCTTGCGGTCTTGCTGTTTTCACCGGTCATTCTTCCTTGAAGCGGGAAAAATACACTATAGCAAACTCATGCACGTACGAGGTGGCGGTGCCATAATTATCGGAGAAGATTTGTATCGCCGAGGGAACGGCCATGACCTCACAGAAAATCATGATCAGGGATGAGAGCGAGACAGACATCCCGGCTATCTCGGCCATTACCCTCGCCGCGTTCCAGCCGCTGGAAATCAGCAACCACACGGAACACTTCATCATTGACGCCCTGAGAGCCGCCGGCGCGCTATCGGTGTCACTGGTGGCTGAGGTGGACGGGCGTATTGTAGGGCATATTGCGTTTTCGCCGGTCACCATGTCGGATGGCTCTGAAGGCTGGTATGACCTGGGGCCGGTGTCGGTGCTTCCGGACTTTCAGCGCCAGGGCATTGGCAAGGCTCTGATCAACGAGGGCCTGGAACGGTTAAAGAGGATGAACGCGAAAGGCTGCTGCCTGGTGGGGCATCCCGAGTATTACCGCCAATTCGGGTTTGTGAATACGGACGCCCTGTCCTACGAGGGTGTTCCAGCAGAGTATTTCTTTGTTCTGCCGTTCGGCGATTCAGTGCCGCAAGGAAGGGTGGTGTTTCATGAGGGGTTCAATGCCGCCCGACCGTGATGGCTGGCGCATAACAACCGGTTGCATCGGTGGAACCGCCGGTCGGGGGGGGGGGGGGGGGGGGCCNGCCACAGTGCCTGTTTCAGTAGTGGTACCGAAGCTGGGCGATAAGCAAAGTGTCATCAGTGACCTTGTAAACCATGCGGTGTTCTTCATTGATTCGCCGAGACCAGTAACTGGCCAGGCTGTGTTTGAGGGGCTCCGGTTTACCGACACCTTCAAACGGTTCTCGCGTGGTCTCTTTGATCAGCTTATTGATTCGGTTAAGGATCTTTTTGTCAGTTTTCTGCCAGTACAGATAGTCTTCCCAGGCGTTCTCGGAGAAGATGAGTTTCATTCAAGAAGGTCCTTTTCCTGACCTCCGCCCTGCTCCAGCTCGGCAACGGATTCCAGCAAACGCCGGGCGTTTTTTGGTGCGCGCAGAAGGTATGCAGTTTCTTGCAGCGCTTCGTAGTCCTCAAGGGAGATCATGACCACCGACTGCGCCTTGTTCCGGGTGATAATCACAGGAGAATGGTCTTCACAGACCTGCTCCATGGTTTTTGCCAGATTGGTTCTGGCGGCTGTGTAGCTAATGGCATCCATAAGGCTCCTCCTGTACAGGATGTTGTCCGTGTGCAGAATACCGTACAGTTAGATATTTAACAATCGGCTGCACAACGACCGATTTTCCGGGGAACCGGGACAGGTTTATTTTAACCATGTGTTTTCCATCCCGATTGTCCCTCTACTCGACCCCCCCCCACTCTACCCATTGAAACTCACTGGCCTTTGCTGCCGGATGTTCACCTGCAGTGAAAATATGTCTGGCCGGGCATAGTGGCCGACGATATCCAGGCTGCGTCTTGCCGCGTTCACTTCGCTGACATCAATGTCCGCAAACAGCAAGCCGGTTTCCTTTCGCAGGGGGCCGGCTACGATTTCGCCGGCGGGTGAAATGACGATCGAATCGCCGGAGTTGATCCATTCTTCCTTGTCCGGATACAGGCGGTCGACCTCCGGAAAGTCATTGGGCAGATCGCTCACACGCAGCACATTGCCCGCGCCGAGCACCCAGCATCCCCCTTCCCTGGCAATGTGCTGGAGTGTGCGTATCCAGCGATCACCGCTGTCGTAGGTGGGGGCGATGTAGATATCAATGCCCTGGGCGAACATCGCGTAGCGCGCCAGCGGCATGTAGTTCTCCCAGCACACCAGTGACCCCACCCTGCCAACGGGGGTGTCGACCACTTTCATCCCGCTGGCATCGCCGAACCCCCACACCATGCGTTCCGGGTTGGTGGGCATGAGCTTGCGGTGGCAGTTCTGAACTTCGCCCTCGGAGCTGATGGTGATTACCGAGTTATAGAGGGTGGCCCGGCTGGTGTCCTCGTCGCGCTCATCGATGCCGCACACAATGGTCACCTGCATTTCTCTGGCAACCTCCAGTAGCGGTCGCAACTGGTCGGATGAAAGCTGGACAGCATTGCTGAGCAGGCGTCCATGCAACTGTTCCGACAATCCCCAGTCGCCCCCCGGCTTCAGCCGCCATATCCAGGCGGGATAGCCGGGAATGAAGGCTTCCGAGAAAACGATTAGCCGGGCTCCCTGACTGGCGGCATCCTGAACCAGTTGTACCGCCCTTGCGATGGTCTTTTCCCGGTCCAGAAAGACCGGAGGTTCCTGAACGATAGCGAGCTTGATCATGTTGTTCCCCTTATCAGTGGTCTCCAGAATCACTATCCCCCCAACCGGGTACCGGCGATAGTCCAGAAAATGGAGCGCCAGCCGCACTGAAAAGGACTAGGATGAAAGAACGGGGCACCAACGCCCCCCCATGGAGCCAAGGCTCATGACCAACTATGGACAATTCTGCACCGTCGCCCGGGGTTCGGAGATACTCGGGGAGCGATGGACACCGCTGGTGGTACGGGAGCTACTGTGTGGCAGCACCCACTTCAACGAGATCCGGCGGGGATTGCCGCGAATGTCGGCCACGCTTCTAGCCCAGCGCCTGAAAAAGCTTGAGGAAGTGGGCGTACTTAGCCGCGTGCAAGAGGGCAGCCACCAGGAGTATGTGCTTACACCGGCGGGTGAGGAGTTGCGCCCGATCATCCTGGCCATAGGTCATTGGGGAGCGAGATGGATTGGCAGCCGATTGCTGGCAAACCAGCTCGATGCCGGCTTCCTGATGTGGGATATCCGCCGTTTTGCGAGGATTGACGAATTCCCTTCTGACCGCCGCGTGGTCATCCACTTTTTCCTGAATGATGCCCGGCACCGGGAGCGGCATTGGTGGCTGGTGGTTGCCAACGGAGAGATCGACCTGTGCCGTGAAGACCCGGGCCACGAGCTGACCCTGGTGGTTGAGGCCAGCGTTGCCAGCCTGACCGAAATCTGGACCGGCGACAGTGACCCGGAGGCCGAGCAACAGGCGCGCCGACTGCTTGTCCGTGGCAGCCCACAGGATTCCCGGGACCTTTGGCAGTGGCTAGGGCGGAGCGTGTTTGCCGCCAGCAAACGCGTCAATGCACACTCGCTCTGAAGCAACGACTTAGCAACAGCGCCAGCCATTTACCTGTGCTATCTTGCTGGTTGAGGCTGCCCGGGAGTACGTAAGCGGTAGGACAGCCGGCAATGCAACAACACGGAGGGAGTCTCTATGCGTATCGCAAAGGAAGATATACCCGTTCGGATTGATGTACCCGGCGCAAAAGCAAGACAGCAAACCGAGTTTGGTGATGTGACGGGTTACGGAAAGATGGGCGCCGAGTACTTCTCCTTCGGTGCCGGCACCGATATCACCGAGCTTTTGCACGGGCTTGAGGGTGACAGTTGTCAAAGCCCCCACTGGGGGTACGTTGTCGACGGAGAAATCACTGCCCTGTATTCGAACGGCAGTGAAGAAACATCGCGCAGCGGTGACCTGTTCTACTGGCCTCCCGGCCACAGTGTAAGGGCAGAAAAAGACACCGATATCGTGATGTTCAGCCCGCAACACGAGCACGGCGTGGTCATTGACCACATACGGCATCAGGTCAGCGGCTGAACCGCTGCCCGGAAACCGGAGCCGTGCTCTCCTGTAAGGAAGGGAGCCAACGCCCCCTTTCTTACGGGCCCCGCTTACAGGCCCTCGCCGGGCCACGTTAAAACCGCACCAATTTTCCCTCAGGGGCTTCCCTTACGTTGGAAATTACCTCCCAAAAGATCTAATTTATAGGCAGGGAGGTGACGTGCCATGCGTCAGGAACATGTCCAGGAATCGGACGACAGCTTACCGGAACACAGCGAAGGCATCCGGGTAGGCCGGGAATTGCTCGCGGCCACCAAACCTTATGTTGAAGAGTCCACTGCCAGAAGCTGGTGGCTCGTCGGCTCTACCTTTGCGTTGATGATTTTAGCGCTGACCGCCGCCGGGCTGATCCAGTGGTGGCCGCTCAGGCTGGTGTTTTCAGTACTGGGCGCCCTGCTGATGGTGCGCGCCTTCATTACCTTCCACGATTACCTGCACCGCGCAATTCTCACCAACTCCCGAGTCGCCTACTGGCTTTTCCACGCTTTTGGCGCCCTGATGCTGACACCAACGCGCTCCTGGCTTGCCAGTCACAATTACCACCACGGTCATGTGGGGCAGATTTCGGAGGCCAGTGTGGGCGCTTTTCCGCTGATAACCGCCCGCATGTGGCGGGAGGCAACGCCGTGGCAGCGCTTTACCTATCGCGCCCAGCGCAACCCGCTGGTGGTGCTTTTAAGCTACCCGGTTGTGTTCGGTATCAATATTACGCTCCTGCCCCTGCTGAAGAAGCCCCGTAAACACCTCGACTCCCTGACCGCATTGGTCAGTCACTTCGCGTTGATCGCGGTGGTGTGGGTGCTGGGTGGGTTCAGCACGGTGTTTTTTGTCGTCCTGCTGCCGATGACTCTGGCCTCCGCGATGGGGAGTTATCTGTTTTTTGCCCAGCACAGCTTCCGGCGCATGCAGATTGCCTCTCCCGAGGCCTGGAGCTATTACCGGGGCGCCATGGAATCTTCCAGTTACATGCGGATGAACAAGATGATGCAGTGGTTTACCGGTAATATTGGCTACCACCATATTCACCATCTCAACGTGCGAATTCCTTTCTACCGCCTTCCCGAGGCGATGGCGGATATTCCCGAACTGCAGTCACCGCTGGTAACAACCCTGGCGCCCGGCGACATTGCTGACTGTTTCCGGTATGCACTCTGGGATGAGGACAAGCAGCGGATGGTGTCCTATCGGGAGGCCAGCGCCTGAATCAGCGCTTGTCAGTAACCCGTCGCCATGGTTCACTTCCCGGACCCGAGCCCGGGTCCCATATGGAGACTGTTTTATGTCGAGCCCTGTCACTGCCAGTTCAATAACGCCAACCGGTACCCGGCGGCTGTGGCCTTTGCTGCTGAGTGTTGCGCTTCTCGGCGGGTGTTCCTCACTGTACTACGACACCATGGAAAAATTCGGGTATGAAAAACGCGACATACTGGTAGACCGGGTGGAAGACGCGAGGGACAGCCAGAATGATGTTCAGGAAACCTTCCGTTCGTCGCTGGAGCGCTTCCAGAGCGTGGTGGATACACCGGACACCGAGCTCAAGGACCAGTACGCCGAGATCAGCGATGCGTATGAAGACAGCAAGTCCAGCGCAGAAAAAGTCCGCGACCGTATCGACGAGGTGGAAGACGTTGCAGAGGCTCTTTTCGATGAATGGGAGGATGAGCTTGATCAGTACGAAAGTGATTCCCTGCGCCGTAACAGCGAACAGCAGCTCGAGGAAACCCGCGCCCAGTACAGCCAGCTGATCAGCCGCATGCACGAAGCGGAGGACCGCATGGATCCTGTCCTGCAGGCATTTCAGGATCAGGTGCTGTTTCTCAAGCATAACCTGAACGCCCAGGCGATAGGCTCCCTGGAAAACGAGCTGGTGAATATCCGCCAGGACGTGGATGAACTGATTCGCAACATGGAACAGTCGGTGGCAGAGTCTGAAGCCTTTATCCGCCGTTTCCGCGAAGGCGGGTAAAGCCCCAATACCATCAAGGAAATAATATGCACAGTGAGCCGGTTCTGTTTGCCCTGGAAGGCAGCCAGGCGTTTGGTCATGCCGTTGCCACACAGCTCGGCGTCAGCCTGGCCACCCAGGAGGACCGCAACTTTGAAGATGGCGAGCACAAGTCCCGGCCACTGCAGAGTATGAGGGGCCGGGATGTTTACGTTTGCCACACCCTGTTTGGCGAGGAAACCGCCAGCGTGAACGACAAACTGCTGCGGCTGCTGTTTTTTATCGGCACCGTCAAAGATGCCGGTGCTAAACGCGTCACCGCACTGGTGCCATATCTGGCCTACGCCCGTAAGGATCGTCGATCCAAGAGTCAGGACCCTGTGACCACGCGCTACGTGGCGCAACTGTTTGAAGCCATGGGCGTGGACTGCGTGGTGGGCCTGGAAGTTCACAATCAGGGCGCGTTCGATAACGCCTTCCGTTGCCGGACGGTGCACCTGGAATCCCATAGCCTGTTCGTCAACGCCCTTTTAGACCGCGTTGGGAGTGAGCCGGTCGTTATTGTTTCACCCGACGCCGGTGGCACCAAACGCGTGGACCGGTTCCGCGACGCCTGGGCCGATATCGCAGGCGAACAGCCACCCACTGCCTTCCTGGAAAAACGGCGAAGGGAGAGTGGCATAACCGGCGATGCCGTGGTTGGGGATATGACAGGCAGGGTCGCCATCATCGTCGACGACATGGTGGCAAGCGGCACCACTCTGCTACGCGCTGCCGAGGCCTGCAAGAACAAGGGCGCCACCCGGGTATTCGGGGTGATTACCCATGCCCTGTTCGGGCCGGGCTCGGAGCAGCTGTACCGCGCGGGGGCTATGGATCAGCTTTTCATTACAGACAGCGTGACACCACAGCAACAACCGCAGGAACAGGGCCAGGTCACCACCCTTCCAGTTGCGGGGCTGTTTGCACAGGCAGTTCGGGAACTGCATACGGATTGAGCATCAGTTACCGGCATTTCCGCCAGGCGGCTGGGTAACCACCGATTGTGTCAGGGTGTGGAAGGCAGATTGCCTCCCAGCATGTTTTCCACCACTGCCGCATTGTAGAAGGCTTCAACCGTCTGGATTTTGCCGTTCCGGACACGAAACCAGACGGCAAGCCGGACATCCCCGATCATCTCAAAGTTGGTGCGGTAGTCGAGGATCGCGAACACGTGCTCCCCGTCAGCACTGAGCTGACGGACGATCAGGTCTTTCTGGATGGCCGCCATACCGAACTGGTAGGACAGCATGTCATCCGGGCGAAGGAAGCGCATGTTCGGCCCCACATACTCAAATCCCTCGTCAGCCAGCAAGGCCTTTGCCTCATCAAAGCGCTGGGCATGGATGTCAGCGATGTACTGCGCCACGATGTCTTTTGGCTGCATGATAAGGCTCCACTTCTGGGATCGGGACGATGTTCAACCCGGTGGTTTCACTGCACTGGCTGGCACCCGCGGACCGCGAGTGCAAGATCGGTGGTCGCTTTGATCTGATCGTAGTACCTGGAGGCCGTGTTTACACCCATGTCAGCGTAGTTGCCAGCGGTAGGGCTGATCAGTTGGGCCAGCTGGGTCCAGGCCTCCGCAGATTGCCGGTCCTGTTGATAGGCTGTAAAAGCCTGATTGATTTTGCTACAGGTAATGCCATCGCCATCAGCAGCCGCTGACGAAACGTGGGACGAGGTCTGGCAGCCGGCCAGTGCCGTCGCAGCCAGAACAAGTAGTGCACTTTTCAATTTCACGGACAGGATCCTCCGGGATTAAATAGCATTTGTTACGAAACCAAGACCGGCATGTTGTAACACAACTCGCTTCGAAGCCAGGAAAATGCAACGATTGCTGCTAATGTGAGTGCAGGCTCACGAGGATTCTCTTATGACAGAAATACCCCAAAAACAGTCCGGAACCAGTGGCTACTCCTGGAAGCTGTCCGCTGTCGCGGCAGTGGCCTCGGTCATAGGCGCCGTGGTCACCTTTGGAGAGGCGTCACCGATCATTACCGGACTGATCCTTCTGACCGCCGTCGGCTGGGGGTTAACCGCCAGAGACAATAAACGAGGGGCGGAGCAGGAACAAAACCAGTGAGGTAACCGAGACCATGGGACAAGCATCTGAAAAATTCAGCAGCAACCTGCCGACAATTCCTGCCTTGGACCCTGCCCGGGTCTCGCTGATCGAGAAGGAGGGGTTGACGGTTAAACAACTGGAACCCCTTGGGGTGGAGATATACGGTGCTGATGTTCGCTCCAGGCTTCCCGAGCCTGTCATTGAGGCTCTGGAAGTGGAGATGGCGAATAGGGGGTTCATCGTCTTTAAACATCAGGCCGGTCTCTCGGCTGATGAACTGGTTGAGGCAAGCAAATGGTGGGGCGCTCACCAGATCCATTCTACCCATGGTGTCCACCCTGCAACGCCTGGAAGAAACCGGCACATCTTTCGTTGTTCCAATGACAACCGCCATGGAATCCTTGGTGTTGGCCCGCAGTGGCATAACGATGGCAGTTTTGAAGCAGCTACGTTTTCCCATTCGGCCTACTACATGGCGCGGGCACCCGAACAAGGGGGCGGCACCCACTTTGCCCATCAGGGGGCAGCGTTTGACGTGCTTCCGGAGGCAAAGCAGGAATTCTGGGAACGCCTGGTCTCGGTCAACTCCGCTTCCAGCGTGACCCATCCTGTCGTCCATACCCATCCCATTTCGGGACGAAAAAGCGTATGGCTTCATTTGGGAATGACCGGTGCCGTCATCGAGAGGCTGCCGGAAGAAGGTTTGACTGTCGATGAGCTGAAGAAAGCACCAGCAACCGCCGATAAGTTCCGTTTGCTGACAGCCGATGAAATGAAGCAGCTTTTCAACGACTACAACGACCTCATGAATGCCTCCTTCGACAAGGGATACGGGATACGTTATCACTACGACACTGGCGATTTACTCTACATCGATAACTGGGCACTAGCCCACAGAGCAGCGCCCGAGGCTCACATGCCAGCCGAGCAGCAGGGCTTGAGGATCATGGACCGTGTCACAATCAAGTCAAAACAGGACCTGGCGCCCCACTTTGGCTTGCCACAGTACATCAATATCAACGGCCCGCATCCATTCAACAAAGATGGCGTCTGGCAAGCCGGCGGCGTCGGATTCCGCTGGAAAGATGACATCCGCATGCAGAACTGACCCGTTATGAAAAGCTGGATTTTTCTTGGCATCGCCATTGTCGCTGAAGTGGTCGCAACCTCCGGTCTCAAGGCCAGTGAAGGGTTTACCCGGCTCTGGCCCAGCCTGCTGGTCATAGCTGGCTATGCCATTGCATTCTACTTTCTGTCGATGACCCTGAAGGAGATCCCCGTCGGTCTGGCCTATGCCATCTGGGCGGGTCTGGGGATCGTGCTGGTGGCGTTTATCGGTTGGCTGGTCTACGGGCAGACACTGGATACTGCCAGCGTGATTGGCATGGCGTTGATAATCTCCGGCGTGGTGGTGATCAACGTGTTCTCCCGGGCGACTGCTCACTAGCCCTGAGCAGACTACGACTGGCGTAGGAAAAAGGTCGATTCGTCGGCTCAACCACAAAAAACTGCAAAACAACGGTATATCAACCATGCGTTTTCCGCGTTGGTTGCTAAGCTAGTTGGGAATCGAAAATAACAAAGGAGAACAAAATGTTAGACAAGGCATCCAGACCCCTGGTCAGCATGGTGGACAAATACCTGCCTGACCCCTATCTGTTCGTGATCATTCTTACCCTGGTCGCGTTCATCGCTGCCATGGTTTTCGAAGGCCATGGCCCAATGGCTGTTATCGAAATGTGGGGCGATGGTTTCTGGAACCTGTTGACCTTCTCCATGCAGATGCTGCTGGTACTGGTCACCGGCTTCATGATGGCGAGCACACCTCTGGTCCGCGGGATTCTTAACCGGATTGCCGGCCTCGCCAAAACACCGGGGCAAGCAATCATCCTGGTCACCTTTGTGGCCCTGATTGCCAGCTGGATAAACTGGGGCTTTGGGCTCGTGGTCGGTGCGCTGTTTGCCAAAGCCCTCGCTCGCCAGATCCGGGTTCATTATCCGCTGCTGATTGCCAGTGCCTACTCAGGGTTTATTGTGTGGCACGGCGGGCTGGCAGGGTCCATTCCCCTGGTCATCGCCACCGAAGGCCACTTCACGGAAGACGTCATCGGCGTCATTGGCACCGGTGACACCATTTTCGCGTTCTTCAACCTGGCCATCGTGGTCGCCCTGTTCATCATCGTACCGCTGGTCAACCGCCTTATGCTGCCCGCGGAAAAAGACAGTGTGTATGCGGACCCGAATGTCCTGGACGACGAGCCCGACACGGCTGTTGTCATCAACCGCCCGGCAGACCACCTCGAAAACAGCAGAACACTGGCCTGGCTGATCGGCTTCAGCGGTATCGCGTTCATCTTCCAGTACTTCATGGATGGCGGCGGCCTGAACCTGAACATCGTGAACTTCATGTTCCTGTTCATTGCGATCATCCTGCACCAGACGCCCAAGCGGCTGCTGGCCAGCCTGAACGAAGCGGTAAAGGGCGGCGCAGGCATTGTTATCCAGTTTCCCTTCTACGCCGGCATCATGGGCGTCATGACGGCGTCTGGCCTGGCCGCCAGCATCTCCTCCGGCTTCGTATCCATCGCGAGCGCTGAAAGCCTGCCTTTCTGGAGCTTTCTGAGCGCGGGACTGGTGAATATCTTCGTGCCCTCCGGCGGTGGCCAATGGGCGGTACAGGCCTCAGTTATGCTGCCCGCGGCACAGGAACTGGGCGCAGACATTCCGAGGGTAGCGATGGCGGTAGCCTGGGGTGATGCCTGGACCAACCTGCTGCAACCGTTCTGGGCGCTGCCCGTTCTGGCCATTGCCGGCCTCAAAGCCAAGGACATCATGGGCTACTGTCTGATGGTGCTGATCATCAGCGGTGTCGTCATCAGCGCTGGCCTGACCTGGCTATAACAGGTGCGATAGCCAGGGAAGGAGGTTGCTTTCCTGGCTCCCCCTTTAAATCGCGCGCCGCAGGTAACGCCGGTAACGCGGGCGCCAGAAATTGCGTTCGATGGTATCGCGGATGGTGTCCTCATCGGAGCGCAGCGCGACTCCGTCTTCCTGTGCCTGTCTGGCAACATCAAAGGCAATGTAGCGGCTGATTTCCTGAATTCCGGCCATGTCTGGCAACAGACGCTCACCGGTTTGCCGGACAATGGGGGCCTGGTTCGCCAGGGCGTTGGCTGCGGCCATCAGCATGGTGTCGGTCACCCGGGAGGCACCTGCGGCGATCACCCCAAGACCAATACCCGGAAAAATATAGGCGTTGTTACATTGGGCGATGGGGTAGGTCTTGCCATCGAGTTCCACCGGTTTGAATGGGCTCCCCGCGGCTACCAGAGCTTCACCACTCGTCCAGCTCAATATGTCGGCGGGCGTCGCCTCGACCCGCGACGTGGGATTCGACAGCGGCATCACCAGCGGTTGAGCACAGCCCGCGTGCATTGCCTTGATGACTTCCTCCGTAAACAGACCCCGTTGGCCGGAGACGCCAATCAGCACTGTCGGCTTTACCTGTTTCACCACGTTGATCAGTTCCCGGCCCGGCCAGTCCCTGATCCGGGCCGGGTCCTGGGCAAGCGCTGACTGGAAATCCTGCAGGCCGGCGACGTCGGTGGTCAGCAGCCCGGCACGGTCGACCATGTAGATCTGTTGGCGCGCTTCCGGTTCAGACAATCCCTCCTCTGTCATCGCGACAATCACCTGTTCGGCGATGCCACAGCCGGCGGAGCCGGCACCCAGAAACGCGACCGTCTGGTCACTGACTTTCTCGTTCTTGGTTTTACACGCGGCCAGCAAAGTGGCGAGACAAACCGCGGCGGTGCCCTGGATGTCGTCGTTGAAGCAGCAGGCCTGGTCGCGATACTGGTTGAGAAGGCGCATGGCGTTGTTCTGCGCGAAATCCTCGAACTGCACCAGTACATCGGGCCAGCGGCGCTTTACCGCTGCCAGGAATTCGGCCACAAAAGCATCGTACTCTTCCTGGCCAATGCGCTTGTGGCGCCATCCCATATACATGGGGTCATCAAGCAGGGCCTGATTGTTGGTGCCGACATCGAGCATTATGGGCAAAGTATTGGCCGGGCTGACACCCCCGCAGGCGGTGTACAGCGACAATTTTCCGATAGGAATGCCCATGCCGCCAATGCCCTGGTCGCCCAACCCCAGAATGCGCTCGCCATCGGTAACCACGATGACTTTGACCTTTTCCTTGGTGGCGCTGCGAAGGAGGTAATCCATGTGCTCGCTGTCGGGCCAGGATACGAACAAACCGCGATGGTTGCGATAGATGTTGGAGAACTGCTCGCACGCCTCGCCCACTGTGGGGGTGTAGATAATCGGAAGCATCTCTTCCAGATGATCTTCCAGCAGGTAGTAGAAGAGAGTTTCGTTGTCGTCCTGGATCGCGCGCAATGTGATGTGCCGGTCAAGGTCGGTCTGGCATAACCGGTATTGCTTATAGGCTCGTTCCGCCTGCTCCTCGATGGTCTCCACATTCTGTGGCAGCAGACCGATCAGGTTGAAATCCAGGCGCTCCCTCTGGGTAAAAGCACTGCCTTTGTTCAACAGCGGCATCTCCAGCAGAGTCGGGCCGGCGTAGGGTATGTACAAAGGGCGTTTTTCCGTATTACTCATAATCACCTCGTAGATCAGGCGGGGGCTGCGAACCCAACGGGCTAAGGGCTGTTTTCGTTAATCGCCAGAATCCGCTTATAAAGATCGTAGCTGATACCGCCCTCCTTCGCCTACCGGCTCAGTGGCAGCATTCCTCCCACGCTGACCGGAAGGCTTGGAACTTTAAAGTCAGGGAAGCCTTTGGGTAAAAATCGCGACAGACTGATTTTTCCGCACCGGCCGAGGGGCTCTGGCTATAATATAAAATGAAGATTGATGACAGGAGGTCACCATCATGAAACGCATCGCCATCTGTTTTGACGGCACCTGGAACCGGCCGGAAGTAAACATCGGGGAGGAATTCCCCACCAACGTACTGCAGTTCGCCCGTGCCATTCGCCCAACCGATGGCAACGGCGTCGAACAGGTGGTGTTCTACGATTGGGGCATCGGCTCCTATCACGACGAGTTACTCGCCGGCGCGACCGGTCATGGCCTCGAAAAGAACGTGATGGACGGCTACCGGTTCCTGGTTCACAACTACGAGCCTGGCGACGAGATCTTCCTGTTTGGCTTCAGCCGGGGTGCCTACACCGCCCGCAGCCTGTGCGGCATGATCAACAACTGTAGTATTCTGCGAAAAGAAAACGCCAACCGGATCCAAAACGCCTTCAGGTTCTACAAAACCAAGAAACACAAAGCCAACAGCGACCACGCCATGGCGTGGAAGCGCCAACACTCGGTGGCAGAACGCACCCCGATCAAGTTCGTGGGCGTGTGGGACACCGTCGGCGCACTGGGGCTACCGTTTACCTTCTTTGGTTTGATCAAAGACCAGGACCTGTTTTACGACCGCGAGATCGGCAGCAACATTGAAATTGCGCGGCACGCCCTGTCTCTGGATGAACACCGTGAGGATTTCGAACCTACCATCTGGAAACCCAGTTCCGGGACCGACATCGAGCAGGTCTGGTTCGCCGGGGTGCATTCCGATGTCGGCGGCGGCTATGGTCCTGACAAACAGGGCCGCATTCTGGCCGATATCCCCCTGCTGTGGATGGCGGAAGAAGCGCGGAAGCAGAAGCTGGTGTTTAACAGTATTCTGCCAACCACTATCCACACCACCGCCGAGCAGCACAATGAGTACAAGGGCAAATACAGGTTACTGGGGAAACGGGTGCGGGAAATACCTCCACTGGACGAGATCAAAACCTGGGTGCACGGGAGCGTACGAGCGCGGTACAACAGCGGCTACCAGAGTGAGCCGATCGAGCGGTTTGCGGAGCGCAATGGCGAGTGGCCGCCGATCTGGCCAGCATAAGTCAGAGTCGCTTCGTTCCCGATCATGAAATTAGCTCTTTAGAGTAATACCAGGCTCACCTGCAATACCCAATACTTGGTATGTGACGCTCATCCCAGCCTCACACAAGGATCCAGAGCCGTTTCTGGCCTGGGGCAAGACTCAACAATAGTCTAGATAGGGAGCAGCGGAGATGACTACAAAATCCTTACCCCTACTGTTCATACTTGCAGTAATCACCGGTTGTGCGAGCACCGACTCACAGCGCTACGCAGCTCTCAGCTCTGACCTCGCCGATGAACCGGAACCGATCCTGGTTCTGGTATCGAGTGAGCAAAAGGCAGCTGCCGTCTACTCAGTTACTGAACTGGTGGATGATGCCCGCTCAATCGAGCTCTTCAACGTCTACGCCGTTGCCGGTAACGAACCGGGCAAAGACCCTCTGATCTGCGGGAACATAAAATCCAGCGATCCTCGCGGCGGCCCACCCAGGACCCAGCCAATTGCCTTGTCAGGGAAGCGCGTCATGCTTCTGGATGAGGCAACAAACTGGGGATTCGTGCAGACCGGTCGCGAGGTAACACGCTCGCACCGCCAGAGACCTTTCGTAGGCTCCTGGTGGGCTCAGTGTCATCCACGAACTTTCTCCGTTCTGGTAGAACAATATGAGCAGAGCCAGCGAACAATGAAAGCAGGGAGGTGACTCATATAGATGGATTCCACTAAGATCGAGCAACGCATCACTTTTGAGGCTCTCGCCCCCTACTTCAAACAGATAAGGGAATGGGCTGCCTTCACCATCCTGGTCCCACTGTCCGTCACGCTGGTCATGTGGGACCAGGTTGACCGTGCTGTGTTGTTGAGCTGGTTCGTGCTTATGCTCGCAGGCATCGGCGCACTCTATCTGGTTGCCTCTGGTTATCATAGAAATGACGTCTCTCCTGAAAACGCCCATCCCTGGCATCTAAGGCTTTTGATTCTGCAGGGCTATATGGGTTTCCTCTGGGCTATCGCCGTTTTTTTGATGCACGATCTTGAATCACCGCCGCACCGGCTCTTCATAATTACCCTGGCCCTTGCTCTCGGAATCGGCTCGATCTCCGCAGGGGCACACTGGCTGGCGCTCTATTACAGTTACGGGATACCCGTTAAGGGCGCCTTGGCCGCAAAGTTTGTGCTGCTTGCTGACGTTGCCTGGCTTGCGCTGGCAATAATGGTTGCCCTTGCCATCCTGGCCTCCTACGGCTTTGCCCGGAAGCTCAATTCGATTGTGCGTTCGGAAATACGATTGCGTCTTGAAACCGCTGACCTGGCGGAACAGCTCAAAGAACAATCTCGTGAGCTCCAGAACGCCATTCGCACAAAATCACGGACACTGGCAACGGCCAGCCACGACTTTCGGCAGCCTCTTCACGCACTGTCGCTTTTTGTCGATGCCCTGAAGGGCGCCGACAGCCGCCGGGAAGAAAAACGCATTTTCAGCCGAATTGATGCCTCACTTGATGCCATGCGCAGAATGTTCGATGCCCTGTTCGACCTGTCCCGACTGGATGCCAACATCGTCCAGCCAGAGCCAGAGGACTTCGATATAGAAACCTTCCTCATTCAGTTGAAAGAGGAGTTCCAGGACAAGGCCGAGCAACGGCACCTGTCCCTCAGGCTCCACACACAACCCGCGGTCGTGCGAACGGATCAGGTACTACTGGAGCGAGTGTTGCGCAACCTGATAACCAACGCCATTCGCTATACCGATCGCGGCGGCATCCTCCTCAGTGCCCGCCCCAGGCAAAACTCGGTGCTGGTTCAGATATGGGATACCGGTATCGGTATTCCTCAGGAAGCACACCAGAGGATCTTCATTGAGTTTCAACAGGCTCACGAATCACCCCATGAAGATGAGAGAGATAAAGGGCTGGGCTTTGGTCTTGCAATTGTTCACAAGCTCTGCAGCTTAATGGGTCTGCCACTGGATCTTCGATCCGTGGATGGCAGGGGATCGGTTTTCAGTCTTTCCATCCCGGCTGGTGATCCCGCTCGCATGAAGCAGTCTTCCGGAAAAGCAATGGAGATTGAGTGGCAGGATTCGGGCCACCACATTCTGGTCATCGACAACGACAAGAATGTCCTCCATGCCATGGACACCCTGTTAAACAAGTGGGGCTTCCGGGTGACCTCCGTCACATCCCCCACGGAGGCATTAAGACTCCTGCCAGACCAGCCAGATCTGGTGCTTTCGGATCTCAGCCTTGATGGAACGCATAATGGCATCAAGGCGATACAGATGATCAGAGAGCGTTACGGACCAGAGTTACCGGGCATGATTATTACCGGTACAACCAATCCCCGGCAGTTACAGGAAGTCGAAAACAGTGGACTCAGGATGATTCAAAAGCCTGTCAGA
The DNA here is from genome assembly GCF_003344045.1 of Marinobacter vulgaris. Classification (GTDB taxonomy): domain Bacteria; phylum Pseudomonadota; class Gammaproteobacteria; order Pseudomonadales; family Oleiphilaceae; genus Marinobacter; species Marinobacter vulgaris. The sequence continues at coordinate 172,613 of NZ_QFWX01000002.1, forward strand.
CCGTCCTTACTCAGAAGCTTTATCCAGAGGCAACTGGCAACTCCGACAGGTGTGGACTAATCAAGCAAGCCCAGGCTCCGTGCCTTGTGAACGCATTCAGTCCGATTGCTGGCACTGAGAGCCTTGATGATACAGGCAATGTGGACCTTGACCGTATGCTCCGCAAGAAACAGCGCGCAAGCTATCTGCTTGTTGGAATATCCCTTGGCCACCAGCTCGAGGACGTCGCTCTGCCGCTTGGTCAGTGTGCCTTCCTCCGGATGTCGACGGGCATGGAAACCACGTAGCCGTTCGCGAATCTTTACGGGAATATAGATCTCACCTGAAAGGACCTGATGCAATGCATCAAGCATCTCTACCGCGCTCTGTTCTTTAGGGATGTACCCCAAGGCACCCAGCGCAAGGGCATTGTCGATCCGGGATATATCTTCCTCTGCGGACACAACCACAACAGGCGTGACTGAACCCATCTCCCACAGTCTCTGTAGAATTGCCAGACCATCCATGCCGGGCATGGCCAGGTCGATCAGGACCAGGTCAAAGTCGTCTTTCTCAAGCCGGAGGATAGCATCTTTAGCGCGGGTGCAATCTTCAATGGTGTTTGCACCGCCAAGATGACCCAGGAGATGACGCATGCCATCAGTAAAAAGCTTATGGTCGTCCACAATAAGCAGTTTCATTGGCGCGTCCGGAATTTGGTTGATTGTTCCACCAGGCAACCCATAGATCTTAGAGGGTTTCCCGGGAAACGACAAATGCCGGATTCTGATTTTTCGTTCCGGCTAATCGATACGGAAGACTCACCTGCAGAGCACCACAATGAGTACGAGGGGTAACCGGGCAGTCCGGAATCCTGGCTGCTATTACCAAAATCTTGCTTTACCAATAGCTCCGGGGCCATGAGCCATGGGCGACAGGCAAAGACTTGATAACCATTTCCCTCAGATTGTCTGGCGCATTAATCCACCCTTCCTGATGTTTGTCGGGCGCGTGTGTCCCCTGACCGTGGCCTATCTGGTCGGATCCGCCCTCGGACCCCGGGGAACATCGTCCTCAGAGGAGTTACAGATTGGCCAAGAGCATTCGCAAGGAGCACGTCCCTGCGGCCTCTAGGGTGCCAGCTTCCGCTTCAGCGCCTTGTTGACCGACAGCGGCAGGTTCGGCAATGCGCGCAGCATCCACGGCAGTATCCTGCGTTTCACGCCGCTCAGTGACTCTGGCGTCATCACTTCGATCAGGTGTGGCCCCGGCATGCTCAGGGCGTATTCCAGGGCTTTATTCATATCTTCGGCGGTGTCGACTCTCACTGCATGAACCCCCATACCCAGCGCCATCTCGGCGAAGTTAAGCACCGGGCCGCGCAGATCCAGTTGTGATTTGGCTTTGGTGCCGGCCCGTTCTGCCCCTACCCGCTCCAGCTCGATGTTCAGCACCGAGTAAGACGCGTTGTTGAAAATGAAGGTGGTAACGTCCAGCTGTTCCCGGGCCATGGTCCACAGGGCCTGGATGGTGTACATGGCCGTACCATCGCCGATCAGTGCCAGTACCGGCCGGCCCGGGCAGGCAACGGCGGCACCGACGGCGTTGGGCAGGCCCTGCCCTATGGCGCCACCGGTGAGGGTGATGAGATCGTGTCTCGGTGCTCCTTCGGTCATCATTGAAAGCATAAGACTGGAGGTAATGCCTTCGTCCACAATAATGGCGTTGTCGGGCATCAGGTGGCCTACTGCTTTGCAGACTTTTTCCGCGGTGAGCTTGCCCCTTGGCCGGCCCGGTCTTCTGGCGGATTGCAGCCGGGGTTCGGCCTGACTGGCGCCCAGGACTTCAATGAGCTTGTCGAGGCTTGCGGTGATGTCCTGATCCGGCGCTGCCAGGGTATGAACCTTGCAGGTATCGGGCACCAGATAGCTTTGCTTGCCCGGATAGGCGAAAAAAGAAACCGGAGCCTTGGCATCGACCAGGATGAGATGTTCAATATCCGTGAGTTGTACCGTTGCCAGTTCCGCCAGGTACGCCAGGCGCTCTGCCGGAGGCAGGCCTGCGCCTCGTTCCATGCGGGTCGGGAAGGTCTCCGCCATCAGAACGACCCCGCTGTGGGCAGCAAGCTTTGCTGCCGCCAGCAGGCTGGGTTCCCGTAACGAATGGCCGCCCATCAACAGGGCGGTTTTCCCGCCGGAACGGATGGCCGAGGCGATGGCCTCTACAGTGGCATCGTCTGCGGGTTCCGGTTCTGGTGGTGCAAGGGGCGCGCTGGGGACGCCTCCCTCACCCCAGGAAACATCCGCCGGCAGGATCAGGGTGGCGACCTGACCGGGTGCGCTGCGTGCTGCTGCAATGGCCTCGGCGGCATCCTCGCAAAGGGTTTCAGTGCTCCGGGCAGTGCGCACAAAACCCGGTGATACGTTGCGGGCCACGGTCTCGATATCGGACTGCAACTGGGCGTCGTATTTCACATGATAGGTGGCGTGATCGCCCACGATGTTGACCACAGGGACCTTGCCTTTGCGGGCGTTGTGCAGGTTGGCCAGCCCGTTGCCCAGGCCGCATCCCAGGTGCAGCAGTGTGGCGGCGGGCTTGTCGGCCATGCGGGCATAGCCGTCTGCCGCACCGGTGGCCACACCCTCGAACAGGGCGAGGACCGCGCGCATTTTCGGCTCATCGTCCAGCGCAGCCACAAAATGCATTTCGCTGGTGCCGGGGTTACTGAAGCAGACTTCCACACCGGCATCCACCAGGGTTTTCATCAACGCTTGTGCGCCGTTTGTCATTATTGTTCTCCAGCCTTTGGAAATTCAGGTTTATGGGACTTGTCCAGTTGATCAGTGCCGATATCGGCAACACGGGTAACGCCTGTCAGTGTCATCGCCAGCCGCAGTTCCTGCTGCCAGCGGGACAGCAGCAGCTCTTTCACGAACAGAGGGAACTGCTGGTCCCGTATCCACGCATTATGTTCGGCGCCAGAGATGGCAAATTCTTTGGCGGCAATGCGCCAGTTGAGCAGGTGCCAGGTCCAGGACTTTTCCTGCTCGGCCACACGCTGACACAGCCAGTGGGTATCGAATCCGGTAACCAGGAGCTCCGGGCCGATGCGTTCACCCCGGTGGTTCAGCCAAAGGGCGGATTTACAGGGGATAATAGTGGAAAAACCGGGCAGGTTGCGGACGAGCGACCGGCCAATCGGCGCGGCATTCCCTGTGGCTGCCGTTGATGTCGCCAGTAGCCAGTACCACCGCAGGGAAGGTCAGCCGGACCTCACTGCCGCTTGCTTCGTTGATCGCCACGGCACTGCAGACTTTACCGGCTTCATGGTCAAGTGCGGTTATCCTGTGCTGGTGCAGCAGGGTCAGCTTTCCGGCACTGTTTTCACGGTGCAGAGCCTCCAGCAGGCAGCGGACCGGTTCCCGGGCCGTGCCCCAGATTACATGGTAACGGGGCAGACGGTTACCATCGCCGAGGCGGCCGCGCTCCACCCAGTTGACCGCCGGCAGGAGTTTGATGCCTTCCCTGCGCAGCCAGTCCTCCAGAGCCCTCTCTGGAGAATCCGCAATCTTCATGCGTTTCTGCAGCGACGGCCTACCAGCATCTTCCCGCCAAAGGCCCACAGCGCCAGGCCGCCCATACTGTCAGCAGTATCGCGGTCTGCCAGGGTGACACTCTTCCCGGCTAGCAGGGCTTCAAGTGCTGCGACAATACCGGCCAGGCCTCCCCCGACCACCAGAACATCTGAAGCAATCATTTTGGCCATACCCCGCCTCCGACCTGCTGGCAATGAGTTGTCTGAAGCAAAGATATACCGGTACCATGGCTTTAAAATTGACTTCAAAGGCCATTTAAATTGACATTATAGGCCACCGTTTCCCTTGGCTGGGTGAACACCGTTTTTGCCACCGCACAACGCCTGACCGTCAGCACCGACACCCTGCTGGCCACGGCAGGCATTCCGGCTGCTGCGCGGGAGCATGAACGCTGGCCTATCGACGACATCACCCGGCTCTGGCATGCGGCAGGGCGAGCTGGCGGGCGCTGCAATCCGTGGCTGATACCAATGCCTCGCTGCCGGAGATTGCCGAGTCTCTGGGTTTCGCGGAGGTCAGCACCTTCTATCGTGCCTTTCGGCGGTGGACAGGTTCACCGCCGGTGCGTTGGCGCAAACAGCAAAACTAACCCCGCTGCCAGCCCCACCTTTTGTCTTGTTACATCCCCGCTTTGCCCTGACAATGCACTGTTATATTCACCCCATCGTGGAACTGAGACATGCTCGAGAGTTTGGCTTTGACCCCTGAAAGTTTTTCGTTGCCGGACTCCATGTGGAGGCTGCTGATCAGCACCGGTCTGCTGTTGCTCGCCATCATCATCCTGCGAACCCTGACCGCCCGTTTTATACGGCGAAACGTGGCATCCTCCGAGTTGCGGGGTCGCTTGCTGGTAAACTTTCGCAACGGTTTTCTGCTGCTGGGCATTCTGGGGGTGGCGCTGATCTGGGGAGACCAGATCCGTTCCCTGGCATTGTCCATCGTAGCCATCGCCGTCGCCTTTGTGGTCGCGACCAAGGAGTTGATCCTCTGCGTTTCCGGCGCGATTCTCAAGAGCGGCGCCGGCTCTTTCAATCTGGGTGACCGCATACAGGTGAAGGATTTCCGCGGTGATGTTATCGACCAGACCCTGCTGGCGACCACCATCCTCGAAGTTGGCCCGGGCAAGACTGGCCATCAGCGCACGGGCCGCATGGTTGTCATACCCAACGCTCTGTTCGTGTCTGAACCGGTCACCAACGAAAGTTTTACCGACCACTGGGACTTCCACGTTTTTACCGTGCCCTTTAAACGGGAGGACGACTGGCAGGCCGCCCAGAAAGCTCTGCTGGAAGCTGCCAATCGCCACTGCAGACCCTATCTGGAATCTGCCCGCAAGCATATGAACAAGGTCGGCGTTTTGCGGGGTCTGGAAGCACCCTCGGTAGACCCACGGGTGACCATCCAGGCCCCGGTTGCCAGTGAAATCCACCTCACTGTCCGGCTGCCGGTCAAATCCGGACAGCGCAGTTACATCGAGCAGGCTATTCTTTCAGAGGTTTTTGCCAGCACCGATTTCTTCAACCAGGAGCCCCGCCCCTGCGATGATGAAAAGCAGGAGAGGGACCTCTGAGAAAGGTCCGCAGTCAGGACATCACAGGAGAAACCATTGATCCCGAATGTCGCTTTCAAGGTCTTCCTGGTGTGGATAGGCATCGTGATTCTGGCCATCGCCAATGGCCTATTGCGCGAGGCAATACTGATCCCGGTGATGAGCAAGCCCACCGGGATGGTACTTAGCGGTGTTATGCTGAGCGGCCTCATTCTTGCAGTGGCCTACCTGACGCTGCCCTGGTTCGGGCCGCTGCCGCTGACAGGTTACGCAGCGATTGGCATCGGCTGGCTCTGCCTTACCCTGGCATTCGAATTCAGCTTTGGCCGGGTTATTCAGGGTAAGCCATGGCCCGAGCTTTTCGAGGCCTACCTGTTCCGGGACGGCAACATCTGGCCAGTTGTACTGTTGGTAACGGCCCTGGCGCCATACATTGCAGCCAAAGTCAGGGGATGGTGATGAACGCCGCGGATAACGAACCCTCTCACAAGGACCAGGCACCATGAACAGCCCCAAACCCAGCACCATTCGTGTCGGCCGGCGTTACCGTGCCAACCGCCTGGAGGGTCCCTACGATGCCATTGTTATCGGCTCCGGTATTGGCGGCCTGACCACCGCAGCCTGCATGAGCAAACTGGGCAAGAAGGTGGTGGTGTTCGAGCAGCACTACACCGCTGGCGGATTTACCCACAGTTACGACCGTAATGGTTACGAATGGGACGTGGGCGTTCACTACATCGGCGATGTCGGCGCGGACCACACCCTAACCAAGCGCCTGTTTGATCACATCACCGACGGCCAGCTGAAGTGGGCGCCCATGGACAGCCACTTTGACCGCATCTTCATTGGCGACCGCCATGTTGATCTGGTGGCCGGGCCGGACAATTTCAAAGCCGAACTGAAAAAAGCCTTTCCCGGTGAAGCGCGGGCCATCGACACTTACCTTGATTACCTGAAGCAGGTTGCCAAAGCCATGCCTGCGCTGGTCATCGGCAAAGTGCTGCCCGACCTGGCCGCGGGCCCCCTGCGCAAGGTGGTGAACCGAACCGCGCCTGCGTTTCTGAACCGCCCCACCCGCGAGGTTCTGGAAGGCCTGACCAGCGACCAGGAACTGATCGCCGTGCTGACCGGCCAGTGGGGCGACAACGGCCTGCCGCCAGCTGAATCCAGCTTTATCATCCACGCCCTAATAGCGCGCCATTACCTCTACGGTGGCTACTACCCCATTGGTGGCGCCTCGGAAATGGCCAGGACCATTATCCCGGTGATCCAGCAGAGCGGTGGCGAGGTCTTCACCTACGCCGACGTTACCGACATCCTGATCCAGAAAGGCAAGGCCGTTGGTGTCCGTATGGCAGATGGCGAGGAAGTCCATGCCCCGCTGGTAATCAGCAATGCCGGGGTGTTCAACACCTTCGGCAAACTGCTGCCGCAAACCGCGCCGCAGCGGGACTATTACCAGCAGAAGCTGAAAACCGTAGAGCGCTCCATGGCAAGCAACTGCCTGTATATCGGCCTGCAGGATACCGCCCAGAACCTGAAGCTGCCGAAAACCAACTACTGGATCTACCCGGGTGCCGACTACGAAAAGCAGTTGAGTGACTTCATGGCGGCCCCGGAGGAGACCGATATTCCGCTGACCTACATCTCCTTCCCCTCCGCCAAGGACCCGAGCTTTGCGGAGCGCTACCCCGGCAGAGCCACCATCGAAATTGTCGCCCCCGGGCCTTACGAGTGGTACGAGGAATGGTCGGATAAAACCTGGGGCAAGCGTGGCGAGGACTACGAAGCAAAGAAGGAAGCCTTCGCCCAGCGGCTGCTGGCAAAACTGTATGAGAAGTTCCCGCATCTTGAAGGCAAGGTGGATTACTACGAGTTGTCCACGCCCCTGTCCACCGACTATTTCTGCCGCTACAGTAAAGGTGAAATCTACGGCCTGAACCACACCCCCGGCCGCTTCGAGCAGGACTGGCTCAAGCCCAAAACCCGCATACCCGGCCTTTACCTGACCGGCCAGGATGTGATGACCTGTGGTGTGGCAGGGGCCATGATCGGTGGGTTGCTGGCAACCGTGGCAGTTAGTGGCCTCAGGGGGCTGCCATTGGCCAAAAAGATGTTTGTGGGTTAACGCATAGGGAGATTTGATGTTCTGCTTCTGTTACGGCTCCAATATGTCTCAGCGCAGGCTTCAGGCCCGGGTCCCATCGGCCCGGTTTGTCACTGTCGCCCAACTGCATGCCCACCGCTTGCGCTTCCATAAAGCCGCCATGGACGGCTCCGCCAAATGCGACGCAGCGGAGACGGAAGATCCGCAAGACCGGGTGATCGGTGTGGTCTACGAGATCGCCGACAACGAAAAGCCAGACCTGGACCGGCATGAAGCACTGGGGCGCGGATATGACGAAAAGCACGTAGAACTGGTTACCGGGGAAGGTTACCTGCGGGCCTGGATGTACTTTGCCACCCGTATCAATACTTCACTGAAACCTTTCCACTGGTATAAGGACCACGTTCTGATCGGCGCCCGGGAAAACGGTCTGCCGGCGGATTATATTGCGCAGATCGAGGCCGTGGAATCGATCAACGACCCCAGGTACAAGCGACACGAACGGGAATTGGCGATTTATGGGCAACACAGGATCACCCACTAATTGCTCACACTCCTAACCGGTCCCGCAACCCGTAATACCAGGCACCCAATGCTGTGAATGGCACCCTGAACAAGCGCCCACCAGGAAAGGGGTAGTGCGGCAGGCTGGCAAAGGCGTCGAAGCGTTCAGCCTGGCCTTCGATAGCCAAAGCCAGAGCCTTCCCCGCGACGTGAGTGAAGGTGACGCCGTGGCCGGAGCAGCCCTGGGAATAGAATACATTGTGCTGCAGGCGGCCCATCTGCGGTAGACGTGACAGGGTGAGCAGGAAATTACCAGTCCACGCGTAATCGATTTTCACATCCGCCAATTGCGGAAAGGTTTTCAGCATGTTGGGACGAATCAGCCGTTCGATATTGGCCGGGTCGCGGGCGCCGTATACCACTCCACCACCGTAGAGCAGGCGCCTGTCGCCGGAGAGCCGGAAGTAGTCCAGCAGATAGTTGCAGTCTTCCACGCAGTTATCGTCGGGTAGCAGCCGTTTGGCGGTGGCTTCGTCCAGCGATTCGGTAGCGATAATCTGCGAGCCGCAGGGCATGGACTTTGCGCCCAGCTCCGGCACCAGCCCGCCCAGGTAGGCATTCCCTGCCAGCACCACGAACTGCGCCCTGACCTCTCCTTCCCCGGTCTTCACTGTTGCCGGCTGGCCCGGAATAATCCGTACGACTTCGGAATGTTCATGAATCACGCCACCCCGGGATTCCAGGGCAGCCGCTTCACCCAGCGCCAGATTGAGCGGATGAATATGCCCGCCAGTATGGTCGATAGCCCCGCCAACATAACGGTCAGTGCCGATGCTGCCACAGATGGCTTGCCTATCCAGCAGTTCCAGTTGATGGTAGCCGAACCGGCGCCATAGGGTCTGCTGGTTATTCAGATGTTCAAGCTGTCGCGGGTTCAGGGCCGCGAAGATTCCACCTTCTTTCAGATCACAACGGATGCCGTAATCCCGAACCCGCTGGCGGATGATCTGGCTGCCTTCAAAGGCCATGTCGGCCAGCAGATGCAAATGGTCTGGTGTTGTCTGGCGTTCGATGCTGTCCAGATCCCGGCTGAAGCTGTTCACAATCTGGCCGCCGTTGCGGCCCGACGCACCCCAACCCACGGTTGCTGCTTCCAGCACGACTACCCGGAATCCGGCCTCGGCCAGGAACAACGCCGTGGACAAACCTGTGTATCCGGCGCCCACCACGCACACGTCAGCCTCGCATTGGCCCCTGAGCGGCGGGCGTATCGGTGCGGGATTGGCAGAGGCCATGTAATAGGAAGGAGCCGGGGCATACTGGGTCATGATGCTACGCCATACAGGGTGACGGGTTGATCAGGAGCTGATCAGGAGCTTTTTAAAACGAATCTGGAGGCGGCTGGAAAAAGCAACGCCGACGCCAGTTTATGCCACACCCCGAGATTGCGGAAGACAGGTTCTTCTACCTATATCAGAGGCAGCGATTGGCCACGAAAGTGCTGCTATGATTGGTCAAAATCCCTGCCTGCGAGACAGCCATGAATCATTCCCAGCGCACCACAACACCCAAAGACCTGGCCGGATGGCAGGCCCTGGCAGACCAACTCACTCTGGAGAATCGCGCGTTTATAAATGGCGCTTACCGGGAGGCTGTCAGTGGCGAGACGTTTGCCTGCATCAGCCCGGTTGACGGGCGCGAGCTGGTCAGTGTGGTCAGTTGCAACCAGGCCGATGCGGACCTTGCCGTTGTTGCCGCCAGGAACGCCTTCGAAAGCGGCGCCTGGAGCCAACTGGCTCCTGACAGACGCAAGGCCGTTCTTATCCGTTTCGCAGATCTGATCGAAGCCCATGGCGACCAACTGGCGCTGCTGGAAACCCTGGACATGGGCAAGCCCATTGGTCACGCCCGCGGCGTGGATGTGCCGGCAACCGCACGCGCCGTACGCTGGACCGCTGAAGCCATCGACAAGGTTTACGGCGAACTGGCCGCGACACCCCATGATCAGATCGGCATGATTTCCCGTGAGCCCATGGGGGTGGTGGCCGCCATCGTGCCCTGGAACTTCCCGATGATCATGGCTGCCTGGAAGATTGCACCGGCCCTGGCCACCGGCAATTCGGTAATTCTCAAGCCTTCGGAAAAATCCCCTCTTACCGCCATTTGCCTGGCGGCACTGGCGCAAGAAGCCGGCATTCCCCCGGGGATATTCAACGTACTGCCGGGCTACGGCCACACGGTAGGCAAGGCCCTGGCGCTGCATATGGATGTGGATTGCCTGGTATTTACCGGCTCCACCAACGTGGCCAAGCAGCTGATGATCTATGCGGGCCAGTCCAATATGAAGCGGGTATGGCTGGAAGCCGGCGGCAAGAGCCCCAACATCGTATTCGCGGACGCGCCGGACCTGAAAAAAGCCGCCGCCTCGGCGGCCACTGCCATTGCCTTCAACCAGGGCGAAGTGTGCACCGCCGGTAGCCGGCTACTGGTGGAAGAAAGCATCCGTGCCGAGTTCATCGGACTGATCCGTGAAGCCCTGGAATCCTGGCAACCCGGCCATCCTCTGGACCCCGCGACCACCTGCGGTGCCATCGTCGACCAGGCCCAGCTGGCCCGTATTATCGAGTACATCGGCATTGGCCAGTCCGAAGGGGCGACCCTGGTAGCAGGCGGGAAGCGGGTAATGGAAGACACCGGCGGCCTGTTTGTTCAGCCCACAGTATTTGATCGCGCGAATAACGGCATGCGCATCGCCGCGGAGGAAATTTTCGGGCCGGTGCTGTCGGTAATCAGTTTTACTACGGCCGAGGAAGCCATCACCATTGCCAACGATTCCATTTACGGGCTGGCGGCAGCGGTGTGGACTTCCAATATCAATACCGCTCATCGGGTTGCCAAAGCACTCCGCGCCGGCAGCGTGTGGATCAACCATTACGACGGCGGGGATATGACCGCGCCCTTTGGCGGTTTCAAGCAGTCTGGCAACGGCCGGGACAAGTCCCTGCATGCCTTCGACAAGTACACCGAAATCAAGGCCACCTGGCTGGTGATTGAATAGTGGTTGTTTAAACGGTGTGCAGGTACCACAGGTATTCCAGGTCCGAAATGGTCATCTCGAATTCGTTCAGTTCGTGCTCTTTACAGGCCACGAACACATCAAGGAACTGGCTACCCAGGTACTCCGCCATTACCGCGGACTGTCCCAGCTCCCGCAGCGCATCCCGCAGGTTATTGACCAGACTCGCTTCATGCTGTTCATGGGCATTGCCTATAGTGACAGGAGGCGGCTCAATCCTGTTGGAAATGCCGTAGTGAATGCCCGCCAGAACTGCGGACATCAGCAGATACGGGTTGGCGTCGGCCCCGGCGACACGATGCTCGATGCGCAGGGCATCCGGATCTCCGCCCGGCAGGCGCAGTGAAGCGGTGCGGTTGTCCACCCCCCAGGTAGCCGCACTGGGCACGTAATACTCCGGGCTGAACCGGCGATAGGAATTGATGTTGGGGCAGAACAGCGCCATGGCGTCGTTCATGGTGGCCACCAGCCCGCCAATCGCCCACCGCAGGATGTCATTGGGTTGCTCGGCATCTCCGGCGAATACATTGCGGCCTTCGCCATCCACCAGGCTCACATGCAGGTGCATGCCGCTACCCGCCTGGTTATGGTATGGCTTGGCCATGAAGGTGGTGTCCATTTCATGGTCGTAAGCCACGTTCTTGATCAGGCGCTTCAGAAGCGTGGCATGGTCACAGGCGCGCACAGCATCAGCCACGTAATGCAGATTGACCTCGAACTGCCCCGGGGCGGATTCCGCCACCAGCGCATCCGCCGGCAATTCCTGCTCACGGGCGGCACCCAGCACATCCGCCAGAAATTCCGCGTATTCATCCAGATCATCAATGGAGTAAGCCTGGGTACCCGCCGGGCGCTTGCCTGAAATGGGCGACTTGGGTGGCTGGGGTCTGCCGGCCAGGTTCTCCTGGTCGATCAGGTAAAATTCCAGCTCGTAGGCGCCGACCGGCGTCAAACCAATCTCTGAAAAACGATTGACGATATTCTGAAGCACCACACGCGGGTCTGCGAAAAATGGCGTTTCGCGGTCCAGCTCGAACATGGTCAGCAGCAACTGTGCGGTCGGCCGCTTCTGCCAGGGCTCCATGGTCAGGGTGGCGTCGATCGGCAGGCACACCCGGTCCGCCTCACCGATGTCCAGGCCCAGGCCGGTTTCTTCCACGGTAGTGCCCTGGATGTTCAGGGCAAAAATGGACGCCGGCATGGCTACACCCCGCTCAAACACCTTCGCCAGCGCCGAGGGGTCCACCCGCTTGCCGCGAACAATGCCATTCATATCCGGAATCAGCAGATCAACAAACTGCAGCTCGGGATGCGCCTCGAGAAATGCGCCAGCGCTCGCAAAACCAGAACCCATAAGGTAAGCCTTCCTGAAACTCGAACAGGCCTGTGGCGAGGGGCCGGCACAGGGGTTTCAAGGCTCCTTTATCCTGCTTTCCAGGACGTTTTGCAAGATAGGGATAAACCACGTTCAGCGACACTTTTGAAAAGGTCATCCCTGATAAGCACAACCCCGGATGCCCACTCGAAGATTTTCGTAGCGCACACTGCATTCTCGTGATACATATCGCGCGAAAGCCCTGCAAAATACTGCGTGCGTCCTGCACGCTTTGTATCCATCCCTTTTCTATGAGGGACACCACCGATGTTGAAGTTTTACAAGCCTGCGGCCCTTGCCGCCGCTATTGCTGTGTCATTGGGTGCGTCCTCTGCCTTTGCTGCGGAGGAAGTGCGTGTTTATAACTGGTCTGATTACATTGCCGAGGACACGCTGGAGAAGTTCACCGCGGAAACCGGCATCAAGGTGATTTACGACGTTTACGACAGTAACGAGATCCTGGAAGCAGCACTGCTTTCCGGGCGCTCCGGGTATGACCTGGTGGTGCCTTCCAACCACTACGTGGCCAAGCAGATTTCCGCTCAGGCATTTGAGAAGCTGGATCACACCAGGCTGCCGAACCGGACCAACCTGAACCCGGACCTGATGGACGACCTGGAGAAAGTTGATTCGGGCAGCCAGTTCTCCCTGCCTTATCTATGGGGCACCAACGGCTACGGTTACAATGAGGGCCGCATCCGCGAAATCCTGGGTGATGACGCGCCCACGGATTCCTGGGCCCTGGTATTCGATCCGGAAGTAACCGCCAAGCTGGCGGTCGGCGGTTGTGGCATTGCCATGCTGGATTCCGGTGAGGAAATGGTACGCGCGGCCATGGCCTACGTTGGCCTGGACCCGAACAGCGTCAATGCCGACGACATCAGGCAAGGTGGTGAAGTGATCAGGGCCGTTCGCCCGAATATTACCTACTTCCACTCGTCCCGGTACATTGGCGATCTGGCCAACGGTGACCTGTGCGTTGCCGCCGGCTATTCCGGCGACATCCTGCAGGCCGCTGCACGCGCCGAGGAAGCCGGCAACGGCAACGTCATCCGCTACACCATCCCCAAAGAGGGCGCGGTGCTGTGGTTCGACATGATGACCATCCCGGCCGGTGCGCCGAACGTGGAAAACGCCCACAAGCTGATGGATTTCCTGATGCGCCCGGAGATCATTGCGGACGTAACCAACTACGTGTGGTATGCCAATCCCAACAAGCCGGCCAACGAATTCGTTGACCCGGAAATCCTCAGCGACACCAGCATCTACCCCACCGATGAGGTGATGAAGAAGCTGTACATCATGGAAGGCCGGCCCCAGGACGCCCAGCGCCTGATGACCCGCACCTGGACCAGCGTGAAGTCGGGTCGTTAAGGGGTGAAAAACGGCAACAACACCTCCGCGCAAGCGGAGGTGTTACTCAGCATTCAGGGCATCTCCAAGCGCTTTGACGGCACGCTGGCCGTGGATAGCGTGAGTCTGGAAATCCATAAGGGTGAGATCTTCGCTCTGCTGGGTGGTTCCGGATCCGGCAAGTCCACGTTGCTGCGCATGCTCGCGGGCTTTGAAACGCCCAACGCCGGTCGCGTGGTAGTGGATGGCCAGGACATTACCGCCCTGCCTCCTTACCTGCGGCCTACCAACATGATGTTCCAGTCCTACGCGCTGTTCCCCCATATGACGGTGGAGCAGAACATTGCCATGGGACTGAAACAGGACAAGCTGGCCAAAGGAGAAATCCGCGACCGGGTCGAGGCCATGCTGAAACTGGTCAAGATGGAGAGCTTTGCCAAGCGCAAGCCCCAGCAATTATCCGGCGGCCAACAACAGCGTGTGGCCCTGGCCCGCTCCCTGGCCAAGCGGCCGAAACTGCTGTTGCTCGACGAGCCTATGGGCGCGCTGGACAAGAAGCTGCGCACGGAAATGCAACTGGAACTGGTGGAAATCCTGGAAAAGGTGGGCGCAACCTGCCTGATGGTCACCCACGACCAGGAAGAGGCCATGACCATGGCCAGCCGGATTGCCATCATGGCCCAGGGCCGCATTGCTCAGGTGGGTTCGCCCATCGATATCTACGAGAGCCCGAACAGCCGCATGACGGCCGAGTTCATCGGTTCGGTGAATATCTTTGAGGCCCATATTCTGGAAGATGAATCCGACAGCATCACGCTTAACAGCGATGCGTTGGACGCACCGGTGTTTATCGACCGCGGCGTAACCACCCCGGCGGAAAGCACCGCGACACTCCTGGCCCTGCGCCCGGAGAAGATCTACCTCACCAGCGACAAGCCAGAAGGTGATACCAACTGGAGCCGTGGCATCGTGGATAACATCGCCTACCTGGGAGACATCACTTCCTATTACGTGAAGCTGGCCAGCGGCAAGCGCGTTCAGGCCACCATGGCCAACGTGGAACGCCGTGGTGAGCGACCGACCTGGGGCGATACGGTGTTTGTGTCCTGGGAAGCTTCCAGCCCCATCCTGTTGTGGAACTGATGCCATGGCCAAAAAACTGATGCCAGCCCTGCTGATGGCGCGGGTGCGTGCCGTTCTGTTCCATCGTCGGGTAGTGTTTGGCATTCCCTTTGTCTGGTTGCTGCTGTTTTTCCTGCTGCCGTTCGCGCTGGTGCTGAAGATCAGCTTTTCGTCGGCGGTGATGGCCATCCCGCCCTACGAACCAGTGTTCAGTTTTGTGGACAACACCTTCTCGGTGGCGGTGAATTTCAGCAACTACCTGTTCCTGCTGTCCGACAGCCTGTATATCGCCGCCTACTGGGGGTCGGTCAAGATCGCCGTCGTCGCCACACTGGTATGCCTGCTGATTGGCTATCCCATGGCCTATGCCATGGCACGTGCCTCAGCGCGGATGCAACTGGTGCTGCTATTGATGGTGATGCTGCCATCGTGGACTTCGTTCCTGATCCGCGTGTATGCATGGATGGGCATCCTTGGCAACCAGGGCCTGCTGAACAACCTGCTGATGTGGCTGGGCATCATCAATGAGCCCCTGAGGATGCTGAACACCAACTTTGCGGTGGTACTCGGCATCGCCTATGCCTATCTGCCGTTCATGGTGCTGCCAATCTACACCAACCTGGTAAAACTCGATGTGCGCCTGCTGGAAGCCGCATCGGACCTGGGCTGCCGCAGCCTGACCACCTTCTGGTCAATCACCCTGCCGCTGTCAAAAGCGGGCATCATTGCCGGTTCCATGCTGGTGTTCATTCCCGCCGTGGGCGAGTTTGTAATTCCGGAACTGCTGGGCGGGCCAGATACACTGATGATCGGCAAAGTGTTGTGGGAAGAATTCTTCAATAACCGTGACTGGCCGGTGGCGTCCTCCCTCGCCATGGTGATGCTGGCGCTGTTACTGATACCGATCGTACTGTTCCATCGTTTCCAGGCCAGGGAGATGGAAAAGCATGGTTAGGTCGCGGGCGTTCAGTTTCTCGAAGATCATGCTGGCGCTGGGCCTGCTGTTTCTTTATCTGCCGATGTTCGTGTTGATTGTTTACTCATTCAACGCCTCCAGGCTGGTATCGGTGTGGGCGGGCTTTTCCACCCAATGGTACGGGGAACTGCTCCGGGATCGGCAGATTCTGTCTGCCGTGTGGATGAGCCTGAGAATTGCTTTCTACTCCGCCAGCATGGCGGTGTGCCTGGGTACCCTGTGTGCGTTCGTGATGACCCGCTTCAAACGCATCCGCGGACACACCCTGCTATCCAGCATGATCAGTGCACCTCTGGTCATGCCGGAAGTGATCACCGGCCTGTCGCTGTTGCTGTTGTTTGTGCAGATGGCACAGACCATCGGCTGGCCAGTGGACCGTGGCATGGCGACCATATGGATTGCCCACACCACCTTCTGCAGTGCCTACGTGGCGGTGGTGGTCAGTGCCCGCCTGCGAGAAGTGGACCGTTCCATGGAGGAGGCGGCCATGGACCTGGGCTGCACGCCACTGAAAACGTTTTTTGTGATCACTCTGCCAGTAATTGCCCCTGCACTGGTGTCCGGCTGGTTACTGGCGTTCACGCTTTCGCTCGACGATCTGGTGATCGCGAGTTTCGTTTCTGGCCCCGGTGCGACTACACTGCCCATGGTGGTCTTTTCGTCTGTCCGGATGGGTGTATCCCCTAAGATCAACGCCCTGGCCACCATCATCATCATCGTCGTATCTCTTGTTGCATTTGTCGCCTGGTACCTGATGCGACGAAGTGAGGAAAAACGGAAAAGGAGCTGACCATTGGATATCGCCCAGGCCTCAATACAATTTGATGCCGCCCTGGCAGATTTCGCCCGCGCCCGGAGCGTGTCTCCCCAGGCTTCCAGTCTCAGCCTGCTGGAGCGGGCCCGGATACTGATGACACTGCCAGGCGGATTTGACGTGCTGTACCGACGCGTTCCTGCGCTGGAGTCAGCGGGTATTTTCGGCACCAGCGACTGGTCCAGGCCGGGCCTCCTTCAGCCCGCCCTGGCAAAACACTCGCTGCGTGAGGCGAGCGCAGTCACCACCGTGGTCGAGGCTATCAGCGAGATCCGGCTGTTGGCGGTGGTACGTGGCGACTATTTCCACCGCGGCATATCCTCGGAGCAGGCCCGGCACTTCCTGACCCAGGTAATGGCACTGAACCTGGATCTGCTGTCCGGCACACTGACCGAAGCGGATCGGGAGCGGCCCAAGCAGCTTGGCATCATCGTGGAAGGGCTTTACCAGTACCTGATCTCCCACCTCGGCTACGAGAGCCTGCTGGACAGCCTGGTAGCCGAAGTCTGGCGGCTGCTGGAGCAAGGCCCGGTGCAGGTGGACAGCATCTGCGACATGATCGGCCAGATCGCCAAGTGCCTGTACGACCCGGAGCTGGAGACCACCGGCGCTGCCGATGCCACCCGCCTGGTGCGCGCCCTGTTCGCGCCTACCCCGGGTAGCAAGGAAGACCCCGGCCTGGATATCTACCAGCTGCGCCTGACCCAGATGGACGAGCTGGCGCTGTCGGACGAGGCCAGGAAATTTGCCCGCAACATGCACGATACCGGTCTGGCATCGCCTTACCATGCGGTTTTCCTCAGGTTTCTGCGAACCAGCAACGACGAAGAGCTGATTCCCACGGCGCTGGGATTGACCATGACCGGGCTGGATGATTTCTATTGCTACAACCAGCTGGTTCACACCCTGATCGACGAAGCCATCTATCCGCAAACCTGCCAGGCCGTGTTTGGTCTCACCATGATGCTGGAGCGCGGCTCGCTGTTTACTCCCGCGACGGCCCAGGCGCTGTGGCGGCAGATCAAGCTCAAACTGTCGACAGAAACCGAACAGGCGCTCATCGAAGCATTTGGCAACGCCGTCCCGCCACGGGTTTTCCTGCTGGCCGGGGTACTGAACCTGCTCGGGCAGCCGCTGGGCGTCGGGCAGGGCAACAATCCCAGCTGCCAGTCTGCCATCGGGCTATCCATGTGGGCGGCCAACGAGGCGGACTATCTTCTGCAGGTACTGGCCTGGGCAGCCCGTGACAATGAAGTGCTGGGTCGGTTCGAGGGCTGGGAAGTGTCATCCAAGAATCTGGAGCCAGGCCTGGTCAAGGACACACCCGTGGACGTGGACCCGGTGTCGCTGATCCTGATCCCCCATCTGGATCGCATCTACGCTGAAATGTGGCGCCGCTGTGAAGATCGGGACGACGACGCCCACCGCTGGATCAACCCGGAATTCTATGGCTGGTGGGTCAGCCACGGTTTCAGGGTGGTAGCGGACATCCACACCGGCGAAATAAAGGATTATGACAGTTTCATCCGCCACTTCTATGCCAGTTACCACCCCTATTACAACGGTAACCTTCCGGTGATTCACCACCAGCCGGCCGGTATTGCCGTGACCGACAGCGCCGCCCGTTTTGTCGGTCGACACGCCATCACCATCCAGCGGGTAGCACTGAGCCCGGACAACGAGATGCGGGTGTACTTCTTCAATCCCAACAACGACAGCGGCCAGGACTGGGGCCAGGGCATTACCTGCTCAACGCGCGGGAACGGCGAGATACGAGGCGAGGCATCCCTGCCCGTCGCGGAATTTGCCTCGCGTTTGTATGCCTTCCATTATGACACCCTGGAGCTGGGAGACCTGACTGCCATTCCCGAGGCCGAAGTGGCCAAAGTCATGGAGCTGGGGTACGGCAGCTGGGCGGCGACTGAGGAGGAAAAACTTCATGGATGATGCGAGGCGCCAAGCCTGTCCCGCACCGACTGGATCCATTGATAGAAAACCGGCACCAGTAACGTACCCAGTATGGTCGCCGCAACCATTCCGCTCAGCACGGTAATACCGAGGCTCACGCGGCTGGCGGCGCCGGCACCGCTGGCAAATACCAGCGGCAGGACACCAAGCACAAACGAGAACGCCGTCATCAGCACGGCCCGGAACCGGAGTACGGCCGCTTTCCTGGCGGCCTCTCCCGTACTGAGGCCGGACTGCCGCAGCTGCATCGCAAACTCCACGATCAGAATGGCGGTCTTGGTGGACAGGCCGATCAACAGCACCAACCCCACCTGGGCGTAGATATTGTTGGCCAGCCCCAGTAACCAGAGCCCGCCCATGGCGCCAAACATGGCCAGCGGAACGGCACCGATTACGGCGAGCGGGAGGCTCCAGCTTTCATATTGGGCAACGAGAAACAGGTATACGAACACAATGGCCAGCAGGAAGATCACTGCGGCCAGGCTACCCGCCTCTATCTCCTGCAGGCTCTGGCCCGCCCAGCTGAATTCGTAGCCCTGGGGCAGTTTATCCGCCAGCGCTGCCATGGTTGCGAGCGCATCGCCACTGGCAAAGCCGGCTGCCGCCTCACCGGAGATGGTCACTGAGCGCTTGAGGTTGAAGTGCTGGATACTCGAAGGCCCCAGCACCGGCTCCAGGGACGCCAGGGTGGTCAGGGGCACCATGTCACCCTGCTGGTTGCGCACGTAGTAGTAGGACAGGTCTTCAGGACCTTGCCGGAAGCTGCCCTCAGCCTGCAGCAGTACCCGGTAGTTCTTGCCAAAACGGGTGAAGTCGTTGACGTAAAGCGAGCCGAGCTGGGTCTGCAGCGTAGAAAAGATGTCGGAAAGCTGTATGCCCAGTGCCTTGGCCTTGTTGCGATCCACCTGCAAGAGGTACTGGGGGATATTGGCGCGATAGGTACTGTAAACCCGGGACAGGGATTCCTGCTGGTTGGCCTCGAAAATCAGCCCGTTCATGACCTGGGAAAGCTCGGAAACGTCTCGCCCGAGATTGTCCTGCAGCCGGAAATCAAACCCGGCCGAGGTGCCCAGCCCGGGGATGGGCGGTGGGTTGAACACCATCACCTGTGCTTCAGCCAACGTCCACAGACGTGCCGACAGCCGGGGAATGATCTGCCCCAGGCCCAATGGGTCATCCTCACGCTCTTCCCAGTCCTTCAGGGTAATGATGCCAAGACCATTATTGGAGTTGGCGCCGCCCAGCAATGAAAACCCCGACACGGTGATGACATCGGTCACCGCCGGGTCTTCCAGAACCATATCGGTGACTTTGCCAAGCACAACATCCGTGCGTTCAAGGGCCGCCGCATCTGGCAGCTGCACGTCCACAAACAGAAATCCCTGGTCCTCCGGAGGCACAAACGCCGTCGGCACCGCTTTGAACAGTCCAGCGCTGGCCAGCAGGATCGCCCCCAGCGCCACACCCATCAGGGCGCCCTTGCGAAGCAGCCGCGTCACCAGTCCGTCGTAGCCTCTGGTGCCACTGGCAATCAACTTCTCGACAGGGCCCAGCCAGCGAATCGACTGACTGCCACCTCGGCCCAGCAGCGAAACGCAAAGCGCCGGGCTCAGGGTCAACGCATTGATCGAGGAAATAATCACCGCCACCGAGATAGTGACGGAAAACTGCTTGTAAAGCTCACCGGTTATGCCCGGCATAAAGCCCATCGGCACAAACACAGCCAGCAGCACCAGGGTGGTGGCAATGACCGGACCGGTGACCTCTGCCATGGCTTTGGTCACCGCCTCGCGGATGGGCATCTTCTCTTCCTGCAGAAGGCGCTCAACGTTTTCGATCACGACAATGGCATCATCCACCACGATACCGATGGCGAGCACCAGCCCGAACAGGGTGATGGTGTTGATGGAGTACCCAAGCACCGCCATCACCGCGAAGGTACCAATGAGTGAAACCGGAATGGCAATGCTTGGGATCAGTGTGGCCCGCCAGTTCTGCAGGAACAGAAACACCACGAGGATGACCAGTCCAACAGCCTGAAGCAGGGTAACAACCACCTCATCGATAGAGCGGCTGATAAACTCGGTGCTGTCAAAAAGAATGCTGTGTTCGACGCCGTCTGGAAAACCGGGGGCTGCATCTTCAACAACCTGCTTTACCCGCTCTGCGACCTCAAGCGCGTTGGCATCGGGTAACTGGTAGATCACCACGAATGCGGTATCCCGGTTGTTCAGCTTGGCGGTGGAAGCGTAGGACCGCGAGCCCAGCTCGATGCGACCGACGTCTCTTAACCGCACAAATCCGCCATCGGGCTTTGCCCTGAGAATAGTCTGGGCAAACTCGTCAGGATCGGAAAGCCGCTCCCGGCTCTGGATGCTGTAAACAAACTGCTGCCCCGCGGGCACCGGCGACTGTCCGAGCTTGCCGGCAGCCACAATCTGGTTCTGCTCCCGCACTGCCGAAGCCACATCGGCTACCGTGATATCAAGGGACGACATGCGACGGGGGTCCAGCCAGATACGCATGCTGTAGTCCTTTGCCCCCATGACTTCCGCAGAGCCAACGCCTGGCACGCGACCCAGAGCCTCCACCAGGTTATTGGATGCGTAGTTGCTGAGGAACACACCGTCCAGATCCGGCCGGTCAGACGTCAGGTTAATACCCAATAGCATGTTGCCGGCCTGCTTGCTGACGACCACCCCCTGCCGCCGCACTTCATCCGGCAGGAAGGGTTCCGCCAGAGCCACGCGGTTCTGTACGTTGACCTGGGCAATATCGGTATCGGTTCCGCTTTCAAAGGTCAGGGTTATCTTTGCTGCGCCATCGCTGGATGCCGTGGATTCAATGTAGATCATCCCCTCGACACCGTTGAGCTGCTGCTCGACCGGGCGAATTACCGCTTCCTCTACCACCTCGGCGCTGGCACCGGGCAGGGATGCAGACACCTGGATCTGGGGCGGCGCCATATCGGGATACATGTTCACAGGAAGCCCGCGGAGGGCAAGCAGGCCTGCGAGGGTGATCAGGATGGAAATAACAAAGGCGAACTTCGGCCGCTGGATGAAAACGCCGCTGATCATTGGCCAGCCTCTTCTTCACCCGCGAGCACGCCCGTATCGGGATCGATACGCTTCGATACCGGATTGACCGTCACTCCCGAACGGACTTTCTGCATCCCCTCGACAATCACCCGCTCGCCGGCTTCGATCCCGGTTTCCGCCACCACCATGGCACCCTGGCGGGGGCCGGTTTTTATAAAGCGCTGGACAACCTGTTCCTGGTCATTGACCACCAGCACGAACTGGCCCTCGATCGTCTCCTGCAGTGCCACCTGCGGCACAAGAATCCGGGGCTCGCCGGCCTGCCCTTCGATGTGCAGGGTCACATACAAACCGGGCACCAGCACAGCGGCAGAATTCGGAAACACGGCCCTCATGGCAACGGTCCCGGTACTGGCGTCAGTGCTGACATCGGCGAAATCCAGCACACCACCCTGGGGATAACGTTCCCCGTCCGGTAACGTCAGGTACAAGGACAGGTTGCTGGCCATATTCTCGGCAGCCTCCCTGCCTGCCCTCCGAAACGCGATAAAGTCGGCTTCATTGAGCTGAAATTCCACGTAAATGGGATCGGTTACCAGGATTTCGGTGATCGCGCCGCTGGCCGGGCTGACCACCGCCCCCACATCAAACTTCAGCTTGCCAACCCAGCCGTCAAAGGGGGCCCGTATTTCGGTATAACCCAGGTTATTGGCAGCCTTTTGCACCGCTGCTTCCGCCGCCTGCAACCGCCCCTCGGCAGCACTGAAGCGGTCTCTCAGTTTGTCCAGGTCAGCGGCCGAGAGGAAACCTTTATCGGCTACGTCCTCCCCACGCTGGAGATTCCGGGTGGCGGACTGTAATTCCGCCCGGGATGCGGTCAGTTCTGCTTCGGCTTGCCTGAGATCCGCCCCGGCACTGGTACTTTCCAGACTTATCAGCAGTTGACCCTTCTCGACCCGTGAGCCTTCCTTAAAATGTATTTCCTGAATTTCTGCTTCAATTCGGGCGGAAATACCGGCCTTCGCCGACGCCGCGGTTCTGGCGACAAACTCACGGGATGGCCTCACTTCAGCGTTATCCGCCACCACCACAGACACCGATACCGGTTGCGTTTCGGGGGTTTCCGTTGACTCAGAACATCCTGCAATCGCAGCTAGCGAAAAACACAAAGCGAGAAAAGTAGCAGATTGGTTCCGGGCAAGCCGACTGGTATACCGGGAGCTGAACATCTCATGTCTTCCTTGAAATCGAAAGGGGCCCGGAATGCATGCTCAGGTTCGAACTCAATGATAGTCAACACCCCAAAAGCTGGCTATTTATTAATCACCCAGCCGGTTTATTTTTTGCGTTCAAGGGGTATTTAAGCTAAATGACAGGATACCGACCTCCGATCGTTTGACGGATAAAACGATGACAACTCGAGTGACTATTCCAATTGCCTTGCTAGCCCTTTCGCTCAGTGGCTGCGCCTTTCAGGAAACCCTGAAAAGCGGCTCTGAAGACCCTTGTGCCACCCTGAAAAACATTGTGGAGAACTACCCCGCTGAATTTGCTGCCTTTCGGAGAGGCGGAACCGATTACCGGTCGGTGACGATCTACCGGTCAAGAGAAGAACTTATCAAGGGTCATTGCGAAGTCTGGGCCTGGGGCAACGGGGATTCAGCCTATGTCTGTACCGTGGGTGCTCCCGACTCCCAGGTCGCAACTGGACGTTATACGCAGGCAGTAGAGCAACTGTCAGGCTGCCTGGGACCAGAATGGACGTTCACGGAAGAAGCGCGAGAACGCGACGGCCAGACGGACGGTGTGGTGACCCGTTTCCACCATCCCGCCTCCACCAAACCCGTCGTTTCTGTGCATAACATTGAGGATCGCTGGCGCCGGTCGGTTTATCTTTACATTGGAAGTCCGGCTCGCGCTTTCTGACATCACCATCACCAAAAGGCCGCCTGATAGGCGGCCTCTGTCAGACTAAGTAAATGACTTACACGCTAGCTCAGGTTCTTCCGCATGAAGTTCTGGATTTCCCCGACAATACCCGAGCGGAAGGCCAGTACCGTCAGTACGAAGATCGCACCCAGGATGGGATCGACCCAATCGCCCAGCGGACCCTGTGACAGCTGGTATTCCAGGGTCACCACGAAGCCTGCACCCACCACCGGGCCCAGCAGGGTGCCGGTGCCGCCCAGCAGTGTCATCAGGATGACCTCGCCGGACATGTGCCAGTGGGCGTCGTTCAGGGAGGCCAACTGGAAGACCACGGTTTTCACCGAACCGGCCAGGCCGGCGAGGCCTGCGGAGAGCACGAAGGCCATCAGTTTGTAGCGGTCAACGTTGTAGCCCAGGGATACCGCCCTTGGTTCGTTCTGCTTGATCGCCTTGAGCACCTGGCCAAACGGTGAGCCTACGATGCGCTGCACCAGCAGGTAACCGGCCAGAAATACCGCCAGCACAAAGTAATACATGGCGGTGTTATCATTCAGATCCACCATGCCGAGCAGGTAACCCCGGGGCACCCCGTGCATGCCGTCCTCACCACCGGTGAAGGGGGCCTGGACGAAGAAGAAATAGACCAGCTGCGCCAGGGCCAGGGTAATCATCGCGAAGTAGATGCCCTGGCGACGTATGGCCACGAGACCAAAGCCCAGGCCAAGCACCAGTGACGCCACTGTACCGACGACAATGCCCATTTCCGTGGTCAGCCCCGGGAAACTCGATAGCAGGTAGCCGGTCGTGTAGGAACCCGCCGCCAGGAAGGCTGCATGTCCGAAAGACAGCAGGCCGGTGTAGCCAAGCAGAAGGTTCAATGCCACTGCGAATAGGGCAAAACACAGTATTTTCATCAGGAACACGGGGTAGAACACCGCGGGCGCCAGCAGCAGCAGGGCCAGCAACACCAGGTTGAGGATCAGCTTCTTGCGTTGCTCTGCCTTCTGCTGCTTGACGATACTTTGCTGAATATCAGTCTGAGTGGTTGTGGTCGCCATGGTTACGCCTCCTTACCGAACAGGCCCGATGGCCGAATCAACAGAACAACCACCATCACCAGGAAGATCACGGCTGCAGACCCTTCCGGGTAGAATACTTTGGTAAATCCTTCCACAACTCCCATCATCAGGCCGGTAATCACCGCACCCGCTATGGAGCCCATGCCCCCGATCACCACCACGGCGAACACCACGATGAGTATGTTGGACCCCATCACCGGGGAGACCGAGTAGATGGGTGCGGCAAGAGCGCCGGCAAACGCGGCAAGCATGACGCCAAAGCCGTAGGTCAGGCTGATCAGCAGGGGCACGTTGATGCCGAATCCCTGCATCAGCTGGGAGTCTTCCGTACCGGCCCTCAGGTAGGAGCCAAGCCGGGTTTTTTCAATCATGAACCAGGTACCGAAACATACCAGCAGGGCAGCCACGATAACCCAGGCACGATAGTACGGGAGGAACATGAAACCGAGGTTCATGCCACCCCTGAACATTTCCGGCATGGAATAACGCAGGCCGGAAACGCCGTAAATATTGGTCAGCAAACCCTGGAGAATAAGCGCGATACCAAAGGTCAGAAGCAGGCTGTAGATATGGTCCTGGCCCGCAATGCGGCGCAACAGGAAATACTCAAGCACAATGCCAAAGCAACCCACGACCACGGGAGCCAGAAATAGAGCCACCCAGTAGTTGATACCGAAGACGTCAAACATGAGAACAGTGCACATGGCACCGAGCATGTACATGGCACCATGGGCAAAGTTGATGATTTTAAGCAGGCCGAAAATGACCGCCAGCCCCAGACTCAACAGGGCGTAAAAGGAACCATTGATAATCCCGAGCATTAGCTGGCCAGACAGCACAGCCACGGGGACTCCCAGAATCTCGGTCATGTTACAAACTCCAAAAGCAGCGCAGCGTTCAACTTACCAGTGGCGAAGTGCGTTTCTGCAGGTCAGTGGCCGCCCAGCCAGAACTGCTGGTTAAGGCGGGACGGCCCGGTCGGTCAGATCATCAGTTCTGGGTTACGAGCTTGCACTTGCTCTCGGACAGCGGGCGATAGGCCTCGTCACCGGGAATGGTCCGCACGATTTCGTAAAGATCCCATTCATTCTCAGACTCTTCCGGCGTCTTCACTTCCGCCAGGTACATGTCGTGCACCATGCGGCCGTCCTCACGGATAATGCCATTCTTGGCAAACATGTCGTTGATGGGTGTATCCATCATCTGCTTGCGCACAGTCTGGGAATCGTCGGAGCCGGTTGCCTTGACCGCATTCAGATACTGAATGGTGCTGGAGTAGATGCCGGCATGAACCATGGTGGGACGAACGCCGGTCTCTTCCATGAAGCGGTCGGACCACTCACGGGTTTCGTCGTTCATGTCCCAGTACCAGCCGGTAGTCAGCTGGATACCCTGTGCCGTTTGTGCGCCCAGTGCATGAACGTCAGTCAGGAACAGCAGCAGGGCTGCGAGGGTCTGCCCGGACTGGGTCAGGCCGAACTCACCGGCCGTGGTAATGGCGTTGGTGGTATCTGCACCAGCGTTGGCCAGGGCAACCACGTCAGCACCGGATGACTGGGCCTGCAGGATGAAGGACGAGAAGTCGGATGTCGGGAACGGATGACGCACGGTCTGAATCACTTCACCACCGTTTTCTTCCACAACGCGGGTTACGTCATTTTCCAGAGCGTGCCCGAACGCGTAATCGGCGGTCAGGATGAACCAGGTTTCGCCACCCTCTTTCACCACGGCGCTGGCAGTGCCGTTGGCCAGCGGATAGGTGTCGTACACATAGTGAATGTGGTTCGGGGTGCAGTGCTCGTTGGTGATGCTGGAAGCGGCGGAGCCGGAGACAATGCCCAGCTTGTTGCTTTCTTCCAGGATATTGCTCACGGCGATGGTGACCGAGGAAGCAACCAGGCCTGCCACCATGTCCACGTCTTCGTTCTCAACCCAGCGGCGGACCGTACTTGAGGATGAGTCCGGGCTGTTGCGATCGTCGGCGCTGACAACCTCGATCTTCGCCCCGTTGACCGTGCCCCCGAAATCGGAAATAGCCATTTCAAGAGCTGTCAGGCCGTTGGGTCCCGCCAGGTCACGATAGGTGCCGGACATGTCGGCGAGGTAGCCGATCTTGACCGTGTCGTTGGATATCTCAGCCTGGGCACCGCCCACAAGCATGGCTGATGCAACCGCTGATGTCAGAAGCTTTTTGGTAATTGTCATTGTTGTTTCTCCGCTACTGTCTTTGCGTTGGTTTTCGGGATTCGTTGTTGTTGCTTTTATTGCACTCTGTATTTTCTACAGGCACTTTCTACAGGCACTATCGAACCCGGGCATCAAACGCCCAGGTACTTGTCCAGCATCGACTGCTTGCTTTCAAGCTCGCCGGCGCTGATCTCCTCCACAATCTGGCCGTGTTCCATCACGTAGTGACGGTCGGCCAGGGGTGCGGCGAAATGGAAATTCTGTTCCACCAGAACGATGGTCAGGCCTTTCTCCTTGAGTTTGACCAGCACATCGCCCAGTTTCTCAACGATGACCGGAGCCAGACCCTCGGTGATTTCATCGAGCAGCAGCATGTTGGCCCCGGTTCTCAGGATCCGGGCCATGGCCAGCATCTGCTGTTCGCCGCCCGAGAGCTTGGAGCCCTGGCTTGCACGACGTTCATACAGATTCGGGAACATGGAGAAGATTTCTTCCAGCTCCAGTCCTCCGCTTCTCACTATCGGTGGCAGCGTCAGGTTTTCCATGACATTAAGGCCGGAAAAAATGCCCCGGTGTTCGGGGCAATACCCGACTCCCAACCTTGCAATGTGGTGGGGAGCACAGGACATGGTCTCCTCACCGTTGATCATGATGGAGCCGGTGCGCCGGCCCACCATATTCATAATCGCTTTCAGGGTCGTGCTGCGGCCCGCACCGTTGCGCCCCAGCAGAGTCACCAATTCGCCACGCTTAACCTCCATATCAATGCCGTGGAGGATGTGGGACTCGCCGTAAAATGCATGAAGCCGCGATATCCGCAACTGTTCGTATTCTTTCTGGTGGGCCTGGCTCATTCCGCTGTCTCCTGCTTCTTGGTCGCAGTGCCACCCATGTACACCTCACGCACCCGGGGATCGTCGGACACTTGCTGGTAATCACCCTCTGTCAGCACCGACCCCTGGGCCAGCACGGTAACCCGGTCGCAGAGTTTGCTGACCACGCTCAGGTTGTGCTCGACCATCAGCACGGTGCGGCCTTGTGCGGCCTTGCGCACAAGTTCCACCACCTGTTCCACGTCTTCACTGCCCATGCCCTGGGTGGGCTCATCCAGCAGCATCAGCTCAGGTTCCATGGCGAGGGTGGTTGCCAGTTCCAGTGCCCGTTTACGGCCATAGGCCAGCTCCACCGTGGTGGTGTTGGCGAACTCGGTCAGCCCGACGCTGTCCAGCAGCTCCATGCAGCGGTCATTGAGTTTGTTCAGTGATTCGCCGGACTTCCAGAAACGGAAGGAGTTGCCCTCAAAGCTCTGCAGGGCTACGCGAATATTCTCCAGCGCGGTCATGTGAGGGAATACGGCAGAAATCTGGAACGAGCGAACCACGCCCTCGCGGGCGATGGCAGCCGACTTCATGGAAGTGATGTCCATACCCTTGAACAGGATCTTGCCCCGGGTCGGTATCAGGAATTTGGTAAGCAGGTTGAATACCGTGGTCTTGCCAGCGCCATTGGGGCCGATCAGGGCATGAATATGGCCACGCTGCACCTTCAAGTTGACGTCATTGACCGCAACAAAGCCCTTGAATTCTTTGACGAGGCTTTGGGTCTCCAGAACGAACGGTTCACTCATGAGCCATCCTACCTTTTGTTATTGTTGTGCATTTAAACTACTCACAGAGTAGATTGACGTATACGTAAACGTCAACAAAAACTCGCACTTTTTTGATCGATATTTATGCGCAAAAAGTCGCATATCAGCGACAGCACCCGGTCCGCCTGCTGCAAATGCGGCGAGTGGCCGGTTTCTGCCATGAAAACCGGCACTGCGTGGTTTCCGATGCCTTCCACTATACGGGTCACCTGTTCCGGAACCCCGTATTCGTCGTCCGCCCCCTGAATGATCATAGCCGGACATTGGATGGCGTCCAGCCAGGGCGCGAAATTCAGGGACCGCTGGAAGCCGTCGTCCAGCCAAACCTCCAGCCAGGCATTAAACAGCGTGTCGGTGCGATCGCCATGATGGCGCAGCAGCTTTTGGCGAACACCTTGCTCAAGATAGCGCCGCTGCATGTCACGAATGCCGGCAAGAGTCAGATGATCCGCCCAGGTATGGGCCGCCATGGTGACAAGTCCTTGTACCCGCGGCCCCAGAGCGGCGGCGGCAATCAGGGCAATGGAGCCACCGTCGCTGTGGCCTACCAGTATCACCTTGTCGATCTCCAGTTCATCCAGTAGCCGGGGCAGCCAGACCGTGCCTTCCTGCTCCAGGTAATCATAGGGGCGCGGCAGCGGCTCATCAGTAGAAGCGCCGTAGCCCCGACGCTCATAGACCAGAGCGTCCAGGCCCGTCGCTTCCGCCAATCTCCGCGGAAACTGTTTCCAGAGGGCAATATTGCCCAGGGATTCGTGAAGGAAGACCAGCACCGGTCCGCTGCGTTTTTCATGGCTCATGCGCCGCGCCTGAACCCTCACTTCGTCTCCCAGCGGAACAGAGACGTCGCTGACCTTCACGGGATCACCGCTTTGCTGGGATGGCGTAGGTGATAGTGGCATGGGCCACCGGGTCTTCCAGGCCGTCAGAGTAAACATAAACTTCGCCTACGCCGCTGGCCCTGCCGACCCTCAACATGTTGGCCCGGGCCCGAATCGGGCTATGGGCCACCGGCTTGCGCAGGAAGTTGATGTTCAGGTTGCTGGTTACCGCCAGCGGCACCAAGCCGATCTTCCCCAGCAGCGCCGCGTACAGGGCCACGTCCGCCAGCCCCATCATGGCAGGGCCGGCAACGGTGCCACCGGGGCGCAGATGTTCGTCGTCAACATCCAGCT
The DNA here is from genome assembly GCF_003344045.1 of Marinobacter vulgaris. Taxonomy (GTDB): domain Bacteria; phylum Pseudomonadota; class Gammaproteobacteria; order Pseudomonadales; family Oleiphilaceae; genus Marinobacter; species Marinobacter vulgaris. The sequence goes on from NZ_QFWX01000002.1 coordinate 202,091, forward strand.
TCATTTCCGCCCAACCGTCCCCCAGCTTCTCCAGGGTGCCGTAACGGGCCCCCTGGGGAAACTGTTCGGCGAGAAACGCCTGCAGCTCCTCGAAGGTAACAATCATCCGTGTTTCTCTTCCTTGGCCTGATTGCGCAGCACGAAGCGCTGGATCTTGCCACTGGGCGTTTTCGGCAATTCATCCACGAATTCGATTTCCCGCGGATAGGCATGGGCAGACAGGCGGTGGCGCACCAGCTCCTGTAGCTCGTCCTTCAGGGCATCTTCACTTTCCGGCTCCTGGTCGCCCTTGATTACCACATAGGCCTTGATGATGGAGCCCCGTTTCTCGTCAGGCTTGGCCACCACACCGGATTCAGCGACCGCCTTGTGCTCGAGCAGAGTGCTTTCAACGTCGGCCGGGCCCACGCGGTAACCGGCAGTGGTGATGATGTCGTCATCGCGGCCACTGAACGAGAAGCAGCCATCACCGTGATTCACCACCATGTCGCCGGTCAGGTAGTAGCCGTTTACGAACGGGTCTTTCTCACCCCAGGTGTAGCCATCGAAGTGGAACAGCGGCGAGGCGTTCACATCCACCGCCAGCTGGCCGATTTCGTCCTCACCCACTTCCTCGTTCTTCTCGTTAAGGGCAACCACTTTGTGGCCGGGGGAGGAGTAGCCCATGGAGCCCGGGCGTACCGGATGCTCAAGGCCGTGGAAGTTGCAGCAGGTCATGCCGGTTTCAGTCTGGCCATAGTGATCCTTGACCGGGCAGAAATGGCGCCTTTCAATCCAGTTCACCACTTCCGGATTCAGCGGCTCGCCGGCACTGCTGGCCACCCGCAGGCCCAGGTTTTCACCTTCCGGCAACACATGATCATTGGCCTTCAGCAGGCGATAGGCCGTTGGTGCCGCCGCCAGGTTGGTAATCCCGTACTTGCGGATCATGTCGTAGGTGGTTTCCGGGGTGAATGCGCCCGGATTGAAATGGGTGGCATGGCCCATCAGCAGCGGACCGATCACCGCGTAATAAAGGCCATAGGCCCAGCCCGGATCAGCCACGTTCCAGAACACATCATCGTCCCGCAGGTCGATGGCGTATTTCATATAGACATAGAATGCGAGCAGTGCCTTGGCCGGCACCGCCACACCTTTGGACTTGCCGACAGTTCCGGAGGTGAACATCTGCAGGAACGGGTCACTGCCCTTGATCAGCACCGGCTCGAACTGGTCTGACTGCTCGGCCAGGGTCTTGTCGAAGTCGGGGATGTCGCCACTGACTTCGACGGCGTTCACACATACCACCGGAGCACAGTCCTTGACTTCGATAAGCTTGGGGTAATTGACCGGGTCGGTGACCACCAGCTTGGTGTCGGCGCGCTCGAAGCGATACTCGATCGCGCCGGGGCCGAAAGCGGTGAACAGCGGCTGGTAGACAGCGCCGGCCCTCAGGGTACCCGCAATAACGATGAGCAATTCCGGCCCGCGGGGCAGCAGGGCCGCAACCCGATCGCCTTTACCAATGCCACGGGATGTCAGGTAGTTGGCAAAACGGGCGGATTTTTCTTTCAGTTCGGCAAAAGTAAGCTTGCCCGAGCCGCCGTCAGCGCTTTCGTAATACAGGGCAACCCGCTGAGGGTCGCCTGCCCATTTGTCACAGATTTCAGTACAAACGTTCAGGCCAGCGTCCAGGCTGCCCTCCAGGGCCTCCGCTTCGAGGCTGGCGGGATCGAAATTGTCATAGACCGTTTGGTAATCCGGGAGGCTCATAATCTGGTCCTTTTATTGTTGTGGACGATTTCTGTTGTCAATTTTTAGCACAGGCTTTAGTTTACGTAAAGGTAAACTATAAGCAGAAAATACACGCCTTCAGTTCTGCCCGCGGTAATAGAACTTCTGGATGCTGGAGAAATCCAGCCCGCCATTGCCCTCGCTGGCGTGCAGCTCGAACAGGTTACGGGCCAGCGACCCCATGGGGATGGGTGCGTGATTCTTGACGGCATTGTCAAAGGCCAGCCCCAGGTCCTTGTTCATAAGATCAACCAGGAAGCCCCCCTCGTAGTTGCGTGAGGCTGGCACGCCTTCCATCACTCCCGGCCAGGGGTTGTAGACATTCAGTGCCCAATTGCCGCCCGAACTCTGCTTCATGATTTCCGACAGCACCGCAGGATCCAGGCCGTTCTTCACGCCCAGGGCAAGAGCCTCGCTGGTGCCACTCATCAATATCGCCAGCAGCATGTTGTTGCAGATCTTGGCGATCTGTCCGGCACCATGGGGACCGGCGTGGAAAATGTTCTTGGCCATGGCGTCCAGGATCGGCCTGGCGCGCTCGAACGCGTCTGCCTCACCGCCGCAGATAAAGGTCAGCGTGCCGGCCTTGGCACCACCGACACCTCCGGAAACCGGCGCGTCCATGAAAGTGATACCGGCTTCAACGGCGGCTTGCGCCACATCCTTTGCGGTCTCCGGCGCAATGGTCGAGGAGTCGATCACCAGGGTTGAAGACGGCAGGTTTTTCAGCAGACCGTTATCGCCCAGGTAAACCGACTCCACGTGCTTCCCGGCAGGCAACATGGAAATAACCACCTCAGCGCCTTCGACCGCTTCCTGAATCGTCGCCGCGGACTTCGCGCCTTCGCTGGTGAGTGCCTTCACGGCCTCCGAAGACAGATCAAATACTGTCAGATCGTGGCCTGCCTTGACGAGATTGGTGGCCATGGGGCCACCCATGTTGCCAAGACCGATAAACGTGATAGTCGCCATATTATTGTTCTCCGCTTTTTTGATCAGGTTTGGTCAGGTCTGTTCGGTGTTATTCAGGGTTTTATAAAGAACCGCTCGACCCATTCCGGGTCCACGCTTTCCAGGGTTGGAAAATACCAGCGCGGCTTCAGATCCTTGTCGATGAGCAGTGCGCGGATGCCTTCGGCAAATTCGCCCATTTTCAGGCTGCGCAGTGACAATTGCAGTTCCTTGTCGAACACCTGGGACAGGCTGTCATGCAGGGTGTTGTGATAGTGCCGCCAGGTCAGGGTCAGGGAAGCGGGCGAAGCCGCTGCCACGGTTTTCACCGCCTTGATCAGCCAGGGATCCTCACCGGCGTACTTGCCCAGGTTATCCACCACATCCAGCAGCGAATCGCCGTCGGTGAGCGACTGAATCACATCAAAGTGCTCCCGGACAACAGCCTGGGGCAACGCATCCCGGGAACCGGCCTCGAACCTGCGCAATACCTTGTTGACCGCAGCATGAGCCCCGGCACCAAAACCGGAGTGCTGCAGGGCCTGCTTCACTTCTTCACGCATCTCGTGGCGGATGAACCGGTCCGCCAGCCCCACAAACATCGCATCTGCGCCATTCATCCGTGCACCGGTCAGGCCCAGGAACAACCCGGTACGGCCGGGCATCCTGTTGAGGAACCAGCCTGCGCCCACATCCGGATACAGGCCGATGCCCACTTCCGGCATCGCCAGGCGCGAGTGCTCGGTCACTACCCGGTGGGAGCCGCCCGCCATCAGGCCCAGGCCGCCGCCCATCACGATGCCGTTACCCCACACAATAAACGGCTTGGGATAGGTGTGGATCTGGTAATCCAGCTCGTACTCGTCCGTGAAGAAAGTCTCCCCTTCGCCGGGAGCACGGCTGTCTGAGCGGGGCTCGGTCATGTCCCGGTACAGCGCCACAATGTCGCCGCCGGCGCACAGGGCCTTGTCACCCTCTCCTTCCAGCCACACCGCACCGATAGTGTCATCCGCCGCCCACTGGTCCAGCTTCGCTTTCAGCAGGTGGATCATTTCCAGCGACAGGGCATTCATGGCACGGGGGACGTTCAGCCGCGCGACGCCAATACGGCTGCCACCGGCGGCTTCCAGTTCTTCAAATACGATTGCTTGGTTGCTCATAATGTTGACTCGGTATCGCTGCCAGACTTATCGGTTCTTCCACTCAGGGGTACGCTTCTCAAGAAACGCGTTGACCCCTTCGCGCTGGTCCTCGGTGCGAAACAGGTCCACAAACAGCTCACGCTCCATACGCCAGCCATCATCATGGCTGCGGCCATCGCGGGCGCTCATTACCAGGGTCTTGCAGCGGGCGACGGACGACGGGCTCTGCTTGCTGGCCATCTGTGCCAGCTCCAGAGCCTTGTCCAGGGCGCTGCCGGAGGGCACGACTTCTTCCACCAGACCAATGCTCAGCGCCTTATCCGCCTTGATGCGCTCGCCGCACAGGATCATGCGCTTGGCCCAGCCTTCACCGACCAGCCAGGGCAGATTCTGGGTACCACCGGCACAGGGCAGCAGCCCCACGGTCGCTTCGGGCAGGGCCATCTGGGCATGCTCCTCAGCGATACGGATATCGCAGGCCATGGCACATTCCAGGCCGCCACCCATGGCGTAGCCGTTTACCGCCGCAATGGACACTCCCCGGAAACGGCTGAGGGCACTGAAGGCCCGGCCGAAGGCCTTGCCCATCAATTCGGCATTGGCGATATCGCCATCGGCAAAGCTCTTCAGATCGGCGCCGGCGGAGAAAAATTTCTCGCCCTGACCGGTCACCACCAGTGCAAAGATATTAAGGTCCTCATTCAGCGCTTCGATGGTGTCTTCCAGCGCTTTCAGTGAGTCCAGCGTCCAGGTATTCGCCGGGGGGTTGTTGATGGTGATGATCGCGGTGTGATCGCGTTTTTCCAGCTGAATCAGTTCGCTCATGTGATGCTTCCTTATTATTGAATGGCCTCGGCAACACCGGGTTCCAGCAGCCGGCGGGCCACAATCAGACGCATGATTTCGTTGGTGCCTTCCAGTATCTGGTGTACCCGGAGATCGCGTACGTATCGCTCCAGCGGGTATTCGCGGATGTAACCGTAACCGCCGTGGAGCTGCAGTGCCTCGTTGCAGACATCAAAACAGGCATCGGTGGCGAAACGTTTGGCCATGGCACAATGGAGGGGGGCTTCGTTGTCGCCCTCATCCAGGCGGTAAGCCGCCAGGCGAACCATCTGCCGCGAGGCCACCAGGTTGGTGGCCATATCCGCCAGCTTGAACTGCAGTGCCTGGAAGCCCGCCAGTGCCTGGCCGAACTGCTCACGCTCGTGCATGTAGTTGCGGGCCCGCAGCAGGGCTGCCTGGGCACCACCAATGGAACAGGTAGCAATATTCAGCCGCCCGCCGTCGAGGCCTTTCATGGCGATCATGAAGCCCTGGCCTTCCTCGCCCAGGCGGTTATTGGCAGGCACGCGGACGTTCTCGAAGGTAATCTGGCGGGTGGGCTGGCTGTTCCAGCCCATCTTTTCCTCGGCCTTGCCGTAGTGAATGCCGTCGCTGTCGGCGGGCACCACAAAGGCGCTGATGCCTTTAGGCCCGCTGTCCGGGGCACCGGTGCGTGCCATGACCACCAGCATCTGGGTAGCACCGGCGCCGGAAATGAACACCTTGCTGCCGCTGATCACATAGCTGTCACCGTCCCGGGTGGCCTTGGTACGCAGATTACCGGCATCGGAGCCGGCACCCGGTTCCGTCAGGCAGTAAGAACCCAGCCATTCACCGCTGGCCATTCTCGGTGCGATCTGCCCCTGGATATCGGCATTGCCGAATTGCGCTACCATCCAGGTGGCCATGTTGTGAATGGTGATGTAGGCGGCGGTGGAGGGGCAGGCCGCGGCCAACTCCTCCACGATCACGCTGGTATCCAGCCGTGACAGCCCCATGCCACCCTGTGCTTCCGGGGTGTAGATGCCACAGAAGCCCATTTCGCCGGCTTCGCGGATCACCTCCACCGGAAACACATGCTCTGCGTCCCATTTCGCCGCGTGCGGCGCCATGGCTTTTTCCGCGAAGGCTTTGGCAGCCTCGCGGAAAGCCAGCTGATCTTCCGTCAGATCAAAGTTCATGAGCTCCCCTTACCGCATGCGGATGGAGAAGTTGGTTTCGGCAACCGCATCGCTGCTGAACCAGCGCGCCGTGATGGTCTTGGTTTCGGTGTAGAACTTCACCGCCTGCTTGCCGTAGGCGTGCTGGTCACCGTAGAAGGAGCCCTTCCAGCCGGTGAACGAGAAGAACGGCAGGGGTACCGGAATGGGTACGTTGATGCCCACCTGGCCTACTTCGATCTCGTGCTGGTAGCGGCGTGCCGCACCACCGGAGCTGGTAAAGATGGAAGTACCGTTACCGTAGGGACTGTCATTCACCAGGGCGATGGCATCCGCCAGGGTATCCACTTCCATGCAGGACAGCACCGGGCCGAAAATCTCTTCCTTGTAGATATCCATATCGGTCTTGACGCCCGAGAACAGGGTAGGACCTACCCAGTTGCCATCCGGCAGGCCGTCGACAGTGCAATTACGGCCGTCCAGCAGCAGGTTGGCGCCTTCTTCCTCACCGCGGGTAATCAGTGACTCCACACGCTCTTTCGCTTTCTGGCTAATGATCGGGCCGTAGCTGGCGGACTTGTCGTTCCAGGCGCCGGGCTTGGCTGCGGCCAGGGCGTCCCTTACCTCGGGGATCCACTCCTGGGCCTCGCCCACGAAGACTGCCACGGAAATAGCCATGCAACGCTGGCCGGCAGCGCCAACGGAGGCGCCTACCAGGGCCTTGACCACCTGGTCTTTGTTGGCATCCGGCAGCACAACCATGTGGTTCTTGGCACCGGCGAAGCTCTGTACACGCTTCATGTTACGGGTGCCGGTCTCGTAGATGTAGCGGCCTACCGGCACGGAACCCACGAAAGACACCGCCTTGATGGCCGGGTCGGTCAGCAGTATGTCCACCTGCTCCTTGCCACCGTGGACTACCTGCAACACACCCCTGGGAGCACCGGCCTGCTCAAACAGCTCGGCCAGTTTCATCGGGGTCAGCGGGTCCTGCTCGGACGGCTTGAGGATAAAGGTGTTACCGCAGGCAATGGCCATGGGAAACATCCACAGCGGGATCATCGCCGGGAAGTTGAACGGAGTGATGCCGGCACAGACACCCAGGGGCTGGGTGTAGGAATAGGTGTCAACTTCACGGGCCACGTTCTCAACGGTTTCACCCATCATCAGGGACGGGATATTGGCTGCATGCTCGACAACCTCGATGCCACGCCATACGTCGCCCTTGGCATCTTCAAACGTCTTGCCGGTTTCACTGGAAAGAATCTCGGCAATTTCATCGTGATGTTCTTTCAGCAGCGCCTGGTAACGCATCATCACCCGGGCACGCTCGGAAACCGGGGTTTCTCTCCAGGCCTTGAATACTTCACCGGCATTGTCGATGGCGCGGCGCATTTCCGCGTCCGTGGTGCACGGGGCGCGGGCAATCACTTCATTGGTGGCAGGATCGGTTACGTCAATCCACTGGTCGGTCTGGCTCTCTACGAACTCACCGGCGATATAAAGGGGTACGTTTTTCATAGCGATGTTCCCTGTCATTGTTGTAGGTGTGGGTCGATGCCCTCAGGTTGACATCAAGCCTAGCACAGCAATCTGCCTGCTCATGATTGACTAAGTTTCGACCATGATGGATTATCTTTCGATACATGAGAAATGCAGCCAACAATTATGACCAAGACCTCCCAGTGGCCGGTACCCGCAGACAGCATCCGTTATGTCATCCCGGACCCGGTAATACGCAGCCTTTCACGCCATCCCCTGACCCGCGACCTGTACCCGCTGGCCTTTGGCCACTACCGGCGCGCGGCAGGCCATCATATGCACCGGGAGCATCACAATGATGATCTTTTGATCCATTGCACGGAGGGAGAGGCCTACCTCAACATTGAAGACGAGCCCTGCCTGGTCCGGGGTGGCGACCTGGTGCTGATACCTGCCGGGGCAGCGCACCGCTATACGGCCGCGCCGGAAAACCCATGGACAATTCATTGGGTGCACTATGCCGGCCCGCTGGCGGCAAACTTCCGCGAGCACATGGGGTTTACCGATGGCACACGTATCCTGCACATCGGGCGGCAGCCCAGGCTGCTTGTGGACTTCAACGGCTTGCTGTCAGTCAGGCAGACCGGCTTCCGCACGCCGGGCCTGGTGCACGTGGCCAATCGCCTGCGGCAGTTGCTGGCTGCGGTACCCCTGAGTGTTGGCGAGGCCGGCCATGCCCAGCAGCCGGACCTGGACATCATCCACAGCTTCATGCGGGAACACCTGGACGAGCGCATCACCCTTGGCCAGCTGGCGGACCTGACCGGCCTGTCGCCGGCCCATTTTGCCACCCGCTACCGTGCCCTCACCGGCGTTTCTCCCGTCCAGCATTTTCTGCACCTGAAAGTGGAGCAGGCCTGCCAGTTGCTGGACACCACGGACCACTCATTCACCCAGATCAGCAGCATGCTGGGGTACGACGACAACTACTATTTCTCGCGGCTGTTCAAAAAAGTGATGGGCCAGTCCCCCACCGACTATCGTCATACCCATCGTCACTGAACCCGGTGACACTTCTTTAATAAAAAAAGAGTTACAGTTGAAAAACTGACATGAAACCGAAGTTAGTGCGTATCGCCTCGCACACTCATTGGCAAAAAAGGAAACACTCACCATGGCAAATACCCAGGCCTACGCAGCCAAGTCTGCAGACTCGAAGCTGGCCCCGTTCAGTTTTGACCGCCGCGACCCGCGCCCGGACGACGTCTCCATCGATATAGATTATTGCGGGGTATGCCACACCGATATCCATTTCGCCCAGAACGACTGGGGCGTGACCGAGTTCCCGGTGGTGCCGGGCCATGAGATCATAGGCCACGTAACGGCGGTCGGCCCCGAGGTGAAGAACTACAAGGTCGGCGACACGGTCGGTGTCGGCTGCATGGTCGACTCGTGCCGCAGTTGCGCCGCCTGCGAGTCCGGTCTTGAACAGTATTGCCTGGAGGGCATGACCGGCACCTATAACGGTGAGGATCGTCACGACGGTTCCATCACCTACGGTGGTTACTCCGATAAAGTGGTGGTCAGCGAACGGTTTGTGGTCAGAGTTCCGGAAAAACTGGACCCGGCCTCTGCCGCCCCCATTCTTTGCGCGGGTATCACCACCTACTCCCCCCTGCGTCACTATGGCGTGAAAGCCGGCGACAGGGTCGGTGTGATCGGCATGGGCGGGCTCGGCCACATGGGCGTGAAGTTTGCCAAGGCCCTGGGCGCAGAAGTCACCATCTTTACCCGCTCCGAGAGCAAGGTTGCCGAGGCCAAAAAGCAGGGTGCGGACCACGTGGTGATTTCCACCGACCGGGCCCAGATGAAAGCCGCCAGGGAATCCTTTGACTTCATGCTGGACACTGTACCGGTTCAGCATGACCTCAACCCCTACCTGAGTTGCCTGAAATTTGATGGCACCCATATTCTGGTTGGCCTGCTGGACCCTGTTGAGCCGCCGCTGCAGGCCGGTGCCCTGGTAGGCAAGCGTCGCGTGCTGGGTGGTTCGCTGATCGGTGGTATGCCGGAAACCCAGGAAGTACTGGATTTCTGCGCCGAGCATGGCATCACCTGCGATGTGGAAATGCTCGATATCAGGAACATCAATGAAGCCTATGAGCGCATGAAGAAAGGTGACGTGAAGTACCGCTTCGTGATCGACATGAAAACCCTATGAGCCGAATCTCTGCGGGCTGACCGCCATTCGGCCATGCACCAGTGCTTCATGCAATTGCATGAAGCACTGGCTGCGGAAGGTGCCGGGGGCTATCCTGTGGTATTCGAAGAAGCGATTGAGGGCGCCGGCCGGTTTGCGGGCGGTGCCGGACGTCACGGGGCTTTCAACACCGCCAACAAACCCAGCGAGCCTTCATGAGACTGGTCTGCATATCGGATACCCACAGCATGCACCGCCAGGTAAAGGTGCCGGATGGTGACATCCTGATCCACGCCGGTGACTGCCTGGGAGTGGGCACCCTTGAGGAACTGGAAGACCTCGACAACTGGTTTTCCGAACAACCCCACCGTCACAAGATACTGATAGCGGGCAACCACGACTGGTGCCTGCAGGATGAACCGGCAGAGGCCGAGGCGCTGATCAGGAATGCGATCTATCTGCGGGATACCGGCACTGAAATTGAGGGCCTGAAGTTCTGGGGCAGCCCGTGGACACCGGTCTTCTATGACTGGGCGTTCAACCTTGCCCGGGGGCCCACCATTGCAGAAAGATGGCAGCAGATTCCGGCCGATACCGACGTTCTGGTCACCCATGGTCCGCCCGCCGGCATACTTGACCAGGTGATCACCGCCAGCGACTCCCAGTCCGTCGGCTGCGACGACCTGGCCCGGAGACTGGAGCAATTAGCGCTGAAGATGCACGTGTTCGGGCATATTCACGAGAGCTACGGCCAGCAGACGGTGAATAACTGCGTATTCATTAACGCCAGCACCTGTACCAGCAGCTACAATCCGCTGCACCCGCCGGTGGTTGTGGACCTGTAACCCGGCAGATTCAGCGGTCGGCCACCACACGGTCAATGGCACTGCGAAGCTCGGGAGCGTCCGGGGTAACGCGGCTGGGAAACGCCCCGATAACCTCGCCTTCAGCATTCAGCACATACTTGTGGAAGTTCCACCTTGGCTGGCTGCTCTGGCTGTTGATGGCCTGAAACACCGGGTTGGCGTCGCTTCCGGTTACCGCCGTCGGGGCGATCATGGTGAAGCTGACACCAAAGTTGACGAAACAGACCTTGGCAGCCTCCTCCTCGGTTGCTGCCTCCTGGCGGAAGTCATCACTGGCAAAGCCAACCACCACCAGGCCCCTGTCGCTGTACTCCTTGTGCAGGGCCTCCAACCCCTCGAACTGTCCTGTGTAGCCGCAACGGCTGGCGGTGTTGACCACCAGCATGGGTTTTCCGCCAGCCACGCTGCACAGGTTGACGGAATCCGAAGAATGCAGCTTGCGCAGATCGTGGTTGAGGAAAGCCGGGCACTCAGCAGCCGCCACCGCCGCTGAGGACAACATGAAAATCATGGCAATCAGAGCTCGCATATCGGCTTCTCCATAAGGCATCATCACTGGTCATTCTATGCTTACGATCCGGCCAGCCAAACAGTTCCTATGACACCCGCATTGACACGACACTCCGCCATGCCCGGCACCGCCGATCTGGACAATCCGCTCTACTACCTTGAGAACTTTGAAACGGTCGTGAAATGGGTACGTGAGCACCACAGCGATTTGCTGACCTCCAGGGAAACCGGCCTTGTAGACAGCCTGCTGGCACTGGACCAGCCCGCAAGGGCGCTGGTTGCCCGCATGGTGATGCGCACCGGTGATCTGTTCCGGTTGGAGAAACTCAACTACCCGGAGCTTGGCGCGCCAGTCGTCGCCACGGCAAAAGCCCTGGCACACAGCGGCTGGGTTGAAGACAACCCGCAGCTGCCCCTGGTTGAGGTGTTTCGTCTGTTCACCCTCGCCGAGCTTCGTCCTGGCCTGGCCGAGAGGATCTCCGCTGCCGGTTTGCCAACGGGAGCCGCCAAGGGGCTGTTGAAAGACACCCTTATCCCACTGCATCCCGGTTCACTTCCCGTGCATCACTGGCTGCCAGGCCTTTCCTCACAGGTAATCCGGCTGAACCACATGACCCTGTTCGATCGCCTGCGGCTGATGTTCTTCGGCAACCTGCGCCAGAGCTGGTCCGATTTCGTGCTGGTGGAACTGGGCCACCAGCAATACGAGCAGGTCCCGCTTTCCGCCGAGTCCCGGGCCTTTGACGAGCGCGATGAGGTCGACCGCTACCTGGTCATGCACCGCTGCCGTGAACGCCTGGACGAGGGCGAACCGCCGGAAACAGTATGGCAGGACGTGCCACCGGGCAACGACAACCCGTGGCTCGAGGCAAGGCGCGGTCGTTTGCTGTTCGAGCTGGGCAAACAGGCGGAGCGAGGCGGCAACACGGATCTGGCTTTGACCGCCTACCAGCACAGTGGCCACCGTGAAGCCCGCCTGCGCCACCTGAGGTTGCTGGAGCGGCTGAAGCGGCACCGCGAAGCCTGGACATTGGCGATAGCGGCGGGCAAGGAGTCCGGTGTCGGCTCGGAAGAACCAGGGCTGGAGCGCATCCTGTCACGACTGGCCAGAAAACTGGGAGAAGCTCCTCCCCGGCCGTCCCCACGCCCGGCACTGACGGCCTTTACCATCGAACTGGATAATCCCGGGGGACACCCGGTGGAAGGGCTGGCACTGCAACACCTGAGCGAACCCCACGCCCCGGTTGCCTATGTGGAAAACACCCTGATCAACGGCCTGTTCGGCCTGCTGTGCTGGCGTGCCCTGTTCGCACCCGTGCCCGGTGCCTTTTTCCACCCATTTCACACCGGCCCCGTTGACCTGCATCGGGAAGATTTCGTGGAACGTCGCCAGGCCCTTTTTGACGAGTGCCTGAATACCCTGATCAGCGACAATTACAAAACCAGGATCCGCAACACCTGGCACGAAAAGCAGGGCATTGCCTCGCCCTTTGTGATCTGGCCGGTGCTGTCGGAAGACCTGTTAAACCTGGCCCTGGAGTGTATCCCCGCACGCCACCTGGAGCTGATGTTCCGGCGCCTGCTGGACAACCTGCGGGAGCACCGCAGCGGCTTCCCCGACCTGATCCGCTTTCAGCCCGCCCACAGCGATCCCGATCGGCGCTATGAGATGATCGAAGTGAAAGGCCCAGGCGATCGTCTGCAGGACCACCAGACCCGCTGGCTGGAGTTCTGTGTCAGCCACGGCATTCCCGTATCCGTCTGCTACGTGCGCTGGGCCGGAGCGAGCGAATGAATGAACTCAGGGTTGCCGTGCGGACCCTCTGCGAATTCGCGGCCCGCAAGGGGGACCTGGACTTGCGCTACACGCCTGCACCCACCTCGGAGGAAGGCATTGCCGGTCACAGTGCCGTGCAGGCCCGTCGCGGGCCGAGGTATCAGAGCGAGGTTGCCCTGGCAGGCCAATGCGGCCCGCTGATGGTCAGCGGCCGGGCCGACGGCTACGACCCGATTGCCGGCCGCCTGGAAGAAATCAAGACCCACCGGGGTGATCTGTCCCGGGTCCGGGAAGCCCAGCGCAACCTCCATCGTGCGCAACTGCGGGTCTATGGGGCAATGCTGTGTCGCCAGGAGAACCTGAAAAAGCTCGAGCTGGCCCTGATCTACTACGATGTGGGCAAGGACCGGGAAACCCCCATCGTCGAAACTGCCAGCGCAGAAGAACTCTGGCAGGAGCTGGAACAATTGTGTGCACTCTACAGCGGCTGGGCGGAACAGGAAGCAGGTCACCGCCAGGCGAGAGACCAGGCGCTATCACGACTGACGTTCCCCTTTCCCCACTTTCGGCCGCAGCAACGGGCCCTGGCCGAAACCGTGTACCGTAACAGCCTCCGCAACCGCAAACTGCTGCTGGAAGCCCCGACCGGCCTGGGCAAGACCCTGGGCACCCTGTTCCCGGCGCTGATGGCCATGCCGGCGGCGAGCCAGGACCGGCTGTTCTACCTCACCAGTCGCAACACCGCCCGTCACCTGGCAGTGGATGCAGTCCACCTGTTGCGGGAGAAGCAGCCAAATGCCCTGCCACTGCGAACCCTGGAACTGGTGGCCAAGGACCACGCCTGCGAACACCCGGACAAGGCCTGCCACGGGGATTCGTGCCCGCTGGCCAAGGGCTTCTTCGACCGGCTGCCGCAGGCCCGGGCGGAGGCGGTCTGCCATACCGGCGCCCTGACCCAGGCGGTACTGGCGGACATTGCCAGCGACCATGGTATCTGCCCCTATTTCCTGGCCCAGGAAATGGCCCGCTGGTGCGACGTGGTGGTGGCAGATGTGAACCGCATGTTCGACCAGTCCGCCCTGCTCCATGCGCTGGTGCGGCAGAATGACTGGAAAGCCAGCCTGCTGATAGACGAGGCCCACAACCTGGTGGACCGGGCCCGGGGTATGTACTCGGTGGAACTGAGCCAGGCCCGCCTGCTAAGGCTGCGGCGGCAGGCTCCCAAGGCACTCAAAGCCGGGCTGGACGGGGTCTCCCGGGCCTGGCAATCAGTCATCCGCGACCATGCCCCCGAGATCAGCCGCGAGCCGGTAATTCTTGATAACCTGCCCGGTTCACTGACCGGCGCCCTGAACCGCCTGGTGTCCGCCATCACCGACTACCTCGCCGACCACCCGCCGGATCTGGCGCTGCAGGAACTGATGTTCGAGAGCCTGGCCTTTACCAGGCTGGCAGAGGTGTTTGGCGACCACTCCCTGTGCGAACTGGTCCGGCCAGGACGCGGCAAGGCGGAAGTAGCCATCCGCAACCTGATTCCGGCGGATTTCCTCCGCCCCCGTTTTGAAGCGGCCAGCAGCACCTTGCTTTTCTCGGCGACCCTGTCACCGGGTCTCTACTACCGCGACTTGCTGGGCATGCCTGAAGACACCTGTTTCCAGTCGCTGCCCGGCCCGTTTTCCGCAGACCAGCTGGAAGTGCATTTCACCCCTCGTATCAGCACCCGCCAGGCTCACCGGGAGCGTTCACTGCGGCCCATTGCCGAACTCATTGCACGGCAATACCGGGAACGGTCCGGCAACTACCTGGCCTTTTTCAGCAGTTTCGCCTATCTCAACCGCGTGCGGGACACGTTGGCCGACCTTGCCCCGGACATTCCCCTGCGAGCCCAGCAGCCGGGCATGTCCGGCGAGGAGCGTACCGCCTTTCTGGAGGACTTCCGGGAAGGTGACGCCAGTGTTGCCTTTGCCGTCCTCGGCGGCGTGTTCGGCGAAGGCATCGACCTGCCCGGCGACCGCCTGATCGGGGCCTTCGTGGCGACCCTGGGCCTGCCACCGTTCGACGCCTGGCATGAAATCCTGCGCCAGCGACTGGAGCGCCGTTTTGGCGCCGGCCAGGCCTATACCTACCTGATCCCGGGACTGCAGAAGGTGGCCCAGGCCGCAGGCCGGGTGATCCGCACGCCAGAGGACCGGGGCGTGATCTGGCTGATTGATGACCGCTTCCTGCAGCCTGACATCCGCCAGTTGCTGCCGGGTTGGTGGATCGCGAGCAAAGATACCGACGATTCCCTATAGCGGCATGCCCGCCGGTTTTTGTTATGCTGCCGCATAGTTCAGAATCGGAGCATTCAATGTCGCAGTCTTCCACCGTTCAATTTCCCGCCTATTCCCTGCTGGAGCTGGCCTCGGTCCGCGAGGGCGACTCCGTGGGCGAGACCCTGGCCAACAGCGTGGCCTATGCCAGACATGCGGAGAGCCTCGGCTTCCGGCGTTTCTGGCTGGCCGAGCACCACAACATGGAAGGTATCAGCAGTTCCGCCACGGCGGTCCTGGTGGGACACATTGCCGGTGCCACCGAAACCCTCAGGGTAGGGTCCGGCGGCATCATGCTGCCCAATCACCCGCCGCTGGTGGTCGCCGAACAGTTCGGCACCCTGGAAAGCCTTTACCCGGGGCGGATCGACCTGGGCCTGGGCCGGGCACCAGGCACCGATCCCATTACCAGCCGCGCCCTGCGACGTGAAGGTCTGGGTGCGGAACAGTTTCCCGAGGACGTGGCCCGGCTACAAACGCTGCTCGGACCGCTGCAACCGGGCCAGCAGGTTAAAGCCATACCCGGCGCCGGCACCAACGTGCCCATCTGGCTGCTGGGTTCCAGCCTGTACAGCGCCCAGCTTGCCGCCATGCGTGGGCTGCCCTACGCCTTTGCCGGCCACTTTGCGCCGCGGCTCTACCGCGAGGCGATTCAGGTGTACCGGGACAATTTCCAGCCCTCGGAACAGCTGGACAAGCCCTACGTGATACTGGCTGTGCCTGCGGTGCCGGCGGATACCGACGAGGAGGCGCAGTTCCTGGCGACAACCAGTTACCAGCGCATTCTGTCGCTGTTCCGTGGCCAGCCCCTGTGGATGCGGCCGCCGGTGACATCCATGGACGGTTTGTGGAACCCTGGCGAAAAAGCGGGGGTGAAGGACTTCCTGTCGCTACAGTTACTGGGCAGCGAGGACAGCATCCGCGATCAGCTGGAACGATTGCTGCAGACGGTTGAGGTGGATGAACTGATGTTCACCGTGGACCTGTATGATCCGGAGAAACGCCGGCACGCCCTGGACATTCTGGCCGCAACCCGACACTGAACCCGCTTACCGGAGAATAACCATGGCAACGCCCGATATTCATGTATTCCTGTCCCACGGGCTGGAGAGTGGCCCCGGCAGCACCAAGGTGCAGGCCCTGAAAGCGGAAGCTGAAACCTTCGCCGGGGTTACCGCGATTGCGCTGGACCATCGTCACACCAAAGATCCCGTTGAGCGCCTGCAGCAAATGAAAGCGGCCATTGCCGAGGCGGGCGCGAGTCCGGAACACACCATCCTGGCCGGTTCCAGCATGGGTGGCTGGGTATGTGCCCGCACCAGCGCGGAAACGCCGGTGCGGGGCTGTTTCCTGTTGGCACCGGCGCTGGCAATGTCGGCCTATCCCCAATCGAGCCCGCGGATTCAGGCCCGGCATACCCAGATCATTCACGGCTGGGACGATGATGTGGTACTGCCCATGCCGGTAATCGAACTGGCACGGGAACAGAAGCTGCCGTTACTGGTGCTGCCGGACGGGCACCGGCTGGAAAACAGCCTCGAGAGGCTGGTGAGCGAGTTCCGGATTTTCATGACCCGCTGCCTGGCCGTAGACTGACGGGCAGGGGCCCCTATTTCATCCGCGAGGCCTCGAACACCGCCAGTTCCTCTCCAGCTTCACCCAACAGGCGTAGCTCGATACCGTCCAGGTTCACGCCCACGGTCTTTGCGAGCGCTGCAAACAGTAACTGTTCCGTCTGGTTGTCAGGGCATGCTCTGCGGGTGCTGCTCATCGAGTCAAACAGCAGGTTTTCGCCCTGCACCCGGTAGTTCCCCATGTACTGGTTGCAGCCGCTGAACCCGCTCACCCGGCCATCGTCCAGAAACAGAATATGAGCTTTCTGTTCGCGGTCGGTCTCAGGCACCGGTTCGCCGGCGACGCTCAGCAGTTGCCAATAGGTGTTGGTCAGGGGCATCGCCGCAATATCACCGCCCGGGCTACTGCCAGCCGGCGAGCCTGCGCAACCGGCCAGCAAAAGCACAGCGAACAGGGCGAGCACATACGCCGGAACCACCACTTTCTTTTTCATCCCACTTCTCCCTGTTCTGAGTCCATGATCACTTTTCGGGCCAACTCAGGCCAACAACCTGGCCAGCCCCGACGCCCTAACCACACCGCGACCCACGGCTTCTTTCAGCACGCCTTCCTGGCTTACTACCAGGCTCAGCCAGTGCCGGGCGCGGGTGATGCCCGTGTAGACCAGCTCGCGGGTCAGTACTGGCGTCAGCCGGTCCGGAATCACCAGGCAGGCATGGGTAAATTCCGAGCCCTGGGACTTGTGAACGGTCATGGCGTAGACGGTTTCCAGTGACTGCAACCGGCTCGGGGAGATCCACCGGATCGTACCGCTGCCGTCACTGGAGGGAAACGCCACCCGCAGGGTGCCAACCGGCTTGTTGCTGTCATCGCGATCCCAGGGCACGCTCAGGGTAACGCCAATGTCGCCGTTCATCAGGCCCAGATTATAGTCGTTTCCGGTGATCAGTACCGGACGTCCGTTGTACCAGCCCTCGGTGCGATCAATCAGGCCGGCCTGGCGCAGGCGCCCGGCAATCTCCCGGTTTAGCCCTTCCACCCCGAAGGGGCCCTGGCGCAGCGCGCACAGAACCTTGAAATGGTTGAAGGCCTCAAGCACGTCGGTGGCCCAGGCATCCCATCGCTCGCGCTCTTCAGTGGCGGCCGCTAACACTGGCCTGCCGTCCCTGATGAGGCGAAGGTAATGGCCATAGCCCACCGGTGGGGCAACCGACACATCATTGATCCGACGGCCCTCGCCACTGTTGCGGAAGCGTTCCGGGCTGCCGGTGAGGCCATGGTCCGCCAGCAGTGCCGTACCCGGTTCGCTGGCAAGGGGACGCACCGAACCACTGGCCGGTGCCACCCAGGCCACGTCTTCGAAGCCCTGTTGCCGACACCGATTGATCAGTTCCCTGTCGAGTTTGCCAGCGTTGGTGGCCGCGGCCAGCACACCGATACCGCTGTGCTCATCAAAGCGATAGCTCTTGCGCAGCATGGCGACCGCCTGGTCCAGTGGCAGGCCTTGCGGGTCTGTCAGTTCCGCTGGCAAGCGGCATCCGCTCACCGACTCCAGCCACCGGGCCGTCGCCGGCAGGTAATGGGCAGCCTCGGCGCGCTGGCACAACTCTCCCAGTACCGCACCGGCATCCACCGAAGCCAACTGGTCCTTGTCCCCCAGCATGATCAGCCTGGCTCTGGCGGGGAGCGCCGCAAAGACCGAAGCCATCAGGTCCACATCCACCATGGAGGCTTCGTCAATCACCAGAATATCCAGCGGCAGCGGGTTGTCCTGATCGTGACGGAATCTCCGGGAACCCGGGCGGCTGCCCAACAACCGGTGCAGGGTGGTGACCTGGGTGGGGATGGCGGACTTATCCGGTCGCCCTGGCAGCTCCGCGAGCGGCAGGCGTTCCACCGCACCGCCGATAGACTCGCTCAGCCTTGCAGCGGCCTTGCCGGTCGGTGCTGACAGGCGGATGCGCAGGTAGGGGCTGGCATCACCGGCACCCGCGGATTCGCAGGCTACCGACTGCAGGGCCGCCAGCAGGTTCACCACTGTGGTGGTCTTGCCGGTGCCGGGGCCACCGGTGATCACGCTGAAACTGTTCCTGGCTGCCAGGGCGCAGGCAATCTTCTGGTAATCCGGTTCAGGCCCCGTGCCGAACAGGGCATTCAGCGCTTGCGCCAGCAGGCCGGCATCGTCCAGCTCCACAGGGTTTTCGAGGCGATCCCGGATGCCCGCGGCTATGGCCTGCTCGTATCGCCAGAACCGGCGCAGATAAAGCCGCGTGCCGTCCAGAACCAATGGTGTCGCCTGCCCGCCATTACCAACCGCGCAGCTTCGGCCCAGGTCAGCGATCAGTTCGTCCGGGCTGATACCGGAAAACAGGTCCGACGGCCGCAGGCAGTCTGCCGGGAGCGACGCCACTCCCTCCGACGGCAGCACCAGTGTAGGCTCGGTGTCGCGGCAAAGGTGCCTTATGTCCAGGCAAACGTGCCCCCGCCCCACCTGATGGGAAACCATGGCGGCCAGCAGTGCCAGCATGTGCGAGGGCTGCTCGCCCTGTTCACCGACGATGTTGCAGACGAAAGCCGCAAATGCATGGTCCAGGGCACGGATCCAGTCCCGCTCGACCCAGTCGTCCATCAGCGCCAGCGCCTCCGCGGCGGTTTGGGGCACGGTTGGCGGTTCCGCCGGGGGCGTGTCGAACAGGTCCTGTATGTATCCGCTTTCGCCAATCATGCGGCTTTCCCCCGCTGGCCGCTGAACAGCTGGTCCAGCTCTTCGATCAGGGCCCGCCCAGGCCGTTCGGTGAAAGCGCCGGCGCCCGCCGTGTCACATCCCCGCAGAAACAGATAGACCGCACCTCCAACGTGGGTGTCGTAGTCATAGTCCGGCAGGCGCGACTTCAGCAGGCGGTGCAATGCCAGCAGGTAGATGACGTACTGCAGGTCGTATCGATTTTCGAGAATCTTTTCTTTCATGGCCTCGCTCACGTAAGCCTGATCATCCTCGCCGAGAGAGTTGGATTTGTAGTCCAGCACGTAGTAACGGCCCTGATGCTCGAAGACCAGATCAATAAAGCCCTTGAGCATGCCGTTGAAGGTGGTTTCGTGAGCCTCCGGCCGGCTCTCTCCCTTCAGTGTGTGTGCGCGAACCAGTTTGTCCAGGGTGCGGGTATTGACCTGGTGGCTCTCGAACCAGAACTCCAGTTCCGGGCGGAGGGTTGCAAGACTGGCAAGTGCGCAGGTTCCACCGCTATCGGGCAGGGGAATGTCCATGGTGATCAGGGTATGGATCCAGGCTTTCAGCGTGTCCGCCCAGTCGCTCCAGTTGCGCAGCTTGCAGCGTCGCTCCAGCAGTGCGTGTAGCTCTTCGGGCTCGTCTGCCACCCGGCCAAATCCCTGGGTGGCGCACCATTCCAGAATGTCGTGAAGGAAGGTGCCGGGACCGGCGCCCCTGGGGAAACTGTGCTGATTGAAAGGTTGCGGTCCGTTGGCGCCGGTATCGACGGAGGTTACGGCATCGGCGCCTTCTGTCTCGTCTTCTTCCCGCAGGTTCTCCTGCTCGGCGTCTTCACTGGCGGGGGCAAAGTCGTCGGCAAAACCACTGCGGGCGCCATAGGTAATGGCGGAATAACTGGCAATCCACCAGTTTTCCTTTGCGTCGCGCACGGGCTCCAGAGCCCTGCCAAGCTCCGGTTCCGCCTCGCCGGCATAAGCATCCTCTCCCGGTTCCGGGACTGGCGCCACCGCGATGGCAGGCTCGCCGGCGGCCATGGTCTGCAGGAAGGGTGTCAGGTCAGTGTCGTTCTCGGTGGCGTCACGCCCCACCAGGTGCCCCAGGCCGCTCTGGCGCCAGCCCTTGATGCCCGCGGCACCCACCCAGGTAGCGTGGCGGGAACGGGTCAGCGCCACATAGAGCTTGCGGATGTCCTCGCCGAGTCGCTCTCGGTCCGCCCGGGCCAGGGTGTCGTCATCCGGTTCCAGTGAGATCCGCAGCTTGCCGTCGTCGTCGTGGTACTTGATAAAGGCCTGGTTCGACTTTTCCTCGCGAAACTCGGTGGCAAAAGGCAGGAACACCAACGGGTATTCCAGGCCCTTGGACTTGTGCACGGTGACCACCTTGACCAGGCCGGCGTCGCTTTCCAGGCGCATGTTGCGATGCTCATCCTCGTCGTCGGACTCCCGCAGCATCTCGGTGTAGTGATGGATCAGGGCGTGTTCGCCGTCCAGCTGCTGGCTGTCCTGCTGAAGCAGTTCGGCAATGTGCAGGATATCGGTCAGACCGCGCTCACCGTCCCGCCCCGCCAGCAGTTTTGCGGGCACTTCATAGTCCATCAGCAGGCGCCGCAGCATGGGCAGTACACCCTGCTGCTGCCAGAGTTCCCGGTAACCCTGGAAGCGGTTGATCTCCCGGTCCAGCGCATTCTCGTCACTGAGCAGCCGGTCCAGGTCCTGGTAGGCCAGGCCCATGGTGGGCGTGGCCAGCGCGGCACGGATCAGCGCCAACTGGCCGGGTTCGGCACAGGCCTGCAACCATTGCAGCAGCTCCAGCGCCTGAGCCGAGTGCAGCACCGAGTTGCGGTCTGACAGGTAGACACTGCGAATTCCCCGCTCACCCAAGGCCTGCCTGACCGCATCCGCCTCGTCGCGTTTGTTCACGAGCACCGCAATATGTTCGGGTCGCAAAGCTTCGAATGCCCGGTCCACGGCCCGGAAGCCCGCTTCACCGGCCTGGCCCAGGTTCAGCAGGCGGGCAATCTCTGCCGAGCAGACGTCTGCCATAGCCTCGCGACCGGCTTCTTTGGCGACAGGACGCTCATCCGCCAGGGTCCAGAAGGTTAGCGGTGTCTGGCCCTGGCCCTGTACGCACCAGTGCTGGTCGGTACCCCTGGCATTCACCGGGTTGAACGGCAGCGGGTTGTCGTCGCCGGCACGAAACAGGAACGCCCCCTCCGGCAGTGACTGGTCAGCCTGCGCGAACACCCGGTTAACACCATCCACCATGGCGACGGCGGAGCGGAAGTTGGTGCCCAGTGTGTAGGTACGGCTGCTGACAGCGCGGCGGGCGTCCAGATAGGTATAGATGTCGGCGCCCCGGAAACCGTAAATGGCCTGCTTGGGGTCGCCGATCATCAGCAGACTAGTATCCTGGTCGTTGCTGGCCACCCGATAGACACGATCAAAGATCCGGTACTGGACCGGGTCGGTATCCTGGAACTCGTCAATCATCGCCACCGGAAACTGGCGGCGGATGGTTTCGGCCAGTCTCTCGCCCTGGGGGCCGCCCAAAGCCTCATCCAGCCGCGTGAGCAGGTCGTCAAAGCCCATGCTGGCAAGGCGCTGTTTTTCACTGTCCAGGCGCCGGGCTATCCAGCAGGCGGCGTGATTGAGGATGTCCGGCTTTGCCACCGGCATAGCTTTCAGGGCCGGCCTGAGCTCGGCAATGGCGTCCATGGCCGGGTGATGGGGTGGCTCGTCATCGCCGGTCCATTTTTCCGCAAAGGCGTCGGCCTCTAGGGTATCGAAGCCCTTGGGGCGACTTCTGGACAGGAAATCAGGGGGTTCGGCAGCGTCGGTGGTGGCCCATTCCCGCAGGGAGTCCACAGCCTTCTGGATGGAATTTTTAGTGCCGCCGTGCAATGGCTTTGGTTTGCGCTTTGCGGTTTCCGCCAGCAACTCATCCAGCTCATCACACCAGGCCGGCCAAGGCGCTTTAAGCTCCCTGAGCCTGGCTTCCCGCCGAGCTTTCGCTTCTTGCGCGGCCGCCAACGGGTCCCGGCCGGGAAGCGGCAGCGCATCGACATGGGGTAACAGGTTACGAACCGACTGGCGCAGGCTTTCCGGGGTTTTCCAGTTATCCAGTACCTCGTTCATCAATTCCGGCGGCAGCGGGTACACAAAGGTGCGCCAGTAGTCCCGGACCACATTGTCCAGCAGCTCGGTCTGGCTTGTTTCCAGGGTCTGGCGGAACAGGCTGCCGCTGTCGAAGGCGTGCTCACTGAGCATGCGGTTACACCAGCCGTGGATGGTGGAAACGGCGGCCTCGTCCATCCATTCTGCCGCCAGCAGCAGTTTGCGGCGACAGGCCGGCCAGTCCGCCTCCGGGCAGGCGTTGCGCAGATTGACCAGCGGATCTTTCGCGGTTGCCGTGGTATCAGCGGTATCCGGGTCTTTCGCGAAGAGCGCAGCGGCTTCGGTCAGGCGGGCACGGATACGGTCCCGGAGCTCCTTGGTGGCGGCCTCGGTAAAGGTCACCACGAGAAGATGGGGCGGCATGAGGCCCTCCCCCAGGGACTCTTCCGCGGTGCGATGCCCCAGTACCAGGCGTACGTAGAGCAGAGCCAGGGTGAAGGTCTTGCCGGTGCCAGCGCTGGCCTCGATCAACTGGCTGCCGCGCAGGGGCAGTGTCAGGGGGTCGAGTGTGTGAACGCTGCCGGTCATTAGGTTTTCTCCCTTTTGGCGCCGCCAGGCTTCACCCGGCCCGCCTGTTCTGCGTGCCAGAGCGGTTCGTAGAGTGCGGACACCAATAGCGGGAATTGCCCACTGGCAAGCAACTGTGCGAACTCCGGGTAAGCCCTGTGCAGGTAGCCGCTGTCACGGGCCAGGGCCTTGTTGTAGGCTTCTTCTGCTTTTTGTAGTGCTTTATCTTCATTACCCTCACCCCTGGCGGGATATAGCCCCCTCAGATAGGCAAAGGCAGCCGCGGACTCAACGGGCAACGGCTGTGTCTGGCCCTGCATCCAGTAATCCAGCAAGGTGGCCAGACATTCGCCGGCGGCCGCTTTTTCCATCGGCAGCAGATTGACCACCCGCTGTTCCTCCTTGGCGATGACCAGAGTATGAAAAGCTTCAAAGCGGAGGTTGCCCGCCAGGTGCGATACCCAGTGGTCCAGCAGAGCCGGGAATCGCAGCTGGCGTGAGCCCCTGGGCCCTTCC
The DNA here is from genome assembly GCF_003344045.1 of Marinobacter vulgaris. Taxonomy (GTDB): domain Bacteria; phylum Pseudomonadota; class Gammaproteobacteria; order Pseudomonadales; family Oleiphilaceae; genus Marinobacter; species Marinobacter vulgaris. Next base: position 225,588 of record NZ_QFWX01000002.1, read on the forward strand.
AGGAGATTGCTGCTGGCAATGACGACCCTGCAGACACTTCCGTCTGGACGGGTGCGCAGGTTACCCAGGCGGTCGCTGACATCCACGGTATCCGCGCCACTTTTATGGTGGGCTTCGAAGCCGATTACTTCTTCAATGGCCTCGGGCCAAAGTGCCAGCGCCTCCTGGTAACGCCTATGCAGGTCCGGCATACGGCTTTCCAGCTGCTGCGCAAGGGCGTATTCCGTGAGCCCCATGCCGAGCTCGCCGCGGCGCGCCATACTGGCCAGAGAGTCGTCCAGATACTGCTGCAGTGCCTCAACGGTATCGGCTTTCATGACTGCATGGCGTATCAGTTCGTCCTCCAGGCGCCAGTGTTGCAGTCCGTCCATGGCGAACGCTTCGTTGTCGGTATCCAGGTTTTCCACATCGGCAAACCGCACCTGCAGGCGGCGCTGGTAGAAGACTTCCACCGGCCGTTTGAGGAAGGCGCCGAGTTCGCCCAGGGTGATCGGGTCCGCCGGCGGCAAGTAGGATAGCTCGACCTGCTCCGCTTCGGCTTTCGGTGCCTGGTGAGCACTCAGCCATTCGCTGTCGTAGGTAAACAGCCGCCTGCCAGACAACACGTCGTGCACGTTAGCCGGGGCATCCGCCGTGTCACCGCGATTTCCTGCCGGAAAGTACTCACGGCTGAACGGCTGCAGTGGGTGTTCAATGGTCACGGCGGCCGAGGCTCTCTGCTCTGAACCCGACACCTGCCATACCGCATCCAGATGATCCCGTAACTGGCTCACCAGCACCGACGGCGGCCGCTCCGAGTCATCCCGAATACTGCGCCCTACCCAGCTGATATACAGCTGTTCGCGCGCCGACAGCAGAGCCTCCAGAAACAGGTAGCGGTCGTCTTCCCGGCGGGAGCGGTCCCCGGGACGGTAATCCAGGGCCATCAGGTCGAAATCCACCGGTGGCCGCGAGCGCGGGTAGTCGCCGTCGTTCATCCCCAGCAGACACACGCGGCGAAACGGAATGGCCCGCATCGGCATCAGGGTGGCAAAATTGACCTTGCCGGCCAGGAAGCGCTGGTTAAGGCCACCCTCTTCCAACCCTTCCAGCAGGATCTCGCGAACGATGTTCAGGGGCAGTTCCACCTGTTCCATGCCGGCACTGTCACAGTCCTGAAGCCACTGCTCCGCCTGCCGCCGCAGCCGATTCACCAGCAGCAGCTCGTCATCCGAAAGGTCAGCAAAGAAACGCTCCAGTATTGACTGCAGCAGTTCCAGCCAGCCTGCCGGTGTGGCACTGCCCCGCAATTCGTGCCAGAGATCTTCCAGACGATCGATGAAACGGCAGAGATTGCCTGCCACGCTGGCCTGTAACCCGCCGATTTCGTCATAGGGCTCGATGCCCTGCCAGGGTTCGTCGCGGCCGGTGCCGTAACCCAGCAACATCCGCCGCAGGCCGGCCTGCCAGGTGTTGCGCTCCAGACCATCGGGCAGGTCGAGACTGCCGCGGTGATCACTGTGCAGGCCCCAGCGGATATTGGCGCCCTCCACCCACTGGCGCACCAGGGGCAGGTCGCCTTCGGCAATTCCAAAACGGTTCCGCACCGCCGGCACTTCCAGCAGGCTGACGATTTCGCTGACGCCAAAGCGGCTTTCCGGCAGTGCCATCAGGGTATCCAGGGCAATCAGCACCGGCTGACGATGGCGCTGACCCTGGTCGGAAATGGTAAACGGAATATACCGGCGGGAAGACGGCGGGTATCGCCCGAACACGGCCTGGATGTGGGGGGCGTAGGTATCCACATCCGGCACCATGACAATCACATCCCGCGGGCGCAGTTCCGGATTAGCGTTGAACGCTGCCAGCAACTGGTCGTGAAGAATCTCCACCTCCCGCTGGGGGCTGTGGGCATTGTGGAATACCACGGAACCGTCCCGGAACGGGTCCAGGCTGCGCCCCTGGCCCAACATCTCCGGTTGCGATGTGAGCGTACGGATATCGTCCTGGATCTGGTGCAGCAGCACAGGCTGCTGCGGGTCCCCATGGGGTGTAAAAATATCAATGCGGCCATCTGGCGTGCTGACACGGCCCCGGTATTCCTCCGGGTTGTCGAATTCATCCAGCAGGCGGATGTAGTCCCGGCCCTGTTTGCCCCAGGCCGCCAGCAGGGGGTTGGCGTGCTGGTGGAGATCGTCAGGGTCGGTCAGCGCTGCCAGTTTCGGATGGGCCTGCCCCCGCTTGCGATCGGCATTGAGCAGGTCGCGATCACTGATGATATCGGCCCAGTAGAACTCACTCGGGTTGTGGACACAGAGCACCACCTGGCTGACCCGGCTGAGGATCGATAGCGCCTCCAGCGCCTGCTTTGGCAGCGAGGACACGCCGAATACCACAATACGCCGGGGCAGATCCGCAGGCCGGTCCCCGGTTTTCAGTTTCTGCCCTTCCTCCATGAAACGGGTGTGGATGCGTGAGCGGCTGGTGGCGGCAAGCTCACTGACGTCTTCCACCAGTTTTCGCCAAAGCACCGGCTGCCAGCGCAATTCCTCACCCAGTTCGCGGTATTCGCCTCGCGCCATCTGCAGGCGGTCATGGCCGGCCTCCCAGTCCGCCAGCCAGTCAGCACGGAACACCTGGTACTGGTCGAACAGGTCGGCAATCTTGCCAGCCAGCTGATAACGGCGGGTTTCGGTATCGGCCCCCGCCATGAACCGTTGCAGGGGCGCAAACACCCCGTCCTCTGCGATCAGATGCGGAAGCAACCGGAACAGACGCCAGACCAGGCGGGACTTGTCGAAGGGCGACTGCTCCGGCACCCCGGCGGGTGTCAATACGGCGCGGTAGGCCTGCCAGATAAAGCGGGCAGGAAACAGGAAATCCATACCGGCGGCGATACCCATGCCCCCGTTGTCATCGCCGCTTTCCGCGCCGGAGGGATCCTCCGCCAGGGCAAGCTTCAGCCACTGGGCAATGCCGTTACTTTGCACCAGAAAGGTCTCGCTTTCCAGGGGCGGCAGCGGGCTTTGCTGGCAAATCCAGACCACAGCCCGGCGCAGGTCTTCGAGGTGGTTGGCATGGATGGCGTGAAAGCCTGGCTGGATGGATGCTGCTGGCATACCTGCTCTGTGTGGTTCCAGGGGGAGAAGAAAAGAAAGCCTACCACAACTCTGGAAAAATTCTGGCCCGGTCCTGCGGGCTTGACCCATGTCATTTCGGAGTCATCCAATCTTGCCCGCCACCCGAACAACTTTGTATGGTGAAAAAAACACCAAAAAATAAAGTGTCCTATAATCAGAATTGCAATGAGATGAGAGAGAGGAAACGACCATGAGTAAAGTCAACGAAAGCCGCCGCGTATTTCTGCGCACCGCCGCCCTGGGTGTTGCCGCTATCCCCCTGGCAAAGTTCGCTACCCACTCGCCCCAGGCCCGGGCCGCAATGCCCAAGGCCGAGGACGGTCACGCTCTTGATTATGTCAACAATGCCGCCGACTCCAATCATGAGAAATACCAGGAAGGCCGTCAGTGTGACGGATGTGCGTTTTGGGCCGGTGAGGAGTCTGACGGCTGGGGTAAATGCCGCCACCCACAGTTCAGCGATGTACTGGTAAACGCCAATGGCTGGTGCAGTACCTGGGTGCCAGGAGGCTAACTCTGTAACCGGATTTCAGGCCCCGGAAAAGCATCATTCCGGGGCTTTTTCACGACCTACCGCACTGTCACAGGGCGTCCGCCTTTCGATTTGTTCTTTTATTCCGAATATTTATATTGTTCCGCCCCACGTTGGTGCGCTCCGAAATCTATTCGTTCAATTTCTTGCGAAAACAGCATTGTTTTGCCAGTCTTTATGAATGTAACAATAATTTGCAGTGAAAAATAACGGAGATGACACGATGAGTAGCTTGAGCAAGTTCAAGAAAGTGGCAGGATTTTCTGCGTTTGCATTTGCCGCAATGACGGCAGCCAATTCGGTTAACGCCGCAACTTGGCGTTATGCGCACGAAGAATATGAAGGTGATGTACAGGACGTATTCGCTTATGACTTCAAGGAGCATATTGAAGACAACTCCGACCACACCGTTCAGGTCTACCGCTTCGGTGAGCTGGGCGAATCCGACGACATCATGGGGCAGACCCAGGCGGGCATTCTCCAGTTCGTGAACCAGTCCCCGGGCTTCACCGGATCTCTGATTCCGGAAGCCCAGATCTTCTTCATTCCTTATCTGATGCCGACCGACATGGACACGGTGATTGAGTTCTTCCGCGAAAGCGAGGCCATCAACAAGATGTTTCCGGAGCTTTACGCCGAGAACGGCCTTAAGCTTCTGCAGATGTACCCGGAAGGCGAGATGGTCGTAACCGCTAACGAGCCGATTACTGAGCCCGCGGACTTCAAAAACAAGAAGATCCGGGTAATGACCAATCCGCTACTGGCAGAGACCTACAACGCCTTTGGCGCGACGGCAACACCCTTACCGTGGGGCGAGGTTTACGGCGCACTGCAGACCAACATGATTCAGGGTCAGGAAAACCCGATTTTCTGGATCGAGTCCGGCGGTCTGTACGAAGTATCTCCGCACCTGACCTTCACCAGCCACGGCTGGTTCACAACCGCGATGATGGCCAACCTGGATTTTTACGAAGGTCTGTCTGACGAAGATCAGAAGCTCATCCAGGACGCAGCTGACTACGCATTCGAGAAGATCATTGTTCACATTGATGGCCTCGCTGATGAAGCCCTTGAAAAAATCAAGGCGGCCAGCGACGAAGTGACCGTTACTCGTCTGGACGATGAGCAGATCGAAGCGTTCAAGGCCCGCGCACCGCAGGTCGAAGAAAAGTTCATTGAGATGACCGGTGAATCCGGTGAAGAACTGCTCAACCAGTTCAAGGAAGATCTCAAGGAAGTTCAGAAAGACTGAACCTGAAGGAACCATTCCCGCCGGCATGGGTCGGCGGGAATCAGTTTTAACTCCGCCCCGCCGCGGCCCTCTCCACCGGTAGGGAGCGGAATGCCTTGGAGCGTGCCCATGTCCGAAAATTCCCCGGATCTAGAAGACGACACCGGCACCTTTGAGTCCGGCCTGCCCGGGTTCCTGGGAACCATCGACGTCTTTATCAGTAAAGTAGAGGCTTTCATGCTCGCTATGGGCGTGATCCTCATGGCAGTTAACACCTGCGCCAATGTAATTGCGCGGTATGTGTTGGGCGAGGGCATGTTCTTTTCAGGTGAGGTTAACCGGATACTGATTATCCTCATCACCTTTGCCGGTATTGGTTATGCGGCCCGTCATGGTCGGCATATCCGCATGTCTGCGATCTACGATGCTATTCCCCCCAAAGGGCGGAAAGTACTCATGATCTTCATTGCTCTAGTCACCTCGGTGCTGATGTTTTTCCTCTGTTACCACTCCTATTTCTATATCGAAACTCTCGCCAGCCGTGGACGGATTCTCCCGGCGCTCGGGATCGAAATCTGGTGGATATACATCTGGGCGCCAGTCGGCTTTGCCATTACCGGCATTCAATATTTACTTACCGCTATCAAGAACTTCACCAGCAAGGATGTTTACCTCTCCACTGGTGTGGTTGATGGCTACACAGATTCCGAGTCCGAGGTCTGACCCTCTGAAGCTGCATTAATAAAGGAAAAATTCATGGCAACTATAATGATGGTGATCATGATCGGGCTGCTTCTGTTGGGCTTCCCGATGATGGTGCCTTTGATCGCCGGTGCTGTTGTTGGATTCGTAATGATGTTCGATGGCTTCGGACAGATGGGAACCTTCGTACAGCAGATGATGGCGGGTATTCGCCCGGCATCACTGATCGCGGTACCGATGTTTATTCTGGCGGCAGACATCATGACCCGCGGTCAGTCCGCTGACAGGCTTATCAACATGGTGATGGCGTTCATTGGCCATGTGAAAGGCGGGCTGGCCATCAGTACAGCCACGTCCTGTACGTTGTTTGGTGCTGTATCCGGATCCACTCAGGCCACGGTTGTGGCTGTAGGTTCTCCCCTGCGGCCAAAACTGCTCAAAGCAGGTTATTCCGACTCGTTTTCACTGGCGCTGATCATCAACGCCAGTGACATTGCTTTTCTGATCCCTCCCAGTATCGGTTTCATTATTTACGGGGTTATCTCTGAAACTTCCATTGCCGAGCTGTTCATTGCCGGTATAGGCCCGGGGCTTATGATTCTGGCCATGTTTTCGATTTATTGCCTGATCTATGCTCGCATCAACAATCTACCCACCGAGGAAAAGTCCACCTGGGGTCAACGAGGCGTAGCCATGCGCGAAGCCCTATGGCCACTTTTCTTCCCGGTCATCATTGTCGGCGGCATCTATGGCGGCATTTTCAGCCCCACAGAGGCGGCGGCTGTCTGCGTGTTGTACGCCTTCCTACTGGAGTTCGTGGTGTTCCGGTCACTCAAGCTGCCGGACATTTACCGAATCGCAAAATCCACCGGCCTCATTACCGCGGTGGTGTTCATTCTGGTAGCGGTCGGTACTGGTTTCTCATGGATTATTTCCTTTGCCCAGATTCCTCAGGCCATACTTGAATCGGTCGGGATCGCTGATATGGGTCCGGTTGGGGTAATGATCACCATCTGTATCGCCTTCTTCGTTGCCTGTATGTTTGTTGACCCTATCGTGGTCATTCTGGTGCTGACGCCCATTTTCGCGCCCGCCATCGAGTCCACGGGTCTGGACCCCGTGCTGGTAGGCGTACTGATCACCCTGCAGGTGGCCATCGGGTCCGCAACGCCTCCCTTCGGCTGTGACATATTTACCGCCATCGCCATATTCAAGCGCCCATACTGGGAAGTCATTCGTGGTACCCCGCCATTTATATTTATGCTGGTAGCCTCTGCGGGGCTGCTCATCGCCTTCCCGCAAATTGCGCTGTTCCTGCGTGACATGGCATTCCGCTGAGGGCTGCAGAGACCAATTTCAGGGAGAAGAACATGTTCAAAAAAATCCTGGTGGCCGTTGACGGTTCCAAGTCCTCCTTCAAGGCCATGGACAAGGCCATCGAGTTGCAGAAGCTAATGGAGGCGGAGATCTATCTGATCTGCGTCTACAAGCACCACAGCCTGTTCGAGGCATCCATGTCGATCGAGCGTCCCGAAGGCATGGATATTCCTGACAAGGCATTGTCGGAATACGCAAAAGATGTCGTTAATCACGCCAAGGGAGTGGCGGAAGAAAAGGGGGCAGTGAAAGTCCGCGGGTTCGTCAAGGCTGGGCGCCCTTCAAGTGTGCTCGTCAAGTTTGCCGAGGAAAAGGGCGTAGACCTGATTGTCGTTGGCACCCGGGGGACCCACAGTGACAAAGATGGGATGTTGCTTGGCAGCGTCTCGCACCGTGTCGCTTCGAAGGCGAAATGCCCGGTTCTTATCGTGTAAGGACAACCGATTGATTTAAGGATGAACCGCAACCGCTGTCGACCATTTTCTGAACTTCAGTCTCTGAGGTTATATTCTGGCTTGTGGCCTGCTCGGCGTTGGTGTCTTCTTTCACCGGATTTCGACAGCGCTATCTGGAACTGGCCCTAGGCTATCTCCACCCGATCCCGACCGGCCTCCTTGGCCCGGTATAGGGCCCGGTCGGCGAGCCCCAGCAGGTTTTCCGGGGATTCGCTGCACTCGGGCCAGCTTGCCACCCCAACCGAAATGGTAACCCGGCCCAGATTGGTGGCGCCGTGTTCTATCGGCATTGACCGAATGGCTCTGGCCAGCTCCATGGCCTTGTCATAGGCGGCGTTGGCGCTGGAGCCTGCCATGATGATGACAAACTCCTCACCACCAAAGCGGCACACCACATCGCTATCGCGGAAGTGCCTGGCCAGCATGCCGGCCACAGCTTTAAGCGCCGAGTCGCCGGCCTCGTGGCCATGGCTGTCATTGAACTGTTTGAAGTGATCGATATCCACGATCAGCAGGGACAATGGCTGATCACTGCGCAGGGCCACGGCGGATTCGTGCTCAAGCAGCTGGTCAAAATAACGGCGGTTCTTCAGGCCGGTAAGCCCGTCTTCATAGGAATATTTGTGAAGTTCCTCCCGCAGACCGATGTTTGAAAGTGCGATACCGATTTTCTGGACACCTTGGCTCAGTGCCTGAAAAAGCCTCGCCGCGCCGTAATCTGTGCTTTCCCGGGCGAACTCTTCCGGCACCTCAACGAACAGCACCGCCATGACTATCTGCCCCTCGCTGGCCGACTGGATGCTGATCCACAGGCACAGAGAGTTATCGATGCCCCCGTCCCACTGACCGGATTCACCACCGCCGGCGCTATGGAGGGTCGGAATAAGATTCTGTGGAGGCGGGCCATCGGGAGTTTCAATCCGGGCGGGTGCTTCCGGCTCTCCGGCGTAGCCCCAGCGGGTCAGTAGCGCAAAGGCCCTGCCATCATCCACTCTCTGGTAGAGCTTTCCTTTAAGCGGACTACACAAGTCAGGAAGCCGTCGTGCCAGCACAGAAAATGTCTGGTTCAGGGTAATGCAATCCTGCAATTCCGCGATGATGTCATTGAGAACACGGGTTTTTTCATTCTCGAAGGTGAGCAGACGAACCCGCGCCTGCTCAAGACGGGCCAGCGCCTCCGCCTTTTCGGTTCGTTCGCCAACCTGCTGCTCAAGTGACAGGTTCAGCTGGTGTAGCGCCTGCTGGGTGCGAGCGTAGTGCCACAGTGAGATCAGCACCACGGCCAGTGAAAAGACCAGCGTACCCCAGCTGACAGGCACCCGCCACCACGGCAGAAACCCGTGGGCCACGGCCATATCCGCCACCAGCAGGCTGCAGAAGATGCCATAAGCGCCGAGTATAACCTGTTGCTCAATGAGCAACTGGCGGAACCGCCGGATCACAACCATGGCGATGGTAACCAGAGAGACCAGAAGCAGGGCGTCGAACGGGGGGAATGTGGAAGACAGGTCGACAACCCCCGTTAACGCCAAGCCGATGGCCCCGACCGCATAGACCAGGTGTATTTTCCAGACCAGATTGATCAGCCAGGGGTGGTGATTACTGAACCACTGTTCCAGCAGCAGCGCCATGGCCACCGGCAACAGGTAGTAGGAACCAGCCGCCAGATAATCCCAGACTAACGGAGCGTCCCAAAGCAGCTGGCTTGCCTGGCTCTCAGAGAGCAACAGCACCGCCGACGACAGGGAAAACAGTGCGATGCTGCCAAAGCTCTTTTTCTCGTTCTGGAGCAGGGCAAATATCAGTGACAGCAACGCAATCAGTGCGGAAAACCCTGCGATAACCAGCGCTTCCAGGGAGTTTTCCAGGATAAACAGGGTGAGATCAGGCCGGTTCATGATGGACACTTCCCCCCACAAACCGATGTCCGTGTAATCCGAGAAGATGCGGAAGTAGACCTGCTTGCCGCCGAAATCCTCTGGCAAGGGAACGGCATGCCATGGCCAGCCTTCGAACCGGCCCCTGCCCTGGTCGTCAAAAGTGCCGTACTGGTAGATGTTCTCGCCGTCCAGCCATACCTGAACTATGAGGTCCACGCTGAAGATGTAGAGGACCGGTTCCTGCCATTGGCCGTCGGGCAGGGTAACCCGGTACCAGATCTGGTCCCGCCCCTCCCTATCTGGCGGGTTGGAGGGAAATCCGATGGCCTGCCACTGCTCCGGATCGTCGGCCCGGGTCCATTGGGGAACATCATCCTCTGAAAACGGTGAGTCTCCCCATCGGTACTCCCAGCCCTCATCGATATCAACCGCTGCAAAAGCCGCTTGCGACAGACAAAAGCTCAGGATGGTGATGAGGAAAGTCAGGCTTCCAACCTTCAAGAGGGGCAGCATCTGCATACAGTGTGGTGCCTGTCGCTTTGGGATACAGTCCACATTATAGAACACCGTTACCATTAAACTCTTGCAAAAAGGTGATAGACACAAGCTTTGACGTTTGGATCTTAAGACTGTTACTCCGGACTGCATTGCACAGTCCGGCATTGCACCGGATTTTATCGCCCCGGGGATCTGATACCGGGGCAAGTTGCCGGCAACAGGAGGTTACTGCCCGGACTTGAGCATTTCCCAATATTTCGCATAGACCTGCAGGGCCTCGTCGCCGATGTCGGCCTGGAATTCGGCATTGATCATGTCCGTGGCTGTCGGATAGCTGGCCCGGTTGTTCGCCACCTCCTCCGGCAGAAGTTCGCGCGCCGCCAGATTCGGTGTCGCGTAGCCAATCTCTTCGCTGATCAGTGCCGAAATCTCAGGCTGCAGCACAAAGCTGATGAACTTGTGCGCGGCTTCCGGATTCTTGGCATTCTTCGGAATCACGAAGCTGTCCAGCCAGGCGATGATACCTTCCTCCGGATAGACGTATTCCAGGCTGGGCATGATCTCTTTTCCCATGACGGCTTCGCCGTTCCAGATCATACCCACGTCGGTTTCCCCTTCCAGATAGGGCATGCGGGGTGCATCGGAATTGAAGGTACGAACCGACGGCATCAGTTCAGCCAGCTTTTCGTACGCCGCCTCAATCTCCTCGGGGTCGGTGCTGTTGCCGGAATAGCCCAGAACCAGCAGACCCACGTGGAAGACTTCACGCATGTCGTTGGTCAGCATCACCCGGCCCTCGAAGCGCTCGTCCCAGAGATTGCTCCAGGCTTTCACCGGCTCGCCCTCAACGTCGGAGGTATCCACGGCGAGGCCGGTAGTACCCCAGAGATAGGGGATGCTGTACTGGTTGTCAGGATCAATGTCCAGGTTGGTGAGCTCCGGATCCAGCTCGTCGAAACCCTCGATCTCGCCACGGTCAATGGGCATCAGCAGATCTTCCTGGCGCATCTTGCTGACGTAATAGGTTGAGGGCACCGCCAGATCGTAGGCGGCGCTTTCGTCCAGCAGTTTCAGCTTGGCATACATGGATTCGTTGCTATCATAAGTGGTGTAGACCACCGCTATGCCGGTTTCCTCGGTAAATCGGTCGAGGACAGTCTGGGGCATGTATTCAGACCAGTTATAGAGATTGAGAACCTGCGGTTCCTCGGAACTGCAGCCTGTCAATCCCACGGCCAGCAGACCGGCCAGTACCAGCTTCTTCATCGTTTGCTCCTTATCAGAATCCATTGAGACAACATCAGCATAACCAGTGAGAACACCAGCAACAGTGTGCCCAGGGCATTCACCTCGGGTTTCAGGCCCACCCGTACCATGGAATAGATACGCAGGGGCAGGATCTCGTAACTGGGGCCACTGACAAACGTACTGACCACCACATCATCGAGGGACAGTGTAAACCCTAACAGCCAGCCTGCCAGTAACGCCGGCATGATCACCGGAATCAGTACCGTGCGGGTCATGGTGAAATCGGAGGCGCCAAGATCCCGCGCGGCTTCCGGCAGGCTATCATCAAAGCCGCTCAGCCGTGCCATCACCGTAATCACCACGAACGGCAGGCAAAAGGTCACATGGGCCAGTAACAGGGACACATAGCCCAGCTGCAAACCCACCAGCAGGAACAGCGCAAGAAGGGAGATGGCCAGCACAATCTCCGGCGACATCATTACCACGAACAGCATGCCATTGAGCAGTTTCTTGCCACGAAACCGATAGCGGTGCAGGGCCAGGGCCGTCAGCCCGCCAATCACAGTGGAGACCGTAGCCGCCGAAAGCGCCAGCCAGAGGGAGTTCCACATAGCGCCCACCATGGCCCGGTTATTGAACAGTGACTCATACCAGCGCAGGCTCAACCCTTCCCAGCTGTATCCCGTGCGGGATTCATTGAACGAGAACACCACCAGCACCAGAATGGGCAGGTAGACCAGCAGGTAAACCAGAGCCAGATAAGTACGGGGCAACCAGCGGGTCATCAACCGCCCTCCTCACCAAGACGCCGTTTACTGAGCCGGTGGGCGAACATCAGAAACGCCATGGTCACGGTCAGCACAATGCTGGCGGCAGCACCAAAGGGCCAGTTGCGGGCATCCAGGAACTGGTTCTTGATGACGTTGCCCACCAGCAGGTTTCTGGAGCCGCCGAGAATATCCGGCACAAAAAACAGCCCCATGGCCGGCAGCAGCACCAGCATCACGCCGGCAAGAACTCCGGGAAGGGTCAGTGGCACGATGACATGGATGAACGTCGACAGCCGCCCCGCGCCAAGATCGTGGGAGGCCAGCAGCAACTCCTGACGGAGGTCCTCGAACACCGAATACAGCGGCAGGATCATGAAAGGCAGCAACAGGTAAACCAGCCCGATGATCACGGCACCTTCGGTGTAAAGCAGCTTCAGGGGCTCATCGATCAGCCCGAGCGGCATCAGGGCACTGTTGAGCAAACCGTTGGTGGCCAGGATCAGCTTGAGCGCGTAGGTGCGCACCAGGGAATTGGTCCAGAAAGGTACGATCAGCAGGAAGATCAGCAACAGCTGCCGTTGCTTGCCGACCTTTGACAGCGACCAGGCAAAGGGATAGCCAATCAGCAGGCACACCAGCGTCGTCATCGCCGCCATATAGAGCGAATGGAGAAACACATCAAGGTACAGGGGGTCGAACAGTTGCCGGTAGGCATCGAGGTTCAGCGGTAGCGAGATAAAGGTGCCCGGATCCCGGGTCATCACGCTGGCGCCCACCACCAGCAGATTGGGGGTGAGCACCAGAAATAGCAGCCAGCCCCAGACCAGCACCAGTACCGCGGTTTTGAAGGGCTGCTGTAACACTCTATGCATCCGCGACCAGCCCTTCCGCCTCTTCAGCCACCGGCTCCAGCTCTACCGGCAATAGCCACTCCCAGCCATCCACCCAGCTGACCCGCACCGGTTCTCCCAGTTTGTAGTCGAAGGTGGGATCGTCCTCGTCAAAGAACTCACTGGCCAGCACCTCGGTGCCATCCTCCAGGTGAATCACCGAGTCCAGTGTGCTGCCCTTGTAGTTGCGCTCCACAATTTTCCCGGGCAGACCGTGTTCATCCTCGGGAGCAAGCACGCGAATGTCTTCCGGGCGCAGCAACACATTGACCTGTTCTCCGTTACGCACAGCGAATGCCGGTTTCTGCAGCTTGCGGCTTACGCCCAGAATGTCCACGGTGATGGTATCCGCGGCCACGGAATCCAGATAACCGGGAAACAGGTTGGTTTCGCCCACGAAGCGCGCGGTGAAGAGATTGGCAGGCCGCTCGTAGATTTCCCGGGGCGTGCCCAGCTGCTGGACCTCACCCTCTTTCAGCACCACCACCCGGTCCGACATTGACAGGGCTTCTTCCTGGTCGTGGGTGACAAACACGAAGGTGATACCCAATTCCCGCTGCAGGCGCTTCAGCTCCACCTGCATGGTACGGCGCAACTTGTAGTCGAGGGCAGACAGGGGCTCGTCCAGCAAAAGCAGCTGCGGCCGCTTGACCACTGCCCGGGCGATGGCCACCCGTTGCTGCTGGCCGCCCGACAGCTGGTGAGGCTTGCGCCGGGCAAAGTCCTGTAGCTGGACCATCGCCAGCACCTCATCCACCCGCTGGCGAATCTCTCCTTTGGGCCGCTTTTCCATTTTCAGGCCATAGGCGACGTTATCGTACACCGACATATGGGGAAACAGGGCGTAGTTCTGGAACACGGTATTGAGGGGACGGTACTCAGGGGGCGTGTGGGTAATGTCGTGGCCGGAGAGGGTCACCGACCCGACGTCAGGCTGCTCGAAACCCGCCATCAGGCGCAACAGGGTGGTTTTACCGCAACCCGAGGGGCCCAGCAGGGTGATGAACTCGCCGTCGAGGATATCCAGGTCCAGCGAGTCCAGCACGGTCTTGCCGGCGAACGCCTTGGAGACGTTCTTCAGGGAAAGCAGGGTCTTTTTCATTCACTCGAAACGCTGTTGAGATAGGCCTTGTCAGAAATGTTGGTCCACTGGCGAACCTGTTTCAGGTAGTCCTGCTGGGAGGTGATGATCTCCCTGGCCAGTTCATCCCTCTGCGCCTCTTCCGCCAGCAGCTTTTCCGTCGCCTCGCGCAGCGCTTCGATTACCTCCGGCGGGAACGTCTTGTGGGTAACATCCGGATAGTCTTCCTTCATGCGATCCCAGGCCACGCCACTTGCGTGGGTGCTCTGGATATACATGTCGTAGGCGGCGGTGCGCATGGCAACCCGCAGGATTTCCTGCAACTCGGCGGGCAGCTTGTTCCAGGTTTTCTCGTTGATCAGGAACTGTACTTCCGCACCCGGTTCCTGCCAGCCGGAATAGTAGTATTTCGCAATCTGGTGAAAGCCCATCTGGAAGTCAAGCGCGGGACCTACCCATTCCAGAGCGTCGATCGTGCCCCTTTCCAGCGCGCTGTAGAGCTCGCCCGGCGGGATATTGGTCACAGCGACACCGACCTCGGCCATGACTTCACCCGCAAAGCCAGGCGTGCGCATTTTCAGACCCTGAAGATCCTCCACGCTCTCGATTTCTTCGCGGAACCAGCCGCCCATCTGGTTACCGGTGTTGCCGCCCGGGAATGACAGCAGGCCATGGGGCCGGTAGACCTTTTGCATCAGCTCCATGCCGTCGCCGTAGTAAAACCAGGCGTACTGCTCCGGCGCAATCATTCCGAAAGGCACGGTGGTGAAGTACATGGCGTTGGGAATCGAGCCTTTGTAGTAATAGGACGCGGTGTGCCCCATGTCGTACTGGCCCGCTTTCACCATGTCGAAGATGCCGAATGGCGCCTTGTGCTTGTTGGACGAATCGATGCGGAACTTCAGGCGCCCACCGGACATTTTCTCTGCCATGGCGGCCATGTTGCGGGGCGTTTCACCCAGAATCGGGGAGTTAGGCCCCCAGGTTTCGGCCAGGCGGATGGTATAGGTTTCCTGCGCAGCCAGCGAGGTGCTTGCCAGCGACAGAACCAGCGTGAACAGGAAGGTTTTGAGAATGTTCATAAGCGAGCCCGTTTCCATTGTTATTGGAGTTGGATCAGAAGGCCCACATCATAGCGTGCCGGCCGGCTGACGCCAATCGTCAACCGGCCGGCGGTAACGGATCTATACCTTGAACTGCCCTACCAGATCACGCAGGCTCTCACCCAGTCTTGCGAGCTCATGGCTGGCTTCGTTGGTCTGGGTGACACCGGTATCGCTTCGCTGCGCCGCGTCCACGATGCGCACCACGTTCTGGTTGATTTCCTCAGCCACCTGGCTTTGCTGCTCAGCGGCAGTCGCTATCTGGGTAACCTGATCGTGAATGTGGCCCACGGACTTCTCAATAGTGCGCAGGGCATCCGTGGCGTGGTTGATGCGCTCGACGGTCTCGGTGGACCGGGTACGGGAGGCATCCATCCGCTCAACGGCGGCCCGGGACTCGGTCACGAAGCCATCAATCATGCCACGAATCTGGTCAGCGGATTCGGCACTGCGTTTCGCCAGCTGGCGCACTTCGTCTGCAACCACCGAGAAGCCACGACCGTGCTCGCCGGCCCGGGCTGCCTCGATCGCGGCGTTCAATGCCAGCAGGTTGGTCTGATCCGTCACCGCGTGGATTACGTCCAGCACCTGGGTGATCTCATCGGTTTTCTCGGCCAGATTACTGATGCGGGTAGAACTTGCGTCAATTTCTTCCGACAACTGGTTGACGGAAGACTGGGCATTGGCAATGGTCTCACCGCCATCCCGCGCCAACTTGTCGGCATCCGATGCCGCACTCTCCACCGAGTTGGCATTACCGGAAATCTGCTGGATGGTCGCAGCCATTTCATTAATGGCCGAGGCAATCTGGTCGGTCTCGGAGCCCTGCTCCTGGACCGATGCCCGGGTTTCCGTGGCAACGCGACTCAGCTCTTCAGCAGCGGAGGCCACCTGATCGGTCGTGGCGCCAACTTCCCGGATGGTGTCCTGGATTTTCACCACAAAGGCGTTGAAGCGACGACCCAGTTCCGCCAGTTCATCGTTGCCCTCGTCAGGCAGGCGCTTGCGAAGGTCGCCCTCACCCTCGGCGATGTCTTTCATCAGTGCGCTAACCCGGTTCAGCGGGTTGGTGACGGTACGACCGACAAAAATACCGATAAGCACCGCTATTATCACAATCACTGCGGCTTCAAGAACCATATAGCCCAGAGCCTGAGCAGTCTCCTCTTCAATGTCAGCCCGGGCCGCAGCCACTACCCTCTCGATGTCGGTGACATAGACACCGGCGCCGATCATCCAGTCCCAGCCCGGAATGAGGGTTGAGTAAGACACTTTTGGCTCCAGCTCGCCGGATTCGGGATTGGGCCAGTCGTAACCAAAGAACCCCGCACTCTCTGCCGCATCGAACAGCGAGCGAACCAGCTTTTGCACGTCGGGATTGGTTGTGGGGCCTTCCCGGGAAGGATCCGGTGCGTAGGCCAGGTTCTGCAGATCGCGGGCATAGGCAAACACATAGTTGCCGCCCTCAAAGCTGATGGCGCGCAAACGGTTCCTTGCCTGTTCACGGGCTTCGGCGTCGGATAGCTGCGGATTGTTCTTGGCTTCGAGGACCACGGAACGGGCGGCATCCACCAGGTTCCTCAAGCCTTCTTTGCGCGCCTCAAGCAAGCTGGCTTCCAGGCGCTCGAGCTCAGCTTCACCGCCACTTTTAATCTGAGCGACTGTAGTCCAGGCAAGGGCTACCGCCGTAATGACTACCGGGATCAGTACACCCAGCAAAAGACGGGAACGTATGCTTAGCCGGCTCAGTAATGTCATCTGTGATTACTCCATGAAATATTGGATACCCGGCGCAATTATCCACATTGGCGCGCAAGGTTGTGTTCCAGTTTGTAAAACGCAGGTAAACAGGCAAAAAGCATCCTGGAAACAGGCCCACTCCAACCTGCCATACTCCTGGCGAATATCATTTACACTGCTATCGGCCGGTCGTGGAATGACTTGAACCGGACTTGAACTGAAGGCGAAAGCGCTGATGAAATACCTGTATCTGATCCGACATGGCAAATCCAGCTGGGCCGACGACAGCCTCCGTGACCACGCGCGCCCACTGAACCATCGCGGGCTGAAACAGCTTGCCCCCATGAGCAAGGTGGTGCGCGCTGCAGGAGTGCTCAACGGCCCGATATTCTGCAGCGATGCCGCCCGGGCGCGACAGACCCTGGATGGCCTGATACCAGAGGACCTGCGCCAGAACACGCAGGTGGACCCTGCTCTCTATACCTTCAACTACAGGACATTGATCGACTGGCTGCGAGCCAGGGAGGATGAGGACAGTATCACTCTGATTGGCCACAACCCTGCCCTGGAGGAACTGGCGGACTATCTGTTAAAACAGGGACCGGAAAGCTTCCCCACCGCCGCTGTCATGCAGATTGCGCTGCCGGTGAAACACTGGCACAAGCTGGCACGGCACAAGGGCCGGCTGGAGCAGTTCCTCACACCCAGAGATGTCAGCTATGAACAGTTCAACCGCAACCGTAAAAAGGTCCCCGGCAGCAAAGACACGCCCCTTACCCGTCACATTCCCGAGGCACTCCAGCACCAGTACCAGCGCATGCGCGATCTTGAGACCGGCGTAATCCGCGGCTTTGACGATGAGTTCCTGCACCAGTATCGCATTGCCATCCGGCGCAGCCGCGCTATCGCCGAATCCATCAGTGAGATCCACAGTGACACGGAGCTGCGCAAGGCGTCGAAAACCCTGAAGAAACACGCCCAGGCCACCAGCGAGCTGAGAGACCTTCATGTTTTCCTGGCGGATCTTGAGCAGTGGCAGTTACGGGAAGGCGCCGGGGTAGCGCTGGTCAGCTCCGGCGCCAGAAGCTATTTCGCCAACCTGGCGGACGCAGAGCAACAGGCACTGGCCAAGCGACTGACCGGTAAAAAATACCGCAGGGATATGGAGCGTTGGCACCAGCTCATATCTTCCCGTCACTTCAAAAAAATAACCCGCAAACTGACCAGCGGAGACATCCGTAAGGCGCTGGACAAGCGTATAAAGCAGTACGACATCCTGGCTCAGCAGCTCAGCGAGCAGGCGCCGGACGAAGACTTCCACCGCCTGAGGAAACGGCTGAAACGCATACGTTACCTGGCCGAGCTGGACAAGCCGGCATTTGGTGAAATGCTCAGGCAACTGAAATATCGGCAACAGAAGTTCGGTGATTTCCAGGACTTGCACGTGCAGTTGAGTATGCTGGCAAGGTTCCGCGACAGCATTGCCACCGAGCCCGATATGCTGGAATCCGTGGCCGGCCTGAACAGCCTGATACAGGACCTCGAATCAGAAAAGTCCAGCGTCCGGGACGAAATCCTGACTATTGGAGATATTGATGGACACCCTGTTCTATGACGGCAAGTGCCCTTTGTGTGCAAAGGAAATCACTACCCTGAGAAAACTTCAGCGTGGCAACCTCACCTTTGCCGATATCCATGCCGAGGAAAACCGCAATGAAACGCTGCCCGACCGGGAGGCACTGCTACGCAGGCTGCATCTGCTGACCGGCGACGGCGACTGGGTGGTGGGACTGCCCGCCAATGTCCGCGCCTGGTCCCACACCCGCCTGGGTTTCTTTTTCAGGCCACTGCTCTGGCCGGTCATTTATCCCCTGGCAGCGCGTATTTACGGCAACTGGGCAGACAAACGCTATGACAGGAAGTATGCCTGTGGCACCTGCGGGATCTGACACCGCCGGGGTCTTGACTACACGGAGCGTTCCCGCCCGGCCCAGGCGGACCAGGAATAAAGCGCCAGCGCTATCCAGATCATCACAAAGCTGAGCAGCTTTTGCCCGCTCATCGCTTCATCAAATACAAACAGCGCAATAAAGAACTGGAGCGTGGGGTTGATGTACATCAGAAAACCCACGGTGGCCAGGCGTAAACGGCGGGCGGCACCGGCAAAAAACAGCAGCGGGATGGCGGTGACAATGCCGCTGGAGATCAGCAATACGGTGATGGTTGCGCTATCGCTGAAGTGGGACTGGCCGGCAGATCCCAGCCATCCCAGAGCCAACAGCCCCACCGGTAACAGCAGCAGAGTTTCCACGAACAGGCCCGAGAGACCGTCCAGCTCAACCTGCTTGCGCAGCAGTCCGTAGGTGCCAAAGCTGAAGGCCAGCACCAGGGTAATCCAGGGTACCAGGCCCAGCAGGAAAAACTGGTAGAGAATTGCGATGGTTGCCAGCGCAACCGCCACAACCTGCAGACGCGAAATAGTCTCCCGCAACACCAGCATACCCAGGCCCACATTCACCAGGGGGGTGAGGAAATAGCCCAGGCTGGCCTGGAGCACGTGGCGTGTTTCCACGGCGTAGATGTAGACACCCCAGTTCAGGGCAATAAACACCGCGCATCCCAATACGAAGCCGAGCTTTCCGGGGCGTGCCAAGGCTGCTTTGATCGGACGCCAGCGCTTTAGAACAGTCACCACGATAGCCAGGAAAACGCAGGACCAGATCACCCGATGAATCAGCACTTCATAGGAGGGCACCCCCGCGAACAGGGCAAAGTACAAGGGGAAACAGCCCCAGATGGTGTAGGCGGACAGACCGTATAGAACGCCTCTGGTGGCTTCGGGTGCGGCGGTTTTCATAGCTTCCTCATTGTCTGATGCGTCAATTTAGCACACCGCTGGTGACGCCTGCCCGCCAAATGCCTTACTCTCGGTGTATTACTTCAACGCTCTGGAGACACACCATGAAAACCGCTCATGATCTTGTTGAACAGGCAAAGCAGGATATCCGCGAAGTTCCGCTGGAGCAGGCAGACGATGCGATTAACAAAGCCGATATGCTGGTCGATGTCCGTGACCCGGACGAATACCGCGCCGGCCACATACCCGGAGCGGTCAATATTTCCCGGGGCATGCTGGAGTTCAAGTTTACCAACGATCCTGCCCTGGAAAACCGTGACCTGAACATCGTGTGTTACTGCAAAACATCAGGCCGTGCGGCACTCAGTGCAAAAGCACTCAAAGAAATGGGTTACCTGCACGTGACATCCATCGCCGGTGGTTTCGATGCCTGGCAAGAAGCGGGCAAAGCCGTTGTGCAGCCGGACCTGCCGTCTTTCGAGTAACCACCCACGGGTCAGCGGCAGCAGGCTTTGTATTTTTTACCGCTGCCACAGGGGCAGGAGTCATTCCTGCCCGGTTTAAGGACGCCTTCACGGGTATCACCGCTGAGATAGTACCAGCGACCGTCCTCCCTGAGGAACGTGGATTGTTCTTCCAGATAGCCCCAGCCGCCGGCTACGCGATAAAGGGCGCGGAAGTGAACGGTGCCGTCGTTGACCGCCTCACCAGACGATACTATGTGTAGCGAGGTCCAGTCAGGTGAGCCATTCAGATCCAGCGTTCGGGGTCGGGTGCTGGAATGCCATGTGGTGATCAGGTAATCAGACAGGCCCAGAACGAAGGCGCTGAAACGCGAGCGCATGAGATGTTCGGGAGTGGGTGCCGGCTGGCCGTGATGGTAAGGCTGGCAGCAGGCACTGAACGATTTGCCGCTACCGCAGGGACAAAGTTCCGGGGTGACATCTGAAACCATCTGAGGGTCCTTGCTGAGATTATCCGGGCCATAAAACTTTCAGTTTAACAGTTTTAGGAGCCCTGCCCCTGTGATGATGTCACTGTAAACCCTGCTATTCCGCCCATAAACGCGCGCGGAAGCGGCTCTGCTTCCACAATACGGCGATCCAGATGGCATGCAGGTTGATCAGAAATGCCAGCACCCACTCGAAGGCATCGTCCATCTGGCTGTAGATATCCGGCACCACCGCCGTCAGGATGACCGAGAGTATGCCCACCGCCAGTGCCAGCTCACATAGCCATAACAGGCGCTTGCCACTGCTATGCCATCGTGGGTGTTCCCGCAGAGCCGAGCTGATCAGCAACTGCGCTATGTAAGTGAGTGAGAAATACAGCACCACACCGATGCGACGGGTCAGGTTGAAACCGTCTCCCTCATGGCCAAGCGCGAGGGTGTAGGCCGCCAGGGATACACAGGCCACCAACCCCAGCCATGGTATCCAGGGCCGGCCGCGGCTGGTAGCGCCCAGTTGCAGTAACCAGCGGCTGTTAAGGAACCAGAACAGGATCCCCAATAGCGCCGCTGGCAGCATGGTGCCTTTAAAAATAAAGTAACTGGTGCCGTAGCGGCCGGTGCGGCTGATACTGGTACAGCTGTCCCAGTAGGGAATACACCAGGAGATATGACCCTCCAGCACTGACACCGTAAAGGTAACGTGAATGGTAACCATCGGTATCAGTGCGGCGGCCATGGCCAGCCACCAGAGGGGGATGCCAACATTCGCTTTGTTCATAGCGACGCCCTCAATACTCAGGAATACGGAGCCAGATGCGACATGGCTGCGATGCCTTTGCTACGCTAAAACCATTAACACCATGCTTCAGTCCTGATGATCAAAGCCTGATCAGATCACAACCTGTTCAGCATGAAATTCCCGGTTTAGAGACCCTGTATTATGCCACTGGCCCACGAAGATATTGTAGAGACTGACATTCCCCTATCCCACTTGCAGATCGGGATGCATGTGATTCGTCTCATCGACCGTGGGAAGACACCGACTTCCTGATCGAGGGCTTCCTCCTCCATTGCAAAACGGAAAGTCACCTACTTGATCAACAAGGTGAACCAGCCGTGAAACGTCTACGGCACGGATGAGCTGTGCCGATGCCAATGGGATTTTTCAATCGCCAGGCCCCCGAGATATCAGCCCCGGTTGATCACGGCCATGGTAAGCCTTGAAATACAGGTCAGCTTGCCTTCCTCGTTTTCCAGCCGTATCTCCCACACCTGTGTGGTGCCACCAATATGAACGGGGCGCGCCGTACCATACACCCAGCCCTTGGTCACTGAACGAATGTGGTTGGCGTTGATATCCAGCCCTACCGCAATCTGGCCTTCCTCACGCAGGCAGTAGTTGGCTGCCATGCTGCCCAGCGTTTCCGCCAGCACCACCGATGACCCGCCATGAAGAATGCCAAACGGCTGAACAGTACGCTCGTCCACCGGGATGCGGCCAATCAGATAGTCATCACCGACTTCCACGTATTCGATACCCATCGTGGCGACGGCTGTGTTCCTGCTGGCCTCGGCCATTTGTTCAAGGGAAGGGATATTGCGGGTCCAGATTGCCATGGGGTGACTGTCTCCTGATGTCTGTCAATAGGCTTGAATCAGAACGAGTTTATACAGTTAGTCTGCGAACGACTATCGGATTTTGTTGACCTTTCTCAAATTTTAATGAGATTCATTTGCATTTGAAATCTGCATTGCTATGCTCAGTAACGTTGACTCCAAAAGCGTCCCCGGCAGAGTTCTGCCCGGCAGGAAGAGGATTGATGATGAGCAAAAATGCCATTCAAATAGCCGGTTCACCCAGCCACATTTTCAATGCCTGGCGGGCCCTGAAATCATCGACGGCTGCGCCCGCACAGGGAAGAGCGGGACAGGGTTCCGAGCGACCGGTGACCACGAAATCCTAGGATTTCGCTGCAGCCAGCGCCCGGTTACTCAACCCGCACAAGCGCCTGTTTGTCCCAACCCAGGCGTCCGGTTTCCGTAATCTGGCGGCGAATCCCCGGCACCGGCCGGATCATGAAAAGATCGCCATTGCGGCCAACCAGAGTGCGGGGCACTCCGTTTGCCTTGGCAATGGTCCCCTGGGTTTTCATATGTTCGGCTTCACCGTGAACAGGTATGGCAACCGAAGGCCTTACCCAGCGATACATTAATGCAAGCTCTTCCTGCGCCGGATGGCCGGAGGCGTGTATCGGTAACTCCGCATCCTCGGCGGTGATCACCGCGACCCCCAGGGTTTGGAGGCTGCTGATCAGAGCGCCAATGGCCTCTTCGTTTCCGGGGATGGCCCTTGCGCTGAAGATAACCGTATCCCCGGCCTCCAGCTCGAAGTCCGGGTGGTTGCCACTAGCCAGGCGACGCAGCGCGGTGCGGGGTTCGCCCTGGCTTCCCGTTGCCACCGCCAGCACTTCACTCCGGGGCAGATAGCCAATATGGGAAGGATTAATCAACTGATCGGCGGCATCCCATAATCCCGCGGATTTTGCCGCGCCACTCATGTTGATCAGGGAACGGCCAAGCAGGCCCATGTAACGCCCGGTCTCCCTGGCGATCGCGGCCAGGGTGTGCAAACGGGCAATATTACTGCCAAAGCAAGTGACCACAACACGGCCCTTGGCAGCCGCAACCGTTTTCAGCAACCCGTGATGCAGCGCAGCCTCGGACACCGAATGGCCCGGCACCGTCGCATTGGTGGAATCGCATACCATGGCATCCACGCCTTCGTCGGCCAGATCGGTGAACGTCTTTTTTGAATAGCCATGGCCAACCAGCGGTCGGTCATCCAGTTTCCAGTCACCACTGTGAAAGATATTGCCAATGCCCGTGCGAATCATCAGTGCGTTCGGATCGGGGATGGAGTGGGTGAGCGCCAACCATTCCACCTCGAACGGCCCGATCATCCGGCGATTCCCGACGTCAACAACGTGGATCGGCACCCGGTGGAGCAGGTCAAACTCCGCCAGTTTGCGGCGCAGGATTTCGGCGGTGAAACGGCTGGTATAAACCGGGCATTGCAGTAACGGCCAGAGGTAAGGCACGGCACCAATATGATCTTCGTGGGCGTGGGTTATCACCAGGCCGGCCAGCTGGTCACGGCGGTCGGCAATGAAAGCAGGGTCTGCCATCTGCACGGGCGGTTCGCCAGGATGATGAACCGAACCATCGGCCGCAATCCGCCCCGGCCTGGGGAAGGTCACGCCGCAGTCCACCATCAGCCAGCGACCATCGTGACCATAAAGGTTGAGATTCATGCCGATCTCGCCGGTTCCCCCCAGAGGCAGGAACCACAAATCATTGTGATCCGGTGTCATTGTAAAGCCTTATCCCGACTGACTAAGTCGGACTTGAAGTGGACTCGATAATAGTACGTTGATCGTTGCAGGAAGTACCGGTAACAGGCAGCAGGTCGGATCCACAGGATCTGGCTCTTCATCGGCGATCATCATTCGGTACCAGCGGTTGATTTACCAGAGATCCACCGCAATAAACAAAGTAACAGGCAGTGACATCGAATCCATTCAGAACGTAAAAGGATAGATTGCATGAAAGTACTGATGGTTCTTACCTCGCACGATCAGATGGGAGACACCGGCCATAAAACCGGCTTCTGGCTTGAGGAATTCACCGCTCCCTATTATGTGTTCAAGGACGCTGGTGCCGACATCACCATCGCCTCGCCGAAAGGCGGCCAGCCACCGGTTGATCCCAACAGTGAAACAGACGATGCACTGACCGAATCCACTCGCCGCTTCGAGCAGGACGCCCACGCCAGGGAATCCCTTGCCAGTACCAAAAAACTGGCGGATGTGGACATGAACGATTACGACGCCCTGTTCTATCCCGGTGGCCACGGGCCCCTGTGGGATCTGGTCAACGATGACAAGTCCGTTGCCCTGATCAAGACAGCCTATGAACAGGACAAGGTTATCGGGGCCGTCTGCCATGCGCCGGCCGTCTTCAAGAATGTGGAAATCAAGCCGGGACAGAACCTTGTCGGCGGCCGCGAAGTGACCGGTTTCAGCAACAGCGAAGAGGAAGCCGCAGGCCTGACCAATGTTGTGCCCTTCCTGCTGGAAGACATGCTGAAGCAAAACACCGCCACCTACTCCAAGGGTGACGACTGGGCTCCCCACATCGTGGTGGACGGCAAACTGATTACGGGTCAGAACCCCGCCTCCTCCGAAGGCGCGGCCAAGGCAGTGGTGCAGACGCTTCAGGAAGGCTGAATGCCTTCCTGACTGCTGCCGTTATTCCCCGGCGTGGCTAAGCAGCACGCCGGGTGCTCCTGCTTCCAGTATTTCCCGTAAAGAAGCCGGTATTGCGGTCTTCGCCATTTCCGATGGCCGGATCAGCACGTAAGTGATATCCGCCTCCGCCACCAGCTGACCATCTCCATAGCGGTAGAATTCCAGGTGAACGGTGAACGAGGTATTGCCAATGCGTCCCGCCTTTACCCTCGCCTCCAGCACATCATCAAAGCGCGCCGGCGCCCGGTAATTCATGGCCAGACTCACTACCTGGATGTCCAGGTCCTGGTCGAGCAGGTTCTGGTAGTCCCCGAACAGGGTACGGATGTATTCGTTGACGGAAATATCCACGTAGTCCGCATAGCGGGCATTGAAGACAACACTCTGGGCGTCGCATTCGCCGTAGCGGACGCGGAAACGGAAGCGAAAGGAACGGTCGGCGGACATGATCATTTTCTCCCGGGCCCCTGCCGGCAGGGGCCCGTTCAGACAGCTAGAAGTGAATGACCGAGCGGATACTCTTGCCCTCATGCATCAGCTCGAAAGCCTCGTTGATATCCTCCAGCGGCATATTGTGGGTGATGAACACATCCAGCGGGATATCCCCTTTCTCGGCCTTTTCCACGTAACCCGGCAGTTCCGTCCTGCCCTTGACGCCGCCGAAGGCAGATCCCTTCCAGACCCGTCCGGTCACCAGCTGGAACGGACGGGTGCGGATTTCCTCGCCTGCGCCGGCAACACCGATGATGATGGATTCGCCCCAGCCCTTGTGGCAGCACTCGAGGGCTGAGCGCATCACGTCCACGTTGCCGATGCACTCGAAGGAATAGTCGACACCGCCATCGGTCATTTCAATGATGACTTCCTGGATCGGCTTGTCGTAATCCTTGGGATTGACGACATCGGTGGCACCCAGCTGCTTGGCGATGTCGAATTTTCCGGGGTTGATGTCGATGGCGATAATGCGGCTGGCCTTGGCCATGGTGGCACCGATAATCGCGGCCAGGCCGATTCCTCCGAGGCCGAAGACAGCTACGGTCGCACCCTCTTCCACTTGTGCGGTATTCAATACCGCGCCAATGCCGGTAGTAACGCCACAGCCCAGCAGGCACACTTTTTCCAGAGGTGCTTCTTTGGGAATTTTTGCCAGGGACACTTCCGGCAGAACCGTATATTCCGAGAAAGTGGAGCAGCCCATGTAGTGGTAAATGGGCTCACCCTTGTAGGAGAAGCGGGAGGTTCCATCCGGCATCACCCCCCTGCCTTGGGTTTCACGCACGGCACCACACAGATTGGTCTTGCCGGAGGTGCAGAATTTGCATTTGCCGCATTCGGCCGTGTAAAGGGGAATCACGTGGTCGCCAACTTCCAGGGAGTTCACGCCCTCGCCAACAGCTTCGACTATACCGCCGCCCTCGTGGCCCAGGATGGCGGGGAAATTACCTTCGGAATCGGCACCGGAAAGGGTATAGGCATCGGTATGACACACACCGGTGGCGACGATCCGCACCAGCACCTCCCCTTTCTGGGGCGGAGCAACGTCTACTTCGACGATCTCCAGCGGTTTATTGGGGGCAAATGCGACCGCAGCACGGGATTTAATCACTGGCAGACTCCTTGAAAACAGTTCTGGATTTAATGTCTCGGGTTTTACGTGTTTGACGCATTGTAGACGACCGGTCTAATATAACAACCATGACATCGAACGACACACGCAATCACATCATCAACACCGGGGCGGATCTGATCGGCCAGAAAGGCTTTGGTGCCACCGGTATCAACGCCGTGCTGACAACTGCCGGCGTTCCCAAAGGGTCGTTCTACCATTACTTTAGCAGTAAGAACGACTTCGGGTTGGCTGTCATCGACGCCTTCACCCAGGAGTACGATGCCAGGCTTGATCAGATTCTCAACGACACCAGCCGCCCCTGCGTGGATCGTCTTCACGCCTATTTCAATAGCGGACTGGAAACCATGGCCAGCTGCGAGTTTACCCGCGGTTGCCTAATCGGCAACCTCGGCCAGGAACTGGCTGGCCAGAATGAAACCTTTCGCCAACGCCTGGATACGGTATTCAAGGGCTGGGAAAAGCGTTTTGAACGCTGTATCGAGGAAGCGCGACAGGCGGGGGATGTGGATGAGTCCGTCAACCCTGCTGATGTTGCAAGTTTCCTTCTGTCCGGGTGGGAAGGCGCTATCCTGAGGGCCAAAGTGCTGAAATCCACCGAGCCCATGGAGCGGTTCGTGCGAGTTTTCTTCCACCAGTGTCTTGGTACCCAATAAGTATCGCCGACTATTTTTTTCGTTACCGTCTAGTAGACTGGTCTAATTAAATCAATTTAATTCTCAAGGAGAGCAATTAATGAACAACGTAAACGATGCACTGTTTCAACCCCACGAACTCGGCTCACTGACACTGCCCAATCGCGTGCTTATGTCACCGTTGACCCGTGCCCGTGCCGGCCAGCCCGGCGATGTACCCACTGACATGAATGCGCAGTATTACCAGCAGCGTGCCAGTGCCGGCCTGATTATCAGCGAAGCCACCCAGGTGTCACCGCAGGGCAAGGGCTATGCATTCACACCCGGGATCCATTCACCGGAGCAGGTTGAAGGCTGGCGCAAAGTCACGGGTGCCGTGCACATGGCCGGTGGGCGAATCCATGCCCAGCTGTGGCATGTGGGTCGTATTTCCCACACCGCCCTGCAACCGGACGGCAAGAAGCCGGTGGCACCGTCCGCCATCAGGCCTGAAGGTGCCAAGACGTTCATCAGCGCCGATTCAGGCATGGTGGATATACCCGAACCACGAGCGCTGGAAACGGAGGAGATGACGGATATTGTCGAGCAGTTCCGTCAGGGTGCGCTCAATGCCAGAGAGGCAGGGTTCGATGGCGTTGAAGTCCACGCCGCCAATGGCTATCTACTGGACCAGTTTCTCAAGAGTGGCAGCAACCAGCGTAACGATGAGTTTGGCGGTTCGCTGGAAAACCGGATGCGTCTTCCTTTGATGGTGATAGAGGCGGTAGTCGATGTCTGGGGCAAGGACAAAGTTGGCGTCCGAGTCAGCCCGACAGGCAGCTTCAACGCCATGTATGACGAAGATCCCGTGGCAACCTTTGGCGAATTCGCCAAACACCTGAACGATCTGGGCATTGCCTATATCGAGGTGGTTGAGGATTCTTTCCAGGGCAACCACGCCAATGGCCGTCCCGAAGAAGTCATCGATGCCATCCAGGCCGGATTCAAGGGCACCTATATCGGCAATGGCGCCTATACCGCGGAAGAAGCCCGCAAGCGCATCAGTCGTGGACGTTGCGACCTGGTGACCTTTGGCCGTCCGTTTATCGCCAACCCGGACCTGCCGGAGCGCTTCCGCCAGCATGCCGAACTGAACGAATGGGATGACAGCACCTTCTATGGCGGCGATGAGCGTGGCTATACCGATTACCCGACGCTGAAAGAGCTCGAAACCAGCGCCTGATTCAACCAATGCACTCAACCAGGAGTAATTCCATGAGCAACACCAACGATCCGATTAACCAGAAAGTTGTGATCATCACCGGCGCCAGCAGTGGCCTCGGTGAAGCCACCGCACGCCGCCTGGCAGGCAGGGGCGCAAAGCTGGTACTCGGCGCCCGCCGTGAGGACCGCCTGAAAGCCCTCACCGAGGAGCTGAAAGCCCAAGGAGCCGAGGTGACGTGGCAAACAACTGATGTCACCGAGCGCAAACAGGTGGAAGCTCTGGCCGCTGTCGCAAAAGACACCTTCGGCAGGATTGATGTGCTGATCAACAATGCCGGCCTTATGCCACTGGCACCGCTGGACGCACTGAAAGTCGATGAGTGGGAACAGATGGTGGACGTCAACATCAAGGGCGTCATGTACGGCATCGCCGCTGTGCTACCCACCATGCGCGAGCAGCACAGCGGGCACGTGATCAACCTGTCATCCGTTGCCGGCCACAAGGTGTTTCCGGGGGCCGCCGTCTACTGCGCAACCAAATACGCGGTGAAAGCACTCTCCGAAGGCCTGCGCATGGAAGCCGGTGATGAAATCCGCAGCACCAACATTTCGCCTGGCGCGATCGCTACCGAACTGACCAGTACCATCACCGATCCCGACGCCAAGAAGGCGGCGGACGATCTCTACGAGGTGGCAATTGACTCGGACGCCGTGGCCAGGGCTATCGTTTACGCCATCGAACAGCCTGCGGACGTTGATATCAACGAAATCATCCTGCGGCCGACTGCCCAGGAGCTGTAGTACTGAGCCGGTTGCGGCTTACCGGGTGAAAGTGTCAGTTTCTGACGGCCATGCAAAACTATATCCGCTATAAAACGTAAGTTTTACATGGTCGTCAAAACAACGGAGTTTCAGGTTGCATACACTTTACTGGTTTACCCGTGATCTACGGCTGCACGACAACCCCGCCCTGTTAGCCGCCTCAAAGTCAGACATGTTGCTGTGCGTGTACGTGGTGGATCCACGCTGGTTTTCGCCGGGTCCATTCCAGTGCAAAACCATGGGAGACCATCGCTGGCGCTTTCTCTGGCAAAGCCTGATGGCCCTTGAGCGCAGCCTGAGGCCACTGGGGCAGCGGTTGCATATTGCCTTTGGCGAGCCGGAAACGGTGATTCCGGAACTGGTGCATAGTCACCGGATCGGTCGTATCATTCGATCGCGCCAGCCGGGCACCCGGGAAGGCGAGCAGTGGAATGCCATAAAAGAGAAGTTGCCAAAGACGGTTTTCCAGCAGTTCGAGACCCTGAGCCTGTTCACCGAAGGCTCGCTTCCGATGCCGCTGGAGGAACTGCCGGATACCTTCTCCCGCTTCCGTAAAGTGGTTGAATCATACGGTGAGCGAAACGCCGAGCGCCTGCGTATTCGCACGCTCACAGCGCTACCGCCGGCCCCCGGCTACCCGGAAGACAATCGCGGGGAATGCCCGGCGATTCCGGAGCCGCGGCAGCCGGTCTGGTTCAGGGGCGGCGAGTCCGCCGGACTGGCTCGTCTCAACGATTACCTGTTTGTGAATCACCGCATCGATTCCTATAAGGAAACCCGCAACGCCCTGGATGAGCCCGAGGCGTCTTCCCGTCTTTCCCCCTGGCTGGCAAACGGCTCCCTGTCTGCCCGCGAAGTGGCCGAGTCCATCAGCGAGTACGAGGGGAAGCATGTTAAAAACGAATCCACCTACTGGCTGTGGTTCGAACTGCTGTGGCGGGAGTATTTCTACTGGTATGCCCTGAAGCATGGCCCCGATCTGTTTCGCCGCGACGGAGTTCAGCAGAAAAAGCGCTCAGCCTCCTTCTACCCTCACCGGTTCAAGGCGTGGTGCGCCGGCAGCACGGAGTACCCGCTGGTGAACGCAGCCATGAACCAGTTGCGGGAAACCGGGTACATCAGCAACCGCAGCCGGCAGATTGTCGCCAGCTGCCTGGTGAACGAACTGGAGCTGGACTGGCGTTACGGCGCTGCCTGGTTCGAAGAGCAACTGGTGGACTACGATGTCGCCAGTAACTATGGCAACTGGCAGTACCAGGCCGGTGTTGGCGCCGACCCCAAAGGCCCGCGGCATTTCAATCTGGAAAAGCAGGCCCGACAATTCGACCCGGATGGCGAGTTCATACAACGCTGGCGGGGTAATGCGGCCCAGCCGGTTGGTCTGCACCTGGTTGATGCCGCCGACTGGCCAGTGTGATACTGGCTATTCAATCCCGTGAGGATACCCTTGACCATGCCCACACCCCAGCAAGCCCTTGCCCGCATTATCGATACCTGCCAGCCCGGCACTCTGGTGGTCTGCGGCCAGGTGGCCGGCGAGGTGGGTGATCACTGGTGCCAGCACCACGGCGATTCTGCCATGACAACACTGGACAGCGATTCCCCCAACGACGCCTTTCCGCTGCCTCAGACCCAGGATCTTGCGCTGATCACCGACACCCTGGAGCACCTGAGCCATGAGCAAGGGGAAATCCTGCTGGGCCAGCTTCGCAATTACGGTACCCATCAGATTGCCGTGGTCGTGCCCGCCAGTCCGCAGTGGGCATTTACCGACTTCATCGGGCTGGGTTTCCGTCGCCAGGCGGAGCTGGGAGACGAAAACAGCCCGCTAACCCTCTACACCTATAACATCGACAGCTACAACCACAAACGCGCCTGGAACAACCCCGACAACTGGGCCAACCCGGAAATGTGGGGTAAGGCGTGGTGGTGAACTTCACGGAACCGGATCGCTCCCGCATCATCGAAATGGCCTGGGAAGACCGCACGCCATTCGAAGCCATCGAGGCCCTCTACGGTTTGCCGGAGAAAGACGTGATTCAGCTGATGCGCCGGGAACTGAAACCGCGCAGTTTCAGGCTCTGGCGCAAACGGGTCAGCGGTCGCCGGACCAAACACCGGGCACTTCGCCCCGCCGGGGTTTCCCGGGGTTACTGCCCCACCCAGTATAAACATCAGTAAATCACAGCCCCTCGATCACGCTGAGGTTGCGCCTACAGGCATCGAGATAGCCTGCGCCAAACAGGTTGTAATGGTTGAGGGTATGATAGAGGTTATAGATAGCCCGCTTGGTGACGTAGGCGTCGGTCCGCGGATAAACCCGATCATAGGCTGCGTAGAACTCCCCTGAAAAGCCCCCGAACAGCTCGGTCATGGCGATATCTGCCTCTCGGTCACCAAAGTAGACGGCAGGGTCAATCAGCCAGGGGCCGGCGTTATCGAACAGCACATTGCCCGACCAGAGATCACCATGAAGCAGGCTGGGGTGGTCGCAGTGCTCGTTCAGGAAACCTGTCAGAGCCGTGCCCTTGCCTCCTAGCACAGCGTCAAACTCCGCCCGGACCTGTCGGTTCCGTATCATGCCAACCTGCACACTTAGGCGGTCTTCGAGGAAAAAGGCGCCCCAGTTGTCCGACAGTCGATTCTTCTGGGGTGACAGCCCGATCATGTTATTGCCATCAAAGCCGTAGTGGGGCTGACGAACAGCATGCATGCGGGCGAGCCCTTCACCCAGCATTGCCATGGCCGCCTTGCTTGCGGGTCCGGCCTCGATGCGAGGCATAACGAGTTCCTGCTCGGAAACGGCATTCACAGGTGGAACACGCAGCTCCGTGACACCGGCGGTTTTGAGAGTATCTGCCAACACCTCAAGGCCCCTGGCTTCGCACAACAGGGCTTCTGGAAAAGACGTGGAATTGTGTTTGATGAAATCAGCCATGCTCTCAGTATAACCACGATCCGGAAACCCCACGCAAACCCCTTGGCTTTGGCGGAGGCTTGATGGATCATGGCAGGAGTAAGGAACTTCACTACAGGTAATAGCCAATGGCAACGTTCAGCGATCGCAAGGCAAACGAACAGTTGAATACCGAGGCCGACAGGGTCCAGCGCGATGATGTGGCCGACCTGCTCGACCGTCAGCAGGTCATCGAGGACAGGGTCAGGAAAAGCGGCAAACTGAAGCGTTTCAGCACCGACATCCGCCTGATGTTTTCCATGCTGCAGGATTATTGGCAGGGCAACTACCGGGAAGTGCCCTGGAGGAGTATCGCGGCCATTGCCGGCGCCCTGATCTATGTGCTCAACCCGCTGGACCTGATTCCGGACATTCTGCTGGGTGTTGGCTTTCTCGACGATGCCGGCGTGGTCGCCGCCTGCCTGGCCTTTGTGGAATCTGACCTGCTCCGCTACGCCGCCTGGAAAGATTATCGAACAGAGTCACAAACGCTTACCAATGGTGATTGATTAAATTGTGGACTGCCGTTAATCTTTCGGCGCCCTCAATACCGTCTATACCATTTGGAGTTCGCGTGGATTTTGCCACCCTGATTGGTCTCGTAGGGGCCATTCTTCTTATTGCTTCTGCTGTCATCCTCGGCGTTTCCCCTGATGTATTCATCAACCCGCCCTCGATCCTGATTGTTGTCGGAGGCACGCTGCTTGTGGTGCTGGCGAAGTTCAGCTTCAACCAGTTTTTCGGTGCTTTCAGGGTGGCGGCCCGGGCCTTCAAGTTTCGCCTGCCAGATACCCGTAAAAGCATTGAAGAACTGATCGATGTGGCCAATATCGCGCGCAAGGAGGGAGTGCTTGGCCTGGAAGACCGGGAAGTGGGTTCCCCGTTTCTTGCCAAGGGGATACAGATGCTGGTCGACGGCCAGAACGCGACCACCATCAAACAGTTGCTGTCCAAGGAGCGGTTGCTGACCCTGGACCATAACCGCTCTGGGGCCAAGGTGTTTACCGCAATGGCAGACGTCGCCCCGGCCATGGGCATGATTGGCACGCTCATCGGCCTGGTGCAGATGCTGTCCAACATGGAGGACCCGAAATCCATCGGGCCCGCCATGGCGGTGGCACTGCTCACCACACTCTACGGCGCCATGATCGCCACCATGATTGCAACGCCCATCGCCGATAAGCTGTCCCTGCGAATGACCGAAGAAGCCCGCCTGCAGTCGCTTTACATCGATGCTCTGGTGGCTGTTCAGGAAGGCACCAACCCGCGGATCATTGAGCAGATGCTGTCGAGCTACCTGACACCGAAGGAACGGGAAAAAAACGCCGAAGCCGAAATGGCAGGCGGCTAGGCCATGGACGAATTGCCGGAAGAGGAGAAGCCGGGTATACCGGGCTGGGTGGTCACTTTCGCTGACCTGATGTCACTGCTGATGTGTTTTTTCGTTCTGCTGCTGTCCTTTTCCGAGATCGACGCACAGAAGTTCAAGCAGATCGCCGGTGAAATGTCGAAAGCCTTTGGTGTTCAGCGGGACGTCCCGGCTCTTGAAATTCCCCAGGGCACCAGCCCGATATTTGACAAGTTCTCCCCGGCCCCACCGGAACCGACAGTCGTCAACGAAGTCAGGCAGAGCACCACGGACACACAGCCGGAACTGGAGACCCTGAACAGCCCAACCGATGTCGCCGTGGAAACGGCTGTTCAGGAGCAAATGCAGAATACCCTTGAGCAGGTCCGGTCGGTCCTGGAACCGGCCATCGCCGACGGGCGGGTGAATGTCCGTGAGGACCAGCAACGGATCGTGATCCGTATAGAGGAGAAAGGCGCTTTCCCCTCGGGTTCCGCCGAGCTGACCTGGGAATTTGAAGGCCTGTTACTGGAAATGGCCGCCATCCTGGCGGGGATACCCGGGGACCTCACCATCGAAGGTCACACCGACGATGTTCCCATACGTACCCAGAGGTTCTACAGCAACTGGGACCTGTCTGCGGCCCGTGCGGCGTCGGTTGCCAATGTGCTGTTGGCTGAGGGCCAGCTCGATGCAGGGCGGCTTGCTGTTACCGGCCTGGCATCCACCGACCCGCGGGTGCCAAACACCTCACCGGAAAACCGCGCCAAGAACCGCCGGGTGGAAATCATCATTGATCTGTCCGGCCCCATCCAGGAACAGGAAATCCGCTTACGGGAGCTTATCAGCCCGGGTCCCGGACTTTCCGCCTCGCCAGAATCCCCGAGACCCATCGAACCTGCCGGTAGCGACCTGCAGTGGTAGTTGCACTACCGTGGTGCGCATAGAAAAAATGCACCATTTAGCAGCACGAACGGGATGTGTTGACACTTTCCCACTCCTGACCTTTGCTTAAAAAGCCCGCTCTGACAACAGACATGGCTCCCACCGCCAGAGTGGCCTGGCTTTTGCTATTCCTTTCCACTGGGAATGGCTGGATATCGACTTTTCACATCCGGTGGAGGGCGTGTTCAGGAGAGGGTCATGGTTATGCTGATACAAACCCCGCCCGAGGGTATTTACGACGAGCTGTTCGACGAAGATAACCGGGTACGGCCCAGTTGCCGGATGCTGGAAGACTGGCTGATCAAGTCCGACGAGGACCTGCTGGCGGAGAAACGCCGCGAGGCAGACGTTCTGTTCCAGCGCCTGGGCATCACCTTTAACGTGTATGGCGAAGACCAGGGCGCCGACCGCCTGATTCCATTTGACCTGATTCCCCGCGTGATTTCCGCCTCCGACTGGCAACGGATGCAGGCCGGGCTGCGGCAGCGGGTTCAGGCCCTGAACCGCTTCCTGTTCGATATCTACCACGACTTCGATATTATCCGCGCGGGGGTGATCAATGCCGAGCAGGTATTCGCCAACCCCCAGTACCAGCCCGGCATGCAGAACCTGAAACTGCCCCGGAACCTATATTCCCACATTGCCGGCATCGACCTGATCCGCCATAACGACGGCGATTTCTACGTTCTCGAAGACAACCTGCGCTGCCCCAGCGGCGTGTCCTACATGCTGGAAAACCGCCGCATGATGATGCGCCTGTTCCCAGAACTGTTTGCCCAGGCGCCGGTGGCGCCGGTGGAGCACTACCCGGCCCTGCTGGGAGAGACCCTCCGCGCCGCTTCACTGAAGCCCAACCCCACGGTGGTGGTGCTTACCCCCGGACGCTTCAACAGTGCCTATTTCGAGCATGCCTTCCTGGCACGCCAGATGGGCATTGAACTGGTGGAGGGCGCCGACCTGTTCATTCGCCAGAACAAGGTCTTCATGAAGACCACCATCGGCCCCCAGCAGGTAGACGTGATTTACCGGCGGATTGACGATGACTTCCTCGATCCCCTCGCCGGCAACCCGGATTCCATGCTGGGCGTACCCGGGCTTTATGCGGCCTACCGCAGCGGTAACGTGGTGCTGGCCAATGCCATGGGCACCGGGGTGGCGGATGACAAATCCATCTACCCCTACGTCCCCGACATGATCCGTTTCTACCTCGGCGAGGAACCCATTCTGAAAAACGTGCCCACCTGGCAGTGCCGCAAACCCAGGGACCTGCAGTACGTGCTCGACCATTTGCCGGAACTGGTGGTCAAGGAAACCCAGGGCGCCGGCGGATACGGCATGCTGATTGGCCCCAAGGCCAGCAAGAAGGAGCTCAGCCACTTCCGCACTCTGCTGAAAGCCCGCCCCGACAACTACATCGCCCAGCCCACACTGAGCCTCTCCACCTGCCCCACCTTTGTGGATGAGGGCGTGGCACCCCGGCACCTGGACCTGCGGCCTTTTGTGCTTTCCGGCAAAAAGGTACAGATGGTGCCCGGTGGCCTGACACGGGTCGCTTTGAAAGCAGGATCACTGGTGGTGAACTCGTCACAGGGCGGTGGCACCAAGGACACCTGGGTACTGGAGGGCGACGCATGCTGAGCCGCGCCGCATCAAGTCTGTTCTGGATGGCACGCTACCTGGAGCGCGCCGAGACCCAGGCCCGTCTGCTGGACGTCAGCCTCACCATGGCACTGATCGATGTGCCGGAAGACCGGGAAGAGCAGCTGTCCGTGCCTCTGCTGGTAACCGGCACCCGGGAAGTGTTCGACGAACTCTACAATGACATCACCCCCCAGAACCTGATCGACTTTCTGGTCCTGGACGACCGTCACCCCGCCAGCGTCTTCAGCGTCATACGCAGCGCACGGGACAATGCCCTGCACGTTCGGGGCAACCTGTCCGCGGACGTGTGGGAAAGCATCAACCTGGCCTGGATGGAGCTGAAGGAACTGCGCCATACCGGCGTTACCGAATCCAACGCCAGCCGGGTGTTTGACTGGACCCGGGAACGCTCCCACGTGTTTCGTGGCGCCGCCTACGGCACGCTGCTGCGTAACGATGCCTTTCACTTCCTGCGGCTGGGCACTTTTATTGAACGCGCCGATACCACCGCAAGGGTTCTGGATATCCGCCATCACATGGCCACCAAATCCCTGGAAGGCCACCCCACGCAATCGTTCTTTGAGTGGACCGCGCTGCTGCACTCACTGGCCGCCTTCGAGGCCTACCAGCATACCTACGGCCACAACATCGAGCCCATGAACGTAGCGGAACTGCTGATTCTGAAGCCGGATGTTCCGCGCTCACTCCGTGCCTGCCTGCAGGAAATCGCCAGCCTGCTGGAGCAGATTGAAAGCGGTGATGCCCGCAGAGCCAGGCGCCTGGCCTCCAGCCTGTACGCGAACATCCACTACGGCGACCGGGAATACATTGAAGAGCGCGGCCTGCATGAATATCTGACCGACTTCCTCGATCGCATTCAGCGCATTTCCGGCCAGATCCAGAAAGACTACATGGGGTGGAAACAATGAAGCTGAACATCCGCCATGACACGACCTATACCTACGATGCGCCGATGCACAACAGCATCCAGTACCTGCGCCTGACGCCCCGTAACACGCCACAACAGCGAATACTGGAATGGCACCTGAGTGCACCGGGAGAGACCAGCCAGATGATTGACGGTTTCGGCAACCAGGTCACGGTAATGACCATGGACAAGACGGTCTCGAAAATCACCCTGACCGCGGAAGGCGTGGTTGACCTCACTGGCAAACCGCTGACAAGGGATGATTCACCTTTTCCTCCGGAGGTGTTTCTGCGCCACACCCCACTGACTGAAGCCGACAAGGCCATCAAGACGTTTGCCAGCCAGTTCTCTCCCAACAAACGCAGCCTGGTGCGGATGATGAACCGCATCCTGGAGCACATTCAGTTCCTCCCCGGCGTCACCACCGTGACCCATACCGCCGCTGAAGCCTTTCAGCAGAAAGCCGGCGTGTGTCAGGACCATACCCATGTTTTCATCTCCTGCTGCCGCCACATCGGGGTTCCGGTGCGATATGTCAGCGGCTATATCCATACCTTCAGCGACGACCACCTGGCCACCCATGCCTGGGCAGAGGCTTGGCTGGGCCGTAACTGGCATACCTTTGATGTGGTGAACCTGCTCAATGTAGCGGAAAGCCACATCAAACTGGCGACCGGGCTCGATTACCGGGATGCTGCGCCGGTAAGGGGCATCCGCAGTGGCGGCGGTATGGAGAGCCTGCACACCCGCGCCTGGGTCACCATGGCGGGTGAAGGCCAGTAACAAAAAGCTTTGCAAAATCGACACATCACACCATGTTTTCTGCGGTGAAAGGTTTAAACTGGGCGAATTCTGAATCACCCGAGGGTAGCCCGATGACTTATTGTGTGGCGATGCGGCTGGCCGATGGCATGGTGTTCGCGTCCGATTCCCGCACCAACGCGGGCTTTGATCAGATCTCGACCTTCCGCAAGATGCATGTGTTTGAGCAGCCGGGAGAGCGGGAACTGGTGATTCTGTCTGCCGGCAACCTGGCCACCAGCCAGAGCGTGATCAGTCTGCTGGAAAAGCGCGCCGGTTCCGAGGTACCCAACGTTTTCTCCACGGCTTCCATGTTCGAGACCGCGGAGATCGTCGGCAAGACCATTCGCGAAGTCATCCATCGTGACAACCCGGAAGGCAAGGTCAACCACGTGGACTTCAGCTGTTCGCTGATCCTGGGCGGCCAGATCCGCGGCGAAGAGGCGCGGTTGTTCAACATCTATCCGGAAGGCAACTTCATCGAGGCCACCCCGGAAACCCCCTACTTCCAGATTGGCGAATCCAAGTACGGCAAGCCCATCCTGGACCGGGTGGTGAACTACCAGTCTTCCCTGGAGCGGGCTTACCAGTGCGCCCTGATTTCCTTCGATTCCACCATGAAGAGCAATCTGTCGGTCGGCATGCCGCTGGATGTGGCCATCTACCGCAATAATGAACTGAAGCCCTGTTTCATTGATCGGGTGGAAGAGCACAATGATTACTTTCACCAACTCCGCCAGCAATGGCACCAGGGCATCCAGGAGCTGGTCAGCGGTCTAAAGCCGCCGGTCATCCGCTGATAAATCCGCGCCGCCTCCTAAGGGCCGTAGCCGGTCAGTTCCATATAGCCCACACCCTCGTGTGAGCCCGTGACGGATACCGGGCTTTCCCAATACGGGTAGAGCCCGCTGTTCCAGTAATCCCCTGGCGGCGCCTTGATGGTCAGATCCACGTCCTGCGCCGGAATCTTCAGGCGCCATTCCTCCGGCACCCGACCGTCCTGCGTCTCGCGCCACCTGGCCGGAGTCAGGGTTAACTCATCACCCGTCACTGATTCGACGTCCCTCTGCGGGTTGATCCAGCTGCCAGACAGGAAAGCGCTGTCATCTTCCCGCAGTTGAAACGCCATCAGCTTGTCACCAGTCTCCAGATGCAGGGCAAACCAGTCCCAGCCCTGCTGGCCGGCCTTGAGAAACTGGCTGCTCCACTCGCGGTCGAACCAGCCCGTGCCAGACACCTCCAGGGTTTTATCCCCGAGGGTTACCGTTCCTTCAATCTTCAGGTCCACCAGACTGAAATACATGGAGCCCTCACCACTGGCAGACTTGGCACTGAAACCCTCATCCCCGTGCGCGACTATACCCCCGGTGTTAGCCAGCCGCAGATCATAGCGCCAGTCCTCCCCGGCCACCTGCAGTCGCCACTCGTCCGAACCCGGCACCGCTTGCAGCCGCCAGTCGTCCAGCCATACCCGGAAGGGTTCTGCGGTGGCGCCGGCGTGGCCCATATCGCCCCGGGCCAGTTTCTCGGTAAACCAGTGCTCGCCCTCGAACGACACCGCACCATGGGCCATCCAGGCTGCCTCCAGGGGCCAGGTTTCCGGATCGGGTGGTTCCCTGTCAAGAGGTCGGGGTTGCAGGGCCTGGCGGAACTGGGTCCATTGCAAACCCAGGAGCTTTCCGTCCGGGGTTTCCAGATTGGCAGTCAGATACCACCATTCAATGCGGTGTTGCGGATGAGGGCCCCAGTCTCTCGGGAACACCAGACGGTCGCCGGGCTGCGGCTGCAGAAACGTGCGCTCGTCCACCTCTCCTACCTGCTGGGCCAGACCGGCGAAGCCCCCCTGGGTTGATGAATCCGAACATCCGGCCAGTGCAGCCGCCACGAACAGTACGATAACGCCGAAACGCATCCTCATGTTTCCCCTTGCGCCTCCCCTGCACGCTGCACAAGTTGTCTGCGCATAAGGTGCGCAACCACCAGCCCTGTAACGGCTGCCACCAGGCCAAGCTCGATCCAGAACAGGGGATACAGATCCATGGGCAGTGACCAGCCGAAGGCCAGGGGATTAATGCGGCTGACCAGCACCCAGGTGAGCCAGATACCCAGCGGCAGGGCGGCCATGGTGACCGCCAACGTCAGAGTAACGGACAGGCGGCGAAGCTGGCGCTGAATGGCTCTGGCTGGCAGGCCCCAGATGCCCAGCAAGCGGAAGTACCAGACCCGGGTTGTAAAAAACACCCACCCCATGATCAGCAAAGCGATTGCCGCCAGCACCAGTGTCAGCAGGCTTATGGCGCGGGTAAGCAGAAAGGTCTGGCCAAACACCTGCGAGGCCAGGGCGCGAATGCTGGCGTTATCCCTCACGGTCACTTCCGGAACGCTCCAGACATCCGCCAGCTGTTCGCGGATGTCCGCCATATCCAGGTCGCCGGGATTGACCGAAAAGCTCTCGAAACGGGCCCTGAAACTTTCCGGCAGTGCGCCCCCGGCAACCAGAATCTCTCCCGCCGGGCGTCCGTAGTCCGCATAGATGGCCACAATATCAGCACTGATAACGCTGTCTGCGATGGTGACTGTCAGATTGTCGCCGACGTCAAGCTGGCGGCGGCGGGCCAGCTGCTCGTTGAGCATCACACCGCCCTGTTCAAGGCCTCGCCAGGGCTGGTCAATACTGGCCAGGAGGGTCCAGCCGGCAACCAGATCACTGACGGGTGTCAGGGCAAACAGGTCCACCGGCACACTTTCGCCTTTATCAACTGTCATCCGTGCCTCGCCACGGATGACCCGGTGCCAGGCTCCGATGCCTGCAAGTGACTGCAAATGTTCCGCAGCCAGCCCGGCATCTGCCCCACGGGGCACCTCCACATAGAACTCCGCCTCCAGGCGCTGGGCCAGCCATTCGTCGAAAGTCTGCTCGAACGTTGTCACCAGTGCCTGTACCGCCAGCACGGTTGCCATGGCAAACTGCAGCGCAACCACCGGAAGCGCCAGATGACTGAACATCACCGCCAGTTCACGGCGGCGCCAGCGTGTTAGCGGGTCAGAGGCCTTTCCATCGGTACGATCGGACAGCCACCGCGCCAATAGCGCCAGTAATCCCGGGGTGAGCCAACCGGTGCCTGCGAACACCAGCGCTGTGCCCACAAAAACCCAGCCCAGGCCGGGGGCAAGGGCCACGCCCACCAGCCCGAAAAGCAGAACCGCAACAGCGAGCAATCGTCCCCTGGCGGACACCGCAGCAGTCTGCCAGCGCCGCGGCAGTAACCAGTCCACCAGGCAAACCGCCAGCACGAGCACCACCATCACGCCGGCAGCCTGCCAGGGCAGGGATTCTGCGGAGCCGGCGTAGACGGTTACATCAAACAGGCTGTCGAGAGCCTGCCCGAACCCACCACCCAGCATCCCGGCAAGCTGCGCTCCCAGCCACAGTCCGGGCAGCACGCAAATCCCGGTAAGCACTACCAGCTCCAGCGCCAGAAACTGTCGCACCCGCTCGCGCGGCACTCCGAAACGGTACAACAGATCAAAGCTTTGCTGGCGCTGGGCAATGCCCAAGCGGTGCACACTGCGCACCAGAAGACCGGTGATCAGCAGCACCAGCAGGCTGAGGGCATCCAGATTCAGCAGGAAACTGTCCGCCAGCTCTCCCGTCGACGGGCCCAGGGAAAAATCCCGCAGGGCGTAGCCTTCGGGCAATACCACGCTGCCGTTCGCGGTCAGCAGATAGAGCCGGCTGTCGTAACCATCATCGGCAAGCTTTGCCGCTTCGCTGATATCAAGAAACGGAGCGCCGTCGAGTTCCCCCGCATTGCCGCCGGGAGCCGCCTCACCGAAGCAACCCATGGCCAGGGGATCGATACCGATAACCCGCCCTTCGGGGGGCGGGCGCTGTATCTCCAGCCAGGGCGCGACACACACTCCGGCCATCCGCAACTGTGCAAAGTCATCCACACCGACCGGCTGTGCGTCAGTGCGCACCACATGGACACGGGTCGCCACCGCCTGCTCACTCTGGAACAGGCTGGTGCGGGCCTGGTCGGTCAGCACCGTGACCCCCGTCCACAGCATGGTGGCCAGCACAATCATCAACGCCAGCGCGGCCAGCTGCAGCGGATGGCGACGGTAATGGCTGATAAATGCGCGGACCAGCATCATCGGCTATTCTGTCCCGGCCGGGTCCAGGGCACTCAGGTCGAGCAGATGATCGCAGCGGGCGGCCAGCTCGCTGTCGTGGGTCGCAAGTACCAGGGCACAGCCGCTGTCCCCTTGCATGGCAAACAGGCAGTCCGCCACGGCGTCGGCGGTATGGCGATCGAGGCTGCCGGTGGGCTCATCCGCCAGTATCAGCGCCGGCGCCATGGCAAACACCATCGCCAGGGCTGCGCGCTGGGCCTGGCCCCCGGAAACCTGGTCCGGGTAGCGATCGGCTTCAGCGCCCACGCCCAGGCGTTCGAGCCAGCCCCGTTCGCCACCGGTGGCGTGGCCGGCCAGATGTGCCCGCAGGCGAACATTATCCACCAGCGACAGCGCCGGCATCAGGTTCGCTTCCTGAAAAACCACACCAATCGAACGTCGCCGCAGCTCCGCCCAGCGAGCATCGTCGTCAGACCGCTCTGACGATTTGCGCGGACGCCTGAATGACTCACCGGCTACCGTGATGAGTCCTTCCTTCGGCGCCTGCAGACCACACAGCAGATTCAGCAGGGTGCTCTTGCCAGACCCGGAGCGTCCGACAACGGCCAGGGACTCGCCTGGGCGGACACACAGTGACAGGCCACTGAGCACCGGCACCCGTTGCCCTCCGCTGGTAAAATCCTTGCTTAATCCCCTGGCAACCAACACTGCACTCGACATCACACGCTCCGTTGAATCGTGGGCTCAGGCTGCTCGCCACGCCTGTAGGCCCGCCACTCGCGGAACTGCTCCAGATAGGACAGCAACGCCGGGATTACCGCCAGTACCAGCAGGGTGGACAGCCCCAGACCAAAGGCAATGGACGTAGCCATGGGAATCAGGAACTGGGCCTGCAGCGACGTTTCAAACAGCAGCGGCAGCAGGCCACCAATGGTAGTCAGGGAGGTAAGCAACACCGCACGCACCCGCTGGACCGCGGCTTCATTAAGGGCATCGGTAATGCCCAGCCCCTTTTTCCGCTGCTGGTTGTAGAAGGCCACCAGAATAATGGCGTTGTTTACCACAATGCCGGACAGCCCGAACAAGCCGAACAGGGAAAGTATGGTGAGCTGCAGCCCCATTAACCAGTGGCCGATCAACCCGCCTACAAGCGCAAAGGGAATAATGGCCATCACGATCACCGGCATGCTCCAGGAAGCGAACACCCAGGCCAGCACCACATACATCAGGCCCAGGCCAATGATCAGACCGGTTCTCATGTCATCCATGGTTTCCCGCTGGTCGGCCGCCCGCCCCTCGAAACTGTAGCGCAAACCATACTGGCTGGTCAGTTCCGGCAGTACGTTTTCCTGCAGGCTGGCAATGATCTGGTCGGCGGTGCTGATGCGGGTATTCAGGGAGGCCGTCACCTCGACTGCCAGATCCCCCTCCGCA
Source organism: Marinobacter vulgaris (assembly GCF_003344045.1). Taxonomy (GTDB): domain Bacteria; phylum Pseudomonadota; class Gammaproteobacteria; order Pseudomonadales; family Oleiphilaceae; genus Marinobacter; species Marinobacter vulgaris. The sequence continues at coordinate 268,807 of NZ_QFWX01000002.1, forward strand.
TGCCGCAACGCCTGAAAGCCCTGGCGATGATCCAGATTCATCACCTGTGCAAGTGGTACAAAGCGCCCGTCCGGCACCCGCACGGTCAGCCGCGACAGGGTCGCCATGCTTTCCCGCTGGTCACGGGGCAGTTGCACCCGCACTTCCACCTCATCGCGACCGTCCTGATAGATCTGGGCGATGCGGCCATCAAATGCAGCCCGCAACTGGCGGCCGAGGTCCTCCGTGGTCAGACCCAGCGCTTCACCGTGGGCGCTGACCTCGTAGATCAGCTGCTCACGACCCCAGGGCATGTCGTCTTCGGTGTCCAGTACACCGGGCAGGGTACGCAGGGACTCGTTGAGGGTTTCCGCGGCTTTCTTGAGGTCAAGGGCGCTCTCTCCAGTCAGGCGCACGTTCACATCCTTGCCGGGAGGGCCGGACTGACGCTCTGAAATAGTGAGATTATCCAGGCCGGCGGGGCGACTCAGGCGATCCCGCCAGGCGGTGATGAATTCCGGATTGCGAACCGGGCGGCGGTCCGAGGGCACCAGCTCCACCATGATGGAACCCAGCTCGTCCCCGGTTCTGGTGGTTCCCTCCGCACCCTGTGTCGTGCCATGGTTGGCAACCGCATGGAGGATAAGGTCACCGCCCAGATCCTCTTCGGTTTCGTTCAGGGCCTGCTGCATTTCAGCGACAAAGTCGTATACCGTCTGCCGGTTGGTGCCCGCCACAAAACTGGCGTTGGCATAGAGCACCGAGGGCTCGGGGGTGGGGAAGAAATTGAATCCCAGCCGGCCACCGGCCAGCAGTCCGACCGTCAGAAAAGCCACCGCCAGCGCCGTAGCCAGGGTAAGGCCGCGGTGCTGCAGGGTATAACGCGAAATCCTGCGGAAAGGCCCCTCGCGGAAACGATCGAAACCTGCTTCAAACCGGTTGCGCACACGCTCTACCGGCCCCGGCGCTGATTTCTTCAGCTTACCGGGGGTGAAGGCATGGCGCAGGTGAGCCGGCAGCACGATAAAGCATTCCAGCAGTGAGGCGATCAGCACGCAGATCATGACCAGGGGAATGTCCCCCAGGATATTGCCGATCACGCCTCCCACCACCAGCAGCGGCATGAAGGCAGCCACCGTGGTGAGTGAGGACGCCAGCACCGGCCAGACCATGCGTTTGGCCGCGCCTTCCGAGGCATAGATGGACTCCTCTCCCATACGCGCGTGAGCGTCGGCGTCCTCCCCCACCACAATGGCATCGTCCACGATCACCCCCAATGCCATGATGAGTGCAAACAGGGAGATCATGTTGATGGAGCCACCGATACCCCAGAGCACCGCCAGCGCCGCCAGAAAAGCCGTAGGGATACCAATGGCCACCCACAGCGCGACCCGTCCCGGCAGGAAGAGGTAAAGCAGAATCATCACCAGAACCAGGCCGCCCAGGCCGTTCTTGATCAACAGGGAGATGCGGTCGTCCAGCAGTTGCCAGGTTTCATCGTAGACTTCCAGCTCGACAGACGGTGGCAGCACCGGCCGGGTATCCGCCAGCCATGCCTCCAGCACACCCGCAGCATCCAGGGAGTTGCCATCCTCGGCACGCTGGAGCTGGAGCTCCACCGCCGGATGACCGGAGCGGGTCAGCGTTACCTGACTTTCCCGTGCCTCCTGGCGAATAATGGCAATATCGCCCAGTCGCAACTGGATACGCTCGCCACTCAGCACCGGTATGGTTTCAAAGGCCTGGGGGCTGCGACGCTGTTCCACCGACCTCAGCTCGCGGGTGGCGTCCTGCTGACCCATCATGCCTGCCGGCAGGTCCCGGGAGATCGAGCCTACCCGTTCGGCAATCTGGTCCAGGGACAACCCCAAGGCTTCCAGGCGCTCAACGGGCACATCAATACTGATCTGTTGCTCCGGCAGCCCCCGAATGGACACCCGGTCAATGCCCCTTGAAAGCAGCTCATCCTCGAAGCGGTAGGCCAGCTGGCGCAGCTCCGTACGGTCCATATCACCGTACACCAGCAACCGGCCAACAGGTTCGTACCGCTCAAACCGGGTTACCTGGGGCTCTTCCGCCTCGGCGGGCAGGTTGGTGAATTCGTCCACCTGTTGGCGCACATCGTCCAGTGCCTGGATGGGGTTGGTATTCTCGGTGAATTCCAGGGTGATCGAGGAAACCCCCTGGGCAGACGTGGAGGTCATTTTCTTCAGACCCTGAACACTGCGCAACCGCTGCTCCAGCGGGTTGGTGATGCCCTGCTCCACGTCCTCAGCCGAAGCCCCGCTCCAGACCACCCGCACGCTGACAATATCCAGGGCAAAGTTGGGAAAGAACTGGATGTTCATCCGCGTCAGCGCCAGAGTGCCACCGAGCAGCATCATCAGCATCACCAGATTGGCCGCAACCCGGTGATGAACAAAAAAACCGATGACACCCTTGCGACGCTTCATTCGCCGGCCTCCGCCCTGGCGCCTGCCAGTTCCACCTTCAGACCGCTCATGGCATTGGGCAGATGGGTCGTAATCAGGGCATCACCGGCTTCCAGGCCCTCAGCTGACACCAGTACATGGCGCTCACCGTTGGCAGCCCTTGCCTCTCCCAGGCGCTTGACCGTGACCCGCTGCATACGCGAATCATCGGTCATCCGGTACACGCTGTCGCTGCCGTAGAGGGCACTGTAGGGAATGGCAATGGCATTGGCCTGTTGCGGCCTTTCCAGTGTAACCGGAAGCAAACCGCCCGGCCGCAGCCCCCCGGCACCGCCCTGGAGAGTCAGAATCGCTTCGGTGCCCGCGGGATCACTGGTGCCTGCGAAGCGGGTCAGGCTGAGAGTGTGCTGACCATCGGTGGCGATCGCTTGCAGTTCCTCACCGGAGCCCAGGGCATCCAGCAGCTCCTGGCGGAACACACTGGGCACCCGCGCCCGTAGTTCCAGCCCCTGGTCCGGGTAAACCGACAGCAGCCGGGCATTCTGGGACACCCGGTCGCCTTCGGCGACCTGAATGTCTGTCACAATACCATCGAAGGGCGCCGCAACCGTCGCTCTCTCGGCATCCCGACGAACCGACGCCAGTGCTGCCCGGGCCCTGGCGAGCCGGGCCTCAAGGCTTTGCACCCGGGAAGGGTGCTCGTCCACGGCCCGCTGGCGGGCGGTGACTGTCAGGCGGGCACGTGCCAGCGCGTCCGAGGCAGCCTCCAATGCTTCCTGTGAGGTCAGGTCCCTGCTGACCAGGGATTGTGTTCTTTCAAACTGCCGCCGGGCGTTTTCCAGAATCGCCTTCTCCCCTTCCAGCGCCTGGCGATCATTGGCATAGCGCACCTGCTCCGCGGCCAATTGGGCCTGCAGGTCCTCAACATCTGCCTCGGCCTGGGCAACCAACGGTTGCACATCCGCCTCATCCAGGGCCACCAGCAGCTGCCCCTCGTTTACGCGCTGCCCCTCCCGCACCGGCCGGCTACCAATCCGCCCTGCCAGAGGCGAGGCGATGGTGGTCTGTTCCGGTGCCACAATCTGACCATACAGGGGCAGCACCGGTGTGTGGATGCCGGGTTCCACGGTCATCACCTCAACCAGCCAGCTGCGCTCGCGGGCGCTGGCCGTTTCCGGATCAGGGCGGGTTGCTTTGAGCAGAATGAAGCCACCAATACCGAGGGCAAGTATGAAAAGGGGAATTATTCGTTTTGTCATGTTTCTCTGGCCGATCGGGGTATGTAAACCTGCATGAAATCAGGCTTCCTACTATACAGCCCAAACCCGGTTTTGGATCCGGGCCCCGCAAGATGCGTCGGCCCGATCCCGATCACACCCACCGGCAACGCGCCAGGGTGTAGTAAAGCAATGGCACCACCACAACCGTCAGCAGGGTAGACATGGCCAGACCAAAAATCAGCGATATCGCCAGGCCGTTGAAAATCGGATCATTCAGGATGAAGTAAGCACCCACCATCGCTGAAATGGCGGTCAGGGCTATAGGTTTGATCCGCACGGCCCCCGCCAGGGTTACAGCTTCGTCCAGCTCGACACCCTCCTCGATCAGCTGCCGGATAAACACCACCAGCAGGATGGAATTGCGCACGATAATGCCGGCCAGGGCGATCATCCCGATCATGCTGGTTGCGGTGAATTCGCGGCCAAGCAGGGCATGGCCGGGCATGATGCCGATCAGCGTCAGCGGGATGGGCGCCATAATGACCAGGGGCAGGATATAGGAGCGGAACTGCGCCACCAGCAGCACAAAAATCATGAATATACCCACGCTGTAGGCCATACCCATATCCCGGAACGTCTCGTAAGTAATCTGCCACTCACCGTCCCATTTGAGAGTGCCTTTTTCCGGCAGCGGAGGCTGATCAATAAAGTATTGCTCCGGCGCCCCTTCCTGCTGCTTGAGGCGATCCACCATGTCAAACATGCCATACAGGGGCGAATCGATATCTCCGGCCATGTCTGCGGTCACATAGGTCACCGGCAGCAGGTCCTTGTGGTAGATCGCGCCCATCCAGTCCGCTTCCCGCACCTCCGCAATGCTCGCCAGCGGAACCAGCTTTCCGGAGCGGCTGCGCACCTTCAGCGACAGCAGCACCGATGGCTGGGCCTTGTCGCCCTCTCCCAGGATCACCCGGATCGGCACGGGATACTTGGCGTGCTCATCGTGCAGGAAGCTGACGCTGGTTCCAACGAGAGCGGTCTGCAGGGCACTGACGACCTGGGACTGGGAAACTCCCAGCCGCGCAGCGCGGTCCCGGTCTACTACCACCTCCCATTGTCTTGTTGGCGACTCCAGAGTGGTATCGATATCCACCAGACCATCAACTTCGGCCATGCCCCCGGCGATATTGCGGGCGAGCTCTGCCCGGCGGGATTCATCCACGGCATAGACTTCGGCCACTACCGGCGACAGCACCGGTGGTCCCGGGGGCACCTCCACAATCTTCACGCTGGCCCCGTAGCGGTCGCCAATCTCGGTCAGCGGCGCCCGCAGGGACTGGGCGATGTCGTGGGACTGGCGCTCCCGGTTTTCCTCATGGCTGAGGTTGACCTGGATGTCACCCTGGTAGGGATCACTGCGCAGGTAATACTGGCGCACCAGGCCGTTGAAATTGATGGGGGCTGCCGTGCCGGAGTAGGTCTGCCAGCTGGTCACTTCCTCCACCGTCTCCAGGTACCGCCCCATCTCCACCAGCACCCGCTGGGTCTGCTCCATCGGGGTGCGCTCAGGCATATCCACCACCACCTGCAGCTCGGATTTGTTATCAAACGGCAGCATTTTCAGGATCACCGCCAGAAACACCGGCAGCGATGCCGCCGCGACGGTCAGCCCAACTACACCGAGCCCAAGCAGACGACGGCGCCAGGGGTGATCACCGAGGAACGGGCCCAGAACCGCCCGGAAAATACGCAGGGACAGCGGGCTGACGCCATCGGCGGAGCTGGACGCCTCATCCGCCTCGGCAGCCAGCTCACCCTGTTTGTGCCTGAGCAGACGAAAGGCCAGCCAGGGCACCACAACAAAGGCAACAATCTGGGACAGCACCATCCCTGCCGAGGCGTTGATCGGAATCGGGCTCATGTAGGGCCCCATCAGGCCGCTGACGAACGCCATGGGAATCAATGCCGCCATAATGGTGAGGCTCGCCATGATCGTGGGCGTGCCCACCTCGTCTACCGCCACCGGAATGATCTCTTTCACCGCCCGCCGGGAGTTCTGGATCCGCCGATTGATGTTTTCGGTGATCACGATGCCGTCATCCACCAGGATGCCGATGGAGAAAATCAGTGCGAACAGGGACACGCGGTTGAGAGTAAAACCCCAGGCCCAGGAAAACACCAGGGTCAGCAACAGGGTAATCAGAACCGCCAGGCCGACAATCAGGGCCTGGCGCCAGCCCATGGCCGCCAGCACCAGCAAGACCACGCACAGGGTCGCTGAAATCAGGTCCGTAATCAGCTTGCGGGCTTTCTGGGAGGCAGTGTCGCCGTAGTCACGGGTAACCAGCACCTCCACATCCGCCGGCAGAGCCCGGTTGCGCAGCTGCTGTAACCGCTCTTCAATAGCCGTGGTGATATTGACGGCATTTTCACCCGGCTTCTTGGCAATAGCGAGAGTGACTGCGGGGTAAACCTCACCGGCCTGGCCGACCTTATCCGCCTCCCGTGCAGGCCCGAATCCGGTCATGACGCTCTGGTCAGCCACGGTACCGCCGCGACTGATCTCGGCCACATCTTCCAGATAAACCGCCGCGCCATTGTCCATGCCCACCACCAGGCGGCGCACATCACCGACCGACTCCAGCAGGGTTCCGGCCTGCACCGGGATGGAAAGATTGTCCCTGGTGACCCGGGCTTCCTGGCTGCTGGTATTGGCAGCAGCCAGCGCATTGCGAATGTCATCGACGGTAAGGTCATAGCCCGCCAGCAACGCAGGGTCGAAACGGATGTCGACCCGGTCAGGGATGCCGCCAGTGGTGTACACATCCCGGGTGCCCGGCACCCGCTTCAGGGCGACTTCCAGCATGTGGGCCAGGCGCGTAAGCTCCTCCCCGGTGTGACCGTTGACCGGATCAAAAAGCGTCAGGGTCATTACCGGAACATCATCAATCCCCTTGGGCTTGATCACCGGCTGGGTAGCGCCCAGGTTGGCTGGCAACCAATCCTGGTTTGAATAGACCTGGTTATAGAGCCGTACCAGTGCTTCCTGGCGGGGAATGCCCACTTCGAACTGGACTGTGATCACCGCCTGGCCCTGGCGCGACACCGAATAGACGTGCTCTACCCCCTCGATCTCGCTCATCACCTGTTCGGCGGGCGTGGCGATGGCACTTTCCACCTCACGGGTGCTGGCACCGGGAAACGCCACCATGATATCGGCCATGGTGACATCAATCTGGGGCTCTTCCTCTTTCGGCGTGACCACCACCGCCAGAACGCCGAGGATAATCGCGAGAATGGCAAGCAACGGCGTGAGGTGGTTGTTCTGGAAAACCCGGGCAATGGCCCCGGATGGCCCCACAGGCGGCAGATCCCGGCTCACGGCTTCGCCTCCGTGTCCGTCACGATATTGAGACGGTCACTGCCAACCAGCTCAGAGGGATTGACAACCACCCGCTCGCCCTCGCTCAGGCCCGCCAGGATCTCAAGCCGGCCGTTGTCGCGCACCCCGGCGCGCACCTGACGCAGCCGCGGCCGGTCCTGGTCATCCAGCACAAACACCGCCCTCAGTTCACCGCGGTGGATCAGGCTGCGAGCCGGCACCCAGAGAGCCTCGCGGCTGGCAACCGGGACGCCGACTTTCACCAGCATGCCGGGAAACAGGGACCCATTGGGTTCGTTCAGGCGCATACGTAACCGGAAGGTATGGGTTTGCGGGTTGGCGTAGGGGTAGAACGTCATCTCACCGGTTTCCAGCACCCGGCCGTCTGCCAGGGTAACCCGGGCCTGGCGCTCGGAGCGGGCCATCTCTGCATACTTCTGCGGCAGATCAACCACCACCCGCAGCTGTTCCAGGGACAGTCCGCTGAGAAGCGGCTGCCCCGGACTTACGGACTCGCCCACTTCCACATGGCGCTCGGTCAGGATGCCCCCATAAGGCGCTTCCACCCGGGTATAGGATAACTGTTCCTTTGCTTCGGCGACCGCGCCGCTGGCGCGATCTACCCGCGCCCGGGCGGCAGCCAGATTGTTGCGGGCCTGATCAAACTCCTGGCGGGATACCAGCCCCTGCTCGTGAACGGCCTCGACACGTTCGAATTGCTGCCGCGCATCCACCAGTGCCGCTTCCGCCTCTTCCAGGCCGGCCCGGGCCTGACGCAGGCGGGAGCGCTGTTCACTGTCCTCGAGCTGAACGATCAGGTCACCGGCGACAACCGAATCATCAACATCGTAGGGCAATTTCTGCACAGTACCACTGGTCTGGGCAGAGACGGTGCTCTGCTGAACGGCCTCAATGACACCATCAAGGTGAACGGTTTCCTGGAATGAACGTCGCTCGACGGTTTCAGAGGCAGGCTGCGCAGCGACAAGTGCCGGCACCAGGAGCAAAAACATAACGATGACAAGCTGACCGGGATGACCCATGCCGACCTCGCATAGTGGTTATAAGAATATTCCAATTGCTGATCGAAGTTTAACAGGGGCTCGGCGCCCTTACATTGAGCACGGACAAAAAAAGCCCCGGATGGCGGAGTTGGTTCCACCCGGGGCACAATGTTACCCGCCGGCTATGAGAAGCGGGTAATCGCCATTGCGCTGTTTACCAGCGGGCAGTCAGAGCCGCGCGAACGGTGCGGCCCGGCTCGTTGACCTTGAAAAACTCCTGCCCCAGCGCGTCGGATTTGCTCACATGCGGTGCCCATGTTTTGTCAAAAACATTATCCAGGGCCCAGGTCAGGTTCAGGTTCGCCATCAGCGGGTGAGTACCGGACAGGTTGAGCACGCCGTAGCCGGGAGACGTGCCCGGGTCCAGACCCGACTCTTCATCGATCCGGTCCTGCCGGCGCGCCAGTGCCCACTCGGCTTCCAGAGTGTGCCCCTGGTGCGTCCACGCCACCGTCTGGATGAACTGGACCGGAGGAATCCGGGGCAGAGGCTTGTCGGCATCCCGGTTCTCACCCCGCACGGAGGCCAGTTTGCTGCTGGCGTTCCAGGTGCCATTACTCCATCCCAGTTCGCCTTCGACACCGAGAAGACGGGCATCAATGTTGGTATAACGGTCCTGGGAGCGCAGCACGTAGTCGTCCACCTGGTCTACCCAGAGGGCCGGGCGCCAGTTCCAGCTGCCTTCGCGGCCAGACAGACTGATTTCCAGTTTGTTGTGCTTTTCGGTATCCAGACCGGGATTACCAACCCAGGCATCCGTTTTGTTGACATAGCGTTCAGTCACACCCGGACTGCGAACACTGTGGCTGGCTACAACATCCAGGCTTCTGCTCGGGGCATACCGCCACTCGCCGCTTACAAAACCGCTGATGTTGTCATCGATGGCCTCGGTATTGCTGGTCTGGTACTCACTTTCATAGCGGTCCAGGGCGGTAAAACCGCCCATTCCCGGAAGGTCTGCCCTGGTGGCGTCCATGTCCACCCGGTCGTACCTGAGTCCGCCGCCCAGCTGCAGGCCCGGACGAACGCGGGTGAACTGCTCAAAAAACACACCGACACGATCCCGCTCAACCCCCGGCCACATGTATGAGACGACAACGCCCTGCCCCACGTTGTTGAGGGCGGCATCCCAATCATTGCTCTCGTAATCAACACCAACAGCCCAGTCGCTGTATTGGCCAGCGCTCTGATCCAATGTCAGCCGAACGCCACGGGTGCGGGTTTCCGAGTCCGTCAGCATTTTCATGGGCATGCCCATTTTCACCGGGGGCTCACGCAGACTGAAGTTATCCATCACATGGTCGACGTCGGCCTGCCAGGTCATCAGGTTCCAGCCGCCGTCAGCCACGGGCGCGCCAACCTCGAGGCGATACAGGTCGGTATCGGTTTCCGGTGCGTCCATACCCCGGCCCGGAAATTTCACGTCCCGCTCTTGCTGGCGACTGGCCATGGCTTTGATAAACAGGCCACTGGCGGCTGTCCATGCGGTATCCACCCGGCCCTCGGCATTCTCATAGGAGCTACGGACTTCCCTGCCATCACCGTCCTCATAGTCGTCCGCCTCGTCATGGCCGCCGGCCATTCTGAGATAGGCTCTGTCGTTGCCAACGGCTGCGCTGCCGTTCACCAGCCTGCCCTCGCCATTGTCTGAAGCGCCGAGGGTCAGGTGGCCCGCGGTCAGATTACCGTCGGCAAACGCCGGCGCTGCTGTGGTAGCGACTATCTGGCCACCGGCGACAGGACCCCAACGCAACGTGCGGTTGTCTGTGCGTACCTCCAGCACCGGTGCCAGGGAGGTACTCAGGCGACTGGTGGGAGGGTCCATACGGCTCGGGCAGGCACCTTCAACACGCATGCCATCAAGCAGGACATCCACCCGTTCTTCATTCTGGCCCCGGATGACCGGGTCCAGGCCACGCCCACCCATGCGGGAAAGCGATACCGACGGGTTGGAAGACAGACGCTCTACCGGCTCGGACTGAACCGCAGCCTCGGATAGCCGCGCTGTTTCTGCAGAACGGCCTTCGGTTACCCGGATCAGCAACGCATCCCCAGCGTCGGCCTGGGCATGGGCAATGGGTGTTATGGCGCAGCCAGCCAGGGCCAGACTGATACAACGAGCCAGATAGTTCTTTGCCATGGGCGGGTCCTGTTATTGTGTGAGTCTATTGCGTGAGTCGTGTTGTGCCAGTGCAAATGAATGGCAAATTGTAAGATGCCTTTCACACGGTGGCTTGAGACAGAATGCCGCACCCCTTTCGGGATACTCCGGCAACCGGCAGCAGATACCCCCAGGCCCAACTTGCCAAAATGCGCTTCATTGTGGTGCAATCATTTCCCTTTTTTGGCCGGCTGCGCTTTCAGCAGTCTTCAACAGACGTATTCCGAAGGCTATCCATGACCGTAAAACTCGACGAAAAGCTGGAACCGATCTTTCGCGAAGTACTGCACCGCAATCCGGGCGAAAGCGAATTCCACCAGGCTGTTCACGAAGTTCTTGAGACTCTTGGCCCCGTTCTGGTGAAGTACCCGGAATTTGCGGACAAGAAAATCATCCAGCGCATCTGTGAGCCCGAGCGCCAGATTATTTTCCGGGTGCCCTGGCAGGACGACAGCGGCGAAATCCACATCAACCGCGGCTTTCGTGTCGAATTCAACAGTGCCCTGGGCCCCTACAAGGGCGGCATGCGTTTTCACCCATCGGTTTACCTGGGAATCATCAAGTTTCTGGGCTTCGAGCAGATCTTCAAGAACGCCCTGACCGGCCTGCCCATCGGTGGCGGCAAGGGCGGCAGTGACTTTGACCCCAAAGGGCGGTCAGATGATGAGATCATGCGTTTCTGCCAGAGCCTGATGACCGAGCTGTATCGTCACCTGGGCCAGTACACAGACGTTCCCGCCGGAGATATCGGCGTCGGCGGTCGGGAGATCGGTTATCTCTTCGGCCAGTACAAGCGCATCACCAACCGTTACGAGTCCGGTGTGCTCACCGGCAAGGGGCTGGAGTGGGGCGGCAGCTGCGCCCGCACCGAAGCCACCGGCTACGGCACGGTGTTCTTCACACAGGAAATGCTGAAGGCCCGGGGCGATTCCCTGGACGGTAAAACCATGGTGGTTTCCGGCTCCGGCAACGTAGCGATCTACGCCATCGAAAAAGCTCACGAACTGGGCGCAAAGGTTATTGCCTGCTCCGACTCCCAGGGCATGATCGTGCACGAAAAGGGCATTGACCTTCAGACGCTCAAGCGCATCAAGGAGGTGGAACGGCGCCGCATCAGTGCCTACACTGAGTTCCACAAGGACGCGAGGTATGTCGAAGGTGGCAACATCTGGAGCGTGCCCTGCGACGTGGCCCTGCCCTGCGCCACCCAGAATGAACTCAACGGCAAAGACGCCAAAATGCTTGTCGAGAATGGCTGTATCGCGGTCGCCGAGGGCGCCAACATGCCCACCACGCCGGAAGGCATCGACATCTTCCAGAGCGCCAGAACGGCTTACGGCCCCGGCAAGGCAGCCAACGCCGGAGGTGTTGCCACCTCCGCGCTGGAAATGCAGCAGAACGCCAGCCGCGACCGCTGGACCTTTGACCATACCCAGAAGCGGCTTGAGGAAATCATGATCGATATCCACAAGAACTCTTATGAAACCGCCGCAGAGTTCGGCTCGGAAGGTAACTACGTGCTGGGCGCCAACGTCAGCGGCTTCCTCCGGGTGGCCAGGGCGATGACCGCCATGGGCGTCATCTGATCCGGCCATGACCAGCAAGGAACCTCTCCAGCCCTCAGACCGGGTCTCTACCGGCCTGGATGGGCTGGACGAGGTTCTTGATGGCCTGCGCATCGGCGACAATGTGGTCTGGCGTGTGTCGGACCTCAACGATTATTGCCGCTTCGTACTCCCCTTCCTGGACGCAGCCGCCGCTTCCGGCCGGCAAATCATCTATCTCCGCTTTGGCGAACACCCGCCCATCATCGAACAACACGCTGCCGTACGCACCATCGAGATCAACGCCCTTGGCGGCTTCGAGAGCTTTACCAGCCGGGTATGGCATCTGATCGAACAGCATGGCCGTGGCGCTTTTTACGTGTGCGACAGCCTCAGCGAACTGCTCAACGCCTGGGCAACCGATGCCATGGTGGGGAATTTCTTCCGCGTGGTGTGTCCGCTCCTGTTTGAACTGGACACGGTGGCCTGGTTTGCTCTGCATCCGGACCGGCACTCCCGCATGACCCTGGATCGCATCCGCGAAACCACCCAGGTAATGATTGACGTGCAACGCCACGGCGACAATGTCCAGATTCAACCCATCAAGGCCTGGCGCCGGCAATCTCCGACCATGTTCCTGCCCCATCGGGAGCAGGACGGCCAGTTCCAGCCCATCACCGACAGCAGCGATGCAACCCGGCTTCAGGCCAGCCTTGAACTGGAACACCTGCACCGTCAGCCGCTACTGGATTACTGGGACCGCCTGTTCCAGGAGGCCAGCTGCGCGCTGGCAGAACAGGATGAAAACGGCATGGCCGACCTCCAGGAGCAGGTGCTGCAGGTGCTGATCAGCCGTGACCCGCAGATTCTGGAACTGGCACGGCGCTATCTGTCACTGGAGGACCTGCTGGGCATCCGCAGCCGCTTGGTGGGCAGCGGCTACATCGGCGGCAAGGCCACCGGGATGCTGATTGCCCGTAATATTCTGCTGAGAGAATCGCCAGAACTGTGGCAGCAATATCTGGAGCCCCACGACTCCAGTTACCTCGGCACCGACGCCTACTACGCCTTTCTGGTGCACAACGGACTGTGGCCGGCAATCATGCGGCAACGGTCCGAGGCGGGCTACCTGACCGAGGCGCTCGCCTTGCGGGAAGGCATACTGGCTGGCCAGTTCCCCGGTGAAATCCGCACTGAACTGGAACGGCTGCTGGACCATTACGGCCAGTATCCCATCCTCGTACGCTCATCGAGCCTGCAGGAAGACGGTTTTGGCAATGCCTTCGCCGGCAAGTACGAAAGCGTGTTTCTGGTTAACCAGGGCGCGCCGGAACAACGGCTGACGGCTCTGAAAAACGCCATCAGACAGGTCTACGCGTCGTCCATGAGTGAAGATGCGCTGCGCTACCGGCAGCAGCGCGGGCTGGATCAGCGCGAAGAGCCCATGGCGCTACTGATCCAGCGGGTCAATGGCCGCTTCCACGGCCGTTACTACCTGCCGGATGCAGCGGGAGTCGGGGTCTCGCAGAATACCTTTGCCTGGGACAGTACCATGGACCCGAAAGCCGGCATGGTGCGGATGGTCATGGGCCTGGGTACCCGGGCAGTGGACCGGATTGAAGGCGATCATGCCTGTGTCATGGCCCTGGATCAGCCCACCCGGCAGCCCTTCCGTAACCAGGACGAATGCTACCGTTTCTCCCAGCACCTGGTGGACGTGCTGGATCTCCAGGACGGCACCTTGGACACGAGGCCCCTGAGCCAGCTGCTGGAAAACACCAGCCATCTTCCCATGGCCCACCTGGCGGAAATCGACCGGGCGGCCACCACGCGCGCCGAGCAGCTCGGCATGACAGGCCCTGTCTGGCGTCTGACTTTTCGACCACTGGTGCGACAGGGGCCGTTCATTTCCCGGCTCTCGAACCTGCTACAGACCCTGGAGGCCGGTTACCGACACCCGGTGGATGTGGAGTTCACCCTTCACCTCGACGAACACGGGGACCCGTCCTTCAACCTGGTGCAGTGCCGGCCCCTGGCTACCGTGGGCGAAAACGGCCCGGTCAGCATCCCGGACCGGATACCGGAGGAACGGATTCTGTTCCACACCAACGGTCACTTCATGGGGGGCAACATCAGCCTGGCTATTGAGCGGGTTATCCGTGTGGATGCGCCGGTTTACGCTAAGCTCACCGGCAGCCAGCGCTACGAGGTAGCGCGGTTGATTGGTGAACAGGTTCGCTCCGACAATATCCGGACCCTGCTGATCGGCCCCGGCCGCTGGGGCACCAGCAGCCCCGAACTGGGTGTTCCCGTGGGTTTTTCGGACATTGCCGGCATAGCGGCTCTGGTGGAGGTGGCGGAGAAAGCGGGCCAGATGGTGCCGGACCTGTCCTACGGCTCACACTTCTTCCAGGACTTGGTGGAAACAGGCATTGCCTATGCGGCCCTGTTCCCGGAAACCGACCAGTGCCGTTATTTTCCGGAGATTCTGGGCGAAACCCCTTCATCTACGGCAGGCACGCCCTCGCCGGACGCCGCTGTCAGGGTGCATGACCTCAGCCACCGGCCACTCCATCTGCGGGGGGATATTATCCGCCAGCAACTGATCTGTTTCTTTCCCGATTGACGCCCCGCAATCCGGCGCGGAATTTCCCACCGATCACCGGCGTCTGCTGCTAGAATCCGCTCCATGGAATGGCTCACCCAATCACAGACCGGTTTTCAACAGGCTGCCCGTTATTTACTCGGAATGCGGCTGACGCTTGTTGCGCTCCAGCTGATCGCGATAGCCGCCGCCGAAACCATGGTGAACCTGGCGCACCGGGCCGAGGCCCTGATTGTATGCGTGGTTTACGCAGTCGCGGCCGCACTGGGCTGGCTCTGGTTCACACGACGACCTCCACGCGCCACCGCGACTGTGGGCCTGGTTCTGACCCTCGACCTGTTGCTGATCGGCGCCTGGCTGTACCTCACCGGCGGCTATACCAACCCCCTGGTGTCGCTGTTGCTGCTGCCGATTGCCGTTGCCATCATTCTGCTGCCCCTGGGCCAGAGCATCGTGGTAACCGTTGCCGGGGTGGCGGTGTATACCTCACTGGTGCTCTGGCATACACCGGTCACCCAAGATCATCACGGCGGCGATCTGGCGCAGTTACACCTGGTGGGCATGTGGGTGACCTTTGCCATTACCGCCGCGATTCTGCTGCTTGTGGTTGGTGCGCTTTCCCGCCGTCTCCGCCTACAACAGTCCCTGCTGGCACAGGTACGTGAAACCCGGCTGCGGGATGAGCAGGTCATTGCGATGGGACTCTCGGCCGCAGCCGTGGCTCACCGGCTGGGCACACCGCTGAACACCATGACGCTGCTGGTGGAAGAGATGAAGGCCGCTGCCGCTGACGGTGAACCCGTGGCAGAGGACCTGGTGCTGTTGGAAAAGCAGCTCGGCCTCTGCAGCGGGCACCTGCAGCAACTGTCCACCGCCGCCATGCAGGCCAGAACGTCGCAGCTCGAAATGCTCACGGCCAGGGAGTGGATAATGCGGCTGCGGGAATCCGCTACTTTGCTCTGGCCCGCGGCGACCATCAAATGGCAACAGCCGTTTCCGGATTGCCTGGTGGCGGTGGATGCCACACTTGATCAGGCAATCCTGAATCTGCTTGCCAACGCCATAACCGCAAGTCCGTCCTGGGTCGCTATCAGCGCCCACGAGGAAGCCGGGGAACGGCTGGAGATCATTGTGGAGGACCATGGTGATGGCCTGGAGTCTGCCCTTGAGGGCACCCTCGGCGAACAGGTTGTGAGTTCGGAAAATGGCCTCGGGGTTGGTCTGTTTCTGTCCAACGCCACCATCCAGCGACTCGGAGGCATCCTGAAAGCGCGGGTTACCAGCGACGGCACTACCATGATTATTGACTTGCCAATCGCAATCCATGGTAATCGCCGGGAGGGAGAAACCCCGTGAACGAAAGCAGAGCCTGGCTGCTTGTTGACGACGACGATGCGTTTCTGCAGGTGCTTCAACGCTCCCTCGCCCGCCAGGGCACAGCATCGCGACTGGCGCGGAGCCAGCGGGAGGCGAAAGAGGTACTGGCCACCGCTCATGACGTCCACCGCTGTGTTCTGGACCTGAACCTCGCCGGTGAAAGCGGCCTGCAACTGCTGCCCGAACTTCTGGCCATGCGCCCGGATCTCGAGATCCTGGTGTTGACCGGTTATGGCAGCATCGCCACGGCTGTTGAGGCCATGCGCCGCGGTGCCGTGAACTACCTGTGCAAACCGGTGACGGTCAACCAGCTGCTGACGGGTTTCGAGCCGCTCGATGGCCTGCCGGATCTGCGCAATGAGCCACCCTCGGTGGAAGAAATGGAGTGGGAGCACATCCAGCGCATTCTCAACGAAAACGATGGCAACGTGTCAGCCACGGCCCGGGACCTGAACATGCACCGCCGGACCCTGCAACGGAAACTGCAGAAGCATTCCCGCTGGCGATAGTGAACGCTCCTGAAATTTCACAAAAAACTGACATCCATCAATTGCATGGGACCATTCTCCCATGGTTTTCCAGCGCCATTCCGGTAGCATGCGTCTCCCGCGAAACCCATTGCCGAATCCGGACAAAGGCTGGTTGACTCTCATGTCCAGATCCCCGACTACAACACAGCCTCCCTCAGACATGGATCCGCACCGCCTTGCCCTGGTTGCCGCGGCAACACCAAACCTGCTGGTCATGCTCGATGAGGTCGGACGCATTGAGTGGGTGAATCCCAGTTTTGAACAACAGACCGGTTATTCTTTGGCCGAAATCCGGGGATGCTTCCCGCGGGATGTCCTTTATGGGCCCAACACCGATCCCGAGACCACACAGCGCATTAACCAGAAGCTTCACAGCGGCGAAGTGATCGACGAGGACATTCTCCACTACACCAGGTCAGGGACTCCCTACTGGGTTCACACCTATTGCGTCCCGATTGGTGGTGAGGGGGAAATCGCGCCCGGGTTCATCGCTATCCAGAACAATATTGCCGACCGGAAGAACAGCGAACGTGGCCTGCGCATCGCCGCCAGCGTATTTGACCGCAGCCATGAAGCGATCATGATTTCCGACCAGGCGAACCGGATTCTCGATGTGAATCCGGCATTTTCAAGAATCACCGGCTACGGTCGGGAAGAGGTTCTGGGGCTCAACCCGGCCATTCTCAGTTCCGGCCGCCATTCCGGGGCCTATTACCAGTCCATGTGGCATTCGATCGAAAAAACCGACCACTGGCGGGGTGAAATCTGGAACCGCCGGAAAAACGGTGAAGAGTACATTGAGCTGCTCTCCATCAGCCGCGTTCATCTTGAAGAGCCCGGCCAGTACTACCACGTTGCCGCGTTTTCCGATATCACCACCATCAAGAACCACGCCAGGGAACTGGACCGTGCCGCCAATTACGATGACCTGACCGGCCTGCCCAACCGGCAACTGCTGGAAGAGCGCCTGCGCACCGCCCGCCATCACGCCGACCGGCAACGTCGTTGCCTGTCGGTCTGCTACCTGGATATCGACGGCTTCAAGGTCATCAACGACCGGCTGGGCAATGCGGCGGGGGATCAGACACTGCGGGCCCTGTCAGAGCGGCTGACAAGAACATTGCGCAGTGGCGATACCGTGGCGCGGATCGGCGGCGACGAGTTTGTCCTTCTGTTACAGAGTGAGGATAACCATGACGCCGTCTACCAGCGCATTCTTGCCACCATTGGCGAGCCCGTTGCGGTGTGCGGGCAGAGCGTCACCCTCACTGCCAGCCTTGGCATTACCCGCTACCCTGAGGATGGCGCAGATGCCGAAAGCCTGATTCGCCACGCCGACCAGGCGATGTACTCGGCAAAAGAGAAAGGCCGCAACCAGTATCACTTTTTCGACCCCGGGCTTGATGAGCATCGTCGAAACCGTCGCAACCAGTTGATGGCCATCACGCGGGCACTGGAGAATGACGAATTCGAGCTGTTTTTCCAGCCCCAGATCCGGCTCGCCGATTGTCAGGTGCTGGGTTTTGAAGCGCTGATCCGCTGGCGCCATCCCGACAGGGGCCTGATCTCGCCCGGGGAATTCCTGCCCATTGTCGCGAACAGTCACCTGGAAGTCCCGCTGGGGCAATGGGTGCTGAAAGAAGCCATTTACCAGATGAACGCCTGGAAAGAAACGGGCGAAGACATGGCCGTCAGCATCAATATCAGCGCGCCGCATCTGATGGACCAGAGTTTTGCCGACTACCTTGAGAGCTATCTTTGCAGCCATCCGGAGGTGAATCCGGGACAAATCACCCTGGAGGTGCTGGAATCAACCGCCCTTGAAGACACCAAGCGGGCCAGCAATGTGCTGGCCCGGTGCCAGGCCCTGGGCCTTCAGGTGGCACTGGACGACTTTGGCACCGGCTTCTCGTCGCTCACCTACCTGCGCAAACTGCCCGTGGACATCATCAAGATTGACCAGAGTTTCGTGCGGAACATGCTGGTCGATGCCAGTGATCACGCCATTGTGGAAAGTGTGATATTCCTGGCACAGCGGTTTGACCATCCGGTACTGGCCGAGGGGGTGGAAACCATGGAGCACGCCCGGGCGCTGCGGCAGCTTGGCTGCGACTTCGTCCAGGGCTATGGCTTCGCCCGCCCCATGCCGGCCGACCAGGTTCTTGAATGGACCAGGCGGTGGACAGAGACTGCTAGCGATAGCGCTTCTGGTTTAATGTTGTCAGCCGGTCAGGGTGGAAAACCATCAGCCCGGTGACAAAGGCGCCATTTACAAATCCCTCGGGAATCATGAACAGGGGGAGATAGCGCAGGTATTCGTGAACCAGCTCGTCGAAGCTATACACCCCGGCAGACCACAGCATCAGGCACATCACCACGCCCGCCACCGCAACAGAGATACCGGCCCCAAAAAAACCGCAGAAGAAGATGTACGCAAAGAAGTTGCGGAAATTGCGCTTCCGCTCCCACAGCATGATGCCGTAACTGACCAGGGCCGGCACCATTACCGTGACCAGTCCGTTGGCAGCGAAAGCGATCAGCGGTTCACGCCCGGTAATGACTGTAATCACCAGGGCCATCAATCCCGCCAGCACTGCCAGCCGCCACCCCATCATCAGGGTAACGAGGGTCATACCAAACACGTGGATGAACAGGCCCGGAGAAATCCCCGCACGCAACTGCCAGACAAACCCCAGCACAACCGCAGCGCCGAAAAAGGAATGTTGCAGGGCCTGGTCGCGGCGGAACTCCGACCAGTCAATGCCGCGAACCGCGTTAACCAGTATCGCCAGGAATATCAGCCCGGTAATGATCAACTGGCTGCCAGAGAGCAGGTTCTCTGTCATCCCCATCGTTTGGATACTCCGATTCAGAGCGTCGAGCCGCCAACGCACAAGGCCTGGTCAGTGTTTGCCAGGCTTTATAGGCACTCAGAAAGACCTGACCTCCAAGGTTCGCCAGCAGCTCTGTGTCCCCGAGACGGTCCATTACAGGTCCTTTTACGTCCGAAAGATGCAGGCGGACGCCCGCATCTGTCAATCGCTCATTGATGGCTTCCAGGCTCTCCAGTGCTGACGCGTCAACAAGATTGACTGCCGTGCATACCAGCACCAGATCCTGCAGCTCCGGTTGCCGGGTTACCAGGTCCATCACGGTCTCCTCCAGAAAGCGGGCGTTGGCAAAATACAGGCTTTCATCCACCCGCAGGAAGGTCACCTTGGGGCACAGCTCCACCTCATGCCGAAGTATGTTGCGAAAATGCTCGGTGCCCGGAACCCGGCCAATCACGGCGCAGTGCGGGCGACTTGTGCGATACAGGAAAAGCCCGATGGACAGGGCCACTCCCGCGACGATGCCGGCCTCAACACTGTGCACCAATGTCAGCACAATGGTGGCGAGCATGGCACCGAAATCCGGTCGGGAATAACGCCATGTCCGGCCCAGGGCCGGAAGATCGATCAGGGTGGTGACAGCCACAATGATGGTCGCCGCCAGCGTTGCCTGGGGCAGGTACGCAATCGCCGGCGTCAGGAACAGGGTTGCCAGGGCAATGCCCACTGCCGCATAGGCGCCCGCTGCCGGTGTTTCAGCACCGGCATCAAAGTTAACCACGGAGCGGGAGAATCCCCCCGTAACCGGCATGCCACCGGAAAAGCCGGCGCCCAGATTGGCGGTGCCGAGGCCAATCAGTTCCTGATCGGGATCGATCCTCTGGCGGCGCTTGGCGGCCAGGGTCTGACCCACGGACACCGACTCAACAAAGCCGACCACGCTGATCAACAGGGCACTGACCGCCAGCTGCTGCCACAACTCCACATCGAGGCTGGGCATGGTGAAATCCGGCAAGCCACGGGGCACATCACCCACCAGGCGCACCCCCTGAGCATCAAGCTGGAACTGCCAGGCCAGCAGGGTGGTAACCAGAACCGCCAGAATGGGGGCGGTCTTGGTCATGATATCGGCTGTTCTGGGCGCCATCCCCGTAGCCATAAGCAACGGCTTCAGGCGCTTGCGGGCGAGCACCAGGAACAGCAACGCTCCGGCGCCAACCGCCAGGGTAGCCAGGTTGGTTTCCCCCAGCGACAGGATCAGCGACTGGCCAATGCTCAGCAGGTTATGCCCGGAGGCCTCGATTCCGAAAATGTGCTTGAGCTGGCTGGCCGCAATGACAATACCGGAGGCGGTGATGAAACCGGATATCACCGGGTGGCTGAGAAAATTGGCCAGGAAGCCGAGCCTGAGAATCCCCATCAGCGTCAGCATCAGCCCTGACATGACAGCCAGAAGCACCGCACCGGCAATGTACTCCGGGGTACCTGACTCTGCCAGTGGTGCCAGGGCAGCCGCCGTCATCAGCGAAGCCACTGCCACCGGTCCCACGGACAATGTCCGGCTGGTGCCAAACACCGCGTAGATCATCAGTGGCAGGATACTGGCGTATAAGCCAACGTGGGCCGGCAGGCCGGCAAGCAGGGCGTAGGCCAGCGACTGCGGGATAAGCATTACCGTCACAATGACCGCGGCCACCAGATCGCTGGTGGCCTCACCACGGCCGTATTGTGGCGCCCACTGGAAGATGGGCAGATAGCGTTTAAGATTCATCGGGAATCTCAGAACAGGTTGACCGGCACTTTCAGGTAAACCTGTCCGTTGTCCTCGGCAGGCGGCAGATGCCCTGCCCGCATGTTCACCTGCACTGAAGGCAGAATCAGCCGGGGCATGTCCAGAGTGGCATCCCGTTCGGTCCGCATCTTCACAAACTCTTCTTCGGAAATGCCCTCGTGGACATGAATATTGGCTTTGCGCTGCTCCGCAACAGTGGTCATGTGCTGGTATTCATCGCGCCCCGGCGCCTGGTAATCATGGCACAGGAAAATACGGGTCTCCTGCGGCAGCGACAGAACCTTCTGGATGGACTGGTAAAGGGTGCGGGCATTACCGCCGGGGAAATCGCAACGGGCGGTGCCGTAGTCCGGCATGAACAGGGTATCCCCGACAAAAGCGGCATCTCCGATCACGTAGGTCAGGCAGGCCGGGGTATGGCCCGGCGTGTGCAGTACCCGACCCTCAAGATTGCCGATCTGGAAGCGGTCGCCCTCTTCAAACAGAGCATCAAACTGGCTGCCATCCCGGGCAAATTCGGTACCGGCATTGAATGCCTTGCCAAAAATCTCCTGAACCTCGACGATGTGGGCGCCAATGCCGGTTTTACCGCCGAGCTCATTGTGCAGGTAGGGCGCTGCCGACAGGTGGTCCGCGTGAACATGGGTCTCGATGATCCACTCCACCTTGAGTTTTTTTCCGCGTATATAGTCGATGATCTCGTTCGCCGAGCGCACATCGGTCTTGCCCGCCGCATAGTCGAAATCGAGAACGGAATCGATGATCGCGCAGGCATTGCTGTCAGGATCGCTGACCGCATAGCTGAATGTGTTGGTAGGTTCGTCGAAAAAGTGCTGGACGAGTGGATTGGCCATAGTCCTCATCTCCCGTGATTCGTATTTAGTTCTAAGCATATACTAAAATGAAATATCATGGGAAATGAAGTTTTGCTATAGGTGCGATGGCTTTTAAGTCCGGATTGCGGGGTAACATGCTGCAGGGCTGGGCATTACCCCTGATAACGGCGACAATCACCACAGGGACGACCTTTCAAGGAACAGGAGCCGCCGACGGCCATGCCACCGAAAACGCCACTCACCGAGCCGCCAGGCAAGCAGGAAGACAAGCGCGCACTCTGGTCCTGGGCCCTCTACGACTGGGCCAACAGCGCCTTTTTCACCATTATCCTCACGTTTGTCTTTGCCCAGTACTTCAGCGTATCAGTGATGCAGAACGAGGTGAAAGGCACCGAGGCCTGGGGCTATATTGTCGGCATTTCCGGCGTGCTTATCGCCATTCTTGCGCCCATTCTGGGCGCCATTGCCGATCAGTCCGGCAGGCGCAAGCCCTGGTTTATCGGCTTCACGCTGCTGTGCGTAATCTCCTGCGCCATGCTGTGGACGGTGACGCCCGACCAGAGCCAGTTCTGGAATGCCGCCCTATGGGTAGGCCTGGCCACACTCGGTGCCGAATTCGCCTTCATCTTCTATAATTCCATGCTGCCGGATCTGGCCAGCCAGGACCGCACCGGACGCTGGTCCGGCTGGGCCTGGGGCCTGGGTTATGTAGGCGGTGTTCTTAGCCTGGTGGTGGCGCTGTACGGCTTTATCGAAGTGGATGCCAACCTGTTCAACCTGGACCGGGACCAAGCCGAGCACGTTCGCGCCACTTTCATACTGGTTGCAGTGTGGTACCTGGTGTTCGCGCTGCCGGCCTTTTTCTTCATCCCCGACCGGCCATCAACTGGCCTGAGGCTGGCAGCGGCTACCCGCGCCGGTTTTGTGCAGTTGAAAGAGTCCATTATTCACGTCCGTCAATACAAGGACATCGTGCGCTTCCTGATTGCCCGTATGCTCTATACCGATGGCCTGGCGACCATCTTTACCTTCGGAGGCGTGTACGCCGCCGGCACCTTCAACATGGGCTCCACGGAGGTCCTGCAGTTTGCCATTGCCCTGAACGTGACGGCCGGGCTGGGCGCCCTGGGATTTGCCTGGATTGACGATGCCCTGGGCGGGCGCAACACCATACTGCTGTCACTGGTCGGCCTGGGCAGCAGTGCCCTGGGCATCCTGCTGGTGGACGGGGCCACGGCCTTCTGGATATGGGGCATGATACTGGGGATATTCGTCGGACCGCTGCAGTCTGCAAGCCGTTCCCATCTGGCACGTGTCGCGCCACCGCACCTGCAGACCCAGATGTTCGGCCTGTTTGCCTTTTCGGGCAAGGCCACAGCGTTCGCCGGCCCGCTGCTGGTGGGCTGGGTCACCTCGGTGACCGACAGTCAGCGCTGGGGCATGAGCACCATACTGGTGTTCCTGGTGATCGGTTTCCTGCTGATGCTCAAGGTGCCGGCGACTGAAGTCCGCAAGAAAAAAGTACCAGCGGCCGCCGGGACTCAGGGAGAGGCTGAATAATTCTCCTCGGGACAAGCCGGTCTCAATCTAAAATTGATATACTTTGTGGCAATTCCGATGTTGTACCAGCGCTTGTCGCACAGGAACAGACCCTGACCAAGGCAAACCAGAAACCGGGAGCTCCATTGCAATACAGGTGGGCCATATCACTCGCTATGCTACTGACGCCAGCCACGATCCAGGCGCTGTCACTGACCGAAGCTCTGGACATCATCAGACAGGAATCAATCACCCTGCAGGCGCTTTCGGCTGAGACCCGGCAGGCAGAAGCTGTCCATCAACAGTCTTCACAGGCCTATCTCCCCTCCGTCAGCGCCGACGCTTCCTGGCTGCGTGCGGACTCCTCCCTGATCAGCGGTGTACCGGTTCCGGAGTTTGGCATTCCCCCCACCATTCAGCGCACCGATTTTGGCCCGGTGGAAGGCACCGTGACCGGAGTTCAGGTGGTGCAGCCACTGTTTAATGCAGATGCCATCAAACTGAGACAGGCGGCTTCCCTGAAGCTTGATGCCCGCCGTTATGCGGAGCAATGGGGGCGCCAGGCGATTCGTCTGGAAGTCTCCCGCCTTTACTTCAACGTTCTGCGGCAGCGTGAGCGGCTGGAGGCCATACTGGTGTCCCATCAGGCAGCCCGACAGGCTGCAACGCTGGCGCATGCCAGCTACCGGGAAGGTCTCGCCTCGCGCCTGGACACTGAGCAGGCGGATGCCGAACTGGCGGCGATTGAGGCCCGCATCGCCCACGCCCGGGCAAAAAAGCTGCAAACGCAGGTTGAGCTGGAAACCTTTCTGGGCATGTCTCCTGGTCAGGCGCCTGATCTCACCACCCCCTTACCGCAACCTTCACCCCCTGTCCGCATCGATGATGCCCGCGCACGGAAAGACCTGCAGGCTCGACAGCTAGCAGCTGAGGCGGCCAGCGCCGATACCAGCGCATCCAGGGCAGAGTGGATGCCCAGGGTGAATCTTCTGGCAAGGCAACAGTGGATTGACGGCAATGAGCCTCTGAATGGAGACACGGATGGATGGCTGGTCGCCATCAATATCCAATGGACCATTTTTGATGGCCTGTCGCGTCAGGGCAGAATCGCCGAATCCAGGGCGAAGGAACAACAGGCCCATATTGAGCTGGAGGGTCTCGAGCGCCGCATTCAGCGGGAGCAGACCATCGCCATGAGTGGCTGGCAGGCCAGTTGGGCAGGCTGGCACGCGGCCCGGAAGGCAACGGAAGCTGCACGACGGGCAGAGCAGCTCGCCCTGAGACGCTACGAGGAGGGTATCGGCTCCATGACCGATCTGCTTGCGGCTCAGGCGCGGCTTGACCGCCAGCGCACCAACCTTGTTGACGCAAGATACCAGGCTGTTCTTGCCGGTATGAACTACCACCTCCAGAACGGCCATGATCCGATTCTGGCTGTTCGGGAGCAACTCCCATGACCAGACTCGCACTGGTGTTCTCGACCCTGTTCCTGGCTCTGGCGGGGTGTTCTGACCCGACACCCTCAAAAACCTCTGAAAAAGCGGAACCTGTTGCCGTCACCGTGGCTGCAATCACTGAGTGGGACTATCCATCGACCCGGCAGCTGCCGGGCATCGTAAGGCCCGGAAAGCGTGCCATTCTGAGCACCCGGGTTGCCGGCACCCTGATCTCCGTTACCAGGACACCGGGCGATGAGGTAGCAACCGGCGAGTTGCTTGCCACCATCGACGCCAGAAACATAAAGGCCGCCATCACCGCTGCCCGGGAAAAAATTGCCGCCGCCGAGGCGGCAGTGGCACAGGCCAGGCTGGACAGTGACCGTCTTCAGAGGCTTTATCAGGAGGATCTGATTGCTCGTGTTCGTACAGAGCGCGCCAGGGTCAAGCTCAAGGAGCTGGAGGCGCAGCTGCAGGCGGCGCAATCCGAGCTCAAAGCGCAGCGAACCAACCTCAGCTACACACGTCTGACATCGCCCTTCGACGGCCTGGTTGTCGAAACCCTCGTGGACAGTGGCAGTTTTGTCGGTCCCGGCCAGCCGCTGCTGGTTCTGGAGGAGCGTCAGAGTATGAGGATTGATGTGCCGGTTTCCGGCGACCAGGCCGCCTCCCTGGTCCAGGGCCAGACACTTTCCGTTATTGCGGGACCGGAAGACGATCTTTACCAGGCTCAACTGGTCAGTGTAATACCCGCTCTCAACGACACGGGAACCGGCCAGCGATTGCGGCTCGCCATCGACACAGAAACCCCCAACCTGTCACCGGGCCAGGTGGTTTCGGTGGTGGTTCCTGTCGCAGAGGCAAAGGTCCGCAACCCGGGTTCGGTGGCTCTGCCCCGAGAAGCGCTTATTCGCAGAGGACAGCTGACCGGCGCACTGGTGGTGCGAGAGCCGGATGAAGCGTCCTCCGGGGACTCCGCCGTTGTTACTTTGCGGTGGATCAAGACCTCTGCCACACCGGCGAGCGCAACGGACCTGATCCCCGTTACCCAGGGGCTCGAGGTGGGCGACCGGGTGGTGCTGAACCCTTCCCCGGATCTTCAGGATGGTCAATCGGTGATTGTTGAAACTACCGGTGCAGACCATGGCAAAGGATAAGATGCGTCTGGGGCTGGCAGGGCATATTGCCAACCGGTTACTGGACTCACCTGTTGTGCCGCTGTTTATCATCGCCTGCCTGCTGCTGGGCGGTTATGCCCTGCTGATCACGCCCCGGGAAGATCGACCGGACATCGACGTGCCGACGGCTCTGGTACTCCTGCCCTGGCCCGGGGGCGGTGTAGAGCGGGTCGATGAGCAGCTTGCCCGTCGCACTGCCAGTTGGGTACGTGAAATTGCTTCTGTCAGCGAGGTGCGAAGCAGCAGCTCCAATCATGCTGCGTTGCTGTCTATTGAGTTTGAGGCCGGCACCGACAAGGCCACCGCATTCTCAAAACTTGACGAACTGTTCGGGGCCCGCGCCAGCGAACTACCGGAAATGGCCGGTCCTCCCCGTATCGAAACCTATGGCGAGTCAAGGCTGGTGGTCCTTCTGGCCACCATTACCAGCAAAACCGTGGGCCCCGAAGGCCTCGAAAACATCGCGGGCGAGCTCTCGGCAGACCTTCTCACTCTTCCCGGCGTGAGAGATGTCGGGCGCTTTGGTGGAAACCGGTCTGCGATCGAAATCATGCCCAGGCCAGCGGATCTGGCGGCCCGGAAAATCCCCCTGAACCAGCTGGCCGAGGCCATTGCCGGGGCAAACCGGCGCGTGCCAACAGGCCGGCTGGAAGGCATGCCGGTGACCGACCTTCAGGTAGGCATGGATTTCACCAGCCCAGCACAGCTTGGCCGCATTCCGGTAGGCAACGACGGCAGTGGGCCCGTGTACCTCGACGAGGTGGCAGACATAAGACTTGGCAGCGTGCAACAGAATCATGCTGTCCTGCACTGGCAAAAGGGCCAGTCAGCCCCCTTCCCCGCCGTCACCCTGGCGGTAACCACACTCAAGGGCATGAATGTCAGTGACATTACGCGGCAGGTTCAGCAACGGCTGACGGAATTTTCAGAGCGGTCGCTACCCGACGACGTGCAGATGGAGATTACCCACGATGCGGGTACAGATGCCACAGCACGGGTCTATAACGTTCTGTTCCAGCTGCTGTCGGGAACACTGGTCGTTGTCGGAATCATCTGGCTGGGTCTTGGCTGGCGCGCTGCCGTGATCATCGCCATCATGATGCCGGCATCGCTGTCGATTGTTCCCTATCTCTATCACCATCTGGGTTTTACCCTCAACCCGGTATCCATAGCGGCGATGATCCTGGCTATCGGCATTCTCTCCGACGATGCCGTGGTCATGCTGGAAAACGTATCCCGGCACTTTGAGCGGGCCGGGGAAAAAACCCGCGAGCTGACGGTCAAAGCGGTCAACGAAGTGGGCAATCCCACGATACTGGCAGATTTGCTGGTGGTGGCGACCCTGCTTCCCACCGCTTATATCACCGGAGAAATGGGCCAATATGTCCGTGCCATTCCTATTGGTGCCTCAGCCGCTGTCCTGTTTTCCCTGCTGATAGCGCTCACCATCACGCCCTACTTCGGTTTTCGCCTGCTGAAAGTCAACGCCAGCGCTTCCACGAGCCAGGACGCCCGGGACACACCTTTCGTAGGCTACTATCGCCGTGTCCTTGCCCCTTTTCTGGCTGCAGCCTGGCTACGCTGGCTGTTCTATCTGGTACTTGTCATTCTGCTTGTCGGCAGCTTTTCACTGGTTGCCTTGCGGACCGTCCAGATTGGCCTGACGCCCCTGCTGGACCGCAATGTCTTTGCCGTTAATATCGAGCTGCCACCGGCCTCGACCCTGACCGAATCCCTCACAGCGGCCTCAGAGATCAACCGGCACCTGAGAGAGGTTCCGGAGGTGGGTGGCGTCACTATTTATTCTGGCCTGTCAGCACCGCTGATCTATCCCCCGGAAACACTCTCGTCGCCCGCGCCAAAGGCTCCCCGGGACCTGACGCTGCACGTGATTCTGGTTCCCGAAGAACAACGGGACCGCCAGAGTTACCAGGTCAGCCGGGAAGTTGCACAGGACCTGAATGGCTGGCTGGAACCCTATGACGGCAAAGGCCATATCAGCCGCATACCATCCGGCCCCAGCAGTGATCGGGCTATCACCGCTGAAATCTACGGGCCCGATCCGGAAACCCGCCGAGCGGTCGCGCATCAGGTGGCGCAGTGGCTGGGCGAACAGGAAGGGGTGATATCGACGGATCAGAGCCCCTCGCAACCTCTACCTCGCCTCAGCCTGAATGTGGATCCGGAGCGGGCAGCAACATTTGGTGTTATTCCGGCAGAGGTCACGCGCACCCTCTACCTCGCCCTGGAAGGAGAAACCCTGGCAGACTGGTCCGGCAAAAGCCATTCCCGCGAGCCAATTCCCATCATACTCAGGCTGGCGAAATCGGACCGGGAAACGGAGCAGGCCATCAAAAGTCTCTACGTCATCAATGCCGATGGTCAGCCGGTATCCCTGGAATCCGTTCTGGCGTTTAACTACCAGGATGGCGAGCACGCGCTCTTTCGCCGCGGACTGCTGCCGGTAACAACCGTGTTCGCAGACCTGGACCGCTCCCTGGCGCAGCCACTGACTGTTCAGCTTGAATCGCCAACCCGCATAGAAGATACCGGGGTGAGCTGGCTGAGGCCGCCGGCTGACGCTACCGAACCAGTGATCTACTGGTCAGGAGAGTGGGAAATGACCCGGGATGTCTACAGGGACCTGGGCGTGGCAGGGCTTGTCGTCATGGTGCTGATCTACGTGTTGCTGGCCGGCTGGTTTGGCTCCTACCGGCTGCCCCTGTTAATCATGTTACCTATCCCGCTGATCTTTATCGGCGTGATTCCCGCCCACTGGGCCTGGGGCATCAACATTGCCGGTACGGGTGTGTTGGGCGTGATCGCATTGGGAGGCATCGTCACCCGCAATGCCATCCTGCTGGTGGATTTCATCGAGAAAAGGCTGGACGAGGGCATGGAGATCAAAGAAGCGGTGGTCCAGGCCGGAGCCCAGCGTACCCGCCCGATTATCCTCACCGCAGCCACCGTGATGTTTGGCAGCGGTGTGCTGATCTTCGAACCGTCACTGGAACCACTCGGCCTTACCCTGGCCAGTGGCGTTCTTGTGTCCACCTTCCTCACCCTGCTGCTGATTCCGCTACTCTACTTCCATGCTTTCAGTGGTCGCCCCCGCCATGACTGAGGTGACTTTCACAGTCACAACTCCAGGACAAGGTTTCTGCCGCCAAAGAAAAGCACCCAGACCGTCACCGTCGCCCAATGAATGATGACTGGCACCCAGATCGACCGCGAGAGCACATAACTGTAGCCGCATGTTATGCCGAGGGCACAAACGATCATCAGAAACCAGGGATCCAGGAAAAGAGGAATGGCAGTGTGATTGAACGCCAGCGCATTGACCGGATGCCATGCAACGTAGGCTGCCGTGCTGATGACCACGGCCCCGGTAGCCTTGGCCGCGCCAGACTTCAATACCTCTCGCGGGATGAGCACGCCCCTGAACAAGGCTTCCTCAAGTAACGAGGGAAAAACAAACAACAGGATGGGCAACAGGGGCGCGATCTTCGAATCCAGCAATTCGACCTTCAACAGTCCGCCTTTAAAACCGACCAGTAGTGCTACGGCCGTGAATAGGGGCACCAGCGCCCAGGCTTTCAGCGGGGCCCGGAAAGGTGACGTCCGAAAACTCTGACCGAAATTCTGGCGGAGGTAGTCTCGAACGTATTCTCGAAGGGACTCGGTCATCGATTGGTTGCCTCGCGAATAATACCGCAGGGAAAGCTCGGCCGATCAGCCCCTGACCGGCACAAACACCGGCGCGCCGTCCGCTTCCACGGTGATCAGTTTCTGATCGTAGAGCCGCTCCAGTGCGGACGGTATCAGCATGGTTTCCGTTGGGCCCCAGCAGGCCTCGCCATTGGGATAGAGTAGCAGCAGATGATCACACCAGCGGGCGGCCAGATTGAGGTCGTGCAGACACATGAAAACCGACCGGCCGGAGCGCGCCTGTTCACTGAGTAATTGCAGCACGGCTACCTGATGGTGCAGGTCCAGGTGGTTGGTGGGCTCATCCAGCAACCAGGTGTCCGGGGACTGTGCCAGCACGGTGGCGATAGCCACACGCTGGCGTTCGCCGCCGGAGAGCGTGTTCACCAGCCGACCACTCAGGTGGTCAACCCCCAGCGTCTCCAGCGCCTGCCGGGCAAGGCGCTCGTCCTCCGCGGTTTCCATCTGCCAGGGCGACAGCCAGGGATGGCGGCCGACCAGCGCGGTCTCCAGCACGGTAGCCGGAAAGCCGTCCTGCTGATCCTGAAATACCACGCCCAGCCTGCGGGCAATGGTTCGCCGGCCGAGGCTGGCAAGAGCAGCCGTACCCAGCTTCACCCTGCCCTTTCTCGGCTTCCGTAAACCGGCAAGAGTATGCAACAACGTGGTCTTGCCGACGCCGTTCGGTCCCAGCACACCCCAGGTCTCCCCCGCGCCCACCTGGAGACTCAACGCGGTGCTGTCCGCCCGCCCGGGGATGTCGATGATCAGCTGTTCCGTGTTCAAGTCCGGCATCAGCGGCTCCGGTGCAACAGATAAAGAAAGGTGGGCACCCCCAGCAGGGCCGTGATCACGCCCACCGGCAACTGTTCCGGTGCAATCACCACCCGCGCCAGGCTATCTGCCAGCACCAGCAGGCTGCCGCCACCGAGAGCGCAGGCCGGCAGGATCAGGCGCTGGTCGTTGCCCAGCACCAGTCTCAGCATGTGCGGCACCACAAGGCCTACAAAGCCGATGCTGCCGGCCATCGACACCGCGGCCGCGGTGAGCACGCTGGCAAGCACGTAGATCAGCCACTCCAGAGGCCTTACCGACACCCCCAGCGCGGCAGCCTGCAGCGGGCCACGGGCCAGCACATTCAGGCTGCGGCCGAGGGGAAACACCAGCGCGCAAACCAATGCCAGCATGACCAGTGCCGGTGCGGGATTGCCGGCATGGGAAAGATCCCCCATCAACCAGTAAAGCATACCGGGCAACTGGCGGGCGGGGCTCATGGCAAGGATCAGGGTGATGATCGCACCCCACCCCGCAGCCACCACCACGCCGGTCAACAACAACCGGGACGGCGTCCAGCTTCCGGTTCCGTGGGCAAGGCCAAATACCAGCAAGGTCGCCAGCATCGCGCCGGCAAACGCCGAACCCGACACCAGCGCCCCGGCTACTCCGGCCAGCATGGCCAGCAAGGCACCCACCGCCGCGCCACCAGACAGACCGAGGATATAGGGGTCCGCCAGCGGATTGCGAAGCAGCACCTGCATCAATGCGCCGGCAACCGCCAACAGACCGCCGGTAGCAAAAGCGCTCAGGGTGCGGGGCAGACGAAGCTCCAGTATCAGCGTCTGTTGCAGGGAGGTGCCGCTCCCGGTCAGTACCGCCCAGGTGTCCCCGGGGGAGAGCGCCGCACTACCAATACTGATCGAGAGAACCATGCACAGCAGACTGATCAGCACAAGGATGGCCAGAGGGCGACTATAACCGAGCACGGGCCCGCTCCAGGGTCTGGCACAACTGCTCGCTGCCTTCGAGCATGCGCAAGGTGGGGCGCTGGATCAGCGACGGCGGAATCAGGTACAGATTATCCCTCGACACCGCAGTCAGCTCCGGATACCGCCGCCACTGGTCCAGCCAGCGGCGGTCGTCACTGTCTTCCCCGCCACTGAGTATGGCGTCCGGGTTGGCCTCCAGAACCGCTTCGGTGCTGATGCGGGGAACAAGACGCGGCAGATGCCCAAACACATTGTCCCCGCCACACAGCCGAATGGCGCGGCCAATCAGTTCCTCATCATTGATGGTCATCAACGGTTCGTGCCAGACCTGGTAGAACACCCGCACCGGCGGAGCTTTCTGATAGCGCTCCCGCAACTGCGCAATGCCTGCCAGGAAAGCAGCAGCACGGCCCGCCCCGGCTGTTTCATCGCCACTGAGCAGGGCCAGCCGTTCCACAGCGCTTGCGATATGCTCGAACGTACGCGGCTTCAGCCAGAACACCGGAATTCCCAGGGCTTCAATTTTTGCCAGTTGCGAGGCGGAATTACCGTCCACCCAGGCCACCACCAGGTCTGGCTCCAGCGCAACGATGGCCTCCAGATCCAGCCGGTTGCTGTTGCCCACCTGCGGCAGCTCGCCGGCTTCCGGCGGGTAATCACTCCAGGCGCTGACGGCAACCAGTTTTTCTCCGGCGCCGGCGGAGAACAGCAGTTCGGTTGCGCCGGGAGAGAGCGAAACAACCCGTTCAACCGAGTCCGCGATACAGACCTTGCGGTCAAGTGCATCATGGACGCAGCGTGCCGCTGCCGGTGCTGGCAAACCCAACGCCAACATGAGCGCCAGAAATATACCGGACCGCAAGGTCTTCATGGCTCCACCCCTGGTTTTCGAGTCATTCAGAGCTGGAAGTTATAACGCAGCGACGCCATGAAGGTTCGCCCCGGGCTAACGTAATCGGTCGTGTTGTTGAACGCGGCAAGCGTTCTTTCCTTATCCAGCACATTATTCACGGTCAATCTTGCATCCAGATTTTTCCCAATAGTAGTGCCGGTGCGAAGATCCCAGGCACCGTATCCGGGAATTCGACTAACACCATCGCGGTCAAGTTTGTGGTTTTCCGCCCGAACCGTGGTACCGACGTAGAAGCGATCAAAATCCTTGTCGATATCCAGTTTCGCCGTTTGCTCAGACCGATTGGTCAACGACTTGCCTGTCTGCTTATCCTCAAAATCACCGGCGCTAACAGCAGCCACGATTGACCAGCCATTGTCTTTCCAGCCACCTTCAACCTCAACACCCTGCAACTCTGCTTCATCGGTGTTCTGGCTCGGCTCCGGGAAAAACGACACGATCAGGTCTTCAACATCGCTTCTATACACCGTAACGCCCCAGAACCAATTGCCAGTATTCTTTTCCAGGCCTACCTCGTAACTGACCGCTTCCTCAGGATCCAGATTAGGGTTCGCACCACCAAAGGAAGAATACAGATCATTGAATGTCGGGGCTTTGAAAGACGTACCAGCGTTTAATCTCAAGCGATAACCATCACCAAAACGATACCCAAAAGCAGCGCCCCAGGTTTCATGGGTGCCAAAGGCCTCGTTGTCATCAGACCTTAAGCTCAGATGCAGTTCGGTGGGCCCATAATTCAACAGCGCTTGCCCAAAAAACGCATCATTTCTCCGACTATTTTCGCTCAGGGCAGAGGAGCCAGAGACCCTGTCCGTCATGGTCTCTGCGCCGATCACAAATTCATGAACTCCGGCCACAAACCAGTTTTCCAATCTCGACGTGCGAGTAGTGGTATCCAGGTCAAATGGTTCGAATTGGCTGAAAAAGGTTTGTTCATCACGGGCATCGGAAAATTGTAACGAGGCACGCCAGTAATCATTTATCGGCACCACGGCGCCGATACCGGCAGTCTGGAAGACAAAATCCTTGCTCCCGCCCTCATACTCGACGTCACCTTCTGCGCCAAGATAGGTAAGGTTAACCAGAATGCCATTATCAAATTCACGGCTGGCGTTGAAGGTCCCTGCTGTATTTTCGTAGCTTTTGTCCTCACCACCCTCGATTACCGGAGAGCCATCCGTGCGAAACCGGGTCACACCAACGTTCAGGGAGCTTTTCTCGTCAACTGTCGACAGACCCACTCCGTATTGCTGGGTGTCGAGATTGCCCGCGCCTGACTCAGCCCAACCTTGTGTGCCTTCTTCCTGGGGTGTGGTGAAAACCTGGGCAACGCCACCCATGGCGTCAGAACCGTAGAGACTGCTTCGACCACCTCGCACCACTTCAACGCGATTGATCAGCTGGGGAGGCAAAAACTCCCAGGCCGGTATACCTGCTGTCGCAGAACGGATACGAATTCCATTGATCAAAAGCACTGTGCCGTCAGACTCATGACCACGAATAAAAACCGACGTTTGCTGCCCAATGCCACCGCTGGTTTGGACTGAGATACCAGGCTCTGATCTGAGCAGCTCACTGAATTCCTTTGGCTGTTTTTTTTGAATTTCCTGTTGATCAATCTCGGTGACCGAAGACAGGCTTTCGCCAACGGTTTTTGGCCCCGGTGTGGCTGTAACCACAATCGGATCAAGGGCATCGGCGTCTGAAGCGGGCTGGGCCGCGATTGCCAGGGGAAGGACTGCAAGAGAAATGCCTGAAAGGACAGCAGATAATGGATGGTTATACATTTTGATGACTCCGCACACCGCGCGCACCCGCACGAGGTTTATGGTTATGGTCGCGGAGAGAAGAACTCAGGCAGGCAAGCGGCAGAGCCGGAAAGCGCAAGGATTCGCCCACCTGAGCCGCCCACCGCAACTCCGGTTGTTTTTCCAGGCCGGTCTCCGGGCTTGCAAGCGGAGTAGCTAACTCCAGGGCAATCACCTTCCCATGCCATGAGCACAGTGGCGCATCAGATTGCCGTTTACTTGCTTACCGTTGCGGGGGCAGCATCGGAATGGTTCCTGTCATGGACCGGAACGCACCGATTTCCCGTTTCACCCGTCGCGCGTTGCGACGGACACCTGATAAAAGTGAGGCAAGGCTAGCAACACCCGGGTAAGTGGTCAATAACAAGCATCAAATCAGCAACCCCGTCCCTGGCGGTTTGCCACCTTGGTTTCGTAGCCGTCCCTGGCTGCCACTGCTATATTGCTACCTTAGATTGATCCACCCGCCGGCCAATCAGGGAGACTTCATGCAGGCAGAGCTGATCGAAATACGCAACCACCTGGCCCAGCATCCTCCGTTCGACGAGATGCCTGAAGAAACTCTCGACAAAGTCGTCTCGAGCATTGAAGTTGCCTATTACCGCGCAGGCAGCGACATCCTCAAATTCGGTGAGCGCAACGCCCACCTGCATTACATTCGCAGTGGCGCCGTAGAGATGTATCGGCGTTCGGGAGAACTCTACAACCGTCTTGGTGAAGGTGAGATTTACGGCCAGTACGGCCTGTTGATGAGCAAAACGGTGCGATTTCCCGTCAAGGCCATTGAAGACTCCCTGATCTACCTGATTCCCGACGAGATTTTCCAGTATCTCTGGCAGAACGACGACAATTTTACCGATTTTGTGGAAGTTGAAGACCGCTCCCGCCTGCGTTCAGCATTGTCGCGCCGGGAGAAGTCCAATCAGCCGATGACGGCCCGGGTAACCCGGCTGATTTCCCGGGAGCCGGTCACCGCACCCAACACGGTTCGCCTGCAGGAGGCTGCCCGCATCATGACCGAACACGGTGTTTCGGCCTTGCTCCTGCTGGACGAAAGCGGCGACAGGCCGACGCTGTGCGGGATCATAACGGACCGTGACCTGCGCACCCGGGCACTCTGCGAGGCTCTGCCCTCGGAAACGCCGATCAGTGACATCATGACCAATCGCCTGATCACCACCAGCTCCAATTCGTTTATTTTTGAAGCCATGCTCACCATGCTTCACAACAACGTCCATCACCTGCCGGTGATGGACGGCGACAGGATCCGGGGGGTAATTGCGCTGTCGGATATCGTCAAGCACGAGTCCCAGAGCAGCCTCTACCTGGTCAGCAACATATATCAGCAACAGGATGTAAAAGGTCTGAAACGCCTGAGCAAGGAGGTGCCCAACACCTTTGTGCGTATGGTCCGGGAAGACGCCAACTCCCACATGATCGGCAGTGCCATGGCCGGTATCGGCCGCAGCTTCAGCCAGCGGCTGCTGGAGCTGGGAGAGGAAAAGCTGGGGCCACCACCGGTGCCCTACTGCTTCATGGCACTCGGTTCCATGGCCCGGGACGAGCAGCTGGTGGTGACCGACCAGGATAACGCCATGGTGCTGGACGACAGCTTCGATCCGGCCCAGCACGACGATTACTTCCTGGCACTGGCGAAATTTGTCAGTGATGGCCTGGCAGAGTGCGGTTACAGCTACTGCACCGGGGACATCATGGCCACCAACCAGAAATGGCGCCAGCCGCTACGGGTGTGGAAAGAGTACTTCGCCGACTGGACCGACAACCCCAAGGCTGAGGCCCTGCTCAACAGCAATATCTTCTTCGATCTGGACGGCATCCACGGCCGCACCGAGTACACCGAGGAGCTCAAAGGGTTCATCGCCGACAGGGCCAGCAACAGCCAGCGCTTCCTGGCAATGCTGGCACGTAACGCCCTTAACCGGACGCCACCGCTGGGCTTTTTCCGCACCTTCGTGATGGAGGAAAGCGGCAAGCAAGTCAAAACCTTCAATCTGAAGCGTCGCGGCACGGCGCCGGTCTCGGACCTGATCCGGGTGCATTCCCTGGCGTGTGGCTCAAAGGCCCAGAACACCTTCAACCGCCTCAAGGCCATCGGACAAACCAAGCTGATTCCGGAAGACGGCGTGGATAACCTGCGGGACGCCTTCGAATTCATCGCCATTGTGCGGATTCGCCACCAGGCCCTTGCCATCGAAGCCGGCCGCGAACCGGACAACAACGTGCGCCCGGAGGACCTGTCGCCCTTCGAACGCAGCCATCTCAAGGACGCCTTCCAGGTGGTCAGCCAGGCCCAGAAGTTCCTCAAGTTCCGCTATAACGCGCAGGTGGGCCGCAATGTCTGATAACCGCGGATCAACAACGACCGAGGAGCCGGCCAAGATATTGTCGTGGCCGGAACGCTTCCGCGAGCTCGCAGAGCAGGCAGAGGATGAACGGCTGAGGGCGTTTTATGAGGCGGGCTGCGTTGGCCCGAAAACGCCCATGAAGGACGTTCCTTTCATCGGCCTGGATTTCGAAACCACCGGGCTGGACCCGAACCAGCACTCCATTGTCAGCATTGGCGTGGTGCCATTCACCATCGACCGGATACAGCTGGGAGGCTCCCGGCACTGGCTGGTGAAGCCGCAGCTGCCGCTGCACCAGACGTCCATCACCATACACGGCATCACTCACACGGACATCGACCAGGCGCCGGATCTGGCCGAGGTGCTTGATGAGATCCTCGCCAGCATGGCCGGTCGCATTCCGGTGGTCCATTATCGTAATATTGAGCGGCCCTTCCTGAACGTCGCTCTGAAGTGGCGAATCGGTCAGGAAATACGCTTTCCGGTTATCGACACCATGGCCATCGAGGCCCATCTGCATCCCCACCGTCAACCCAACTGGTGGCAGAAGCTGAAGGGCCAACAGCCGATCTCCATTCGCCTGGCAGATAGCCGCGCAAGGTACGGCCTGCCGCACTATCCGCCCCACAATGCCCTCGTGGATGCGCTGGCCAGTGCCGAACTGCTGATGGCCCAGATCCAGCACCATTTTTCGCCCGAGACCCCCATCGGAGATCTCTGGCTATAGACGCTCCGGGGCCTAGTTGGAAGCGGTGCGACTGGTTTCTTTCACCTCACTGACCAGTGCGCCATACCCTTCTTTTTCCATATCCTCCAGCGGTATGAATTCAAGTGCCGCCGAGTTCATGCAGTAACGCAGACCCGTGGGATCAGGCCCGTCGTTGAACACATGCCCCAGATGGGAGTCCGCATATCGGCTACGGATCTCGGTACGGGTCATGAAGAAAGCACGGTCCTCTTTTTCCACCACCATATCCGGACTGATCGGCCTGGTGAAGCTGGGCCAGCCGGTGCCGGATTTGTACTTGTCGCGAGAGGAGAACAGAGGCTCACCGGAGACAATATCCACGTATATGCCCGGGCGTTTCTCGTCATAGTATTCGTTCTGGAAAGCGGGCTCGGTGCCATCTTCCTGGGTGACCTTGTACTGTTCTCTGGTCAGCCGCGCCTTGAGCGTTTTGTCGTCCGGCTTCTCAAAGGTCTCCGGGTTGAATGCTTCAACCTGACTGAGATTCATGCCCGCGTCGACGCTTCCGGAGTGCGCAGAATCACTGCCGTTCCCGGAACCGCTCCCGTCTGTACTGTTTTCTTCTGGCCGGTATTGAGAATAATCCACTTCCTGATCCTCGCCCCAGACGTCCTCGATGAACTGATAGCGGCCGGAGTTGAAGGTATAGATCTTGTACCGGACCGGATTCTTCCTGTAATAATCCTGATGGTATTCCTCGGCAGCGTAGAAAGTTTCGAAAGGCACAACCTCAATCTTCACCGGATTGTCGTAGCGGCCCGATTCTTCCAGCGCC
This sequence comes from Marinobacter vulgaris, assembly GCF_003344045.1. Lineage (GTDB taxonomy): Bacteria > Pseudomonadota > Gammaproteobacteria > Pseudomonadales > Oleiphilaceae > Marinobacter > Marinobacter vulgaris. Next base: position 306,797 of record NZ_QFWX01000002.1, read on the forward strand.
CTGACCGAAGCTTCCGCTGCACGTTTCTGCTCTTCGTCGTGATAGAAAATGGCTGGCCGATACTGCCTGCCCCGGTCCACATACTGGCCTTCTACATCGGTCGGATTCGCGGTGCGCCACAGGGCCTGGAGCAGACCTTCGTAGGTGATCTTGTCAGGGTCGTAATACACCTGCACCGCCTCGGTGTGGCCGGTACGCCCACCGGCGACCTGCTCATAGGTCGGGTCTTTCTCATCACCACCACTGTAACCGGACACCGCCTCGACGACCCCCGGTACTTTTTCCTCATAGGCTTCTTCAACGCACCAGAAGCAGCCACCGGCGAAGGTCGCAACCGCCAGGTCCGGGTCGTCCGGCGCATACTTCGACTCCGCTCCATCGGAGGCGCCAACCTGAAACCCGGTCAGCGCGATGGCCGCCGCCATGGACACCAGTAACAGATACCGTTTCATAATATTAACCTCTTGCCCTTTGAATACTGTGACCGGTGTAAACGGGATTGATCACAGCAGCTTCTAACATTATTTACGCTTGCCTAACGCCCTAGAGATCATTGTGAACGCAGGAAGTTCAGATTGATTATCCGAAAGCAGGCCACAGACTGCAGCACAGGCCGGCCGGAAAGGCGAATTATTCATGCCAATCAGCAGGTTTCGTGTCACTGATTTGCGACTCTGGATAACTCGCAGCAACCACAGCTTGTTGATAGCAGTGTATAGTGGAAAGTTCACAAATCTGTCACGGGTGGATCGAATGACGGCAGACGCACTCATAACCAGAGCAACACCTGCAGACGTTATCCGCCGTGCCCGCCGGCTCTGGCTGAAAGGTGAGCGCATCCACCTGGCATCGCTGTCTGAAGAACTCAACATCGGCCGCGCCACCCTTTTCCGCTGGGTCGGCAGCAAGGATCTGCTTATGGGTGAGGTTTTCTGGTCGCTCTATGATGCGCTGCGCCAGGATGCCATCAACCGGACTTCCGGCCAGGGTGTGGATTATGTAGTCGGCGTGTTCCGTTATATCAACTCGGTGCTGCTGCACTCGGAACCCTTGCGGCGTTTCGTCCATGACGATCCGGAGTATGCCCTGAAAATATTGACCTCGTCCCAGTCCACACTGCACAGCCGCACGGTTGAGGCCAACACCCGGATACTGCAGCAACAGGTAGACGCCGGGTTTATCCACCCGCCGATGAATCTGGGAAGCTTGTCGTATTTTATGGTGCGGCTGGCAGAGTCCTGCCTGTACAGCGACATCATCTGCGGTCGTGAGCCGCGGGACGAGGAGCTGGAAGATGCCTGTACGGCGGTGCAGATTCTGCTCGGAGGGAAAGCCTGAGCATGGAGGCTTTGCGCGTTGCCGGCAATCAGGGCGAATAGAACAGAGAAGCCCGGCCGTTTCCGGGCCGGGCTTCTCCTGCATTGCTGATCTTCGCTGTGGTGCTTACGCCATCAGGTTGTAAACAAACACGATGGCTACGGCAACCGGAGTCACGAAGCGCACCAGGTTGTACCAGAGGGTAAAGCTTTTTCCCTGCAGGGCAAGATTACTCTGCAACGACTCTTTCGCCACGAACCAGCCCACGAACAGGGCGGTCAGCAGACCGGACAACGGCAGCATAACGTTGGCGGTAAAGAAGTCGAGCAGGTCGAAAATGGTATTGCCTTCGAAGCGCTCGAACATGCCCAGCGGCGCAAAGCCAGACCATTCGTTCAGGGACAGGATCGACGCGATTCCCAACAGCCAGCAGGCAAGCCCCACCACAACCGTGCTGCCAACGCGGCCAAGGATCAGTTTGTCTTCCAGCCACTCCACCACCGGCTCCAGCAGGGAAATGGCGGAGGTCCAGGCGGCGAACAGCAGCAGCACAAAGAACAGGGCGCCAAACACGCTACCCATGGGCATCTGGCCAAAGGCTAGCGGCAACGTCTGGAAGATCAGGCCGGGGCCGGCGCCGGCTTCAAGGCCATTGGCGAATACCACGGGGAAGATCGCCAGGCCGGCCATCAGTGCCACGACCGTATCCATAATGGAAACCGTAATCGCGGTGCGTCCGATGGATACATCGTCACTCAGATAGGAGCCATACGCCATCATGATGGCCATGCCGAGGCTCAGGGTGAAGAACGCGTGGCCCAGGGCAACCAGCACCCCCTGGATTGTCAGGGCGCTGAAGTCCGGGGTGAAGAGAAAGGCGACCGCTTCGCCGAAATGCCCGGTGGTGGTGGCGTAGCCAACCGCGATAAGCAGCAGCACAAAAAGTGCCGGCATCAGGATGGTCACCGCCCGCTCCAGACCGGACTTGAGGCCACGGGCCACAACGAAAATGACCAGTGCCATAAAGATGCTGTGCCATATCAGGAGGGTGATCGGGCTGGCCAACAGGCCACCAAACAACTCGCCAATGGCATCAGCGCTCTGGCCGGTAAAATCGCCCATTGCGGCGTGACCCACATAGGAAGCGGCCCAACCACCGATCACCGAATAGAATGACAGGATAATGAATGCGGCCAGCACGCCTACGATAGCGGAAATCCGCCACGCCGGTGATGCCAGGTTGCGCTCAGCCACCAGGCGGAAACTGGTAATGGGGTTGTGCCGGCCGTTACGGCCGATGAACACTTCCGCCATCATGATGGGAATACCCACGATGGCGATACACAGCAGATAAACCAGCACGAAGGCACCGCCGCCATTCTCGCCAGTTACATAGGGGAATTTCCAGATATTGCCCAGGCCGACCGCCGAACCGGTTGCAGCCAGGATAAAGGCCATCCGGGAGGACCACAGGCCACGATGGATCGGGTTCGATTTTGACGAAGTCATTGTTTCATCCTGTGCTTGTAGCTGATGAATCGATTACAAGAAGTATGCCGAAGACTTGCTTCAGCTATTGGGGCGGGATTTTGCCAGCAGTGGGCTCAGGATGCCAGTCGATAGCAGCACCGGCGCAACCCTGCAGCCGGTGCTTGTGCATTTAACTAGCCGTTTTTACTGACAAAGCGGGAAACCAGGTCCTTCAGACCCCGGGACATGCCACTCAGGTGGTCGCTGCTTTCCTTGGCGGATTCCGCTTTCTGGTTACTGTGATCAGCCAGATCGGCAATATTGACGATCTGGTGATTGATTTCCTCGGACACCTGGCTCTGTTCCTCAAAAGCCGCAGACATACTGATAAAGCTGTCGGAGATGTCCTGGATCGACGACACGATTTCCTGCAGTGACGTCTCCGCTTCCCGCACCCTGGTCAGGCCCTTGCCGGCATCCTGCTCGCCTTCACGGGTAGCCTGGACCGCCTCTTCGACCTGGTTGCGGAAGTCATCAATCACATGCTGGATGCGCACCGTGGAGTCCCGCGTACGGCGGGCCAGCGACCTGACCTCATCAGCGACCACGGCAAAGCCACGCCCCTGCTCACCGGCACGGGCTGCCTCGATAGCCGCATTCAGCGCCAGCAGGTTAGTCTGATCTGCAATGTCTGATATCAGGCTGGCGGCCTCACCGATGCTTTCCGTGGAAGCCCCGAGCTTTTCAATCGCCGAACCGATGCCGTTTACCCGGGTAACCAGTTGTTCAATGGCGGTCAGGGCTTCACCACTGCGATTGCTGCCCGTGGCCGCGATGCGGTTGGCTTCTTCCGCCACCCTGGCATTGGCATTGACGGTTTCCGTCACTTCCTGGATGGACGCCGTCATCTCATTCACAGCCGACGCAGTCTGATCGGTTTCAGCCCGCTGCCTGGCAATGGCCTCGGCGCCTTCGCTGATGTAGCCGTGGCTGATCCTGGCCTGCTCGTAGAGCAGCTCTGCCTGGTCGTCGATGCGGGCCAGAGCGGTACGAATTCGTGCCTTCTCACTCATGATCATCATCGCCAGTTGCGAAAACAGGCCGCTTTCGTCGCTGTAGGTCCGGGCCACAACGGCGTCACTGAAGGCATCAGGGCGCAGGTCGAGAATACGCTGCAGGCGGCTGGTTACCGATCTCAGAGTCAACCCGGCGGCCAGCAGATGCGCCACCACAATGACCAGCATCGCCAGCGAGGTGTTACCCAGACCCGTTAACGCGCCCAGACTCAGAATCAGCGAGAGCGCAAAGGGCCAGCCTGATCTCGCCATGGAAACCAGCCGGCTCCGCAGACCAACCGCACTGTCTCCCCTGGAGATTTTCCGGTACAGCTTTTCGGCCCTGGCCACCTGCTCACGGGTGGGTGCGACCCGCACAGACTCGTAACCGACCATCTTGCCGTTCTCGAGAATCGGGGTTACATAGGCGCTGACCCAGTAGTGGTCACCGGTTTTGGTGCGATTCTTGACCACACCCATCCAGGGCTTGCCAGCCTTGAGGTATTCCCACATCCCCTGGTACACCGCCGGCGGCATATCCGGATGACGGATCACATTATGGGGCTGGCCGACGAGTTCTTCCCTGGCATAGCCGCTGATGGCCACGAACTCGTCGTTGCAGTAGGTGATGATGCCCCTTGTGTCGGTGGTGGTGATCAGCCGGCCACCCTCGGACATCCTGACTTCACGCTGGGTTACGGGGAGGTTCTTACGCATAGATTCCTGCATTCCTGGACGGGTCATTACCATCGGGGGTATGACGAATATTGCAACGTTGACTATTGCTATCGGCACACGCCAACAAAACTGTAGTCAAATTGCCAGTTTTGCGCGGGGATGAAAACGTGCGTTCACCCAGAGTGAAATCGCGATAACGCCACCGCCGAGTGCCAGCCGCAACAGGTCCGCATCCCGGTTCCAGATCAACAGGTTCACCAGCAGGCCGGCGGGTACCAGCATATTGTTCATGACCGCCAGCGTGCCGGCGTCCACATGGCAGGCGCCCCGGTTCCAGAGGAAGAGCCCCACACCTGATGCCGCAAGGCCCAGCCAGGCCAGGACACCCCACTGCAGAGAGGTCGCTGGCAGGCGGCTGGCATCGCCGAATATCAGGAAGGATGGCAGCGCAATAATCAGCGCGCCGAAAAAGAAATAGCCGAAGGTGCGATAAGCCGGCACATTGGTCGGGAACCGCATCATCGTGTGCTTGTACCCCACCTGGCCCGCCGCAAAGGTAAAATTGGCCACCTGCAACAACAGGAAACCGGTGATAAAGCCCTGGCTGAGGCCGTCGTAACGGATAATGCCCGCGCCCAGGGTGGCGACGGCGGCGGCAATCAGTGCGACCGGAGAAAAGCGCCGGTAGAGCGCATCGTCAATCAGGGTGACGTAGAGGGGTGTGAAAATGGTAAACAGCAGGACTTCCGGCACCGTCAGGTAACTGAAGGAACGATAGAGGCAGAGATAGGTAATGCCGAACTGCAGCATGCCGGTCACCAGAACTCCCAGCTTCAAACCGCCGGGCACGCCCCGCCAGCGGGTCAGCGGCAGAAATACCAGCGCCGCAAGCACCACCCGGGTCAGGACGGCAAAGTCACTGTCCACCTGGCCGGCCAGGAATTCGCCAATCAGGCTGAACGAAAATGCCCACAGAACGGTTACAACAACCAGAAGACCCATGCCCACCGCACCTGAAATAAAGAGTGATATTGGTATTGAAATCGAGATTGGAATCAACAGGAGCGGCACTTTACCCGTACCCTGTTGCCATGTACACCGCGCCCCGGAAACACCCTATGCCATCTGCCCCCGGGAATAAGGTACCATCCCGCCTTTCCAAGGTGATCCTTTTCACTCTCACGCCAGGCAGGCGATTCCATGGATGAAGTCCATCAGCCGTTACCCGAAGCCCGCCAGCCCCTGGTCAGCCGCACGCTGACCGAATGGCGCACGCTGGCGATCCTCGGCGGCCCGATTCTGATCGCCCAGGTAGCCCAAATGGCTAACGGTGTTATCGATACGGTAATGGCCGGCCACGCCAGCGCGGAAGACCTGGCCGCGGTGGGTATCGGCAGCAGCCTGTGGATGCCGGTTTTCCTGTTCTTCATGGGGCTGCTAGGGGCACTCCAGCCGATCATCTCCGGCTACAACGGCGCCCGCACCACCGAGAAAATCATGCCCGCCACCTGGCAGGGACTGTACATTGCTGCGGCCGGCTCGGTGATCATGATTCTGCTGCTGACCAACGTACACCCGGTGCTGAGCGCCCTGAACCTGGAAGCCAACACTGCCCGGATCAGCCAGGGCTACCTGGATGCCTTTGCCTGGGGCATACCGGCCATGCTGTTGATGATGGCATTGCGGGGGCTGACCGACGGGCTGGGGCACACCCGGGTGATCATGGCGTTTTCGGTGCTGGGCACCCTGATCAACCTGCCCCTCAACTACATGTTCATCTATGGCAAGTTCGGGCTCCCGGCCATGGGCGGTATTGGCTGCGGGTGGGCCACCTCGATCTCCAATGGCATTGCGGCTATCGCCCTGCTGGTCTACCTGAACCGCAGCACTGTCTACCGCCGCTTTCACCTGCTTGCTGACTGGGCCCGGCCCAATGCCGACGGCATCCGCTACATTCTGCGCCTGGGCGTACCCATTGGCTTCACCATCTTCGTGGAAGCCAGCATGTTCTCGGTGATTGCGCTGTTTCTCGCGCCCTTGGGGCCGGTGATCGTCGCCGGGCACCAGATTGCCCTAAACGTGGTGTCACTATTGTTCATGTTGCCGCTGAGCATCGGTATGGCGCTCACCCTGCGGGTCAGCTTCCTGGTGGGGGCCAGGGCCCCGGACACTGCCCGGCTTATTGCCCGCAGTTCGCTGATCCTGGCTTCTGCCGTGGCGCTGGTGTTTGCCATTCTGCTGTTTGTGTTCGCCGATGGCATTGCGGCGTTATACACCGGTGATACCGAAGTGCGCGCCGTAACCGTGACGTTGCTGGTATATGCGGCCTTTTTCCAGATCGCTGATGTTATCCAGGTCACCTGCATCAGCGCGCTGCGGGGCTACAAGGACACCAGCGTCCCCATGTTCATCATGCTGTTTTCATTCTGGGGTGTCGGGTTGCCGCTGGGGTGGGTGCTGACCTTTACCGACTGGCTGCTACCCGCCATGGGGGCTGCCGGTTTCTGGGTGGGGCTTACAGGTGGCCTGGCATCCGCCAGTATCCTGCTTGGTTTGCGGCTGTTCCTGTTTTCACCGGACCCGGCAAAATAACCCCGTCAGGCGATCTCTGCCGCTGTCTCCCCGGCAACCCCATCGTCTGCATACACAATCTGGTCCCGACCGCTGGCCTTGGCCCTGTAAAGCGCCTCATCGGCTCTCGCCAGCCAGCTTTCAGGGTCCTCACCGGTTTTCAGTACGGCGACACCAAACGAAGCGGTCACCTTCCCGCCCGGATGCTTCAGAAACCTGTCCATGATCTGCTGCAGGTTATGCATCACTGTCCTGAGCCCGGTCTGATCCACCCCGGTCATCAACACTACGAACTCCTCGCCACCGAACCGGAACAGCTGGTCGGACCTGCGGATGTTTTTCTCGATCAGTGCCACCAGGTCCCTCAGCACTTCATCCCCCACACCGTGGCCATATTGATCGTTAACTTTTTTGAAATGGTCAATATCCAGGAGCACCAGGCCATAGGAAACACCGGTTCTGGCAGCACTGGCAACTGCCATCGCCAATTCTTCATCCATGGAGCGACGGTTCTTTACACCGGTCAGGGGGTCAATGGTCGCCAGGTGCTCCAGCCGTTCCCGCTGGCTTTCATTACGATGGGCAAACGCATAGGCGCAACAGCTCACTACCAAAGCCGTGGCGGCAAAAGACCACATCTGAACCGGGGAGCTGAAGGCAACCCCATGCGCCATCAGTGCGATTACAGCGGCCAGGTTGATGAATACGGCGTAACGGGGCTCCGTGAGAAAGAAGCTGGTGACAAGACAGGGATAGAGCCAGAACAGGCCGGCCTCCCCCACGACGGCACCCGAGGTCACCGCTCCGACACAGGCAACCACCGCCATGAAAAGGCCACTGCGGGCGGTATCCCCGGTCACCCAGGCATACACCATGCACATCGTGACCGAGAACATGATGGTCAGGTCGACCGCCCCTGCCAGCACGTCGCCCTGCACAAAGCGCATCACCGCAAACGGGCTGATACCAACAAGCCCGCTGATTGCCAGAAAGGTGATAATGGATAATCGAAAATCCGTTTTTAGCCGATAGAGCATTTTGATCACCGGAGCAGGGAACGTCTGGGCTATGGACTCGGGTGACAGCACCAGGAAGACCATATTCCGACCAATGTCTTGTTAGCTAACTATCATAGCCCAACATCCCGGCGTTGAAGGTGCGTTCAACGAGATTTAACAAACCCCCAGTCACCGGAGCCCCGCGCTGACCGGGTGCTTGCCCCGGAAAAAGATCCCTGACCCATCGCCCGATCAGTTGCACCTTACAGAAACCAAATAACATGGATACTAAAAGTTACCTTTAAAGGTGATTAAAACCACTATACTCGGACCGCAAATAAAATAAGTAACTTATATCTCATTTAAAGGTATTGAATACCCACTTCAAGCTGGCTTTACCGGACCTCTGGAGCAATCTGCCGAACGGGTTATCATTATGTCGGACATCAACAACAGATCACTTGAGAAGGATCAGCTGAATGCCAGGCTCGAGCAGGCAAACCGGCAGTTGCTTCAGTCGGAGAAGCTCGCGGCTATTGGCCAGCTGGCGGCAGGGGTTGCCCATGAAATCAATAATCCCGTGGGTTATGTCTATTCCAATCTGCAAAGCCTGGGTACTTACCTTGATGACATTTTCAGGCTCACCGATGCCGTGGACGCCGGGTCATCCCTGGAAGACCTGAGCGCTATTAAAAAGAATATCGATTACAGCTTTCTGAAGGATGACCTCAAAGACCTGCTGGCGGAATCGCGGGAGGGAATCGAGCGGGTCAAAACCATCATTTCAGCGATGAAGGATTTCTCCCATATCGAGGACGAGGAGTTCAAGCCATCAGATCTGCACCGTGGTATTGAAACCACCCTGAACGTGGTCAACAACGAACTCAAATACAAAGCGACTGTGATCAGAGATTTCGGCGAGCTGCCGGAAGTGGAATGCATCAGCTCCCAGATCAACCAGGTGGTCATGAACCTGCTGGTCAACGCCGCCCATGCCATCGAGGATTTCGGTGAAATCGTCGTTCGTACCCGCTGCGACAGCGACTGGGCAACCATCGAAGTCGAGGACAACGGCAAAGGCATTGCCCGGGAAAACCTGCACCGGATTTTCGAGCCCTTTTTCACCACAAAACCGGTGGGTAAGGGCACCGGGCTGGGGCTGTCCCTGTCTTTCAACATCATCGAAAAGCACAACGGCAGCATTACCGCTGACCAAGCGTCTACCGGCAAGGGCACTTGTTTCCGCATATCACTGCCACTGAAACAGCCAGGGATCACAGCGGACAACCAGCGGGGCTGATCATGGCAGAGTCTCTTCCCCCGAACCCCCGGCTGCTACTGGTCGATGACGAGGAAAACATCCTCCGTAGCCTGAAAAGGACACTCCGCAAGGAGTCCTACGACATCTGTACGGCCACATCCGGGGATGAGGCCCTGTCGCTGCTCAATGACCAGAGATTTGACCTGGTGATCTCAGACGCCCGCATGCCCGGTATAGACGGCCCTACCCTGCTGTCCGAGATCAAGAAGAAGTGGCCCTGGTGCATCCGCATACTCCTCACCGGTTATGCGGACATCAATTCCACCATCAAGGCCATCAACGATGGCCAGATCTACCGCTATATCAGCAAACCCTGGGACGATGAAGAGCTGAAACTGGTGATTCGCCAGGCCCTTGCGTTCCAGTATTCGGAACGTCGCCGGCTGGCCCTGGAGAAGCTGACCCGCAAACAGAACAAAGAGCTGCAGGCGCTCAATGCCAGCCTTGAAGACAAGGTTCAGGCCCGCACCGAGGAGCTGAAGGAAACCGCAGACATGCTGGATGCCGCCTACACAGAGCTGAAGCACAGTTATGTCACCGCGACCGAAGTTTTCTCCACGCTGATCAACAAGCGGCTGCCGGCCAACCGCCAGCCCAACGCCAAGGTAATTGCCCTGGTGAAGGCCTATGCCGAATACCACCAGCTTGATGAAGACCTCTCGCGGGACCTGTATATGGCGGCCGCGCTCTACAACCTGGGCAAGCTGAGCTGGCCTGATGACCTGTTCATGGCATCCTCTGATCTGCTCTCCAAAGAGCAGCGCCTGGAATATCTGAAATATCCGGTCAACAGCGAACAGCTACTGATGGCCCTGGAGCCTCTCAGGGAAACCGCACGGATCATCCGCCACCATCAGGAGAAGTGGAACGGCTACGGCGTTCCCGAAAGACTGGAAGGCAGGGAGATTCCTCTCGGATCCCGCATCCTGCGACTGGCAGTGGATTTCATCGAACTGCAGTACGGCCTGGTCCTGGAGCGCAGGGTATCCCGTGACAACGCCCTGAAACTGATCAAACGCTACCGGGACCGGCTCTACGACCCGGAAATTGCAGACGGTTTCCTGGAAATGTGTATCGAGGTCGCCCCCGACGTAGAGCATGAAGATCCGGACATCGTCGCCCTCGACACCCTGCGGCTGACAGCGGGCATGGTACTGGCCCGCAACCTTTATGCCGCTTCCGGCATGCTGTTGCTGAACGAAGGCAAGGAACTGACCTCCATGCTCATCGACAAACTGGTTGCATTCGAGAAAGGCGAACCGGATGGTTCCCGCTACACGGTGTACGTGCACCGCCCGGATGAAGAAGAAACGGAGAGAGCTTCATGATCAAGATTCAGCTGGTGGATGACGAACCCAACATTCTCAATGCCCTCAAGCGGCTACTGCGCCCCCACGGCTGGGACGTCCATGCCTACGACAACGTGGAAGCCGCACTGGGTGGGCTGCTGGAACACAACTACGCGGTCATCATCTCCGACTATCAGATGCCCACGGCCGATGGCGTAACCTATCTGCAGTTTGCCAAGCAGCGCCAGCCCAACGCCATGCGTCTGGTACTGAGTGCCTACGGCGACCGGAGCTCCATGATCAAGGCCATCAACCAGGCGGAAGTCTATCGCTACCTGTCCAAGCCCTGGGATGACTACGAAGTGGTCGCTGCCATCAAATCCGCCATTGATATCTATGAGTTGAAATCCGAAAACGAGCGCCTGTTGGATGAAGTCAACGCCCAGCGCCAGATGATCAGGGCCCGGGAACAGGAACTGCTGCGCCTGGAAAAAGACAACCCGGGCATTAGCCGAGTCCAACGCGATGCTGACGGCTCCGTGCTGATCGGCGACCAGTGAAGAGGTTCTGATGGCGGATCATAGCCCTGAAGACAACAAGCTCGCGTTGAAAGTCGTGTTTTACGGCCCCGCCCTGAGTGGCAAAACGACCAACCTGATGCAGCTGCACTCGCTGCTGAATCCCCAACGCAAGGGCGAGCTGATGGTGCTGGAAACCCGCGACGACCGCACCCTGTTCTTCGACATGCTGCCTATCGGTCTGAAAGGGGAATCCGGGCTGGATCTGCGGTTAAAGCTGTACACCGTGCCCGGCCAGGTCCAGCACGACAGCACCCGCAAGGCAGTGCTGTCCCGGGCGGATGCCGTGGTGTTTGTGGCGGACTCCCAGACCGGCCAGCAGGACAATAACGCTACGGCGTTCGGAAACCTGGAGGAAAACCTGGAAAAAGTGGGGCTGGATATCGACACCCTGCCCATGGCAGTGCAGTTCAACAAGCGCGATCTGCCCGGTGTGGTTGGTGACACCGAGCTCCAGCAACGCTGGGCCGACACCCCCTGGGCACCACTGCAAATGGCATCCGCCCTGCATGGCAAGGGTGTCCTGGAGACCTTCCGGGTGCTGCTGGGCCGGCTCTACACCGAGGTAGACAGGGAGTTCGCCCTGGCCACCGGGCACGGCATTGATCGCGACACCTTTATCCGGCAATTGAGCGCCGCCAGCGAGGAAAACCGTGCGTAATTTCGAGGACGACCCCACACTCGAGGACCTGCTCACCAGTGACCAGCGGCAGCGCCTGAACCAGATGCTGAGCGCCCTGTGCCGCAAGCCCGTCAGCATCGGCAAAGACCGGAGTAACGGTTCCGTCGCGCTGGAGTTCAACCTGGAAACCGTGGGCTGGCTGTCCGGTGGCAGTTGCGAACAGGAACGCCTTGCCGTGGCTGATCTGGTGTCGTTTCTGATGATGTTTATCGCCAAGTACCGGCTGGCCGCCAACCTGCACCACGACACCACCGAGGCCAGTTACGCCGAATTGCAGAAACAGAATGCCGCACTGAAGGCCTCGGAAGCCCGCTACCGTGCGCTGTCCGACCAGTTGCAGGAGAAAGTGGACGAGCAGGTAGCGGTAATCAAACAGGCGCAGATGGATCTTTATGAAAGTGCCCGGCTGCGTTCGGTGGGGCAACTGGCAGCGGGAGTCGCCCATGAAATCAACAACCCGATCGGCTTCATGTCCAGCAACCTCAAGGTGGCCGGTGACTACGTCAACGATTTGCGGGAGCGGGTTCCGGATAGCGAGCTCAACCGGGATTTGCTGGATGACTTCGCCGACCTGATCGCGGAGTCCTCCGATGGCGCCCGCCGTATCGCCAGCATCGTTTCGGACCTGAAAACCTTCTCCAGCATTGACCAGGCCGATCATACCCTGTGTGATGTCAACGATCTGCTGTCCAGTGCCGTGCATCTGCTCCAGACCGAATATGGCCATGGGGTGGACATACTGGAGAAACCGGGCGAACTGCCAAAAATTTCCGGCCATCCGTCACGCCTGTCCCAGACTTTTTACAACCTGCTCGACAATGCCGTGCAGGCGCTGAAATGCCGGCAACAGGGTGCCGGCGCCGAAGGCTGGAGCGGGCGCATCCTGGCAAAAACCAGTGTCGACGATGGTGGCATCCGGGTGGTCATTCAGGATAACGGCTGCGGTATCGCCGAAGACATTCGCGAACAGGTCTTCGACGCGTTTTTTACCAGCCGGCCAGTGGGATCCGGCACCGGCCTTGGCCTGACCGTCGCCCGCGACACCGCGCGCGCTCACCAGGGCACCATTCAGATCGACAGCAGGGAAGACATGGGCTGCCGTGTCACCCTTTTCCTGCCGATCCGTTAAGGATTGATCATGGCTAAACGCTACGCGTCGCTGTTCTTCAACCAGGACCCGGATGACAACTCCCGGCCGGTAACCGAAGAAAAAAAAGCGCCTTACCGCCTGCTGCTGGTGGATGACGAACCCAACATCCTGGCGTCCCTGCGCCGGGTTTTCCAGCGTGAGAACTACGAGCTGCTGTTTGCCGGCAATGGCAGCGAAGCCCTGCGCATCATGGAGAAACAGCCGGTCGAGCTGGTCATGACCGACTTCATGATGCCGGGCATGAACGGCAGCGAATTGCTGCGGGAAGTGCGGGAGCGCTGGCCCAATACCATCCGTATCATGCTGACCGGTCACGCCAATACCGATGCGGTTATGGGCTCCATCAAGGAAGGCGCCGTTTACCGCTTCATCCTCAAGCCCTGGAACGATGACGACATTCGCCTGACCATCGCCCTGGCCCTGGAACAGTACGAGCTCATCCAGCGCACACGGGCACTGGAGCAACAGACCAAAAAACAGCACAAGGACCTGGAGACCATCAGCAAGCTGACGGCCACCAACCGCAGCCAGCTGGCCATACTGCTCCACAAGAAGGGCTGGCTGAACCCGCAGCAGATCCAGCAGCTGCACCGGGAAATGCAGAGCCAGAAAACCCCCGTGGTTCGGCAGTTGCTGAAACACGAGTGGGTGGATTTCCGCAAAGTCTTCGAAATGCTGCGGGATGACATGCTGTTCGAGGAAATCGACCTGCGTGAGTTTCAGCCAGACCCCGCGCTGATGTCCCTGGTGCCCAAGAAAATCTGCACCCGTCAGCTGGTGCTGCCCTTACGCGTGCAAGGCCAACGTTTAAGGCTGGCCATGGTGGACCCCATGGACGTGAACCTGATCGACGAACTGGGATTCATGACCGGGTACACCATTCATCCGCTGCTGTGCGAAACCACCCAGATGCAGGCCAAGCTGACCGAAGTTTTTGGCGAAACCAGCGAGCTGGACGATATTGCCACCAAGGTGGGCACCGATGACCCCTACGAAGGCATTGAAATCGTTCTCGATGAGGACAGCGACAAGGAATCCCTGGAGCAGCTGCTGGGAAGCTCCGAGGAGCCGCCTGCCATACGTCTGGTCAATGCCATCATCCTCGAAGCCCTGCGCCTCGGGGCCAGCGACATCCACGTTCACCCCCGCACCAAGTCGCTGGTGGTCCGCTACCGCATTGACGGCGTGCTGCAGGACAAGATCCATATCCCCACCAACCTGCTAATGTCGGTGGTGTCCCGCATCAAGGTGATGGCGGAACTGGATATTACCGAGCGCCGCAAGCCCCAGGACGGGCGCATTACCGTCAAGACACCGATGAAAATCGTCGACCTGCGGATTTCCACCCTGCCCACCATCAACGGCGAAAAGGTGGTCATGCGGGTGCTGGAGCGACAGTCCTCCGCCCAGTCCCTGGAGGACATGGGCCTGTCGGAGCACAACCTCAAACGCCTGCTGCACGTGGTTGCCAAGCCCCAGGGCATTATCCTCGCCACCGGCCCTACCGGCAGCGGCAAGACCACCACCCTGTACGCCCTGCTCCAGCATAATGCCTCGCCGGAGCGCAATTACGTGACTATCGAAGACCCGGTGGAATTTCATGTGGACATGGCCGGCCAGGTGCCGGTCAAGGATCGCATCGGCCTGAGTTTTGCCAGTGTGCTGCGAGCGATCCTGCGGCAGGACCCGGATGTAATCCTGCTGGGTGAAATCCGCGACGAGGAAACCGCGGATGTGGCCTTCCATGCTGCCATGACCGGCCACCTGGTGTACTCCACCCTGCACACCAGCTCCGCCGCCGCCACGGTGGCCCGCCTGCTGGATCTCAACCTGAAGCCATTCGTGCTGGCCTCGACCCTGGAGGCCATCATCGCCCAGCGCCTGGTACGGCGGATCTGTTCTCACTGTCGCGAGCAGACAGACACCCCGACAGAAACTCTGGAACAGCTTGGGCCGCAGTTCATGACGCCCGAGCTGAGCTTTTTCCGGGGCAAGGGCTGCGACAAGTGCCACAAGGGTTACAAGGGCCGGGTGGCGATCCACGAAGTGCTTACCATGAACCAGCAATTGCGGATTGCCATTACCGAAGGCGCCAGCGCCATGCAGATTGAATCCATCGCCCGGGAGCAGGGTATGCGGGTACTGCTGGACGATGCCCTGGAGAAACTCCGGGATGGGCTGACCACCGCTGATGAAATCCTCAGACTGCTGGGACCACAGGTGCTGAACGAATGAGCGAGCAGCGCAATCCGGTGATTTTCCGCTTCTGCCTGATACTGTCCCTGGCCATTGCCCTCATTGCCATCGGGCTGGTGATTTTT
The DNA here is from genome assembly GCF_003344045.1 of Marinobacter vulgaris. Taxonomy (GTDB): domain Bacteria; phylum Pseudomonadota; class Gammaproteobacteria; order Pseudomonadales; family Oleiphilaceae; genus Marinobacter; species Marinobacter vulgaris. Next base: position 322,227 of record NZ_QFWX01000002.1, read on the forward strand.
TTTGATTATCTGTCCCTGAGTGGCAGTGCCAATGGGCGCATCTCCCTGACCCCGGGTGGCGGGCTGGTCTCGATAATGATCGGGCTGTCACTGCTGGCACTGCTTTTTCGTCGTCTACAGACCGCCACTGTTGTGGCTGGCCTTACCTGCATCATTGCTCTGTGCCAGTTTGCCGTATCCCGGATTCCCGCCGCTGAGGCTCTGGAGACAGTAGCCATCAGCTTGCCCCTCCTGCTGGTGGTACTGCTCACGGAACTGACGCTGCTGGCCGCCATTCATCTTCCCCGGCCAGGGCTGGTGGGGCTGGTAACCGGCCCGATGGTGGTGGCACTGGGTATACTTTCGTTATTGTCCTACTGGTATCCGTCACTTGGCGGCTTCGGGCTTGGCAGCATTCCGCAATCCACCATCATTGTCAGCCCGCTGGCAATCCTGTCGGGCCTGATTTTGCCCTTTCTGCAGACCATGCGCCGCCGTGACATACCGGATTTTTCATCGGGCCTGATGCTGGTCGGGTTGTTTGGCATAGCGCTGACCACCATCACCTGGCACGCCATGCGGGTCCAGAACAGTAATAGCCTGCAAGACCGGGCCGAAGTTCTGGCCGATCAGCTGGAGGCTTCCAGCACAGCGGCCTTCAACGAAGACCTGGCGCTCATTCGCCGACTCGCAGACCGCCAGCAATTGTTGACAGGTGTGCCGGCGAGCACCGGCTGGACACAGGAGGTCCAGAGTTATCTGAACGACTTCCCGGAACTCCGCCTCCTCGGCATTCTTGACCCCGACCAGCAGGCTGTCAGCGTCCATGCCCGCGCGGGGCAATATGAACGCTGGCTGGAAAATTTTCTGCACACACCGGACAACCGGCGCTGGCTGGATCATGTGGGCGCAACGGGACTGCCGCACCTCAGCCCGCCTGAGCCGGACGACGCGGGCCGCATGCATGCGCTGATTGCATCTCCGGTAAGGGCTGTTGTGGGACAGCCCTGGATCATCTTCGCCGTCATTAACCTGGAGGATGCCTACAGCAGCCTGCTCAAGCACTACGACGGGGATCTGAGCCTGAGGGTCTATTACAGCAACACACTGATCTTCGATCTTTCCCCCGAAACATTCCGGGGCCAAAGGATTCCGCTGGCGACCCGCAATAACGGTGCTCACCATGACAGCCATTGGCGCATTGAAGTCTATACCCACGAGGGCGGGCTTGCGGCCAACGCGTTGTTCCTGCCCCCGCTGGTGCTGTTCAGTGGCCTGATCCTCAGCTTTCTGATGATGCTCAGCCATCTGTTCTGGCAGGAATCGGAGCGCCGTTCCCGCAGCCTGCGGAAGCTTAACGGCATGGTGAATGCCCACCTGTCCCGGGAGCGGTCCCTGAGGCATACCAACGAGCGCATCATGACGTTCTCGCGGGACATCCTGTGTTCAATCAATACAAAAGGCCGGTTTACATCGATCAACCGTGCCGCAGAAGACATCCTGGGTTACCGGCCGGACCAGCTCATCGATGAGTCCTACCACCATCTGATCCCGGACGTGGACCGAGAGACCACAGCAGAAGAGTTCCGCAAGCTTATTACCGGCGAACGCCGGGTCAGTGATGGCTTTCGCAACCACATGCTTCACCGGGACGGCCATATCGTAACCCTGTCATGGACGGCGGAATGGTCTGAGGAAGACCAGGCGCTGTTCTGTGTGGGCCGGGATATGACCGACCAGCTGGTAGTGGAAACCCTGATGCGTGAGCGGGAACAGTTCTTCTCGCTGTCGCCGGATATGTTCTGCATTGTTGACCTCAACAGCCATTTCTTTGAGCTCAACAACGCCTTTGTCGAGGTACTCGGCTATCAACGCGAGGAATTACTGGGCACCTCCTATATGCAACTGATCCACGAGGACGATCAGCCCAAGGTCGAGGAGGCCGTAGCCGCGCTCATCACGGGACAAACAATCAGAGGCCTTTTGGTGCGATTAATCAACAGGAACACCGCTCAGCATTGGGTTGAGTTCAGCGCCATCCTCAGCTCGGACGATCTCATTTACGTGGTAGGCCGCGATACCACCGAAATGCGACACACCCAGGAAAAGCTCCGGGAAAGTGAAACACTGCTGAAGATTGCCGAAAAGGCAGCCCGTATCGGGGGCTGGGTGGTGGATGTGGACACCGGTCAAACCCGCTGGTCCCGTGCCATATTTGATATTTTCGAAATGCCGGTTGGCGAAGTGCCGGCCCTTGATGAGGCTCTCGGTTTTTATACTCCCGACAGCAGGGAAACCATAACCGACGCCATGAAGGTGTGCATGCAGACGGGTATACCCTTCGATGAAGAACTGCAGATCCGCACCCGACTTGGCCAGATACGATGGGTCCGGGCGATCGGACAGGCGGTGAAGGATGAAGATGGCCGCATCGTGGAAATACAGGGCGGCCTGCAGGATATCACCGCCTCCCATCACGCCATGGAGCAGATCAGGCGATGTTCCGAACGGCAGGCCATCATCTTCGAGAGCATCACCGATGCTTTTTACACTCTGGACAGTGAATGGCGATTCACCTATGTCAACCGGCGCTCAGAGGACTTACTGAGAGAAAGCCGTGATGTGCTTCTGGGCAACACCCTCTGGGAGATGTTCCCGGCAGCGCAGGACAGCGCTATTGAAACGCAATACCGACTTGCCATGGAAACCGGTGAATCGGTGTCGTTTGAAGTCTACTACGCGCCACTGGAGGACTGGTTTGAGGTCAGCGCCTACCCCTCAGATGAAGGCCTGGCCGTCTACTACCGCAGTATCAACGAGCGGAAACAGGCGCAGCTGAAACTGGAACAGACCATGGCTGAACTGGAGCGCAGCAATCGCGAACTCCAGGACTTTGCTTTTGTCGCCTCCCACGACCTTCAGGAACCCCTGCGCAAGATCCAGGCATTCTCGGACCGGCTGCTCACCCGACCAGAGCGGTTTGACGACCAGGAACAGGATTATTTGCGGCGAATGCAGTCTGCCGCCAGGCGCATGCAGTCCCTGATTCAGGATCTGCTCACCTATTCCAGGGTGACAACCCGGGCCCAACCTTTAACCGTTTGCGATACCAATCGCATTCTGGCGGAGGTGCTGCAGGATATGGAGACGGTTATCTCCCGTGAGCACGCGATCATCAACGTTCGCCCTCTGCCAACCATAATCGGTGATGCCACCCAGATTCGCCAGGTGCTCCAGAACCTGCTGAGCAATGCCGTCAAGTTTCATAAACCCGGACGGAGTCCGCAGGTGGAGGTATACCCTGAAGATCACACGGAGGATTACTGGACCCTGGTGATCAGGGACAAGGGTGTGGGGTTTGACCAGCGCTACGCGGAAAAACTGTTTCAGCCGTTCCAGCGGCTGCACAACCAGAATTTCCCGGGAACCGGCATCGGCATGGCCATCGTGAAAAAAATACTGGACCGCCACAACGCCACCGTAACCGTTGAAAGCGAAGTCGATCATGGAACGACTTTCCGTATCCGCTTTCCAACCAGTATTGAGATGAAAGGAAGCAACAATGACTGATCCGAAGCCAGTGCCGATCCTCCTGATTGCCGAGGATGATCCGGACGATCAACTGATGCTGAGAGAGGCGTTTGCGGACCGCTGTATCGAATGCCGAATGTGCTTCGCTCACGATGGCGTGCAGCTGATGCGCATCCTCAATGGAGAGGAGGGACTGCCGGGGGAACTCGATGTACCCTCCGGATGCCCGGACCTGATACTGCTGGATCTCAATATGCCACTGAAAGACGGCCGCGAGGCACTGCGGGAGATCAAGTCCGACCCCCGACTGCGACAGATACCGACGATTGTCATGACAACCTCGGACGACGAGGAGGACATTCGCTATTGCTACGACATGGGCGCCAATTCCTACATTATCAAACCATCAAGCTATTCCGGGTTGCTGGACGTTGTTTCGTCGCTGACGAGCTACTGGGCAACGACGGTAACCCTGCCACGAAGACCGGAACGTTATGACCGAGAATGATCTCCTTCTACGAATTCTGCTGATCGAAGACGACGAAGACGATTACCTGATCACCCGTGACCTGCTACAGGACAGCAGCCCGGTGACCACCCGGCTGGACTGGGTGGATTCCTACCGCGAGGGCATGGCGGCATTGGAGACGGGAGACTATGCCGTGGCCCTGGTGGATCTTCGCCTGGGCCCGGATTCCGGGATTGACCTGATTCAGGAAGCCCGGGAACGCAGTCTCACCACTCCCTTCATCCTGCTGACCGGCCAGGGAGATGATGAACTGGATGCCCACGCTGTAGAGCTGGGAGCCGCAGACTATCTGATCAAGGGGGCTGTCGACGGGCATACGCTGATTCGCAGCATCCGCTACGCCATTGACCGGGCCATGGCAACCGAAAGCCTGGCGAGCAGCGAGAGCCACTACCGGTTGCTGTTCGAGAGCAACCCCGCCCCCATGTGCCTGGTGGATCCGGATTCCCAGGCCCTGGTGTCCATGAACGAGGCTGCCCGGGGGCTCTATGGATACAGCAATGACCAGATCGAGGGACTGACCCTGTGCCGGCTTCGGGCCGCTGATCATGCATTACCCAGGCTTTCTTCCGAGGGCATTCTGCTGAGAGAAGGCGGTGTACTGAGACGACACCAGCGCCGTGACGGTCGCGAAATGATTGTGGAAGTGGTCAGTACCAGCATGACCATCAACCGCCGGGCGCTGAAGGTCCTGATGATTACCGACGTGACCACCCAGCTGGATAACAGCCGGCAGCTGCGGCTGTTCAAACGCAGTATCGAATCGAGTTCCAACGGCATCGTCATTACCGATGCCCGGCAGGAGGATCTGCCTATCATCTATGTCAACGGAGCCTTTGAAAAGATCACCGGTTACAACTCCGGGGAAGCCATTGGCAAGAACTGTCGTTTTCTGCAGGGTGATGACTTTGACCTGAGCAATGAACAGGGGCTCGCGGAAATCAGGCGTGGCCTGAAAAAGGGAGTCGACATCTCGGCGGTGCTGAGGAACTACCGCAAGGATGGCTCGCCGTTCTGGAACGATCTGTACATCTCGCCCATGCGCGACGAAGAGGGAGAGATTACCCACTATATCGGTGTTCAGAACGACATTTCGGAGCGCAAATCCGCCGAACACGAACTGGCGTTCAATATCAGCCACGATGTGCTCACCGGGCTGCCAAACCGCACCCTGCTGGAAGACCGCCTGAGCCAGGCGTGCCGGTTGTCGCAGCGCTACGGCCGGACCGTCGCACTGCTGTTTATCGACCTGGATGGCTTCAAGCTTATCAATGACTCCCTGGGCCATCGCCTTGGTGACCAGTTGCTGATCGAAGTGGGCCAGCGCCTGGAAGCGCTGATACGCTCCGGTGATACCGTTGCCCGAATCAGCGGGGATGAGTTCATCCTTCTACTGCCCGACCTGGCCCAGGCCGAGGACGCCATTCTCGTGGTGGAGAATGCCATTCATGAGATCGCCAGGCCCTATCTGCTGGGCAACGAAACCATTCATCTCACCGCCAGCGCCGGTATCTCCACCACCGACGGCAGTATCGAAAAGCCCATGGCACTGCTGCAGCAGGCAGACCTGGCCATGTACCGCGCCAAACAGCTGGGGCGCAACACCTACCAGTGGTACTCGCAGGAATTCAATGACGAAGCCAGCTACCGGGTTGCCTTGCGCAACGAACTGCAGGATGCCATCGACCAGGAGCAGCTTTCGGTCTATTACCAGCCGCTGGTTGATGCCCGCACCGGACAAATCCGCAACGTCGAGGCACTGGTTCGCTGGCAGCACCCCACCCGGGGGCTGATTTCCCCCGGCGACTTCGTGCCCCTGGCGGAAGAAACCGGACAGATCATCGCGCTGGGTGAATGGGTTCTGAGAAAGGCCTGTCGCGACATGGTCCATCTCCACTCCCGGGGCTTCCGCCACTGTTCGATCTCGGTCAATGTCTCGCCGATCCAGCTTCGTAAAGAGGGCTTCACCCAGACGGTTATCAATGCCCTCAAGGCCTCCGGTCTTCCTCCGGAAAGTCTGGAGCTTGAGGTGGTGGAATCCGCCATCCTTCTGGACACAGACCTCGTTATCAACGTCCTCCACGCCATTCGCGAACTCGGGGTACACATTGCCATTGACGATTTCGGAACCGGGTTTTCCAGTCTCTCCTACATCAAGCTGTTGCCCGCCAACAAGATCAAGATTGACCGGTCCTTTATCAAGGATGTCATCGAGAACCGCAGTGATGCTGCCATCACCCAGGGTGTCATCTCCATGGCCCATCACCTGGGCCTGGAAGTGGTCGCGGAGGGCGTCGAGACCGAAGCCCATGCCACTTACCTGCGAAAGAATCATTGCGACCTGCTTCAGGGCTTCGTGTTTGCCCGGCCCATGCCGTTTGATGAGCTGCTGACATTCCTGAATGAGCAGGCTTCGGCCAATACGCCGGCATCGGCTGGCGAGGGCGACAGCGAGCAGGAGCTCACCCTGCTGCTGCTGGATGACGAGGAAAATATACTGCGGGCACTGACCCGTGTGCTGCGCCGTGACGGCTATCGCATCCTGGCCACCACGAACGTAAAGGAGGCATTCAGTCTGCTGGCCTCACACCAGGTGCAGGTAATCGTCTCCGACCAACGCATGCCGGAGATGTCCGGCACCGATTTTTTGAGTGCAGTAAAAGCCATTCACCCGGAAACCGTCCGCATTGTACTGTCCGGGTACACCGACCTGAAGTCTGTCACCGACGCCATCAATGAGGGCGCCATTTACAAATTCCTGACCAAGCCCTGGGATGACCAGCAGATTCGGGACCACATCCAGCAGGCGTTTCTCTATTACCGGGCAACCGTGAGCTGATCCGCGCCGGGAAGAAATGACAGCCCTCTGGAGTTAACCACGGATTCAGGGTTAGACTTGCCGATTACGACTACAAGTTAGGAAGCGACAGAGTGCCGAATCTAGTCCGTATCGCACCCGGCGCATTGACCATTGGCAAGCCTTTACCCTGGACAGTCTACGATGCCGACGGCAATGTGCTGTTGCGCCAGGGTTATGTCATACACAACGATACCCAACTGGAGCAGTTGTTCGAGCGCGGCCGGTTCAAGCCCCGCAAGATCGAGCGGCCGCAGGATGACGTACCCGAGGATACCGCCCTGGGCAATCCGTTCGCGGAATACCCGGCGCTGCTGCAGACACTGGAATCGACGATCACTGCCATTACCCAGCGGGACGAAACCGCGCTGAAACAGGTGCTGGGGCTGTCCCGGATCATCGACCAGATGTGTCAGCAGTCAACGGAGGCCAGCCTGGCGCTGGTGCACCTCTACTCCATCGAACCCACGATCCACGAACAGATCCTGTTCTACGGGATTCTCTGCCAGTTTACCGCGCGCCGGTTCGGGCTTGATGACAAGCGCACCGCCGTGCTGATCAGCGCCGCGCTGACTGCCAATCTGGCGCTGGTGCCGGTGGCCGACAAGCTGAATGCCTCGAACCGGGTGCTGAATGACGACCAGCGGGCGGTCATCCGCAAGCACCCGGAGCGGAGTATCCAGGCACTCAGAGACGCCGACATAACCAGCCCACTATGGCTGAAAATCATCGCCCAGCATCACGAGCAGGCAGACGGCTCGGGCTATCCCCGCGGGCTCAGCGGGACTGATATCCGCGGTGAGGCGGAAATTCTCGCATTGGCCGAACGTTACGTCGCGATGATTACACGGCGCGCCTACCGCGAGCGTATGAACGTTGTCGAGGCACGCAAACTGATCACCTCTCTGGCGGATGGCAAATTTCGCCCGGCAATTCCCCGGGCCCTGCTGACCGTGCTTACAGAATACCCCCCAGGCACACTGGTCAGGCTGGCCAACAATGAGGTAGCGGTGATTGTAAGGCGCCCACACCGGCATCGGGGCCCGTTCGCCAAAGCGATCATCGACCCTCGGGGTAACCGTTACCGGGCACCGGTTGAGCGGGATTGCAGCCTGCTGGACTTCAACGTCAGGGGCGTGGAGCAGCCCGAAGTGATGCCCTCCATGGACTTCGGACTGCTTTGGGGATTTCGCCAGGCATAGGCCGCTATTTCAGGCCCAGCGCTTCGGCGTGATGCTCCAGATGATCGTCGATGAACGAGGCAATGAAGAAATAGCTGTGGTCGTAGCCCCGGTGCATCCGCAGGTTGATGTGGTGATGCACTTTCTCGCAGGCGTCTGCCAGCGCATCCGGATTCAGCTGGCTGTCTAGGAACTCGTCGGCGGTGCCCTGGTCAACCAGCAATGGTAAGCGCTCCCTGGCGGTGGGAATCAGCAGCGTGGCATCCCATTCTTCCCAGGCTCTTCTGTCGTCACTGAGATACCCGCTGAACGCTTTCTGGCCCCAGGGGCATTCGCTGGGGTTGGCGATGGGAGCAAACGCAGACACTGACCTGTAGTGCCCCGGATTCTTCAGTGCCGCAATCAGCGCTCCGTGACCGCCCATGGAGTGGCCGCTGATACTGCGATCCTCGGTGATGGGCAGGTGGCTTTCCACCAGCTGCGGCAGCTCTTTGACCACGTAATCGTACATGCGGTAGTGGGGGGCCCAGGGCTGACGGATGGCGTTCACATAAAACCCCGCACCACTGCCAAAATCATAGCTGTCATGCTCGCCGGGCAGGTCAAGGCCCCTTGGGCTGGTATCCGGGCAGACCAGGGCCATGCCCAGCCGGGCTGCCTTCTTCTGGGCGCCCGCCTTCTGCATGAAATTCTGGTCGGTGCAGGTCAGCCCGGACAGCCAGTAAAGTGCAGGCACCTTGCGCGCGGAAGCGCCGAGCGCAGCAGGGGGCAGATAAACCGCGAACTCCATGTCACAGTCCAGTGCCGCCGAATGGTGCCGGTAGCGACGGTGTTCCCCGTCAAAACAGACGTTGGTGGAGAGCAGTTCCATGGTCACCTCTGGGTCTATGGATGTTTCACAATGCGTACTTCGGGACGTCTATACCGAATCCCACTTTTGCCAGCTGCGCAAGGATCGCCGTGCGGGTAACGATGCCGATCAGGCGCCCGTGATCAACCACCGGATAGACCTTCGGCTTGCCGGCTCCCAGATTCTGGGCCAGATCCACCACGGCCATTTCCGCCGATATGGTCACCGGGTTGCGGAACATCACATCGTCCACGGTCGGGTCGCCTTCGCGATGGTAGTTGCTTACCAGCAGGGCGTGGATACAATCCTGCTCGGAGATAAAACCTATCACCCGGCGGTGATCATCCACCACCGGCAAGCCCGTGACGTGGTTGTGGAGCAACGTTTTAACCACTTTGGTTAAGGGCGTACCACAACGAATAGGCTCGATGTGATTCCACATGACATCGGATACTTTCAACGATTGCATCGGCAGGCTCCCTGAGCAGTGATTTTCCGGATTCGTCCCTCTATAACAATAGGCAATGGGGGCGAAAACTGGAAGTATAAACCCTACAGCCGGGGTCTGTTCCCCGTTCCGGAGGCAATGATCAATTCCGGTTTGCAGACCACTGGGCCATGGTTTCAAAACCAATGGCCGCAAATTGCGGCAGTAGCGGTTCAGGAAGGTCGTGCCCCATCCCCTCGATCATCTCGACACGGGCATGGGGCATCAGGTAACCCAACTGCTCCGCCGCCACCGGCCGCACTAACGGGTCGGCCCTGCCGTGGATCACCGATACCGGAACCCGGATACGGCGCGTTGCCGATGACAGGCTGCCTGTTGCCAGGATGGCACGGGTCTGCCGCAGAATACCCGCAGGGTGATAGCTGCGGCGGTAATCCCGCCGGATGCGGTCCCGCACCTCCTGCTCCCGCGGCGGGAAACCGGGGCTCTGGATGGCCTTCCAGAAATCCAGGGAACGGGCCACGACCGATGCTTCGTCGTGGCCTTTGGCACCCACGCCCGCCAGGCGCCAGATCAGCTGGGATTTGGGCATTGGCAGGCGAGGACTGTTGGTGGACGTCATGATCAGGGTGGCGGAGCGCACGCGCTCGGGGTGGTTCGCTGCCACCAGCTGGCTGATCATGCCGCCCATGGAGACACCCACCAGGTGGGCACTGGCCAGGCCAAGTGCGTCCATCACCTGACAGACATCGTCAGCCATATCGTGAAGGGTGTAGGGTGCAGCTATTGGCAGCCCCATCCGGTGCCTTGCCATTACCGCAACCGGGTGCCCCTGCAGGCGATCCTGCAAATGGGAGGACAGGCCGATGTCACGATTGTCGAATCGTATGACCCGGAAACCTTCATTGGCGTAATAGTCCAGAAAGGCCTCTGGCCAGAGGGTCATCTGCGCTCCCAGACCCATGACAAATATCACCGGCTCACCGGCGGGATTACCACGGGTTTCGACGCAGAAAGACAGGTTGCCGGCCTCTACATGAAAGCTGTCGGGCATGAATGGAGCTCCTGATAAAACCAGCCTACAGCTTAACCCGGGAACCACCGGATCCAACAGTTTTGCAGGCCAACAGGTCACCAGAACCAAGAATTCTTCGCCGTTAACATTTACAGATGGGGATAAGCGTATAAACTCAATGGGTTATACGCTTGTGCAACGCGGGGATTTTCGCGGCCGGGTACCTTCAAACCATGGCAGAAACACAGGGAGACTCCCATGGAAGCCTTTGAATCTTTTGTAAGCAGCATTAACGGACTGGTATGGGGACCGCCCATGCTGGTGATGATACTTGGTGTCGGTCTGTTCCTGAGTCTGGGACTGAAACTGATGCCGGTACTGAAACTCGGTGCCGGTTTCCGGCTGATGTGGAAGGGCCGCACCGGTGCTGAATCCGATGGTGAAATACCACCCTTCCAGGCGCTGATGACAGCGCTTTCCGCCACCGTGGGAACCGGTAATATTGCCGGTGTGGCGACGGCTGTTTTCCTCGGTGGCCCCGGCGCTCTGTTCTGGATGTGGCTGACGGCGCTGGTGGGGATGGCCACAAAATACTCGGAAGCAGTGCTGGCGGTACGTTTCCGGGAAGTGGACGAACGCGGCGCCTACGTGGGTGGCCCGATGTATTACATCCGCAACGGCCTGGGTAAAAAATGGGCCTGGCTGGGTGTGCTGTTTGCCATATTCGCCGCAGTGGCCGCCTTCGGTATAGGCAATACCGTTCAGGCCAACTCCGTGGCCGATGTGCTGCAGACCAGCTTCAACCTGCCACACTGGGTAACCGGTCTTGTTCTGATGGTTCTTGTGGGCCTGGTACTCATCGGCGGCATCAAGCGCATTGGCCACGTTGCCAGCGCCCTGGTACCGTTTATGGCCATCGCCTATGTTCTGGTGGGCCTGGTGGTACTGGCGATTAATGCCAACCAGATCCCCAGCGCCATCGCCATGGTGTTCACCCACGCCTTCAGCCCGGTGGCTGCCGAGGGTGGCTTCGCAGGTGCCGCCGTCTGGGCCGCCATCCGTTTCGGTGTGGCCAGGGGTATCTTCTCCAACGAGGCCGGCCTGGGCTCCGCCCCCATTGCCCACGCGGCCGCGCAAACCAAGAATCCAATCAACCAGGGCATGGTCGCCATGCTGGGCACCTTTATCGACACCATTATCGTGTGCACCATCACCGGGCTTGTGATCATCAGCTCCGGAGCCTGGACCTCTGGCGAGACCGGCGCCGCCCTGACCTCACTGGCTTTCGAGTCAGGCCTGCCCGGAGTCGGTAATTACGTTGTCGCCATTTCCCTGGCCATTTTTGCCTTTACCACCATAATCGGCTGGTCCTTCTATGGTGAGCGCTGTATTGAATTCCTGTTCGGCGTTAAAGCCATCGTGCCTTACCGCGTTGTCTGGATCCTCGCGATCCCGGTCGGGGCCACCATCAACCTCGGCCTGATCTGGCTGATCGCCGACACGCTTAACGCCATGATGGCACTGCCAAACCTGGTGGCCTTGCTGCTGCTCAGTCCCGTTGTCTTCAAGCTGACCCGGGAGCATTTCGAGAAGGAGCGCTCGGTCGGCGCGAACTGACCCCGGCCTGGTGACGGATGACCCGGACCAACCACCCTTGGTTTTTCCTCCATCCGTCACCATAGTAAGTTCATACACCGATTATATTCGCCGGCATTTTTCCGGGCCGGAATCTGGTAATACCAAAGGAGGAAAGATCATGAGTTTACGTCTAGGAGATACTGCCCCTGATTTCGAACAAGACTCCAGTGAGGGTCCGATTCGCTTCCATGAGTGGCTCGGTGACGGCTGGGGCGTACTGTTTTCCCACCCGGCAGACTTTACTCCTGTCTGCACCACCGAACTGGGGCTGACGGCCAAGCTCAAGGACGAATTCGCCAAGCGTAACGTCAAGGCCATTGCCCTGAGCGTCGATCCGGTGGACTCTCACAAGGAGTGGATCAATGATATCAACGAGACCCAGGGCTGCTCTGTCAACTTTCCGATCATTGCCGATCAGGATCGCAAGGTGTCCGAACTGTATGACATGATCCACCCCAATGCTGACAGCAGTCTTACGGTTCGCTCCCTGTTCGTGATTGATCCGAACAAGAAAATCCGCCTGACCATCACCTATCCGGCGAGCACGGGCCGTAACTTCAACGAAGTGTTGCGGGTCATTGACTCTCTGCAGATGACCGACGAACACAAGGTCGCTACCCCGGGCAACTGGGAAGCCGGTGGCGATGTCGTCATCGTACCCTCGCTGCAGGATGAGGACGAGATCAAGCAGCGTTTCCCGAAAGGCTACAAGGCGGTGAAGTCCTACCTGAGGATGACGCCGGACCCACGCTCCAACTGGAGTGGCGACTGATCAGTGAAGCTGGAATGCTGATCCGCTAAAACGCAAAAGCCGGGCGAGTGCCCGGCTTTTTTCGTTCTGTTTTCTGCCTCTGTTCAGAATGCCGGAACCACGGCGCCCTGGTAATTCTCCTCGATGAACTGCTTCACGTCCTCGGAGGTCAGTGCTTCGGCCAGCTTTTGGATGGCTTCTTCGTCCGCACGGTCTTCATGGGCCACCAGAATGTTCACGTAGGGCGACTCGGCACCCTCGATCACCAGCGCATCCTCGGTCGGATTCAGACCCGCTTCCAGCGCGTAGTTGGTATTGATCAAGGCCAGGTCTACCTGGTTGAGGATACGAGGCAGGGTCGCCGCTTCCAGTTCCTTGAAGTCCAGGTTCCTGGGATTGTCGGCAATATCACGGGGTGTGGCGGTGATTTTGCTGTCATCTTCCAGGGTAATCAGTCCAGCTTTCTGCAACAACAACAGTGCGCGACCGCCGTTGGTAGGGTCGTTGGGGATGGCAATGGTCGCGCCATCCTCGAGCTCGTCCAGCGAGTCGATCCTGCTGGAGTAGGCGCCGAATGGCTCAACGTGCACGCCAACAACACTGACCAGGTTGGTACCACGGCCAACGTTGAATTCGTCCAGGTACGGCTGATGTTGGAAAAAGTTCGCGTCCATCCGCTTCTGGTCTACCTGCACGTTGGGCTGAACGTAATCGGTGAATACCTTCACATCCAGTTCCACGCCCTGTTCCGCCAGCTTCGGCTTTACGAATTCCAGGATCTCGGCATGGGGTACGGGGGTAGCTGCTACCGACAGCTCTTCAGCGGATACGGCGCCAGCGAAAGTGGCTGCTGCAGCCAGTCCTACTAAGGTTTTCTTGAGATTCATAAATCTTTTCTCCTGTTGGATACTGCAAAACAATGTATTCAGTCTGGGAGTACGGCATTCGATTGCAGTCCCCTTCCGAAAAACGCCAGTGAATACGTCCATGTAGGGCTCGGTCGCGCCATCCCTGGCGCTCCACGTTTTCGGAAGGGGATTCCAACCGAATACCTATGTCGAACTGTTTCTATTTTCGGCTGAAATACAGCACGAGACGATCGCCGGCCATTTGCAGCAGCTGTACGAAAATGACCAGTAGAGCAACGGTAATCACCATGACATCTGTCTGGAATCGCTGATAGCCGAAGCGAATGGCGAGATCACCAAGACCGCCGCCGCCTACGACGCCGGACATGGCCGCGTAGGAAACCAGGGTGATGGCGGTCACTGTAATACCAGCGATAATGCCCGGCAGCGCCTCGGGCAGCAAGGCGCCGAACACGACCTGCTTCACTGTCGCACCCATGGCCTGCGTGGCCTCGATAATTCCACGGTCTACCTCTCGAAGGGAAGTTTCCACCAAACGTGCAAAGAACGGTGCGCCACCTGCCACCAACGGGGGGATAGCACCAGCTACGCCCAGTGAAGTGCCAATCAGCATTACCGTGAATGGAATCATTACGATCAGAAGAATGATAAAGGGCACTGATCGCAGCACATTTACTACGAACGACAGCACCGCATAAGCTATCGGCTGCTCAAGCAGCTGTCGCTTTCCGAACAGGAACAGCAATACGCCCACCGGCAAGCCAATGAGCACGCTGAACAGCAGTGACATGCCCACCATTACCAGGGTATCCCAGCTGGCCCAGCCGATTTCGGTCCAGTCTACGTTGGTCAGCAGGTTTTCCATCAAGGCTTCCATCAGCGCAACACCTCCACGTGGACATCCGCGGCTTCGAATGCGTTCATGGCAATATCGAGGTCGCCGCCCACCAGCGACAGGGTCAGCTGGCCGTAGGGTGTGTCCTTGATATGATCAATGCGGCCCGAGAGGATACTGAAATCAACGCCGGATTCGCGCGCGACGCTGCCCAGTAATGGTGTGTAGGTGGACTGGCCACGGAAGGTCAGGCGCAGGATACGTCCCGGAGCATGTTCCAGATCCCGCTGCATCTCTTCCCGGTCGATACTCTCGCTCTCGAAGACGAAATCCCGGGTGGTGGGGTGTTTCGGGTGCAGGAATACGTCGCTGACCGCCCCCATTTCAACCACTTCACCGGCATCCATCACCGCAACACGGTCGCAGACCCGGCGTACCACGTCCATCTCGTGGGTAATCAGCACAATGGTCAGTCCCAGCTCGCGGTTGATGTCCGCCAGCAGTTTCAGGACCGACTGGGTGGTCTGTGGGTCCAGGGCGCTGGTGGCTTCATCACACAGCAAAATCGTCGGGCGGCAGGCTAGGGCCCGGGCGATGCCCACGCGCTGTTTCTGTCCGCCGGAAAGCTGCGAGGGGTATTTGTTGGCCTGGTCTGCCAGGCTGACCCGCTTGAGCAGCTCGTCTACCCGCTCACGGATTTCAGAACGGGAATAGATACCCGCCAGTTTCATGGGAAAGGCGATGTTGTCGGCCACGGTTTTCGAGGACAGCAGATTGAAATGCTGGAAAATCATGCCAACCTTGCGGCGGAAGGCACGCAGCTCACTGGCGTTGTATCCGGTGATGTTTTCATCATCAATCAGGATACGGCCACCGGTGGGCGGCTCCAGCAGGTTGATCAGGCGCACGAGGGTCGATTTTCCGGCGCCGGAGTGCCCGACGATGCCAAACACCTCGCCGGTTTCGATGGTCATACTGGTGGGGTGCAACGCGGGGATCGCCCGCCCCCCTACCTGGTAGGACTTCTGTACCTGGTCAAATACAATCACAGCTCTGCCTTGTGAGCGCCTTGTCCGCGCCTTGTGGGTGCAGCAATAAAGCCGGCGATTATAAACCAATCCGGCGTCAAACCCGAATCCGCGGTCTTGGTATATCCCCTTACACCATCAGACCACCTGACACGGCCATGGCTACTGGACTAAACTGGTAAATCAAAAGCAGGTAATCAAGACCACCCCGAGCCCGAGGCGCGCGCCATTTTGAGCACCAGAACCGACACTCCGCCCTCAAGGATGAACTCCACCCAGGCATGGGTCTCCTATCTCAGCAAAATTGAACTGCCGGTGCTGGCCACTACCCTCCGCAGAATTGACGAGCTGACCGACAGCAGCAACAGCACCGTCAACGAACTGGCCAACGTCATTCTCAATGACGCCCAGCTTACATCCCAGGTTCTGCGGCTTTCCAATACCGTGTTCTACAACCAGACACGCACGCAGGTCAGCACGGTGAGCCGCGCCATCACTCTGATCGGTTTCGATTCGGTCAAGTCCATGGCTATCTCGTCCCTGCTGGTGGATACGTTGCTGGAGAAGAATGACCGGCCGCACCTGCTTCGCTGCCTGGCCCGGGCCATTCACGCGGCGGTACAGGCTCGCTGCCTGCTGCCGAAACGGAACGAGCAGGCGCTGGAGGAGGTTTTCATCGGTGCGCTGCTGATGAACATCGGAGAGCTGGCGTTCTGGTCCTGTGAAACCGACCAGGCCATCGAACTCGAGGCGCTGCTCCAGCAGGATGAGCCAGCGCTGGAGGCGCAGAAGAAAGTCCTTCACACGACCTTTACCGAAATTACCCGGGGGCTGGTGGACGCCTGGTCACTGGGACCGTTTATCAGGGAGGTAGTGTCATCGGGCAAAGCCAACTCCGTAGCCTCCAGCCTGGTGCGCCATTCCGTGGAGATGGCCCGGCTGTCCGAGAACGGCTGGAGCGGCAGGGAAATGGACGAGGTGCTGGAAAAGATTGCCAGGGATATCGGCGAGAATCCCGCCACGGTGCGGGACCAGCTCAAAGTTAACGCGGGAGAAGCTGCCAAGGTGGCGGTGTCTCTGGGCATTCCCCAGGTTACGGAATTAATGCCCGGGAACCAGAGTGGGGGGAAGGCGGCGAAGGTTGACGCGCCGGCTGTGGACGCCCGGCTTCAACTGGCCATCCTCCAGGATCTGACTCGCAGCCTGACTGAAAAACCCGATATCAACGAAGTCTGCCAACTGGTGGTGGAGGGCATTCACAGGGCTGTGGGAATGCAACGGGTCGTGTTGTTAATGGGGGACCGCTCCGGAACCCGCCTGGTGCCCCGCAAACTGGGCGGCAAAGGCACCGACGGCTGGCGCGATCACCTGGCCATCAACCGCGACGGCACAGGAGTCCTGGGCAAACTTCTGCCTCATTCCGCCAGTGCCGTATACCTTCCTGACAAACGGCCTGAAGCGGTCCCCTATGACCGCTGGCTGACACGGGTGCCGGCTCTGGTCGGTTCCCTGAAGGCCAACGGTCGCCTGGTGGGATTGTTCTATGCGGACAATGCAGCCAATGACTATCAGCCCTCAGAAGAACAACTGAGCGCATTCAATCACCTGGTCCAGAACGCCCAGCTTTGCATCACCCTGCTGGCGACAAAAAACTGAGCGCTCCGCCCATTGCCATCGTGTCAGTGGAGGGCCCGGAGCTGCCGCGGATAGAGCGCCGCGCTGACTTCCGGTTCCTCAAGCAGGTCGGCCAGCTCCATATCCACGTCGGTTTCCTGGCCTTCGTCCGGCAGGGGCTCAAACAGGGTGTTGAGCCATGAGGTAACGGAGGGCGCCTCGTCGCGGCCATAATCCGTCGACAGGGCCTTGATACGTTTGAATCCGATGATCCGCTGGTGCTTCGGATCCCGGATTTGCTCAAAGCCGCGCCAGTAGATCCGGTCGCGGGTGTGCAGCTGGACAAACAGCGTATCGATAGGCTCCGCGGGATCCTCCCCCCGTACCGGTTCATCGTCACTGTCTTCCGCCGCCACGGTTTCTGCGGACACTGAATCGGCTTTCGCCGGTTTCTTGTGGCGGATGGTGGTCCACGCCGGATAGAGCACGGCCACCGCATCGGCTTCTACATGCTCGCGGGCGGCGCGGAGGATCAGTCCCCAGCGGGCCTTGTCGGCATCGGTTTCAAGAGAGTTAATGGGCAAGTCGTAGCTTTGTTCACTGGACAGAACGATAGCCATCATCGGGGCATCAAGCTCCCCCATGGCCTCGGCCTGTGCTACAGACACCAGTTCATCGATTGCCATCGGTTGGTTCATAATACGCTCGCCTCCTCGATGCCATCAGGGTAATTCAGGGAAAAGGGATTCTCCCTGATTCACAGCATAGCCTGTTCCTGCCATAAAGATAAACGTGGATGCGGTGATCACGGATCACAATACGTCATTTATTGTTTCAGCACGTAGCGTCAGATCTTCGTCTCCAGCTGCTCGTAGCGACCAAACCAGGGGCTGGCCTCTTCCAGTTGCGCCGCCAGTTGCAGCAGGGTGGCTTCGTCACCGTGGGGCGCCCCGAACTGAATGCCCACCGGCAGCCCCGAGTTCGTCCAGGCCATCGGCACCGACATGGCCGGGGTGCCTGTCAGGTTCGCCAGCTGGGTGAATGGGGTGCGGGCCAGACTCTCCAGCGCCATCTGATCCACCTGGCCACTGCGATGTACCAGGTTACCCGCCCTGAGCATCAGCATCAGGCGAGCCGCCAGCTGCAGGTGACCGGGGGTATCCAGCTCACCGATTTTTGCCGGCAGTTGCCCCGCGGTGGGGCAGAGGTACATATCGTAACCCTGAAAAAAGGCGCCCAGGGCCCGGGCGAAATCGTTCCACTGCTGGCGGCGTCGCACATAGTCCGGCAGCGGCATGGACCGGCCCAGCATGGCAAGCAGACGGGTATCCAGCTCAAAATCTCCATCCCGGGCACCAAATTCGTTTTTAGCCCTGTCCATCAGGGTCGATACTTCGCCAAAGTAAATGCCCAGATAACAGCGCGCCAGGGCCATGCCATCGAACTCCGGGCGGGCGTACTCCACATCATGCCCGAGCGACTCCAGTAGCCGTGCGGTGGTTTCGACCGCCTCCACGCACTCCGGTGCCACGTCGGTGTCATAGGGTGACGCTGTAAACACCCCGATTCTGAGACGACGCGGTGCCTGCTGCATCAGTTCTGCATAAGGGGCCGAGGGCGGCGCGATGACGAACGGGTCCCCCACGGCGGGGCCGGACAGAACATCAAGCATGGCCGCACTGTCGCGAACGGTGCGGGTTACCACGTGGTCGGTTGAGGCACCGGTCCAGGCCTCTCCCACGAAGGGGCCGGAGGAAATCAGGCCGCGGGACGGCTTGAGGCCGAATAACCCGTTGTAGGCCGCGGGAATACGGATGGAGCCGCCACCATCATTGGCACCTGCCACGGGTACGATCCCCGCGGCCACAGCGGCAGCAGAACCACCGCTGGACCCGCCAGGAGTAAGGTCGGCATTCCAGGGATTGCGGGACGCCCCCCAGAGCTTTGATTCTGTTACCGCTTTCAGACCAAACTCCGGGGTCGCCGTGCGACCCAGGAACACCAGGCCAGCGGCACGGGCGCGCCGGACAAATTCCGAATCCTGTGGTGCAATGTTGTTTTTCAGGCCATGACTGCCAAACGTGCAGGGATGACCCTGTTGTTCCTGGGCAAGATCTTTAAGCAGCATGGGAACGCCGGAAAAGGTACCATCGGGCGGACAGGCCTGGCCCAGCGCTTCAGAAAACTGGGGGTGGCAGATGGCATTCAGCCTGCCATTCACCGCCTCTGCCCGCTCAATGGCAGCCTCACAGACTTGGCGGGCTGATACTTCGTTGCGGCGTATAAGGTCGGCAAGCGCTACGGCATCGTAGCGGAGGTATTCGGATTGCTTCATGATCGATTCCGTTTGTTATTCTGAATTCCGGAGATTGGGGGAACTATCGGCTATGAACAAGAGTCCCAGACGTCGCTCACTCGCTGTCGCATTCATGGTCATGTTCATTATCGCACCAACCCCGGGTGCCAGTGAACAGGCCCCGGAGCCAGTGGACAGCTGGACCAGTGTCGTCCGTAACTCGCCCTACTGGGTGAGCCAGGGGGTTTACAACAACATCACTACCATCCGGCGGTGGGTGCTGAAGGAATCCGGGTACTGCGCTGATATCGAACGTCATATTCTGTTCAATATGCGCGGCCGGTTTCTTGGCTATATTGACGATGAAAACACCCGCGAGGCGACTCAGAAGCGGTTGAATGATACCAGGCGCTCCCTGGTCGCCAGTGGTCGCGCGGACAGCTGGGCGGCCGGCGGCCCAGGCACAACGGGTTACCCCTTTGCACTCGCCTGTGATCAGCCCCATGTCAACCTCGATGACGCCGTCGCCCGTTACCTCGGCACCCTGCCTACCGAGTTGATCTGGGGCGCCTGGGACGATCTGTCGTTTGCCACACAGGATAAGCCCGAGCCTCTCCATGATGCCCTGATGTACGTTTATGGCACCCGCCAGCAGCAGCAACGAAACAGCCTGCCGGCAACGCTGCCAAAATACCTCGCCGGACAGGTGCTGATTGAAAGCAGCGGCCAGCAACGAGCCCACTCCGCAGCCAATGCCAAGGGCATACTGCAACTGTCACCATCGGCCCTGGGTGATTGCAGGATCAAACCCGCCAACCACTGGCACCGGCTGGCCCAGATCGATTGCGCCCTCAGGTTGATGAATCAGAATGCCCGCAACCTGAGGGAACCCTTTGACCAGCGTTTTGGTCATTTGCCGGAGGGTAAACGCGATCAGCTGTTTACGCTACTGCTGGTGCAGGCTTACCACGGTGGTGCCAGCCGTGTAGAAAGCTTGCTGGATGATGAAACCCTGTCCCGGCCCGCCGCCTACTTCGCCAGTGAACACGAAAACTTCAGTGCCGGCGATATTGCGTTTGGCATGGTGTTTCACAATCTCGGCCGGGATCGGTTCGGACTGGCCTCGCTGTATTATGTGGCGGATGTGCAACTTGCCACCGAGGCACTGTGTAGGACACCGCGCCTTGCCAATACCGCCTTCTGTGAATAATTCCGGGAGCCGGCGTTGGAACTAACCCTGATTCCGGAAGGCTTGAACGCAACAACCGCAGGCTTCCTGCTGCTGTGCTCGGTGTTGACCTCCATGATTACCGCGAGTCTTGGAGCCGGCGGCGGTATTCTTCTGCTGGTTCTGATGGCGTTCTGGATTCCACCGGCGGCGATCATCCCGGTACATGGCATGATCCAGTTGGGCTCCAATGCCGGGCGGGCGACGCTGACATGGCGCCATACCGACTGGAAAGCCATCGCCGCCTTCGCACCCGGTGTGCTGGTGGGAGCCACTTTGGGCGCATGGATACTGGTGGATCTGCCGACTTACCTCTGGCAACTGACCATTGGCCTGTTCGTGCTTTTCCTTTGCTGGGGGCCGGCATTGCCCCGGGGCGTCTTTGGCAGTACCGGGATATTTCTGGCCTCCGGCCTTACCAGTTTTATTACCCTGTTTGTGGGGGCCACCGGCCCGCTGGTGGCATCCTTCATCAAACAGATGCACACCGACCGCTTCACCACTGTCGCCACGTTTGCCACCGCCATGACCCTCCAGCATGCCCCGAAAGCCCTGGTTTTCGGCCTTGCCGGTTTTATGTTCCGTGACTGGATTCTGTTTATCCTGGCAATGATCGCATTCGGTTTTGCCGGTACCTGGCTGGGGCTGCACGTGCTCAGGTCCATGAGTAACCGGCACTTCAGCCGTGTATTCAACATTCTGCTGACACTCCTGGCCCTGCGGCTGCTCTGGCAGGCAGGAGGATCCGCAGGCTGGTGGTAACCTCGCCTGCCCACTGCTGATCAGCCGGGCCGATCCCGTGGCGGCGGTGGCATGGTAACCACCCGGTTGCGCCCACCGGCCTTCGCCGCATAGGCACCTTCGTCTGCCCTCGCCATCACCTCAAGCGGCCCGCCATCGGCCGCGGACATCGCCGTGAGACCGATGCTCGCGGTAACACCGAAGGATTTACCGTTCTGCTCGATACGAATGGATTCAACCCCCCGGCGAATGGTTTCCGCCAGTTCCGCCGCCCGCGCCAGACCGCAGGCGGGCAGGATAATGCCGAATTCATCGCCCCCGAGACGTGCCACGGTATCGGATTGCCGCACGGATACCCTCAGCAGATCCGAAAGACGCCCCAGCAGATCGTCCCCCATCAGATGCCCACCTTCGTCATTGACGGGTTTGAAATAGTCCAGGTCAATCAGCATCAATACGCTGTCAGCCGCCTTGGTGCCGGCTTCCCCCAGACATTTCACCAGGGATGAATTGAAGGCTCGTCGATTGAGCAGGCCGGTGAGACTGTCGTGGGTTGCTTCCCAGGACAGCCGCTCCTCCTCCCGGCGTCGTTCGCTGTCATCCCTAATCACCACGATCAGTTGATGGTGGTCACTGTCCCTGTGCAGATGCAACATGGCCAGATCCACGTCGAAGGTGCGCCCAAGGCTGTTTCTCATCGTCCCGTAGAGGCTGTCTATATCCGCACTGAACAGCAGATCCTCTGGTCCCCAGCAGCGGTTTTCGCTCTCTATGGCAACGCACTCAAAGAAACTGGCCTGTTCACAACCCTCCGGCAGCCCCAGGAAGCCACAGGCGGCGTCATTGGCGTAGCGGATGACACCGTCAACATCCAGCATCAGCACACCTTCCTGAAGCACACCAAGAATGCTGTCGGCCCGCTCCTGCTCCTCCGCCAGTTCCGCTTCGATTTCCAGTTCATGGGTGATATCCCGCACTACGGTAATGGTACCCAGGGTTCGCTCCTCGGTGCCGATGACCGCCGTCATCACATCTGCCCACACCAGGGGCCGATCCTCAGGGGTCTTGAGACGGAAACGGCCGCGGAAAACAGCATTGTTTTTCAGCGCTGCCCGCCACTTGTCGACAGCGCCGGGAAGGTCGTCTTCATAGACCCCGTCAATCAGCGGGCTGTGCAGAAGATCGTTGGAGTCAATGCCCACAATCTGCTCGAAAGCCGGGTTTACAAATTCGATCCGGCCCAGCACATCGGTCTGGATAATACCGATCGGAGCGCTTTGCGTGAGGGAGCGGAAGAATGCCTCGCGCTCAGCCAGTGATGCCATCACTTCGTCCCGCTCCTCCATGACCGTATTGAAGGTTTCTGCCACCTGGCGGATTTCCGAGCCGCCGGCGACATCCACCGGTTCCGCGCGAATACCCAGGTGGCGCTCACTGATCTGGAACCCGAGGTTGCGCAACGGGGCCATCAAGCGCCTGAATACGATCAGCGCCAGCGGTGCCACCACCAGGATGACAATCAGCAACACCTGCACAAAACTGTCCGTTAACCGGCTGGCTGGTGCATAAGCTTCCCGCGCCGGCCAGACCGCCGCCACAAACCAGGGCACCTGGGACATCTGTCGTACCGACATGATGGTCTCGGTACCCTCCTGATTGCGGGTTCTTTGGGTGCCTTCGTACCCCCCCATGGCGTCGCGCAGTACCGGATTCTCCAGCCGCAGCGGCGTCATGGTCTCTCCGGTGCGGCCATGGGAGAGGGTCACACCACTGCGTGTAGCAACCCCCACGTAACCGCTCTTGCCGATGCGAACCGTGCTTATTTCCTCCATGAAATTGTCCCCGGCAAGCATGAGTGCCCCGCCAAGAACGCCGATAAACCGCTGACGGTGGTCAAAAATAGGGGCGGTCATCATGATGGCTGGCCGGTCCTCATAATTGGATACGTAGGGGGCACTGATCATCGGAGTCAGCTGATTCGACGTTTGCTGGAAATACTCACGCCCACTGACATTCAGCCCGGTCTGCTGGTATTGCTGCGGATGCTCGGCAATGACATTGCCACTGGTATCGAACAGGTAGATGCCATCAAACAGATGCTGGAGCGCTATCTCACGCCTGATAAGCACGCGGGCGCGGGCGCTCAGTACATTTTCCTCCATTGCCAGCCCCTCGGCGACATGGGCAAGGGTATCCCGACGCTGCGCGAGGCGGGTGTCGAGGTCACTGGCTACCAGGCTGGCAATGGTTTCCACCTGCTCCCGGGCCTGAGCCTCAAGTTCGGAGCGAGTGACCATCGAACTGATCAGCGCCACTGCCAATGCGGAGAGCACGATAGCAGCAACAACGAAAGCAACGGCCCGATTCACGAGACTGGCAAACCAACGCTTCATCAACACAGGCACGGCGCTCCCGGCGATGAAGAGAGACTGGGGAGGTGCACTGATTTTCTGCAGGAAATACCGGAAGTATGACTCACTGGGCAAGACACCGATTTTTATAATTGGTCGTGGCGGTAGTTTAACAGACAGCGCCGGGCCGAAGCGTTACGGAGCTTGCAAATTCAATGATAATCGTTATTATTTAGATCTATTTTACTGCTAGAGGTTTCAGATGTCAGATTCACTGCTCACCGATGCCGCCGGAATCAGTACCGGGCCGGTCAGCCAGCTGATGGAGATGGGTGGCCCTGTCATGTTGGTGCTGCTGGCAATTGCAATGGTGGGCATCGTCACCTTCGTTTACCTCATGTTATTCGGTGCTTTTTTTGCCCCCCGACTCACGACGAAACTTAAAAATGCCATTACCGTCTGGCAACAAAACCCCGACAGCGAAACACCAGCCCAACTAAAGCGCAACGCCGGCCGCTATAGCCGCCTGAATCCGCTGCATCATCTGGTCGTCAATACCATGAATGCGCGCCTGAAGGGAGCGGACCCCCAACAGATCCGGGAAACCGTCGCCAGGGATGCCCATCACGCCCTGGAACCTTTTGAGGCACCGCTGAAAATCATCGAAGTGATCGCCGCACTGGCGCCGTTACTGGGCCTTCTGGGGACGGTTATGGGCATGATGGAAGCCTTCAGCGCGATGGCCGCCACCGAAGGCCGTGCCAATGCGTCACAGCTGAGTGGCGGCATCTACGAAGCGCTGACCACCACCGCCGCAGGCCTGGTGATTGCCATCCCATTTGCCGCGCTGGCAGCCTGGATTGAATTCCGGCTTCGGAGAATCCAGAAAACCATTAACAGCGCCCTTGTCACGGTGCTGGCGGTGCCGGTTACTGCAAGCCGTGACACTGCGGTCGAGGACGAGCCCGGAACAGAAGATCAGCCCCGTCGTTTCGTCAATGTCTCCGGAACCTCACGGCAGGGCCGCCTGGCCAATGCAACTGGTTGATCCAAGGCCGGCACGGCCGATTCCAATCCGCATCACCCCCCTGATCGATGTGGTTTTTATCCTGCTGGTGTTCTTCATGCTCACCAGCCGCTTGCTGCCCGTGAGTTTTATGGAGTTGAGCAACAGTACCGGGGATACCAGCTCTGTCACTGGGGAACCCGTGCCGGAAGTAACGGTAGTGCGGAATGGCGAGACCAGCTGGAAAGGCGAAACCTACGATATTGAAGCGCTGGTGAGCCGGCTGAAAGTCAGCGGCATCGAGGAAATCAACCTGGCAACCGCTGCCACCACGCGGCTTACCGATTTCACCACTGCTTACAGCCGGCTTTCGGACAGCGGCATTACCACCCACTGGAAACGTTCATCGCAGGCCGCAGAGGAACCATGAGTGACCTGGCACCACCTCCGATCACCTCCGGCAAACCTCTCATGGAACGTCTGGAAGATGCCCTGCTGCCCCTCATAAACCTGGTGTTCCTGCTGTTGATGTTTTTTATCGTGGCGGGCCAGATATCGGATACCCCGCTTCCAGATCTTCCCGGCACAGGCGATCAGGCGGCCAATGAGCTGCCCCGGGCCGATCTGATCATTACCGCCGCCGGAGACTGGCAGGTGGACGGGCAAACCGTTGGCGCCGAAGACCTTACGAGCGTCCTGCCGGCTCCCGATAAGGAGGCCGCCCTCAAAATCGCGGCGGAACAGGACATTGCCATGGCGGAGCTGGAATCCCTGCTTCGGGTACTTGAGAACAGCGGGTACGAGGAAGTCATCCTGCTGACGGAGCCGGCCAGCTGATGGGTGCCAGTAAAACCGTCCGCGGGCTGCTGCTGATCATTGCCATTGCCATTACCGCCGTAGCCCTGGTGATCGCTGGCCCTGAGCGGGTCCCCGAACTGAAACCACTGGGGGACTCCGCTGTCAATTCCGCCCCGGCGGTCCGGATATCCCTGGCTGGCGCCCGGAAACCGAAAGAACCTGAGACTCAATCTGAGCCAAAACCCGAGCCCGAGCCAAAACCTGAGCCTGAGCCTGAGCCTGAGCCTGAGCCTGAGCCTGAGCCTGAGCCTGAGCCTGAGCCTGAGCCAGTCGAGCAGGTTACCGAGGCCAATGCAACAGAAAGCGAGCCCGGCTCAGAGGAAACCACGCAAAATCGTGCCGAAGAAGAGAGCCCCAATCAGCAGGTCGAACTCACCGCCGGTGACTCCCCGGATGTGGACAGCTATCTCACCGAACTGAGCCGGCATCTGAGCCGGTTCTACAAATACCCGCGCCGCGCCCGCCGCCTCGGACAGGAAGGGGCACCGGTGGTGGTGTTCGAATTCAGCCGCGATGGCACCCTGGTGCGACACTCCCTGCGCAAATCCTCGGATCACTCACTGCTGGACGACGCCGCCCTTGATATGCTCAAGGATGCCGAGCCACTGCCAGAAGTGCCGGACTCCATGGAAGGTCGGACCTTTACCTACGCCCTGCCGGTGAGATTCCGTCTGCGGTGACTGCGCCGTCGTTGCTTTTACGGAATGAGCTGCACAGGGTATGATCAAACCATGCCTGATTTCCCATCCTTCTGCGTGCGTTTGACCCATGACGATTGAACCGCTGATTGCCCATCGTTTGGGCCAGATCATGTGCGACACCACCACCATGATTCTCTGGCACCCCGCGCAAGCCTGGGTCCGCAAACAGACTCCGGCCACGACCCTGTTGTGCCGGGTCGGCTCTGGTCAGGCGACCTATCACCGTTTTGATCCACGCCTGAAGCAACATCAGATTACCTATGGCAAACGCATGATCATGTCCAAGCACCAGCCTGACGCGGTCGCTGGCTGGCTTTCCGGGCGCGAGATACGCCAGCGCAAGTATTTTGACGGTGAAGTCACCACACTGAATCTTCTGGCGCACACCTGCTGTCACGAGTTTGCACACCTGCTCCAGCACGTTTCCGGCCAGCGCTATCGAGGTTCTGTCCATAACCAGCATTTCTACCGGATACTGGATGAACTTCACGCCAGCGGTGGCGCCGATGCAGCCAGGCGACATCTGGCAGAACAGGCAGCAGGTGGCGGAATGACCGTACCCGAGCAACCCATCGTGGCCCCGGACAACCGTCAGTTAATGGCAAAATGGTCTGTGGGGGATGCGGTGGGTTTTGGTGCCGGCAAGCGACAAGTCGAAGGCAGGGTCATCCGGGTGAACCGGAAAACCTGCACCGTGGAAGGCACAGGCCCCTGCAGTGGATTGAGATACCGGGTACCCGTGGTTCTGTTACGGGCGCTCACGGACTGATGCCCACCGAATTGACCCCCAAGCACCGGTCCGGTGCGCATCGCACTGTCCGGGCGCACTCTGCGGCTGATCTTTTACAGCAGGATAACGGTAACTCTCTGTAAATAAACGAACACCAATTCTGGCATGGTGTTCGCTTGGTATTTAACAGGGAAGAACCTCCCGGCCAGGGACCGGCCGGACCATCAGATCATTGTTGTTGGCATTGGCGCCGGAGCATCGAACTCCCTCCCCCGGGAATAGATGCTCCGGTTTTTTTATTTTTACGGCGCCGGAGCTGCTGGCCTCTGTCCGGGTGCCCGCCGACGACGCCACCCAAGCACCAGCACCGTCAGCGCCGGCAAGAAGGTAACGGTCACCGTCGCCGCTCCGGCGAGGCCGAAGAGAACGATGGCGCCGACGCCGCGGTAGAGTTCCGTACCCTCGCCGGGCAGAAAGACCAGTGGTGACAGGCCGCAGATCGTCGTCAGGGTGGTCATGGCAATGGGCCGCAGGCGGGTTTCCACCGCGCCGATAACCGCATCCACGACCGATACGTCCCGGTGGCGCAGATTCTGCCTTGCCTGTTCCACGACCAGAATCGGGTTGTTCACAACCGTCCCCATCAGAATCAGAAAGCCCAGCATGGTAATCATGTCGAAAGGCTGGCTCAGGGGCAGCAAACCGATTTTTGGCAGCAGGCCGCCCACCAGGTTCATCAGTGCCAGACCCACGATACCGCCGGCGATGCCCAGGGGAATGGCCGTCAGGATCAGCAGGGGAAAGCCCCAGTGGGCGAAGATGGCCACCAGCAGCAGGTAGACAATCACCACCGCAATCATGAAGTTGCCACTCAGGGCGTCACGGGTGGCGTTGAGCTGGTCGCTGGCGCCGGAGATATCGATGGAAACTCCGGTGGGCAGCTCGCCGCTGTCGCGCATGGCGCCCAGTAATTCCGTGCGCACCCGTTCAACGCCTGCCTCCAGGGGCACATCGTCCGGCGGAATCACATTGAGGGTCACAGTACGGCGACCGTCCAGACGACGCACGGTACTGGTGTCCACGGTCTCCTCGATGGATGCCAGGCTCGACAGGGGCAGGGTGGCGCCCTGGGGGGTATGCACCATTACATCCGGCAACGCGTCCAGGCTCGGGTTCCTGCCTTCGCTGCCATAGATGTAAATATCGATCTTGTCGTCATCCAGGAAGAAGTCATCCACATAGGAGCCTTCGGTCAGGGACGCCACGGTGAAACCGATGGCTTCCGTATCGAGGCCCAGCTCCGCGGCCCGGTCCCAGTGCGGCCGTACCTGAATCAGCGGCTGGGCCAGGGAGAGGGTGGCGGGCCGGGTCTGGATGCGGGGGTTGTCGAAAATTTCCCGGGCGCGGCCGTAGGCGGTGTTGGCGACTTCGTAAATGGAGACCAGGTCCGGCCCGGAGATATCCAGGTTGATACTGCGGGTGCCACCGTCGTTGCTGGAGATGATGGAGCCCTTGGCGGCGAACGCCCGCATCCCCGGAAACTGCTCATAGAAGCCGGTGATCTCATCCATCAGCACTTCGATATGACGCGCTTTGACCGTCTCGGCGATGATCCGCACGTTGGTGGGACTCACCTGCATATTGAGGTAGGCCAGCGGCGGTATCGGGGTATCGCCGCTTTCATAAGCTTGCGGGTCTGCCTGCACATGGGGCAGAAAACGGTCCTCCACCTGTTTGGCGATGCTTTCCATCTCGGTCAGGTTGTAACCTGGCGGGGCGTTCATCGAGGCGAAGGTCTTTGGCTCCTCGCCCTCCGGGAGATATTCTGCAGGCGGGGTCAGGAAAACGATAATCCAGAAACTCACGGCCACTGTTCCGACAATCACCACGAGCCGCCTGATTGTGCCGCTGACCATCCAGCGCACGGCTGCCACCACCCGACTGGCCCAGCCCGGTGATACGGTGTTGCCATACTGGTCGATCTCGCCCGTGCCGTTTCCGAAATCCAGTCGTGCGCTGAGGGTGGGAATCACCGTGACCGCCACCAGCATCGACGCAAAAATGGCCGCCGAAATGGCAATGGCCACATCGGAATACAGTTGCCCGGCTTCTTCCTCGATGAACAGGATCGGCAAGAACACCAGGATGGTGGTCATGGTGGAAGCCAGCACTGCCGGCCAGACTTCCTGCACCCCTTTTAGGGCCGACTCGAACTTGTCCAGCCCCAGACGACGGTGGCGTTCGATGTTCTCCAGTACCACGATGCTGTTGTCCACCGTCATGCCGATGGCGAAGGCGACGCCG
The DNA here is from genome assembly GCF_003344045.1 of Marinobacter vulgaris. Taxonomy (GTDB): domain Bacteria; phylum Pseudomonadota; class Gammaproteobacteria; order Pseudomonadales; family Oleiphilaceae; genus Marinobacter; species Marinobacter vulgaris. The sequence goes on from NZ_QFWX01000002.1 coordinate 351,567, forward strand.
GCCAGGGAGATCACGTTGATGGTGCGGCCGGTGATCATCAGCCCCAAGAAGGCCGCGATAGCGCACAGGGGAATACCCACCACGCCCACGAAGGTGGCCCGGGAGGAGCGCAGGAACAGGAACATCACCAGGGTGGCGAACACGGCACCAATACCCAGGTTGGTCCAGACATTGGCAACCGAAGCCTCCACATAGCGGGCGTCGTCCGCGGTCAGCGCCAATTCCATGCCCTCCGGCTCCAGCACCTCCCGGTTGATGGCATCGACTTCCGTGAGCATCGCCCGCTTGATATCGATAACGTTGGAGCCACTCTCACGACGCACCTGCAGGCCCAGAACCCGCTGCCCATTGATAAAGGACAGTTGGCGGATGCGGGAATGGTCCTGTCGCACGGTGGCAATATCAGACAGCCGGACCACGCTGTCGCCGGTGCGGGAGACCACCAGGTTGCGAAGCTCATCGAGGTCACGGAATCGTCCCACGGTGCGCAGCAGGTAGCGGCGCTTGCCTGCGTCCACCTCGCCGCCGGATACATCCTGGTTACGGCTGGTGATGGCATCCCGGAGATCCAGCAGGCTGAGGCCGCGCTGGGACAGCTTTGCTTCATCCACGACAATCTGCATCTGGCGGTCCGCACCGCCACTTACGGTCACTTCGGAAACCCCTGCCACGCTTTCCATGCGGGGGCGGACCCGATCCTCCACGAAATCCCGCATCAGGTCGATGTCGAGTTCCCGCGGGTTGTCCGGCAGGGTAGAAACGCGGAAATACATGAATGCATTGGAGGAGAAGGAGGCCGCCACAATACGCGGCTCATCGACGTTGGTGGGGTAATTGGAAACCTGGCTGAGGGCGTTGTTTACCTGGATCAGTGTTTCGGTGATATCAACACCGAAAGGGAACTCGAGCTCGATCTCGGCGGAACCGCTGGATGCGGTTGAGGCCATTTCGCTCAGGTTCGGCACATTTCGAAGGTAACGCTCCTGTTCGATCAGGATTTCCTTCTCGATATCCTGTGGCGTGGCGCCGGGCCAGCGGGTTTCCACGGTGATGGTCCGGACTTCCAGGTCCGGAATCATCTGCACCGGAATACGCAACGCTGCGGCGGCTCCGATGATGGCAATGATCAGCGTAACGACGGTAACAAGCGTGCCGTGGCGTATCACTCCCGCAAACATCAGCGCGATCCCCGCCCGGCCAGCCTTACCCTGGCGCCCTCTTCCAGGGATTCATTGCCGCGGATCACCACGTCTTCATCACCCTCCAGACCGCTGAGGATTTCCATTCGGTTATCAAAGCTGGAGCCCACCTCTACCCGCTTTTCCCGCACTTCGTAGAGCTCTTCATCGGCAGGCTCGGCAATCCACACCGTAACGCGGCCGTCGGGGTAGCGGTTGATGGCATCCCGGGAGACGGTCAGCCCCCGCTCACCGGTGGAGACCCTCAACGTTGCCTGCACCGCCATACCGGGCAGCACATTCAGCTCTTCCGGCCCCGTCGCCCTGATCAGGAAGGTTCTGGCCTGGGGATCACTGACCGGCACCAGGGACTCGATGGTGACTGGTACCGGTTTCTGGTCCATCCCCCTGGCCTGCACCAACAACTCGGAGTCATCGGTTATGCGCTGGTAATAATCCTGGGACACCCGGAAGTCCAGGCGCAGGTTGGTTATGTCCACCAGGGTCAACAGCTCGTCTCCGGGGGTAATCCACTCGCCGAGATCGCTGATGCGCTCACTCACCACGCCATCAAACGGCGCCTCAATGCGATGACGGTCAAGCACAACCTGGTGTCGCTTTTCTTCCGCTCGCAGGCGGGCGAGCGCCGCTTCCGTAGCAGCGACTTCGCTCTCGCGGGCGCTGACTTCAGTGGCAGCAATATTTCGCCCCGCACCTACCGAGCGGGCTTCGGCCAGCCGCCGCTGCGCTTCCTGGAGGCGGGCTCTGGCTTCTGCAGCTTCGGCGCGGGCGCTGTCCAGCTCAAACTCCGCCTGCTCGTCGTCCAGAGCAACCAGCAGATCACCCCTGGTAACCCTGGTACCGGTTTCCACCCGCACCTCCTCCACAAGCCCGGCCACAGCGGTGGACAGCCGGGATGTGCGCAGAGCGTTGACGGTGCCGTTCAGGCTGACTTCGCTGATGATATCGGAGGTTTCAACCTGCTCCAGTTCAACGCCGGGACGGTCCTGCGCCTGGGCCTGTGATAGCGACAAACACCACAGGCCGGCCATGGCGGCCAACTGCCAGACGATTGGTTTCACTGCGTTACCTCTTTGTTCTTGCGCGGCTGCGGCGCTGAATTCTGTCTCCTGAAGTTACCTTTAACCTACGCCCACAATACCCCGGCGGACCTGTCAAAGTGCGTGTTTCGGGCGTGGCACGCCAGCAACGCGCACTTCCACCGAACCTGAAATGCTGCAACACTGGCGGTTATACAACAACCAGAACAATGCGAGATTCATAACGTGAAACCACTGAGCCCGCTAGACCAGGTATTTCTGTGGCTGGAAAAACGCCAGCAGCCCATGCACGTTGGCGGCCTGCAGCTGTTCTCCTTCCCCGAGGGTGCACCGGACGACTATGTGGCACAGCTGGCGGACCAGTTACGGGAACAGACCAGGGTTACGCCACCCTTCGACCAGCGCCTGATCAACCGTTTCGGCCAACCATTCTGGGTAGAGGACGAGCACCTGGATCTTGAGCACCATTTCCGGTTCGAGGCCCTGCCGACTCCGGGCCGGATCCGTGAACTGCTGGCATTTGTCTCTGCAGAGCACAGCCATCTGATGGACCGGGACCGGCCAATGTGGGAATTCCACCTCATCGAAGGCCTGAAAGACCGGCAATTCGCCGTTTATACCAAGATACACCACTCCCTGGTGGATGGCGTCTCTGCCATGCGCCTGTTCCAGCGCATGCTGTCCGGCGACCCCCAACAGCGGGACATGCCGCCAATATGGGCTCTGCCACCACGCAGCCGCCGAAATACTGACGACAGCGGCCCGTCCATGTGGCGCAACGTCGCCCATCTGCTGGGGGAGTCCGGAAGACAGCTCGGCACCGTGCCGGCGGTGACCAAAGCCTTGCTGAGCACCGTCAACCGGGCAAGAAAAGACCCCGCCTACGACTCCATTTTCCACGCGCCCCAGTGTGTCCTGAACGGCAATATTACCGGATCCCGCCGTTTCGCGGCCCAGTCCTACTGTCTGAAGCGTATCAAGGCGGTCTGCAGGGCTTATGGTACGACAGTCAACGACGTGGTCATGGCCATGTGCGCCACGGCGCTGCGAACCTACCTGATGAATCGGGATGCGCTGCCGGAAAAACCACTGGTGGCGATGGTGCCCGTCTCCCTGCGCAAGGACGAAAGCTCGGGAGGCAACCAGGTTGGTATCATCCTGGCCTCCCTGGGCACCCATCTGAACGATGCGGCCGAACGACTGCGCTATATCCATGAAGACGTGAAAGCCTCCAAAGAGCGCTATGCCAACATGTCACCGGAGGGGATACTGAATTACACGGCGTTGCTGCTGGCACCGGCTGGCTTCAACCTGCTGACCGGTCTGGCGCCAAAATGGCAGACTTTCAACGTGGTCATTTCCAACGTTCCGGGCCCGAAGGAACCCAGTTACTGGAATGGCGCCAGGCTTGAGGGGATGTACCCGGTGTCGATCGCCATGGACCGGATCGCCCTGAACATGACCCTGACCAGCTACTGCGACCACATAGAGTTCGGCCTGATCGGCTGTCGCCGCACCCTGCCCAGCCTGCAGCGAATGCTGGATTACCTGGAAGAGGGCCTGGCGGAGCTGGAGAGCGCAGCCGGGATTTGAGGATTAACCGAACCTTGCCTCTCGATTGCGCTGGGAAATCTGGTCATTCAGGGTCCAGAAGTCATAGAGCACACCTATCAGGAACAGACCGCCGGTCAGCAGGTAAATGATCCCGGTGATCCACTTGCCCATGTACATCCGGTGAAGACCAAATATCCCGAGGAACGTCAGCAGAATCCAGCTGATGTTGTAGCTCACCTCACCGGCCTCGTAGCGTATGTCGGCTTCCCGGTCCATGGCGGGAATCAGGAACAGGTCGATAAACCAGCCGATAAACAGCAGCCCCAGCGTAAAGAACCAGATGGTGCCGGTAATCGGCTTGCCGTAATAGAACCGGTGTGCCCCGAGGAATCCGAAGATCCAGAGCAGGTAACCTATGAGTTTGCTGTGAGTATCCTGGTTGATTGGCATTCAGTTGGGTTTCCTTCTGATTTTGGTGGTTGTCTGATTCTTTGGCGCCAGCCTGTTAGTTGTGGTGCCTGGCCGGGGGGAGGGATTATTTTTCCTTGGGAAAAAGAACTCGCTGCGCTCAGACACCTTTTTCCTGGCGGAAAATAATCCCTCCCCCCATCCGTCAGACTATTAGGGCATAGTCCGGGATTACAAACGGAAAGCAAGTGAATGAAACGACAGACGGCCTAGCCCATGGTCCCTGGGTATGAAGTGGAGGTTGGCGAGCTAACCGGGGCCGCCGGCAAGACGCGAGCCGCTGACCGGTGATATGCCGGCCCGGGCTACCGTGTTGCGGCCGGCGCGTTTGCCGCTGAACAGGCAGCGGTCGGCGGTCCGGAAGAGGGTTTCCGCCTCGGTACCGTGATCAGGGTAGTGGGCAATGCCGAAAGACGCGGTCACGTTGATGACGGCTTCGCCGTAGGACAGTTCGCTGTCGGCAATACGCTGGCGCAGTTCGTCCATTAATTCGAACGAATCCTCCGGCTTGACGTCCCGCAGTATCAGGCCGAATTCCTCTCCGCCAAGGCGGCCGACAGAGTCGGTGGTGCGCAGGCGTTCGGTCAGTCGCTGGCCGATGTTTCGCAGCACGTGATCGCCGGCGTCATGGCCCATGGTGTCGTTGACCACCTTGAAATGGTCGATATCCATGATGACCAGGGCAAAACCCGAACCACTGCGAGCGCACTCCGCGAGGGTACGGCTGAGGGTGCTCTGGAAGCTGGCGCGGTTGGACAGACCGGTGAGTGCGTCCGTCTGCGCCAGGGTAAACAGCTTCTGTTCAGCTTCCTCGCGCCGGGTTTCGTAGAGGTGGATAAAGCTCAGCATCAGCACGGCGCAAAGCACCATGTTCAGGAGGTCGATCATGCTTCCTGCGTCGACGATGAATTCCAGGTGAAAGTAATAGGCCACGCACCCGGCCAACATGAACGGTGCACTGAGCCAGAAGCCCTCCTTCTTTCCCAGCAGGAGATAGGCCAGGACCGGCATCATCAGCACCCAGACGAACGCGGTGACGGAAGCGTCAGGCACGAGCAGGATCAACAGGGCGAACGAGAACCCGGTGACCAGGTAACTGTAGATCCAGACTTGCAGGTAAGGCGTCTTACTGACCCGGATAACGCCAAGAAACAGCATGACACTGGCAAAAAATTCGCCGGCAGCGATCCAGAGATAGCCGTTCAGAACCTGCAGGCAGCCAAAAACCACCAGTGCAGAGCCGGTCACCAGAAACAGTGTCCTCATCAGTGAACGGCGATGTGTGTCCCGGAGCCCGGAGCGGCTCTGCTCAAGGGATGCACCAAGATCCGGGTGCAGTGGTGCTTTCATGCTGCCTCTTTCCCTGACATACAGCGAACGTGATGCTGGTGCCCAGCCTCCCCGGCACACCAGCGCTGTACGCAAAATATACAGCGCCAGTCACCGGGCATCAATCACTCCCGCAGCCGGGCTGCGGATCAGCGGTAGAGATTCTTGCGGGACAACCGCTCTACCAGCGGCTGGTAAGCGGATCCGAGGACCCGGTTCAGGGCATCGATACCCCAGGCATCCGGCCCCACCAGAATACGGGACTCATCTTTCAGTATACCCCTGATAATGATGTTGGCCGCTTTTTCCGGTGTGGTCATGGCGATCTTGTCGAAGCCCTTGCGCTGGGCATCGGCGTTTTCGGATTTGCCCATGCGGGCCGAATTGGCAATGTTGGTGCGAATACCGCCGGGATGCACACAGCTCACGGCTACTGGCTGCTTTTCCAGCTTCATTTCCTGGCGCAGGGATTCGGTAAAACCGCGAACCGCAAATTTCGCGGCGTTGTAGGCGCTTTGCTTGGGCACGCCAATCAACCCGAACACGCTGGATACGTTCACCACGTGACCGTCCCCGGAAGCAATCAGGTGCGGCAGGAGCGCCCGGGTACCATGGATTACACCCCAGAAGTCGATATCCATGATCCACCGGAAATCTTCGTCGGTCATTTCGCGAACACTGGACGACAGGGCCACACCGGCATTGTTGATTACCAGGTTAACCTGTCCGAAATCGCCCACAACCTGATCCGCATGGGCATAGATGGCATCACGGTCGGCGACGTCCAGGCGGTAGGTTCTGACCTCCGTGGTGCTGCACTGGGCCGCTGTTCCGGCAAGACCCTTGTCATTCACATCTGACAGCGCCAGACGACACCCCTTTGCCGCCAGCGCCACGGCCAGTGCCCGGCCAATGCCGGAACCCGCGCCGGTGATCACAGCTACCCTGTTGTCCAGATCCTTCATCGTCGATGACCTCTTGTTATGCGATGTGTTGCACACTCTAACAGGGTACAATCCGCCGCTCTCATCATTTATCTGTCACTAACGGGTGTTCGTCTGTATGGAGTGGAGCCTCACGCATTTCTGGCTGATTCTCGCCCTCGCGCTGAGCCTTGCCGAACTGACGTCCGGGGTGCTGGTCCTGCTGGCACTGGGCATGGCGGCTGCGCTGACAGCCCTGCTGACATTTCTGGGCGCGCCCTTGGAATGGCAGCTGGTCGGCATGGGTGTATTTTCAGGCATTCTGGTGCCACTTGCCGTCCGCTGGATCAGGCCCAGGTTTTCCCCCAAAGGCGTTGCTTACGGAACAACCGGCACCGGCGTCGAGCAGGGCAGATCCTACCGCACGCTGAAACGGGATTTTGACAACGCCAGCGGCATCAAGGTCAATGGCGACTTTTACCGCCTGCGCACCAGCGATACCGGCATGACCGACTTGCCGGCAGGCACCGAGGTCATTTTCGAACGTTTTGACGGCACCACCGCCGTTGTTCACACGATCAATCACAAGGAGCAGTAGACATGGAATCGGTTATTTCCCCCGGGCTGGTTATCAGCCTCGTTCTAGTTGTCATTGGTATTTTCATTATCGCCAAGGGCCTGGTCATCGTACGCCAGTCCGAGGTCATGGTTATCGAGCGGCTGGGTTCGTTCAACCGGGTGCTCGAGAGTGGCGTAAACATCATTATTCCCTTCATCGAACGCCCCCGCGCCATCATCATGACCCGCTATGTCCGCATGGGCGACGAATACCACCCCAGCAGCAGCTTCGAGACCCGCATCGACCGCCGCGAGACAGTGATGGACTTTCCGGGCCAGCCGGTGGTGACCACCGACAACGTGACCGTGAACATCAATGGCGCCCTGTATTACCAGATCATTGATCCGCGCCGCGCCGTCTATGAAGTCGCCAACATGAGTCAGGCGGTGGAGGTGCTGGCGAAAACCACCCTGCGCTCGGTGGTCGGCAAGATGGAACTGGACAAGCTGTTTGAATCCCGTAGCGAAGTGAACAACGCCATCCAGGCGGAAATGGAAGAAGCCGCTTCGAAATGGGGCGTGAAGCTGACCCGCGTTGAGGTTCAGGACATCAGCATGCCCGAGGAAGTGGAAGAGGCCATGCGCCTGCAGATGGCCGCTGAACGGAAGCGCCGAGCCACCGTGACCGAGGCGGAAGGTGAGAAGTCCGCAGCCATTGCCATGGCCCAGGGCCAGCGGGAATCCGCGATTCTCAATGCCGAGGGCGACAAGGAATCTGCGATTCTGCGCGCCCAGGGTGAGCAGGAATCCATCCGCCTGGTGTTGAGCGCCATCGGGGATACCGAGGACAACAAGCAGACGGTTATCGGTTACCTGCTCGGCCAGAGCTATATCAAGGTACTGCCCAACATGGCCAAGGACGGTGAGCGGGTGTTTGTACCCTACGAGTCCTCCGCCCTGCTGGGTTCCATGGGCATGTTCCGGGAACTGGCCGGCAGCCCCGAGGACATTGTACGCCAGAGCGTGAAGCAGGACGGCCTGCGTGGTGGCATGGTGGCCTCAGCGGGCAACAGCTAGGCCCAACTGACCGGCTATTGATGGCCGCCGCCAGCCTTATCCCAGAAGGTTGTCGAGCGGTCGCTGGTACCCCGGTGCAAACACTTCCAGAAAGTACATGACTTCCGGCAGGGCATCTTCCTCCAGCTTTTTGAGGATGTGCCCCGCTGCCGACTCGAATTCCTTGTTACCCGCCTGCATTTCCGCCTGGCATTTCAGCAATGCTGACAGCCGGTCCGCTGCCTTGATCAGCTCTTTTTCTTCCGGCGCCCAGCGTGACTCACGGATGTATGGAGCAAATTCATCCCGAAGGTCGTCTGGAAGCAAGGCCAGTAGCTCCGCCTCAGCCTTGTGCTCTATATCCCCGAAAGCCTCCCGCATGACTTTGGAGTGATATTTGACCGGCGTCGGCATATCCCCCGTAATAACCTCAGTGGCATCGTGGTACAGCGCTGCGGCTGCGATCCGGTCAACGTTCACCTGCCCGCCAAAGTGCCTGTTGCGAATAATGGCCAGGGCGTGGGCCAGGGTGGCCACCTCCCAGGAATGGGTGGCGACGTTTTCTTCGATGGCGTTACGCATCAGCCCCCAGCGCCTGATCCATCGGAGTCGGCTGACATAGGCAAAAAAATGGCTGAGAGGACGGCTCACAAGAATTTCCCGTTTTGCATGAGTTTATAGTTGACCTCTTCTGGCAATGAAACAACGATGCTAATGTGAACTCACGTTCAATGTTTAACAGCGCGGAATCGCAATTTTGAAAGTCAGACGCCTGCTGAAAACCGCCTTCCTGTTTCCCTGCATGTCCGTGGTCCTGGGCTTTCCTGTCAGCGCAGTATCAGAAACCGAAATTGCCGTCGGTGTCTATCATTTCCCACCCGTGGCTACCGTGCGCGACCAGGGCAGGGCTGACGGCTTGCTGGGAGAGCTTCTGACCGAGCTTGAAACCAACGAGCAGGCCATCTCCTTCCGCGTAGTGCACACCTCTCCCCAACGCCGGTACCTGGATTTTGAAGCCGGATTATACGACGTCATCTTCTTCCAGAGCCTGGACTGGGGATGGGATTCCCAACCGGTCACCGCCACCCGCCCGGTGCTTGCCGATGAGGAAGTCTATGTGGCTCTCGACAAGCCCGGGCGGGACCAGCGTTTTTTCGATAATATTGCTGACCGGAATATTGTCGCCATTTCCGGCTACCATTACGGCTTTGCCGGGCTGTCGACGGACAATGCAGCACTGCAGGAACGCTTCGCAATCGAATTCTCGCACAGCCATGGTCGCAACCTGAATTTGATCAAGGCCGACCGGCCATCGGTGGCGGAAGTGGCCATCGTCAGTCGTTCCTACCTCCAGATGTACATGGAGCAAAACCCCGGAGACAGGGACAGGTTTCTGGTATCCGACGTGGCCGACCAGAGATATCTGCTCCATATCCTCGCTCGTGAAAATGGTCCGATCAGTGCCGAATCCCTGGAGCAAATGCTATTGCCGCTGATCGAAAGTGGCCGTTACCAGCAAATGGTTGACCGCTACGGGCTTCAGTTACCGCCTGACCTGGACCGGCGCTGACTCCGGGAGTCAGCGGGCGTCCAGCTCAAAGCTGATGGTCACCGTGCCGTCTTCACCGGCACTCGCATCCCGCACCGGGTCGCGCAGGAAGAGCTGGCTTTCCGGTACGTTGTAGTTCTCCTGCATCTGTCGGCGTAACCAGACCCCCCGGGCCGAGGCCAGGTTGCCCAGGGCCTCCGGTGGCAACTCAATATCGGTCATCAGCCTGTCTACCAGTGCCTGCTCCCACTCCGACTGGCCGATCTCGCCATCTTCGCCGGCGACCTCCTCCCGGAAAGCATCCAGAGAGGCGAGGTTATCAGAGTTGCTGTAAGCCTGCTCCAGCCGGGCGATACGCTCAGCTGGCGGGGTATTCCCGGCGATGCCCACTCGCTCGAACAGCCGCTGCTGTCTCAGCCCGCTGGCATCGGCCTCCGGTGAAACTGCACCACGGATGTTCAGCACCAACGACGGGCGATCATTGAGCGCTTTCCCCAGCGCTTCCAGCTTGGCAGTTTCGCCCTCGGCCGGCTCAACCCGTCCGGGCTCAAAACTGATTCTGCCCAGATCCTCTCCCGACAGGCCCGCCATATCCACGATCGAACCCAGCATGCTGAACGGCGACGTGGCGGCTTTGGCTACGAGGTTGACGAAGGCGCTCATGACCACCTGTCCGATGCTGAAGTCCGGGCTTTCCAGATCACCACTGATAGGGATGTTAATATCGATAACCCCGTCGCTGTCACTCAGCAGCGCCAGGCCGAGCTTGACCGGGGCACTGATCGCCTGGTCGCTGGGCACCGATTGCCCGAGTTCGAGACGGTTCAGGACCACACTGTTGCCGGCATCGATGGTGGTACCGGAAAATTTGTAATCCAGATCCAGGTTCAGTTTGCCACTGTCGACACCATAGCCCAGATAGCGGCCAAAGTAGGGCGACAATATGGGCAGAGAGACACTTTCCATGCTCAGCTCGAACTCACTGGTATCGTCTGTTCCCAGGGCGCCCACGGAACCATCAAGCGTCATGCTGCCAACGTCGCCAACCCGCCCCTGGACAGACACCTTACCCTGCTGCGGGGCAACGTTGCTTAGCCCGGTTACTGAACCACGGAGCTGGTCAAAACGGGTAGCAAAAGTGGGGTCGAGGGTGCGGTCGGTGAAGGAAACAGTTCCTTCTTCCAGCATCAACTGCCCGATGCGGAAAATAAACTCCGGCTCACTGTCATCCGCCGCTGAATCTCCGGCGGAGTCCTCCGGTGGTGTCGACCGCACAATTCGCTGCAGGTTGTTGCCACCATCCTGTTCACGAACCACATTCACCGTCGGACCCGCCAGGGTAACGGTTCCGATTTCCAGACGCGCCGGCGCCACATTGTATTCCACCGGTTCCAGGCGCAGAGTCTGCCAGCCAATCAGGCGCTGATCACTGTTCCCCAGACGCACGTCCAGCTCCGACACTTCACCGGTGCCGCTGAAGGTTCCGGTAAGAGGATCCTGCTGCTGATCCAGATCAAGATTGCCGTCCACATTCAGGCGACCATTCCGGACATCCAGATTGGCTGCTTCATTGATATAGGCGGAAAACTGGGCAAGAATGATGTCGGAACCGGCGATTCCCGCCTCCAGGGTAAACGGCGAGGGTGTCGTCTGGCCGTTGAACACCAGCCGGCCGCCACCGCCCAGGGTGGCATCGGCACTGTAGTTGACCGGATCTTCCAGTTGATGGGAAAGCTTCCCGATCTCGATGTTGAGGTCTTTTAACGCCAGCTCGGCTTTGGTCCGCAACTGCTGGTCCTGCCAGTTTACGGAACTGTTGCCAAGCTCCACGCCAGCTACTGACCAGCGGAACGGCATATCGCTGCCTGCTGAATCGTCGGCCTGTTCCTCGCCGCTATCGTCAGTGCCTGCCTGAAATGGCGCAAGCAGATTGATCGAACCGTCCGGGTCGCGACGCAGCGACAGGTTCACAGCGTCAATAGTAACGGTTCCGGTCGACGCCTCGCGGCTGTTCAGGCCAAAGCGGATATCATCAACCCGGATGCTGTCGGTCGTGAGCAGCTCGTCGTCACTATCCGCCAGGCCCAGGCCAAGGTTTTCCACGCTCAGCTGGCCGCCGGAGGTGGTCAGCGACAGCTCATTGTCGGCCCGTAACTCGTAATCGGTGCTCAGGGTTACGCGACCATCGCTGAGCCGGTAGGGAAGGTAGGATTTCAAAAAGTGCTGGAGCGTGGTATGAGTCACCCCGCCCATTTTGATGAAGCCTCTTGAATACAGGGGCGCAATACTGAGATCACCTTCCCATTCTATGGTCTGGCTGCCGACCGCCGCCAACAGGTAATAGTTGCTGTCGGACTCCTCCCGCGGCCAGGTGGCCAGATCATTCAACGCCAGATCCAGAGGAGTCACGCGGAAGTTTTCCTGCTCCTGCTGGCTGAAGTCGCGGAATAACAGTTCGCCACCGGCTACCCTGACACGATCGAATTGCAGACGGATGGGCTCTTCCGATGCGCCCTCATCCTCGGCCGGGGCCTCTGCCGCAGCGTTGTTCGCCTGCCAGTCCTCTGCAAAGTTCACGCTGTAGTCGTCAAGCAGGTCCAGCCGGATGTAGGGTTCTTCCAGCTCGATGTTCTGTAACGCAACAACACCGGTAACCAGTCGCCAGACCCCGAGGTTGGTATAGAGGCGGTCAAAGGCAAGAACCGCGTCACCATTGCTGTCATCGGCATCGAGATCCACAATCTCGACGCTCATGACAAACGGGTTCACGCGGACGTCTCCGACTTCCGCCTGCCATCCCATGTGCTGCTCCAGCCTTTCCGGCAGGGCCCGCTCCAGCCACCAGGGCAGCGCCAGAAACCCGAGGAGGGCGTAAATCACGACCAGGACCAGAACAACGATCGAGATATTTCTGACAGACAATCGTCGTGTGCGGTTTGCGACCACCATGTTCTCCTTGTTAATCAGCGGTGACGGGCACAAAAGGGCCCCTGTCTGATAAACAAGGATAGTCCGCAAGTAACGGTTTTGTCAGCCAGAAATACCTGTGGACTGACAAGCCCCGGTGAACCCGATATTCTGTCGTCAACGTATTGAACGACGAATTCAACAAACAGGTAACCCTGATGGACATTAGCGATATGCGCCGCGACTTCGAGAGCGAAGGCCTTGACCGCGATGCTCTCGATAACAACCCGGTCATGCAGTTCCAGACGTGGTTCGGCGATGCCCGTGAAGCCGGTATTCTCGAGCCCAATGCAATGTCATTGGCCACCACCGGCGGCGACGGCATGCCGGACATACGGACGGTGCTGCTGAAATACTTTGATGAGTCGGGTTTCGTGTTCTACACCAATTATGGCAGCCGTAAGGCCCGGGAACTGGCCGAGAATCCGCAAGCGGCCCTGCTGTTTCCCTGGCTCACCCTTAACCGCCAGGTGCGGATACAAGGCAGGGTGGAGAAGGTCAGTAAATCCGAGTCACTGCGGTACTTCGCTTCCCGCCCCCGGGGCAGCCAGATTGGTGCCTGGGTATCGGAGCAGAGCCGGGCCATTACCTCCCGGGGGCTGCTCGAGCAGAAAGTTGCGGAGATGAAGCGACGGTTCAGCGAGGGCGAGATTCCACTGCCGGATTTCTGGGGCGGTTATCGGGTGGTCCCGGAGCGGATCGAATTCTGGCAGGGCCGGCCAAGCCGGCTTCACGACCGGTTCGAGTACGTGAAACAGGACAACGGCTGGGCCATCGACCGGCTTCAGCCCTGATACCGCGCCACAGGCTTTAAAGCGAGCAGGAGTATCTATGGATGATCATCAACGCTGCCCCTGGTGTGGCGATGACCCTGTTTACATCGAGTACCACGATAATGTCTGGGGCCGCCCCGAACACGACGATCTGGCGCTGTTCGAGAAGCTGTGCCTGGATGGCCAGCAGGCGGGGTTAAGCTGGCTTACCATCCTGAAAAAACAGCAAAATTACCGGGCAGCCTACGATCACTTCGATCCGGAATGCATCGCCCAGTACGATGAAAGCAGGGTTGAATCCCTGCTGCAGAATCGGGGCATCGTGCGCAACCGCCTGAAAGTTGAATCCATTATCCGCAACGCCCGGGGATATCTCGACCTGCAGGCGCAGGGCCACTCGTTCAGTGAGTTCCTCTGGTCGTTCGTAAATGGCGAGCCGGTACAGAACAACTGGCACCGCATTGAAGACGTGCCTGTCTACACCCCGGAAGCGGAGGCCATGTCCAGGGCGCTCAAAAAAAGCGGTTTCAACTTTGTCGGGCCCACCATTGTTTACGCGTTCATGCAGGCGGTGGGAATGGTAAATGACCACCTGACGACCTGCCCCCAGCATACTGTCTGCCGCGCACTCGCTGGCAAGGTCTGAAACCCTGTTTGCCTGACGGTTTCAGGCCCCGGGATGATCCCAAACGCCCCTCCGCTCGTAAGTCCGTGGGTAATAAATCATTCCCGAGTCCTACTACGAGAGCAAAACGGTGAGACTAACCCTGGACGAACTCAGGCAAAAGCCAGATCTGACCATCGACCTTCTGGAAATCATTTCGCTGGAAGGCCAGCAGTACATGGCGAGGCTGGTTATCGACGGAGACTATTTCCTGCTGTCCGATGCCAAAGGCAACACACGATTATTCCGCAGCAGCTGGGAGATACAGGACACCTTCGCGGTATTCAACGTTATTTCCACAGACGTGGTTCATCCCTCGGCATACCATGAAATGGTCGGCATGGAGCCTGCTGAGATTGAACCCATGAGAATACGGGTCCAGGGGCGCGACTCGTGATTGCGGTCGCCAGACTGGCGATTGTCGTAGGTATCGCCGGACTACTGCCGTTTCTTGCGGCAATACTAGGCCTGTTCATGATGCCGGCCAAAAGTGTCGCCATTATCGGTTATTTTTACCTTTACAGTGCCGGCATCCTGGCCTTCATGGCCGGTATCTACTGGCCCCTGGCCATGCAGCTTGAAAACCGGTGCTATCCGATTTCCCCACTGGTCACCATGCTGCTCAGCCAGGTTTTCTTCATTACCGCCGGCATCGGCCTGTTGCTGCCCGTTACCGCACAGATTGTATTGTATACACTTGCCTATTTGGGACTTTACGTGGTCGATGCACGCTGGATGCGGGTGTACTGGCCGGCCTGGTATCTGAAGCTAAGGTTGGTGCTGACAGCCGTTGTGCTGCTCTGTCAGGTCGTAGCCGGCACCTGGTTTTTCATGGCGCACGGCTGACTTTCGAAATTTGAACACGCCTCTTTTTTTACAAAAACCCATTTCTATAGAAGCGGTCACTATGAATCGGCCATTATTCAAAACTTCCGGAGCCTAGTAGCTCCGGAATACATCCTCCGGGCTTTCAACCCGGGTCCTCAGTTTCTTCAGGGCGCCTTTTTCAATCTGCCTGACCCGTTCACGGCTGATGCCCAGATGGTCGGAAATCACCTGCAGCGTTTCCGGCTCGGGCAAGCCCAGGCCGAAGCGTCTGGCCAGTACATCTTTTTCCCGGGAACTCAGGTCAGCCAACAGCGCTGCCAGGGTGCGCTTGCGGTCCCGGTGCACCATCTCATGATCCGGCGCCGACTGTTCTCCGGCGCTCAGGCTGTCACCCAGGGTGACGCTTCCCTCTGTGGTCACCGGCGTATCCACGGACACTTCCATGTTTGCCAGCGCCCGCAGCTCTCCGATGCGCGATGGCGACACCTCAATTTCCTGTGCCAGCTCGCTTTGGGATGGCGTGCGGCCGAGGGTCTGGTGAAGCATCAGGGATTTTTTCTGCAGCAGGCGAATTTCATCCACCACGTTTTCAGGCGTATGCACCAGACGGGAACCCCGCTTCATGCAGCGTTTCACCTCCTCGCTGATCCACCAGTAGGCATAGGTGGAGAAACGGAATCCCTTGGTGGGGTCAAACCGTTCCACCGCCTTGATCAGGCCAACGTTGGCGTCCTGGATCACATCCGACATAGGAATACCGCGATTGGCATAGCGCCGTGCGATATGGACCGCCAGCCGCAGATTGCTACGAATCAGCCGCTGGCGGCTGTCAGTGGCAAGCTGGTAGGCACGGCGGCAGCGGGTGGAAAACGCGCAGGCATCCCCCAGGCTCCCGACAACTTCACGAAAGGTTTGGGGCGTGTCTTCCGGCAGGTCCAATTCCCTGGAAATGATCCGGTAACAGAAAGACAATCTGCGGGACAGACGGCGCTCGCCTTCATTGGTCAGCAGTTCATAACGGGACGCATCCCTGAAGTACAGCCCTACAAGGGATTCCGTTTCGCCGGAGTGGGCTATGGTCGGAGACGGCCCCGGGCTCAGAAGTTCACTCATGGCTCAGGTTCCGGTCGTAAATTTATAAAAGATACGCGCGGAACAGTGCCATGGATTCCCGGCTACCGGGGCCACGAGGGCCCGTTGCGGCAATTACGGACAGGGCGAACCCTGCCCGGCTTATGCTGCGACGATGGCGTACTCGTGGTTATAGGGCTCGATCAGTACGGCGTGAAGCGCCACGATCGTCTTCTTGTAGGCGTCTTCATCCACCACAAACTGGATATCCACCTGGCGCATGCACTGATGCAGGGCCAGAACACTGATCTCCTCATCCGCCAGCGCCTTGACCGATCGCGCCAGGATACCGGGGATCTTGATGTCACTGCCGATGGCAGAAACGATCGCGACCTTGCGGGTGTTCACTTCGGCATTGGGGAACTCGTCTTTCAGTGCCCGGACTACCCGCTTGACGTGCTTGAGAGTGCTATCAACGTAATGGGTGATGGTGTTGGCGTTGGTATCCTTGGACACGAAACGCACCTTGAAGCGGCCAAGCACCTCAAGAATCCGGCGATCAGAGCCGGGCTCCCCCTGCATGTCCTGGTCAAACACCTCGATGGCAAACACGCCCTTGTTGCCGGCGATGATCTCTACCTGGGGTTTCTCACTGACGTAATCACCGGTGATCAGGGTACCGGTGTGCTCCGGCTCGAAGGTGTTCATGACCCGCAGCGGAATCTCGTTCTGGCGCATACCCTTGCCGGCCCGGGGGTGGATCGCTTCCATTCCCAGATTGGCCAGCTGATCCGCCACATCGTAGTTGGTACGGCCCAGGGGTACCACCTTGTCCGCGCCTACAATGTTGGGGTCGGCGGAGCTGAGATGGTATTCCTTGTGGATAATGGCCTCACGGGCGTTGGTGATGACCGCCACCCGGCTGAAGGTCATCTCGCTGTAGCCGCGATCGAAAGTACGCATCAGGCCTTCGCTGCACTGAGCGTAGCCGGTGACGATCGGCAGTTCGCGGGTCAGGTCCACCGCATCAAAAGCCTGCTTGAGCTTTTCATCCAGGGGCAGCAACTCGTTATCACGCCAGCCCGTCAGGTCCACGAAGCGGGCATTGATGCCTTCCTGCTGAAGCTTCAGGGCGGTGTTGAAGGCGCTGTGCGCCTCGCCGATGCCGGCCAGCATTTCCCGGACCGTCAGCAGATGTTCCTCCAGCTGGAACTGGCCATAGGAGCACAGCCGCTGCAGATCAATCAGGCAACCACGAACCCCTTCAATCCGGTCGGTAATAAACTGGTCCGCCTGCTGCTTGAGCATGGGGTCCTTGAACAGTTCGCCGTTGATGTCGGTGAGGAATTTGATCAGCTTGGTCAGGTCGTCGCCCCAGGCCCAGTCCGATTCCGCATCCGCAAACAGGGCATAAACGCCTGGTTCGCCGGTTTTCTTGTGTTCCAGCAGTTCATCGGTGACACCGCCGTAGGCGGAGACCACAAATATGCGCTGGTAGTAGTCTTCTTTTTCGCGCCCGCCAAGAATGATGTTATCGCGCACAGCCTCGTAGTTACTCATTGAGGTGCCGCCAATTTTCTCTACGGTATGGAGTTCGCTAGTCATAGTGTTACCGTCGTTATCCTGCAGAATGAATTTGGGAGAATGGCAGATGCCTCAGGAGGCCTTGCTCATTCCTTCCTGCATGATTTCATCCACGCTTTGAGCTGGAAGTTTAGCACCTTTGTGCATATTCCCCCGCTGGTCGTCTGCGGCATCAGGCAGTTGGTCACTTCGTCAAGGCTGTTAAGCCGGCTTTGTAAAGGGCCCGATGCGGAGCAGGAATTCCGAGTCGTGCTTGCCGCCAAAGTGGATGTCTTTCTCAAAGTGCTCGTGATAGGTGAGTTCAGCACCCATGTCCCGGGCAAAAGACCGGAACAGCGCCCAGGAAGCCTCGTTGTCTTCGGTGATGGTGGTTTCCATATGGGTCACGTCTTTGCACGCGTCCCGGGCCACGATCGCCTTCAGCATCCGCTTGGCCAGACCCTGCCCACGACCTTTTTCGTGAACCGCGACCTGCCAGACAAACACGGTTTCGGGCTGCTGGGGGGGAATGTACCCGGAAATAAAGCCGACCAGATCGCCGTCTATCTCCGCCGCCACGCCGGTTTCGGCAAAGTGGCTGCACTGCAGGAGGTTGCAGTAGATCGAGTTGGGGTCCAGAGGTGGGCACTCTGCCACGAGCTGGTGAAGCCTGTAGCCATCATCCTTGACCGGTGTGCGAAGGTTGATGGCGGTGATATTCGAGCCTTCTGATGTCATAACGTGATCGATCCGCCTCAAAAAGTTAGCGCTAAATTATATAGACCACAAAATATATTTCAAGTCAGCCTTTCCAGGGAGCACTGCCAACAGCGTGCCCCATGCTTTAATAATAGAACGGATTATCGCCCTGGCCAGTGACAAATCGATCAAACACTGGGCGGAAAAACAACGCGACCGGGTGTCAGGGACGTTCCGCCGCTTATGCGATCACGGTAGGAGTCCGCCGCTGCCGACCCGGCGGGCCATAGCTGGTCAAACCGGGACAGCCAGGCAGCCAGGTCATAGGCTACCGGCAGCAGGGATACGCTCAGCCCTTTGCTGTCAAAACCCGCAACAGGCTCATGCAGCGGAGCGGTCAGGGCAATGCGGGTAATCAGCCCCCGCGGGTCCTGCGCCAGGTTACCCATGCCGGCGGAGCCGTTGTTGACCACCGTGCGACTGCGCCCGTCCACGGTACCTGACCAGAGCACCGGCAGACAGGTATGGGTGGAAGCAATCACATCAGCGCCGGTACGCCTGAACCATTCGGTAAGCTCGTGCCCGTTACCTGCCACAAAGGACTCGTGAGCCAGCCCCCATCCGGCCAGGGATCCGGGATCACCATGAAGCACCAAAACCTTTAGGCCTCCAAGCAACAGACAACGATAGCGGGGCAGAAGGCGGAGCCGTTGCTGAAGATCCGGATGGTTACCCGCGACAGCCTGAAGCCGTTCCATCATGGCGTTGGAGCGCGCTACCACACGCTCGTCCACGAAATCCGGATAGGCACAGCCACAACCGGCACCATCGTTGGGCGTGGCCAGTTCGTAGTCCACATTACCCAGGCTGACGGTGTGCTCCAGCACGCGGCTGTTAATCTCCCGGAACAGACTGTCGCTGGCGTTGAACCAGTTAAAATCGCCATTGAAGACCAGCCTCACCCTGCGCCCCTGCTGTTCCTCCGCGCGCGCCATCCGCTCGATTTCATCAAGCGCATAAGGGTTTCCGTAAAGGCCCCCAACAACGTAGAGCACGTCTTCGGATACCGGGCGGGGGTCCAGGCACAAGTCGGAAGGCCTGTAACGATAGGCCAGGGGGCAGCTTCGACCTTCGCTCATGACGGTACCTATGCCTCACCGGTTGCGAGTGTGCGTCCGGCAAGCCGGCGAACCACCAGAGGCGCAAAGAAGCCGGCTGTACAGATCAGAAATCCGTAGGCGTTGACGCCCAGCAACATGTTGTAGGCACCATCGCCAATGGCCCAGCTCGACGGAATCAGACCTATCGCCAGCAACAGGCCCAATCCCAGGCCGGTCCAGAAACTCAGGTGGAAACTCCAGGGCGACCAGCGGGTGAAGCCGTAGAACAGGAATACCGGCGCCAGCCCCATCACCATGGTTCCGGAAATGGTCGTGGCCTTGAGGATGTCGGTGCCGGCAAACATAGGCAGGTTACCCAGGAACGCAAACACGATCATGATCACTGCGCCCACGCGCACACTGGGCAACCGGTCTTTCGCCCGCTTCGCCAGCCGCGGCAGGTCCACCGCCAGCGACTTGGCCAGCGAGCTGAAGGTGGAATCCAGCGTCGAGCCGGCAGATGTCATCATCACCACACTCATAAAGAACAGTGCCGCCAGGCCCAAAGACTGCCCTACCGCTGCGGGCGCATTGCCCATGGCCTCGATACCGTTCAGGCGGGCATGCACGCCGACCAGACTGAAGATAAACACCGCCACAAACCCAAGCAGCCCCGCCACCACGAAGCTTTTGAGCATGGTCTTCTCTTTGTTCACGAAGCCCCTGTCCGTCAGTACGGGGTCGTGGAAGGGGTAGCTGAACATCTGCAGCAGAGCCACCAGCAACAGGTCAAAACCGGCGTTAAGCTTGAATTCGCCACTGGTCAGCAGGGCACTGGTATCGTTGGCCGGTACAATCAGAAACAGCACCGCACCGACAAAAAACACAAACACAAACGTCTGGATCACATCGGTAAATATCGAAGACCGCAAACCGCCCTTGAGGCTGTAGGCCAGGGTAAACACCGTAAACAGCATGGCTGCGCCATAGTATTCCCATTCCCCCGGCAACCCGAAATAACCTCCGACCACCGCGGTATTGCTCCAGACCTCGTTATACAGCCGGATCAGAATCGCCGCCGCAAACGCCAGACTGGCAAGCCGGCCAAAACGGGATGTCAGGAATTCCTGCAGACTGCGGGCACCGGTCTGGGTACGAATCAGGTAAATAATGTACCCGGCCACCGGAATCGACAACCAGTAGCTGGCATAAGCAAGCCCCCCGGTCACACCATAGGCGGCACCCAGGTTGGCAGCATTGGTCACCGACTTGGCAAAGATCCAGCTGATAAAAATACTCGCCGTCAGCGACCACTGCCCCACCGGATTGCCTTCGTCATCCGCTCCCTTGTAGAAAGAATTGGCGTTCCTGCTTTTGGGGGACAACACATACATCACCACCCCATAAACCACCAAAAATCCCCAAAACAGGGAGGCTTCCGTGAAATTCATTGTCTGTTCTGTCCTCGTTCTTTATTCACTATCCGGGGCTGGTTCGGTTACTTCTGGCTTTAGGTGTCTGAGTCAGTGGTGGCGGGGGTTCAAAAAAACGCCCGTGAACCCATCCATGGGGGGCTTGGTCGCGCCATCCCTGGCGCTCCACATTTTTTGAACCCCCGCCACCACTGCCTC
This sequence comes from Marinobacter vulgaris, assembly GCF_003344045.1. GTDB lineage: Bacteria > Pseudomonadota > Gammaproteobacteria > Pseudomonadales > Oleiphilaceae > Marinobacter > Marinobacter vulgaris. Next base: position 372,539 of record NZ_QFWX01000002.1, read on the forward strand.
TGTCATCAACGTCGCCATGCCGTCCCCGACTTTGCGTTGAAAGCAACCAATCGGAAAACTCTTTGTCTTTAATCCAACGAATTGCAGTGGTTCAACCGCGGTCTGGGGGTGGTGTTTTATTTCCGCTAAGAAAAAGGTGTCTGAGCGAAGCGAGTTCTTTTTCCCAAGGAAATAAAACACCACCCCCAGGCCGCCAATATCCATCAACCAGTCCTAAAAAAAGCCCAAAACCTCACCCAGGCGCCGAACAACTAGCCCCAAACCTGTAACAGGAAAAACACCGGTGATGCCGCAACATAATGCGCTCATCCATGCTCTCGGCCAGCGTCCCCCCCAGATCATACTCAGGGTCATCATCCACCAGAGTGCAGGCATACACCCGCACCCGATCATCCCGCTTCACCAGCATGCGGGTATAGGTACACATGAAATGGGAACGGGCCTCTTTGGTGGGATACTTCTCCATGCAGGTTTCAGTAATCTCCGGGCTGCCGTCCTCGGAACCTGGCGTACCCAGGTCCGGAAAGGCCGTGAACGCCAGGGTTTGCGGAATGCCGCATTCGCGGAAGATACCGCGAAAAGCCGATTCCACATTGGCCGGGATTTCATCCGGGTCGGTCTGGCGGGCGATGGACACCTGGAATCCCTGGTCCACCATCCAGCGAATACCCTCCAGTGCCTTGTCGAAGCTGCCTTCGCCGCGGTCGACGTCGTGGCGGGCGCGGTCCGGGAAGTCCAGGCTGACGCGGAAATGGATCGGGTAGGGATTGTCCAGCAACGGCAAGACCTGATGGCGGCGTTTCAGCAGCGGATCAGTGGCGTTGGTGAGCACGAAGCACGGCCGGTGGTGGCTGGCATAATCCAGGATATTAATAAAATCCCGGATCACAAATGGCTCGCCGCCGGTGAAGGAAAACTGTTCCACCCCCATATCCAGAGCTTCGTGAATAAACGGTTTTACGTCACTGAGCTTCATGCCGGGAATGCGGCCGTCGCCGGGGTGAGACCCCTCAAGGCAGAACGGGCAGGCCAGGTTGCAGGCGGTGCCGGTGTGAATCCACAGTTCCTTGAGTCTATCCGAGTCAATGTAGCCGCGCGGATCGCCGTTGCGGGTGTGGGTCCAGCTGTCGCGGGCCCGGGGTTCCAGCACTTCCACGGCGGGGATACGTCTTTCGGTGGTTTGTGTCAGGGGCATAGCTGCTCCGTGTTTACGGTGAATCTCTCTGTACGGACAAACCAATGGCACCGGCGTTACGTTACCGGTGCCATTTATCTGTTCTACGTCGTCGCTTGTTTTGCGGCCTTGTCCTGTGGCTGTTTGCCACGGCGCCAGCCATGGAGCTTCTCAAGCAGCCTGAGAATGCCCTGAGGCGCGTGTTCTCGCTTCCATTCGCCGGCAGCGTACTTGGCCGATTCGTTCCAGGTCGGATAGGGGTGGATGGTACCCAGAATCTTGTTGAGGCCCAGGCCGTGCTTCATGGCCAGGGTAAACTCCGCCAGGATTTCACCCGCATGCATACCGACCACTACGGCGCCCAGTATCTTGTCTTTGCCCGGCGGAGTGAGGATCTTGATGAAGCCGTAATCCTCGCTCTCGGCAATGGCGCGGTCCAGGTCATCCAGGCCGTAACGGGTCACCTCGTAGGCCACGCCCTTTTCCCTGGCTTCTGCTTCACTGAGACCCACCCGGGCCACTTCCGGCGAGGTGAAGGTTACCCAGGGCATCACCCGGTAATCCACCCGGAAGCGTTTGAACTGCCCGAACAGACCATTTACCGCCGCGTACCAGGCCTGATGGGCGGCCGCGTGGGTAAACTGATAGGGACCAGCCACATCGCCGCAGGCGAATACGTTGGGGAAGCGCATGCTCATGTCTTCTTCCACCGGTACCGTGCCGTTGGGCAGAGGCTCGATGCCGATCTTTTCCAGACCCAAACCTTTGGTGTTGGCGGCTCGGCCCACGGCAACCAGAACCTGATCAAACGGGATCCTGACACGTTCGCCGTTGTGCTCACAGTAAGCCACTTTCTCCCCGTCCTCGACCGCAAACTCCTTGGCGGCGTGGTTCAGCCTCAGATCGATACCATCCTGCTCAAACTGCTTCATGATCACGTCAGCGACATCGCTGTCTTCTTTTGCCAACAGGCGGTCGCCCATTTCCACCTGGGTCACCTTACTGCCAAGTCTTGCAAAGGCGTGGGCCAGTTCGGACCCGATGGGGCCGCCACCCAGCACCAGCAGCCGCTCCGGCTGGGTGTCCAGCGACCAGAGATTGTCGGAGGTCAAGGGCGCCATTTCCGCCAGCCCCGGGATCGGGGGAACCGCTGGTTTGCCGCCAGTGGCAACCACAATACTGCGGGCAGTCAGGCGCTCGGTACGGCCGTCATTATGAACAACTTCCAGTTCCCAGGGTGATACAAAGCTGGCAGTACCGGAGATGCAGTCCACGCCCAGCTTGCGATAACGCTCTGGCGAGTCATGGGGCTCGACTTTGGCAATCACATCTTTGACCCGGTTCATGATGTTGCTGAAGGAGCCTTTCACCGGCACAGACTCCAGGCCATAACGGTTGGCATGGCGCATGGTGTCCGCGGCCTTGGCACTGCGAATCAGTGCCTTGGACGGCACGCAGCCGGTGTTGAGGCAATCACCGCCCATTTTGTCCTTCTCGATCAGCGCCACTTTCGCCTTGACCGCCGCCGCAATGTACGCCGACACCAGGCCTGCAGAACCGCCACCAATCACCAGCAGGTTGTAATCAAAGGACTCCGGCTTCTGCCAACCGGCATACACCCGGCGCTTGCGAATAAAGCCGACGATGAATTTGGCAATCAGCGGGAACAGGCCCAACAGTGCGAAGGACAGCAGCAGGTCGGCGGAGAGAATGTCGCCAGTGGAGTCAATCTGGGCAAGCTGGGTGCCCGCGTTCACGTAAACAAAGGTTCCCGGCAACATCGCCACCCAGCTCACCAGCGCGTAGGTGCTCAGCTTCATGGCGGTCAGGCCCATGGCCAGGTTGATCAGGAAGAAGGGGAACACCGGCACCAGCCGCAGTGTTGCCAGATAAAATGCCCCGTCTTTCCTGATACCACGGTCCATTTTGGCGACGGTTTCCGCGTACTTCTTTCGCAGCGTATCCCTCATCAGGAATCTTGCTACCAGAAAAGCGAGCGACGCGCCGATGGTCGAAGCCACCGAGACGGCAATCAAACCATAGATATTGCCAAAGAAGGCACCGCCAGCCAGCGTCATAATGGCTGCCCCGGGCAGCGACAACGCGGTGACAACCACGTAAATGGCTGCAAAGCCAAGCACAGCCACCAGCAGGTTCTGACTGATCCACTGCTCAATCGACGACTGGTGCCTCTGCAGGTTTTCCAGGGTCAGTATCTCCGGGCCGCCTAAACCGATAAACAGCGCAACCACGGCACCGATGATCAGCAGCAGAATGAGCTTTTTGGGGTTCATAACTAAATCCATTGGTTAAGAATGAAAACGGGTTGCCCAGAAAGACACGGAGCAGCGCTGGATGTTACAGCGGGCTCAGTCTAAACTTTTTTGAACGCTTACTCATCAATCCAGGAACTTAGAGCCACCAGCATGGACATACCATTCTCCAGTCAGTTCTCGAAGTCCAACAACATCTTTTTGGCAGCGCACTAGCGCAGACATCCGGAGGTATACGGAATGGACACCGCGACACATCAGTCTGACGAGGATATCCTCATTCATGGCCTGAAATCCGGCAATCAGTCTGCCTTTCACAAAGCCGTTCGTTTATACACACCGGGCATGCTGGCCGTTGCCCGCTTTTACCTGGACCACTCGGCCGCGGAAGAAACTGTCCAGGACTGCTGGGTGACGGTGATCGATGCCATCCAGAAATTTGAAGGCCGGTCCGGCCTGAAAACCTGGCTTCACCGGATTGTTGCCAACCGTGCCAAGAATCACCTCCGAAAAGCAAAGCGCGAAGTCAGCGCGGATTTTTCCGAGACCCTGGACCCGGAGCTGGCCGATCGCTTTGCCCCCAACGGCCGCTGGGCCACCCCCCCAAGCCTGAAAACCAACGAGTCCGCCCAGGCACTGCTGGAAAACGGCGCACTCAGTGACTGTCTTGACAAACACCTGGCCTCACTGCCAGAAACACAACGGTCTGCGCTGTTGCTCTATGAGGCGCACCAGCATAAATCCGACGATGTGTGTAACATTCTGGATGTCAGTGCCTCTAACCTGCGGGTGCTTGTGCATAGGGCGCGGCAAAAAATCTTTCTGATGGTCGAGACGTTTCAGGAGACAGGTGAATGTTAATGTGCCGGGATCTGGCCAGAATCGCCAGCGATTACATCGATGGCGAGCTGGGCCCCATGGATACAGTGTCCGTGAAGATGCATCTGATGATGTGCGGCCACTGCCGGACATTCATTGGCAACCTGCGTGCCAGCGTGGACCTGATAAACGCCCATTCCAGCCAGCAGTTGGACGAAGAGCTTGTCCGTCGGATCGACGAACGCGTTACCGAGTCGCTGAATGCGCGAAACTCGGGAAACGGCAATTCCGATTGATCACCCTATCCCGACTTGAATCCAGCGATTAGTCTGCCTCGAAAACCTGCGTCTCCGGATGGAAAGTATACCAGGCGAACCAGAAGGCCCGAGTAGCGGGCATCAGCTTGCCTGATTCGTCCCGCAGCTCGGCCGAGGGAACGTCGGCATCGTAATGGACGCTGACGTTTTTCCCGCCTATCTGGTCCTCAAGCACCCCGGCACCGTGATCGGCAAGCTCCGGAAAAGGCCACGCCTTACTCTCACCGTTATGGGTCCAGCCCAGCACCCAGGTTTTTGGATGGTATTTCCTGCTGGTACTGGATACCGGGAAGTACAGCCGCTCCGAATGGTCATAATCGCCATAGGGAGACTGACGGTAATTCCTGCGATGGCCGGTATCGGTTGAAAGTACCTGTCCGTTATCACCAACCCGGTCCCGCCACTTCTGCCAGAGCTCATGACGAACCGCGACCGGCTTCAGTTCCGTGCCCGCCAGGGGGCCGGAAATGGCACGCCCTTCAATCTGAGACCACAGGGACTCCGTCTGGTGATCGTACATCAGCAGGTCACTGCTATAGAGCAGCCCGGAAACTCCAAAGGTCAGATCACGGCCGTCCACGACGGGGTAAAACGCCATACCGGTGCCGCATAACGGACAAAAAGTAATGAGCACAGGCCCACCGTCTGATTCGTGATTGACAATCTCGTGCCAGTTCAGGATACCAATCGGGAAAGCATACCTTGCCTGGTCCTGATCATAGGTCATAACCAGATCGTCTCCCCGCCACGGCAGGGAATCCCCCGCATGTTCAAATTTCGGGTTATTGATGGAGGGAATGCCATCCCGGGGCGGCCCGCCACTGAGAATCTCATCCACCGGTATCAGCGCATTGCTCAGATCAAAACCATTTTTCTCCTGGGTCATTCCCGATTGGGCGAACATCAGAAGCGCTGCTCCCAACGACAGAAGGTTTCGAGCCCGCATCTTCATCAGTTTTCCTCCCCCTCGACCTGTTACCTGTGAAGACACTGACACCCAAGCGCAACGACTGTTACAGCGCGGACCTCTGAAACTGTAATTCCCGATTTTCCGATGAAACGCTTGCAAGCAACCCGTTGAGCGCTGTAACAGTGTCCTGGGAAGTTTGTCTCTGCTATCAACAGAACTCCAGAAACAACCGGGATAAACGATGTTGCTGAACTGGCTATCGCGGCGGCTTGCCGCCTACCTCTCGAAACAGGTCACTCGGCATTCCGTGCGCACTTCCACCTGGGAAGCCCTGGAGAAGTCGCTTCAGCCGGGAGATGTTTTGCTGGTGGAAGGCAATACACGAATCAGTGCAGCCATCAAGTTTCTGACCCAGTCTACCTGGTCCCATGCTGCGCTGTACCTGGGGCCAGAAACCGGGCTGGGAGCAGCCGGGAACGGCGCACTGAATGTGCTGGTAGAGGCGGATCTTGAAGAAGGTATTCGAACCCTCCCGCTATCGTGCTATCGGCACACCCATACCCGGATCTGCCGTCCGGTCGGGCTCAGTGAAGAGGATATCCGTCAGCTTAGCGACTATTCAAAAAGCCGGCTGGGGCATCAATACGACATGAAAAACGTGTTTGACCTGGCTCGCTACCTGTTTCCGACACCTCCGGTTCCTCTGCGATACCGGCACAAATTGCTGGCGTTTGGAAGTGGCGACCCGACACGGGCAATCTGTTCAACGTTCATTGCAGAGGGTTTCCAGCAGTTGCGGTATCCAATCCTGCCGGTTGTCAGAACGTTGCCCAGTGACGATCCTGACTGTGAGGACTGCGTTTACGAGCAGTTCCGGGTTCGACACCATTCCCTGTTCACGCCAAGAGATTTTGACGCTTCGCCTTATTTCCGGATCATCAAGCCAACGCTGGAAGTCAATTTTAATTACCGGGCCATTGACTGGAGTGACCGGTAATCGACCGGCGCCGGCCTCCATGATTCGGGGCCAAAAAAGGTCTGGCTGGCGGCTAAAAAAAGGGTGGACGCAAGCCCCACCCAAGCCGTCGAGACAACCGACGATGCAGAGCGTCACCCGGATCCGGCGCAATAATTCCCTTTATCGGCGGGCCAGACCTTAACGTTTCTGGAACTTTTCCTGTTCAATGCGCATGTACTCCGTCAGAGCGGCCAGCTCTTCGGAATCCCACTCCAGTGGCTCCGCTGCCATGGGAGCAACCATGCAGATCTGGACCATCTCATCCAGATGGACCTTGTCCATCCCGAAATCGCTTTTGCCCATGGCGACGAAATGCGGGTATTCCTTGGAGAAGGTATCGGCGTAACCGGCGCCGTTGGTATGGCAGGTCGCACAGGACAAACCATTGGAAGAAAGCGATGTATCGCTGAACAGGGCCTCCCCTTTCCTGGCCAGGGACTCGGTATCGCCGTCGTAGGGTTCGTACCCTTCAGGGCGCTGGACTGCCTCTTTCATGGCTTCGGAAGTCCCTTCGGCCTCGCCTTCTCCTTCAGCCTCACCTTCGCCCTCAGCTTCACCTTCAGCCTCTCCCTTTGCTTCGCCTTCCGCTTCTCCCTTTGCTTCACCTTCTGCTTCCCCCTGGGCAGCTTCCGCTGAAGGAATCAGTCCCAGTCCGTTTTCAGACACTGCCGACATTCCCGCCATAGCGACTACCGTCATCACGGGTACCGACACCATAAGGTTTCGGGAAAGCTTACGCAGGAGTTCTTTGCGATGACTGTCAGTATTCATTTGAGCACTCTCCGATCGTCATTGTTTATTGGATTTTTGGCATGAACCCTGGGTTCACGCGATCTTTGCCATCTGGTTTTTCAACTGCCTTTGATGGCGCAGGGTCGAAGGATGAACTCCGAATCCATCACGGACTTCAATCCCACCCTGTTCCGCCAGCATCGCGATAATCGCCATGTGATGAACCGTATGGCTGGCCAGAAACACCAGTTCCCGATCAATGCTGGTGGTGACATCATTCCTCTGCCCATCACTGAGATGTTCCATCGTCAGTGGTGCGTTCTGCGGGAAATCAGCGAGACCATCCAGCAGATTGATGATGGCGAGAAGCCTGTTGCAGGCCGCGTGACTATCCAGCTCCAGCCTTTCCTCGCGCTCTCTTTTCTCGTAATCCAGTGGCACCGTGGATCGCCCGTTGACGGCTCTCAGAAAAGCCATGTAATGGTCGATGATATGGCGCACATGCTTACCGATTACATGCTGTTTTTTCGCCCCGAACGTTTGCCGATACAGCTTTCCAGGCAACACAACAAGCAGCTCTGCAAGCTGGTTGATGGCATGGGCATTTTCGGCAACAAGCTCTTCACAACTAACAGACCCGGAACTTGAATTTGGCATTTTTTTCACCCGTATCGTCTGGGTTGATTCGTTCACTAAAAGCAGCAAAGCAGTGGCAGACTGGCCCCGGCGCCAGGGTTACGGACGAATCCGCTTCACCCCTGGCCGGGCCACTGCCTTGTTCAGGTGCTGCAGATTCCTACTCAGGCTTCGGCTTCACCCTCTGCTTCGCCTTCGCCCTCGCCTTCTCCTTCGCCTTCTCCTTCACCTTCGGCTTCACCTTTAGCTTCGCCTTCCGCTTCACCCTTGGCCTCGCCCTCGGCTTCCGCTTCACCGGCTGCAAGCATCATGTACTCGCTTTCGGCATTTACTTCTGCAGCGGTAGCCGTACCAATGGCTGAGGCGCCAACGACAACTGCCAGCATTGGCCCGGTGTAGGTGATACCCCTGGCAAGCTTTCGCAACAACTGTCTTTTCTGAGTATCTCTGGACATGGTATTGCTCTCCTTATCCGTTTCTCTGGTTAACACCGGGCATGTGTGTGCCCGGATCTTCAGGCTACTGCCCGAATGCTTGCTCTATCTCTGGCCGATCCGCATCTGATAGCTGCGCCGCAATGGCATCGAGGTTGTCTGGGTTCACCAGATATCGGTCTGCTGTCTCGAGCCATTCTGCAAGTCGCGAAAACCCTGCCGTATCCAAGGGGTGTCCGTCTGGGCCACAGCAACCGGGAATGAGATGACGTAAGGCTTCATTCACTGACACCGTCTGCAGACCACCTCCGTGCTGAAGCGGTGACCGGGCGGGTATCAGAACTGTCGTAACCTGGCACCCCTTGCCGGCGATCCCCAGCGACGCGGGTTGCAGCGCAACCTCATGGCCATCTTTTGGTGAATGCACGGAAAAATGGCCCGAGATCATAGGGTCATCAATCCTGGCCGGAGGCACCTGTGCCGGCAGGCCTAGCGCAAACAGGGCCGCAGCCGGCTCCGCAGAAATTCTCAGGGCCCGGCCAAAGTTCGCATCGAGACGGCAGGCCAGCGCCAGCGCTGGCCCATCACCGAGCTCGGGGTCGCTGTTGGCAACCAGCACTGCGCTTGCCGGCTCATCCGGCCGGGTAACCACGCCGGCGTCAATGATGATGTCGCCTTCGTCTGCTGCGTGGCCGGTCAGACAGACCATGACTGCAGGCGCCACGCGGGAAAGGGCGAGCCGGGATTGCACAACCTTGCCGTCGAGGATCAGTGTGTAGCCCGGGGTATCACGCACAACCTCAAGCCTTGAACGGGAGCCGGGCCGGCTTTTCGATTCAAGCGGGAAAAGTAACGAGCCGATCCGGCTCACAACCGCCGGGCTGTCGGTAAACAGCTCCACGTGGAATCCGCCACATTCGAGAACACACGAATAGGGCTCGGACACCTGTGGGAGTGGAATATTCCCTGCGGGGGAAAAATCAGTGGCGGAGACATCGGCGTTCGCCTGGACCAGAAAACCTTTGTTGACCCAGTCCGCCAGGGAATTCCAGACATCCCGCCGAATGGACCAGGTATCAGGCTCTGTGGCAGCGTTCTGCCTGGCTGACTGGGTCAGGGCATCGGCAATATCGTCCGGCGGGATACCATCGGTGGCCATGAGCCAGATCAGCGATGCGGTCTCGTTCAGGACACTGAGATGCCCAAGCCGGGTATCGTAGACATAAACCCGGTCCTCACTGATCATATCCTCGGCACGGCGCCGTTGCAGGATTGGCTGGGTTAAGCCGTTGCCGGCAAGGGCTTTCGCGACGACCCAGTCCTCCAGCCGTGGCAGCGTATAAAAGGGCAGATAAGCCGCGGAGTTTTCCGAGGGCAACAGGCGCTTGAAGTTACCCGCCCGGGCCTGCTCGTTTTCTGTTTCCAGGATCAGCTGTTGTTCCACAGACGCGCCGGGAACCGTTTCGGGCTTGCCATTCAGCCCCACCAGGCTTACCAGGTCCGCCACCAGCGATCCCTTGACGCCTTCTTCAATATCACCGCCGCTCTCAGCACCGGCGCATACTTCCAAGGAAGGGCTGAGATTGCATTCCAGCACCCAGGGTTTGAGCTTGTCGTCCACCAGGCAGTCAATGCCGAGCAGCTCATAACAGCCACGGGTATCGGCTCCCACCACCCTGGAGCGCTCGCGCATGGATTCAACAGCCGACAGGCCGGTCAAGGCGACCATGTCCTCAACCCTGGCAAACAGGGCCTCATCATCATGGCCCTGCTCCCTCAACCAGACGCGGTAGCGGTCCAGGTCAACAAACTCCACCGGCACGTCAGCGTCGAGATTCAGCGCGTTAACATCGGGATTGGTGAGGTAACTGTAGGGATTGTCTGCGTTTTCCTCGTCATAAGGCGCGGATGCAAGCTTGGCAAAGCCCTGGCGATAGAGATACACCCGCAAAGGTGCAACCGAGGTGACTGCAACGTACAACCGCAACACATACTTGCGCCCGTGCATGGTGTGGGGGTTCTCGATGTATTCCTGCACCATCCACGACGAATCCATGGGCACATTGGCCGGGTCTTTAACCAGTTGAATGCCCTTGCCACGTGCCGCATTCTTGGGCTTCAGAATCCAGCGTTTGGAAGGTTCATCAAGGGCCTCCTGCTGGAAGGCATGGTAGTCCCCGGGCATGGAATAGACGCGCGGGAAAAACTGCAGGCGATCAACCTGACCGTTCTGTCCGTTATCCTGGAGGCTCACCCGGTCGTGAAGCGTCAGCAGGCTCTGGTAAAGCCGGCTTTTCACCGTCAGGGCGTTATTCCCGGGAATGTGATTGATCTTGCGCTCGGGCCCGACGTGCCTGAAAAACTCCGGATCGGGCATGCCCGTGTACCAGCAGGCATCCCAGTCATCCGGGCTGTCGCCCTTCTGCCAGCGGTCCTGATCAAGTGATGCTTCAAAAAAGCGGTCCTGCTCGTAGGTGCGGTTGCCGCCCATCCAGTAGTGTCGAGTCATGTCGAAGTGTTCTCCCTTGCGACCTGGTCTTGTCTTTATTGTCTGTTGCTCACCTGCATGGACACGCCAGCTAAACGGGTGTTACAGAAACCAGACAATTTATTGCCACTAACAGACAAGACACATAGAAGCCGGCGTTGTTACAAATGGGAGATCTGGAGGGGTAGGTATAATGGAGTCATTCTGGTGGGATAATGGATCCGCCAGCTCAGGGGCATGGCTGGCGGTTTCGAACGACTGGGGTCAGCGGCGCCCTCGCAACTTGCTCAATACACCCTGAACCCAGTCCCTGGCTTCTTCCAGTTTGTGATTGTCTTCGACAAGGCCCCGAACAGCCTGGACCTGCTGCTCGAACAATCCCGGCCGGCTCAGCTCTTCAGCCTTCTCATCCGGGCCCAGCGGCAGGATATGTTCGAAATAGGTGCCGCCGAGAATCCTACGCAGGAAGCCTTCGCCCAGAAACGCTTCATCGTTGTTCAGGGTACGGGTGGCCCGCAGCAGCCGGCGTATATCGTACTGGCCCGGATAGATGTCCGGCACCTGTTTATTGATACCTAGCAGGCTGTAGACGCCAACCCGGGCTGTGCGCACCGAGCTCTCCAGGGTGAACACCACATCGTTGTGGGTCTCCACAAACTGGCCCATGCAGGCCAGGTTGCTGCAGCCTTGCGGCACGACCCATGGCCGGTCACCTTTGGCGCGCGGCATGAACTGGGCGGTGATGTAGGGCATCAGCGCAATCCGGGTTTTAGTGGCGGCCATCACCTCGTCGAGCTGATCAATCAGGCCCAGGTGATGGCACATCTCCGCCAGCACCTCTTTGCCGGTGCATTCCGGCATCGGCTTTTTCACATAATCGCCGGGCCTGTCCATCATCAGTGCGTAGGTCCACAGCACAATCACATCATCAGGCTGATCCGGGAAGTGTGGCTGACGGTTGCAGGTGAAGCTCATCAGCCAGGCTGAATCGGTAAAGGTAATGATGCCCCCCGTTGCCGTGAATCCGGAATAGGGGTCGTTGACCGACAGCTCTCTGAGCTTATCCATCAAAGGGGAGGGCCTGCAGGTCAGGGTGACGGACTCCCAGGTTGATCCGGGTATGTTGCCGCAAAACTTCTCCGGCCGGCCAAACACGTCCGATTTCTGCGCCAGGTTTTTCCACAGCTGCCAGCCGGAACCCGGGCCTGCCTCTTGGTTTTCTTTCAGTTCCGGCGCCGTGTCGTCATCACCGTAGGCGGTGTCTTCGGTCATCGAACCGGTGGTGATGAACACCAGGTCACGCTCGCCGACGTTAAAGGTCTTGTCTCCTTCACTGCCATGGCACTGGATGGCCGTGACGGTTCGGGTGTCACCAGAGGTTTCCATCTCCAGGTTCTCGACAATGGTGTCGTACTGGATGTTAACACCCTGATCCTTCAGCCAGTCCATCAGCGGGCGCACAAAGGCATCGTATTGATTGTATTTGGGAAAGACCAGCGAGGTCATGTCGTTAAGCCCGTCCATCAGGTGCAGGAAACGGTGCATGTAGAGTTTCATTTCAAGCACGGAATGCCAGTTCTGGAAGGCAAACATCGTACGCCAGAAGGTGTAGAAGTTGCTGTTCAGAAACCCTTCACTGAACCATTGCTCAACGGTGATGTCGTCCAGATCCTCCTTACGCGCCAACAGAAGCCTGACCACTTCCAGTTGCTGTCGCTTGGTCAATTCCATGGTCGAAAAGTCCCTGATCTGGCCCTGCTTCTCCAGCAGCCGTGCCTTTGACCAGTTCTTGTCGGCATCATTTACGATGCGGTATTCATCCAGCACGGTAAAAGGTTCCGGCAACTCCAGAGCCGGTATTTCCGAGAACACATCCCAGAAATTCTGGTAGGTCATTTCCATTTCCCGACCACCGCGCACGATGTAACCGTCTTCGGCGTTGCCGGCGCCATCAAGGGAGCCGCCCTCAATGGCCTGCTCTTCCAGGAAGGTGATATTGCCAGCCGGCATATGGCCGTCGCGGATCAGAAAGAAAGCGGCGGACAGGCCGGCGATACCACTACCCACAATCCAGGCGCGCCGGTCTGCGATACCTTCAGTGGGAAGCGGGCGATGGTTGACGTAGGCACCATGGAGATCCGCCGGTGGCAGCGGCGTATCGGTACCGTTGTGCAAGTGCCGGGAGGAAGCGTCGGGGGTGACACCGACGCCCTGGGCCTCCAGCGCGTCGATATGGGCTTTGAGTTTCGAGGGCTCTGTTCCGGGGATATCTGAGCGGGCCATTGAAGGATCTCCTTTCCTGTGAGATGAGTATCCTTACAGTGTGCGCCCATAAACTGCGAAGGTGGGTGACACATATCAATCTGACCGGCGAGAAACATTTTCACCAATACTTCGTATGCTGGAAATGTTACATCAGTGGGATAAATAAATTCCCTGACGTCTTTTCCCCTCGCTACCGGGTCAGTGCGCAGACGTACCGACGCGTATATTATGATCTCTGAGGCTGCCTGCCTGGAAAGATGGTGTTATGGATAATGTTCGCCAACCTGAAGGATGCGACCATGAACAAGTCCGCCTTGATATTGGCACTTCTGGCTCTCATTGTCCTTCTGTCAGGCTGCGGAGGACATGCGCGGTTACCCGCGCAAGCCGGCACCGGGACTGATCCAGAGCTGCCCCAGCCGCCGCGGAGCCTGCTTCCTACCGTCAAGATCGCGCCGGCGGTCGGGTGGACAGACGGCGCCACTCCGACCCCGGCCGCGAACATGGAGGTGACAGCTTTTGCCGGGGGCCTCGACCACCCGCGCTGGCTGTACGTCTTGCCAAATGGTGATGTGCTGGTCGCCGAGACCAACGCGCCAGCGGGGAAAAGCGGAATCGGCGGGATCAAGGGCTGGGTGATGAAGCAGCTGATGAAGCGCGCCGGGGCTGCCGTGCCGAGCGCCAACCGCATCACCCTGTTGCGCGATACCGACAGGGACGGAAAGGCCGACTTCCGCAGTGTGTTTCTCGAGGACCTGCACTCGCCGTTCGGCATGGCGCTGGTCGGGGACACCCTGTACGTGGCCAACGCCAATGCCTTAGTGAAAGTGCCCTATCAGAGTGGTGAGACAACCATAACCGCCGCTCCCGTCAAGGTTACTGACCTTCCCGGCAAAGGTGACGAGTTGAATCACCACTGGACCAAGAGTCTGCTCGCCAGTGCCGATGGTGCCCACCTGTATGTGGGCGTCGGATCCAACAGCAACGTCGCCGAAAACGGCATGCATGTCGAGCAGATGCGTGCAGCGATACTCGAAATCGATGTCGCCACCGGCGCTACACGGGTGTTCGCCTCAGGCCTGCGCAATCCGGTGGGCCTTGACTGGGAGCCGCATACGGGCGAGCTATGGGCAGTTGTCAATGAGCGTGACGAACTCGGCAGCGATCTGGTTCCCGATTACCTCACTTCGGTCCGCCGGGACGGTTTCTACGGCTGGCCCTACAGCTACTTTGGCCAACATGTTGATCACCGGGTTAGCCCCCAGCAGCCAGAGCTGGTGGCCAGCGCAATTTCGCCAGATTTCGCCCTCGGCGCGCACGTGGCACCCTTGGGCCTGGCTTTCAATTCCAACGGCATGGCCGGTTATGGCGAAGGCGCGTTTGTGGGCCTGCACGGCTCCTGGAACCGACGGCCACTGAATGGCTATGAAGTCGTCTTCATACCATTCACCGGCGGCCGACCGGCCGGCTCGATGGAGGTTGTGCTGTCCGGCTTCGTCGACGCAGACGACAATGCCCGCGGGCGGCCTGTGGGGGTAGCATTGGATGGGCACGGGGGTCTGCTGGTGGCTGATGACGTTGGCAACACCGTATGGCGCGTCATTGACTCTGCAGGCCTATAGATACCGGCTCGACCAGGCTACCAGCATATCCGCCACATACTCAGCGTCCACAGCCCTTGAGAGCAGGTGATCGGCATTGGATACCCACAACCTGGTTAACCGGCCACCTTGTTTTTCTGGTGGACCTTTTTGCAGGGCCGAATTCGGGCGTGCTATGGTCGAAGCTATTGTCGCCTCCTGCATATAGCTCCCGGTACCGGCAGAACTCGTGGATTAGCAACGATGACGCAAGGCATTGTTACACCCCAGACCCAGGCGCTTGCAGAGGGCAAGCTGAGCCGCGAGGAACTGAAAGCCCTGATGCAACGCTCCGACGGGCCCGCCCTGCGGCACCTGGCGCTGTGGGTGCTGGTACTGGCCGGAACCACAACGCTGATTACCCTTGCGTGGAACAGCTGGCTGATCTGGCCTGCCATGTTCCTGCAGGGAATCGTGTTGGTGCATCATTTCTCGCTACAACATGAATGCGTGCATTACACCGTGTTCCGTACCCGCAAACTGAACAATATCGTCGGGCAGATCTGCGGGCTAATTATTCTGCTGCCGCATCGCTTCTTCCGCTATGAGCATTGCGATCACCACACCTATACGCAGCTGGACGGCAAGGACCCGGAGCTGATCCCGATGCCGAAGAGCTATGGTGAATACCTGCTCTACCTGTCTGCGATCCCTTACTGGAAAACCAAGTTCAACGAGGTTTCGCGCCACGCCATGGGGCGGCTTTCAGACGCCGAAAAACGCTTCATCCCGAAGGAGGAACATGCCGCCATGTTTCGCGACGCACGAATCATCCTCGGAATATACGCGCTGATCTTTGCAGGCATGGCAGTCACCGGGTGGTGGGGGCTGATCTGGTACTGGATCATTCCGCTGTTTCTCGGCGAACCGGTGATGCGTTTCATCCGGATGACGGAACATGTGGGTCGTCCGACCGTGGCGCAGATGAGCAAGAACACCCGCACCAACCTGGTCTCGGCCCCGTGGCGGTTCCTGTGCTGGAACATGAACTACCACGCCGAACACCACTATGTGCCCCTGGTTCCCTACCACACCCTGCCGCGCCTGCACAAAAAGCTGCGTGACCATATTCATGTCGAGCCGGGCGGCTATCTCGGCGCGCATAGGGACATCATACGTCAGATCCAGGAGGCGCAGGCATGAGCGACAAGCCCTGGCGCAACGTGATCGCGGTGGACGAGCTGGAAAAAGACTGGGTCACGCGGGTCGAGGTCGGGCGGCGCACCATCGCTGTCTATGATACGCCCACCGGGATCCATGCCTCGCTCGCGCTTTGCACTCATGGTGGTGCGGATCTGTGCGATGGCTATTTCGACGATCACGTCATTGAATGCCCGCTGCATCAGGGGGCTTTTGACGTTCGCGACGGACAACCCATCGCCGCGCCCGCGACGCGGGCAATGCGGGTGCTTGAAGTGCGGGTGCGGGACGGCAAGGTTCAGATTCGGATCTGATCCAGAGCAGGCGTCGGCGCGGGTCATCCAAGTTGCCCGCAACAAGATCTCCAGCCCCCACGACCAGACTCCCCAGAGCTTTCTGTAACAACCCTTATGCAGGCGTGCCCCTTAATCCAGATAAATAACGAACCACCAGTGCTGGAAAACAGGGTCGCCAAATGGTCTTCCGTCAAGCCTTCATATTCTCAAGTGTGGCGCTGAGCGCCGTGTTGATTGCTGCCGGCGTCGCATGGCCGGGCGTTAACTGGGCCTGGCTGGTCGTCGGGCCGTTCATTGCCCTGGGTATTCGTGACCTCTTCCAGAACAAGCACACATTGCTCAAGATCTATCCGGTTGTTGGCCATTTCCGTTACCTGTTCGAGTCCGTTCGGCGGGAGTTGCAGCAGTATTTCGTGGAATCCGACCTGGATGGCGCCCCGGTCAACCGTGAGTTCCGCAGCCTGATCTATCAACGCGCTAAAAAAGATAACGACACCCGTGCTTTCGGCACCATCTTCGATGTCTATCGCGACGGTTACGAATGGGTAAACCACTCGCTGGCGCCCAAGGAATGCCGCCCGATTGACCTTCGGGTTACTTTTGGCGGACCAGAATGCGCCAGGCCCTATGAGGCCTCCCCATTGAACATCTCCGCCATGAGTTACGGCGCCCTCAGCCGTAACGCTGTCATGGCACTCAACCGGGGCGCAAAACTGGGAAATTTCGCCCATAACACTGGCGAAGGTGGAATCAGTGATTGGCATCTTGAGTATGGCGGTGACCTGATCTGGCAAATCGGAACCGGTTATTTTGGATGCCGTACGCCCCAGGGCGACTTTGACGCCAACCTGTTCGCAGAGCAGGCGGGCCGCGATGTGGTCAGGATGATCGAGATCAAGCTGTCCCAGGGTGCCAAACCCGGGCATGGCGGCGTATTGCCAGCTGCCAAGCTTACCGAAGAAATCGCCCGTATCCGCATGGTGCCCATGGGTGAAGACGTCTTGTCACCGCCTGGCCACTCCGCCTTCACCAATCCCGTGGAACTGCTGCAATTCATTGCGCGGCTGCGCAAACTTTCTGGTGGCAAGCCGGTGGGATTCAAATTCTGCCCCGGTAACCGGCGGGAATTCCTGGGCATCTGTAAAGCCATGCTGAAAACCGGTCTGCGGCCGGATTTCATTACCGTGGACGGCGGTGAAGGGGGCACCGGGGCAGCACCGGTGGAATTGACCAACTCGGTGGGTATGCCACTGCGCGACGGTCTGCATTTTGTCCACAACGCGCTACGAGGTATCGGTGTTCGCGACAAGGTCCGCATTATCGCGTCCGGCAAGGCATTCTCAGCGTTTCACATGCTGCGAATGATGGTGCTCGGGGCCGACACCGTGAATTCAGCCCGCGGCATGATGCTGGCACTGGGCTGCATCCAGTCCCGCAGCTGCAATACGGACAAATGCCCCACCGGTATCACTACCCAGAACCCCGCCCGCTACAAACAGCTGGACGTCACTGACAAGGGCATGCGGGTTGCCAACTACCACCATTCTTCCATGGAAACCCTGGCGGAACTGCTCAGTATCCTGGGCAAGGACAGTATCGAGGATCTCGACCCTGCGGATATCAACCGGAGGGTCAACCAGGGCAACGTTATGAACTATGCTCAGCTTTATCCACGTATTGAAAAGGGATGCCTTCTGCATAGCGACTGTGCCCCCGAAGACTGGGCCAGTGAGTGGCATCAGGCGACTGCGTACAGTTGGCGTTAGATGTGCATTTTTCCGATCCCGAATTCTGAACACGACCGATGAGGATTTCCAATGACCAGCAACCTGCCACATAACAGAAAACCCGCCATAATCGCCGCCCTCGCTGGTGGCTGGGTTGCCGATGCGGCCAGCCTGGGCCTGCACTGGCTGTACGACAGCCAGCGAATCCATGAGGTGGGCGGCCAGGCGCCGGAGTTCCTGCCTCCGAAGGCCGATTATTTCAAAGGCGGATTCGGTTACTTTGCGCACGAGGGCAAACAGCCTGGCGATATCAGCCACTACGGCGCTGCCACGGGTGTACTGAGCGACAGTCTTCTGGCCAGTGATGGCCAACTGGATATCCGCGATTACCAGCGGCGCTTTCGAACGTTTTTCGGACCTGGCGGCCGTTGGCAGGGTTATATCGACAACCCCACACGGGTCACCCTGAACAATCTGGATGCCATTGAACAGAACGCCATCAAGCAGGCGCTGGCGACCACCACTGCTGACCTGAGCGACGAACAGAAACGGATACTGGTGCAGAAGGTTTTGCCCTATACCCGGTACCTGAGTGGTGACCAGCTGGCGGAGCCGGTTCGTCGGGGCATCAACCTGACCTATCATGAAACAAGGGTACAGGATGCGGGCGTTCACCTTGCCGAAACCATAGACAGTCACCTTTTGCCGGAAAGCGGCGCCGACGACATGCAATTGCCGGCGGTCTCCAAGTTGCCGCCCCTGGTGGCCTGCTATTCCGGCAGCGATGAGCTCATGGAGATCACCGAGGCTGCTGTCAGAGTAACCAATCACAGTGATGAAGCCGTGGCCTGGGCAAAGTGCGCCGCGATACTTCTGGACCAGCTTTTCCAGGGTAACCCCCTATCGGCAGCCCTGGAGGCCGCCAAAGCCGAGGCGCCGGACCAGGAGAGCCTGAACAACGCGCAAACCGGTTCATCACTGGATGCTGTAAAAGCCGGCGACACCTTTGGCCGTACCTGCTATCTGCACGAAGCCATGCCGGTGATTTTTCATATTCTCAGCCATGCCACCAGCTATATCGAAGCTGTCCGCGCCAACATTCATTGCGGCGGCGATTCCTGTGGCCGGGCCTGGATCATCGGGCCAGCCATGGCGGCACTGCATGGGGTGGGCGGCGAGCGCGGCATCCCTCTGAGCTGGCTGGCTCGCGTTACCGATGCCCCTGATATTCTCAGGGATATTGAGCGTCTGGTTAACACACGGTGATGTGCATCATTGCCCAATTTTCACTCCCGACTATGCTTCAGTTACGATGCGATGCAGAAGGAGGTTTTATGAAAACACTACTGATCAATACGTTACTGATGATTTCACTACTGGCAAGCGCACCTTTGCTTGCACAGGATGATCCGTTGAGGGTCGGCATGTCCGGCCAGTATTTCCCGTTTACCTTTGTAGAGCAGGATGAGCTCAAAGGTTTTGACGTTGATGTCATGAACGCCATTGGTGAGGAGATGGGGCGTGACATCAAGTACGAAACCGCCAACTTCTCGGGCCTGTTTGGCATGCTGGAATCCGGGCGTATCGACACGGTTGCCAACCAGATCACCATCACCGAAGAGCGGCAGAAGGCGTATGTTTTCAGCGACCCTTACGTCTATGATGGTGCTCAGGTGGTGACCAAGAAAGGCAACACCGAAGTCGAGGGCGTGGAAGACCTCAAGGGGAAAACCGTTGCCGTGAACCTGGGCTCCAACTTCGAAGCACTGCTGCGCGAGCTGCCCTACGCAGACCAGATCAATATCAAGACCTATGAGAGCAACCTGGAGCGGGACACCGCCCTGGGCCGCGTGGATGCCTTCGTGATGGACCGGGTCAGTGCCAGCCAGATCATCAAGGAGAAGCCTCTGCCACTGGAGTTGGCCGGCCCCACTTTCTCACAAATCACCAACGCCTATCCGTTCCGCGACACCGAAGCCGGCAGAGCCCTGCGAGACGAGGTCAACAAAGCCCTGGCGGCCCTGCGTGACGATGGCACCCTGGCCTCCATTTCAGAGAAGTGGTTCGGCACGAACATCACCGAGCCCTGAAGGGCACACCAAGGCCTGATTCCCTATGGACGTGTTGAACGTCGAGTATATGATCGGGCTGGTACCTGTCCTGCTCAGGTACCTGCCCCTAACGCTGCAACTGGCCGGTATCGGGATGGTGCTTGCACTGATTCTCGCCTGCCTGTTTGCCGTCATCCGGGTGCTTCGTATCCCGGTGCTCAACCAGTTGACCATCGTGTTCATCTCTTTCTTCAGGGGCACACCCCTGCTGGTGCAACTGTTCCTATTCTACTACGGATTGCCACAACTGGTCAGTGCGTTAACGGTGATCGACGGTGTTACGGCGACCATCATGGGCCTGACCATGCACTTCTCCGCCTACATGGCCGAATCGATCCGGGCTGCCATCGTGGGTGTTGACCGCAGCCAGACCGAAGCAGCCCTCTCCATCGGCATGACCAACGGCCAGATGATGCGGCGGATCGTGCTGCCCCAGGCCACACGGGTGGCGTTGCCCACACTGATGAATTACTTCATCGACATGATCAAGGCGACCTCCCTGGCGTTTACGCTGGGGGTCACGGAACTGATGGGAGCAACCCAGAAGGAAGCCGCCGGCAGCTTCCTGTACTTCGAGGCGTTCATTGTGGCCGCCATCATGTACTGGATTGTGGTTGAACTGCTTTCAAAACTGCAGAACCACCTGGAAATCCGCCTGAACAAGGCCTATAGCCGATGATCAAACTGGACTCACTGAGCAAGCATTTCGGCTCGACGGTGGTACTCGACGGTATCGACCTCACCATTGATAAGGGCGAAATCGTCGTCATCATCGGGCCTTCGGGCACCGGTAAATCCACTCTGCTGCGCTGCATCAATTTCCTGGAACAGCCCACCGCCGGCACCATGACCGTCGGCGACCTCACCGTGGATGTGAAAAAAGCCAGCCGGGCAGAGATTCTCTCCATGCGGCGGCGAACCGCCTTCGTGTTTCAGAACTATGCGCTGTTTGCCAACAAGACAGCACTGCAGAATATCGCCGAGCGCTTACTGGTGGTGGATAAATGGCCCAAAGAAAAGGCTTATCGACGAGCGCGCGAGATTCTCGATCAGATCGGCCTGGGCGAGAAAGCAGATGCCTTTCCCGCGTCCATGTCCGGTGGCCAGCAGCAGCGGGTGGGTATCGGCCGCGCCATGGCCGCCGGTGCCGAGGTCATCCTGTTTGATGAGCCTACATCGTCACTGGACCCCGAGTGGGTGGAGGAAGTATTGGGGTTGATGAAACAGCTGGCATCAGAGCGCCAGACCATGATGGTGGTCACCCACGAAATGTCTTTTGCCAGGGACGTAGCTGACCGGGTGATCTTTATCGATGGCGGCCGCATAGTAGAGCAGGGCCCGCCCAGCGAGATCTTCTACAACCCACAGGATCCCCGCACGAAGGATTTTCTGAAGAAGATCCTCGCCACTAATCCTGTGTAAAAGCGCACACATCGACAAAGGAGATATTCACATGGGCCACTCCGTTGTCCGGCGTATTGAAAATGCCCTCTGGGGGGCATAGACCGGTACCACCCGGCCCCCATCCCCATCCGGATGCTTTCATGCTCGGTATGACCTATCAACCGGACGTAGAGAGGGCAAGAGCCCACGGGCGGGATTACGATATCCTCCATAAGCACGCCCGCTTTTACCGCACCACCTATAGCGACTTCGGCTTCTCACTTGAAGACCGGGAGGGAGAGCATGGTAATGCAACCGCCGCTCTGGATGAACGCATGCATTATCACCACGGCCTTGAGGCGGGGGAAAGCCCCCGAAAACTGCGCCGAACAGCAGCGCCGGGCCTGGTCCATTGGCAGTGTTGGCGGGCTGGTAAGGCCACTGGTGCTGGCATTGCTGAATGCAGACAACCCCTATCTGGCCACTGGCATGGCACTGGGGCATCGTGCTGGGGCTGTTACTGGCAGCGGGCAGTGATGACGTCCCGCAACAATGGAAAACCGGGCTTAAAGATCACCAGGCACTGGCGGAGGAAATCCGCCAGTTCGCCGCCATCGCCGCAAGGGAAGATGGCCACCTGACGCTTTAGACGGTTACCAGCTTTCCCCGAACGGACGGATATCCAGCTCGAAAGTCCAGGCAGACGGGTCCTGCTGGCTTAGTGCCCAGACTGCATCGGCGACGGCCGAGGGCTGAACAAAAAAGTCGTCCGGCTTGTCCGGAAGCATCTCCCGCGTGCGCGGCAGATCCACCACGCCATCAATCACCACATTCGCCACGTGGATTTTCTCCGGGCCCAGCTGGCGGGCCAGTGACTGGGCCAGGCTGCGCTGGGCCGCCTTGGCCGACGCAAAGGGCGCGGTGCTGGCCCGGCCCCGTGTCGCCGCCGACGCGCTGGTGACGATAATGCTAGCGGTATCATGCTGACGCAGTTGTGGTAGTGCAGCTTTGGTGGCCGCCACAAGACCCCGAACATTGAGGCGCCAGTTGGCCTCGAACTCCTCCAGGCTGGCCTCTTCCACGTTCTTGAACACACCGCCACCGGCATTATACAGCACCACCGACACCGGCCCGAGCTCGCTCTCGATGTCCGCCAGCACTGCAGCGATCTGCTCCGGTTCCATCATGTCACAGACAAAGGCGCGGGCCCCGCTGATCGACTGCTCCAGCTGCTTGAGATAATCTTCGCTGCGGGCCAGCATCGCTACCTGAAAACCTTCATCGCTGAATCGCCGCACAAAGGCTTCACCATTGCCCGGACCGACACCCATTACCACGCATACCTTGTTCATAAATTGTCCCCCGTCGCTTACCAAGAACCCGGTAAGATTTGCTTACGAGCAGGTTAAAAGCATAGTCCGCCTTCAACCGACGTGCTTCAGGGCCAACATAACACTATAAAAAAAGGCGGGGGCCACATCTGCAGCAACCGCCTCATCAGTCTGTTTACACTGATCCGGTATTATTCCGAATCAATGCAGCAGCGCTGCAATCAGCGCCATCCAACCCGGTCAAAGATGCGAACCGCTTCCGGATTATTCTCTCCCAACACGCTGACATTGATGTCATCGATGTTCAGATTTCCCCAGGAGTCCAGAACCGGGTTCTTGAGCACACCGTCCACAGCAGGGAACTCGTGATTGCTGCGGGCAAAGACTTCCTGTGCGGTATCGGACGCCAGAAACTCAAGGAAGCGCACGGCATTTTCGCGGTTAGGCGCTGTTGCGACAACACCAGCGCCACCGATGTTGGCGTGAACACCACGTCCGGACTGATTGGGGAAAATAATGCCAACTTTGCGGGCAACTTCACGATCGGCTTCATCGTCAGAGTTCAGCAAGCGGGCATAGTAATAATGATTACCCACAGCCAGATTGCACTCACCGGCGGCTACCGCACGGATCTGGTCGGTATCTCCACCCTGCGGATCCCGCGCCATGTTATTGACAACGCCTTGCGCCCACTCCTCGGCGCCATCCTCGCCATGATACTCGATCATACTTGCCAGCAACGACTGGTTGTAGATGTTGCTGGAAGAGCGGATACATACCTCGCCCTCAAATTCAGGCTTGGCCAGGTCCTCGTACTCGCTGATCTGTGTCGGGTCGAACTCTGAGCGGTCGTAGTAGATAACCCGCAGGCGCTGGCTGAAACCGAACCAGTGGCCGTCCGGATGACGCAGGGAATCAGGTAGACGGCTATTGAGCGTTTCAGAATTGACCGGCTGGAAGACACCTTCCTGATCAGCGCGCCACAGGTTGCCCGCGTCCACGGTCACCAGGATATCGGCGGGGCTGGCAACGCCCTCACGCTTGATTCGTTCAATCAACGCGTCCGACTTACCCTCGATAAGATTGACCTCGATTCCGGTCTCTTTGGTAAACGCCTCATAGATTGCCTGGTCAGAATCGTAGTGACGGGCAGAATAGAGGTTGACCTCGTTGGCCGCTACGCTGGTAGCCGCCATTGTTGCAGCTAGTGCCGTAACCGCCAGCTTGCCTTTGAAAGTTATCACAGTTCTGATCTCCCTGAGTCATTCAATATGTTATTGATAACGATTTGTATTCAGAGATAAGTTAAACTGGGCCTGATGTAATGTCAACGAATGGAAATCAATCTTTTTTACGTTTACAGTACAGACACAGAACCAGCGAACCGATAATTCCAGTACGCTGCCCGCTTTCGTCTGGAGATTTGGATTACCTTTATGGGCGTTTACCAAAAAAAGTCTGTCGACACCCTTGCGCAAAGCGGAAGGCCGACTGATCCAACACTCATGCTGGATCATGTGCATTGTCAGTTTGACAGGCACACAGCGGTAACCGACATCAGCCTGGAGATCAAGGCCGGCGAAGTCGTATGCCTGCTGGGGCCTTCCGGGTGTGGAAAGACCACACTGCTGCGCATAGCGGCGGGCCTGCAGGTACCGTCTGCGGGCAAAGTGTTTCTCGGCGGTAATCTGGTTTCAGCGGCGGACGGACTCCACTGGCCACCCGAAAGGCGCAACCTGGGCCTTGCCTTTCAGGAATCCGCCCTGTTTCCCCATTTGACGGTGCTTGAGAACGTCTGCTTTGGTATTACCTCGTTACCGCGGAATCAGCGCAAATCCCACGCCCTGGATCTGCTGGGCCGCTTGGGAATGGCCGGGGCTGCCAGGGCCTATCCCCACACCCTCTCCGGCGGGCAGCAACAAAGGGTTGCCCTCGCCAGAGCCCTGGCGCCGTCGCCGCACGTAATGCTTCTTGACGAGCCTTTCTCCAGTCTTGATGCCCGGCTGCGCGACCAGATCCGTGATGATACCCTCCACGTGCTCAAGGAATTGGGCACGGCAACCTTGCTGGTGACACATGATCCGGAAGAAGCCATGTTCATGGCAGATCGTATCGCACTGATGCGAGAGGGAAAGATTGTGCAGACAGGCACCCCGACCGACCTTTACTGCAACCCGGCGGATCCTTTTGTCGTCAGATTTTTCGGTCAGGTGAATGAATGCACTGGCGAAGTTCACAACGGTTCTGTCAGAACACCGCTTGGCGACCTGGATGCCCACGATTTTCCGGAAGGCAGCACTGTGCAGGTGTTGATCCGCCCGGAGGCTGTGCAAGTCAAACCGCTGGACAGCGATGAGGACGATACCCGCAACAGTCATGTGCTGGTATCACGGTTACTGGGCTCCACCAGCCTGCTCCATATCTGCGCACATGGCGCGGGCGGGCAGGAAATGCACCTGCATGCCCGGGTTCCTGGTGTATTCCTGCCCAAAGAGGGTCAGCCCGTGTCTCTTGGCCTGGACATGTCACAAGTCTTTATGTTCAGGCAGTAAGCCGGAAAGTTAGCGCCGGTTGCCGCTGCCAGGGCGGGAGTTGCGCATTGCCAGGCTCAGAATGATAACCGGGATAATCCCCACGGCCACAATGAACAGCGAGGAGGTGGCAGATTCCGCCAGTCGCTCGTCTGATGCCAGACTGTAGGCGCGCACCGCAAGTGTGTCGAAATTGAACGGGCGCAGAATGATAGTGGCGGGCAATTCCTTCATAACGTCCACAAACACCAGGATTCCTGCGGCCAGAAGACTGCCGCGCATAATGGGTGTATGCACTTTGCGCAAGGCGCCGCCAGCGGTCTGTCCCAGGGTTCTTGCCGCAGCATCCATGGATGGCGTGACCTTTCCCAGGCTTGCTTCAACGGTGTTGAAAGAAACCGCCAGGAAGCGAACCGTGTAGGCATAGATCAGCACGAAGGCCGAGCCGCTGAAGACCAGCCCAACCAGAAACCCGTAATTGTCACGCAGAAAAAGATTCAGCCTCTGATCCAGCCAGGCCAGCGGTATCATGATACCCACGGCGACAACCGAACCCGGAATGGCGTACCCCATCGCTGCAATGCGGTTTGCCCCCCTGACCCAGGTGCTGCTGTTCAGCCGTGCGCTGTAGCTGAGCAGCACCGCCAGAACGACAGCGACCACTGCGGCGCCCGACGCCAGGAACAGGCTATTGAGCGCAAAGGTGAGAAAACGGGTACCAAAGAGCGGGTCCCCGGTCGTAATCGCCATCTCCAGTAATATCAGTGCCGGAACGATGAAACCGATCAGTATGGGCAGGAAACAGGCAACAAATGCCAGAACAGCTCTACCTGAACGCAACGAGTACTGTGGCAGTGCCTGGTAGCTTGCGGAAGCGTGATACTGCCGGCCCCCTCGCGAAGCGCGTTCCAGCAGCACCACGATGAATACGAACACGAGCAGGCAGGCCGCCAGCTGGGCGGCAGCGACCTGTTCACCCAGGCCAAACCAGGTTCTGTAGATGCCTGTTGTAAATGTGTCGACCCCGAAAAACTGCACAGCTCCAAACTCGTTAAGTGTCTCCATCAGTACCAGAGAGACGCCTCCAATAATGGCCGGGCGCGCCAGCGGCAACGCCACACGCCTGAACATCTTCCACGGCCCCAGTCCCAGGGTGCGCCCTACGTCAAGGGCACTGACCGACTGTTCCATGAAGGAAGCACGGGCAAGCAGGTAAACATAGGGGTAGAGCACCATGGTGATGAGCAGAGAAGCGCCGCCCAGTGACCGGACATCCGGGAAGTAATAGTCGCCGTGCTGCCAGTCAAACCAGGTGCGGAGGGTGCTTTGCAGAGGCCCTGCAAATTGCAGGAAATCGGTGTAGGCGTAAGCAATCACGTATGTGGGCACAGCCAGCGGCAGCAAAAGTGCCCATTCAAACACCCGCTTTCCCGGGAAACGGCACATGACCACCAGCCAGGCGCATGCCGTACCAATGAACGTGGTACCCAGTGCAACGGTAACGCTCAGCACCACAGTGTTACTCAGATACCGCCCCAGAACGGTACTGGCAAGATGAGCCCACACCTCTCCGGAGGGGAAAAAAACGTGGGCGAATATCACAATTACCGGTAACGCCACCAGTAGGGCAATGAGAAAGGTGCTTACTGCCCAGACGCTCGGCCGTCTGACACGGAAACCTTTACCGGATGAATGGAGCTGGATGCTGGGCAGAACGCCCTCCTGCTGAGTCGAGTGTTTAGCCATACGGAATTCGTGGTTCGTTTATGGCCACGCATTATAAGGGAGAGGAAGGCGTAATAATAATAAGTTCGTGCATGGGCACACTTCTACTGCGTTTCGTATACATGAATCCATGGTTTTCCTGCGCCGCTTAGTGGCAGCTAGCGCTTCGGGTCCAGGCGCAGCCAACGGGCCAGTCGCGAGCCCGGCCTGCGGCTGAGATACCAGGGCAGCGTCGTCATTACAAGTAGAATGACAACGGCCGCCGCCACCGTCACAAACGGATTCAGCTCGAATGTCGTGCCCAGGCCGGCGAACACAAACGTCATGGGAAGCATCCCCAGAAAGGACGCCAAGGCAAACCGCCAACCATGGATAGCCGTCACTCCGGCGGCGTAGCTGATGAGGGCAAAAGAGAACAGTGGTATCAGGCGGGTCAGAAAAACCATCCAGAAAAGCAGCCACTGGGAGCCGTCAGAGGCAAAGACCGGGTTTGACGACAGTTTTTCCCTAAGAGCTTCCCGGCCCAGTATCCGCGCCACGGAAAACGCGATCAGTGCGCCCGTCAGGGCTCCGGTCGCTGCCAGCAGGGTGCCTGCAAGGACGCCGAAAGCGAGGCCCGAGGCGGCACTGACCGGCAGGGTCGGTATCGGCCCCACCACCACCGCCAGCACCATCATCAGGAACAGAAACACCGGCCCCCAGACACCCTGCCCGTTCAGCCAGCCCGAGAGGGCGTCCGGCGACAGGCTTGCAGGCATTCCCAGCTGCCTGAGGACCAGCCAAAGTACCAGCATGAGCAGAGCCACAGCCCCTGCAATACCCAGCCGGAAGGGCCAGCCGGAAGGAATTTTCATTCAGCTGAAGGCATTAACGCAGATCCGGATTGAGCGTATAGGTACCGGTTACCCGCCCACTGGCAAGCACATGGCCTGCCATGGCTTCACGCACGGCGGCGCCGTCAAACTCACCTTCCAGGTCCAGGCTCTCGACGTCCAGTGCATGCACTTCGTAGTGGTAGTGGTGAATGATCTCGTCATTCCAGGGCGGGCAGGGCCCATCGTAACCACCGTAGGTTCCTGCCATGTCCGGATTGTCCGCCAGAAATTGGGTAAAATTGTTCACGCCGCGAAGGCCGATCGGGCCAGGCCCTGGCTCCTTGCCCTTGGGAATCACGCCGTCGCTGTCCTCGCCCTCGGGAATGCGGGAAATAGCAGCGGGCACGTCCACCAGCAACCAGTGAAAAAAATCCACCCGGGGAATGTCCTTCGATACCGTCTTGCCTTCCTGGTTGGCATCATTCGCAACACTGGGCACGTCAGGGTCAAACATCATGACCACAAAGCTTTTGGTGCCCTCTGGCGCGTCTTCCCAGCTTACCTCGGGGTTGCGGTTGGGGCCGAAACTCATGTGGTCCTCTTCACTGTATACGCCGAAAGCGAACTTTTCCGGCACCGGCTGGCCTTCTTCAATACCTCGAACCCTGATTTTCATTGTCCTGTTCTCCTGTATTTCTGATGGTTTCGTTTGCCTGATACCACGTTTTTAACAGTGGTATCGTGGGTCTGTCCAGAACCATGCTTGCCGGCGGCGGATTCGTCGAAGGCTGCCGGCATGATATCGTTTGCTGCCATTCGCAGAAAAACACAGGATTACCATGAACGACGACAGATCAGCCAGCCCCCAGGGCCCTGACAACAAGCAGGATGAAGATGCCATCGCTTTTGGGGAGGGGCTTTTTGAACTGGCCCGGAATGGTGGCACCGGCCCTCTCAACGTTATGCTCGACGCCGGCGTGCCCGTGGACATCCGTACCAACACCGGCGACAGCCTGTTGATGCTGGCCTGCTGCAATGGCCATCTGGACACTGCCCGCCTGCTACTGGAAAAAGGGGCTGCCCCCGACCTGCGCAACGATCAACGGTTGACGCCGCTGGAATGCGCGGACTCCCGGGGTCACACCGAAATCGTGACGCTGCTACTGACATACGGCGCCAATAATGAGCCTCTTTCATAGCGCTGGCGGGCTGCCGCTTTAATAACTATTTTCTATTACTGATTCGAAAATTTTCAATTATACCTTTTGCAGCTTTCGTTCATTATCTGCGCAATTCAGCAGGCACGTCGCCGGCTGCACTGAAGCGTAAAGATATATGAGTAATAATGAAGAAGCTCGTCTGTCCGTACTCAGACAGCTGAACCTGCTGGACACGCCCCCCAGCGAGAGCTTTGATCGAATTACCCGACTGGCCAGCCTGCTGTTCGACCTGCCCATTGCTGCAGTGTCGCTGACAGACCGTGATCGCCAGTGGTTCAAGTCCAGGGTAGGTGTGGATCACCGGGAAATCCCCCGCTTCAAGGCCTGCTGTGGTGACGTAACGGATAGCAGTGCCGTCCTGGTGATAAACGATCTGCTTGCGTCCAGCGACTACCATGACAGCCATCTGGCAGCCTCCGGCATCCGCTTTTATGCCGGCGCACCACTGATTACCCATGATGGCCATACCCTTGGCGCCATGTGTGTTCTTGGCACCGAGCCGCGCCAGGTCACCGATCAGGAAAGAAACATTCTCAGAGATCTGGCAGCCATGGTGATGGCACAGATCGACCTGCAACACGCGGTGGGGCGCGTTGAGCCAACAACCGGGCTGCCCAATTATCTGAGTTTTGTCGAGGATCTGAATGACCTGGCGAGGGATTTTCCCAATGATCAGTGTCATGTTCTTGGCACCGAGCTCGTTGACCTGGCGCAGATCAATGCCCTGCAACGGGTGATGGGCCCGGCCTATCTGGACTCACTGTCGCAGACCGTAGCCCGGAAAATCCGGGAAAAACTGGGAGACCAAGCGAAAATCTATCACGTCGGTCCCTGTCAGTTCGCGCACCTTGAAAGCGGTAACAAGAGCGAAATATTCGAACGTGCGGTAAGCCTTCGTCAGTCACTGCTTGAGGTCACGGTGAACGGGAGTGCCCCCTTCATGTTGCGGCCTGTGGTTGGCCTGGCACCGGTACAGCTCGGCCGCACCCAGCCAGACGCCGTACTGCGACTGGCTCACACCGCCTGCCGTGACGCCCGGGACAATGAAAAAGGCGCCGGCTTCTACTCCGAAAGCTCCGACAACCGGTATCAGCGCCGATTCAGTCTGATTTCTGATTTTCAGCAGGCATTGCAGTCCGACGACCAGCTGCACCTGGCGTATCAGCCCCGGGTCGACATGGCTTCCGCCCGCTGCGTCAGTGCCGAGGCACTTATCCGGTGGCAGCACCCGGAAGTGGGCAACGTTTCGCCGGCTGAATTCATTCCGCTGGTGGAAAACACTTCCATGGCCCGCGCCCTCACTGACTGGGTCATGCGCAATGCCATCCGGCAGGCTGCCAGCTGGCACCGGCGGGGACTGGAATTACGGATATCCATCAACATAGCCGCGGCCAATCTTGAAGAGCAGGACTTCAGCGAACGCTTGCTGGGTTATCTGAGACGCGAGGCGCTTCCACTGCGTGCCATCGAGCTGGAACTGACCGAGAGCGGCCTGATCAGTAATGGCCGGGCCGCGAGACAACAGCTTGAGAAACTCATGGCTTTGGGCGTAAGAATCGCTATCGATGATTTTGGAACCGGCTACAGCAGCCTTGCCTACCTGCAGACCATTCCCGCCCATGTGGTGAAGATAGACCGCTCGTTCATCAGTGGCCTCGACCACCACGAACGCTGCCAGACCCTGGTTCGCTCGATGATCGCCATGGCCCATGAACTTGGTTACAGCGTTGTGGGCGAAGGCGTGGAGACCGGGGAAGGGAAGGAGATACTGCACTCCCTGGGATGCGACGAAATTCAGGGTTATCTGATCGCCAGGCCAATGACCAGCGCAGACTTTGACAGCTGGTTCATGGCGCACATCAACACCGCAGCTGCCAGCCAGTCACGCCGGAGTTAAAAGCAATGAGAAACAACCAGCCGGTTACCCACCGCAACGTGCCCGTGGCACGGGACGCCAATATCCTTTCGACCACCAACCCGAAAGGCCAGATCACACACATCAATGATGAGTTTGTGGACATCAGCGGCTTCTCCCGGGAAGAACTGATTGGTCAACCCCACAACATCATCCGTCACCCGGATATGCCCCGCGCCGCCTACGAGGAAATGTGGCGCCGGCTCAAGTCTGGCCAGTCCTGGATGGGGGCGGTCAAGAATCGCTGCAAGAATGGCGACCACTACTGGGTTCAGGCCTATGCCATTCCCGTTACCGACAACCAGGGCGGTTTGGTGGAGCTGCAATCCGTGCGCTCGCAGCTCGATCCCAAGGCACAGGCCAGAGCAGAGTCTCTTTACAGCCAACTATCAGCCAAGGAATCCTCCAAAGGGCCGGTATCGCCTGCCAGGATTCGCCGCAGACCAGGCCTGTCGACAAAACTCATCGCAGCCATGCTAACGGTTTTCGCTCTCCAGATGGCTGTCATGTACCTGGTTGGCAGCCTGGATTCCCCGGCAGTAGCTGTCTCAGTAGCAGGCATGGGTGTGATGGCAGGCGTAATTGCCGGGCTGACAAGACCTTTGCGGAATTCGGTCCGTCGGGCCAGAAAGGTGATTGATGACACCGTTGCCGAGGCCATCTTTAGCGGGCGGGTTGACGACATCGGTAGCATAGAGCTGGCCATGACCCAGAGAGCCGCCGAACTGGACGCCGTCGTCAAGCGCCTTGATGATGTCATCGGGCAGCTCGATGCTGGCGCCGACTCTACCATTGGCCTCAGCAACCACGCCCACAGTGCTGTGCAAAACCAGTCCAAGGCGACCGAAACGATCGCCGCTGCCAGCGAGGAAATGTCAGCCACGTCGAAAGAAGTATCAGCCAATGCCGTCAGCATGCTGGAGCAGGTGCATCTTGCCAATGAGGGCGTTGCCCGGGGTCAGGAGCTGACGCGGGATACACACAGCAGCATGGCAACGCTCTCGCAGGAATTGGGCGAAGCCTCAGCCACGGTCAGTCAGCTTGCCGAGGCAAGCAAGGGAGTCGCCTCTGCTTTGCGCACCATCGGCGAGATCACTGAGCAGACCAACCTGCTGGCACTGAACGCATCCATTGAGGCAGCCCGTGCGGGAGAAGCCGGCAGAGGCTTTGCCGTGGTGGCTGATGAAGTCCGCAAGCTGGCATTGCGCACCAAGGAATCGACTGAACAGATCGAAAACACCCTCGATCATTTTGAATCCACGGTCACCCGCGCCATCGCCACCATGGAACAATGTAACGGGTACGCAATGACAACCGTGGACAATGCAACCCGCTCGAATGACACCCTCTCGGAACTGGTGTCCTACATCGACCGCATTTCAGATGCCTGCAATGGCACCTCCGCCGCAGCAGAGCAACAGCATAATGCCTCCGAGGAGATATCCGGAAGAATTGTCAGCATCAATGACCTGGGCGAACAGGCTATGACCACTGTCCATAAATCGCGGGATGCCATGGAGACACTGAAAGACCAGATTGTTCAGATAAGCGGGCTGATAAAGCGTTTGCGTCACCGAAACTCGGCCTGACGCACTCATCTGTCATCACCCCACGTGCTGTAGGCGCACCAGCTGTACCTCGACCGTTACGGTGAGCCGGTCCAGCTGCGCCGCTCTTTCCCGGCCTTCGACGGAAGCACGATACAGATGCGGCGTCATCGCCAGCAGGTCAGCGATCACCTCAGGGCTCTCCAGGGTCAGTGGATAGCAGACGGTCTCGGTATCGACCAGGGAAAAACCCTCTGGAGCCTCTGACGCTGGCAGTTTTTCGGGCTTCAATGAGGGGTAGATAATTTCCCGCAGTTCCCGCAGGTGATTGGGGCCGGCGTCTGCCCGGATCAGGAGTCCACCGGTTTTCAATACCCGGGCGAACTCGGTATAGACGGGAAAGCCAAACAGACACAGTATCCGGTCCAGAGTGCCCGGCAGCACGGGGATATTGGCGTTGCTGCCGACCACCCAGCGCGGGCGTTTGTCCTGCTTTGCAGCCGCCAGAGCCGCCCATTTGGAAATATCCAGCCCGATCACCGATAGCTGCGTGTTGGCGCTTTCCGCTGCAAGCTGTCTCAGGTAATACCCTTCGCCGCAGCCGGCATCCAGACAGGCCAGTCGATCGGCTTCATCGCTTGTACACTGCAGAACAGCGGCGTTTACAGCCTCCGCGACAGGCCGATAGTAGCCGGCATTGAGAAAGTGTCGGCGCGCGGCCACCATTTCCCTGCTGTCACCCGGGGCAAGGGAGCGTTTTTTCTGCACCGGCAGCAGGTGCAGATAGCCCTGGCGGGCAACGTCGAAGCTGTGGCCGGCGGGGCAGCGCCAGCACGTCCCTGAGCCGGCCAGAGGTTCGCCGTCCAGCGGGCAGGCAAGTGCATCAAACGGGTCGATAGTCATCCGGGTGCCCGCTGCTGCCGTTTCAATGTGGTTGAGAACCGACGGGCAAATCCCCAGAATAGCGGCGCACCGATCAGACGAGGGCAACCACCGTGAAGGGCGAGATTATCCATTACACCCGGGACGCACTCGGTGGCATTCTGGTGATCGACTATCGCAAACATCGGGTAATGACCTTTGATTCGGTGTTTGAACAGAGCAAGATTGACCGTCGCAGGCCTTACCTGCCCGTCCATGAATACTGCCGTGCCATGCTGCTGCCGCTTGCCTTCGTACAGCCCTCACACGCCACCGTGCTGGGGCTCGGGGGCGGCGTGATGGCCAGTGCACTGCTGCATCTGCTGCCCGAATGCCAGGTCCACGCCGTGGAGCTTCGCCCCAGCGTGCTGCAGGTGGCCCGCGAATACTTCAGCCTGCCGCACCGGGCCAACTTCACCGTCACCGTTGGCGACGCCCGGGATGCCCTGAACAAAGTGCCAGACCACGGCACCGACCTCATCCTGGCGGACATGTACAGCTCCAACCGCATGAGCCCCGCGCAGGCCCAGCGGGAGTTTATCAGACAAACCAGCCGGGCACTCAGCAACAACGGCTGGCTTGCCATCAACTATCACCGCGCGCCCGACCTCAACGGGCCGTTTTTCCGCCATCTCCGGGGAGAGTTTGCAGCTCTGCTGCTGTTCCGGAGTAAAACCAACAATACCGTCATTTTTGCCAGCAAAGGCCCTTTTCAGGCGCTGCATGGCAAGGACCCGGCACTGACCGCCCTGGAAAAAAGCCTGCCTATCGACTGGCGCCGGCTGATGGCGAGGGTAAGCCGCCTTACCTGAGCAGGATCAGCGTCGACAGCAACCCTCCTTTTCTCCTCACAAAGTAGCAGGCTCCCGGCCCGCAGGTAGCATTGTGCGGCACTGGCAAACCGCTAACATAAGCAGAACCAACAACAAAAAGACTCTGGAGAGATGCCATGCCCGGGCGGCTGTTGCTGCTGTTGGTCATTATCTGCCTTTTCCCGGCAGCTCACGGCGCGTTGAACGATGAAAAGCGGGCGATGATCCAGGAACTGTTTCCCAAGGCCACGGAAATCCGCGACAAGCTACCGGATTATCCGGTCTATCCGGTTTATCAGCTTCAGGAGCGGCTGGGCTACGCCTACGAATCCCTCGATCTGAGCCGGCTCCAGGGTTTTGCCGGCAAGCCCATCAGTATGCTGATAGGGCTGGATACACGTGGGCGCTTTACCGGTGTGCGCATCCTCAGCCACCACGAACCGGTTTTTCTTCACGGACTGGGGGAGGAGCCACTGCTGGAATTCATTGACCAGTATGAAGGCCGCTCACTGACGGAACAGATCATTGTTGATACGTCCGGCTCCGGTTCTGGCACGGATGCGGATGGCAACGTCGTCCGTTTCGACGGCGTAAGCAAGGCAACGGTGTCGGTGCTGATCATCAACGACACTGTTTTGTCCTCGGCCCTAAAGGTAGCGCGGGAAAAGCTGGACGGGTTTACCCAGGAAGCCGCTACCCGGGCCAGAACCGACCTTTACCAACCCCTCTCCTGGCAGCAACTGGTGGACCGTGGCTACCTCGGCCACTGGAAGGTCAGCCCCGAAGCCGTCGAAGCCAAACTCGGCGCGCCACTGTCGGCCTACCCCGAGGGGCCGCAACCGGAACCGGGCGAGCCCTTTACCGAGCTGTTTTTTGGTTACATCAACGCGCCCATGGTGGGCCGCAACCTGCTGGGTGATGAAGGCTTTGAGCGGCTGAAAGAACGCATCGGGCCGGGCGCGCAGATAATGGCCGTCATGTCCCGCGGCGCTTATCCCCACGTGTCAGACGATTTTACCCCGGGAAGCTCCCCGGGGCGGCTGGGGCTGCAGCAGAACAACCTGTCCCTGGAAATACGCGATATCAACGTGTTCCACCAGAACATCGCCATCTCCATCGATGGCATGCCTGACATGGCAGCAGCGACCCTGTTCCGGGTCGGTGGCAATGCCGGTTTCAACCCCGGTGCCGACGCCAGCCTGAAACTCAATGTCACGCTGCGCAAAAATCACCTGGTGGCCGACAATACCGAGCTCGATATCCCGGTGGATTTTGCCGACGAACTGTTCGAGACCGTCGAGGTGGCCGCCCGCCCGGAAGACAATCGCCCGCCGGTGTGGATCGGGCTGTGGAAGGACCGCTGGCTGACGATTGCTGTTCTGGTGGCCGGACTGGCCGTGCTGACGGTGTTTTTTGCCCGTCAACGTACCCTGAGCAGACACCCGAAACTGATTCACCGTTTCCGCTGGGGCTTCCTGTTTTTCACGCTTTTCTTCATTGGCTTCTACGCCCAGGGCCAGCTTTCGGTGGTGAATATCTACACCCTTTTCCTGTCCATCTGGGACGGCTTTTCCCTGAACGTTTTCCTGATGGATCCGGTACTGTTCATTCTGTGGACCTATACCTTTATCACGCTGTTTATCTGGGGCCGGGGGCTGTTCTGTGGCTGGCTTTGCCCGTTCGGTGCATTACAGGAGATGGCCGCCTGGCTGGGCGAAAAGCTGAAGTTCCGCCAGATCAAAGTATCGGACAAATGGCACCGCCGGCTGATTGTTCTGAAATATCCGATTCTACTGGTGCTGGTGGGAACCGCTTTCTATTCCCTGGAACTGGCGGAGAAGCTTGTGGAGGTGGAACCGTTCAAAACCAGCATCACACTGTTCTTTGTGCGCTCCTGGCCCTTCGTGGTCTACGCCGTCGGGTTGCTGGTAATCGGCATGTTCATTCACAAGTTTTACTGCCGCTACCTTTGCCCGCTGGGGGCCGGGCTGGCGGTTCTGGGCAAGCTGCGACTGTTCAGCTGGCTGGATCGGGTGGAGCTGTGCGGCAAACCCTGCCAGCACTGCAAGAACAGCTGCGGCATCAACGCCATTCGCAAGGATGGTCGCATTGATTATAACGAATGTATTCAGTGCCTTGAGTGTGTGGTGATTCTGAAGGACGAAGACCAGTGCGTGGACAAAGTGCTACAGAAAAAACGCCAGCGGCAGGCCGGCATTCTGGCCACGGATGCAGGCTGAGCCGCATCCGTGGCGCCGTGGCAATGCAGCCCAGTTACTTGTTCTTGTGCCACTCGAACTTCTGGAACGGCTCATCAACAGGGGTTTCTGCGATGTGGTTGATGTAGTTGCTCATGGTCTTCTGGGACAACACCAGAATAACTTCCAGTACTTGCCGGTGTTTGTAGCCAGCCTTGTAGAAGGCATCCAGGTCTTCCCTGCTGACATTGCCATGCTTGTTCATCACCGCAAGGGTAAAGTCTCTCAGGGCTTCCAGCTTGTCGCTGGGCAGGGGCGTTTCATCCCGCAATGCGTTGATGATGTCGTCCGATACTTCCATCATCTTGGCGATACCGGTGTGCGCGGGCACACAGTAGTGACAGGCATTCTCGACATTGATGGTCTGCCAGACCACGGTTTTTTCGTCGTTGTCGAAGCTGCTGTCGAGCACGAGCTGGTGCAGGGTCTGATAGGCTTCAAGAACGCCCGGTGCTTCCGCCATAACGGCGTGCAGGCCCGGAATCATGCCAAACCCCTTCAGTGACTTTTCCAGAAGCGGTTTGGATTTTTCCGGTGCGGATTCCACATTGTGAAGCGGGAAATCTGACATAGCGTTCTCCTCTAAAATGTATTTTTGAGCGGTTACTCAATTACAGCCCAACGGTACCTGTTTTTGAGCACTCGTTCAAGCTATAATCAGGCATATTTCAACCACCGGGAGTGGGTAGCTATCAATGGCCAGAAACGCTCGCTATGATCGACAGATCGCCCTTGAAAAAGCGATGAACCTGTTTTGGGAAAAGGGCTACGCAGGGGCCTCCATGAAGCAGATAGAGCTGGCGCTGGATATGCGCCCGGGAAGTATCTACGCCACCTTCGGCAGCAAAGACGGCCTGTTCAGTGAGGCCCTCGCCGCGTACGCAGAGAGGGGTGGGGCAGAACTTCGGGAGCATCTCGCCGGGTATCAGTCGATACTGGACGGACTGCAGGAATATCTTCGCCGCGTCGCCCGCCAGTCCAGTCCCGGCACGGACATCCCGTCGCGAGCCTGCATGGTGGTAAAGACACTGCTGGAAGCAAGCTATACCAACACAGTAGTGGCAGATCAGGCCAATACCATCCTGCACGCGATAGAGCAGTCCCTCAGGGAACTCCTGGAGCAGGCAAAAATGCGGGGCGAACTGGATGCCGGCACCGACTGTGCACGGCTGGCGAGATTGCTTCAGGCCCAGCTTATCGGCCTGCGGTCGTTCGCACAAAGAGACATCGAGCCGGAACAGGTTACCGACCTCGCCGAAGACATGGCGAGCATTCTGGATCACTATCGGGTCCGCCACTGAAGCCGACCGCCTTGCAGGAACCCCGTGTTATGGAAAACCTTCATCATATCGTTGTCGTCGGTGGCGGCGCAGGCGGTCTTGAACTGGTCACCCGCCTTGGCAACAAACTGGGCAAGAAGCGCAAGGCCCGTATTACCCTGGTGGACGCCGGTCTGACCCATGTCTGGAAACCGCTACTCCATGAGGTGGCCTCCGGTTCCCTGGATGCCAACGCCAACGAAATCAACTACCGGGCCCATGCCCGCAAACATCACTACGAGTTCCAGCTGGGCCGGATGAGCGGGCTTGATCGCAAGCAAAAAACGGTCGTGATTGCGCCCTTTCACGATGAAGA
The DNA here is from genome assembly GCF_003344045.1 of Marinobacter vulgaris. Classification (GTDB taxonomy): domain Bacteria; phylum Pseudomonadota; class Gammaproteobacteria; order Pseudomonadales; family Oleiphilaceae; genus Marinobacter; species Marinobacter vulgaris. The sequence goes on from NZ_QFWX01000002.1 coordinate 410,612, forward strand.
GGGAAAAGAAGTCGTTCCGGAGCGTCATATTGACTACGACACCCTGGTGATCGCTGTCGGCAGCACTGCCAATGATTTCGGAACACCCGGCGCCCAGGACCATTGCCTGTTTCTGGACAGCCTCATCCAGGCCCGGCGCTTCCATAACCTGATGCTCAATGCATTTTTGCGCAAGAACCATGACGCCTATTGCGGCAATGGCCACGAACTGCCCATCACCATCATCGGGGCCGGCGCCACCGGTGTGGAACTGGCTGCCGAGCTGCGCCTGGCTTCCCGGGAACTGCCGGTTTACGGCATGAACCACCTGCGCGCGGAAGATGTTTCCATTACCGTTATTGAGGCCGCGGAGCGTATCTTGCCAGCGCTTCCGGCCCGACTCTCGGCCGCGGCAACCCGTGAACTGGAACATCAGAATGTCAGGGTGCTGACCGGTCAGCCGGTCAATGAAATCCGCGACGACACCCTCGTTATGAAGGACGGCACCGAGCTCGCCTCCGAAATGACCATATGGGCGGCGGGCATCAAAGCCCCGGCCTTCCTGGCAGAGCTGGAGGGGCTTGAGACCAACCGGGGCAATCAGATAAAGGTCCATCAAACCCTCGAATCCACCACCGATCCGGATATTTTTGCCTTTGGTGACTGTGCGGAATGCCCCCAGCCGGACTCGGAGCGCCCGGTGCCGCCCCGCGCCCAGGCCGCCCACCAACAGGCAGACGTGCTGTTCAAGACACTGCGCAACCGCCTGCAGGGCGGGGAAGCTGTTCCCTTTGTCTACAACGACCACGGCTCACTGATCAACTTCAGCCGTTACACCACCGTGGGCAACCTGATGGGCAACCTCTCCGGTCGCAGCATGTATATTGAAGGCAAGGTGGCGCGCCTGTTCTACCTTTCCCTGTACCGGATGCACCAGTTAGCACTGCACGGTTTCCTGCGCACCAGCGTCATCTGGCTGATGGACCGCATTACCCGCGCCATGCATCCGCGCCTGAAACTGCACTGACCCGAAGCCCAAGCTGTTATTATCGGAGTTTATCCCCGAACCGGAGCATGAATGGATCCGATTCTCACCCTGATCGGCGCACTGATGCTGGTCATCAGCATCATGCTCAGCCCGCTGTCCAGCAGGCTGGGCATGCCGGTACTGCTGATTTTTCTTATTGTCGGCATGATGATGGGGGAAGACGGCCCGGGCGGGCTGCTGTTTGACGATTTCGAACTGGCTTTCCTGATTGCCAACCTCGCCCTGGGTGTGATTCTGCTTGATGGCGGCATGCGCACCAGGGCCGAAACCTTCCGCGTGGGACTGCGCCCGGCGCTGATGCTGGCCAGCCTTGGCGTGTTTCTGACTGCCGCTGGTGCCGGCCTGGTCGCCTGGTGGGTGTTCGATCTGCACTGGCTCACGGCACTGCTGATCGGCGCCATTATTTCCTCCACAGACGCGGCAGCGGTGTTTTCCCTGCTCCAGGGCCGCGGCCTCCATCTGAATGAGAGGGTCAGCGCGACCCTGGAAATCGAATCGGGCAGCAACGATCCGATGGCCATTTTCCTGACCCTGATGCTGGTCACCATGATTGAGGCCGGCGGCGCCTCGGAAGGCTGGATTGCCCTGGTGATGCTGGTGAAACAGTTCGGCATTGGCGGCGCCATAGGCGTGATCGGTGGTTTCATCGTGGTGGAAATGGCCAACCGGATCAGGCTTACGCCGTCGCTTTATCCATTACTCGTGGTTGCCGCCGGCATCATGGTGTTCTCGGGCACCAATGCCCTAGGGGGCAGTGGCTTTCTCGCCATCTATCTGACCGGGGTGGTCATCGGCAACCGACCGGTGCGCATGATGCCGATGATACTACAGGTTCATGATGGCCTGGCCTGGCTCGCCCAGCTGTGCCTGTTCCTGATGCTCGGTTTGCTGGTCACACCATCGGAACTTTTACCGCTGGCCGGCGGTGGTCTCATACTGGCATTTGCACTGATTTTCCTGATACGGCCACTCACGGTCATGGCGACACTCTGGCCTTTCGGATTTAATCGCCGGGAACTGGGCTTTATCAGCTGGGTCGGTTTGAGGGGCGCCGTGCCCATTGTACTGGCGCTGTTCCCGATCATCGCTGATATCCCCCAGGCCCAGCTCATTTTCCATGTCGCCTTTTTCATCGTGCTGGTGTCTTTGGTCGTCCAGGGCACCACCATGGCGCCGCTGGCGCGAAAGCTGCGCCTTGAGGTGCCCGCTGGCGAGGGGCCTTATCGGCGTCTGCCTCTGGACGTTCCGGCCGCCGGGGATCATGAGTTGATGCTTTTCCCGCTCAAGGGAGACGTCTGGGAAACGCCCAAACCCCTGGGCCAGCTACGGCTTCCGGACAACACCGCGATTGCCGGCGTTTTCCGCCAGCGCGTTTGCCACCAGCCCAGTCCGGACATGGAGGTGTCTGCTGGTGACGTCCTGGCCATGTTTGCCACGCCGGCTGCATTACCGGAGCTGGGCAAGGCCCTCAGCGGTCGACATGCTCCGCGGTATCTGGCAGAGCGGGCATTCTTTGGTGATTTCGTGCTTAACGGTGATGCCCTGCTGGGCGATGTAGAACAGGTTTACGGCATTGAATTTGACGAACTGCCTCCGGAACTGTCTCTTGCCGAATGCTTTGCAAAGCGCACGAAAGGTCATCCGGTGATCGGTGACAAGGTGAAGCTGGGGCCGGTCACGCTGGTGGCCAGGGCTACCGAGGCCGACCGGGTAGTCAAGGTCGGCCTGAAAATGGACAATCAATGAACACCTTTTTACAAAACCATGTCGAAACGCCGTTTCGATTAACGAAATGCCTGTGCTATAAAGTGTACAAACAGTAATGATTGGCTCCACCATGCTCCTGAAATCTTTATCGTTAATCTCTGCCACCGGATCCAGAAACCTGACAGCCGCCTGCGCGGTGGCCCTGTTCTGCCTGCTCACACTTGCCAGCAAACCAGCGACCGCGTCAGAGCTGCCCATGGGGGCCATGGCAGAAGCCCCGGAAGTCAGTGAGGTACTGGTTCGCAAGGAGGAACGCCGGCTTTATCTCCTGTCAGGCGAGCAGGTGGTCCGCAGCTATCGCATCGGTCTTGGTGACAACCCATCCGGTCACAAGCTCTATGAGGGCGACAAGCGCACGCCCGAGGGCGAATATGTGCTGGACTGGCGCAATCCCGACAGTGACTTCTACAAGTCCATCCATATCTCCTATCCGAACGAGCAGGACCGGGAGCAGGCTTCAGCCTGGGGTCTGGATCCTGGCGGCAGCATCATGATCCATGGCTTGCCCAACGACGCCGGCGACTTGGCGTTTGCCTTTCTGGGCCTCGACTGGACAGATGGCTGCATCGCCGTCAGCAATGAAGAAATGGATGAGATCTGGCAGCTTGTTGCCGATGGAACCCCCATCCGGATAGTCCCCTGATCCATCAGCGGGCGCTGGTGTCCCGGCATAAACCGTTACTGCAAAATTACGTTGTTGTCATGACACGGGAACTTTTACGTATCCTTAGTTAACATTTCCGTCTAGAGTGTTTTACACTGTTTAACGACGCCGTTAGCTACTAATGCTATCGGCCCCGATTTAACAGAACGTCTGCACCAATGACTTCTGGAACGCAGGAAATAAAACGACCAATAAGGGGATTTACAATGCGTAAACTTACGATCGCAGGGCTTGCAGCTGCCGTAGCACTGACCGCAGGTTGTGCCACTTCAGACCAGGGCGCAATGGATGAAGCCAATGCAACTGCTTCTTCCGCGGAACAGACTGCTGAAAATGCAATGGAAACCGCGAACAGCGCTTCCAGCTCTGCACGCTCCGCTCAGCGTACAGCTGACGAAGCACTGGCTGCTGCCAAAGCTGCCCAGAAAGCGGCTGACGAAGCCAACGAGCGCGCCAAGCGCATGCTCGAGCGTGCCAGCCAGAAGTAAGGCTGCCGCGTAATGAAAAGGCCGGGATATCCCGGCCTTTTTTGTGCCTGAAAACCCACTCTGTCAGGCGTCCTCATCATTGCCCTTCGGCGCCTTGGGAGAAGGTTTGTTCATGAAAGTGGACATCATTTCCATCGGCAGCGGGAACACGATTGTGGAGCTATTGTTGGTGCTCATGTCCGCCAGGGTCTGCATATAGCGTAGCTGCATGGCTCCGGAGTTGGTCGACATGACTTCCGCCGCCTCCACCAGTTTTTTAGAAGCCTGCAATTCACCCTCGGCATGAATAACCTTGGCGCGGCGCTCACGTTCCGCCTCAGCCTGTCGTGCTATGGCCCGGATCATGGACTCGTTCAGGTCCACGTGCTTGATCTCGACGTTGGCAACCTTGATGCCCCACTCTTCAGTCTGGGAATCAATGATCTCCTGAATGTCAGAGTTGAGCTTGTCCCGTTCCGACAGCATCTCATCCAGATCGTGTTTACCCAGCACTGAACGCAACGTGGTCTGTGCCAGCTGGCTGGTGGCCGAGCCGAAATCTTCCACCCGGATAATCGCCCGCTCGGGATCAACCACCCGGAAATACAGCACCGCGTTCACCCGGACCGTAACGTTGTCCTTGGAGATCACGTCCTGGCTGGGGACGTCCAGGGTAATGACACGCAAGTCCACTCTCACGATCTGTTGGATGCCGGGAATGACAATGATCAGGCCCGGACCTTTCACGCCCTGGAAGCGACCCAGGAAGAACACCACGCCGCGCTCGTATTCCGGCAGGATCTTGATTGCCGATCCGAGAATGAGCAACAACACCACGATGGGTGCGATATAGGGAATCAGGTCGGTAATATTCATAACGCCTCCTTGGTTGGCTCGGGTTCAACATGGACCGTCAACCCATCAATTCTTGTCACATGCAGCAGGTCACCCGCTTTGACCGGCGCCTGGCTCACAGCGTTCCAGCGTTCACCGCTCATGCGGACGTGGCCGTTGTACCGGCCATCCTTTTCCTGGAAGTCTTCCAGGGCTCTCACCCGCTCATGAACGATCTGCTCGCTGCCACTGACCGGATGTTTCCGGCGCAAGCCAATAAAGCGGATGACGGTCCAGAGCGTGAAGCCGGCGACAACCAGTGCTGTTCCCCCTACGGTGGGCAGGGAAATATCCTGGTGGCTGCCATCCATCAGGATGATGGAGCCCGTCACGAAAGCAACGATACCTCCCACCCCCAATATGCCAAAGCTGGGCATGAAGGCCTCACCGACAATAAAGGCAAGCCCCAGCAGGATCAGCGCCAGGCCCGCATAGTTGACGGACAGTACCTGGAAGGCAAACAGCGCAAGGACAAGACAGATGGCGCCAATCACACCGGGGAAGCCCGCGCCCGGGTTGGACAGCTCGAAGATGATGCCGTAAAACCCGATGATCATCAGGAAATAGGCGATGTTCGGATCCGTGATCACCGACAACAGGCGGGTACGCCAATCCGGGTCCGCCCGGGTCAGCTCCATATTGGCGGTCGCGAGGGTCCTTTCACCGTCTGCCATCTTCACAGTGCGACCGTCCAGCTGCTCCAGCAGGCTGGTCATGTTGCCGGCCACGACATCTACCACATTCTTTTCCAGGGCTTCCGTGGCGCCGAGATTGACCGCTTCCCTCACCGCCTCCTCGGCCCAGTCCGCGTTACGCCCGTGACGCTCTGCCAGTCCGCGAATATAGCTGACCGCATCCTCGAGAACCTTGCGCTCCATGGCGGAGCCCCCGCGGCGCTTTTCCGGCTCCGCAGAACCATCGCCAGCTTCCTCCCCGGCTTCCTCTCCTTCACTGCCTTCGGTGCCGTTGGCGGAATCCTCGTCTGAAGTCTCGCCGGGTTCTTCGGAACCGGGCAGCCCGCCCATCTGAACCGGCGTGGCAGAGCCCAGATGGGTTGCAGGCGCCATGGCCGCCACGTGACTGCCGTAGAGTATATACGTACCAGCGCTGGCGGCACGTGCCCCGGCGGGTGATACCCAGGTTACCACCGGCACCCGCGAGGCCAGGATCTCCTTGATCATCTCCCGCATGGAGCTCATCAGCCCCCCCGGGGTGTCCATCTGGATAATCAGCAGCCCGGCGCCTTCAGATTCGGCACGGCGAATGCCGCGCACCACATAGTCCATGGTGGCCGGGCCGATAGCGCCTTCGACGGTGAGTACAAGTCCGGTGGGGGTATCGTCTTCCTGCTGGGCAAAAACCGAATGGGTCAGGGAGCCCAGTGACAGTGCCAGGCCCAGCATGAAGAAGGCCAGCCACCAGTGCAGACGACCTTTCGAGGATGATCTGATGGGTTGGTTCGCGTTCATCACTCCCTCCGGATCCGGTTACAGGATCAGAACAAACGGCGCACGCTTTACTGTCGCATTAATTTCAGTACGAATATAGCCGGGATATAGGTTAGTCACACGTATCGGCGACCGGCTGCCCCTTGCCGAGGCCGGAACTGGCGCCGGTAATCAGTATGGTGCCGGTCACCGGCTCTCCTTGCTTGCAGAGGAGATAACGTCAGAACCAGAGACGCTGCTCCCGGGTCTCGTCGCCATCGGGGGTGCTTCGCTGCGGTTCCGCACTCTCGTTCGCAACCCGGGTAACCTGTTCGCCAATCATCCGCGGTAATCCGTCAGCCTGATCAACCGCAAGCTCAATGGCCATACGTTGAACCTCCACGCCAGGCACCTTTTCGCGAAACTCTTCCACGGCTACCGCAACTTCCTGCCAGAGTTCCTCCCTGTCCTGCTTGCTGTACTCTTCTTCCGGGCGATGGACTTCCAGCCAGACTTCCTTGCCTTTCATGCCGATCTTTACCGGCTCTTTGATCACCCGCACCGGTGTGCCCTTGCTGACCTCATAAACGAAGCGGGATATGTCCTCGTTATACATGCGAAAGCAGCCATGACTGACCTGCATGCCAACGCCAAACTGCTTGTTAGTGCCGTGAATCAGGTAACCTTTCTCACTCAGCATCAAGGCATGGCTGCCCAGCGGGTTATCCGGGCCAGGAGGAATCATCCGCGGCAGATAGCCTCCATCCGCCTCATATTCGGCACGGATGCTCGCGGGCGGATACCAGGCCGGCGACTCCAGCGGCATTGTCACTTCTGCGTCTGTCAGTGGCGAGGGATTGTCTTCCGTGCCCACACCCACCGGATACACCTGAACACCGCTCCCGGTGAAATAATACAACCGGTATTCCGCCAGGTTGATGACAATGCCCTCGCGTTTTACATCGGGCAGCACGTAATGCCGTGGCACCGTAATCCGCGTGCCCTCGCCGGGCAGCCATGGATCGACCCCGGGATTGGCTTTTACCAGCTCCAGGTAGCCGAGGCTGTCGCGATTGCCGATGGCTGCGAAGGTATCTTCATAGCGGGTCGAGATAACCGACAGCTCGCCCGCAAGATCACCCTCAATGGCAAACGTGGGCACGCGGGGTTTATCGGAAGATTCGTCTTCCGGCTGCGCGGCACTGAGCTTGTCACCGGTTGCCTGTGGTTCGGTTGCCGCCTGCAGCGGCACGGCCAGCATCAGCGCCAGCCAGGAGACAAGAAAAACGGTGAGCTGTTTACGATGCATAAGTTTCAAATCCGGTATCCGGCACTTCAGATTAGTCATATGCCGGCTTACACCGACATCAGGGCGGTCCACAGGGTAACAGCCGCCAGAATCAGGAACAGGATGCTTGCCCCGATCCGGGCCATCGCCAGTGGAAGACGGTCCATCAGCCATTTACCAGCCATGATAACCGGTATATTGGCCAAAAGCATACCGACGGTGGTTCCCACGATGACCCAGAAGGTTTCGCTATAGCGGGCCGCCAGAACCACTGTCGCTATCTGGGTTTTGTCACCGATTTCCGCCAGGAAGAACATGACGGTTGTCGCCATGAACGCCCCCATACCCAGGAAAGCGGCATCGTCGCTGTCATCCTTGTCCGGAATCAGCAACCACAGGGCAATGGCCAAGAAACTGACGGCAAGAATCCAGGGCAACCACGCCTCCGGTATCCACTCCGCTATCCAGGCGCCCAACAGGGCCGACAGGGCATGATTCAGTATTGTGGCAACGAAGATGCCCAGGATGATGGACAGGCGGCTGGCGTAGCGGGCAACGAGAAACAGGGAGAGTAACTGGGTTTTGTCACCGATTTCCGCAATGGCGACCGCAACTGTTGATGCGAGAAAAGCGTCCATGAAAAGCTCCAGGGCGGACATCCAGACATGAGACAGTCCACCGTCCGCCCTATGGAGGTGAAGCTGCCTCAGGTCTTGCCAGTTTCACCGCTGCCCGGGTGAAACATGATAGCCATGGAGATTGGGCTCCAAGCATGTTGACTATCATCCGCGCCGTGGAAACGCTACGACACGGAGGCTACTCCCCTGAAGAGTGCGAAAATGTTAATCAATTGCGGCGGTAATGACAACTATACCTTCATTTTCCATACCGGAATCGCCGCCACCGCCACGAAAACCGCCACCAGCCACCAGGCTGAATGAAAAGCGTCGATCGTGGGTATGCCGCCACTGTGGTCGCCAAACTCAATGGTCAGCGCCACAATATTCACGCCAAAGGCGCCGCCAAGCTGACGGGTAAAGTTGATGGTGCTGGAACCGGCACCGAGCTGTTCCGGCGCCAGCGGGTTCAGGGCACCGGTGGACAGCGCCGGTAGCATGAAGCCGATACCGATACGCCCCAGAACCGTCCACAGGGCCAGCCAGCCAAAGGCCAGTTCCAGGTCAGACAGGGCAAACAGTACTGCCGAGATGGCGAACAGGACAATGCCGAAAATGACCAGTTTACGGGCGCTCAACCGGTCCGCCAGCCGGCCAGCGAGGGGAAAGGTCATACCCAGGACAATGCCCGCCGGCAACATCAGCAGACCTGCCTCGGTTGCGGAAAAGCCGAGGGACGTCTGGACAAACAGTGGCACCAGGTAGGTGGAACCAAACAGCGCAAGCCCCAGTGCCATGGCCCCCAGGTTGGCATAGACAAACGAGGGTTTGCGAAGCAGGTTGATGTTCACCAGCGGGTGACGGGCGCGCCGCTCGCGGACCACAAAGAGCACAAGGAAGAGCAGGGCGACAAGACCCTCGATAACAATCCGCTCCTCCTGCCCGGCTATTCGCTGCAGACGATTCAGCGTATCCAGAGACAATCCGATGGTCATGCCGAGCAATACCAGGCCGGGCAGATCGAACCGGTAAGGCTCAGGACGGGATACCGGCAGGGGCAGGAAGCGCCACGCCATCAATACGCCGATCAGGGTTACCGGCACGGGCGCGAACATCACATAACGCCAACTCAGTTCGTCCACCAGAAAACCACCCAGGACCGGCCCCAGGGCAGGCGCGAGAATGACGCCCATGCCGTAGATTCCCATGGCCTGGCCACGACGGTTACGGGGGAAAATCCGGAATACCAGATACATCCCCATGGGCTGCATCAGGCCGGCCATGGCGCCCTGCCCGATACGGGCGGCGATCAGCTGTTCCGGTGAGGTGGCAAAGCCGCCCAGAATGGATATCAGGGTGAAGAGAAACATCGCCGTAGCCAGGGTCTTGCGCACACCGAAATGATCCAGCAGCCACGAAGAGGCCAGCATGGTGGTGGTCATGGCCGCGATGAAGCCCGTGGCCAGCCAGTGAACCTGGCCCTGGCGGATGCCGAATTCCAGCATGATGTCGTGGAGTGCGACGTTGACAACTGTAGCGCTGAGTACCGTGGCCATGGTGCCCAGTACCACCGTCGCCAACGCCAGCCAGCGCCAGCGTTCACCGTACCGGGCTTTCAGCCCCTCAACCGTATTATCACTCAGACCAACAACCCTCCAACCGGGTGCACACGGTTATTTCTGGCGTTCGGCGTTCTCCATGATCTTGTGAAAGACCTTCACGGCGCTCTCGATTTCCTCATCACTGACGCCTTCCAGCATTTCCTCACGCAGCTTCGCGGCCCGGGCCGTCAGCACATTCATGAATTCAGTGCCATCCGGTGTCAGGTGGAGGCGCCGGGCACGGCGGTCGTTCGGGCAGGGGCGGCGCTCGATCAGGCCCTGCTGCTCCAGGCTGTCGAGCAGTCGCACCAGTGTCGGGTTTTCAATCGCCATCAGGCGGGCGAGTTCGCGCTGGGTCAAACCTTCGCCGCCTTTTTGCAGATAGACCATGGTGGTCCAGCGGGCCTGGGTCACACCCAGATCTTTAAGGCGCTCGTCCAGCAACTTGCGCCAGCGCCGGGTTACCCTGGCTACGGCAAAGGGAAACTGATCTCTCATGGTCTGCAACTCCAGTAAAGGATATCGACGGCTTACGGTTGTAACGGATACCACTGTTTAACATCGTTGTGATGAATAGTGTTACCAATAGTAAGCTAACCATTAAAATAAAAACAGATGCGCAAGACGAACAAAATCGGGGAAAACCGAGAGCCCGCGATGATCAGCCTGTGTGGCGCTGCTCTTCCTGCATTTCCACTACTTCCGGAGACTCCTGGAACTCCTCGTTCCGCGGATCCATTTCCGTCAGTACAACAGAGGATTCCGGCATGGCAGGAATAAAGTGCTCCTGATCCGCCACCGGCACATCATCGGTATGGCTAATCCGATAACTGGTAATCACCGCCAGCACCGCCAGGAACCCGGCATTGCCGAAAAACAGCCCCTGGGGACCCAGCACATTTACCAACTGCGCCATTACCACAGGCCCGACAACACTGCCTACGCCATAGCTCAGCAACAAAGTGGCACTGGCGGAGACAATGCGGTTGCTTTCCATCCGATCATTGGTAATGGCCACTGCTATCGGGTAAAGCGTGGCGGACAAGCCCGTAAAAAGTCCGACCATCAGGGTCAATAGCCACATCCGCTCGGCACCGAAGACACCAACGGTCACCGCCGACAGACCTGCCATCACGGCAACCCAGAACATCACCCGGCGACGATCAAAGCGATCACAAACCAGCCCCAGGGGCCATGCCAGAATCATCGCTGCAACGATGGCGCTGGCCATGAAAGTGGACACCCGGCTGACCTCCAGGCCAACCAGCGTGGCGTATACCGGGCCCAGCGCATAGAAGGAACCGATCATCACACCACAGACAAGCGCCCCGGACACCCCGGTAAACGACTCCCTGGCAAGCGTGAAGAATGACAGGCGCCCATGCTGCTCGATCACCGGCGCATCCATCCGTGTCAGTGACAATGGCACCAGGGCCAGGGTCAGTAGCACAGCAGCCAGCGAGAATGGAATGAATGAGGAAGGCTCGCCGACATTGATCAGCAACTGACCACCGGCTGCGGACAGGTAGAAAACAATCTGGTAGATGGCAAACAACGCGCCACGGTTGGCATTGGTGGCGCGGCTGCTGAACCAGCTTTCGATAACCACCAGGACGCCGGCCACACTGAAACCGGAAAGCGCGCGCAGCAGTGCCCAGAAAAGTTCTGACACAGCCATGGGATACAGCAGCGCACACACCGCTGCCATGGCCGCAAACACCGCAAACGCCCGAATATGCCCGACGCGTCCGATGATGTGGTGCACGTAGAGCGTACCCAGGACGAAGCCAATGGAATAGCACACCAGGATCCAGCCGATAATATCAGGTGAAACCGCTTCAATACTCAGGCGGACACCCAGCAGCGTCATTAAAAAAGCGTTGCCACTGACCAACAGGACTATACTGAGGATAAGCGCTGACAGTGAGGTGACCATGCGGGTCATCAGACGGGCTCCGGCGAATGTGAAAAAGGTGGTTACAGGTGTGCAGAAAATAGCAGCAACGCCGGAACATTGCCGAACCGTGAATTAAAGCAGGGCTGTGACAATCACGCCACTAGGCATTTGCCGAAACCTGAAATACCACTTGCAACGCTTCAGTTACCGGATTTAACATTATTTTACATTAAGGTGACGTAACACACGCAGGCGAGCTGAAGGGTTAACATGAAGTCGTTTATTTTGCTGCCTATTTTAACCCGCGAGTCTCTCAACTCATGCAATCCACGCCAACCATGAGCGCCTGGTTATGAAAAAAACGGACTGGCCCATTCGGTGGGATCTGTTGCTTCGCTACCGGCTGATTGAAATCATCGCCCTCTGGGAAGGACGGCTCACCACCAACCACATTTGCCACAGCTTTGGCATCGGGCGTCAGCAGGCCTCCAAGGACATCAACACTTACCTGCGAGAACTGGCGCCAGATAATCTGGTTTACGATCGCCACCTGAAAGGCTACGTGCCCTCCCCGGAATTCAGCCCCGTGGTTACTGCCGGGCATGCCAGCGAATACCAGGATCTGCTGGCGCGACAGAAAAGCCTCAGCGACACCTTTGAATCACTGAACATCAGCCTGCCGGACAGCACCATTGTCCGGGACCCGCAGCGGGTTGTTAAACCGGAGGTCATGCGGGCAGCGGTCACCGCCACCCGGCATGGCAGGGTAATGAAAGCTGACTACGCCTCGCTCAGCCCGGCCGGGATTTCACAACGCACCCTTGAGCCCCACACGCTTGTCTGCGTGGGCCAGAGCTGGCATCTGCGCGCCTGGTGCGACTCCAACCGTGAGTTCCGTGACTTTGCTCTCAGTCGCTTCCGCGGCAAACCGGAAACCATCCGCCAGCGCAGCCGCCATACCAGCCAGCATGATGACGACTGGAACCGCCAGATTGCCCTGGTTATGGTACCGGACAGCCGTTTGAACAAGGCTCAGCAGGAGATCATAGCTGCCGATTACGGCATGACGGATGACCGCCTGGAATTCACCACCCGGGCAGCCCTGGCTCCCTACCTGCTGTCGCGCCTTGGGCTCGGTGCCGACAGTCAGCATCCCGATCCGATGGTGCAACAACTGGAGCTGGCCAACGAAGAGCAGCTCGGCATCGCCGAGTCCGCCCGCGAACGGGCTATTAAAGCGGTGGCCGGCCTCTGCTAGACTGCGCGGGTGACCAGATTCCGTGCATCCATTCAAAAGCTCCTCATCTCTGCCTTGCTGCTTTGGCTACCCGGTATGGCCACCGCAGGGGCCTGCGGTGATGCCGCGACGGCCATTTCCCGGGTCCAGGGCGAGGGCACCGACTCGCCCCTTGCCGGCCAGGCAGTCACCGTAGAAGGTGTGATTACCATGGACGCCCGTCACAAAGACGGATTCCATGGGTTTTACCTGCAACAGTCCGATCACGAGACCGACGACAACCCGAACACCTCCGAAGCCCTGTTTGTCTACACCAGCCGTGCTACCGGCAGCCGCGGAGAGCGGGTGCGCGTGTCGGGTCGGGTGAAAGAATTTCACGGCCTGACCGAGCTCACCGAGATTACCACCCTGGTGGTATGCGGCACTGGAAACCCACCGGCACCGGTCCCCGTCACGCTGCCTTGGCCTGACAACCAACCACCAGAACACCTCGAGAATATGCGGGTTACCATGGCGGGTAACCTGACGGTGATTGATCACTACAACCTGGCGCGCTACGGCGAACTGACACTGGCCGCCGGCGACCAGACCATACCGACGGAATTCATGGCGCCCGGGGCGGCTGCCGAGGCACTTTTCCAGTTCCAGCAGCGAAACCGGCTGCTGCTTGATGACGGCAAAGGGACGCGGGATCCGCGGCCAGTACCCTGGCCCACGGGAAACCTCTCGGCCAACCATACTGTTCGCACCGGTGATCGCGTAAGCCAGCTGTCCGGAGTACTGGATTTCCGCTTCGACGCCTGGCGCCTGCAACCCCTGTCGCCTCCCGCGTTCCAGAGCGCAAACCCCCGGCCAGCTCCACCGCAACGGCCAGAGCCCTCCGCTTCTGAAGAGCCCTCAGCTCCAAAAGAACGCTCAACGCTCAGAGTGGTCACCCTGAATCTGGGTAACCTGTTCAATGGCAACGGCCAGGGCGGCGGCTTCCCGGCACCTCGGGGAGCGAAATCCCGCCAACAGTTCGAACGGCAGCTGGCCCGGCTGGCAAGCGCACTAAGGGCGCCTGACCCCGACATCATTGCGGTAACAGAAGTGGAAAACGATGGCTACGGCCGTGACAGTGCGATAGCAGACCTGGCCGATGCCCTGGGTGAGCACTGGCGTTACGTAAAGGCCGACAGCCAGACCGGCAGCGATGCCATTCGCAGCGACCTGCTGTACCGCCGTGATCGGGTAACAGCCCAGGGCAAGGCCAGCCGCCTGAGCTCAGTGCCTTTCAGCCACCGGGGCCGGCCACCCGTTGCCCAGGTATTCCGGCAACCGGGCAGTGAGCGCGCCCTGAGAATTGTCGCACCTCACCTGAAATCCAAAGCCTGTCGCGGCGCCAAAGGCCCTGACCGTAACCGGCACGATGGCCAGGGCTGCTACAGCCACAGCCGTGAGCAGGCAACCCGGGCCATCCTCCGATGGATTGAGACACTGCCACGACCCGGGAATCTGGCAGGTACGCTGGTCACTGGCGATCTGAACAGCTATGCCCGGGAACTCCCCCTGCAGCTGATGGCTGAGGCGGGATACACCAATGCCGTCCGGCTATTCCATGACTGCAGCAAAACCAGCTGCGAACAGACCAGTTATCGCTACCAGGGCAGGGGCGGCACCCTTGATTACAGCCTGGCGTCGGAAGGGCTGGCCGGGAGCGTTGTCGGCGCCAGCATCTGGTCGATCAATGCCGACGAGCCCCGGGCGCTGGGCTACCAGGGTCCGATCCCGGTACCTGAAAACCAGCCCTGGCGCTCATCAGATCACGATCCGGTGATTACCGACCTGGCCCTGTAATCTCTCCCGGGGGATCAGTCGATGCCGATAATCTTGTGCATCTGCAGGGTCAACCGCCACTGCGGATGGGCCAGGCAGTAATCCGTCGCCTTACGGGTATTACTCTGTTTCACGGGATCGGAGTCGGCTTCTGCAACAGTCGGTGAAGCCATGGGGGAAAGAAAATAGTGGCTGGCCTGAATATCGGTGAAACGGTCGGGCATCGCCAACGGCTGCGGATAGACCAGTTTGAGTTCATCGCACTGACGCAGCACCACCGGCGCGTCCGCCTTGGGACTGACACACAGCCAGTCGATGCCGACGGGCGCTGGAAGCGTGCCGTTGGTCTCCACGCCCACTTCGAAGCCGGCCCGGTGGAACGCATCGATCAGCGTTTCATCCAGTTGCAGCAGCGGCTCGCCGCCCGTACAGACCACATAAGGCTGACCCGGGGCGTCCGGCCAAAGGCTGCGGATATGGGCTGCCAGCGCGTCCGCGGTCTCGAACCGGCCACCATTCTGGCCGTCGGTTCCGACAAAATCCGTATCACAGAAATTGCATACCGCACTGGCCCGGTCCTTTTCCCGTCCGGTCCAGAGATTACATTTGCTGAAACGGCAGAACACCGCCGCACGGCCGGCCTGCGCACCTTCCCCCTGCAGCGTGTAGAAGGCCTCTTTCACCCGATACATCAGCGTGCCACCTCGTAAGGGAGCGGGTCTGTCAGGCCATTTTCAGCAAAGGCCTCGAGACGCTCCACACAGGAGCCGCAACGGCCACAGGCCTTGTCGCGCCCGTTGTAGCATGTCCAGGTCCGGGAGTAATCGAGCCCCAGCTTCACGCCTTCCGCAAGAATGGCGCCCTTGTCAGACCCCATGAACGGCGCGTCGATGCCCACCGGCTGATAATTGGCGACCCGGCAAACCGCGTCCATCTTTTGCACAAACTCGGGCCGGCAGTCAGGATAGATCGCGTGATCCCCGCCATGGGCGCCATACCAGACCGCCTCAGCCCCCGCAGTCACCGCATAGCCGGTGGCCAGCGATAACAGGATCATGTTGCGATTGGGTACAACAGTGGCTTTCATGCTCTCTTCTTCGTAGTGACCCTCAGGCACAGCCACGTTATCGGTCAACGCGGATCCGGACATAACCTCGGCAAGGGCGCGTATATCGATCACCTTATGGGGAATACCCAGCTCGGCGCACACGTCCCTTGCGCACTCCAGCTCGCGTACATGGCGCTGCCCATAATCAAACGACAGGGCATGAACCCAGTACCCGCGAGCACGGGCAAGATGGAGCAGGGTGAAGGAGTCCATGCCCCCGGAGTAAATCACAACAACGGTATCGGTCATCAGGGAATCCCGGTCCAGTTCCCGAGGCCCTCGGGGCCTTCAGGGGTTTTAAACGTGGGTGAGCTAACACCCGTGGACATATTGTAACAGTGGAATGTCATCATGGGTTCGCGTCTACGGGAGTGGGCGGGTAAACTCACGACACGGCTCACTAACAAAAATCTGACGGAATGATAACCGAATCCAGCCCAGCGTTTATTGACTTCGAGGCATCCAGTCTTGACCTGATCGCAAGTTACCCCATTGAGGTCGGTATCTGCTTACCTGACGGCGCCTTGCATAGCTGGCTGATTCAGCCTCATGTGTTGTGGCAGGACTGGTCGGAGAGTGCGGAAAAAATTCATGGTATCACCCGGCAAACCCTGGAGCAGGAAGGCATCCCGGTTTCCGAGGTGGCAGCCAGCCTCAACCGCCTGCTTTCAGGGCCGGTATTCTGTGACGCCTGGACGTTCGACAGTTTCTGGTTACACCGGCTGTTTCGCGCCGCCAATATCCGTGCAGAGTTCCAGCTGGAGTCCATCTCCATGCTGCTGGACGCCAATCAGGTGAGGCTATGGACATCGTCGCGACAGCAGGTGATCAGCCGGCTGGGACTACCGGTACACCGGGCTGCCAACGATGCCCTGATCCTGCACAAGACCTGGGAGAAAATTCAGGTGCTGGCGTCCGGTTCAGTGCTTTGAGCGGTCGACTCTGATGGCAATCACTTCCAGCCCGTCCCGCAGTGTGCTTAGCGTCCAGTAGGTCACCAGCGCCATCAGCGCGGCGCCAACAACGGTAAAGGCAAAGTCGTCTCCCACCATTCGGCTCTGGGCAAGGCCCATGTAGGCAAGCAATACCAGCAGCAAAACGACTTCTACAATGGCATGGGTCTGGAATCTGGCTTGTGCTGATCCATTTTCGTCGGACATCTGCTTCGGTTTCAACCTCTGGATTTGGCGATAATAACTATTGATTAGTGTGCGAATTATCGCCGGAAATCACCGCAACGTCTGTACGAAGTAGTGGCTACGAAGTTTCCACAATAGCAAAAAAAACGCAGCCCATTGGGCTGCGTATAAAGGAGAGATCCAAACAGTGCGCCACATACAAAAGGTGGGCACCGGAGGATTGCACAACGTAAAACACGTGACGAGGCGAATGGTAGGCAGTTCTTCCGGACGCGTCTGTAGGGGTTTGCCGAAGCACTAGGCCTCTTGCAAAGCCTTGCGCAAGAGATACACTGAATGAAGTACCGAAGCACAAAGATCCGGTGGGTCGCACCGGCAAAGAGCCAGACGATATGTCGACGAACCAGGAACATCCAGTGATTGAAACCATCGCACGCCGTAACAGCGGGATGTGCACCGACACCATGGTGAAAACTATCTGACGGCTTTCGGTTCAGTCCCGGGAGCCATTGCAGCGACCGGGCGAGCTTCTTCGCAAAAACCCCGGTTGCCCAAGGCTCCGGGGTTTTGTTTTTGCAGCCGCAAAATGACAAGGAGAAGATCATGAAGAGACATCCAACAAAAGCAGCAAACCAGCCGGCAAGCAGCCGCATGGGGCCTATCAGGCGCCCCGAAAAGCTGCCGCTGCTGGATGCGATCTGCAAGAAACTGAATCAACGGGTCAAGCTAGATGACGAACAGCGGGTACTGGGCGTGTACGAAAGGGGCTGGATCCTCAAAGGCGTACTGGGCGATATGAACGACGCTGAGGCCCGCTATGTAAGGGCGCTTGCCACTAAATACAACTCCTGGATTGCGCGGCAGGTCGCATAACAGAACGCCCTCAGTAACTGGCGCTGCCCAGCATGTTCCAGTGCCTGAGAAAGCCCTTCTTGCGGTCGATCATCCGCTCATAGGTGGAAATCATGATCGCCGCATGGGGGGCATCGGTCAGCCGCAGGCTTTCGATACGGCGTTCTAGCTGCTCCACTTCCGAGCGTATCTGCTGGCATACATGGGAGCGAACACTGTCATGCTGATCAAGATTTACGGACCTTGGCTGAAAAGTCCCTTCCGGAAAATCGGCGTGTTTGTCCATGATCGTCCTCTTCCACTGAGCAGCTATGATCGATACATCTGAACCTCTTTTCCTTACTTTTTAGCGAGGTTCGAAACAATTCTGCAGAATTGTCAGACAAAGTTCAATAAAATTGAATCGGACTTCATAGGTTTTCCCTGTGTCACAACACTGCACTAAGACCTTACGCACGAACCCCTGCTATAGTTTCCTGCAGAGCCTATTCAAAAAGCGGGGAATACAACGATGAGCCAGGCCTCGGTCGCCGATACACTGCGGGAATACCTTTCCCTGCTGGAACTGCTTGATGATGCCTACTGGGAAGCCAGCTCCATTCAACACAAGGACATGCTGTACGACATCATCAGTATCTTCAGCCAGGAAGTGGCGGAGATGAACAAGCTCAGCATCATGGACCACCACTACCCCTACGAAGTCATTACCGAAGGTATTCGACGGGTGGTGCCCAAGCTGGAGCGGCTCGACGAAAACCGGGAAGACGTTATCCAGAGAACCCAGACACTGACAGACTTCCGCGATATCCTGTCATCAGTACTGGGCATTCTCGAGGCACAGCTGGCCACCATGTAGGTCCCTTTCAGGCGGCTACCATGGGTCTCTGACTCTCCGGGATCAGGGGGAAACGATCACATACGGTGTAGATGAACCGGGCAAGGGCGGGAATATGGTGCCCCACAATCGGTATGCCTGTGTTGAGCAGGCTCACGGATATATCCCGGGCGGCATCTGCCCAACATAATTTGTTGATCAGTCCCACATGGCCAAAGGCATAACGGCTGCTCTGCCCCCATAAGCCCAGGGGATTTCCACCCAGCATCATGCCCGCGCTGAAGCGCATGGGGATCATCATGGTACGGTCAATCTGCAATGAACCAAATTGCTGAACGCACCGCCTGACGGTCATTTCGCTGCAGATCCGCTTGCCGTTCCAGACGCCCCCATTGAGCATCATCTGGAAAAACCGACCCATCTCCTCCGCCGTTCCACACAGGTTACCGGCCGGAATCACCGCCTCCTGGAAGCGAGGATCATTCACCACCCGCTCAACGGTGCGGATATCGCCACCGAGGGCACGATTGACAACCCAGGACACCGGAAAGCGCGGCGTCGGGCCAGTGGCGTAGTTAGTGGCCAGCTCCGAGACGTGTTCCGGGGCTATGCCATAGGTAAACCAGCGCATGCCCATGGGCTTGCGCAAATAACGGTCGATAAAGGCTTCGATCGTGTTGCCGGTGACTTTTTCCAGCACCCGCTGCAACACGAAACCGCCGGTAATGGCATGGTAAGCCACCTTGGCACCGTCGACTCCCACCGGTTTTGCCTCGCACAACAACCGCCAGATTTCATCCCGGTCCCAGAGCACGTCGATCGGTGTCTCCCGGGGAATCGCGGGAATACCGCCGCGATGGGAAAGAATCTGGTGGACAGTAATGGTGCGCTTGCCGCCACCGGCGAACTCCGGACAGTAGTAGGACACCGGGTCCATCAGGTTAACCAGTCCCTGCTCTGCCAGGATATGCATCAACAGGGCGGTCACCGCCTTGGAGGCGGAAAAATAGCAGATGGGGGTATCTGTGGTCATGGGCACTTTTATCGCGCCGGGCCCATCGCCGGGCCCGTTACCCGTGGCATGGCCGATAGCACGATGCAGAATCGGCTCGCCCCGATGCCTGACTGACAACTGTAACCCCGGATGCACACCGGTGCGGTATAGCTTCTCGACGCTGCGCCAGATGTCTTCGACGACTTCCGGGCTCACACCCACCCGTTCCGGCCGCTCACCGTCCACATCACGGCTGGTAACGGAGGCCAGGTCACTGGGGACGGCACAGGTATGAAGGGCTCGGCGGGCAAGTCGGTTCATCGCTAACCTCTGGTTGTGATAGTTAACTACGGATTATGGGCTTCTTGGACCAGGGGCGCCAGAACCACCCGGTTGCGGCCGCTCGATTTGGCCTGGTACATCGCCCTGTCGGCCTCGGCACAGAGAGTGTGTGAATCAGTGCCATGATCCGGAAACACCGACACACCGATGCTGATGGTCAGTGGCACCGTTCTGCCATCTCCCAGGGGCTGCGGGGTTTCTCTGATCAGGGTGCGGAGGCGTTCGGCGGTCTCCCATGCCTCCGCCCGATCCATTTCCGGCAGCAGAATAACAAATTCCTCCCCTCCGAAACGGCCGATCACATCAACGCTGCGGACACTGTCCGCCAGCAGTGCGCTGGTGGCTTTCAACACCGAGTCCCCGGCCGCATGGCCGTACTCATCGTTAATCTCCTTGAAGTGATCGAAGTCGATCCACAATAGCGACAAGGCACGACCATAGCGTTTGGCACGCGCCACTTCCTCATCCAGCAGCCGGGTCATTTCACGGCGGTTAAACAGACCCGTCAGTGGATCACGCGTCGCCAGCTCCGATAGCTCGTTCTCCAGCTTCTTGCGATCGGAAATATCAAGAATAATGCCTTCGAGCACGAGATCACCATTATCCTCAACCGCTCTACCCCGCTCCCAGACCCATATACGCCGTCCATCCTTGCGATCAATGGCATACTCGATGGAAAACGACTCGGCGTTGCCAATCGCCGACTCCACCGCCCGCAGGACACCTCCATTACCGCCATCGGCAATCAGTTCGGCGTAGCTGACCCTGTGGTTGTTCACCAACTCATCGGGCTCGTATCCGGTCAGTTCACGACATCCACTGGACACGAACAGCATGGTCCAATGGTCATCGTAGCGACACCGGTATGCCATACCCGGCAGATTATCCATAAGCGTCGACAGCTGGCGTTCGCGCTGGCGGATGGTCATTTCCGCCTCGCGAAGATCAGTGACATCCTGGCCAATCGCTATCGCACCGACTTTTTCGCCATTTTCATTCCTGAGGCTGCGGGCATTCCAGGATATCCGGCGCTGACGCCCGTCCCTGGTGGTAATACAGCTCTCATAACCGACCAGTTCGCCCTCATCCCGGAGTATTTCCTCCGCCCGGGCACGGTTTCTTGCCCGGTCATCGGCATCCGGATACAGCCACTGCCAGATCCGGTCTGAATCGAGAACCTCTTCACGGCGGTAACCGGTGATCTCCTCAGCGGTCGTATTCCAGAGCACAATGCGGCCTGAGGGGTCGAGCACGTTGATCCAGACATTTGCCCGCTCTATCACGCTTTCGCGGAATTGGTTGAGCTCCCGAATTTCTTCACGCTGATGGTGATGCAGTGACAATATGGTCCGGTCGCTGCTGAACTGCCGCATCAGTGCCAGAAACAGCACCAGCGCCGTTACCAGAACAAACAGTATGCCCTTGTAGGTCTGAACCCGATTCAACGTTTCCGGATCGGGAAACCATTGCCCGGCCAGATAATCCGAAAAGGTAATCCATAACCCGCCCGCCAGCAGATAGACGCCGACAGCCCACAAGGATCGGCGCAGGGGCGTGTGACGCCCTTTCAGTGTGTCCATTGAAGCTTATATTCCCGGATTTCAGCTGTGTCCCTGGTGGTCCACACATCAAAAGAACTTTAAAGATTACGACATACCCTGAAGTTAGTCACTGGGGAACGACGCGTCGAGGTTTCATTGCAAATCCTTACGTTCCCGCCGCGCGCAGCCAAAAAAAACCGGACAGCCCTTTCGAGCTGTCCGGTTTTTAGTCAGCCGGGTTAAGCCCCCCGGCCAGCCTAACTCTGGATCACTTCACCGAGGCCTTGGCATCGGCCAGGATCTTGTTAAAAGTCTCGCTCGGCTGCATGACCTTGCAGACCTTCTCGGCCGGCGGATGGTAGTAACCACCGATGTCGACCGGATGACCCTGGATCACGCTCATTTCTTCCAGGATCTTGTCCTTGTTATCTTCAAGTTGCTTTGACAACTTCTCGAAGAAGGCCTTCAGTTCCTTGTCGTCGTCCTGGCTTGCCAGTTCTTCCGCCCAGTACCGCGCCAGATGAAAATGGCTGCCGCGGTTGTCCAGCTCACCGGTGTTGCGCGACGGTGACTGGTTGTTCTCCAGCAGGCGCTCGGTGGCCTTGTCCAGAGTCAGGCCAAGCAAGCGGGCACGCTCGTTGCTTTGCTTTTCGCCCAGCTCTTCCAGGGAAACCGCGGTTGCCAGGAATTCACCCAGCGAATCCCAGCGCAGGTGGTTTTCCTGCAGCAGTTGCTGAACATGTTTCGGTGCGGAACCGCCGGCACCGGTCTCGTAAAGACCACCGCCATTGAGCAGCGGCACGATGGAGAGCATCTTGGCACTGGTGCCCAGTTCCAGAATCGGGAACAGGTCGGTGAGATAGTCCCGCAGCACGTTGCCGGTGACCGAGATGGTATCCAGGCCACGGATCAGCCGCTCCATGGTCCAGCGAATGGCGCGTACCGGAGACTTGATAAGGATTTCCAGCCCTTCGGTATCGTGCTCCTTCAGGTACATTTCCACTTTCTTGATCAACTCAGCATCGTGGGGGCGCTCGTCGTCCAGCCAGAACAGCGCCGGCATGCCGGTGGCACGGGCACGATTCACCGCCAGCTTGACCCAGTCGCGGATCGGCAGGTCCTTGGTCTGGCAGGCGCGCCAGATATCACCCTTCTCGACCTTGTGCTCGGTCAGCACGGTGCCATCCTCGGCAATGACACGAACGATACCGTCTTCCTTGATTTCAAAGGTCTTGTCGTGGGAGCCGTATTCTTCGGCCTTCTGGGCCATCAGACCAACGTTGGGCACGGTGCCCATGGTGGTTGGATCAAAGGCGCCGTGGGTCTTGCAGAAGTTGATCACTTCCTGGTAGATAGTGGCGTAGGTGCTCTCCGGCATCACCGCTTTGGTGTCCTTGAGCTTGTTGTCCCGGGCCCACATCTTACCGGAGTTACGGATCATCGCCGGCATGGAGGCATCCACGATCACATCACTGGGCACGTGCAGGTTGGTAATGCCTTTCACCGAGTCCACCATGGCAATTTCCGGGCGGTGCTCGTAACAGGCGTGCAGGTCTTCCAGGATCTGCTCCTGCTTGGATTCCGGCAGCTGCTTGATCTTCTCGGTCACACTGGACAGACCGTTATTGGGGTTAACACCCAGTTCGTCAAAAAGCTCGCCGTACTTGTCAAAAAGCTCCTTGTAGAAAATCTTCACCGCGTGACCGAATACGATCGGGTGGGAGATCTTCATCATGGTCGCCTTGACGTGCAGGGAGAACATCACGCCGGTTTTCTCACAGTCTTCAATACAGTCTTCGAAGAACTTGCGCAGGGCCTTGCAGCTCATGAACATGCCGTCCAGCACTTCACCATCCTGCAATGGCAACTCGCTCTTCAGTATGGTCTGCTCGCCGTTGGCATTCTCGAAGACGATGCGAGCAGTGGTAGCCTTGTCGAGGGTTACTGACTGCTCGTTGGAATAGAAATCGCCACCGCGCATGTGGGCCACGTGGGTGCGTGACGCCGGGCTCCACTCACCCATGGTGTGGGGATGTTTGCGGGCAAACGCTTTCACCGCTGTCGGGGCGCGACGGTCTGAGTTGCCTTCCCGCAATACCGGGTTAACGGCACTGCCCAGGACTTTGGAGTAACGGGCGTGGATTTCCTTTTCTTCGTCGGTCTGCGGGTTTTCCTTGAACTCGGGAAGCTTGTAACCCTGCTCTCTGAGCTCCTCAACGGCCGCCCGCAACTGAGGAATGGAGGCGCTGATGTTGGGCAACTTGATGATATTGGCTTCAGGATCCTTGGTGTAATCCCCCAGTGCCTTGAGGTCGTCCGGAACTCGCTGGTCTTCCTCAAGGTAATCGGGAAACAACGCCAGAATACGCGCCGCGAGGGAAATATCGCTGGTCTCAAATTCGATGCCCGCGGGCTTGGCGTAGGTTTCGAGAATAGGGAGCAGTGACCGGGTCGCGAGGGCTGGGGCCTCGTCCGTCAGGGTGTAGATGATCTTTGCTTTGGATGACGTCATTTTCGTCCTCAGGCTATTGAGTGAGTTCAGGACGGTCATGGCAGGGTCAGGTGTCTTGTGAACGCCCGACCTGAGCAATGACTGATTCGGGAACTTTTGATAGGGCTACTAAGATAGCATTTTTTTGCGATTTCCGGTTACGATCTTAGTATTAGAACCGACTAAAAATGCGCCAAAACCCTTTACAGAACGATGAAAAGGCAGGAATTTACGAAACTTTCGGACATTTAGGCCACGGCTTGATTCGGGAGTATCGCGCTGGAGGTGGGTCCCACCTCCAGCGCTCGGCAGACTCACCCCTTCGGCAACAATCCCGCCTCATCAAGGCACTTGCCAATCCGGTCCAACGCCTCCGGATTCGCCAGTGCATCGCGGTTATCTGCTTTGGATGAACCGTTGATCAGCCGGGCCACTGCCAGTTCAACCTTCTTGCCACTGCGCGTATACGGAATGTCCGGCACCTCGATAATGTGCTTCGGCACGTGGCGGGGGCTGGCGCCCTGGCGGATGCGGGTTTTGAGGTTTTTCTGGAGCTCGTCGGTAAGGGCCTCGCCCTCAGCCGGCACTACCAGCAAAACCACTTCCACATCACCCTCGATCTGCCGCCCGACGACCAGGCTGTCTTTTACCTCGGCCACGGTTTCCACCTGGCGGTAGATCTCAGCGGTGCCGATTCTCACGCCGCCGGGGTTGAGTGTGGCATCGGAGCGGCCGTATATAATGGCGCCGCTGTGTTCGGTGAATTCGATGAAGTCACCGTGAGCCCAGACACCGGGGAAGGTATCGAAGTAGGCGGCATGGTAGCGCTCATTGCCGGGGTCGTCCCAGAAGCACACCGGCATGGACGGCAGGGGCTGTCGGCATACCAGCTCACCGCGACCAGAGCTGACCGGTTTGCCATCATCACCGTAGGCTGCGGCGTCAACGCCCAGGAAACGGCACTGGATTTCCCCACGGCGTACCGGTAGCAGCGGGGTGGAGCCCACGAAGCAGCCGCAGATGTCGGTGCCGCCGGCGATAGAGCCCAGCAACACGTCAGGGGAACCATCGCTGTAAACCCAGTCGTAATCTTCCGGCAACAAGGGTGAACCGGTGGAAAAGACCACGCGCAAAGCGCTCAGGTCCAGGGTTTTCGCCGGGGCCAGTTCGGCCTTGCGACAGCCGGCAATAAAGCGGGCACTGGTGCCGTAGTGGGTGACTTTTTCGTCGGCGACCACCTGCCAAAGGTAGTTGAGGTCCGGGTAACCGGGGGAGCCGTCGACAGTGATGACGGCGGCGCCGGTGAGCAGGGCCGAAGCCTGCCAGTTCCACATCATCCAGCCGCAGGTGGTGAAGTAGAGGAAGCGGTCATCCGGGCCCACGTCACCATGGAGCATCAGTTCCTTGGCGTGATTGACCAACAGCCCGGCATTGCCGTGGACGATGCACTTGGGCTTGCCGGTGGTACCCGAGGAATAAAGGATATACACCGGGTGATCCGGCGACAGCGGGGTGAAGGAAGGCGCCTGGCCCGCGCCCTCGGCGAGGGCATCGTCCCAGTGGGTGACCTTGTCACCGGCGATCGCAGGCTCGCCCGGCAGTTGTTCGATACTGACCACACAACGCAGTGTTGGCAGCCCGTCTATCAGGCTGGCAAAATCGTGCTGGCGGCTGAAGACCTTGCCGCCGTAGCCGTAGCCATTGACCACGATCAGCGCCGCAGGCTCGATCTGGCCAAAACGGTCCAGAATAGCGCCAACGCCGAAATCCGGGGACGCGGAACTCCAGATCGCGCCAAGGCTGGTGGCAGCCAGCATGCCGGTCAGGGCTTCGTAGCCGTTGGTAACCACGCCGGCGACCCGGTCACCCTGCTTGATGCCCTTTTGGCGCAGGAAGGCTTCCAGCGCCCCGGTATCGGCTTTCAGTTGCGCATAGGTACGACGCAAAACCGGGCGCGTTTCGCAATAGGCCACGACCGCTTCATGATCAGCGTGGTCACCCTCGGCCAGCCGCAGCAGGTTCGCGGCAAAATTGAGTTTCATACCCGGAAACCACTCGGCGCCGGGCATCTCACGCTTGCCCAGCACCTTTTCGGCCGGGGTGTCGCATACCAGGCCGCAATAGTCCCAGACCTTCTGCCAGAACGTGTCCAGATCATCAATCGACCACTGATGCAGGGCATGGTAATCGGCAAACGGGCCCAACCCCTGTTGCTCCAGCCAGGTCTGGAAACGCCCCATCTGGCAATTTTTCAGCGTGTCTTCCGAGGGAGACCAGACTACCGGTGACTGTTCTGTGTTGCTCATCCGTCTCTCCTGTTGCTTACTGCATATGCCAGCCGTGGCTGACCACAATGGATTGGCCGGTCAGGGCCGCCGAGGGAAAGGCCGCCAGATGCACTGCCAGCTCCGATACATCCTCCAGGGTGGTGAACTTGCCGTCCACCGTGTTTTTCAGCATCACCTTGCTGATCACCTCCTCCTCGGAAATACCCAGTTCCTTCGCCTGCTCGGGAATCTGCTTGTCCACCAGCGGCGTGCGGACGAAGCCTGGGCAGATGATGTTACTGCGAACACCGTGCTCGGCCCCTTCCTTCGCCACGGCCCGGCACAATCCCAGCATGCCGTGTTTGGCCGCCACGTAGGGCGCCTTCAGCGGCGAGGCTTCCAGCGAATGCACGGAACCCATATACAGGATGGTACCGCCGCCACCGGCGTACATCTGGTTAAGCGCGGCGCGGGTCACCAGGAAGGCACCGTCCAGATGGACGCTCATCACCTTGCTCCAGTCGGCAAAAGCCAGTTTGTGCAGGGGGTCGATGTGCTGGATGCCGGCATTGGCAAGGGCAATATCAAGGCCGCCCCAGCGCTGCACAATGGCAGTGACACCCTCATCCACGGCCTGTTCATTGGTCACATCCATCGCCAGGGCCATGGCGCTTCCGCCATTTGCTTCAATGGCGTCGGCTACCTCCTGGGCTCCTGCCAGATCAAGATCAGCAACGGCAACTCTGGCCCCCTCGCGGGCGAAATGTTCGGCAATAGCTCGGCCGATTCCGCGGCCCGCCCCTGTAATCAGGGCTACTCGGTTTTCTAGACGCATTTCATTATCTCCTTAGTCGTAAGCCACACCGGGCAGCCAGGTCGCGATCTCGGGCACCAGGAAGACGATCGACAGTCCCACCAGCTGAATGATGATGAAGGGTATAACACCCTTGTAGATGTCCATCACATTGATTTCCGGCGGCGCGACACCTTTGATATAGAAGAGGGCAAAGCCTACCGGCGGCGTCAGGAACGATGTCTGCAGACACATGGCGAAGAGGATGGTGAACCACACCAGGTCAAACCCCAGGGTCTGCACCACCGGCGCCACCAGCGGCAGGATAATCAAGGTAATCTCAACCCAGTCCAGGAAGAAACCAAGCAGGAATACCGCAAACAGAATGGTCAGTATCACGCCATAGGGACCGAACGGCAGCCCCAGCAGTGCGTCCTCGATGACCTGGTCGCCGCCCAGACCACGCAACACAACGGAGAACGCCGTTGCGCCGAGGAAAATGGCAAAAATGAAAGCCGCTGTGCGGGTTGTCTGCTGCATCGAGGAGTTGAGCACTTTCAGGTTCAGGCGGCC
Organism: Marinobacter vulgaris; assembly: GCF_003344045.1. Lineage (GTDB taxonomy): Bacteria > Pseudomonadota > Gammaproteobacteria > Pseudomonadales > Oleiphilaceae > Marinobacter > Marinobacter vulgaris. Next base: position 438,248 of record NZ_QFWX01000002.1, read on the forward strand.
CGATATCAGGGCCAGTACCAGAGCGCCCAGGGCACCAACGCCGGAAGCCTCCGTCGGCGTGGCTATACCGGCAAAGATGGAACCAAGCACACCCAGAATCAGTGCAGCTGTAGGCACCACCGCTTTGGCCACTTCCCAGACAATACTCCAGGATACTTTCTCCGTACCTGCCGGCACCGGAGCAATGTGAGGCTGCAGCATGGGACGGATAATGGCATACGCCACGTACATGGCGCCCAGCATCAGGCCGGGGAAGAACGCCCCCATAAACAGATCGCCCACCGACGCCTCCGGTACTGCCAGCCGATCTGCCATCAACACCAGCATGATGGACGGGGGAATCAGGATCCCCAGGGTGCCGGTGGCGCAGGCAGTGCCCACGGCAAATCCCTTGTCGTACTTGTTCTCCATCATTACCGGCAGGGAAAGCATGCCCAGAAGCACAACAGATGCACCGATGATACCGGTGGTGGCAGCCAGCAGTACGCCGATGACAATCACGGTGACCGCATAGCCACCGCGAACCGCGCCAAAGAGTTTGACCATGGCGTTCATCAGCCGCTCGGCTACGCCGGACTGATCAAGCATGATACCCATGAATATGAACATGGGCAGAGCAACAAGGGTTTCGCTGTTTACGACATCCCATATCCGCTCGGGGACGAGGCCCATTGAAGACTGATAATCGAACCAGAGGTTAGCACCGAAGTTTTCCACCGCGATGACGCCAATCACAGTCCAGATTACGGCGGTACCACCCAGTACCCAGGCGACAGGATAGCCGGTCATCAGCAGCGCCCCGAAGGTGAGGAACATGCCGATTACAAATAGCGTTTCAAGCTCCATCAGGACACATCCTCTTTCTTGTTATTCCCGGACTCGACCCGGATTGGCTTCGGAAAGCCGAAAAGCAGTGCGGTAACTTTCAGCAAACGGGATAGTGCAGCCAGAATCAGAAGAGAAAACGACAATGCCACGATGCCCTTGAGAACCCAGCGGTACGGAAGCCCGGCAGGTGCCTGACTGGTTTCTCCCTGCTGCCAGGAGCTATAGGCGTAGGGGAACATTTCCCAGACTGCCAGCCCGAGAAACGGTAGCAACAGAAAGATCAGGCCAAACAACTCAACCCAGGCCTGGCCCTTGAGGGACAGGCGTTCATGGAGCACATCCACTCTTACGTGACCATCAACCACCAGCGTATAGGCCAGGCCCAACAACCAGCCTGTGCCAGCCAGGTGCCACTGGACTTCTTCCAGCGTCACAGAACCCACGTCAAAGGCATAGCGGCCAATCACGGCATAAATGATCACACCAGTGACAATCAGCCACATCCAGGACGCGGTTTTGCCAATCCCGGAAATCACTAGATCCACACCCCGACTGACCCGGGTGGTAGGTAATTCCGTGTGATGATGAAGAAATTCCTGGGCGTCGGAAACCGATGCCCGCTCACTCTGCGGCAAGTCTTTATCTGACATCGTCATACAGCAGTTCCTCGCTCAGAATGCCGTTTATAAAACAAGGATGGCCCCGAAGGGCCATCCAGACTTGATCAGAAAACACCGGTACTAGAACCGGTGTCTCGAAGGCAGCCCTAGACCTTAAAGATCGGACGGAACGTAGGCGCGCTCGTCCCAAATCTTATAGGTTTCCATGAACTCGTTCTGGCTTTCGTAAACTCGCTTGAAGTCGGCATCCTTGGAGGCTTCTTCTTCCATTACTTCGTCGGTGACCGCTTTCAGCTCTTCGAGAACATCACGGGGAATCTGATCAGCATTGACGCCCTGTTCCTGGAATTCCGCCAGCACCTTGCCGTTCTTGTATTCACCCTCGGCCAGGCCAAGCGTGGTCGCCGCAGTACATGAGGCCTCAACCATTGCTTTCTGTGCGTCGGTGGTTGCGTCCCACTCTTCCTGGTTGATCAGCATGTACTGGGCTGTGAACTGCTGGTGCCAGCCCGGAAACAGATTGTACTTGACCACCTGGTCGAAACCGAGGAGCTGGTCAATGGCCGGCATGGAGAATTCGGTGGCATCGATGGTGCCTTTCTCCAGCGCCTGGTAGAGCTCACCACCAGGCATCATGGTAACGGAGGCTCCCAGTTTTTCCAGAACCTTGCCACCCAGTCCCGCGAAGCGAATCTTCAGGCCTTCATAGTCTTCCAGTGTCTCAATCGGCTCCGCATACCAGCCCGCTGTTTCAGGCCCGATAATGCCGCATAGCTGAGCGTGCACATCGAAGCCCTTGTTAGCGTAGACTTCCTGCAGCATCTCATGGCCGCCACCGTAGTAATACCAGGCTGTATAGGCCCACGGCTTCATGCCGAAGGGCACAGCCGCGAAAAGGGGAATCGCAGGTACCTTACCCTGGTCGTAACCGATCCAGGTATAACCGGCCGAGACCTTGCCATCGGAAACCGACTGCAGGATATCGAAAGCTGGTACCAGCTTGCCGGGCTCGTAGACGCGAACCTGGATGCTGCCATCGGAAGCGGTGTTGAGGTTGTCAGCTACCCACGCGGCAGGTGAACCCAAGCCGGGCAGATTGGTAGCGAAGGCGACCGGCATTTTCCAGCGCAGGTCATCTGCGACAGCCGATCCGGTAGTCAGGGCGATCGCACCGGCGATACCGGTAAGGGCCTTGAAGAGTTTCATTTGCAAGTCTCCTAGCATTGTTGTTGTATTCGGCCAACAGGGATTTTCCCGACAGGCCTGATCTGAGTGTAGTCAGACATCGCAGGAAACGAGACGGACAAAAAAATATTTTCGGGTCCAACGAAAGCGCCAGCCTTGTTTTCTGCGTTGTTCTGACGTCCTGCGGCCGGGAGTCAGCAGACTCCATGCCAATCATTTTTTTATTATATTTATCAACAAGATAAAAATTTTTAAAAAGACAGAACCCAAAAAAGTGTGCGGACTCCCGGACAACTATAGACGTCAGTCGTAGCGGTTTGTACTGATAACTGGACACATGTCCTGATTTCAGGACATTCTGGCCAATTTTTCATAAAGCACTGAGCGTGAGATGCCCAGTAACTTGGCGGCGCGGGTCCGGTTGCCGCGGCTCACTACCAGCGCTTCTTCAATGGCCTGGGATTCTGCATCTGCCAGGGTTTTTGCAAGGGGCCTGACTGGCTGCGAAACCAGCGAAGAAACCGGTCGAGTGCCACTGCGGGGCAAAACCTTGAAAATGGCGTCAGCGTCCAGTAAACCGCCATCCTCGCCCATGGTCATCGCCCGTTCCAGAACATTGCGCAGTTCACGAATATTGCCCGGCCAATCATAGCCACCCAATGCAGCCACACCGGCATCGGTGATCTCCCCTCTCATCTCCTGACCGTCGCATATCTCGCCCAGCAAGGCTTCGCACAGGACGCCCAGGTCCGCCAGTCTGTCCCGAAGCGGTGGTATGGGTATCTCCAGCACGTTCAGCCGATAGTACAGGTCCGAGCGGAACTCCCCGGTGGCAATCATGGTTTCCAGATTGCGGCTGGTGGCGGCAACAACTCGCACATCCACCGTCGCGATCTTGTTTGAGCCCAGGGGTTCGATTTCCCCCTCCTGCAGCGCTCGCAGCAGTTTTGCCTGCAGCGGCAGCGGCATGTCCCCGACTTCGTCAAGGAAGAGGGTTCCGCCATCGGCCAGCTGGAATTTGCCTTCACGGGTGCGGCGGTCAGCCCCGGTATAAGCGCCTGGCGCAACGCCAAAAAACTCGGCTTCCAGCAGGTTGTCCGGGATGGCGGCAACGTTCACCCCCACAAACGGCTTCTCTGCGCGCGTTGATACGGCATGGATCGCCTGCGCCAGCACTTCCTTACCCGTGCCGGTCTCACCCAGTAACAACACGGGCATGTCACGGCCGGCCGCAAGCCGGGCCCGTCGCTTGACCTCCAGCGCTGCCGGGCTGGCGCCGACAAAATCGGCAAGGTTGTAGCGGGTTCCCCGCGTCTTTTTGGCCAATGCCTTGCGGGCTGCCGCCAGATCCTGGTGCAGGCGCCGGTACTTGGCCACCAGCGGGGTCAGCGGTTGCAGGTCATCGTAGAGAACAAACGCCACAGCACCCATTATGTGACCATCGTCGTCATAGAAGGGTAACCGGGTCACCACCAGCTGCTGGTTATTGTGCTCCATGATATCGAGTAACAGCGGTTTGCCCGTTTCCACCACCTCCGGCATACGGGTCTGGGGGATTACCTGACGGACCAGCTTACCAATGACGGACTTGGGGTCTCCCAGGCCAAGCAGGTGAGAGTAACTGCTGTTGATCCAGGTAATGCGGGTTTCCCGATCCACCGCAATTGCACCGGCGCTGGCCTCCTCAAACATGGGAAACACGGCTTCGATCAGGTCCCTGGTCAGGCCATTCCTGTTGGTCTCACTAAACAGCTCGGTCATGTACCCTGTACCACCGGGTTGGATGTTAAACATGGCAATATCCATGGCGCCCGGCGAACCGGGGGCAGTGACGAAGTATATGGTTCCCCCGGAAAGGGGGCAAATAATGCCGACCGGGAGCTAAACCGGCCCGCCCGTTGACGGCTCAGTCCGGAATCCGCACCTGATCCTCAATAAACACGATCCGGTCAATGCGCATCCTGTGCCAAAATGACAAGGCATTGATAATACGCTTAATTTTAAGGCACCACGGAAATCGGAAAGACTGGGGTCCGGATAACCAGACAATAAATGGCCTGCAGAAGAGGGGTAGGGAGCACGACGGGCTGGGTAATGGCGATGTTTCAGCTATCTGTATTGCTATCCGGACACCGTCTGACTTTCCGGACATATACTTGCCGTTGGCATCCGCTGATGTGCCCTGGTCGTAATAACATGGCAAAACATTCAATCTGACGGAGAACCGATGAGCCCCCCACGTTTGCTGGCCCCGATTGTCGTAGCGCTCCTGCTGGCCGCCTGCGCGTCTCACCAGAACGCACCGGAGCAGGCCGTATCAGCGCCCGAAACCAGCTTCAGTACCCGGACCGCCATCACCTTCACGCCGGACGGCTGGCCCCAGGCCCTGCAGGCGGATCTTTACCTGCCCGGAAGCCACACGCCCTTGCCGGCTGTGTTGCTGGTGCATGGCGGTGGCTGGGAAAGGCGCTCCCGGGAAGATATGACGTGGATTGCCGAGCACCTTGCAGCCCGCGGTTTTGCAGTGATGAACATCGACTACCGGTTTGCACCGGAGCATACCTTCCCGGCGCAGCTGTATGATCTGCAGGTGGCCATGAACTGGCTTCACAACCATGCCGACGCCTACGACCTGGACCCGAATGCCATCAGTGCGTTCGGGTTCTCCTCCGGCGCCCACCTGGCCAGCCTGATGGCCCTGGTCGCAGAATCCCGGCACCCGTTAAACCAGCCCCACGGTGGGAAGCATGCCCGCCCCGTGGCGGTTGTCGCCGGCGGGTTGCCCAGCGATCTCCGAGCCTTCGGTTCGGGAAAGCTGATCCGCCAGTTTCTTGATGGCGAACAGCAGGACATTCCCGGTATCTACCGGGCTGCCTCTCCGATTACCCACGTCACCGCTGGCGCGCCGCCGTTCTTTCTGTTCCACGGCGCACAGGACATGCTGGTTCCCGTCAGCCAGGCCAGGGAGTTCCGCGCCAGCCTGACCGATCATGGCGTGGAGAGCGAACTGTACCTGATGCATCTGCGCGGCCATATCACCAGCTTCCTCACTGCCGGTAACGCCGTTGAAAAAGCCACAGACTTTCTGGTTCGGCACAGCAGGGCCAATCAGGGGAGCGATCAGGGCGGGAATCAGCGGGTGACAGTCAGCGAGTAACCATCAGAGTGATAGGAAAGGAGCGATGCTCAGCGCCAGAATGACCAGAATAGCGAGGCAGGCTGCAATGGTCTTGACCGGTTTCTGCCGCAACCGATACCAGATTCCGCCTGTGCGCCCCGCCGCCAGGTCCTGCTCGTAGATCTCACGCTGACGCTGCCATCGCTCGCGCTGATAATTTTCCAGCAACTCCCTGGCGCGGCGGGCCTCATCGTCATCATGAACCCAAAAACCGCCCATACTGATGCCCCAACGGCTGGGTGGGGTTTCGTAGTAGGGCACATCGTGTGCTTCAAACAGTTCACGGATTTCGTCGGCCTCGTCATCGGGAACATGACGGAGGTTCATGAGATGGTTGGTCATGGTATGTCTGGCACCGAATTATGGGATACCCTTATCCTAGCATTCCGGAGAAGCTCTCACCGCCCGGATCACCAGGATAATCAATGCCAGACAGCGCCATTCGACGATTATTGGAGTTCGACAGACAGGTCCGGCGTGACAGCGACCAGTCGCCGGCGTTCCTCCACCGGCGGGACCGCCGTTTCGCCCTGGACTGCCGTGATAACAGCCTGACACCTGATCCGGATCGGTGGCTCCAGCATGTTCGCAGACTGCGCGTGCCAGTGGCCGCCGACGACCCCTTGCGCCGCTGGCGGCACCTGACCACAGGCTTTGCACTTGCGGGCCTGATCACTGGCGTACTGGCCATGCTGGGGCTGCTGTTTTACGACGGCGGCCAGAGAATCAACCTCACTGTCATTCTGGCGTTCGTGCTGCTGCAGTGCCTGCTGGCTGCGATTACCACGGTGCAGGCCTTTGCCGGCTGGCAGCCCTGGCAGTGGCTGCTGAGGAAACTTTTCCGCGGCAGTCCTCCGGATGCGCTCCGCCCCCTGCAACCCATGCTGATGGCCCGGGCCGCCCACACCGGGGGACTGATGTTTGGCGTGGCCGGGCTGGGGACCTTACTTGTGCTGGTGGTGATACAGGATCTTGCCTTTGGCTGGAGCACCACCCTCAACACCGGCGCAGACAGCTATTATGAACTGCTGGCGACACTGGCCACGCCCTGGCAGAACCTGTGGCCGGCAGCGTTTCCGGACAGGGAGCTGGTCAACGCCACCCGTTTTTTCCGCAACCAGACGGATGGCACCGATAATCCCGCGCTCTGGGGCCGTTGGTGGCCCTTTGTGACCATGGTGTGGATCACCTATGTCATCCTGCCCCGGGTGGTACTGCTGGCGGTGGCGGCCATCCATCCCGGCATCCGTGCGCGCCGGGAACTGGCAAGGCACCCGGGCATGATCGCCCTGCAATACCGCATGGAAACCCCGACACTGGATACCGGCAACCGCCATAATGACGCCGCAGACCAGCCAGACGTCAGCACCTCGGCGCAACTGCACCCGCTGCCCGCGGGACAGGTTCTCATCCGCTGGGCAGGTGTCGGCGAACCGGAACTCCCTGACGCTTTGGCAGCCGGATACCGGGACCTTCTTGCTGCAGGCGGCAACGCCTCCCTGGCCCATGACAACGGCGTCATCCAGACAGCCCGACAGGTGCTGGCCGGTGCTGCCAGCAATCCTGCTGCCCTGGTGATCACCCGCAGCTGGGAGCCACCCACCGGTGAACTGGCGGACTTCCTGCGCGAGGCCCGCAAAGCCTGGCCGGCAACCACCCTTATTGCGCTGGTGCCCATGGCCGCAGGGCCGGACCAGCCACCACCGGACCACCAGCTCAGCCAATGGCTGCGCTTTGCGGAAAGATCCGCAGACAGCCGCATCGTTGTCAGCACGCCGCAAATGATCTCACCGGAAACCCGGATACACCGCGCCCTGCAAGACGAGTACCGCCAATGACCGCCCCCGTTTTTGCCGTGGTTGGCCATCCCAACAAGGGAAAATCCAGCATTGTGGCCACCCTGTCCCAGAACGATGCCATCGCCATCGCCCTGGAACCCGGAACTACCCGTCAGCGCCAGGAATACCCGCTGACGGTGGATGGCAAGACCCTGTACACCCTGGTGGATACCCCCGGCTTCCAGCGCCCGCGCCGGGTTCTGGAATGGCTGGAAGCCCACAGTGTATCGGCTTCGGACAGGGCAGAAACAGTTCGGGCATTCGTGGTACAGCACCGTGACGATGGCGGATTCACGGACGAGTGTGAATTGCTGACACCACTGACCGAGGGCGCAGGAATCATCTACGTGGTTGACGGCTCTGTGCCCTACAGTGCCCAGCATGAGGCCGAAATGACCATTCTGCGCTGGACGGGACGGCCGAGCCTGGCACTGATCAACAGCATTGGCGAGGATGATTACAGTGACACCTGGGTACGGGCGCTCGGCCAGTTCTTCCAGGTTGTGCGCAAATTCGATGCAGTTAGTGCTCCGTTTGAGCAACATATCAGTCTTTTACGCGCCTTTGGCCAGCTGGAGCCGGACTGGGAACAGCCACTGGAGCAGGCAACGGCCTTCCTTTTGGCCCAGCGACGGCAGCGCCTGGCCCAGGCAGCCGCTCTGATTGGCCGTACCCTGGAAGACATGATGTCGTTCCGTGAGAAGCGCACACTGACCACACTCCAGACCAGCGAACTCTCCGACGAAGAGCTGGCCGGGCAACTGCGAACCAGCTGGTACCACCACCAGAGAAAGCGCGAACAGCACCTGCGGATCGCCATCGAAAGACTCTATGAGCACCACCGGGTGGAGCGCCAGGAAGCGGAGCTTGAGTGGCACAGCGAGCACGACCTGTTCAGCGAAGACAGTCGCAAGGCCTGGGGCGTGAACCGCCGCTACCTGGCAACCGCCGGCTTCGGGGCCGGCGCCGTAGGCGGAGCCGGGGTGGATGCACTGACCCTGGGGCACTCCTTCGGCGCTGGTGCACTGGTGGGCGGATTGATTGGCGCCGCGGGCAGCTATTTTTACGGTGACCGGCTGACACTGCCGGTGCTCAACACCGGGGTACTGGCCAACGGGCTCCGAACCGCCACCTTCGGCCCTGTACAGGACAGCCAATTCGGCTATGTTGTATTAGGTAGAGCAATAAATCACTGGTGGCATATCAGCCATCGCAATCACGCCGGTCGCGAACTTCTGGATCTGGCACCGGCGGACAACCACTGGCTGGAGCACCTGGACAGGGCCAACCGCCAGGTCATCCACCGGGCCTTTGAACGTTGCCGTAAACAGCGCGCCCTGGATGACAAGACGCGGCTGGCATTGACCGCTGCCATTGAGCAGGCCATGAGTGCCTACGACAATTGGCGGTTGAACCGAACCTGACCGGGATGTGTATACTGTAGAACTGCTCCATAAACAACGAGGGATAAGTATGAAGATTGTAAGAGTTGAGGACATCATCGGCACCGAGCGCGAAGTAACCGGGCCGGGCTGGACCAGCCGCCGCATGCTGCTTAAAAAGGATGGTATGGGCTTTTCGTTTCACGAGACCATTATCCCGGCAGGGGCCGAACTGAATCTCTGGTATAAAAACCATCTGGAAGCGGTTTACTGCGTCGCCGGCAACGGCACCATTCTCGATAAGGCGACGGGGGAAACCCACGAGATTTCCGACGGTACCCTGTACGCTCTGGACAAGAACGACCCCCACACGCTCCGCGGCGGTACCGAAGACATGCGCCTGATCTGCGCCTTCAACCCACCCGTCACCGGTCGTGAAGTCCATGACAAGGACGGCGCTTACATTCTGGACACCAGCGACGTTTAAGCCCGGCCTCCGTGGCTGACGCTTCACAGGACACAACACCGCCACCGGCAGCCAAACTGCTCCCGGTGGCGGTGTTGCTTTGGCTGGCGGGTGTTTACCTTCGCATACCGGTGCTGGTGGCACCGCCCCTGGCCCCGTTTATCAGCGATGAACTCGGGCTCTCCCAGGCGCTGACGGGGGCACTCACCACCCTGCCGATCCTGATGCTGGCCGTCGGCTCCATGCCCGGCTCCCTGGCAATCGCACGGATGGGGCCGAGGAATACCCTGGCGCTGGCGATGGTGATCATGGTTGCAGGCTCCGCCGGTCGCGGGCTCTCCCCGGACACCGTCACCCTGATGCTGACCAGCGCCGTCATGGGCCTGGGGATTGCGATGATGCAGCCCTCCCTGCCTGCCCTGTTGCCGAGGTGGCTGGAACCGCATCACCTCGCCATCGGCTCCGCCATCTACATGAACGGCATGCTGATGGGCGAATTCATCGGCGCCGGCATCACCCTGCCGGTGCTGATGCCATTAATGGATGACAGCTGGCGAGCCACTCTGCTGGCCTGGTCCCTGCCCGGCTTACTGGTAGCCGCAGCCCTGTTCCTGCCGCGGCGGGAAATGTCACGGCCGGTACGAAAACCTTCATGGTTACCGGACTGGAAAAACCCGCTCACCCTGAGAATCGGCCTCTTACTGGGCCTGTCCGGCTCCATGTTCTTCGGCCTCAACGCCTATATGGGCAATCTTCTGGAACAGCAGGGCAACTTTGAAATGCTGGCGGATGCCCTGTTCTGGTACAACTTTGCCCAGGTGATCGCGTCCCTGATAATGTTGAAAATGGCCAGATACTGGGTGGGCCGGAAATTTCCCATTATCGTGACCGCCAGCTGTAGCATTATTGGCACAGTTGGCACACTGTTTTTTACCGGCTGGTGGGCCATCGCCAGTGCGACCTTTATGAGTCTTACAGCCGGTATTCTGCTGATTTTACTGGTGGCATTACCGCCGGTACTGGTGGAATCCCGGGAAACCGGTCGACTGTCAGCGGGCAATTTTCTGGTCGGCTACACGATGGCTTTTTCGGTTCCAATGATCGGAGGATTACTGGCTGACTGGGGCAATGACGCCCGCTACGCCATATTCTTCATCATTGCCTACTCCTTACTGGTCCTTCCGCTGACCTTTACCCTGGACCTGAGACGACAAAAGAGCGACGCCCAAGGTTGACCCTTTTTGGTGCCATTGATCTACGCTTTGCCGGGCCGCGGGGAGGGGGTAAGTTTTCCTTGGAAATGGAACTCGCTGCGCTCAGACACCCATTTCTGGCGGAAAACTTACCCCCTCCCCACGTCCTTATCGCCGGCTTAGATATAATAATCCTTTAGCGGGGGGAAGCCGTTGAACTCTATGGCGCTGTAGGTCGTTGTGTAGGCGCCTGTAGACAGCCAGTACATCCTGTCACCAATGGCCAGGTTCAATGGCAGCGGGTACTTGTGATGCTCGTACATAATGTCTGCACTGTCACAGGTTGGACCGGCGATCACACAGTCTTCGCCTTCACCGGATTTTTCAGTGTAAATCGGGAACTTGATGGACTCGTCCAGAGTCTCGATCAGGCCACCGAATTTACCTACATCGGTGAATACCCAGCGATGCAATGCCGTGCGCGACTTCCTTGAAATCAGTACCACTTCGCTGATCAGAACGCCCGCATTTGAAATCAGGGAACGGCCGGGCTCGATGATAATTTCAGGCAGGGTATCCCCGAAATCCTCACGCAGGAAACGGTGAATTTCCTCGGCGTAGGTTTTCAGGTCGTTGGTACGGGTGATGTAGTTGGCCGGGAAACCACCGCCCATGTTGATCATCTTCAGCTCGATGCCGTCTTCTTCCTTCAGGCGCTCGAAAATCACCTTGACCTTGCCCAGAGCCGCATCCCAGGCGCCGATTTCCCGTTGCTGGGAACCCACGTGAAACGAAACACCGTAAGGCACCAGGCCCAGGTCGCGGGCCAGGATCAGCAGGTCCATGGCCATGTCGGTCTGGCAGCCGAACTTGCGTGACAGGGGCCAGTCAGCCGTCAGGGTGCCTTCGGTGAGGATACGCACATACACCCTCGAACCCGGCGCCGCCTTGGCGATGTTGCGCAGGTCTGCTTCGGAGTCAGTAGCAAACAGGCGCACGCCCTTTTCATAGAACGTGCGGATGTCCCTGGCTTTCTTGATGGTGTTGCCGTAGCTGATGCGCTCACCGGTCACACCGAGGCCCATGACTTTTTCGAGTTCATACACAGAGGCAATATCAAAGCTGGCCCCCTTGTCGCGCAACATCGTCAATACCTGCGGGGCCGGGTTGGCCTTTACCGCATAGTAGACGTTGGCATAGGGAAAGCCTTCCACCAGTTCGTCGTACTGACGGTCGATGGTGGCGGTGTCGATGACTACGCAGGGCGTTTCCCTGGTATCGGCAAACGCCTTGATACGGGCAAAGGTCTCGGCGTCGTAGTAATCAGCGATGATGGCGTTGGCAGACTCGGTCATGGATGGTGGTCCCCGGTGATTTTGCGCGATCATCGGGCTTTTCCTCAGGCCCGGATATGAGCATATCTACCCATAAATCCCAGCCGCTATGGCGAGACAGAAACGCAAGCCGGAATCACACCGCTATCGGCCATAATGGCGCCGGCCCGGTGGGCCCGTCAGGATCTTCCGGCTCGGCGTGTTGCTGCAGGTAGTCCAGAATCGCCGTTTTCAGATCACTGCCTTTCCCCAGCCCCTGGTTTCCGAACAACCGGTTGAACTCCAGTACGTAGGGGTGACCTTCCACCAGGGCAATGTCGAAACCGGCATGATCCACACCGAGGTCCCGTGCCAGCCGCAACGCCAGATCCGTTACCACCGGCGGCACCGGTCCGTTATCAATGCGTCCGCCCTGGGACACGTTATTGTAGAACCCCTGGTCCGCCTGCGTCCGCCAGTAGGCAGACACCACCTGGTCCCCGACAATCACCACCCGCACATCCCGGTCAATCGGCAGGTATTCCTGGGCATATAGAACACTGGTCCGCTCACAGTAACGCTGCCAATCGGCCCGGTTCTCGATCAGCCAGACCCCTTCGCCCATACTCGCCTTCGGTAACTTGGCCACGAACGGCAGCACCATGGCATCCCAAACCGCCTGTCGTTCCTCGGGGCCGTTGGCCTCAATCAATGTCCACGGGGTGTGCTCCGGAGCTACCACCTGGAAGGCGCGGGTCATCTCGACCTTGTCGTGGCCGATGCGGTAACTGGCAAGGCTGGGGAACACTCGGCACTTAAGACCGTAAACCAGCGCGTTCAACTGCCAGTACTCCGGAAACAGAACCCAGTCTGCTTCTTTGAGGAGTTCCTTGTGGGCCAGGAACTGTTCGGGCTTGAGGATTTTGGTGTCCGGGAAACCCAGGGTGCGGAAAATATCGAAGGAAACCAGTTTCATGTGGGTCGGTGCGTGGTTGAGTTGGTCGCATTTTATACGGGTTTTTCTTTGTTGCAATATTTATTGGGCTGTTAAGACTTGATGGGTTGGGGGACGGCTATGGGGGTGTTTAATTTTTCAAATGAAAATGAACTCGCTTCGCTCAGACACCATTTTCTTTATTGAAAAATAAAATACCCCTACCACCCCAATCCCCACCAAAATCCCCAGTCTTGCCCCAAGCCAATGCCAAATGCCAAATGCCCAAAGTAAAAACTGACAGAAATCATTGCCACCAGAACAAACTTACCCTAACCTTGAACGCGAACTATTATCATTAGTGATATCGAATAGGAGAGAACGTTATGAGAAAACAAACCATGGCGCTGTTTACCTGTGCTGTCCTGGCTTTGCCGTTGGCCTCGTTTGCCGATGACGTTGAGCACTTCGAAGGCAAGGAGTCAGCCAATCTGCAAGAAGCTGTGGCCAATTTCTCGGAGTACAACAAGAAGCTGGAGAAGATCCTGGAAGGAGAACTGACTCCGGAGGCCATGAACGAAGTTCATCAGCTCACTTATACCCTGGAAAATGCGCTTGGTGTCATTAACAAGGAGTTTGATCAGCTCGCGGTTACCCTGGAAGAAGTCCACCTGGCCTCAGAAAGCGCCGATTCCCAGGGGGTTACCAACTACGGTGAAAGCTACCTGGAAACCAGCCGCACGGTGATTGACTGAGCTCCGCGGACAACCGGTGCGCTCGCTGCTACCCTTGGGTTTTGAACGGCAGGGAGTGGCGACAATGGCCGGTTTTGACGACAGTGCAAAGAAACTCCTGAACAGGCTCCGGGACGATCACCAATCCGGCGCCACTGAGCTGGCACTGAATACACTCAGGGAGCTGGCGGCCTGTGTGGAGGCGACAGATCCCGCCGCGGAGGAACTTAAGGGTCTGCTCGCGGAGCTCCGTAAAGCTCGCCCCAGCATGATCGTGATTGGCAACGCCATGGCAAGGGTGGAATCGGCGCTGGAGGATGGTGACACCCCACTGGCGTCGGTTGACCAGGTCACCCGCGAGCTGGAAAACGCCAGTATCGCCATCGCTGAGCACGCGCGTCAGCAGATTCCCGCCAATGCCGTGATCATGACCCACAGCGCCAGCTCAGCGGTGTTGGGGCTGTTCCGTTTGCTCGCCAGGGAGCAGCACCGGTTTTGTGTCATCTGCACCCAGAGCAGTCCCGGCATGGAGGGACACCAGCTGGCACTGGCGCTTGACGATCTTGGCGTGCCGGTCACCCTCATTACCGATGCCCAGATGGCGCTGTTTGTTCCCCGGGCGGATGTGGTGGTCAGCGGTTGCGATACCTGGCTGGCGGATGGGCATTTCGTCAACAAGAGTGGAACCCGCCTGCTCGCCCTGGCTGCCCGTGCCCACCACAAGCCTTTCTGGGTGCTGGGAGACAGCTTCAGGCACAGCGATCAGGCCACCAGTGACGTGTCTCTTGAAGAAATGCCGGTCAGCGAATTACACGCGCCAGCGGGTGACTGGATTACACCACGGAACATCTATTTCGAAACCATACCGGCATCCCTGGTGACGGGCAGGATCAACGAGCAGGGCGTTTTTTAGTTCGCTGACTCGCCTCGGCGGTAAGCGGATCTTCCGGCCAGGGGTGTTTCGGGTAGCGGCCGCGCATGTCCTTGCGCACCTCCGGGTAGGCATTGCGCCAGAAGCTGGCGAGATCCGCGGTGACCGCCAGGGGGCGCTGCGCGGGGGACAGCAGGTGGATAACCACCGGCACCCGGCCGCCGGCAACAGTGGGGGTGCTGGTCCAGCCGAATAGAGCCTGGAGCTTGGCGGCCAGTACCGGCCCGTTGTCTGCGGTGTAATCCAGCGTCACGGACTGGCCGGCCGGGATGGTCAGGCGTGTCGGCGCCAGATCTTCCAGCGCCTGCTGTTGCCGGTAATCCAGCAGGCCCGCAAGGGCCTGGGCCAGGTTAAGCTTGTTCAGGTCAGTCCAGCGGTTCATTCCCGCCAGGAACGGCCCGAGCCAGGTTTCCAGGTTGTCTGCCAGCCAACGCTCATGGATAACCGGCCAGTCCTCGGGAAAGCATCGGGACAGCAGGCCAACCCTGGCCACCCACTGTTCCGCGGCTGGCGTCCAGGGCAGGCTATTGAGGCCTTTTTTGCGCACGGCCGCCAGCAGCCCCTGTTGCATCAGTTCCGGGGATGGCGCCGGCAAGGCGGTTTCTTCCAGCACCAGCTGTCCCAGCTTTCTGACGCGGCGGGCAACCACCGTGCCACGCCTGTCGTCCCAGACCGCTTCGTCCTCTTCATGGATGTGATTCGCCAGGTCCTGTTCCAGCAGCGCAGGATCGACCGGTGCCGCGAGATAGATTGTAGCCTCCCTGGCCTTGCCATCCAGTTCCGCCGTCGCCAGCCATGGGTGTCGCGCCAGTGCGTCGCCGTCCCGAAGCGCGGCGCCCCTGCCGTTACTGAGCTGATACCTGGGAGCGTCACCGGGCCGCCTGCGGGCCACCCGGTCCGGGTAGGCCAGGGCAAGCAGGCGGCCCACCTCGTCATCCGTTGGTATCGCGCGCGGCCGCTGCAGATTACCAGCCAGTCGCGACACAGCCCTGGCAATGGCCTGCACCCTGCCGGCATCAACACCGTGTTTGGGGCCCTCGCCCCGCAGTATCCGGACCCGTTCCTGCATATCAGCCCCGGCCGACCGACCGGCCAGGTCCCGCTCCTCCAGCAAAGCCGCAAGCTCTGCCGCAAGGTAACCATGGCCGATCTCACAGCCCCGGAGGATCATATGGGCCAGTCGGGGATGCACCCCCATATCCCGAACCGTCTTGCCATGTCCGGTGATAGCACCGTCGGCATTCAGCATGTCCAGCCATTGCAGCAACTCTACCGCCTGCTGCCAGTGCGCTGCCGGAGGCGGATCGATCCAGTCCAGCTGCGCCGGGGACCGGGCACCCCATTGCGCCAGTTCCAGCACCAGAGGGGCGAGATCCGCCTGTTGTATTTCCGGCGGGGTAAATTCCGCCAGGCCAAACTGAGCGGCCTCGCTCCAAAGCCGGTAACAGACACCGGGCTCAATCCGGCCGGCCCGGCCCTTGCGCTGTTCCGCCGAGGCCTTTGACACCCAACCGGTCACCAGTCGCGTCATGCCACTATTGGCATCGAACAGCGCCCGGCGCTGCTGGCCACTGTCGATGACCACCCGTATGCCCTCGATGGTCAGGCTGGATTCGGCAATGGCGGTGGCCAATACCACCTTGCGATGACCCGCGGGGGCCGGTGAAATGGCCCGGTCCTGTTCTTCATTCTTCAGGTTGCCGTAGAGCGGTGCCAGTATCACATCACCAGCCACCTGCCCCTGAAGCTGCCTCTCCACCCGGCGGATCTCCCCGGCACCGGGCAGGAACACCAGCAGCGACCCGCGCTGATCCGCCAGCGCTTCGTGAATCACTGCCACCACCTGATCCACCACCCGGCCATTGCGCGGCAACGGCCGGTAAGCCACCTCTACCGGAAACGCCCGGCCCTCACTGGTCAGCACCGGGACATCACCCAGCAAACGGGCAATGGGTGCGGTATCCAGCGTAGCCGACATCACGATCACCCGCAGATCCTCCCGCAACGCCTGACGGGATTCCCGCACCAGCGCCAGGCCAAGGTCAGCCTGAAGCGAACGTTCATGAAATTCGTCGAAAATAACCGCAGCGTAGGCCTCCAATGCCGGGTCGTTCTGGATCAACCGCGTCAGAATCCCTTCCGTTACCACCTCGATCACAGTAGCCGAACTCACCCGCGTATCCAGCCGCGTCCGATAACCCACCGTCTGGCCCGGTTTCTCCCCCATCTGGCCGGCCATATACCGTGCCGCCGACCGGGCCGCCAGCCGTCTCGGTTCCAGCATCAGAATCCTGCGACCCTGCCGCCACGGTGCCTCCAATAACGCCAGCGGCACCCTGGTGGTTTTACCGGCACCCGGCGGGGCCTGGAGCAGGACCGTTGTTTCGGACTCCAGTGTTTGCAGGAGATCCGGAATTATCTGGTTGATTGGGAGCATTGTTTGGCTTTTTTTTGCTTTTGGCTTTGGTCAAGACTGGTCGGGTTACCTAAGGGCGTGGGGGCGTTTGTTTTTCAAACAGAAAATGGTGTTTGAGCGAAGCGAGTTCATTTTCCACTTGAAAAACAAACGCCCCCACGCCCTTAGGTAACCCGGTGGTTTCGAGAGAGCGTACTACGGTCTGGCTCTGTGTTGCACGGGGGAATCATGCCCCTATCTTGATCGTCGCGACAACTGCCAGTTACCTGAGAGTGGGGTGGTGGGATTATTTTCCGCCAGGAATGGGTGTCTGAGCGCAGCGAGTTCCATTCCCAGGGAAAATAATCCCGCCACCCCGCTCCTGCCCCCGAAACTGTCAGTCTTGAGAGGGCTGCCACGTGCCAGGTGCCGGAACAAAAAACAGAAACACCAGACCAAATGCCAGCGCCGCAACCCCGATACCAAAGGCCGTGGTCAGGGTTCCGCCCGCTTCCAGCCATTGCTTGGTGAGCCAGGGACCGGCCATCTGGGTGAACCCATACAGCGATACCATCGCCGCCGACAGTCGTGGGCCCTGGTGGGGATGCAGGGCGCGACCTATGCGCTGGGTAAGCATCACCGTGCCTACGAAAGTAATGCCAACCAGAACCGCGCAGAGAACCAGGCCAATTGCACCGGGCAGGATCACGGCTGCCAGTACGCCGGCAAGCTGGATGATGAAGTTCAGCCTTAACGCCGGTAAATCACCCAGTTTTGCGCCAAGACGGTTCCACAGCGCTGGCGAAAATATCGTGACCACCGCAGCCACGAACCAGGCGCCGTCCAGTAACCAGTGCCCGGCAGGCAACTGATCCTTGGCAAGCAAGGGCAGGAAGGTCATGGGCAGGATGTAGCCCAGCCCGGCGCCGGCATAGGAGAGAAACAGGGGTATGCTGGCGCGGTCAAACAACGGAGACTTTGCCGGGGCTTTTTTACCTTCGCCCTTCTTGCCCTCACCCTGCACGGGCACCTCGAGTCTGAGCAAGCGCGCGGTAGCCCACCAGGCCAGGGGAACTGACAGGATCAATGCAGGCCACCAGCGCTCACTGCCTTCCAGCCAGCCTGCACTGAAGCTGACGAGACCACTGGACAACAGCAGGCCCAGGCCCACGCCGATGTACATATGCCCACTGAGGGTGACCCGGTTGCGTCGCACCAGCCATTCCAGGATCAGGGCTGGCGCCTGTACAAATACAATGCCGTTGGCGACTCCATTGAACAGGCGCGCGGTGGCCATGACCGCCAGATGATCGGTCTGCGCCATGGCCAGGGTCGTCAGCAGATGCACCACCAGGGCGGTCGGTAACAGTATTCGGATATGACTGATGGTATGCCACCGGATGGCCAGCAGGGCGCCCAGCAGATAGCCAAGATAGTTCCAGGTGGCCACCGAAGCTCCCTGGGCGGCTGTAATCTGGCCATCGTCCACGAGGTAGGGCAGCAAAGGCGTGTAGATAAAGCGGCCCAGGCCGTGGGTTACCAACAACAGGATGGCCCCTGCGGCCAGCACCGCGAAGATTTCCCGGGGAGCTGTAGAGGACTGGCTGGAATTCGGCATGACAGGGCCTCTGGCGAAAACCGTGCAGTTTAAGCCATCGAAAGCAGGAAGTCAGTGTGACTTAAGGCGCAGCCCGTCGACCCATCAGGATTGTGAGGCCCGCGGATGATTGGCCCGGGCCCACTGGTAAATCTTTTCGTAAGCCTTGACCAGGTTTTCAGGGTTGTGGGGCGGTTGCAGCACGGCCGTCATTTCGCCTTCCGGATTGATCAGGGTAAAATGACCACTGTGGTCCACCAGCAGCTCACCGTCCACCTGCCGGTGCGAGAACACCGCATTCATGCTGCGAGCCAGCGCCCTCAGAGTTTCTATGTCGCCGGTCAGGCCGTGAAAGTCATCCCCGAAAAAACCCACGTAATCCCGCAGTTTTTCTGGCGTATCGTGCTCAGGATCGGCGGTGATAAGCAGAAATTCCGGCTGGGGCAGATGGTCAGGCAGCAGGTTATTGGTTCTGCGCAGGCTTGCCATGGCGGCAGGGCAGATATCCGGGCAGTTGGTGTAGCCTACAAAGGCAAACGTCCACTGTCCGCGCAAGCTTTCCCGGGTCACCGTTTTGCCGTGTTCGTCGACCAGTTCGAAATTGGCAAGCTCACGGCCCTGCTCGTAGACGTAGGCGTTGATCTCACTGAGCTCCGGAGCCGGAGCGGGCTCCTCGTTGCCAATCACCAGCACCTGACGACCGACCACCAGACCGAAGATCAACATGATAACCAGCAGCAGGGTGATCAGCGTCAGGCGAATCGAACGGTCCATGAAATCTCCGGTAAATCAGCAATCAGAAATATACAAAGTGATCGACAAGCAACACCACAAAAAGTGCCATCAGGTAGGTGATGGAGTATTTGAAGGTGTTCAGTGCTACCCGGCGATCATCGCCCCTGAGCAGGCGCACGGCGTATTGCAGGAACCGCAGACCAAGCCCCAGTGCCCCGACCAGGTAAATCATTCCCGACATGCCGGTAACAAACGGCAGCAGGCTTACCGCAAGCAGCATCAGCGTATACAGCAGGATATGGAGCTCGGTGTACTTGTTGCCGTGGGTAACCGGCAACATCGGAATACCTGCCTTGGCGTATTCTTCCTTGCGGTGGATCGCCAGCGCCCAGAAATGCGGCGGAGTCCAGGCAAAGATGATCAGCACCAGCAACAGGCCATGCCCTTCAATCTGGCCGGTGACCGCTGTCCAGCCCAGTAAGGGCGGCATGGCCCCGGCCAGGCCGCCAATCACGATGTTCTGGGGCGTCATGCGTTTGAGAAACAGGGTATAGACGCCGGCATACCCGACCAGGGAAGCCAGGGTAAGCCAGGCGGTGAGGGCATTCACCTGCCAGAGCAGAACCACCATGCCGGTTACCGCCAGCACGGTCGCAAACGTCAATGCGTCGAGAGGAGAAATCTTTCCGGTGGCAACGGGCCGCTTGCGGGTGCGGGCCATCACCGTATCAATTTTCTGGTCCACCACGTGGTTCACCACGGCAGCTGCGCCCGCCAGCAGGGCAATACCAAGGTTGCCATAGAGCAGCACCTCCCAGCCCGGCACGCCCGGAGTGGCCAGCAGCATGCCAATGACCGAGGTGAGAATCATCATCGCCACGACTGTGGGCTTGGTCAGCTCCAGAAAGTCACGCCAGGAAATCATTGCGGAACCGGATCCGCTGGTCGTGCCCTGCGCCGGCAGCGCCTCAATACGCTCGCTCATGCCGTCACCTCTCGTTCAATTGTTGTTGTATGTGTTACGCCCGCTGGCTGCGGCAGACCCTGCCGGTGAAAACGCCAGAGCAGGTTGATTACTGCCAGCAGCAGTCCCGCACCCATTGCATTGTGCGCCACCGCCACCGATAGGGGAATGTGAAACACGACGTTCGCCAGACCCAGCACGATCTGCGCTGCCAGCACCACGGCTACCAGCTGCACATGCCGGACCATGGGTGTGTGTCTGGTTCTGCGCCACAGTAATGCCAGAAACACCGTGAAGTACGCAAGTACAATCACGGCCCCAAGGCGATGGGTAACATGAATGGCAACCCGTCCGTCCGCCGTCAGCTGACCCCCAAGATAGTTCGGGCCCACGTGTTGGGTCACATCAAACCCGTGTGCGAAGTCCATGTCGGCAGGCCACCACTCACCCTGGCAGGTGGGCAGGTCAGTACAGGCTACCGCGGCATAATTGGCGGCGGTCCAGGCGCCCAGGGCTATCTGCATGACCACCAGCGCGAGGCCACCATACAGCCAGGGCCGGAAACGGTTCCGTCCGGCAGGCGCGGGCTCCGCATCAGCCTGTTGTCGTGTTCCACGCAGCCGGAGCGTCAGCAGGACAAGCATGCTCAGCGTGGTAAAGCCCCCCAGCAGGTGCAGGGCAACCACCTGGGGCCAGAGTTTCAGGGTAACTGTCCACATGCCGAACGCGCCCTGAAGCACAATGAAAAAGGCGATAAACAGGGGCAACCGATAGGGTAATCCTTCACGACGGTGCCGGAAGGCAAATCCGGCCATGCCGAAGACGACCAGCCCGAGAATACCGGCGGCGTAACGGTGGATCATCTCCGGCCAGCCTTTCTCTACTTCTACCGGGGTATCGGGGAACCTTGCATTGGCAATGGCCATCCGCGCCTCATCCTGGGGCACGGTCAGGAACCCATAGCAGCCAGGCCAGTCAGGGCATCCAAGGCCGGCGTCCACAAGCCGGGTCCAGGCACCGAGCATGATAACAACCACTGCCAGCAGACTCGCCAGCAGGGACCAGCGCGCAAGGGTGCGGGCATGACGGGATGAGTTGTTCCGGATGTCGTTCACCGCTGGATCTCCTGGCAATAACCATTAACCAATCTGGGACAGTTTCAGCAGATGCTTGAGGTCTTTCAGCATGTCTTTGCCAGTGTGCTCGGTACCATAATGCAGAATGACATTACCGAAGGGGTCTACCAGCAGAATACGGGGTTCCTGATCGGGCGTGATACCCGCTGGCCATTGGGGAGATCGATCCCCGGAAACCGTCAGGCGTTCCATCGAACGATATTCATCATCCCAGCGCGCAGACAGGTCCTCTGGCACGGAGCCCAGCCAGGCAGACCGGTTGACCCGGTTGGCATTCTTGCCGAGGGCAATATTGACCTGACGGGCACGATACAGCAGCTCCTCGCAGTTCGCGGTGCAGTCGCCTGAGACCACCATCATCATCCATTCCGGATCGGACGCCTCGGGGCCGAAACGATCGGCAAGAGGTTGACCGTCCGCGCCTTCCATCTGCATCTGGCTTACTGGCGCCGGGGGCTGTATCAATTCGCCATTGTTACTGTGCCCGGTCGGGTTCATCCAGCCGGTGTAGTACATGATGGTGGCGAAAATCATCGGGCCAAAGCCGATGGCAAAGAGCAGCAGTGCTGTTCGCCGGCCGCGGCGGACCTTCTCTGGGGAAATCGACTCTTCCTTTTCATTCTGATCCATTTTCTCAGCCGTTGTCATTGTCGTTGTTGGCTCCTGTTTTGCGATAACTCGCTACCACCGTCAATATAACCAGTGCTGCGGCCAGTGAAAACCATTGCAATGCGTATCCGTAATGAGTCTGTGGCCCCATCCTGTCCGGCGCCCAGTCTGCACGATAGGCGCCGGGCTGCTCCGGGCCGGCAAGCCTCAGCACAAGGCCGACCACCTCAGTCTCAAGCTCCCGCGCCTGTTGGTGGGCGAGAGACTGTATTCTGCGCGGCCAGTCGCCATCGTTTGGTGACACGTCCTTCAGCACCGGCGGCTCAGGAAACTCGCTCAGGCGTCCCTGCAGGCGGACCTCACCTTCAGGCCGGCTGATTTGCGGCAGTTGGTCCCGTCTCCTGGGGGCCTGAATCCAGCCACGGTTCACCACCACCGGCCGGCCCTGTTCAGGAAGGAACATCGTCAGCACCTCGTACCCCGGTGCACCATCACGGGTGCGATTGTCGAGCAGCCACGAAGTCTTGCCATAACGGCCGGAAATTCGAACTGGCTGACCGGCTCTCAGGCCGGAGGCCTGCAGTTGTTCCCAGTCAAGGCTGCCTGCCTCCTGCTGCCATTGGGCCAGTTGCGCCTTCTTTTCCTGGGCCCTGTCCAGTTGCCACACCCCGAGGCCAACAAGCAGGGGCAGGAACAGCCCGGCGAACAGCAACAGCCGCCAATCAAAGTGCCAACGCCGGCGGGATTGATCAGCCGGATCAGACATGCTCTGCTATAGTGGTTTCTTGACCAATATTCCCGTAAACAGGATTTTTCATGCTGAAGGTTCTCATTGTCGTACTTATGCTGGCGGTTCTGGTGAGCCTGTTCAGCGGGCTGTTTTTCCTGATCAAGGATGGCGGGAAGACGAACCGTGTCCTGAATTCCCTGGCATTGCGGGTCGCACTGAGCGTGATGCTGCTGGCCGTGATCCTGATTTCACTGTGGCAAGGGGGCCTGACCCTGAATCCGACCCCCTGATCACTCCTGATCACTGCTGACCACTACATTCAGATTACATAGACAAAAACGAAGAGTCCGAGCCAAACCACGTCCACAAAATGCCAGTACCAGGACGTGGCTTCAAACCCGAAGTGATTGTCACCCGTGAAATGACCCTTCTGTATGCGTACTAGCATGATCACCAGCATCAAGGTGCCCAAGATCACGTGGGCGCCGTGAAAGCCCGTCAGCATGAAGAAAGTACTGCCATAGATGCCTGACTGAAGTGTCAGACCCAGGTCTTGATAGGCGTGAACGTATTCGTACCCCTGGACACACACGAAAACCAGAGCCAGAGCAATGGTGGTAGCGAGCCAGGTCTTGACCTTTTTGCGGTTGTCTTCCTTCAATGCATGATGGGCAACCGTCACTGTGAAGGACGACGTGACCAGCAGAATGGTGTTAATCAGCGGCAGGCCCCAAGGGCCTATCGTACCTTCCGGCGGTGGATAGGCCTCGGGGTTGGGCGTATTGATCAGTGGCCATGTGGCCTGGAAGCCCTCCCAAAGCATGTTCGAGCTACCGCGATCACCCTCACCGCCGAGCCAGGGCACCGCAAACACACGGGTATAAAACAGGGCCCCGAAAAAGGCTGCAAAAAACATCACTTCCGAGAAAATGAACCAGCTCATTCCCCACCGAAAAGAGCGATCCATTTGTGGGCTGTATAATCCCGACCGGCTCTCCTTGATGACAGCGCCGAACCATCCGAACAGCATATAGGTCATGATGGCGGCGCCCACAAAGAACATCAGCCAGGCGCCGGTGGTGCTTTCACCCTGGTTGCTGTTCACCATGATAGAGGCGGTTCCATAGAGGGTGACCCCCAGGCCCACGGTGGCCACAATCGGCCACTTGCTCTGTTCTGGAACGTAGTACGTCTGGTTTTCCGCCATGACAATCTCCGATGGCTTATCCGTTATCGTTTATTGTAATTGCCAGTCAGGCCCAGCTTCACTTCACTTCCGGCGGCGTCGAGAAAGTGTGATAGGGCGCCGGAGAAGGCACCGTCCACTCCAGGCCCTCTGCACCATCCCATGGGTTGGCAGGGGCCTTCTCGCCACCTCTCACGCATTTGACCACGATAACCAGGAATAGTATCTGGGTAGCACCGAACATGAAGGCACCGATACTGGATACCATGTTGAAGTCGGCAAACTGCAGTGCGTAATCAGGAATGCGTCGCGGCATACCCGCCAGGCCGAGGAAGTGCATTGGGAAGAAGGCGAGGTTCATGCCCACGAAAGACAGCCAGAAATGGGTCTTGGCCAGGGTTTCGTCGTACATGTGCCCTGTCCACTTGGGCAGCCAGAAGTAAGCCGAGGCAAAGATACCGAAGATGGCACCTGGCACCAGCACATAGTGAAAGTGGGCGACCACGAAGTAGGTGTCATGGTACTGGAAGTCGGCCGGTGCAATGGCCAGCATCAGGCCGGAGAAGCCGCCGATGGTAAACAGGATGACGAAGGCAACCGCAAAAAGCATGGGCGCCTCGAACGTCAGCGAACCACGGAACATGGTGGCCACCCAGTTGAACACCTTCACCCCGGTGGGCACGGCAATCAGCATGGTTGCGTACATGAAGAACAACTGGCCGGCGATGGGAATACCGACAGTAAACATGTGGTGAGCCCAGACCACGAACGACAGCAACGCGATAGCGCCCACCGCATAGACCATGGACGCGTAGCCAAACAGCGGCTTACGGGAGAACGCCGGAATGATATGGGATACCGCGCCGAAGGCCGGCAGAATCATGATGTAAACCTCGGGATGTCCGAAGAACCAGAACACGTGCTGGAACAGGACCGGATCGCCGCCGCCGGAGGCATCAAAGAAACTGGTGCCGAAGTTGATGTCCATCAGCATCATAGTGACCACGCCAGCCAGAACCGGCATTACCGCGATCAGCAGGAAGGCGGTGATCAGCCAAGTCCATACGAACAGGGGCATTTTCATCAGAGTCATGCCCGGTGCCCGCATGTTCAGGATGGTGGCAATCACGTTGATGGCACCCATGATCGACGACACACCCATGATGTGAACGGCGAAGATGAAGAAGGTGGTGCTCGGTGGACCGTAGGTGGTCGACAGTGGCGCGTAGAAGGTCCAGCCGAAGTTTGGCGCCCCGCCCTGCATGAACAACGTGGAGACCAGGATCAGGAAGGCGCAGGGCAGCAGCCAGAAACTCCAGTTGTTCATCCGTGGCAGCGCCATGTCCGGGGCACCCACCATCAGTGGTATCATCCAGTTGGCCAGGCCAACGAAGGCGGGCATGACGGCGCCAAAGACCATGATGAGACCATGCATGGTCGTCATCTGGTTAAAGAATTCCGGCTCGACTATCTGCAGGCCCGGCTGGAACAGCTCGGCCCTGATAACCATGGCCATGGCCCCGCCAAGCAGGAACATGGTGAAACTGAATATCAGGTACATGGACCCGATATCCTTGTGATTGGTCGTCAGCAGCCACCGTGTAATGCCCTTCGCGGGGCCGTGGTGATGATCGTCCTGGGCGTGGGTATCTGCAACCGCACTCATGAAAAACCCCCGTTACCGCCATATTGTTCTGGCTGGTGATGTCATTAGTCTGGCGAACTTGGACGGGGCAGCCTTAACAGTCGTTCTAGCCTGCCCGGTCCATCATTCCTGGTTCTTGTACTCAAATACTTCTTTCGGCGTCACCATCTCACCGGTGTCGTTACCCCAGGCGTTACGCTCATAGGTAATAACTGCCGCCAGATCTACCTCGCTAAGCTGGCCCCCGAAGGCCTGCATCGCCGTTCCGGACACACCGTTAACAACCACATCCAGGTGCGCATCCATATCTTCCAGGGCAATCTGGCTCCCCTTGAGGGCCGGAAACGCGGGAGGCGCGCCGCTGCCATCGGCCTGGTGACAGGCTGCACAAGCACTGGCATAGGCCTTCTCACCGCGAACCATCAGCTCTTCCAGAGTCCAGTCTTTCTCGGTGAGTTCACGTTCACGCTGGGCGGCTTCCTTTTGTTCTGCCACCCAGTCATCGTATTCATCCTGGGGAACCGCTTTGACCACAACCGGCATGAAGCCGTGTTTTACACCACATAACTCAGTGCACTGGCCACGATAGATGCCCGGCTCATCAACCCGGGTCCAGGTCTCGTTAACAAAACCCGGAATGGCGTCCTTTTTCACGCCGAACGCAGGTACCCACCAGGAGTGGATGACATCGTTGGCAGTCACCAGCAGACGGACCTTGGCCCCCACGGGAACCACCATCGGGTTGTCCACATCAAGGAGATAGTTCTCGGATTTGTCGGTGCGGTTGTAGATCTCGTCGTCGCTGGTACTGATATTGGAGAAATACCCGAAATCATCGTCGATATAGTCGTATTTCCAGCGCCACTGATAACCAGTGACCTTGATATCGACATCAGCCTCACTGGTATCGTACATATCCACAAGGGTGGCAGTAGCAGGAATGGCCATTACCACAAGAATGACCAGCGGAATGATGGTCCAAAGAATTTCGACGAGCGTATTCTCGTGGAAGTTGGCCGGTTTTCGACCCGAAGACTTCCTGTGAGCAAAAATTGACCAGAACATGACCCCGAAGACCCCAGCGCCAATAACGACGCAGATCCAGAGAATGGTCATGTGAAGGCTGAAAATATCGTTACTGGTACCGGTGACCCCGGGACTCATGTTCAGCGTCCAGTCCGCTGTGGACAACGCTGGCGCCATAAGTCCGCCCAATAGGACACCTGCCCGCTTAGCGTGCACGCGCATAATACTGTGTCTCCACAGAGTGTTATTCTTGTCGGATTTTGCGTCCAATCCCTCTTTTCGAACCGTGCTCGCACACACCATTCGGGTCAGAGTGGAAATCTGCTATGGATAATTCACGGTCAAGTATAGACACAGATCAAAATAATGCGAAAGTCCGTGTAGACATTAATGAAGCCGAAAAGGAACTTTTTTCATTTCCGTTAACTCACCTCCCCATCTCGCCACCACAGATCGCCGGCTATGGGCCCTGGCCTGGCCACTGATGCTCACGAATCTCACCGTTCCCCTTCTGGGGCTGGTGGATACCGCGGTGCTGGGTCATCTGGAGAGTCCGGAATACCTGGGAGCCGTTGCCGTGGGCGCAAATCTGTTCAGCATTCTGTACTGGACTTTTGGCTTCATGCGCATGGGCACGACGGGCCTGGCAGCCCAGGCCTGGGGTCAGCGGGATGAATTCGCGCAGATCGCTCTGTTGCTGCGCTCGGTTTTGCTGGCTATCGGTATTGGCCTGTTGCTGATCCTGTTTCACCAGCCCCTGATCCGGCTGGGCCTGGAGCTGATGAACCCCAGTGAGCGCGTGGCCGCGCTTGCCGAGGAATACGCCAGCATACGGATCTGGAGTGCCCCGGCCGTTCTCTGCCAGTACACCCTCGTGGGCTGGCTCATCGGTACCCAGCTGCCCAAAGGGCCGATGGTCATGCTGATCGTGGCAAACGGCCTCAATATTGTTCTGGACATTCTGTTCGTCAACGGCTTCGGCTGGAACAGCCGTGGCGTTGCCATGGCCACCGTGCTGGCCGAATATTCGGCAGCGGCCATCGGTTTCCGCATGGTGCTGTTGCGGATGCCGGCGGGCCAGGGCTTCAGCCGTGCACTGTTCGGCCACCTGAACGACTACCTGAAGATCCTGCGGGTCAACCGTTACATCATGGTGCGCACAATCGCCCTGCTTCTGGTGCTGGCGTTCTTTACCGCCCAGGGTGCCAGGCAGGGTGACACCATCCTGGCCGCCAATGCGGTACTGATCACTTTTCTGCTGGTGATTTCCAATGGCCTGGATGGCTTTGCCAATGCCGCGGAGGCACTGATCGGGGAGGCCGTCGGTAAAAGCAGCCGGCAACAGTTCCGCCAAGTATTCCAAGTTGCCTTTCGCTGGTCCCTGTGGGGCTCGATACTGTTCACGGTGGCCTTTGTGCTCGGCGGACGCTTCCTGATCAGCCTGCTGACCGGCATTGAGGAAGTGCGCACCACTGCCTGGCGCTATTTACCCTGGCTGTGGATGCTGCCCCTGGCTTCAGTCTGGGGATTTCTGCTGGACGGCGTTTTCATTGGTGCCACCCGCACCCGGGACATGCAGAACACCATGCTGTTTTCCGCATTGGTCGTATTTCTGCCGGTGTGGTGGCTGACCACGGGCTGGGGCAACCACGGCCTCTGGTTCTCCCTGATTTGCCTGATGCTGGCCCGCGCCATCACCATGGGCCTGCTTTTTGTCAGCCATTCGCGACATGATCGCTGGTTTTCGGAACAATAACGGAAGAACACTGCCCGGCAACCAGCCTCCCCCCCAGGTTTTAGTATGGACGCCACAGCAGCCTGCCAAAACTCGTCTACACTTGTGGGAAAAGGCAGGCATGTTGCGGTGGCCAGCCGCTTCCCAGTGCCCCTGACGACCCTCATGCGTATAACGGGAGGCGCCTTGCGACCCCATTCCGTTCAGAGACCGGCATCTCCTGAAATGACACCAAAGGTTGTTCTCGACATCATTGACCAGGCACGCAGGCAGGAAGCCCGCTCCGGCACCTTTCTTGAGCAGATGCGGGAAAGGGCGTCGTCATTGCCTGCCAAAATCACCATTGAGGGCTATCAGCCTGCCACCTGCCTGTTCCAGTTTGCTGTCGAATACATTGAAATGGCCCCGAGGCTGATAGAATGCGTCGAGGCCTGTGCCCGGGAAGCCGGCAAAGCCGAGCAGTTCGCACCGTTTGTGGAAGCTGCCATCGGCTATTTTACTCGACCATCCGTGCTTCTGGTGCGGTATGATGGCCTCGACGGCCTGTTGATTCGGGCCTACCTCTGCCACCGCCTGATGGAAGAGATGTACGAGAACAACCGCTCCACCCGGGCCAGCGAACTGGTGGATGTGGAGGCAACGCGGGCCAACCTGCTGGCCCACCAGCTCATTGGCGAACCCTTTGCCAATGAGCTGGATCAGTCAATCACCGTTACCGTGCTGCAGATTGCCGGCTCGCCGGATTATTACGAACTGAACCTGGATCCGTTCGTAGAACAGACTAGAAACGCTGCCTGGGACTGGATGAAACATTACTGGGAGAACCTGTTGGTGCGTAACCATATTCGTTTGTCGTTGGGTGCGGGACTTTAGCGGCAGATAGCGGCAGCAGTAACGATGTGGACGATTCAAACCGATGTACAGACTGACAGTCGTTTTATCCCTGGCACTGGCCGGCATTCTTGGCCCCATGTCAGAGAATGTCGAAAGCGCCGAGGCCAGGAGGCTGACCCTGGAACTCACCGACGCAACCACAGGGCAGCCGGTCGCCGATGCGGTGGTGATTGTGGAAAGCCGACCGGGGATTGATCCCCTCCAGGCCGAAATTGTGCAGAAGGGCCGCGAATTCCGACCACACACGCTGGTTATCCCGCGCAATTCGAAGGTGGATTTCCCCAACCAGGACAACACCCAGCATCATGTTTACTCATTTTCGCCGGCAAAGACTTTCGATATAGAGCTCTACGCCGGTCGACCCGCCGAGCCGGTTACCTTCGACCAGGTCGGTGTCGTGGAAATCGGCTGCAACATACACGACCGCATGCAGGCCTTTATCCTGGTGACCGACAACGAACCCTCAGGACATACCGACGGGCAGGGACGGCTAACGGTCGAATTCCCGCCACCAGCAGGCAAGGAGGCCGGTGACCGGCTGCTGGTCTGGCACCCACGCTTGGCGGACAACACCCGCATGACGCGATTCGCTATCGATCCAAGCCAGTCCGGTCCACTCAGCCTGTCCGTCGAGCTGTCGGCAGAACCGACTGGCGGCGACCGGCTCGACGCTCTGCAAGAACGGTTCCGGGAGATTTGATGGCTATAGCCTCCCGGATCGGGTTCCGCGGGCGCCTGGTAACCGCCATGGTTGCCCTGGTTGCGGTTGTCAGCCTGAGCATTGGTGCGCTGCTGATGCTCTACCTCTTCGAGGATGAGAAGGCCCGCGCCCTTGAACAACTGAATCTGGGCGAACGGGTTGCAGAGGAAGTGCTGGAACGTCGGACAAGCCTGATTCTGGCGCGGCTGGACGTGGTGGTCAGGGACTTCGGTTTCCGTTCCGCCATCGCCAGTGGTGACCGCCCGACCGCAGACAGTGCCCTGGCGAATCAGGCAATGCGGGTCGGGGCGGATTTCGCGCTGCTGCTTGGCCGCCAGGGCAAGGTTCTGGCTGAAGCGGGTAGTCTGCCACCGGCACTGATCGCTGGCTCGCTGCCCGACCAGCTGCTTTCAAGGGTGCGGCAATCAGGCTTCGCCAGTCAGATGCACGTTCTGGATGACAAAGGCGTTGAACTGCTTGCCATCCCCGTGGAAGCACCCGGATTAAGAGCCTGGCTGATCGCCGGTTTCCAGATTGACGGGGAGGTCAGCGACATCATCGGACGGCTCAGCGGAACCGAGGTTCTGTTCAGGACCACCTCCGGGGCGGGGGGTGGCGAACAGTTTCTCTCCGAACCGGGCAAATCTGCCCCCGCTCGCCGGGACGAATTGACCCGCGCCGTAAACACGGCTTCCGGTGATCAAGGGTTTGTTGAAAGTACCCATTATTTCATCCGCATCATCGATCTTACCAAGAGCAAGCCCCAGTCCCTGCAGCTCCTGTTGCTGATCAATCGCGATGCCAGTCTCAGCAACTATTACCGCCGGGCTGTGGAAATCCTGCTGCTGGTCAGCACCGTCCTTGCCCTAGCGGCACTGATTGCACTGCTTATCGCCCGCAACATGGGCAAACCCGTGCTGCAACTGGCAGATTACGCCAAAGCGATCGGCGACGGTCATACCCCCAAGCCGCCGCGTATTCGCGCCGGCGGTGAACTGGCCCAGTTACGACAGGCTTTCGGGGACATGCTCGCCAAACTCCGGGATCGGGAAGACCAGATACGTTATGCCGCCAGCCATGACGAAATCACCGGCCTCTCCAGTCGTAACGCCTTCCTGGAACGACTACGGGAACAGTTTGATCTTGGCCGTCAAGGCAGCCTGATGGGCTTGCGCCTCAATGATCTGTCGGACGTCAACGACACGCTTGGGCTCGAGTTCGGAGACAAGGTGCTGCGAGCCGTCGCGGCAAGGCTTGAAGAACAGCTGCCCGAGCGTTCTTTCGTGGCCAGAACCGGCGGTGGTGAATTCCTGATGATCACTGAACATCAGTCCGACGCCAGCCTGGAGGTTTTTGCCACACGCTTACGGGATGTCGTGGAATCGCCGCTGATGATCGACAATACCCCTTTCTCCCTGCGCTGTACCCTGGTCACTCTGCAACTTCCCGATGATGCCATCGACACCGACCAGGTTCGCCGGCGGCTCAACCTCACCTTTGAGCAGGCCCACAAAAACCGCCTGGCCATCACCCATTACCAGCCGGGAAGGGACGAGAATCATCTCCGGGAACTGCAACTGATTTCCGACCTGCATTCCGCCATAACCAGCAACGGCCTGCACATGAACTATCAGCCCAAACTGGACATGCAAGGCGCCCGCTGTCATCAGGCTGAAGCCCTGGTCCGGTGGATTCACCCGGAACTGGGTTTTATCTCGCCGGAGGAGTTCATTTTCCTGGCGGAGCAGTCAGGACAGATCACCGACCTGACCCGCCACATTCTCCACCGGGTTGCCGAAGACGCCAGCCAGTGGCATAGCGCCGGAATGGACATCGGTGTGGCCGTCAATCTGTCGGCCCTGGACCTCTCCCGCCCGCAACTGGCCGAGGATGTGGCCGCAGCTTTCTCGCGGTGGCAGTTGCCGATGTCCCGAATTACCCTGGAAGTTACCGAAAGCGCGGTTATGGAGGATCCGCAAACCGCCCTGGAAACCTTGCGACGCCTGCGACGGCTGGGTGTGACACTGTCAGTGGATGATTTCGGCACTGGCTACTCTTCGCTCTCGCAGCTGCGCAACTTGCCGGTGCAGGAGTTGAAGATCGACAAATCCTTTATCCTGCAACTCGACGCCGAACCTCAGGATCAGCTGATCGTCCGTTCCACCATCGATATGGCCCATGGACTGGGATTACGGGTCGTTGCTGAGGGAATCGAAAACCTTGAAAGCTGGCATCTGCTGCGCCGTTGGGGGTGTGAGCTGGGGCAGGGCTTCTTCCTCAGCCGTCCGGTCGCGGCAGCCGATCTCAAGGCCACGGAACAGTCGCTGGCTAGCCGCCAGCATGAGTTGACAGACCCAGGAGAAGCAACCCCATGACAGGTATGATCAGACCCATCAGCACGGGCTTACTGGTATTGCTGCTAGCCAACAACCTGGCAGCAGAAACCGGTAGCCGGCTGTGGGCAACCGGTGGCGTCACCTCCATCGAGGGAACCGCCGGGGGCGGCCTTTCCCCGTGGGCCCTGCTTGGCGGCTATGCCAGTGACGAGGAGTGGGGTGGCACCCTCACCCTGTCCCGCGCCGAAACCGATGATTACACGCTTGCGGTGGCGGGTGCCGGCATCACCTGGAAAAACCGTATCGAACTTTCCCTGGCACGCCAGACACTGGACCTGGACAGCCTGGTTTTCACCCTCAAGGATGGCTTCGGTCTTGAGGAAGACGAGCTGGTGCAGGACGTCTTCGGGCTCAAAGTCAGGCTCTTTGGCGATGCGCTCTACAGCCCCTGGGGGCAATGGTCCGCCGGTCTACAGCACAAACGCAATCACACATTCACCGTGCCTGAGG
Organism: Marinobacter vulgaris; assembly: GCF_003344045.1. GTDB lineage: Bacteria > Pseudomonadota > Gammaproteobacteria > Pseudomonadales > Oleiphilaceae > Marinobacter > Marinobacter vulgaris. The sequence continues at coordinate 471,048 of NZ_QFWX01000002.1, forward strand.
CCATCGGTGCCGGGGACGACAGCGGCACCGATGTTTATGTCGGTGGCAGCAAACTCTTTTTCGCGGCGGTAATGGACCGTAATCTGCTGGTCAACGCCAGCGTCCGTGGCACCAGGGCCAACCAGGGTGGCCTGCTGGGCTTTGGCGGCGACCGTAACGACCGCTACGAGGCCCTGCTTGAGGGCAGTGTTGGACTGTTTGTCACGCGGCAATGGCTGGTGGGCACCGAGTATCGCCAAAAGCCGGACAATCTGGGCTTCGCCAGCGAGGACGACTGGTGGGATGTGTTCATCGCCTGGGTGCCTGACCGGCGCCTGTCCGTCACTGCCGCTCTGGTCAACCTTGGGGACATTGCCACCCTGGAAGACCAGCGTGGGGCTTACCTTTCGCTACAGGCCAGCTTCTGAGAATCCCGGAGAAACCCATGAGATATCCCGCCATCGCTATGGTGCTGGTAACAATGCTGACATTTGCCGGTTGCCAGTCAATGGGTAAAAACAGCGACCCTCCGGACTCTCTTTATCACCAACTCGGCGAAAGATCCGGCATCGCGAGCATTGTGGAAGACCTCCTCTACCGGATTGTCGAAGACCCGCGGATTAACGAGCAGTTCCGGGGCATCGACGTCAGGCAGTTCCATACCAACCTGACCGATCAGCTGTGCGAGCTCAGCGGTGGCCCCTGCACCTATTCCGGTCGGGGCATGCGTGAAAGCCACGAGGAGATGAACGTGACCGCGACCCAGTTCAACGCCCTGGCCGAGAATCTGATTCTGGCCATGGAAGAAAACGACATCCCTACGGGCGCCCAGAACCGGCTGATCGAAAAACTGGTGCCTTTATACCCGCAGATCCGCAACCTTTGAGCCTGGCGACAAACCGGGTAAGCTTGCCGGCCTAACCACAAACCTGATCTGACGGGAGAAAGACGTTGCTGGAAAATGCCGACCTCGGAAAACTGATTGTCCGCCTTACCCTGGGTGGCCTGCTGCTATTTCACGGTGTCGCAAAGTTGTTCCATGGGGTCGGATTTATCGAGGGCCAACTCGTCAGCCACGGCATACCGGCATTCTTTGCCTGGGGCGTGTTTATCGGCGAGTTGCTGGCACCGCTGATGGTCATTCTCGGTTACCAGACCCGCATTGGCGCATTGCTGATTGTATTCAACATGCTGGTGGCGATTGCCCTGGTACACAGCCAGCAACTGATGGCGCTGGGCAGCAATGGGGGCTGGGCACTGGAGCTGCAGGGCTTCTTCCTGTTTATCGCGGTTGCACTGATATTTCTCGGGCCGGGTCGTTACAAGCTTAAAAACTGAGGCTAAAAACCGGTCACCGTCCGGGTGCCGCTTTACCCGGAACCGGAAAACTCAACTAGACTGAAAAAGCCAACAATCCGTCGCGATGCCTCCCTGCGGTCAAACGGCGTCAGTCTATCCGTTTACGGGGAGTAGGTCCGCCTGAAAAACACGTAGTAAAATGCTACGCGTGGAGAAGCATACAATGCCCGACAAGAAACCGGAACTCCGCCCTGGCCGATACCGTCATTACAAGGGCATGGATTACGAAGTCCTTGGTGTCGCCCGGCACAGTGAAACTGAAGAGCAGATGGTGGTCTACCGCTGCCTGTACGGCGATTACAGTCTGTGGGTAAGGCCATTGGCAATGTTCCGTGAAACCGTGGAAATGGCCGGCGAGCTGGTACCCCGGTTTGCCTACGTGGGCGACAAATAACGGTAATCACAGTTTTGACTGCAGCACCGGTTTCCTGCACATTAGCGCGCTTTCCTGAACGGCCCCCTGCTTCAGGGCGCTAAAAGCCATTCCTGACATCCCGGAGTTTGCCATGAATGCCGTTGTTGCTGCGGTAGCGATCATGCTCGTCCTGAGCTTGTGCCGCATCCACGTTGTTGTTGCTCTTATCATAGGCGCCGTTGCCGGCGGCCTGATCAGTGGCCTGTCACTGGACGCCACCATAGCCGCGTTCAACGAGGGCCTCGGGGGTGGCGCCACCGTCGCCCTGGCCTACGCCACGCTTGGCGCCTTCGCCGTTGCCATCGGTAAATCCGGCCTCGCCCATGCGTTGGCGGATAAAGCGCTGGCTCTGGTGGGCCGACAGGATGATGGCAAGGCCGCCGGCGGTGTCCGCCTGCTGATCATAGGTCTGTTACTGGCCATTGCCATGTCGTCCCAGAATATCCTGCCGATCCATATCGCCTTCATTCCACTGGTGGTGCCGCCGCTGCTCTACGTGATGGCAAAACTGAACATGGACCGCCGCCTGGTTGCCTGCGTCCTCACCTTCGGCCTGATCACCCCTTACATGTTCCTGCCCGTGGGCTTTGGCGGTATCTACCTGAACGAGATTCTGCTGGCGAACGTGGGTGACAACGGCATCGACGCCACCGGCCTCAACGTCATGTCCGCCATGGCGCTGCCGGCTCTGGGCATGCTCTGTGGCCTGCTGGTGGCGGTGTTCTTCAGCTACCGCGGCGAGCGGCACTACAACATGGATGCCATCGCCCGCACCGAAAGGGTGGATGTGAAATACAACGGCGGCACACTGTTCATGGCCCTGGTCGCCATCGTGGCGGCGTTTGTGGTGCAGCTGTGGCTGGGTTCGATGATTCTCGGTGCACTGGCAGGCTTTGTCCTGTTCAACCTGTCCGGCGTGGTCAAATGGAAAGAGGCCGATGACCTGTTTACCGAGGGCATGAAAATGCTGGCGATGATCGGCTTCATCATGATCGCCGCTTCCGGTTTTGCCGAAGTGATGCGCGAAACCGGCGAGATCACCACCCTGGTGGAAGGCTCCGTCGCTGCCATTGGTGACAACAAGGCGCTGGCGGCATTGTTGATGCTGGTGGTAGGCCTGCTGATCACCATGGGTATCGGCTCGTCCTTTTCCACCATCCCCATCATCGCAGCCCTGTACGTACCCCTGGCCCTGGAACTCGGCTTCAGCCCCCTGGCCATCGTGGCCCTGGTAGGCACCGCCGGCGCTCTGGGCGATGCCGGCTCCCCGGCCTCCGATTCCACCCTTGGCCCCACCGCCGGCCTCAACGTCGACGGCCAGCACAACCACATCTGGGATACGGTGGTGCCGACGTTCCTCCACTACAACCTGCCGTTGCTGGGCTTTGGCTGGGTGGCGGCTATGGTTCTTTAAGCTTCGGAGCTGGCCCTCTTGTAGCCTGCCAGGATTGGGGGCTGCGAGGGGGCAGGGGGAGTTTTTGCTCTTGAAATGGAACTCGCTGCGCTCAGACACCCATTTCTGGCGAGTAAAAATCCCCCTGCCCCCTCACGAACTAACTCCAAAGATAGCGCCAGGGACAAATAACTTTTGGTTGTCCCTCAAAGCGATATCCCTGTGGTTTAAACCGGAGGGTGTTGGGGTGCTTTCTGCCGGGAAAAAGGTGTCTGAGCGCAAGCGAGTTCTTTTTCCCAGAAGAAAGCACCACGACGCCCTCCAGGCCCCCAAAAACCGCAGGCTGCATAGGAGGGCAAACTCCAAAGTCTCAGTCGTCCTTAGAAGAGAAGAACACCACCTGTTTGACCGTATGGTCGTCCTCGTTGCTGCGCTTGTTGACGCGGGTTTGCAGTTCCGGATTGGCCGGCGATGGCGGCGCATCGGACACCGCGTCGGTGAAACCGCAGGCCACGCATTCGCGGACCTGGTCATCGTCGTCGGTGGTGAACATCATGATCTTGTCCATCTCCGCACAGCGGGGGCAGACAGCGCCGGCGATGAAGCGTTTTGGGGTAGGCATGGGTTACTCCGCCTGTAGGACTTTTTTTGTCGGATGTCGGCTTCGCCTAATCCGACAAACCCGGTTTCCGTTCAACTCACGCAGCCTCGTCCGTGATGCCGTTCTGCTTCAATAACGCATCCACTGCCGGCTCGCGCCCGCGGAAGGCCTTGAACAGCTCCATGGGTTCCTGCGAGCCGCCTTTTTCAAGGATGTTCTGCAAAAACGCCTTGCCGGTTTCCGGGTCGAAAATGCCGCGCTCCTCGAACAGTGAGAAGGCATCCGCCGCCAGTACTTCCGCCCACTTGTAGCTGTAATAACCCGCCGCGTAGCCGCCGGAGAAAATGTGGGAGAAGCTGTTGGGGAAGCGGTTGAACGTCGGTGCTTCCACCACTGCAATCTCACTGCGCACCTTGCGATGCATCTCCAGCGGGTTGGTGGGAGCTTCGTCGGTGAATTCCGCGTGCAGGCGGAAGTCGAACAGCGAGAATTCCAGCTGCCGCACCATGGCCATGCCGGACTGGAAGTTCTTGGCCGCCAGCATTTTCTGCAGCAGGTCCTCTGCCAACGGCTCGCCGGTTTCATAATGGGAAGCGATCAGGGCCAGGGAATCGGGGTTCCAGCACCAGTTTTCCAGGAACTGGGAAGGCAACTCCACCGCGTCCCACGCCACACCATTGATACCGGATACGTCCAGCACATCCACCTGGGTCAGCATGTGATGCAGGCCGTGGCCGAATTCGTGGAACAGGGTGGTCACTTCGTCGTGGGTCAGCAACGACGGCTTGCCATTCACCGGTGGCGTGAAGTTACAGGTCAGGAAGGCCACCGGTAACTGAAGCTGGCCGCGCAGGTTGCGCCAGCGTACCCGGCAGTCCGCCATCCAGGCGCCGCCACGCTTGCCCTGGCGGGCAAACAGGTCAAGGTAGAACCAGGCCAGCGGCTCACCGTTACGGCTGATGCAATAGGCAGTGGCGTCCGGATGCCAGGTTTCAACCTCGGGTTTGGCCTCGATCTGCACGTCGAACAGCTTCTCGGCAACGGCAAACAGGCCGGGCACCACTTTGTCCACCGGGAACCATGGTCGCAGGGTTTCCGGGGAAATGTCGTAGCGGTCGTGACGCAGCTTCTCGCTGTAGTAGCCAATGTCCCAGGCTTGCAGGTCTTCGATGGCGTGGGTTTCGCTGGCGAACGCCTTCAGTTCGGCAAATTCCCGCTCGGCCATGGGCTTCGACTTGGCCGCCAGCTGGTTGAGGAAGTCCAGCACTTCGTCGACGCTGCGCGCCATTTTGGTGGCCAGGGAGCGCTCGGCATAGTTATTGAAACCAAGCAGTTTTGCCATAGCGTGACGGCGCTTGAGAATCTCTGCCATCACCGGTGTGTTATCCCAGGTCCCGGCATCCGGGCCCATATCGGAGGCACGGGTGACAAAGGCCTCGTAGACTTCCCGCCGCAGTTCCCGGTTCTCGCAGTAGGTCAGGACCGGATAAAAGCTTGGGAAATCCAGCGTGACGACGTAGCCATCAAGATCTCTCTGCTGCGCTGCCTGCCTGGCACCGTCCAATGCAGATTCGGGGACACCCGCCAGCTCTTCCACGTCGGTAATGTGCTTGAACCAGTGCTGGGTAGCATCCAGTACGTTATCGCTGAAGCGGTTGGACAACTCCGACAGTTCCATGGACAGGTCCGCGTACTGCTTTTTCTTCTCCGCCGGCAGGTCGACACCACCGAGATGGAAATCCCGCAAGGTATTTTCCACCGACTTGCGCTGGGCTTCGCTCAGTTGTTCAAACTCGTCACTGGCTGCGAGTTTCTTGTAAGCGTCGCAGAGTGCGGCGTTCTGGCTCAGCTCGGTGCTGTATTCGGTGAGCTTTTCCAGGCAGTTCTTGTACACCTTGCGCAGATCGTCATTGTTCATCACGCCGTTCAGGTGCGAAATCACCGACCAGGCTCTTTCAAGACGATCCTCGGTTGCCTGCATCGGTTGTGCGAGAGTGGCCCAGGTGGGCTCGTCCTGCTGCGCTATCTGGGAGATTTTCATGCGGTTTTCGCTGAGAATCTGGTCAATTGCCGGCTCCATGTGTTCGGTGCGAACATGGTCAAATCGCGGCAACAGGTCATCGGTCAGTAACGGGTTATTCATAAGTCCTCTTCTCAGCCATTAATTTGTGAGGTAGCTTCGAGTGCTAAACTTCGGAATAAGGCACCTGTGGGGAGGCCTTTCCAAAACACGCTCAAGCACATCCATGTGACGCTTGAGCTCCGCCATCCATGGCTCCGCACAGTTTTGGAAAGACCTCCCCACAGGTGCCCCAAGTCTCTGGATAAACGCCATAAGGTATATGTAATGTCGAATGTACGAACACACAAGGGTAACACGCCACAATTTGGAGAACGCGCCTGGATTGATCCCAGTGCCGTCGTCATCGGTGACGTAATTGCCGGTGACGACGTTTCTATCTGGCCGATGACCGTGGTGCGTGGTGACATGCACAAGATTCGCATCGGCAACCGCTGCAGTGTCCAGGACGGGTCGGTGTTGCACATCACCCACGCCAGCGACTTCAACCCCGGCGGCTGGCCGCTGATTATTGGCGACGACGTCACCATCGGCCACAAGGCACTGTTGCATGGCTGCACCATTGGCAGCCGCGTACTGGTGGGCATGGGGTGCATCATTATGGACGGCGCGGTGGTTGAGGACGAGGTCATTGTTGCGGCCGGTTGTCTAGTGCCACCGGGCAAAACCCTGGAGTCCGGCTATCTGTACGTGGGCTCACCCTGCCGTCAGGCGCGGGCGCTTACGGATAATGAAAAGACCTTCTTCCGCTACACCGCCAGTAACTACGTGAAGCTCAAAGATGAATACCTGAAGGAGGTTTAATCCGGCAGGCTAATCTGAAACAGCCGGTGCCAGCGTATCTGCCTTTGTTGTTCACCTTTTGATCAGAGGCATCGTTATGAACGCACAACAGCATCAACCACTGTTTGAAAGGGTTCTCGCGTATCTGTCCGCCTGCGGCCTAACGCCGTCTCCAGAGCTTCAGCGGCAGGCAAGGGCGCTGGTATCGGCGGTCGTGTCGGAGGGCAGGGGTAATGACATCGGTCGCGCCCTGGAACTGGTACCGGCCTATGTCGACATCCCTGCCTCCAGTGTCCCCCGAGCTGCACCCAGGGTGGAGCGGGGCAGCATTGGCTACTGGCCCAATGCTCGATAACCAGCCTGCAAAAGAGGAGGGATCGGGCGCCGGCGAGGATTTGCCAGCCCTACGCTGGCGCCCGGCAGCCTGGTTCCGACGGTCGCTGCTGGCGGCTCTGGTGCTGGGCCAAACGGCAGCGGCGGCTGTTGCCTTGACACTGATCATGCCCCTCGAGAGCGGTTATCTTTTAAACGCGCTGCTGATAAGTCTTTTTGCCCTGCTCCACGGCTGGATCGCCGTCGGTTGCTGGACCGCCATCTTTGGCTTTGTGATCCGCCGGAAGGGCGGCGACCGGTACAGCCTGGCCAGGCGTCATACCGAAGAATCCCTCGCCGCAACCGCTCTTGCGCCCACCGCTGTCGTTGTTCCCGTCTGCAACGAGCCGGTGGAGCGCACCCTGGCAGGGTTGCGGGCAGTCTATCGGGAGCTGGAACACCAGGGGCGGTTGCAGCATTTTGATTTCTATATTCTCTCCGATACCCGCAACCCCGAGGTATGGCTTGCGGAGCAGGCGGCATGGCACGCCCTGAGCCAGGAACTGGACGCCGGCGGCCGGCTGTTCTACCGCAGGCGAACCGTCAACCTCAACTACAAAAGCGGCAATATTGCAGATTTTCTGCGCCGCTGGGGCCGTCGCTATCGTTACATGGTGGTGCTGGATGCTGACAGCCTCATGGGCGGAAAAACCCTGCTCAGGCTGGTGCAACTGATGCAACGGGAACCAGGTGTGGGCATTATCCAGACCAGCCCCCTCGTGGTGCGGAGCCAGACCCTGTTTGCCCGCCTGCAACAGTTTGCCAGCCGCGTTTATTCACCGCTGTTTGCCTCCGGCCTTGCAGCCATCCAGATGGGAGATGCTGCCTACTGGGGCCACAATGCCATCGTCCGCGTGGATGCGTTCATGAAACACTGCGGACTGCGCAAGCTTACCGGGCCAGGTCTTTTCGGTGGCCCGGTCATCAGCCATGATTTCGTCGAAGCCGCCTATATGGGCCGGGCCGGCTATGAAGTGTGGCTGGAGCCGTCTTTGCAGCAAAGCTATGAAGAGTCGCCCCCGACCCTGGAAGATGAGCTCATCCGCGATCACCGCTGGGCTCGGGGCAACCTGCAGCATTTCTGGCTACTGATAACCGCGCCCGGTCTCCGTTTTGCCCATCGCATGGCGCTGGTAAACGGCATCATGTCGTACCTCGCCTCCCCGCTGTGGCTGCTGTTCGTGCTACTGACCATGACCACAGCCAGCCATGGTGCGCAACCGGAAACCACGGCACCCTTCCCGTTTGTCGACGGTGCACCCCTGGCGATCGGGCTCGGCCTGAGCACTCTGGGCCTGCTGTTTCTACCGCGGCTTCTGGGCATTGCCGATATTCTGGCAACCCGGCAATCCATGCTGTTTGGAGGCACCGGCAGGCTGATCATCAGTGCGGTTGTCGAAACCCTTGTTTCCCTGCTGCTGGCCCCGGTGAAAATGCTGGCCCACAACCGCTCGGTCGTCTGCGCGCTGCTCAATCTCCCGGTACACTGGGCCGGGCAGAACCGCCATCGAGAGAGCGGCTGGACGGCCGCTCTCAGTGAGCACCGCACCGGTGTGGTACTGGCACTGTGCTGGTGTGGCATGGCCGTCTGGATCGGCTCGCCGCTGCTGATGCTCTGGTCACTTCCCGTAATCCTGCCACTGCTGATGGCTGCACCGACGTCGGTTGCGCTGGGGAGGCAGGCCTCAGGGCTTGCCTTTGCCAACGCGGGCTTGCTGACAACACCGGAGAGCCGCAAGCCACTGCCAGTGATTCAGAACGCCGGTGCCGAGATCCCGCTGTTACCGGACAGCCGGGGCCTGTCGAACATTCAGCAGGCCATACTGTCGCCGCCCATGAATGCGTTACACCGGCAGATGGCCAGGATCCGCCCGGATAAACCGTCAACGGCAGCGATTATCGGGCATTGCCTGAAACATGGTCCGGAACAACTGGATAACCGACAACTGAACCTGCTATGCCGGGACCGCCAGGCACTTGCGAGCCTTCACACCGCTGCCTGGCAAGCTAACCGGGACAGCTATTGGGGAGACCGGATCGCCTCACTGACCGCTTACACCCGGCTGTCCATCGGAGAACGACTTGAAACGACTGATCGCCACCACGCTGCTTCTCAACGCCCTGTTTGTGGCGCTGCTGCTTCCCCGTTATCCCTGGATACCGTGGATTGCGGCTGACGCACTGCTACTGGCCGGCCTGTTTGCCCTTTTGCCGCGCGGGCGGGGCAAGGGGCTGCTTGCCGCGGCCGTTGGTGCCCTGTATGCCATTCTGGCCTTCTTTGCCCTGAGCGATGTGCTGGTACGACAGAGCATCGGGCGGCCTTTCAATCTCTATCTGGAACTGGGCGTTGCCGGCTCGGTGTTTGACCTGATGGAAAGCAATCTGGGGATCGGCCTGTCACTGGTGGTGCTGCTGGTACTGGCAATCGTCTTTTTTGCTCTCGGTGGCTTTGTGGCCAGGCTGCTGTCCCGGCTTGGCGCCGGTACGCCCGCCAGGGCAGGCCAGGGGGTGGCACTAGCAGGTGCTCTGGCAGTGGCGGTATCGTGGTTTCCCCAGTCCACGGTGGGATTGAGCGCCTCCCAGCTCACAGCAACTCAGGTTCAGCTGGCAGCGGATACCCATCAAGCGACCCAAGCTTTCCGGCAATACCTTGAAGACAACCCCGAGGCGGGTGAGATCGCATCCCTGGCCGAGCTGGCGAATATCGATGTGATCCTCGGCTTCATAGAATCCTATGGCATTTCGGCGCTTACTGATCCGCGCTACCGGCCGGTGATAGGCGCTCGCCTGGAGCAGATGGAGCAAGACCTCAGGGCTGCCGGCCTGCACATTGTGACCGGTCGGCTGCGCTCGCCGGTCCAGGGTGGTCAGTCCTGGCTGGCCCACACCACCCTGCTCAGTGGTCAATGGATCAATACCCAGCTGGACTACGAGATCTTCCTGGCCAGCGGCTTTCCCACTCTGATAAACGACCTGGATAGCACCGGCCACGATACCGTGGCCGTGATGCCGGCCATTACTGAGCCCTGGCCTGAGGGCCGGGCGTTTGGCTATGACCGGATCTACGACGCCAACACCATGGACTACCGGGGCCCGCCTCTGAACTGGGTCACCATGCCGGATCAGTACACCTGGTCCTGGTTTCAGCGCCGGATTCGAGACCAGGCCCGTAGCCCGCTGTTTGCCGAACTGGCACTGATAAGCAGCCATGCTCCCTGGGTACCGGTGCTGCCGGTTCTTGCGGACTGGGACAGCATCGGCGACGGCGAGACCTTCAACCAGTGGCGGGACAGCGGCGAGGCTCCGGCCAGCCTGTGGCGTGATCCGGAACGGGTGCGTGAGCACTACGCCCGGGCGCTGGATTACGCCCTTAACGTGGCCACCGGGTACGCAACCCGCCACGTCGACCGCAAGACGCTACTGGTCCTGCTGGGTGATCATCAGGCAGCACCGCTGATCACCGGCGACAATGCCAGCCGTGATGTGGTTGTGCACATCATCAGCGGCGACCGGGAACTGCTGGAACCCTTTGTGACCAACAGCACCCTGCCCGGGTTCAGCTGGGGTACGCAACCCGACGAAGATCAGGGCGGCCCGGCCATGGCCCGTTTCCGGCCCTTCCTCCAGCAACAGTTTAGTGCGGGCGCACCCCCCGATGCCATGGAAATTTCTGCCACCGGGACTATTGAAAACTGAGCAGACGATCCTACATTGGGAAGTAGCAGACGTTCACGGAAAACCATCCGGCTGGCGCCGTCGGTATGGAGCTGTTCCGGGAGCGAAGCTGATATCAACGTGTGATTTCAGATTCGTAGGAGGAGTTTCGTATGGCTAATATAACCCGCTGGAATCCGGTCAATGAACTGGATGACCTTATGAACCGTTACAACCGGCTGCTTGGCCTGGGCCGCGGCGGAGAACGGGAAGGCAAGGACCTGTTCAGTCGCAGCGACTGGGCCCCGGCCGTGGATATCAAGGAAACCGCAGAAGCCTTCAATATTGAGGCTGAACTACCGGGCATGTCCAAGGACGACGTGAAAGTCACCGTGGAGGACGGTGTTCTGAGCATCCGCGGCGAGCGCAAGCAGGAGGAGGAAACCGACGATAAAAAGCACCACCGCATCGAGCGTTTCTACGGTAGTTTCCTGCGTCGGTTTACGCTGCCGGAAAACGTGGATGAAAACAGCATCCAGGCCAGGTTCAAGGATGGTGTCCTGTCACTGACCCTGACCAAGGCCGAGCCGGCTGAACCCAAGGCCATTGAGGTGGACGTTCAGTAAACCGGCCAGCCTGGCAACGGCAGAAACCGGGCTCAGCTGCCGGTTTCTGCCGTTGTTTTTGCACCCGCCTTCCTGAGTATGTCTGCATAGGCGGTGCTCCGGCGGTGCCGGGAAACCAGATCGAGGATGGTCTCGCCATTCTCATCCACCGCATTCAGATCCCGCCCCGCTTCCACAAAGAAACCGACAAAACGCTCGAAATCCTCGGCAATCATGGCCTGGTAGGCTTTGATCAGGGCATTGAAGTCAGCGTTGATAGTGCTGTCATAGGGCGTAATCGCCAGAAAACTCTTGACCCGCTCATCGCTCCATTCCTCACCAATGACTTTCGGCTTGTCTGGTCCGCTCATAATCTCTCTGGCCCTTTTGTATCGACAAATTGAATCAGCAAATGTATCCAGTTGGGGCTGCACAGTATAGGGATCTGAACCCGGGGGAGTTAGTTGAATTGACTATGAGAAGCTGTCCCGCAAGCATAAGGCGCTGTTACGGCATGATTTCCACCGGCAGCCGGTCGGTATCAATGCTGTCATCACATTCCGGGTCCCGAATGGCAATCTCTACCCGCCGGTTTTTTGCGCGGTTTTCCTCGCTGTCGTTGGGCACCAGGGGATTGGTTTCGGCACGGCCCGCAGCCACCACCCGATCCGCCGGCACCTGACGGTTCAGCACCAGCTCGTGGACAACAGAAACGGCGCGGGCAGCGGACAGATCCCAGTTGGAACGGTAGCGGCCGCTGGATATGGGGCGATCATCGCTGTAGCCGGACACAAGAAGGTCACCGGTACAGCCCGACAGCACATCCACTACACGCTCGATGATGGGGATCATTTCCGGTTTGATGGCGGCGTCACCGGAACGGAAGGTGGCTTCCTCCGAGAAGCGGATGACTACCCGGTTTTCATCGTAATTGATGGTCAGTGCCTCAGAGGCGACTTCCGCTTCCAGCTCCTGAATCATGCGGCTGGCCAGGTCAATGACACCCGGGGGAATCCGGGTGGGAGCCTCACCCGCAGCGCGCTCATCAATGAATTCCGGTTCGTCGATCGCGCTTTCGGAGGGTTCCGGTAGCGACACCGTGTCCGACTCGATCAGTGTCAGGGGAGAGCCGCCGATATCGTCGCCAATGACCTGGTTGCTGCCAAAGGCCACCGCCATGGAATTGGCCATGGCACGGTATTTCTCAATATCCATCTCGGCGAACGACAGCAGCAGAATAAAGAAGGTCAGCAGCAGAGTGGCCAGGTCGGCAAAGGTGACAATCCAGGCCGGGGAGCCCCGGCCGTGTTTTTTCTTTCTGACTGGCTGACGCACCATCAAGATTTACGCCTCCCGCTCCGGTGCAAGGCCGGTGCGCTGCTCAGGCGTTACAAAGGAAGACAGCAATTCGGTCATTACCCGGGGGTTCTCGCCCCGCATGATGTTGCGTATGGACGTGGTTATCAGCAACTGATTGCGGGACTCATCTTCGGCCTTGAGCTGGAGCTTGTCCGCCAGAGGCAGGGCAATCAGCTGGGCGATAAAGGCACCGTAAAGCGTGGTCAACAGGGCAATGGCCATGGCCGGGCCAATGGACGACGGATCATCCAGTGTGTTGAGCATCTGTACCAGCCCCACCAGGGTACCCAGCATGCCGATGGCGGGAGCGGATTCACCGATACCCCGGAACACCCTCTCCGACACTTCGTAGCGCTCTGCCGTCTGCTGGGTTTCCTGGGCCAGCGCCTCCTCGACCAGCTCCGGTGGGTGGCCGTCCACGCACAGGTTGATGGCCTTGCGCAGGAATTCGTTGTTGGTGGTGTGGTTCTCCAGGCCCAGAATGCCCTCCTTTCGCACCACTTGCGCCAGCGCGCCCACTTCGCGGATCAGTTCCGCCGGCCGCTCCACCCTGTCGGTGAACGCGGCGGCGAACGCCAGCCGGAACGCGCTCATCACGGACGAGAGGCGAAACTTGATCAGGGTAACGGCAAAGGTGCCGCCCAGCACGATCGCCAGCCCGGGCAGGTTGAAAAAGGTGAGTATCGAGGCATTGGCCAGCATGGCGAGCAGAACAATCAATACGCCTGCCACCAGCCCGACAAGGGTGAGAATATCCATCAGCGACCTTTAATCCAGAACTTCAGAAAGACTCCGAGAACCGTATACACCTGCTGAGCATAGTCCATGCGCCCGACCTGAGCTCAGTCGTTGCGCAATTCGTCGATCACCGGCCGGGTATCCGGGCTGACGCCACGCCATAGCCGGAACGACTCAGCCGCCTGCTCGACCAGCATGCCCAGGCCGTCAAATACCCGCGTAGCCCCCTGGTCCAGCGCCCACTGATTGAACGTGGTGGTCTGCAGAGAATACATCATGTCGTAGATGACCGTGTCGGCACCGATCACATTTGCGGACACCGGTGGCAGGTCACCCTGCAGGCTGGCACTGGTGCCGTTGATAATGATATCGAAGGGCTCACACGGCTGCTCGAACCCGCAGGCGTCCAGGGAGGTATCGCCGGCCACGGCTGCAAACAGCGTAACCAGTGCTTCGGCTTTCGCGACCGTGCGGTTGGCAATGACCAGGGCCGCGGGCTTCTCCGCCAGTATCGGCCCCAGCACGCCACGCACGGCACCGCCAGCGCCCAGCACCAGGATACGCCTGCCCGCCAGGCTGATTCCATGATTGGCCGTCAGGTCGGTCACCAGGCCCTTGCCATCGGTGTTATCAGCAATCAGTAACCCCTCACGGTCCTGGTACAGGGTGTTGGCAGCACCGGCCAGTTGCGCCCGTTCGGTACGCCGGTCCGCCAGCTCCCAGGCCTCCTGCTTGAAAGGCACTGTCACGTTCAGCCCCTTGCCGCCACGCTGGAAGAAGCCGGTGGCCGTGCCGGCAAAATCGTCTTCCGGCGCCTGGATCGCGGTGTATTCCAGCTGTTCGCCAGTCTGGCTGGCAAACAGGTTGTGAATACGGGGGGATTTACTGTGGCTGATGGGGTTGCCCACCACCGCGTACAGATCATTGTTCATTGGCAACCTCCAGCCAGTCCTTTCCAGTAAGAAAATGCTCTGTCAGCCGCGCCTCTTCCGAGCCCGGCTGCGGCACATAACTGTACTCCCAGCGCACCAGCGGGGGTAATGACATCAGAATGGATTCGGTACGGCCCCCGGACTGCAGGCCAAACAGGGTGCCGCGGTCGTAGACCAGGTTGAATTCCACGTAACGGCCCCGGCGATAAAGCTGGAAATCACGTTCACGGTCGCCCCAGGGGAGCGCCTTGCGACGCTGCACAATCGGTTCGTAGGCCTCGATGAAACTGTCGCCCACAGACTGCATCAGGGCGAAATCCCGGTTAAAGTCGCCGGTGTTGTGGTCATCGAAAAACAGGCCGCCCACGCCCCGGGGCTCGTCCCGGTGCTTGAGGTAGAAGTAGTCATCGCACCAGTGCTTGTAATCGCGATACATCTGCTCACCGAAAGGGTCGCAGGCCGCCTTTGCAACCCGATGCCAGTGCACGCAGTCCTCATCGAAGCCGTAGTAGGGGGTGAGATCATAACCACCGCCAAACCAGTACACCGGCTCGGCATTTGCCGGGGTCGCCACAAAGAACCGTACGTTGGCATGGGACGTGGGAACGTAGGGATTGAAGGGGTGCAGCACCAGGGACACGCCCATGGCCTGCCAGGGCGCGCCCGCCAGATGCGGCCGGTGGGCGGTGGCCGAAGCCGGCATGGTATCGCCCATGACGTGGGAGAAATTGACCCCACCTTTCTCGAAAACGTCACCGTCGGTAATCACGCGGCTGACGCCACCGCCACCTTCCGGCCGGTCCCAGGTGTCGGTGTCAAAACGGCCCTTGCCATCCACCGCGGCCAGCCGTTGGCAAATACTTTCCTGCAGTGCAAGCAGGTACTGTTTGACCGCGTTGCTGTCGGGTTGCTGTGGCATGGGGTCTCCTAACGCAGTTGTTTTCCGCTGACAATATCAATGATACGGCTGGGTTGACGATTACCGCCCAATGCTCCCGGCACCAGCCAGTCCAGCTGCCCCTCGAAGTACCGGCGCACCTGCCAGGAGGTTCGTGCCGGCTGACGGCCGGCGGGGTTGCAGGAGGTCGATACCAGCGGGAAGCCAGCAGTTTCGCACAAAGCACGCACCACCGGGTGATCACTGACACGCACCGCAATGGAGCTGTGCCGTCCTCTTACCTGATCCGGGATCTGCTTCCGCACATCCGGTAACAGGCAGGTCACCGGGCCGGGCCAATAGGCCATGGCCTTGTCCTGCAGCTCCCGCGGCAACGGCTCCAGCAGGAAACCTACCTGATCGACCGAGGCGGCCACAAGGATCACCCCTTTTTCGACCGGCCGCTGTTTGAGTTCAAGAATGCAGTCAACGGCTTCCGCGTTCCAGGGGTCGCAGCCCAGGCCCCAGACCGCTTCGGTGGGATAGGCAATAACGCCGCCACCAAGCAGGGTGCGGCGGGCGCAATGAAGGTGCCAGTCAGACAGGGGTTGCTGTGGTGTTTTCATGGGATCATCAGGTCACTGATACAGCTCAGGCAATCCGCTGGAACCCTCCCGGTGCAGCATCCACCAGCCCCTGGAGCTCCAGAAGCAGCAGCGACTGCATCAGCTGGTCGGCGGGGAGGCCTGTCACTGAACATAAGTCATCGGTTGATTGCAGATCATACCCTAAAGCCTCCAGAACCGCGATTTCCCGCGGCTCCAGTGCCGCCAATCCCGGGTTTTCCGGTTTCTTCCGCGATGCCGTGTCGGTCGCTTCCCCCGGACCCTGGTCGCTCCACCAGGTGCCCAGTTCCTCACAGATGTCGTCAACCGTCTCCACCAGTTTTGCCCCCTGGCGGATCAGCTCGTGGCAGCCACGGGCCAGGGGGTTATGCACGGAACCGGGAATGGCAAAGACCTCCCGTCCCTGTTCCAGCGCCAGACGCGCGGTGATCAGCGAGCCGCTCCTCAGCCCTGCTTCCACCACCAGGATACCCCGACTCAGGCCGCTGATAATCCGGTTTCGCCGGGGGAAATGGCCCGCCTTGGCAGCCGTGCCCGGCGGGTACTCAGAAACAATAACGCCTTCCGCGGCGATGCGTGCACTGAGGGTGCGGTGGCGATAGGGGTAGGGCCGGTCAACGCCGTTGCCAATGACGGCCACGGTTGCAAAGCCGGCATCCAGGGCCCCGGAGTGGGCAGCGCCATCCACACCCAGAGCCAATCCACTGGTCACCAGCAGCCCTTTTCTGCCCAGTGCGGCAGCGAAGGAGCGGGCATGTTCCAGTCCGGCCCGGGTCGCATTGCGGCTGCCAACAATACCGATCTGCTCCCGCCCCAGAAGAGTCCGGTCACCACGCAGATACAGCACCAGTGGTGGATCCTGGATATGCTTCAACGGCTCAGGGTAATCCGCATCTGCCAGGGTCAGAATATCGGTTCCGGTTCTCGCGCAATCCCGATAAAGGGTCTCTGCTTCGGCAACCACTGGGTGGGCGGTATTCTGCCGACGCCAGGCGTCCAGGGCTTCGATAGCTTCCGCCGCCAACCCCAGTGATTTCAATGTGGCGGAATTACCGGTCAGTAACACCTGAAAATCCGCAAACTGTTCGAGTATGGCCTGCTGGCGGCGGGCGCCGAATTTGGGCAGGCAGGACAGCAGCAACCAGAATCCGGTTTGCGACTGGAACAGGTCCGGCTTGGGGCGGGCAGAGGTCGTTGCGGGCATGGCGCATCCTTCCATGGATCAGAAACGGGTCACGGGGCTCGCCTTCCTGGCGAAGCCGGTTCGAATTATGCCATTAAAAAGGAGCCGGCGAAGCGGCTCCTTTTTAATCAACATCGTCTTTGACGGGCATCCTACTGCGTCGACCGTCAGGCCATCAGGGGTTGGTCACCTTGTCACCAACCGACAGCGGGCGCGTAGCCTGCAGAACCAGACCATAGCTCATCTTTTCATAGGTCTGGAAGATCATCAGCAGGCCGGCACGCTCAGAGGGCAGCTCAATGGTTTCATTGGTAACCGGATCCCGCACCAGGTTGCCGGCCTTCAATACCGCCATGACGTTGCCGGCCTCCAGGCCTTCACGGTCGCCGCGGTTGATGGCAACCACATCGTACTGGCCAATCTGGCTAACGCCGCCTTCAACCGAAATCATCTCGCCTTCGATATCACTGTCCGGTGAGCTGGGCACAAAGCTGGTGGTGATCCGACGGTCTTCACCCACCAGCAGGCGGTCGCCGATTCGCACTTCTTCGTTGGACTTTTTCAGGCTGAGGGTCAGTACATCGCTGTTTTCCGCAACGACCTCTCCACGGGCAATGCTGCGCGCTTCCAGACCCAGGAACTCACCTGTTTGAGGATCGCGGAACTCCTTGCTGCGCCGGAAAATACCCACGTTGTTGGCAGGCTTCTGACCACGGGCGTAAATGCGGTCACCGGCACCCATGATGATGCGGCCATCCTCGCCTTCAAGGACGTAAGGGGCCCCGTTCAGCTCCTCCACGTCAACAATCCGGGTATCCGAGAGGAAACTGCTGATAGCGTCCAGCGGTATGGCGGGAATCGGCGTATCGATTGCCTCGGAGCGAACCTTGGGTGACAGTTTCACCACGCGGTCACTGGAAACCTTGGTGACTCGGGGCTTACCATCGATATAGACTAGGGCCAGTTCATCGCCGGGGTAAATCAGGTGAGGGTTCTGGACCTGTGGATTCACATGCCAGATTTCCGGCCAGTACCAGGGGTTATTCAGAAAACGTGCGGAAATATCCCACAGGGTGTCACCCTTAACGACAGTGTAACGCTCGGGATGATCGGACCTCAGATCCGGGGCGGCCTGGGCCCAGGAGGTTAGCAGCAACATGCTTGCTGCCAGAGCGTACAGCAGTTTCCTCATTATTTAAGTCCTTGATCGCGTGCCTTGAATCGTTGGATTCTGTTCTTGGTATGCAGCCGGTAGCGGGCCTTTTATACCACTACTATAGAAGATGTCTCGCAAATTGTGATGTTATCTTTTGTTCTTCCAGTAAATTCTACGTAACGGTCAAGAGCTTTTAACTATCAACTGATCAGTTTGTACTCAATGAGCGAATTGAGGGATAATAGTGTTTTCAAGAGCAGTAACCCGTTGAAACTGGCTCTTTCATCCCGATCATAATAGCCACGGGATGGAAAAATGCGCAGTACGCTGTCGCATTTCGGAGACAGCATTCACACCGTTACAAAAGATAACGGTGGCAACCAGACACAGAGACCAAAAGTACGAGCGCCATGATACTAGATATTCTCGAATACCCTGACCCCCGCTTGCGCACCATTGCCAAGCCTGTGGATGAGGTAACCGACGAGACCCGCAAGCTGATCGACGACATGTTTGAGACCATGTACGATGCGCCCGGTATTGGCCTCGCGGCCACCCAGGTCAACGTGCACCAGCAGGTCATTGTGATGGACCTGTCCGATGACAGGAGCGATCCGCGGGTATTCATTAACCCGCAGGTGGACGTGCTCGATGGCGAGCTTGAAGAGATGCAGGAAGGCTGCCTGTCCGTGCCGGGCTTTTACGAGGACGTTTCGCGAATCGAGCACTGCATGATCAGGGCCATCGACCGCGACGGCAACCCGTATGAACTGGAAGCCCGTGGACTGCTGGCGGTGTGCATCCAGCACGAAATGGACCACCTCAATGGTAAGCTGTTTGTGGATTACCTGAGTTCACTGAAGCGCACCCGGATTCGCAAGAAACTGGAAAAGCTCCACAAGAAAAGTGCCTGAGTCCGCCAGGACAGCGTCAATCGGGACCGGGTGCAAACCCGGTCTTTTCGTATTCAACGGACCATGGAACGATACCCTTGCGACTTGTTTTTGCCGGCACCCCCGATTTTGCAGCCAGCGCCCTGAAAGCCCTGCTTGCAACCCGCCACCAGGTCGTTGGTGTCTACTCCCAGCCTGACCGCCCCGCCGGCCGTGGCCGCAAGCTGACACCCGGCCCGGTCAAACAGGTGGCCCTGGACGCCAATATTCCCGTGTTTCAGCCCCCGTCCCTGAAAACCCATGAGGCGCAGGAAGAGCTGCGGGCGCTGGATGCCGACGTCATGATCGTGGCGGCCTACGGGCTGATCCTGCCCCAGGCGGTTCTCGATATTCCCCGCCACGGCTGCCTGAACATCCACGCTTCGCTGTTACCCCGCTGGCGCGGCGCTGCCCCGATCCAGCGGGCTATTGCCGCCGGTGACCATGAGACCGGCATCACCATCATGCAGATGGACGCCGGCCTGGACACCGGTGACATGCTGCTGAAGGCCATTACTCCCATTACCGAAGACGATACCGGCGGCAGCCTCCATGACCGTCTCGCCGATCTCGGTGGTGACGCGATCGTGAAAGCGCTGGAGCACCTGGAAAAAGGCGAGCTGCGTGGCGAAGCCCAGAATGACGCCCGGGCCTGCTACGCCAGCAAGCTGAGTAAAGAAGAAGGCCACATCGACTGGACCCTGGACGCACCCTCTATCAGCCGGCTGATCCGTGCCTTTAATCCCTGGCCAGGGACCTACACCGATCTGGACGACCTGCGCATACGCATCCACCAGGCCGAGGTTCTGGAAGATACCAGTGACCGGCACCCCGGCACCGTTATCCGCCGCAGCCGCGAAGGCATCGACATTGCCTGTGGTCTTGAGTCGCTGAGAATCACCCGGCTGCAGTTGTCAGGATCCCGCCCGCAATCGGCCAACGATCTGATCAACGGTGGCAAGGAGATACTGATGCCCGGCCAGGAGCTGCACTGAATGAATGACCGGGGTCAGCCAATGCGGGCCGTGGCCGCCCGTGTTCTGCAATCCGTGGAAAATGGCCAGTCGCTGACCCAATGCCTGCCTCCGGCCCTGAATGACGTCGCCGACAACGAACGCCCGCAACTTCAGGCGCTGTGCTACGGCACCTGCCGCTGGTTTCACCGGCTCGATGCCGAACTGCAGGCGCGCCTGAAAAAGCCACTGCGCAAACCGGACCGGATAGTGCACCACCTGATGCTGGTTGCCCTGTTCCAGCTTCGCTTCAGCCAACAGGCCAGTTACGCGGTGTTGAATGAAACCGTGGAAGCCTGCCGCGGCCTCGACAAGCCTCACCTGACTGGCCTGGTTAACGGCGTCTTAAGAGCCGCAGAGCGGGAGGGCGAGCCGGCCTGGCCTGACGACAGCGCGCGCTTCAGCCATCCCCGCTGGATACTGGAAAAATTGCGCCACAACTGGCCCGATGACTGGCAGGCCATTCTTGATGCCAACAACGCCCAGGCGCCCATGACCCTGCGGGTAAATGCCCGCCGCTTCAGCCGCGATGACTACCTTCAGCTGCTGGCAGACGCCGGCATCGACGCTGCCGCCACGGTGTTTGCACCTTTTGGCATCCAGCTGGCATCGCCCGTGCCGGTGGACCGCCTGCCCTGGTTTGCCGATGGCGCGGTCAGTGTGCAGGACGAAGCGGCCCAGCTCTGTACCACCCTCATGGACCTGGCGCCCGGCCAGCGCGTGCTGGATGCCTGTGCGGCACCGGGGGGCAAAACCTGCGCCATCCTTGAAAGCTGCGCCGACCTGGAGGAAGTGGTTGCCATCGACGAATCCGCTGACCGCCTGCCCCGGGTCGAGGAAAACCTGGAACGGCTGGATCTGGTCGCCACCCTGAAACAGGCGGATGCGGCGGATATTGACCAGTGGTGGGACCAGCGGCCGTTCGACCGTATCCTGCTGGATGTGCCCTGCAGCGCCACCGGCGTGATACGCCGGCATCCGGACATCAAGCTGCTGCGGCGGGAGTCGGACATTGTGCCGTTGGCCAGCATCCAGCTGGGCCTGCTGGGGGCCATGTGGCAGGTACTCGCGCCGGGCGGACGCCTGGTCTATGCCACGTGCTCGGTGTTCCCACAGGAAAATCACCGTATAATCCGTCGATTCCTCAAGCAGCAGAGCGATGCCGTGCTGGTGGAGCCGGAGGTGCTGTGGGGCCGTGACATGGAAACCGGCCGCCAGCTGCTGCCAGATGCTGAAAGCCACGATGGCTTCTTTTACGCCGTGCTGGAGAAACCTGAACCATGAAAATCCTGATTCTCGGCGCCGGGCAGGTCGGCGGAACCCTCGCAGAAAACCTGGCCAACGAGGCCAACGACATTACCGTGATCGACAGCGACAGCGCCCGCCTGCGGGAGCTTCAGGACCGCCTCGATATCCGTACCGTCCAGGGCAAGGCATCGTTTCCAAACGTGTTGCGACAGGCGGGCGCGGAAGACGCCGACATGCTAATCGCCGTCACCAACAGTGATGAAGTCAACATGGTGGCCTGCCAGGTCTCCAAGCTGCTGTACAAAACACCCACCACGATCTGCCGGGTAAGGGCCAATGCCTATCTGGCAAAACCGGGCCTGTTCTACCAGCGCGAACAGAAAAAGGACCTGGACAGCCTGCGGGGCTTCCCTATCGACGTGCTGATCAGCCCCGAACACCTGGTCACCAAACACATTACCCGGTTGATCGAGTATCCGGGCGCGCTGCAGGTGCTGGAATTCTCCAAGGGGCTGACCCAGCTGGTCGCCATTCGCGCAACAGAGGGCGGGCCATTAGTGGGACACGAGCTGTCCTACCTGCGCACACACATGCCCAAAATCGAGACACGGGTTGCCGCGATCTTCCGCAAAGGCCGGGCCATCATGCCCCGGGGCGATACCGTTATCGAAGACGGCGACGAAGTGTTCTTCATTGCCGCCTCGGATCACATCCGTTCGGTGATGAGTGAACTGCAGCCCCTGGAGAAGCCTTACAAGCGCATTTTCATCTGTGGCGGCGGCAAC
Organism: Marinobacter vulgaris; assembly: GCF_003344045.1. Classification (GTDB taxonomy): domain Bacteria; phylum Pseudomonadota; class Gammaproteobacteria; order Pseudomonadales; family Oleiphilaceae; genus Marinobacter; species Marinobacter vulgaris. The sequence goes on from NZ_QFWX01000002.1 coordinate 493,138, forward strand.
ATCGGGCAACGCCTGGCCCACACCCTGGAATCCCGCTTCCAGGTCAAGCTGCTGGAGCGCGACCACGAACGTTGCGTGATGCTGTCCGAAAATCTTCGCAAGACCGTGGTCCTGGAGGGCAACGCCGCCAACAAGGACATACTGCTGGAAGAAAATATCGAGAACACCGACGTATTCTGCGCCGTCACCAACGATGACGAAGCCAACATCATGGCCTCGCTGCTGGCCAAGCGCCTGGGCGCCCGCAAGGTGCTGACCCTGATCAACAACCCCGATTACGTGGATCTGATCCAGGGCGGCGACATTGATGTCGCCATCTCGCCCCAGCAAACCACCATCGGCAGCCTGCTCACACACGTCCGGCGAGGCGACGTAGTAAACGTTCACTCACTGCGCAGAGGCGCGGCGGAGGCCATTGAAGCCATCGCTCACGGCGACCACCGCTCCTCCAAGGTGGTGGGAAAACGCCTCGATGAGATCAATCTGCCGGAAGGCACCACCATCGGCGCCATTGTCCGCCACAACGAGGTTCTCATCGCCCATGACCACCTGCGCATACAGCCTGATGACCACGTCATCCTGTTCCTGGTCGACAAGACCCGGATACGGGATGTGGAAAAACTTTTCCAGGTGGGGCTGACCTTCTTCTAGCACAACAGCAGGCATTCGAACCGAACTTAGAAATACGCGATTCGCAGGCGTATAATGCCCCTTTTTTCAGAGTGCCCCGGCCAGATGCCGGGGCGCCACACACAGACTGACCAGCAGGCAAACGTCGTGACAGACAAGGCAACTTCCGCAAATACGCCGGATATCAAAACCTTCCAGGGCCTGATTCTCGCCCTGCAGAATTTCTGGGCGCAGCATGGCTGCGTGGTACTCCAGCCCCTGGACATGGAAGTGGGAGCCGGCACTTTTCACCCGGCCACCTTCCTGCGCTCCATCGGCCCGGAAACCTGGAATGCCGCCTACGTTCAGCCCAGCCGCCGCCCAACCGATGGCCGCTACGGCGAGAACCCCAACCGTCTGCAGCATTACTACCAGTTCCAGGTAGTCCTCAAGCCGTCTCCGGACAACATCCAGGAACTGTACCTGGACTCCCTGAAGGCACTGGGCCTGGATCCACTGGTGCACGACATCCGCTTCGTGGAAGACAACTGGGAGTCACCGACACTTGGCGCCTGGGGCCTGGGCTGGGAAATCTGGCTCAACGGCATGGAAGTCACCCAGTTCACCTACTTCCAGCAGGTCGGAGGCCTGGAATGCTTCCCGGTGACCGGCGAGCTCACCTACGGCCTTGAGCGCATTGCCATGTACCTGCAGGGTGTCGACAGCGTCTATGACCTGGTGTGGACAGAAGGCCCGGATGGCGTGGTCACCTACGGTGACGTGTTCCACCAGCAGGAGGTGGAGATGTCCACCTACAACTTCGAGCACGCCGATACCGAATTCCTGTTCCACAGCTTTGATGTCCATGAGCGTGAGAGCGCCCGGCTGATCGACGCCGGCCTCGCACTGCCGGCTTACGAACAGGTACTCAAGGCCTCCCACACTTTCAACCTGCTGGATGCGCGGCACGCCATTTCTGTGACCGAGCGCCAGCGGTTCATCCTGCGGGTTCGCACCCTGGCCCGTGCCGTGGCCCAGGCGTATTTCGACAGCCGCCGCAAGCTTGGCTTTCCGCTCGCACCGGAAGCGTTGCGCAAGGAAGTACTGGCCGCAGCCGACGCCGCCGATGAGAAAGGCAGCAAGGGCAAGAAAGCGAAAAAAGCTCAGCAGGAAAAGGGAAACGCATAATCATGGCAACACAGGATTTTCTGGTCGAACTGGGCACCGAAGAGCTGCCCCCCAAGGCACTCAAGCCGCTGTCTGACGCGTTCACCCGCGGCATTACCAAAGGCCTGGAAGAGGCCGGTATCCGCTTTGGCAAGGTTGAGGCCTTTGCCGCGCCACGTCGGCTTGCGGTGCGGGTTCGTAACCTGGAAGACGCACAGCCCGACAAACCCGTGGAGAAACGCGGCCCGGCAGTAAAAGCCGCCTTCGACGACTCCGGCAACCCTACCCGGGCCCTGACCGGCTTCGCCACCTCCCTGGGGGTGACGCCAGACCAGCTCGATACCCTGGAAACTGACAAGGGTGCCTGGGTGATCTACCGCACCATTGAGCAGGGCCGCCCCTCCGTAGAGCTGATGCCGGAACTGGTGGACCAGTCCCTGGCCGCGCTGCCCATCCCCAAACGCATGCGCTGGGGTGCCCACCGCACTGAATTCGTGCGGCCGGTCCACTGGGCCATCATGCTGTTCGGCAACAAGGTGATCGAATCCCCGATCATGGGGCTGACGCCGGGCAATAAGACCCGTGGCCACCGGTTCCACTGCCCCAAGTCGCTGATTGTGCCCACTCCCGGTGACTACGAAGTGGTATTGCGCCAGGAAGGCTACGTGATTGCCGATTTCGCCGAGCGCCGCGAGCAGATTCGCGACGGCGTCAATACCATCGCCAGACACGAAGCCGGCGGCCAGGCAGTGATCGATGAAGACCTGCTGGACGAAGTCACCGCCCTCAACGAATGGCCGGTACCGCTGATGGGGCGCTTCGAGGAACGCTTCCTCGATGTGCCCGCCGAGGCGCTGATTTCCTCGATGAAGGAACACCAGAAGTATTTCCACGTGGTCTCGGCAGACGGCAAAATGCTCCCGCTGTTCATCACCGTGGCCAATCTGGAGAGCAAGGATCCCAGCCAGGTGATCTCCGGTAACGAGAAGGTTATCCGCCCACGCCTGGCGGATGCCGCCTTCTTCTACGACACCGATCGCAAGACCCGGCTGGAAGACCGTATCGAGCAGCTCAAGCCGATCGTGTTCCAGGACAAGCTTGGCAGCCTCTACGACAAGTCCGTGCGGGTTGCCGCCCTGGCGAGGAAAATCGCCGGCGCCATCGGCAGCAATCCGCTGCTGGCGGAGCGCGCCGCCATGCTGGCCAAGACCGACCTGGTCACCGAGATGGTGCTGGAGTTCACCGATCTTCAGGGCATCATGGGCCAGTACTACGCCGCCAATGACGGTGAACACGAAGACGTGGCCAGCGCGCTGAACGAACAGTACATGCCACGCTTTGCCGGCGACGACCTGCCTGCCACACTGACCGGCTGTGCCGTGGCTATCGCTGACCGTATTGATTCCCTGGTGGGCCTGTTCGGCATCGACCAGCCACCGTCCGGCACCCGCGACCCCTTCGGCCTGCGTCGCGCGTCCCTGGGTGTTCTGCGCATCATCATCGAACGGGAACTGCCGCTGGACCTGCAGACCCTGTGCGAATGGGCAGAAGCGGAGCACAACAGCATGACCGAGGCCAACGTCGCTGACACGGTGGTGGACTACATGCTGGAGCGTTTCCGCGCCCACTATGAAGAGCAGGGGATCAATGCCGAGGTCTACCTGGCCGTGCATGCCCGCCGTCCCACACGCCCGCTGGACTTCGACCGCCGCGTGAAAGCCGTGGAAGCCTTCCGCCAGCTCCCGGAATCCCTGGCCCTGGCCGGAGCCAACAAGCGGGTGTCCAACATCCTCACCAAGCAGGGTGGCGACAGCATTGGTGAAACCATCGATACCGACCTGCTGCAGGACAAGGCGGAAATCGCCCTGGCAGAACAGATCCGCCAGCAGGCCGAAAAGGTGCTGCCACTGTTCGAGAAGGGCGACTACGCCACGGCGCTGAGCTCCCTGGCCAGCCTGCGGGAACCGGTGGACAACTTCTTTGATGAAGTGATGGTCATGGCCGACGACGAGGCCGTGCGCAACAACCGCCTGGCCATGCTCAACCTGCTGCGGAACCTGTTCCTGCGGGTGGCGGACATCTCGGTACTGCCGACCGCCGGCTGACGGGAATGCGAGAGGGGGCTGGTAAATAACCACTTAATCCGTATAATACCGGCCGTTGATCGGCGTGTGGCGCAGCTTGGTAGCGCACTTCGTTCGGGACGAAGGGGTCGCAGGTTCGAATCCTGCCACGCCGACCAGATCCTATCTGAGTCTTTCCCGTATCTTTTGTCCTTCAGACACCCTTATATCAACACTCCCGGATTCAGCATCCCCCCGGGATCCAGTGTCTGCTTTGTCCCTCGCAACACCTCCGCAAACAGCTCCGGCCTCTGGCGGTCATAGCCCGGGCGATGATCACGGCCCACGGCGTGGTGATGAGTAACAGTGCCGCCCAGGTCGATCAGGGTTTCCATCACCGCCAGCTTGATGTCGTCCCACTGTTTCACCTGGTCGCCGCGCCGGCCCGGCGCGATTACGGTGTAGTAGGGCGCCGGGCCATCGGGGTAGACATGGGTGAAGCGACAGGTGACCAACGCCTTGCCGCAGATCTCCCGGGTCACCCTGTTTACGGTTTCCATGACGCCCCGGTGGAACTCTTCGAACCTGTCCCAGGTTATGGCGGTTTCGAAGGTTTCCGCCACCAGTCCCAGGCGGATCAGGGCGTCCCGCATGTAGGGGGCGCGGATAAACTGCTGGCGCCAGTCGCCGGCCTGGTCCTTGTCCGGCGTCTGTTCCCGGTTGGCCTGAACCACTCCGCCCGCCTCAGCGACGATTTCCAGGGCCCGCTGCATCCACGCGTCCAGCGGATGATCGGCAGATTCGAAGCCGATTATCAGTAAGTGCTTACCTCCACTTCCAATGCCGTTAATCATGGCTTCCCGGGCATCGATGAGCCGGCAATTGGTGGGAAAAAGACCGGACTGGGAGAGCCTGCAAACCGCGTCCGCGCCGGCAAGGAAATCGCCAAAATGGATGGTGCGGGTGGCCCGGAATTCCGGCCTCGCCTGCAAGCGCATCCAGGCAGAGGTCACAAAACCGAGCGTACCCTCGGAGCCCAGGACCAGCCGGTCCGGCGAAGGCCCCGCCCCTGAACCGGGCAACCGCCGGGTTTCCAGGGCGCCTCTGGGGGTCACCAACCGGGTGGATTCCACCAGGTCATCGATGTGGGTGTAAAGCGTGGCAAAATGGCCGCCGGAGCGGGTGGCGATCCACCCGCCCAAGGTCGAGAACTCGAATGACTGGGGAAAATGCCGCAGGGTATAGCCGTGGGGCCGCAGGCCATCTTCAAGGGCCGGTCCATAGATGCCACCTTCGATATGGGCCGCGCGGGAGCGTTGATCCACTTCAATAATGCGGTTGAAATGCTCCATATCAACGGTAACCGTGCCTGCCCAGTCGCCCTCATAGCGCGGTTCGGTACCGCCCACCACGCTGGAACCGCCGCCGTAGGGAATCACCGCAGCGCCACTGCGGCTGGCATAGTCCAGTACGTCTAGAAGTTCCTGTTCAGTGGAGGGACGGGCGATCAGGTCCGGGGCGCAGCGGTAATCCCCATCCAGGCCCCGCACAATGTCCCGGAATGATTTGCCGTAGGTGTGGCTGGCCCGGTCCCGCCGGTCCGTTGACATCATTGGCGCCAGGGATTGAGGAACCTGCAACCGCGGTTCCGGCATAGCCAGATCTGCCAGAACCGGCGGCTCCTGACAGGTCAGTTCCAAGTTTCCAAACTGCATGCCGACCATCTGGCGCAACTGGCTGATCTGACGGTCATTGAATGCGCTGTCTTCGTTACCCCAGCCCCAGAAATTGCGTTTTGTCATGGACATTTCCCGGTTATTGTTTTGCCTTCAGTCTAGTGCAAGAGGATAGTGAGCGACATTCAAGAACTCACCGGCACTTCAGGGTGATGCGGCGCTATGACGGAGACTGGTAGATGACCACCACGAACATCGAAAAACGCAGGCTCGCCGCGCTTGAGCGCCTGGGTATTCTCGACACCCCGCCGGAGGAGCGCTTCGAACGGCTGACGAGAATTGCTAAACAGCATTACCGCGTAAAGACCGCCCTGTTTTCAGTACTGGATGAAGACCGCCAATGGTTTAAATCCCGCCAGGGCCTGGATGTCTCGGAAACACCCCGTTCCATTGCCTTCTGCGACTACGCCATCCAGCAGGACAAGGCCCTGGTGGTGGAGGACGCCACTGCGGACCCGCGTTTCAACACCAATCCCCTGGTTACCGGCAAGCCGTTTATCCGCTTCTACGCCGGCATGCCCGTCCGCGAGCCCAGTGGTTTCAAAATAGGCACCCTCTGCATTATTGATGATAAACCCCGGCAATTTACCGGTATTGACCTGGATATACTGCGCAGTCTGTCGAGCATTATCGAGGATGAGCTGGAGCACTCCTTTCTGGCGGCAGACGATCAGGAATATGTGCGCGTGTCACATCTCAGCCGGGCCATACACCGGGCACAGAACGTTTTCCTGACCAGCGACAATGAACGCGAGGCGTTCGAGCAGATGCTCAGCGACCTGTTGGCACTGACCGGAAGCCAGTTCGGATTTATCGGTGAAGTGCTTCGACGTGACGATCAGACGCCCTACCTCAAGATCGGCGCGATCACCAATATCGCCTGGAGCCCGGAAACCCAGGCGCTCTACCAGGAAGTGGAGAGACGGGGCCTGATTTTCGATCGCCTGGATAACCTCATGGGCCAGCCCATGGTAACCGGCGATGTTATCATCTCCAGCGACCTCGCCGCCGACCCCCGCAGTGGCGGGCTGCCTGATGGCCACCCTCCCATCACCTCCTATATCGGTATACCGGTGTTTTCCGGCGACGAGGAAATTGGCCTGATCGGCCTTGCCAATCGGATAGGTGGCTTCACCCCAAGGCTGGCCGAGGAACTGGAACCACTGCTGCAGACCGTGGGCAACCTGATAGAGCGCAAACAGCTCTATCAGGAGAAACGCGACCATCAGAAAAGTCTGGAACAGGCGGCGAACTACGATGTCCTCACCGGCCTGCCCAACCGGCGCCGGCTGACAGAGCTGTTTGAACAGGAACTGCACGAGGCCAATTCACGAAACGGCCTGGTTTCTGTCTGCTTTATTGACCTGGACGGCTTCAAGGACATCAACGACGAGCTCGGCCATGCGGTGGGCGACGCCGTGCTCAGGTCCGTGGCCGAGCGCCTGCTGTCGAATGTGCGGCTACACGATGTCGTGGCCCGGCTCGGAGGCGACGAATTCGTCGCCATTCTGCGGGATGTCGACGACGAGCGGGTGTACGCGCGCTTGCTGGAGTCCATCGGCAAGCCCATCAGTTACAAACACCACATACTCCAGATATCCGGCAGTATGGGCGTCACTGTCTACCCGCACGACGACGCCGATGCCGACCTGCTGATACGCCATGCCGACCAGGCCATGTATGCGGCCAAGGAGAGCGGCAAGAACAGCTACACGCTGTTTGACCTGGATTCCCATTTTTCCCGCAAACAGCGGGTAAAGGTTATCGAACAGATCGGCGATGCCCTCAGCTCTGGCCAGCTTGAGCTTCATTACCAGCCGAAAATTCATCTGACCCAACGTCGCCTCGAGGGCTTCGAGGCACTGATCCGCTGGAACCATCCGGACAAGGGTCTGCTGGGCCCCGTCCATTTCCTGGACCACATCGAGTACACGGAGTACGCCCGCAGTGTCGGAAACTTTGTTATTCGCGAAGCGATAGAGCGCCTGCGGGAGTTTGCAGAAAAGCGGCTGCCCTACACCCTGAGTGTGAACCTCAGCCCTTCCCACTTTCTCGGTCCCGATTTCCGGGACGACCTTGCCAGTGCCCTGGGCGATGCGCCCCGCGACATCCGCTCCCGCCTGATTCTGGAAGTTCTCGAGACCACTGCCCTGGATGATACCGACAAGGTGCTGGATAACCTCCGGGCCTGCCGCGAGCTGGGGGTGGATATTTCACTGGATGATTTCGGCACCGGCTACTCCTCCCTGGACCTTTTCCGCCGCCTGCCGGCCCAGGAGATCAAGATCGACAAGTCCTTCGTCATGGACATGCTGGACAACAACGACAACTCGATGATCGTAAGTGCCATTGTCAGCCTGTCACAGAGCTTTCAGCGCCGCCTCGTCGCGGAGGGCATTGAATCGGCTGCGGTGGAAGCTAAACTGATAGAGCTCGGATGCCAGTTGGGGCAGGGCTTTTTCTACAGCAGGCCAGTACCGCTGGAAAACGCCCTGGAATGGGCAGAAAATTTTACCTGGAACAATCGATCCAACAGTCTCGAGCCGTTCACTCCCATTACCCCTTCTTAATGTTCAGGCATTAGAAGATTTCGGCCATTCTGATATTGTCTCAACCCGGATGCATGTTTTATGTTAGCGTGTTGCACCGATTAACGGTGGCTCCGCCAGGGAGGTGGCCTTGACCGATTCATCAGTCTCCTACGAACAGAATCGTCTTCTGGCCGCATTGCCGGCCAGTGCCAAGGCGCGGATTTTCCCGCGCCTCAAACTGATCGAAATGAAGCTCGGCGACGTGATTTACGAATCCGACCAGTCCATCGAGTTTGTCTATTTCCCCACCAACTCCATCGTGTCGCTGCTTTATGTCATGACGAACGGCTCGTCCGCCGAAATTTCCGTGGTGGGCAACGAGGGTATGGCCGGTATCGCGGTATTCATGGGGGTGGACAGTACCCCCAGCAGAACGGTCGTGCAAAGCAGAGGGTTCGCTTACCGGATGCCGGCCGAGGAACTCAAGACCGAATTCGACAACAGTCCCGAGGTGCGGGTGCTGACACTGCGCTATACCCAGGCGCTGATCACCCAGATGTCCCAGACGGCGGTGTGTAACCGCCATCATTCCATTGACCAGCAGCTGTGCCGGTGGCTGCTGTTATCCCTCGACCGCTTGCAGAGCAACGAGCTGACCATGACCCAGGAGCTGATTGCCAACATGCTGGGTGTGCGTCGTGAGGGTGTTACCGAAGCTGCCAGCAAACTGCAGAAGCTGGGGATAATCGAATATCATCGCGGCCACATTACCGTGCTGGACCGCCCGGGCCTCGAGGCCCTCAGCTGTGAGTGCTACGGCGTGGTCAGGCGGGAAACCGAGCGCCTGACCACAGGCTATTCCAGTTACTGAACCACGGACTGTCTATCGGCTCACAAGCCGCGGCGCCGAGTGCCCTGCGGCAGGCTTCTGATTCAGCTCCTTGGCCCGGTACATGGCCATATCCGCTTTTTTCAGCAACTCATCGATGGTCTCGCCATGATCGGGATACACGCTCACGCCAATGCTGAGCTGAAGAGTCATCCCCTGGCCACCGATAACCACCGGCTCTGCAACGGTTTCACGTATTTTGTCGGCAACGGCGAAGGCGTGATCTGGCTGGGCGATTTCGCTTAACAACACCACGAACTCATCGCCACCGTAGCGGCAGACGGTATCCGTTGTCCTGACGCACGCCTTCAGTTTACGGGCCAGTTCAACCAGCAGCCGGTCGCCGCTGTCATGGCCGAGCACGTCATTGATACCCTTGAAACCGTCGAGGTCAATGAACAGCAGGCCCATCTGTTTGTCATGCCGCCTTGCCAGAGCCCGGGACTGCTCGAACCGCTCGTAAAAAGCGTTGCGGTTGTGGAGGCCGGTCAGCGCATCGTGGTGTGCCAGGTACTCCATGCGGGTGGTGGTTTCCCGGGAGAAGCGGGCATCGTGGAATACAATCACGGCTCCGGTAATCACCCCATAGCGGTTGCGTATCGGCGCCGCCGAGTCCTCAATCGCCAGCGCCACGCCGTCTTTAGCCACCAACAATGCGTCAGCTTCCAGAGCCACAATGCTGTCAGACTGAATGGCACGCTGGGCGGGATCGGCCACGGGCTGGTGGGTATCAGCATCCATCACCTGGAAAACCTCGTTCAAGGGCCGTCCGATGGCCTCCTCGCGGCTGAATCCGGTCAGTGTCTCTGCGACGCCATTCATATAGACAATACGGCCGTCAATATCGGTGCTCAATACCGCATCGCCAATACAGTCCAGGGTCACCTGTGCCCGCTCCTTTTCCTCAAACAGCTGGTCCTCGGCCTGTTTGCGGCCCCTCTCATGGGCCTTGTAGCTGCTGATATCCTCGATGGTGTGCACATAGCCCAGGTTGGGCAGGTTATCGGTCATCAGCGCCGCGTTGCGGCGGGTCCAGATCACCTCGCCATCCGAACTCTGCAAACGCGCTTCACACATGAAGGACACCTGCCCAAGCAACGCGGCGTTCCAGTGCTGAACCGTTTTTTCATGGTCGTCCGGGTGAATGACCGCACTCCAGTGCGAGCCGGTCAGCTCGTCGTCGGCCCAGCCGCAGAGTTTGCGGTAGGCCTTGTTGCTGTAGAGGCACTTGCCATCCCGATCCGTCACCAGAATACCCAGGGGTAACGCATCACCCAGCGGGATACCGTGAGCCTCTGCACGCTGGCTTCGGTATCCGCTGTCAAGGAAAAAGTCGCTATTTCGCAGCAGGTTCTATTCCCTTTTTTTAGAAAAACCTTCAATCTGACGTTGTGCGAGCCTCAACAACCCGACAACACTCTGTTACAAAGACAATAGACTTCAACCAACAGTCCTTCTGTTCGGTAACGCACACAACAGGTGAGGCTTTTGAAAAACGGCAGAATCTTGCTATTCGGGTGTTCCAAGGTGGCGTAGACTCAATTGACGTAATTTGTGCGCCTGTTTTAAGCGGCGCTTCTGCAAGGCATCTTTAAGGAGGCAGGATGGGTAACAGGCACGGATACCCGACGGTCGAGGGTCATGAACGGCTACGTCAAAGCGCCAGGGACCTGATCGAGCACGGTGTGCCACCGCGCAACCACGGCGGCAGCCTCAGCGTGAGTGCACTTCAGCTGTTGTACGAGCGTGCCGCCAGGCCTGAATCTGCTGGCGACGCCCTCAAACTGCTTCATGAGCTGCAGACCTATCAGGTCGAGCTTGATCTTCTGTATGAACAGCTTCAGGCCAACGAACAGGAACTCAGTGAGGAGCTGGCCCATTACCGGTCGCTCTATGAGCAGGCGCCCGCAGCCTACCTGATCCTGGCCAATGACGGTGCGATTATCGAGGGCAACGAAGCCGCGGGTGTGCTTTTTGATGAGTCCGTCATGAGTCTTGCGGGCAGAACCCTGACGACACTTCTGGCGTCCGGCCAGCAAGCTGCCGTAAACACACTGCTCAGGAACTGCACGGAGCGCGGGGCAGCAGACGGTTCCGTTGAACTTGCGGATCAGCGTTGGCTGACGGTGCGCACCAGGCCGACCGCTTCCGGGGACAGCGTGCTGATGATACTCACTGAAGTCTCGATTCACTCCGCCAGCTTCTGATGCGTATCGTGGGCATTGGCGCCTCCGCTGGCGGGCTGGCGTCCTTCGAAGAGTTTTTCCGCAATACCCCTTGCGATACCGGTATGGCGTTTCTGGTGGTCCAGCACCTGGACCCGACCCAGAAGGCGCTGCTGCCGGAACTCCTGCAACGCTATACCGACATGCCGGTACACGAAGCCGGGCAGAACATGCCCATCCACACGAATTCGGTTTATGTGATCCCGCCGAACCGTGAGCTGCGAGTGCTTGACGGGATCCTGAAGCTGGAGCAGCCTGCGGAAACCCGGGGCCTGCGGCTGCCCATCAATGTGCTGTTTTCATCCCTGGCCAGCGCCCAGAACGAGCGGGCCATTGCTGTCGTGCTCTCCGGCATGGGCTCTGATGGTACTTTGGGCCTGCAGGCCATCAAGGCCACCGGCGGGCTGACCATTGTGGAAACGCCGGACTCGGCCCAGTTTGACGCCATGCCCAAAAGCGCCATAGCGTCAGGCTGCGCGGATATTGTGGCGCCGGCGGGTGAAATACCGAATCGCATCCTGACGTATGTCCGCCGTGTTCCCGAGCCCGGTAAAAGCCCCCATCACGACCGTCAGGCTCTCAGATCTCTGACACAGCTGGACTCGGTCCTCCAGTTGCTACAGAAGCACACCCGCCACGACTTTTCGCTGTACAAACCCTCGACCCTCAATCGGCGGATCGAGCGCCGCATGGCCATCCACGGGCTATCGGATCTGGCCGATTACACCCGTTATCTGGCGGCCAACAAGCAGGAAGTTCAGCTGTTGTTCCGGGAACTGCTGATCGGCGTCACCCAGTTTTTCCGCGACCCCGACACCTGGGACTGCCTGATTGCAACAGCCCTGCCGGAACAGCTCACCGAACAATCGACGGAACACATGCTGCGAGCCTGGGTGGTGGGCTGCTCAACCGGGGAAGAGGCCTATTCGCTGGCCATGGCATATACAGAGGCGCAGGAGGCCACCCATCCTGGGCGGGAGCTGAACCTGCAGATTTTTGCCTCCGACATCAGCCCGGAAGCCATTACCGTGGCCCGGCGCGGGCAATACCCCCTGACCATTGCAGACACCGTGTCGGAGGCCCGGCTGGCGCGGTTTTTCACCAGACACGAGCATTATTACCAGGTGCGGCCATTGATACGGGACAAGGTGCTGTTTGCTACCCACGATGTGATTCTTGATCCTCCCTTCACCAGGCTGGATATGATCAGCTGCCGCAACCTGCTGATTTATTTTGACGTGGCACTGCAGCGGCGGATTCTGCCCCTGTTCCATTACAGCCTTCGGCACAACGGACTACTGATGCTGGGCACCTCAGAAACCATCGGCCGGCTGAATCATCTGTTCGCACCGCTCAAACCCAAACTGCGGCTGTACCGAAGCAAACCCTTCCAATCCGACCGCCACTATGACTTCCTGTTAAGATCCTTCCCAACGATGTCCAGCATGCATAAGGAGCACTCCGTGAGATCCAGCCAGATGCCTCCACCGGAGGCTACCGACAGCCTGCAATCCGCCGCGGATAACGTGCTGTTGCAAGTCTATGCTCCGGCGGCCGTGGTGCTCAACGCGGATGCGGATATCGTTTATATCAGCGGGCGTACCGGCAAGTACCTGGAACCGGCAGCGGGCAAAGCCAATTGGAACATCCATGCCATGGCCCGGAAGGGTCTGCGTGAGCCCCTGTATACTGCTCTGCGCAAGGCCTCGGAGCAGTCAGAATCGGTTGAACTGGCGGGTCTTCCGGTTCAGACCGGCTCCGGCACCCAGGCCGTTGATGTCACCATTCAGGCCCTTCGCGAACCCGACGCCCTCAAGGGCATGACCATGGTGGTATTCCGCGATGCGCCACAAAAGGAGGCTTCCCCGCAACGCAAACCTGCCTCGGCCTCTAAATCGGACTACGCTGCGGAAATCCATCGATACCAGAAGGAAATCGAGAGCCTCCAGAAGCAGGCAAAACATACCCGGGAAGAACTGCAGGCGTCCAACGAGGAGCTGCAGTCCACCAACGAGGAGCTGCAGTCTGCCAATGAGGAACTGACAACCTCGAAAGAAGAAATGCAGTCGATGAATGAAGAACTGCAAACCATCAACACCGAGCTGCAAACCAAGCTGGATGACCTTGCGCTGGCCCAGAGCGATATGCAGAACGTGCTCAACAGCATCGAGATCGCGGTTCTGTTCCTGGACCAGGAGCTGAACGTGCGGCGCTACACGGAGCGGGCCGCATCCATCATCAGCCTGCGGGAAAGCGACATCGGCCGCCCGTTGAGCGACCTGACCACCAGCCTGCGTTACCCGGAGCTGCAGGAAGACGCCCGCAAGACCCTGGACACCCTGGCGGTCAACGAAAAGCAGATTACCACCACCGATGGCCGCTGGTTCTCGGTCAGGATCATACCCTACCGCAGGCTGGACAATGTGATCGATGGCGTGGTGATCACCCTGGTGGATATTACCGGAAGCAAGAATCTGGAATCCTCGTTACGGAAACATCCTTCCGCCTGATCCGTTCTCCCCAACTTTTGCACGTGTGCCGCCGCTGCCGATGACCCGCGCGGGCAGCGGCAGCGTATTGCCAGTGTCCCGTCCGCCAGGAGGGAACCAGCTTCGATGAAAGGAGAACGTCATGAACTCACCCATTCTGATTACCGGTGCCGGCCAGCGCATCGGTCTGGCTTTTGCAAAAGCCTGCCTCGAGCAGGGGCAGCCGGTTATCGCCAGCTACCGCAGCTATCGCCCGGCCGTGGACGCGTTACAGAAAGCCGGTGCCACCTGCATTCACGCGGATTTTGCCAACAATGAAGGTGTCGATGAATTTATCGAGGCGCTCAGGAAAAAAACCGATGACCTGAGGGCGATCATCCACAACGCCTCGGACTGGCTGCCGGAAAGCGATGACTCCGAGCCGGCGGACGTGATGAACGCGATGATGCAGATTCACGCCATGACCCCCTACCGGATCAATCTGGCGTGTCGTAGTCTGCTGGAGAACGGCGACTCACCGGCTGACATTGTTCATATGACGGATTACGTGGTGGAGAAGGGCAGCGCCAAACATATTGCCTATGCCGCCAGTAAGGCTGCCATGGCCAATCTGACCCTGTCTTTCTCACGATTGCTGGCACCGCGGGTGAAGGTCAACAGTGTTGCGCCGTCGCTGATCATGTTCAACCCGGGGGACAGTGGCGACTATCGGGAGAAAGCGCTGAAAAAATCGTTGCTGGCAATCGAACCCGGGGAGTCGGTGGCGGTAAAAACCATCCAGTTTATACTCGACAATCCCTATATCACCGGCCGGACCCTTTCCCTGGACGGCGGCCGCCACCTGGCGTAACCGCCTCGGAACCCTCTATCCGCCTCAGATACCGAGCTCGGCAGGCTCCAGGCGGACGCCCGCTATCTTCCAGGCGCCGTCCGTCATCACCATGCGGTAATAGGCATCCCAGCGTTTGCCCTCGGGGCCCTGAAGTTTCACCACCTGGATTTCAAAGCTGCCGTGGGGCACGCGTTCGGTAAACTCGATGGCGGTGGCGCTGTGCACGGCAGGGTAGGCTTCACGAACCATATCAATGAACACCTGGGAGGATCCGAAGCGGCGCTTGATACCCTCGGAAGCGTAGGCCCAGGCCTGTTCCTGGTCGTCATTGGCAAACGCTTCGATCTGGCGGAGTATGGTATCGCGGATTTCTTCATCCTTATCGCCAGCCAGTGGCTGGGAGGACCAGAGCACGAACAGCGCCATAGCAGCCAAAAGAATCGCGGTGACCCTTTTCCTGGTGGTACCCAAAATTCCGGTGCTTACACTGTTCTGGCCCATGGCAACGCCCTCGATCTGATCATATTTTAAACAATACGAACGGCCGCGAGTAGTAGATTCCTGCTCAGCGCCGAGCACTGTGTTTTTCCGGCCAGATCATTTTCATCAACGCTTGCCGGTTTGCATCTGGGAACAGGATGGCCTTGTACATGTATGCATCGGGGAATGGCCTGATTCCGGAGGGTGTGGAGATATCGGATCAATTCAAGCCTGCTCATATCTGTCCGTTTATTGACCTGTTTGAACACTGGTTGCGTAGACTTGAATACGAACACAACAGAAGACAGAGAGATTTCCAATGCATATGACCACCGGCGAGCTGAAATCCCACAAACACGACACCATTTCCCTGCTGGAGATCGTTTCCATGGAGGGGCGCTACTACATGGCCCGCTTCTATCTCGACGACCAGGGCTATGTGCTGACCGATTCCCACGACAAGGTGGTGATGTTTACCGGCGCCAGCGCCGTCAAGGAATTTTTCCATGACTATCACGTGGACAACACCGAGGTGCTTCCGCCGACCGGGACCGATGAAATGATAGGGATGCCCGACAGCGGCTCCGAAACCATGAAGGTGCCGCTGTAGCCCCTTGCGGTTTTAACGGGAAGACCCTGCCCCGTTAACTGCCGGCGAACGACAGCGAATCCACCAGATCCCGGCCGTTATACACCGCTCCCTGAAAGTCGCTTTCGGGCGTCTGCTGGCTGAGGGTGAACGCCAGAGCGCTGGCTGCCTGCTCGGCTGTCAGGCACTCGCCGTTATCAAGCCTGTCCCTGAGCCACTGGGCATGTGGCAGCCCCAGCCCGGCGGCCTTGTCGACATGGTGCCTGATGCCCGGGGTGTCAACCAGACCCGGCTGGAACAGACTGATCACCGGCCCCTGCGGCATTGTCCCGAATTCCACAGACAGCTGTTGTACCAGCCTCCTCAGGGCCATTTTGCTGACTCCGTAGCTGCCAGTGCCCGGCTGTGCCTGGGTATCCATGCCCGCACCGATCATCACGATTCTGGCGGCCGGATCATGCCCCGTCAGCACTGGCAACAACGACTGGGTCAGCAGCATCGGCGCGGAGACGTTGACCGCAAGGGCTTCCTGGAAATCAATCAGATCCAGGCTGGCGAAATCCGCGGCTGGCTCGCCAACACCGGCGCAGTAGACGAAAGCCGAAAGTTGGTCGACCGCGTTGCGCACCTGATTTGCCAGATTACGGGTACTGGTGGGGTCGGAAAAATCCGCAATCAGGGTGATCACCTTGCACTGGGGCGAATGCTTGCTGACTTCACCGGCAACGTCTTCCAGTTTTGACACCGTTCGACCGGACAGAATGAGATCATGGCCCTGATTTGACAGCTCCAGCGCCAGTGCCCTTCCGATGCCGGAGCCGGCACCCGTTATCAACGTCCACATAAGACTGCTCCCGTTAACAAAAAAACCGGCGACATCACTCGTCACCACGTCGATGTTGCTGTGCCCACAGGTGAGCGTAGTGGCCATCAAGCGCCAGCAATTCGGTGTGATGGCCACTTTCGACAATGCGTCCCCCGTCCATCACCAGAATGGTGTCGGCATCCCGGGTCGTGGACAGGCGATGGGCGATAACCAGCGAGGTGCGCTGGCGGCTGACTTCCTTTAACGCCCCCAGAATTGCCTGTTCGGACAGGGAATCCAGGGACGAGGTTGCCTCATCCAGAATCAGCACCGGTGGGTTCTTGAGGATTACCCGGGCTATCGCTACCCGCTGTTTCTCGCCCCCGGAAAGTTTCAGGCCGCGCTCGCCGACCTGGGTCTGGTACCCATCCGGCAGGCTGTGGATAAAGTCCTCCAGGTGCGCCATGCGAGCGGCCCGGTAAACCTCCTCCTCGGTAGCCTCGGGCCGGCCATAGGCGAGGTTGCGGTACAGGGTGTCGTTGAACAGCACCGTATCCTGGGGCACCACGCCAATGGCAGCGCGCAGGCTGTCCTGGGTGACCGTGCGAATATCCTGCCCATCAATGGTAATGCTGCCCTGATCCACATCGTAGAAGCGGAACAGCAGGCGGGCGAGGGTAGACTTGCCCGCCCCGCTGGCGCCCACGACTGCCACCGTGTGCCCGGCGGGGATGGCGAAACTGACGTCCCGCAGGATCTGGCGATCCTGCCGATAGGCAAAGTGCACATGGTCGAAACAGACCTCACCCTTGCTCACCACCAGGGCTTTGGCATCGGGCGCATCCTCAATCCCCGGCTCGTCCCCCAGCAATCCGAACAACCGCTCTACATTCACCAGGGCCTGGCGGATTTCCCGGTACACAAACCCCAGGGCGTTCAACGGAATGAACAGCTGCAGCAGGTAGGCGTTGATCATGGTGAAATCACCCAGGGTAATCTCGCCAATCGCCGCTTCCCGCACCGCCATGGCCATGATGACAATCATCGCCAGGCCGATGATCAGGGCCTGGCCTGAGTTCAGGGCCGCCAGCGACAACCGGTTCTTCAGCCGGGCCTGCTCCCAGTCGTCCAGGTTCTGGTCGTACATCCGCGCTTCGAAACGCTCGTTGTTGAAATACTTCACCGTCTCGTAGTTCAGCA
Organism: Marinobacter vulgaris; assembly: GCF_003344045.1. Lineage (GTDB taxonomy): Bacteria > Pseudomonadota > Gammaproteobacteria > Pseudomonadales > Oleiphilaceae > Marinobacter > Marinobacter vulgaris. The sequence continues at coordinate 510,753 of NZ_QFWX01000002.1, forward strand.
GACTGTCCACCGCCCGGGAATTGGACTGGTTGTCCCGGGAATTCGCTTCCCGTACGAACCTGGTGCGCCACTCGGTCACCTTGATGGAAAACACCACGTACACCACCACGGCCACCAGGATCGCCAGCACGTAACCGACGTTGAACACCACGAAAAGAATGCCGGCCACCAACAGGATTTCCAGCAGCGTGGGCACGATGTTGAACAGGGTGAACCGCAGCAGGAAGCTGATGCCGTTGGTACCCCGCTCGATATCCCGCGCCAGGCCACCGGTCTTGCGGTCCAGATGAAACGCCAGCTCGCGGTTGTGCAGATGCTCGAAAACCCGCAGCGATACCCGCCGCATGGCTCTTTCCGCTACCCTGGCAAACACCGCGTCCCGCAGTTCGCTGAACAGGGTGCTGCCAAAACGCAGCAGGCCGTAGGCAACGACCAGCAGCACCGGAATCCATAGCAGCACCTCGCCACCGCGGTTCTGGTCCAGGTAATCGACGATGTACTTCAGGGCTACCGGTGTCGCGACCGTGGCCAGTTTGGAAATAACCAGAAAGGCCAATGCCAGAACGACACGGCCACGGAATTCCGCCAGATAGGGCCAGAGACCGGAAATCACTTTCCAGTTGGGTTTGTGATCCGCGGGATAATCGTTGTCGGCGTAGGCTCTCACTGTCGAGAATAACTCCTGGGTTGGGGGCCACCCATGTGTGCTCTGCCCGGATGTATGATAGGTCTCATCATCGGCTATCAGCGTATGGTTGCCAGAGTTTACAGCACCGCCAATCAGGAGGCACATCATCAACACCCGTCACCGCAAGGCTCTGAAGCTGGTTGTCGATTTCATCAGTCCTTACCGTAGGGCCGTCGCCGGTGCCCTTGTGGCTCTGGTATTTACGGCCGGGATCACACTTGGACTTGGGCAGGGCCTGAGAATTCTGGTCGATCAGGGTCTGGCAACGCAGTCGCCGGCCATGCTGTCGCGGGCGGTGGGGCTGTTTTTTGTGCTGGTTCTCGGGCTGGCGATCGGTTCCTTTGCCCGCTTCTACCTGGTGTCCTGGATTGGCGAGAGGGTGGTCGCCGATATTCGCAAGCAGGTGTTCAACCACCTGATTGACCTTCACCCCGGCTTCTATGAGAAAAACCGCAGCCTGGAGATTCAGTCCCGCTTTACCGCGGACACCACCGTGCTGCAGTCGGTGATCGGTTCCACCGTGTCCATTGCCCTGCGCAATACGCTGATGCTGGTGGGCGGGCTGGTACTGCTGTTCGTGACCAACGCCAAGCTGGCCAGCATTATCATCCTGGGCTTTCCACTGGTGATCATTCCGATCCTGGTCTACGGGCGTCGTGTCAGACAACTTTCCAGGTTGAGCCAGGACCGGGTGGCGGAGGTGGGCAGTTATGTAGGCGAGAACCTCACCCAGATTAAAACCGTGCAGGCGTTCAATCACCAGCCCCACGACCGCCGTTTCTTTGCCGGGGTGGCGGAAAACGCGTTCGATATTGCGCGGATCCGGATTCGTCAGCGGGCCTGGCTGACCACCATCGCCATCACCCTGGTGATGGGCGCCATTGGCGTGGTGATCTGGATTGGGGGGCTGGATGTGATTTCCGGGCGCACCAGTCCCGGCGAACTGGCGGCGTTTGTGTTCTACAGTCTGCTGGTCGGGCTTGCGGCCGGCGCCATCAGCGAGGTCATCGGGGAGTTGCAGCGGGCCGCCGGGGCCGCCGCGCGCATTTTCGAGTTACTGCAGACCCCCAGTGAAATCCGCATGGAAGCTGTGGCCACGCAAACTCTGCCAGAGGCGATTCGTGGCGATATCGAGATCAGCAACCTGAGCTTTTCCTACCCCTCGCGGCCGGACATCAAGGTCCTCAAAGATCTTTCACTGACCATTCATGCCGGCGAAACCGTGGCGCTGGTCGGGCCTTCCGGAGCTGGCAAGTCCACACTGTTTGATCTGCTGCTGAGGTTCTACGACCCGGACACCGGGCAGATTCTGATCGACGGGACCGACAGCCGCCAGGTGGCGCTGGAGGCGCTGCGCGAATGCTTTGCCCTGGTGCCCCAGAACCCCGCCCTGTTCCATGGCACCATTGCCGACAACATTCGCTATGCGCGCCCCGAGGCCAGTGACGAAGCGATGATGGAAGCGGCCCGCATTGCCCATGCCGACGAATTCATCCGCCGACTGCCCCAGGGTTACCAGACGCCCCTGGGTGACACGGGGTTGGGGCTGTCCGGGGGGCAGAAACAAAGGCTGGCAATTGCCCGGGCTTTGCTCGCGGATGCGCCTATACTGTTATTGGACGAGGCCACCAGCGCTCTGGATGCGGAGAGCGAGCACCTGATACAGCAGGCAATGCCGGGGCTGATGTCTGACCGCACCACGCTGGTAATTGCACACCGTCTGGCGACCGTGAGGCACGCCGATCGTATTATTGTACTGGAGGCCGGCATTCTCCAGGATATTGGTACTCACGACGACCTGGTTGCACGGAATCCGCTGTACCGGCGGTTGGCGGAACTCCAGTTCCGGGAAGACAACCCGGACGGGAATACGTAGAAACATCAGCGCCGGGTTCTCAAACCGGGCCGTCATTTCGTGTATGCTTACAGGACGAAACCGAATTCGAGGAGAGCAAAGTGACGAATAAAGAATTGCAGGCACTTAAAGAACGTTATGTCGCGGCCGGTGCGGCCAGTCCCAATGAGCAGTTTGCCGACCACGCGACCAATGCCGAACTCTGGGATGCCGATGGCAAGCGGATGATCGACTTCGCCGGCGGCATCGGTGTACTGAATATCGGCCATCGTCACCCGAAAGTGGTCGAGGCGGTGAAAGCGCAGCTGGACAAGCTGATGCACACCTGCCAGACAGTCATGCCCTATGAGGGCTATGTGAAGCTCGCTGAGAAGCTCAGTGGCATCGTACCGGTGCGGGGGCATGCCAAGGTCATGCTGGCCAACAGTGGTGCTGAGGCGCTCGAGAACGCCGTCAAGATCGCCCGTGCCGCTACCGGCCGCAGCAACGTGATCTGTTTTGATGGCGGCTATCATGGCCGTACCCTCTACACCATGGCCATGAACGGCAAGGCAGCTCCCTACCAGACGGACTTCGGCCCGATGCCGGGTACCGTTTTCCGTGCGCCTTATCCGGTGCCGTATCACGGTGTTACCGAAGACGAAGCCATTCGCGGCCTGAAGATGACCATGAAAGCGGACTCCCCTGGCAAGGACACCGCGGCCATCGTAATCGAGGCCGTGCTGGGCGAGGGCGGTTTCTATGCGGCATCGCCAAGCTTCCTCAAGGCCATTCGCGAAATCTGTGACGAGCACGGCATCCTGATGATCGTTGACGAAGTCCAGAGCGGTTTCGGCCGTACCGGCAAAATGTTTGCCATTGAGCACAGCGGTGTTGAGCCGGACATGATGACCATGGCCAAAAGCATGGCCGATGGCATGCCCATCTCTGCCATTGTGGGTACCGACAAGCACATGGATGCCTCCGGCCCCAACTCCCTGGGTGGTACCTACACCGGCAGCCCGACCGCCTGTGCCGCAGCCCTGGCGGTTCTGGAGGTGTTTGAAGACGAGGATATCCTGGGCAAGAGCCAGCGCCTGGGTGACACCCTGCGCAAGCGCTTTGACCAGTGGCAGGAGCAGTTCCCCCATGTGGACAACGTGCGCAACCTGGGTCCCATGGCTGCCATTGAGCTGGTGACTGACAAGACCAGCAAGGAACCAAGAGCGGATTTCGCGGCGGCAGTGACCAAGAAAGCCAAGGAAAACGGCCTGATCCTGCTCAGCTGCGGCATGTATGGCAACACCATTCGCTTCCTGATGCCGGTGACCATCGAGGACAATGTTCTCGAGGAAGGCCTTGCTATCGTCGAGCAGGCGTTGCAAGAGCTCGGCTAGGACGAAGCTTGCGGGCAGGGCCAGTGATTGGCCTGCCGGCGCCAACAAAAACGCTGGTCAGTTTTAAGCTGACCAGCGTTTTTTTATGCCCAGACGGATTAAAGCAGTTTGCGGATTTCCTTCCATAATCGGCGGTAGGCGCCGGCAGCGGCCGACGCGTGGTCAATCAACTCGACCGGCTGACCCCTTTCCCCCATTTTCTCGACAACGCTGGCATTGGGAACAATGGCATTCAGCCCCCCTTCAAGATGCTGTTTGCGATTGATCACCATGTCCCTGTGCAGGTTCTTGCGTCGGTCCACCATGGAAAAGAAGGGGTGCAGGCGGCCGGGCTTGAGCTTCTTGTCTTTGGCGAACGCCTGGAGCTGGTGCCAGCTGTTGAGCGCGAGCCAGGTGGGCACCACCGGCACAAACACCCCGTCAGCCGTTTTCAGCACCTGTTCGGACAGCCGTGACATGGACGGCGGGCAGTCCAGCACCACCAGACTGGTTTCCTCCGACAGGGGTGCCAGCCAGTTCTTGAGGGTGTTGTTGCTGTCATCCTTGTCCAGCCGCACGTCAAGGTTACGGAAGCTGTTGTGGGCGGGTATGAAGTCCAGGTTGGGGTAGCCACTGTCGCGGATGAATTTACCGATCGGGGTTTTGCCGTCCATCAGTGCGGCCAGTTTACGGCCCTTGATGTCGTCAGTTCCGGCCAGGTACCAGCTCGCAGCCCCCTGTGGGTCCAGGTCCCATAACAGGGTGCGGATTCCGGCCTGGCTGGCCAGATAGGCAATATTCACAGCCGCCGCGGTTTTACCGACACCGCCTTTGAGACTGTAAAACGCAATGATCTTCATGCTCCCTCCTGAAGCCCTGGCAAAATACCGGCTGCCAGCTTAACCGATCCCGGTTTGGCAAGTGTTGCAGTTAGATGACAGCTAACCTCAACCGACAATAAACCGGAAATGGCTTCCGGACCAGTCCCACGTGCCTTCGGTTACTGAGGGTTTCATCGTATACTGGTTCACGACTTTTTCGGTATGCTGATTAATCACCGATACCACTTCCCCGAACCATCAGGCTGATCTATGACTCCCCCGGAAGCTCAATCAAGACCGACGCACAAGCCCAGGCCATGGGTAGACCTGCTCGTCAGTATCATTATCCCCTCCGTCATTCTGATGAAGCTCAGCGGTGACGAATACCTGGGAAATGTAATGGCCCTGGTCATCGGGCTGGCATTCCCTCTGGGTTGGGGCCTGTTCGAGTTGGTGCGCTACCGCAAGTACAACTTTATTGCGGTGCTTGGGGTGATCAGTGTGGGCCTTACCGGTGGCATCGGGCTGCTGGCGCTGGACGCCGGCTGGCTTGCCATCAAGGAAGCGGCCGTTCCAGCGGTGATTGGCATTGCCGTTCTTCTATCCACCAGAACCCGGTATCCGCTGGTTAAGACACTGCTGTACAACCCCACGGTACTGGATGTGGACAAAATCCAGGCGGTTCTGAAGGAGCGGGGAAGCGAAGCCGAGTTTGAGGAGCGGCTACTCAAGGCCAGCTACTTCTTCAGCCTGACGTTCCTGTTCTCCTCCATCATGAATTTCGTGCTGGCCAAATGGATTGTCACCAGTCCCTCCGGCACCCAGGCCTTCAACGAGGAACTGGGGCGAATGACCCTGGTGAGTTATCCAATGATAGCCATCCCCTCAATGATCATGATGATCGCCATCTTCTACTATTTGTGGCGCTCAATTCGCCGGCTCACCGGTTATACCCTGGAAGAGGTTATGGCACCGCATCTGGCAGCCCAGCAGGAACGCAAGTCGTCAGACACCCCCTCCGGGGGCCAGGACCAGTAACAGCCTGGCGGAAGCGCACCAGGTTATTGAATTATAATGAAAAAGGCGACCATCTGGTCGCCTTTTTCATATCTGGCTGAATACCCGGGACACGCCTTCAGATCGGCCCGGTGACAGCATCAGATATCCAGGTTAGTTACCTGCAGGGCGTTGTTCTGGATGAACAACCGCCGCGGCTCCACATCGTCGCCCATCAATGTCGTGAAGATCTGGTCGGCTGCGAAGGCATCCTCGATCGTCACTTTCATCATGCGACGTGTTTCCGGGTCCATGGTGGTTTCCCAGAGCTGGTCCGGGTTCATCTCACCCAGTCCCTTATAGCGCTGGATGTTCAGCCCACGCTGGGCTTCCTTCATCAACCAGTCTAGGGCTCCGGCGAAGGACAGTATGGTCTGCTTGCGCTCACCGCGCTGGATATAGGCACCTTCTTCCACCAGGCCGTCGAGGGTTTCGCCCATGCGGGCAATGGCGCGGTACGAGGAAGACTCAAAGAATTCATGGCTGAAAACGTGGTTATGGGGAATGCCATGCACGTAAATCACCACCTTCGGCAGGTACAGGTTACGTTCCGTATCCTTTTCCACCGAGAAGGTGTACTTGGTGCCTGTGCGGGTATCCAGCTGCAGGCCATCACCAAGGCGGGCCACCCAGCGCGCCACGGATTCCTCTTCTTTGAGATCTTCCGGCTTGAGGGTCACGTTATCCAGCATCTGCTGAAGAACCTTGGCAGGATAGGCCCGGGACAGGCGATCGATCATCGCCATCACCGACTGGTAATCCTTGACCATGGTTTCCAGTGCGGAATCCTTGATGGCCGGAGCTTCCGGGTTTACGTAGAGCTGGGCACCCTCCAGGGCTGTCTGGGTCAGGTACGCTTCCTTGGCTTTTTCATCCTTCAGGTACTGTTCCTGTTTGCCGCGCTTGACCTTGTAAAGCGGCGGCATGGCGATGAACACATGGCCGCGCTCGATAATTTCCCGCATCTGGCGAAACAGGAAAGTCAGCAGTAGGGTACGGATGTGAGAGCCATCCACGTCCGCGTCGGTCATGATAATGAGGGAATGGTAACGGAGTTTTTCCGGATTGAATTCCTCGCGGCCAATGCCACAACCCAGGGCCGTGATCAGCGTGCCGACTTCCACGGACGACAGCATCTTGTCAAAGCGGGCTTTCTCCACGTTCAGGATTTTACCCTTGAGTGGCAGAATGGCCTGGGTTTTACGGTCACGACCCTGCTTGGCGCTGCCGCCGGCCGAGTCACCCTCCACAATGAACAGTTCGGAAAGAGCGGGGTCCTTTTCCTGGCAGTCTGCCAGTTTGCCCGGCAGGCCAGCGATGTCCAGGGCGCCCTTGCGGCGGGTCATGTCCCTTGCCTTGCGGGCCGCCTCACGAGCGCGGGCAGCGTCGATCATCTTGTTAACGATCAGCCTTGCTTCGTTGGGCTGCTCCTGCAGGAAACTGGCGAATGACTGGTACAGCTCCTGCTCGACCGCCGTTTTCACCTCGGAAGAAACCAGTTTGTCCTTGGTCTGTGAGGAGAACTTGGGGTCGGGCACTTTCACGCTGATGATAGCGGTCAGGCCTTCCCGGGCGTCGTCGCCGGAAGTGCTGACCTTTGCTTTCTTGCCCAGGCCTTCATGCTCGATGTAGTTATTCAGTGACCGGGTCAGGGCGGCGCGGAAGCCTGCCAGATGGGTACCGCCATCCCGCTGGGGGATATTGTTGGTAAACGTGTAGATGTTTTCCTGGAAAGCATCGTTCCACTGCATCGCGACTTCCACCACGATGCCGTCTTCCCGCTCCTTGATGAAGTGAAATACCCGGTTGATGGGTGTTTTGTTGGAATTCAGGTGTTCAACAAAGGCCCGCAGCCCACCCTCATACTCGAACACTTCCTCTTTGCCGGAGCGCTCGTCCTGGAGGCGGATGCGTACACCGCTGTTCAGGAACGCCAGTTCCCGCAACCGCTTGGCAAGAATGTCCCAATGAAATTCGATACTGGTGAATGTTTCCGGGGAAGGAATGAAATGAACCTTGGTACCGCTGGCATCGGTATCACCGACAATTCCCAGCGGTGCCTTTGGTACACCACCATTGTAGACCTGCTCATACACCTTGCCATCACGACGAATGGTCAGGGTAAGGGAAGAGGACAGGGCGTTCACCACGGAGACACCGACACCGTGCAGGCCGCCGGAAACCTTATAGCTATTGTCATCAAACTTACCACCGGCATGAAGAACCGTCATGATGACTTCGGCAGCGGAGACACCCTCTTCCTCGTGAAGATCCACCGGTATACCCCGGCCGTTGTCCTTTACGGTAACCGACTCGTCCGCGTGAATGATCACGCCGATTTCAGAACAGTGCCCGGCGAGCGCCTCATCAATAGAGTTATCCACCAACTCAAAGACCATGTGGTGCAGGCCGGTGCCGTCATCGGTATCACCAATGTACATGCCGGGCCGTTTCCGCACCGCGTCCAGTCCTTTCAATACCTTGATACTGGAGGAATTGTAAATCGATTCGCTCATTAGACACTCCTGAAGGGGGTAATTTCCCGGCCTGATACCATTGCCTCTGCGGGAGAGGAATCAAGATGGTTCATCCGCGACTAAATCTGTTCTTCCGTCAATTTTCCATGTTCCACGTGGAACAATCTGTAGTCCGGCAGGGTGTTCTGCCAAAGTTCTGTGGGTCGGGGAGGCTCGATCGAGGTCAGAAAAACCTGACACCGTAATTCATGGAGCTTCTGCGCAAGCATGGCCCGATGTCCCACATCCAGTTCTGCATTGATATCGTCCAGCAGAAAGGTGACCTGTTTACCGAGATCACTCAGCACCATGCCCTGAGCAATCTTCATCAATATGACGAGTGTTTTCTGTTGACCCCGGGAAAACGTTTCGGACACCGGGCGTCCCTGGAACCGCAGCCTTATATCGGCGCGATTCGGACCATACAGTGTATGGCCCATCTTCTGTTCCTGTTCCCTATGGATTTTCAGCACATCAAACAGTGATTGCGAGGAATCCCAGCCCGCATAAAAATCGAGCCTGAGCCCGTCTACCCAGGGCGCCTCAATCTCGCCCAGCAGACTATCAAAGGCGGCCGTGAACAGTCCGAAGGTCTCTTTACGTGCTCTCGTCAGACGCTCTGCCAACTCGGTGTACTGAGAGTCCCACACCTTCATCAGAGCGTCGTCTATTCTACCAGTTCTGAGGATTTGATTCCGCTGTGATGTGACTCTTTGGCACTGTTGCCACACTGAAGCGAAAGAAGGTTCCACGTGGAACACTGCCCAGTCCAGAAACTGGCGCCGTTTACCGGGGCTGCCCGCCACAATATCAAACACCCCGGGATCGATAACGGACACGGGAAGGTGTTGCGCCAACGATGACAGGTTGCGGACCGCCTCGCCATCAACCCGCAATATGGTTTCTTTCGCTGCCACATCACGGGAAATTCCCACCCGGTGGCGGAGTTCACCAGGCATAGAAGAAGGAGCCGCGGACATTCCCTCATCCAGCCCACCAAACACCGTCAGTTTTTTCTCGCCGTGACTGACAACCGCCTGGTGGCGGCTGACGCGAAACGATCGACCCAGGCCGAGGTATCCAATCGCTTCCAATACGCTGGTTTTACCGCTTCCATTTTCACCATATAAGAGATTCATGGAGGGAGTGAAACTGACCGGCCCGTGCCCAAGGTTGCGGAAATTTTCCGTTTGAAGTTTAACGAGCGCCATAAGTCACGATAAGTTGACAGCCTTGGGAGACGGGAACAAAAAAGGCAGCGTGCCCAATCAGCGACGCTGCCCCAGTGTACAAAACCCTGTGGATGAACGCGATCAGTGCAGCATGTTCAGCCGCTCGTCCATGAAGACGTCCATCTCGGGTGCGAGTATGTGAACGTAGCGGTCAAAGTACAGAAACTGTTTCAGCAACAATGCGAACTCCCGTGGGAAATGAAGCCCGTGACTTTCACCAATCCGCACCATATCCATCAGGATATTATTGACGTCATCCTCCGCCTGTTCCGGTTGGTACGGCACCTCGTCCGGCACCATCGTATCCATCTGCTGGTACAGGCGGCGAAGGTCATTCGCCAGTTCGCTGGCCTCAACCTTCTGATGGGTGATACCGATACGGATCATCGCATCCGCCATGCCATCAAAGTTGCCGACCATTACCGCGGATATGAAATCGCTGACCGCCTGCCAGGTATCCGGACGGATTCGTCCGACAATACCGAAATCGATGAATCCGACGCGACCGTCCTTGAGCACCATCAGGTTGCCCGCGTGAACGTCGGCGTGGAAAAATTCGCACTGGGTCAAGCTGGAAAACCAGGTATTCATGGCGGTAATCAGGGTTCGCTCCGGGTCCCGTGCGTAACCACGAATGCTCTCCAGATCCGTAAGCGGAACCCCGTGGAATCGTTCCATGGTAAGAATCCGTCGGGTACTGCAGCTTTCATACACCAGTGGCACCGTGGCGTCTTCATTGTGAGTGTTCAACAGAAACTCACGGAATACCTTGAGATTATTGGCTTCCTTTATGAAGTCGCACTCTTCCATCATGGTGCGCTGGATTTCCTCAACGATTCCGGACAACGATGTCCAGGACAGTTTGGGAGCCAGGACTTCCAGAATTCTCGCGGACAGATACAAAAAGTTCAGGTCCGTGAGCAGAATATTTTCCACTCCGGGTTTCTGCACCTTGATCACCACATCCTCTCCGGTAACCAGCTTTGCAGCGTGAACCTGTGCAATGGAGGCGGACGCCAGGGCCACCGGATCAATGTCGGAATAGACTTCCTCGATGGGGCGACCGAGCTCATCCCTGATAATCTTCCTGATCACGCCGAAGGGGAGGTTGGGCGTCCGGTCCAGACAATACTGAAACTCCTCCACGTATTCCTTCGGAAAGAAGGTCGGGGAACTGGCAATGAACTGGCCGAGCTTGATATAGGTGGCTCCCAGAGATTCAAAGGTCTGCCTGAGCAGGCGCGGTGCCGGCGGACGGTCGCCACGAACCCAGTTGGTGCCAGCGCGCCCCAGTACAGACAACGTCTGGCCGATTCGAAAGGCACCCTTGAGACTGTTCGTTACCCTTCCCATTCTGTTTCCATCCTTCGTTTCAATTCGATGTGGACGTTGCCGTTCAGGTTCAAAGCCGCATGGGCATTACAACATAAAGGCAGCGGTTGTCATTGGGGGCTTCTATCAGTGCACTACTGTTAGGATTGGCAAGGGTAATCTTCACCTGCTCCTCCTCCAGCGCATTCATGACATCCACCAGATAGCCCACGTTAAACCCGATCTGCAGTGATTCCCCCTGGTACTCCACGGGCAATGCATCCTCGGCCTGCTCCTGATCCGGGTTGTTGGCAAACACCTGCAGCTCATTCGGCGCCAGGTTCAGGCGAACGCCCCGGATATTTTCATGGGACAGGATACCGGCGCGCTGCAACGTGTTTTTAAGCGTGGCCCTGTCCGCCAGTACAATCTTGTCACCACCGCGGGGAATCACCCGGTTGTAGTCCGGGAACTTGCCCTCTATGAGCTTGGAGGTGAAAGTGTAGGAACCGACCGTAGCACGCAGGTGGTTATCGCCGATCACCAGGGTCACCGGCGTTTCCACGTCATCCAGCAGCCGTGACAACTCGAGCACACCCTTGCGGGGGACAATCACCTGACGGGGCTCGGCACATCCGGTTGGCAGGTCGAAATGCGCCATGGCAAGACGATGGCCGTCGGTGGCGACGGTGCGGACATGATCCTTGTCCACTTCCAGCAGCAGGCCGTTGAGATAATAACGGACATCCTGTTGCGCCATGGCAAAGGCCGTTGCATCGAACATGCGGCTGAGTTCTTTCTGGGGAAGCTCAAGCCGGAAGCTTTCTGCCTCGTCCTCTACGTTCGGAAAATGCTCAGCAGGCAGGGTCGACAGCGTGAAATGGCTCGCGCCACACCGCAAATGCAGGCGATCACCTTCCAGTGCCAACTCGATTGGCGCCTGGTCGCCGAGCGCCCGGCAGATATCGGACAGCTTCCTGGCCGGTACGGTGATCCGCCCCGGCTGATCAACGTGGACCGGTGAGACGCGGCCTACCAGCTCCACTTCCATGTTGGTCCCGGTCAGGGTCAGGGTATTGTCTTCCGCTACCAGCAATACGTTGGACAGTACCGGCATTGTCTGTTTTCGCTCTACCACCCCGGCAATGGATTGCAGCGGGGTAAGCAGGGATTCTCGGCTGATCGTCAGTTTCATGGCACTCAGCATTCTTTTATTGGAAGGTGAATGTTTATTGGTTTTTCACAGAACCCGCTCAGGTTGTGAGCAACCGCATAAAGTTCTGATAATCCTCGCGGATACCCGGATCTGTTTCCCGAAGCTCCACAATCTTCTTACAGGCATGCAGCACCGTGGTGTGATCCCGGCCACCAAACGCATCGCCGATTTCCGGCAGACTGTGATTGGTCAGTTCCTTGGCAAGAGACATGGCAACCTGCCTTGGCCGCGTGATCGTGCGGGTGCGTCGCTTTGACAGCAGATCAGACACCTTGATCTTGTAGTACTCCGCCACTGTGCGCTGGATATTGTCGATACTGACCTGCTTTTCATGCAGCGCCAGCAGGTCCTTGAGACTTTCCCGAATAAACGGCGGGGTAATTTCCGAACCCGTAAAGTGAGCATTCGCTATCACCAAACGCAGCGCCCCTTCCAGCTCTCGCACATTAGAACGGATTTTCTGGGCAATAAAAAAGGCGGCCTCACTACTGAGTTTCACATTTACCTGTTCAGCCTTTTTCATCAGGATCGCAACCCGGGTTTCCAGCTCCGGTGGCTCAACCATGACTTGCAGCCCCCAGCCAAACCGTGACTTGAGCCGCTCTTCCATGTCCACAATTTCTTTCGGGAACCGGTCACAGGTAACAATAACCTGCTGACCGCCTTCCAGCAGCGCGTTGAAGGTATGAAAGAACTCTTCCTGGGAGCGTTCCTTGCGGGCAAAAAACTGGATGTCATCGATTAACAGGGCGTCTACCGACCGGTAATACCGTTTAAATTCGTTAATGGCGTTCAACTGCAGCGCCTTGACCATATCCGCAACAAAACGTTCAGAGCGCAGATACGCCACCTTTGCTCTTGGATTGCGACGGACAATATCGTTGCCGATGGCATGCATCAGGTGGGTTTTACCAAGACCCACCCCACCATAAAGAAACAACGGGTTGTAGGCACCACCGGGGTTTTCCGCGACCTGCATCGAGGCTGCCCTGGCGAGCTGGTTGGATTTACCCTCCACAAAGGTATCAAAGGTAAAGCCCTCGTTCAGAAAGCTCTGATGCTTGATATCCCCGTCCACCTGAACAGCGCGCCGACTATCGGTGTTTCCGGGCTTCGCCCGGCGCGGGTTTGCCGTCGCCGCAATACCCTTTTCCTCCTCCGTCACCGCACTGGCATTTTCCTGCTCGGACGCCGCTCCGTTAGCCGCCGTTTCTGATCGAATCACCAGATCCGCGGTTTTGGGCGCGGAACCCACTTTCATGTTCACCAGCGGGGCCTGGCCACCGTGAAGGTCTTTCAGTACTTCTTCAATTCGTCTGAGGTATTTCTCGTTCACCCAGTCCATCACGAAGCGATTGGGCGCAAACAGCATCAGCCGTCCCTCGCGGTGATCGGACTGCAAGGGCCTCAGCCAGGTGTTGAATTGCTGGGCGGGAAACTCGTCCCGGAGTACTTCCAGACACTGATGCCAGATATTGTTCGGCACGACAGTCTTGCCTCCGATGCCTCAGAAATGTCTCGTAACGGATCTCCATGACCCGACGAAAGAGATGACCAAGGATTCTAACCTGAGCACCCTCCAAGTGAAAGGGTCTAAAGCATTTAATAAACAGGCTGTGGAAATTTATATTCTTTTTTTTCAATTTGTTACAGACTTACCTACAGGCTTGTGTACAGAAAACAATATCAATACCAGTTATACACACACCCTGTTAGCAACCCGCTCCCAACCCTGTGCACAAACCCCCGACGGCTGGTGGATAAATGGACTCCATACCAGCAACCCATCTTACCCACATTTCCTGCCACGGTTATCCACAGACCTCAGGGCCCCTTGTCAACTGCTTTGTCAATCTTCTATCTGGCTAATTTATAACGATATTATTGGCTTATCCCCCGAAAATGCCTTGCCTAATAACAGTAGTAGTAATCCTTAAAGAGATTAAAAAAGACCTATTACAGTTATTACTGATGAGCCCGTCCGGGCCCCGGTCCCCCTCAGAAAATGAGCCCGTCAATAAGCATTGAATTCCTTGGCCACATTGCATAGAATGCCGCTCCTGTTTTGGCTGTTCATTTTCCAGTCAATCATTGAATTTCAAATACCTGCAATGTGAGATCGACACCATGAAAAGAACGTTTCAACCAAGCGTACTGAAGCGTAAGCGCGTTCACGGTTTCCGTGCCCGCATGGCAACTGCGAATGGCCGCAAGGTTATCTCCCGCCGTCGTGCCAAGGGCCGTGCCCGTCTGTCTGCGTAAGACATTGACCGCCTGATGAAGGCTTTGACCTTTCCAAAATCGTCCCGGCTGCTAAAACCGGCGGATTACGGTAAAGTCTTCGATGACGTTCAGATCAGGGTTCCACACCGGAATTTTCTGATCCTGGCGACACCCAATACTCTGGGACACGCCAGGATCGGCCTGGTTTTTTCAAAGAAGAATCTCAAGCATGCGGTACAGCGCAATCGCGTTAAACGCAGGGTTCGGGAAACTTTCAGGCACCAGACAGAATATCCCGCCCTGGATATTGTGGTACTCGGGCGACGGGGCCTGACCGAGCTTGATAATCCAACGCTCAATGCTACCCTGACGGAGCTCTGGTCACGTCTCAGAAAGAAAAACCGCCAGCTCCAGACATCCTCCTCATCGGAACACACCGGTAACGGCAAAGGAACGGGTTAATGCGCAAACTGTTGCTCCTTCCCATCCGTGTCTACCAGTACGCCATCAGCCCCATGATGGCCAGTCACTGCCGTCACTACCCGACCTGTTCCCAGTATGCGATCGACGCCATTACTACCCATGGCGCTGTTAAAGGCCTTTTTCTTGCGATGAAACGTCTTCTAAGGTGTCATCCCTGGGCAAAAGGCGGGTATGATCCCGTTCCGGGCACTGAAGTCTGCAGAGAGGTTAGGCCTACCACCTGCTGCGGGCCGGCCAGCCAAACCCATAACACTAACCCGACCAAACAGTAAGTTTATGGATATTCAACGCGTTGTATTATTTGCCGGCCTGGCCATTGTCAGTTACATGATGGTGCTTGCCTGGAACGAAGACTATAACCAGCCCCAAACAGAGCAGGTTGCCGAGCAAACCACCCGTTCGGCCGCTTCATCCGGTGATAGCGACAACATGACGCTGCCCGAAGACTCCCAGGGCAACTCCCAGTCCGCCAGTGAAGAGTTCACCACACCGGAAGGCGAGAGCCAGGCTATCGGCAGCACCCAAAACAGGTCAGCGGATGTCAGCGACCAGCTGATTACCGTGCGCACCGACGTCTACGAACTGAAGATAGACCGGGTGGGCGGCAACCTGATCGAGAGCGCCCTGCTCAAGTACGACCGGTCGCTGGACAGCAAGGCATCCCTGCGGATTCTGACCAATACCAACAGACGCACCTACATCATGGAAAGCGGTCTCATCGGTCGGGACGGCATTGACAGCAAGCGCAACGGCAGTGCACCGGTATACAACACCTCCGCAACAGAGTACGAGTTAGAGGAAAGTGAGGACTCACTCACTGTCAACCTGACTTACACCACCGACAATGACGTTGAGATCACCAAACAGTACCAGTTTGGCCGCGACAGCTATGAGATTGATGTTCGCTATCTGATCAATAACCAGTCAGACGAGGTCTGGCAGGCCAACATGACGGGCAAGATTGTCAGGGATGAGGCACCCGATCCCACGGCCCAGAACAGCCTGGGTATCAGGGCGTTTCTGGGCATGGTTGTCAGTACCCCTGAGGACCCTTACGAAAAATACGATTTTGATGATCTGAAGGAAGATCCTGTCAACCAGTCGGTTACCAACGGCTGGCTTGCCTTTCTCCAGCATTATTTTCTCTCCGCATGGATACCGGAACGGGGTCAGTCAGCCCAGTTCCAGTCCACCCAGCGGGGACCGCTGCACGTCATGGGGTTTGTCTATCCCGCCACTCAGGTTGCGCCGGGAGAAACTGCGGAAGTCTCGGCCCGTGCCTACGTAGGCCCGAAAATCATTGAACGCCTGGAAGGCGTGGCCCCCAACCTGGACCGGACCGTCGATTTCGGCTTCCTGTTCTTCATTGCGTTACCGCTGTTCCTGATCCTCGACTGGTTCTACGGACTGGTAGGCAACTGGGGTGTCGCGATCATCCTGTTGACGGTCCTGGTGAAGGCAGTGTTCTTCAAACTTTCAGCCACCAGTTACCGTTCCATGGCCAGAATGCGCGCGGTTGCACCACAGTTGACGCGGCTGAAAGAACTCTACGGCGACGACCGCCAGCGAATGTCCCAGGAGATGATGGCGCTGTACAAGCGGGAAAAGATCAATCCCCTTGGTGGCTGCCTGCCCATACTGGTGCAGATGCCGGTGTTCATTTCCCTGTACTGGGTTCTGTTCGAGAGCGTTCAGCTGCGCCATGCACCGTTCATGCTGTGGATCCACGACCTGTCGGTAATGGACCCCTACTTCATCCTGCCGATCCTGATGGGTGCGAGCATGATGCTGCAGATGAGCCTGAACCCGACGCCGCCGGACCCGATGCAGGCCAAGATAATGAAGCTGATGCCGCTGGTGTTTACCGTATTCTTCCTCTGGTTCCCGGCGGGTCTGGTACTGTACTGGCTGGTTAACAACATTCTGTCCATCAGTCAGCAGTGGTACATCACCCGCAAGATTGAAGCGGAAATGGCCAACAAGAAGAGCTGACCGGGTACAATTCAGACCAGTCGTTGCAGAGGCTCCTACCGGGAGCCTCTGCTGTTTCAGGGGGAATCAATCATGTTCCATGCTACCGACACCATCGCTGCCATTGCCACGGCGCCGGGCCAGGCCGGTGTCGGTATCGTACGCGTATCCGGCCCCGCTGCAGCTGACATTGCTCGCCAGATGCTGGGTTTCCAGCCCCGACCCCGTTATGCCCACTATGGCCCGTTCGTGGATACCAGCAGTGAGCTGATCGATGAAGGCATAGGTCTGTTTTTCCCCAACCCCCACTCTTTTACCGGCGAAGACGTCTTTGAGCTCCAGGGCCATGGCGGTACTGTCATTCTGGACCTGTTGTTGAGGACCGTGTGTGAGCTGGGTGCCCGTCTTGCCAGACCGGGAGAATTTTCCGAAAGAGCGTTCCTCAACGACAAACTGGATCTGGCCCAGGCGGAGGCCATCGCCGACCTGATCGAAAGCAGCTCAGAGCAGGCTGCGCGCTGTGCGGTCCGCTCATTACAGGGCGTTTTTTCCCGCCGGATTGATGCGCTGGTGGAATCGGTTACCCACCTCCGGATCTATGTTGAAGCCGCCATTGACTTTCCCGAAGAGGAAATCGATTTTCTTGCGGACGGTAAGGTCGCCAACGACCTGCAGGCGATCATTCAGGATCTGCAGATTATCCTTGCCGAGGCCCAGCAAGGGACGATTCTCCGGGATGGCATGAAGGTGGTCATTGCCGGTCGTCCAAATGCCGGTAAATCCAGCCTGCTTAATGCCCTGGCAGGGCGTGAGGCAGCCATTGTGACCGCTGTTGAGGGCACTACCCGGGATGTTCTGCGGGAACACATCCATATTGACGGGATGCCACTGCATATTATCGATACCGCCGGCCTGCGGGACAGCCCTGATGAAGTGGAACAGATAGGTATCGCCCGGGCCTGGGAAGAAATCCGTCAGGCGGACCGTATTCTGCTGATGGTGGATGCCACTACCACACCGGAAACCGAGCCCCAGCGATTATGGCCGGATTTTATAGATCAGCTGCCTCAAGGTGCCCCGCTCACGGTTATCCGCAACAAGGTGGACCTGACCGGTGAGCCCGTGGGCATCGAACAACAGCACCCGCAGGCAGCCCCGGTCATTCGTATTGCCGCCAGATCCGCCGACGGGCTTGAAGTTCTGCGGGATCACCTGAAGCTGTGCATGGGTTTTGCCAGCACCACCGAGGGGGGCTTTATCGCCCGGCGCCGTCATCTGGATGCCCTGGAACGTGCCCGGGATTTCATGCTGCAGGGGGAAGGTCAGTTACAGGGCTTTGGCGCCGGTGAGTTACTGGCGGAAGACCTGCGCGCTGCCCAGGATGCCTTGGGGGAGATTACCGGTGCCATGACACCGGACGAGTTGCTCGGTAAGATCTTCAGCAGCTTCTGTATTGGCAAGTAAGCCCGGGGGGGAAACCTTTGAACACCTCAGTTTGATTCGCCCAAGGAAAGCCATTCATGCCGGGAAAGTTGACCCGCCTTCCGACCAACCGCAAAACTCCGCCTTCACGGCAGTCCGTGATGTGGTTGTTGGGCATGCTGGTACTGGTGTTTGTGGCCGGTATGTTTCTGTTGTCCACTCTGAACATCAATTACTCCCGGGATGCACTGTCAGAACTTCGACGCCAGCAGATTCATGAAGTCGTCAGTGCCGGCTTGATGCGTATTAACGCGCACCACTCAACCCTGGCCGGTTACACCACTACCCTGGCAAACGTGGGAGAAAGCTTTCACGCAATAACAGAAAACAGGGACTCTGGACCCGACAGTTCCTATCTCCGCACTCCTCTGGAGGACGCCCTCAAAGACCATTTGCAGAATTTTGACGGAGCTCTCGGCGGCGGCCTGTGGTTCCAGCCCGGTGTTTTTTCCGGGCCCGCTATCAGTTATATGCCCTACTTTATATACAGCCCGGATGAACAGGAACTGGAACGGCTCGATGTCGATAACCGTTTCAGTAGCTACCGGGATGCGCCATGGTTCAGCCATACCCTGGGACCGGAATGGACTCCGGGCCCTGACACCGCGGATAAAGTCTACTGGTCGCCAATCTATTACGATGTCAACACCGAACGGCCAGTACTGACCCTGGCAAGCCCGATGTATGACCGTCGGAAAAACCTGCTTGGCATGGCAACCACCACCTGGACAGCGGACCGGATGATTGATGTTGTCAGCAATATTACGGTCACGGAACACAGTTTCACCTTCCTTAACGACCGCAACAACCGCAACCTGTCGAGCTTTGGCAAGGATGAGGATGTCGGGAAGGAACAGGCATTGATGGATGAGATTCTCACACTGGAGCTTTCCGGTAGTACCGATGGACGGTCCCCAACCGGCGCACTTGCCACCCGCACGCTCACGGTGGGGGACGATGACTACGAACTGTATTATGCCGCCACCGCCGGAGGCATGATCTATGGTGCGGGCGTGCCAGTGGATGAAATCAATGCGGGATTGCGTCCCATGAAGCAGACTAACCAGCGCGTCCTGGTGGGTACGGTCTCTGCGATACTGTTTCTCAGCCTCTATCTGCTGTATCGGATTATCCAGCTGATCCGGGAACTGCGCGCCTCCTACACCGATGACCTCACCGGATTGCCCAACCGCATCCGCCTGTTGCAGGATTTACAGACGCCGGATGATGCCTCGCTGCTGATTATCAATCTGGACCGTTTTAACGAAATAAACAGCCTGTTCGGCAATGTCTGCGGCGACCATGTTTTGCTGGCCGTTGCGAAGCGGTTGACCGCCTTTGCCGGTGATCAGGTGCCGGAGTCGCTGGGGGTATACCGCTTACCCGGTGACGAATTCGCAATCCTTGCCCCCTTGTTTGATGAGCAGGCTATCGGGGAGTTGGCGGTGCAGATACGCCACCTCGTTAACGGAGAACGGATCTATTGGCAGCAGCAGCCACTGACGGTGGATGTCAGCATTGGAATGGCAATGCGGAGAGACCGCAAACCCGGGGAGTCGGCCGATCAACTGGTCAGCCAGGCCAAGGTGGCAGTGCTGCAGGCACGGGAGCAGAACCGTCATCACCTGCTGTATGACCCGTCGGTGGGAGTTGAGGAAAATTACGAAGCCAACCTTTACTGGGCCAACCGGCTGAAGGCGGCGATTGACGATGATCGCCTGATGCCCTGGTTCCAGCCGATTTACGATAATCAGTTGCAGCGTGTTACCAAGTACGAGTGTCTGGTGCGGATGGTGGAGCCGGATGGACGTGTGATGAGTGCCGGCCAGTTCGTCAAGATTGCCGACCGGTTGCGTCTGAACCGCAGGATAACGGTGCTGATGATTGATAAGTGTTTCGCCCGCTTCTCCAGCCGCAAGGAGGAGTTTTCGATCAATCTCTCCTACGGCGACATCGCTGATCCGGAGACAGTGACCAGAATTCTGCAGGCGCTGGATCGTTACGACATTGGCAACCGGGTGATTTTCGAGATTCTGGAATCCGACGGCATCACCAATTACGAAGAAATTCATAATTTTATCGAACAGGTAAAACCCTTCGGCTGTCATATTGCCATAGATGATTTCGGCACCGGCTACTCCAACTTCGCCCACCTGCTGAGCCTGAATGTTGATTACATTAAAATCGATGGCAGCCTGATCCGAAACCTCGACCAGGATCACACCGCATTTCTGGTTACCCGCGGCATTGTCCAGTTTGCCCGCAGCCTCAACATCCGCACCGTTGCCGAATTCGTCCACAATGAGTCCGTTCAGGACCGCGTCCGGGAATTGGGCATCGACTTTTCCCAGGGAGACTATTTCGGCATGCCGGAGGCGCTTGTATAACAGCTGACCTGTTTCGGGGCCGGACGCGTCAATGATCGGTACCGTTGCTTCTGGCGTATGTTCAGGGCGAAATGCCGTTCTTGAACCGTCCTGAGAGTGTAAAAGTCATGCAAAGTTCCGTCGCATTGAAGACCATCACTGGTTTGCCCCGCTATCTCTGTTTATTGTTATCCACAGCCCTGCTTGCTGGTTGTGCCGGACCTGCGCTGGAAGACTATCAGGACCGCGAACCGGTATTGACGCCCCAGGAATTCTTTACCGGAGAACTTTCCGCGCGGGGGATGGTCAAGGATTTTTCCGGCGAAGTCATTCGTACCTTTGACGCGGATATTTCCGCCAGCTGGGACGACGAGGGTGTCGGCACGCTGGATGAGGAGTTCCGGTTTGATGACGGCGAGGTGCAAACCCGGGTCTGGACACTGACACCAGACAACGGCGCCCTTCATGCAGATGCCGGGGATGTGGTGGAGCCTGGCACCATGCGCTGGCAGGGTAACGCCATCCACATGAACTATGTTCTGCGGGTGGCATACGGTGATGGCACCATTGATGTGCGCATGGATGACTGGATGTACCTGATCACGCCCGACACCCTGATCAACCAGACCACCATGAGCAAATGGGGGATACAAGTGGGTGAAATCGTGCTGGTGATCAGCAGGAAGTAACCGCGGGGTATCCGGGTACCAGTGGCGATAGACAACCAAAAAACTTATTGAGTCAATTATGGTCAAGCAATGGCTGATTGCACTGGTACTTGTCGCACTGGCAGCCGGAGGCGCTTTTTCCTGGCAGTACTTTGCCCAGGAGGACTCAGAGAACGCGCAGAGGCAGCGCCCGGCGAGCAAGGTCAATGCGATCAGCCCGAGCATGGAGGTGGTACGCGACTCCGTTAACGCCGTCGGTAACCTGCGGGCACTCGACCAGGTGGAGTTGACCACGGAATTGAGTGGCCGCGTGGTAGAGATGAACCTGGTCAGTGGCAAGCGGGTCAGCCGCGGCGAGTTGCTACTGCGCCTGGACGACCGCCAGGCCCGGGCGGACCTGCAGATTGCGGAGGCCACACTGGCTGACGCCCGTCGCCAGTACGAGCGGGCGCGACGCCTGCAGACCAACAACAGTATCTCCCAGTCCCAGGTCGATGAGCTCCGCACCGCGGTGAATGTGGCCGAGGCCCAGCGCGCGTCGGCCCGCACCCGTCTCGATAACCACCGTATTGAAGCGCCTTTTGAAGGCGTGATCGGACTCAGTGATATCAGCCTTGGTGCCTACCTGAGCTCCGGAACCTCCGTAACCACCCTGGATTCAACCGACCGTATGGAACTGGGCTTCTCGATTCCGGAGCGTTTCCTGGGCCAGGTCGGAATGGGACAGAGGGTGCGTGGCGCGTCGCCGGCCTATCCCGATGAGGAGTTTCAGGGGGAACTGGCGGAACTTGGCACCCGCATCAATGAACTCAGCCGCACACTGCCGGTGCGGGCGATTATTGACAACCCCGATGGCAAGTTGCGGCCGGGGCAGTTCATGTCCGCAAACCTGACCCTGCGGGAGCGGGAGGCGCTGGTCATCCCCGAGCAGGCGGTCATGATTCGCGGTGACGACAAGTATGTTTTCGTTGCCGAGGATGGGGTCGCCCGTCGGATATCCGTGTCCCTGGGTTCCAGGTCCCCGGGTCGGGTGGAGGTCTCCGCTGGGCTGTCGCTGGAGGACCGAGTGATTGTCACCGGCCAGGACCGGCTCAGCAGTGGCGATCGCATCGATGTGGTGGATGACGACACGGCAATTCCGGACAACCGCTTTCTCAGTTCCCGGGAGTCCTGATCCGTGATCCTCTCGGACATTTCCATAAAGCGGCCGGTTTTCGCCACCGTCATCAGTCTGCTGATCCTGGTGTTCGGTCTCGCTGCCCTTCTTGGCCTTCCTGTGCGGGAATACCCGGATATTGACCCACCGGTGGTTTCCATTTCCACCGACTACACCGGCGCCGCCGCAGAAGTGGTGGATACCCAGATTACCCAGGTGATCGAGGGAGCCATCAGCGGTATCGAGGGTATTCGCTCCATCGAGTCCAGCACGGAACAGGGCGAATCCCGCACCTCCATTGAATTCAATACCTCGCGCAATGTGGATATCGCCGCCAATGACGTCCGCGACGCGGTAGCCCGGATTGCCAGCGAGTTGCCCGAAGAAGCCGACTCACCGGTGGTGCAAAAAGCCGATTCCGATGCACGGCCAATGATGTGGCTGTCGTTACGGAGTGACGTCTGGGACAGCGCCGAGCTTAGTGATTTTGCCGAAAGGGTTCTGGTTGACCGTCTGTCGGTTCTTGATGGCGTAGCGGATGTCCGCATCGGTGGCGAGCGGCGCTATGCCATTCGCGTCTGGCTGGATCGTGAAAAACTGGCTTCCAGGGACATGACAGTGGCCGAGGTGGAACAGGCCCTCAGGTCGAATAACGTAGAGCTTCCAGCGGGTTCGGTGGAATCCTCCACCCGGGATTTCACCGTACGCGCCAAAGGCCGGCTCAGCGGTGTCGATGAATTCCGCCAGCTGGTTATTCGTCGTGACGGTAACGATCTGCTCAGGCTTGGCGAAGTTGCCAATGTGCAGATGGGGGTCGAGTCCGACACCAGCCGTCTGCGCTTTAACGGGCAGACCGCGGTGGGCCTGGGTGTCATACGGCAATCCAAATCCAATACGGTTGCCGTTTCGGATCTGGTTCAGGTTGAGCTGGATAAAATCCGCAAGACCCTGCCCCCGGAAGTCAACATCGCTGAAAGCTACGACGAATCGATTTTTATCCGTGCGTCGATCAAGGAAGTCGTCTTCACCCTGGCGATTGCGGTTTCACTGGTCATCCTCGTTATTTTCATGTTCCTGCGTTCCTGGCGGGCGACTCTGATTCCTGCCGTGACCATACCGGTGGCGGTAATCGGTGCGTTCATCGGCCTGGGTGCCCTCGGGTTTTCCATCAACGTGCTGACCCTGCTGGCGGTGATTCTTGCCATCGGTCTGGTGGTGGACGACGCCATCGTGATGCTGGAGAACATCCAGCGGCGTATTGACGACGGCGAGCCGCCATTGTTGGCGGCTTACCGCGGTGCCCGGCAGGTGGCGTTTGCGGTCATCGCCACCACCCTGACGCTGATTGCGGTCTTTGTGCCAATCTCTTTCATGGGCGGCAATGTGGGTCGCCTGTTTGCGGAGTTCGGCTTTACGTTGGCGGCGGCGGTGGTGGTGTCCAGCATCGTGGCACTGACATTGACGCCCATGCTGTGTTCCAAATGGCTGAAGCACAGCCCTGAAACCGAAGAAGGGCATCGCCTGTGGGCAGCCAGCGAACGGGCCCTCAACGGGCTCACCAATGGTTACGCCCGCATGCTGCGATTCTCCCTGCGCCAGCCCGGCCTGTTGCTGGGTCTTGGTGTGGTGGGGCTGATCATGGCGGTGGTGGTGTTCCCGAAACTGCCCCAGGAGCTCGCCCCTACCGAAGACCGCGGTGTCATCATCATGCCTACCAGTGCCCCTCGTGGTTCCACGGTGGAGTACACCGACCATCATGTTCTCAAGGCCGAGGAGCAGTTGCTGCCTTACCTGCAAGACGGCAGTGCCAACCGCATACTCTCGATCGTCGGTTTCCGCAACGAGGCGGATAGTGCCTTCATAATCATGGGCCTGGCGCCCTGGGAGGAGCGGGACATCAAGCAGCAGGAAATCACCAGCGAGCTGCGTGGCAAACTGGCGAGTGTTCCCGGCGTGCGATCGGTGGCGGTGAATCCGCCGGGCCTGGGCCAGCGTGGGTTCAATCAGCCGGTGGAATTTGTCATTGGTGGTCCGGATTACGAATCGGTGCAGGCCTGGAGCGAGGAAATTGTCGAACGGGCCAAAGAAAACCCCGACCTCCTCAGCCTGGAAACCGACTTTGAGCTGACCCGCCCGGAGCTGAACGTCACCATCGATCGGGAACGTGCCGCAGACCTCGATGTGACGGTGGAAGACGTGGGCCTGACCCTGCAGACCATGCTGGCGTCCCGCCAGGTAACCACCTATCTGGACCGCGGCAGAGAGTACGATGTCATCGTGCAGGCGGCGGACATTGACCGGGCCACGCCCAACGATCTCGGCCGCGTGTTCCTGCGGCCACGACAGGGTGGTGACCTGATTCCCCTGGAAGCCCTGGTCACCATTGAAGAGGTGGGTGCCAACCCGGACCTGCGTCGCATCGACCGCTTGCCGGCAGTGGTTATCAGCGGGTCGCTGGAGGATGGCTACGATCTGGGTTCGGCACTGACCTATCTCAATAACCTTGCTGTGGATAACCTGCCACCGGAGGCCAGGGTCAGTTACAAGGGCCTGAGCCGTGAGTTCCAGGATTCCTCCGCGGCGATCTATGTGACATTCGGCCTGGCGTTCGTGATCGTTTTCCTGGTGCTCGCTGCGCAGTTTGAAAGCTGGATTCACCCGATGATCATCATGCTTTCGGTACCCCTGGCGGTGACCGGTGCGCTCTACGCCCTGTTTTTCTCCGGTATCACGCTGAACATCTACAGCCAGATAGGCATCATCATGCTGCTGGGATTGATGGCCAAGAACGGGATATTGATTGTGGAGTTTGCCAACCAGCTACGGGACAAGGGCTACGATGTCTATGATGCCATCCTGGAAGGGGCGATCCTGCGTTTCCGGCCGGTTCTGATGACCACTATCTCAACAGTTTTCGGGGCAGTGCCTCTGGTGCTGGCAACCGGTGCCGGTGCTGAAAGCCGCGCTTCCATCGGCATTGTTATCCTCGGCGGGCTGGTCTTTGCCACCACCCTGACCCTGTTCATCGTTCCCGTGCTCTACAACCTGCTGGCGCGATTTGCCAAGTCCAGTAATGCGGTGAGTCTGGAACTCGAGAAACAGGCCGCTCAGTCCGCCGGTGGCCGCGGTGTGGTCGCCGCGCCGCAATCAAAAGAAATGGATCAGTTCTGATAGTGACCCTCCGCAGTTGGTGAAAGCTGTGGATAAATTATGGGATAACCTTCGGATAAGCTTTGAATAAAACTAAAAAAAAGATTTAAAAACAATTTGTTAACAGCTATATCAAGCCTCTTGAAGCGCTCCGAAAATGTGGATAACTTTCTTGAAAAGTTTGTCAGAAGAAGATCGCAAACCGCTGAAATCTGTCGAATTTAGCGACGAGAAAACCTGCGAAACCCGGCGTAAGACGTTTTTTGGCATTCCGCTGGCGCGCCCGGGTTTTGCCGGTTGATTCATTCTGGTTAAAATTTGCACATTCTGACTGCAATTTACCGGTTGAGGCGTTATACTCCCCGCCCTGATTTTCAGGCTGTTTTTTTATACCCAGAATTTTTCTGATAGGCCGTTTGCCGAGGTGATGTAGTGGATTATCCGACCCGTTTCGATGTGATTGTCATTGGTGGTGGCCATGCCGGCACTGAAGCCGCGCTGGCGGCTGCACGCATGGGTTCCCGGACCCTGCTGCTGACCCACAATATTGAAACCCTCGGCCAGATGTCCTGTAATCCGGCGATTGGCGGCATTGGCAAAAGCCACCTGGTGAAGGAAATCGATGCCCTCGGCGGTGCCATGGCCATGGCGACCGACAAGGCCGGTATCCAGTTTCGCGTGCTCAATTCCCGCAAGGGCCCGGCGGTTCGCGCTACCCGCGCCCAGGCAGACCGGGTGCTGTACAAGGCAGCCATTCGCGAAATTCTGGAAAACCAGCCCAACCTGACCCTGTTCCAGCAGGCCGCCGACGACCTGATCGTGGAAGGCGAGCGCATTACCGGTGTGGTGACCCAGTCCGGCATCCGTTTCCGGGCACCGACGGTGGTGCTGACCACAGGCACCTTCCTTGGTGGTGTAATCCACATTGGCATGCAGCAGCACTCCGGTGGTCGTGCCGGCGACGCACCCGCCAATGCCCTGGCCCAGCGTCTGCGAGAGCTGCCGTTCAATGTCGGGCGCCTGAAAACCGGTACCCCGCCCCGTATTGATGCCCGCAGCGTGGATTTTTCCGTGATGCAGGAGCAGTGGGGGGATGACCCGGCCCCGGTGATGTCGTTCCTGGGTTCCCGCGACCAGCATCCCGAGCAGGTGTGCTGCTATGTCACCCGCACCACCGAGCAGACTCACGATATTATCCGCAGCGGCTTTGACCGTTCCCCGATGTTTGCCGGCAATATCGAGGGCATCGGTCCGCGTTACTGCCCGTCCATTGAGGACAAGGTCAACCGCTTTGCGGACAAGGATTCGCACCAGATTTTTGTGGAGCCGGAGGGGCTGACTACCAACGAGCTGTATCCCAATGGTATTTCCACCAGCCTGCCGTTTGATATCCAGCTGGCGGCCGTGCGCACCATTCCCGGTTTCGAGAATGCTCACATCACTCGCCCGGGCTATGCCATCGAATACGATTTCCTGAACCCCCAGGACCTGCGTCATACCCTGGAAACCAAGTTTATCCAGGGTCTGTACTTTGCCGGCCAGATCAATGGCACCACCGGCTACGAAGAAGCCGGTGCCCAGGGCCTGCTGGCGGGTATCAACGCCGCGCTGCGCGCCCAGGAGCGGGACGAATGGTATCCCCGTCGTGACGAGGCCTATCTCGGCGTACTGGTCGATGACCTGATCACCATTGGTACTTCCGAGCCCTACCGCATGTTTACCAGCCGTGCCGAATACCGGCTGATCCTGCGGGAAGACAACGCCGACCTGCGTCTGACCGAAACCGGCCACAAGCTCGGACTTGTGGATGACCAGCGCTGGCAGGCCTTCAATACCAAGCGCGAAGCCATCGCCGCCGAGCGCAAGCGCCTGGAAACCACCCGTATCCATCCGGGCACGCCCGGCGGCGAGGCCGCCAACGGCTTTCTGCGCCAGCCGATGAATCGTGACCAGACCCTGGCGGAACTGCTGCGGCGCCCGGAGATCAATTACAGCCACATTGTACAGATGGCAGAGGGTATCGCCGACGATCCCATTGTTGCGGATCAGGTGGAAATCGAGATCAAGTACGAGGGCTATATTTCCCGTCAGACCGACGAAATAGAACGCCTGCGCCGGAACGAGAATACCCGCCTGCCGGACGACATTGATTTCGATGCCATTGGCGGCCTGTCCAACGAGATCAGGCAGAAGCTCAAGGAGGTCCGGCCGGAAACCGTGGCCCAGGCCTCACGCATTCAGGGTGTGACTCCGGCGGCGATTTCCCAGGTGCTGGTGCATCTCAAGAAGCGCGACCTGTTGCGCAAGCAATCTGCCTGAGTGGACTCATGAGCGACGCACTGTGGCAGCGCCAACTCTGCGAAGGGCTGGCCGGGCTGGATCTGGAACTGGATAATGCCAGTCAGCAACAGCTGCTGGCGTTTCTGACCCTGCTTAACAAGTGGAACCGGGCCTATAACCTCACCGCGGTGCGGGAGCCGGGGGAAATGGTCTCGCGCCAGCTGCTGGACAGCCTCAGCATCCTGCCGTTTGTCACTGCCGATCATCTGCTGGATGTGGGTGCCGGTGGTGGACTGCCAGGTATTCCCCTGGCCATTGCCTTGCCCGATAGGCGATTTACACTTCTGGACAGCAACAGCAAGAAAACCCGCTTCCTGACCCAGTGCGTGCTGGAGCTGGGCCTGCAGAACGTGGCTGTGATCCATGGTCGGGCCGAAAGCTGTGATCCGTCCATTCAGTATCGGCAGATCACCAGCCGCGCGTTCACAGCACTGGACAATCTGGTCACCTGGTGTGGACATCTGCTTGCGGATGAGGGCGAGTTCCTTGCCATGAAAGGCCAGTTTCCGGATGATGAGGTAGCTGCCCTGCCTGCGGGCTGGCAGGTAAGGTCCCGGCACTCGTTATCGGTACCCGGCTCGGATGGCGACCGCCATCTGCTGGTGATCGCCCGCGATTCCAGTCATCAGAATTTCACCACAGGAGGCTAGTCATGGCGCGTGTGATTGCAGTGACCAATCAGAAAGGCGGTGTTGGCAAAACCACCACCTGCGTCAACCTGGCCGCCTCCCTGGCTGCAACCAAGCGCCGTGTGTTGCTGGTGGACATGGATCCACAGGGCAACGCCACCATGGGCAGCGGGGTCGACAAGAATGCCCTCGAGCGCTCCGGCTATGACATGCTCACCAAGCGCGCCACCGCCGCAGAAGTCATCTTCCGGGCAGAAGCGTCCGGCTTTGACATCCTGCCCTCCAACGGAGACCTGACGGCCGCGGAAGTGGAGCTGATGAACGAGATCGGCCGCGAGCATCGGCTGCGGCTGGCGCTCAACAAGGTGCGGGAAAATTACGACTACATCCTCATTGATTGCCCACCGTCACTCAGCCTGCTGACCGTCAATGCACTTTCGGCGGCGGATACGGTACTGATCCCCATGCAGTGCGAGTACTACGCGCTGGAGGGTCTGGCGGCATTGATGAACACGGTTGAGCAGATTCAGGAAACCGTTAATCCGGACCTGCAGGTCGAAGGCATACTGCGCACCATGTACGACCCCCGCAACAGTCTGACCCTGGATGTCTCCGGTCAGCTCAACGAGTTCTTCGGCGACAAGGTCTACAAGGCGGTGATTCCCCGTAACGTGCGCCTGGCGGAGGCCCCCAGTTATGGCCTGCCGGCCCTGAAATACGATCGGACTTCCAAGGGTGCGATTGCTTACCTGGCGCTGGCGGGCGAAATGGTGCGCCGGCATGGTTCACAAAAGACATCCGCGGCGGTTGCCGTGTAAACTACCTCTCCTTTGCACACAGATTTTTCATCGGGAAGAATGACAAACACCATGGCGGCGAAGAAACGAGGACTGGGTGAGCGCGGACTGGGCGCTCTGTTGCAGGGCTCCAGGGTCAACCTGGACCAGGAACTGAAGGACCACGACGGCGAACTGCGGGACGTTCCCATCGACCTCATCCAGCGTGGCCGGTTCCAGCCCCGCCGGGACATGGACCCGGCAGCCCTGCAGGAACTGGCGGACTCCATTCGTCAGCAGGGCGTAATGCAGCCGGTCGTGGTGCGCCCGGTTGCCGAAGGCCGCTTTGAGCTGATTGCCGGCGAGCGCCGCTGGCGCGCCACCCAGATGGCGGAACTTGACCGCATCCCCGCCATCATCCGTGACGTCCCGGATGATGCAGCCATTGCCATGGCGCTGATCGAGAATATCCAGCGCGAAAACCTCAACCCTATAGAAGAAGCCTTCGCGCTGCAGCGCCTGCAGGATGAATTCGACCTGACCCAGACACAGGTGGCGGAAGCCGTGGGCAAGTCCCGTACCACCATCACCAACCTGTTGCGCCTGATCAGCCTGTCTGAAGATGTGAGGTTGATGCTGGAACACGGAGACCTGGAAATGGGCCATGGGCGGGCGATGCTCACATTGCAGCCCGAACAGCAGATGCAGGTGGCGAAACAGGTGGTGGCCAAATCCCTCTCCGTTCGCCAGACCGAGGCGCTGGTTCGCCGGGTGCAGCAGGAAACCCCGGGTGACCGGAAAACCCGGGGCGAGCTGGACCCGAATATACGGGCACTGCAGGATGACCTGGCAGAACGGCTTGGTGCGCGAGTATCCATTGATCACGGCCAGCGCGGAAAAGGCAAGTTGGTGATCCAGTACACCTCACTGGATGAGCTCGATGGCATCCTTGGGCACATCAAGTAGTATCATTGGTCGATAGTGCCAAAGTAGTGGTTTGGCCTAAAAACACCACATGTCGTGATATGAATTGTTTAAAAACACAACCTGTGTGATATTGATGCGAACTACCGGGAAAACTGGCTATTTTTCCACCAAATTTTCGTGACCGCCCGGTTGAACAGCCACCGGTTAACACATATAATTTCGCGCGCTTGCATAAACTCCGGGCAGGGTGTGACAGGAAGCAGGTTTCACGTACGCATGACCATTTTTCAGGCTGGTTCCATGTCCCCGACCAGAAAGCGTATTAACCGGTTGCCGTTTCTACAGTGGCTGGCAATTGAAACGGGGCTCATTGTTGTATTGAGCCTTGCCTGGTATACAGAAAGTCGTTTGGCTGGTTATTCCGCGTTTGTCGGCGGTCTTATATATGTCATACCAAACGCGTACTTTGCCCACCGGATGTACCGGTTTGAGGGAGCGCGGAATGCGCACCTGGTGGTGGGCAACATGTTCAGGGCTGAAACCGTCAAGCTGGCCCTGACCGCCGTCTTTTTTGCGGCCGTTTTCATCTTGATGGAGCCTGTACATGTGCCGGCTCTGTTATTCACTTTTGCTGTGATGGTTGCGCTGAGCCCGCTTCTGCGTTGGTTCATCCGGCCACAACCACAGCGATGACTGGACGAGAACAGTATGGCAGCTGGTACCCCAGTAGAGTATATAAAACACCACCTAACGAACCTGACCTACGGCAAGTTGCCGGAAGGCTACGAGCGTGCCGACGGCACCGTCGTTGAGGAAGCAACCTGGACCATGGCCCGCACCGGGCAGGAAGCGATGGATATGGGTTTCATGGCGGTCCACGTAGACACCATGGGCTGGTCGATCGCCATGGGTGTGCTTTTCCTGGGCCTGTTCCGGTTCGTGGCCAAAAGAGCGACAACCGACACACCCTCGGGTCTGCAGAACTTCGTCGAAATGACGGTAGAGTTCATACAGAACATCGTGCGCGACGTTTTCCATGGCAGGAACCCGCTGATTGCGCCACTGGCCCTGACCCTGTTCGTGTGGATCTTCCTGATGAACAGTCTGAAGCTGATCCCGGTGGACTACATACCTTCCATCGCCCATGCAATGGGGCTGGAATACTTCAAGATCGTGCCGACAACGGATCCCAACGGTACCTTTGGCATCGCGCTCGGCGTATTCCTGCTGATTCTGTTCTACAGCTTCAAGGTTAAAGGCGCCGGCGGTTTCGCCAAGGAGCTGTCATTCACACCGTTCAATCACTGGTCCCTGGTACCGTTCAACCTCGTGCTCGAGCTGCTGGCGCTGATCATCAAGCCGATCAGCCTGGCACTGCGTCTGTTCGGTAACATGTACGCCGGTGAGGTCATATTCATCCTGATTGCACTGTTACCATTGTGGATCCAGTGGTCCCTGAACGTACCCTGGGCCATCTTCCACCTGTTGGTAATTACGCTGCAGGCCTTTATCTTTACAACGCTGGCTGTGGTTTACCTCAGCGCTGCGCACGAAGATCACTGATACCCGAAAATAAACCCTTAACTATCTGAGAAAACTGAGGAGTCTTCAATGGAAATGGTATTTATTGCAGCAGCACTGATCATCGGACTGGGTGCCCTGGGCGCTGGTATTGGTTTCGGTCTGCTCGGTGGCAAGCTGCTTGAGTCTACTGCTCGCCAGCCAGAACTTGGCAACCAGCTTCAAACCAAGGCTTTCATCATGGCCGGTCTGCTCGACGCCGTTCCCATGATCGGTGTTGGTATCGCGATGTACCTGATCTTCGTTGTAGCTGGTTAATCAGCCGAAAGAGTCGGGTGTCGTTCTCCAAGACTGAGACCGCGCCCCGCTCTACGGACACCGGGACGCAACGAATAGCAAGAGGTACACCGCCGTGAATATAAACCTTACGTTAATAGGGCAAACGATTGCCTTCGCTATTTTCGTCTGGTTCTGCGTCAAATATGTATGGCCTCCGATTACCGAGGCCATGAGTGCGCGCCAGAAGAAAATTGCCGACGGCCTCTCTGCCGCAGATCGGGCTTCCCTCGATCTGGAACTTGCGCAGGAAAAAGCCTCCAAGGAAATGCAGAAAGCGAAAGAAGAATCTGCAGCTCTGATTGACCAGGCTAACAAGCGTGCCGCCCAGATCGTTGAGGCCTCCAAGGATGATGCTCGCAAAGAAGGCGAGAAAATCATTGAACAGGCCCGGGCGGAAATTCAACAGGAGCGTGTTCAGGCTCGTGATGCACTCAGGGCAGAAGTGGCAGCTATTGCCATTGCCGGTGCCGAGAAGATCCTGGAAACCTCTGTAGACGCCAAAGCTCACAGCGAGATGCTGGACAAGCTGGCCGCGGAACTCTAAGCGAGGGTCATCATGGCAGAACTGACTACGTTAGCCCGACCCTACGCGAAAGCCGTTTTTGATGCTGCGAAGGACCAGGACGCCATTGATCTGTGGGATCAGGCCCTGGCTTTCGCGGCTCAGGTTGCGGCCAACGAACAGGTAAAGGTCATCCTGGCCAAACCCGGCCTGGCTGAGCAACGCAAGGCACAGCTTCTCGCTGACTGTTTTGAAGAGCAGCTTCCCGAGGCGCTCAGTAACTTCCTGTCTATTCTTGCTGAAAACAATCGTCTTGCCCTGCTGCCAGCCATATCTGAGCTGTTCAGCCTCTACCGAGCTGATCTTGAACGCACGGTGAAGATGCAGGTGAGCACAGCGTTCGAAATGACAGCCGAGCAGCAGCAGAAATTGATCGACGCCCTGTCCAGGAAACTGGAGCGCAAGGTCGAACTTGAATCCTCGGTTGATCAGTCGCTGATTGGCGGGGTGGTTATACGTACGGGCGACCTGGTTATCGACGCTTCGGTTCGTGGCAAGTTGGCAAAAATGGCCAACGCCGTGGGCTCCTGATTTCAGCACAAGGTTTGAGGACAAAGGCATGCAGCAACTGAATCCATCCGAGATCAGTGACATCATCAAGAAGAGAATCGAAAAGCTCGATATCTCTTCGGAAGCAAAGAACGAAGGCACAATCCTCTCAGTTTCCGACGGTATCGTGCGGATTCACGGTCTGGCCGATGTTATGTACGGCGAGATGATCGAGTTCGCCAACGGCATCTACGGTATGGCACTGAACCTGGAGCGGGACTCCGTTGGTTCGGTGGTACTGGGTGATTACGAAGATCTGGCCGAGGGCCAGAAAGTCCGTTGTACCGGTCGCATCCTGGAAGTTCCGGTTGGCCCGGAACTGCTCGGACGCGTTGTTGACGGTCTGGGTAACACCATCGATGGCAAGGGCGAGCTGGGTAACACCCTCACCGCTCCGGTCGAGAAGGTGGCACCGGGCGTTATCGCGCGTCAGTCCGTCGATGAACCGGTACAGACCGGCCTCAAAGCCATCGACACCATGGTGCCGATCGGTCGTGGCCAGCGTGAGCTGATTATCGGTGACCGTCAGATTGGTAAAACCGCCGTTGCTATCGACGCGATCATCAATCAGAAGCACACCGGCATCAAGTGTATCTACGTGGCCATTGGTCAGAAGCAGTCTTCCATCGCCGGCGTTGTGCGCAAGCTGGAAGAACACGGCGCTATGGACCACACCATCGTGGTGGCTGCCGGCGCTGCCGATCCTGCTGCGATGCAGTTCCTGGCTCCGTATTCCGGTACCTCCATGGGCGAGTACTTCCGCGACCGTGGCGAAGACGCGCTGATCATCTATGACGATCTGTCCAAGCAGGCTGTGGCCTACCGCCAGATCTCCCTGCTGCTGCGTCGTCCGCCAGGCCGTGAAGCCTACCCGGGTGATGTATTCTACCTGCACTCCCGCTTGCTGGAGCGCGCTTCCCGGATTAACGCCGACGAAGTTGAAAAGCTGACCAACGGTGAAGTGAAGGGCAAGACCGGTTCATTGACCGCGTTGCCGATCATTGAAACCCAGGCTGGTGACGTTTCCGCGTTCGTACCGACCAACGTGATCTCCATCACCGACGGTCAGATCTTCCTGGAAACCAACCTGTTCAACTCCGGTATCCGTCCGGCGATGAACGCCGGTATCTCCGTATCCCGGGTTGGTGGCTCTGCCCAGACCAAGATCATGAAGAAGCTCGGCGGTAACATCCGTCTGGCCCTCGCCCAGTACCGTGAACTGGCGGCATTCGCGCAGTTTGCATCAGACCTGGACGAAGCGACCCGGAACCAGCTGGAACACGGTCAGCGCGTAACCGAGCTGATGAAGCAGAACCAGTACAGCCCCATGACCGTTGCGGAAATGGGCACCGTACTGTTCGCAGCTAACGAAGGCTTCCTGGATGATGTCGAAGTCAATAACGTCGTTAAATTCGAAGCGCAACTGCTTGACTGGATGCGTGCCGAACAGAAAGACGTGCTCGACAAGATCGGTGAAGAAGGCAAGTACAATGACGACATTGCCGCCAGCCTGAAAGCTGCTCTGGAGAAATTCAAGACCACTCAAAGCTGGTAAGCCCGGGGCCTGCTGCGGCGGGCCCCGTTGGTCCACATGAGTGTCTAACTTGAAAAGGCAGTGACTTATGGCCGTCGGAAAAGAAATACGTAACCAGATCGGAAGCATCAAGAGCACGCAGAAGATCACCAGCGCCATGGAAATGGTGGCTGCGAGTAAAATGCGCAAGGCTCAGGATCGCATGAAGGCCACCCGGCCCTATGCGGAAAAGATGCGTCAGGCAATTGGACATATTGCCAAATCCAACAAGGATTACGTGCATCCGTTCATGAAAGAGCGTGACGTCAAGCGTGTCGGTTACATCGTGGTGTCCTCGGATCGGGGGCTCTGTGGTGGTCTGAACACCAACGCGTTCAAGCTCCTCGTCCGTGAAATGCGTGCATGGAAAGAAAAGGGTGTAGAGACTGATATCTGCGCCATCGGGCAAAAGGGTGCGTCATTTTTCCGCAGCTACGGCGGAAACGTGGTTGCGGCGCTGACTCATATCGGTGACAGCCCGAGTGCTGAGAAGCTGATCGGTAACGTCAAGGTCATGCTGGATTCGTTTGAGGAAGGCAAGATTGATCGCCTTTACGTGATCTATAACGAGTTCGTGAACACCATGACCCAGCAGCCTGTCGCAGAGCAGCTTCTGCCACTGCCGGAAGGCAATGATGAAGAAATCGGTCACCAGTGGGATTACATCTACGAGCCGGATTCCCGGCCCATCCTGGATGGGTTGTTGCCACGCTATATCGAGTCCCAGGTCTATCAGGGCGTGGTGGAGAATCTTGCCTGTGAGCAGGCCGCTCGAATGATTGCCATGAAGAGCGCGACAGATAACGCCGGCGAAATCATTAACGAACTCCAGCTGGCGTACAACAAGGCTCGTCAGGCAGCCATTACGCAAGAAATTTCGGAGATTGTGAGCGGCGCAGCTTCGGTCTGATCCGGCGCACAATCCTACTGGTTTTATTGACTATCAAGATAACGAGGAACCGAGCATGAGTAGCGGACATATCGTTCAGATCATAGGCGCGGTTATCGACGTGGAATTTCCACGTGACTCCGTTCCGGGCGTTTACGACGCACTGCTGCTTGAAGGTGGTGAGACAACTCTGGAAGTTCAGCAACAGCTGGGCGACGGCATTGTACGTACCATCGCAATGGGCAGCACAGAAGGCCTCAAGCGTGGCCTGAAAGCAGACAACACCGGCAAGCCGATTTCGGTACCCGTGGGCACCCAGACTCTGGGTCGTATCATGGACGTACTGGGTCGTCCTATCGACGAACAGGGCGAGATTGGTGAAGAAGAGCGTTGGGCGATCCACCGCAAGGCACCGAGCTATGCAGACCAGGCAGCCTCTGCCGACCTGCTGGAAACCGGCATCAAGGTTATCGACCTGATCTGCCCGTTCGCCAAGGGTGGTAAGGTTGGCCTGTTCGGCGGCGCCGGTGTTGGTAAGACCGTCAACATGATGGAACTTATCAACAACATCGCCAAAGAGCACTCCGGTCTGTCCGTATTCGCCGGTGTAGGTGAGCGTACCCGTGAGGGTAACGACTTCTACTACGAGATGAAGGACTCCAACGTACTGGACAAGGTTGCCATGGTTTACGGGCAGATGAACGAGCCTCCCGGAAACCGTCTACGTGTAGCACTGACCGGCCTGACCATGGCCGAGAAGTTCCGTGACGAAGGCCGTGACGTACTGTTGTTCGTGGACAACATCTACCGTTACACCCTGGCCGGTACCGAGGTATCCGCACTGCTGGGCCGTATGCCTTCCGCGGTAGGTTATCAGCCGACCCTGGCCCAGGAAATGGGTGAGCTGCAGGAGCGTATTACCTCCACCAAGACCGGCTCCATCACGTCTATCCAGGCGGTCTATGTACCGGCGGACGACCTGACAGACCCGTCGCCAGCGACCACCTTCTCGCACCTTGACGCTACCGTGGTACTGAGCCGTGACATCGCTTCCAAGGGTATTTACCCGGCGATCGATCCGCTCGACTCCACCTCGCGCCAGCTTGATCCCCTGGTAATCGGCGAGCAGCACTATGACGTTGCCCGCGGCGTACAGAACGTACTGCAGCGCTATAAAGAACTGAAAGACATCATTGCGATTCTGGGCATGGACGAGCTGTCGGAAGAAGACAAGCTGACCGTATCCCGCGCCCGTAAGATCGAGCGTTTCCTGTCCCAGCCGTTCCACGTTGCCGAGGTATTTACCGGTTCTCCGGGTAAATACGTGTCTCTGAAAGAGACCATTGCCAGCTTCGAAGGTATCCTCAACGGTGAATATGATGAAATGCCTGAGCAGGCTTTCTACATGTGCGGCGGTATCGAGGAAGTGATCGAGAAGGCGAAGGCAATGAAAGAGAAGGAAAGCAAGAAGTAAGGCTTCCTTCCCTTTCAGACCCAAGAGGCATCTAATATGGCTATGACCGTACATTGTGACGTCGTAAGTGCCGAGGAAAAAATTTACTCCGGGCTGGTAGAGATGCTGATCGCTACCGGCACCGAGGGTGAAATGGGTATACAGCTGGGCCATGCTCCGCTGCTGACCGAGCTCAAGCCCGGGGCAGTACGGATCATCAAGCAGGACGGGAAAGAGGAAATCCTGTACGTATCAGGTGGCTACCTGGAAGTGCAGCCCAACCTCGTGACCCTGATGGCTGACACCGCTATTCGCGCCAAGGATGTGGACGAGGCAGCGGCACAGGAAGCCCAGAAAGAAGCTGAAAAGGCACTGGCGAACAAGACAGGCGAGTTTGAGTACTCCCGTGCCGCAGCCGAGCTGGCAGAAGCTGCCGCCCAGTTGCGGACGATACAGAAGCTGCGCAAGAACGTTCGCTGAGGCCGGTTACCCCCGGAACCAGCGTATCGGCAGATCTTCGCCTGACAAGAGCCGCATCCTGAAACAGATGGCCCCCGGAAAGCTTTCCGGCGTGCCATTTGCCAGGGAGGCGGCTTTTTTTGTTCAATACCTGCAAACCCGCCACCAGCATGGAGCCTGGCACACCTATGACATCCCTGCACGTTGTAATTCTGGCCGCCGGCCAGGGCTCACGCATGAAATCCGCCCTGCCCAAGGTCCTTCACCGCATTGCCGGAAAACCCATGCTTCACCACGTCATGGACACCGCCCGTAAACTGGGAGCCGCCGGCATTCACGGGGTCATCGGGCATGGGGCGGAAGCGGTCAAGGCCATCACCCCCGCTGCGGACGTGCAATGGGCATTGCAGCAGCAGCAGCTGGGTACCGGTCATGCGGTGGCTCAGGCGTTGCCGGCGCTGCCGGATGATGCCCGGGTTCTGATTCTTTACGGTGACGTGCCGTTGACCCGGCCGGAAACCCTCGAGGCTCTGGTGGAGCAGGTCAGTGAGGACTCACTTGGATTACTGACCGTGACGCTTGAGAATCCCGACGGATACGGCCGCATTCTCCGGGATGAGGCGGGCAAGGTGACGGCAATCGTGGAGCAGAAAGACGCCACAGAGCAGCAGAAGGCCATTACCGAGGTCAATACCGGCATCCTTGCGGTTTCCGCCCGCCATCTCAAGGACTGGCTACCGCAGCTCTCCAACAGCAACGCCCAGGGTGAATACTACCTCACGGATATCATCGCCATGGCGGCTGACAGAGGTATGGCAATATCCGTGGCGCAGCCGGCCAATGAATACGAGGTGCAAGGCGTCAACAACCGCCTGCAACTGGCAGAGCTGGAGCGCTGGTATCAGCGTCAGCAAGCCAATCGCCTGATGACCGAAGGCGCCACCCTGGCGGATCCTGCCAGGATCGACGTGCGCGGAAACCTGACCATAGGCGAGGATGTGTTGATCGATATCAACGCGGTATTCGAGGGCAACGTCGCCCTTGCCGATAACGTCAGCATTGGCCCCAACTGCGTGATCCGCGATGCCACGATTGGCGCCGGCAGCCGTATCGAGGCCAATTCAGTGGTTGATGGCACGACTATCGGCAGCGGCGCTCAGGTAGGCCCCTTTGCGCGCCTGCGCCCCGGCACCCGGCTGGCTGACAGCACCAAGGTGGGCAACTTTGTGGAAACCAAGAAGGCCGAGGTTGGCGAGGGTAGCAAGATCAATCACCTCAGTTATGTGGGCGACGCCATACTGGGACGTAACGTGAATGTGGGTGCAGGAACCATTACCTGCAATTATGATGGGGTGAACAAGTACCAGACGGTGTTGGGAGACGGTGTGTTCGTGGGTTCCAATACCTCCCTGGTCGCACCGGTGTCATTAGCAGACAATGTCACCGTTGGTGCCGGCTCCACCATCACCCGTGACGTGGCGACCGGTGAGCTCGCTGTTGCCCGTGGGCGCCAGCGTAATATCGATAACTGGGAACGCCCGGTCAAAAAAGACTGATTCAAAAGCCTGGACGGGCTTGGATACATTCGCAACAGGTGACAGCTATATGTGTGGAATTGTAGGGGCAGTGTCGGAAAGGGATGTTCAGGGTATTTTGCTGGAGGGACTGCGCCGCCTGGAATACCGGGGTTACGACTCAGCCGGGATGGCGGTCATTGACCGCAATCATGCCATCAACCGGGCGCGGGAAGTGGGTAAGGTTGCCGCGCTGGCCGAGGCTATTTCCGGGGAAGGCCTGGAAGGCGTAGCCGGTATTGCCCATACCCGTTGGGCTACCCACGGCGAGCCTTCACAGGTCAACGCTCACCCGCATATGTCCGGCGAACAGCTGGCCATTGTCCACAACGGGATTATCGAGAATTACCAGGAACTGCGGGAAGAGCTGAAAGCCGATGGCTTTGAATTCACCTCCCAGACGGACACCGAAGTGGTTGTCCACCTCATTGAAAAACAGTACCGGATAAGCAAGACCCTGTACCAGGCGGTCAGCACGGCAATCGAGCGCCTGCGGGGCGCTTTTGCCCTGGCTGTAATCCATGCCGATGAGCCGGATCACATGGTGGTTTGCCGTGAAGGCAGCCCGCTGGTGGTGGGTGTGGGCATTGGCGAGAATTTTATTGCGTCCGACCAGCTCGCGCTGCTGCCGGTGACTGACCGCTTCATGTTCCTGGAAGAGGGCGATATTGCCGATATCCGCCGCGACCGTATCGAGATTCATGACCGCGACAAACAACGGGTAGAGCGGGCGATCACCCGTTTCGAGCACAGCTCCGACGCCGCCGAAAAAGGCGAGTACCGCCATTTCATGCTCAAGGAGATTCACGAGCAGCCGCGGGTTATCCGTGCCACCACGGAAGGCCGCATAACCAACACCCGCGTGCTGGAGCAGGCACTGGGTACCCAGGCCGGCAACCTGCTGGAAAATGTCCGTCACGTCCAGATCATTGCCTGCGGTACCAGTTACCACGCCGGCATGGTGGCGCGCTACTGGATTGAGGACCTGGCCGGGGTGCCCTGTTCCGTGGAAGTCGCCTCCGAATTCCGCTACCGCAAACACGTTATCCAGCCCGATACCCTGTTTCTGTGCATCTCCCAGTCGGGGGAAACCGCCGATACCCTGGCGGCCCTGCGTCAGGCCAAGAAGGCCGGTTTCCGTGCCGCCATGGCCATCTGCAACGTGCCGGGCAGTTCCCTGGTGCGGGAATCGGATCTTGTGATCATGACCCAGGCCGGCCCCGAGATCGGTGTGGCGTCCACCAAGGCGTTCACCACCCAGCTAACGGCACTGCTGATTTTCACCCTGGCGCTGGCCCGTCATAATGGCCTGGAAGAAGCACGGGAGGCGGAAATTGTCGAAGCCATTCGCCTGATTCCCGGGCAGGTGGAACAGGTACTGGCACTGGATGCCGAGATCGTCGAACTGTCGAAATCCTTCATGGACAAGTTCCACAGCCTGTTCCTGGGCCGCGGCGCGATGTTCCCGGTGGCACTCGAGGGTGCACTGAAACTGAAGGAAATCTCCTACATTCATGCCGAAGCCTACCCGGCCGGTGAACTCAAGCACGGCCCCCTGGCGCTGGTGGACGGTGACATGCCGGTGGTCACGGTGGCTCCGAACAACGAACTGCTGGAGAAACTGAAGTCCAACCTGGAGGAAGTCCGCGCCAGGGGTGGCGAGTTGTTTGTCTTTGCCGACCAGGCAGCGGATGTGAAGGCACAGGAAGGCCTTCACGTGATGTCGCTGCCGTCGGTGCATCCTATCACCTCGCCTATTGTCTATACGGTGCCCTTACAGCTGTTGTCGTATCACGTGGCCGTGTTGAAAGGTACCGATGTGGACCAGCCCCGTAACCTGGCGAAGAGTGTTACTGTCGAATAGCAGGCCAGGGTGGGAGTGTTCAAATCCTCACAGCTTTGCTATGTTCTCAAACAGAATGCCATTAATGGCAATTCAGACGCGCTAGCGGGAGAGACCGGGTCACCCAACTGTGTACCCGGCGCCGAAGGAGCAACTGCCCCGGAAACTCTCAGGCAAAAGGACCGCTAGCGCGAAGACTTTCCGAAGAGTTGTCGACGACCGCGTCTGTTGGCACACCGAAGGAGCAAGCGGTCGGTTTCCCTAAATCGACACGTGAATCTCTCAGGTCCAGTGACGGAAGGGGTGCTTTCTACCGCGTTGTGTAGAGAGGAAACCCTGGACGCTCCCTGGAGATTGCTATGAAGCGAATTGCAGTTATCGGCGGTGGTATCACCGGTATCACCACAGCCTATACTCTGGCCAAACGCGGCCTTGATGTCACCGTTTACGAAAAGCACCGTTACGCGGCAATGGAAACGTCATTTGCCAACGGCGGCCAGTTGTCCGCCTCCAACGCCGAGGTCTGGAACAACTGGCAGACCATAACCAAGGGCATGAAGTGGATGTTCCGGCGCGATGCGCCGCTCCTGGTCAACCCGCAACCTTCCTGGCACAAGCTCAGCTGGTTCGCGGAATTTATCGCGGCCATTCCCCAGTATGAGAAAAACACCACCGAGACCGCCCGTTTGGCGATTGCCGCCCGTGACCACCTGTTTGCGTGGGCGCAGGAGGAAGGTATCGACTTCGACCTGAAAAAACAGGGCATCCTGCATATCTATCGCGACAAGGCCGGCTTTGACCACGCTGCCAACGTTTCGAAACTGCTGGCCGCCGGAGGCCTGGAGCGCAGGGCGGTTACCCCCGATGAAATGCGTTCTATCGAACCCACCCTGGCCGGCAGCTATTACGGTGGTTTTTTTACCGAAAGTGATTCAACCGGCGATATCCACAAGTTCACCAGTGGTCTGGCAGAGGCGATCCAGCGCCTTGGCGTCAAGACCTGTTACGGCCACTCGGTGACCGAGCTCAGTGCCGACGAGACCCATGCGTGGGTAACGTCCCATGATGGTGAGGAGCAAACCCGCGACACCTTTGATGGCGTTGTGATCTGCGCCGGGGTAGGCAGCCGCGACTTGGCGGCGAAGCTGGGTGACCGCGTCAACATTTACCCGGTCAAAGGCTATTCCATCACCGTCGAGCTGGACGACGAAGCCTCGCGGGGAGCGGCACCGACCGTCAGCCTGCTGGACGATGCCACCAAGATCGTGACCAGCCGGCTGGGCGATGACCGTTTCCGTGTCGCCGGTACCGCGGAATTCAGTGGGTATAATCGCGATATCCGGGATGACCGGATCCGCCCCCTCACCCGCTGGGTGGAGCAGTGTTTCCCGGGGGTCAGTACCCGGCGCGTGGTGCCCTGGGCAGGGCTGCGCCCGATGCTGCCCAACATGATGCCTCGGGTCGGGCCGGGCCGGCTGCCGACGGTGTTCTATAACACCGGGCACGGCCATCTGGGCTGGACCCTGTCGGCGATCACCGCAGAGATGGTGGCTGACGCCGTTGACAGTTAGTCTCAGGGCCACGCCTTCCGGTAGCGGGTAGCACCAAATAGTAACGTACCCGGTACCTTCGATGGATTACCGGGTACGCAAATATCAAGGAAGATAGCGGCCGGTTCCATTATACTGCCGTCCGCCCGTTAACTCAGAAGACTCCCGCAATGCCCAAGACCGTTCTCTCCGGATTTGCCCACAACTTCCTGGGTAATGCGCCCAGTTGGTACAAACAGGTCATTATCCTTTTTCTGATTGCCAATCCGCTGATTGTCTGGACTCTGGGGCCAGCGGTAGCCGGCTGGGTTCTGGTGGGCGAATTCATCTTTACCCTGGCCATGGCCCTGAAGTGCTATCCCCTGCTGCCGGGAGGCCTGCTCGCCATCGAGGCGTTGCTGGTAGGCATGACAACGGCTGACGCGGTGTATCACGAAGTACTGGTCAACTTCCCGGTTATCCTGCTGCTGATGTTCATGGTGGCCGGCATCTATTTCATGAAAGAGCTGCTGCTGGTGACATTCACCCAGATACTGGTGGGCGTGCGCTCCAAGTCGGCGCTGTCACTGCTTTTCTGCGCGGCGGCGGCACTGCTGTCAGCGTTTCTGGATGCGTTGACGGTAACCGCGGTGATTATCAGCGTTGCCGTGGGCTTCTACTCGGTGTACCACAAAGTGGCATCCGGCAAGGGCTATCAGCACGCGGATCATAACGCCAACAGTGACGAGCAGGTGATCGAACTGCACCGGGAGGATCTGGATAAATTCCGGGCCTTTCTGCGCAGTCTGCTGATGCATGGCGCCATCGGTACCGCCCTTGGCGGCGTGGCCACCATGGTGGGTGAGCCCCAGAACCTGCTGATAGCGAAGGTAGTAGGCTGGGATTTTGCCAGCTTCTTCCTGCATATGGCGCCGGTAAGCCTGCCGGTGCTGGTCGCCGGCCTGACCACCTGCTGGTTGCTGGAAAAGCTGCGCTGGTTCGGTTACGGGGCCCGCCTGCCGAAACCGGTTCGCCGGGTGCTGGAAGAGTTCGCCGACAACGAACGTGTCAAGCGTACCAAGGCGGACCAGGCTGCGCTGTGGGTGCAGGCGCTGGCTGCCCTGATACTGGTTATCGGCCTGGCGTTTCACCTGGCAGAGGTGGGGTTGATTGGTCTGCTGGTGATTATCCTGATCACCTCCTTCACCGGTGTGACCGACGAGCACCAGATTGGCAAGGCGTTCCAGGAATCCCTGCCTTTCACCTCCCTGCTGGTGGTGTTCTTTGCCATCGTTGCGGTCATTCACGAACAGCACCTGTTCAAGCCGATCATTGATTTTGTACTCAGCCTGCCAAAGGACCAGCAGCCGGGGATGTTCTTTATCGCCAACGGACTGCTGTCGATGATCAGTGATAATGTGTTCGTGGCCACGGTCTATATCAGTGAGATCAAACAGGCCCTGGACGCCGGCAGTATCGACTACGCGCATTTCCAGGAACTGGCGATCGCCATCAATACCGGCACCAACCTGCCCAGCGTGGCCACCCCCAATGGCCAGGCAGCATTCCTGTTCCTGCTGACGTCTGCCATTGCCCCGTTAGTGCGTTTGTCC
This sequence comes from Marinobacter vulgaris, assembly GCF_003344045.1. Lineage (GTDB taxonomy): Bacteria > Pseudomonadota > Gammaproteobacteria > Pseudomonadales > Oleiphilaceae > Marinobacter > Marinobacter vulgaris. Next base: position 554,878 of record NZ_QFWX01000002.1, read on the forward strand.
TACGGGCGCATGGTGATCATGGCGTTCCCCTATACTATTGTCATGGGCACAGTGGGTCTGCTCAGTGTTATCTATCTGGTGTAAACTGGTAGTTTTGGGCGCTGATGGCAACAATGACTATAACCCCCAGAGTTCTGACCCGAGTGTTCCGTATTTTTTGGTGTTGCGAGCATGGTTTTAACGCTCGTGGACTCACTGTTTTCCTTGTCGTTATCCTCACGCTTGCCGGCCCCGGTCAGGCCCAGCAAATTCGCGACTCTGTAAAAGTCGGGTACATGGATGCGGCCCCGCTGACTTACCAGGCTGAAAATGGTCGTGCCGAAGGCGTCTTTATCGAGCTGACCCGCCGTGTGGCGGAGGAAGCAGGGTTTGATCTGGAGTTCGAGTATCTGCCGGTAACCCGCGCCTATTTCTATCTGCGCACCGGGGGTATCGACGTCTGGCCCGGATTAACCGATGTGCCTGCCCTTGAGGGGGAAGTGCTGGAGACCTTTGTAAGCCCGATGCCAATCCAGCTCAGCGCCTTTGGAATGGAGCAGCAGCAGCCGGTTTCGCACTTCAATGATCTCAGGGACAAAACCCTGATCCTGATCTCTGGCTACACCTATGGCGGCCTGGCCGAGCGTCTCGAGCAGACTGCCGGCATAGCGGTAACCGAAGCCCCCAATCACCGGGCGGCGGTGGCTATGCTGAGCCGCGGCCGGGGCGACTACCTGTTGGATTATCAGGAGCCGGTGAAGGCGGTACTGGAGGAGTTTCCCGTCCAGGGGGTTCGCGAGTATCCCGTGCGGATCCGGAACACGGCCTGGATTTTCTCGCTGGCGAATCCGCGAAGCAGCCAGTTGCGTGACGCCTTTGACGATGCCTACCTGCGGCTTGCAGAACGCGGTGAGGTTCCCGAGCCGCGGACGTTCAGCAAGGGGTTTCAGCTTCCGGGACTGGCCGATCTGCTTTAGGGCTTGAGCAACTGGATATCGCCGTACCAGGCGGTAGCGGATTCCCCGGTGTTGTCGGAATCCGACATGATGGCAACGCCCGCCAGCTTCGGGGGTGTACGGCCAAAGGCTTCTTTGTAGTCCGCAACAATGTCCCGCTCCACGGTCACCCACTCACCGCTGTTGCTCTCCCCGGAGTTCACCGCCACCATCATCGTGGTGTCGGTAAAAGGATTAACAACGATTTCTCCAACCGGCAACCGATTGGCCCAGATATAGTTCAGGGCGTTGCCGGGCAGTTCCTCGCCGAACAGAACTTCCACGGTCTTGCGTTTGGCGCGCTCGAAGAAACCGGCTTCCTCAGGCTCGAACTCGAAGGCGACGTAGATCCGGGCGGGGTAGTCGTCACCCTCCTTTGTGCGGGCGTCACCCTGTTCGAACACATTGGATACCTTCCAGCGCCATCGCAGAATCAGTGATTCCCCGGGCTCCACTGACACCCGTGCAATCAGCCCGGAAGCGCTGTTATCGGTGGTAGCCTTGACGACCTGTTCGCCGTTGTCCTGCACCAACCGGTAGCGGCTGTGGCGGTCGATCTTCGGAAACTCCAATGGCTCCCAGCCGTCTTCCAGGGAGGTCATGGCGGAGAAGGCCCGGACCAGTGAGTCATCGTCATTATCCGCCTGGGCCGGTACAGCCAGAATGGGCAGGATCAGCGATGCCAGTAAACCGTTCAGTGCGTGATTCATGATGCTCTCCCATGGTTGCGGTTAGTGACCGGCAACCGGCCAAAAAGTGCCTTGTTGTGATTGGCTTTACTGTATATAGTGTTTTTATCCTTGGTTAGGTACCAGATATGGTGATTAAAGGTAAATCACTTAGCAACGGTCATCATGCGTGATAACGCCTTTGACGACGTTTTGAAAATGGTACCGGGAATCCGGTGAGACTCCGGAGCTGACGCGCAGCGGTATTGGGGAACAAGCGAGGCACAAAGACACTGGCTAGCACCGGGAAGTCGCCACGCAAGGCCGAACCAGATGGTTCACGCCCCTGAGTCCGAAGACCTGCCAGGGATGACAACTGCACCTTCGCGTATAAGGTGAGCAGACCGGAATGACATCACCCCGTCAATGGTGCCGACCTGGCGCTACGGTGGTGTCTCCGATTCTCTCTGCCTGCGCGAAGGACATGGAACACAACGCGTATTCAGGAGAACCGACATGTCCACAGCCACTCTGGACGAGCCCCAGCAACACCCGGCCTCCCGGCCAACCGCTACCGACTCCCTGCAGGTTATCAAACGCAGCGGCACCCTGGTGGGATTTGATGCCGCCAAGATCAGTGTTGCGGTTACCAGAGCGTTTCTTGCCGTCGAAGGCGATGACGCCGCCGGATCCGCCCGCATTCATGACGCCGTGGAGCGAGTCACCCGGCAGGTCACCCAGGCTATCAGCCGCCGCCTGAAGGCCGGCGGCAAGGTTCACATCGAAGACATTCAGGACCAGGTGGAGCTGGCGCTGATGCGGGCCGGGGAACAGAAGGTTGCACGCGCCTACGTGCTCTACCGGGAAGCTCATGCCCAGGAGAGAGCCAGTAAGGCGCCGGTGGAAGCCCATCCCACGCTGACGGTCAAGAAAGCCAGCGGCGAATTGGCGCCACTGGACGTGGGGCTGATGAAAGCTCAGGTGGAACACGCCAGCCGGGGACTTGAGGGCATCAACGGTGAGACCCTCGTAGAAGGCGCGTTGCGCAATCTTTACGACGGTATTGCCGAAGAAGAGGTTCTGTCCGCCCTGATCATGACGGCCCGCGGCCGCATCGAGCAGGAGCCGGACTACAGTGCGGTAACCGCACGCCTGTTGCTGGAACAGCTGCGGCTGGAAACCGCGACCGCCCTGGCCTTGCCCCTCAACCTGCCGCTGGCGGAGGTGTATCCCCGGGCCCTGGGTGCGCTCATTCACCAGGGTATTCGCCACGAGCTGCTCGACGAAGCAATGGCGGCATTCGATCTGGAACGACTGGGCGCCCACCTCAAGCCTGAAAGGGACTACCAGTTCGGTTTCCTTGGCCTGCAGACCCTGTACGACCGGTACTTCATCAACTGGAAGGGCGATCGCCTGGAGTTACCCCAGGTCTTTTTCATGCGGGTGGCCATGGGTCTGGCCCTGAAGGAGGACGATCCCGATGCCCGCGCCGTCGAATTTTATGACCTGTTGTCGTCCTTCGATTATATGGCGTCCACGCCCACCCTGTTCAACAGTGGCACCCGGCATTCCCAGCTTTCATCCTGTTATCTCACCACCGTGCAGGACGATCTGGAAGGCATCTACGGCGCTATCCGCGACAACGCCATGCTTTCGAAGTGGGCCGGCGGCCTGGGCAACGACTGGACACCGGTGCGGGCCATGGGCGCCCATATCAAGGGGACCAACGGCAGCAGCCAGGGCGTCGTGCCATTTCTGAAAGTGGTGAACGACACTGCCGTGGCGGTGAATCAGGGCGGCAAGCGCAAGGGCGCGGTGTGCGCCTACCTGGAAAGCTGGCACCTGGACATCGAGGAGTTCCTGGAGCTGCGCAAGAACACCGGGGACGAACGCCGGCGCACCCATGACATGAACACCGCCAACTGGGTGCCGGACCTGCTGATCGAGCGCATGCGCGAGGATAAAGACTGGACCCTGTTCTCCCCCAGCGATGCGCCGGATCTGCACGACCTGTACGGCAACGCCTTCCGTGAGCGTTACGGGTATTACGAAGCGCTGGCCGAGCAGGGCAGGATCAAGCTGTTCAAGAAAATCCCGGCCAAGCAGCTCTGGCGCAAGATGCTCACCGTGCTGTTCGAAACCGGCCACCCCTGGATCACCTTCAAGGACCCCTGTAACCTGCGCTCACCACAGCAGCATCGGGGCGTGGTGCACAGCTCCAATCTATGTACCGAAATCACCCTAAACACCAGCGTCGATGAAATCGCCGTGTGCAATCTGGGCTCCATCAACCTGGCGGCGCATATCCGCGATGGTGAACTGGACGTGCAGCGGCTGGAACGGACCGTGAACACAGCAGTGCGCATGCTCGATAACGTGGTCGACATCAACTATTACGCGGTGCCCCAGGCGAGAAACTCCAACGTCAAGCACCGCCCGGTGGGCCTCGGCCTGATGGGCTTTCAGGACGCGCTCTATAAACTCAACCTGCCCTACACCAGCGCGGAAGCGGTGGAGTTTGCCGACCTGTCCATGGAACAGATCAGTTACTTTGCCATCCGCGCCTCCGCCACGCTGGCCAGTGAACGCGGCGCTTACGAGAGCTACGAGGGGTCTCTCTGGCAGCAGGGCATCCTGCCGCTCGATTCCATCAGCCTGCTGAAGGAAAACCGGCGGGACGGGGACCTGTCGGTGAATACCAACAGCCACCTGGACTGGACCCCGGTGCGTGAGCTGATCGCAAAGCATGGCATGCGCAACAGCAACGTCATGGCCATCGCGCCCACGGCGACCATCTCCAACATTGTGGGCGTGTCCCAGTCCATCGAACCGGCGTACCAGAACCTGTTCGTCAAATCGAACCTGTCCGGTGAGTTCACCGTGGTGAATCCTTCGCTGGTCCGCGATCTCAAGGCTGCAGGGCTCTGGGACAACGTCATGGTCAACGACCTCAAATACTTTGATGGCAGTGTGCAGCAGATCGACCGCATTCCGACCGAACTCAAGGCCCGCTACGCCACCGCCTTTGAAATCGACGCCCGCTGGCTGGTGGAAGCCGCCGCCCGCCGCCAGAAATGGCTGGACCAGGCCCAGAGCCTGAACCTGTACATGGCCGAACCCAGTGGCAGGAAACTGGACGGTCTGTACCAGCTGGCCTGGGAACGCGGCCTGAAGACCACCTATTACCTGCGCTCCCTGGGTGCCACGGGCGCCGAGAAATCCGCCCCGGTGACGGCGCCACAGCCGCAGGTGTGCAGTATCGACGAGCCGGATTGCGAAGCCTGCCAATAATTGAGGAGATAAAACCATGCTCAACTGGAACGACGAACCAACCATCCAAACCAAAGCCGCCACGACAGCAGGCCCGGCCCCCGTCAAAGTTGATGACAAGCGGGTGATCAACGGCGACACCGACATCAACCAGCTGGCACCCTTCAAGTACCCCTGGGCCTGGGAGTACTTCATGAACGCCAACAAGAATCACTGGACGCCACTGGATGTGAACATGGCTCAGGACGTTCATGACTATCACCACCGCCTGAACCCGGCGGAAAAGCACGTCTATGAAAACGTGCTGGCGTACCTGACCACCTCCGACATCCTGGCCATGCGCAACATCGGTCTGGCCGTGATGGAGAAAATGAGCGCCCCGGAGCTGCAGATCTACCAGGCGCGGCAGGTGTATGAGGAAGCCATGCACACCTGGGCCTACCAGCACTGCATCGAAACCCTGAACCTGGACCAGAGTGAAATCTACAACCGCTACCGCGTGGTGCCGGCCATCAATGGCAAGATCCAGATGGCCAACCGCCGCCTGGATGCGGCCATGCGCTCCGACTTGAACCTGCGCAACCGGGACGACCTGCAGGAATTCATCATGTCCTATCTGTTCTTTGCGGCGGTGTTCGAGGGTACCTGGTTCTACAACGGCTTCAGCCCTATCTTCGCCCTGCAGCGCCGGGGCCTGATGCGCGGGACCGGCGAACAGCTGCAATACATCCTGCGGGACGAAGCCATGCACTTCTCCTTCGGCCTGAAGGTGGTGAACCAGATCCTGGAAGAGGAAAACATCACCCTGGACCCCAAAGCAGTCAGGGAGATGTGGGACGAATCCGAAGCCGCCGAAGTCGCCTACGCCAATTACATCCTGCGGGACCCGATCCTTGGCTATTCCGCCGACTACCACAGCGAGCAGTTCCGTTTTGTCGCCAACCGCCGTGCCAGGACCGTGGGCCTGGAAGAGCCGTTCCCGGGGGCGAAGAACGTGTCGCCCTGGCTGGATGAGCAGGCTACCATGCGCAAGGAGAAGAACTTTTTTGAAACCCGGGTGATCGAGTACCAGACCGGGGCACAACTGGAGTGGTAGCCGGTCAGTGGCGGGCGAGCAAGGTATGAAGTTGATCGAAGGGAGCCTGTGTCCGCTGTCGCCGTTGCGCTTTTTGTGCGATGAAATGTTGATCAACGTGGCGCAATGGCTGCGGGTTGCCGGATATGACACCGCCTTGCCCACCCCGGGCTCGCCAGACAGGCACCTGGTGGACTGCTCCCGCGCGGAGCAGCGATGGCTGGTTACCGCCGACGCGGACCTGCGGGAGTTTGTCTGTGCGCCATTCTATGTGCTGTATCTGCCGGGTGGGGATGATGAGGCCCGGCTGAAGGAACTGACTCTCCGGCTGGATCTGGATTGGTGCCTGGCCCCCTTCAGCCGCTGTAAAAACTGCAACACCCCACTGCACCCGGCCAGCGAGCGGGAGAAACAGCTCTTTCGCCCGGGGGTGCGCGGGGTGAGTAACGAGGCGGTATGGGCCTGTGTCACCTGTCGTCAGCTTTACTGGGAAGGAAGCCATGTTCGCCGTATGCGCAGTAGGCTGGAAGCGATGAACGCCTGGCGGGACGCTTTACGTCCGCCGCCATGATGCAGGTAACTATGTGAAGAGGCCTTATATGAAATTCTTGCTTTTCCTGGGCACCGTGCGTGATAGCACGCCTCCAAAGCCAGCCCGCCTGGGTGTTCGCGTTGCCGAGGCACCCCCGGAGCTCAATGAGCTGGCGGCAAAGGAATATCGAGCGCAGGTTGATCCGTATAAGCTGGTAAGGGCTTTCAAGACGGATCCATCCGAACGCAACGCGCCTTAGGTGTTATCAGCAAAAAAATCGGCTGCACAGTGACTTCAGGAAAAAAAACAGGCTGTCTGGTCGGTGCCCGCCCAGAGAGCCACGGACCGCCAGCTGTTAACCGGGTAACCACCTTAAAAGGCCAATTCTTCCTTGCCCTCGTGAGTCCATGCCATAGACTGGATAATGCCCATCGACAATTACAGAGAGGAATGGCTGTGTCTATTAGCTCCCTTTTCCGCGGCCTAGCGGTATGTTGTGTATTGGCGTTGTCGGGCCCCGCCGCGGCTGCGGATCCGGTGGTGGTGTCTTCCAAGATAGATACCGAAGGCGCGGTGCTTGGCCAGATAGTGCTGCAGTCTCTGAAAGCCGCAGGCATTCCGGTGGAAAACCGGCTCCAGTTGGGCGGTACCAGTATCGTCAGGAAAGCCATCAAGGCCGGGGAGATCGACATTTATCCGGAATACACCGGTAACGCCGCCTTTTTTCATGATCAGGCTGATCGGGATATCTGGAAAAACGCGGACAAAGCCTATGAGCAGGCGGCGAAGCTGGATCAGGACTCGCACAACATTGTCTGGTTGAAGCCTGCACAGGCAAACAACACCTGGGCCATGAGCGTGCGGGGGGACCTGGCGCGGGAGCACAACCTGAACACGCTGAACGACCTGGCGGCCTATCTGAATGGCGGCGGAGTTTTCAAGTTCGCCGCCAGTGCCGAGTTTGTTGAGTCCGCCAGTGCCCTTCCGGCTTTCCAGGAGGCTTACGGCTTCAAGCTGGATGCTGATCAGCTGCTGATCCTGTCCGGTGGCAACACGGCGGCGACGCTGCGGGCAGCCGCTCTGAACGATAACGATGTTAACGGTGCGATGACGTATGGCACTGATGGTGGCCTTGGCGCGCTGGATCTGAAAGTGATGGAAGATACAGCCGGCGTCCAGCCCGTCTACCAGCCTGCGCCGATTGTTCGGGCAGAGGTCCTGCAAGACTACCCCGGAATTCGGGACGCGCTTGATCCGGTGTTCGAAACTCTTGATCTGGAGACGCTTCAACGTCTGAATGGCCAGGTTGCGGTGAACGGCGTGCCGGCGGAAACCGTCGCTCGTGATTATCTGGACTCCCTGGCCAGGAATTAAGATTTGTCGAGCACCTGGTCCACGTCTGATCTTTCCCCGCCCAACCGTGTAGTGTCAGTGCTGGCACTGTCTGCCCTGGTGCTGGTCTGGGTTCTGAATCTGGGCACGATACTGCCCAACCGAATTGTCCCGGGTACCGGCCATGGGCTGTTGTCTGCCATCGGCTGGCCAGGGGCCATGCTGGTAACCGCAGCACTTTCAGGTTGTCTGCTTATTGCCCTGTTGCCACTGCGTTTCCGCTATGTCTCTCTGCTGATACTGGTGAGTGCTTCGCTGGCAACCCTGCCGCTTTTGCTGGAAGTGTTCGCTGCCCGGCATCTACCTGAAAACTCGCCCTATGCGCGCTCGTCTATAGGTTCAGGCTTCTGGTGCCTGCTGTTTTTCCTATCGCTCATGCTGATCGAAATTTTTGGGCGCCTGGGAAGTGGGCGAGGTCTTCAGTTAATCGTTGTGGCGGTGATTTGCGGAAGCTGGGTATGGCTGTTCCAGGGGGATGGCCTGGAGAGTCTGTCGCTGGTGCGGGAGTTTAATGCACGGCCGGACAAGTTTGAGCAGGCTCTCTGGACGCACCTCGCTCTTGCATTGGGAGCCGTGACCATCAGTGCCGGCCTGGCCTTTGTACTGGCATTGCAGATGATCCGCAGCGTGGCCTGGCGCCGTCCCGTTCTGTCCGTTGTCAGCTTTCTCCAGACGATTCCCAGCCTGGCGGTGTTTGGCCTGCTGATCGCGCCGTTGAGCGCTCTGGTGGAGGCCTATCCGGTTCTGCAGGCGCTGGGCATCCGTGGCATTGGCTGGGCGCCGGCGATGCTGGCCTTGGTGGCCTACAGCCTGTTGCCCATGGTGCGCAACACATATGTGGCGCTGACAGAAGTGCCTGAAAGTCTGGCGGATGCCGGGCGGGGCATGGGCATGAATGAGCGCCAGCTGTTTTTCAGGCTCAAGCTGCCACTGGCGCTGCCGGTGATTGTCGAGGGCGTTCGCATCACCACGATTCAGGCGATTGGCCTGACGGCGGTGGCGGCGCTGATTGGTGCCGGTGGGTTCGGCAGCTTTATTTTTCAGGGCCTGGGGCAGGCGGCGATGGATCTGGTATTGCTCGGTGCGTTGCCTACCATTGCACTGGCACTGCTGGCGGATGCCTTGCTTTCGATGCTGGCGGCCAGCCTGCGGCCAACACCGGCGACGGCATGACGGGGAACAGGATGTGTCCGGATGATTGAACTGAAGAATGTCACTTGCCGCTTCGGAACGTCCGTGGCTGTGGACCGTATTAGCCTGACCATCGAGACCGGTGAGGTGTGCGTATTGGTGGGCAGTTCCGGCTGTGGCAAGTCCACCACGCTGAGGATGGTCAACCGCCTGCTGCCCCTCAGCGCCGGCGAGATTCTGGTGGATGGTGAGAACATTACCACCATGAACCCGGAGCAGCTCAGGCTGAACATGGGATACGTCATTCAGGGCACCGGGCTTTTCCCGCACTGGACGGTTGCCCGCAACGTCGCCATGGTGCCCGAGTTGCTGAAATGGCCCCGGCAAAGGATTGACGAGCGGGTTCAGGAGTTGCTGACCCTGCTGGGTCTGGACCCCGCCATTCACGCGGAAAAATACCCCCAACAGCTGTCCGGCGGCCAGGCCCAGCGGGTGGGGGTCGCCCGCGCCCTCGCCGCAGACCCCAACATCCTGCTGATGGATGAGCCGTTTGGCGCTCTGGATGCGATCACGCGGGAAAACCTTCAGCTGGAGATGCTGCGGATCCAGCGGCAGGTCCGCAAGACTACGGTGTTTGTGACCCACGATATCGACGAAGCCCTGAAGCTGGCGACCCGGATCGCGGTGATGGATCAGGGGCGCATCATTCAGCACGATACGCCCGAAAACATTCTGCGCCGGCCTGCTTCCGACTTTGTTGAGAGCCTGGTTGGCAAGCAGGATCGCGGCCTGAAACTGATGAGCCTGCGCCGGGTCGGGGACCTGATGCAGCGCTATCCACAGGCAGCCATTCCGGAACCAGGGGAGGAGGGGGTTCAGGAAGACGACAGCCTGCGTCTGGCCCTGTCGGTGATGCTCTGGCAGGACAGCGGCGAATTGCCGGTATTCAATGGCGATGGCGCGAAGACCGGGGTGGTCACCCGGGAACGCATTTTTCAGGCAGGCGCGTGATGCGAGCCTGGCTGCCTCCCCTGATGCTGGCAACTCTGCTGTGCGGGCTGAGCGCCGGAATGTCGGTTCTGGAGCCACTGTACGAGTGGGTGCAGCCAGATAAACAACAGGTGATCTATGAGCGGGAAAGCTTTCTGTCTTTGCTCCAGAACCACATCCTTCTGGTTCTGATTTCTGCCTGTATCGGCACGCTTGTCGCCGTTGCCGGCGGGATCTTTGCCACCCGCCCCTCCGGCCGGGATTTTCTGCCCCTGGTCAGCCAGATTGCATCCATTGGCCAGACCTTCCCCCCGGTGGCGGTTCTGGCACTGGCCGTGCCTGTCCTCGGCTTCGGTGAAGCGCCTATTCTTTTGGCGCTGATCCTGTATGGCCTGTTGCCTATCCTGCGTAATACCCTGGCCGGCCTCCAGGGAGTAGATGCGACCGTCAAACAGGCGGCGCTTGGCATGGGGATGTCGCCGTTGCGAGTACTCTTGCAGGTGGAGCTGCCGTTGGCAGGCCGGGTCATTGTGGCGGGCATCCGTACGTCGGTGACAATCAACATTGCAACGGCTGCCATTGGTTCAACCATCGGTGCCCGGACCCTGGGTGACCCGGTGGTCGCCGGGCTGGTGAACGGTAATACCGCGTATGTGCTTCAGGGAGCAATTCTGATTGGCCTGCTGGCGTTGACGGTAGACAGCTTGTTCGAGGCGGCTGAGTCCAGGGCATCAGCAATCTGATCCCTGAATTGGTGGCCGAAGCATCCGTGTTGTTCGACGCCATTGTTGTAACTCGCAAACCGGGCAAACAGCCCTGGTGGCTTTGAAAAAGCTGTCGCGGATGGGAAGCGCCAACTGTGATAATAAATATCCGGAAACAATGAGTGATGTCAGAGATGGGTAACCTGAACCTTCGCCACCTTTATTATTTCTGGGTGATCGCCCGTGAGGGCTCCATTGTCCGGGCGGCAGAGAGTCTTGAGCTGACACCGCAGACCCTCAGCGGCCAGCTTGCTACCTTCGAGTCTGTTCTGGGCAATGCCCTTTTCCGGCGCGCCAATCGGGCGCTGCAACTGACCGATTTCGGGCGAACCGTTTTCGGTTACGCCGACGATATGTTCCAGACCGCCCAGGCGCTGACCGATGTGCTTCAGCAACCACCGGAGAACAGGCCCCTGAGTCTGTCGGTCGGCATCGCCGCCTCGATTCACAAGCTGATTGCCTATCATCTGACCGCGCCTGCCCTGTCCCTTTCCCGCGAAGTGCGGCTGAGCTGCCGTACCGGTGACACCACCGAACTGTTGAAACGCCTTGGCCAGCGCGAGCTGGATATTGTGCTCACTGACCGTGAGCCGGCGTCGGGCGAGGCCAGCCATTTCCGCAGCTACCGGCTGGCAAGCTCTTCCATGTCGCTGTTTGCCGCTCCGGAGCTTGCCGCTCACTTGTCGGTGGATTTTCCCGCCAGCCTTGACCGGCAACCGTTTCTGGCGACTTCTCTTGATGCCCCCTACTTCAGCGCGTTGATGAACTGGTTTTCCAGCCAGAACATTCGGGTGAAAGTGGTGGCAGAGGTGGATGACAGTGCCCTGATCAAGGTATTCGGCCGCGAGGGCCTGGGTTATTTTGCAGCACCGACTGCGATCCATGATGAAGTCTGTCGCCAGTACCAGGTGGTGCATGTGGCCAGAATCCACGAGGTCAGGGACACCCTGTACGCGGTGACGCGGGCCAGGGGCAGCCATAATTCGGCCGTGGCGGAGCTATTGAAGGAGCGACCGGAGCTTGACGATAAGATCGAAAAAACCGAACAATAAACCAGAAAAAACTGCATTCCTTTCGATTTATAATTTGTGGATGATGGCAGGGTGTTCCACAGTAGGAGAGCAGGCCATGAAAACGATTCACAAGTTCCGTCTCGAGATGGGCAAAGAACCCAATACGCTGAAGTTGCGGGAGGGGTACCGCGTGGTTCGCTGCGAATACCTTGTGTCCCAGAAAGGTGTTTACCTTTGGGTGGAACAACCATTGAACGTCGCCATTCCCATGGTGGAACGGCAATTTGTCGTGGTGTATTCGGGCGATCCCGTCCCCGTCAGTTACCAGCACCTGGACACTGCACTCGACCCCTTCGGTCCTGAGGCCTATCATGTGTTTGAAGTAGCAGAGGCCCCGGTCAGCAAACCGGTTGCATCGAACCAGCAGGCGAACCCGATTCTGTTCCGGCCTACCTCACAACAGGTGGGTACCGCGTAGCCGAAACCGACGCTTCGACTGTACGTTCAAGGGCCCTGCGGGGCCCTTTTTCGTACCGGAGTTTTTGATTCATGCCCGACATCATCGTGATGTTCTTCCTGCTTGGAGTGATCGCGGGAACCCTTCGCTCAGATCTGACAATCCCCAAGGCCGCATACGATATCCTCAGCCTTCTGCTGATGCTGACCATTGGTCTCAAGGGCGGTATGGCCCTGTATGGCAACCTTCACTGGGGGCTTGTTACCGAAATACTGGCCATTATGGCGCTGGGCTTTGCCATACCCCTGGTACTGTTTCCGATGCTACGGCACCTGGTTCGGTTGAGTGTGGCGGATGCTGCCAGTTTTTGTGCCCATTATGGCTCTGTCAGTGCGGGTACCTTTGCGGTGGCGCTGGCCTGGGTGGAATCTCGCGGGCTGGCCACGGGCGGACAGGTTACCCTGTACCTGGTGCTGCTGGAGCTGCCGGCAATTCTTACCGGAATGTGGCTGTACCGGCGTTATACCCAGGGGGCGGCGCAAACGAGCAGCACGGGTACACCCTTATGGCAGGAAACCCTGACCAACCGCAGTGTGGTTCTGCTGGTTGGCGGCGTGGTGATCGGCATTCTTTACGGGCCGGACCAGGGCGATGGCGTCACCGCGCCGCTGACAGGCGCCTTCTCCCTGGTGCTCTCACTGTTCCTGCTGGAGATGGGGCTGGTGGCAGCAGAGACTCTGCGCAAGATTCAGCTCCGACACTGGCGGCTGATTGCCTTTGCCCTGTGCATGCCGCCGATTCTCTCCCTGCCGGGTCTGGCAACCGGACTATGGCTCGGGCTTGAACCTGGCACCATTGTGATTCTGGGGGCGCTCACGGCCAGTGCCTCCTACATTGCGGCGCCGGTGGCGGTGCGACACGCCATTCCTGAAGCCGATATCGGCCTGGCCATGCTGGCCTCACTCGGAGTGACGTTTCCGTTTAACGTATTGATCGGTATTGGTCTGTACAGTTACTTCCTGGAATCGCTGGCGGGGTAGTTTTTTGCCACGATAGGGCTATGATGGCCGGATAGCTCTGACAGGAGGGGCCGGCTCTAGTCCGCACCTGGAACCGCAATAGAAGTTACCTATCGCACAACTAAAAACAATCAATTTGCGTATTTGTGGTCGGATCAATATCTTAGCCGACTCAAGTTAGCCATTGCCTCAACTAACCAACTGGAGATATCTTTAATGGGTATTGTTAACAGCGAAATTAAGCCGTTCAACGCCACTGCTTTCAAACAGGGTGAGTTTGTTGAAATTTCCGAAGCCGACGTAAAAGGTAAGTGGTCTGTATTTTTCTTCTATCCGGCCGACTTCACCTTTGTATGCCCGACCGAGCTGGGCGATGTTGCCGACAAGTACGAAGAGCTGCAGAAGCTGGGCGTGGAAGTATTCTCCGTGTCCACTGACACCCACTTCACCCACAAAGCGTGGCACAGCAGCTCCGAGACCATCGGCAAGATCAACTACTTCATGGTTGGCGACCAGACCGGCACCATCACCAATAACTTCGGTGTGATGCGCGAAGGCCAGGGTCTTGCAGATCGCGCAACCTTCCTGATCGATCCGGATGGCGTTATCCAGGCCATGGAAATCACTGCCGAAGGTATCGGCCGTGACGCGGACGATCTGATGCGCAAGGTAAAAGCGGCGCAGTACGTTCGCGCCCATCCTGGCGAAGTCTGCCCGGCCAAATGGAAAGAGGGCGAGGCGACGCTGACTCCGTCACTGGACCTGGTCGGCAAGATCTAAGGTTTCAGCAACAGTGAAGCCGGTAAGAAGGCCCGCGATGCGGGCCTTCTTCATTTCTATCTGGTTGATTTTCCGAGTCGAATAGCAAAGGCCTATCAAATACTTTGGATCAATTAATTTGAGCTCTGCCTGGCTTGCCCGTATTGTGCTGGCATATTCGATTCACGACTCTATCTGAGTTTGTAAATTCAGTTTTACGATATCCTGAGGGGAAGAAAAAGCATGTTGGACGCCGGTATCAAGGAGCAATTAAAAGCCTATATGGAAAAGCTGCAACAGCCGATTGAGCTGGTCGCAGCCTATGACGACAGCAGTAAGTCCCAGGAACTGAAGCAACTGCTGGACGAAATCGAGCCAATGTCAGACAAGATCAGCCTGCGCACGGAAGACTCCGCAGACGTGCGTCGTCCGTCTTTCGCGATTAACCGGGTAGGTAGTGATATCGGTGTCAGATTCGCCGCTATTCCCATGGGTCACGAATTCACCTCCCTGGTTTTGGCGCTTCTGCAGGTCGGTGGTCATCCCCCCAAGGTCAGCCAGGAGGTGATCGAACAGGTGAAAGACCTCGATGGTGAGTTCGAGTTTGAAACCTATTTCTCCCTGTCGTGCCAGAACTGTCCCGACGTGGTTCAGGCCCTGAACCTGATGAGCGTTCTCAATCCGCGGATCAAGCACACCGCAATCGATGGTGCCCTGTTCCAGGACGAAGTAGAGCAGCGCGAGGTCATGGCCGTGCCCAGCGTATACATGAATGGTAAGCCGTTCGGCCAGGGCCGTATGACCCTGGAGCAGATTATCGCCAAGGTGGATACCGGTGCGGAAGCGCGCGAAGCCGAGAAACTGAAGCACAAGGACCCGTTCGAAGTGCTGGTTATCGGTGGTGGCCCGGCAGGTTCCGCAGCCGCCATCTACGCAGCGCGTAAGGGCATCTCCACCGGTATTGCCGCCGAGCGCTTCGGTGGCCAGGTGGCGGACACCATGGGTATCGAAAACCTGATTTCCGTGCCTTACACCGAGGGCCCCAAGCTGGTGGCGGCCATGGAGCAGCACGTCAAGGAATACGACGTCGACATCATGAACCTGCAGCGCGCCGAGAAACTGATCCCGGCGTCCAGCCGGGGCGGTCTGCACGAGGTCAGCCTGGCTAACGGTGCCTCTCTGAAGGCGCGCACGCTGATTCTGTCCACCGGCGCACGCTGGCGCCAACTGGGTGTGCCGGGCGAAGAAGAATACCGCAACAAGGGCGTCGCCTACTGCCCGCACTGTGACGGGCCGTTGTTCAAGGGCAAGCGGGTAGCGGTCGTTGGGGGTGGTAACTCCGGCGTGGAAGCGGCCATCGATCTGGCTGGCATCGTCGGCCACGTTACCCTGCTGGAATTCGCCGCCGAACTGAAGGCGGATGAGGTACTCCAGAAGAAGCTGCGTAGCCTGAAGAACGTGGAAATCCTGACCTCCGCCCAGACCACCGAAGTCGTGGGCGAGAACGGTAAAGTCAGTGGTCTGAACTACAAGGACCGGAACAGCAGCGAAGAGCACCATGTTGCCCTGGAAGGTGTGTTCATCCAGATTGGCCTGATCCCCAACACCGAATGGCTGAAGGGATCGATCGAGCTGAGCCAGCACGGTGAAATCATTGTTGATGAACGCGGTGAAACCTCCATCCCGGGTATTTTTGCCGCCGGCGATGCCACCACGGTGCCCTACAAGCAGATCGTGATTTCCATGGGTGATGGCTCGAAGGCCGCCCTGAGCGCCTTTGACTTCCTGATCCGCAACTCGGCTGATGACAGCGAGAGCGACGAAAAGGCGGCCTGAACCACCGCCTGAAAACAGGCTCACACACGGCTGACCCCTAACCAACAGTTCGTGTTTTCAGCCCCGTTGTCCGGTTTCCGGATAGCGGGGCTTTTTTTATGGTGGACGCCCCAGGGTTGAACAGGGCTACTTCATTCTGTACACTTTATTTTAATTGAACGTTCAATTAATAAAGATTGAGTCAAAACCACGATGCCGATTGTCGGAGTAAAGGACACCCGAAAGCAGCAACTGATCGATGCCACCATGGCATCCATTGCCGAACTGGGTTTGCAGCACACCACGATAATTTCCATCAGCCGCCGCGCTGGCATGTCGTCCGGCATCATCAGCCATTATTTCGGCGGCAAGCAGGGGCTGATCGAGGCGGCGCTTCGCTATCTGCTGGGCCAGCTCGGTAGGGAATTGCGGGAGCGAATGGCCCGCACCGATGGCTCTCCGGAGCAGCGCCTGCAGTGCATTGTGGAAGCCAATTTCTCCGAGTTCCAGCGCTCCGAACTGACCGCAAAAACCTGGCTCAGCTTCTGGTCCCGCTCCATGCACGAGCCCGGCTTGCAGCGGCTACAGCAGATAAACAATGCCAGGCTTTACAGCAATCTGCGTTACGCCTTTGCCCGACGGTTGCCGCAACAGGCCGCCACCGAAGCCGCTCGCCAGGTGGCGGCAATGATTGACGGTTTCTGGCTGCGCAGTGCCTTGAGCACGGATCCGCAGGAAGGCTTCGCCGCCGCCGAGACCCTGTGCAAGCGGTTTGCATTGAACGCGCTCAACCCGACAACGAATTCACCAGCTCAGGTCTGAACCCTATGACTGCATTGCCCCGTTATCAGAACTTCATCCATGGCCAACCCATGGCCAACGAGTCCGGCGAAACCTTCCCGGTGGTCAATCCCGCCACGGGCGAGGTGATCTATGAAATGGAAATAGCCGATGACAGTATCCGCAAGGCCGCCATCGACAGTGCCCAGGCCGGCTTCAAGATCTGGTCGGCAATGACCGGTGCCCAGCGTGGACGCATTCTCCAGCGTGCCGTGGCATTGCTGCGGGAACGCAATGATGAGTTGGCCGCCCTGGAAGTAAAGGATACCGGCAAACCCTGGCAGGAAGCCCAGGTGGTCGACGTGGTCACTGGCTGCGATACCCTGGAGTATTTTGCCGGCCTGGCGGCGTCGGTTGAGGGTAACCAGCAGGATCTTGGCGGTGATTTTTACTACACCCGCCGGGAGCCCCTGGGCGTGTGTGCCGGAATCGGTGCCTGGAACTACCCGCTGCAGATTGCCTGCTGGAAATCGGCTCCGGCGCTGGCCACCGGCAACAGCATGATCTTCAAGCCCTCCGAGGAAACCCCGATGGGCGCACTGAAGCTGGCGGAGATTTTCACCGAAGCCGGTGTGCCTGCGGGCGTGTTTAACGTGGTTCAGGGTGATGGTGAGGTGGGCGCCTGGCTGACCCATCATCCGGCCATTGCCAAGGTGTCGTTTACCGGGGAAGTGGGCACCGGCAGGAAAGTCATGACGGCCGCCGCCTCCACCCTGAAAGACGTCACCATGGAGCTGGGCGGTAAATCCCCGCTGATTATCTTTGACGATGCGGATATCGACAACGCCGTATCCGCCGCCATGCTGGGCAACTTTTATACCCAGGGGGAGATATGCACCAACGGCACCCGGGTGTTCGTGCACGAAGCCATCTACCCGGAATTCATGGACCGGCTGCTGAAGCGTACGCTGAACAACATCCGCATGGGCGATCCGACAGATCCTGACACCAACTTCGGGGCACTGATCTCCGGCAAACACCAGCAGCTGGTTCTGGACTACATCGAGAAAGGTATCGCCGAGGGCGCCACTCTCAGCCACGGTGGCAAGGCTGCAAAGCCGGAATCCGCCCCCGGTGGTTATTTCGTGGAACCCACCATCTTCACCGATTGCACCGATGACATGACCATCTGCCGTGAGGAAATCTTCGGCCCGGTGATGTCGGTGCTGACCTTTTCCGGTGAAGAGGAAGTTATTGATCGGGCCAATAACACGGACACCGGTCTGGCCGCGGGTGTGTTTACCAACGACATCCGTCGCGCCCATCGGGTTATTCACCGCATTCAGGCGGGCATCTGCTGGATCAACAGCTACGGTGCGTCGCCAGCGGAAATGCCGGTGGGTGGATACAAACTCTCGGGTATTGGCCGTGAAAACGGCCGCGTCACACTCGACCACTACACGCAGCTGAAAGCGGTGTACGTGGGAATGGAGGACATAGACAGCCCGTTCTGACCGGGCTGCTCGGAGCTGCGTATGAAAGAAGCAAATTACGATTACATCATTGTCGGGGCCGGGTCTGCCGGTTGTGTGCTGGCCAACCGGCTTACCGAGGGTGGCCGCCACCGGGTGTTGCTGCTTGAGACCGGGGGCAGCGACAAGAGCATCTTCATCCAGATGCCCACCGCGCTGTCCATCCCCATGAACACCAAAAAATACGCCTGGCAGTTCGAGACCGAGCCGGAACCTTACCTGGACAACCGCCGCATGCACTGCCCCCGGGGCAAGGTGCTGGGCGGTTCGTCTTCCATTAACGGTATGGTTTACGTGCGCGGCCATGCCCGTGACTTTGACGAGTGGCAGCAACAGGGCGCCGATGGCTGGGATTACCGCCACTGCCTGCCCTATTTCAAGAAGGCCGAAACCTGGGCTTTTGGCGGTGATGAGTACCGGGGCGACCAGGGTCCGCTGGGCGTGAATAACGGCAACAACATGCAGAACCCGCTCTACAGGGCCTTTGTGGATGCCGGTGTGGATGCCGGTTATTTTGCCACCGATGATTATAACGGCGCGCGCCAGGAAGGCTTTGGTGCCATGCACATGACGGTCAAGAATGGCCGTCGCTGGTCCACCGCCAATGCCTACCTTCGGCCCGCCATGGCGCGGGACAATCTGACGGTGGTCACCCATGCGCTGGTTCACAAGGTGTTACTGGAGGGCAAGCAGGCCACTGGCGTGCGTTACGAGAAAGATGGCAAGCTGGTGGATGTGAAGGCTTCAGAAGAAGTGATCCTCAGCGCCGGCTCCATCGGTTCGCCCCATCTGTTGCAGCTCTCGGGCATTGGTAACCGTGAGGTGCTGGAGCAGGCGGGTATTCCGGTCGATCACGAGTTGCCCGGCGTTGGTGGCAACCTGCAGGATCACCTGGAGTTCTACTTCCAGTTCCGCTGCAAAGAGCCGGTCTCTCTTAATGGCAAGCTTGACTGGTGGAACAAGCTCAAGATCGGTGTTCGCTGGCTGTTGAAGAAGGATGGCCTGGGAGCCACTAACCATTTCGAATCCTGCGGCTTTATCCGCTCCAAGGCCGGCGTAGAGTGGCCGGACCTGCAGTATCACTTCCTGCCGGCGGCCATGCGGTACGACGGCAAGGAAGCTTTCAGCGGCGACGGTTTCCAGTTGCATATCGGTCATAACAAGCCCCGCAGCCGGGGCTCGGTTTATGTGCAGTCAGATAACCCGCGCCAACCGCCGCGCATCCTGTTCAATTACCTGCAGCATGAAGATGACCGGGAGGGTTTTCGCGACTGCGTGCGCCTGACCCGCGAAATAATCAGCCAGCCCGCCATGGATCGCTTCCGCGGCCCGGAAATCCAGCCCGGTGTCGATGTGCAGAGTGACCAGGAAATCGACGCCTTTGTCCGACAGGCGGTAGAAAGCGCCTACCACCCCTCCTGCACCTGCAAGATGGGGGTGGACGATCAGGCCGTGGTGGGCCCGGATACCCGGGTTCATGGCGTGAGCGGCCTACGGGTGGTGGACTCGTCCATCTTCCCAACCATTCCCAACGGCAATCTCAATGCGCCCACCATCATGGTGGCGGAGCGTGCCGCTGACCTTATTCGTGGCCTGGCGCCACTGGATCCGTCCACTGCCCCCGTGGAGATGGACGAGCATTGGCGTGATCGCCAGCGCCCCGGAGGGGCCAGACGCGCGATCGCCTGACCGTATCCCGGTGGCGCAATGGCCGCCGGTTTTTTTATGCAAACCATCAGGACTTACCTATCGTCGCTGCGGCTGCGGAAAACGCACCGTCCTGAGCGCGCGATAGTTAAGTGTTGACCCGTCAACGCGGGGGTTTGTGTCCGATTCGAATGAGCACCTGCTTCAAAGTAGAGGAGGAACACCCATGTTGTCCGATGTAATCACCTTATCCTGTAGCCGGAGGTGTGTATGACACTCTGGCTATCCACAGGCCTGATTTTCACCTTCGCAGCCATCGCGCTGATCCTGTTCAAATGGTGGAACCTCAAAGTTATTGGCGTGACGCCGGTGCGAACGTTCACCTTCATTGCCATTCTGTTTACCTCTGGCCTCGATGTGGGCCTGATCATGTTCCCGCTGACGGAATTTGCCGGCTATGGCAATCTGGCGGAAAGTCCGGAATACGGCTTTGCCAACCCGCTCGCTATCGAGTTCGGGTTCTGGGCCTTCCTGATCTGGGGCTTTTACTTCCTCACCTGCTTCTATTTCTGCGTGATTGAGCCACGGGTGAAGTTTTTTGATATCCCCCTGGTGAGAGTGGTCAACAATGCGGTGATTATCGGCACCTGTGCCTTCACTGCCTTCCTGTTGCTAGTCAACCTGCCCTGGTACCTGCCGGAGATCGGCGATGGCGAAACCGTGGTTCCCACTTTCTACCTGATCGTCTTTCTGGCGATTGCGGCGGCAGTGTATTCGAGCAGTAAAATCAAATATGTAAAGATACTCAGCGTGGGCTCGAGCTGGCTGTTTATCGCCCTGATCGCAGTGATGTGGGGCCGTGCATTCCTGACCGATAGCGGCAGTGTGGGGGATTTCCTGGGAACGGCGGGGCTGATTGGTGAATACTTCACCAACCTGCACCAGTTCATGTTGCCGTTGAACGACTACCACGAGTTTTACCTGTTCTGGTGGTTCTCCTGGAGCATCATGATCGGCCAGTTCACTGCACGGTTCGTAAGCGGTCTGCGCACCTGGCAACTGATGATTGCCATGCTGGTATTTCCGTCTGTTGCCATTGCCACCTGGTTTTCGGTGTTGTATCACTATCATGCCGAGGGCCTGGAGATCGCAGCGTTCATCAACATTGCGATGATCACCGTGGGCATTCTGATGGTGATCAACTCCCTGGATTCGCTGATCCGGCTTTACACCGATAATCTGAACCTGACCGCGCAACGGTTCGGTCAGGGTCGATACTGGTTAGGGAACCTGATTGCGATGTGTGGTCTGACCATGCTGTTCCAGCTTGATTTCCTTCGCATACAGTGGGTAGGTGCTCTGGTGATAGCGTTGTATTTCAGCTGCTTCGTCTACATTGTCGTCAAGCGTCGCTCCGAGGTTATGGGTATTCAAGCCTCGCCCAAAGAGAATACACTCGACTTCAGGAAGATTGAGTTCGCGAGCTAGCTCGCTTCACACACCATCAGGGAAATCCGGGAGGTACTTATGTTTCTCGCCGAAAAGTCGACCGGACACATGATTGAAGTGCTGGATACCAAAGCGCTGTTTGATCCCAATGAATCGACAGTGAAGGGCAGCCTGCACTTTGGTGAGGAGGCTCAGGATGCAGAGGAATTTGCAAAAGCCGGCCTGAACTTCCCGTCCGGGGAGTCCCTGCCGCTTTGCTGGACCGACCCGGATTATCGCAGACGGTGATCCGGGCACTGCCAGGGCATCCCCTGATGTTGCCGATGGTTCGCCATGCTTGAGGGAATGAGCTATACCAACATGGCGGGCCAGGCGGTCAGCCTGATTGCGCTGGGTTTCTGCATTGTCGGCTTTGCCAGCAAGCGGGATGACCGCCTGATGGTGCTGCTGATTTCCGCGAACGTAGCCTTTGCGCTGCAGTTTGCCCTGTTTGGCAGCTGGACGGCGGCCGTTCTGAGCCTGCTGGTAATCGGCCGTATCCTGCTGGCCCGCCGCTATCTCGGCAACTGGCAGGTAATGCTGGCGGTGTTGGCAGTGAACCTGGTGGCGGCCGCACTGACCTGGCGTAGCCCGGTGGATTACTTCGCCGTTGCGGCCGCCATCTTTGGCACCGTGGGCATGTTCATGCTCAGGGGCATTCCCATGCGGTTGATGCTGGCGGCCGCGGCCATTGCCTGGATGCTGAATAACATCGTTATCGGCTCGGTGGGTGGCACCCTGGCGGAGGGCATGGTGGTGGTGACCAACTTCATTACCATCTTCCGGCTTGCCCGGATGAAGCGCCGTTATCCGGAAGCTTTTGAAAACCTGAAAGAGCCCGGTTCATAGCCGGGTGGCTTCAAATCCCTTCAGCACGTTCACCACGTTGACGCCGATGGCGTCCACATCGTATCCACCTTCCATGGTAAACAGGGTAGGCAGGTTCAGTTTTCCCAGGCGCTCTCCAAGCAGCAGGTAGTCCGCCGACGTCAGTTTGAAAAAGGAAATCGGGTCGTCCTCGAAGGTGTCCACGCCCAGGGCAATGACCAGGGCGTCAGGCTGATAGGCTTTGACCCTGGCACAGGCGGTTTCCAGTCCCTCCCGCCAGACCGAAAAAGGCGTGCCGGGTGGGTATACCAGGTTGAGGTTGAAGCCCTCACCGGGGCCTTCCCCGCTTTCATCTTCGAACCCCAGGAAGTGGGGAAACACCAGGTCCGGGTCGCCGTGCAGGCTGATGGTCATCACATCGTCACGCCGGTAGAAAATACTCTGGGTGCCATTGCCGTGGTGAAAGTCCACATCCAGCACCGCTACCCGTCTGGCGCCCTGGTCACGAAACGCCTGCGCGGACAGGGCGGCATTGTTGAAGAAGCAGTAGCCGCCAAACAGGTCAGTATGGGCGTGGTGACCGGGTGGGCGGCACAGTGCGAAGGCGGCGGGCTCGCCGTTGGCCACCAGCGCCTGGGCGGTCAGCGCTACGTTGGCCGAGGCGCGGGCGGCGTCCCAGGTGCCTTCGGTGATGGAGGTTTCGGCGGCAAAGCTGTAATAGCCCAGGCGGCCGTCAATGTCCTTCGGTACCCGATGCCTCATGCCACGGCCGGGCCATACCGCGGGAATGGCCTCCCCGGGTTTGCCCGCGGCGGTCCAGTCGGCCCAGCTGTTGTTGAGGAAGTCCACGTAGTTCCGGGTATGGACGCGCAGTACCGGGCCCAGGCCGAACTCCTGCGCCGGGAGGACGTCTCCCAGTTGTTCCTGGTTTACCCGGGCGAGTATGGTTTCGGCCCGTGATGGCTTTTCATGGGGCGCGATCAGGATACCGCCGTCCAGCTCGGTCATTGCGGTACGGCGGTGGTGTAACGGTGAAAACACAGTCTTCATGAATAGGTAACCCGTGTTGATATCAGTAAGTCAGTTGCTGTTTGCCTGCTGGATGTCCGAATACCGGAAAACCCGGTTGCGCCCACCGGTCTTGGCCTGGTAAAGCGCCTTGTCCGCGTAGAGCAGCAGGGTATCCAGGTCATCGGAGTTGTCCGGCAGGAAGGTGGCAACGCCCGCGCTGATGGTCAAGGTCAGCCGGCCCCTCTCCAGTGGCAGCGGGTGATCTTCGATGGTGCTTCTGAGGCGTTCGGCCACCTCGGCCGCACTCTGCTCATCGGTATTTTCCAGCAGAACGGCAAATTCCTCACCGCCTACGCGGGCAAGTACGTCAATGTCCCTGAGGGCCTCCGCCGCCAGTTGGCTGAGATGCACCAGCGCCTTGTCGCCGACCCCGTGGCCATAGCTGTCGTTCACTTTCTTGAAATAATCGGCGTCGAACATGATGGCCGACAGGGGCCTGCCTGAACGGACCGCCTTTTTGACCGCCGTTTTTCCCAGTTCGAAATAGTGCCGGCGGTTATTGAGGCCGGTAAGAGCATCGGTGCGCACGGTTTCTTCCAGCTGGCGGATCAGTGTTTCCCGCTCCCGCCGCATGGCATCGCGCTGGACAATCTCGTCCTCCAGCAGGGCATTGGCGTCCTCCAGTTCACGGGTGCGCTCTTCCACACGATGCTCGAGGGTGGTGTTGAGTTCGTTCATCTCCCGGGTTTTCGCGGTAAGTTTGAGGATCAGGTTCCTTAGCGTGGAAGACAGCGTGCTCACCTCCTCGTAGTCGTCTCTCTGTCTGATCAGCGTGGAGGGCTGCTCCGGGTCCAGGTTTCTGGCTTCTTCGGTCATTCGCAGCAGGGGGCGGGTTGTCCAGCGAGCCGCAACAGCGGCTGACAGAAGCAGCAGCAGGGACACCAGAAAACCTGTTGCAACCAGTGTCAGGCGTAATTCATTGGCCGGGGCAAACGCCTCGTCCGTCGGCTTCCTGACCAGCACCAGCCAGTCGAAACTGGTGTACTCGTCGCGATCACGCAGGCGGCTGAACCCGATCAGATAGCGTTCCTGATCATCAGGGTCGCTACTGGCGGTCATCGTGTCCGTGAGGTAGCCGGAGGTGGGTTTTCCCGCTGCTGCGTCGGCCAGGGGGCCGGATATTTCAGTGCCAATGGTGTCTCTTGGCCCGATCAGGACCCTGCCATTGCGATCCGCCACCATCAGTTCGACCTGCAATCGCTCCTGCAGGGGAGCCAGCAGTGACTCGCCCACGGATGCCACCCAGTGCAGGTAGAGATGGGCACCGAGGACGCCCATCAAGGTTTCATCGTTGCGATAAAGCGGCACGGCAACATCTACAAACCGCAACGGGCTTGCTGATGGGTTGTCCAGCTTCGATTCCAGCAGTAACGCGGGGTGGGCGTCGCCCAGGTAAGGGCCCTTTGAGGCTTCACGGAACCAGGGGCGTTCGGAAACATCCACCCCCTCGAGCAGATTGCCGGTGCTGGAAAGCACGGTGCCTTCGGCAGATACCAGCCCGATCCAGGCATAGCTGGGAAAATTGTCCTGAAGTGCATTCAGGATCGAGGTCACATTGACTGACTGGTTGCCCTCAAGGGTCTGGGTGGTAACCGCCGCGGCAATGCTGAGATCGCTGTAGCGCTCGTGGAGGTCTATTTCGATCTTGTCGCGCAGCTGTACGGCCACTTCCTGCAGGTTCTGGCTGGTGGATTTACGCAGTTCCTCAACGGCAAGGCTGGAAATCAGCCAGGTCCCGAGGGCAGTGGTTGCCAGAATCAGTCCGCCGAACAGAAGCATCAGCCGGCTCTTGAGGGTGTTGAATAGCTTGATGGCGATGGCCCTTGGTCATTCCTGGTTTATTGTTGAGGTGCGTAACGCTGGCACTTCCTCGCCGGTATCTGACAGTATATGACCCATAGCAGCAAACAACGAATCCAGTCATGGGAATCAGTCATGAAAATTGCCGTCTTCTGTGGCTCCAGCCGGGGCATTGATGAACGTTTTGCCGACGCGGCCGAGGTGTTCGGCCAATACATGGCGAGCCAGGACATCGACCTGGTGTTCGGGGGCGGCAAGGTAGGGCTGATGGGCGTGGTCGCTGATGCGGTTTTGGCCGGCGGTCGCGAGGTGTACGGCGTCATCCCGGAATCCCTGCGTGACCGTGAACTGGCCCACCAGGGCCTGACGCGGCTGGATGTGGTGGCTTCCATGCACGAGCGCAAGGCATTGATGGCCGACATGGCTGATGCCTTCGTGGCACTGCCCGGAGGCCCGGGCACCATGGATGAGATCTTCGAAGCCTGGACCTGGGGCCAGCTCGGCTATCACAACAAGCCCTGCGCCTTCTATAATGTCAACGGCTACTACGATGAACTGCTGGCCTTCATCAGCAAGATGTCCGGTGCCGGTTTCCTGAAACCGGAATACGCAGACATGTTGATCGTGGAACAACAGCCGCAAGCGCTGGTGTCGGCCCTGAAAAACTACCGGCCGCCGGCCTGTAAGTGGCCAGTGTGATTGACTTTATAGCGCCTGTAGCCGCCTGGTTCGCCGCGATAATTGAAACCATCGGCATCGCTACGATTACCCTGTTTGCGCTCTATGCGTTGTACAACGCTGCAACCAGGATGCTGAAAAAGGAGGAGAGTGAGTCCGTTTACCAGGAACTGCGTCAATCACTGGGTCGTGGCATTCTGCTTGGGCTTGAACTTCTCATTGCATCGGACATTATCTACACGGTTGCAGTGGAGTTGACCTTTGAAACCATCGGGGTTCTGGCCATCGTTGTACTGATACGTACGTTCCTGAGCCTGACCCTGGAAGTGGAGATGTCTGGGAAATGGCCCTGGCAAAATAATAAGTAGAAAGTAAATCGGGGTATCTATGAGCGAACAACATGTCGACGTGCTGATCGTCGGCGCCGGTGTTTCCGGCATTGGTATGGCCTGTCATCTCAAGCGGGAGTGCCCGGGCAAGTCGTTCACCATTCTTGAGCGCCGGGATTCTCTCGGTGGCACCTGGGATCTTTTCCGTTACCCCGGTATCCGTTCCGATTCCGACATGTACACCTTCGGTTACAGCTTCCGCCCCTGGACCAGTGGCAAGGTCCTCGCTGACGGTCCGTCCATCAAGCGCTATCTGGGTGAAACCGCCGCGGAAAACGATGTTGAGAAACATATCCAGTATGGTGTGGCGGTCAAGCGGGCGGAATGGTCCGGCACCGACAAGCGCTGGACGCTGACGACCGAAAAAGAGGCAACCGGTGAAACCCTGACCTTTACCGCCAGTTTCATGATTGGTTGCACGGGTTATTACAATTATGACGCCGGCTACAAGCCGGACTTCCCCGCGGAGAGTGACTTCAAGGGCCGGATCGTGCATCCCCAGCACTGGCCGGAACACCTGAACTATGAGGGCAAACGCGTGGTGGTTATTGGCAGCGGCGCCACGGCCGTAACCCTGGTACCCACCATGGCGGAAGAGGCCGAACACGTAACCATGTTGCAGCGCTCGCCTTCCTACCTGATACCCCTGCCGTCCAACGACAGGCTGGCGATGTTGTTCCAGAGACTGTTTTCAGCAACAACCGCTTACCGACTGACCCGGGCGAGGAACGTGGCGGTTGCCCGTTTTCTGTACAACCGTTCGCGCAGGAATCCGGGAATCATGCGCCGGCTGATGCTGCGCCTGGTGCGCCGGAAACTCGATGGCAAGGCCGATATGCGCCACTTCTCACCCACCTACAATCCGTGGGACCAGCGGCTGTGCGTGGTCAAGGACGGCGACCTGTTCACAGCGCTCCGCTCCGGCAAGGCCTCGGTGGTGACGGATCATATTGAGCGCTTTACGGAGCAGGGTGTCCGCCTGAAATCCGGCCAGGAGCTGGAGGCCGATATCATCATTCCGGCCACCGGGCTGGATATCCAGATGCTTGGCGGCATGGACCTGGTGGTTGATGGCCACCCGGTGGTTTTGCGGGACAAGCTTGTCTACAAGAACGTGATGGTCGAGGGTGTGCCGAACGCCGGTATGCTCTTCGGTTACACCAATATCTCCTGGACCCTGAAAGTGGATATTGCCGCCGAATACCTGTGTCGCCTGCTGAACCATATGGACGCTCACGGTAAACGCGTCTGTGTGCCCAGAGATACCGGCGACAGCCGGGGAGAGGGCACAGTGATGGGGGGGCTTGATTCCGGGTATATACGCCGAGCGGATGATCGCCTGCCGCGCCAGGGCTCCCACGGCCCCTGGAAAGTCACCCAGAATTATCTGGCAGACGTGAAAACCCTCAGGTTTGATCCTATTGAAGACGGGTATCTGGAATTTGACGGCACTCGCCCGGTGGAAACCACCGCGCCACCGACCGGTTTTTTCCAGCCGCTGAAGTCGGCCCTGTTTGGTTCCTGAGGCGGAGCAGAACGTTTTTGCTCACGTTTGAAGTACACTTTATCAGTGTTCTGTGGCAGGCTCCGCACTGGGTTTTGAATAGGCAATGATGTATGTCCGGCAGCAAAAACAGGAAGAGCAGGCCCTTGTGGCACCCGGCGTTCTGGCCCTCCTGGCTTCTGGTATTTGCGCTTTATTTGCTCTCCCTGCTACCGATGACGGCCAAACAGCGCCTGGGCCGTCGGCTCGGCTGTTTTCTGGAGGGCAAGCTGAAATCCCGGGCCAAAGTGGCCAACACCAACATTGCCACCTGCTTTCCCGACCTCGACCAGGCCGCCCGTGAGCAGCTGGTGCAGGACAATTTTGTTGCCTGTACCCGTGGTTTTCTGGAGAGCGTCCATGCCTGGTGGCGGGACATGTCGCGGTACTGCGAAGAGGCCGAAGTCCACGGGCTGGAGCATTTGCGAGAGGCCCAGGCACGGGGCAGGGGGGTACTGCTGATTGGTGGCCACTACAGCATTTTTGACTTTGCCCTGCCGCTGATTGCCTGCCACCTGAAAAAGCCGGGCTACATGTACCGACCCAACAATAACCCGGTCATCAACCGCATGATTGAAAACGGTCGCCGGCGCCATTTCGGTATCCGCCCCTTCACCAAGCGTGAGCTGCGCCCGCTGGTGTCTTTCCTGAAAAAAGGCGGTGAAGTCTGGTTTGCCTGCGACCAGGATTTTGGTAAGAAGACTGAGCTGTTCGTGCCGTTTTTCGGAACAGACGCCGGCTGCATCACCTCACCCAGCTACATTGCCAGGGTATCCGGTGCCTCGGTGATCTTCGTGAGCCACCTGCGGATGCCGGACGGGCGCTACCGGGTCATCTGCTCACCCATCCAGGAAGGTTTTGGCACCGACAAACAAAAAGACACTGAGGCCTGGAGTCGCTACATTGAAGACACCATTCGCGAACAGCCGGATCAGTATCTGTGGTTGCACAAACGCTTCAAGACGCGGCCCGAGGGCGCTGAAAAAATCTACTAGGGCAACGGTTACTCCAGCGTTGCACTGATGACATCGCGGTAGTTACGGATGCGTTGTACATAGTGCACCGGCTCGTAGCCGCGGGCATATCCGTAACGGGTGCTCGGGTAGTAACGCTTGTCGGCCTTCAGTGGCAACACTTCTTTCATGTCATCCCAGGAGTCCGGGTTCTTGCCCAGCTCCCGCGCCAGTTGACGGGCGTCGAGCAAATGTCCGCGGCCGATGTTGTAGCTGGCCAGTGCCAGGAAAGTGCGATCCGGCTCGGGAATGGTGTCGGGCAGGCGGCGGTGGCGGTCGGCCAGATAGCGGGCACCACCGTCAATGGCAGCTGCCGGATCCAGGCGGTTGGTCACGCCCAGAGACTGCGCCGTGTTCCGGGTCAGCATCATGATACCGCGCACGCCGGTGGGTGACACCGCAGTCGGGTCCCAGTGGGATTCCTGGTAGGAAAGCGCCGCCAGAAGATCAGCTGGCATGCCGGTGGTGGCTTCGGCCTCAAAAAACCGGTGGAGAAAAATTGGCAGCCGATCCTCAATACGACGGTTCAGTGCTCTCAGGTCGACGAAATCAAACTCACCGATGTAAGCGTAGTATCGGCTTTCCATGTCGCCGATGGCCTGGTCGCCGGCGTTGCTGTTCATCCACTCCCGGGCGGCGCCCGCCAGGTCGTCGTAACCGGCGGGAAGATACCAGCCCAGATTATTGCCGGTATTCAGGTTCATCGCCACTTCAAGGTGAGGAAAATGTCGGCGGATCACCTGGACGATGTTGGAGTCGGCCACCGTGCAGTCAATCGACTTTTCAGCCACGGCAGACAACAATATTTCAGTGGTGCGGTCTGCGTCCTCGCTGAATTCGATGCCGTCGTGGTCAGCGGCCAGCCGGTTGAGTGTTTCCACGTAGCTGGAGTCCGCGGTCACCGTAATTCCGACACCGGCCATGCTTTCAGGCTTGCGTGGCATCGGCCGCATCTCCCGGTGACAGACCAGCTGCTCAGTAACTTCCGTATGGGCCGGGCCACGGATGAACTGTCCCGTTCTGGATGGCAGGTGAGTGAGCCCGGCTGCGGCAATGTGGGTCTGTCCAGACTCCAGTGCCTGGAGCACCGCCGACGTCGACTCGTGCATGGTCCAATTGACGTCCCACCCCTTACTTCTGGCAAAACGCGTAATCAGGCTGTGTTCGGGGCCTGCGGGGTTCTCGTGGCGGTCGAGATAATAGGTGGTGGACCCATTGCGGGTAGCAACCTCCAGTACGCCGGTTTCATCCGGCGGTGCCAGTAATTCTGCAGCTTCGGCACTGTTCATGGAGTTGGCATCACCTTGGCTGCAACCGACGATGACAAAGCAAAATGGAAGCAGTACGCCGCCGATTTTATGTGTCATTGAGGACCTCTTGTAACCCGGGTTAGTGTCCTATGTTACGGACCTGTAACGAATTCGTATCACTATACCCCCAGTCGCACAGGCAGTGCACGTCATACTGGCCTATGCTGAATGGAGGTTATCCATCAGGGAGAGGCACTCATGTTTTCAGGATTCAGGCGTCTGGTAGCAGTAGCAGTGCTGACTCTGCCGCTGTCTTTAATAGCAGCAGAAGGCATGGTGGTTGTCAAAAGCAGTTACAGTGCCGAGGCGACGGCGGACAAACTGGAAACCGTGCTGAGAGACAAGGGCATGACGGTAATGAACCGGATCAACCATGCCGAGGGGGCCGACAAGGCCGGTCTGGAGTTGCGGCCCACGGAGGTGGTGATTTTTGGCAACCCCAGGGTGGGTACGCCGTTGATGCAGTGCGCCCAGAGTGTCGCCATTGATCTGCCCCAGAAAGCGCTGATATGGGAAGACAGCGAGGGGCAGGTCTGGCTGGGCTATAACGACCCCGAGTACCTCAGGCAACGCCATGATATTGAGGGGTGTGACGAGGCCATCGGGAAAGTGGAGGGTGCGCTGGCCGGCTTTGCCAAAGCGGCCACCGAGTGAGCCCCGCCATTCCTGCTGGCGGGACAGCAACGGGCCATCAGGGGCGAGGTCCCATCATGCGTTCCAGTGCCTGTGGATTGGGAAGGCCCTGTACCATGGTGATCTTCCCGTTTTCTTCCCGGTAAAGGGTGCTGGGCGTTGCCTGCAGGCCCAGCTCCTGCATCAGGCTGTTATTGGCTTTTACCTCGAGATGAGCTGCACTCACATGCTCGCGGTCTACCTCGATCCCACCCTGTTCGAAAGACGTCTGATGCTCATGCATCGCCTTTTCGGGATCCTCGCTGCCGAGAATGGTGGCTGCTTTGGTCAGGCTGTCTTCGGCAAGTATACCGACCATGATGTGCCGTAACTGTACCTCGCCCGCTTCGATCCAGGGCCGGGCCTGGTCATGGAAGCGATTGCAGTAGGGGCAGTTGGGATCGGTAAAGGTGTAAATGACGGTGTCCGCCTCTTTGGCGCCTTCCCGGACCCAGTGGCTGTCTTCAATGTCGGCCCACGCGTTTTCGAATTTGGGGCCCATGACCAGCTCGTCGATACTGGCCTGGCTGAGGTTGTTGCCATCCTCATCCATCAAGGTGCCGACAATCACATGATTGCCATCCGGCGTCAGGTAGAAAGCCAGGGAGCGACCCTGCATCTGGCCCACGTAGCCGGTCATGCCGCCGGGTGCTGCAAAGCTTTCCATGACCTCCACGCCGCGCTCTTCAAGTTGCTGGATGGCTTGCGGGCGGTCTTCAGCATGAGCACCGGCGGCAATAACGGTGGTGGACAACAGTGTGCCGTAGAACAGGCGTTGCAGTGGGAGCAGGGTCATCGTGATGTTTCCTCCTTTGATGGTGATGGTTCGAGATGGCTGGCGTCGAAACGTTCAAGGCCACTGGCCAGGCTGGCTTTGGAGAGTTCACCCATGTGACTGTCCACCAGCTTGCCCTGGGCGCTGTAGAACAGTGTGGTTGGCAGGCCCTGGCTGCCAACGGCGCGGCCGAAGCCGCCCTGGCGATCGCTGAGCACATGCTCCAGGGCCAGGTTCTGCTCCGTCAGGAACCGGTTGATGGTTTCCGGATGTTCACCCTGGTTGGCAAAGACAAAGTTGACCCCGGGGTAGCGGCCCTGGGCGTCTTCCAGTACTGGCATTTCGCGAATGCAGGGAGGGCACCAGGTGGCCCAGAGGTTTACCACTGTCGGCTGGCCCCGGGTCAGGGCGTCCAGACTGACCGGTTGTTCGTTCAGGTCGGTCAGCGCAACCTCGGGCAGGCCCTGGGTCTGGTCCTCGATCAGGGCAATAACGCCGGCGGTGAACCCCCAGGTCATCAGGCCGGCGGCCACGGCGATTCCCAGGGGCCGGCGGATGTTGGTGCGTCGCCAGAGCAGGTAGCCGGTGAATAGCAGTGCCACAACCAGCCCCGACACCACATCGAAGCCGCCATCGCGAATGTCGATGATGCCCAGCCAGTCGTTCTCATAGTATTCAAAGTAACGGACCACGAAGCCGATGCGGGCGCCCACCATGGCGGCGAGGAAAATATCCGCCAGTGCGCCGGATATCGGGAGATTTTCCCGGCGACCGGCCAATGCCCCCACGACCAGGGCAACGATAAAAGCCATTACCAGCAACAGGTGCCCAATGGAAAGACTGAATGGACCAACGCCTACACTGAGCAAGGTTTCTCCCGTTAGCGGGTGGATGTTTGATGGCTGTATGGCGGCTAGTGACCGACGGCATGGATGAGAGTTCCCTGACCTGGCAAAGGTTGCCAAAAATTAAAAAGCTTCCTACTGAAAAGCACCTATAGCTATTTCACGGGCCCTCTGATACCGTGCCTGCATCCTGCCTCTAAGGACTCCGCAGTTCACGGCTTCGGCCATCTTGCGAATTATCCATACGACCTGCCAGAGGACGTCACCCCGTTAACGGTGTGTGGCCGTAGTCGTTTTTTATTCCATGAATCTTCATGGTATCTGCCCGCATTCGCCAAGAACGGTGTTCGTGGAGGCAGAACAATCAAGAGTTATCCAATATGAGTTTTTCTTCACTCGGTCTGTCCGAGCAACTGGTCCGTGCTACCACCGACCAGGGTTATGAAACCCCGTCTCCTATTCAGGCGAAAGCCATTCCCGCGGTACTTTCCGGCAGGGACGTGATGGCTGCTGCCCAGACCGGCACCGGTAAAACCGCCGGGTTCACCCTGCCGTTGCTGCAGCGCCTGGCCGAAAACCCCCGTACCGGCAAAGGCCCGCGCGTGCTGATACTGGCACCTACCCGTGAGCTGGCGGCCCAGGTACACGACAGTGTGGCCCTGTACAGCCGTTACATGCCCACCAAGTCCGCCGTGGTTTTCGGTGGGGTGAAAATCAATCCCCAGATGATGAAGCTGCGCAAGGGTCTGGACGTGCTGGTGGCAACGCCCGGCCGCCTGATGGATCTTCACCAGCAGAACGCCGTGCACTTCAATGAAGTGGAAATCCTGGTGCTTGACGAAGCTGACCGCATGCTGGATATGGGCTTCATCCGCGACATCCGCAAGATTCTTGCGCTGCTGCCGGCCAAGCGCCAGAACCTGCTGTTCTCCGCCACCTTCTCCAAGGAAATCCGTACCCTGGCAGAGGGCCTGCTGGATAACCCGGTTCAGGTGGAAGTAGCGGCCCGCAATACGGCTGCCGAGAGCATCATACAGTCTGTCTACCCGGTGGATCAGAGCCAGAAAACCGCCCTGTTGAGCAAGCTGGTGCGTGATAACGCCTGGGAGCAGGTACTGGTGTTTACCCGTACCAAGCACGGTGCCAACCGCCTGACCCAGAAGCTGGAGCGCGACGGTATTACCGCAGCGGCGATCCACGGCAACAAGTCACAGGGTGCCCGCACCCGTGCCCTGGCCGACTTCAAACAGGGCGAAGTGCGTGTTCTGGTGGCAACCGATATCGCGGCCCGTGGCCTGGACATCAAGCAGCTGCCCCAGGTGGTGAACTTCGAGTTGCCCAACGTGCCGGAAGATTATGTGCACCGTATCGGCCGTACCGGCCGCGCCGGTGAGAGTGGTCACGCGTTGTCGCTGGTCAGTGCCGATGAGGGTTCGATGCTGGCGGGTATCGAAAAGCTGCTCAAGAAGCAGTTGCCGCGTAAATCGGTGGAAGGCTTTGAGCCGACCAACAACCTGCCGCTGAAGCCCAAGGGCAAGCCGGATCCAAGCCGCGCCCGTAATCGCAATGGTAACGGCGGTGGTAATGGCAAACCGGCCGGTAACGGTCGCAGCTTTGGCGGCAAGCCCGCTGGCCGCAGTGGTGGCCGTAGCCAGAACGGCAACGGTGGCCAGGCAAGGCGCTCGCCCCAGCGCGAAACCGCCTGATCCGGCTTTCTCCATAAAAAAGCGGGGCCCGAAGGCCCCGCACTGGAGGACGTACCATCCAAAAACCTCACTAAGGTGAGGTTTTTGGCGTTTACGTTGATCAGAACTTGTAGCTGAAGCCTACCATGTAGACCATGGGATCGATTTCTACGTCAAACGTGTCGAGAGTTTCGATATCTGCTTCGGTATCAATGTCCGCCCACCAGATAGCGGCATTCAAGCCGAACTGCTCACTGAGCATGTAATCCAGACCGATCTCAGCTGCAACGCCGACACTGTCGTCCAGTTCAATGTCGAGCCCCTCAAGAGCGCCGGCAGTTTTTTCCTCGAAGAAGGTTGTGTAATTCACACCTACACCGACATATGGTTGTATGGAGGAAGTGCTATTCATTGGGAAATACTGAAGCGTCAGCGTCGGTGGTAAGTGCTTGGTCTCTGCTACTTTGCCGAGCGATGCAATGTCACCCTCTCCACGGATATCGTGTTTGAAAGGCGTAGCTGCCAACAGACCAACGCCGAGATTGCTAGTAAACATGTAGGTTGCACGAATCCCCAGTTGCGAGTTTGAGTCCACGCCTACCCGAGCATCTGGTGCTAGAGGTGAACCTCCGGCTGTAATTACATCACTGGAATCATCCGGCGCCACGTGCGCCACACCAGCACGCAGAATAAAATCGCCAGCCTCAAACGCCTGCGCAGCAGGGGCAACGGCCATAACAGCGGCAGCGAGAACGCCAAGCTTGAATGTACGGGACATATCCTTCTCCTTGAACCTGAATAATCGATGACTACAGGTTAATGTTTACGGAGATCGGGAACTTGACATAGCGCAAGTGCAGCGAGCCCGGACGACCGAGTTCACCGGCGGATTGATTCAACTCAAGAAAATGCGAGAAGGGGGTAGTTCTACAGCTTGTCAGCCGGCTTTATTTCTGTTGCCTGGTAACCTGTCCTCAGTGGCGGTCTCACCTTCCGGTACAAACACATCACGCACGGTAAGCGGTTTGCCGTCGGCATCCTGAACTTCCATCGGGCGGATGGTGCGCCCGGTCAGGCGGTCCCGCAGGTCCAGAGGCTCCTGGTCCGGTGCCGGGTTCCATTTGTCACCCCACTGGCGCAGGGCAATCACGATGGGGAAGAGGTCGCGGCCTTTTTCCGTCAGCCGGTATTCGAAACGCGAACCGTGCTCGCCAACGTCCACCTTCTTCAGTACCTGGTTATCCACCAGCCGTGCCAGCCGGTCGCACAGAATATTGCGGGCAATACCCAGCTCCTGCTGGAAGTCCACGAAGCGGCGGGTGCCATACATGGCGTGGAGCACCACCAGCAGGGACCACCAGTCCCCCACTTCATTCAGGGCACGGGCGACGGA
Source organism: Marinobacter vulgaris (assembly GCF_003344045.1). Taxonomy (GTDB): domain Bacteria; phylum Pseudomonadota; class Gammaproteobacteria; order Pseudomonadales; family Oleiphilaceae; genus Marinobacter; species Marinobacter vulgaris. The sequence continues at coordinate 590,186 of NZ_QFWX01000002.1, forward strand.
GCAGCTTGAATCATCAAAACGTTTTCTGGCCATGCCTGGCAGTGTACCTAATAGGGTTGCATTGTAAAACCAGATTGAATAAGGTTGCTTAAAGAAACCAGATTAGTGAGGTTGCGATCTATAATGAGTATGAACCTTGGCCCCCTGTTTGAGCCCTTTGAAATCCACAATCTGACCCTGCGTAACCGCGTGGCCATGGCCCCGATGACCCGCAATTTCTCCCCGGGCAATGCCCCGGGCCAGGACGTCGTCGACTATTACCGCCGCCGGGCTGAAGGTGGCGTCGGGCTCCTGATTACCGAAGGCACCACGGTGAATCACCCGGCTGCCAACGGCTACCCGAACGTGCCCTTTTTCCACGGCGATAAAGCCCTTGCTGGCTGGAAAGAGGTGGTGGATGCAGTTCATGAAGCGGGCGGCGCTATCTTCCCCCAGTTGTGGCATGTGGGCGCGGTGCGTAAGGAGGGCATAGAGCCGGATCCGAGCGTGCCGGGTTACAGCCCCTCCGGTCTTTTCGCACCGGGGAAGCCCAATGGCAAGGCCATGAGTGTTGAAGACATTGCCGACGTGGTCAATGCCTTTGCCGATGCCGCCCAGGATGCCAGGGCCCTCGGATTTGACGGCGTTGAGATTCACGGTGCCCACGGTTACCTGCTGGACCAGTTTTTGTGGGAAGGCACCAACCAGCGCGACGACGAGTACGGCGGCAGCATGGAAAACCGTCTGCGCTTCGTGGTGGAAATCATCGAGGCTGTACGCTTTCGCGTGGGCCCGGATTTCCCCATCATGCTGCGCTTCTCACAATGGAAGCAGCAGGATTACGAGGCCAGGCTGGTCAATACGCCGGCAGAGCTGGAGCAGTTCCTGACGCCTCTGGTGGAAGCCGGCGTTGATATCTTCCATGCCTCCACCCGCCGTTTCTGGGAGCCGGAGTTTGAGGGTTCCAGTCTCAACCTCGCCGGCTGGACCCAGAAGCTGTCCGGCAAGCCGACCATGTCAGTGGGGAGTGTGGGCCTGACGGAAGATTTTATCAGCGGCACCTTCGCCAGCAAGAAGGAAGCGGTCGAGCAATCGGGTATCGACGAGCTTGTCGAGCGCATGAATAACAACGAGTTCGAACTGATTGCTGTCGGCCGAGCGCTGTTGCAGGACCCGGAATGGCTGGTGAAAGTAAAGGAAGGTCGCACGGCTGAAGTTGAAGCATTTGCCAGAAAGTCACTGACCAAGCTTTACTGAGCGGAGGATGCGGTGACAATGAGCCCCGGCCAGCGCCGGGGCTTTGTCGTGTCTGTCGGTGCTGTAATTAAACCTTTGTACAAAACCCGTATGATTGCTGTACTGATAAACAATAGAAGGAATACATCATGCGAACTGTCACGTCTTTATCCGCCATTGCTCTGCTGGCCCTGTCATTGGCCCTGGCAGGCTGTGCCACCGTGGGCCAGGACTTCGCAACCCACAATGTGGACGCCATTGAGATAGGTGAAACCACCCGCACGGAGATTCAGGAGATGTTCGGCGAGCCCTGGCGCACCGGCGTTGAAGACGGCAAACGCACCTGGACTTATGGCAAGTACCGCTGGTCCGCCTTTGGTGATGCTGAAACCACGGATCTGGTCGTAAGGTTCAATCAGGATGGAACCGTTTCTTCCTATGTGTATAACACCACCGAATAAAATTCGGAGCATCCGGAGCCAGTGGCTATGGACGATGACCGTGATCCGGCCGATATAGAAGAGCTGCTGGACCGGATTGAAGCGGGCACTGAAGGCCAGTCTGTCGTTTCCATCGGGGAAATGATGGACTCAGTGGGGCGCAGGAGCTTTGGTCCGATCGTGCTTCTGGTGGGACTGATCCTCGTCACGCCCCTGAGTGGTGTGCCAGGAATGCCGACTCTGATGGGCTTGCTGACCATGTTGACGCTCGGGCAGGTTCTGTTGGGTCGAAAACACTTCTGGCTGCCGGGCTGGCTGGTCCAGCGCCAGATTCCCCGCGCCAAGCTGGTGCAGGGGCTGGAAATGCTGCGGCCGCCGGCCCGGCGCATTGATCGCCTGATACGTCCGCGACTGGCCCCGTTGGTCAAGGGTTTCGGGCTCTATGTGATGGCGCTGGCGTGCCTGGTCATTGGTATGTTTATGCCGGCAACCGAGATTGTGCCCTTCAGCGCCAGTATTGCCGGCCTGGCGCTGATGGCTTTCGGCCTGGCGATGATTTCCAAGGACGGGTTTCTTGCCCTGTTTGCCTGGGGCATTGCACTGGCGGGCCCGGTGATGCTGGCCCAGATTGCGTAAAAACGGAGATTCTGGACTAGGGTGTGATAATAGGAACGCCCCAATCGATGGGCGACAAAAAGGAGAAACACCATGATACGTCTATTCTATCTGGTCTCTTCGATTGACAGTGCCAAGGAGATCTCCGACGACCTGCATGAGCATGGGGTTACCGACTGGCGCTTCCATATTGTCAGCAAGGATGAGGCCGGGCTCTATACCCACCAGCTGCACACGGCCTCCATTGTGGATCGCACCGACCTGCCCCGATACGTGGAACGTGGCGCCATCGTCGGATTTATCCTGGCCCTTGCTTTCATACTTCCGCTGGCCCTGCTGAACATCGTGGCAATGCCCGGCGCTGCCTGGATAGCGTTGTTCATCTTTATCGTTGTTGCCGGCGGCTGGGTCGGTGGTTTTGGTGGCATTCAGGGTGAAAACTATCGCATTGAACCCTTCCATGACGATATCGAGGCGGGCAAGTACCTGATTATGGTAGATGCTCCCAAAAAACACGTCCCCAAAGTCAAGGAACTGATGACCAAGAATCACCCCGAAGCCAGATTACAGGGGCAGGATTCCAGCTTTAATAATCCGTTCGCCAGCAGGCGCAAGCACAGGATAAAGCAGGCGTGATGGCGGGCGCTGCACAAAGCGGAAACCGGTCATGGCAAAGATCGGTGTAATTCTGACCGGGGGCGGCGCGCGAGCGGCCTACCAGGTAGGCGTGCTGCGGGCCATTGCCGATATGTATCCCGACTGGAGCCACCCGTTTGATGTCATCGTCGGCACCTCTTCCGGCGCCATCAATGCCATGGCAGTGGCTGGTAACCGCGGGCTGTTCCGCCACAACATAGATCATCTGGAAAAGGTCTGGTCTGAACTGAGCATGGGGCGGGTGTTCAGGGCCGACACCATCAGTCTGATGCGCAGTTTCAGCAGTGTCGCCCGCAAGCTCATCAGCCAACCGATCGCAAATGGGCCATCGTCTTTTCTGGATAACTCACCATTACGGGAGTTGCTGGAGCAGGAGATTGACCTGCAGAGCATCCGCAAGACCATTGAGGAGGGCCATATCGATGCGGTCGGCCTGAATGCCTGCGGCTACGCCACCGGCCAGAATGTCTGCTTCTTTGAGGGAGCTGAAGGGCTGGAGGACTGGTCTGTCGGTCAGCGCGGTGGCAGGCGTACTGAGTTGGGGCTGGATCACATCATGGCGTCTGCGGCCATTCCCACCCTGTTTGCACCGGTGAAAATCAACCACGAGTACTTCGGTGACGGCATTACCCGGCAGATGGCGCACATAAGCCCCGCGCTCCGGCTGGGCGCGCGCAAGGTGCTGGTGATCGGCGTCAGTGCCAACGCCATGTGTCCGCCGGTGCGGCCGGACAACGCCGGGATGCCCACACTGACCCAGGTGCTGGCTCACGTGTTTAACGGCATGTTCCTGGATACCATGGATTACGACATCGACCGTCTGCGGCTGATTAACCAGTTACTGGAACTGATACCGCAGGAGCGGCTGCAGGAATCCGGGCTCGACCTGAGCCCGGTGGACATTCTGGAAATATCCCCATCCGAGCCTATCAACGAGCTGGCCATGAAGTATGTGGATGCCATGCCGCTGGTGTTAAGACGGCTCACCGGCGCGTCGGAATCCGCACCGTTTTCCAGTGCCAACCTGGCCAGCTTCCTGCTATTCGAAAAACGTTTCTGCCGTGGCCTGATCGAACTGGGCTACCGGGATGGCCAGAGCCATGCCCGGCAGATTGAGCGATTCTTCGCCCAGGAGGCCTGAGCCTTCAGGCCCGTAACCCCCCGACCAGCTTGTCGATGCTTTCCCTGGCATCGCCGAACAGCATGCGGGTGTTGTCCTTGAAGAACAGCGGGTTCTCGACACCGGAATAACCGGTGGCCATGCCCCGCTTGAGGACAACCACCTGCCGGGCTTTCCATACCTCCAGCACCGGCATGCCGGCAATGGGGCTACCGGGATCTTCGGCCGCCGCCGGGTTCACAGTGTCATTGGCGCCAATCACCAGCACCACGTCGGTTTCCGGAAAATCGGCGTTGATCTCGTCCATTTCCAGCACGATGTCGTAGGGCACGTGGGCTTCCGCCAGCAGCACGTTCATGTGCCCGGGCAGGCGGCCCGCCACCGGGTGGATGCCGAAACGCACGTTCACGCCCCGCTCACGCAGTATCCTGGTCATGTCGCTGACGCCGTTCTGGGCCTGTGCCACCGCCATGCCGTAACCCGGCACAATAATCACCGAGTCGGCGTTGCGCAGTTCCTCGCAGACATCATCCACACTGGATTCGTGGACGGACTGGTCAGAGTCCGCCGCGCTGGCACTGCTGGTAGTCTGGCCAAAACCGCCAAGAATCACGCTGATGAAAGAGCGGTTCATGGCCTTGCACATGATGTAGCTGAGAATGGCACCGCTGCTGCCGACCAGGGCACCAACGACAATCAGCAGATCATTGCCCAGCATGAAGCCGATGGACGCCGCGGCCCAACCCGAGTAGCTGTTGAGCATGGACACCACCACCGGCATGTCGGCACCACCGATGGCCATGATCAGGTGAATGCCCAGTATCGCCGCAATGAGGGCCATCAGCACCAGCGCTGTTACGCCTGATGACATGCTGTCCGTGCCCAGGAACCAGTACCCCAGCAGCACGCAGAGAATGACCGCCAGCATGTTCATCTCGTGGCGCGCCGGCAACGTGAGCGCTTTGCTGTCGATGCGGCCATCGAGCTTGCCGCAGGCCACCAGGGACCCGGTAAAGGTCACCGCACCGATAAAGACGCCCACAAACACCTCCACCAATTTGATGGTGTGTTCCGCGCCGGTGGTTGCAATCAGCGGTTCGATATAGCCGGAGAAGCCCACCAGCACCGCCGCCAGGCCCACAAAGCTGTGGAGCAGGGCGACGAGCTGTGGCATCTGGGTCATTTCCACCTTGTTGGCGATGGGTATACCGATGCCGGCGCCCAGCAGCACGGCAATTACGATGGCTGTCGTGCCGCCGTCACCCACGCTGGCGAGTGTGGCACCCACCGCGATAATGATGCCGGCAACGCCATAGAGGTTACCGCGTCGTGCGGATTCCTGGTGGCTAAGGCCACCCAGGCTGAGGATAAAACAGATACTTGCGACCACGTAGGCCACGCTCACCAGTCCTGAACTCATATCGGGCGTCTCCTACCTGCGGAACATTTTGAGCATGCGATGGGTGACCCGGAAGCCACCCCCAACGTTGATACTGGCAATCAGCACCGCGACAAAAGCCATGATGCCGACGGCAAGGTTCTCCGCCTGGGCCAGATGCAGAATGGCACCGATGACAATGATGCCGCTTATGGCGTTGGTCACGCTCATCAGGGGAGTGTGCAGGGATGGGGTCACGTTCCAGATCACCTGCCAGCCGATAAAGCAGGCCAGCACAAACACGGTAAAGTGTTGCAGGAAGCTCTCCGGCGCGTAGGCACCGACGCCGTAGAGCGCCAGGGCGGTTACGGCAAACAGCACGCCCTTGCCGATCAGGGCGCGACGGTCGGCCACTTTCTTGGCGGCCGCTTTGTCTGCGGCCGAGGGTTCCTCGGTGCCTGGCGGTGGTGCGGTACTGACTGGAGCCTCCGGCTGGGGTGGCGGCCAGGTAATATTATTGTCCTGCACTACCGTCAGGCCGCGGATCACATCGTCTTCCATATTGACAAAGGGCTTGCCGTCTTTCTCCGGAGTCAGTTCCGTGAGCAGATGCACCAGGTTGGTGGCGTAGAGATCGCTGGCCACCTTGGCCATGCGGCTGGGCAGGTCGGTATAGCCGATCAGCGTGACACCGTGGTGATGGGCCACCTTCCCGGGCTCGGTCAGTTCGCAGTTGCCGCCCCGCTCTGAGGCCAGATCCACAATCACGCTGCCGGGCTTCATGGATTTCACCATCTCGGCGGTGATCAGTTTCGGAGCCGGCTTGCCGGGAATAAGCGCGGTGGTGATGATGATATCCACCTCCCGGGCCTGCTCAGCAAACAGCGCCATTTCCGCCTTGATGAACTCATCGCTCATCTGCTTGGCGTAGCCACCGCTGCCGCTGCCTTCCTCGTTGTCGAAATCAAGCACCAGAAATTCGGCGCCCATGCTCTCGACCTGTTCCTTGACCTCCAGCCGGGTATCGAAGGCCCGCACGATGGCGCCCATGCTGTTGGCAGCGCCAATCGCAGCCAGGCCCGCCACGCCGGCACCGATCACCATGATCTTTGCCGGTGGCACCTTGCCCGCCGCCGTTACCTGGCCGGTAAAGAAACGCCCGAAGTTATTGGCCGCCTCGATCACCGCCCGATAGCCGGCAATGTTGGCCATGGCGCTCAGGGCATCCATCTTCTGGGCTCGACTGATGCGGGGCAGACTGTCGATGGCGAAGGAGGTGATTTTCCTGGCTGCCAGCTTTTCCAGCAAGTCCGGATTCTGCGCCGGCCAGATGTAGCTGACCAGAAACGCCCCCTCCTTCATCAGATCCACTTCGTGGTGGCCCAGGGCGGGATTTTCCATGGGCGCGCGCACCTTGAGAATGAAGTCCGCTTCCTGCCACAGGGAAGTGGTGTCGGTGGCGATGGTTGCACCCACTTTCTCGTAGGCCTCGTCCGCATAATTGGCCGCCTCACCGGCGCCGCCTTCAACCGTTACCTCGTAACCGAGACCAATGAGTTTGTGAACGGAGGGCGGCGTTGCCGCAACCCTCCGCTCATCCGTGAAGATTTCTCTGGGGATACCGATTTTCATGGTTGGCGCGTCCTCCGGATTGCCAGATGAACCAGTTGTCTGGATAACTACATACTAGTGCAAGTTGCCAGATCTGCCCGGGCATGACAGAAAATGGAAGGTCGGACCAACATGCAGCTGTTATTTACGTGGAGGTCGCCGGGGGCTACTTGATCGTCAGCACGGATAGCGTCATGGTTTGATAAAGGGAAGAGAGGGAGCGAACCATGATCAATCCAACCCTACCCGATGCGTCCCGGATCCGGGCGGCAGAGCAGCGCATTCGGCCGCAACTGGGCGAAACGCCGCTGTTACAGGTGCCTGACCTGGATGCGGCCATGGACCAGCCGCTGGGGCTGAAGTGCGAGAGTCTGCAGCGCACCGGCAGTTTCAAGGCCCGTGGCGCTCTGAACTGGTTGCTGACCGCCAGTGAAGGTGAACTCAGGGCCGGACTGGTGACGGTGTCTGCCGGTAATCACGCCATCGCTCTGGCCTGGGCGGCGGCCATGCAGGAGGTGCCGCTCACGGTCGTGATGCCCGAGGGCTCCAGCCCGCTGAAGATCGAGCGCACCCGGGCGCTGGGCGCCGAGGTGATTGTTCACGGCAGCATCCAGCAGGCGGTGGCCCTGTGTCATGAAATGCGGGATGACAAAGAGCTGACCCTGGTACACCCCTACAACGATGTCCGCATCATGGCCGGGCAGGGCACCGTTGGTCTGGAGTTGCTGCGCCAGCAGCCGGATGTGGATCGGGTGCTGTGCCCCATTGGCGGCGGAGGGCTGATTTCCGGTCTGGGATTGGCCCTCAGGGCGCAGCGATCGGAAATCGAGCTGATCGGCGTGGAGCCGGACGGTGCCGCCACCATGTTCAACGCCTGGCAACACCAGGATGCCGGCGCGAGCCTGGATTCAGTGAAAACCTGGGCCGCCAGCCTGGCACCGGCGGTGGTCGGGGAGTGCACCTACGCCGCCTCCCGCCAGGTGGTGGACCGGATTGTCACGGTTTCCGAAACGGGTATCCAGGAAGCCACGCGGCGCCTGCTCACCGAGGCCCGGCTCTATGTCGAGCCCGGCGCCAGCGTCGGCCTTGCGGCATTGCTCGAAAACCAGGTTCCGCCAGAACCCGAGAAGACCACGGTGCTGGTCATCACCGGCGGCAACCTGGACCTGGAACAGGTGAGTCAGTGTCTCTAGCAGGCGAAGCGAGCGCATTTAACTAACCAGTGTACCGCCATCCACAGCCAGGCACTGCCCGGTAATATGCCGGCCGGCTTCCGAGGCCAGCAACACCGCCGCGCCCTTGAGATCCTCCTCGCCGCCAAAGCGGTTCAGTGGAATGCGCTCCAGCATTTTCTCCCCCTGGGCATCCAGCAGGCCCTGGGACATCTTCGACGGGAAGAAGCCCGGGCAGAGGGCGTTCACATTGATGTTGTGATGGCCCCACTCGGACGCTAGCGCGCGGGTGAAATTCACCATGGCACCCTTGCTGGTGTTGTAGGCAATGGTTTTCATGCCTTCCGGGTTGCCGGACAGGCCCGCGATGGAGGCGATGTTGATCACCTTGCCGGTGTTGCGGGGAATCATGCAGCGCTTGCCCACGGCCTGGGTGAGGAAGAACGCGGCGTTCACGTTGAGGTTCATCACCTTCATCCAGCCTTCTGCCGGGTAGTCTTCCGCCGGTGCCCCCCAGGTAGCGCCGGCGTTGTTGACCAGGATATCGATATCACCCAGCTGGCTGACCACCTGGTCCACCACGGCAGGAATACCTTCAAGGTCGGACATGTCGGCAGCGATCGTTACCACCTCAACCCCCTGGCTTTCGAGGTGGGCTTTGGCGTCGTCCAGTTCATGCTGCTTGCGGGCGCTGATGGCAATTCTGGCGCCCAGCTCGCCCAGGGCTTCGGCCATCTGCAGGCCCAGGCCGCGTGAGCCGCCGGTTATGAAAGCGACCTTACCGGTCAGATCCAGTAGTTGTTTTACGCTCATGGTGCTCTCCTTGAGGGTTCAGGCAGTCTTTGCCAGCAGGCCGTCACTGACCTGTGCCAGGTGGTGATCGGCATCACCGAACAGCAGGTTGATCAGGGTCAGGCGCTTGAACAGGTGGGCGGCGAACATCTCGTCGGTTACGCCCATACCGCCATGCAGCTGCACCCCTTGCTGGCCTACATAACGGGCCCACTGGCCGACCAGGGTCTTGGCCATGGAAATGGCTTCTCGGCGGCTGGTGTGGTCATCGGAGTCGGCTTCGCTGGCGGCCAGGATGGCCATGGTCTTGGCCTGTTCGGTGTGGATGAACATGTCTGCCATGCGGTGCTGCAGTACCTGGAACTTGCCGATGGGAACCCCGAACTGCTTGCGGGTCTTGATGTATTCCAGTGTGGCGGCGTTCATGGCCTCCATGGCCCCAACCGCTTCCGCACACAGGGCTGCGATGCCCAGATCCACCGCTTTTTCGATGGCCGGGAAAGCGTTATCAATGGTGCCGACCAGGTTGTCGGCACTGACCGTGACGTTGTTAAAGCTGATCTCGGCGGTGCGGTGGCCGTCATGGGTGGCAAAGTCGTCGACTTTGACGCCTTTCGCGCCGCGATCCACCAGGAACAGCGACAAGCCGGATTCATCATTCACGCTGCCACTGGTGCGCGCGGATACGATCAGCTGATTGGCCTGAGCGCCATGCAGCACAGCGGTTTTCTGGCCGCTGATCAGGAAATGGTCGCCGTCCTTGCGGGCAGTGGTCTGCACATGGCGGAGGTTGTAGCGGGCGCCGGGTTCACTGTGTGCCAGAGCCAGCAGCCGTTCACCGCTGGCGATACCCGGCAGGATGTCGGCCTTCTGGGCATCGTTACCGGCATCCCGGATCAGACCGCCGGCCAGTACCACCGTTGCCAGGTAGGGTTCCACCACCAGTCCGCGGCCAAAATTTTCCATGACCACCATGGTGTCGATGGCGTTGCCGCCCAGGCCGTCAAAGTCCTCCGGAAATGTGAACCCGAGCAGGCCCATCTCGGCAAAATTCGCCCAGGTGGCCCGGTCGATGCCGGCCCCGGAGCTGATAATCTCCCCGCGCTTTTCAAAGCCGTACTCGTTGGTCACGAAGCGGCGCAAGGAATCGTTGAGCATTTGCTGTTCTTCGGTCAGATCAAAATTCATAAATGTCTCTCCAAACCCTTGGGGCTGATGGCTCGTTACAGACCGAGCACGAGTTGGGCAATGATATTGCGCTGGATTTCGTTGGACCCGCCGAAGATCGACAGCTTGCGCATATTGAAGTAATCCCCGGCAGAGGGGGTTGCGTCTATCGAGCCTGTGCGTGGGCCGTTGTAATCCAGTTCCAGTGCTTCGGGAATATGGGCAATGGAATCCTGGCCGCCCGCCTCCATCAGCATTTCAAACAGCTGCTGGCCGATTTCGGTACCGCGGATTTTGAGAATCGACGCCTGGGGCCCGGGGCCACGCTTGTCGGTCAGCACCCGCAATACCGTCAGCTCAAGGGCCCGCAGTTCGGCATCCAGCTGCGCCAGCCGGTCACGGAAACGGGTGTTCTCAATCAGCGGCCGCTGGCCGTCCTGCTCCTGACAGGCCACCTCTTTCAGGCGCTTCATCATGGCTTTCCACTGGCCCACATTGGCCAGGCCGGTACGTTCGTGACCCAGCAGGAACTTGGCGTAGGTCCAGCCCTTGTTTTCCTCTCCGACGAGGTTCTCGGCAGGCACCTTCACATTGTCGAAGTAAACCTCGTTTATCTCATGCTCCCCGTCCAGCATGATGATGGGCTTCACTTCGATGCCCGGGGTGTTCATGTCAATCAGCAGGAACGAAATTCCCTGTTGCGGCTTGCCTTCATTGCTGGTCCGCACCAGACAGAAAATCCAGTCCGCATGCTGTCCCAGGGTGGTCCAGGTTTTCTGGCCGTTGACGACGTAATGGTCACCTTCAAGCTTGGCCGAAGTACGCAGTGAGGCCAGATCCGAACCGGCACCGGGTTCAGAATAGCCTTGGCACCACCAGTCTTCACCGCTGAGAATGCCCGGCAGGAAACGTTTTTTCTGCGCTTCGTTGCCGAATGTCATGATGACGGGCGCGACCATACGCAGCCCGAAATCCAGCTGGCGGGGTGCACCGGCAAGGGCACACTCTTCCTCGAAAATGATCTGCTCAACCGGGCTCCAGCCCGTGCCGCCAAACTCTTTCGGCCAGGTGGAAGCGCCCCAGCCCTTATCAAACAGAATTTTCTGCCAGCGTTCGGTCATCGCCTTGTCCGGGCGCAAACGTTTCTGCACCCGTTCGCGAATGTCGTCTGGCAGGTTTTCATCAAGAAACTGGCGAACTTCAGCGCGGAACGCTTCTTGTTCGGGGGTGTAATTCAGGTCCATGTTGCACCTCTTGTCTGGTGGCTGAGGTAAATGGTTTTTGGAGCTGCCTGCTGGTCATTACTGCCGGGCCTGCGGCTCTTGTTGGTTGTGCCGGGCGGGGAAACCCTTTCAAAACACGCTCCTTCGGCACATCCATGTGACGCTTGGACTCCGCCATCCATGGCTCCGTACAGTTTTGAAAGGGTTTCCCCGCCCGGCACTTCGAGTCTGAGCGTGCCTGCCGTTGCGAATTGCAAGAAGCGGTCGCGGCACAGCATTCAAAAGTTGCACCTGTTGGCCATTGCACAAAGCTATGGGCGGCTGTTGGGTAGGGGGCTCCAAAACCGTGCGGAGCCATGGATGGCGGAGCTCGAGCGTCACATGGACGTGCCGAAGGAGCGCGTTTTGGAGCCCCCTACCCAACAGGTGCCTCCACCCAAGCAATAGGCAAACAGAGCTTTAGGCCACCTCAAACAACCCGGCAGCACCCATACCGGTACCGACGCACATAGTAACGACGACGTATTTAACACCACGGCGCTTGCCTTCGATGAGGGCGTGGCCGACCAGGCGGGAACCGGTGGTGCCGTAGGGGTGGCCGACGGCGATGGCGCCGCCGTTGACGTTCAGGCGGTCCATGGGGATGCCCAGTTTGCGCTGGCAGTAGAGGACCTGAACGGCGAAGGCTTCGTTGAGTTCCCACAGGCCGATGTCGTCGACGGTCAGGCCGGCACGCTTGAGCAGCTTGGGAACCGCGAACACCGGGCCGATGCCCATTTCGTCGGGCTCACAACCGGCCACGGCGAATCCGCGGAAGATGCCCAGCGGGGTGGCACCGCGCTGTTCGGCGATTTTGCTGTCCATCAGCACGCATGCAGAAGCACCGTCGGAGAACTGGCTGGCGTTGCCGGCAGTGACTACGCCGCCTTCCATTGCCGAGCGGATCTTGCTGACGCCTTCCAGGTTGGTGTCGGGGCGGATGCCTTCGTCCTGGCTGACGGTGACTTCCTGGCTGCTGAGCTGGCCGGTGGCCTTGTCGGCGACGCCCATGGTGGTGGTAATGGGCACGATTTCGTCGTCGAACTTGCCTTCTTCACGGCCCTTGGTGGCCAGGTTCTGGCTGCGGACGCCGTATTCGTCCATGTCTTCTTTCTTGATGCCGTAGCGCTTGGCCACGGTTTCGGCGGTGTCCAGCATGGACCAGTACAGCTCCGGCTTGTTCTTCGCCAGCCAGGGTTCCATGAAGTAGTTCTGGTTAACGTTGGCCTGGACGGTGGAGATGGACTCAACACCACCGGCAACCATCACCGGCACCCGGTCCACGGCAATGTGGTGGGCTGCCATTGCAATGGCCTGCAGGCCGGAAGAACAGAAGCGGTTGATGGTGGCGCCAGCAACGGAGACTGGCAGGCCCGCGCGGATCGCGCCCATGCGGGCGACGTCGTTACCGGTGGAGCCTTCGGGCAGGGCGCAGCCCATCAGCACGTCTTCGATTTCGTTGGGATCGACTTTTGAACGCTCAACCGCGTGTTGGATGGCGTGACCAGCCAAGGTAGCGCCGTGGGTCATGTTCAGGCCGCCGCGCCAGGATTTGGCCAGGGGCGTGCGGGCGGTGGATACGATGACAACATCATTGGACATAATAATTCTCCGAATAAATTCGTGGACCGGTTATTTGCTATCGAAACCCTTGCCTTCCTCAGCGCGCTTGGCCAGCAGCGCTGCGGGCTCCCAGAAACCTGGCTGGGTGTGGCGGTCTTCGGTAAAGGCCTGCATGGCGCGAACCACGTTGGGCAGTCCGACTTCTTCGGCGTAATGCATGGGGCCGCCGCGGAACACGGGGAAGCCGTAACCGGTCAGGTACACCATGTCGATGTCGGAGGCGCGCTGGGCGATGCCTTCGTCGAGAATCTGCGCGCCTTCGTTCACCAGGGCGTAAACACAACGCTCGACGATTTCCTGGTTGCTGATCTTGCGCGGAGTAATGCCCAGCTCGGCGCGGACGTCGTCCACCACCTTGTCCACTTCCGGATCATGCAGGGCGTTGCGGTTGCCCGGCTCGTAGCGGTAGAAACCGGCGCCGGTTTTCTGGCCGTAGCGGCCCATTTCGCAAAGGCGGTCTGCGACGACCATCTTCACCATCTCCGGGTTTTCTTCATACTGGCGCTTGCGGATGGCCCAGCCGATGTCGCCGCCGGCCAGGTCAGCCATACGCAGCGGGCCCATGGCAAAGCCGAACTTCTCGATGGCCTTGTCGATCTGTTGCACGCTGGCGCCTTCTTCCAGCATAAGCAGGGCTTCGCGCTGGTACTTGTTGATCATGCGGTTGCCGATAAAGCCGTCGCACACACCGGAAACCACGGCGGTCTTCTTGATTGCCTTGGCCAGTTTCATGGCGGTGGCCAGTACGTCCTTGGCGGTTTTTTCGCCGCGAACCACTTCCAGCAGCTTCATGATGTTGGCCGGGCTGAAGAAGTGCAGGCCGATGACGTCTTCCGGGCGTTTGGTGAAGCTGGCGATCTTGTTGAGATCCAGGGTGGAGGTGTTGGAGGCCAGGATAGCGCCTGACTTGCAGACCTCATCCAGCTTCTCGAACACGGACTGCTTCACGCCCATTTCCTCGAACACGGCTTCGATCACCAGGTCCGCATTGCTCAGGTCGTCATAGCTCAGTGACGGCGTGAGCAGTGCCATTTTGGCCTTGGCGTCGTCTTCGCTCATGCGGCCTTTCTTCACGCGGCCTTCGTAGACTTTGCGGATGGCCTCAACACCACGGTCCAGGCCTTCCTGCTTCATTTCCACCAGGGTCACGGGAATGCCAGCGTTGAGGAAGTTGATGCTGATGCCGGTACCCATGGTGCCGCCACCGATAACACCCACGGACTTGATGTCGCGAACCGGAGTATCGGAGGGCACATCAGCAATCTTGCTGGTCAGGCGCTCGGAGAAGAAGGCGTGGCGCAGGGCGCGGGATTCCGGTGTCTGCATCAGGTTTACGAAGGCTTCGCGCTCCACTTCCATGCCCTTGTCGAACGGCATGGTCACCGCAGCCTTCACGGCTTCAACACACTTCAGCGGGGCGGGGTAGTTCTTGGCCATGGCGCCGACGGTGTTCTGGGTGAACATGAAGAAGCCTTCCGGGTTGGGGTGCTTCGCTTTCAGGTCACGCACTTTTTTCAGCGGCAGGTTTTCGCTGACCACCTTGGTGGCGAAGGCAATGGCCGCATCCAGCAGTTCGCCGTCAACAATCTCGTCAAACAGCGCGCTGCCCTTGAACTGTTTGGCAGGTACGACACTGCCGGACACAATCATGTTCAGGGCGTGTTCGGCGCCGATCACCCGGGGCAGGCGCTGGGTGCCACCGGCACCGGGCAGCAGGCCCAGTTTCACTTCCGGCAGGGCAATCTGGGCATCGGGTTTGGCTATGCGGTAATGGCAACCCAGGGCCAGTTCCAGGCCCCCACCCATGCAGGCACCGCTGATGGCCGCGATTACCGGCTTGCGGCTGGTTTCCACGTAGTTGATCACGGTGTTCAGGTTGGGTTCGGCGGAGGCTTTGTCGCTGCCGAACTCGCTGATGTCGGCGCCGCCGGAGAAAGCACGGTCGGAACCGATCAATACAACGGCCTTCACGGCGTCATCGGCTTCCGCCGTACGGATGCCGTTCACAATGCCCTGGCGCAGGGCCAGGGCCAGGCCATTGACGGGCGGATTGTCGAGTCGGATGACGGCGATATTGCCGTTGACATCATAGTGGGCGGTACTCATTGGGCAGCTCCCTGATCTGGAATCGGGTTGATCGTCGGTATGAAGACTCGCGTTGAAATCTCCATACACTGGTGTATTGTTGATCCATACACTAATGTATGTTTTGGGCAGGGTCAACGGTTTCAAATTCGTGACTCCTGTTCATGTAGAATGCACCCGCAGGTTTCCAAAACCGCCAGCAGCAGGATCCGACCACCGAATGACTGACGCCCGACAGACCAGACCACGCAAGACACCGGTAAAAGCGCAACTGACCCGTGACGACTGGCTGGACGCCGCCGCCGGGGAAGTGGCTGCTGGCGGTTTCGGCCACTTGCGGGTGCTGACGCTGTCGAAAAAACTTGGCGTTACCCGTGGCAGTTTCTACTGGCACTTCAAGGACCATGAGGACCTGGTGGTCAGCTTTCTCGATCGCTGGCGAGACCGGCGCCTTCATGAACTGCAGTACTGGAAGCCCAAAGGCGGGGATGTGGAAACCGAGCTGCGGCAGATTCTCGAGCTCCTGCTCACGGATGCCTCCCGTAACATCCGCCGCCTGCAGGTGGAGCTGGCGGTACGGGACTTTGCCCGCCGCAACGACTATGCCGCTGATCTGGTCACCGAGGTGGATGAGGCCCGTATCAACCAGAACTGTGAGCTGTATGAGCGTCTGAGCAGTGACCCCCAGCGGATACGGGACCTGTCTCTGCTGATGTACGTGGCGACCATCGGCTCCCAGGTGGTGCTCACGGGCAAGAAGGGCGACGCCGAGACCATCCGCCGGGTGGAAGACCTGATGGCGCGCCTGGCCCTGGGGCAGCGTGATGACAATTAGACGGCTGGCGCTGGCGGTGATGGGCGCTTGCGTGGGTTCTGCCTTTGCCGCATCCGCCCATGACGCCTGCGTGGAAGACGCGAAAACCGAACTGGAAGCGCTTTACTGCACCGTCGTCAGCGAAGGCCAGGGCGCCGGGTTGCCGTCGCCAACGGATTTCAAGCGCAACGATCCACAGGTCCAGGCGCTGCTGTTACGTCGCCCTGCCGGGCGTCTGGGCCTGGAAGTGCCGCAGCCCGGTACTTCAGCAACGGCTGACTCCAGAACTCAGTCTGAGCAAGCTGACCCAGAGCCCGAGGTGGCTGAGCCGGAGGACAATCCACCGGCAGACAGCGGTCAGCTGGCGGATTGCCGCCTCGAAGGCCAAAGAATTTCCTGCCCAGGACGCCGTTTTGAGCTGGCGATCAACCAGTCCAACAATAAGCTGGCGAATGGGGTTCTGGAACCGGATAACCGCCTTGGGTTGAGTTCATTCGAGGGCAACCGCAATGACGAGGAAGCGGTGCGGCGTTACCTGTCCGACGCCTACGATCGGTACATCCCCAAAATGGTGAATATTGGCCTGGGCGCCAACACCATGAGTTTTACCGCGTTCCATAACGCCTTCCACACCATGGAAGACGGTGGCGTCGACTTCGCCCGGCGCATGGAGCGGACCTTTACGCTGCTCAAGCAGGACAAAAAGCACCTGGCGGTAAAGTCCCGCTATCACGACGAGGTGCCGGACGACCTTTCCCTGTGCACATTCATCAATCGCGACATCCTTGTCTGCGACAATGTAGGCACCAACTGGGTCTACGTCAGCCGATCCCGCTAGTCTTCAGTCTGCCTTCAGGAAGTCGTTGAGGTAGCCCGCCACCAGTGCCGGCTGTTCTTCCTGCAGAAAATGCCCGGCTTCGACCTGTTCTACACGTAAAGACTCAAAACATTCCTCGATGTGGTTGAGGTACTCCGGAATAATCACCCTGTCTTTGTTGCCGTAGATGTACATGGAGGGCATTGGCCAGCGATGGGCTGCCGTTGTCGCCCAGCGTCTGGCGTCGTCGGGAAAGGTCCGGTAGAAGTTGGAGCTGGTGCCGGCGGTGCCCGGAGTTCGGAAGGTACGCAGGTATTCGTCGAAGGCGTCCTGTGGGAAGGGCTCGTCGCTCCAGGTACGCAGGAAATGCCCCAGCCAGGTTTTTTCGGCACCGGGAATCATCGCCTCGGGCAGCCCCGGCGTTTGCATGAAGTGCTGGTACCAGTAGGCGGCACCACTGCCGGAGCGGACCTTTTCGATTACTTCCTGATTGCCCTTCAGATTGTTGATGATGGCAATGTTCATGATCACCATCCGCCGTACCCGCTGGGGTTCGGCCAGGGCCACTTCCTGGGCGACAATGCCGCCCCAGTCATGGCCCACGAGCTGGAAGTCTCCAATGCCCAGGGTGTCCAGCAGGCTGATCACATCCTGCGCCATTTCCTGTTTGCGGTAAGGTTCCACCTCCGGGGTGCGTTCACTGTCGCCCAGCCCCCGCAGGTCCGGGGCAATGATGCGAAACCCCGGTTTCAGGTGTGCAGCAACATGCTCCCAGCAGTAGGAGCTTTCCGGCCAGCCGTGGATCATTATCAGCGGCTGGCCTTCGGGGTTGCCGCCCTCCCGCCAGGCGAATCGGCCCCGGGGCGTTTGTTGCTGTTTCGGGTCGGACAGGTGCATTGCGGGACTCCGTGTCTGTCAGTGGTACTGGTGCAAAACCATAAACGTCCGGAAAGGCCGGCGCAATCAGACAGTGTTCGCCGGCCGGCCCAGATCCCGCAGCACGGTTGCCACAACCATGGGACTCCACAGCAGTCGATGATGGCCCAGGCCACGGGTGCGCAGCACCTTGGCGGTCTCCCAGTTGTTGTAGACCTTGTCGCTTTCATCGGGTGAGATCGAGGTGTCGTCGTCATCGATCACGATCAGACCCCGTTGGGTGAGAGAGCGGGATAGGACTTCCAGGTCCAGTTGCTCCCAGACAGATTTGCCAAAACGCTCTTCCATCAGTTCAAGATGGACCGCCAGAACGTCCCGGCTCAGCCCCAGTTGCCGCCCCAGGTTGTCCATGACCGCGCGAAGGCTTAACGGAGGAGCCAGCATCGCCACGTAGTCAGCCTGCAGGCCATCCGCGATGGCCCGGGCAATGGTAATGGAACCAATGGAATGCGCGAGAACTCCGTGAACCCGGCCAACACTGGCCGCCACCCTGGCCGTGACTTCGGCCATTTCAAACAGGTCGGTGCTGTCGCCCTGGGCGCGGCCGTGGGCCGGGGCGTCGTACAGCACCACGCGATAGCCCGCTTCCACCAGGGGGTTTACCCAGGCGCCAAACTGGATGGCGGCTCCGGCCCAGCCATGGACGCCAAGAATGGCTGGTCCCTGGCCCCAGGAGTAAACCGGGATGGTGCGGGCACCAGACTGGAGCTGGGTATAGCTGTCGGCGCTGTCCAGCAGGTATTCATAACGTATCGGCAGGGGCAGGCGGGATGGCCTGAATGCCATGCGATTGACCAGCCTGCCGGCTTTGCGGGGTGACACCCTGCCATACAGCTGGAGCGCCAGCCGGGTGGCTGAAAACCCGCCACTGCGTGGAGCCACGCGAGCGACGGGCTGTTGAAAGCTTGCTGATTGAGTGTTCAGTTGTGAGGTCATGGTGAAAGTCCTTCTTCCTGCATTGGTGGATGACAGGTTCAGATTAGGACTTGCGGCTTGCCAGCAGGAGTGGCATATTTGACATATAAAATGCCAAAAGGGCCAAATCCGTGTTCAATATTGCGATCGTTGCCTTGCCCAACTGCCATGCCTCAGGCGTGCACGGCGTGATGGATTTCTTTACTGTGGCCAATTTCTGTGGCCGTGCTCCCGTCGGGCACAGTGAACCCCTGTTCAATTGCCAGGTGGTAACGGTAGACAACGAACCCGTTCGTGGTTACAGCGGCGCTGTGGTAACGCCGACCATACGCCGGGGCGACTTTCGGGCCGATCTGATTGTGGTTGGGTCCTCTGTGGAGGCAGCCGTCGGGGCGGAACACCTTGAGCGCACCCTGGCGCCAGCAAAACCACTGTACGGCTGGCTGCGGGAAGCATTGGACCGAGAGGCAGTCATTGCCAGTGTCTGTACCGGCAGTTTTGTACTGGCGGAGGCGGGGCTGCTGGATGATCAGGTGGCCACTACCCACTGGCGGGCAGCGCCGATGTTCCGTCGCCGATACCCGCACCTGCGCCTGGAAGAGGACCAACTGCTGGTGGACAACGGCCAGATCATCTGTGCCGGCGGCGCTACGGCGTTTGTGGACCTGTGCATTTACCTGGTGGAGCGTTTTGCTTCGCCGGCCATTGCCCTGGCCTGCAGCAAGATGCTGGTACTGGACGGCCGTCGAACGGAACAGACGCCTTACATGGCGTTCTACAGCCAGAAAGCCCACCAGGATGATGCCATCCGCAAGGCACAAAGCTGGCTTGAACGGCATTATGCCGACTCTATCACCATTGATGAGGTGGCTGCGGTGGCCGGCCTTGGCACACGCACCTTCAAGCGCCGCTTCAAGGAGGCGACCGGGGAAACGCCCATTGGCTATCTTCAGCATTTGCGAATCGAAGCGGCCAAGCACCTGCTGGAATCCAGCCGTGAACAGACGGCGCGTATTATCTGGAGCGTGGGTTACGAAGACGCCAGTTCATTCCGGAGGCTGTTCAAACGCACGGTAGGTTGTACCATGGAGCAGTATCGCAAGCGTTTCAGTTATGTATCCCCGCATGCAGCATAGACCCTGGCCAGCCACCGAACCGAATAGGAACCCCATGCCCGGTAAAAACTCTACCCGCCTCAACAAATACATCAGCGAGAGTGGCATGTGTTCCCGGCGGGAGGCGGACCGTTATATCGAGAACGGCAACGTCGCTATCAATGGTAAAGCTGCCCAGGTGGGGGATCAGGTCCTTCCGGGGGACAGGGTTACCGTTAACGGCCAGCTGATCGAACCCCGGGACGAGGAAGACCTGATCTTCATCGCCCTGAACAAGCCCGTGGGCGTGGTCAGCACCACCGACCCGGCGGAACCCCGGAACATCGTCAATCACGTCGGCCACGGTGAGCGGATCTTCCCCATAGGCCGCCTCGACAAGGACTCCCAGGGGCTGATTTTCCTCACCAGCAACGGCGACCTGGTCAACAAGATCCTGCGGGCCGGCAACAACCATGAGAAAGAATACCTGGTGACTGTCAACAAGCCGGTGACGGCAGAGTTTGTCCAGGGCATGAGCGCCGGTGTGCCGATCCTGGGCACGGTCACCAAACGCTGCAGGGTGGAGAAGGTCTCCCGTTTCGTGTTCCGAATCACCCTGGTGCAGGGCCTGAACCGGCAGATCCGCCGCATGTGCGAATTCTTCGATTACGACGTCACCAGACTCGAGCGCGTGCGCATCATGAACATCAGCCTGAAGGGCCTGCCGGTGGGCGAGTGGCGTGACCTGGGTGAGAAGGAGTTGGCTGGCCTGTTTGAGATGATCCGGGACTCGTCATCGGATGTCAGTCCGGACACCCGCAGTGAAACGAAGAAACCGGCGGCTAAAAAGCCGGGCAAAAAATTGGGTAAGCCGCCCCAGGGGGCCGGTGGCAGGAATGGAAAGGGGGGAGCCCCGGGAAAACCGGCCGGCAAACGCGGCAAGCCCCCGCGGCCGGGAAAACCCGCTAAACCGGTAAAGCCACGGAAACCCCGCAAGCCCAGCGTCAAGCGTTAGCATAGGTTCACTTCCGTACGGCACCCGGGTGCCGCTGCCGCTATGCTGTACCGTTTTTCACTCCTGGCCGGATACTCTGAATGTTTGAAGCGTTTGTCAGTACCTATATCAGCAGCACGATCCGTTTCCTGTTCCTGCTGGCACCGTTCTTTGTGGTGACCATGTTCCTGGCTCTGACCCGGGGCCTGCCGGCGGCCGAAAAGAGCTCGATTATCCGCCGCTCCACTGTCTCGGCGCTGATCCTGGGGCTGATACTGTTCTTTGCCGGCCCGGTACTGTTCAGTGCCATTGGCATTACCCTGAACTCATTCCGGATCGGTGCCGGAAGCCTGCTGTTCCTGACGGCCATCAGCCTGGTTACCAGTGGTACCCGCAACCACGCCACCGGGCTGCCGGACGAGGACCGTGACGATATCGCCGTAGTGCCCTTGGCGATACCGGTGATGATCGGCCCCGCCACCATTGGTGCTATTCTGGTTTACGGTGCCGAGTTGAGCAGCGTATCGGAGGTGCTTGGAGGCCTGCTCGGGCTGGTGTCAGGGCTGGTCATACTGGCGGTACTGCTTCACCTGTCCGGTTACCTGGAAAAAGTCCTGGGCAAGACCGGGTTAAACATTCTTTCCAAGATCAGTGGTCTTATTCTGTCTGCCATGGCGGCGGAGATCGTGTTGACGGGGATAGCCGGATTCATGGCGTCTGTTTGAGTAATTTCGGGGATGATCGAGGCTGATGACCATAACAACCGTTGAACACAACCGCCTGCGTCAGAACTTCGAGGGCCTGTCTTCGGTCTGGCTGTTCGGTTACGGCTCGCTGATCTACAAGGTGGATTTCCCGTTTATCGAGCAGCGCCCGGCGACCATTGAGGGCTGGGCGCGGCGTTTCTGGCAGGGCTCCCATGATCATCGCGGTACTCCGGAAGCCCCGGGCCGGGTGGTGACCCTGATCGAACAGCCTGGTGCCCTTTGCAAGGGTATGGCCTATCGGGTATCACCGGAGGTGTTCGAGCACCTGGATATAAGGGAAAAGAACGGTTACCTGCGATTCAGCACCCCCATGGTTTTTCACGACGACAGCAGCGCCGAGGGCCTTGTCTACATCGCTACTGCGGAAAACGCCGCCTTTCTGGGGCCAGCCCCTTCCGTCGATATTGCCCGCCAGATTGCGCGATCGTCAGGCCCCAGTGGTCCCAATAGCGAATACCTGCTGAAACTGGCGGAGGCGCTCAGGGCCCTTGGCGATCACGACCCTCATGTCTTTGAGCTGGAGTCTCACCTGCGTTGACGCCACTGGAAAGGGTCAACCGGCGCAGACAAGTGTAAAGACGCTCATTACCAGAGTAAAAGAAGTGCAAAGCGCCCCCGCTTCACCTGACATCACCCGGTGATATCGTGGATACGACAGTGGCTATCATCCCGCAGAGCAGGGTGCTCAGCTGCTCATCGATGTGACCCGCTGAGTATCCGGATTAAAGTTTCTGGCCGGCGCCCTTGAGCGGCGCCGGTGTTGCTGCAGGCCGATCAGAATCAGGGGCACCACGATCATGGTGCTGCCGGCCAGGAACCACAGGTCCGGCACTTCCGAGAACCAGATCCAGCCAATGCCAACCGCCCAGATCAGCCCGGTGTATTCGGCGCTGGTGACCTGGTTGGCATCGACCTGTTTGTAGGCCAGCAATACGGTGATGTTGTAGCCCAGGATAAACAGGGCCGAACCCAGCGCACTGACAAGTATCGAGTTGTCCCAGGCGGCGCCTTCCCAGATGGCCAGGGCACCGGCGGCGGGGATGATCAGCAGGTAGTTCAGCAGCAGTTTATGCACTGTGGTCTGCTCTTTGGGCAGCTTGCGTACCATGACGGCGTTGATGGACAGAGTAAGGGCCGCTGCCAGAGCAGCGATGGCCGCCCAGTTGAACTCGACCGGCCGCAGGATAACGACAATGCCGGCGAAGCCGCTGAATACGGCGATGACGCTCAACGGTGTCAGTTTTTCCCGGAATACAATGGTGGACAGCACCATGACCAGGATAGGGGCGGCGTAGAAGACGGCGTTGGCAGTGGCCAGTGGCAGGTTGGCCAGGGCAACCACCATGCATAGCAGGCCTGCCAGATGGATATGCGCCCGCACGGCATGGATTCTGAATCCGGTGAACAGGTGCTTCCTGTTGAGCTGTCCGGCCAGGGGCAGCAACAGCAGCAGGGTGATGACGCAGCGCAGGAAGGCAAACTGGAAGATGGGGGCGCCGGGTTCCATCAGTTTGATAAAGACGTCAGATATGATGGCCATGGCGTTGCCGATCACCAGCAGAAGGATTGCACTGTTTACGGTTTTGCCTGACATACGACTCCCCTTGAACTCTTTGATATCTAGCTTCGGTGCATTCGCCGGGCGGGTAGGCCTCTCCGAAACACGCCTCAAGACGTCCCTGTTCGGCTCGGGCTCCGCCATCCATGGCTCCGCACGGTTTCGGAGAGGCCTACCCACCCGGCTCCCTGAATGCTGTGATGGCATTCTATCGGTGTGCTAATATCCGATAAAATGATCTTTAATCCATCGGTATTAGAAAAATAGATAATGAAGCTTCCACCCCTGAAATCCCTGCCCGTCTTTGAGGCCGTTGCCCGGTTGAACAGTTTTTCGCTGGCCGCCGAAGAGCTGGCTGTGAGTCAGAGTGCGGTCAGTCATCAGATCAAGCAGTTGGAGACCTACCTGGGTGAGAAGCTGTTCTGGCGCAGTGGCCGAACGCTGGCACTGACTGACGAGGGGCGGCAGTATCTGGATGGCATCGGTACGGCGTTGTTGCAGATTGAGCGGGTGAGTGAGCAGTTGCTGGGGCATGAGGAGTCGCGGTTGCGGCTTTCAGTGTTCAGTTCGTTTGCGGTGCGCTGGCTGGTGCCGCGGTTGCCGGATTTGCAGCGGGAGCACCCGCAGCTGGAGCTGTCGCTGGAAATGAGCAGTGAGAATCCGGTGTTGTCGGATCGGGTCGCGGACTGTTTTATTACCATCAAGCCGGCGTCGGCGGCGTTCAGCTATGAATTGCTGTACATCGAACGGCTGTTTCCGGTGTGCAGCCAGGATTACTGGCAGCGGATCCGGCGGGAGCTGGGGCGGGATTCAGAAATCGAGGGGCGGGATGAGCCGGAGTTGTCACCGGAGGAAGTGTCCCGGTTTCCGCTGCTTTCCACCCACAGTATTTTCGACAAGGCGGCCGGTGACTGGGAGGCCTGGTATCGCGGAGTGGATCAGGCCATTCCCGGCACGGCGCGGATCCAGCATTTCAGTCATATGTTGCTGGCGCTGGAGGCGGCGCGCTTTCATCAGGGGATCGCGCTGACCAATGATTACATGCTCAGCACGCGCAAGGATTCGGGGGACTTTGTCCGCTTGCCCAGCCACTCGGTGATGACCGGTGACAAGTTCTACTTTGCCTGGAAAACCAGCCGCCGGCGCGAGCGGGGAATCCAGATTTTGCGCCGTTGGCTGGTGGATGAGGCCATTCGGGGTGGTCTCAGGGCGGAGTGAGTGTCAGAGATACTGGTAACGAAGCAGCCTGTGCTTGATGCGTTCAAGGATCACCTGGTCAATCACCGCAGCCAGTATCGCAATCACTAGGATGTTGGTCATCACTCCGGTCATGTCCGCAATCTCGCCGGAATAGGCCAGGGATTTGCCCAGGCCGGCGCTAAAGCCGACGATCATCTCGGCCGAGATCAGAGCGCGCCAGGCATTGCCGAAGGCCAGCTGGGCGCCGGTGATCAGCTCCGGGGTCACCGCCGGAAAGTAGACCCGCCTGAGCATCTGCATCTTTGATGCACCCATCACTCGCGCGGCCGAGATATGCACTTTCTCGACGCTCTCGGTAGCATTCATCACGCTCAGGGCGGTGGGGAAGAACGCGCCGATGGCCACCACCACAATGATCGGCAGGTTGCCGAAGCCCATCAGGATCAGGAACAGCGGCACCCAGGCAATGGACGGGATGGATTGCAGGATAATGATGGCGGCCTTCAGGGTGCTACGCACCATGTCGAGGGTGCCCCCTACCAGCCCCAGAACAATGCCAAAGAACAGAGCGGCCCCGTAGCCGATACCGAGGCGGCTCATGCTGTTGCCAAGTCCCTCGTAGAAGTCGCCGCTGTTCAGTTCCTCCCACAAACGCTGCAGGGCCACCGGTACATCCGGCATCAGGAAGTCCGGCAGGAACCAGGCCGCCACCTGCCAGAAAAACAGGATGATGGCGATAGCGGCCACATAGGCCCGTTTGCTGGCAACGCCGGTTGGCTGAGTGCTACTCATGCCTAGAGCTCACGCGCCTGCTGCCAGGACAGGTCCAGCAGGGCATCGACATCAAACTCGCCTTCCACCTGAAGAATGCCCTGTTCCTGCATGATGGCCGCCAGTTCCCGCATGCGGCCGATATCATCCTCGGTCAGCTTGGCACTGAAATCGTTGGTCTTGATGGCTTCGGTGATCACCTGTTCGCTGGGCACGTCGCCCTGATTGCGGGACTTTACGACCGGCTCGCGGATAAAGTAGTCGGTGATATAGGGCGCTGCCTTCTCGGGGCTGCTCTCAAGCATATCTATGGCTTCGCGCTGAGCATCCAGGGCTGACCAGAGCACCTCCTTGCGGTTTTTCAGGGTTTCGCCGGAGGTGATCACCACCATGCAGGGGAAAGGCCAGACTTCACCAATCTCGTAGATCTGTTTGACCGGCGCCACCAGCTGCGCAATACGGTCATAGGGCTCGAACAGGAAGGCGGCATCCACGCGGCCACCGACCAGTGACTGCACGGCCACGGAAGGGGCAACGCCCATGATATTCAGATCCGACGGTTCCAGTCCGGCATTGGCCAGCATCACGCCCTTGAGCACGATGTCTGCAGTGCTGCCCTGTTTCTGGGACGCCAGGCTCTTGCCCTCGAGATCCTCAACCGACTCAATGCCGGAGTCCTCGCGCACCAGCAGGGAGTGATAACCGCGCTGGGCCCCGCCGACGATTTTCAGATCTGCCCCCTTGGAAGCCCAGGTAAAGGCGTTGGAGAAGCCGAGTACGCCGATATCCAGCTGGCCGCCGACAATCCCCTTGATCAGATCAGTGCCCGAGGTAAATTCGATCAGCTGTGCGTCCAGGCCATACTTCTCATACAGGCCCGCTTCGTAGGCCAGCATGGCCTGGGCATCGTCCATGACCCGGACATAACCGACGCGGAATTCTTCTGCTGCCGTTGTCGGGCCGGCGACAGCCAGGCCCAGCAGCAAGGCAAGCAGGGGAGCCATTAAAGAGCGTTTCATGCTGTTTCTCCTTGAGAATCTTTGGGTTGGTGTTCGTCAGTGTCAATGCCCAGCAGGTTCAGTACTTCCCGACGGACATCGGCAAAAGCGGACAGGTCGTGGGTTTTGGGAATATGCCCCAGTTCAACTTCCTTGAGGACGGTGGCCGGGCGCTGGCTGAAAACCAGCACCCGGTCTGCCAGATAGAGGGCTTCATCCACATCATGGGTGACCAGAACCACAGTGGGTCGCTCTTCCTCGATCAGATCCTTGAGGACGCTTTGCAGGGTCATCCGGGTCAGCGCATCCAGGGCACCGAAAGGCTCGTCCAGCAGCAGTACCTTGGGGCGGGCAATAAAGGCCCGGGCCAGGGCACAA
Source organism: Marinobacter vulgaris (assembly GCF_003344045.1). GTDB lineage: Bacteria > Pseudomonadota > Gammaproteobacteria > Pseudomonadales > Oleiphilaceae > Marinobacter > Marinobacter vulgaris. The sequence continues at coordinate 616,565 of NZ_QFWX01000002.1, forward strand.
CGCTGCCGCATGCCCCCGGAAACCTGATGGGGGTAATAGTCTTCAAAACCCACAAGCCTGACCCGTGACAACCATTTACGCGCCTCTGACAGGGACGTGGCGCGGGGTTTGTCCTGGAACTCCAGCGCCAGGGCCACGTTGTCCAGCAGGGTCATCCACGGGTATAGGGCGTGTTCCTGGAACACCAGCGTGCGTTCAGGTGAGGGCCTGGCTACCGAGGCGCCGTCCGCAGTCAGGGCACCCGTAGAAGGCTGCTGAAGTCCGGCCAGCATGTGTAACAGCGTGGATTTTCCGCAACCGGATGGGCCTACCAGGGCAACGATCTCGCCGTTGCGGATGGTGGTATCGAATTGCCTGATCACATTCAGATCGCCGAAGGACTTGGTGACCTGGCTGAATTGAAGTTTCATATAGCCTGCCGGAATATCTATATATTCTTAAATGAAATAACTAAAACCTATTTTATAACTAAAAGTTCTTGAGAAAAAGTGCTTTGCGGGGCTGTTTTCATAGGATTTGGCAATTGCGGTAAAAGGTGAAAGCAATAATGGCGTGGCGTGGGGCTAAGATTGAGGCGGGATGACAGCCGAACCCGGTGAACCGGGTCCGGCTGAAAGAGATTACTCTTCTTCTCTGGGGGGACGCTCCACGACTTTACGCTTGCCCTTGGCGCATCGCGACAGCGCTTTCAGGCCATCGGCATCAAACGCGTCCACGCGGATGACGTCGTAGAGGGCCTCCAGGGCTTCCAGGAGCTTGTCGCATTCTTCCTTCTTCACAACACCCTGATCACAGGCCCAGTCCACCAGTTCCTTGCGCTGATGTCCCATCAGCAGATCAATGCCGCCCAGCTCGTCTTCATCACGGTTACGAAGGGCTTCGTGGAGGCGCGCGCGCATGTCGCGAGTTTCGTTGGCCAGCCGGTAGGCGTTCAGCACGCGACCCAGCGGGTCTTCCGGATCGGTATTGACGTAGCTGCCACGACTGATGCGCTGGCGCAGGGGCGTGTCCTTGACGATACTGGCGGCAACTTCCGCGCCCAGCGTGTCACTGGGTCCGTTCAGGCCGGTAGCGCCCAGTGGGAACACCAGTATCCGCATCGGCCAGCGCAGCAGAGGCACCGGGAAGTTGATGATCAGTTCGCGCATGGACGTCTTGAGATCCCGCAGGCTGGTTTGCAGGCACCAGTCCACCAGAGGGCGCTGGTCGTCCGGGTAGCCTTCCTCGTGCCATTGCTTGATGACCGCGGTGGCGTAATACAGGTGTACCAGGCAGTCTGCCATCCGCCCGGACAGGCGCTGGCGGGCCTTGAGGCCGCCGCCAACGGTGAGCAGAGTGACATCCGTCATCAGTGCAAAGGCGGCCGAAAACCGGGCCAGCTGACGATAGCTGGACTGGATGTTGCCCTGGCGCGGAACCGGTTCCAGCAAGCCGCCGGTCAGGGCGAGTACCAATGATCGCAGGGCATTGCGGGTGGTGTGGGCGATATGGCGGTAGAAGATGCCATCGAATTTCTCGACCGCCGCCTTCTTGTCTTCCATGCCTGCCGCTTCGATTTCTTCGACAATGAACGGGTGGCAGCGAATTGCCCCCTGGCCAAACACCATCAGGCTGCGGGTGAGGATATTGGCGCCTTCAACGGTGATGCCGATGGGCACTGCCTGGTAGGCACGGGCGAGGAAGTTGCGGGGCCCGGTAATCACGCCCCGGCCGGCCACCACGTCCATGGCGTGGTTGATTACAATCCGCATCAGGTCGGTATTGCGGTACTTGAGCACCGCTGAAGGCACGGAGGGGCGCACGCCCCGGTCCAGCATGCCGGAGGTGAGTAATCGCGCGGCGTCCATCATGTAGGTGTAACCGGCGATCGGCTCAAGGGCTTCCTGAACCCCCTCGAACTGGCTGATGGAACGGCCAAACTGTTCCCTGGTCAGGGCGTAGGAGCCGGTGGCCAGGCTGGCGACCTTGCCGGCGCCGGTGCCCAGGGCCGGCAGCGAGATGGAACGGCCGATGGACAGGCATTCCAGCAGCATCTTCCAGCCCTTGCCAAGCATGTCCTGGCCGCCGATAACCTGGTCCATGGGGATGAAGACGTCATTGCCCCAGGTGGGGCCATTCATGAACACGGTATTCATGGGCAGGTGACGGGCACCGGAGTGAACGCCTTCCAGGTCCTGGGGAATCATCACACAGGTCACCCCGATCTCATCGGAGTCACCCAGCAGCCTGTCCCGGTCGTACACCTTGATGGCCAGTCCAATCAGTGTGGCAACCGGCGCCAGGGTAATGTAGCGCTTGTTCCAGGTAACTTTCAGCCCCAGCACTTCCTTGCCATCCCACTGACCCTTGCAGACGATGCCTTTGTCCGGAATGGCACCGGCGTCGGAACCGGCCACCGGGGAGGTCAGTGCAAAACAGGGGATTTCCTCGCCGCTGGAAAGTCGCGGCAGGTAATGTTCTTTCTGGGCATCGGTGCCGTACTCCATCAACAGCTCCCCCGGGCCGAGGGAGTTGGGCACCATGACAGTGACGGCGGCGGACACGCTGCGAGTGGAAATCTTCATCACGATTTCGGAATGCGCGGTGTGTGAGAAGCCTTTGCCGCCCTGTTCTTTGGGGATCATCAGACCAAAGAAACCGTTCTCACGAATGAACGTCCAGACCTTGTTGGGCAGGTCGTAGTCTTCGTGGGTGATTTTCCAGTCATCCAGCATGTCGCAGAGTTTTTCCACCGGCCCGTCGAGAAAGGCCTGCTCCTCACTGGATAGATGAGCGGGTTTTGCGTCCAGTAACTTTGACCACTCGGGCTGGCCGGAAAACAGTTCCCCGTCCCAGTCCACAGAGCCCGAACGGAGGGCCTCCTCCTCGGTGTCGGAGAGCTTGGGCAGCCTGCCTCGCACCCAGCCAAGAAGCGGCGCACTCAACTTCTCGCGCCGTATGTCTCCCGGTATCAGCAGTACCAGGCTCAGGGCCAGAAGGCCGCCACCGAACAGAATACTGAGGATGTGCCAGCCATCCTGGAAAAGACCGACAACCGTTGCGATTACCAGGACTGTGGCGGCGGTGGTGCCGCCGATGCCGAGGTAGATCAGTACCAGCGCACTGAGGAGGAGAAGCAGAACACTCATGGGCGGATCTCCGTATCGAAATGAAATTCAACCTGAATAGCCTTACCTTCGGCGAAAGCCCGGGCTGTTGCAAGCGTATCCGCCGGTTATGGTAGGCAATTGCTGCAGAATGTAACGGTATGTAGCAATGAAAATAATTGTTAAAGATTACGGTTGACGATCTGATCTATTGATCCGATTTTGCAGGATCTCGGAATACAAAGATTCGATTTATGGTTATGAGCAGCCGGAGTAGATCATGTTCAACAGACTCACTGTCGCCAAACGACTCGCCCTGGGTTTTGGCCTTATTCTTTCCCTGATGGTTCTCGTCAGTCTTATCGGTAATCACCGGGTTGGTTTCATCGACACGACTCTCACTGAAGTGGGCGATGACGCTGCCGTAAAGCAGCGTTACGCCATCAACTTCCGCGGCAGCGTTCACGACCGGGCCATTGCGATTCGCGATGCGGTCCTGGTGCGGGACGACCGTGCCCTCAGGACACACCTCCAGGATATCCAGCGCCTGAAGGATTTCTACGTGGAGTCTGCCAGACCCATGGACCAGCTGTTCCGGTCCGCCGGAGCCACCGACCGTGAAAAGGATCTGTTGGCGGACATCAAGGCCATTGAGCGCACCACCCTGGCGCTGACCGAGAAGTTGCTCAACATCCGCCAGGATGGCCGTATTGATGAAGCGCAGGAATTTCTGCTGGAGGAAGTTTCGCCCGCCTACACCACCTGGCTCGACCGCATAAACGCGTTTATCGATCACCAGGAAGCGTTTATTACCACCAACGTGGATGCGGTGCGGGATGCCGCGGGCAACTTCAACAGAGTGATTTTCCTGGTCACCGGTTTTGCCGTGTTGCTGAGCATTGTCGTGGCGGTGCTTATTATCCGCAAGATACGCTCTACCCTGGGTGCGGAGCCTGAAGAGGTCGCCGATGCCATCCGCCGGCTCTCGGACGGTATACTCGACCAGGATATTCAGACCAGGTATCCCGACAGCGTCATGGGCGCACTCAGGGATACGGTGGAACAGCTCGCCGGAATTATCAGCGAGGTCCGTCAGTCGGCAATGGAACTGTCCAGAAGCTCCTCGGAACTGTTGTCCACGTCCGACAACAACAACCGCCAGATTCGCATCCAGTCCGAAGAAGCCGAGCAGATGGCAACCGCCATCAACCAGATGGCGGCTACGGTAAACGAAGTGGCGGGATTTGCCTCCAGTGCGGCAACAGCGACTGGCAAGGCGGATCAGGAGGTGGAAACCGGTAACCGGGTGGTCCAGGAAACAGCCGCTTCTATCGGAGAGCTGGCAGACACCCTCGAGAAAGCGGCGGTGACCGTGCACCGGGTATCCGACGACAGCGCGAATATTGAAAAGATCATTGAAGTGATCAACGCCATCGCTGAGCAGACCAATCTGCTGGCCCTGAACGCGGCCATCGAAGCGGCCCGGGCGGGTACCCATGGTCGTGGCTTTGCGGTAGTGGCCGACGAGGTGCGCTCACTGGCGACCCGTACCCAGGACTCCACCCGTGAAATCCAGGAGATGATCGGCAAACTGCAGACCGGCGCCGCGGAAGCAGCGGACGTGATGGAGACCAGTCGCGACCTGGCCAAAACCACCGTGGAGAAGACCCGTTCCGCCCAACAGGCACTGACGCAGATCCGCCAGGAAGTGAGTGAGATCAATGACATGAATGCCCAGATCGCCAGCGCAGCGGAGGAGCAGAGCAGTGTTGCCGAGGAAGTAAACCGCAACATCAGCCGTATTCACGACTCTACCGTGGAAACGTCCGCCGGTTCCGAGCAGGTCGCCGGCGCCAGCCGCGATCTTGCCACACTGGCTGAGCAGTTGAGCGGGCGGGTCAGCGTATTCCGGCTTAAAGGCTGATACCCAGTACCAGTAACGCCAGGGTTGCCAGCAGTACCGCAACGTTTAGCCCCAGAAGGGTATTAAGTTGTTGAGGGTGGGTGACCGCGGCCGGCAGCCTGAGATTTATCCACAGGGCTGCCGGCAGCGGTGCCAGTGCAAGGGCGCTCCACCCGGGTAACCCACCAGTCAACACCCCCGCTGTGAGTACGCCATAAGCGGCCAGTAACAGGCTGCCGGCGAGACGGGCGGCGGTCGGTTTCCCCACGGTAATGACCAGATGCCGGCGTCCGACTTTACGGTCTGCGTCGGCATCCGGTATCTGGTTGATCAGCAGCAGTTCGCTCACCAGCAGCAATACGATCAGGGAAACGACGAGCGCCGCCGTATCCAGGCGGGCGTCCAGGGCGATCAGGCTGCCCAGAATCATCACCGGGCCGAAGCCCAGCCCCGGAGCAACCAGGCAGATGGCAGGCGAGCGGGTAATCCAGCGGGTGTAGGTCAAGACCAGCACAACGCCGCCGGCACCGAGGACCAGCATCGGTAGCCCCCGGAGCCAGAGAAAGTACAGGCCGATGCCGACCACCAGTGCCAGTGTGCCCAGAGCGGCGATCAGAACCCGTTTTGCGGCTGAGGGTATCTCCGGAAGCGCCCCACTGCCACCGGAAAACGGGGTGCGCCGGGTGATCAGGTCCAGCCCCGAGGTAAAGTCCTCGTATTCATTGAGTAGATTCACCGCCGTGTGGGCCAGCACGGCCCCTATCAGTACCAGGAGGGTATCCAGTAACGCGGGGGCCTCACCCTGCTGCCAGGCCACGGCAACGCCAAGCCCCGCACACAGCGGGGCGAGCACCAGAAAATTGGGGCGGGAAGCGCGTACGACCGCAACGGTTTCAGACATAGCCGGCAGCAAACACCAGTCCGAGCACAATGGGCATAACCACCAGGCTTCCAAGGTTGCCGATCAGCACCAGCGACGCCACCTTGTGGGGCTGCTGCCGGTACTGCTCCGCTACCATGTAGTTGAGCACCGCTGGCGGTAATGCGGCGAAGACCCACAGGGCCGCCACCTGAAGGCCGGGCAGGTCCAGAATCGCGACCATTGGCCAGGCCAGGAGCAGGCCCGAGACGGGGCAGGCAATGGCGCCCAGCATGCCCAGTTTCCAGTCGCTGAAATCCACATCCAGCATGCGTACGCCCAGGGCAAACAGCATCAGCGGAATGCAAACGCCACCGAGCATGTTGAGGGTTTCCAGGAACCATTCGGGCAGGGGAACCCCGCTGACGTTCACCACCAGGCCCGCGATACTGGCAAACACGATGGGCAGGCGCAGTCGCCTGAGAATGGAGGTGTGTGGGTCCAGCATGTAGAGGCCCACGGAAAAATGCAGCAGCATCTCAACAATGAACAGCACGATGGCAGCCGGCAGGGCCGCGTCCCCGAACGCGAACACCAGCACCGGAAGGCCCATGTTGCCTGAATTGTTGAACATCATCGGTGGCAGGAAGGTCTTGATGTTCAGCTTCAGAACCCTGGCCAGGGGATAGAGAATAATCCCGGACCCCAGAACGACCACCGTCGCCGCGAGCGCCAGGCTGGTATATTCCTGCAGCGGCGCCTTCTGGTCTGCCAGCACCGCGAACACCAGCATGGGTACGAACAGCTCCATATTCAGGGTGTTCAGGCCCTGGATATCGGGACTGCGGTAGCGGCCATAAAGCGCGCCGCAACCGGCAATCAGGAAAACCGGCAACATCGTGGACAGGATCTGGGCAAGCATGTATTGGCTCCGAAAAAGCACCGGGATGCACAAATAATCCGGTAGGTTCGCAATTATTGGCGGTAACGGGCAAGCAAAACCTGCATCCTTGCGACCAAAGATGGGCCCTGCGGTTGCGGCTGTTAACACTCCTGCCCCAGAATGACGACAGCACTCATTACCTTTTTGTTGACGTCATCATGGAGGCCCTTCGTGCCAGATTCCTTTGACAGGCTCCTTCCGCGGGAAAATACCTGCTCGGTAAAGTTCGATGCCCGCAAGGCGGTATTCGGCCGCGAGGATGTGATCCCCCTCTGGGTGGCAGATATGGATTTCCCGGCGCCGGAGGCGGTTACGCAGGCGCTGGAGAAAAGGGCCGGGCATCCGGTTTATGGCTACACGCTGTTTCCGGAGAGCCTGTACGCGGCCATCATCGACTGGTTCGAAATCCATCATGGCTGGACCATCGAGCGGGACTGGATCCTGATGGCTCCGGGCGTGGTGCCTTCACTCTACGCCGCGGCACTGGCGTTTGCCGAGGAGGGCGAGGGCGTCATTATCCAGCCACCGGTCTACCCTCCCTTTTTCAGCGCCGTTCAGAAAACCGGCCGCGCAGCGATCGAAAATCCGCTTGAACGGGTGGATGGCCGCTATCGGATGAACCTGGAACACCTTGAGGCTTGCGCGGCGCGGGACGATGCCCGGGTACTGTTGCTGTGTTCGCCCCACAATCCGGTGGGACGGGTGTGGAGCGAAGCCGAGCTCAGGGCGGTGCTGGCGATTGCCCGGCGCCATAATCTGATGGTGCTGGCGGATGAGATCCACTGTGACCTGGTGTACCCGGACAGGCCTGGCCATCATGTACTGGCGCGCCTGGCCGGCCCGGATGATGCCCTGGTTACCGCTGTGGCACCCAGCAAAACCTTCAATATGCCGGGGCTGGGGCTGTCGGCGCTGGTGGTGGCCAACGAATCCCATCGCAAGGCACTGCAAACTGTTTTCGATGGCATGCACATGAACCAGTGTAATCCCTTCAGCATCGCCGGTTTCGAGGCCGGTTACCGGAACGGTGGTGCCTGGCTTGAGCAACTCATGGCCTACCTGCAGGGTAATCGTGATTTCGTGATCGACTATGTTCAGCGACACCTGCCCGGCATTCGGGTAACAGAGCCTGAGGGCACCTATCTGTTATGGCTGGATTGTTGCTCCCTGGGGATGACTGACCCGGAACTGAAACAGTTCTTTGTGCACCGCGCGGGCGTCGGAATGAACCCGGGAATCACCTTCGGCGAAGCCGGCAGGGGGTTCATGCGCATGAATATTGGTTGCCCGCGGCGGGTGCTGGAGACCGCCCTTGAACAGATCCGGCAGGCGATGGCGACACTGCCGGGTTAATTTTCTCCACCGGTCCAGCGGTGTTTGCGGCGAAGCCCGGTGGTGCGGGTAGCCAGAAAAAGACCGGCGAGGATCAGCAGGCCGCCAATAATGTGGGAAAGCCCGAGCCGCTCGCCCAGGAAAATCCCTGCCATCACCGACGCGAACACCGGGGTCAGGTACATGAAGATGGCCGCTCTTGCCGGCCCGACCCGGTGCACGCCGTGGTTCCAGAAACCGTACGCCAGAATGCCCGGGAAGATGGCAAAATACATCATCGGCAATGCGGTTTGCCGGTTGAGGTCGAACCCGCCGGAGAAAAACAGCAGGTCCGCCAGGTAGAACGGCAGGATCACCATCGTGCCGCAGGCAATCTGGACGGTCAGGAACGTCAGCGGCGGCAGCGGCACGGCCTGGCGGCGAAGCAGCACTGAAAACAGACCCCAGCTGAACACCGCCAGTACCATGATCAGGTCGCCCGGTTGTGCCTGCAGGCCGGTAAGTACCGAAAGATCCCCGCGGGCGACCACCGCTACAATGCCCAGCACTGCCAGTGCGATACCCAGTGCCTGCACCGGACGGGTGCGGTCACCCAACAGCAGCCACGCCAGTAATGCGACCATGATGGGAATGGTGGCGTTTATCAGCGCGATATTGGTGGCCGTGGTGGTAACTGCGGCAAAATAGAGCAGGGAGTTGAAGGCGGCGACGCTGAAAGTGGCCAGTGCCAGCATTGACAGCCAGTGCTGTCGAATGGTCTGGCGCTGGCGCCAGACGCCGGGCAAGCCGAACGGCAGCAGGATTGCCAGGGCGATAACCCATCGCCAGAAGGACATGGACAGCGGCGGAATCTCGCCCACCACGCCCTTGGCAACAACCGCATTGCCTGCCCAGAACAGGGGCGTCAGGACAAGGCCGATATAGGCCAGCCACAGAGGTGGTTTCGAGGTTTCTGAAGACACGCGGACTCCTGTCGGATTCCTGAAGTATTTCAGGAGCCCGACAGGATACTACTCTGCGGGCACTTCTGCCTCCGTACCTACGTGGTAGGCGGCGAAACCCGCCATGACAACCTGATCCACGGCCATTCCGATGACCCGACCGTTGCTGCTGGCTTTTATCGTGTGCTGGGCGTTGGTGATGGGATCGGACACGTAGCCCAGGATTTCACCCTCGTCGACCTTGTCGCCCAGTTTGGTCTCACTGAACAGGATGCCGCCATGTTCGGCCCGTACCCATTCAGAGTTGTAATACACCGGCTCCGGGTCCCCCCAGACAAACATTCTTGAAATCATGCCCTGCCTGTCCATCAGGCTGGTCAGGCTGTTGACCCCGGCCTTGATCTGGTGCTCCTGGATTCTCAGGGACTCGCCCGCTTCCATGGTGACAGCGCGGATGCCGGCGTCAATGGCGGCAAACCGGAGCATGCCGCTGCTACCGGTGCTGTGAACCACCGCCATGCGGTCGAACCCGCGGGTCAGCTCCGCCACATCGGGATTGTTCATGTCGGCGCGCAGCTGGGGCAGGTTGGTGCGCTTGAGGGAGCCGGTGTGGATGTCCACCAGCATGTCGCAATGACGAATCACGTTTTCGAACAGCGAGTGGGCAATCCGGTCGGCCAGGCTGCCGTCGGCGCTGCCGGGGAAATGCCGGTTAAGGTCGCGGCGGTCGGGCAGGTAGCGGCTGCCCTGCTGAAAGCCCGGCAGATTGACTATGGGAACTCCGATAACGCGCCCTGAGAGTTTGGCCGGCTCCAGGTCATAGACGGTGCGACGAATGATCTCGATGCCGTTAAGCTCATCGCCGTGAACAGCCCCGGTCAGGCACAGGGTGGGGCCCGGCTTGGCGCCGTTGACCACCAGCACGGGGGTTGGCTGGGACAGGCCGGCTCCCTGGATAGCCGGTGACCACGACAGCCGTGTGGCGGTTCCGGGCGGCACCTCTGAGCCCAGTAGCGACAGGATGGACGCTTCTTCCTGCGATACAGGCTGTTCTGCAGGCGCTTGCGGTTCCAGTAACTGCAGCGGTTCGGACTGCTCGACGTCCTCGACATTTTCGTCCTCGGCAAGTTCTGCAATGAGGATGTCCTGTTTCACAGAGCTGTCAGTTTGTTCTGCATGGGCAGTCGGCAGGGCTACAAGGCTGCCGCAGAGTGCGGGTATCAGGCCAGCGCGGAACAGTGGTGTCAGCCAGCGGTACAGCATAATTTCTCTCAGGTTGACGGCCATTCGGGGCCAGGTGTCCGGTATTGGCAGGACGGGACAAGGATAATGGCCGCTAAGTTCCCTGAATACCGCTGTGACAAAGGTTTAATGCCGTTTTCATGAAGTTTTTGTGTATTTCCGCAAAATGACCTATTGGTGGAGTCTACAGGACGCCTGTTACGGTTCTGTACCTGTTATACGTCTGAAAGGGAGTTAACTCTATGGATCTTTTGCGAGTTCTGATTGCGATTTTGTTACCGCCGTTGGGTGTTTTTTTACAGGTAGGGATAGGCAAGCACTTCTGGATCAACATCCTGTTGACCCTTCTCGGCTACATTCCCGGCATTGTTCACGCGGTGTGGATTATCGCCAAGAAATAGCATGGCCCCGGATGGAGCCATGCCATGAGAGACAATTGAGAGCAGGCCTGGGCTCAGGTGTGCGATGTGGCATGCCAGGTCTCGCCCTCCCTGGCCGCCCTTCCCTCCGTTTCCAGCTTCAACAGATGGGCCAGCGCCGAGCGTGCAGCCACCCCGTGAAGAGCGCCCGGCACGTCATCGTACGCTTCCGCTGTGAGATCCTTCAGAGTGGTTCTGGTCTGGCTTTTCAGAACCCGGGCCACCTTGTGCTCGCGCGCGAGGCGATGGGTAATGAGGTAATCAACAACCGCTTCCGGGTGCCCCATCAGAAAGCCGTGTGCCGGGGCAATGAAACGTACTGGTTCGTCCAGCAGCTCATAGAGCGATTCAAGGTAGGCCTTCATGTCGCCGTCCGGGGGATTGATCACCACCGTGGAGCCCTGCATGACATGATCCCCTGAAAACAGCAGCTCCTGTTCCAGGAGGAGGTAACACAGGTGGTTGGAGGCATGGCCCGGGGTGTGAAGCACTTTCAGCGAGCCTGCGTCGGTTTTGATCACATCTCCGTGGACAGGTTCCTCGTCTGGCGCAAAGGTCGGGTCCTGGGCGGCACCGGCCGGTGCCGGCTGGCCATAAACCCGGCACCCGGTTCTGGCTTTCAGTGCCACAGTGCCGGGTGAATGATCCTGATGGGTGTGGGTAACCACCACCTGATCGATCGCCCCGCCGGTGAGTTCCAGGATCCGTTCAATGTGGGCCGGGTTGTCCGGCCCTGGGTCCAGCACTGTAAAACGTTTGTGGCCCAGCACATAGGTGTTGGTGCCCGGGCCGGTCATCATCCCCGGATTAGGCGCTGTCAGCCGCACGACACCGGCGGCCACTTCCACCGGCTCACCGGGAACAATCTCGGCATGGGTCGAGCCTTCGCCTTCCGGGTCCAGCTTGGCGGCTTCGTCATAGGCCGGTGCTCCCGGTTCCAGCAGCACCGGCCTGCCCTTCTTGAGCGCCGGCCATGACTTGCTGGGGTACGGCTCGGGCGGATTGGCGTGGGCGTAACGCATCACCTCTCCGGTGGTGTCGAAATCGCTCAGCACCCGCAGCGTACGGATAGTGGGCAGGCCCAATAGACGCCGCCCGCTGCGATGATCTTCCAGTGCTTCTGCAGGGCTCAGCCAGACATTATCAATGGTCTCCACTCCGTCATGGCTGGCCAGCTGATTTTCCGGCGACACCGCTACGAAAAACCGGGTATCAAACCGGCGGGGCGGCCCCGGAGGGGTAATCCAGTGCCCCAGATAGGCCAGCCGGTCCAGCGGAATCGTCAACTTGTGCCGCTGGCAAACCTCCGACAGCGTCAATTCACCCCTGAATAACGCCATCCGGTCCTGATGAACCGGGTGCCCGGTCGTTACTTCTCGATCATCCTGGTCCTGCGCCACCAGAATGCCGGCTTCTTCAAAACACTCCCTGACCGCCGCCAGCATATAGTCAGCTCCGCCTTCGTCCAGGCTCATGGTCTGACTGATATCTGTATCGCCACGGCCTATGGCATGTGCACGTCCTTTTATATCCTGCTCGTCGATAGAGCCACCGGGAAAGACAAAGAATCCGGGCATGAAGACGGCTTCCCAGGTTCGTTGCAGCAACAGTACCTTCAGACCATTGGCAGTATCTTTTGTCAGAACCAGCGTTGCAGCAGGGCGAATATCCATAGAATGTCCGTTGATTTATTTTAGTGATTCAGGTGCGCGTTAAAGTTTGAAGCGGGGATTGGGAGAGTTCTTTCAAAACTGTGCGTAGCCATGGATGGCGGAGCTCAAGCGCCACAGGGATGTGCTTGAGCGTGTTTTGAAAGACCTCTCCCCATCTCCGCCGCTCCCAAAGCCTGAAAGCGCCGGAGCCTGGCTACCAAGATAACCAATGTCAGGCAAACTGTCTCGCGTGAAGGGAGGATAACAACCAAGTATCATTGGCTGCAGCTGCAACTTCTCCAGACAGGAATCCAACTTTGGCCCGTATCAAGCTCTCTTTTCCGGATGATGCCTTTTATTTTGAAACCAAGATGCCGGTTCGCATCACCGATATCAACGGTGCCAACCACCTGGGCAACGATGCCCTCATCTCCATGCTGTCCGAAGCCAGGGCCCAGTTTCTGGTGAACTATGGCGTTCAGGAGGCCGATAAAGACGGCGTGGGCATCATCGTCACCGACCTGGCGACCATGTACCAATCCGAGTCCTTCTTTCCGGAGATGCTGAGGTTTGAGGTGGGGTTAGTGGACTTCAACAAATATGGTGGCGATTTCGTGTTTCGGGTCACCAAGGCTGAAAGCGGGCAGCCAGTGGCCCTGGCCAAATACGGCTTCGTATTCTTCAACTATCAGCGCAAATCTGTTGTGCCCATGCCGGAGAGCTTCCGGGCACGATTTGCCGGTCACTGATCCGGCGGTCCCTTGCGGGTCCGGGGAGAACACTTCAGTTTCCGGTGCAGCGCCGCCTTGGCCATCATGTGGGCGCTGACCGGTGCGGTCACGAACAGGAACAGGGCGACCAGCGCCTCGTGCACCGACAGTCCGCCTTTCAGAAAACTGAAATACAGCAACGAGGCTACCAGAATACAGCCCACGCCAAGGGTGCTGGCCTTGGTGGGGCCATGCAGGCGCATGTAGACATCCTTCAGGCGCGCCAGACCAATGGAACCGATCAGCGCCACGATGGCACCGGTTACCAGGAAGAAAGTGATTATCAGCTCCAGCAGCAGCGGCATCTCGGAACCATTCATTCGATCACATCCCCCCTCAGCAGGTACTTGGTCATGGCTACGGTGCCGACGAACCCCATCAGCGCAATCAGCAGGGCCGCCTCGAACAGAATGCCCAGGGACATCTGGATGTCTGCCAGTACGATCAACGCAATGCTGTTGATCATCAGGGTATCCAGGGCAAGGATCCGGTCGACAATATCAGGCCCGATGGCCAGCCGGTAGAGGTTGAGAAGCACAGCGATACAGAACACGCCGATCACGACCGGAATCACGGTACCAATCACTGGAAGATCTCCTTTAATGGCCGTTCGTAGCGTTCCTTGATCTGGGACACCAGTTCATCCTCGTCGGTAACATGCAGGGAGTGAATCAGCAGGGTCCCGGCGTCGCTGTCGTAATGAGCCGTCACCGTGCCCGGTGTCAGGGAGATGGTGCTCGCCAGAATGGTGATGGCAAAATCGTCATCGAGCTCCAGGGGGTAGGTAACGAAACCCGGCGTCAGTTGATTGGGGTACCAGAGGATACGTTTTGCCACGATCAGGTTTGAGCGCACTATATCGACCATCAACACCAGAAAGTATCTGAGCAGAGGCAGCAGATAGCGCACTTTCGCCTGCTCCGGCCAGAATGCCCGGGTTATAAAGGGGATGAACAGGCCCAGGGCCAGCCCGAGCAGCATGTGCGCCACCGAAAAACTGTTGACCATCAATAACCATAGCACCGCCAAAAACAGCGAGAATAGCGGCCTTGGCAGCCAGAATTCGCGACGGGTCATTCAGCCACCTCCCCGCCCTGGCGGATGTAATCGCCCAGCACCGCATTCACGTAGCCGGACGGCTGGTAAACAAGTTTTGCCGCGGCCTCCAGGTAGTCCATGACCGGTTGGGCGAAAAGCGCAAGAGAGAAACTGATGGCAACCATCACACAGACGGTGGCAGTGCGGGCATGATCCAGCCCCCGGGTTTTGGCGACGGTGCGGGCGTGGGTGGCCGAGTGCTCCTGGGGCCGCCAGAACCAGCCTGAGCCGGCCCTGCTGAGGGCGGCGATGATCAGCAGGCCGGAAATCAGGATGGCAGCCCACAGCCAGAGATACCCTGGTAATTGCAGGGATGACTGCAGAATCCACGCCTTGCTGACGAACCCGCTGAAGGGTGGCAGGCTGGCCATGCTGACGGCGGCCACCAGAAATACAGTGCCCAGAACCCAGCGGTGGGCCAGGGGTGAGATGATCGAGAAACGGTCGTAACCGTCGTCGCGATAGTGCCCGATCAGATCTGCCAGCAGGAAGAACACCGCCGTCATACAGGTACTGTGCAGCAGGTAGAAAAGACTGGCGGCAAGCAGTTGCTCGTCGTTGCGCGAGAGGGTCGCCATCAGTATGCCCACGGACACGATCACCATGTAGGCCGTCAGTGTCCGCAGGCTGGCAGCACCCAGTACGCCTATGGCCCCAAGCGCCAGTGTGATCAGCGCCGTTGGCCAGAGCCATGCCATGACAGTGCCGTTGGCGGGCGCCCCGTCATCGAGACCGAAAACCACGAGAAACACTCGCACCATGGCGTAAAACCCCACCTTGGTCATGATGGCGAACAGGGCAGCGACCGGCGCACTGGCAGCGGAGTAGGCCCTTGGTAGCCAGAACAGCAATGGCAGCAGGGCGGCCTTGATGCCGAACACCACCATCAGCAGGAGCGAGGCCGCTTTCAGCAGCGGCAGGTCTGCCTCCGGGGCGTTGGCAATCCTGTGGGCCAGGTCAGCCATGTTGAGAGTGCCCGTGAGACCGTAAAGAATACCCAGCGCCAGCAGGAACAGAGCCGAGCCGGCCAGATTGATGATCACGTAGTGCAGGCCCGCCCGGCTGCGGGCCCGGCCACCACCGTGGAGTAACAGCGCGTAGGAGGCGATCAGCAAAACCTCGAAAAACACAAACAGGTTGAACAGATCGCCGGTGAGGAAGGCGCCATTGATGCCCATAAGCTGGAACTGCATCAGGGCGTGGAAGTGGGAGCCTTCCCGATCAGAGCCGCGACTGGCATAGAGTACGCAAAACAGGCTCAGCAGGGCCGTCAGCAGCAACATCACGGCACTGAGCCGGTCCAGCACCAGCACGATCCCGAAGGGCGGTGCCCAGTTACCCAGGCGGTACAGCGTATAGTCCGCGACACCGGCCTGGAGCACCGCCCAGATCCCGAAGACCACCAGCAACAGGCAGGAGCCAATGCCCAGTGAGCGCTGGCGGCCGATATTGTAGCGGTACATAACCAGCAGGAAGGCGCCGGTCAGCAAAGGTATCACCACGGGCAGGATCATCAGGTGGTTCATTGGCGGTCCTCGTTCGGATCTTCGCCATCCACGTGATCACTGCGCAGCTCCACGGCCGCTTTCAGGGCCAGTACCACCACAAAGGCCGTCATCGAAAAGCTGATGACAATCGCCGTGAGTACCAGTGCCTGGGGAAGTGGGTCGGTAGGGTCGCTTACCAGTCCAACCACCGCCGGGGAGGCTGTGGTCAGCCGGCCCATGCTGAACAGGAACAGGTTTACGCCGTGGGATAACAGCGTCAGGCCCAGCACGACCGAAAAGGTGCGTGCCCGGAGTATCAGGTACACGCCGGTGCTGGTCAGCACGCCCAGGGTAATGGCTATCACCAGTTCCATCAGCCAACCTCCCGGCCGGGCCCGGCCACGGTCATCAGTTTGCCGAGGTTTGCCAGGATCAGCAGCGTGGCCCCGACCACGGTGGTGTAGACCCCCAGGTCAAACAGTAACGCTGTTGCCAGTTCGAATTCGCCAATCAGTGGCCAGTCCATGTGGCTGAAGGCCGAGGTGAGGAAAGGGTAACCCACCACCCAGCTTCCCAGGCCGGTAGCGGTTGCAATCAGCAGGCCGGCTCCAATCAATGGGCGGAAATGGGTGAGCATCCGCTCCTGTGCCCACACCAGGCCACCGGCCATGTACTGCAACGTGAGGGCAACGGCGGTCACCAGCCCGGCGATAAAACCGCCGCCGGGCATGTTGTGACCGCGCAGGAAAATGTAGGCGGACACCAGCAGGGCGATGGGCAGGGCCATACGGGAGACCATCTGCAGGATTATCGGGTGGGGCTCGGCGAAGCCTTTTGCGGTGCCGGCACTGGCCACCCGTTCCTTCAGGTGCAGGTCCCGGGTAAACGCGAATACGGCAACAGCGGCAATGCCAAGCACGGTGATTTCCCCCAGCGTGTCAAAACCGCGGAAGTCCACCAGAATAACGTTGACCACGTTGGTTCCACCCCCACCGGGAACGCTGTTGGCGAGGAAGTACCCCGAGATGGTATCCGCCGGCCGGGTCAGCACCGCGTAGGCAAGCAGTCCCACGCCGGTTCCGGCCAGCCCGGCCAGGCTCAGGTCGCGGACGATTCGGCCGGCGCCGGATTCACGGGGTGAGGTCTGGGGCAGGAAAGACAGCGCCAGCATCATGATCACCACCGCCATGACTTCAACGGACAACTGGGTGAGTGCCAGGTCCGGCGCTGAGAACTGGGCGAAAGCCAGGGTGACAAACAGGCCGGTGACCGACAGCAGAAGTAGCGCCGGCAGGCGCTGGTGGTGGAACAGTGCAACGCCGATGGCTGACAGGCAGAGGATAACCGCACCGAACACCACCATGGCATTCAGGTCGGTCAGTTCGGACGGGCCTCGCCAGCCACTGTAACCGCTGAGCATCCACAGCGCAGGAGCGATGGCGGCGACCAGAATAAAGGCCAGGTAGCGCTGCAATGAACCGTTTTCCAGGCGGTAGACCAGTGACTGGGCGAAGCGGATGCACTGCTGCATGATCTGCTCAAAGATATTCTTGGCATCCACCTCCGGTAACTGGCGGTGGATGGCAACCAGGGGGCCGCGGGCAAGGTAGAACACGATGCCACCAACCATCGCAATCATGCTCATCATGGCAGGCACCTGGGCACCCGACAGGGCGGAAAAGTCATACAGCGGCAGATGGCTCATTGAAGTAGCCATCACCGCCAGGTGAATCACACTGTCGTAGGTGGCTTGCGGTGCCAGACCCATCAGCAGGGAGGCAGCCGCAAGGATAAACAGTGGTACCAGCATGCCGAATGGCTTCTTGCGGGGAGGCCAGTGGGGCAGATCCACCGGTTGGCCGTTGAAAAACACGTTGTGGAAAATGCGCACGGAATAGGCCACGGAAAACAGGGCAGCGACGGTGACCCACGCCGGAATCAGGGTATTGGCCCAGTGGGGCGCGGTGACCAGAAGGCTCTCCGAAAACAGCATCTTTTTGCTGAGGTAGCCGCTCATCAGTGGCAGGCCCGCCATGGCCGCCGCCGGCACGGCGGTGATCAGCATCAGTATCGGCATGGTTCGCCACAAACCGTTGATGTTGCGCATATCCCGGCTGCCTGTGGCCTGGTCAACGATACCGGCCATCATGAACAGGGGGGCTTTGAACAGGGCGTGGGTGGTCAGGTGGAACAGGGCCGCCGCCATGGCCATCTCGCTGCCCATGCCTATCAGCAGAGTGATCAGCCCCAGATGGGAAATGGTCGAATAGGCCAGCAGGCCCTTGATGTCGTGCATGAACATCGCGACGAAGGCGCCGACCATCAGAGTGACCATGCCGGTAATGGTAATCAGGCCGAACCAGAGTTCAGTGTCGCCCATGGCCGGATGTAGGCGGGCCATCAGGAACAGGCCGGCTTTCACCATGGTGGCGGAATGCAGGTAGGCAGACACCGGCGTTGGCGCCGCCATGGCGTGGGGCAGCCAGAGGTGGAAGGGGGCCTGGGCCGACTTGGTGAAGGCTCCCAGCAGAATCAGCGACAGCGTCAGTGGGTAGCGATCATCGCTGACGATGACATCGGTCGCGGCCAGCACATCGCTGATCTGGTAGCTGCCAACAATCTGTCCCAGCAGCAGAATGCCGCCTAGTAAGGCCAGGCCACCTCCGCCGGTGATTACCAGCGACATGCGTGCACCCCGGCGGGCATTGCGGCTGGACCAGGTAAAACCGATCAACAGGAACGACACCAGACTGGTCAGCTCCCAGAAGATCAGCATGAACAGCAGATTCTCCGACAGCACAATGCCCAGCATCGCAGTCATGAACAGCTGGATCAGTACGAAGAAGCGGCCTGCCGTGTCCTTGCCGGCAAAATAGTAACGGGCGTAGACAATGATCAGGCAGCCGATGCCGGTAATCAGCGTGGCAAACAGCCAGCTCAGACCGTCCAGCCGGAAGGCCAGTTCAAGGCCGATGGCGGGCACCCAGGACAGGGAATAGACGAGGGCTTCGCCGGTCTGGATCCGGGGAAGATAGCTGAGCAGAAGCAGCAGGCAGATGGCCGGGGCGATCAGCGCAACCAGCGCGTGGGTCTGCACGTGATCCGGGCCGGGCCGCTTCAGTCTTGATAGGAACGAAGCAATCGCTCCCAGTACGGGCAAAAAGACGAGAAGCCCAATGTCCATAACGGAATTCAGCCGGTCAGGAGTGAGTTCTTCAAAGCATTCAGCTTATTAGCATTTTTCATCTATAGCCAATCTTTGAGATTTTTTCATTCTTATAAGTCAAGAATCGGCGTGCAGAGCCGTCAGTTTGCGGATGCCCTGGCGGTAAAAAGCATACGCCATGACACCGGCCAACAGGTTACCAGCTAAGGCACCGGTCATCAGCCCATTGATGCCGCCAATCTGTGCACCGAACCAGAGAAAAGGCAGAAAACACAGAAACAGGCGAAGAGTGGAAACCAGCAGGGCCCGCATCGCCAGACCGAGGGCATTGCAAACCGATACCATCAACATGCAGACGCCCAGTCCGCTGTAGCTTAGGGGTACGCGAACGAGGTAGCTGCCGAGCACATCACTTACTTCCCGGTCGCTGGTGAACAGTTCCGATACCAGCCCCGAGGCCATCAGCCAGATCAGGCCGATGGCCAGTTGCCAGACCACCACGAAGCGGACGGCAAGCCGGACGAGTTTGCGGATCTGCCCCAGTTCGCCGGCGCCCAGCATGCGCCCCACCATGGGTGGCATGGACATGGTCAACGCCAGTACCACCACGATGGAGAAAAACTCCAGGCGCGTACCCAGGCCCCAAGCGGCTACCGCCGCTGATCCGAATCCGGCCACCAGGGCAGTGGCCACCATGGCGGAAACGGGCGGCATCAGCTGGCTGACCATGGCAGGAGCCATAATGGCGTTCAGCTGCCTGAGTGCCTTGCCCAGGGCCAGCTGCTTCAGGTCAAATCGCAACCAGCCGCAACGGAGCAGTTTGGGGTAGATGAACAGGCAGCCAATACCGAACGCGGTAACCGTGGCCAGTGCGGCGCCGGGCAGACCCCAGCCGAAAACAAAGATGTAAAGCGGGTCGAGGGCAATATTGGCAAGGCTGGTGGCCACCATCATGTAGCCTGGCAGTTTGGTGTCGCCGTGGGAACGACACACGCTGTAGCCGAAATAGAGCATTGCCCCGGTCCAGGCGGAGAGCAGCCAGGGTATCCAGTAGGTGCGAATCAGCGGCAACAGGCTCTGTTCGGCGCCAAGGGCGGCCATGATCTGGGTCTGCAGCAGCCACATGGCAATGCAAAGAATCATCACCAGAATTGCGCCCACGGTGACCACCAGGCCGCCCAGGCGCTCGGCTCGAAGCTGGTCGCCTGCGCCCAGAGTGCGGGAAATAATGGCAGTGGTGGCGATGCCCAGGCCCACCTGCAGTCCGATGATCAGCTGTTGCATGGGCAGGGTGAAGCCCAGGGCTGCCAGCGGGTCCCGACCGAGCTGGCCGATAAAGGCACTGTCTACCAGTTGAAAAGTCATCAACGACAGCACGCCGAAGAGCATGGGCCAGGTCATGGTAAACAACTGGCGCGGCAGGCTGGCTTTGGAGTCGGCGTTGGTCACGTTGGGGTTTTGGTTCCTGGCGTTTTAACTGGGGCGAGAGTCTAGCAGGTTTGGCTGGTGGGGAGGGGGTGTGAGTTTGAAGGCCGGATCAGGCCCAGGCGGGCCGTAATCCGACAGCAAACCTCAACGGATCAGAAAATTAAAGCGCCGAAAGTGCCGCCTCGTAATCCGGCTCATCCTTGATATCCCCCACCAGTTCGCTGTGCAGGACCTTGTTGTCCTCATCCAGAACCACCACTGCGCGGGCACACAGGCCGGCCAGCGGTCCGTCCTGAATGGCAACGCCATAATCCTGCTGGAAGCTGTAGTTGCGGAAACTGGACAGTGTGATCACGTTCTCGAGGCCCTCGGCGCCACAGAAACGGCCGGCAGCGAATGGAAGATCGGCGGAGATAACCAGCACCACGGTGTTGTCCAGGCTGCTGGCTTTTTCGTTGAATTTGCGGGTGGAGGTGGCACAGGTTGGGGTGTCGACACTGGGGACGATATTCAGAACCTTGCGTTTGCCCGCCCACTTGTCGAGGGTGACGTCTTCCAGGCCCTGTGTGGTCAGCGTGAAGTCGGGGGCGGTGTCGCCTGTTTGCGGTAAGGTGCCGCTGACGGTAATCGGATCGCCGCCGAGTGTTACGTTGCTCATTTGGAACTCCCTGTTTCTGGCCGGATGGATTTGTTTCAAAACAACTTACTCTGTGTAGTTCATTTTGGATGCTTTTTCATCCATTCGCCCGATTAATCGGTGTCAGGCCGGCTCGAATCCGGGTGCCGGATGTCGCTGGACCAGCAGCAGGTAGCTGGCCAGGGCTGCGGTGGAACAAATGGCGATGGTAGCCGCCATCACCAGGGAGGTGCCGTCGTGGAAGTGCCCTACCAGCATGCCGATGGTGGCTGCCACCAGCATCTGGGTAAAGCCGAAAAGTGCAGAGGCGGAGCCGGCCATGCTGGGGAAATTGGCCAGGGCGCCGGCCATGGTCTGGGGCAGCACCATGCCAACGCCAATCATGAATAGGGACTGGGGCAGGATCACGGCCCAGACGTTGTAGACCTGCGTCATCGACAGGGCGGCCATCAGCCCGCCACCGGCCACCGAGACCAACAGACCCCTGACCAGAATCTGGTCTGGCACCAGGCGGCGGCCAAGGCGAATGGCAGTCAGGTTACCGCCGATGTAACCGGCCACGATACAGGCGAAGAACAGGCCAAAGTGCTGTGGCTTCACTCCCAGGAAATCGATCAGCACAAACGATGATCCGGAAAGGAATGCAAAGAGACCGGCGAAGGTCAGGGAATTGGTCAGGGTGTATCCCAGGAAACTGACGTCAGAGCCAATTGCCCGGTAGTTTTTCCACAGACTGCCGATGCGCAGGGACTGCCGGTGCTCCGGACGCATTGGCTCGGGAATGCCCACCGCGATTACCACGGCCATCACCAGGGCATAGCCAGCCAGCGCCAGGAAAATGGACTGCCATCCCAGTCCGACCACCATGAATCCGCCGAGGGTGGGTGCGATGGCTGGTGCCACGGCCATGATGCTGGCGAGAATGGCCATGATCTTCGCCGCATCCCTTGGGGAGTAGATATCCCGCACTGCCGCCCGGCCCAGTACAGGCCCGGCGGAGCCGCCGAGGGCCTGCAGGAAGCGGGACAGGATCAGCGTTTCAATGTTGGTGGCCAGGGCACAGATAACACTGGCAACCGCAAACAGCAGAAAGCCACCGATGATGATCGGCTTGCGCCCGAAACGGTCGGCGAGGGGACCACAGACCAGCTGGGCCAGAGCAAAACCTGCCATGTAGACGCTCAGCGTAAGCTGAACCTGCCCGGTACCGGCTGACAGGGACTCTCCCATACTTGGCAACGCCGGCAGATACATATCAATCGCCAGCGGCCCGAGGGCGACAGCGGCTGCCAATAATATCGTTGTCCATACACTGGTTAATGCGAGCATCTTCTTTCCTGCGTAGCTCTCGAACATAACTTTCGAAACGCGGCGGCGGATACGTCCTTCTGAAACACGCTGTGAATACATCCCTGTACGCTCGGCTCCGCCATCCATGGCTCCGCACGGTTTCAGAAGGACGTATCCGCCGCCGCTTCCTGAAACAATGGTTCAAGTCTACGCACTAACCTGGCCCTGATAACGGCCGTCTGTTTCATACAACGTATGAACAACACAGATGAGTTAGCTGTTGAGATCGTTCATTGTCGCTGCCACGCCATTGACGTGGTTGCGGATCCAGCGGTGGGCGGGGTCGTTCTGGTTGCGTTTATGCCAGAGCATTAGCAGCGTGAAGGGTTTGTAGTCGAATGGCAGGGGCGTCGAGGCAAAGTCCTTTAGTAAGTGCTCACTCATGCGCTTTGGTGCCGTCGCCAGCATGTCGGTTCCGCGCAGGAAGCCCGGCAGGCCAGAGAAGTTGGACACGGTGACGGCCGTTCGGCGGGTCAGGCCACGAGCCGACAGAGAGTCTTCAAACGCCGTTTTCTCACCGGTGCCGAACAGGATGCCGATATGGTCCGCTTTCAGGTAATCCGCCAGGGATTCAGGTGCCTGCCGGTGAGCCGGGTCGTAAAAAACCACCATGTGATCGGCCATCAGTCCTCGCTGCATGATATCTGTAGCTTCCGGGGCATGGGGTGAAACAATCAGGTCGCACAGGTCCTTGCGCAGCATGTCGGCGGTGGGTATGCCCGAGGGGATGACCTGCAGGCGGATGCCGGGGGCCTGCCGCCGGAGTACCGACAGTAGGCCGGGTAACAGCAGATCGCGCTGGTAGTCGTTGGCGGCGATGGTGAAGGTGAATTCGGCGCTTGTCGGGGTGAATGGCGGGCCGGAAGACAGGGAATGGAGGTCGTCAAGTATCTGGCGGATATGGGGCCCGGCCTGGATGGCGTAGCGGGTGGGCACAATACCGCGGCCGGATTTCACGAACAGGGCATCCCCCAGGGCCTCGCGCAGGCGGTCCAGGGTGTGGCTGACGGCCGACTGGCTCACGCCTAGGCGTATGGCAGCCCGGGATACACTGCCTTCGTCCAGCACGGCGATGAAGGTGCGGAGGGCGCGGATGTCAAGGTTAAACGTATCAATGGAGTTCATGAATGGCAGTGTACTCCACGAACCAGGGTTTTTCCTGCGCCGGTATGGACGGGGTTTGCGTATGAGGTCCTTTTGCCCAATAGTTTGAGTGAGCATTCAAAACATGGTGTCGCTTGGTTTACGATGTAGTGAAGCTGAGTGGATAACAAAGGAGAGCCCGATGAAGCCGATACTGGCGTTTGATGTGTACGGAACCCTGGTAGACCCGATGGGTATGGCCGAATTGCTGGCCCCGGACGCGGGAGAGGTTGCGGAATCGGTGAGCTCCCAATGGCGGGAGAAGCAGCTGGAGTTTTCCTTTCGCAAGGGCCTGATGCGGATGTATGAGGATTTTGGCGCCTGTACCCGCCAGGCGCTGCGGTATGCGATGGCGAGTCATGGGCTTGAGCTGAGCGCGGAGCGTGAGGATGAGCTGATGGGGGATTATCTGTCCCTGCCGGCGTTCGAGGATTCTTTGCCGGCGCTGAAGTCCCTTGAGGGGCATTATCGGATGTATGCGTTCTCCAACGGTACCTACCCGGCTCTGAAGAAGGTGTTGGGGCACAACGATCTGCTGGTGATGTTTGACGGGCTGGTGTCGGTGGATGACATAAAAAGTTTCAAGCCGGATCCGGCGGTGTATGCCTATGCCCGAAGGGCGACGGGGGCGATGGATCAGCCGCTGTGCCTGGTGTCCAGCAATGCCTGGGATGTGATCGGGGCCCGGGCAGCGGGGCTAATGGCCATCTGGGTGCAGAGGGATGCCGGTAAGGTGTTCGAGGACTGGGGGATTCAGCCGAATGCGGTGGTTCGCAGTTTATCGGAGTTGCCTGATACGCTGGCCGGACTCTGACCTCTGGTAGCGCGTGGTTATGGCAAGAACGTCCATCACCTATGGCAAACCGGTCACTTCAGGCCACTGCCCAAACGCGCCAACCATTGGTATCATTTGGCCATCGCAATAAAACCAACAACAGGACAACCATGCTCAGCTTTCTGCCAGCCCCGGTCATCGGCGTACTCAGCTCCATCCTGCTGGGACTCAACACCTTGTTCTGGTGCCTGCTCCTCTATATTCCGGCCATTTTCAAACTCATCATCCCGCACCAGGGCTTCCGCGTGCTCTGCACCAAAGCCATTATCTGGATCTCCGAGTCCTGGGTGGCCTGCAACACCGGCTGGATGAAGCTTACCCATGGCACCAAATGGACCGTACACGGTGCTGAAAAACTCAAACGGGAAAGCTGGTATCTGGTGCTCAGTAATCACCAGAGCTGGGTCGACATTTTTGCCATGCAGCGGGTATTCAACCGCCGGGCGCCGTTTCTCAAGTTCTTTCTCAAGCAACAGCTGATCTGGGTGCCGGTGATCGGCCTGGCATGGTGGGGGCTGGATTTCCCGTTCATGAAACGCTATAGCCGCGAGTACCTGATCAAGCACCCGGAAAAGCGCGGTGAAGACCTCAAAGCGACCCGTCAGGCGTGCGAAAAGTTCCGCTATACCCCGGTGAGCATCATGAACTTTGTGGAGGGCACCCGGTTTACCCAGGCCAAGCATGACCAGCAGAAATCAAAATACACCCATCTGCTGACCCCCAAGGCAGGCGGTGCAGCCTTTGTGCTGGATGCCATGGGAGACACCATCGACACCCTGGTGGATGTGACCATTGCCTATCCGGGTGGTGCACCCAGCTTCTGGGATTTCATGTGTGGCAGGGTCAGCGAAGTGAAAATCGAGATCGATACTTTCCCGATTCCGGATCACCTCAAGGGCCGGGACTACGCCACTGATGCGGAGCATCGCAGAAACGTCAAGAACTGGCTGGCGGAACAGTGGCGGGCGAAAGATGAACGCCTGTCGAGGATGCTGGAGCAGAGCTAGCTGTATCAGCTCTGCTCCTCCTCATCGTCAACCTCATCGGGGTGTTCTTTCTTGTAACGCTCCCACTCTTCCCAGTCATGAGGCGTGCCGGCATGGGGGCGCTTCAAGCGCCTGGCATGCTCCATGGCGTTGTGGCGCAGGCTGTGGTCCCGCTCCTCTTCTTCCTCCTCGAAGCCGTACTTCTTGAGGAATTCAGTCGGGCTGATAGGCATCCGGATTCACCTCCACGGTAACAGGGCGTTCCCTGGTAATACGTTGGTGCTCCGAAGCCGGATTTTCAAGCATCGCCTTTGGTGTCAGATTCCTTGCCCGCCGCCGGGGCGTCAGCCGGCGTTTCCGTCAGGTTGAACAGGATCTGTTTGCGCTCGTCATCGACGCCGGCAAAGGTAACGGTCACGGGCTGCTCAAGCTGGAACATGCGGCCATTCTTGTTGTGAACCAGGCGCAGGGTTATCGGATCGAAGCTGAACTTGCCATCGAGGGTCTTGCAGCTGACAAATCCCTCCAGCCCGTTGGCGTCCAGTCGCACGAAAAAGCCCGAGGGAGTAGTGCGGCTGATAACGCCGGTCATGGTTTCCTCGCCCAGGGTGCGGGCGAAGTCGCTCTTCAGCCAGCTTTCCAGGCTGTTGGCGGCCTGTCGCGCCCGGAACTGGGTCAACTGCAGTTCCGCCAGCTGTGCCTCGTTCAGTTCACTCACTGGCTCCTGCCACAGAATCGATTTGATCAGCCGATGCACATGGAAGTCGCTGAACTTGCGCAGTGGTGAGGTAAACGTGGTGTAGGCGGCCAGGCCCATGCCCTGGTGGGGTGCCGGTGTAAACGACAGCTCAGCACGGGCAAGCTGGCGCGAAATGATGGCCTTGACCGGCACCTCCGAGTCCAGGCCTTCCGTCTGTTTCATCAGGTCGCGGAAGCCTTCTGCACTGGTGGCGTCCACTCCGGCGAGATCAGGGGCGTAACCTTCCAGCAGGGCCCGAACATTGTCGGCCCGGTCGTCCCGCAGGCCTGGGTGCTGAATGAAGAGGCCCTTTTCCTGCTGGCCGAGGAAGTCGGCGGCACAGCGGTTGGCGGCGATCATGCATTCCTCCACCAGGCGGTGGGCCTCGTTCTGCACGGACGGTTCGATCAGGCGCACCCGGCGGTTTTCATCGAGGCGCAGGCGGAATTCCGGGCGGTCGCCGTTCACCAGCGCATGCTCGTTGCGCCACTTTCGAAGCGCGGTGGCGGCCTGGTGGAGCTGGTCGAGGCTGTTGGAAACGTCGTCCGCCAGTGCGTTTACGTCCTCGGCTTCCCGGCCTTCGATCAGGTTGGAGACCAGTTCGTAGCTGAGTTTGCCGTGAGAGCGGATCACCGCCCGGTGGAAGCTGTATTCGCCAAGACTGCCGTCGTTGTTTACCTGCAGGTCGCAGACCAGCGCCAGGCGTCTGACGTCCGGCATCAGCGAGCACAGGCGGGTGCTGAGGGTATCCGGAAGCATGGGCAGCGGTTCGCCGGGGAAATAGATGGCGGTAGCCCGGCGGAAGGCTTCTTGCTCGGCGGGGCTGCCCGGCTCAACCACCGCAGTGGGGTCAGCGATGGCAATGGAGAGTTTCCAGCCAGTGACGTTGGGCTCGGCCAGCAGGGCATCGTCCATGTCCTGGGTGCCGGGACTGTCGATGGTGACATAGGGCTGGTCAGTACGGTCTTCCCGGCCCTCGCCCCTGGCTTCAATCACGGACTCGTCCAGTGCATCGGCCTGTTGGTTAACAGCTTCCGGCCAGGTATCCGGCAAGTCGAAAGTGGCAACTGTGAAAGCGCGCTCGATGCCGGTCTGCCCGGCCTTGCCAATCACTTTCAGGATCTTCGCCTGGCCCTTGCCATCGCTGATGGGGTGTTTGTGGATGCGACAGTAGATGTAGTCGTCAGGCTCGGCGTTCTGGCGCTCTTTCGGTGGAATGAAGATCCAGCGGTTGATGCCTGGCGTCTCGGGTACTACAAAGTGGCCTTTGCCCCGAACAAGATAGCGGCCCACAAAGGTGTCCAGGCTTGTTTCCAGCAGTTCGTCCACCACGCCCTGGGTCTTGCCTTTGTCGCCTTCCTGCTCGGTAACGGTAACCCGGTCTCCGGGCAGGACTTTCTGCATCTCTTCCGGCGGCAGGAACACATCCCTGCCTTCATCCAGTGCTACGAAGCCGAAACGCCCGTTGGTGGCTTTGACAGTGCCGGGAAACACCACCTTGTTTTCTTCAATATCGGACTTCAGCTGGCGCAACTGGGTGAGGGCGTCGGCGTTTAACATGAACAGAACCTGACTGGATAAAATTTGAATGTTGCGGGGGAGTATACCGGTTATGGCGGTATGAGTCAGACCTGTTACACGTGGTTAATCTCCCGGCTCGATTCCTCGGCCGGGATGATCTCGGGGCGAAGTAAAGTCTAGTTGTGCTCTGAAAACACCCTGGTCTGACCGCTCTCGTTAAACATCAGCACCTGGTAACGATCCTTGCGGTCGCCCATCTCCATTCCCGGTGAGCCTACCGGCATGCCCGGTACCGCCAGGCCCTTCGCCTTCGGGGCCTCGGCGATCAGGCGGTGAATATCGTTGGCAGGCACGTGGCCCTCGATCACGTAGTCACCGACAAACGCGGTATGGCAGCTCGCCAGCGACGATGTAAGGCCGGCATCGATCTTGATGGGATTGAGGTTGTTGGTTTCCGTGACTTCTACCTTGAAACCATTGTCTTCCAGGTGGTCCACCCAGTCGGTGCAACAGCCGCAGGTGGGGGACTTGTAGACGTGGATGTCCTTGAGCTCTTCCCCGGCCTGCAATTGGCCGTTCAAACCAACGGTGGCGACGAGGCCCAGGGCCAGCATGTGTTTTTTCATGACGTTACCTCAGTGATGTTGGTTATGCTCGTTGTCCGCTTTGTTACCGTCGGAGGGCGACAGCCAGAACCACCAGACGATGGCGGCCATCAGGATCAGTCCTCCGGCATTGACCAGAAGTGTACTCATTGGTTCCCCCTCTTGCCGGCGTTATTGCTGGTTCTGAAAAACCGCAGCCGGTTGGCATTGGTGACCACCGTAACCGAGGACAGCGACATGGCGGCGCCGGCCAGTATCGGGCTCATCAACATTCCCCAGACAGGGTATAACAGCCCGGCTGCCACCGGTATACCCAGGGAGTTGTATATAAAAGCACCAAACAGATTCTGGTGGATATTACGAACGGTAGCCCGGGATATCTCAATGGCATCGGCCACACCATGAAGTGAGCCGCGCATCAGGGTGATGCCGGCGCTTTCGATGGCGACATCGGTCCCGGTGCCAATGGCAAAACCGACATCAGCAGCAGCCAGCGCAGGTGCATCGTTGATACCATCGCCTACCATTGCCACGGTGTAGCCCTTGCCGCGCATTT
Organism: Marinobacter vulgaris; assembly: GCF_003344045.1. Lineage (GTDB taxonomy): Bacteria > Pseudomonadota > Gammaproteobacteria > Pseudomonadales > Oleiphilaceae > Marinobacter > Marinobacter vulgaris. The sequence goes on from NZ_QFWX01000002.1 coordinate 645,263, forward strand.
CACTGACGATGGTGGCCTTGTCTTCCGGCAATACCTCGGCGCGGTAATCGTCGATCCCGGTTTTTCGGGCAATGGCGCTGGCAGTGGCGTCCACGTCGCCGGTGACCATCATCACCCGTATGCCGGCATCGTGCAGGCGGCGGATGGCGTCCTCGGAATCCTGCTTGACGGCATCGGCAACACCGATCACGCCCACGGCCTCACTGCCCAGGGCCAGGAACAGGGGGGTTCCGGCTTCGGAGGTGATGGCATCCGCTTCCTGCTGAAGTGCTTTCAGATCCACGCCCTCGCTTTCCAGCCAGCGGCGATTGCCCAGGCGCACCGCTTGACCGTCAAGCTCGCCCTTCACACCCTTGCCGTTGAGTGCTTCAAATCCGGTGACATTTTCCGGGCTGGCATCTTCATCTTTGGCCTTTGCCATAATGGCTTCGGCCAGGGGGTGTTCCGAGTGCTGTTCCAGGCCCGCCGCCAGGGCCAGCAATCTGCCGGTGTTGTCGTCGGTGGCATGGAAACGGGTGACGGCGGGGTGGCCTTCAGTAATCGTGCCGGTTTTATCGAGTATGACCAGGTCAAGCTTGCCGGCGGTCTGCAAGGCGTCACCCTGGCGGATAAGCGCGCCGTATTCCGCCGCCTTGCCGACACCCACCATGACCGACATGGGGGTAGCCAGGCCCAGGGCGCAGGGGCAGGCGATGATCAACACCGTGGTGGCGGCCACCATCATGTGAACCACCGCCGGCTCCGGCCCGATGTTGTACCAGACCAGGGCAGACACCACGGCAATCAGCATCACCGTGGGGACGAACACCGCAGAAATCTTGTCCGCCAGGCGCCCGATAGCGGGCTTGGAGCCCTGGGCTTTCTTGACCAGACGGATGATCTGGGCGAGGGCGGTTTCGCTGCCCACGCGGGTGGCCCTGTAGATGATCGAGCCGTGGGTATTCAGGGTACCGGCGGAGACCTCGTCGCCCTCGCCCTTGCTAACGGGCATGGGCTCACCGGTAAGCATGCTTTCATCAATGCGGGTTTTACCCTCGGTGATTTCCCCGTCCACCGGGAGTTTTTCCCCGGGGCGGACGCGGATATGATCGCCAGCCTGGACCTGTTCCACCGGCAGGTCCTGCTCCTCGCCGTCACGGATAACCCGGGCTGTTTTTGCCCGCAGATCCAGCAGCCGTCTCACCGCCTCCGAGGTTTTGCCCTTGGCACGAAGTTCCAGGGCCTGGCCCAGGTTGATCAGGCCGATAATCATCGCCGAGGCCTCAAAATACACGTGCCGCGCCATTTCCGGCAATGCATCGGGAACGCTGGCCACCACAATGGAGTAGGCCCAGGCAGTGCCCGTGCCCAGGGCAATCAGGGTGTCCATATTGGCGTTATGATGACGGAAGGCCTTCCAGGCGCCGGTGTAAAAGTGACCGCCGGTGGCAACCATTACCCCCAGGGTAACAAGGCCCAGGATAATCCAGGTCATCTGGTTATCCGGGGTAACCATCATGGTGTTGAAACCCATGCCCCAGATCATCAGACCCAGACCCAGGCTCAGGCTGATCGCCATCTTCACCAGCAGAGTCTTGTACTGCTTGCGGTCCTCTTCCTGCTTGCGATCATCCGCCGCATCGGGGTCGTGGATCACGCTGGCGCCGTAACCAGCACTTTCCACTGCTGCAATCAGCGTCTGCGGATCAGCATGCCCGGTGGCCGTGGCGGTATTGTCCGCCAGATTCATATGGGCACCGGTGATGCCATCCACCGACTTCAGTGCCTTTTCAATTGTGTTCACACAGGAGGCACAGGTGGCACCGGTTACCGCCAGATGAATCTGGTCGCCGTCACTCGCAGCTCCGGTTTTACCCGTTTCCTGTTTCGCCCGGGTTTCGGTCTGGTCCTGATCTTTACCGTCATGGCAGTGGTCACTCTGCGGAACCGGACCATTGGCCGAAGACTCTGACGCGGTCAGAGGCGAAGCGGGGTAACCGGCCTCCGTGACAATACGGGCCGCTTCGCCGGTATCAATGCCGTCTGGCAAAGCAACCGTCTGCTCGTCCAGATTCACCTCAACCCGGTCGCCACTGCCGGTCAACGGCTCCAGAGCGCCACGAATCTTGCGAACGCAACCCTGACAGGAGGCGCCGGAAATCGACAGCGCCGGATGTAACCTGGTGTGCTCATTCATGGCGCATCACTCCTTTTTGCCTGTTTCCGGGACGGCCTCGTCCCAGTGTTCGATAAGCTGGCAGATCGTGTGTCCGTCCGGCGTGCCATCCGGCATGTCCTGCCAGGCAGAAAGCGCCGCGTTCATACGATTGCGAAGCTGCTGCAGCTCGGCAATTTCACGCTCCACCTCGGCCAGCCGCTGCTGGAAAACGTCCCGGACCATGGGGCAGGGGGAATGATCGTCCTCCGCCTGCTCCAGAATCTGCCGGATCTCCGGGAGCGAAAAGCCAAGTTGCCGTGCCTTGCGGGCAAACCGAAGCCGGCGCAAATCTTCCGCATCGTACAACTGGTAATTGTTGTCCGGATTCCTCGCAGGTTTCAGCAACCCTTCCCGGGTGTAAAACCGGACGGTATCGGGGTTAACCCCGGCACCCATAGCGATCTCTTTAACTTTCATAATTCAGACGACCAGCAAAATTGTTAATCAAGTGAGTATCGGGAACGGCGTTCCCGACATTCACGATTGGCACCCAATTACGAGTAATGGATTGAACTATAAGAGTAGCCTAAAACCTGTGAGCTACTCACAGGTCAAAGGTTTTTTCAGCGAGAGGAGTCTTTTGACCTGTCAATCCAATTCGAGACTGATATCCGATCTCATGATGTCTGGCAGTTTTAACTTGTTGAATTAAATGTCTTTATGACTGTATGAGGAACGGCTTAAACCCGAAGTTACCAATCTAAGGTGAGATTCAAAATCGGTTCCCCAGGATTTCAACGAGAAAAGGTTCAGCGGTTTATTAGCAGGACCAAGCAACGCCAACCACACCCCGGCAGATCATGGAAGTAAAATGATTACATGGCAGTTTAGGGGGTGCTTAGCTAAGCTACGGTTTTACGCAATTTTTAGCAGATAACAGTTTCAATAATTTTCCGTAGTCACGAGGCGGTCAGGTCCCTAGCATGCCGGAGAATGACACCCAATACCTGTTAGGACATGATGATGGAATCATTAGAGAACTTGCCTATTATAGAAATTCTCACAGCCGCTCTGGTAGTTATTACTGGCTTCTACGCTTGGGCTACCTATCATATCTTGAAGGCAAATAAGCCTGTTGTTGATGTGATGCAGGAACAGCATGAAGCCATGAATCGCCCGTAGATTACAGTGGCACCAAAGCTGGAGGCTGACAACCCGATTTTCTATCTGACGATTTACAACTCAGGGCGTACGTCTGCACGTAACTTAAAGCTAACTCTTGATAAGTCTTTCCATAAATTTGGTGAGAAAAAGCCCGGCAGCGATTTAGCAGATTGTACCGCCTTCACCCAGCCAATAGATGCTTTTTCGCCTGGCTCGAAGGTCTATCTCGACCCGATATTGATCAACAAATGAGCTAAAAACAGGCCCTATTCTTAAAATCTGGAGCACTCGTTGATTGAAAACGCTTCCAGATTTTACGTAGGAGCACAATCGGACAAAGGGGCGGGAGTTTTTCTACAGCCTCGTTAGGCTCAGGAAGTGTTTACTTATATGGAAAAAAAGCACGAACAAATAAAAATAGGTCAAAGAGACCTTGAAAGACTAGCTCTGCAAGTTAGAAGGCGATATCGACGTGTAGCGAGGAAAGGGCAAAGTGGCAGAGGCAGCCAAGAATTTATGGTGGGTCGTGCTATTGCCTCCAAGTCTAGCTCTGCTTCGCGGTTAAAGCCTTCATACGAACAAATCCATAGCACAGCCATATCAATGGGGTTTGGTGTTGCAGAAGCCATCGCACTAGCTGCACTTTTATTTTCTATATGGAGTCACTTTAATCCGAAGGTGTCCAGTCAAGCATCAAAGTGCCAAAAGCTTTTAAATGGAAGGAGATGCGGCCATGAATTCGTTCACCAAGAAAAGGTAGTCGAAGATGGCATGGTATATATAGCCCTCTGGTGCATAAAGAAACACGAAACAAGGCTTCGGGTAGACTAACCTTAACAGGTTCAGGCAGGGCGACACCCTCTACGCTGCATTCTCGGCTCCAGTCCGTGGGTGCGCACGCTGCAAGCGTTAAACGTCTTTGCGAGTAGGAATTGCTAGTGACAGTAACCAACCCCAATAATGATTATTTAAATGGGCCTGAATCAGAAAACTATTTGTCAGGGCTTGTGGATGCATTGGATACGTTAGCTCCTTTCTTGACCAAGAAGCAACAGCATGCACTTGAGGCCGACCTTCAGACTGCCGGAATCGCATTCGATGAACCGAAATATTTGCAAGCTGCTTGTGAGACGGCGATCTCCGCAACACTGGCGGAAATGTTTCCCGAGTCGTTTGTCTACGAAAAAGAGACTAAGCCACCGAAGAACGTCGATTGCGCGTTTTCGCACAGTGGCATTAAGTTCAATTTGGAAGTTAAATGTCCAGATTACTCAATGAAACATACCATCGATGGTCAGAATGCCTTCCAGGCCGGGGCGTTCGGAAGAATCGATGACTACGCTTCGATAGTTGAGAAACTTCAGAACGAGGTGTTTGATTCTCGGAACAACCCAAATGCTGACCCTCACAAGCCGCTAATCAAGCAGCAACATATGGATAACAAGCTCAAGGATTTTTTGTTGTCTGCCAGCGGGAAATTTGCAGAAGACACAGACGAAGCGGAGCTGAATGTATTGGTCGTATGCTGCTCTGATCGGATGGACGTACAAAAGTGGTTTTTCTATATGTATGGCTTACAAGGGTTATTTACTCCGCAGTCATATTATCCTCCATCCGAATACAACAACGTTGACGTGGTGGTGCTGACAAATACCTATCACCGCCATCATGGCTACAAAACCAAGGACAAGCTGCTGGATCACTGGGATTGGAGGAGGTCGTTTAATCTCATCTTCTCGAATCCCATGCGAACGCTGGATAAAAAAAGCGCGATTTGGAAATTTGTTAACCTTATTCCGAACTTCTCTCGGGAATTAGAGCAGTTCAAAGTGACGAATGGATTGGATGAGATGCGCATTGTTCATTTCATAGTTGAAGAGCTTTTGGGCAAGGGCCGCTACTATTTTCAACCAGACATCTAACCAATGCAGGCACGGCGACGCACTTTCTATTGCGCTTTCAGCTCAGCTCCAAGGGCGCGCATGCTGCAAGCATGAGGGCTAGAAAGGCAAGCTTTGGGCAGCCGCCCCCGCAGCGCCTTTACTCATTCCAATTGCCAGCAATGCCTCCCTCAGCATACTTTTTTTCTGCCGATTCGGAGAGTTTGTCATTACCCAATAGTCAGTGCCTGGGATTTGCTTGGGTTGCGTACTGTTTCCCGACTTCTCAATTTCCTCTCTGCTCCGTGAAAAGTATTTTCGCTCCCGCCCCTGGATCTCCAGTATGTGATCAAACGTATCGGGTTTAATTTTATATGCTTCACCTAAAATGAAGAGAAACTGATCTACAGCAGTCTTAAACTCCAAACTCGGGTGCTCAAGGGCTTGAGCAAGTTCATGGTGTCGGGGGGCTGAACCCCCTTGTGCATCATTGGATAGGCCGAGGATGCGGCGGAGTATGCTGTTTGCAGATTCACCGATTTCCAAGGTCTGGCTGGCAATGTGGATGTACAGCTCGTTATCAATTTCTATGGTGCGCATGGCTTTTCTCCTCATCAAGGCCTTCAAACACAATAAAGCGCTTTAAACGCTTGATCAAGAATTTTGTGCTGAGCTAGACTACCCTAATCAATAGTTGCAGTTCGTCACAGGCCTGAAGGCCCTTCACCTGAAGCCCTTGTCTCTGCTTCACTGCAAAAAGATCGCAGTTGAACAAAAGCGTTAGACAATAAAGGTTGGTACCCTATGATTGATGAGAGGGGGCGACTGGAATTGCCTCTGTACCACGGTACGTCTAGCTACTTCTTAGCCCAAATCAGAAAGCATGGTCTTGGCGGGTTCCGTGACCCGAAGCTTTTTGACGCGGAGATTTTGGCCAATTTGGCACGCGCTTTGGACAATATTCAAAACTCCACCGAGTGGTGGGACTTAAACTCTTTCGTTGTACGGCCAATGTTGGAGCAACGAGTCACCGGTGGCGGGTTCAACTTAAGGTATGGGAGCACATATCTTACTCCGAGCAAATCGACCGCCTGCCGTTATGCAGAAAGCAATCACTTAGGATCGGGTTCTACCCCGTTACTGCGGACATTCCTAAAAAGAGGCACACTGTGCCAAAGGAGTGTTCATGTC
>NZ_QFWX01000020.1 GCF_003344045.1 Marinobacter vulgaris
ATCGTTGATACCGCCTTCGATCATCAGGTTGTCACTCATCTCAAAGTCCTCAATGGTGTGGCCCAGTCTCCCAGCTCCTTATTGCTGCACTCTGGTATCTGTTACCGCTTGCCGTAATGGTAAGCCTGATCAAGTCGCCCTGGTTCAAGGGCAAGTTTGGTGAGTTTCTGGTCAACCTCTCGGCACGGCGCTTCCTGGATAAATCCCGCTACCCAGGCACTTTGGCGTCGCCACTGACGAAGGGCTCAATGTCGAAACGTGGCTTGAGAGAAATGCGCAAGCGTTAACCCGTAAGTTGATAAGTGCATTCCCATTACCGGCAGGGCCGATAGCTCAGTCAATACAGCCTTATACGGTTCTGTAACCTTTTCTTTGGAGGCTCCGCACACGTGCTACATTTAATAAATCGTAGACTCTCAAGCGTAATACCACATCAAAATGGAGGTAGAGGCATGAGCAAATCCCTTGAAGGAAAGACCGTTGCCATTCTGGCAACTGACGGTGTGGAGCAGATAGAGTTAACCCGTCCCCGGGAAGAGTTGGAGTCAGCGGGGGCAAAGGTTGAGCTGGTTTCGATCAAGTCCGGCAGTATCGATGGTTACAACCACCTGGATAAGGCTGACCGTTTCAACGTAGACAAAACCGTCCAGCAGGCAGCGGTCGAAAATTACGATGCACTCGTATTGCCGGGCGGCGTCGCGAACCCCGATGCGATGCGTCTGGATAAGGACGCCGTGGCCATGGTCGCCCGGTTCGTGGAAGAAGGTAAGCCAGTGGCTGCCATCTGTCATGCCCCCTGGCTATTGATAGAGGCTGATGTGGTCAGGGGGGAAACCCTGACATCCTTCCCCAGCCTGAAAACCGATATCAACAATGCGGGCGGCCACTGGGTTGATCGGGAGCTCTGCCACGAGGGTGGTCTGATCACAAGCCGCAAGCCTGATGACCTGGATGCTTTCTGCAACAGGGTGATGGAGGCCGTGGCTGCCGAGTCGTAGCGGATACGTTCCAAACAAAAGGAGTTTGTCATGGAAATTCGACGTTATGAGGTGAGAGTCGAGAGCAATCTGATCAACGATATCAAACATCATACCCGCTGGTTCAAAGGGCTGGGCATTGTCTTTCTGGTGCTCGGTATTGCCGCAATCGCCTTTCCCTTTGTTGCCGCCCTGTCTCTGGAGATTGCCATAGGCATCCTGTTTGTCATTGCGGGCGTGGCGCAGGCCGTACAGTCCTTTTCTGTTCCGCGCTGGGGGGGCCTTTTGCTGAGCCTGGGGCTTGCGGCACTGGCACTGATTATCGGTTTGCTGATGCTGTTTTACCCCCTTGCGGGCGTTATAACCCTGACTGGTCTGGTCGCGGCATTCTTTCTGATTGCTGGCACCTTTAAAACGGCCTTTGCGCTTCAGGTGAAGCCCGCCATTGGCTGGGGCCTGCTGCTTACCGGGGGGCTGTTGTCTTTGGTCCTGGGGTTGCTGATTCTGTTCCAGCTTGCCGAAGTGTATCCCTGGATTCTGGGCCTGCTGCTGGGTATTGATTTTATTTTCACCGGCATCTGGATGATAGCGCTGGCCAGCAGAGCCAGACGCCTATGACCGGGTGATGGGTAGCCTGGAACCACTATCCACGGCTGACTCGACCGTCGAAAACGCAGGACTTGCGCGCTTGGGCGATCAACTGGAGCACTGGCTCCGGACCGCGAACACGCACTCCAGAACCAGTTATTGCAAATTAAAGCTTAATAGTACTTAACTATAATTTCAGCAGAAATCTTATTTTCATCAAAGACACTCACGACCAGATCACCTGAGACGCTGACAAAATCACCCTCTTTAGAAAACCGGGACAGATTTATTTTCCAGTCTGCCTGGTGCCCAGGCAGGCCTGAACCTCGTCACCAA
>NZ_QFWX01000021.1 GCF_003344045.1 Marinobacter vulgaris
AACGTTCTTCTGCTGAACTGAGGGAATATTTGAAAGACAATGGCGTGTTGTTTGATCTGAAAGGTGTGCTGCCTTTGGGCGAGGCCGACTTGCGGTTGTAACTCCGATTATTGATTTAAATATAACCAGCCTGCGGGTTGGTTTTTTATGAATGATTGTTTTGTGACCCAATTATTTTGCCATACACCGATTTATCTATTATTATCGGTTTTGACTTTTCGGTCATTTCAATTGCAGTGAATTTAATAGGGTTTTGATTCCATGGCAAAGATTAACGATTACTACCAAAAAAAACAGCTTATGGAAAAGCTATCTGAAGAACTGGCGAACCTGGAACAGGACCAGGCTCTGAAGAGTGAGCTTGAGTTTGAAAACAAAGTTCGCGAGTTAATGAAACAATATGACAAGTCGCCGAAAGACGTTCTTCAGATTCTGGGCGCNAGGCAGCCGGCCGAAGCGGCCGATGAAGACTTATAAGAACCCGCACACCGGTGAGGTTGTTCAGACCCGTGGTGGTAATCACAAGGTTCTGAATGAGTGGCGGAAGAAGCACGGGAAAGAAACTGTGCAGAGTTGGCAGCAGGATTGATCGGGTTTTAGATTTGCCCGTGGTGTCGGATTACGGCTTTGCCTGATCCGACTTACCTTGCCTCTCCGGACACTATCACTCGATTTCTCCCGCCTTCCTTCGCCACATACAACGCCTCATCCGCCTGCTGCAACCATTGCATGTGATTCTCCGGCCCTTCGGTCAACGGCGCGATGCCGATGCTGACGGTGTACTTGATGGGCGCGGTGGTGGTTTGCACCGGGGTGTTCTGGATGGCTTCGCGGATGCGTTCGCAGATGATGCGCGCGCCCTCGGCGTCGGTTTCCGGCAGGATGATGCCGAACTCTTCGCCGCCGTAGCGTCCCAGGCTGTCGGATTGACGCAGGCTGTCTCGCACCACGTTGGCGGCATGCTTGATGACTTCGTCGCCGGCCAGGTGACCATGGGTGTCATTCACCGGTTTGAAGTGGTCGATGTCGAGCATCACCAGGCAGGTGGGGTGGCCGTAGCGGCGATGGCGCTCAAACTCGGCGTCGATGAGGTTTTCCCAGGTGCCGCGGTTGAGCAGGCCGGTGAGGCGGTCGGTCATGCTCAGTTTGGCCAGCTGCTCGTTGGCTCTTTCCAGGGCCCGTTTATTGGTGGCGATGTCGGTGACGTCGTAGACCATCAGGCAGATTTTATTAACTTTCCCGTCCAGCCCGGCAAGTTGGCGGCCGCGTTCGGGGAAAAACGCCAGATTGTTGGCTTTGATATCAACTCCAAGCGCATTGCCCAATTAAAAGACGGTGTGGATTTTACCCGTGAGGTTTCCGGAGAAGAACTGGCGGCATCGAAGGGATTGTCCTTTGCCGATTCCCTGGAAGGTATTCGCGACTGTCAGATTTATATTGTGACGGTGCCTACGCCGATTGATGAGTTTAAAACTCCCGATTTAACACCACTGGTTAAAGCCAGCGAGAGTGTGGGTAAAGTGCTCAAGCGTGGTGATATTGTTATTTATGAGTCCACGGTTTATCCGGGTGCCACGGAAGAAGTGTGCGTTCCGATCCTGGAGAAAGTGTCCGGGCTCGTCTTCAATCAGGACTTTCATGCCGGATACAGCCCGGAGCGGATTAATCCCGGTGATAAAGAGCACCGTGTCACCACCATAAAAAAGGTTACTTCGGGGTCAACACCGGAAACCGCCACGGAAGTAGATGAGCTTTATGCGGGCATTATTACCGCCGGTACCCACAAGGCCAGTTCCATCAAAGTGGCCGAAGCGGCGAAGGTGATTGAGAATACCCAGCGTGATTTGAACATCGCGTTGATGAATGAGTTATCGATGATCTTTTCAAAGCTAAAAATCG
>NZ_QFWX01000022.1 GCF_003344045.1 Marinobacter vulgaris
TAAGCATGTAGGCGGAGGTTCCAGGTAAATCCGGTACCTTATTAACGCTGAGGTGTGATGACGAGGCACTACGGTGCTGAAGTGATAAATGCCCTGCTTCCAGGAAAAGCCTCTAAGCATCAGGTAACACGAAATCGTACCCCAAACCGACACAGGTGGTCAGGTAGAGAATACCAAGGCGCTTGAGAGAACTCGGGTGAAGGAACTAGGCAAAATGGTGCCGTAACTTCGGGAGAAGGCACGCTGATGTGTAGGTGAAGCCCCTGCGGGTGGAGCTGAAATCAGTCGAAGATACCAGCTGGCTGCAACTGTTTATTAAAAACACAGCACTGTGCAAACACGAAAGTGGACGTATACGGTGTGACGCCTGCCCGGTGCCGGAAGGTTAATTGATGGGGTTAGTCCTCGGACGAAGCTCTTGATCGAAGCCCCGGTAAACGGCGGCCGTAACTATAACGGTCCTAAGGTAGCGAAATTCCTTGTCGGGTAAGTTCCGANCGGCAACGCGAAGCTCTTGATCGAAGCCCCGGTAAACGGCGGCCGTAACTATAACGGTCCTAAGGTAGCGAAATTCCTTGTCGGGTAAGTTCCGACCTGCACGAATGGCGTAATGATGGCCAGGCTGTCTCCACCCGAGACTCAGTGAAATTGAACTCGCTGTGAAGATGCAGTGTACCCGCGGCAAGACGGAAAGACCCCGTGAACCTTTACTATAGCTTGACACTGAACACTGGTCCTTGATGTGTAGGATAGGTGGGAGGCTTTGAAGCGTGGACGCCAGTCTGCGTGGAGCCAACCTTGAAATACCACCCTTTAATGGCTGGTGTTCTAACGTAGACCCGTAATCCGGGTTGCGGACAGTGTCTGGTGGGTAGTTTGACTGGGGCGGTCTCCTCCCAAAGAGTAACGGAGGAGCACGAAGGTTGGCTAATCCTGGTCGGACATCAGGAGGTTAGTGCAATGGCATAAGCCAGCTTGACTGCGAGCGTGACGGCGCGAGCAGGTGCGAAAGCAGGTCATAGTGATCCGGTGGTTCTGAATGGAAGGGCCATCGCTCAACGGATAAAAGGTACTCCGGGGATAACAGGCTGATACCGCCCAAGAGTTCACATCGACGGCGGTGTTTGGCACCTCGATGTCGGCTCATCACATCCTGGGGCTGAAGCCGGTCCCAAGGGTATGGCTGTTCGCCATTTAAAGTGGTACGCGAGCTGGGTTTAGAACGTCGTGAGACAGTTCGGTCCCTATCTGCCGTGGACGTTGGAGATTTGAGGAAAGCTGCTCCTNCATCACTGGTGTTCGGGTTGTCATGCCAATGGCACTGCCCGGTAGCTAAATGCGGAAGAGATAAGTGCTGAAAGCATCTAAGCACGAAACTTGCCCCGAGATGAGTTCTCCCTGAGACTTTAAGTCTCCTGAAGGAACGTTAAAGACGATGACGTTGATAGGTCGGGTGTGTAAGCGCAGCGATGCGTTGAGCTAACCGATACTAATGAACCGTGAGGCTTAACCTTACAACGCCGAAGGTGTTTTGGCGAAGAGACAGACACGATTTTCAGCCTGATACAGATTAA
>NZ_QFWX01000023.1 GCF_003344045.1 Marinobacter vulgaris
TTGGGAACTCAACCGGTTGTTGCCTATAGAGGCTTTAGCCAATCAAGTGATCTACAGCCCCGAACTCGACTTGTCTGAGCCAATTAACGAATCTCATCTAGCCGCATCTGTCGTGCCTTTCGCCGTCCCCGGCGGACATGCCTCTCGTTTCCTGTGGATCATTCTCACTTTTGGAGTCGTATTCAGCTATAAGGGAGTGGTTTTTACTTATACAACAGCGCGCAACCTGGCCGCTGCACGACGCCTGTTTGCGGAGTCGGCCCGACGAGATACCGTCAACGCCTACGAGGAATTTCTTAAAGCCACAAAAGAAGGACTGTTTAGGCCCAGGAGGCTGCGCAAGAAAGCTGAGCAGGCCCGAAATCAAGTTTACGATAAGTATGTTCGTCGGATGGTACTACTTAAAGCCGTAAATGATCGTCATGTTGGATCCTTAACGTCAAAGCTTTCCGAATCTGGGGTTGAAAAGGATCCGATGGCAAAAGGCGTCCAGGAGCTCCTCATAAAAAATGCTCAATCATCCAGCAAGCTATGCAGCGTAATCGTAACCATTCTGAAAAATAGTCGAAATGCATTCACCAGAGAGCTCCCGTATCAGATAGACCTTAGTCCGCAAGTTTATTTGAGAGGAATGCAGAAAGGGTTCGACAGTATTGTTGAGCTAATCGAATTTAAGATAGAGCAGGATCAGATTCGCTGGGCGAATGTCAGCAATGGGATTCCCATAGCCAAAATGGAAAACCTGCATCCATCATTGGGGGATGCAATCAATCAAACGGCTTCTGAGGTACGAAAAACCAATAATTGGGCCCCTTTTGAACAGCTATACACAGCCTGTCTTTCGATTGTAGATGAGCAGCTGGCAAATTCTCCAGAGCTTCAGGTTAAACGACAAGCGCTGTCGGGTATCCTTAGGAGTTATCTGCTCAACCGAGTTACCTTGCAGTTGCCAATTAAGGACGGATTTTCGTCTTATCGACAGGGTTATGAGAAAAATATCAACACCATCCTCGCGGACACTTTGTCGCGTTTCTTCCCTGATGAGTTGGTGGATGGTGATGGCCTGATCCATAGAAGCTATGGCTCTTCGAATAAAACACTAGGCAACATAGAGATTGATCTACTTGCAGAAGGAATTGTATCCAGCGGTGGCACAGTTTCATTTTCGAGCCGCTTTCGCTTTCAACATGGAGAGTCCTTGGTATTCCAGCGCGAGGGACGGTTGAATGACAAGCGGAATGTGCCATGCACTGACAACCAGAAGCCAATTATTCAAGCAATAGACAGTGCCGTTAAGGCTTTCGCTCCACCAGCCCCCCCC
>NZ_QFWX01000024.1:0-386 GCF_003344045.1 Marinobacter vulgaris
AATTAGGGATATTTTTGGATTTGCTTTCTTTTTTGTTTTTTTTTTTATTTATTTGTTTTTTGTTTCCTTATATTTTTATGGATGTAGAGAATTTTATTTCTTCTAATCCTTTGGTTACTCCCGTTCATATTCAACCTGAATGATATTTTTTATTTGCTTATACTATTTTACGTTCTATTTCTAGAAAAATTGGAGGAGTAATCGCTTTAGTTATATCGGTGGTTATTTTATATTTTTTACCTTTTTTTTTGAAGCATCGTTTTCGAAGAACTTTATTTTATTATTTTATAAAGTTTATATATTGGGTTTTTGTTGTAAATTGAATATTGTTAACATGAATTGGTGCGTGTGTTGTAGAATATCCATATATAGGGTTGGGGATAGTA
>NZ_QFWX01000024.1:487-1253 GCF_003344045.1 Marinobacter vulgaris
TTAGTTTTTTGTATTTTATAATATTTATAGTTTTTTGAATAATTTATGAAATTCAGGATTTTATAATTTTATAAGTTGTGTTTGGCTTTATTTTAATTGTTTTGAAAACAATTTTTAAGAAATTTTCTTTAAAGTCTGATTGGTTAGTTTAAGTAAAACATAAATTTTGTAAATTTAAAATTAATTAAATATGAATGGAATAATGAATGGTAATATAATAATAAATATTGATAAAGGTAGAAATATTTTTCATCTTATTAATATTAATATATCATATCGAAATCGAGGATATGTTCCTCGTACTCAAATTAATATAATTGTGATTATGATTATAATTGTTATTGAAATGATAGATTTAATAGGACTAAAAAATATTATAGTTGAAATTATTCTTAAAATAAGTATTCTTAAATATTCTGATAGAAAAATTAAAGCAAATCATCCTCCTATATATTCAACATTGAAACCTGAAACTAATTCGGATTCTCCTTCTGCAAAATCGAATGGTCTACGATTAGTTTCTGCTAAACAAGAAGATAATCATATAATAAATAAGAGAATATTTCCAAAAAAAAAGTATAATATATACTGAGATTCTTCTATTTGAGTAAATGAATAGGATTGAGATAATAAAACTAAAAATAAAATGATTATGAAAAATGGTACTTCATAAGAAATTATTTGTGCAACTCTTCGAATAGATCCTAAATGACAATATTTTGAATTAGTTGATCATCCAATAAGTAGAATGAAATATACTCCTATT
>NZ_QFWX01000025.1 GCF_003344045.1 Marinobacter vulgaris
GGGTTCTACCCCGTTTCCACGGACGGTTTTAAAACGGCTGACAACTTCTGATCCTGAGCGGCAACTCTACGTCGCATCCTGGGATTATGGAACCGCTCAACGTAGTCAAATACATCAGCCCTCGCTTCATTCTGAGTGCGGTAGCGCCGGTGGTGAACTCGCTCCCGTTTGAGCATTCCGAAGAATCCCTCACAGGCAGCGTTATCGCCACAGTGGCCGACCGCACTCATACTGCTCACCAGGCGGTTACTGCCGAGATATCGCTGGTAGTCCCCGCTGGTGAATTGACTGCCTCGATCAGAGTGTAAAATCACCGGGACTTTCCCCTGGCGCTGCCAAACAGCCATCTCAACGGCTCTGATCACCATGTACCGATCCTGACGGTGATGCATGGACCAGCCAACGATCAGCTTGCTGAACAAGTCGAGAACCACGCAGAGAAAGAGCTTTCCTTCCTGCGTGGGTATCTCCGTAATATCCGTCACCCACTTGGTGTCTGGCTCTAGAGCGGAGAAGTTCCGCTCCAGATGATTCCGGATACCCGGTGGCCGATAAGATCGACGTCCCAAGCGTCCGCGCTTCTTGCGTGGCCACCCCTGAATGCCATGCATGGCCATCAATCGCGCAACACGGTTCAGGCTTGTTGAAGCACCCTCGGCAACCAGGTCCTCGTGCATGCGGGGTGACCCAATCATGCCACCGCTGTCATCATGAATCTCTCTGATGCGCGACAACAAGTACTGATTAGCCTTTGCCCTGGCGGAATGGGGGCGAGATACCCAAGCGTAATAACCGCTGGCTGACACCTTCAGGCATCGGCACATAAGACGTATGGGGAAATTATTGCGACAACGTTGAATCGCCTGATACCTCAGGACGACTCCTTTGCGAAGAACACTGCCGCTTCGCGCAAAAAATCACGCTCCTTTTTCACTCGGGCCAGTTCTCGCTTGAGACGGGCAACCTCCTCGTCTCTTGGGGAGCCAGAGCCCTTGAAGGCCTTGTCCGTCTCCTCATCCGCTTCTCTGCGCCATCGGGACAACAGGTTGGGATTAATTCCAACCTCCAGGGCAATCTGGCGACAACTCACACCCGGTTGCCGGGTTAAAGCAATGGCTTCGCGTTTGAACTCTGGGCTATATTTTCTGCGTCTGGACATGAACACTCCTTTGGCACAGTGTGCCTCTTTTTAGGAATGTCCGCAGTAACGGGGTAGAACCC
>NZ_QFWX01000026.1 GCF_003344045.1 Marinobacter vulgaris
CTTATCGATATTACCATTCCGGACTGGGTGGAAGCACAGAGTGAATTCCTTCTGTTATCCAGCACCGGTGGTACTTCCACGCAAATTAAAGGCGTTCTGGAACGGCTTCGCCTGGCAGGTATGCCGGAAGGGCACTGTTGCAAAGTTAGCGATGAGGCAGCCTTTTGTCTTATTCAAAGGCCTTACATTTCAAAAACTCTGCTTACCAGGCGCATTTCGCCCAGGGGATCACCATAATAAAATGCTGAGGCCTGGCCTTTGCGTAGTGCACGCATCACCTCAATACCTTTGATGGTGGCGTAAGCCGTCTTCATGGATTTAAATCCCAGCGTGGCGCCGATTATCCGTTTCAGTTTGCCATGATCGCATTCAATCACGTTGTTCCGGTACTTAATCTGTCGGTGTTCAACGTCAGACGGGCACCGGCCTTCGCGTTTGAGCAGAGCAAGCGCGCGACCATAGGCGGGCGCTTTATCCGTGTTGATGAATCGCGGGATCTGCCACTTCTTCACGTTGTTGAGGATTTTACCCAGAAACCGGTATGCAGCTTTGCTGTTACGACGGGAGGAGAGATAAAAATCGACAGTGCGGCCCCGGCTGTCGACGGCCCGGTACAGATACGCCCAGCGGCCATTGACCTTCACGTAGGTTTCATCCATGTGCCACGGGCAAAGATCGGAAGGGTTACGCCAGTACCAGCGCAGCCGTTTTTCCATTTCAGGCGCATAACGCTGAACCCAGCGGTAAATCGTGGAGTGATCGACATTCACTCCGCGTTCAGCCAGCATCTCCTGCAGCTCACGGTAACTGATGCCGTATTTGCAGTACCAGCGTACGGCCCACAGAATGATGTCACGCTGAAAATGCCGGCCTTTGAATGGGTTCATGTGCAGCTCCATCAGCAAAAGGGGATGATAAGTTTATCACCACCGACTATTTGCAACAGTGCCCATCGGCGTAGTAGTGGATGTGGTCGATGACAAAGCCGGTGCGGGTCAGCGTGCGCCGGAGGATCGGCAGAAAATCGACCAGGAACGAAGTAGCGCGTGTGACGACGGCCGGTACGCCGACACGCGCCACGGCCTCGGCCCAGCGCGCGGCCGGCGGTTGGAGCAGGCCGTTGTGCACCGAACCGTGGTAGGTGCCGACCGCCAATGTGAGCCAGCGCTCTAGCTCGCGCAGCGTCAGGGCGGCCTTGTTTTCG
>NZ_QFWX01000027.1 GCF_003344045.1 Marinobacter vulgaris
GCCTGACTGCAATTTTTTTTTTTTCATCCCTGCCCGCTACCCTGTAAACCTTTCTTCTGCGTTGCCGTTAACAGTAGGTAAGCCATGTTTGGTTTTTCTTCCGGAGCCCTGATGACTCTTAGTGATGATGAGCGACACCTGCTTGTGTCCGTTGTTTCGGTCTGGCTACGGCGTGCCGGAGGGGATGCCGGAGCCATGATGCTGGATGCATACCGGCAGATTTTGTCTGAAACCGAACCGGCCGTAAGGACTGTCATGCTCGAATTTCTTGAATCCGTTCGCATTCATTACATTTCGTCCTGAGCATTTTCTGTATTTCTGTCCATACTTAAACGAGGCGGCCGTCACGGACGGTGGTCGTCGTTCCATGATGCTGTTATGGACGAGTGAGAGTAATCTAATCTAACTTGATTGAGTTCCGGGCGTGCCGCCCGGTTTTTTTTGCTGTTTCCCGGTGTCCGTTCCGGGACAGGATGTGCATTTGTAATACCGCGCACGCGCCGGCATCACAAATACCCTGGTCAGGGCTGCGCCCCGACACCCCGCCATCGCCTCACGGCCGCGCACTGAATTGCGCACCCGTTCACCGATTTTCACGCATTTTCCTCGCCTATCTGTGCGTTCAGCATGGCGTAAAGCGCTTCGGCCTGATCGTGCAGGTGCTCACAGNGGATAAATTTGGCCATATTGAGGGCGGCGGATTCCTGTCTGGTCACTGGTGATTTTCCCCGTCTGGTGATGATTTTTGCGTGAAAAGAGCATGGCGTCATTCTGGTGCATAGTCATGCATGCCGTTAAAATTTAACAGGCGCGTTTCTGACGGGTTCCGGGGTGGTTTGTTGTGGTTTTTGTCATGGTTTCGTCAGGAACGCGCTGAACGCGTCTCAGGCGGTGCGGGCAACGGATGTTATGGTAAATTCTTGGGGGCTTGATTATAAAATACCGCACTTCCTCTTATGTCTTGTGCTTTTTAGACAACCCTGAAAGCTTTTAGCTTTGGTGATGCAATTTGCTGGGATTTTGGCGGAGAACCACAGGTAAAGAAAAAGGCCACATTAGCGGCCTTTTTCGGAGAAGATGCTCAGTGCGGAATTTCGGAGACTTCTTTAACGTCGGTTTTATTGATCTGCTGTTTGACACCATTCGCGTCTGTATAGCCAAGCAG
>NZ_QFWX01000029.1 GCF_003344045.1 Marinobacter vulgaris
GAGTTCGGGGCTGTAGATCACTTGATTGGCTAAAGCCTCTATAGGCAACAACCGGTTGAGTTCCCAAGCCCTGTAGACAACCGTCGACCCATCACCAGAAGAGATTACTTCTCGCGTATCCTTGAACACAACATACTCGGGTGGACCAAAACACAACCCGAGGACTGCAGCTACCCCAGTTAGTGTAATGAACAGCCTCAGTCTGGCGCCGCCAAAAAAATAGACTGCACAAAAAAGGATCAATGCTAATACTAAGAGCTTCATGGGTTATCCATGTTCAGAAACAGGGGCGGGAGGCTTGAAGGGATTATCGAGAGTGGCCGCCCCAATGACAATAAGCGCCAGTTCTATTAATGATTTTTTTGCAATCTATTACAATTGGTTAAGGGGGCCGAACCTGTCAACCCAATAAAGGATAGGAGGCTTGACCAGCTCGTATCCAGCGACAACTTCCGCTCACAAAAGTTGATCCGTCTTCACGCGCACTTAAAATCCCGACCGAGAGGCCAAGCACAGACAAGGGAGTAATCAACGGTAATTATCGTTAGCGCACTACAACAGTAGGAAGCAAGCCGCCGACTTACCGCTGTCCGATTTCCGGACACCCGTTATCTAACAGGTGCGAACAAACGATGGGAGCGTAAACTAGCCAAAACGAAAGGAAAAAGCCGGCTTAGGGCACCGATCAAATGTCCTGTTCCCGGACATCCAACTCCTATCAGTCTTGTGCCCGAAGTCGGCGTTAATCGGTCAAAATACTGATAAATAGGACTTTTTTATATTGGCGAGTTTTGGAGCAAGTAATTGATCGTGCGGATTTTTGGTCGATTGAGACCGTTTGCTATCGGGTAGTAACGGCGCCCTCCGGAGGCGGAGGTCAGAGGCTCCCTGTCTTCTCGCCAGCGTCGACGATTATTTGTCGAGCCTCCTGCATTCAAGCACATTGCTCTGCAACCCACCCTGGTTACGGGATAGCTGTAGTGGTCAACTAATCCCGGACAGTATTTTAAGTTTTTCTTCCGCAATCACCGGTGGCATGCCT
>NZ_QFWX01000003.1 GCF_003344045.1 Marinobacter vulgaris
ATCGTCAGGCTCTTAAACCCGAAAAACCCCGCCAGCTGCCGCTGACGGGGTTTTTTATTGCCGGTAAAAATCAGCCCCGCATTTCAGGGTAGCCAGATCTCGAACACCCCACCTCCCAGGCTGCCACCATTATGCAGCCGGATGGAGCCGGCCCGTTCGCCGTCACTGTGGAGCTGCGCCACTGATGAGGCAAAGAACAGACCCAGACTGGTGCTCCCGCTCTTGAAATCGAGTGATTTGAAGCCGGGTGTGCCACTGTGCTGCATGCTCGCCGGGTAGCCGTCACCGTCATCCTCAACGCCAATGACCAGGTAGCCCTGCTGCTCTGAGGCGGTGAGCTTTATTTTGCTCTTGGTGTAACGGAGAGCATTATTGATGGTGTTGTTCAACACACCGGTCAACAGGTCCTCATCGAAAAATCCATTAGTATCATCGGCCTCGATAGCCAGTTCGATTCCCAGACCCTCAAGGAGTGGTGTGTGCCGGGCCATGTGCTCGGATAGAAAATCGGGGACAAAGTGTTCCTCAATATGGGCAGACAGGTTGTTCTCGCCAAGGCGGTATATGCCGAGAAGTTGCACCAGATCATTGTGCATACGCTCGGCTTCATACTGAAGGGTATTAAAGCGTGGAGACTCGCCAATCGAGTCGGCCTGTTCCTGACGTAGCTCGTCAAGTGAGTTCAAAAGCATGCCCAGAGAATTTTTCATGTCATGAACGGCCGATGCCAACACCATTGAGAAGTCGATATTCTGCGGCTCGCGGCCTCCGGTAGGAGTGTCGTGGTTTGTTTTGCTCATGACATCATTCCTTCCAGTTTTTTGCGCAAGGACATCATGCGCCGATATTGTCGGTGTTGCTCAGGTAGCCCGGACATTCCAGTCAGGTATTTCTCGCAACGCTGCAACAGTTCCTGGTCGTCAGGTGTCTGCTGGTATTTCTTCATCAACACCTGCACCAGGTTCAGATTGAGGGAGGCGTGCGAGGGCACTATTTCGAGGGCCTGGTTGAATGTTGAGACGGCCTCATCAAGTTTTCCTGCTTCGAAGGCCTTGATGCCGTCCCGATTCAGGGAACGCGCCTGCAACTTTTGCCGGAAACCTACGGGTTCATCAAGCAGGTTCTCGATTTTCTGCAGTAGCGCCGGATTGTCTTGACAGCGAGTGGCGAGCGATGCCAGCAGGGTCTTTGCCTCCTCGTTCCTGTCCAGTCTGAACAGTGTCTTGGCATAGTCGAGGCCCGCTTCCGGATCCATCAGGTCCGGATCTCCCAGCTCGTCGCCGATACTCTCGAGGGCCTTCTGGGCCTCGTTCATTCTGCCCTGGCCCGCATGGACCCTGGACTGGACAATACGACTTCTGATCTTGACGTCTTCCTGACCGGCGAAACGCTTTTCCATGCGACGCAGGATAGTAAGTGCTTCGTCAGCCTGGGCAGAGCCCTCGTCGGAAGTATCACCCTCACTGAGATCTGACAGCGCCTGCCCCAGCGCCAGGTAATGCCCTGAGCTGTCGTTAATGGAATAGGTGCCAAGGCCTACAGTCTGTCGCCAGGCGTCCGCGGCGGTCGCCATGTCCTGGTTGGACGCCGCCAGTGTCGCAAGGTGCTTGTGGCGTAAAAGGGCATTGGGAGAATGCTCTGCGGCCTTTTCCAGGATTTGCTGTGCCTGTGTCGGGCGTCCCTGTTTTTCCAGGGCTTCGGCCAACAGGTCGTAGGCTTCCATGTAGTCAGGATGCTTGGCCACCAGATCTTTCAAAGTGGTAACTGCATCGTCATAGTCCTGAGTGGCCACCAGAATTTTGCCGCGCCCCAGCCTGGCCCATGACAGATCACGCTGGGCCAGTACGTCGTCATGGATTTTCAGGGCATGACTGAAGTCACCGACCTGGTAGTAGAGGTCAGCGAGCGTTTTCATCAGCCATGTCTTGTAGCGGGGCCTGCTTGTTAGCGCCTGCAAACACAGAGAGATGGCTTCTGGGAAGTTTTCACGGTCAATTTCACGGTTGATGGGGAGCATGGCATTCCGTTGGGTGATCAGTCCGCTGAGCCGTTTTTCCAGCATGGCACGATTGATAGGCTTGGTCAGGTAGGCATCAGGCTGATACTCCCTTGCGCCCATGACCATTTCCTTCGATGTTTCAGCGGTTACCATCAGGAACAGCGAGGAGCGCTTCAGGAGTTTCTTGTGCCTCAGCTCCTCCAGAATGTGTTGGCCATTCTTCCCGTCACCCAGGTTGTAATCGCAGAGCACGACATCCACATGGTTGTAGGAACAGTACTGAATGGCAGTCGACGCATTCGGTACCAGTTCGATCTTGTCGGCCCCACAGCTGCGAAGCATCTGCCTCATGGACAGACGGAAATTTTCGAAGTCATCAACAACCAGATAACTGAGTTTCGCGAACGCGTTGCCGACGGTGTCGTCTTTGGGATCTGTCATGGGCGCTTCTGTTTGAGTAACTTGTTAACCAGCGCTCTGAGTGCAGCTGGTTTTACAGGTTTGTAGAGAATCTGATAGCCCCTGTTAATCGCATCCTCCCTGACCTCCGGAGCCATATAGCCGGTAATAAGTATGCCAGGTATATCATTAGTTGCCTCATCTCTCAATGCATCCATCGCATCAAGCCCGTTACGGTTATCATCAAGCTGGTAGTCGGCGAGAATAATGTCCGGCTCGGTGCCGTTCAGCTTGTAGCGGGCATCTTCGAGACTTTCCGCCGTAGTGACGTCACACCGCCAGTTGTCCAATAGCGCACTCATACCGTGAAGTATGGCCGGGTCATTGTCGATACACAGCACATGCAGCCCGCCAAGACTGGAAACCCGCCTGGATGCGGTGGCTGGCTTGGTGGCATGGAGGTCGCTGTGTTCGGGGGGAGCGACTGGCACAGTGATACTGAAAACACTGCCAAGACCCTGAATGGACCGTACGTTTACCGGATGGTTGAGCATGCCACAGATGCGGTCAACGATGGCTAGCCCCAGGCCCAGGCCCTTTTTGTCCCGGCCTTGCTGAAAGCGACGAAACTCCTCGAAGATATGGGCCAGCTGATCATCCGGGATACCGGGTCCGGTGTCCCAGACCTCAATGCGTAGATAGCCTTTCAGGCGGCGACATCCAAGCAGGATCTTGCCACTGGGGGTATAGCGGATGGCATTGGAGAGAAAATTCTGAACCACCCGCCTGAGCAGTTTGGAATCGGAGCGCACCCAGGCGCTGCTGGGCACCACGTGCAGGTCCAGCCCCTGGTCCTTGGCAATGGCAGAGAAGTCGGTTGCCAGGTGACGCATAATTTCATTAACCGGGAATACACCGATGTCGGGCTCCAGCGCACCGGCATCGAGTTTGGATATGTCCAGCAGTGTGCTGATGATTTCCTCGGCAGCACCCAGGGAGCTGTCAATATGTTCCACCAGTTCCGTCATTTCCGGGTCACGGGCCTTGCCGGCCAGGGCGGACGTAAACAGACGTGCGGCGTTCAGTGGCTGTAGCAGGTCGTGACTGGCGGATGCCAGGAAGCGGGTCTTGCTCTGGTTAGCCTGCTCGGCAACGGATTTCGCTTTGAGCATCTGCTCGTTGATTACCTGCAATTCCTGCGTACGTTCTTTTACCCGCTGTTCCAGGTAAATGTTGGTTTCCTTGAGTGCCTGCTCGGTGCGGCGCATGGCGGTTATGTCCTGGAATGTGGTTACATAACCGCCGCCGGGAATCGGGCTGCCGTCAATTCTCAATACCGTGCCATCCGGGCGCTGACGCTCGTAGGACATAGCCTGGCCCTCGCGCATTTTCTCGCAGCGGTCTGCAATGATCTCGTCAATGCGCCGCGCCGGCAGGTTGGCGTTGGTCAGATTGTAGCGCATCAGGTCTTCGACTGGCCGGCCGACGCGGACAAAGCCGGTGGGGTAGTTGAATTGCTCCAGATAGCGTTGATTCCATACCACCAGCTGTTGTTGATGGTTCACCAGGGAGACACCAAGGCTGATGTTCTCGATGGCAGATTGCAGGAGCTCACGGCTGAAGGTCATGGCCTGGGAAGCTTCATCGACGATGCTGACAACGTCCTCGATCTGCATGTCGCGACCGGTCAGAGTTGACTCAAGAACGACCCTTGCAGTTGAAGCCCCGATGACCGATGCCAGCTGGCGCTCAATGAACTTCATCAGGTGCGCTGAAGCCGGGCGGTGAAGATGCAGACGAATGGCGTTACGCCGCTCGTAGTTGCGGAAAATGGCCTCCGCGCGCTCGTCGCCCATAAATCGGTCCGCAATGGCCTGGAGATCGGAGGTCAGAATCTCGCCCTGCCAGCTTTGTTGCTGGGGAGTTTCCGCTTTCGGTTGGGGATCCTGAAAGAACGAAGCAATCTGGATTTTCTCCCGCACCCGCTGCCGGGTGAGCATTGACAGCACGATATAGGTGACGGTGTTGATGCCGAGGCTCCAGATAATGCCATGGCTGGTCTGGTCGAGCTGGGAGCCAAACAGGGCCGTGGGTCTGGTCCAGTTGATTCCCCAGATTCCCTGTTCGATGACAGTGTCATTGAGCCAGCCGGTTGAGGCCAGGGCCGGTAACAGCAGGGTGTAACACCACATCAGAAAACCCAGCCCAAGCCCCCACACTGCACCCGTGTGGTTGCCTTTTCGCCAGAGGATGCCTCCTACCAGGGCCGGGCCAAACTGGGCTGCTGCAGCGAATGAGAGAAGGCCGAATGCAGTCAAGCTGTAGTCTTCCCCGGCCATGCGATAAAAACCATAGGCGGTAAGCAGAACCACAAAGATGGCAACCCGCCGGATACTTAACAACAGATAGCTGAGATCCGAGCGTTTGTTCATTCTCGGCCGGAAAAACTTCAGCAGTGCCGGCATGATGATTTCATTGCTGACCATGGTGGCAATGGCTACAGAACAGACAATGACCATGGCGGCGGCCGCTGACCCGCCGCCAAGGAAGGCCAGTATGGCGAGCCATTGCTCGCCCGCAAAAATGGGCAGGTTGAGAATCAGTGCGTCGGGGTCCGAGGAGGCGGCTTGTGGGGACAGGAGCCCGGCAGCAGCAATGGGCAATACAAAGGCGCTGGCAATTACCAGATAAATGGGCATGGCCCATCGCGCGGTCTCGAAGTCCCGGTGGTCGGTGTTTTCCACCACCATGACGTGAAACTGTCGCGGCAGGCAGATGATGGCCAGCATCGCCACCAGTGTCTGGGTAATAAAAGCCGGCGCTTCGATGCCGTCGGTAGTGAGAGTCCCCACCAGCCCGGCATCGCGGACATTGTTCCACAGGTCGCCAAAACCGCCGTAAAGGCCATAGCCGACGAACAGTCCGACGGCGACAAAGGCGACGATTTTGATCAGGGATTCGAAAGCAATGGCCTGAATCATGCCCCGGTGATGTTCCGTGGATTCCAGATGCCGGGTGCCGAACAGGACCGTAAACACCGCCAGTACAAGGGTGATGTACCAGGCGGAGTCGTTCCAGGCGGCGGTGCTTAACTCGGTATGGGCGTTGCCGGAATCGGAGAGCACATTGAAGCCCATGGAAATGGCTTTAAGCTGCAGGGCGATGTAAGGAACACTGCCAATAAGCGCGAAGGCGGCGACCATGGCGGCCAGTGATTGCGATTTGCCATAGCGCGAGGCAATGAAGTCGGCGATCGAGGTGCTGTTGTTGCGCTTGCTGATGAAAATAATCCGGCGCAGCAGGGAGGCGCCAAAGACAAACACCAGTAGAGGTCCAAGATAAATGGGCAGGAAGCCGAGCCCCTCCTGGGTAGCGCGTCCTACGGCGCCATAAAAAGTCCACGACGTGAAATACACGGCCAGGGACAACGCGTAAATGTGGGTGCGCGCCAGTCGGCGTCGGTACAGGCCGGAGTGTTTGTCACCGGCCCATGCGATGACAAACAGAACGGAGATGTAGGTGATGGAAATTAAAACCAGCAACCAGGCACTAATCATAGAAACACGTTTCCGTAGGTCTGGTCCGTTCGCTCAGGGCGCTCAGGCGTTACAGACGGTGTTCAGAAGTGTGTCCTCGCTGTCGAGCACCTTCATATTGTCCAGACTTGGGCTGCCTTCGCTATTGAGCGGTACCAGCTCGCGGGTTTCACAGTTCAGGAGGTGAACCCGGTGTGAGATCGCATCTGTGACCTTCTGATTAAAACGGTAAAGCGTAAAGCGGACAACGTCAGGATTATTCGGTGCGTGGGCAAAACTATCCGTGTCAACGGCCGAAAAAGCGGTGACGTAAGGGACCACAAATGTCCATGGCCGCCAAAGAATGCCCTCTGATTCGGTATCCACTATTACCGCTTCTTCCGGGAGCAGCGTTTTCTTGTGGTCGTACCAGATATATTCGCCGTAGACCAGATAACCAAGCATGCCGAGTCCGGCGAAGGCAGGAATGAGCCACTTGGGGGCTTTTTTTCGAGTGAGCGCACGGATGCCCAGGGCAATACCGGCAGCCCCGAGACCGCAGAAAACGGTGGCAACTAACGTCCAGAACATAATTCGATTTCCTCAAAAAAGAACGGGCTTCCCAAGAAGGAAGCCCGTTCAGGTTCAGCCTGTCAGATTCTCATCTGTCATTGGCTGACGTGTTGCTTAGTGGTCCGTCGCGCCGCCGGCACCACGTGGGTAACGGACGCTTTCGACCAGCTCCTGAATCTCAATGGGCGGCTCTTCAGTCGCATTGGAGACCGTAAAGGCTACCGCAAAGTTGACGATTGCACCAATTGCGCCGATAGACAGGGGAGAGATCCCCAGTACCCAGTTTTCAGGAATATCCGCCAGGTTATTGGTGCCCGGAATGAACAGCCAGCCCTTGTACACAAAGATGTAGGCAAGGGTGAATACCAAGCCTGACAGCATACCGGCAATGGCACCTTTATTGTTCACTCGCTTGGAGAAGATGCCCATCATCAGGGCCGGGAACAGGGATGCAGCAGCGATACCGAACGCCAGTGCCACCACCTGTGCCGCGAAGCCAGGAGGGTTTGCGCCCAGGTAGGTTGCCACGACAATGGCGACAGCCATCGATATCCGGGCAGCCAGCAGTTCGCCTTTATCCGAAATAGCCGGATTGATGCGCCCCTTGATCAGGTCGTGACTTATCGCCGACGAGATTGCCAGCAATAGTCCTGCAGCGGTCGATAGTGCGGCTGCCAGACCGCCGGCGGCGATCAGACCAATGACCCACCCGGGCAGGTTGGCAATTTCCGGGTTGGCCAGTACCAGGATATCCCGGTTCACGACCAGCTCGTTACCTTCCCAGCCGCGGGCCTCGGCTTCCTCTTCAAAGGAGGGCACATCGTTATACAGCTGGATGCGACCATCGTTGTTCTTGTCCTCATACTGGATCAGACCGGTAACCTCCCACTCGCGGACCCACTGTGGACGCTCATCGTACTCGATCGGCGCAGCGGCGGTGCCGTCAGGATAGATGGTGGTCATCAGGTTCAGTCGAGCCATGGAAGCAACAGCCGGAGCTGTCAGGTACAGCAGGGCAATGAAGATCAGAGCCCAACCACCGGACCAGCGGGCATCAGCTACCTTGGGTACAGTGAAGAAGCGGATGATAACGTGGGGAAGACCGGCAGTACCGATCATCAGGGTCAGGGTGAACAGAACCATGTTCAGTTTGTTGTCCACATCCGCCGTGTACTCATTGAAACCGAGGTCGGTGATGACCTGGTTCAGTTTCGTGAGCAGGGGCAAACCGGATTCGGTGTGGGTGGAGAACATGCCGAGACCCGGAATCGGATTGCCGGTCAGCTGTATGGAGATAAACACCGCCGGGATGGTGTAGGCAACGATCAGAACGCAGTACTGGGCCACCTGGGTATAGGTGATCCCCTTCATGCCACCCATTACCGCGTAAAGGAAAATCACAACCGCAGCGATGATCAGACCAAGAGTCGCGTCGACCTCCAGGAAGCGGGAGAAGGCAACACCGGCACCCGCCATCTGACCAATTACGTAGGTAACGGACGCGACGATCAGGCAGATAACTGCGACCAGACGGGCGTTCTGGCTGTAGTAACGGTCACCGATAAACTCGGGAACCGTAAACTTGCCGAACTTGCGCAGGTAAGGTGCGAGCAGCATGGCCAGCAGCACATAACCACCGGTCCAGCCCATCAGGAAGGTCGAGTTGGCGTAACCGCCGGCGGCAATCAGGCCCGCCATGGAAATGAAGGATGCTGCAGACATCCAGTCAGCACCGATCGCTGCGCCGTTGGTGATCGGATGGATGCCGCCACCCGCGACATAGAAATCGCTGGTGCTTCCGGCCTTCGCCCAGATGGCGATACCGATATAGAGGGCGAATGAACCGCCTACAAATAACAGGTTGATTATAAACTGATCCATTGCCCTTACTCCTCGTGAACGCCGAATTTCTCATCGAGCCGGTTCATACGCCACGCGTAATGAAAAATCAGCACGATAAAGGTGAGAATCGAACCCTGTTGGGCGAACCAGAACCCGAGGTCGGTTCCGCCAACAGGAATCCCGGCGATCATGGGGCGAAGCAATATCGCAAATCCATAAGATACGAGGGCCCAGACGATCAGGCTCCCGAATATCAGGCGTAGGTTCGCCTTCCAGTAATTCACAGCATCGTAGTCATGACCTGACATAGGATCACTCCTGTTTTCTTGTTGTGGAGGTTGGGTGGGTTTTCTGTGACGTATGTGTTGTAGAGAAATTATTATTCATATAATTCTTCTCCGACTTGTTTTCCTCTTCGACTTTACCGGTCAACCGATATATAGATATTGGCAAAAGGTCTAATTCTCAGTTATTTGCCCGTCAAAACGTCCTGAAGCGCGACACAATTCAGGTTTTTATCCGGGCCGATGCATGCTTTTCAATTGCCGGTAGTACTTCAGTTTCTCATGAAAGCTCTTCAGTGTGTCGACACCGTTTTTGTGTGCCTTGTTAATAACCGCAAGGGTAAGTTCTGCTGTCGCCAGGGCATCAGCGGCGGCGTGATGACGGGCACTGACCTCCAGACCGAAAAAATCCGCCCAGTTATCGAGTCCGCGGCCACCGGTTTTTGCATCGGGGAAAAACGCCGGGAGCATCTCCGCCACGTCTAACCAGGTGTGGGGCTGGGTATATCCCAGGGTCTGCTTCAGGGCCTTTTCAAGGAACTTCTGGTCGAAAGCTGAATGGTAGGCGAGGATCGGGTCGCCGTTCATCCACTCCAGCAGGTGCAGCAAGGCGTCTTCAGTCTCATGGCCCCGGGTCAGGGCTTCCGGGCCGATACCGTGTATCAGCACGGTTTCACTGATATCCAGTTCGGGGCGCCGGAGGATCAGGTCGAACTGGTCACCCAGGTCGATGGCATTGTTATCGATGGCCACGGCACCGATGGCAATCACCTCGTCCTTCGCGGCGTTAAGGCCAGTGGTCTCGAGGTCGAGAACGATCAGTCTGCACTCACTCAGGCGCTGGTCCCCGACGATTTTCGGGGTCGGCAGATGTTCCCGATCCGGGCCGCCGGTACTGCCAGCCCTGAGCCGTTCAATCCAGTCTTTGATCTGCTCCAGCATATCGGTCAGCCCGGTTGTCAGAGTTGATAGGTCACTTCGAGTTTCTGCTGCAGGCGCTGGGCCTGACGGAAAGACTCACGCAGAATCCGACGATCCAGCGGGTTGAGGTCGTCCGGGTCGATGTAGTTGGACAGGGGTTCGTCGCGTTCCAGCTGTTCCTGATGCGACCTCATCCTTATGGCCTGAATCAGGCTGTAGGCTTCCTGCCAGGCTTTGGAATCCTTGGGATCGAAAACGCCTTTCTCTGCAAGCTTGTTCATGCGCTCAATGGTATTGGCCTCGCCAACGCCATTGGCGAGCGCAAATACCCTGACGGCCTCAACGAAGGGCGCCAGCCCCTGGCGTTTGAGGTCCAGCTTGTTTTTCTTGCCTTCCTGAACGTAGCGGAAATTGCGGAACATGGTCAGAGGTGGTTTGCGGGTAATAGCGTTACCTGCCAGCATTTTCTGGAACAGGGCATTTTTGCGGATGCGAGCAAGAACCTTATCCAACAGAGCATCAAGTGGTTCGGTAGGTCCGAATATGGACCGCATGTCCAGGAATATCGAGGAATAAACCAGGTTTTGCGGTGTCGAAGCATCAATGAACCGGATAAACCAGTCATCCCACTCCCTGCTGCTGAGGCACAACTTCGGATTGCTGGCCATGATGTTGCCTTTGCACCAGGTGAAACCGCATTCTGCCAGTTCCTTGTTGACGGTTTCGGCAAAGGGCAGCAGTTTTTCCCTGACCTGATCTTCGGTCATTCCATCGGGTACCTGGAACAGAATGCCATTGTCCTGGTCCGTCAGCAGGGTCTGCTCCTGGCGGCCCTCGCTGCCGAACGTCAGCCAGGTAAAAGGAATCCCCGGGTCGTTCTTCTTCAGGTTCAATTCCAGCACCCGGCGCACGGTGACATCGTTGAGGGTTGTAATAATCTTGACCACCTGACCGGAATCCGCGCCGTGTGCGAGCATGGAATCCACCAGCCTCGACACATCGGATCTCAGGCTGACCAGGGTTCTGAGATGGCTTGCCGTGCCTATGGTGCGGGCGAGATTGACAAGGTCCACCCGCTGCAGGGAGAACAGGTCCCGTTCCGAGACCATGCCAATCAGGCGATGGTCGTCGTCCACCACGCAAATGTGTGCAAAATGGTGTTCGGCCATGAGCATGGCGGCCTCAAACGCGTCGGCCTGGGCCGTCAGGCAGCAGGGATCTTTTGTCATCACCTGCCCGATGGGTGTCTCCAGCGGGCCTTTTTCCTCTGCCACCATGGTGCGCAGGTCCCTGAGGGTAAAGATGCCCGTGGGGTGGCGCTCGTCATCGGTGATGACAATGCTGCCCACGCTGTTCTCGTGCATGCGGGCGACCGCTTTTCTGACCGGCAAGTCCGGTGAACACACAATAGGATTGCGAATCGCGTAACGTTCCAGCGGCGTATCCAGTGAATTGCTGGAGCCGATAGAGGCCATGGCTCCGGACTGGATTCGCTGGTTGACCTGGTCCAGCAGGCTGCTTACGCCACGCAGGCAGAAATCGCGGAAGGGATCGCTCTGGGAAAACAGGGTGACGAAGGTATCGTGTTCAATGCTGAGGCAGAAGGTATCCCCGGAGGCGCGGTGAAGGGTGCGTGTGGGGCGCTCTCCGATCAGGGCCGCCAACGGAAAGCACTCACCCTGACTGATTTCGAAGGTGGTTTCCGTTTCGCCATCCTTGCCCCGGGCCCGTTCACCGCGGATGCGTCCCTGTTTTACGATATAGAAACGTTTTACCGGACCGTCCTCTGGCGAGAGTACGACATCGTTATCAGCATAAAACCGCAGCGACGCGTGTTCCGCCAGATGAGCCAGCTGGGCGTCATCCATGTTTGAAAACGGGGAATGCTCACGCAGGAAGCTCATGATGGCGCGGGTGTTCTGGGGGCGTTCGCTGTCCTGGGGTGCCGCGGTCATAAACGAGCTCCGTAGTGGTTGTTATGAGCCTGAAGTGTAGACCAGATTTTGGATCTGCTGCCCTAAGATTATGGTCTGATAGTCAATTATTTCCGCCCCTGTGGTGATGACGTAGCGGCTGTTCTTTATGATGGCGGAAGCGGGTGGTAAAGTCCCTGTAATCCGACTGCAGATGATACCGACATGACGACCAAAGATGAGCGCCTGAGCTTTCTGGAGGAGATGAAGGACGTCCGTCGCATCCGGAAGCCCAATAAGGCCGACGTGAAGACCCCCAAGGAGCTGACTCCCGGCCATCTGGAACGCCAGCGGTCCGCCATGGACCAGCCGCTGAAGGATCGCAATCCACTGACCGCAGACATCGTCGAACCGCTGACCGCGCACGATGTCCTGTGCTGGCAGCGACCCGGTGTTCAGCACGGAGTGTTCCGCAAGCTTCGTCTTGGTCAGTACCCCATCGAGGCACGTCTCGATCTGCATCGAATGACCGTGGAGGAGGCCCGCAGGGAGGTGTTCGGCTTTATTTCGGACTGTGTCCGCTACGGATTGCGTTCCGTTCTCATCCTGCATGGCAAGGGAGAGCGCAATCCGGACGGCATCGCCCAGCTCAAGAGTTACACCGCCAAATGGCTGCCGGAGCTGGATGACGTGCTTGCGTTCCATTCGGCCCAGAAGCGACATGGCGGCACCGGTGCCGCCTATGTCATGGTCCGTAAGGGCGACCATGACAAGCAGCGTAACCGTGAAATCCACGGTTCCTGAAGACAACTATCACCCATAGCCGATGAAATCGGCCCGGAGGAAAGCGTGAAACAACTGATCTTGGTACTTTTCGTGTCAGCAGCACTGGTCGGATGCAAGGATCGGGTTATCTGGGACGATAAGGGAAAGGTTGACGAGGCGACAACGGACCGTGAGGTCTGGGACTCTGAAGGGAAAATGCCAACCGGCGAACGAAAGATCTGGACCAATGAAGACGGTAAAGACATCGTAAAATAGGCCCTGATACTGCCCGCAAGCATTGCGGGTGACTCGTCCATTCCGAGGTGACCCTTGTTTGATGTAACCCGCTACGCCATTGCCGCTCAGTCCATTATCGATGCCGGCCGTTTTCTTTACGGCCGCGGCTGGTCCCCGGCCACCAGCAGCAACTATTCGGCAAGGATTGACGATGAGCATATTGCCGTCACAGTCTCCGGTCGCCACAAGGGCCAGCTGGTGGCTGGTGATGTGATGGTGGTGGACCTGGCCGGGAACGCTGTTCAGAGCAATGCCCGGTCTTCTGCTGAAACCCGGCTGCATACGGTTCTTTATCAGGCCTTTCCCGAAGTTGGTGCGGTGTTGCATACCCATTCGGTCAAAGCCACCGTGCTGAGCCGCCTGCTGCCAGCCGGAGAACCTCTGAAACTGCAGGGTTACGAGCTGCAGAAGGCCTTCGCAGGCATTGATACCCATGAATCTGAGCTGCTGGTGCCGGTTTTCGACAACACTCAGGACATTCCCTCGCTGGCACGGCAAGCCGGGGAATGGTTCCGACAGCACCCCCAGCAACCCGGTTACCTGATCCGCGGGCACGGTCTTTATACCTGGGGCAGGACCATGTCAGACTGCCTGCGTCATGTTGAAGCCTTTGAATTTCTTTTTGAATGTGAGCTTGAAACCATGAGGGTCCGCCGATGACTACCTTGAATGTTTTTGACCAGAACGCGCCTGCAAACCCCCGCGTTGTTACCGAAGACGCGGGTAAGATTGCCAACCTGCTGGCGGAACATGGCGTGAGGTTCGAGCAATGGACGACCCGGGACCTGCCTGCGGATGCCTCAGCGGAAGAGATCCTCGGCGCCTATGCTGATGAGATCCGGGCACTCAAGGATGAATGTGGCTTCCAGGCGGCGGATGTCATCAGCCTCAATCCGGATAATCCCCAGAAGGAGGTGTTGCGCAGGAAGTTCCTTGATGAGCATGTGCATAGTGAGGACGAGGTGCGCTTTTTCGTTCGTGGCCAGGGCCTGTTCTACCTGCATTTTGGAGATCAGGTTTATGCCGTGCTGTGCCAGAAAGATGACCTGATCAGTGTTCCGGATGGTACCCGCCACTGGTTTGACATGGGGCCCGAGCCGGAATTCACCTGCATCCGACTGTTCACCAACCCCGAGGGCTGGGTGGCAGACTTTACCGGTGAAGACATTGCCAGTCGGCTGCCCCGCTACGAGCGCCTGGCAGGAGCTGCCGGATGATCCGCGTTATCCTGACCGACATTGAGGGCACGACCAGTTCGATCTCATTCGTTCATGACGTGCTGTTTCCCTATTCGGCAGAACACATGGCTGATTTCGTGCGGGAAGGTGAGGCCGATAGCACCGAGATTCGCGAGCAGCTGGACGCCGTTGCGCAACTTTCCGGAGTTGCCAGGGACGATATTGAAGGGCTTGTCGGTGTGCTGGATACCTGGATTCGCGAAGATCGAAAGGAAACACCCCTGAAGGCCCTTCAGGGCATGCTCTGGGAGCAGGGCTACCAGCAGGGGGCTTTCAGAGGCCACGTCTATGAGGATGCAGCCGAATACCTTCAGCGCTGGCATGATCGGGGGCTGCGTCTGTTCGTATATTCTTCCGGTTCTGTGAAGGCACAGAAACTGATTTTCGGTTTTAGCGAGGCAGGGGACCTGACGCCCTTCTTTTCCGGCTACTTCGACACCCGTGTCGGTGGCAAGAAAGAAACAGAGTCCTATAACAACATCGTCAGTGAGCTGGGTGTCGATCCCGGCACCGTGTTGTTCCTGTCCGACGTGGAAGCGGAACTGCAGGCCGCTGAGGACGCTGGCATGCGCACGGTCTGGCTGATCCGCGAGGGCGACCTGCCACAGACGGACCGAGTGGTGGCCAGGGACTTTGCCGGCGTTGATGAACTGCTTCAGCAGCGTTGACCGGCGCTTAGTGCCTTCCTCTCTGAAAGACCTTGAGACGGAGGCTTCATGCCTGATACCAAATGTCTGACAGCGGTGGTTCTGTGCGTGTCCCTGACAGCTTGTGCGCCTGATTCAGGGGTCCCAGAGATGATGGACGGCTATGTGGAGCAGGTGGCCGAAGCCCTTGAGCTGAGTCCCTCCCTTTCCGGGGTTGCGCCAGTTCCACAGATTCCCCGACGGCGTGAGCGTGTCCTGGAGATGCCGGATCTGGATATGGGCATGCTGGATTTCCTGTCGCTCTATGGCTGTGAATTGCAGTACGTGGTTGGCGAGAAAAACTCCATAATGGGCCGGGTGATGCAGCCTCTGAATCGGTTGCGTTATGAAACGCGCTTCATTCGCGCCGCCCGGGACTGTATGCCCGAAGCCGAACGGGAAGGCGTCAAGGGAGAGCTGGAAGAGGCGATCGAAAGCAAATCCGAAACGCTCGCCATCGCCCTATGGAATGCAACCTGGGGCGTGGAGGAGATGGAGCGGTTGTTTACCCGCTCGCAGGGATATTACCCCAAGGGCAGCGGTGATCCCGTCGCCGCTGAACTGGCCGCTGGCGTCCGACAGCTCAACCAGACGGTGGCCGGCCTGCTGAACGGCGATACCAGTGAGCCGCTGGATTATGTGGGTGAAGTCCAGCAGCGCTGGCAGGCCGAGCACCGGGCAGGCCAGCTGATGAACAGCGCGCGCCTACTGGCGGCACGGCTTGACGATGCGACGGCTCTTCTTGTGGAGAGGATTGAAACCGACCCGTTGTGTACTCAGGCAACTGGCAGCGAGCCGCCGGGGGCGGTCGCGAAGGCCTATGTACAGGGGTACGTCGAAAGTGTAAAGCCCTACGTGGACAGCATCGACACGGCCAGGGGGACGTTGATCGAACCGCTGGGCAATCTGGCAACCCAGCAAACCGAAATCATGCCGGACGCGTTCCGGCAATGGTATCGTCAGTCCCTGGATACAGAAAACACCGCAAGCTTGTGGGGGCAGCTGGACCGGGCTGTAGAAGCCCACAGCCGGCACTGGCAGCAGCTTCTCGATCAGTGTGATGTCTCGCCGGAGCCCTGACTTCCGGGCGCCCGATTAACGCTGGCTTTCGGGAGTCACCCGCAGGATCTCTTCGACAGTGGTGGAACCGGATGACACTTTCTGGGCTCCGCTGAGGCGCAGGGATTTCATGCCGTTCTTGTAGGCATCTACCCTCAGTTGCTCCAACTCACACTGCTCGGTAATTTGCCGGATCAGGTTGCCGGAAAGCTGCATGATCTCGTACACACCTGCACGGCCATAATAACCGGTATTCCGGCACTCCAGGCAGCCCACCGGGTGAAAGACCTGTTTGGGGCTGGTTGCCTTCCAGGGGCGTGTCAGGCTCTGCCAGGCCTGCTCATCCACCGGCCCGGCTTCCTTGCAGTGGGGGCACAGGGTTCTGGCCAGCCGCTGCGCCATCACCCCCAGCACCGTGGCACGGATCAGGTAGGGCGGAATGCCCAGCTCCATCAGCCGGGTAATCGCGCTGGGGGCATCGTTGGTGTGCAGGGTGGACAGCACCAGGTGCCCGGTCAGTGCTGCCTGCACCGCCATTTCGGCAGTCTCGAGGTCGCGGATCTCGCCGATCATGATGATGTCCGGGTCCTGTCGCAGCAGCGCCCTGACGCCGGAGGCAAACGTGAGGTCGATATTGGTCTGCACCTGCATCTGGTTGAAAGCTGGCTCCACCATCTCGATCGGGTCTTCAATGGTACAGATGTTTACCTCGGGGGTGGCCAGCTGCTTGAGGGTCGAGTAAAGCGTGGTGGTCTTACCGGACCCGGTGGGGCCGGTAACCAGCACGATGCCATGGGGGCGGTCGGTAATGCCCTGCCATCGCTCCCGGTCTTCCTTTGAAAAGCCCAGTTGCTCATAGGATTTCAGCAGCACTTCCGGGTCAAAAATCCGCATCACCATTTTCTCACCAAACGCGGTGGGCATGGTGGCGAGGCGCAATTCCACCTCGCTGTTGTCCGGCTTGCGGGTTTTGATGCGACCGTCCTGGGGCCGGCGTTTTTCCGCTACGTTGAGCCTGCCAAGAATCTTCAGGCGGCTGGTCACGGCCATACCGACCTGGTCGGGAAATTCGTAGACGTTGTGCAACACGCCATCAATGCGAAAGCGCACCTGGGTGACGTTTCGTCGTGGTTCGATGTGGATGTCGGATGCCCGCTGGTCGAAGGCGTATTGCAGCAGCCAGTCGACAATCTTGACCACGTGCTGGTCGTTGGCGTCCGGGTTTTCACTGGCGCCCAGGTCCAGAAGCTGTTCAAAGTTCTGCGCACCTGCTGGACTCGCCGATTTGCTGCCTCCGGCCTTACTGACCGAGCTGGCCAACTGGTAGAATTCGACGGTGTATCGGCGGATGTCTTCAGGATTGGCCACGACCCGACGGATCTCCTTGCCGACCGCCTGTCGCAGATTGCCCTCCCAGTCATTCTTGAACGGTTCGCTGCTTGCGATCAGGATCTCATCGCGACCAATTTCAACGGCAAGAATGCCGTGACGCTGGGCAAAGGCATAGGACATCACCCGGGCAATAGCCGGTGTATCGATCTTCAGGGGATCAATGTGGTAATAGGGCTGATCGGCCCACTCCGCCAACCACTGGGTCAGTTTGTCCAGATCCAGTGTGCGGCCGGTCGTCTGGCTCTCCAGCCCGGCTTTTGCCACCAGTTCCAGCGGATGGCGATGGCTGGCGGGCCCGCTGCCACCGGTGAACGTGCTGATATTGGCTGACAGAACCCGCTCAGCGTCGTCCTGGCCAATCTCGCCGCTGGTTACCAGCGCAGTGCAGATATCCCTCAGTGTCAGCGTGCTTCTGTGGGGCGCCGGTGGATGGGTGCTGTCGGCCATTGAGCATTTCCTGTCAGGTTTCTGAAGCCGGCTGCGGGCGGTTCACCTTAAGATGGACCATGGCTACTGTAAACAGCAGGAAGGTCAGTACTGTAAGGATCAGCGGAGCGATATCGCCCTCGCTGAGCCAGGCGGATACAACGTGGCGGGTAAAATAGAAAATGACCACGAAGCTCAGCCAGATGTAGCCCCGGTTATTGCCCCGGAATACCGGAATGGCAAAAGCCAGTAGCGGGATCAGTTTGATGCTGAGCATGAGGGTTACCGAGACGCCCTCGGTCTGGACCGGGTAGAAGGTGGTAACCACCAGAGTCACCAGGGTTGCAAGATAGAGCGCAATGGTCAGTCTGGCCGTGATGCGTGCTTTGGGGTTGTGAAGCATTCGAGATTCCGTTGTGGGTGATTGGTTGTCAGTCACTTAGTTTTACGGCAAGCCCGGCCAGGCGTTCACCAAATGTCTGGCAAATTGTTTTTTCATGGTCGGTCACGGCCTGCTGCTCGCCGGTGCCCGCCCAGTGGGACGGGCCATAAGGCGTACCACCGGCCGTGGTTTCGTTGAGAGCATTTTCCGAGTAGGGCACACCGCAGAGCACCATGCCGTGGTGCAGTAGCGGCACCATCATGGTCAGCAAGGTGCTTTCCTGCCCGCCGTGGAGGCTGCCGGTGGAGGTAAAGGCGCCTGCGGGCTTGCCGGCAAGAGCCCCGTTAAGCCAGAGATCTCCGGTGCTGTCGAGGAAATATTTCAGGGGCGCCGCCATGTTGCCAAAACGGGTGGGGCTGCCAATGGCCAGGCCGGAGCAGTTTGCCAGGTCGTCCTTGCTGGCGTAGGGCGCACCATCATCCGGCACTGCTGGCAGTGACGCCTCTGTATCCGGCGAAACGCTTGGCACCGTGCGGATTCTGGCCTCAATGCCCGGAATCCGGGCTACGCCGCGGGCAATCTGGGTGGCCATTTCTGCAGTCTGGCCGGTGCGGCTATAATAGAGCACCAGGATGTATGGAGCCTCGGAAGACATGCTTCTCTCCTTTGGGGTGCGATCAGTTCGCGTTGTGGAAAATTCCGGTGGCTTCTGTCATGGTTCTTTCCTTTTCCAGCTCGGGTTGACCGCAAGTATGTTCAGGCGCCGTAGTCTAACAGGAGGACACTCCGTGCAGTACCCTGCAAAATCGCGTTATTCCCGCGGCTTGGGCGGGCCTGGAATCATACTGGCATTGCTGATGCTGGCGGGTTGCCAGAATCCCGAGTTTGAAAAGCCGGATGGGACGGTGCTGCAGTGGGAAAGCCTGCGTGGCCACTGGGTGCTGGTCAATTACTGGGCGGAATGGTGCAAGCCCTGCCTGGAGGAAATTCCGGAACTGAACAATCTCGACCGGTCCCCTGACATAGTTGTTCTGGGTGTCAACTTTGATGATATCCAGGGCCAGGAGCTGATTGAGCTGGGAGAGGCCATGGGAATCGAGTACGGCATGCTGGCGCAGGACCCGGGCCCTGAATTCGACTGGCAAACCCCGGTAGCCTTGCCGGCGACGTTTATCGTCAACCCCGAAGGAGACCTGGTTGAGGCCCGCTTTGGCGCCCAGACCGAGGAAGACATCAAAAAGCTGATCGGGCGCTGATTTCGCCCTGATCCGGAACCAATTAGCAGGAACCCCCCGGCGTTATGTCACAGACCTTTGTCCACCTCCGCGTGCACTCCGAATACTCCATGGTAGACGGGCTGGTGCGGGTGAAACCACTGATCAGTCGGGTTGCCGAACTGGGCATGCCAGCGGTCGGCCTGACCGAACAGTCGAACATGTGCTCCCTCGTGCGTTTCTACAAGGCTGCAATGGGCGCCGGGGTGAAGCCCGTGATCGGCGCGGACCTGTGGATTGAAAACCCGGAGGAGCCCGACAACCCTTTCCGGATTACCCTCCTGGCGCGGGACAAAGACGGTTACCTGAATCTCACTGAGATAGTCTCCCTGGGTTACACCGAGGGACAGCGTTTTGGCAAGCCCATTATCCAGCGCAAGTGGCTTGAATGCCGTAGCAACGGGCTGATCGCCCTGTCCGGTGCGCGCATGGGCGATGTGGGCAAGGCGCTGATGGCCGGCAAGCTGGATCTGGCCCGGCAGCGCGCCGAATACTGGACAAATCTCTACCCCGGATCATTTTACCTGGAACTGCAACGGACCGGCCGGCCCGGGGATGAAGACTGCCTGCACCTCAACATTGAGCTGGCAGAAGCCCTGTCATGCCCGGTCGTGGCCACTAACGATGTTCACTTCCTGCATGCGGAGGATTTCGAGGCTCACGAGGCGCGGGTCTGTATCGGCGAAAGCCGCACCCTTGATGATCCGAGACGGGATCGGCGCTTCAGCGACCAGCAGTATCTCCGTAGCGCGGAGGAAATGATCGAGCTGTTTTCGGACATCCCCGAGGCCGTGGAAAATACCGTCGAGATCGCCCGCCGGTGCTCGGTCCAGGTGCGGATGGGTGAGTACTTCCTGCCGAATTACCCCATTCCTGATGGCATGACCATGGATGAATACTTCCGCAAGGTGTCGGAAGAGGGTCTCGAAGAGCGCCTGGCCAAGACCCTGAAAAAAGATGATCCGGACTACGATCAGAAGCGCGAGGCCTACTATACGCGGCTGAATTTCGAGCTGGATATCATTACCCAGATGGGGTTTCCCGGCTACTTCCTGATCGTCATGGACTTCATCAAGTGGGCCAAAAATAACGGTGTGCCGGTGGGCCCTGGCCGGGGTTCCGGTGCCGGTTCGCTGGTGGCCTACGCCCAGCTGATTACCGATCTGGACCCGCTGGAATACGATCTGCTGTTCGAGCGCTTCCTGAATCCGGAACGGGTATCCATGCCCGACTTCGATGTGGATTTCTGCATGGAAGGCCGTGACCGTGTTATTGCCTATGTGGCGGAAAAATACGGCCGTGAGGCGGTGTCCCAGATCATTACCTTTGGCACCATGGCCGCCAAGGCGGTGGTTCGCGATGTGGCCCGGGTCCAGGGCAAGTCCTACGGGCTGGCGGACAAGCTGTCCAAGATGATTCCCTTTGAGCCGGGCATGACCCTGGAGAAGGCGCTCGAGCAGGAGCCACAACTGGTCGAGTTCCTGGAAAACGATGAGGAAGCCCAGGAAATCTGGGAAATGGCACTGAAGCTGGAAGGGGTCTGCCGTAACGCCGGCAAGCACGCAGGCGGTGTGGTCATCGCGCCCACCAAGATAACCGATTTCTCGCCCCTGTATTGCGACGACGAGGGCGGCAGCCTGGTGACTCAGTTCGACAAGGGCGATGTGGAAGACGCCGGCCTGGTTAAGTTCGACTTTCTGGGGCTGCGAACCCTGACGATCATCGACTGGGCTCTGAAGATGATCAATCCCCGCCGGGAAAAGCGGGGCGAGCCACCACTGGACATCAACGAGATCCCGCTGAACGACGTGCCGTCGTTCGAGATGCTCAAGAAGGCGGAAACCACGGCGGTCTTCCAGCTGGAATCCCGGGGCATGAAGGATCTGATCCGCCGCCTGCAGCCGGATTCCCTCGAAGACATGATCGCACTGGTGGCGCTGTTCCGCCCGGGGCCGCTGCAATCGGGCATGGTGGATGACTTTATCGACCGTAAGCACGGCCGCCAGCCGGTGTCGTTCCCGCACCCGGATTACCAGTACGATGGCCTGAAACCGGTGCTGGAGCCCACCTACGGGGTTATCCTGTACCAGGAACAGGTCATGCAGATCGCCCAGGTGATGGCCGGCTACACACTTGGTAACGCAGACATGCTGCGTCGCGCCATGGGCAAGAAAAAGCCCGAGGAGATGGCCAAGCAGAAACAGTTCTTCCTGGACGGTTGCGAACAGAATGGTATCGACAAGACCCTCGCGGAAAACATCTTTGACCTGGTAGAGAAATTTGCCGGGTATGGCTTCAACAAGTCCCACTCGGCCGCCTATGCGCTGGTGTCCTATCAGACGCTCTGGCTGAAAGCGCATTACCCCGCTGAGTTCATGGCAGCCGTGCTGACTGCGGATATGCAGAACACTGACAAGGTGGTCACGCTGGTGGAGGAGTGCCGCAGCATGGGGCTGGAACTGTTGGTGCCCGATGTCAGCCGCTCCGAGTTCACCTTCACGGTGAACGACGAGGGCGCAATCGTTTATGGCCTGGGCGCCATCAAAGGGCTTGGTGAGGGCCCGATTGGCAGCATCCAAGCTGGTCGTGCAGATGGTGAGCCGTTCCAGGACCTGTTCGACTTCTGTCGCCGGGTGGATCTGAAAAAGGTGAACAAGCGCGCCATGGAAGCGCTGATTCGCTCGGGCGCCATGGACAAGCTGGGCGCCGGGCGCGCTCAGCTGATGGCGAGCATAGAGAAAGCGATCCAGCAGGCCGGCCAGCAGTCCCGGAACGAATCCGCCGGTATGACGGATATGTTCGGCGAAATGCTCATGGGGGGGGAGGACGGAGATCCCTATTCCGATGTAGCGGATGTGCGGGAATGGCCAAAGAAACAGCGCCTGAAGGGTGAGAAGGATACCCTCGGGATTTACCTGACCGGCCACCCGTTCGACGAATACGAGAAGGAAGTCCGGCGGTTTGTGCGCTCGTCCATTGCCGAGCTCAAGCCGGCGCGGCAGCCCCAGCGGGTTGCGGGCCTGGTGGTCGCCCAGCGCTCAATGAAAACCCGCACCGGCTCCACCATGGCCTTTATCACCCTGGACGACCGCAGTGCCCGTATTGAGGCAACGCTGTTTTCCGAGGCGTTCTTCGAGAATCGGGAGTTGTTGCAGTCCGACCAGGTGATTGTGGTGGAAGGGCAGGTTAGCCACGACGACTACTCCGGCCAGATGAAAATGCGGGTGAATTCGGTGATGGACGTTGGCACGGCCCGGCAGCAGTTCAGCCGCGGGCTGAAACTGGCTATTCGTGCGGATCAGCTCCAGAATGGCTTGCTCGACAGGCTGGATTCTACCTTAAGGCCTTTCCGGTGTGAGGGCAGCCCGGTATGGATCGAATACAGCAGTGACAATGCCACTACGCGCATCGAGCTGGGCGAATCCTGGCGGGTACAGCCTGACGATGACCTTCTGCTTGAGCTGAAATATCTGGTGGGCGACCAGTCCGTAGAACTGGTCTATGATTGATAGTGTCCGGCAAGGTTCATCCCGGGTGTGGCGGACGTGCTGAAATGTTACGTTTTTGTTAGAAAGCGGACTCATACCAAGGTCCGCTTTAGCCATGGCCCCGGCGCTGCTATCTTTGTCCAAAATTCTGGTTTGGCGACTCACATTCTCGCCTTGCAAGCAAATGATGGAACATCATGAACCCTAACTATCTGGATTTCGAACAGCCTATAGCCGACCTTGAAGCCAAGATTGAAGAGCTTCGGATGGTGGGCAACGATACCGACATCAACATCACCGACGAGATCAGCCGGCTTCGCAAAAAAAGTGTAAGCCTGACTGAAAGCATCTTCTCGGACCTTCAGCCCTGGGATGTTTCAAGACTGGCACGCCATCCGCGCCGGCCCTACACCCTGGACTACGTCGATATGATCTTTGACGACTTCGATGAGTTGCATGGCGATCGTCGTTACGCCGACGACCAGGCCATTGTGGGTGGTACTGCCCGCCTGGACGGAAAACCGGTGATGGTCATTGGTCACCAGAAGGGCCGGGAAGTGCGTGACAAGGTAAAGCGCAACTTCGGCATGCCCCGTCCCGAGGGTTACCGTAAGGCCCTGCGGTTGATGGAGATGGCCGAACGCTTTCGCATGCCGATTCTGACCTTTATCGATACGCCGGGCGCCTACCCGGGTATCGGTGCCGAGGAGCGCGGCCAGAGTGAAGCCATTGCTTTCAACCTGGCGGTCATGTCGCGGCTGAAGACGCCGATCATCTCCACCGTGGTGGGTGAGGGTGGCTCCGGTGGCGCCCTGGCGATCGGCGTTTGCGATCAGCTCAACATGCTGCAGTATTCCACCTATGCCGTTATCTCGCCGGAAGGCTGTGCCTCCATTCTCTGG
The DNA here is from genome assembly GCF_003344045.1 of Marinobacter vulgaris. Taxonomy (GTDB): domain Bacteria; phylum Pseudomonadota; class Gammaproteobacteria; order Pseudomonadales; family Oleiphilaceae; genus Marinobacter; species Marinobacter vulgaris. Next base: position 23,356 of record NZ_QFWX01000003.1, read on the forward strand.
AAGAGCGCGGAATTTGCCTCCCAGGCGGCAGAGGCCATGGGCGTTACCGCCGATCGCCTGAAGGATCTGGGACTGGCGGACAACGTGATTAGCGAACCGCTGGGTGGGGCCCACCGCAACCCTGAAAAAATGGCCGAATCCCTGGGGCCAACCCTGAGCAAAGGCATCGCCGAGCTCAGTCGTCTGCCATTGGAGGAGCTGGTTGCCCGCCGCTACGAGCGATTGACCCGATATGACACGGGCCGGTAACCCCGGCTCCGGATCTGACTGGCCGGAGGCTCTGTATGCCCCGGTCAGGAACCTGCCTTCCCATTCACACCTGCGGGTCGCTCTAAGCGGTGGCATGGATTCTGCCCTGCTTCTCCATGTTGCTGCCGCATTGTACGCCGGTACCGGTCGGTTGCGTGCAGTCCACGTGAACCATCAGCTACAGCCCAATGCCGGGCAAACCGAAGGTTTCTGCCAGCAACTGTGCCAAAGGCTCGGTGTGCCACTCGACATCCGGCGCGTGGTTGTTCATGGCGGCGATAACACCGGGCAGGACGCGGCTGGGGGAGTTGAAGAAGCTGCCCGTAATGCCCGCTATCAGGTATTCGAAGAGATTCTCGGCTGCGGTGAGTTACTCCTGATGGCCCATCATGGCGATGACCAGGCTGAGACGGTACTGTTCCGACTGCTGCGGGGAACCGGTGTCGCCGGGCTGGGGGGCATGCCGAGCTGTCGCTCCCTGGGCAGCGGACGGGTGTACCGGCCGCTGCTGGGCTTCACTCGCGAAGAGCTTCAAGCCTGGGCCATGGAAAAGCGCATCGACTGGGTGGAGGACCCCAGCAATACCAACGAACGCTTCGATCGCAATTTTCTGCGGCAATCCATTATTCCCACGCTCAAGACACGCTGGCCGTCCCTGGTCGCCAGGGTGGCGCATACGGCCCGTTCATGCCGCGAGGGTGCTGAATTGGCCGGCAAGCTGGCGGAGCTCCGCTTCCGGCAATGTGCCAATGACCGGGGCGCACTTAACGTTGACGCGCTGATGGAACTTGCAATCACTGAGCAGAAAAACCTGCTGCACTGGTGGATCAGACGTCATCACCTTGAACCACCGACGGTTGCGGATTGGCCCCAGGTGCTGGTCGAGCTGCTGCAATCGCCCTCGGATCGTGAACCGCAGTTGCGTGGCACCGGCTTTGCGGTTCGGCGATACCAGGGATACCTGTACCTGGTTCCTGAACAAGCTCCGGTGCCCTCGGGCGTATCGGTTCTGGTTCCGGAGCAGGAACTGGTTTGGGGAGAGTGGCGATTGAGGCTTGACGCGTCGGAGAATCACAAAATACCGGCGCCCGAAATACGGATATCAACGAGGGCAGGGGGAGAGCGTCTGCGGCCAACCGCGCAGGGCCCCTCAAGATCCCTGAAGAACTGGCTGCAGGAAAAACACATTCCGCCCTGGGAGAGGGCCCGGCTCCCGCTGCTTCGGGAGATGGAGGATGGCAGGGAAGAAGTTGTAGGGGTTGGCGATCTGTGGCTTTCGTGCAAATACGGTGGAGCGGCCCCGGCCAGTGGCTGGCGCATTGTCGTGAGGCGGGAATGTAATTGAGAAGGTAGGGCCTTTCTGGTAGTCTGGCGTCCCATCTTGAGATGATAATCTCCCTCCTTCACCGAACCAGACAAATCACGGAATCTGCATGACGCGTTATATTTTCGTCACCGGCGGTGTCGTGTCCTCCTTGGGGAAAGGTATCGCATCAGCCTCTCTGGCAGCGATCCTAGAGGCACGCGGCCTGAAGGTCACTATTCTCAAGCTGGACCCGTATATCAACGTGGACCCCGGCACCATGAGCCCGTTTCAGCACGGTGAGGTTTTTGTCACCGAAGATGGCGCGGAAACGGATCTGGATCTGGGGCACTACGAGCGGTTCATCCGCACACCGATGTCGCGCCGGAACAACTTCACCACTGGTCGCGTCTACGAAGAAGTGATTCGTAAAGAGCGCCGTGGCGACTACCTTGGTGGCACGGTTCAGGTCATCCCTCACATTACCGATGAGATCAAGCGCCGTGTGGTTGAAGGCGCCTCCGGTGCTGACGTGGCAATGATCGAGATCGGCGGCACCGTCGGCGACATAGAGTCGCTGCCGTTTCTGGAAGCCTGTCGTCAGCTGAAAGTGGAAGTCGGCCCCCAGCGCGCGCTGTTCATGCATCTGACCCTGGTTCCGTACATTGCCACCGCCGGTGAGATCAAAACCAAGCCCACCCAGCATTCCGTTAAAGAAATGCGCTCCATCGGTCTTCAGCCCGATATCCTGCTGTGCCGTTCTGAGCACGAAGTGGATGCCAGTTCCCGGCGCAAGATCGCGCTGTTCACCAACGTGGAAGAGCGGGCGGTTATTCCGTTGCAGGATGCCAAGTCCATCTATGCCATCCCGCGTATGCTTCACGAGTTCGGCCTCGACCAGCTGGTCATCGAGCGGTTCGGCATTGATGCCAGCCCCGCGGACCTGAGCGAATGGGACGCAGTGGTTGAGTCCCTGATGAACCCGGACCACGAAATCACGGTTGCCATGGTCGGCAAGTACATGGAGCTGCTGGACGCCTACAAATCGTTGATCGAGTCGCTCCTGCATGCTGGCATCAAGACCCGCACCAAGGTCCGGATGAACTACATCGACTCTGAAGACATCGAGCGTGATGGCACGGGCGCACTGGACAGTGCTGATGCCATACTGGTTCCCGGTGGCTTTGGCGAGCGTGGGGTGGAAGGCAAGATTCGCACTGTACAGTACGCCCGGGAAAACAAGGTTCCCTACCTGGGCATCTGTCTGGGAATGCAGGTTGCCGTTATCGAGTACGCCCGCAACGTAGCCGGCCTGAAAGATGCCCACAGCACCGAATTCCGTGAACACACGCCGGAGCCTGTAGTAGGTCTGATTACTGAATGGCTGGATGCCAGCGGAGAGAAGGAAGAGCGCACCGAAGCATCTGACCTTGGCGGTACCATGCGTCTGGGCGCCCAGGACTGCGTGGTGTCAGAAGGCTCGACCATCGCCAACTGTTACGGTCGCAAAACCATCCGCGAGCGTCACCGGCACCGGTTTGAGGTCAACAACCACTTCCTGCCGCAACTGGAAGGAGCCGGCCTGCGAATCTCGGGCCGCTCGACGGACGGCAAGCTGGTTGAAGTGGTGGAAGTGCCCGACCACCCCTGGTTCGTCGCCTGCCAGTTCCACCCGGAATTCACTTCCACTCCCCGTGACGGTCATCCGCTGTTCAAGGGCTTTGTTGAGGCAGCACTGGCCCGCAAAAAGGAATCCTGATCATGGCGCAGAGTATGGTTAACGTCTCGGGAATCCCGGTCGCCAACGACAGGCCGTTCGTGCTATTCGGCGGCATGAATGTCCTGGAATCTCCGGAAATTGCCATGGAAGTGGCCGAGGCCTATGTCGAGGCCACCAGCAAGCTCGGCATTCCCTACGTATTCAAGGCGTCCTTCGACAAGGCCAACCGCTCTTCGGTACATTCCTTCCGTGGCCCGGGGCTGGAGAAAGGCCTGCAGATACTGGCTGACATTAAAAACAGGTTCGGTGTCCCCATCATTTCCGATGTCCATGAGCCGTCCCAGGCCGCACCTGCCGCGGAAGTCTGTGACATTATTCAGCTGCCTGCCTTTCTGAGTCGACAGACGGATCTGGTTGTCGCCATGGCGCAAACCGGTGCCGTCATCAATATCAAGAAGGCCCAGTTCCTGGCGCCCCAGGAAATGAAGCACATCATCACCAAGTGCGAAGAGGCCGGTAACGACCGGGTGATCCTGTGTGAACGGGGCAGTAGCTTCGGTTATAACAATCTTGTCGTCGATATGCTGGGCTTCGGCATCATGAAGTCGATGAATGTGCCGGTGATGTTCGACGTGACCCATTCTTTGCAGATGCCCGGTGGTCGTGCTGATTCAGCCGGCGGCCGCCGCGCACAGGTGACCGACCTTGCCCTGGCGGGTATGTCCCAGGGTCTGGCTGGGCTGTTCCTGGAAGCGCATCCCGATCCGGACAAAGCCAAATGCGACGGCCCCTGTGCGTTGCGGCTGAGTCAGTTGGAGCCGTTTCTTCAGCGAGTCAAAGCTGTGGATGATCTTGTAAAAAACTTTAAGCCTCTCGATACCGCCTGACTGGCGGTTTTTGCGTTCCAGAAGGACTATGGGAGTGAGCGGGAGCGGCCCTGCGAAAATGTGCGGAGCCATGGATGGCGGAGCCCAAACGCACATGGATGTGCTTGTAGCGTTTTTCGTAGGGCCGTTCCCGTTCACTCTTACTCCCAAATTTGAAATCAAACTTGGAGACAGAGAAGAATGACCAAGATTGCCAACATTAAAGGCCGTGAGGTACTGGATTCCCGTGGGAATCCAACCGTGGAAGCAGACGTTATCCTCGAAGATGGAACGCTGGGTACTGCATCTGCCCCTTCTGGAGCTTCCACCGGTTCACGTGAAGCTCTGGAGCTTCGGGACAAAGACACCAACCGGTATCTGGGTAAAGGCGTACTCAAAGCTGTTGAAGCGGTAAATACTAAAATCCGTGACGCTTTGATTGGTAAAGATGCAGCCGACCAGCGTGCTCTCGACAACATCATGCTGGAGCTGGACGGCACCGAGAACAAAGCCAACCTGGGCGCCAACGCAATTTTGGCCGTCTCTCTGGCAGCCGCCAAGGCCGCTGCTGCGTCACTGGGCAAGCCGCTGTACGCGCACATTGCCGACCTGAACGGCACTTCCGGCAAGTACAGCATGCCGGTGCCGATGATGAATATCCTCAACGGCGGCGAGCATGCCGATAACAACGTTGATATCCAGGAGTTCATGATTCAGCCAGTGGCGGCCACGTCGTTTTCCGAGGCCCTGCGTATCGGTGCGGAGATTTTTCACGCGCTGAAGACGGTTCTCAACAGCAAGGGCCTGAGCACGTCGGTGGGTGACGAAGGTGGTTTCGCACCGGACCTGCCTTCCAACGAAGGCGCCCTGGCGGTGATTCAGGAAGCGGTTGAGAAGGCCGGTTACAAGCTCGGTACGGATGTGACCCTTGCTCTGGACTGTGCATCTTCCGAATTCTACAAGGATGGCCAGTACCAGCTGTCCGGTGAGGGCAAATCCTTTGATTCCGCCGGCTTTGCCGATTATCTGGCGGGGCTGTGCGAGCGTTATCCGATCGTGTCCATCGAAGACGGCATGGATGAGAGCGACTGGGATGGCTGGAAAGTGCTGACCGAGAAACTCGGCGACAAGGTTCAGCTGGTAGGCGACGACCTGTTCGTTACCAACACCAGAATTCTCAAGCGGGGCATCGACACCGGCGTGGGTAATTCGATCCTGATCAAATTCAATCAGATCGGCAGCCTGAGTGAGACCCTCGACGCCATCAGGATGGCCCAGGATGCCGGTTATACGGCAGTGATCTCCCACCGTTCCGGTGAGACCGAGGACACCACCATTGCCGATCTGGCGGTTGCCACCTGTGCCGGCCAGATCAAGACCGGCTCCCTGTGTCGCTCCGATCGGGTTGCCAAGTACAACCAGCTGCTGCGTATTGAGGAAGCACTGAATGGCAGTGCACCCTATCGTGGCCTGAGCGAGATCAAGGGCCAGGGCTGAGCGCCATATCGTCCGGCGATCAGCTTTGAAGGCCATCGTGATTCCCAAATACAGAGACACGATGGCCTTTTTGTACAACTGGTTAGCATAACTTGTTGCTAAACTACACTAAGGTCTATACTGACTGTCCGGTTGTTGCATCGTAAACGGAATTCGCAATGAAGTTGCTCTGGTCCATCATGATAATCCTGATTCTCCTGCTGCAGGTGCGCCTGTGGGTCGGGGAGGGCAGTTTTGCCCAGGTATGGGGGCTGGAAAAGGCGATTGCCGAGCAGCGCGAGGAAAATGCCGAGCTGGGGGTTCGTAATGAGCGCCTCTACGCCGAGGTCCGCAATCTCCGTGGCGAAAAGGGCGCTGTTGAGGAGCGGGCGCGCATGAATCTGGGGCTGATCCGTAACGATGAAACCTTCTTCCTGGTGGTCGAGCAATAGCCCGCCAAACGCAAGACCTCCCAAAGCCGACCAAGCCCATGAGTAAACCCCGCTACTGGCTGATTGTTCCCGCTGCAGGCTCCGGCCAGAGAATGAGAGCGGACTGGCCGAAACAGTATCTTCGGCTGGACCAACGGTTTGTCCTCGATATCACACTTTCCCGTTTGCTGGATAATGCTGCTTTCGCCGGTTGCATGGTGGCCATCGGCCCCAATGACCAACGGTGGCCGCAAACGGACGCCAGCAGGGACCGCCGTATCAGTACCTGTATCGGTGGTGCGGAGCGCGCTGAATCCGTGTTGGCTGCCCTGGATGCGTTGTCTGATCGTACGCGGGAGGATGACTGGGTGCTGGTTCACGATGCGGCTCGCCCCTGCCTTCACCCCGACGATCTTGCGCGTCTGTTATCCGAGTTGCAGGATCATCCCGTGGGCGGCTTGCTGGCAACGCCGGTGGCCGATACCCTGAAGCGCACCGGGCCCGGGAACCATGACGTTGAAGCGACGGTCGATCGTCGCGATCTCTGGCGGGCGCTGACGCCCCAGATGTTCCGTTTCCTGGCGCTGAAACAAGCGCTTGAGAGTGCGATTGATTCAGACTATCCGGTAACCGATGAGGCCTCGGCGATTGAGTTTGCCGGTCAGATACCCTGTATCGTGGAGGGCCGACCGGATAACATAAAGATCACTGTACCTGCTGATCTGGCCCTCGCCGGTTTTATCTTGAAAAGGACCTGACACTATGCGAATTGGGCAAGGCTTCGATGTCCATGGTTTTTGCGCTGGCGATCACGTAATTCTCGGAGGTGTCCGTATTCCGTTCAGCGAGGGGCTCAGAGCCCATTCTGATGGGGATGTGCTGCTGCATGCCCTTGCTGATGCGTTGCTCGGGGCCTGTGCGCTGGGAGACATCGGTCACCTGTTTCCAGACACCAGTGACGAGTGGGCGGGAGCGGATAGCAGGGGACTGCTGCGCAGGGTCCGGGAGCGCGTGTCCGACGAAGGGTTCGTGGTGGGCAACGTGGACGCAACCATTATTGCCCAGGCTCCGAAAATGGCTCCCCATATCGAAGCCATGCGACTTAACATTGCCGAAGACCTCGGTATTCCCGCCAGCAGGGTCAGCGTCAAGGCAACGACCACTGAAAAGCTCGGTTTTACCGGCCGTGGTGAAGGCATTGCCTGCCAGGCTATCTGTCTGCTCGAGCCGGTGTCCTCATGATTGTGACGCCGGATTTGCCACAGGAAACGTCTGCCTGGCGCCTCGACTGGCCAACTTCGACCGGCGAACGGGTGGCCAGTGCCACCCTCAAGTCTACCCCCGATGATTTTTTCGTGGATGAAGATCTGTCGCTGCCGGATGAGCTGGCGACCGGCGGTGAGCACCTATGCATCCGGTTGCAGAAAAAAGGGGATAATACCGACTACGTGGCGCGACAACTGGCGGCGCTCTCCGGCTGTCGCCATTTTGACGTGGGTTTTTGCGGACTCAAGGACCGCCACGCGGTCACCCGCCAGTGGTTCAGTGTCTACAGGCCGGGCCGGGAGGATGAAGACGCCGCATTTCTTGCGCAAGTGGCGCAGAGCTGGCCTGTTATGGAGCATCACCGCCAGCCACGCAAGCTGCGCCGTGGGGACCACCGCGGCAATTTCTTCGAGTTGATCCTGAGAGACGTGTCGGGAGATGCCGATGCGGTTGACCGGGCTCTGACTCGGTTACGGGACGTCGGTTGCCCCAATTATTTCGGGCCCCAGCGATTCGGCCACAACGGCGCCAATCTTGACCGGGCACTGACCATGGATCCGTCAAAGCTGAACCGTCGTGGTTCACGCAACCCCAAGAAACCCGGCAGGGGCAGGGCAACCTCTGGCAGTGGCGACAGTAAAAACGTATTGTACTTTTCTGCAGCACGGTCCTGGTTATTCAACGAAGTGCTTGGTTACCGGGTAAAGACCGGCACCTGGCTGGAGACAATGGACGGGGAACCGGGTAGCGGTGAAAATCAGGGTATAATGGTCACCGGTCCTCTGTGGGGTGACGGTGGAACAGAAGCGGTATCTGCCCAGGGCGAGCTCGAACGTGCGCTGGTTGCTGAGTATCCCGGGCTGGCAGCTGTTTTTTCAACAACACGTATGAAGCCTGAGCGGCGGCCACTCAGGATGTTGCCGGGTGCGCTGGAGTGGCAATGGCAGGGCAGTGATCAGCTGTTGCTGAGGTTCTGGCTGGCACCTGGCCAGTATGCAACGAGTCTGCTGAGTGATGTGTTCGATATAACAGATGCGACCAGGGACGCCGGGCAGAGCTGATACTTTCCGGTCAAAACAGGGGCATGAGACCCCGACAATAAATTATCCCGCACCACTTTCCTGTCTGGAGAGGCGAAACGGGTAATCAAGGCTAGCGGAGAAAATCGTGCGGATTCTGTTGTCCAATGATGATGGCGTTCATTCTCCCGGACTGCAGGCCCTCTATGAGGGGCTTGTCGGTCTGGGGGATCTTGAAGTCGTAGCGCCGGACCGCGACCACAGCGGTGCCAGCAATGCGCTAACGCTGAACCGCCCATTAACGGTTGAAGATCACCCGAACGGATTCCGCTCGGTGGATGGGACCCCTACCGACTGTGTTCACCTGGGGGTAAATGGTCTGTTCGACAAACCGTTTGATCGGGTGGTCTCGGGCATTAATACCCATGCCAACCTCGGGGATGACATCATCTACTCCGGGACTGTCGCGGCCGCTACCGAGGGCAGAAACCTGGGACTACCGGCCATCGCCGTGTCACTGGTCAATGAGGGCCGCTTTCATTACGAAACCGCTGCCAGGGCTGTTCGGGCATTACTGGAGAGCAAAGACACCCTCACCCTCGGCCCCCGCTGCATCCTTAACGTGAATGTTCCGGATGTGCCCTGGGAAGATATCGCAGGGTTCCGCGTTACTCGCCTGGGCCACCGTGATCGTGCCGAGGGCGCGGTTCCAATGACCTGCCCACGGGGCAAGGCCCGTTACTGGATCGGCGCTGCCGGCAAAGGCCGGGACGCGGGCCCTGGTACCGATTTCCACGCTGTTCGCGAAAACTATGTATCGATTACCCCTGTGCATGTAGATATGACCCGGCACGAGGTGCTTGCGCCCTTGCGGGAATGGGTTGCGCTGCTGTCGGAACGGGAGGGGCGCTGATGGTTGCAGAGCTCGACGGTATCGGTATGACGTCCCGCAGAACCCGCATGCGGTTGATACAGAGGTTGGAGGCGGCGGGTATTGCCGATGAGCAGGTGCTGCAGGCAATGTCAGACACACCGCGCCATATATTCCTGGACGAGGCTCTCTCACATCGGGCCTATGAGGATACGTCGCTACCCATCGGCTACAGTCAGACACTGTCCCAGCCCTACATTGTGGCGAGAATGACCGAGGCATTGATGCGGCACAATCCGCGCAAGGTGCTGGAGCTGGGCACCGGTTCCGGTTATCAGACCGCCATCCTTGCGCAGCTGGTGGATCGGGTGTTCAGTGTCGAACGAATCAAGCCGCTGCAGGACCGGGCGCGTGACCGACTGCGCCAGCTTGGCCTGCGCAATGTCATGCTCAAGCATGCTGACGGGGGCATGGGCTGGCCGGACCAGGGCCCCTTTGACGGAATCATTGTGACAGCAGCCCCCCGGGAGATTCCTGCGGAGCTCAAGGATCAGCTCGCAGATGGTGGTGTGATTGTCGCCCCGATTGGTGAGGGCACCCAGATGCTGGTCGAGATGGTCCGGCACGGTGACCGGTTTGAAACGACCGATATCGAGCCAGTGCGTTTTGTACCCCTGCTGGGTGGGGTTGTACGGTGACCCCGGAGACCCAGGCAGAAAATCCTCCCGAGCTGTCCCGTTCCCATCATCCTTTTGCGGTGTTTCTTCGAGGCATGGCGATGGGGGCTGCGGATATTGTGCCGGGTGTTTCCGGGGGTACGATCGCCTTCATTACCGGTATCTATTTCCGCCTGCTGGAAGCTATCGGCGCCGTACCCCGGTCGGTCTTCAGGCACCTGTTCCGTGGCCAGTTGAAGGCATTCTGGCAGGCCTGTGACGGCACCTTTTTGCTCAGCCTGCTGGTGGGCATTGTTGCCAGTATTGCCACGCTGGCCTCTGCGATCAGTTATATCCTGGCGCAGTATCCCATTCTGATCTGGAGTTTTTTCTTCGGCCTGATCGTCGCTTCTGTGTGGCACGTGGGTCGTCAGGTCCGCCATTATGCGCCGGCGTTGATGCTGCCTTTCCTGGCCGGAGCCGTGTTCTCCTGGTGGGTGACCATGTTACCGGCAAGCGAGCTTGAGCCTTCTGCCCTGATCTTTTTCGGGGCCGGTGCCGTGGCCATATGTGCCATGATACTTCCCGGGATTTCCGGCAGTTTCATCCTGGTCATCATGGGAATGTACGTTCCGGTGCTCGATGCTATCCGGGCTTTCGAGATAGGGACGCTGCTGATCTTCGTCGGTGGATGCCTTGCAGGGCTGCTGTCTGTTGCCAGGCTCATTACCTGGGCGTTCAGGCATTTTCATGACCTGGTCCTGGCTTTGCTGACCGGTTTTATGATTGGTGCCCTGAACAAAGTGTGGCCATGGAAGGAGACACTGAGCTGGCGGACCAACAGTGCCGGGGAGCGTGTTCCGCTAAACGAGGCGAGCGTCAGCCCGCTGAGCTATGCTGAAATGGCGGGGCAGGATCCGCAGATTGTGGTGGCAGTCATCTGCGCTCTGTTGGGCCTTTCGCTGGTGTTGATGGTGGAATGGGCCGGCAAGAAAGAAGCGGCCAACTGAATGTCGTGCCGGGCCGAATCAGGCTCCGGGTTGAGGGGTGGTTAGCGGTTCCTGTCGGATAAAGTGTTACTTTTTGGTCATTGAAGATGTTTCGAGGGGTAACAAATACAACAAGCGGGTAACTTGGTTTCCCGGCGAAAATATGCAATAAATTAGTGGCTTACTTACAATATTTATAAACTGCCGTATTTTTTATACGAATTTTAAATAACGGGCATATTTTTATTCTTTTCAGATCAGTGCGTGGGTTTATCATCGCTTCAAAGGCATTCTTCCCGCGGCCCCCTTCCGGTGCCCCCGGTTCTTTGTGTTTGAAAAGGCGGGAGTATTATCGCGTCCTGCTTTTGTCACTGTTAAGCCTGGTGCTCATCCCCGCTGTGCTCAGCGGGTGTAACACCCAGGCCCTCTACCGTGACGACATTTACAACCCGCCCGTGTACTGGGGCCGGCATGTGGTCAAGCCCGGTGAAACTCTCTACAGCATTGCCTGGCGGTATGGTCGTGACTACAGGGAGCTTGGCGATGCCAACAATATAGCGCCCCCATACGATGTCAGGGCGGGGCGGGTGTTGAGGCTGGATGTTCGCGGAAATGTAACATCTTCCGGAGACAATCGGGGTGGCGGCAAGCCAGTGGCTTCATCGTCACCGGCACGTTCAGCCCCGGGTGTTTCCCGCCAGCAAGCCCCCAAACCGGAATCGAAGCCGTCGGTTTCGAGGGCACCGGACAGATCATCGCCGTTGTCGGGTCAGACCCAGACAGTCGCCAGTATCAACTGGCGCTGGCCGCACGTTGGCACCGTAATTGCAGGTTATTCGACATCCGGGAAAGTCAATAAAGGTATTGATATTGCTGGAAAAGAAGGAGACGCTGTCAGGGCGGCGGCAAGTGGTAATGTCGTCTATGCCGGTAGCGGATTACTCGGCTACGGCAACCTGATTATAGTGAACCATAACGAGCACTACTTGAGTGCGTATGCACACAATCGGAAGATTCTGGTGCGGGAAGGGGAGGATGTAAACGCCGGACAGGTCATCGCTGAACTGGGAAACAGCGGAACGGATCGGCCCAGATTGCATTTTGAAATCCGGAAAAATGGCAATCCCGTCGACCCGGCTCACTACCTTCCGTCCCGATGAGTCGGATTTGCAATATGAACCTGATGCCGGTATCAGTAACAGTTGAAATCCAAAAACAAGAACTGGCGGTCTGAACATCGCCGTTAGCTAGCAACAAATGTCCTGAACAAGAAATCGAAAAACAGCAGGCGCTTGCAACAATAACAACGCGCGAGCGAATACCCAGGAACATTGAAAGGCGGGGCAAGAGTTATGTCAGCAGAGCATGAAGAACTCATCATTGATCGTGTATCCGATGTCGAGGATGCCGACGACCAGGTGTTAGCAGAAGACAAGGTAGAAGATAAAGAAACAGCAGAAGCAGAAGCTGTCGAAACAGAAGGCGATATTCCGGCCCAGGGTCGATATTTCACCAGCCAGAAGCAGCTGGACGCCACCCAGCTTTACCTCAACGAAATCGGCTTTTCCCCTCTGCTTACACCGGAAGAAGAAGTGTATTTTGCGCGGCTCGCCCGCAAGGGTGAAGAATCCGGTCGCAAGCGGATGATCGAGAGCAATCTGCGTCTGGTGGTCAAGATCGCCCGCCGCTACGTCAACCGGGGTCTTACGCTGCTGGATCTGATTGAGGAGGGTAATCTCGGGCTGATCCGGGCAGTGGAAAAATTTGATCCGGAACGTGGCTTCCGCTTTTCCACCTATGCCACATGGTGGATCCGCCAGACAATTGAGCGGGCCATTATGAACCAGACCCGCACCATCCGGCTTCCGATACACGTGGTAAAGGAGCTGAATCTCTACCTTCGGGCCGCCAGGGAGCTCACCCAGAAACTGGACCATGAACCATCAGCGGAAGAGATCGCAACGTTGGTTGATAAGCCGGTTGCTGATGTGAAAAGAATGCTGGGTCTGAATGAGCGTGTTGCCTCCATGGATACACCCATCGGGACCGGCGGTGAGAAATCGCTACTGGATACGGTTGCGGATGAAGGTGCATCGGATCCGGCTGATCTGCTGCAGGACAACAACATGTGTTCCTGTGTGGAGAAGTGGATTGACCAGCTCAGCGAAAAGCAGCAGGAAGTCCTGTCCCGTCGGTTTGGCCTGAGGGGCTATCCCATCAGCACCCTCGAAGAGGTGGGCCAGGAGATTGGTCTGACCCGTGAGCGCGTTCGCCAGATTCAGGTTGAGGCGCTTCGTCGCCTTCGCGAAATCCTGGAGAAAGAAGGCCTGTCGGGAACCATGCTTTTCAAATAACAGTCTCCGTATGGCGCAAAAAAAAACGGCTCGCTTTCGCGGGCCGTTTTTTTTTGCGTTTGCCAACTGATAACCAGCCGTTTTCAGTCCAGATAATCCCTTTTCTGTTTGAACTCACAAAGATCCTCGATAATGCAGGCGCCGCATTTGGGCTTTCGCGCGGTACAGGTGTAGCGCCCGTGCAGAATCAGCCAGTGATGGGCGTCCATCAGGAACTCCTTCGGGACCAGTCGCATCAGGCGTTTCTCCACTTCCACGACATTCCTGCCCGGGGCGATACCGGTGCGGTTCGAGACCCGGAAAATGTGCGTGTCCACCGCCATGGCTGGCTGCCCGAAGGCGGTGTTCAGAACCACATTGGCGGTTTTTCGGCCCACCCCCGGCAGTGCTTCCAGATCCTCCCGGCTTTCGGGTACTTCGCCTCCATGCTTTTCAACCAGAATACGGCAGGTCTTGATAACGTTTTCAGCCTTGCTGTTGAACAGGCCGATGGTCTTGATGTATTGCTTGAGCCCGTCAACGCCAAGAGCCAGTATTGCTTCCGGTGTGCGTGCTACCCGGAACAGCTTATCCGTCGCCTTGTTTACGCCCACGTCCGTTGCCTGGGCCGATAATATTACCGCAACCAGCAGTTCGAACGGGCTGGAGTAATTGAGCTCGGTGGTCGGGTTCGGGTTGGCCTCCCGTAGCCGTGTGAAGATCTCAATGCGTTTCTGTTTGTTCATTGGCTCTCAGTCAACTGCAGTAGTGTATTCAGGAGATATTTCCGGTCACCCGCACCCGCTTGCTCCCGGAAGCTGCCGTAGCCGGCGCACTGGCCTTGCGGCGCTCTTCCAGGTGATTGTCGATGCCGTTTTTAAGGGCAATCAGCAGCCCGAGGCCCACGAACGCGCCGGGAGGGAGGATCATGAACAGCATGTCCGGGTAGTCGTCGAACGGGCGGATAACCCAGTCAGCGGCGGCTGGGCCAAGTAGCAGGTTCATGTCCACAAACAGGCTTCCCTGTCCGACCAGTTCACGCATGCCACCAAGAACCACCAGAACTGCCAGAAAGCCAATCCCCATCATGGTTCCGTCCAGCAGGGCAGGCCCCGGTGGGTTTTTGGACGCAAACGCATCGGCCCGGCCAAGGATGGCGCAGTTGGTCACGATCAGCGGTATGAAGATGCCCAGTATCTGGTAGAGCTCGTAGGTGAATGCCTGCATCAACAATTCGGCACAGGTTACAAAGGAGGCAATGATCATGACAAAAGCCGGCAGGCGCACCGATTCGCTGACGAAATTGCGGATCAGCGATACTGCAAGGTTGGAGCCCATCAGCACCATCAGGGTCGCGAGGCCGAGACCAATGGCATTAACAACGGTGCTGGTCACAGCCAGCAGCGGGCACAGCCCGAGTACCTGCACCAGTGCCGGGTTGTTGCCCCAGAGCCCGTCTTGAATGATGTCACGTGACGATTTTGTGGCCATGATCAGGAGTGCTCCGTGTTGGATGATTCGCCGGCAATCGCCTCCGGATTCAGGGTTTTCTCTCTCAGGGACGGAGTATCGTTGAGCCGCTCCCTTATTGTCTGGCGATTCTCGCGGAAGTAGATCAGTGCTTTCTGAACCGCCTTGACCACGGCCCGCGGAGTAATCGTGGCGCCGGTGAACTGGTCAAACTTGCCGCCATTCTTTTTGACGTTCCATTCCCGGTGAGGCGGTCGGCCCAGGGACTCGCCCTCAAAGCTCTTGATCCAGTCCGACTTTTTGGTCTCGATGCGGTCACCCAACCCCGGGGTTTCCCGGTGACTGGTTACCCGAACGCCAAGGATCGTGCCCTGCATGTCCACCCCAACCAGCAGATGTATTTCCCCTGAATAGCCGTCTGGCGCCACGATGGGCATGATCATGCCTACCGGACGATCATTCTGCCGGGCCACCCAGACTGTCAGAGGACCAGACTGCGCCAGGCGCTTACTGGCCGGGAGCTGCACGGTATCCCTCAGCAGGTCGTTGGTATGTTCACTTTCGGGAATAATCTCGAAAAGCGCCTGTGCCTCTGCCCGGGCTGCCTGTTCCTGAATGCGTTCTTCGGTGAATACCTGAGTCACTGCAATGGTGCCACCGGTAATAATGGCGAACAAGCCGAGCCCGATGGCATTGCGACGAATCGATTGAGCAATGGCGGCCATAAATTACCCCTGACTGCCCGGGACACCCCGGCGTGGCTTGTGATGACCGTAAGTCCGCGGTGGTGTGTAGTGGTCGATGAAGGGGACGGCAAAGTTCATCAGCAGAACGCTGAAGGCTACCGCGTCCGGGTAATTGCCCCAGGTGCGGATCAGGTAGATCAGGATGCCGATTCCCGCGCCATAGATCAGTTTGCCCTGATGACTGGTGGCGGCCGACACCGGATCAGTGGCAATGAAGAAGGCGCCGAGCATGGTGCCGCCTGCCAATACATGAAGTGAGAGGGGGGCATACAGGTCGGCATCGTTACCGAAGGCCAGGCTCATCAGCACAAGACCGCCAAGAAAACCGGCCGGTATATGCCAGCTGATGATACGTAGAAAAATCAGCAGGAGCCCGCCGGCAAGAAAAGCCGCATTGACCCATTCCCAGCCCCTGGCGATCCCGTCGCCGAATGTGGGATGGGTGAGTACCTCGGTCGCTGTGTGGCTGGCGATCTTGTGCTTGTACTCATCAAGGGGTGTTGCCATGGTCCAGCCATCCACCGCGGTCTGCTGGCCAGAGGCAATGGTTGCCAGGGTTTCGCCGAAGCCCGGGGCGCCTTCCCAGAGCATGGCCGGTGCCGCCCAGTTAGTGGTCATTGCCACCGGAAACGATACCAGCACCAGCGCATAGCCCACCATTGCCGGGTTGAAGGGATTCGACCCAAGCCCGCCATAAAGCTGCTTGGCGACAACAATGGCGGAAACAACTGCCACCGCCGACACCCACCAGGGTGCAAATTGCGGTAGGGACAAACCCAGCAACAATCCTGTAACCGCGGCCGTGTTGTCTCTGAGAAAAAAGCCGATCGGCTTCTTCCTGAGTCGGAGCAAGGCCGCCTCGGAGGCAATCGCGACGCCGATGCAGAAGAGCACGTTGATCAGGTTGCCCCAACCGAAAAACAGAGTCTGGGCGAACAGGCCGGGGAGTGCCGCGATCATTACCCACAACATGACGCGGGATGTCGGCCGGGCACTGTGGGCATGGGGAGAAGACTGCTGAACAAACGCCATGAATGTCGTGCCTGATGTCGTTTAGTGGGTGGACTGCGATTCGGCAGGCCGATCTGCCGGCTTGCCACGGGCTTCGGCAAGGGCTTCCTCGGCCCGCTTTACCCGGTCATGGTTCTTGGCAACGGCGCGTTCGAGCTTCTCTACGTTATCAGCCTGCTGGGCTTTCGCCTCTTCAAGCATGCCCTGCATGGTTTCCAGTTTCGACATGGCGTTGCTCAGTTGTTTTTCCAGATCCTCAATGTCCGGCTGTTCCTCGGCAGCCTTGGCCGGTGCCGGAGATTGGGCGGCCTCGGCTTTTGCCTTCTTGCGGGCCAGAGCCTGTTCGACCAGAGCGGACTTCGCCGATCGTTCATCAACCGCCTCACCGTCTGCTGCGGCTTTTTCCGCTTCGGCTTTTTTCTTCGCCTGGGCCTCGGCGGCGGCTTTTGCCCGTTCCCTGCGGCGAAGTTCTTTCTCTTCCTGCTCACGCTCAAGGCGCGCCTGGCGTGCTTCGAAGCGTTCCCGGGCACGGTCCGATTTCAGCTGTTCTGCCCGCTGAACCCGGATCTCGTCCTTGGCAAAACGATAGTACTGGACCAGCGGGATTGAGCTCGGACAGACGTAGGAGCAGGCCCCACATTCGATGCAGTCGAACAGGTTCAGGTGTTCGGCTTTTTCAAACTCGGTGGCCTTTGAGTGCCAGAACAGCTGCTGTGGCAGCAGTTCCATGGGGCAGACCTCGGCACAAAGGCCGCAGCGGATACAGGGTTGTTCCGGCGGTGGCGCCGGAAGCTCAGCGGCTGTCGCCGCAATGATGCAGTTTGTGGTTTTAATGACCGGGACAGCTTCGGTTGTCAGCGTATACCCCATCATGGGTCCACCGAGAACCAGGCGGCTGAGCCTGTCCTGCTGTACGCCTGCCTGCTCCAGCAGGTACTCGATCGGTGTGCCAATCAGCGCCTCAAAATTACCCGGTTCGTCGATAGCGTCGCCGGTGATGGTTACAACTCGGGCGATCAACGGTGTGCCCTGGAAGACCGCCTGCGATACAGCAACGGCGGTTCCGATGTTCTGGCACATAACACCGATATCCGCGGGTATGCCACCACTGGGCACCTCCATGCCGGTCAGAATCTGGATCAGCTGTTTCTCGCCACCGGATGGGTACTTGGTTGGCACAACCGCGATTTCGGTCTGGGTGCCCTCGGTTGCCCTGCGCAGAGCGGCTATGGCTTCCGGCTTGTTGTCTTCAATGCCGATCACGCAGCGTTCCGGACGAAGAATCCACGCCATGACCTTCAGCCCGGCAACAATCTCCCCGGCTTTTTCCCGCATGGTCATGTCATCAGCGGTGATGTAGGGCTCGCATTCAGCACCATTGAGTATCAGGGTATTGATCTTGCGGTCACGGGGTGGCCGGAGCTTGATGCTGGTCGGAAAACCGGCGCCGCCCATGCCGGCAATGCCGGCATCGCGGATGATCTCAAGAACCCGGTCACGGCCTAGGGCGCGGAAGTCGCTCAGTGGATGCCGGGAACACCATTGGTCCTCACCATCCGGCTTGAGCGTGATACACCAGTCAGCCATGCCCGAGGGGTGGGGAACCGGATGCTCTGCAATGCTTTCGATGATGCCAGAGGTGGGCGCATGCACGGGAACGCCCATGCCGGTCTGGATATCCGCGACTTTCTGGCCTTTGAGGACCCGCTCTCCGACTTCGACAATGGGTTCTGCCGGATCCCCGATATGTTGCTGAAGTGGCAGAATCAGCCGTTCCGGAATGCCGGAGCGGCGGATCGGGCGAGCGGTTGAGATGTCTTTGTGCCCGGGCGGGTGAATGCCGCCTGCGAAATCCCACAATTGCGTCATCAGGCACTGGCTCCCTGGCGATCGGTGGCGATGATTCCCCCCGCCGCCGGCGGCGTCCAGGTCCAGGAACGGATATCCGGCTCCACCGTGATCATGTCTATGCAGTCCACAGGGCAGGGCTCCACGCACAGGTCGCAGCCGGTGCATTCGCTTTCAATGACCGTATGCATGTGCTTGGCGGCGCCAAGAATGGCGTCTACCGGGCAGGCCTGAATGCATTTGGTACAGCCAATGCATTCGTCCTCACGAATCACGGCCACTCGCTTTACCTGTTCAACCCCATGCTCGGCATCCAGGGGTTCCGGCTCAACATCCAGCAGGTCCGCAAGGGCCTTGATGGTGGTTTCACCGCCGGGAGGGCACTTGTTAATGGGGCCGCCTTCGGCGATGGATTCGGCATAGGGGCGGCAGCCAGGATAGCCACACTGTCCGCACTGAGTCTGTGGTAACAGGGAGTCAATCTCGTCTACCAAAGGGTTGCCTTCCACCCTGAAACGCTCAGCGGCGAAACCCAGCAGGGCACCGAACACGAGGGCCAGGGCCAGAAGAACCAATACGGCAACAAGAACGCTTGTCCACATAAACCCGCTACTCCATCAAACGCTCACCAGGCCGCCAAAGCCCAGGAACGCCAACGACATCAGCCCGGCGGTCACCAGCCCGATCGCGGCCCCGCGAAACGCAACCGGCACATCGGCAACAGCGATACGTTCACGCATGGCGGCAAACAGGACCAGAACCAGAGAAAAACCGGCGGCAGCGCCAAACCCGTAAAGAACCGACTCAACGAAGTTATTGTTTCTGTTTATATTGAGGAGCGCGACCCCGAGTACGGCACAGTTTGTGGTGATCAGGGGCAGGAAGATACCGAGCACCCGATAAAGCAATGGGCTGGTTTTGCGGACCACCATCTCGGTGAACTGCACGACGACGGCAATCACCAGGATAAAAGTGATGGTCCTGAGAAACGCCAGGTCCAGAGGTTCCAGCAGATAGGTATAGGCAAGGTAGCTGCACACCGACGCCAGCGTCAGCACGAAGGTGGTGGCCAGAGACATGCCCATGGCGGTTTCCAGCTTCCCGGAAACGCCCATGAACGGGCACAGGCCCAAAAACTGAACCAGCACGAAGTTGTTCACCAGAATGGTGCTGACCAGAATCAGCAGATATTCGGTCATTCGCCTTGCTCCCTTGGCCCGGCAGCCGGCGCCTACATGATGCGCATGCCGGGCGTGGCACCGGAGTCCGGAGACAGGATAAAGATATCCTCACCACCCGGGCCTGCGGCCAGAACCATGCCTTCGGACATACCGAACTTCATCTTCCGCGGCTTGAGGTTGGCAACCATCACGGTCAGTCGCCCCTCGAGATCCTCAGGCCTGTAGGCAGACTTGATACCAGCAAACACGTTGCGTTCGCCATGCCCCACGTCAAGAGTGAGCCGAAGAAGCTTGTCTGCGCCTTCCACATGCTCCGCTTTCACTATTTTAACAACCCGGAGGTCAACTTTCGCGAAATCCCCGAATTCGATCTCGTCGGCGATCGGCTCAACATTGGCGGCAGGCGCCGGCTTTCCAGTCGCTGCAGGCAGTTCTTCCCGGGAAGCGTCCAGCATTTTTTCAATCTGGTCCATGTCCACACGGTTCATCAGCGGCTTGAACTTGTTGATGCCATGGTTTTGTAGTCTCTGCTCCCGCTTGTTCCAGTCCAGTGGGGCATTGAGAAATCCTTCCGAGGCTTTTGCGGTTTGCGGAAGTACCGGGGCCAGGTAGGTCATCAGTAAATGGAACATGTTGATGGCGTTGGTACAGATGGCTTGCAGGTTATCGTCCTGACCATCCTGTTTGGCGATTACCCAGGGCTGCTCATCGTTCACGTACTGGTTGGCGATGTCCGCCAGCTCCATGATGCGACGCATGGCGCGCCCGAATTCCCGTGCCTCGTAGAAGTCTGCGATTTCATCCCCGGCATCAATGAACTCTTTCAGCTTGTCGTGCTCGGTTACGTTACCGAGCTGGCCGTCAAAGCGCTTGGTGATAAACCCGGCGCTGCGGCTGGCAATGTTCACCACCTTGCCGACCAGGTCCGAATTAACGCGTGCGGCGAAGTCTTCCAGGTTCAGGTCCATGTCATCGACGCTGCCAGTAAGCTTGGCGGCGAAGTAGTAGCGCAGATACTCGGGATTCAGGTGGTCCAGGTAGGTGCGGGCCATAATGAAAGTGCCCCGGGACTTGGACATCTTCTTGCCATTCACCGTCACAAAACCGTGGGCCCAGACCGCACTTGGCGTGCGGAAGCCGGCACTGTGAAGCATGGAGGGCCAGAACAGGGCGTGGAAATTGATGATGTCCTTGCCGATGAAGTGATACACCTCGGCGGTGGAGTCCGCTTTCCAGAAATGTTCGAAATCAATGCCTTCACGGTTGCACAGATTCTTGAAGCTCGCCAGGTAACCAATGGGGGCATCCAGCCAGACGTAGAAATACTTGCCCGGCGCATCCGGAATTTCGAACCCGAAGTAGGGTGCATCGCGGCTGATGTCCCATTCCTGGAGTCCGGCATCCAGCCATTCGGCCAGTTTATTGGCCACCTGGGGCTGCAAAGTGCCGCTGCGGGTCCAGTTGGCGAGAAAATCCGCAAACGCCGGCAGGCGGAAGAAATAGTGCTCGGATTCCTTCTCGATGGGCGTGGCGCCGGACACCGCCGAGCGGGGGTCGATCAGCTCCGCTGGGGTGTAGGTGGCACCACAGGCCTCGCAGTTATCGCCGTACTGGTCTTCGGTCTTGCACTTGGGGCAGGTGCCCTTGATGAAACGGTCCGCCAGGAACATGTTCTTTTCAGGATCGAACGCCTGGGTGATCTTGCGGGTGGCAATGTGGCCGTTTTCCTGCAGCTGGCGGTAGATGTACTCCGAGAACTGACGGTTTTCCTCGGAGTGGGTGGTATAGTAGTTGTCGAAGCGGATATGGAAGCCGCCAAAATCCTGCTGGTGCTCTTGCCGGATACGGTCGATCAGGTTTTCGGACGAGATGCCCTCCCGCTCGGCCCGCAGCATGATCGCAGTACCGTGTGCGTCGTCCGCACAGACGTAGTAGCAGTTCTGACCACGCATTTTCTGATAGCGCACCCAGATATCGGTCTGAATGTATTCCAGCAGATGGCCCAGATGGATGGGGCCATTGGCATACGGCAGGGCGCTGGTTACCAGAATATCGCGCTGTTGCTTTGAACTCGCTTGCGTCATGTTTGGTCCGAACCTTCATTCGTCAGGAGTTGGTCGTTCTCGTTAACCGGCCTTATCGGGAATCAAAACTCCTTATGGCCAGAAACGGGCACAGATGATACCTTCCAAGCAAAGTTTTTTCACCCGAAACACCTGCTTTCAGCGCTTTATCCGGAGACTCCGATGGCTCAGATTTCACAGCACGCCCTTGAAACTGCCGTAAAACAGTACCGCGACCCTTACCTGGGAAAGGACCTGTACGAGCTGGGTGCAGTGAAATCCCTGGCCGCAGACGACAGTGGCAAAGTCACAGCCATGATCGAATTGCCGTATCCCTCCAGGGGGATCGCCGGGGCGCTTAAAGAATTGCTGACTAACGCCATTGACGACGTGGAGGGCGTTGACAGTGTCGATGTACACGTGGGGCAGCGCATTCACTCCCACAAAGGCCAGAAAGAGATCCAGTCGGTGCCCGGTGTCAAAAATATCATCGCCGTTGCCTCCGGCAAGGGCGGCGTGGGCAAATCCACCACCGCTGTCAACCTGGCCCTGGCCCTGCAGGCCGAAGGCGCCCGTGTGGGCATACTGGATGCCGACATCTACGGCCCCAGCATCGGCATGATGCTGGGCGTGCCCGAGGGCAAACGCCCGGACACCCACGAGAACAAGTACTTTATCCCCATGGAAGCCCACGGCCTCCAGGCCAACTCCATGGCTTTCGTGGTCACCGACAAAACCCCCATGGTCTGGCGCGGCCCCATGGTCAGCGGCGCCGTCATGCAACTGTTGCAACAGACCCTGTGGAACGAGCTGGATTATCTGATCATCGACATGCCCCCGGGCACCGGCGATATCCAGCTCACCATCGCCCAGAAAGTCCCGGTCACCGGCGCGGTGATTGTCACCACGCCCCAGGACATCGCCTTGCTGGATGGTAAAAAAGGCATCGAAATGTTTCGCAAAGTGGAGATTCCGGTGCTGGGTGTAGTGGAAAACATGAGCGTCCACATCTGCAGCAACTGCGGCCACGAAGAACCTCTCTTCGGCCACGGCGGCGGCGAACGCATCGCCGAAGAATACGGCACCACATTGCTGGGCCAGCTACCGCTGCACATGACCATTCGCGAACAGACCGACGGCGGTAAACCCTCGGTGGTAGCGGAACCGGACTCGGAAGTGGCAAGACGCTACAAGGACATCGCCCGCCGGGTAGGGGCGGAACTGTCAACGAGAGAAAGAAACCTCACCGGCTCCATCTCCAGCGTCTCCGTAACCGAACACTGATCCCGGTAAACAGGCTGATCCACGCAAACTGTCAGATCGCGGCTGTGGAGGGGGCGGGTTTGAAACTGTGAAAAACATGGATGTTTTTCTCAAGCCTACATGGACGTATTAACGGCGTGTTTCAAACCCGCCCTCTTCGCAGCCGCAGCCCCCAAGCTAAAGGTGGAATTCAGCAGGCCAAAGCTTCGACAGACAAAAACCGAACAGGTAAACTACCGCCTCTTTTTTATGGATACGAGACGTCACCCATGAGCATCAAATCCGACCACTGGATTCGCCGGATGTCCCGGGAACACGGAATGATCGAGCCTTTTGAGTATGATCAGGTCAGTGAAACCGGAAAAGGCCGCGTAATTTCCTACGGCACCTCCAGCTACGGCTACGATGTCCGTTGTAGTAACGAATTCAAAATCTTCACCAACGTCCACTCCGCCACCGTGGACCCGAAGAACTTCGACGAAAACAGCTTCGTCAACTACACCGGCGACGTCTGCATCATTCCGCCAAACTCCTTTGCCCTGGCCCGCACCGTGGAATACTTCCGTATCCCCCGCAGCGTACTGACCATCTGCCTCGGCAAGTCCACGTATGCCCGTTGTGGCATCATCGTCAACGTCACTCCCCTTGAGCCGGAGTGGGAAGGGCAGGTGACCCTGGAGTTTTCCAATACCACCAACCTGCCGGCCAAGATCTACGCCAACGAAGGCGTCGCCCAGATGCTCTTCTTCGAGTCTGATGAAGTCTGCGGTACCAGTTACAAGGACCGTCGTGGAAAATATCTGGGACAAACCGGCGTCACCCTGCCGCGCGCATGAATGCCTTTATTCCCGGGAGAGATCCACAGTGAATGCCAATCAGTTTCTGAAAGCAGTATCACAACTGCAGGGCTGGCGGGAATTCACCTTCCTGATGGCCCTCGCGGAGCGCTCCTTTCCCAACTACGCCCTGTTCGCCGATGCTGTCGAGCTGAAAACCGGCGCCAAAATGCGTCAGTTACTCGATCTGGGCTGGGAAATGCTGCAGAAAGACGCTTCCGAAGCGGCCATTCCCCAGCTGTTGGCAAAGCTGGAGGCCCTGTCACCGGACGTGAATGCCTACGACGCCTATGGCGTCTATCCGGCTTTTGATTTCTGCCAGCTGCTGGAGCAGGCCCTGCTGAACCGGCTCAACCCGGGCAAGCATCGCGCTACCGAGGCCTCGCAGATGGCTACCGCAACAGTAGTTAACTTTATTGAGCTTTCCGAGGGGGAACACCTGGAGGAAGATGAGCTGGTGCGACTGCTGGAGCAGCACCCGCTGATGAAAGAGGACAAGGTCTTTCAGCGTGACCTGATCCTCGCTCTCAAGCGCCAGCGCACGCCCACCAGCCAGTTTGTTGAGCGCATCCGGGAGGATGCCGCCAACGAGGGCGTGAGCAACCTCGGCATTTCCCTGAACGACTGACCGGCGGCACTGCCGGCTCTGTCCTACACTGGGACTACAACCCGTTTTGGACTGGTACCCACAAGCACCATGAAACTCTCTTCGTTCGGCCGAAAATTCACCGCGGATGCGGGCATTACCTCCCTGATGGATGACCTTGGCAACGCCCTGGCATCCGGTGACGACATGATCATGATGGGCGGGGGTAACCCCGGTCACATCCCCGAGATCCAGGCGCGGGTTCAGCAGATCCTGGCGGATATGGCCCGCAGCGAGGGAGACACCCGGCGTCTGGTGGGCATATACGATCCGCCACAGGGTGAAAAACAGTTTATTGCCTCGTTGGCGGAGCTGTTGAACCGGGAGTATGGCTGGGGGTTGAAGCCAGAGAATATTGCCTTGACCAATGGCAGCCAGGCCGCCTTTTTCATGCTGTTCAACATGTTTGGTGGTGACTATGGCAACGGAGTACGCAAACACATCCTGCTCCCCCTGGCACCGGAATACATCGGTTATGCCGACGCAGGCATTGAGCCCGGGCTGTTCCACGCGGTGCAACCGGATATTTCCTTCACCGACGCCCACGAATTCAAGTACCGCGTGGATTTTGACGCGGTTGAAGTCACTGGTGAAACCGGCGCCATCTGCGTGTCCCGCCCGACCAATCCCACTGGCAATGTAGTCACCGATGACGAGCTGGCCCGCCTGGAAGCGCTGGCACGCCAACACAACATTCCCCTGATAGTGGATGGCGCCTACGGTACGCCTTTCCCGAACCTGGTATTTGTGGATGCGACCCCCCACTGGAATGAGCAGGTAATTCTCTGTCTCAGCCTGTCAAAGTTTGGCCTGCCGGCGGTACGTACCGGTATCGTTATCGCGGCGGAGCCGGTAATCAAGGCATTGTCGGGTATCAACGCCATCATGAATCTGGCCACTGGCAGTTTTGGTGCGATGTTGGCGGAGCCCCTTGTGCGCTCCGGTGAAATCCTGTCCCTCAGCCGGGATGTAGTCTGTCCTTTCTACAAGGCCAAGATGGAGCGGGCGGTTGCCGCGTTCCGTGACGCCATGGGTGAGGACAGTTGCCGCTGGTACGTCCACAAGCCCGAGGGTGCCATGTTTCTCTGGCTATGGTTTCCGGACCTGCCGATTACCAGCCTGGAGCTGTATCAGAGGCTGAAGGCCAGGGGTGTGCTGGTGGTATCCGGGCACTATTTCTTCCCGGGCTTGCCGGAGGATGGCTGGCGCCATCGCCATGAGTGCCTGCGGGTTACCTACTCACAGGACGATGACCGGGTTGCCGCAGGGTTGCGGTTGATTGCGGAAGAAGTGAAGGCAGTCTGGTCTGCCGTCAGTCCATAGGCTGGCGCTGGTCAGGGTCCGACCGTAGCATCGTCAATGGTCAGCTCGTACCTGCTGCCGTCCGGCTCCACCTGCAGGAATCTGACCAGCAGGTTGTTCCGTTCCGGCGCGAACCACATCAGGGACTGTCGCTTGCTGTCACTGTCACGGACTTTCTCTGCCTTGAGAGTTTTGTAGGTGTCGCCATTGACGCTCAGTCTTTCCTGATCAATGACTGCGAACTGATCGGTGTCGTAGTCGCCCTTGTCGATGACCCGGTATTCCATCTCACGCTTGCCGGCCTTGATGTCCTGGCTCAACTGCAGCTGGTAACCCATGGGGTCCAGCGTGCCTTCTTCCAGTTCCAGCGAAAAACTATCGCCCCGGTGGTGACCGCTGACCACCATCTGATCCCAGTCAAAATCAATGGCCTGTTCCCGGGTCTTGATCAGGAAGCCGGAGAGCTTGTACCGGTAACGCAGGGGGATTACCCGATTGTTCTCCCAGCGAAAGATCAGGGATTCATCGATATCGGCAATGAAGGAGTCGACATCGGTACGGAAGCGCCAGGTGCCGTCATCCCGCTGTTCGAGAATGCGGCGGGCGCTGCCGCTGAGGGAAATGCCCCTGTCCATGGATGCGTTGTAGCTGAGCTCCATGGGAAGGAGAGGAATGTCTTCCGCGCTTTGCGAAGCATCCGCACCTTCTAAAGCATCCGCAATTTCCGGGGCCTGTTCGCTTTCTGGCGCCGGGACTTCGCCTGAACCTTGAGGTTCCCCCGACGCCTGCGAAACATTGGCGCCAACTAGCAGCATCCAGGCCAGTATGGCTGACAGGATTGCGTAGCTGCGTTTCAGGGTCATAGACCTTCTCCGGTATGACAATGGCGACTGTAGCCGTATATGGACAGTCTAACGCGCGTGATTGCTCCCGGAGATGACGATAAAGTCACTCGGCTGACGCTTCAGGGCCGTCGTCCGGAAGCACCATGGGTCCATTCAGAGGCTGGCCATCGAACACCACGTAATCGGAGCCAAGCTGGATGCGACCTTCACAGAACCAGCGTACAACGATGGGATAAAGCACGTGCTCCCTCTGCTGGACCTTCTCGGCGAGGGTCTCTGGGGTGTCGTCCGGGGCCACGGTGACCTCTGCCTGGGCGATAACCGGGCCGCCATCCAGTTCCTCGGTGACAAAGTGAATGGATACACCGTGCACCTTGTCGCCCGCCTCCAGTGCGCGCTGATGGGTGTTCAGCCCGGTGTATTTCGGCAGTAGGGACGGGTGAACGTTCAGCAGGGTGCCCCGCAATGCCTGTACAAAATCCCTGGTCAGAATGCGCATGAAGCCGGCGAGCACAATCAGATCCGGGTTGCGGCGGCGGATCTCGGCCATCAGCGCGCCGTCGAATTCCTCGCGGGAGCCATAACGGGTATGGTCCACGGTGAACGTGTCAATGTTCGCCTGTGCCGCCCGTTCCAGAGCGAAGGCCTTGGGGCGGTTGCAGCCAACAGCGACAATCTTGCCCGGAAAGTCCCGCTCACGGCTGGCGTCGATCAGGGCCTGCAGATTGGTGCCGCTCCCGGACGCGAGAACCAGGATACGGGGTGCGGTTACGGGATCTGCCTTCATGCCGACAACAGCCCTGGCGCATAGCGAACCGATGCTGAAGAACCAGAGTCTTCCGCCGACTCAATGACGCCGATCTGCCAGACTTTCTCTCCCAGTGCGTTCAGGGTGTCCACGGCCAGCTCCCGCTGGTTGGCCGGGATGCATACAATCATGCCAACGCCGCAGTTGAAGGTACGGTACATCTCGTCGCTGGCAACCCCGCCGGCGTCTTTCAGCCACTGGAAGATGGGGGGCAGCTTCCAGCTGTCGGTGTCGATTGCAGCAACCATGCCGTTGGGAAGTACCCGGGGAATGTTTTCCGGCAGGCCGCCTCCGGTGATGTGGGAAAGTGCGCGGACATCGACTTCGCGGGCCAGTTGCAGCAGATTTTTCACGTAGATACGGGTTGGCGCCATCAGCGCGTCTGCAAGGGTGACGTCGGCAATGGTCTGGTTCAGGTCGGCGTTGCTGACTTCGAGGATCTTGCGAATCAGGGAGTAGCCGTTGGAGTGAGGGCCGGAAGAGCCCAGTGCCAGCAGGACGTCTCCAGACTGCACGCGGCTGCCATCGATGATTTCGCTGCGTTCGGCAACACCCACACAGAAGCCGGCCAGATCGTAATCGTCGCCTTCATACATGCCGGGCATTTCCGCAGTTTCTCCGCCCACCAGCGAGCAGCCCGCCTGTTCGCAACCGGTGCCGATGCCTTCAACGACCTGGGCTGCCACATCCACGTTCAGTTTGCCCGTGGCGTAGTAATCGAGGAAGAACAGCGGCTCTGCGCCGCCTACAACCAGATCGTTAACGCACATGGCAACAAGGTCGATGCCGATGGTGTCATGTTTCTGAAGCTGCATGGCAAGCCTGAGTTTGGTGCCTACTCCGTCTGTACCGGACACCAGGACTGGCTCATGGTAGCCCTGGGGGATGGCAACCATGGCGCCAAAACCACCGAGGCCGCCGAGAACCTCCGGGCGGCGTGTGCGCGCGGCGGTATTTTTGATCCGTTTGACGAGTTCGTTTCCTGCGTCAATATCAACGCCGGCGTCACGATAGGTGAGGGAGGGCTTCTGTTCGCTCATGGGGTGCTTAACCGTTTGGACAATGGATCAGGCGGCGGATTTTAACAGGTGCGGGGTGGCGCTCCAAATGCAATTGCCATGTTTGCCGCTGTGCCAGCGTACACAGGTTGTGTTGACTTTCTGCAATCCCGGTTAGCTACTCACACCAGGGGGGTTGGTGTATCCTATGCGCCATTCAGACGAATTTCAGGGTGTTTCATGCCAGACTCAGGAAAAATCTCGATGCGGGCAGCGCAGATAATCCGTCGGTCAATGCAGATGTTCGGTCTGTTGGCGCTGATAGCCGCTCCGGCTGCCGCCGTTACCGTCACCGGACTGTATTCGGTGGAAGTGCCGGTGGCGAGCTCCCAACCGGAAGATTTGGAGCAGGGGTATGCGGAGGGCCTGAGCCGTGTATTTGTGCGAGTTTCCGGGACCAGGGACGTACTTGGCAATGACGGCGTCGACGCATTGCTTAACGATGCTGAGTCCCTGTTGCAGTCCTATCAGTTCCTGCGTTCAGATGAGAACAACCATCGTTTGCGCATGTCCTTTGGCGCTGTAGGGGTCAATCGGGCACTGGCGTCTGTTGATGCGCCCGTTTGGGGAGCGAACCGACCTCTCACCCTGGCATGGATTGCGGTCGAGGAGAGTGGGCGACGCACGCTCGTGCACGCTGACGCGGAAAACGGCGGAGCGGATAATCAGTGGCGGAAGGTATTCCAGGACGCGGCTATTGACCGTGGCCTCCCCGTAAGTCTTCCCCCGGAGGATTTCCGGCAGGACAGAGAACTGCTGTCTGATATCTGGGGGCAGTTCACCTCCAGTCTCAGAAGCGCCTCGGAAGAGCTGGAGCATGATCTGATATCGCTGGTGCGTGTCAGCCGGTCAGGCTCCCAGTGGCGGGCCGGGTGGGTGTTTGATGGCATGGGCCTGGATAGCACGGAGCAGTCAGTCACCGCTGATACCAGGGAAGAGCTGGCAGCCAGGGTTATCGGACGCTGGGCCGAAATGTTTGCGGATCGCTACGCGGTGGCCGGAAGCGATGTCGGCGAATCGCCGCAGGTCGATATTGTGGTGCATGGTGTGACCACACTGACCGATTACGCCGGTGTGAGTAGTGCGCTCGAGAAGTTGTCCCCGGTAACAGACGCTGGTGCCACCCAGGCCAGAGCCAGCCAGTTGAAGTTACGGGTTGTTTTTTCAGGGGAAATGGAGCAGCTGAAACAGTACATAGCGCTGGATCCCCGCCTGGTGCCGCTGTCTGATGCGGAAGTATCCCGGATACCGGTCAGCGAAAGCAGTGATTCTGGAGGCGGCAGCGATTCCGCTGAATCTGGCTCCGAGGAGTCAGTTGTGCAGACGCCCGAAGGCGGCGTCGCTCTGGCCGAGGACAGTGCCGAGAACACCAGTGCTACTGCCAATCCCCTGTTTGTCTATGAGCCGTTGCTGGTCGATGAAGAGGAGTCGGAGCAGGCATTCGAGTCACTGTACCAGGTGCTGCACTACCGGTGGCAGCCGGCTTCAATCATTGACCCGGAAAACGGAGAGTAATTCCCGGGTGTCGCAAGGAGAGGGAGGCGTGTCATGACGACGCAACGCTGGCGCTGGATTCCCAATGCCCTGACGTTTCTGCGTATCATGATGATTGTTCCTTTTGCGGCTGCCCTCCTGGCCACGGAATACCGGCTTGCCCTGGTGATCTTCTTTTTGGCGTCGGCCACCGATGCGATTGACGGCTTTCTTGCCCGTCATTTCGACTGGCGGACCCGGTTGGGCGCGATTGCGGACCCTCTTGCCGACAAGGCTCTGCTGATAACGGCTTACCTCATGCTTACCCTTACCGGTGTACTGCCGCCATGGCTGTTCGGGCTGGTGCTGGGAAGGGATCTCGTAATTGTTGGTGGCGGGCTGGCTTTCCACTACGGGGTTGGTCGTTTTGATTTGCAACCCTCGATCCCCGGTAAACTCAACACGCTGATCCAGATACTGGTCGCGCTGGCGATTATGGTTCTGCTGGCGGGCTTGCCCATGCCGTCGTGGGTTCTCGATGCGGGAATTCTTCTGGTGGCGGTTTCCGCCGTGTTCAGCGGGGGGCACTACATTGCCGTCTGGAGTCTGAGGGCCTGGAGGATCAAGAGACAGTGAGTGCATCCCAACTGGCGCTGGGCGTGAAGCTACGTGACGACGCCCGCTTTGATAATTTTCACGGAGACAGAAACGCAGCGGCGGCAGCCCGGCTGAGAGACGTCTGTGAGAGGGCTGATCCGATGCCGGTCGTTGCAGTCTGCGGCGACGCCGATACCGGCAAGAGTCATCTGTTGCAGGCCGTCTGTCACCTGGCCGAGCGTCGTAACCAGAGTGCCGTGTGCGTCAGTGTGAACGAACTCTTGCCGTTCGGGCCCGAGGCGCTGGACGGCCTTGAGCACCAGTCGGTGATCTGTCTGGACGACCTCGACCTCATTGTCGGCCAGGAAAGCTGGGAAGAAGCCGTCTTCCATCTGTACAATCGGGTAAACGATCGCGGCAGCCTGATGGTTGTCAGCTTGTCGGAAGTGCCCGGCGAGCTGCCATTTCTGTTACCGGATCTGGTATCAAGGCTGCGCCACGGCTTGACGATTCAGCTGGGAATATACCGGGATGATGACCGGTTGCGAATTCTGATGGCCCGGGCAGAACAGCGTGGACTGGTTCTTGGCGATGACGTCGCGGTCTATATTCTAAGGCGTGCGCCGCGGAAGCTTGCCGATCTGCTGGCGATTCTGGATCGCCTGGACGAGAACTCATTACGTGCCCAGCGGCGGCTGACGATACCCTTCGTCAAGTCGGTGATGGGTTGGTAGGCGATTAAATACAGGGAAAAGGTCAGGGGAAAAAGATGAGACGAGTAGTGTTCAATCAGAAAGGTGGTGTGGGTAAATCCAGTATTACCTGTAACCTGGCGGCCATCAGTGCCGCCCGGGGCAAGCGCACACTGGTCGTCGACCTCGACCCCCAGGGCAATTCAACCCATTACCTGCTGGGTAGGCCGGCAACGGAACTGAAAGACACCGTAGCGGACTACCTGGAGCAGATGGTGGCGTTTACGGTGTTTAACCGGCGCGCCGATGAGTTCGTTCACGCCTCACCCTTCGACAACCTGTTTGTCATGCCGTCCAGCCCGGAACTGGACTTTCTTGAACACAAGCTGGAAGCAAAGCACAAGATTTACAAATTGAGGGAAGCGCTCAAGAAGCTGGGGGAATCGTTTGACGAAATCTATATTGATACGGCGCCGGCGCTGAATTTCTATTCCCGTTCCGCTCTGATCGCAGCACAAAGATGCCTTATTCCCTTCGACTGTGACGATTTTTCACGCCAGGCGCTCTACAGCATCCTCCAGGAAATCCAGGAGCTCCAGGAAGACCATAATGAAGACCTGGTGGTGGAGGGGATTGTCGCCAACCAGTTCCAGCCGCGAGCCAGTTTGCCCAAAAAACTGGTTCGCGAACTGATGGACGAGGGCCTTCCGGTATTGCCGGTAAGACTGTCCAGTTCGGTCAAGATGAAGGAGTCCCACCAGAGCCGTCAGCCTCTGATCCATATGGCTCCCAAACACCCACTGACAAGGCAGTACGAAGACCTGTACCGGGTGCTTCATGGAGAAGCTGTCGATCTGGAACCACTGGCCGACTGAGAGCGAATTATGGCAACACAGTCCGATCATATCGCCCAGGTAGCCGATCGCCTGCTGCAGATCGAGATCGAGTTGCGGCAGATGGGGGCCTGGGAAAGCGATCCGCCACCTGATGAGGCACTGCAAAGCGCGAAACCGTTTGCGGTGGATACGCTGGAATTCACCCAGTGGCTTCAGTTTGTGTTTGTCTGGCGCATGAAAGTCCTGATCGAAAATCAGCAGCCGCTGCCAGAGGTATCCGGTATGGCGCCTATGGCCGAGGAGCATTTCCGGGGCCGGGCCGAATCCGGTCGCGGCCTTATCCGGGAACTGGCGGAGATGGACCGGCTGCTGTCCGGGCGGTCCTGATCCGTTCAGCTGGTCTCTTCCAGCCGCATGGAGAGATCCACGGCCCGGACATCCTTGGTCAATGCCCCGATGGAAATATAGTCCACGCCCGTTTCTGCGACCGGCACCAGGGTCTCGCTATTTATGCTGCCCGAGGCCTCCAGCCTGGCGGCACCGGCGGTGCGGGTAACCGCTTTTGTCATATCCTCCAGCGAAAATTCATCCAGCATGATAATGTCCGCGCCGGCGGCAAGGGCCTGCTCCAGCTCTTCGGGGTTTTCGGTTTCCACTTCCACGGGACGGCCAGGGGCAATGCGGCGGGCTTCTCTTACCGCGTTGGCGATCGAACCGCAGGCGGCGATATGGTTTTCCTTGATCAAGAACGCGTCCCAGAGGCCGATACGGTGATTGTGGCAGCCGCCGCAGGTTACCGCGTATTTCTGGGCCAGTCTCAGGCCCGGAAGGGTTTTGCGGGTATCAAGCAGTCTTACACCGGTATGGGCGACCCGGCGCGCGTATCCGGTGCATACAGTGGCGACACCTGAAAGCATCTGCAGCCAGTTCAGGGCCGCCCGCTCGGCGGTAAGCAGGCTGCGGGCGGGGCCGTCCATGGTAAACAGTAACTGGTCCGGAGACACTTCGTCCCCGTCTTTGACCTGCCAGTCGAGAGTAACTTTCGGGTCCACCTGCCTGAATACCTCCTCAACCCAGGCCTTGCCGGCGATGGTGGCGGTTTCACGAGTGATCACCCGTCCCCGGCTTATCCGGTTTTCGGGTATCAGCATGGCGGTGATGTCACCCTCTCCGATGTCTTCCCGGAGGCTCTGGGCGACGGTTTCTACGCGTGATTGGCGAAGCAGTTCTGCTGGAATCATGGTTGTGGGTTCCGGTCCTGGATTTGGGATCTGGGCACGTGATCGATTCGGGGTAGTGATTCTAAAGCCCGGCCGCGTATTCGCCAAACGGAGTGAACCGGAATGCCAAACTGTGACGGCCATCACCTAATCACAAAAGGTGACAAATTCTGACACAAGATGACGGGGCTAAGGCCTAAGATGTCTGATAGCACAGTTTCCCCGATAACGTCCGGAGTAGCCGAATGGCGCAGGATAACAAGGTTGTAAGTCTCAGAGCCCAGAAGGTGCCAGGCAGAGTTTCCCTGCCGGCCTCGCTGGTGCGCCTGCGTGACGTATCCGGTCAGTCACTGAAGTCGGTCCTGTCGGGTTTCTTCGACAAGGCTGACGATGCGCTTTTTGAGCTCGCGGACAAGGCTGGCACCAACCAGGACCAGGTTGCCTATTTCGATGCGATGCGGGAACTCAGGTTACGTCGCAAGAACATGACGGTGTCGGTCCTGCAATACGTCAGCCGCGCATTCAATGAAATTGGTTCTTTCCGGCCGCTCGGCGGCAGCGGCGCGCTGGATGAAGTCGACCAGGACTCCCTTGCCCTGGTCGATCACGCGGATCTGGAACAGCAGGTTGCTATCGATAATCTGATTAACAAGCTTCGCAACCAGCATGCCGAGGCAATCAGATCACTGAATGTTCGTGTATCCCACCTGGTGACCTCTGCCAGGCTTGATGACAGCCAGATGCCTCTGAGCCCGGAAGTGATCTGTGGTGGCGTTGCCGAGGCCTGTGCCGACCTGGAAATCGATATCCGCGCCAAACTGGTGGTGCTGAAGCTGTTTGATCGCCTGTTGGTTGGCGTTCTGGGCGATGTATACAAAGATGCCAACCGGACGCTGATCGCAGAAGGCGTTATGCCAGACATGCGCCGCGCACCGGTGAAAGGGCATTCGTCGCCGGGAACACCCGCTTCCGGGGCTGGCCATGGTGGCGGCTTTCTGTCGGAGCATACGGGGGCTGATGCTGCGGGGCCATTGACCGCTCCGTCCGGCGATGTCCGCGCCACCTTCTCGGAACTCAGTGCGTTGTTGCGCCAGGGACAGGCCCAGAGCGCCGCAACTGGCGGAGCGTCCAGGGGCGCCGCGTTGCTGGATACCGGTACCCTGATGTCGCGGCTGAGCGATATACAGGCGCAATCCATACACTGGGGGCAGGGGCAGGTGGTGTCCCTGTCAGAGCAGCTACAGCCGGTGCTTCGGGCTGAGGCCGGAGGCGCGCTCAATGTCGGCCAGGTGGATAACGATGTCATCAACCTCGTCTCCATGCTGTTCGACTTTATTCTTGAAGACCGTCAGCTACATCCGGTCATGAAAGCGGTTATCGGGCGGTTGCAGATTCCCGTGCTGAAGGTGGCCCTGAGCGACAGGAACTTTTTCAATCGCGGTGGGCATCCGGTAAGAAAGCTCCTCAACGAGCTGGCCATGTCGGCCATAGGCTGGACCGAGAAAAAAGCAGGCCAGCGCGATCCCCTGCGGGAAAAAATTGAATCAGTCGTTGATCGTGTACTGAATGGCTTTACCGACAACGTCGAGATATTCAGCGAGCTTCTCAGTGACTTTGGTCATTTCATGGACCTGGATCGCCGTCGCAGGGAGCTGGTGGAACAGCGCCTCCGCGACGCGGAAGAGGGTCGGGCCAAACAGGAAAGGGCTTCGAGGGCCGCGGACGTTCTGTTGAGCGAACAGATGGGCGGCCGTGACCTGCCACCCCAGGTGATCACCCTGCTGAACGAGGCCTGGTCCAAGTACCTGCAGTGGATAGTCCTTCGCGAGGGCGAAGACAGCGAGCGCTGGCAGGCGGCGTCTGCCCTGACTCGCCAGTTGGTCTGGAGCGTGGATCCAAAGCCGGTCGAAGAGGGCACCCGCAGTGAACTGCTGAGGGCAATCCCCGGTATCGTGGATGGGCTGAGGTCCGCAATGCAGGAGATAGCCTGGGACCCGTTCGCCACCGACGCCGCCATACGGGATCTGGAGTTGGCCCATGTGGACGTGTTCCAGCGCCTGGTGACAACATCCCGGCAACCGGCGCCCACTGAAGAGCCGGAACAACCGGAGCCTCCCCGGAGCGAAGTTGCCATCGCTGCGCCAGATAGTACCCAGGAGGCATTACCGCCTGCTGGCGTAGTGACAGAAACGGTTATTCCCGAGCCTGGCGATGCTGTGGAAGCGAACAGTCACATCGATCCACAATGGCTTGGGCGAGCCGACAGCCTGCGTGTCGGGTCCTGGATCGAGCTGATCCGCGAGGGTGGCAAGATCCGCTGCAAACTGGCCGCGTTTATCAAGGCCACGGGCAAATACATTTTCGTCAATCGCAGTGGTGCGAAAGTGGCTGAGTATCACCGTGAAGGCCTTGCCGCAGCAATGGCGGCAGAGGAAATCACCATGCTTGATGATGGCCTGATTTTTGACCGCGCCCTGGAGTCGATCATCGATAATCTTCGCAACAGTCGCAAGGATTGATTGCATAGCAAGGCCGGCCACTTTGTGCTTCAATCACAGGCACCAAAGCAACAGAGGCGGATTGCTGAAGAACATCCGTCGCCGGCCAGCTGGAAACACATTGTCTGAACAAAACGCGCCCCACCGCTCCACTGAACCCCCAGAAACCCCGGCTTCCCGCCTGCGCCGCACGGGACGTGTGACCACAGCACGGTGGTGTCCTTCACCCAACTTCGGCGTGCGTCCGGATGGCGCAGGCATTTCCCTGCTGGTCGTTCATAACATCAGCCTGCCGCCAGGGCAGTTTGGCGGCGACGCCATAGAGCGATTTTTCTGCAATCAGCTTGATGGCTCTGCTCACCCCTATTTCGAGACGATTGTCGGGATGACGGTGTCGTCCCATTTGCTGATTCGACGTGACGGGGAATCCGTACAATTTGTCAGCCTGCTGGACAGGGCCTGGCATGCAGGCCGGTCATGCTTCCAGGGTGAGCGGGAATGCAACGACTTCTCGATAGGCATTGAGCTGGAGGGGGCGGATGACATTCCCTACACCTCCGCCCAGTATCAGACACTGGTGGAGCTGTCACAGATGATTATGGCGGCCTGGCCGGAGATTACGCCTGAGCGGATTACCGGCCACAGTGATATCGCGCCGGGCCGGAAAACCGACCCCGGCCCGGCGTTCAACTGGCGTCACTACCGGGAAATGCTGAGTGCCCGGCGGCAAACCGGGAGCAGTGGCTGATGGTGCTGGTGGTGTTTCTACTCGCGTACCTGACCCGGCGCAAGCTGGATGCCGCAAACACCATGCCGGGAGATGCGCTCTGGCGTGCGGCCTTTCGTGCCGGCAGTAAAACTTCCGCCGGCAAAGAGGCTGTAAAGTGGAAAGGGCTGCTGATGGTCACAGTGCCGTCGGTGTTGCTGGCAGTTGCCATGTGGTATCTGGCTGAACTGGGCTGGAAAGTGGCGACCTATCCCCTGGAATTCGTTTTGCTGGTCATGCTGATGGGGGCACCAGGCTGGAAAGCACCGCTGGAGGCCTACAGTTCGTCCTGGGCCAGAGGTGACATGCAGGCTGCCTGGCATCACATCAAGGACAACCTCCCTGCCAGAGATCGAGGTGCTGCTGCATCTCCGGACGAGATGCACCTGCTCCTGTCTCGCACCTTGCTGGTCAATGTATTTGAGCGATTTTTCCTGATTGGCTTCTGGTATGTGGTTGGTGGCCCCGCGGCTGCCTTTTTTGCTAGGGGAGTCATTGCGTTGCGCGATCACTGGCCACAGGCGGCTGCAAGGCCTGGTTACGCAGCGTTGGCAGAGCTGCTGAACTGGTTACCGTCCCGTTTGTTGTCATTTACCTTCGGCGTGGCCGGAGATCTTGCAGGCTGGATAAGCGAGAGGAAAGGTGCTCTGTTCGGTGTGACCCTGACAACGGACCAGGTTCTGATGGGAGCGGCCAACGCTGCGCTCACTGGCTATGCTCTGGACCCGGGACGATTTTCACGGATTCATCCTGACGAATGGCCCGGATATGGTCGTCGCAGTCTGGATGCGATCCGGAATTTGCTGAATCGAAGTATGCTGGTGTGGATCTGCTTGTTGGCTCTGCTGGTAATTGCGGGGGTTATGTAAGCATCACGTTTAAACAAAAATTACATTTTTACTCCGAAAAAACCTCAAGTTTGTAGTACTTTAGTCGATAAATTAACAATAGAATCATGTTTCATTTTTTCGATGCCTTGAGTGGGAGTACACGTGAACCAGCTTATCAAGCCTGCAGTGTCGTTGATGAACCGGCTGCCGATGTTCTACAAGTTCAGCCTGATCAGCGTCCTGTTTCTGCTGCCTATTGTTGCCCTTTCCTGGCTCGTGATCAGTGAGCTGAACCGGTCAGTGGATACCATGACCCGGGGTGTTGAAGGCCTTGAGCAGCTCGAGAAGGTGGATGCGCTTCTCCAGGCGTCCTTCGAATACCGTGATTTCCGGGCTCCAGGCAAGATCAAGGACGACAGCGAACTGCTCTCCCGGTCCGAAGCAACAGCAGAGCGGATTGACAGTCTTCTTGAAGCGCTCGCCGGGGCGGATGCACGGTTCGACACATCCGGCAACTGGGCTGAGCAGGTTGCTCTGCTGCGGGACGAATGGCAGCAGCTCAGATCTGCGGACAGCTACCTTGGTAATATCGACCCTCAGTTCAAGTACTATCAGGAATTCGTCCAGAAAGTCAGAGCCATGCTCTCTGCCACCATTGAAATTTCCGGTCTCGGCCAGGACGCTTCACGGGAAAACCTGCTGCTGCTCGGGCTTGTGCGGGAGGCCCTGCCGGATGCCGAGAGCATGATCGGGCGGGCCCGCTCCTTCGGGATCTACGCACTGGTTGAAGGGCAGGTCGGCTATGGGCTTAGTGACGCGCTGAATGAAATCTACGACGCACTCACCAATCGTTCCTCACTGCTTGGCTCCTCGCTTTCGGTAGCTCTCGATACATCGCCGGGGTTGGCGGACAATACCGGTAATGCCATTAAAGGTATCGAGAGCAGCCTGATGGATATTCGGGATGAGCTTGATGTCAATGTCATCACCCCCATGCGTCTGGAGCTGCCATGGCAGGATTTTAACCGTTCCGTCGAGAACGAACTCGTTCATTACGATGCCCTCACGGCGGGCATTTTTGATGTCGTCAGCGCTAACCTGAACGCGCGCCTGGACGGCGAGATTCAGCAGCGGCAGTTCATTATTGTTGCTCTTGTTACCGTTCTGCTGGTGGTGGTCTATCTCTATATCGGCTTCTTCATATCAGTTCGCACGGCAATCAACCGGTTCAGTCAGGCGGCCCGTACTGTGGCGGCGGGCGACATGACAGCCCATATAGATCTGGATAACCGTGATGAACTGGGTGAACTGACCACAGAGTTCAACAGCATGACAGCCCGGATCGCAGAGCTGATTCGATCCGTCAGCAGTACCACAACGGATGTCGATCGCCAGGCAACCCGGGTCAATGAGACGGCCGCCGCCAACAGTGAAGCAGTGGCGCGTCAGATGGAGGAATCCGGCCAGATCAACGAAGCCATGAGCCAGATGGTGGAAGCGGTTAACGAGGTGACAGAAAGCGCTCACAGGGTGTCCGACAGTGCCGGTACGGCAGAGGAGGATACCGAGAAAGGACGGAAAGTGGTGGCGGATACTGTTGAGACCATTAACCGTCTCGCCACCGAAATTTCGGGCGCGGTCGAGGTGATTAATCGGGTCAACGCTGACAGCGATAACATCAGCCAGGTGTTGGTGGAAATCAAGGCGATTGCGGAACAGACCAACCTGCTGGCGCTGAATGCTGCCATAGAAGCAGCACGTGCCGGGGAGCAGGGTCGTGGTTTCGCGGTCGTTGCAGACGAGGTGCGTTCACTGTCTCAGCGCACTCACAAGTCTACGGAAGAAATCGAGGGCATGATTTCTCGTCTGCAAAATGGCGTTAAAGACGCGGTAGCAGCCATGACCAACAGCCATGAGGTAACCGAGACCACAGTCAGGAAATCGTCAGAAGTCACGGAAGCACTGGACCGGATTGCGCAGGGCATTTCCACCATCGTGGATATGAGCCACCAGATTGCCCAGGCCGCCGAGGAGCAGTCTGCAGTCGCGAAGAACGTGAACACCAACGTTGAGCAGATCAGCGTGCTGGGCCGTAAAACCGCGGGTAACGCCGAAGAGACCCTGGCTTCTTCCCGCGAAATGTCCCAACTGACTGCTTCGCTGCAGCGGCTTGTGGAAGCCTTCAGGGTCTGAAACACGCCGGGCCTCCGGAACCGGAGGCCCGGGTTACAGGCTCACAGGCCTGATTTTTTCTGTTCCCACAAAATCTCTTCCCCGTCATTGCGCCTGGCCAGACTGCGGGCAAACACGAATAACAGATCAGACAGCCGGTTCAGGTAATGCCTGGCGTCGGTATTGATGGAATCCTCATGGCTCAGGGCCACAACCACGCGCTCGGCCCGGCGGCATACCGCGCGGGCCATATGGCACTGGGCCGCGGCGGGAGAGCCGCCGGGAAGGACAAAGTTCTTCAGCGGAGGCAGGTTTTCATTGTGGGTGTCCAGAGTCTGTTCCAGCCATTCGATGTGGTTGTCGCCGATGACCTTACTGCCGGGAATGGCAAACTCGCCCCCCAGATCGAACAGGTGATGCTGGATCCGGCGCAGATTGTCCACCAGTTCATCGTTGCTATCCAGGCACTCAATCAGAAGCCCGATGTGACAGTTCAGCTCATCAGCGGTACCCATTGCTTCCACCCGCTGGGCATTCTTGGCAATGCGATTGCCGTCTGCCAGTCCGGTAGATCCGTCGTCTCCGGTACGTGTGTAGATTTTGGAAAGGCGATTGCCCATCAGGATACTCCCGGCTTGATGTGGTTGGTTGAACTTCCGGCCTTTGCACCAGCCGACAGTTGTTTTACCCGTTCTGTCAGCATTTGGTTCACCGGCACTTCAATTCCATGATCTTGTCCCCGGCGCGCAATATAGCCATTGATGAACTCTATCTCGGTGGTCCGGCCCTGTTGCCGGTCGCCCAGCATGGATGATGTGTTCTGCGCCGTGCGTCGGGCAACCGTTTCGATGCGCTCACGGATTGTGTCGGGAGCCAATGGCTGACAGTCTTCAGCACAGAGGACCGCCGCGATTTCGGCACACAGGCCATCTATGTGCTCCAGATAAAACCGATGGTTGAGGATGTCGCCATTGCGGCAATTGAGAATGGCGGTAAAGGCGTTGATACCGGCATTGATCACCAGTTTGTTCCACAGCCTCTGATAAATGCTGGCTTCGCTATGGACCGTCAGGCCACTGCTCGCCAGGGCCCGCACCACGGCGTCCAGTAACGGTCTTGCACTGTCTGTGAGCGCGCCGATCCAGGTTTCCCCCCTGCCAGCATGAACGGTTTGGCCCGGCTCCGGTCGATTGGCGCCCTCGGTGGTGCTGGCGGCAAGAATCGGTCTGCGCGGCCAGCGTTCAGCGACTGCCTGCTGGCTTCCCATGCCGTTCTGGAAAAGCACGAGGGGGGTGCCCGAGGGTATGTCGGGGAGGCGGGATTCAAGGGCGCGGAGCGTATCGCCGGCCTTGGTTGTGACCAGCAGCAAAGAGGGTTGGTCTATCGAGCTGGACAGCCAGGGAATCTTAACCGACAGGGCAGAGCCATCGACCCTTTCAAGTCTGTAGCTTAGAGAGTCCCGGTCCGGTGCATCAGAGCCCTTGCGGGGCAAAAATGCCACCTTGTCGGCAGGCAGGTAGCCCGCCCACAACTGGCCGAGAGAACCGGCCCCGAGAATGGCAATAACTCCATTCCCGGGTAACGGTTGCTTCTCCTCGCGTCCGCTCATGGGGTTACATGGCCTCGATGGCAGCCCGCTGCTGATTGAGGCGCTCCATGCTGCCCTGGGCGTCCCGGAGCTTGTCCTGCTCTTTTGCCACGACTTCTGCAGGCGCCTTGGCGGTGAATTTCTCATTGCCAAGCTTGCCTTCCAGTCGACCGACTTCTTTCTGCAGGCGTTCCAGTTCCTTGTCCAGGCGTTTGAGTTCGGCGTCCTTGTCGATCAGGCCGGCCATGGGTACCAGTACTTCCATCTCGCCGACCAGCTGGGTGGCAGACATGGGTGCTTCGCCGCCAGTAAACCATTCCACGCTTTCGAGCTTGGCCAGGGATGCCAGGAACTGGCGGTTTTCGTCCAGGCGGCGCCTGTCTTCCGGGTCTTTTCCCCGGAGCAGTACCGGAATGGACCTGGCCGGAGAAATGTTCATTTCGCCACGGATGTTCCGTACCGCAACAATCACGCCTTTCAGCCACTCGATATCGGCAGAGACAGCCATATCCTGCTTGCTTTCGTCAGGCTCGGGGAAAGGTTGCAGCATGATGCTGTCACCGGCTTTTCCGGCCAGGGGCGCGATACGCTGCCAGATTTCCTCGGTGATGAATGGCATGATCGGGTGGGCCAGACGCAGAACCGCTTCAAGCACACGAACCAGTGTGCGTCGGGTGCCGCGCTTGGCCTCGGCGCTGGCGTTGTCATCGTTCAGCACCGGCTTGGAAAGTTCCAGGTACCAGTCGCAGTATTCGTTCCAGATAAACTCGTACAGCGCGTAGGCGGCCAGGTCGAAGCGATACTGGTCCAGGTGACGGATCACGTCCTGCTCGCAGGTCTGGAGCTCGCTGATGATCCAGCGGTCCGCCAGGGACAGTGCTACTGGCTCGTTGTTAACACCGCAATCCTCGCCCTCGGTGTTCATCAGCACGTAACGGGCGGCGTTCCACAGCTTGTTGCAGAAGTTGCGATAACCTTCCAGGCGCTTCATGTCCCAGTTGATGTCGCGACCGGTAGTGGCCATGGCTGCCAGGGTGAATCGCAGGGCATCGGTACCGTGGGCGGTGATGCCTTCCGGGAACTCCTTCTTCGTGCGCTTGGCGATCTTCTCGGCCAGCTTGGGCTGCATCAGGTTGCCGGTGCGCTTTTCCAGCAATTGATCCAGCTCGATGCCGTCGATCATGTCCAGTGGATCTATGACGTTGCCCTTGGACTTGGACATTTTGTCGCCATGTTCGTCGCGGATCAGGCCGGTAACGTAAACCGTCTTGAAGGGGACCTGCGGCGTGCCGTCTTCGTTCTTCATGAAATGCATGGTCATCATGATCATCCGGGCAACCCAGAAGAAGATGATATCGAAACCGGTGACCAGCACATTGGTAGGGTGGAAGGTCTTGAGGCGCTCGGTAATTTCCGGCCAGCCCAGGGTGCCGAACGTCCACAGGGCGGAGCTGAACCAGGTGTCCAGAACGTCCTCGTCCTGGTGCAGCTCCAGGTCGGCGGGCAGGTTATGCTTCTGGCGAACTTCGTCTTCGTTGCGGCCAACGTAGATGTTGCCCCCAGCATCATACCAGGCGGGAATGCGGTGGCCCCACCAGAGCTGGCGGGAAATACACCAGTCCTGGATGTCACGCATCCAGGAGAAATACATGTTCTCGTACTGTTTGGGCACGAACTGGATGCGACCGTCCTCGACGGCTTCAATGGCAGGCTTCGCCAGGGTCTTGGCGTCTGCAAACCACTGGTCCGTCAGCATCGGCTCGATGATCAGGCCGGAACGGTCGCCACGGGGTACGCTCAGCACGTGGTCTTCCACTTCTTCAACCAGGCCCTCGGCGTCCATGTCCGCAACGATCTGTTTGCGGGCTTCCTCTCGGGTCAGGCCGGCGTAAGCGGCAGGCAGGCTGCCGTCTACGTCCGTGTTTTCGGTGCCATCGGGATTGACCACTTCGGCCATGTCGCGGATGCAGGCGTCCTGGGTCATGACGTTGATCATCACCAGGTTATTGCGCTTACCCACTGCATAATCGTTGAAGTCATGGGCCGGGGTGATTTTCACGCAGCCGCTGCCTTTCTCCGGGTCGGCGTGGGTATCGGCAATAATGGGAATGCGGCGGCCAATCAGGGGCAGGTCAACAAACTTGCCAATCAGGTGCTGGTAACGCTCGTCATCCGGGTGCACCGCAACCGCGGTGTCGCCCAGCATGGTTTCCGGACGAGTTGTGGCGACCACCAGGTAATCCTTGCCGTCCTGTGTTTTCTCGCCGTCGGCCAGCGGGTAGCGCAGATGCCAGAAAAAGCCTTTTTCTTCCTTGTTTTCCACTTCCAGATCGGAGATGGCGGTATGCAGTTTCGGGTCCCAGTTGACCAGGCGCTTGCCGCGATAGACCAGGCCTTCGTCATACAGGCGGATAAAGACTTCCTGCACCGCCCTGTAGAAGCCGTCGTCCATGGTGAAGCGTTCGTGGTCCCAGTCCACGGAGTTGCCCAGGCGGCGCATCTGGCCGGTGATGGTGCCGCCGGAGTGCTCTTTCCAGTCCCAGATGCGTTTGATGAAGTCTTCCCGGCCCAGGTCGTAGCGGGTCTTGCCTTCTTCCGCCGCCAACTTGCGCTCAACCACCATTTGCGTGGCGATGCCCGCGTGATCGCTGCCTACCTGCCAAAGGGTGTTGCGGCCCTGCATGCGTTTGAAGCGGGTGAGCGTGTCCATGATGGTGTGCTGGAACGCGTGGCCCATGTGCAGGCTGCCGGTGACGTTGGGTGGCGGAATGGCGATGCTGAATGACTCACCTTCGCCGGAGGGGCGGAAGTACCCTTTGGATTCCCAGTTTTCGTACCACTGGCGCTCGATGTTTTCTGGCTGGTAGGTTTTTTCCATGGGTTTCTACTGGTGACCGTTTGGTTGATTCACAAGGGAAATTTGAGACAGCCGATTATACATGGTCCGTTGGTTTGCGGCGAACCGGGGTGCAGGGGTATGGGGGTGGTGTTTATTTCCCGCCAGGAAAAGGTGTCTGAGCGAAGCGAGTTCTTTTCCCAAGGGAAATAAACACCACCACCGCGCTCCTCCCCCAAACCAGCAGTCCTACAAAAGGCCCAAAACCTCACCGCTTCCTCTGATCATGCACCCGAGGCTCAATCCCCAGCGTACGCAGTTGCTTAAAGTGAGATCGTGCCTGTGTCAGAACCGTTTCATCGTTATGGGCAACCAACGCCAACCGCTTGAACCGGTCCGCGTCCGCCGGCAGGGTGGCCGAGAGGATGATCACCGTATCCCAGTCCTCTGCCACCGGTGGGCAAAGCAATATACCAACCGGATCGGTGCAGGTAGTGGCGGAATCGGGAACGATGCTGTGGGGAATGAAAGCGTCGGGGCTGAAGTTCCAGAGCAGGTCGTCCAGTTCCTGGGCGTGCTGCATGGTGTCGCAGACGATGCCCACCCGGTCTCCCTGCTGTCGGGCCTTGGC
This sequence comes from Marinobacter vulgaris, assembly GCF_003344045.1. Taxonomy (GTDB): domain Bacteria; phylum Pseudomonadota; class Gammaproteobacteria; order Pseudomonadales; family Oleiphilaceae; genus Marinobacter; species Marinobacter vulgaris. The sequence goes on from NZ_QFWX01000003.1 coordinate 67,751, forward strand.
CACCAGTTTGGCGGTGTGGAGGTTGCGTGCAGCAGGGGTGTTCTGAACGAGGATGTGGAACCAGTAAGCCTGGTTCCGTTCATCCTGTGCGCCCGGGTTTTGCGAGCGGGAGCTACTTTCCGGCATGGGACATCAGGTAGTCGACCAGCATGGGTACCGGGCGACCGGTGGAGCCCTTGGCCTTGCCTGAGTTCCAGGCGGTGCCGGCGATGTCCAGGTGGGCCCAGCGGTAGTCTTTTGCAAACCGCGACAGGAAGCAGGCAGCGGTGATGGTGCCGGCCGGGCGACCGCCGATGTTCTGCATGTCCGCGAAGTTGCTGTCGAGCTGGCTCTGGTATTCGTCCCACAGGGGCAGGCGCCAGGCGCGATCGCCGGCGCGCTCACCGGCGGCCAGCAGGTCGTTGGCCAGTTCGTCGTTGTTGCTCAGCAGGCCAGTGGCGTGGCTGCCCAACGCAATGATGCAAGCGCCGGTCAGTGTCGCCATATCAACCACGACTTCCGGGTCGAACTTCTTGACGTAGGTGAGGGCATCGCACAGCACCAGGCGACCTTCGGCGTCGGTGTTGAGGATTTCGATGGTCTGGCCAGACATGGAGGTAACGATATCCCCCGGGCGTGTCGCAGTGCCACTGGGCATGTTTTCGGCGGCGGCGATGACGGCGACCACGTTGATCCTGGGCTTGGTTTCGGCGATCGTCTTCATGGCACCGAAAACGGCAGCGGCCCCGCCCATGTCGTACTTCATCTCATCCATGCCTTCGCCAGGCTTGAGGCTGATGCCGCCGGTATCGAAGGTAATGCCTTTGCCCACGAGTACGTAGGGCTTGTCTTTTTCCTTGCCGCCACGATACTCCATAACAATCAGCTTGGCGGGCTGGGCGCTGCCGGCAGATACGGAAAGCAGGCTATGCATGCCCAGCTTCTTCATCTGCTTCTCATCAAGCACTTCGGTCTTTATGACGTCGTTGTCTTTCGCCATCTGCTCGGCATGTTCGGCCAGCCAGGTGGGGTGACACACATTGGGTGGTGTGTTGCCCAGGTCACGGGTGAAGTTCATGCCACGGCCGGTAGCCAGGCCGAGGTTGAAGGCGTCTTTCAGTGACTTACCGGCGGAGGAGGCAGCAACTGTTACTTTGGCCAGTTTGCGGTCTGACAGTTTTTCGCTCTTGAATCCGCTGAAGCGGTAGAGCTGCTCTTCCAGAGTGCGGCCGATCAGGTTCAGGCGTGCCGCTTCCGAACTGGTGGCGTCATCGCCGGTTACCAGGGTGTCGCCCAGGCCGACCAGGACGTGCTTCGAGGGGCCATCCTTGATCTGGCTGGCCATGGCAATCAGCGCCTTGCGGTAGTTGGCCGGCGTGCGGTCCTTATCTGAGCCGGTACCCACCACCAGCAGGCGCGACCAGGGTTGTCCGTCCAGGGGAACCAGCAGGGTGGTTGCATTCTTACCGGTGGCGTCCCCGTTTTTATGCAGGGTCTTGATCAGTCCGCCCAGGGCTTCGTTTGCCTGTGTGGTGGAGGCAGGCCAGTCGCCTTTCTCCGGCAGGGCGACAACAAGGCAATCCGCTTTGGTATCGGCAATGGGCTTACTGCTCAGGGTAAAATTCATGGCAACTCCCGTTGGTTGTTCTGATGGAGGACAGATCCCGGCCGGGTTTGCTGTCCGAATGGCTATAGCATTGGGGTTCGGGGTCAAATTATCAAGCGCTGACAGCTTGTTAACCCTGTGGCCTGTCATTCGGGTCCAAGGTTACTTAGAATACGGCGAATCCCGATTTCCATCGACTCCGGTCGCATCCGGCTCTGAGAGACCGAATTGAGCATCGTTTTCCGATACCTTACCCGCCAGGTGATTGTCAGCATGCTTGCCGTTTCCGGCATTCTGCTGATGGTCTTCATGAGCGGCCGCTTCATCAAGTATCTGGCCGATGCCGCCGCTGGCGAACTGGCCGGCGATGTGCTGTTCCAGATTATGGCTTACCGTTTTCCCGGTTTCCTGGAACTGATCCTTCCGCTGGGCTTTTTTATCGGCATTCTTCTGGCATACGGGCGGATGTATCTGGAAAGCGAGATGACAGTGCTGTTTGCCTGCGGGGTCAGTGAAAAGCAGTTACTGGGTAAAACCCTGATCGGCAGTATTCCGGTGATTCTGACCGTGGGTGCCATGAGCCTCTACATATCGCCCTGGGGCATGAAACAGGTGGAAGGCATTTTCAATGAGCAGCGCCAGGCGACAGAGTTCGAAATGCTTGCCCCCGGGCGTTTTCAGTCCCTGTCTTCCGGGGGGCGAGTCACCTACACCGAAGGGTTGAGCGACGACAGGCGACGTCTTGAAGGCGTTTTTATCGCCGAGTACAACAAGAATGGCAAAGGCCTGTCGATTATCACCGCCCGCGAGGGGTCCCAGTTAATTGATGAAGAGACCGGCAGCCGGTTTCTGGTTCTCGAAGACGGTGCCCGATTCGAGGGCATCCCCGGTCGTCTTGATTACGACGTGACCGGTTTCGACGCCTACGGCTTGAAAATTCGCAGCGGTGACGCCGGGGACAAGGAGCTGGAAGAGGGGCTGAGCACCATGGATCTGATGGCGTCGGATAACCCGGAGCACCGCGCCATGCTGCACTGGCGATTCACCCTGCCGCTGATCGTGCCGATCGTGACCCTGTTGGGTGTTCGGCTCAGCCGCGTGAACCCGCGGCAGGGGCGATTTTTCCATCTGCTTCCGGCAATGCTGGTCTATATCACCTATCTTGGCCTGCTTATTGTCGCCCGTGACGCACTGGAAAACGAAAAGGTGCCGGAGTGGATTGGCTTGCTCTGGGTTCACGCCATCTTCCTGGTGCTCGGACTCTGGCTGCAATTCGGCCCCGCCTGGCTTTATCGCAGGCGCCTGATTCGGGAGGGCCGTACCCGTGCGTAAGATCGACCGTTATGTGATGAGCACGGTAGGCGGCGCCATGTTCCTGGTGATGCTGGTGGTGTTGTCCCTGGATCTGATTTTCGCATTTATTGCCGAGCTGGATGACGCCGAAAACGATTACCAGATGCTGCAGGCCCTGGCGTACGTATTTTTGACGCTGCCCCGCCGTATTTACGACTATCTGCCGCTCGGTGCGTTCATGGGATGCCTAGTCGGGCTGGGGTCCATGGCCAGTTCCTCTGAACTGACGGTTATCCGTGCCGCCGGCGTATCCCTGAAGCGTATTGTCTGGTCGGCCATGAAACCGACCCTGGTGATCGTACTGATCGGCGTATTGATCGGCGAATACGTTGCGCCCCCGGCGGAGCGGATGGCCCAGAGCCAGAAAGCGATGGCCCAGGGAGCGGGAGAAAATGTGACGTCGGCATCGGGTATCTGGCACCGGGAAGGTGAAGTCTTCATGCATCTGAACGCCGTTCAGCCCAACGGGGTGCTGCACGGAGTATCGCTGTTTCGTTTTGATGACGAGCGCTGGCTGGTGTCTGTCACCTTTGCTGAGAGGGGCATCTATCAGGGTGATGACTGGTTGCTGGAAAATGTCACCACTACCAGGCTGAGTGACGATGGAGCCACCCAGGAAAAACACCAGGCGCTGCGCTGGCAGACCGGTCTGTCGCCGGATGTGCTCAGCGTGCTGATTGTGAAGCCGGAGGACCTGTCTATCTCCGGCCTCTATACCTATGCCAGCTACCTGGGAGAGCAGGGGCTGAATGCCGCCAACTACTGGCTGGCTTTCTGGAAGAAAGTGCTCATGCCGCTGGGTACAGCGGTGATGGTACTGGTGGCCATTTCGTTTGTGTTCGGTCCCCTCAGGTCGGTAACCATGGGTTTCCGGGTGTTTACCGGCCTGATTGTCGGGTTGTTGTTCAAATACATGCAGGATCTGCTGGGGCCCATGAGCCTTGTTTTCGGCTTCAATCCGGTACTGGCGATTATCCTGCCAATCGCCATTAATGCAGCGGTTGGTGCGGTGCTTATGCGACGGGCAGGGTAACGCTATTTGCCGGAATCTTTCGGCACCGATGCAACGATACTGCCGGATGCGCGGTCTGTCAGGGACAGGCCGTTAATGGGGTAGAATAGCGCGATGATCGCCGGGATGGTCACGAAAAGAGTAGCGGCGTTGAGGTAATAGGCCCCCAGCAGGGCAACGAACAGAATCGCGGCTGCGGCCACATAGCGTTTCAGTGCCTGTGTCCAGGACACCGATGTGCCGTCCAGGTTTTCAATGCGAATGCGCCATACCTGCATGCCCAGCGTCTGGCCATTCCTCGTCCAGAAGTAACCGAAAAACAGATACAGTGTCAGGAACAGTACAAACGTGAGTATCGGGTCCGCATCCAAAGTGCCGGCCTCCGCCATTTCCTCGTACTTGTCCCAGCCGGTAAACCAGCCCGCAACAAGTGTATAGGCCCAGGTCGTCACCAGCAGTACGGCAACGCTGATCAGTGCATCGTAAATCACAGCCACGAGTCGCTTGATGAACGGAGCAGGCGGTAACAGTTCATCAGCGGTGTGAAAGCGGCGGGGCATGGTGTCTCCTGTGATGTTTCACGTTTTTCCTGTTCTCGGCGTGTGCTAGAGTAGCGGATTTGCACTCGCATGTAAGTATGTGTCTTTTAACGTGCACCCGAAGGGGTTTATACAAGGGTATCAAAGGGCTATGAAAACCGCAGAGTTGCGACAGGCATTTCTCGATTACTTCAAGCAGCAGGGCCATACCATCGTACCGAGCAGCTCGCTGGTGCCGGCCGATGACCCGACGCTGTTGTTTACGAACGCGGGAATGAACCAGTTCAAGGATGTGTTTCTGGGCCGTGAAAAGCGTGACTACACCCGCGCGACCACGTCGCAAAAATGCGTTCGTGCGGGCGGCAAGCACAACGACCTGGAAAACGTGGGTTACACCGCGCGCCACCACACCTTTTTCGAGATGCTGGGCAATTTTAGCTTCGGTGACTACTTCAAGCGTGAAGCCATCAACTTTGCCTGGACCTTTCTGACCGGTGAAAACTGGCTGAATCTGCCAAAAGAAAAACTGTGGGTGACCGTTTACGCCTCTGACGATGAGGCCTTTGATATCTGGAACCAGGAAATCGGCGTTCCGGCTGACCGTATTGTGCGTATTGGTGACAACAAGGGCGCCCCTTACGCCTCCGATAACTTCTGGCAGATGGGTGACACCGGCCCCTGTGGTCCCTGTACTGAAATTTTCTACGACCATGGTCCGGAAGTTGCCGGTGGTCCTCCCGGTAGCCCGGAAGAAGACGGCGACCGCTACATCGAAATCTGGAACGTGGTGTTCATGCAGTACAACCGCCAGGCGGACGGGGAAATGCTGCCGCTGCCGAAGCCGTCGGTGGATACCGGCATGGGGCTTGAGCGTATCACCGCGGTGCTGCAAGGGGTTCACAGCAATTACGAAATCGACCTGATGCAAGACCTGCTGAATGCAGCTTCTGACATTCTCGGTGGCGTGAACACCACTGAAGCCTCACTGCGGGTGGTGGCGGACCACATTCGCTCCTGCGCCTTCCTGATTTCCGATGGGGTGATGCCATCCAATGAGGGGCGGGGCTTCGTGTTGCGCCGGATCATTCGCCGGGCCGCGCGCCATGGTAATAAACTGGGTGCAACCGGTGCCTTCTTCTACAAGCTGACCGGGGCCCTGGTGGAATTGATGGGCGATGCCTATCCGCAACTGGTCAGCAGCCGCAAACAGATAGAAAAAGTACTGCTGCAGGAAGAAGAGCAGTTTGCCAAGACCCTGGATAAAGGTCTGCGCCTGCTGGAGCAGGACATCGCCGGGCTCGCGGGTTCCGAGATTCCGGGTGAAACCATTTTTGCTCTTTATGACACTTACGGTTTCCCGGTGGACCTGACCAATGATATCGCCCGCGAGCGTGGTCTGACCCTGGACTATAAAGGTTATGAAAAGGCGATGGAGCGTCAGCGCGAGCGCGCCCGTGCCGCCAGCAAGTTCGGTATGGATTACAACGCCGCCGGCCTGAATATTGAGGGTTCCACGGAATTCACCGGTTACGAGCATATCGACGGCCATGAAACCATTCGCACCGTGCTTGTTGATGGCGCCGAGAAAAATGCCCAGGCCGGCGAGGAAGCGGTGGTGGTGCTGGAGCGCACGCCGTTTTATGCGGAATCCGGCGGTCAGGTGGGCGATACCGGCCTGCTGACCTGGAGCGGCGGACGTTTCAAGGTCACCGATACCCAGAAGGAAGGCAACAACCACCTCCATATCGGCACTGTGATTGAGGGTGAGCTGTTTCCCGGCCTGGAAGTGGATGCCCGCATCGACCATGCCCGGCGCGAACGTACAAAAAAGAACCACTCGGCCACGCACCTTATGCATGCAGCCTTGCGCAGGGTGCTCGGTGAGCATGTTACCCAGAAAGGGTCGCTGGTAGATCCGGACAAGTTGCGTTTCGACTTTTCCCACTTCGAACCGGTAACACCGGAGCAGTTGCGGGAAATCGAGCACCAGGTGAATCAGCAGATTCTGGACAATACCCCGGTCCAGACCGAAATCACCGACATGGAACAGGCCCAGGAGAAGGGTGCCATGGCGCTGTTCGGTGAAAAGTACGGGGATACCGTCAGAGTGCTGAGCATGGGCTCCGATGATTATTCCGTGGAACTCTGCGGTGGTACCCATGTCGCGCGCACCGGTGACATCGGCCTGTTTCGCATTACTTCGGAAAGCGGTATTTCCTCTGGCGTTCGCCGGATTGAGGCGGTGACAGGTTTTGGCGCCCTGGAGTGGGTCGAGGAGACCGAGCAGGCCCTGCGAGAGGTGTCGAAGCTGGTAAAAGGCTCCCGTGAGTCGCTGGTGGAGAAGGTTCAGCAAACCCTGGACCGCAACCGCCAGCTTGAGAAAGAGATCAATGCGCTTCAGGCAAAACTGGCAAGCTCTGCCGGAACTGATCTGGCCGGTTCTGCCGTGGATATTGGCGGCCTGAAAGTGGTTGCTTCAGAAATGCAGGGCGCGGATCGCAAGGCGCTTATGGAAACTGCGGACCAGCTCAAGAATAAGCTCGGCGAGGGCGTTGTGGTGTTGGCCAGTGTTGAAGACGGTAAGGTGACCCTGGTGGCAGGAGTGACCAAGTCGGCGACTGGCAGGATCAAGGCCGGTGACCTGATGAAGCATCTGGCGGCCCAGGTTGATGGCAAGGGCGGTGGCCGTCCGGATATGGCCCAGGGCGGCGGCAATGACCCCTCTAAGTTGGCGGATGCCCTGGCCGGTGTCCCCGCCTGGGTCGAGAAAAATATTGCATAGGTAGCTGTTGCGGCAACCGGCGGGCCTTTATAATCCCGCCGTTTGATCGTCTGAGGCAGGGCATGGCCCCGCTGTTCGTCCACGTCTGGTATCGGAAAATAAATGGCGCTCTTGGTTCAGAAATTTGGTGGTACCTCGGTTGGCACCACAGAACGAATTGAAGCGGTTGCTGAGAAAGTCAGTCGCTTTCGCAAGGAAGGTCATGACGTGGTGGTTGTGGTGTCCGCCATGAGTGGCGAGACCAATCGCCTGATCGGCCTCGCCAATGAAATCATGGAAGAACCCACGCCCCGGGAAATGGATGTGCTGGTTTCGACCGGTGAGCAGGTGACCATCGCCCTGCTTTCCATGGCTCTGCAGAAGCGTGGCTGCGATGCACGCTCCTACACCGGGGCTCAGGTGAGGATTCTGACCGACAGCAGCCACACCAAGGCGCGCATCAGGCAGATCGATGAACAGCGCATGAGGGAAGACCTCGACGCCGGCCGCGTGGTCGTGGTCGCAGGCTTTCAGGGCATTGATGAGAACGGCAGCATTACCACCCTGGGTCGTGGCGGATCGGACACCACGGCCGTTGCCCTTGCTGCTGCATTGAAGGCTGATGAATGCCAGATCTACACGGATGTCGACGGTGTCTATACCACCGATCCAAGAGTGGTCGACAGTGCGCGCCGGCTGGAGCGGATCACCTTTGAAGAAATGATCGAGATGGCGAGTCTGGGCTCGAAAGTTCTTCAGATTCGCGCGGTGGAGTTTGCAGGTAAATACAATGTTCCTTTAAGGGTTCTTTCCAGCTTCCAGGAAGGTGAAGGCACCCTGATTACTCTTGAGGATGAAAGCGCCATGGAACAACCGGTCGTTTCCGGCATAGCCTTTAACCGTGATGAAGCCAAGCTGACGATTGCTGGCGTGCCCGATACGCCAGGCAGTGCGTTACGTATTCTGCAGCCTGTCAGTGATGCCAATATCGAAGTGGACATGATTGTTCAGAACGTGGGTGCGGATAATCGCACGGATTTCACGTTTACCGTGCATCGCAACGATTTCAAGCGTGCTCAGGCTGTTTTGCAACAAGTGGCCGATGAGCTCAGCGCGCGGGAGGTTAGCGGTGACAGCAAGATTGCCAAGGTCAGCATTGTTGGTGTGGGGATGCGCTCACATGCCGGTGTGGCAACCAAAATGTTTGCCGCACTGTCCAACGAAGGTATCAATATTCTGATGATTTCCACCTCCGAGATTAAAATCTCTGTGGTGATTGATGAAAAATATCTTGAGCTGGCGGTTCGGGCACTTCATAGTGCATTCGAGCTGGACAAGCCAGTGGTTGAGGAAGCCTGATTGTTGGCGGGCATACCGTCCGTTTTGCTGGGCTTTCTGTAGAACAAGGGAATCATTTGCAGGCTTGTGTCTTCAGGTGTGCGTATAAGTGATTATGCGCCTTTTGATTGGCAAGTGATCTCACTATAAAAGTAAGCAGTATACATTTGTCGGAACAGGTAGCTCTGGATAAGGGAGTAAAGGACATGTTGATTTTGACCCGCCGTGTCGGCGAAACCCTGATGGTCGGTGACGATATCACCGTAACCGTGCTTGGGGTGAAGGGGAACCAGGTAAGAATTGGTGTAAATGCCCCGAAAGAAGTGGCGGTACACCGTGAAGAGATCTATCAGCGTATTCAGAGCGAAAAAGGCTCTGAAGAGCCGGAGCCCGGCAATAGCTGAGAGTGTAGAAACGCCGTTCGGGGGGAAACCAGGACGGCTTTTCTGTATCAGGGGGGAGCGTGCTTTGAAAAAACTCGTGTCAACCCTATGAAATCAGAAAAATTATGGTAGTATACGCCCCGTTCTCAAGGAGAGGTGGGTGAGTGGCTGAAACCAGCTCCCTGCTAAGGAGCCGTACGAGCAATCGTACCGAGGGTTCGAATCCCTCCCTCTCCGCCATTTCTTTTCGGAGATAAGAGAGAACCGTTTGAACTGACAGCGGTCGGTTTGGATGAAGGTCAGTAGTTCAAGAATAGCGATGCGCGGCTGTAGCTCAGCTGGATAGAGTACCTGGCTACGAACCAGGCGGTCGGAGGTTCGAATCCTCCCAGCCGCGCCATTCTCGAACAGACCTGCAAAGTTTAAAGCGGCTGTAGCTCAGCTGGATAGAGTACCTGGCTACGAACCAGGCGGTCGGAGGTTCGAATCCTCCCAGCCGCGCCATTCTCGAACAGACCTGCAAAGTTTAAAGCGGCTGTAGCTCAGCTGGATAGAGTACCTGGCTACGAACCAGGCGGTCGGAGGTTCGAATCCTCCCAGCCGCGCCATATCAAGACCGAGACGCCCCGGATTGTGAACTTCACGATCCGGGGCGTTTTGCTTTATTACCACATTAAATCATCCGGTATCTCATAACCTGCATAGGGGTCATCATCGCCCTGATCATCACTTTTGCGGTCGTGCAGGACCACCACGGAGCTCTCGTCGCGCTCCATGATCTTTCGTGCTATACCCTCCGCAACAATCTCATAGGCGTTGTTCACAAATACAATGGCTAGCCGGCCCCGTGACAACTGGTCAACCATGGTGTCGTCCACAAAGATCTTCTTGATCTTCCTGTCGTGCACGAACTGGTAGGAAGTCTCCCCCCGGGATCGATCGAGGCGGTTGGTCGCTACCAGCTGCCGGATCTGCGCCAGGATTTCCTTTTTCTCTGCTTCTTTCTGGCGCTCAAGGTTCAGTTGCCGATCCCGTTCCGCCTTTTCTTCCCTTGCCTGGCGCGCGCGGACCTCGGCCTCGCTGACTTCAACAGTGCCTTTGGGCTGCTGTTTGCGCTTCTTGTGTTTTTCGTTGCGAATGGCCTTGGCCTTTTTTTCATCGGCCAGGCCGGCCTTTAACAGCTGATCCTGAAGTGATGGCATTCAATGCTCCGTGACGGTTTGCTATTTCTGGTAAACTGGTCCCAGTATACGCCCGGAAGGCTTCCGGTCGAACCCATCCCTTATTGCTATCTCCAGGAATTTTTATGTCTTCATTCAGTCAGCTGGGGCTTTCCCGGGCCATGCTCGAGAACTTGTCGAGGCTTGGCTTTGAGAATCCGACGCCCATCCAGATCGGGGCCTTGCCCCATGCACTGGGGGGTAGTGACCTGATTGCGATGGCCCAGACAGGCAGTGGCAAGACCGCGGCCTTTGGTATTCCTCTGGTAGAAAAGCTGAACCTGCGCAAATTCGTTATTCAGGGCCTGGTACTCTGCCCAACCCGGGAACTGGCGGACCAGGTTGCCAAATCACTGCGGGAACTGGCGGTTGCACGGGATAACGTGAAAATACTGTCTCTGTGCGGTGGCGTTTCCATTGGTCCCCAGATTGGTTCGCTCAGCCATGGTGCCCATATTGTGGTGGGGACCCCCGGACGGATTCAGGACCATCTGCGCAAGGGCACTTTAAAGCTGGACCACCTGCAGACTCTGGTTCTGGATGAGGCCGACCGGATGCTGGATATGGGTTTCCAGGACGCGGTGGAAGACATTATCAGCCAGGCACCGACCAAAAGGCAGACGTTGATGTTCTCCGCCACCTGGCCGGACAATATTCGCAAGCTCAGCGAACAATATCAGCACAATCCGGTGGATGTGAGAATTGATAGCCAGGCCATTGACTCTGACATCAGCGAGCGTTTCTACGAAATCGCGCCGGGGCAACAGGTTCAGGCGCTGGCAGCATTGTTGTCGCTGCACCAGCCGGCTTCCTGTATTGCCTTCTGTACCAGAAAGCAGCAGTGCGATGAGGTGGCCAGCGAACTGAACGACATGGGCTTTGCGGCCTTGCCCCTGCATGGTGACCTGGAGCAGAGGGACCGTGACAGTGTTCTTGTCCGTTTCGGTAATCAGAGTTGTTCAGTGCTTGTGGCGACCGACGTTGCGGCGCGGGGCCTCGACATCAAATCGCTGCCGTTGGTGGTAAACGTGGAGCCGGCACGGGATCCGGAAGTGCATACCCATCGTGTCGGGCGCACGGGCCGGGCAGGCGAACAGGGCCTGGCCGTGACATTCTGCACACCGTCCCAGGCTCACAAGATCAACCGGCTGGAGGCCGGGCGGAAACAGGCCGTGGAGTGGGGTGACACGGGGAATCTGCTGGTAACGCCGTTGCAGCCATTGAGTCCCGCAATGAAAACCCTGTGCATTGCCGGTGGTCGCAAAGACAAGGTCAGGCCCGGAGACGTAATGGGTGCGCTTACCGGTGAAGCGGGACTTCCGGGCAAGGCCGTAGGCAGAATTGATCTCTTTGATTTTCAGTGTTTTGTGGCTGTAGAGAGAGAATCAGCCGCTACAGCCCTGAAAAGGCTGGAGCAAGGTCGCATCAAAGGCCGGAAAATGCGTGTACGTTATGCATGAATGAGAATTGCTTTTACCCGCCCGAAGCCCGTCAGCACGGGCCGAAGCGCTCGGAAACCACCTATTGAAACCTGCAATTAGGTTGCTCAGTGGGTCGGAAAACGGTAAATTACGCGGGATTTTGTCCGCCGAATTGCCGCGGCTATGGGCCCGGCCCAATGGGTATCAGGCAAATCGGAAAAATCAATCACTCAATACAGGTAGCTATTCGTTATGAATGAGCTGATGTCACAAGCCATTGATCTGATGGTCGCAGGCATGGGGTTTGTATTCGCATTCCTTATCATACTGGTGTTTGCAACCCTGCTCATGTCAAAACTGGTCCTCCGGTTCGGCCCTGCTGAGCCCGAACCTGCTGTGCCGGCCCGTAAATCACGTGCAAAGCCCTCAGCGCCTTCGCCAGTTGATCCTGACACCGCTGAAGCGATTAAAAAAGCGATTGCACAATACCGGTCACGCCACAAGAAGTGACCTGGCAGACAGATTAGAACCTTTAAACAGAAGGCTGACACGATGACTGACACAAAGAAACCGCTGGGGATTACGGACGTTATTCTGCGTGACGCCCACCAATCCCTGCTGGCCACCCGCATGCGGCTTGACGACATGCTGCCCATTGCCGAGAAGCTGGACAAAGTTGGCTTCTGGTCACTGGAATCCTGGGGTGGTGCGACTTTTGACTCCTGCATCCGCTATCTGGGCGAAGATCCGTGGGAGCGTATCCGCGAGCTGAAAAAAGCCATGCCCAACACGCCGCAGCAAATGCTTCTGCGCGGCCAGAACCTGCTGGGCTACCGGCACTACGCGGATGATGTGGTAGACCGTTTCTGTGAGCGTGCCGCCGAAAATGGCGTGGATGTGTTCCGTATTTTCGATGCCATGAACGATCCCCGTAACCTGGATCGCGCCATCAAGGCTGTTCGGAAGACCGGCAAGCATGCCCAGGGTACCATTGCCTATACCACCAGCCCGGTGCACACCATCGACATGTGGGTAGAGCTGGCGAAGGAAGTCGCGGACATGGGCGCGGACTCCCTCGCCATCAAGGACATGGCTGGCATTCTCAAGCCTTACGTTGCTTTCGATCTGGTCAGCCGTCTCAAGAAAGAACTGGATATTCCGATCCACATGCAGTGCCACGCAACAACGGGTATGTCTACCGCAACCGCGGTCAAGGCAGCGGAAGCCGGCATCGACAACGTTGATACGGCCATCTCCTCCATGAGTATGACCTATGGTCATTCGCCCACCGAGGCGGTAGTTGCGATTCTGGAAGGTACCGATCGTGACACCGGTCTTGATCTCAACCTGCTTGAAGAAATCGCCAGTTACTTCCGTGAAGTCCGTAAGAAGTACGCCAGGTTCGAAGGCAGCCTCAGGGGCACCGACTCCCGCATCCTGATCGCCCAGGTTCCGGGTGGCATGCTGACCAACATGGAAAACCAGCTGAAAGAGCAGAACGCGGCCGACAAATTCGACCAGGTTCTGGATGAAATCCCCAAGGTACGCGAAGACTTGGGCTTTATCCCGCTGGTAACACCGACGTCCCAGATCGTGGGTACCCAGGCGGTGCTGAACGTTTTGACCGGTGAGCGCTACAAGTCGATCTCGAAGGAAACTGCCGCGATTCTGAAGGGCGAGTACGGTGCTGCACCGGCGCCAATGAACAAGGAGCTGCAGGAGCGTGTTCTGGAGGGAAAAGAACCAGTGACCTGCCGTCCGGCCGACCTGATTGAGCCGGAAATGGACAAGCTGACCGAAGAGCTCCGGGGCATCGCGAAAGAGAAAGACATCAAGCTTGCCGACCAGGAAGTGGATGATGTTCTGACTTATGCCCTGTTCCCGCAGATCGGCCTCAAGTTTCTCGAGAACCGTGGCAACCCGGATGCATTCGAGCCGGTACCTACCAAAGAAGACGCAGCCGCGGCATCGGCTCCGGCCAAGAAGGGCGCTCCGGAGACCTACACCGTGGAAGTTAACGGCAAAGAGTACGTGGTTGCCGTTAATGAGGGCGGTGAGATCAGCCAGATCGAAGGCAAGGACGGTTCCAGCGCATCAGCGCCAGCGGCCTCCTCGCCCGCGCCAGCCCCTGCGGGCGGCGGCGAGCCTGTTCCGGCGCCGCTGGGTGGCAACATCTTCAAGGTACTGGTTTCTCCAGGTGACGTCGTTGAAGAAGGCGATGTGATGATCATCCTCGAAGCCATGAAAATGGAAACCGAGGTGCGCGCACCCAAGGCCGGTACCATCGGCGAAGTCTTCATCAAGGTCGGTGATGCCGTTTCCGTTGATGATGAAATGCTGACAATCGCATAAGGGCCAGCATTCCATGGATAAATTAATGACGTTGTGGACGGGCAGTGGCCTGTTCAATATAGAGCCTGGACAGGTGGTGATGATTCTCATCGGCCTCGGGCTTTTGTATCTTGCGGTTCGCAAGAAGTTCGAGCCCTTGCTGCTGGTGCCGATTGGTTTTGGTGGCATTCTGGCGAACATTCCGGAGGCAGGGCTTGCCCTGTCTGCCGCGGAAAATGCGATTCACTTTGCCAAGCCTCAGGCTATGGCCGCCCTGGCGGGTGTTCTGGACGTCTCCTATCAGGCCGGCCAGGCGGTAACGCCGGAGATCAAGGAGGCATTCAAGGCTGCCTACAAGGATGCCAGTTACGCGTCCATAAGCATGGCCAATGCGGTTGCCCAGGATAATGGCTATGGCAACGGCATGCTCTACAACTTCTACACCGTTGTTATCGGTAGCACCATTGGGCCGCTGCTGATTTTCATGGGTGTAGGGGCAATGACGGACTTTGGCCCGCTGCTGGCGAACCCGAAGACGCTGCTGCTCGGCGCTGCCGCCCAGTTTGGTATCTTTGGTACCGTACTCGGTGCGGCGCTGCTGGACTGGCTGGGCATCCTCGATTTCACTATCCTGGAAGCGGCTGCTATCGGCATTATCGGCGGTGCAGACGGGCCCACCTCCATCTATGTGTCCAGCGTGCTGGCGCCTCACCTGATTGGTGCAATCGCGGTCTCGGCCTATGCCTACATGGCGCTGGTGCCGATGATTCAGCCCCCCATCATGAAGGCACTGACCTCGCAGAAAGAGCGGGCCATCAAAATGACCCAGCTGCGTCCGGTGACCAAAAAAGAGAAGATTGTCTTCCCTATCGTGGTGCTGGTTGCGGTTGCGCTGTTCCTGCCGGACGCTGCTCCGCTGCTGGGTATGTTCTGCTTCGGTAACCTGATGCGCGAGTGTGGTGTGGTCGAGCGTTTGAGCGACACCGCCCAGAATGCGCTGATCAACATCGTAACCATCTTCCTGGGCCTGTCGGTTGGCTCCAAGCTGATGGCTGACAGCTTCCTGGACGGCCAGACCCTGGGCATCCTGGGGCTGGGCATTGTGGCCTTTGCGGTAGGTACGGCCTGCGGTGTTTTGATGGCAAAACTGATGAATGCCTTCGTGAAGGAGCCCATCAATCCGCTGATCGGTTCTGCCGGCGTCTCCGCGGTGCCGATGGCTGCACGGGTGTCCAACAAGGTTGGTCTTGAAGCCAATCCGCAGAACTTCCTGCTGATGCACGCCATGGGACCCAACGTGGCTGGTGTTATCGGCTCTGCGGTCGCGGCTGGCGTGATGATCAAGCTGCTGGGCTAATTGTTTTGCCGTAGTACCCAAAAAACCCCGCGAAAGCGGGGTTTTTTTTCAGAGTTTTTCAGGAAATATTTCAGCTATTGACTTGTTACTAACCTGACTGCAGTTTGAATTGAAGTGAGGCGCAATTTATGGAGGTGTGACTTGGGTGGAGCTGATTGGTCGGATTTGATGGAACATTGGGCCGGGCTGACCCCCAAGCAGGCGATGGAGTTGCAGCGCCAGGCTGCCAGCCAGGTAATCACGGTAGACGACCTGCCGGAAGTCAGAATGGTGGCGGGCGTGGACGTGGGCTTTGAGGGGCACGAGACGGCGCGGGCTGCGATTGTCGTCCTGCGCCTGGATGATCTGGAGCCTGTTGATTACGCGGTTGCCAGATTGCCCGCACCGATGCCCTATATTCCTGGCTTACTGTCGTTCCGGGAATGTCCGGTAATACTGAAGGCCCTGTCCCGGCTTACCATAAAACCCGATGTCCTGCTCTGTGATGGCCAGGGCATTGCCCATCCCCGTCGGCTGGGAGTGGCCTCCCATACCGGGCTGCTGACCGGGCTGCCCAGTATAGGCGTTGGCAAGAGCCGACTGATCGGCAGCCATGGGTCGGTGCCCGAAAACAGGGGTGAATGGACTCCACTGGTGGATAAGGGTGAAGATATTGGCGCAGTGCTGAGAACGCGGGCGGGAGTAAAACCATTGTTCATTTCACCGGGACACCGCATCAGTCTTGCCGCTGCTGTTCATTACGTCATGCGTTGCACCACCCGTTACCGCCTGCCAGAGACGACTCGCTGGGCCGACGGCGTTGCGTCTGCTCGCAGTCATCGGTGGCTTGACCAGTTAAAAAAACTTCCGCGCGCCAGGGGTCCTGAAGGCTGTGTTTCTGCTGACTGACCATACGGATTAATGGTGGACGACATTCTGGTGATCCCTGTTGAGACGTCTGCCTTCGTGTGAGAACGAGGTGGTCGCGCAACTGGTCGAGCTTCGGCGCAAGGCTCCGGACTATGTTCGTCAGGACGGCATATCATCGGCCTCGTCGTGGGGAGGTAAAGTTGAGCACAAGGCGGTGCGTAAAGCCTTGCCGGAGAGTTACGAATATCTCTTTCATCAAACCGGGGAAGCAGCTTTCTTTCTTTCTGGAGCTTGGTGAGAGAACACCTGCGATATTACGCTTACCCCGCCTGGAGCGGGCCATTGGTGTACTTTACCTGCCCCAGTCGGGGCGCCAAAGCCACTATTTCTTTTGTGAACTGGCGAGGCAGTTTGATGCGGTGTTCCATTTTGACCGAATACACGCCCTGGAACCCCTGGAAAATGCCTCCCAGTGGGCCAGGGAAACGCCCGAGACCTATCCGTTTGGCGTCTAGGGGGAGAAGGTATGGCGGCCCCCGAGCCGCCTGACGGTCAGTGGAAATCTCTGGAATCGACCGGTAATGTGTGGATCAGATGGCTGAGGTCGGACAGTTTGCCCGCCATCACATGAACGATATCTCCCTGCTTTTCCAGAATCCCCTTCACATGCAACAGCCGTGCTGTTAATAACGGCTTCCGCTGCCGCCGAGCTGTTTCCAGCCACACCACCACATTCACGTTCCCGGTTTCATCTTCCAGGGTCACGAAGGTCACACCGGAAGTGGTACCGGGACGCTGGCGGCCGGTGACCAGGCCGGCAACCTGAACCGGGCGGCCCGGCTGTATCGTTTTAAGCTGTTCGGCGTTAAGGCAGGATTTCAGGTGGCCCTGTTCACGGAGCAGGGCCAGTGGGTGACGTTGTAACGTCAGGCCCTGGCTGGCGTAGTCGGCGAGTACGTTCTGGCCTTCAGTCGGTTCCGGCAGGTGCACGCAGGTATTGTCCGGCAGGTATTCAGCGTCGCTCTCGCCAGCAAAAAGTTCGGCGGGTTGTTCGTGACCGAGGAGTTGCCAGTAGGCCTGGTGGCGGTTGGCGGTGAAGTCGGGCATGGCGTTGGCGCCGGCCAGGAGTTCCATGTCTCGCTGGTTCAGGCCGGCGAGTCGGCGGAGCTCGCTGGAGCTTCGGTAGCCCTGTGGCGGGCGATGCTGGCAAAGTCTTTCGCCACCGCTGCTGGACAGGCCCTGTATCAGCCTCAGTCCCAGACGCAGGTGGCGGCAGGGGCCTTCAAGGGTGTGGTCCCACTGGCTGTGATTTACATCCGCTGGCAGCACAGTGACATTATGGCGGCGGGCGTCCTGAACCAGTTGGGACGGTGAGTAAAACCCCATGGGTTGGCTGTTGAGCAGGGCACAGTAAAAGGCCGTCGGATGGTGACGCTTGATCCATGAGGACACATACACCAGCAGCGCAAAGCTGGCGGCGTGGGATTCCGGGAACCCGTAGCCGCCGAAGCCGCAAATCTGCAGGTACAGCCGCTCGGCAAAATCGGCATCGTGACCTCTTTCCAGCATGCCATTGACGAGCTTGTCGCGGAAGGGAGTCAGGTCACCGTGGGATTTCCAGGCGGCCATGGCACGACGGAGCTGATCGGCTTCGCCGGCGGAGAACCCCGCGGCTACCATGGCCAGCTTGATCACCTGTTCCTGGAAAATAGGGACCCCCAGGGTACGTTCAAGCACTTTCCTCACGGCATCGTTGGGGTAGTCCACCGGTTCCAGGCCGTGCTTGCGTCGCAGGTAGGGGTGCACCATATCACCCTGGATGGGGCCCGGGCGGACGATGGCAACCTCGATCACCAGGTCGTAATAGGTGCTCGGTTTCAGGCGCGGCAGCATATTGATCTGGGCGCGGGATTCGACCTGGAAGACGCCGATGCTGTCACCCTTCTGGAGCATGGCATAGGTGGCTGGGTCTTCCTCGGGCACATCCTGCATGGTGAAGGACGTGCCCTGTTGATCGCTGATCAGATCCAGGGCCTTGCGTATGGCGGTCAGCATGCCCAGGGCAAGCACGTCCACCTTCATCAGGCCCAGGCTTTCCAGGTCGTCCTTGTCCCACTGGATTACCGTACGATCGGCCATGGCGGCGTTCTCTACGGGCACCAGTTCAGCCAGTGGGCCAGCGCTGATGACAAAGCCACCCACATGCTGGGACAGATGGCGTGGAAAACCGAGCAGGGTATTCACCAGGGTGAAGAACTGGTCGGCCACATGCTGATTGCGGGTCAGGTGCTTGTCGAGAATCTGCTGGCGCCAGTCGCTGGCCTTGTCCCGCCAGTCGATGCCTTCCAGAAGCTGCTCCACCATGGCCGGATCAAACCCCAGGGCCTTGCCTACATCACGGATGGCACTGCGGGGGCGGTAGCGAATAACCGTTGCCGCCAGGGCAGCCCGTTCACGGCTGTAGCGCCGGTAGATGTACTGGATGACCTCTTCCCGCCGCTCATGTTCGAAGTCCACGTCGATGTCCGGTGGTTCATTCCGGTCTTTGGAAATAAAGCGCTCGAACAGCAACTCCACCCGCGCGGGATTGACCTCGGTGATTCCCAGGCAGTAGCACACGGCGGAGTTGGCCGCCGAGCCGCGCCCCTGGCAGAGAATGCCCTGGTTGCGGGCAAAGGCGACGATGTCGTGGATGGTAAGAAAGTAGTGCTCATACTTCATCTCCGAGATCAGTGCCAGCTCTTTGCGGATCAGGCCCTGAACGCTCAGCGGCGTGCCTTCGGGGTATCGCCGCCGCTCGCCGTCGCGGGTCAGCCGTTTCAGGTAGGCCGCCGGTGATTCTCCTTCCGGCACCAGGTCTGGTGGGTATTCGTAACGCAGGCTGCCAGGCTCGAAGGTGCACTGCCCGGCAATCACCATTGTTTCGCGGAGCCAGGTATCCGGGAACAGACGCTGCAGAACCGGCAATGGCCGCAGATAGCGCTCTCCGTTCTGGAACAGGCAGTGGCCGGCGTTTTCCAGGCTGGTGTGATTGCGCAGGGCGGTGAGTACGTCCTGCAGTGGCTGGCGATCCCGGCTGTGCATGTGCACCTCGCCGGTGGCGGCCACCGGACAGCGTAGGTGGTCAGCAAGCCATCGCACTCGGGCCAGTTGCAGTTCCTCCCCGGCCTCAAGAGTGCGGGCGGCGGCTATCCACAGGCCCGGTTCAAACAGGCGTTGCAACCATTCACCGCAGGCCAGGGCCTGATCCGCATCGGCCTCGATGGTTGCCGGCGGCAGCCACAGGCACAGGCAATCATCCAGTCTGTGGGTTTCAATGTCCCGGAAAAACAGCTGGTACTGGCCTTTTTCAGCTCGCCGCCGCCCGGTGGTGATCAGCTGGCAGAGCTGGCCATAACCCTTGCGAGTACGGGCCAGGAGAATAAAACGGGGAACTGCGGCACCGGGTGGGGCGTCGTCAAGCTCAAACCAGCTGCCGGTAATCAGTTTTACCGGGCTTCCCTTTAGCGCGGCCCAGGCCCGTGGGATACCGGCTACCGAACAGGCATCGGTGATTGCCAGTGCGGAATAGCCCATTTCCAGAGCTCTCCGGGCCAGCTCCTGAGGGTGCGAAGCGCCGGTCAGGAAGGTGAAGTTGCTAAAGCAGAACAGCTCTGCATAGGCAGATTCCCTCATCAGCCAAACCACCCATGGACAAACCAGCCATCCCGAACATCCCTGAATACCCAGGCAAGTTGTCCGTTGGCCAGTTGTGCAATGTAGTAATCCCTGTGAACCCTCTGGCCATCCCACCAGCCACCGCTGATGCGCTCCGGCCCTGAAAACCACAGGAGCGGAGCCTCGGTCAGCGGTTGCGGGCCCTTGAGCAGCCAAAGGGGGCGGCGGGGCAGTTGGGTGTAATCCGGCAACCGGGTATTCTGCCCGCGCAGAACTTCAGCGGCCGACCAGGCCCGCTCCGGCCGGTGATCCGCCTGTGGCGATAACTGCCTCAGGGCGTTGTCACCCAGGCGCGCCTGCAGGCGGCTGATCAGGGTGTGCCAGGCTTCGTTCAGGTCCTGGGTTTCACCCAGGAGATCCTGACCGGTGACGGCTTCCCGCCCGAGGAATCGCTTGACCGACAGCACCAGTGAGATCACCGGCGCTCTCAGCGGGTGCTGCTCAAACCGCAGTCGGATCAGGTTCAGGAAGGCCTCGGCCCGGTGTTCGGGGCCGGACGTGCGAATTCGCAGGCGGGTAGGCTCCTGATGCCGGTGCTGTAGAACCAGGAACAGGCTGTCGGTATCCTGCTGGCGCCAGCACAGGTCTTCCTCCAGTTCGGAGAGGATGCGCTGCAGCGGAAACAGCAGGCCCTGGGACTGTTCAATTTCCTGCACAAAGTCCGCCTGCTGGCGAAAGGCGTGGGGTGGTTGCCAGGGTGTTTTTGGGTCCGCCCGTTTGCCCTGGATTTTCTGCACATGGGCCAAGGTTTCCGGCGACAAACGGCGGGCCAGCTCATTGGATGGTAAAGCAAGGACTTCACCCAGGGTGTTCAGGCCAATCCGTTGCAGCCGGGTACGGGTTTTATCATCAAATTCCGCAGCCATCAGGGACATCTGCCCCAGGGCTCGCAGAATATGGCCCTTGTCTGATGTGCATTCACCCTTGCCCGTGCGGGCAATCAGCCGGGCTGCCAATGGCGTATGACCGATGGCAACCCAGGCATTGAGTTGGCGCTCGCTCAGGCCCTGTTCCACGGTCTGCCAGACGGCGGCCAGCCCCCCATAAAGCCTTTGCAGGCTGCCCACTTCCGCCAGCAGGCCATCCGGTGGTACCAGAACGATGTGGGCCGCATAGCGATACAGCCAGCGGGCCTGGTCTTCCAATATCCGTGCTTCCTGCTGGTGGTCGGCCCTTACCATGCCCAGCTCCGGCACCAGGCTGATGGCGGTTTTCAGGCGCATACCGCCCCGCACACCCTTGGACTGCGCTTGCGGGCAGGCCTGGATGACTTTCTGGCCCGAACCTTCCACAACGGCCAGCGCCCCCTGGTTTTCACGGGAGCGGCGGATATGGTCCAGCAGCAGGTGAGGGAAGTGCAGATATAACCACAGCATGAGGCGCCTTACCCGGCCCGGCCAGACCAGGGGCCCTGAACCACCCGGGGTGCCTCCTGAAAGGCCAGGTCTGCCCTGTGCTTCATGGCCAGTGAACAACATTGCCCGGGCCAGCTACCACGGCGCTTCAGCACATTCACCTTGAGATCCTGCTGGTCCCCGGGAGCCAGTTCCAGGCGCAACGCGGCCGGGGAATTCTGTTCGGCGTAGCGGCGCTCACGAAACAGCACGCATACGTTACTGCCGGCCTCAGCCGCCAGTTGCAAGCGCCGGATTTCCCGCGCGGCCAGTTTCCCGGGCCAGGCCATCACCAGGCCGGTTACCGGCGAGCGCAGGCAGTTTTCAAGGGTCCACAGGAAGTCGCCGTCTTCTGCCGTATTGATCAGCACCACCTGGTCCATATTAACACCTTCCCTGGCGAGAGCCGGGGCATAAGGCGTGTGAGGTGGGTTCAGCCAAAATACGGTCTTACCGCCATGAGACAATCTTTGCATCAATGGCAGCATCAGCTGCAATTCACCAATACCAGGGACATCCAGCAAACACTCGCTTAATGCGCCCCTGGGCCAGCCTATGCCACCGAGCTGGTTGTCCAGAGCCTGGTAACCGGTGGGCTCGGAAGGCTGGCCTGTGTGAATATGGCGGTGCCCCTGCCAGATACGGGCATCCTGCATCAGTGTGTTCAGAATCTCGCTCATGGAAAACTCTCAA
Organism: Marinobacter vulgaris; assembly: GCF_003344045.1. Lineage (GTDB taxonomy): Bacteria > Pseudomonadota > Gammaproteobacteria > Pseudomonadales > Oleiphilaceae > Marinobacter > Marinobacter vulgaris. The sequence goes on from NZ_QFWX01000003.1 coordinate 89,704, forward strand.
TATACTGTCTAAATATACAGTATTCTGAACGGCAGGTGATTTCAAGCACCGGGTTGATAATCTGGCGAAGGGAACCCACGCTTGTAGTACAGCCATCAACCATGGAGGTTGAAATGAGTGATCTGAAAGCACACAGCTGTGAAGCCTGCAGCCCGGACGCACCCAAAGCGACTGAGGAAGAAAAGCAGCAGCTGCACAAAGACGTTCCAGACTGGGAAATTCTGGACATTGACGGTGAAGAACAGCTTCATAAGGTCTACAAGCTCAAAAACTTCATCAAGGCCTTGGAGTTCACCAACAAGATCGGTGAGCTTGCCGAAGAAGAAGATCATCACCCCGTAATTGTTCTGGAGTACGGAAAAGTCGCAGTGAACTGGTGGAGCCACGAAATTGGCGGCCTGCACAAGAACGACTTTATCCTGGCAGCGAGAACCGACGCTGCGTTCAACGACATGCAATAACCTCAATCGTGGCGGGATCTGGTTTCCGCCGCGGTCCTTCCTTGAGGCTATAAGCCTTTATCAATCCGGCTACGCACACCAAAATCGCCCTTGCGTGGAGCCAATTAAACGCGCTACCAAATGAGATTCATCCTGTAAGTGACAGGCGAAAGGATGTTGCATGCCTTGAAAGCGTATAAAACGCTTGATCCAATGACAGTAGGTTTGCTCGGTTTTATAAGCCATATTGCGGCTGCGGACCAGCGCACGAAGCCGATCCATGAAGCGGGTAGGGTTTTCCGGCAGTTTGGGTGGGATGTCCAGGATCATTCGCTCAGCCTCCATGCTGTTTATTTATACAGTACTATAGGGCTGGCTTTGCGTATATTCACGCAGAAAACCGGAGATATACGACAACTGTCGCAAAATTCCGTCAATTTCTCTTTAAGTGGCTTACAACCCCATGAAAATTATGGAATAGTTAATAAGGATTGGCCGAAAATAAGCGGCCGGATGCTTTTGGAGAAATTCAATAATTGACGCCTATCTTGCGGGCAACTACTTTTTAGAGCTCAGTAGTTTACTGATATAAAAAGAAAATTTGATGGTGGCATGCAAAGCGTTGGGAGATAGAGCGTTTGGGATAGATGTCATTTGTCGTTGAATTAGCTGTTAGCTGTGATTGCCCCACCTGAAAAGTGATACTATAGTATCACTACTAGTCTGATTCAGGGTGAGCCCATGAAAGTCGAGCTTGTTACGAACCTCAAGCGCCAAGCCACAAAGATTCTGGCAGATCTGCACTTGTCTAAAGAGCCGATACTGATCACGGAGCATGGTCAGCCATCCGCATACCTTGTCGATGTGCAGGATTACGAGTTTATGCAGCGCCGACTTGAGCTGCTTGAGGGGCTCTCACGGGGAGAGCGTGCTGTACTTGAGGGAAGAACGTACAGCCAAAGTGAGGCCAGGGAGAAAATGAGTAAATGGCTGAAGTAATCTGGACGGAGCCTGCCCTTCAAGAACTGGATGCCATAGCTGAGTACATTGCTCTTGATAATCCTGTTGCCGCAAGTCGTCTGGTCCAAGAAGTTTTCGATAAGACCGAGCGCTTGGAAGATTTTCCCCAATCCGGACGGATTCCTCCAGAGCTCCCTAATTCGGTATACAGGGAGGTAGTGGTTCCACCGTGTCGCATTTTTTATCGTGAGGATAAGAAGCGGGTTCTCGTTCTCTATGTCATGCGAGAGGAGCGGCAGCTTCGTGCGTACATGCTTGGGAACAGCTAACCAGGCGCGTCACTCGGATGTCTTTGTCTCCGCTTCGCTACGTCAAAGTCACCGGTGCGCTTGGGCGTTTTGCGGGGCGTTCGTCTTGACGTACGTACCCAAAGGCGTACACTTGGTGAAAATTTGAACACACAAGAGGTGCGTCATGACCGGAATCACAGCAACTGAGGCGCGCAGCAACCTATATCGGTTGATCGACGAGACCGCCGAGTCCCACCAACCAATCGTCATCATGGGTAAGCGGAACAAAGCCGTCCTGGTTTCCGAGGAAGACTGGTCCGCAATTCAGGAAACACTTTACCTGCTCTCAGTACCAGGTATGCGGGAGTCTATTCGTGAGGGGATGGATACCCCCGTGGATGAATGCGATGAGGAGCTGGACTGGTGACATGGAAGTTGGTTTACACCAAGCAAGCCCAGAAAGATGCAAAGAAGTTGGCCTCCAGCGGCCTCAAACCAAGCGCCCAGGAACTGTTAGCGCTGATAGCGGAAGATCCATACCGCAAGCCGCCTCCGTTTGAGAAGCTCATTGGTGATCTTGCGGGGGCCTATTCACGCCGCATCAATATTCAGCGTCGTCTTGTCTACCAAGTGCTAGAGGACGAGCAGGTGGTGAAAGTCCTCAGGCTCTGGAGCCACTACGAATAAATGCATAACCAGCCGTTGTTGCCGGACAATTTTTCCACCGCTTCGCGGCTCCAAAATTGCCGCAAAGCTTCGCGTTATGTGTGCGTCACCTGCAGGCCATAGAAGGGAATCCTATGACTAAGCATGTTGGTTCTTGCCTATGTGGCACAGTGAGGTTCGAGGTGCACGGAGACTTCGACAGCTTTTACCTGTGTCATTGTGACTATTGCCAAAAAGATACGGGATCTGCTCATGCGTCAAATTTATTTTCGCAGTCAGCTAAACTGACCTGGCTGGCGGGTGAGGATGCGGTGACTTCCTTTACGCTTCCAGGTACTCGCCACAACAAAAGCTTCTGTGGATCGTGTGGTTCAGCATTACCAAGCACTCAACTTACAGATTTGCTCGTCGTTCCCGCAGGGTGTTTGGATACTGAAGTCTCTGTGTTGCCAACTGCGCACATCTTCATGTCGAGCAGAGCGGTTTGGGAACGAGCTATTGGTGACGTGCCAGAGTTCGAGGGATTGCCAGAGTAAGCGAAGATCACATAGCCAGCGACTGTTGGCGGACTGGCCTTCCTTAAGCAGTTTGCGTAGCGTAGTCGGGCGGGTTTCGGACTCTTCAAGCAGGCGCAATCCTGCACGAACAACTTCGCTGATTGAGCTGTATCGGCCATTTTTGAGTTGTTCCGCAATGAACGCATCAAAATGTTGGCCAAGAGTGATGCTGGTGTTCTTTTGCATGATGTCACCTCACCAGTACCAATAATTGGTATGTTTTGGTCAAGGTGACATTACAATGCAATTCGCGCGACAAGCTCGTGAGCCGGGCGTTAGGACATCGTGATGATGAAATGGGTCGCAACCCTTTTGCTGGTTACCCCCGGTGCTGTTCTAGCAGAGACTGAGCTAGACTTTCACTTGTGTTCGGCTTACGTGCAGCAATCGGCAGTAGGTACACAGATCGAAAGTGAATGGCCGGTTCACGTAAAGTTGACAGAGCTTGGCACCACAAGTTTTGCGCGTTTCACCGATGCAAACATTGGCAGAATGAGCCGAATTATTGTCGATGGTCGCGTATTTTTGAGAGCGACGATATGGACGCCAATCACTAGTGGAACCTTACAGGGACAATTCAGCTCCCGGGATGTTGCTAACGCATGGCAGCGAACTTTTGCTGGAGAATTACCCCCATCTCCGTGCGGTGTGAGCTGAGAAATGCCTAACCAATGGCTCAAGTACGTTCCCTGAATACTTTCAAGCGCTCAAGTTCGGCCCTACGTTTCCTGTTGGTTCAGTCACATTCCATGAGGCATTTGCGGCCGAGATCTAACAAATTGTTGTCGTATGTTCTGGGACTGGCGGCTCTACACCGTAGGTCCATTTTGCTGCGCTGCATGGGCGCCGTTAAACGTTGGCATTATGTGTTACTGCCAAGGAGTAGGTTCTTTTGCCTGAGTTGAAAACCGTTGGCCTATTCCTCGTTACCGCTTTAGCGGAGATTGTGGGCTGTTATTTGCCTTATCTCTGGCTTCGCGAGGGTAAAACTATCTGGCTTCTGGTGCCAGGTGTGCTGAGTCTTGCGGCGTTTGCTTGGCTGCTGTCATTGCATCCGACCGCTGCGGGCAGAGTCTATGCTGCGTATGGTGGCGTTTATATTTTCATGGCAATACTCTGGTTGTGGGCAGTAGATGGCATCCGCCCGAGCGCCTGGGATTTAGTTGGCTCAGCCGTTGCTTTGGTGGGTATGGCAATCATCATGTTTGCGCCGCGCACCACATAACCAGTGCATCAAATACGCTCCCGCCAGATCGGCCTTGGATTACATGTAAGCGAAGGAGGTGCCGTTGTCGTGAGAGGGCAACTCTTCAAGTACTGGAATCGCGTTCGTTCCAGTTTCTGGTTCATTCCGGCGGGTATGGCCGGCTTAGCCGTGGTGCTGGCACTCGTGAGCGTCACCGTGGACGAACCGTTGACGGCGTGGTTGTCGCTCAACTTGGGCTGGACGTTCACCGGTGGAGCGGAAGGGGCGAGCGCAGTGCTGGGCATCGTCGCCGGATCGATGATTACCATCGCCGGTGTAGTCTTCTCGATGACGTTGGTCGCCCTGTCGCTGGCTTCGTCTCAACTGGGACCCCGTCTGCTGCGCAGTTTCATGCGCGATTCCACCACGCAGGTGGTCCTCGGCACGTTCATCGCCACCTTTCTGTACTGCTTGCTCGTCCTCCGCACGATCCGCCGTGCGGAGGAGGCCGCTTTCGTTCCGCACCTGTCGGTCACCCTCGGAGTTCTCCTCGCGGTGGCGAGTGTGGGAGTATTGATCTACTTCATTCATCATGTGTCTGTTTCCATCCAGGCCAACGAGACCGTCGCGCGGATCAGCAAGGAACTGCTCGGGAGAATCGACCAGCTTTTCCCGGAACATATAGGACGGGGAGCGCCAATGATCCCGGAGGAGACACCCGACGAGGGCTTTTCCGGGACGTTCGAAAAGCACGCTCGGCCAGTCGAAGCGGGGGCAGACGGCTATCTCCAGTTCATTGACGGTGCGGCCTTGCTTTCGCTGGCGGTGGAGGAGGACGTGGTAATTCGACTGGAGCGAAAGCCTGGGACCTACGTCGTTGCCAGTTGTCCTCTGGCGCTGATCTGGCCAGCGAGTAGAGCGAGCGACCGGTTTACGGATCAGGTCGGTTCCCTATTCGTCCTGGGCAATCAGCGGAGTTCCGACCAGGACATCGAGTTCGGGATAAACCAGCTGGTAGAAATCGCGGTCCGGGCTCTCTCCCCCTCGCTGAATGACCCGTTTACGGCGATAACGTGTGTGGACCACCTGGGCTCCGTTCTGTGTCGTTTGGCAACACGAGCTATGCCGTCGCGTTATCGCCATGATCACCAGAATCAGCTTCGCGTGATTGCACCGGCCAATACGTTCCCGGAGATCGCGGATGCAGCTTTTAACCAAATCCGGCAATATAGTCGCTCCAGCGCTGCAGTCACTATCCGCCTGCTTGAAACGATCGCCGTGGTCGCGGGATTCGCGCATCGACCAGAGGACAGAGCAACTCTCTTAAGGCATGCTGAAATGATCTCCCGAGGGGCTATGGAGGAGCTGCCCGAAAAAGAGGACCGCCGGGCGGTGGAAGAGCGCTGCCAGGCGGCAATTCGGTTGTGTAGCGAAACGGCCGCCGAACAACAGCATGCAGCGGACAGCTCTGCCGCTGATGCTGATGCTGGACGTTAGGCAATCGTGATGATAAATGGGTCACAACCCTTTTGCTGGTTACCCCCGGCGCTGTACTAGCAGAGACTGAGCTAGTCTTTCAGGTGAGCGTCCATGGTGATGTCTGGTTTCAGGGCTTTTGACACCGGGCAATTCATCTTGGCGGTGTTGGCTGCTTCGAGGAATTTTTCCTGGTCAATTCCGGGTATTTTCGCAGTCACGTCAAAATGGATGGCCGATATTTCAAAACCGCCGTCTCCCTCGCTCAAGGTGACGCTGGCCTTGGTATCAATGCTGTCAGGCACATGATCGGACTCACCCAGGATCATGGACAATGCCATGGAAAAACAGCCTGCATGGGCGGCCCCGAGAAGTTCCTCCGGGTTGGTACCATTGCCATCCTCAAAACGGGTCTTGAAGGAATACTGCTGTTCTGAAAGTACTCCACTTTCCGTGGAAACCGTACCCTTGCCTTCCTTCAGGCTGCCTTCCCAATGTGCACTTGCGTTGCGTTTCATGGTGCCTCCTTTCCGTTTCTGTTTGCTGTGTTACCTTCCGGGTTTCCGGGTTCATGGGCCCGGCGTTTAAAGCTTCCGAAATGAACCCTCTTTGACTTAAACATGGCAGGCGCACCCCGTCAACCGGGCCGTCGCTTCGCTCCGCTTTAAAGCTGAAAAGTCAAATCGTGGCACCAGGTACCCATCCGTGTAAAAATTGAGTGATACGCGAACAAGGGGCTCATTCCATGAATCGGCAGAAAACTGATGACAAGACGTTCCACCTTCCAAAAGAGGAGCGAGTCCAATTGTTTCAGCGAGGGGTGTTGAGTCTGGAGTCAGTTGTCAGTCGCGTCAGGTTTGAGTCGTAATTATGCCCAGTTGTTATAGTTGCAGGAAAAGGTTTGAACCCTCAGCGCTCAGGGTCTGGTATTCGAAAAACTATTGTGAAAGGTGCGGTAAAGGCCTCTTTGGTGACGACTATTACCGTTTTTCTGAAAAACCCGACCTCACAGTCCAGAAGACCATAACGGTCTACCTGAAAGTAATTGTTTACTCGGTCACTGGCGTGGGGTTGCTGGTTCTTCTGTATTGGCTCGCATAAGCACCCAGGGGGTGGGCCAGAACCGGCATCAGCCAGATGCCGATTACCTGGAATCCGGTATTAGCGAAGAGTCTGACTTGACCGCTTTGGCATCCGGCGCTTTATCGGCTCGCCAGGGAGTTCCTCCGCAGGTTGCATAGTTGCTGCAGTCAGCAAGGCAGCCCCGGCATGGTAACCGGGATGGTGTTGCTGAAGTGTTAGGAGACGTAAGCTGTGGCATGGGATTCCTGTTGTGTTGAACACCGGTTTAACGATACGGCTGCATCGGGCATTTGGATGCCCGCGCCGCAACTCTTCGCCAGTAATCCGGGTAGCTGCAATGCTTTACAATAGGCGCAAGCGAGACATTTAACCAGCACCCAAGACGACAGCCGTCAAAAACTGGATAATGGCCGCCATTCAAGGCTGCGCCCCTGCCAAATTCTCCAATCCGGATACTTCGTAATGGAAATCAACGTCAATTTTCTCGACAACCTCAGGCTTGAAGCCAAGTTTGACGATTTCACCGTCGTTACTGACCAGCCAATCCGCTACAAGGGCGATGGGTCGGCGCCCAGTCCTTTTGACTACTTCCTGGCGTCCTCGGCTCTGTGTGCGGCCTATTTTGTGCGCGTTTATTGCCTGGCTCGGGACATCCCCACCGAGAATATCCGTCTGTCACAGAACAACATCGTGGATCCGGAAAACCGCTACAACCAGATTTTCAAGATCCAGGTAGAGTTGCCGGAAGACATTTCCGACAAGGACCGGCAGGGCATTCTGCGATCCATCGATCGTTGTACCGTCAAGAAGGTGGTGCAAACTGGCCCCACCTTCGAGATTGAAACAGTAGAGAGTCTGGGTGCGGATGCCCAGGCTCTGCTGATGACCAGGCCGGAGGGTGGCACCAGCACCTACATCGAGGGCAAGGATCTTCCACTGGAGCAGACCATCGCCAACATGACCCGCATCCTCGAGGATCTGGGCATGAAAATCGAGATCGCATCCTGGCGGAATATCGTGCCCCACGTGTGGTCCCTGCACATCCGCGATGCCGCCTCGCCCATGTGTTTTACCAACGGCAAGGGCGCCACCAAGGAGAGCGCGTTGTGTTCGGCCCTGGGTGAATTCATCGAGCGGCTGAACTGCAACTTCTTCTACAACGACCAGTTTTTCGGGCAGGACATCGCCAACAGCGAGTTTGTCCATTATCCCAACGAAAAGTGGTTCAAGCCGGGCCCCGAAGATGCACTTCCGGAAGGCATCCTTGACGACCATTGCCTGGCCATCTACAACCCGGAGGGCGAGTTATACGGCTCCAATCTGATCGACACCAACTCCGGCAGGACCGAGCGCGGCATTGTCTCTTTGCCTTTTGTGCGCCAGTCAGATGGTGAGGTGATTTATTTTCCCTCGAATCTCATTGAGAACCTCTACCTGAGCAATGGTATGAGTGCGGGTAATACGCTGCAGGAAGCCCAGGTGCAGTGCCTGTCCGAGATCTTCGAGCGGGCTGTGAAGAAGCAGATTATTGAACAGGAGATTGCGCTTCCGGACGTACCCCGGGAGGTGCTGGAAAAATACCCGGATATTCTGGAGGGCGTGGAAGCGCTGGAAGCACAGGGCTTTCCAACGCTGGTCAAGGACGCGTCGCTGGGCGGCCAGTTCCCGGTAATGTGCGTCACCCTGATGAACCCGCGCACCGGTGGCGTATTCGCGTCTTTCGGTGCCCATCCGAGTCTGGAAGTGGCGCTGGAGCGCAGCCTTACGGAATTGCTGCAGGGCCGCAGTTTTGAGGGTCTGAACGATGTGCCGCCGCCCACCTTCAACAGTCTTGCGGTCACCGAACCCAATAATTTTGTGGAACACTTTATTGACTCCACCGGCGTGGTGTCCTGGCGCTTCTTCAGTGCCAAATCGGATTATGATTTCTGCGAGTGGGACTTTTCCGGCACCAATGCGGAGGAGGCCGCCTGCCTGTTCGGGATTCTCGATGACATGGGCAAGGAGGCCTACGTGGCTGTCTACGAAGAGCTGGGTGCGCCGGTCTGCCGTATTCTGGTACCAGGGTATTCCGAGGTCTATCCGGCCGACGACCTGATCTGGGACAACACCAACAAGGCGCTGGACTACCGGGAGGACATTCTCAACCTTCATTCCCTGGACGACGATCAGTTGGCGGACCTGGTGGAGCGCCTGGAAGAAAGCCAGATGGACGACTACACGGACATCATCACCCTGATTGGCATCGAGTTCGATGAGAATACGGTCTGGGGTCAGCTCACCATTCTGGAACTCAAGCTGCTGATCTACCTGGCTCTGCAGCAGCATGAGGAAGCCCTTGAACGGGTGGAAGCCTTCATGCAGTTCAATGACAACACGATCGAACGCAACCTGTTCTACCGCGCGGTGAACGCAGTGCTGGAAATTACTCTTGATGATGAGCTGGAACTCGAAGACTACCTCGTCAATCTTCAGCGCATGTTTGGTGAGGAGACCATGGAAGCCGTGGTAGGCTCGGTTAATGGCAGCATCCGCTTCCATGGCCTGACGCCGACCAATATGCAGCTGGAAGGGCTGGAGAAGCATCTGCGACTGGTCGAAAGCTATAAAAAGCTGCATGCAGCCCGTGCAGCAAAGTGGAACTGATTCTTTGGAGTAAGTCCCTATGAAGAAAACCCTTTTGGTATCGGTGTTCCTGTCCCTTTTCAGCCTCAACGGCTGGGCCCAGGAAGTCGATTATGACAAGCGCAACCTGCATATTTTCTGCGCAAGTCACCTGGCTATCCTTGGTGACTTGCTCATCGAAAAGGGTGATGACTACAAAGCGCTGGTGTTCTTGTCAGATAAGCATGGCGATGAAGCGCGAAAAATGGGGGCGACCGATGAACACTTCTCCGATGTTGCCAGCTATCTGAAAACTGTCCGTAATAACAACAAAGGGAAGTGGGACAGGCTGACCTCCCGTAGTCGGGACGTCTGTTTTCCCAGTTCCAGAACAGGTTGAAATTCGCAGATCCCTTGAGAGCGAGGATGATTGAATGACCGACAACACCTACACGCCCCCGAAAGTCTGGAAATGGGATGCCGAGAGTGGCGGAGCCTTCTCGGAAATCAATCGGCCGATTGCCGGGCCCACCCATGACCAGGAGTTACCGGTTGGCAAGCACCCGTTCCAGGTCTATTCACTGGCAACCCCCAATGGTGTTAAAGCCACCATCATGTTCGAGGAATTGCTGGAGAGAGGCATCAAAGAGGCGGAATACGATGCCTGGCTGATCCGCATTACCGAGGGGGAGCAGTTTGGCAGTGGGTTTGTGAAGGCGAATCCCAACTCCAAGATTCCGGCAATGATGGACCACAATCATGAGCCTGCCGTGCGGGTATTCGAGTCCGGATCCATCCTGCTGTACCTGGCCGAGAAGTTCGGTGAGTTCCTGCCCGCTGAACTTGTGGCCCGCACCGAAACCCTGAACTGGCTGTTCTGGCAGATGGGCAGCGCGCCTTTCCTAGGTGGTGGATTTGGTCATTTTTACGCCTATGCGCCGGAGAAGTACGAGTACCCGATCAACCGCTACACCATGGAAGTGAAACGTCAGCTTGATGTGCTGGATCGCCAGTTGGCGGATAATCGCTACATCGCCGGGGATGAATACACCATCGCGGATATCGCTATCTGGCCCTGGTACGGTGCGCTGGTCAAGAACAAGCTCTACGATGCAGGGGAATTCCTTGAGGTCCACACATACAGGAACGTTGTGCGCTGGGCTGATGAGATAGCACAGCGCCCGGCCGTCAAGCGCGGGCTGATGGTCAATCGCACCTGGGGTGATGAGAGCAAGCAGTTGCATGAGCGCCACGACGCCAGTGACTTCGAGCTGCGCACCCAGGACAAGTTGGAGCCTTCCGGAGACAAGTAATGGTGGCTTCAGTGACCTGGTGGAACGTGGTTCTTGCATTTGTGGTCGCCCTCATCGTGGGCTCGGTGCTTGGCAGTCTGGTGCAGACCCAGTTTAATCTCCAGGCACTGGAATCCCTGGGAGTAGACATCAGCATGGCAACACGGCTGGAAACCAGCGCTCTGGATCTGCTCAGCTTCGCACCCCTGTATGCCATTCTGTTCGGGGTCAGCTTTCTGTTTTCACTGGGTATTGCGTCTCTGATCGTGAGGCTGGCAGGCAATGCCGGGCGTCTTTGGGTGTACCCGATAGCCGCTGCTGTGGGGCTTTGGGTGGCATTGCGGGTCGTGGATGCACTGGCGCCGATGCCGACGCTCATCGCCGCCACCAGAGAGTCTGGAGGCTTGATTGCCATGCTTGTGACCGCCGCCATTTCAGGCTGGTTATTCGCTGTCCTGGTTTCCCGCGCGGCTCGCGGGATTTCCGCGGTGCCGGTTATGGCGCTCGTGATGGCCGGCGGCCTGGCTCTGCCCGAGTCGGACGCCGTGGCGGATGAGCAGCGGAGCTATCAGATTGAAACCCTTGCCCGGGGCCTTGAGCATCCCTGGTCGCTCGCCTTCCTGCCAGACGGCAGGATGCTTGTTACCGAGCGACCGGGCCGCTTGCGTCTGTTGACTGCCACGGGTGAACTGGTTGAGGAGCCGGTCTCCGGCGTTCCTCCGGTATTTGCTTCTGGCCAGGCCGGGCTGTTTGAGGTGCTGCCCGCGAGCGACTTCGAACAGAGCAGGGCGATCTATCTGAGTTATGCCTGCGGCACACTGCAGGCCAATCACACGTGTCTGGCCAGGGGTGAGCTTGGCGAAAAAGGCTTGAATAATGTGACCGAGATTTTCCGGGTACAGCCGGCCAAGGAGGGCGCCGCCCATTACGGCGGCCGGCTGGCATGGTTACCGGATAATACGCTGGTTTTAACCCTGGGGGATGGTTTTGACTACCGGGAACAGGCCCAGCGACGGGAAAATCACATGGGCAGCATTGTCCGGCTGAACCCGGACGGCAGCGTTCCGGAAGATAACCCGTTTGCGGGCAGCGACCGGTACCGGGGCGAGATATACAGCTATGGCCATCGCAATGTGCAGGGACTGGTCTACGACAGTGAAAAGGACCGTCTCATTGCCCACGAACACGGGCCCCGTGGCGGTGACGAAATCAATGTCATTCGTGCGGGCGCCAATTATGGCTGGCCCATCACCACCCACGGCCTGGATTATACCGGCGCGCGGGTGACACCGTTCACGGAACGGGAGGGCATTGAACCGCCCCTGTTACACTGGACCCCCTCCATTGCGCCCTCTGGCATGACCCTCTACACCGGGGATCTGTTTCCTCAATGGCAGGGCGACCTGCTGGTGGGAGGACTGGTGACCAGGCAAGTGCACCGCGTGAGCCTGGAGAGCGGCGAGGCGAGGGAGGTCGGTGTTCTGTTTGGTGAACTGGGCGAACGCATCCGGGATGTGCAAACTGGTCCGGGCGGCGCGGTTTACCTGCTTACCGACAATGCTGATGGCCGTGTCCTGAAAGTAACGCCGGAATAGAAAGGAAACCCATGTCTGACCTGAAAGACCCGAGAGTTCTGTTTGCCGCCGAGCGTACTCTGCTGGCTTGGAATCGCACCAGCCTGTCGTTCATTGCGTTCGGTTTTCTGATCGAGAGAGCGGGGCTGCTTCTGCATGTTCTGGCACCGGAGAGAGCGGCGGGGCTGAATGCCATGCTGGGATTCTGGATTGGCGTGCTATTTATCCTTCTGGGGGCCTTTGCGGCTATATGGTCCTCCCGTCAGTTTCGTGCTTTGCTGCGGACCCTGAGCCCGGCGGAGTTCCCCGCTGGATACGGCTTTCGCTGGGGGCTCGCGGTTAACATGGTGGTGGCCTTCCTGGGCCTGGTGCTGGTAGGGGCGTTGTTTATCGGCCGCGGGTAGTGGCTACCCGCGGCTCTGAGTTTGCAATGCGGCAGTGCTACCGGGGCCTGCGGTCGCCCTCCATGATCTTGGCCACAAACACCGCTTTGCCGTACTCCTCGAACGACCACTTCATGGTCTCTGAAAGCACCTTCATCACCTCATCATACTCGCCGAACATTTCAGTGCTCATGCGCCCGGGATAGATCTCCAGGCCGCTTTTCTCCAGCCGCTCGATGAGCGCCCGGATCGGTGGTTTATAGTCATCGGTGAGTGGATAACAACTCAATTGCACTGACAGAAACATAGTACCTCCCCGGGTTCAGTAACCCATGGCTGATGATGTGCTGCGGCGCGGATCCGCGCCGCCATAAAGAGTGCCATCGCTGTCAATCAGGATGCTCTGGATAGCACCCATGGCACTACCGGTTACCACCTTGTGGCCTTTTTCCTCCAGCAACCGCACGGTATCCGGGCTGACGCCCTGCTCAATGCGGATCTCGTCCGGCAACCATTGGTGATGGATCCTCGGTACACTGACCGCAGACTGTATGTTCATATTATGGTCGATCACATTAAGCACCACTTGCAAGGTGGTCGTGATAATCCGCGAACCACCGGGGCTGCCGGTGACCAGGTAGTTGCGCCCATTGCGCCTGACAATGGTGGGCGACATGGAGCTCAGCATACGCTTGCCGGGCTCCACTCTGTTGGCTTCCCCACCGATCAGCCCATAGGCGTTGGGTTCGCCCGGTTTGGCGCTGAAATCGTCCATTTCATTGTTCAGCAGGAAGCCGGCACCGGTAACGGTGATGCCGGAGCCGTAACTGAAGTTGATGGTGTAGGTGTTGGAGACGGCGTTGCCCCAGCGGTCAACGATGGAAAAATGGGTGGTCTCAGGGCTTTCATAGGCGCCCGGGTTACCGGCCCGAATCTCAGAGGAGGGGCGGGCTTTGTCCGGGTCGATGGTTTTCCGCAGAGCCTCGCCATAAGCTTTGCTGGTCAGCCCTTTCAGGGGAACCTCTACAAAGTCCGTATCCCCCAGAAACTCGGCACGGTCGGCATAGGCGAGTTTCATGGCTTCAGCCATGTAGTGAATGCCGGCTGCGGAATTGTGGCCAAAATCGGCCAGCGGATAGCCCTCCAGGATATTGAGAATCTGAACGATGTGGGTGCCACCGGAGGAGGGTGGCGACATGGAATAGATGTCGTGCCCACGGTAGTTGCCATGAACCGGCTGGCGGATTTGCGGCTGGTAGTTTTTCAGGTCGTCCAGGGTGATCAGGCCATCATGGCGTTCCATCTCCTCCACGATCAGTTGCGCGGTTTTGCCGCTATAAAAACCGTCAATGCCCTGATCGGCAATGCGCTGGAGGGTGTCTGCCAGTTCGGGTTGGCGGAAGCGTTCACCAGGCTGCCAAGGCGATCCATCGTCTTTATAGAAAGTTGCGAGGCTGGCAGGCCAGCGTTGTAGACGGTCCCGGGCCTGTTCCAGACCTTCGGTGAACCGCCCCGGCACAACAAACCCCTCCCGTGCCAGTTTTATCGCTGGCGCCAGCGCCTGCTTCAGGGGCAGGGTGCCATGCCGCTCCAGTGCCATGGCAAAGCCGGCAACGGTGCCCGGTACTCCAGCTGCCTTGTGGGTAAAGCGGCTACGGTTCGGCACCACATTGCCGTCGTCATCCTGGAACATCCTTTCCGTGGCAGCGGCCGGCGCTTTTTCGCGGTAGTCGATGGCTTCGACGGCTTCGCCGTTGCCGGGTGCATAGAGCATGAAGCCGCCCCCGCCGATGTTGCCGGAACGAGGCTGGGTGACAGCCAGGGCAAAACCGGCGGTTACCGCCGCATCCATGGCATTACCGCCGTTTTCAAGAACCTCCAGTGCCAACCTGGTTGCCAGCGTGTGGCTGGTGGCAACCATGCCGTTCGTTGCTTCGACCGGATGATACCGCTCGCCCTCAAGAATCGCATCGGCGGCAACCGTTTGCAGTGATAAGACCACTGCAAGGGCAATGGCCAGTGTCGTGGGCAGTGAGTGGCTCGGTACGGCTTTTTGAGTCCATACCTGTAGGGGGTGTCTGTGCATGTCAGTGCGCCTCGTTTCTGGTGCTCAGATAGGCTATCATAGCCGGTCATTTTTCGGGGTGTGAACCCGCGCGCCCGCTTTCCCGGATCAGATTAAGGAAAGGCTTCCATGGAGCATACCTATCGTCTTGTGATTTCCTGCCCGGACCGGGTGGGGATCGTTGCCAAGGTCAGTAATTTTCTTTCGACCTACAATGGCTGGATAACCGAGGCGAGCCACCACTCGGATACCCAGACAGGCTGGTTTTTCATGCGGCACGAAATCAAGGCCGATTCGATTCCGTTCGGGCTTGAGCAGTTCCGCATTGCCTTTGAGCCCATTGCCCGCGAGTTCGATATGAACTGGCACATTGCTGATTCCGCGCAGCCCAAGAAAGTGATCCTCATGTGCAGCAAGGAATCCCACTGCGTGGCTGACCTGCTGCATCGCTGGCACAGCAAGGAAATCAACGCCGAGATCGTTGCGGTCATCTCCAACCATGAAGATCTCAGGCGCATGGTGGAATGGCATGAAATACCCTACCACTATATTCCCGTGGACAAGAACAACCGCGATGAAGCCTTCGGTGAAGTGGACGGATTGATCGAAGGCTATGAAGCCGATGTGGTTGTTCTGGCCCGCTACATGCAGATCCTGCCCGCAAGCCTGTGCGAAAAATATTCGGGCAAGGTGATCAATATCCACCACAGTTTTCTGCCGTCCTTCGCCGGCGCCCGGCCTTACCATCAGGCCTACAGCCGGGGTGTGAAGCTTATCGGAGCCACCTGCCATTACGTAACACAGGATCTCGATGAAGGCCCGATTATCGAGCAGGATGTGATCCGCATCAGCCACAGTGATTCGATCGAGGATATGGTGCGCCTGGGCAAGGACGTGGAAAAAAATGCCCTGTCCCGGGGATTGCGGGCGCACATCGAAGATCGCGTGATCACCTACGAAAACAAGACCGTGGTTTTTGACTGACGGCAGCTGCCCTATGCTCCGCCAAGGGGTTGAATGTGGTAGTATTGGCCGCTTGTTAAAGAATAACTATGGGGCGCTCTGAAGGGCCCTGAAACGACTTCCAGCAAATGCAAAGGAACCTTTCTCGATGGGTGAGTTAGCCAAAGAGATCCTGCCGGTAAATATTGAAGACGAACTGAAACAGTCCTACCTCGATTACGCCATGAGCGTTATCGTCGGTCGGGCGCTTCCGGACGTGCGGGATGGCCTCAAGCCGGTACACCGCCGCGTACTGTTCGCCATGTCCGAGCTGAACAACGACTGGAACAAGTCTTACAAGAAGTCCGCCCGTGTGGTGGGTGACGTTATTGGTAAGTACCACCCCCATGGTGATTCCGCGGTCTACGACACCATTGTCCGGATGGCCCAGCCTTTTTCACTGCGCTATCCGCTGGTGGATGGCCAGGGCAACTTCGGTTCCATTGACGGCGACAACGCAGCCGCCATGCGTTATACCGAAATCCGCATGGAGAAGATTGCCCATTCCCTGCTGGCGGATCTGGAAAAGGAAACGGTGGACTTCGTCCCCAACTACGACGGCACCGAGCAGATCCCGGAAGTGCTGCCCACTCGCGTTCCGAACCTGCTGGTTAACGGCTCCTCCGGCATCGCCGTGGGCATGGCAACCAACATTCCGCCCCATAACCTCACGGAAATCGTGAATGGCTGCCTGGCACTGATCGACAACCCGGACATGACCATCGATGACCTCATGGAGCATATTCCCGGGCCGGACTTTCCCACCCAGGGCATTATCAACGGCCGCGCAGGCATTGTTGAGGCATACCGCACCGGCCGTGGGCGTATTTATATTCGTGCCCGCCATGAAATCGAGCATGACAAGAAAACCAACCGCGACGCCGTCATTATTACCGAGCTGCCTTACCAGCTGAACAAGGCGCGTTTGATCGAGAAAATCGCGGAGCTGGTCAAAGAGAAGCGGCTGGAAGGTATTACCGAGCTGCGCGACGAGTCCAACAAGGAAGGTATCCGGGTAGTGATCGAGTTGCGTCGCGGTGAGAATCCGGACGTAATCGTCAACAATCTCTTCACCCATACCCAGTTGCAAACGGTATTCGGTATCAACATGGTCGCCCTGATTAACGGCGAGCCGAAAATTCTCAACCTGAAGCAGATGCTGGATGCGTTCATCCGCCACCGCCGGGAAGTGGTCACCCGCCGGACCATCTTTGAGCTGCGCAAGGCACGGGAACGCGGGCATATCCTCGAAGGCCTGACGGTAGCCCTGGCGAATATCGACGAGATTATTGCGCTGATCAAGGCTTCCCCGGGCTCCGCCGAGGCGAAGGAAAAACTGATGGCCCAGGGTTGGGCGCCGGGTGACGTTCTGGGCATGCTGGAGCGGGCGGGTGAAGATGCCTGCCGTCCGGACGACCTGCCGGAAATATTTGGCCTGCGTAATGGCCTGTATCACCTCTCGCCGGAACAGGCCCAGGCAATCCTTGACCTGCGCCTGCACCGCCTGACCGGTCTCGAGACCGAGAAGTTGCAGAATGAGTACAAGGACATCCTCGAGAAGATTGCCGGCCTCCTGGAAATCCTGGGGGACCCGGACCGCCTGATGCAGGTGATCCGCGAAGAGCTGGAAGCCATCGTCACCGAGTTCGGTGACAAGCGTCTTACCGAAATCACCAGTTCCAAGCGTGACCTGACCATTGCCGACCTGATCGACGAGGAAGATCTGGTGGTGACCATTTCTCACGGTGGTTACGCCAAGACGCAGGCGGTAGAAGACTATCAGGCCCAGCGCCGTGGTGGCCGTGGCAAGGCCGCAACCTCGATGAAAGACGAGGATTTTGTCGAAAAGCTGCTGGTTGCCAATTCCCACGACACCATTTTGTGCTTCTCCAACCGCGGCAAGGTGTACTGGTTGCGGGTGTTCGAGATTCCACGCGCCAGCCGCGCATCACGCGGTCGCCCGATGGTCAACATCCTGCCGCTGGATGAGGGCGAGCGTATCACCACCTTCCTGCCGGTACGTGATTATCCGGAAGATCAGTATGTGCTGATGGCGACATCGGCCGGTGTGGTCAAGAAAACACCGCTGCCGAACTTCTCCCGCCCACGCAGCAGTGGCCTGATCGCGCTGTCGCTGGATGAGGGTGACACCCTGATCGGCGCGGCCATCACCAAGGGTGACGCGGAAGTCATGCTGTTCTCCACAGCCGGCAAGGCCGTGCGTTTCAATGAGGAAGCGGTACGCCCGATGAGCCGAACGGCTCGCGGTGTGCGCGGTATCAAGATGCAGGGCGGGCATCACGTGGTGTCGCTGATCATTCCCGAAGAGGGCGCGGTGCTGCTGACAGCCAGTGAAAACGGCTACGGCAAGCGCACCACCTTTGACGAATTCCCTTCCTACAGCCGCGGCAGTCAGGGCGTTATCGCCATGCAGTGTTCCGAGCGTAACGGTAATCTGGTCACGGCGCTGCAGCTGTTCGACGGGGACGAAATGATGCTGATCTCGGACAAGGGCACACTGGTCCGTACCCGCACCGATGAAGTATCCATTCTGAGCCGCAATACCCAGGGTGTTCGCCTGATCAAACTGAGCCAGGAAGATGAGCGCCTTGTGGGTGTTGAGCGTATAGCTGAAACCGATGCGGAAGAGGTCGACGGTGAGGACGATGAGCAGGGCGTATAATTTCTGTGCGGGTCCGGCAACTTTGCCGGAGCCCGTGCTGCAGCAGGCACGGGAAGAAATGCTGGACTGGCACGGCACCGGCATGTCGGTGATGGAAATGAGCCATCGTGGAGATGAGTTCGTGGAAATTGCCGACACTGCGGAAAAGGACCTTCGGGAACTGGCCGGAGTTTCCGACGACTACGCGGTGCTTTTCATGCAAGGAGGTGCTTCCAGCCAGTTTGCGACCATCCCGCTGAACCTGCTGGGTGACAAAACCTCTGCGGATTATGTCAACACCGGTATCTGGTCGAAAAAGGCGATTGCGGAAGCGAGCCGTTACGGCCATGTCAACGTGGCGGCAAGCAGCGAAGCGGACGGTTTTACCAGCATCCCTGATCAGGAAAGTTGGAATACCCGTGCCGATGCGGCTTACCTGCATTACACGCCCAACGAAACCATCGGCGGTCTGGAATTTGACTTCGTACCCGACAGTGGCTCCGTGCCCCTGGTTGCGGATATGTCGTCCACCATGCTGTCGCGTCCCCTGGAGGTGTCCAGGTTCGGGCTGATCTACGCCGGCGCCCAGAAAAACATTGGTCCGTCCGGGCTGGTGGTGGTCATCATTCGCAAGGATCTGCTGGGCAGGGCCCGCAAGATTACGCCCACGATGATGAATTACCAGGTGTTTGCTGATAACGATTCCATGTTCAACACCCCGGCGACCTATTCCTGGTATCTCGCCGGCCTGGTGTTCAAATGGCTGAAAGCGCAGGGCGGCGTTACCGCCATGGGCGAAATCAATCGTCGCAAGGCCAGCAAGCTGTATGGCTTTATTGACAACAATGATTTCTACGCCAATCCCATTTCGCCGCGTTTCCGCTCCTGGATGAACATACCTTTTACTCTGGCTGACGATGCCCTGAACAATGCCTTCCTTGAGGGGGCGAACGAGCGTGGCCTGCTGAACCTCAAAGGTCACCGGTCCGTGGGGGGCATGAGGGCCAGTATCTACAACGCGATGCCTGAAGCCGGCGTCGATGCACTGATCGATTACATGACCGCGTTTGCGAAGGAGCGGGGCTGATCATGAGTGATGAGCAGGCCCGCCTCGGGCAATTGAGGGACGAGATTGACCGGCTGGACCGGGAGATTATGGACCTGATCAGCCAGCGGGCTGAATGTGCCCAGGAAGTGGCCCGGGTCAAGATGGAAGCCCATCCCGGTGAGGATGTGTTTTTTTATCGTCCGGAGCGGGAGGCCCAGGTGCTGCGGCGCATCAAGGAGAGCAATCCCGGCCCCTTGTCCGGCGAAGAGATGGCCCGGCTGTTCCGGGAAATCATGTCCGCCTGTCTCGCCCTGGAAAAACCCATGCACATCGCTTTCCTTGGGCCCATTGGCACCTTTACCCAGGCGGCCGCGCTCAAGCACTTCGGCCATTCCGTGATCAGCGTTCCGTTGCCGGCCATCGATGCGGTTTTCCGTGAGGTGGAGTCCGGCGCCGCCCACTATGGCGTGGTTCCGGTGGAGAATTCCACCGAGGGCATGATCAACCATACCCTCGACATGTTCATGACGTCGCCGCTTAAAATCTGCGGTGAAGTCCAGCTGCGGATCCACCATCACCTGATGGTGTCGCCGAAGCACAAAGGTGAGGAAATCGTTCGCATCTACTCCCATCAACAATCGTTCGCCCAGTGCCGGCAATGGCTGGATGCCCACCGCTATGGCATCGAGCGGGTGACCGTCAGCAGTAACGCGGAGGCGGCAAGGCGCGCGGCGGAAGAGCCGGGCACGGCTGCCATTGCCGGTGATATGGCGGCGGAGCTCTACGGCCTGGAAATGCTGGCTACCAGCATCGAAGACCGTCCGGACAATACCACCCGCTTCCTGATCATCGGCCGCGAGGCAGTGCCTGCCAGCGGCAATGACAAGTCGTCCATACTGGTGTCCATGCGCAACAAGCCCGGTGCGCTTTACCAGTTGCTTGAGCCATTCCACAAGCACGGCCTGAGCCTGACCCGCATTGAAACCCGACCGTCGCCGAGCGGAACCTGGGCTTACGTGTTCTACATCGATTTCGAGGGTCACGTGGATGATGCGCAGGTCAGTAAAGTGCTTTCCGAGATTGATGAGGAAGCGGTGGAACTGAAGCGTCTTGGCTCCTATCCCATCGGGGTCCTGTAACGAAACACGAACGTCTGAGGAAGGGTTGAATGTCGATTGATTACCAAAGTCTGGCGGTCAAAGGTGTGCAGGCGTTAACTCCCTACCAGCCTGGCAAGCCGATTGATGAGCTGGCACGGGAACTGGGCCTCAACCCTGACAGCATCATTAAACTGGCCAGCAACGAGAATCCCCTTGGGCCGAGCCCGAGAGCCCTGGCTGCGGTCCGGGAAGCATTGCATGACCTGTGTCGCTACCCTGACGGTAACGGGTTTGAGCTGAAGCAGGCGTTATCGGCACGATTTGGCGTGAAACTGTCACAGCTTACCCTTGGCAATGGATCCAACGATGTTCTGGAAGTCATTACCCGCTGTTTTGCGGATCAGCAGTCGGAGGTGGTGTTTTCCCAGTACGCCTTCGCCGTGTATGCGCTCGTCACCCAGGCAATAGGCGCCACCGGTGTGTCGGTTCCCGCCAGAGATTATGGCCATGATCTGGATGCCATGGCAGAGGCGGTAACCGACCTTACAAAACTGGTGTTCGTCGCTAACCCGAACAACCCCACAGGCACGGTTCATGGTGCCAAAGCGATCGGGGCATTTCTTGATCGGATTCCGGCGCGGGTGCTGGTGGTTCTGGATGAGGCTTACTGCGAATACCGGCAGGCTGACGACGCTGTGGACGCTCTGGCTCTGCTTGAGCGCCACCCCAATCTGATCATCACCCGCACCTTTTCCAAGGCCTGGGGGCTGGCCTCCCTTCGCGCTGGTTACAGCATCAGTTCTGCAGAAATTGCTAACGTTCTCAACCGTGTGCGTCAGCCATTTAATGTAGATAATCTGGCGCTGACGGCGGCGACCGCCGTGCTTGACGATGAAGAGTATCTGCAGCGCTCCCGTGAGGTGAATGCCGAGGGCATGAAGCAGCTGGAAACCGCCTTTGGCAAAATGGGACTGGCGTATATTCCGTCAGCCGGTAATTTCATTGCCGTGGATGTTGGTGATAAAGCCGCCGACGTCAACCAGTCCCTGCTGGAGCAGGGGGTTATCGTGCGCCCCATCGCCGGCTATGGCATGCCCAGGCATCTGCGGGTTTCCATCGGCCTGCCGGAGGAAAACGACCGGTTTATCGAATCCCTCGCTCGCGCCCTGGATGCATTGCCGGCCGCTGAATCTGGTCGGGGAGTTTAAAGTGTCCGGAGGCCAGCCACTATTCCAGCGTGTTGCCATCATTGGTCTCGGCCTGATAGGGGGTTCGTTGGCCAGGGCCATCCGTGAAAATGCCCTGGCCGTGACCGTCGTTGGTGCAGACAAGCGGGCGGATGAGCTGGCGCTTGGCGTGGAATTGGGCATTATTGATGAGGCTGCGGGTTCGGTCGCCGAAGCAGTGGCGGGCAGTGACCTGGTGGTGTTGGCGGTGCCTGTGAAGGCAACGAGAGCTGTGCTGGAGGAGATCCGGCCACATCTCGGAAACAGCGCCGTGTTGACGGATGTTGGCAGCACCAAGACCAGTTTTGTCGCTGATGTGGTGCAGGTATTTGGCGAGCTGCCGGCAAAAGTGATACCCGGCCACCCCATAGCCGGTTCCGAGAAGAGCGGCATCCGCGCAGCCAACCCCAAGCTGTTTGCCGGGCATAAGGTTATCCTGACTCCTGCAGATAACGTCAGCCAGGCAGATCTCGAAAAGCTCCAGGCCCTTTGGGAAAGTTGCGGCGCTACCGTGCTTACGATGTCCGTGGCGTACCACGACGAAGTTCTGGCCGCTACCAGCCATCTGCCGCACCTGATCGCCTTTTCATTGGTGGACACGCTGGCTGGCGAGGATGAGAATCTGGATATTTTCCGGTACGCGGCCGGAGGTTTTCGTGACTTTACCCGCATTGCGGCCAGCGACCCGGTCATGTGGCACGATATATTTCTCTCCAACCGCGACGCGGTGCTGCGGGTGATAGACCATTTCACCTACGATCTGGACCAACTCCGTACCGCTATCGCCGATCAGGACAGTGCAACTCTGTTGCGGGTTTTCAGTCGCGCCAAAGCGGCGCGGGAACATTTTTCAAAGATGCTTTCAGGGCAGGCTTACGTGACAAACAACAGTCAGAAACAGGTAACGTTCCGTCTACAGCCCGGTGGTCGGGTTTCCGGCAAAATCCGTGTGCCGGGTGACAAATCCATCTCCCATCGCTCCATCATGCTGGGCGCTCTTGCCGACGGCATCACTGAAGTGAAAGGTTTCCTGGAGGGGGAGGACAGCCTCGCTACCCTGCAGGCTTTCCGTGATATGGGGGTGACCATTGAAGGGCCGGACAATGGTTTTGTCCGCATTCACGGGGTAGGTATCGATGGCCTGCAGGCACCGCGTGGTCCGCTTTACCTGGGTAATTCCGGAACTGCCATGCGCCTGTTTTCGGGGCTGCTCGCGGCCCAGTCCTTCGACTCCGAGCTGACCGGCGACGAGAGTCTGTCAAAACGGCCCATGGGCCGTGTCGCGGACCCGCTGCGAGCCATGGGTGCGGTGATTGATACCGCAGAGGGCGGCCGACCACCACTGAAGATCCGCGGCGGCCATAGGCTTACCGGAATCCACTATGACATGCCAGTGGCCAGTGCCCAGGTGAAGTCTTGCCTGTTGCTTGCCGGGCTCTATGCCGAAGGTGTTACCTCTGTGACCGAGCCGGCGCCAACCCGCGATCATACCGAACGAATGCTGGAAGGCTTCGGCTACCATGTCCATCGCGATATGGCGACAGCGAGCGTTACCGGCGGCGGACGCCTCACGGCATCGGCAATTGATGTGCCTGCGGACATTTCCTCCGCGGCGTTTTTCCTGGTAGCGGCCAGTATTGCGCCCGGCTCTGAACTGACCATCCATCACGTCGGCATGAACCCTACCCGAGTCGGAGTGATCAATATCCTGCGCTTGATGGGGGCCAATATAGAAGTCCTTGAGGAGCGGGTGATTGGCGGTGAACCGGTTGCTGATCTACTCGTCCGGTCTGCCGATCTCAAGGGCATTGACATTCCCGAGGATCAGGTGCCGCTGGCTATCGACGAATTCCCGGTGCTGTTCATCGCCGCCGTTTGCGCGGAGGGCAGAACCGTTCTGCGTGGAGCCGAGGAGCTTCGCGTCAAGGAAAGCGACCGAATCCAGGTGATGGCCGACGGCCTGCTTGCTCTGGGTGTGGAAACCACCGTCACACCCGACGGCATTATCATTGAGGGCGGGCAGACCCTGGGCGGCGGCACCGTTGATAGTCACGGCGACCACCGGATTGCGATGGCGTTCTCGGTGGCCTCATTGAGGGCCAGTGGCGACATTGAGGTGACTGACTGCGCCAATGTGGCCACGTCATTCCCAGGTTTTGTGGAGCTGGCCAGGCGCACCGGCATCCATATTTCCGCCCAGGGAGCTGAGCAATGATGGAAACCAAGGCACCGGTTATTACCGTGGATGGCCCGGGGGGATCCGGCAAGGGAACGATTACCCAGATGCTGGCCAGCAGACTGGGCTGGCATCTGCTCGATAGCGGTGCGCTTTACCGGCTTACCGCGCTGGCTGCCGAGAGGCAGGGTGTATCACTTGACGATGAAGCCGCGCTGGTTGAGCTCGCGGCCAACCTGGATGTTGCATTTGAACCCACACCTCCGGGCGAGCCGGCAAAGGTGTTGATGGGGGGTGCCGATGTGACCGCAGATATACGTACGGAAACCTGTGGCGATAACGCCTCCAGGGTGGCGGTCATGCAGCCTGTTCGCGATGCACTGCTTCAGCGCCAGCGCGACTTCCGCAAGCCCCCGGGGCTGGTGGCGGACGGTCGCGACATGGGCACGGTGGTGTTCCCGGATGCCCCGGTGAAGATCTTTTTGACCGCCAGCGCCGAAGAGCGTGCGCAAAGACGTTACAGCCAGTTGAAGGACGCCGGGGTCGATGTTAATATTGACGCCCTTTTAGAGGAGATACGGGTGCGCGATGAGCGGGATATAAACCGCGCCGCCGCCCCGCTCAAGCCCGCAGACGATGCGCAAGTCATTGATTCGACAGGTTTGAGTATAGAAGAGGTGCTAGTCAGAGTAATGGCCGCAGCGGGTCAGGCCTGACTACACCTTTTTGTCGTTGAAATTCCGGGTTCGGCGTTATCGGCCAGCCACTGGCTGGATCCGGATTGAAACTAACAGACCGTGTTGCTGGTAGCACGGAGTAAACTTGCGTTGATCACATAGGACACATAATGAGCGAGAGCTTTGCGGATCTTTTTGAAGAAAGCCTAAAAGACATTGACATGCAGCCGGGTTCCATTGTTCAGGGAACCGTAGTTGACGTCGATAATGACTGGGTCACCGTTAACGCCGGACTGAAGTCCGAAGGCGTTATCCCCGCCTCCCAGTTCCTTAACGAAAAAGGCGAGTTGGAAGTTGCTATTGGCGACGTTGTTGACGTAGCTCTCGACGCTGTTGAAGACGGCTTCGGCGAAACCCGTCTGTCCCGTGAGAAAGCCAAGCGTGCAGAAGCCTGGAAGGTACTCGAGAAGTCCTTCGAAGCTGAAGAAGTGGTTAAGGGTGTTATCAATGGCAAGGTCAAGGGTGGTTTCACCGTCGATCTGGCTGGCATCCGCGCCTTCCTGCCGGGCTCTCTGGTAGATGTTCGTCCGGTTCGCGATACCGCGCACCTGGAGAACAAGGAACTCGAATTCAAGGTTATCAAGCTGGACCAGAAGCGTAACAACGTGGTTGTTTCCCGCCGCGCCGTTCTGGAAGCTGAAAACAGTGCCGAGCGTGAAGCTCTGCTCGAAACCCTGACCGAGGGTATGGAAATCAAGGGTATCGTCAAGAACCTGACCGACTACGGCGCGTTCGTGGATCTGGGTGGTGTTGACGGCCTGCTGCACATTACCGATATGGCCTGGAAGCGCATCAAGCATCCGAGCGAAATCGTCAATGTGGGCGATGAGATCACTGTCAAGGTACTGAAGTTCGACCGTGAGCGTAACCGTGTATCTCTGGGTCTGAAGCAGCTGGGCGAAGATCCCTGGGTCGATATCAAGGGTCGTTATCCGGAAGGCACCAAGGTTACCGCACGTGTAACCAATCTGACAGACTACGGCTGTTTTGCCGAGCTGGAGGAAGGTGTTGAAGGTCTGGTTCACGTATCTGAAATGGACTGGACCAACAAGAACATCCATCCGTCTAAAGTCGTTCAGGTAGGCGACGAAGTGGAAGTGATGATTCTGGATATCGACGAAGAGCGTCGTCGTATCTCGCTGGGTATCAAGCAGTGTGTGTCCAATCCATGGGAAGACTTCTCCAGCAAGTTCAACAAGGGCGATCGCATCTCCGGCAAGATCAAGTCAATCACTGACTTCGGCATCTTCATCGGACTGGACGGTGGCATCGATGGTCTGGTTCACCTGTCAGACATCAGCTGGAACGAGACTGGCGAAGAAGCCGTCCGTGAATACAAGAAGGGCGACGAAGTTGAAACCGTTATCCTGTCTGTTGATCCCGAGCGTGAGCGCATCTCACTGGGCATCAAGCAGCTGGAAAGCGATCCGTTCGCCGAGTTTGTGCAGCTGAACGACAAGGGCTCCATTGTTAAGGGCACGGTATCCGCTGTTGACGCGAAAGCGGCGACGGTTACCCTGAACGACGAAGTTGAAGCTGTCCTCAAAGCCTCCGAAATCAGCCGCGATCGTGTTGAAGACGCACGCAACGCCCTGAATGAAGGCGATGAAGTAGAAGCGAAGATCATCAGCATCGACCGCAAGAACCGCGTTATCAACCTGTCTGTGAAGTCCAAGGACGTTGAAGACGACAAGCAGGCTCTTGAAGGCGTCCGCGCCAAGACGGCCGAGTCCTCCTCGGGTGCGACCACCATCGGTGATCTCATCAAGGAGCAGATGCAGCAGCAAAACGCCAATAAGGACTAAGATCTCCAGTTGGTACGAAAAAAAACGGGCTCTAAGAGCCCGTTTTTTTTGTGTTTTTTTCTGGTTTGGCTAAACTAGAACCAAGGAGCTGGTAACCGGCTATCCAATAATAATGTGAAGAGGGATGAGCCCAATGACGAAATCTGAACTGGTAGAGCTGATCGCGTCCAAGCAGACGCAGCTTTCAGTGAAAGATGTGGAACTGGCCGTGAAAACCATCATAGAGCATATGTCCCAGTCACTGGCGGATGGCCAGCGAATTGAAATCCGGGGTTTCGGCAGTTTTTCACTGCATCATCGGGCAGCCAGAACCGGGCGAAATCCGAAAACCGGAGAGGCTGTGCAGTTGCCCGCCAAATTTGTTCCGCACTTCAAGCCAGGAAAAGAGTTGCGGGAACAGGTTAACGATAGCCTGAAAAAGGGTTTTTGATTACCCTTGCAGGAAAAGTCTTGAACATGGTCCTGATTTAAACTGTCAGGTCCGCTTGGAGCGTTGCGACTATGGCCGGATTACAGAAGATCCTTCTCATTCTGCTCGTGCTGTTGCTGGTTCTGGTGGCACTTGTTTTCTCCCTCAATAATCAAATGGCCGTGTCGCTCAACTTCCTGCTTTTTGAGACCCAGCCCCACGGTGTTGCCGTCTGGATTATCATGTCCTTTGTGATCGGTGCTTTGATCGGGGTTCTGATTACCATGCTCGCAACCGTTCGTACATCGGTTTCCCGCCGTCACCTCGAGAAACGACTTGCTCGCACCGAGCAGGCATTGGAGAAATCCAGGGCCCAGAACGACCGGACGCTTTAATGGATATAGTGCTTCAGTGGCTGCTGTTGACAGTTGCGGTAGCTGCAGGTTGGTTTGTCGGGCGTATGGGTAACACGAGAGAGCGCTCCAGAACGCCCATCTCGGATGAAGAGTCGGTCAAGGACCGCTTGCAGTTTCTCTTCACCAACTATTCCGACCAGGCGGTAGAAAATTTTGTTCAATCCCTGGCCGTGAACAAGGAAACTGTTGGCCTGCACCTGTCTATTGGCGCGCATTTCCGCCACAAGGGCGAGACCGATCGCGCGATCCTGATCCACCAGAATCTTCTGGCTCGCCCGGAGCTGCCCCCACGCTATTCCCAGCAAGTGACTTATGAACTTGCTATAGACTATATGAATGCCGGCCTCCTGGACCGGGCAGAGGCACTGTTCCATCAACTGATGGGCGACAGGGAATACGGTCGCAAGGCGTCACTTCAATTGATCGAGCTTTACCAGCAGGAAAAAGAGTGGGGTAAGGCGGGTCAGGTCGCCCGAACACTGACCACCGGGGACCATGATACCGGTATGTTCAAGATGCTGGCCTACATCACCTGCGAACTGGCGGAAGACGCTCTCAAGCAGGACGACCGGTGGATGGCCCAGAAGCTGGCCAGGGAAGCACTGGAGTACGACAGCTCCTGTGTCAGGGCTACGTTTATCATGATGAAGCTGCTCATTCGCCAGGGTAACTACCGGGAAGCCGCGAGTCAGAGCCTGAAAGTCTTCGATCAGAACCCCGATTTTGGCTCCGAGGCCGTTGACCGGCTGATGAAGCTTGAGCGGGAGCATGGCGACGTTGGACGCCTGGCCAGGAAACTCGGAAAATTCTACGAAACCTGGCCGAGCACCAGTCTGCTGCTGGCACTGGTGGAATCCGTTGAACGCACCTCAGGCCGCATGGCGGCCATTGAGTTGTTGCGCCGTGAACTGGAAGTTCGTCCCAGCGTGAGAGGATTGCTACGCCTGGTAGAGCTGGCGGGCTACGAAAAAGGCATGACCACTGACGAAGGCCGGCTGGTAAGTCGCATTGGCCACCTGATTCTGGCTAACCGTCCCATTTACCGGTGCGTAAACTGCGGTTTTTCCGGCCAGCAACTGCATTGGTTGTGTCCCAGTTGCAAGCAATGGGAAACCGTGCGCCCGATCCAGGGTGTGGAAGCCGAATAACCCGATTTTTCGATATCTTGCAGGAAACCGACCTTGAAAAACCCCGACAATCCCCGAATCATTGTTGCCCTGGATTTCCCCTCTGAGCGGCCCGCACTGGCACTGGTTGACCAGCTGGACCCGGCCAAATGCCGCCTGAAAGTGGGCAAGGAACTCTTCACCCGCTCTGGCCCCGAGCTGGTTCGGAAGCTCCATGGCCGCGGATTTGAGGTGTTCCTGGATCTGAAGTTTCACGATATCCCCAACACAACATCTGCCGCTGTGGCGGCGGCGGCCGATCTGGGTGTCTGGATGGTCAATGTGCATGCTTCCGGCGGCGAAAAAATGATGACGGCCTGTCGCGACCGTCTGGAGGCTTTTGGTAAGGGCCGCCCCTTGCTGATTGCTGTCACCGTGCTCACCAGCATGGATTCGAAAGATCTCGCCGGTATCGGCATCACGGACTCCCCGGAGGCTCAGGTCTCCCGTCTGGCAACCCTGACCCGCAACTGCGGCCTGGATGGCGTCGTCTGCTCAGCCCAGGAAGCCCCGGCGTTGAAAGCGGAGCAGGGCGCTGATTTCAAACTCATCACCCCCGGCATCCGTCCCTTGTCTGCTGACAAGGGCGACCAACAACGCATCATGACCCCCACTGACGCCCTCAAAGCCGGTTCCGACTACCTGGTCATCGGCCGCCCGATTACCCAGGCTACGGACCCTCTGGCGGCGCTGGAAGCTATTCATGGTGAGGTGGGTTCCCTTTAGCCGGTCCCTTCTTCGTAATCCGTCCCTGGCCTGCTGCTTCAGTTGGCTTGCGGGCTGGAACAAAAAAAGCCGCTAATCCAGAGGACTAGCGGCTTTTCGAAATAATGGCTCCCCGAGCTGGGCTCGAACCAGCGACAAACGGATTAACAGTCCGTTGCTCTACCAACTGAGCTATCGGGGAACGTCGTCATGTGACGAGGCGCGTATATTAAGGTTACCCCAACGCCTCGTCAACCCCTTGCCGAAAATTTTAGCCGAGGGCTTTTGCCAGTCGCTCAATGGCCTGCTTCAGGGTGTCCAGGCCGGTGGCGAAACTCAGGCGCATATGGCCCGGTGCGCCAAAGGCGGAGCCCGGCACCAGAGCAACGCCTGCTTCTTTAAGCAGCTTCTCGGCAAACTCAACGTCGGTGCTGACATCAGCATCCGCATCAATAGTGCCCTGGAAACTCGGGAACACATAGAAGGTGCCATCCCCGTGCAGGCACTCGACGCCGGGCAGGGCGTTCAGGGCTTCCACCAGGTAATCGTGGCGTTCCTTGAAGGCGGTAACCATTTCCTGAACACAATCCTGCGGGCCGTCCAGGGCAGCGGTTGCAGCCGCCTGGGAGATGGATGCGGGATTGGAGGTGCTCTGGGACTGGATCTTCTTCATGGCACCGATGATCTTCGCCGGGCCAGCCGCGTAGCCGATGCGCCAGCCTGTCATGGAATAAGCTTTGGAAACACCATTCAGCACGAAAGTGCGGTCATACAGCTCCGGCGTGGCGTTCAAAATGTTGCAGAACGGCTGACCGGTCCACAGAATCGGCTCGTACATGTCGTCGGTCGCGATCATGATTTGCGGGTGCTTTTTCAGCACCTCACCAATCGCCTTGAGTTCGTCCAGACTGTAGGCCATGCCGCTGGGGTTGGACGGGCTGTTGATCACGAACAGGCGGGTGCGCTCAGTGATGGCGTTTTCCAGCTGTTCCGGGGTGATCTTGAAGCGGGTCTCAGCGGCGGTTTCGATGATCACCGGCTTACCTTCGGCTACCAGAACCATATCCGGGTAGGAAACCCAGTAGGGCGCCGGGATAATGGCCTCATCGCCCTTGTTCAGGGTGGCCAGGGCAAGGTTGAAAAAGCTCTGTTTGCCACCACTTGATACCAGGATCTGGTTGGCTTCGTAATCCAGCCCGTTGTCCCGTTTGAACTTCGCTATGATCGCCTTCTTGAGGGCGGGCGTACCATCAACGGCGGTGTATTTGGTCTGGCCGTTATTGATGGCTTCAATAGCCGCCTGCTTGATGTGATCCGGCGTGTCGAAGTCCGGCTCGCCGGCACCCAGGCCAATGATATCCTGGCCGGCAGCGCGTAGTTCTGCTGCCTTGTTGGTAACTGCGAGGGTGGGAGAGGGCTTTATTGCCTGTACTCGGCTGGAAAGTTGAAGGTCCAAACTTGCGCTCCTTAAAGCTGCATCTGATAGGGCTCCGGCGCCTGAGAGGTAGTGGATTACACCATGTTCAGGCCGCCTTGAATGCTACAGATGGTACCATGAAGCCCGCGTGACGATAAGTTTCTCTGCAGATTGCACGTTGTGACATTTACAGTGCAACCCGCTGTATTACCGAAATCTGACTGAACGGAGGGTATCTCCCGAATATGGCCACTTCAGAAACCGGCGCGCTGATGAAAGACGGTGCGTTCAAAGTGGATTCCCCGTTTCAGCCAGCGGGTGACCAGCCCAAAGCCATTGCAGGACTGGTGGATGGAATTCACTCAGGGCTGGCACACCAGACACTTCTGGGGGTGACCGGTTCGGGCAAGACCTTCACCATCGCCAACGTGATCCAGCAGGTGCAGCGGCCAACCATCATCATGGCCCATAACAAAACCCTGGCTGCGCAGCTGTATGGGGAGTTCCGGGAGTTTTTTCCGGACAATGCCGTAGAGTACTTCGTTTCCTATTACGACTATTATCAACCGGAAGCCTATGTGCCGTCGTCGGACACTTTTATAGAGAAAGACGCGTCGATCAACGAACACATAGAGCAGATGCGCCTGTCTGCCACCAAGGCCCTGCTGGAGCGGCCCGATGCCATCATTGTGGCAACCGTGTCGTCGATTTACGGTCTGGGCGATCCACAGTCCTATCTCAAAATGATGCTGCATCTGGATAGGGGGGATCAGATTGACCAGCGCTATATCCTCCGGCGCCTGGCGGAACTGCAATACACCCGCAACGACATTGAATTCCACCGTGCCAACTATCGGGTGCGTGGTGATGTAATTGATGTATTCCCGGCGGAATCGGAAAAGGAAGCCATCCGCATCGAGCTTTTCGATGACGAAGTGGAAAACCTCAGTTACTTCGATCCCTTAACCGGTGAGGTCCTGCGCCGGGTACCAAGGGTCACGATTTACCCGAAGTCCCACTATGTTACGCCGAGACAGACGGTGCTGGATGCGGTGGAACATATCAAGGTGGAGTTGGACGCGCGTCTGCAACAACTGCGGGACAACAATCGCCTGGTGGAAGCCCAAAGGCTGGAAGAGCGCACCCGCTACGATATCGAGATGATGCTGGAGTTGGGGTATTGCAACGGTATCGAGAACTACTCGCGCTATCTTTCCGGGCGCCAACCGGGGGAGGCGCCGCCCACGCTTTTCGACTATCTGCCGCCCAACGCGCTGTTGGTGGTGGACGAATCCCACGCTACCATTCCCCAGATCGGCGCCATGTACAAGGGCGACCGTTCACGCAAGGAAACGCTGGTGGAATACGGCTTCCGGCTGCCCTCGGCACTGGATAACCGGCCCATGCGTTTTGATGAGTGGGAGCGGATTGCGCCGCAGATGCTGTTCGTGTCTGCCACGCCCGGCAACTATGAAGCCGAACACTCGGGGCAGGTGGTTGAACAGGTGGTTCGCCCAACCGGCCTGCTGGATCCGGAAATCGAAGTCCGCCCGGCGTCTACCCAGGTGGACGACCTGCTCTCGGAAATCCGCCTGCGCACCAACGTTAACGAACGGGTGCTGGTGACCACACTTACCAAGCGGATGGCCGAAGATCTGACCGATTTTTTGATGGAACACGACATCCGCGTGCGCTATCTGCATTCGGACATTGACACCGTGGAGCGGGTAGAAATCATCCGCGACCTGCGGCGCGGCGAGTTCGATGTGCTGGTGGGCATTAACCTGCTGCGGGAAGGGCTTGATATGCCGGAAGTATCGCTTGTCACCATCCTCGATGCCGATAAGGAAGGCTTCCTGCGCTCGGAACGCTCCCTCATCCAGACTATCGGCCGTGCCGCCCGTAACCTGCATGGCAAGGCCATTCTCTATGGCGACCGGATCACCGGTTCCATGCAGCGCGCCATCGATGAAACCGAACGCCGCCGTGCCAAGCAGACAGCTCACAATGAGGCCCATGGCATTACGCCCCAGGGTCTGAACAAGAAGATTGCAGATATCATGGAAGGGGCCGGTGGCGGCAGTGGTCGCGGTCGTCGAAAGGCCGAGCGTCCCGGTCAGAAGGCTGCCGAGGAGGCGGAAAGATACCGGGCCAGGACTGGCAACCGCTCGCCAGAGGAGATTCTCAAGGAGATCACCCGCCTGGAAGACGATATGTACAAGGCGGCTGCCGATCTGGATTTCGAGACGGCGGCGCGGTTGCGGGATGATATCTCGGAGCTGAAAGAGGCTGCTTTGCGGACCGGCTAATGGTTTGTCGTATTACGGCTTCGCCCAATCCGACAATTGGCCATTAGCTCCCGCGCTTGGGCCCAACAATAACCGCAGCCTGCAAGGGCTGGTTCTTTCCATAGCGGGACATGCGATCGAACACGCGCCGGTCGACCGGCAGGTATTGCTTGTCGGCAACCGTTTCACCGATCTCGGTGTCAATCTCGGGATCGTGCAGATAGACAAACTGATCATCAATGGCACACACGGTTACCCAGTGGGGAACGCGGCTGCGGTTGAGCTGCCAGGTGCTGATCAGGATCACCGGAACCCGGCCATCGTGGAGGGCGGCCTGCATGCCATCCAGGGTGAGCGGGTCGTGGTGGAGTTCGATGCCGGTTTGCCCGATGTCGTATAGGAAACCCTCGTGCACCAGTTCCAGAACCCGCTTTTTGTCTTCGTTGCGAACCGTGTCCTTGAACAGGGCGCCTTCTTTGCTGATGTAAGCGCTGGCATGAAACCCCCGGTGCCAGGCGGCCAGTGCCAGGCCGTGAGGGCCGCAGCCGCCGTGGCCCGCGAGCATGAAGATGGTGGTGGCTTCGCGCCAGAGTTTCAGTTCCTCCAGCGTGGTCATGGGCTGCTGTTCGTCCAGAGTCGCCATGGCCATGATCAGAGCCGCCGGGCCGCAGGAGAATTCCGTGGTCTGGGGATAATAGGGTACCGCCGGAAACTCCCGGGAAGGTTCGTAGAACAGGATGCGGCGCTCGAATCGCAGGGCGGTACCGTGGTCTTCGTAGTAGTCACGCAAGGTGCCGAACTGGCGGTAGCCCAGGCGGCGGTAGAGCCGGATAGCGGGCGCATTGTCCTCTCGTACTTCCAGTCTCATTACGATCCGCCCGGCGTCCACCGCAGCGGCTTCGGCTTCGCGGACCAGTTGCTCGCCGATGTTGCGTCCGCGCTCTGACGGCGACACCGCAATGGAATAGATTCGCGCCAGCCTGGTGGACAGGCTCATCAGCACCAGGCAATAGCCCACCAGTTTTTCTCCGGCCATGGCGACAATCAAACGGTCCCTGGGCATGTCCAGAAAACGGCGGAAACTGCGGCGGGAGATACGGTCATCGGTGAAGCAACGGTTTTCCAGCTCTACCAGTGCGTCCAGATCATCGCCGGTGGCGTGACGAAATTCTAGTGATGTCATAGTGTCAGGACTCTGGGTAACGCAAAAAATGACGGCTTAGCCGGATTCAGCTACGGCAGCTATTATGAGTGAGAGCCGACATCGCCGGTAGCTTGTAATTATGCGTAAAAGCACGCATTTCCTGCCATTTGTAGGCTAACGCGTTACGGCGTATTGTTGCGACATTGTACAGGTCCGGCGGAAACGCGGTTGACCTGTTTATCGTCCGCTATCCGGCACTGCCCTCATGGAGGAATGCTTCTGATGTCACGTTTGTTGATTGTTGTCGATCGGGCCAGGGACTGGGCGCCGTATTACCCCAGCGAAGACGTGCTCACCTTCGACCAGTATCTGCAGTTCACGGCGCCGGCGTCCAGCCGGGTGAGGGTAATTAACCTGTGCCAGAGCGCCCGCTATCTCAGCCGGGGCTACTACTGTTCACTGCTGGCCGAGGCCCGTGGCCACCATGTTGTGCCGTCGGTGATGACCCTCAACGATCTCAGCCGCAAGGGGTTGTTTTCTCTGCAGCTGGATGAACTGGATGCCAGTGTTATTAACTGGCTCGAGGCGTCAGGGGCTGAAATTGATCCGGCGGCCGACGAAAAGAACGCGACCCATGAGGTGCGTATCCGCACCTATTTTGGCCAGGCAGAGCATGCGGACCTTAAACCCGTGGCACGTGCACTGTTTGACCGTTTCCCCTGTCCGGTTCTGGAAGTGGTTTTTCGCCGGGGAAAAACCTGGCAAATCGCTTCCATGAAGCCGGGCAGCCCGGCTGATCTCAAAGGCAAGGAACAGGACGACTTTGCAGCGGCGTTTGACCGTTTCAGCAGCATGGTCTGGCGCAAGCCCCGCACGCGTCGGCGTTATCGGTTTGATCTTGCGATGCTGGTGAATGCGGAAGAGGAAATGCCGCCCAGTGACAGGGAGGCGCTGGATAAATTCGAAAAAGCCGGACGGAAGCTTGGCATTAATGTTGAACAGATCAGCCGTCGGGACTATATGCGGCTCCCGGAATACGACGGGCTGTTTATTCGCGAGACTACGGCCATCGACCACCATACCTACCGCTTCGCCCGGAAAGCAGAAGCCGAAGGGATGGTGGTGATTGATGACCCTGTCTCGATCCTCCGTTGTACCAACAAGGTCTATCTTGCAGACCTGTTGAAGAACAACAAGATCCCGACACCGAAAACCCTGATTCTGTCCAAGGACCAGAAGGACAGTGCCGAGCAGGTCATGGGTGAACTGGGCTTTCCTGCGGTTATCAAAATTCCGGACGGTGCATTCTCCAGGGGGATCACCAAGCCGGAGGATGAAAAGTCCCTGCGGGCCGGACTGAAGGAGCTTTTCAAACAGTCGGCCCTGGTACTGGCCCAGGAATATCTGTACACCGACTATGACTGGCGCATCGGCGTACTGGGCGGCAGGGCCATCTATGCCTGCAAGTACTTTATGGTAAAGGGCCACTGGCAGATCTACCAGCACGGTGGTTCAAAGGTGGACAGCGGTGGTTTCGAAACCATGCCCACCTACGAGGTGCCGAGGAACGTGATCCAGGCTGCACTGAACGCAACACGGCTGATTGGTAACGGGCTCTACGGCGTTGACATCAAGCAGTCCGGCAACCGGGTTGCCGTAATCGAGGTGAACGACAACCCCAGCATTGATGGTGGGGTCGAAGACCGCTTCCTGGGCGGAGAGCTGTACACTCTGATCATGCAGGAATTCCTCTCCCGCATGGAGGACAACCGCCGCCGTTAGGTAACCGGCTGATGATCCGTATGGGCGTGCCAGATCCGGAGGCTGCCAAACCAGGGGTAGCGTCCCAGCTCCCGCGCGATTTTCTGGGCATCAGGAAGCGCTTCGCACTCGGGAATCTCCATGAACAATTCCATGTGGACCTTGTTGCGTAGGTAGTGCAGTCGAAGTCTGCTGTTCGGCGGCAGCCTGTCAATATGCCGGTCTAACGTATCCCGGATTTCCCCGCGGCTGGGCAGTTGCTCCGAGGTCTGGGGGTGGTCTTCGTCATTCTCGGCATCAATGTGGAAATTGATGTCGAGGATATTGTCCAGCTGCTCACGCATGGCAGATACCACCTGCATCCCGACCTGGTGCCCCTCGGAAACGCTGATTTCGGGCCGCACCACCAGGTGTATGTCCAGCATGATGTCGTGTCCCATGCGGCGGCTACGGAGTTCGTGAACGTTCCTTACACCGTCGATGTTCATGGCAACCTGCTTCAGCAGATCGGTGTCCTCCGGCGACAGGCCGGTGTCCACAAGTTCCTTGACACTGTCCCAGGTAAATTTCCAGCCAATGTGAATGATAATGACAGAAATAACGACCGCCGCCAGAATGTCCAGCCATACATAGCCAAGCATGGCGCCGGCGGTGGAAAACAGCACAATGATCGAGGAAAACGCATCGGTGCGGCTATGCCAGGCGTTGGCAATGATCAGGTCGGAGCGAATTCTGATGCCGACACGACGGGTGTAGCGATAAATCCATTCCTTGCTACCAACCGATATGGCGGCGGCGACCAGGACTGGCCATTGCGGCAGGTCGTCCGCGGTTTGTCCCATGAGCCGGAGAGTGTTGTCCCAGGCCAGGGCAGCGCCGACTGCAATGAGAAAGCTGCCAAGTACCATGGTGCCCATGGTCTCAATGCGCTGATGACCATAAGGGTGGTCGGCGTCAGGGCCCTGCCTGGATACACGCATGACCCCGAGCACTACGACATCCGAGGCAACATCACTGAATGAGTGGATACCGTCAACCAATAAGGCCTGAGAGTGAAACAGTGTTCCGCCAATGACCTTTATCACACCCAGGACGGCATCCAGGATCATGCCGATTATCGTAACCCTGGACGCTGCCCCTCGCTCTGAGGACAGGTTTTCCTGGTGTTCCGGGGAGTGTCTCTGATGGCCTTTCATTTTTTGCTCCAGCGGCTCATAAAGCCAGGATAACGGTATTTGAGGTTAGCCCTGAAAACTGCATGCAAGGCGAAAATCTGGATGATTTATGCACATGGCCGGCGCAGCGCCTCAAGGTTACCTCTCGTGTCCTCTGAGCTTTCCTCAACATAAAAACCAGTTTAAACATATGATTTTAAACACAAAATAAAGTGATCAAAAATTGATCAATCTGTAGATTGGCGCGGATCACAAGGGTTCGACGGCGTTGCCCCGCGATTTTCAACAGGGTTATCCACAGATTCCGTGGAAAAGGTCACAACACCTTAACGCTACAGACATTTAACGGTCATCTGGGTGGTGTAGGGCGATGCTGTGGAAAAGTTCCGGTATACTCCGCGTCATTCTCGATCAGGGAGATTCTGTATGTATGGCATTATGCGCGAATTGCTGTTCCGACTGCCACCGGAGACTGCCCACAATTTGACGTTGTCCGGCCTGGATGTGGCTGCAAGGCTTGGATTGCTGAGGGCCTTTATCAACCAGCCGGACCCGCTGCCCGTGCAGGTCATGGGGCTTGAATTTCCCAATCCAGTGGGCCTTGCCGCCGGCCTCGACAAGAATGCGGATCATCTGGATGCCCTGGGTGCACTGGGCTTCGGGTTTATCGAGGTGGGAACGGTGACGCCCCTTGCGCAGCCGGGTAACCCCAAGCCGCGCATGTTCAGGCTACCTGAGCAACAGGCACTTATTAACCGGATGGGCTTCAATAACCACGGTCTTGAGCATTTGCTCGATCGTGTGGACAAGCGCCGTTATGCAGGTGTGCTGGGCATCAATGTCGGCAAAAACAAGGCAACACCCAACGACGAATCCGAATCGGATTATCGCAAGGGTATTGCAGCTGTCTACTCCGGTGCTGATTATATTACTGTGAATGTGTCATCCCCCAATACACCCGGGCTGCGGGATCTACAGTTTGGTGATTCGTTGAAAAGCCTGATGCAGGCCATCAAGGATGAGCAGGCCCGGTGTGAAAAGCAGCACGGTCGTTACGTACCGCTGGCGGTCAAGATTGCGCCGGATATGGAAGATGACGGTATCCGCTTCGTCGCTGACGCATTGAAAGAGTCGGGGCTGGACGGGGTGATTGCAACGAATACGACCATCAGCCGTGACGCGGTTGCAGGGCATCGACACGCCCATGAAGCCGGCGGCCTCAGTGGTGGTCCGGTGCGGGAGCCATCAACACGTGTGATCCAGGCGCTTTATGCGGAACTGGGCGATAGCTTGCCGATTATCGGGGTAGGCGGGATTACCGACGGAACCAGCGCCGTTGAAAAAATCCGGGCGGGAGCGAAACTGGTGCAGGTCTACACCGGGTTCATCTACCGCGGACCGGCGCTGATCAGAGAGTCGGTCGAGGCAATTCGCCAGTTGGGATCGGATGCTGAGCGGGGTCGGGAAAAAAGTGGGCCCGCTTAGCGGGCCCGTGCGGGGAATGAACCCCGTGGCGCTTCATCGCATGGTACGGGTCGGGAGGACCCGTCTGGATTGCTCTGAGTACTGCGTCAAATTGTGTGTTGGTGAAAGATCAGATTAAAGATCGGAGCTTTGGCAAATGGCGTCATGCCGTTGTTACGTTTGCCAGTTTGTGGATGCCGGACACGCCGGTCATGCCCTCCCATTGATCTGTGCGGCCCTCTCGCCACCCGTTGAGCCATTCCTGGCGAACTTCCGGTTGTTCCAACGGGCAGCTGTCCTTTGCTTTACCGGACACACCGGCCAGATAGCCCCGTTTGAATGCACGAGCGTACATATCTCTTTTCTGTCTTTTCATGCCGTTCCTCACTGATGGATTAACAGAACAAGCGTGTACACATCTGCAGTGGCCGAGACTTGGGGCAACCCTTCCGGGGTAACCCACTATTGTCAGGTATGGCCAGAGCAGTCAGGATCCTGTTAACAGCGAGCCTTTTTTCAGGCTCCCCGGAACGACGCGTCATTTACAAGGTAGGACTAAACCGGCGTCCTTGTACACTATTTATTTAATCTATATGAAGCTTTTCTTATAGTTGTGTGACATAACAAGGCCGCAAAAGGTGAAGGGATGCACTGTTCTCACGCCTTCAGCCCGGTCACACCCGAAAGACTCAGGAGTCGAATGTGTCAGACCTTAACTTTTTCGTAACCTGTCCGAAGGGCCTGGAGTATCTGCTGGAGGACGAACTGCGCACCTTTGGCATGGATCCGGTCCGCAATGCACCGGCAGGAGTCTGGGCCAACGGCACGCTGGAGAGTGGCTATCGTGCCTGCCTGTGGTCAAGGCTGGCAAACCGGGTCATCCTTCACCTCGCGGATGTGGATGCCACCTCCGGCGATCAGATGCTCGGCGGTGTCACGGATCTGGTGTGGCAGGATCACATTCCCGTCGATGGCAGTTTCCGTGTCAACTTCGTAGGCCAGAACGAGGCCATTCGCAACACTCAATACGGTGCCCAGCGCGTTAAGGACGGCATCGTCGATCGTTTGCGCAGTGCCAGTGGCCAGCGCCCCTCCGTGGATGCGAAGAATCCCGATGTGACCGTGTCCGCCCGGCTCAATCGCGGCACATTATCGGTGGGTATCGAGCTCAGCGGTGACAGCCTGCATAAGCGGGGGTATCGCACCGAGAAGGGCGCTGCGCCCTTGAAGGAAAATCTGGCGGCAGCTTTGCTGACCCGCTGCGGGTGGCCGGAGATCGTCAAAGCCGGAGGCGACTTTATCGACCCCATGTGTGGCTCCGGCACGCTGGTGATCGAGGCGGCGATGATGGCCCTGGATCTGGCACCGGGCCGCAAGCGTGAGCGCTTCGGGTTTGAGCACTGGCTGGGGCATCAACCGGACCTCTGGCTGGCGCTTCGCCAGGAAGCAGAGAAGCGTGCCTACGAGGGCAAGCAGGGGGTCGATGGCCGCATGCCCTTGTTCCTGGGTTTTGACCAGGACCGGGGAGTGATCCAGACCGCCAGAAACAACCTGCAGCGCGCGGGGCTTGAAAGCATCGTGAAGGTTGAGCAGCGTTCCATTGACGAGTTCACCCGGGATGAAAGCTGGGCCAGCACTGGCCTGGTGTTGGTGAACCCCCCTTACGGCGAACGCCTGAGTGAACGCAAGGAGCTGGGGCAACTGTATCGCAGCCTGGGTGAATCTGTAAAAGCCGCGTTACCGGGCTGGCGGCTTGGCGTGTTCACTGGCGCCCCTGAGTACGGCAAATCCGTGGGCCTGCGCAGCTATAAGCAGTATCGCCTGTACAACGGCAGGTTGCCGGCACAGCTGTTGCTGTTCACTGTCGACGAGGTCAGTTCAATGACCCCGCGGGAGCCGGATGTGCCTGGCGAGGTCACGCCCCGTATTGCCAACGAAGAGCGGGCGGCCATGTTGCGCAACCGGCTGAAGAAAAATCTGAAGACGGTCGGCCAGTGGGCGCGCAAGCAGGGCATTGGCTGCTACCGACTGTACGATGCCGATATGCCGGAGTTCGCCCTGGCCATTGATATCTATGAAGGCCGGGTTCACATTCAGGAGTATGCAGCCCCAAAGTCGGTGGATGAGCGTTCAGCCCGGGAACGCCTGTCGGAAGCACTGGCGGTCATTCCGGAGGCGATCGGCGTCGATCGGGAGGACATGGTCTGCAAGCAACGGCAGCGGCAAGCCGGCACCAGCCAGTATGAAAAACAGGCTGCCAGCGGTGAGTTTTTCAACGTTCACGAGCATGGCTGCGTGCTGAAGGTCAACCTCAAGGATTATCTGGATACCGGTCTGTTCCTGGACCACCGCCCCGTGCGGCACTGGATTCAGCAGCACGCGGCAGGCAAGCGGTTCCTCAACCTGTTCTGCTATACCGGCGCAGCAACGGTTCATGCGGCAGTAGGCGGCGCGACCCGGTCATTGAGCCTGGACATGTCGAAAACTTACGTGAATTGGGCTGAGGAGAATCTGGCGCTCAATGGCGCCGACCCATCCTATCATCGGGTAGAGCAGGCAGACTGCCTGGCATGGTTGGCGGCCCGGCCGTCCAGTGACCATCGGTTTGATCTGATCTTCATGGATCCGCCCACGTTCTCGAACTCGGCCCGTATGGCCGGGGTTCTGGATATCCAGAAGGATCATGGACGGATGATACAGCAGGCGATGCAGCGCCTGACGTCAGAGGGATTATTGATCTTCTCGACCAATTTCCGGCGCTTCAGGCTGGATGAGAGCCTCGAGGAGAAGTTTGCCATTGAGGAAGTGACTCGCGACACCCTTGACCGGGATTTTCAGCGCAATGCGCGGATCCATCGATGCTGGCATGTACGCCACAACCTCTGAGGTGACGTCACTGCGACGGATCGCCTTGTCAGACTATTCGAACAGACCCTCTTCCCGGGCAATCAGCAGCAACGCGTAAACCCCGTTTTCCGGCAGCCGGGGCTCGAGGCCCTCATCCGACAGCAGCTGCCGGCGTCGGTCGTCCAGGTCTTCCCGGGGCATGCTAGTGATGAGCTCTTCAATGCCGGCGATTTCGAAGGGGGCGTCCATGCTGACCGCGGTGAAAATCAGGTCCACCAGAACTTCATCCGGGTCCATGCCGTCCACGTAAACGGTCTGGTCGGGCAGGTCCTGGTGAAGTTCATGGGCC
Organism: Marinobacter vulgaris; assembly: GCF_003344045.1. Lineage (GTDB taxonomy): Bacteria > Pseudomonadota > Gammaproteobacteria > Pseudomonadales > Oleiphilaceae > Marinobacter > Marinobacter vulgaris. The sequence continues at coordinate 131,177 of NZ_QFWX01000003.1, forward strand.
AGTTCAATCAGCGGCACTCCCTGTTCTTCCAGATAGAGCAGGTCAATGTCGCCCAGATCGGCATCTTCCGGTATCCATTCGTCGGCGGGAGCGATCACGACGGTTTTCATCTGCCCGTCTTCCAGCGACCAGGCCATGGCCACAGGAAACAGGACGTCGTCGGTCTGGCAGTATTCGATATCGAGAAAACGTGGTGCTGGCAAGGTACACTCTCCGGGTAGCCGGGCTGCGCTGCGGCAGCCTCTTTGTACGGATATGACGTCGGGCGCCATCATGCCATACTGGCGCCGCAATTATCAGTTTATCAGGGACATCATGGAACACGCTGAATTTAACAACGATCTTGTCGAATTTCTCAACGCTTCACCCACCCCCTGGCATGCGGTTGCCACCATGAAACGGCGGTTGGATGCGGCCGGATTCAAAGCGCTGGACGAAAAAGAAGACTGGGATCTGGAGGCCGGGCAGGGCTACTACGTAATCCGTAACGGCTCGTCCATTGTGGCGTTCCGCAGCGGTCGCCGCGACGTGGCAGAAGCTGGCATTCGTATGGTGGGTGCACACACCGACAGCCCGTGCCTGAAGGTAAAGCCGAACCCGGAGCTGCGCCGTAAGGGCTTTTTCCAGGTGGGTGTGGAAGTTTACGGTGGCGTATTGCTGAATCCCTGGTTTGACCGTGACCTGTCCCTCGCGGGGCGGGTATCTTATGTGGATGAAAGTGGGCATATGAAAGACGCGCTGGTGGACTTTCGCAAGCCAATTGCCTACATCCCCAGCCTGGCCATTCACCTGGACCGGGAAGCCAACAGCAATCGCACGGTGAACCCACAAACGGATCTGCCGCCGGTATTGATGCAGGTGCCGGAAGATGACACCACACGTTTTACCGACTTGCTCACCCAACAGCTTGCCCAGCAACAGCCCGGACTCAGCATCCGCAAGATTCTCGGTTATGAGTTGGGCTTCTACGACGCCCAGCCAGCGTCGATTGTGGGGCTACGCGGGGACTTTATTGCTTCGGCAAGGCTGGACAATTTGTTGAGCTGTTTTATCGGGCTGGAGGCGCTCATCAAGTCTTCCGGAGATGAACCGGCATTGCTGGTGTGCAACGACCATGAGGAAGTGGGAAGCATGTCCGCCGAAGGCGCCCAGGGTCCTTTCCTGTCTGCGGTTCTGGACCGGTGGTGTGGCAAGAGTCGGGCACGGGCCATTGCCCGCTCCCTGATGATCTCTGCGGACAATGCCCATGGCATTCACCCCAACTACCTGGACCGGCACGATGAGAACCACGGACCACTATTGAACCAGGGTCCGGTGATCAAGGTGAACCACAACCAGCGCTACGCCACCAATAGTCGCTCAGCCGCGCTGTACCGCCACATCAGTGATGAACTGGACCTGCCATACCAGACCTTTGTAGTGCGCAGTGACATGGGATGCGGAAGCACAATAGGCCCGCTCACAGCCGGTAATCTGGGTGTGACGACACTGGACATCGGCGTACCACAATTTGGCATGCATTCGATCAGGGAAATGGCGGGAACTAGGGATGGCGTTACGCTGTTCAGGGTGCTGCGGGAGTTCATGCAGCGGAAGGAGATGTTGTAAGTGGCTCCCCGAGCTGGGCTCGAACCAGCGACAAACGGATTAACAGTCCGTTGCTCTACCAACTGAGCTATCGGGGAACAAAGTCGGAATGACGCGCATGATATGGGCTTTCCCTGTTGGCGTCAACCCCATGAATCGAAAGGCTAAATTTTGTACTACCATGTTCCGGACTATAAACCACCGCTCTGGTTGCGCAATGGCCATGTTCAGTCGATATGGCCGACGCTGTTCCGCCAGGTAAATTTTACGGATCCGGAGCGGGAAGTGTTGCCCACCGATGATAACGATGAGCTGCATCTGGATTGGTACCGCCAGGGCAGTGACCGGCTGGCGGTGTTGTCCCACGGGTTGGAGGGACATAGCCGGCGCCCTTACATGCAGGGGCTGGCGCGGGCGTTATTCGATGATGGCTGGGACGTTCTGGCCTGGAATTTTCGCTCTTGTGGCGGGGTAATGAACCGTCAGCCCCGCTTCTATCACAGCGGCGCGACGGGCGATCTGGACTGGGTGGTAAAGCACGGGCTTGGTAAAGGCTACAAAACGGCGTTTCTTTCCGGCTTCAGCATGGGTGGCAATCTCACCCTGCTTTACCTGGGGCAGCAGTCGGAGCAGCTGGACGGTCGCATCTGCGGCGCTATCACATTTTCCGTGCCCTGTGATCTGGCGGGCAGTGCCGACACCCTGGCACTGCCCAGCCGGCGCATCTACATGCAGCGTTTTCTGCGGGATCTGAAGGTAAAGATGGAAGAGAAATCCAGGCGGTTTCCCGACCTCATTGATACCGAAGGTTTTGAAAATATCCACAGTTTCCATGAATTTGATGATCGCTACACCGCCCCGTTACATGGTTTCCGGGATGCCCGGGATTACTGGGCGAACTGCTCGGCGCTCTGGAAACTGAAAGATATCCGCGTGCCGTCACTGATCGTCAATGCAGCTGATGATCCCTTTCTGTCACGGAGGTGTTTTCCGGAGTCCCGCGTGGAACTGGGGGCACACGTGCGGTTGGAGTCGCCACGCTGGGGTGGGCACGTGGGTTTTGTCGAGCACGCCCGGGATGGCTATTACTGGTCCGATCGCCGGGCAGTGGCGCATGCCGGGTCGCTATTGGCATGAGTCATGGGGATTGGCGGCGCAGCATGGGCTCCAGCACCGGCCAGACGTTATCCAGTAACTGGCCCTGGGCTTCGGCCGTGGGGTGGATGTCATCATCCTGCATCAGCCCCTCCTGGTCGTAGACACCATCCAGGAAGAAGGGCACCAGTTCAGTTTGCTGTTGCTCCGCCAGTTGCGGATAGATTTCTGCGAAGGCGCTGGTATAGCGCTGGCCATAATTGGGAGGAATCTGCATGCCCACCAGCAAAGCCCGGGCGCCGGACTCGTTCACCTGTTCAATCATGCTGGAAAGGTTACTGCGGATGACGTCGGGCGGGAAACCGCGCAGGCCATCGTTGCCCCCCAGTTCAATAATGACAATGTCCGGATCGTTTTCATCCAGCAACCGTGGTAGACGCCGCACACCGCCGTCGGTGGTTTCACCGCTGATGCTGGCGTTTACCACCTGCCACTGGTCAAGGCCTTCTTCGTCGAGACGCTCTTTAAGCAGGGCGACCCAGGCCTCCTCAGTCTGCACGCCATAGGCCGCGCTGAGGCTATCGCCAAAAATCATCAGGGTATTCTGGCTGGCCTGTGCCTGGGCACCGGCGCAAATTAAAGCTAGGAAAACTATTGATCTCAGGCGTAAAAATACCGTATGCATAGAATCCTGTTTCCAATAAACCCGTTGTGGAGAATCCGTGAGCGACCTAAGTGAGCACAAGCCCGATAATCAGCGCCCTATGCTGAAAGTCAGCAATCTGACCCACAGGGTTAGCCTCGAGACTGATACGTTGACGATCTTGCAGGGGGTCACTCTGGAAATCAACCGCGGTGAGTCGGTGGCGATTGTCGGGCGCTCCGGTTCTGGCAAGACAACCCTGCTGGGCTTGTTGGCAGGGCTGGACACTCCCTCAGAGGGGACGGTGGAGCTTGATGGCTCCGTGATCAGCCAGCTCAGCGAGGATGACCGCGCAAAACTCCGCTCCCGTCGGGTCGGTTTCGTGTTCCAGTCGTTTCAGCTGTTGCCGGCATTGACGGCACTGGAAAACGTCATGCTGCCCCTGGAACTCGGTGGCTTTGATAGCCCCGAGGCAAGGGCGCGGGAACTGCTTGAGCGGGTCGGGCTTGGTGAGCGGCTCTACCATACTCCCCGGCAACTTTCAGGCGGGGAGCAGCAACGCGTGGCTATTGCCCGGGCCTTTGCTTCGGAACCTGCCATCCTGTTTGCGGATGAGCCCACTGGCAACCTGGATAACCGCACCGGCGCCGAAGTGTCCGATCTGCTGATGACACTCAACCGCGAGCAGGGCACCACCCTGGTCATGGTCACTCACGATGAACGCCTTGCCGCCCGCTGTAATCGGCAGTTCAATATTGAGGCCGGTATTCTAACCGAACCTGCCGATGCAGATCAGTCGGAAGCGGTGAACTGATGGCGGCCTCCAAAAAGCTGATGTCAGTCAAACGCGACTGGCGTGAGAGAGACGTTCGGGTCGTCCTGTCAGCGCTGATCATCGCTGTTGCCACGGTTGCAACCATCGCGCTGTTCGCCAGTCAGTTGCAGCGCACACTGGTGTCATCTGCCAGCTCCTTCCTGGCGGCTGACCGCCAGCTGGAGGCGGAGAATGGTCGCCCGATTCCCGAGGGCTGGATGCAGGAGGCGCGGCAGCGGGGTCTGGAGACGGCTCGCATGGTCGAGTTCTCCACCATGGTCTACGGCGCGGACAACTTCCAGTTGGTGTCGATCAAGGCGGTGAGCAACGAATACCCGTTGCGGGGCAAGGTCGAGTACCAGGAGGGCGCGACGGCCCCACGGCAGACAGTCGGCCACGGGCCGGGGCCCGGTGAAGTGTGGATCAATCCGCGCCTGCTGCGGTTACTGGAGCTCGAGGTTGGCGACAGTCTGGAAGTGGGTAATCACCAGCTCAACATCTCCGGTTTGCTGGTGCGCGAGCCGGATGGCGGCTTCCGCATGTCATCGCTGGCACCGCGGGTGATGATGCACGTGGATGATGTGGCATCCACCGAGGTGATCAAGGAAGGCAGCCGGGTAGAATATGTGTACCTGTTTGCCGGCGAGGAGTCTGTGCTCAATGACTATTACGTCTGGCTACAACCTCAACTGGAACCCAGTCACGAGTGGGAGGGTGTGCGCGATGGCGAGACCTTCTCCGAGTCCCTTGATCGGGCCGAGCGATTTCTGCTGCTAGGGGGCAGCCTCGCGGTGATGCTCGCGGCTGTCGCTGTTGCGGTTGCCAGTCGTCAGTATGCGCTTTCGCAGCGGGATACCGTTGCCTTGCTGAAAACCCTGGGGCTTAGCAGCAAAGGCATTGGTCGGTTGTATGTCCGCCGCCTGGCCCTCTGGGGCGTGGTCGGTGCCATCGGGGGGCTTCTGGTGGCGCTGCCGCTGTATTGGCTTCTGTCCAGTGTACTGGGGGATGTAATCGATCAGCAGATCGATTACCAACTGGATCCAAACGCATTGGTACCGGCGCTGCTCACGGCCCTGGTGTCCCTGTTTGCGTTTGCCTATCCGCCCATTCGAAGGTTGCGCAATGTACCGGCCATGAGGGTATTGCGTAGCCAGCCCGGCGAATCCGGCCGTGAAGCGATTCCGGATCTGATCATTGCGGTGGTGGCGATATTCGGCCTGGTGTGGATGTATGCCCGCGAAGTTTCTCTGGTTGTGTCGCTGCTGGGTGGCCTTGCACTGTTGCTGGGTACCCTTGCGTTGCTGGGGTGGCTGCTCGTCAGCACCCTGCGCAGAATCAGTGGTGGCGGCAACGCCTGGAGGCTTGCGCTGGTCGGGCTATACCGCCATCGCCGTGCCAGCCTGTCCCAGATCGCGGTGTTTGCCATGACGCTGATGCTGGCGGCCACGTTGATTCTGGTCAGGACATCATTACTGAGTGATTGGCAGGCGCAGTTGCCGGAAGATACCCCCAATCACTTCCTGATCAACATTGCCCCCCAGGCAGTGGAAGAGGTGGATGAGTTCTGGGCGGAACGTGGACATCCCCTGGAGCAACTCTACCCAATGGTCCGCGGCCGGCTTACCGAGCTGAACGGTGAACCGGTAAAAGAAGCGGTGACCAAGGAAGAGCGGGTAGGAGCCCTGAACCGGGAGCTCAACCTGACCTGGATGGAAGAGCTGCCTGAGGATAATGAGATCGTGGCAGGGGAGTGGTTCGAATCCGGGCAGACCGACGGTGTGTCCATTGAGGCGGAGCTGGCTGGCAAGCTGGGCGTCAGCGTGGGCGATGAGCTGGGCTTCACGATAGGCTCCGACAAGGTCACCGAGACGGTGACCAGCATCCGGACTGTCCAGTGGGACAGCATGAAACCCAACTTCTATATGGCGTTCCCACCCGGCGGAGGGCTTGAGGATATGCCTGCGACCTGGATCACGGCCTTCTTTCTGCCCGCGGATATGAAGGGTGAGCTCAATGAGTTTTCACGCCAGTTCCCAACAGTGTCAGTGCTGGAAATTGACCATGTGATCGAACGTATCCAGGAAATCGTGCGCCAGGTGACACAGGCGATCGAGGCTATACTGGCATTGATACTGGCGGCGGCTCTGGTGGTTATGGCGGCGGTGGTCAGCGCCACCATGCAGGACCGACAGCGGGAGGGCGCATTGCTAAGAACCCTCGGCGGCAGGCAGTCACTGCTGGTCAGAAGCACCATGCTGGAGTTTGCTCTGCTGGGGTCCTTTGCCGGTATCCTGGGAGTTATGGCGGCGGAAGCGGCTGTGTGGGCTCTGCAATTCAGGATGTTTGAAGGTGAGTTCCGCTGGCACTGGCAGGCCATTCTGCCAATTCCATTGCTTAGTGCTCTGATATTGGCTCTGTTTGGTCGCTGGCAGCTGAAACCCGTGCTCAGTGTGTCGCCCATGTTACTGCTCAGACGCCTGGAATAACCCGGCGACCAGGGCGTCCACGAAATTGAGGGCAGGGAGTTAACGGTAGTTGGCAAGAATTTCGTCCAATTCGCCGTTTTCTCTCATGATCTCAAGTTCGCGGTTGAAGGCCTCTGCAAAGTCAGCCCAGTCCTTGCGAAACATCAGTCGGAAAGCATACTCACTCAGTGTTCTTGATGAGGAGCGGAACTCGTTCTGCATGCCTTCGTTCAGCAAAATCCATCTGCCGACCAGCCGGTCCGCAATCGCAGCGTCCATGTCCTCTCCATGGAGTACGTAGGTGAACATGTCCTTGTCACGGGAAACGTCAAAACGTTTGATCCTGCCAGACTGGAAATGGGGCTCCAGGGCGGGGTGACGGTAGCCCAGATGGGTCACCACTGTTTGCGAGAACAGGTCCTCGGGTGATTTAAATTCCAGTTCCGAATCTTTGGGTATAAACAGCACTTCCTCGATACTTACCACCGGCTTGGTGAAGGCAAACTCCTCTGGATTATCCATCCACTCTTTTGCCCGGGTCGTGCCGTCGATGTAGCCCTCGGAGAGCATCTGGTCAGCACGTTTGCGGGGAACCTCCTTGGGAACCACCTGGTAGCCCAGTCGACCTGCAATCACTTTAACCACATCCCACATGATGCCGGAGTGTGTTCCATTCTCACTGATCAGATATGGCGGATAGCCGTTGGGTGAGACATTGAAGCGGAAAATCCGCTCTGGCTCTTGCGAGCCGGTGCCTTCGGCGGCGAGCGCGCCTGGCCCGACCATGGCGGCGATTGCAAGGGTCAGGACGGACAGGACAAGTGGTAGTCGTCGGCTGGATGAGGCGTTGCGCATAGCTGTGAGGCTCTGGTTTCTGAAGAGAACTAACCCGGATCCATCCATGCCAGTGAAGGGAATTGTCACTTTTTTCCGTGTTCAATTCAATGATCTGAGTAGCATGTTTACCGCAAAAACCTCGGGATCACTGCACTCATTCCAGCCCCTCCCCCTGGTTTGATACCGGCGTCGGGGCTGTCAGATCAGGCCCAGGCGCGTTTAAGCACTGCCCGGGCATCTTCCAGCGTGACTTCTTTGGGGTTGAACATCATCGACCCGTCGTCCATGGCCATTTCGGCGATGGTGTCCAGTTGGTGCTCCTCTACGCTGCCGGTTTCTTTCAGGGTGCGAGGCAGCTTGCAACGCTTGAAAAGTTCATCCCGCAGCTTGCGAAGGGCCGAAATGCTGGCCTCTGCGCGGCGACTGGCAGGTGTGGTGGCATAGACTTCCGGGCCCTCCAGATAGAGCAGGAGTTCGCCCAACGGAGCCCGGATCGTCTCCAGGTTGTATTCCAGTACGTAAGGCAGGTACAGGCTCATACACATGCCATGGGGCAGGTGGCAGATGGCGCCGGTGGCATGACCGAGGGCATGAACCAGACCTACCATGGAATTGGAGAAGGCAATGCCGGCCATGGTCGAGGCTTGTGCCAGCTCCAGCCGGTTGTCGCTGTCTTTTGGATTATCCATGACCTTCAGCAGAGAGGTGCTGATTTTCTTGATGGCTGCTGTTGCATAGGCATCGCTAAGCGGATTTTTCGCCATGCAGGTGAACGCTTCCGTGGCATGGGTCATGGCGTCCATGGCGGTGGCTGCTGTGATATGCGGTGGTAAGGTCAGGGTCATCCTGGGGTCGATGACTGCGGCGTTGGGCAGCAGGAATGACGACGTGAACGGCAGTTTTACCGATTTGGCGGTGTCGGTGATCACCGCGACGGAGGTGACCTCGGATCCGGTACCGGCAGTGGTTGGTACCACGAGAAAAGGCTTCAGAGGGTGCTTGATGATTCCGGCGCCGCTGTATTCGGCAATGTTGTCACCACCCTCTGATACCAGGATGTTCACGGCTTTGGCAGTATCAATGGCGGAGCCACCGCCCACCGCAATAAGTGAGTCACACTTTTCGCGGCGGTAGATCCCGGCAATTTCTTTTACCACACCGGTAGAGGAGTCCGGCGGAACATCGTCGTAGATACTGATAATATCCAGGCCGCTCTCTTCGCAGGCCGCAATCACGGGGTCAAGCAGGCCGGCGGCGCGTACACCCTTGTCGGTCACAATCATCGGGCGTTTGGCGCCCAGGCCGGTCAGCTCATAGGGTATGTGTTCTAGCGCCGCTTTACCGGCAATTACCTTAACCGGGCAGAAAAACTCATAGTATTGATTGGTCATTATGTTCTCACCGTATCGACAAAATTGGAGGCTACCTTGAGGTAAATACGAGCCGCACTGAGGAGTTTCTCAGGCAGGTGCAGGTTTGCGGGGTATTCCTTTACAGCCCGTTTTGCCACCAGTCTGGGGAGGATGAAACTCTCAAGCCGGTTCAGAATCCGGGTCATGCGGATGGCGTAGCTGATGTCTCCGTCCACCAGCATGCGATCGTTGGCAAAGGCGACTGCCGTTTTTTCCTGAAAGGACAGCACCAGAAATGCGTGCGCGATATGCTTGAACTGGATGGACAGATCCACCGGCCTTGGCGCCGAGCCGCTGTGATAATGAAAGCGACCGTTGCCGATGTGTTCGACAATAAGGCGGGGCCCGTCCGGCATCACCATCATTTCGAAGAGGAAGCCCTCGGGCAGGGCCCGCGCTTCCTTCTGTACAGTGGCGTCAATTTCGCTGACAGCCTGAAGCGCGCGCCCCATGACCTGGAACATCAGCTCTACATAAAGCCGGCGGGCCTGGAAGGCCATCGGCTGGATACGTTTAGCGAGCATGGCAATCGTCCGATTGTTGAGTGATTACGTCGATTTTTAGAGTTATTGCTCTAAAAGTCAATGCAGACGACATCAGTTCTGTGTCAGCTGAGCCAGTTTCTTTTGTGCCTCCTGGGCAATCTGTCCCTCAGACTTTGCCGCGGTGCTGTAATACCGGACTGCGTCCTCCCGCCGATTCTGTTGGACGGCAATATCACCGAGGCGCAGAAAGGCAATTGAGGTCGGTACCGTTTCATTGGCCTTGTTCAGCCGTTGCTTCGCCTTGTCCAGTTTGTTCAGTTCCAGTGCGTTTAGACCGCTGTGAAGCTGATAGGTGAACATTTCCGGATACAGCGAGGTGGCCTTGTCAAAGTCGGCTTCGGCTTGTTCCAACTTATCCTGTGCTTTGTGGATACGACCGCGCAGCGAGTAGAAGGCCGCTTCGTCCGGTTCGATGCTGATCGCCTCGTTTACCTTGCCAAGTGCCTGATCAAGCTTGTCATTGCTGGCCAGTTTCATGGCTTCGTCGTGGGCGTCGTAGGCGGGTTGACGGCTGCGCAGAAAAGACAGCTTGTCCTCATACGCTTCCTCGCCACGGTAACCGCCGGCGCCGATCTCGTTGACCAGCTCCTGATTTTCACGCACGCGTTTCTGTGAGGGTGGGTGGGTTGCGAACATGCCCTGAATGAACCCCGTTTCCTGGCCTTCTGACAGCCGCACAAACAGTTCCTGCAACTCCACGGCTGCCTGGGGATCGTAGCCGGCTTCTTTCATGTAAAGAATACCGTAGTGGTCAGACTCAAGCTCATCGCCCTGGCTGTACTGGGCCAATGCCAGCTGGGCTCCCATGGCGGCACCACCCATGATCAGGCCGGCCCATTCGTTGTCCGACAGGGCAAAGCCAAGACCAGCGACACCGGCACTGATGAGCATGCCTTGCTGCATCCGCTGGACACTGTGGCGTGCCGCGGCATGAACAATTTCATGGCCCAGAATCGAGGCAAGCTGGGCCTCGTCGTCCAGCTCCGTCAGCAATCCGCGGTTAATGGCGATCTTGCCGCCGGGCAGTGCCCAGGCATTCGGCACACCGCTGTTCAACACCACGAACTCGTAGGGCAGGTCCGGTCGATCACTGACGCTTGCCAGCTTCTGGCCCACTTCACTGACGTAAAGATTCAGTTCAGGATCGAGGTAAAACTTCCCACCCTGGGTCTGTTGGGTGGGTATGTATTGCTCGCTGCCGATTGAGAGCTCCTGGCTTTCGGGAATCAGTGACAGCTGCTTCTCTCCGGTAACCGGGTTAACAGAGCACCCGGAGAGGAAGCCAAGCACGATAATAACGGTCAGGTATCGTAATCCAGCGTGAATAGTCACGGATAAAACTCCTTGATTGATGTCCCCTGGCAAGTTTGCCGGTTGGCTAAATCGCCTTCGATACGGTTTTGTTACGTTTATACCATATCCCCGCTGGAAGCTGTGTGACTGCCGCGAAAGACCCGTTCCCTGGAGGTTTTCGAGCTTTGCCCGACTCTGGGCTTACGGGTGGATTACATGCGCCCGGCCGAACCCCACAAGCCGGTGTATGCCCGCGCTGAAACTTCTGACCTTGAAAACCCCGAGCCCGCCCCCAATTCCTGCCCAGACCTAAAAATTTCGTGCAGGAGCGAGCGCAGAGGCCGTTCCGAAACACGCTGTGAATGCATCCCTGTACGCTCGGGCTCCGCCATCCATGGCTCCGCACGGTTTCGGAACGGCCTCTGCGCTCACCCTCCAGATTGTGAGTAACGCCGGGCACATTTGTAGTGCCCAGATGCAAATTCGGGAGAAAAGAACGCTATGACGGTTGAATCGCAAAAAGAAACACTGGGTTTTCAGACTGAGGTTAAGCAGCTGCTTAACCTGATGATCCATTCGCTGTATTCAAACAAGGAAATTTTTCTTCGGGAGCTGATCTCCAACGCGTCAGACGCGGAAGACAAGCTCCGTTTTGCTGCTCTGAAAGACGACAGCCTGTTTGAAAATGATCCGGAGCTGAAGATTCGCCTGGATTACGATGCAGAGAAGAACACCGTCACCCTGTCCGATAACGGCATTGGCATGACCCGTGATGACGTCGTCCAGAACCTGGGCACCATCGCCCGGTCCGGCACCGCGGAATTCCTGCAGCAGCTCTCCGGTGATGAGAAGAAAGACAGCAAGCTGATTGGTCAGTTTGGTGTCGGCTTCTATTCCTCGTTTATCGTTGCGGACGCAGTGGAAGTTTATACCCGACGCGCCGGTGCACCTGTCGAGGAAGGCGTGCACTGGGAGTCCAAAGGCGATGGTGAATTCACCATCGAGAATGTGGACCTCAATGAACGTGGTACCACCATCGTTCTGCATCTGAAAGACGACGCCAAGGAATTCGCCGACGGCTTCCGCCTGCGCAACCTGGTGAAAAAGTACTCCGACCATATCTCGTTCCCGGTGGTCATGAAGTCCGAATCCGAGGAAGAGGGCGAGAAAGGTGAGTATGAAACCGTCAACGATGCCACTGCCCTGTGGACGCTCTCCCGCAGCGAGATCAAGGACGAAGAGTACAAGGAATTCTACAAGCACATCTCCCATGACTTTGAAGACCCGCTGACCTGGTCCCACAACAAGGTGGAAGGCAAGCTGGATTACACCAGCCTGCTGTACATTCCGGGCCGGGCGCCGTTCGATCTTTACAACCGCGAAGCACCCCGCGGCCTGAAGTTGTACGTGCAGCGTGTGTTCATCATGGATGATGCCGAACAGTTCCTGCCGCTCTACCTGCGCTTTACCAAAGGCGTGATCGATTCCAATGACCTGTCGCTGAACGTTTCCCGTGAGATCCTGCAGAATGACAGCACCGTGGACAGCATCCGTACCGCCGTTACCAAGCGGGTTCTGGACATGCTCTCCAAACTGGCGAAGAAAGAGCCAGAGAAGTACCAGCAATTCTGGAACGAGTTTGGGACCGTACTGAAGGAAGGCCCGGCAGAAGATTTCAGCAACCGCGAGAAAATCGGCAGTCTGCTGCGGTTTGCGTCCACCCATACCGGTGAGGAGGCACAGACGGTCTCGCTTGATGAGTACATCGGCCGGATGAAGGAAGGCCAGAGCAAGATCTACTACATCACCGCTGATAACTTCATGGCGGCGAAGAGCAGCCCTCACCTTGAAGTATTCCGCAAGAAGGGCGTTGAGGTGCTGATCCTCTCCGACCGGATTGACGAGTGGATGATGGGTTATCTGAACGAATACGATGGCAAGCAGTTCCAGGACGTGGCCCGCGGCGAACTCGATCTCGGCGATGTAGAAACCGAGGAAGACAAGAAGCACCAGGAAGAGGCGACCAAGGAACACAAGGATCTGCTGGAACGCATCAAGGCGGCCCTGTCCGACCGGGTCCAGGATGTGCGTGTTACCAATCGTCTGACCGATTCACCGGCCTGTCTGGTGGTTGGCGACTTTGACATGGGCGCCCAGATGAAGAAAATCATGGAAGCTGCCGGCCAGAAAGTGCCCGACAGCAAGCCGATTTTTGAAATCAACGTGGACCATCCGCTGGTTCAGCGCCTGGAAAGTGAACAGGGTGAAGAGCGCTTCGGGGAACTGTCTGCGGTGTTGCTGGATCAGGCAACTCTGGCCAGCGGTGAACAACTGGAAGACCCCGGCGCCTACGTCAGTCGCCTGAATCGTCTGCTGCTGGAACTGGCGAACTGACGCCGGGATCCGGCCTACAGGTATCAGGATTCAATGCAGCAGATTATCGTAGACATCGCAATCAGCCCTGACGAGTGGATCAAGCTCTATCAGGGCGTTGCCACCGATGTCCGCACCAGGGCCCGGGACGGGCGCTCTGTCCGCTTCCCGGCCCGTATCCTTTCGCGTTTTTACCTCAGGGATGGCATTTGCGGCAGTTTCCGGATTCTTTTTGACGACGCCGGGAAGTTCACAGCCATTGAAAGGCTCTGACCGTTCACATTGCTTTAGTCATTGCCAAAAACTTTCGCCCCTCTTTTTTTAATTAATTGTATTAAACGAATGCGTCAAGTTACGTTAGTTGTTCCTGCCAGTCAGAAGAGCTTTTTGAGACTGTGGGAAAACCCGATAGGTATTCACTATCCCGGGCATAATTAATACTCAGAGCAGAGCCGTTTTTTTGTCCTATAGTTAGTGATGCTTACGCAAAGGCAGTGTCGATTTGCCATACCGAATCAGGAGAGAGAAATGACAGAGAACAATAGCTCAGGTGGAAAGTGCCCGGTCATGCATGGGTCCAATACGCAAGAGAAAGCCGATGTGGTCGCTTGGTGGCCGGAAAACCTGAATCTGGACATCCTGCATCAGCACGACAGCAAGACCAATCCCTTGGGTGAAGATTTCGACTATCGGGAAGAGGTTAAAAAGCTCGATTACGAAGCACTTGAAAAGGACATGCACGAGCTGATGACCAACAGCCAGGAATGGTGGCCTGCCGACTGGGGTCACTATGGCGGCTTGATGATCCGTCTGGCATGGCACGCTGCCGGTACTTATCGCCTGGCTGACGGCCGTGGTGGCGCCGGCACTGGTAACCAGCGGTTTGCACCGATCAACTCCTGGCCGGACAACGGCAACCTGGACAAAGCCCGTCGTCTGTTGTGGCCACTCAAGAAAAAATACGGCAACAAGATCAGCTGGGCCGATCTGTTTATCCTGGCCGGTAACGTAGCCTACGAATCCTTTGGGTTCAAAACCTTCGGCTTTTCTTACGGCCGTGAAGATATCTGGCACCCGGAGAAAGATATTTACTGGGGTGCAGAGAAAGAATGGCTGGCGCCATCCGATAGTCGGTATGAGGATGTAGAAAAGCCAGACACCATGGAAAACCCGCTGGCCGCAGTGCAGATGGGTCTGATTTACGTGAACCCGGAAGGTGTGAACGGGGTGCCGGATCCGCAGAAGACTGCCGAGCAGGTCCGCGTAACCTTCGCCCGCATGGCGATGGACGACGAGGAGACGGCGGCACTGACTGCAGGCGGTCACACCGTTGGTAAGACTCACGGCAACGGTGACGCGGAAGCGCTTGGGCCAGAGCCGGAAGGTGCTGATGTCCACGAGCAGGGTATGGGCTGGCGTAACCCGAACCTGCAGGGCAAGGCAACCAATGCGGTGACCTCAGGCCTTGAGGGTGCCTGGACTACCAATCCGACCCAGTTCGATATGGGTTATTTTGACCTGCTGTTCGGCTATGAGTGGGAGCTCAAGAAGAGCCCGGCCGGCGCGAACCAGTGGGAGCCGATTGATATCAGGGAAGAAGACAAGCCGGTCGACACCACCGATCCTTCCGTCCGTCGCAATCCGATGATGACCGATGCGGATATGGCCATGAAGGTGGATCCGAAGTATCGCGCCATCTGTGAGAAATTCATGGCAGATCCGGATTACTTCAAGGACTGCTTTGCCCGTGCCTGGTTCAAGCTGACGCACCGGGATATGGGTCCAAAAGCCCGTTACATCGGCCCCGACGTGCCAGCTGAAGACCTGATCTGGCAGGATCCCTGTCCGCAGGGCGAGACCAACTACATCGAGGAAGTGGTCAAGGAGAAGATCGCTGAAGCCAACCTGAGCCTCAACGAACTGGTTTCCACTGCCTGGGACAGTGCCCGTACTTTCCGCGGTTCCGACATGCGCGGTGGTGCCAATGGTGCTCGCATTCGCCTGGCTCCCCAGAAAGACTGGGAAGGCAACGAACCGGACCGTCTGGGCAAAGTGCTGAAGGTCTATGAGAAGATCTCGGCCGATACCGGCGCCAGCATTGCAGACGTCATTGTTCTGGGTGGTAACCTGGGTATCGAAATGGCAGCGAAGGCAGCCGGGCACGAGGTTCATGTACCCTTCCTCAAGGGCCGTGGCGATGCAACGGACGAAATGACCGATGCTGAATCTTTCGAGCCGCTGGAGCCGTTGGCCGATGGCTTCCGCAACTGGCAGAAGAAGGATTATGTGGTCAAGCCGGAAGAGATGCTTCTGGATCGCGCCCAGCTGATGGGCCTGACTGCGCCTGAAATGACTGTTCTGATGGGCGGCATGCGCGTTCTGGGCACCAACCATGGTGGGACGAAGCACGGCGTGTTCACTGATCGCGTTGGTCAGCTGACCAACGACTTCTTCGTGAACCTGACGGATATGGCCAACACCTGGGAGCCTACCGGCAAGAACTCCTACGATATCGTGGATCGCAAGAGCGGTAATACCAAGTTCACCGCGACCCGTGTTGATCTGGTGTTCGGCTCCAACTCCATCCTCCGGGCGTATGCCGAGGTGTATGCGCAGGACGATAACGAAGAGAAGTTTGTGAAAGACTTCGTGGCTGCCTGGACCAAGGTCATGAACGCCGATCGTTTCGACGTCAAATAAGACCTGCCAATGAATGAGCACCCCGGTAACGGGGTGCTCTTCTACCAACTTGCTGCCAAATTCCTTACAATCCCTCCCGCTGATTTCTGAACAACCTCAATCCGCACAGACCTCTTTTCTGCTGGAGCATTCATGCGAATCATCCTCGCCCCGATGGAAGGGCTGGTCGACGCGCCAATCCGTGAGACGCTGACAAAAGTCGGTGGCATTGACCGGTGCGTGACGGAATTCATTCGCGTAACCCATGGCATGCTACCGCCCAGGGTGTTCTACAAGTACGCCCCGGAACTTTACAACCAGTCACTGACTGAAGTGGGTACCCCGGTGGCGGTTCAGTTACTCGGCTCAGACCCGCAGCAGATGGCCCGTCATGGTGCAAAAGCGGCCGAACTGGGGGCAACCCGGGTGGATATCAATTTCGGCTGCCCAGCCAAGACCGTTAACAAGCACAAGGGTGGCTGCGTGCTGATGCGCGAACCGGAGCTCATGCACGGGATTGTGGCCGCCGTACGTCACGCTGTGCCTGTAAATGTGCCGGTTACCGCTAAAATGCGGCTGGGTTATGACGACCGCTCCATGGGTGTTGCCTGTGCCCAGGCACTGGAAGCTGCCGGCGCTGAAGAAATTGTTATCCACGCCCGTAGCAAGGTGGATGGCTACAAGCCGCCCGCCTATTGGGAGGAAATTGCCCGGGCCCGGGAAGCGGTCAACACCCACATCATTGCCAATGGTGACATCTGGAGTGTTGCAGACTACTGGCGATGCCGGAAAGTATCGGGCTGTGAGGATGTAATGATCGGCCGGGGCCTGATTGCACGGCCGGATCTGGCCCGCCAGATCAAGGCAAGTCAGCAGGGCGAGACCATCGCGGACATGACCTGGCCGGAAGCGGTGATTCTGGTTCGTGAATACGCCAGCGTTCTGCAGGGTTGGCTGGAGGACCGCTATGTAACCGGTCGCATCAAGCAGTGGCTCAACTTCCTGCGTCAGGGCTTTGCCGAAGCCGAAGCGCTCTGGCCCGAGGCCCGCAAGATCCGCCAGGTGGCGCCCATGATTGCCTGCCTGGAGCAGCCAGTTCCGCTTGCGGATTCCCGCGCCGCCTGAGGCTGGCCTTTCTGGTCAGCCTTCCATATCCGCTGAATAACGCCCCAGGGTTGCCAGGCTGTTAAGCTTTGCCCGTTTCAGCAGGGCGTTCTGGGCAGCACTGCGATTAGAGGAGATTCCGGCCCAGGCTTTTTGCGCGGGCTCCTGAAGCGCGCGACCGTAGGAAAAGCTGAGTACCCACGGCATTGATGTGTTGCTGTTCATGGCGTTGAGGTTCCGGGTTGCCTCCTCCGGTGTCTGGCCCCCGGAGAGAAAGTTGATGCCGGGAACTGCCGCGGGCACCACTCTGCGAAACACCCGCAGGGTATGCTCTGCCACTTCCTCAGCACTGGTCTTCTGGCCAGTGGCGTTACCGGGCGTGACCATGCTGGGCTTGAGAATCATGGTCTCCAGTTCAACGCGGTGACGCTGCAGGGCCCGGAATACTTCGCTGATCACCGCCTCATTAACGTCAGCGCTGCGCTCAATCGTGTGGCTGCCATCGATCAGAACTTCCGGCTCAACGATGGGCACGACGCCGCAGGACTGGCAGATTGCCGCGTAGCGGGCCAGCACCTCGGCATTGGCTTCAATCGCGGCGCGGCTGGGGTTGGTTTCGGTGATATGGTAAACGTTACGCCACTTGGCAAACCGCGCACCCAGCTCCTTGTACTTCTCAAGCCGCTGGCCCAGCCCGTCCAGACCCTCGGTAATTTCATCACCCGGCGCGTTCACCATCGGGCCTTTGCCCTTGTCCACTTTGATACCGGGAACTACACCCCGGCTTGCGGCGACCGAAGAAAGCAGCTTGCCGTCGTTTGACTTCTGGCCCAGGGTTTCCTCAAACAGAATAACGCCGCTTACGTAGCTGCCCAGCTCCTGGGTGTCGAGCAGCAGGCTGCGGTATTCGCGACGTTTTTCTTCGCTGGACTCGACACCAACTGCCTTGAATCGCTTCGCGATGGTCGGATGGCTCTCATCCGCCGCAAGAATGCCCTTTCCGGGCTGAACCAGTTCGCGGATGGTGTTGTTCAGTTCTTCCTGAATGGTCATCGTAAGCTCCTTATTCGACAGTGACGGGCTGAGCAGGCACTTGTGTCATCATGTCATTGTAGATGGCGGTCTGGAATTTGATCTGCGCTAAGGCAAAAATCGATGCCATGATTTAGGCTGTAGATGATAACAACAAGGAAGAGGGAATGTCTGAATATGAAAACCGTTGTCAGCATTAGCCAGGGATCCACCGAGTACGACTACGACCTCAAAACCGAGTTCCTGGGCCAGCCCTTCCGCATTATCCGTATTGGCACAGACGGCGACCTTGCCAGGGCAGAAGCGGCACTCGAATCAGTCCACGCCCAGGCGGATGCCATTGGCCTGAGCATGATCCCCGATCACTACGAAGTGGGTCGGGAGCAGCTAAAGCATCCGGACACGGCAAGGCTGGAGGCCTGTGTTCCGGACAAGCCGGTTACTACCGGTGCCGGCCTGCGGGGAATTCTTCAGGAATGGGCGGTTCGCCATACCCAAACGGAGCTGGGACATTTCTTTGACAATGCGCGGGTGCTGTTCATGAATGGCAAGGCGGGTTATCGCATTGCCAAGGCGCTTTCCGAGCACACGGATAATCTGTTTTTTGCCGACCCCTATACCGATTTTGGTGTACCCCGGCTGCTGACATCGTTGAAACAGCTGGAAACCTACACCTCACTCACGGCGCCGGTAATGTTCCGGCCTGCAGCGGTGAAAACCGTCGAGACCCTGCTGCGGACTCCCCTGTATCGCCTCGGCGAGGGCCTTGTAAAAGGCGCTCTGCATCACGCAGTTGCCGATGCTCACGTTATTGTCGGGGCCATCGGCGACCTGGAGCATTTCACTCACAAGGAGTTGGATGGCAAGACGCTGATCACCTCTCGCGTTACCGACTCCGCCCTCGACTGGATGCGTTCCCGGCGTGTTGCCATGGTGGTGGACTACAGTCCGTGGCTGGAAGGCCGGCCAGTCGGGGTCAATTTGATGGAAGCAATGATCAGCGCAGCCCTTTCCAGGACACCGGGGCAGTTGGCGCCGGACGATTATCTGGAGGTCATCCAGAGCCTTGGCATCGAGCCCCGCATCCTTTACCCGAATGGCTACCGTCGGATAAACCGGTTCGCTTTCGTGATCCATCCGCTTTCCCAGCAATATCTCACAAAAACGCCGCCCCTGGACTGGATTGCCAGTGTCTCACCGCCGATGGTGATGAACCTGGTGGAAAAGGCCGTGGCCTATACGCCGCCGTTTATCTACTCGAAGGTTTCCGGCATCCAGTCACCCACCGGCGAGGAGGTGGAGGGCTGGCTGATATCCGTAGGAGGTACGCCCCGGGAAATCATGGCCCACGATCCGGAGTTTACCTACGCCAGACTGTTGCAGGCCGCGGAGCTGGCGAAAAAGATGGGGGCACAGCTCATGGGGCTTGGCGCTTTCACCAAAGTAGTGGGTGATGCCGGCATCACAGTGGCAAAGCGGGCACCACTGCCGATTACCACCGGCAACAGCTATAGCGCCTCCGGCGCCCTCTGGGCGGCCCACGATGCCATGAAAAAAATTGGCCTCGTAACCATTGGCCCCAGCGGAAAAGCCGCCGGCAAGGCGATGGTGGTTGGCGCCACCGGTGCCATCGGTTCGGTTTGCGCGCGCCTGCTCGCCAAGGCGGTGGATGAAATCTACCTGGCCGCGCCAGAGCCCGCAAAACTCCTGGCGCTCAAGGAAAGCATCGAGCAGGAAACACCGGGAGCCATCGTGCATGTTGCCGGCTCTGCGGAGCGGGATCTCGGCGAGATGGATATGATTGTCACCGCCACCTCCGGCGCCGGTAAGCGCATCCTGGACATCATGAAAGTGAAACCCGGCTGTGTGATCACGGATGTTGCCCGGCCGCTGGACATTCCGGCAATAGACGTGGCCAAACGCCCGGATGTTCTGGTGATCGAATCCGGCGAGATCAAGCTTCCCGGCGAGGTCCATATGAAAGACATCGGCCTGCCCAAAGGAATCGCCTATGCCTGTCTTGCGGAGACCATCGTGCTTGCTCTGGAGGGGCGGTTCGAGAACTTCACCCTTGGCCGGAATATCGAGTGGGAAAAAGTACGAGAAATATACAAGCTGGGACTGAAACATGGCATGAAGCTGGCCGCCATTTCAGGAGTAAATGGTGTATTCAGCGAGGAGGATTTCCAGAGGGTCAGGGTTTTGGCAGAGCAGGAGAGATCCCGGGCACCTGCTTGATGTATTGTGTAGGTTGGCATTGAGGCAAAAAGGCCAGGGAGGCCTGTAAAATGACCTACATATTGTTGGCTCTGGCTCTGGTACTGCTTGCAGTTACTGTGCTCGGCAAGGTACGGCTTCACGACTGGTGGATACGTGCCTGTGAGTTTCCCCGGTTGCAGATAGTCGCGTTGGCGGTCATCACTTTCGTTGCGGCCCTGTTGATTGGGCAGGGCGAACAGCGGGTCTGGATCGTCGCAATCTGCATCGTCGTGCTGGTGCTGCAGTGCTATCGGATATTGCCGTGGACGCGCCTCTGGCCACTGCAGGTTCAGGCTGCGGAGCCCGGGAACGAAGACCATTGCGTCACCTTGATGGTTGCCAACGTGCTCACCAGCAACCGCAATAGCGAAGGGTTGATCCATCAGGTACGGGATCAGCAGCCGGATCTGCTACTGACCCTGGAATCCGATCAGTGGTGGGGTGATCAACTGGACGTTGCATTTGGCGACTGGCCTACCATTATTCGTGTACCCCTGGACAATCTTTACGGTATGCACCTGTATTCCCGCCTGCCGCTGGAGGAGGCGGAGGTAAAATATCTGATCCAGGACGATATTCCCTCAATACACGGCTGGCTGCGACTGCCCAGTGGCGATCGCATCCGCTTGCATGCTGTCCACCCACGCCCGCCCGCACCCAGTGAGAGCGAGGAATCCCTCTGGCGTGACGCGGAACTGCTACTGGTGGGACGAGAGGTCGAAAAAGGCGGATACCCCGCCATAGTGGCCGGTGACCTCAATGATGTTGCCTGGTCGAGAACCACCCGGTTGTTCTGTCACGTCAGCAGCATGCTGGACCCGCGTCGCGGGCGGGGTATGTTCAGTACCTTTCATGCAGAACGCTGGTATCTTCGCTGGCCGCTGGATCATGTTTTCATCACTGAGCATTTCACCCTAAAACGACTGTGCCGTCTCAGCGCATTCGGGTCGGACCACTTTCCCATACTGGTCACTCTGTGTTTCCGCCCTTCCCGTAAAGACGAACATGAGGCACCTGAAGCCGATGGTGACGAGGTTCAGGAAGCTAAGGAGAATATCCGCGAGGGCAAGGCGCGGGAGCAGGACGACAAATGAGTCGCCCTGTCAGCCCGCGGTCCCTCAGGCGGAAGGGTCCATCAGGCCCGCGTAGCGAACACCGCTCAGTAACGCCATTTCCCGGTGCCAGGTCGCCAGGTCCTCTTTGCTGAATTTGCTGAGGCTGTCGTGACCGCATGCTCTGGCCATTACCTGCATAAGGGATACCGACGCCTCGAGGAAATTCTTCAGCTGTCTGGACGATGTATCGATGTTAAGTCTTTGCCGCAAATCCTTTCGCTGGGTCGCGACCCCGGCAGGGCAGTTGTTGGTATTGCAGATTCGCGCGGCAACACACCCGATGGACTGAATGGCGCTGTTGGCAACCGCAACGCCGTCTGCTCCCAGAGCCATGGCCTTGACGAAATCAATCGGTACCCGCAAACCGCCAGTAACAATCAGCGTCACCCGGCCACTCGCCCCCTGGTTATCCAGGTAGCGCCGGGCGCGCGCCAGGGCGGGAATGGTGGGCACGCTGATGTGGTCCCGGAACATCTCCGGAGCAGCGCCAGTGCCTCCACCACGGCCGTCCAGGATGATGTAGTCGGCGCCGGCATCCAGGGCAAACTGAACATCCCGTTCAATGTGGTTGGCACTGAGCTTGAAACCGACCGGAATGCCGCCGGTGACCTCCCTTACCCGGCTGGCGAACTGGCGGAAGTCCTCCACCGACTGTAAATCCTCGAAGGTGGGCGGTGAGGTGAAAGGTTCTCCTTCCTTGATGCCCCTTACCTCGGAAATCCTGCCGGTATTCTTGTTGCCGGGCAGGTGGCCGCCCGTTCCCGTTTTCGCGCCCTGGCCGCCTTTGAAATGAAAGGCCTGGACCTGTTTCAGAAGTTTCTCGTCATAGCCGAATTTTGCGCTGGCCAACTCGTAGAAGTAACGGGAGTTCTCCTGCTGTTCTTCCGGCAGCATACCGCCCTCGCCGGAGCAGATACCGGTTCCTGCCATTTCCGCGCCACGCGCCAGTGCTATCTTTGCTTCTTCCGACAACGCCCCAAAACTCATGTCCGATACAAACAGGGGCATGCTCAGGGTCAGGGGTTTCTTCGCTTCCGGGCCGATGACCAGCTCCGTGGCAACATCGGCGTCTTCCATCAACGGCTTGCTGGCCAACTGGGCCACCATGAGCTGCAGGTCATCCCAGTGGGGCAGGGTATGGCGGGGAACCCCCATTGCAGTCGTCGGGCCATGGGGGCCCATATTATCCAGGCCTTCGCGGGCAAGCTGGTGGATGAATGCAACGGTTGGTTCGTCCTGTGTGGCTTTTGCCTCGGGAGCCTTCGCGGAATCTTCATCTCCCTTATCCGACTCGTCATCCCCATCGTCATCGTCAGGCCCTTCCTTGCCCACCTGACCCCTGTCGAACCGGGCATGGGTGCCATCGCAGAAGGGGGCGTCTCCGGTATACTTGCACTGGCAAAGCACGGCTTGTCCGTCCTTATCGGCTACGAAGCTTTTGGGAGTGAAATCGGTATCGGCGTGAGAACCATCGCAGAAGGGCTGATCATCTGAGCGGCCGCAGGTGCAGAACAGATACTCCTCGCCTTTTTTCAAGGTGACTTTTTTGGGTTTGTTGTCCGCAATAACGGGATTGCTCATAGATCCGGCTCCTTGATTAGTCAGAGGAGTTACGGCGGTGCCGGTGAGGTGGATTGGCCAACCGGGCGTCGCCACGATTGGCCAGGCAGGTCAAAGTCCCTGGGCACCCCGGCGCAGCCAGTCGTGTACGAAAGCAAGTTTGTGGCGCGCGAAACTCGATAATACAAACGGATACAGGTCCGACAGGCCCATGGATCGGTTGACGTGGTTCACGCCCACAGCGATCGAAGCGGCGATCTGAATCAGCCGTTGGGCGTCCGGCTCGGAATAGGGGTCCCAGTTGGGACCCGGCACATCCGCAGAAGTGAGGCCTCCGGCCACGAAGCTGTCGGTGAGGTCCGTCAGGTGAAGCAGGTGGGCAGCCGTCTCAGCCCAGTCTTCGTGAGGATGGGCCGAGGCATAACTGGTCAGATAGTACTGTTTCCAGTCCGCCGGAGGGCCATTTTCATAGTGGTGCTGCAGCGCCCCCGGGTAGCTGATGCGTTCATCGCCAAACATCGCCCGGAAGGCGTCAAGGAAGTCCTCGCGCAGGCTAAGGCGCCACCAGAGCATGTGGGCGATCTCATGGCGCATGTGGCCAATCATGGTGCGGTAGGGTTCTTCCAGGGCTTCGCGGCGCGTCATTCTCAGTACCGGGTCGGCCTCGGCCACACTGATGGTGACCACACCCTGGGCATGACCCATGGGCACCGGGGTGGGGCCTTCGGCAAGCATGTGGAAAACCGGGCGTGCGCCCGGGTCCTCGGGGCGGAACCAGTGCCAGCGCCCCAGGTTGTCCAGTGCCCAGCGTTTGGCGGCTTCGGTTTGCGCCCAGTTGGGCATGGCATTGGGAATGGAAGGGTCCGGTGCCAGCGCTGTCATGGCGCAGGAGCGGCAGAAGGCGCCCTGTTCGGGCGCAATCCAGTTACAGCCGATCACATCCCGATTGGCGCAGAAGGGTGGCATGGGCAGGAACGCCCGTGCCTGGGGATCGTAAGCGACGGGTGTTCCGTCAGCAGTGGTCAGATTATCAAACCAGAGTGAGCCGGAACCGACGGGGTTGGCGAAAACGCGCATAGGTGAAGTCTTCCAGCTGAATGAACTTCGAGTATAGGAACCATCGGCGCCCGGTGTCCAATTCCTAGTTTACCGATTTCCTTGACCGCCAGAAGCGGGCGATCGCGGGCTTTACGCTTACACCATGAACGAGAATCGACAAGGCCACCACTACCAGGGTCAGGTGAATCAGGTCCAGCGCGATAGCCTTCGGTAGTCCGTGCTGAATAGCGTACATAAGGTAGTACAGGGAACCGATACCGCGCACCCCGAACCAGCCTGCAAGGTTGCGCATTCGCATGGGAGCGTTGGTTCCGAGCAGGCCGATATGGACGCTGATGGGGCGTGCTATGAAGAACAGGAAAGCGGCAAATCCGACGGCGCGCCAGCTCCAGGAGTCCCAGAACAGTGACCCGCCAATTAACAGTACCAGGACGATTTCAGCCAGTCTTTCCAGATGTTCATTGAATACCAGCGAGCTCTGGTGAACATGGGCGATAGCCTGCGGCGCGTCACCCGATTGAGTTTCTCCAGACGTGGGGGCTTCGTAGCGCTGCTTCAGACCGGCCAGCTTCAGCTCCGTATGCCGTAACGCCACCGCTGCACTGAAAACCGCCAGAAATCCCCAGGCGCTTACCAGCAGGCTGATACCATAGGCAAAAGCGATCAGTCCCAGGCCCAGAAAACTTTCAAGGAACTCGGAGCTGATATAGGTGGTGCGCAGCTTCTGCACCAGCCAGCCAACGGCATAGCCGGCCAGTACACCAATGCCAATGCCCGCGCCGGTAGCCCAGACCACATCGACCACCAGCCAGCGCAGGCCGTCGTCACCAAGCTCGTGCAGGCCCAGCAGCCCCAACCCGAGCATGACAAAGGGAAAGGCGCTGCCATCATTGATTCCGGCTTCGCAGGTTAGTGCAAATCTCAGGCGGTCAGGATCATCGGCATGGCGAACCTGCACCTCCGTTGCGAGCACGGGGTCCGTGGGTGCCACCACCGCACCCAGCAGAACAGCGGCGCCGAGGGGCAGAGCGAGCCAGTAATACCCGAACAGTGCGACCAGCCCCACGGTCAGCGTCATCGAGACAACCGCGAGTTGAAGCGGGTTGCGCCAGCGTTTGAAAGTCACGGGTGCGGGCATCTTCACCCCGGCGCAATACAGCGAAATCAGCACCGCGATTTCGGTCAGTAATTCCAGCAGCGCCGACTCTTCCAGCGGATTGAAGTGAAACAGGCCAAAGCCCATGGGGCCAACCACGAAACCGATGAACAAATAAACCATGGCGGATGTGGCGGGCACGGTTTTAATGTAGGAGGCGGTGAAGCCCACTACCAGCAGTAGTGAGCCAAGTAATATAAACCAGGTGGCAGTGGTCATGGATAGCTCATCGCAGGGTATTGGTGTGCCGGTAGCCTTTCACGACTATTCGCAGCACACGGTGCACTCTTCGATGACCGATTGCCATGTCGCCCCTATTAAATCGCAGTAAAGGTACGCTCGTTGTCGGGTGCCGCGTCTTTCAGTCGACGGGACCAGAGCGAGGCGGATTCCGCGTCGCCGGCTGCATCGGCTGCCCGGGCCGCACCTTCCAGCGTGTTGTAGCGATTGGGCCAGGTTCGGTCGGAATCCTCGTAGGCCTGCAAAGCTGCCACCGGGCGATCAAGGGCAAGCAGCAAGTCACCGAGCGCTTCATAGGGTGGTAGCAGAGCACCGGGGGTAACCGGGTGTTTCTCTGCGGTGGTCTCCAGCTCACCGGCGGAGCGCATCAGCTCAATGGCGCGCTCGGAATCACCCTCGGCCTGGGCTATCGAGCCAGCCAGAATCCGGCGATCCACTTCAATATAGGTGGTGAAGCGCCCGTCCGCCGCGGTTTTGGCAGATTCAACCAGTGCCGCCATCTGTTGCTCTGCCTCGCGAGCAGTCTCCAGATCTCCAGTGTGGACTGCGCCCAGGCCGCGGGCAAACCAGCTCAGACCATCGGGCCAGGCAAATTTATCCCAGCTGATGTAGTCCGGGGTTTGGGGCGTGATGGCCGCTGCTGCCTTCCAGTCCCGAGTTTCAACCGCCAGCCTTGCCGGGATCGACGCCAGGTGATAGGCACCCGGGAAATTTCCCTGGTGCGGACCATTGGCCTGTGCTGCCTCCCAGACACGTCGCGCAGCGCTGTCTTCTCCGCGCTGGAGATGACCGTAAACCAGGTAGTCGAGGGCATGGATATAGTGGAACGAGGTGGCCCCTTCGATCTTGTGGTTCACGGCAACATCCGCGGACTGCTGGTTCCAGTCAATCATCCGGGGCCAGTCGCCAAGCCGCACATAGATGTGTGAGGGCATGTGCAGGGCATGAGGCACATTCGGTGCGATTCGGGTATACGAATCCACAATTTCGGTCGCATTATCACCACGCCCATCGGCATCCGTCGCGTGTATGGTGTAATGGACTGCCCCGGGGTGAGAGGGTTCAGCCTTCCAGGCGGTGCGCAGAACCTGTTCGGCCTCGTTGTGCAGGGCTTTACGATCCTCGGCGGAAAGCGCTTTTGTGAGCAGCGACAACGCGTAAAGCGTGGCTACGTCGAGATCATCCGGGTAAGCCTGGTATGCCGTATCCATACCGCCTGTCCACCCGGCCAGGCGCTCCTGGACACGGTCTGTTTCGGTCTCAAAAAAGGCAGCGGTGGCCTCGATCAGAAGCTGTTCTCTCCTGTCCTCTGCGGCATTGCGGGCTTGCTGAATGGCCTGCTGGCCCCGGCTGATGTCCGCGTCGCTGGGGGTAGTACCCCACAAGGGTTGAAACAGCGAAGTTGCAACGCCCCAGTGAGCCATGGCGCAGTCAGGGTTATCCTCGATAATCGCCTCGAATTCCGACCGCGCCTGTGTGTACATCATGTGATGCATCATACCCAGCGCATGATCGATATCAGCACGCACGCTTTGTGAACAGTCAGCTCGAAAGTCTATCGTGCCTATGGTGTTGTCGGGATTGCTCCCGGACTCGCTGTTCGCCGGTCCCTCATGGGCCGCAAGCGGGTGGGATATGCTCAGGGTGGCGACAAGAATGCCAAGACGTAGTGTGGTGTTCATGACAGGACTCCCTATAACCGGATTGGTGTGGAGCCGGCATGTCATACACCGGTCAGGAACTGAATACGTACTGCCAGTAATTGGCCAGGCATGCGCAGCTTACAACTTTGACGCTACTCCTATTCCGGCTGAGTTGCCAGGGATCTTAAATGAATTGATTTGACCTATTCGGCAGCCACAAAAAAGGCCCATTAGCCGGCGTTGCCGAATTACCGCAGAGGTAGCATCAATAACGAGCCGAGGCGCTGATCGCTGATATTTGAAAATTCCTTGAGGCCAAAAGATGAGGGTTCAGGATATGCCCTGGGGCAGGTATAGGTACCAAAAATCCGGTCCCATACCGTCAACACCTCGCCGAAATTAGAATCGGTGTGGGGCTGATGTGTGGAATGGTGAAACTGGTGGGTGCCCGGCGTGACAAAAAAAAGGTTGATCAGAGCCTCGGCGCGAGTATTCAAACGGATATTCGAATGCGCCAGAAGCTGAACTGTCTTGACTGCAACCACATAGGGGATGACCTGAAGTGGCGACAGCGCAAGTGCGGCCATCACAATGTAAATAACCAGCAAACTGACGACGACTTCGGCCGGGTGATGACGAAAGGTTGTTGAAAAATCCAGTTCGAGTTCACAGTGATGAACGCGATGCAGGCGCCACAGGGCATGGAAATGGTGGTATGCGCGGTGGAGCCAGTAGGCCGCAAGATCCAGAGCCAGAAAAGCAACCAAAGCCGCCAGTAAAGGGTGCAGGATGGAGGCTGATGCTGGTAGCAGAAATAGGGAAATCAATACCGGGGAAGCCAAAAGAACCGCCTCGTTAATAAAGCCCAGGCTGAGGTTGCTGAACCAGCGGTCGTAGCGATCGTGGATAAGCTCCTTCCGTGCGAATCGGTATTCGGCGGCAATAATGAGCGGAATACCGATCATGTAAAGAATTTGATAGGTGGCCATAACAAACTGTTCGTGTTTTTTGTCTAAGTTCAGCGTCCCTGCTTTTCGATCCCTGCACTATTTCAAAAGCGGTGTTACTTACCGAATTTTTTTGCGATAAAGATTGCCGCCACGCTGGCCGCAAACAAACCCAGCATCCCAGGTTCCGGAACAGATACAACCGGGGGCGCAGTGCCTGCCATGGCGGCCGTTGAAACCATTGAGATGGTGAGACCGGTGATCATATATTTCATAGCGAATCTTCCTTGTTGTGGATTCACTACCGAAAATTGCATTTTTCAGGCCAATGATCCTGGAGCCAGCGGATTCAAGGACATGGATTTCAGGAAAAACCCAAGGTGTAAAGGAATTCGGCGTTTTGAAGGCAACCAACGGCACTACTGAATCGGTGCAACTCTCGTCACAAAATCTCACAGAAATTAACTCGGTACTCTCCAGGCTTAGAAATACCCAGACTTAGAAGCATCAGTGTTGCTCTTTATTCGTCTTATCAGAAAGCGCCTGTTCAACCGCCTGGGCAGCATGAATTTCGGTTGTGTCGTAAAGCGGAACGGAGGTGTCTGCCTGCCTTATAAGCAGGCCAATTTCAGTGCATCCGAGGATTACGGCCTGGGCGCCTTGCTCTGCGAGCGACGCGACGGTATCAAGGTACGCCGCACGGGAATCCGGGTTGATCCTGCCCTGGCACAGTTCCTCGTAGATCACCCGGTGAACCACATCCCTTTGGACAAGGTCCGGCGTCAGCACGTTGATGCCAGCCTTTTCAAGGCGGTTTCGATAAAAATCCTGCTCCATGGTAAATCGCGTACCCAGCAAGCCCACGCGATCAATGCCATCCCGGGCCAGCGTTTTTGCTGTCGCATCCGCAATGTGAAGCAGGGGCATATCGAGGGCCTGTTCTATCTCCGGTGCCACCTTGTGCATGGTGTTGGTGGCAATTACCAGAAAATCGGCACCGGCTTTCTGCAACGACACCGCAGCGTTTGCCAGGATCCTTGCGGTCGCAGCCCAGTCACCCTGGTGCTGGAGGGTTTCGATTTCCGCAAAGTCCACGCTGTACAAAACCATCCTTGCAGAGTGCAGTCCACCCAGGCGGGCCTTCACACCTTCATTGATCAGCCGGTAATAGGTTTGGGTCGATTCCCAGCTCATGCCGCCAAGAAGGCCAATGGTTTTCATGGTGTTTTTCCTTATTGACATATATCAATAGCTGGACGATTTGCTGCTGCATCGGGATCCGGTTCTGAGTGCTCGGCGTATTACCAACCGTTAACTCTTGATAGACATCAAGGTGTGACCACATGCGTTGGTGATTGTCGAGGCACGACGCTGAAACCTGGCAGTTACCGCGTGATCTGATTTCAGAGCTTAAAGGACGATAACAATGCTAAGTATTGAAACTCTATCGTTGGATCAGTATAGCTTTGTAGGCAATGCTTTTTCTTTCGGTCTGGCCGTCATGGCTTCGACGACTCTATTTCTCTGGCTGATGCGTTCGTCAGTAGCTCCCGGTTACCGGATGGCGATAACGATTACCGGTCTGGTAACGGCCATCGCTGCCTATCACTACCTGCAGATCATGCTGTCCTGGGACAAGGCTGTGGACGTCACATCCGGTGAACTCGCTGCAACTGGTGAGCCGTTCAACCAGGCTTATCGCTATGTGGATTGGCTGTTGACAGTGCCACTTCTGCTCGTGGAGCTCATCCTGGTAATGAAGCTCAGTCAGGACGAAACCTGGAACAGGGCTATCAAACTGGGTGGTGCTGCCGCTCTGATGATCGTTCTGGGTTACCCGGGTGAAGTTGCCGAGGGCGCCGGAACGCGCTTCCTGTTCTGGATCCTGTCGATGATTCCGTTCATCTACATTCTCTACCAGCTGGTTGTGGGTCTGAAAGAATCTATCGAAAAGCAGCCTGACAATGTCAAGCAGTTGATCCACTACGCAACCTATCTTGTCATTGCCTCCTGGGCGTTCTACCCGATCGTCTACCTGCTGCCGCTGCTGGGCATTACCGGTGGTTCTGCCATTGTCGCCGTCGAAGTGGGCTACACAATTGCAGATATCGTGGCGAAAGCTGTGTTCGGCCTGGTGATCTTCACCATCGCGGTGCGCAAGTCAGCAGCCGAAGGCTACAAGACCGCTACAGAATCCTGAGGTCCGATGGATACTTTTTAGCGGTGGATTTTGCAGAAGGAAAATATTGCGCTTAGCTCATCAACTTCCCGTGCACGACAGTGCTCGGGCAGAAAAGGAGCAGGACGCCATGGAAGGCGTGCATCCGCGGCGAACTCGGTAAAGAGGAATCCAATAATGACAACCTCTTGTGGACCAACCGTTATGCCGGAAACTTCAATGAAAGAGGCAGGGAGATTCCCTGCTGAAACCGGGGACGACCTGAGCCAGGCGCGGGAACTTGCGCTTGTTCAGACACTCATGACCAATCACCTGAACCGCCTGATGGCGGGGCCTGCCAGTTCGGCAAGCAGCTACCAGGTACAGACAGGGGGGAGCCTGCTGAGAGCCCGACTGGCACTCGCCAGTGGAAGAGCCTTTGGCAGTTCAAGAAACTATCGTATTGTGGCAGCCGCTGCTTGCGAACTTGTCCATAATGCATCCCTGGTGCACGACGATCTTCTGGACAGGGATACCACCCGGCGGGGTGCGCCCAGTGTCTGGAAACGATACGGGGATGGCGTTGCCCTGTGTGCAGGTGATTTGCTGCTGTGCGCCGCTTTCGGCGTTGCTGCGGACCTTGATGATCCCAGCGAATCCCGACTGCTGGCTCAACACCTGTCGAAAATGACGGGTCGAATCATTGTTGGCCAGAGCGTGGAGATCGCGCAACCCGAAAACCAATCATTACCCAAGCTGCGCGCCTACCTTGAGGCAACAACAGCGAAAACGGCCCCTCTCATAGAGTTGCCTTTGATCAGCGGCGCCGCCGCGGGCGGGGCAGACCAACACACCCAGGACTGTATCAGGCAATTGGCAGCCGCCATTGGCCTGGCTTACCAGATCATTGACGACCTGGATGACTTGAAATCAAAGCGCCAGCCGCTGCATCCTTTTCATGCTTGGCACCATCACCGACAGGGCCAGAGAGAGGCGGCGGAACCGCGAATCAGACGAGCAACCCGGCATGCCATTGCGTCACTCAACAGGGCCCGCCGCTTGCTGGGAAAACTGGAGCACAGGGAAAAGATCTCTCTGGGGCTCACAATAGATCCGTTGCTTGCACAACTGGAGCAAAGGGCGCTGGCACATCGCCGCAACCACCATTCGGCCGGAGCGCCAGAAGGTTATGACAGCATTGTCGCAGGTTGACTCAAAGTTACAGGCCGTGGTTGTGGGCGCAGGTTTCGGCGGGCTCGCCGTTGCCTTGCGGCTGTTGGCCCGGGGTTATGCCGTGGACGTTCTTGAGAAACATGAAGATCTGGGTGGCCGGGCGCGGACCTTCGAGCTTGATGGCCACCGGTTTGATGCCGGGGCGACGGTTATCACCGCGCCTTTTCTGTTTGCGGAGCTGTTCGAGCGTTTTGGCGAAAAGCTTGAAGACCATGTCACGCTGCTGCCGGTGGCTCCTTTCTACCGCATGGAGTTTGTCGATGGCAGTCACTTTGATTATGGCGATACCACAGACGCCATCGTAGCGGAAATAGAGCGCCTGTCCCCGGGCGAGGGAGTCCGCTATCAGGAATTCCTCACCGCCGCCGAAGCCATGTATGAGCGGGGGTTTGTGGAGTTGGCGACAAGGCCCTTTACCCGGGTTTCCGACATGCTGGAAGTGCTGCCGGATCTGGTGCGTCTTCGGGCTGACCGGAGTATTTATCAGTTTGTCTCGCAGTTCTTCAGGGATGAACGTTTGCGGAAGGCTTTTTCGGTGCCTTCATTACTGGTAGGTGGCAATCCCTTCCGCACGTCGTCGCTCTACGCACTGATTCATGCCCTTGAGCGCAAGGGTGGTGTCTGGTACGTCCAGGGTGGAACAGGGGCACTGATTGATGCGCTGGCGAAGCTGTTTGAGAGGCATGGCGGGCGCCTGTTCACCGGGCAATCCGTAGAGCGCCTGGAAATGACAGGCCTGAAAGTCAGTGCCGCAGTGACCGAACAGGGTGACCGCTTTGGTGCCGACCTGCTGGTCAGTAACGCTGACCCGTTGTATGTCTATGACAACTGGATTGCCCGGACAACGATGCAGCGACTGGCGGACAGCCACCGAGGCCGGCTCAAGCAATCCATGGGTCTGTTTGTGCTCTATTTCACGACGCATCAGACATACCCTGAGATTGAGCACCACACCATTGTATTCGGAGACACTTTCCGGGAGATCCTTACCCAGATTTTTGACCAGCACGAGGTGCCGGGAGACCTGAGCCTGTACCTTCATCGGCCCGGGGCGACAGACCCCTCCATGGCGCCTGACACCGGCGACGCCTTCTATGTACTGGCACCGGTACCGAACCTCCAGGGTGACCAGGACTGGGAGCAACTGGCCCCCGCTCTTGAGCAACGAATCATCGAGATTCTCGCGGCGCGCCTGATGCCGGACTTGCCCCAACAGGTGCGGGCCACGCGCAGCATCTCCCCGGTCTACTTCCGGAACGAGCTCAACAGTCCTTATGGCAGTGGCTTCTCCATTGCCCCCACCCTGACCCAGTCCGCGGGGCTGCGGTTTCACAACCAGTCACCCCGTTATCCGAATCTTTTCTTCGTGGGGGCGGGTGTTCATCCCGGTGCCGGCGTGCCCGGTGTGGTCTGTTCGGCTGGTGTGGTTGAGAGGCTGGTCGACCGGGCTTTCCCGTTGAGGCCTGTGACCGAGGTTCACCCTGACGAGATCGCGATGAGCGGTGTCAAATGAAACCGACGGCTCTGCATTCCTCCCAGCATTCTGATCGGCAGCCTGGTCACCAAGCCGAATGGGGGGCATCAGGCACCGAGGTGCTTCGCCGCCATGGTCGAAGTTTTTATTGGGCCGGGCAATTGCTGAGCGGCGAGCAGTTGTCAAAAGCTGCCAGCCTCTACAGCCTGTGCCGCGGCATTGATGATCTCGCCGATGATGCTCTGACCCAATCCGAAAAGGTACTGGCACAGCAGAAATTATCGGCGCTGGATCAGGCGCTTGCCGAGCGTTGCCCGCCAGAAGGAGAACTTGGGCCTGTCTACCTGCAGGCGCAGCAGCTACTCTCAGGAGAACCACTGGCCCTGGGGGCGCTGCGGGATATGATCGCAACCGTACAGCTGGACCTGCAATCGGTGCGGGTATCAAGCCACCGCGAACTGTTGCAGTACGCTTACGGCGTAGCCGGTACCGTCGGCGTCATGATGACCTGCCTGCTCCATGCCCGTGAGCCATCGCGGGCTTTGCCCCACGCCATTGACCTGGGTATTGCCATGCAGCTGACCAATATAGCGCGGGACGTTGTTGAAGACGCTCAGCTGGGCAGGGTCTATCTGCCGTCTGATGGCGCTGCTGGCACCCTGGCGCCCGGGGCACTGGTGGAAGGTTGTTCAGAGTCGCAGCACAGAGCCTGGCGCGGAGTCTGTGAGTTGCTCACACTGGCAGAGCGTTACTACACCAGTGGCTGGCAGGGTCTGGGCTATCTGCCGTTTCGAGCCCGGCTTGCGATTGCGGTGGCGGCGCGGGTCTACCGGGAAATCGGACGGCAGATCCTGCGGCGGGGCGAACAACGCTACTGGCAGCATCGCAGTGTGGTGAATTCGGCGCTCAAGCTCAGGGTTTCTGCAAAAGCGCTGGTGCAGTTGATGGCTGAGGCGATGAGTCATCGACAGCCTGCCCACGACCCCAGCCTGCACAAGGGGCTGGATATCTGTCTGACCCATCGGCAACAGCGGTTCTGATTGATGGCAGGCGAGCGTGAATTCGATTGTGACCTGGTGATCATCGGGGCTGGACTGACTGGCCTTAGCCTGGCCTGCTGGCTACTGGAACTGTCCGCGCAGAAACAACAGCCGCTGCCTACCCTGCATCTGCTCGAGCCTCGGAAGGAATACCATAACGACCGCACCTGGTGTTTCTGGGACAGCGAGCATCACCCTTTCCGACACCTGATCAGCCATCGCTGGCCACACTGGCAGGTTAGCAGTGGAGAGCGCTCGGTATCGCAATCAAGTGAACAGACACCCTATGCAATGCTGCCTGCCGGCAGTGTTTACCAACATGCGTTGGCCCGCATTGAGTCCTGCCCCGGGTTCAGCCTGCGGCAGGGGATCACCGTTGAGGCAATCAGCGACTCTGCCGATGGCGTTCTGATATCCACAAATGCCGGGCAGTGGCGAGCCAGAGCGGTTATCGACACCCGGCCACCGGAAGCGACTCGAGTCGATGAAAAGCTCGGTTTCTGGCAGGTGTTTACGGGATACGAGATCCATTGCCCCGGGCACGGTTATGATGCGGGTATGGCGAAGCTGATGGATTTTCAGCCGTGCCAGGAGCATATCTGTTTCATGTACCTGCTGCCTCTCGATCGGGATAACCTGCTGGTGGAATGGACCGCGTTTCATCCGGGTGGGGAGTGGCCTGACTGCCAGGCCCGGTTGGAGGCCTGGCTGGATGAGCGGGGATTCGAAGATTATACGGTGACACGCTCGGAATCCGGGAAACTGCCAATGATGCCAGTCAGCCCGTCGCGGCAACAGGGGCGGATAGTCAGGGCCGGCGTTGGTGGTGGCTGGATGCGCGCAGCCACCGGCTATCACTTTTCCAACTGCCAACGAAACTGCGCTGAGCTGGCAGGCCAGATTCTTGCTGCCGCGGCCAGCGGGCATTGGCACTTCCATCCGCCTGAGTCGCGTAAGCATTGGCTGGACTGGATGGACCGTGTTTTTTTGCGGGCGCTACGCCGACACCCGGAAACCGCCCCCGACTGGTTTCTGGATCTTTTTTCCGCCACCACAGCTGAGCAGATGGCGCGTTTCATGAATGATCAGCCGCGTTGGGGGGATGCGGTTGCTGTGGCGGCAGCACTGCCGTCGATTCCTTTTCTACGGGCGGTAATGCCATGACTGCGAACGCGAGGGGCACGGTGGGTGGCAACCTCCACAAAAGCTCCCGGGGACGCTGGCATCAAGGCTGTGTGCTTGTTGCTGCAGTGGTTGCGGTTCTGGCTGCCCTGGTGCTGCCACCATTATCACTGGAACAACAGTTCTGGATCATACTGGTGCCGGTTGCGGTATTCGGTCTATCCCATGGCGGCGCCGACCCGCTGATTCTGAAACGTCTGACGGGCAACCGCCCAGAGGCCATGCCCTATGCACTGTCTGCCTATTCTGCGGCTGTGCTCGGGTTCGTGGGCCTGATCTGGTTTCTTCCGGTACTGGCGCTTCTCGTGTTTCTGATGCTTTCTATCTGGCACTTCGGGTTTACCGATGCGGCGTACCTCAGTCCATCCCGCAATTCCCTGTTGATCTGGCTGAGTGGCAGCCTGACCGTTCTGGGACCGATGATCGGGCACCCTGAACAGACCAGTGAACTGTTTGCCTGGCTGGTGAGCCGCGAGACGGAAACGGTCCTTGCCGTGGTCACCATTGTCGGGCCGGTGCTGGCAGCGCTGTGGCTGGTGGCCTTCGGGATGCTGGTCTGGCGCCATCATGAGCATCTGGCTGCCCGTGTTTTCACAGAGCTGGTGCTGGTGGCCGCAGCCATGATTCTGCTGTCACCGCTTCTCGCGTTTACCTTCTATTTCTGTATTGTTCACAGCATTCGCCACTTCCTGTCGATTGCGGAATATCGTCTCGGGGAAGCTGAATTCAGGCAGGTGGTGAGTTTTCTGGTGCGAAAATCCGCCCCGGCAACGCTGGGCGCCATTGCGATTGCGCTGGCGGCCTGGGGTGTGCTGGTGCTGTGGAGCCCGGCTTCGAGTCTGCTGGTAGAGGGAGTGAGAGTGATGTTCTGGGGGCTGGCGGCCCTGACTGTGCCTCACGGTTTTGTTGTCAAGATGTGGTGGGACCGCTCAGTCCAGGGGCCGGGGGAATGACCTGAAGCCCGAATTCCCAACGTAAAGACAGTGTAAAATCCGGTGGGCGATCGCGCTCCGGCAAATCTTCCGGCCCGCTGCATGGTATTGTCGGGCCTGATGCAATTCTCGTCACCAGACTGTAACCGGCTGTCCATGACCAAAGTAATGACCAAACTTCACTTGCGGCTGCTCCCGGTAGTAGCTGTCGTTTTTCTTGCTGCCTGCGCCAGCCAGCAGCAGCCTCCCCAGCCCCCGATAGAGCCCCCGGCAGAATTCACCCGCACTGGGCAGCCGGTTGTGCCCGACAGCTGGTGGACGTCTTTTGATGATGAGCAGCTCGACAGCCTTGTTACCCGGGCCCTGGAAGATAATCTGGGCCTCCGGGCCAGCTACCAGAGGTTGCGCCAGGCGCGGGCAGTGGCAGACAGGCAGAGGGCGGGGCTTTTTCCGTCTCTGGATGCCACCGCCGGGGCGGAACGGCAGGAAACCGACACCACAAATACCGATACCTTCAGCGCGGGCCTGAG
Source organism: Marinobacter vulgaris (assembly GCF_003344045.1). Classification (GTDB taxonomy): domain Bacteria; phylum Pseudomonadota; class Gammaproteobacteria; order Pseudomonadales; family Oleiphilaceae; genus Marinobacter; species Marinobacter vulgaris. The sequence goes on from NZ_QFWX01000003.1 coordinate 167,584, forward strand.
CGCCAGGTACGAGGTAGATCTCTGGGGCAGGGTGCAATCCTTAAGTGAGGCGGAGTCATTGCGCGCCTCGGCAACCCTGGCCGATTACCAGGCCGCTGCCATTTCCCTGAGCGGGGAAATTGCCAACACCTGGTTTCAGCTGGTGGAGCAACGGGCTCAGCTTGCCCTGGCAGAGAGCCAGCTGGAAACCAATGAAAACGTGCTGACCGTGATTGAGTCCCGCTTCGCGATGGGCCAGAACAACAGTGCCGATGTGCTCCGCCAGCGTCAGCTGGTCAGTGCTTCCCGGGAGCGCCTGAGCAACATTGAAGGCGAAGCCGGTGTGCTCCGGCATCAGCTGGCGGTTCTGCTTGGACAGTCTCCGGGGCAGGGTGTCCTTCCCGAAGACGATACCCTGCCGGCGCTACCGCCGCTGCCGGAAACCGGTGTGCCGGCTGAACTGGTCCAGCGCCGGCCGGATCTTCAGCAGGCCTGGCGAGTGGTGCAGGCGGCTGACCGGGACCTCGCTGCTGCCATCAGCAACCGGTTCCCGAGATTTTCCATCGAGGCATCCATCAATTCACAGGCGAACGATGCCGGGGATCTGTTCGACAACTGGCTGGCGACCCTGGCCGGGAACCTGCTGGTCCCTCTGGTGGACGGGGGCGAACGGCGTGCCGAGGTCCGCCGGTCTGAGGCTGTACTGGGCGAACTGGTTCAGGAGTACGGGCAGGCCGTTCTTGTTGCCATCCGGGAAGTTGAAGATGCGCTGGTCCGGGAACAGCAGCAGCGCCGGCGCCTGCGAAGCCTCGACGAACAGAGCCAGCTGGCTGATACAACCTACCGGCAGCTGCGAAACCAGTACCTCAACGGAGCGGTCAGTTACATCGACGTATTGACCGCATTGCAGGACAGGCAGGATCTTCAGCGCACGATTCTGAACACCCGTCAGCAACTGCTCACCACCCGCGTGGCACTTTACCGGGCACTGGCCGGAAGTATCGAATCCGCGACACCAATGGAGAACAACGAGGCATGAGCCAACCCATCGACGAGAATGCCGTCCGTCCTGAGCGAGGCAAAGCCGGCCCACTGAAGACCGTGTTTGTGTCGCTGATGATCATGCTGGTGGGGATCGCCCTGATCTGGCTGATTTTCAAGACCGAACCCACCGCTACCCGCAAGGACACCGCCCGTGAGACTGCCATGCTGGTGGATGTCCAGAGCGTCAGCCGCGGGCGGTTCACGCCCACAGTGGAAGTCATGGGGCAGGTCGTTCCGGCCCGGGAAGTCACGCTGGGCTCTCGGGTGGGGGGTGAAGTCATTCACCAGGCCGACGCCTTTACCCCGGGTAGACGAGTCGAGGAAGGCGCAGAGCTGCTCCGCATCGATCCGGCGGATTATGAAGCCGCCTTACAACAACAGCGCAGCGAACTGCAGCAGGCAAAAGCAGACCTCGAGCTTGAACAGGGGCAGCAGGCGGTTGCGCGGCAGGAATTCGAGTTACTGGGAGAAGACATCGAGGCAGTAAATGATGCCTTGATACTGCGGGAACCGCAGCTGAAACAGGCCAACGCCAGAGTCGCCGGCGCTGAGGCGGCTTTACGCCAGGCAGAGCTTGATCTTGCCCGCACTCGAGTCCGCTCGCCGTTTCCGGCCCAGGTACTGAGCCGGGAAGTAACCCTGGGCTCTCAGGTCAGCGCCGGCCAGTCCCTGGGCCGGCTGGTGGGAACCCGTCAGTACTGGGTTGAGGCGACGGTTCCTCTGTCAAAACTCCGCTGGCTGGCTTTCGCGGCCGATCCGGATTCCCCCGGTGCGTCCGTCAACCTGCATCACGACACCGTCTGGCCCGCCGGTCAGACCCGGACAGCACAACTGACACAACTGGTTGGCGAGCTTGACGGCAATGCGCGCATGGCCCGGGTTCTGATCACGGTCGATGATCCCCTTGCATTGGGCGAGGCCGAGGGCAAGCCACCGCTGATTCTCGGTGCCTTTGTGCGAGCCGAAATAGAGGGCCGACCACTGGATGACGTGGTCCGGCTTGAGAGGAACCTGGTGCGCCGCAACAACACCGTATGGGTCATGGAGGAACGGCAACTGGCCATTCGCGACGTTGAAATCGCCTTTCGTGACGACGACTATGCCTATGTACGGTCAGGCCTGGAGAGCGGTGACCAGGTCATAACCAACGAACTCTCCTCCGTTGTGAGCGGTGCCCGGCTGAGGCTGGAGGGTGACGGCAATGAGTGATTCACCCAGAGGCCGGGGCTGGGTCGGGCCCATCGAATGGATGGCGCGCAACTCCATCGCTGCCAATCTGATGATGATCCTGTTGCTGGCCGGCGGCTTCTGGATGGCAACTGAGGTGCAAAAGGAAGTCTTTCCCGAGTTCCAGCTGGATCTGGTCCAGATCACCGTCAGTTATCCCGGCGCGTCCCCGGAGGAAGTGGAGCAGGGCATACTGCTGTCTGTGGAAGAGGCGGTCCAGGGAATTCAGAGTATTGAGGAAATGACCTCCACCGCCCGCGAGGGTAGCGGCAACATCCAGCTCGAACTGGTTTCCGGGAGCAATCGCATGCAGGCCCTGCAGGACATAGAGCAGGCCGTGGACCGTATCCGTACCTTCCCGGAGCAGGCTGAGGAACCGGAGATCCGCCTCGTGACGCCAACCCGCGATGTCATGGAGCTGACTCTCTACGGCGAGGTGGACATCTGGACGCTGCGCCAGCTCGGTGAGCAGGTGCGCAACCGTTTGCTCTCGGAAGATGCGATCACCCAGGCCGTCATAGACGATGTGCCGGCCTACATGACGAGTGTGGAAATTCCCCAGGAAACGTTGCGCAAGTACAACCTGACCCTGGCAGACGTCGCCAGCCGCATCGAGCAGTCCAGTGAGGACATACCGGCCGGCTCCATGGCCACGGACAACGGTGACATCCTGCTGAGACTCAAGGAGCGGAAGCAGTGGGCGGATGCCTTCGAGAGCATTGTAATTCTGAATGCGGCTTCCGGCGGCGCCGTTACCCTCGGCGACATCGCCAAGGTTCATGATGGCTTCGAGGAGGACGGCTTCCATTCCCGCTTCAACAGCCTGCCCTCGGTGGAAATCGAGATCTTCCGCACCGGGGATCAGTCACCCCTGGACATTGCCGCCTCTGTCGAGCAGGTAATGGCAGAGCTTGAGGTGACCCTCCCGGATGCGGTGAAGTTGCGCATCGACAGTAACCGGGCCGAGCAGTTTGAAGATCGCATGGACATGCTGCTTGAGAACGGCGTCATGGCCATGGTAATCGTGCTGGTGATTCTCAGCCTGTTCCTGGAGTACCGGCTGGCCTTCTGGATCATGATGGGCATGACCATTTCGTTTGTGGGCAGCGTCCTGTTCCTGCCGGTGATGGACGTCAGCATCAACATGATTTCCATGTTCGGTTTCCTGATGGTGCTGGGAATAGTGGTGGATGATGCCATTGTGGTGGGCGAAAATATCTACGAGTACCGGGAACAGGGAATGGGCTTCATGGAGGCGGCCATTCAGGGGGCCAAAGACATTGCCGGCCCGGTCACCTTCAGTATCCTGACCAACATCGTCGCCTTCCTGCCGCTGCTGTTCATTCCCGGTGTTACCGGCAAATTCTGGTGGCCTCTGGGCGTGGTGGTTATTCTTGTGCTGGCGATTTCACTGATCGAAGCCCTGTTCATTCTGCCCGCCCACCTGGCCCACAGCGGCCGCGGCAGTGTGACCGTCTATGGCCACTGGATGCACAGCATACAGCGGGTGTTTTCCCGGGGATTCCAGGCGGTAGTGGACCGTGGTTACCGGCCGTTGCTGGATCTTGCCCTGCGCTTCCGCTACATCACGCTGTCAGCAGCCGTCACCATCATGGTGGTGTCCGGCGCCTATGCGGTCAGTGACCACATGGGCATGATCATGATGCCCGAGGCGCCGACGGATGAAATCGAGGCAGGGCTCAGATTGCCGGTTGGTACTACCGCCCGCCGCGCCGGCGAGATGGCGATGGCCATTACCCATGACACCCAGCGACTGTTTGAAGAAAACAACCTGTCCCGCAACGTCGAGGGCATCAAGACCAATGTCCGGGGGCAAAGGTCCATCGATGTCGAACTTGTCCTCCTTCCGGGGGACGAGCGTGACATGACCGTCAACGAGATCATCGAGCTCTGGCGTAACGAGCTTGGCGACTTCAAGGGTGTCGACCAGATCACCTTCGAGGCTGAGCAGGGGCCCGGAAGCTGGCGTGACGATATCAGCGTGGATCTCAGCCACACCGACATCGACACTCTTGCGCGGGCCAGCCAGCGCTTTGTTGAAGAGCTGAAGGAGGTCGGTCAGACCCGTGGCGTCAATGACAACTACTCAACCGGCAAACCCCAGTTCGACATCAGCCTCACCGATGAGGGCCGGGCGTTGGGGTTGACCGGTACCCATGTGGGCCGGCAGCTGCGGGATGCCTTTTATGGCAGCATCGCCCTGCGCCAGTTGAGAGGCATCAATGAAAACGAAATAAGGGTGCGGCTGCCGGAATATCAGCGGCAGGACCTGCACTACCTGGACAACTTCGTGATCCGCACGGCCGACGGCCAGGAAGTGCCCCTGATGGACGTGGCCGAGGTAACGATCAGCGAATCCCTGCGCTCTATTGATCGCCGCGATGGCCGGCGAGTGATTACCGTTGGCACTGACGTACAACCCAAATCCGCAACGAGCCAGGTACTGGCTGTGATCCAGAGCGAGATACTGCCACAACTGCGGGCTGACTTTCCGGGCCTGACCTGGACCTTCCAGGGCAGCCAGGCGGATTTGCGGGAATCGACAACCGCTTTGTGGGGTGGTTTCGGCCTGGCGATGGGGGCGATTTTCGCGTTGCTGGCGATAGCCTTTGGCAGCTATCTGCAGCCACTTGTAGTCATGCTGGCGATCCCCTTCGGGGCCGTAGGTGCCATCATCGGCCACATGATCCTGGGCATGGAGCTGTCGCTGGTCAGCATCATGGGCATTGTTGCCCTGTCTGGTGTGGTGGTGAACGACTCGCTGATCATGGTCTCTTACGCGAACCGGCAGCGTGAGCGCCTGGGCCCGGCGCAGGCGATCTACGAGGCTGGCCTGCGCCGGTTCCGGCCCATTGTGCTGACAACCCTCACTACCTTCGGAGGCCTGACGCCGATCATTACCGAAACCTCACTGCAGGCCACTTACCTGATCCCCATGGCGGTCTCTCTGGGCTTCGGTATCGTCTTCGCCACGGCATTGATTCTGTTTCTGGTGCCCTGCCTCTACCTGGTGCTGGAGGATGTGAAAGCGGTTTTCGGGGGCCAGCGGGCGGCAGCGACGGCGGGTTAGCGCAGTACCCGCTTCACGAAAACCGGGCCCACCAGCTCAAAGATAATGGTAGAAGCCACCACCACCGGAAGAATGGTATCGCTGAACTCCGGAAATCTCTCCGCCGCCAGCAGTGCCATACCAATCGCCACACCTGCCTGGGGTGTCAGTGCCAGACCGATGTTGCCTGGTAGCGCCTGGTGTTTTGCGCGGCTGAAGGTCACTGCAAGATAGCCCCCCAACACCCGGCCGGCCAGGCGCAGGGCAATATAGGCAAGGGTCAGCAGTATGGCGTCATCCGCCTTGTACAGATCAATGCTGGCCCCGGACAGCACAAAGAAGAACACCAGGAATGGCCATTCAATATGCTCAATCTCCTGGAACGACCGGGTATGGTGGTAGGACAGATTGGCTACCAGGCAGCCGGCGATCATGGACGCCAGCAAAGCGGATACGCCGAGCAACGAGGAGAGCCCCGCGAGCAGGAGTATCAACGCGATCGCTTCAACCTGGGTGGGCTCGCCAGGCCTGAGGCGGCCGGTGAGCCATGCGGCTGGCAGGCCGATGGCGACACCTGCCAGGACGGCACCGCCCAGTTCCCATAGTGCATGTAGCAAAGCCAGCTGGCCGTCGCCGCCAACCACCCAGCCCAGAACCGCCATGCTCAGGCCGAAAACGACAATACCCCAGCCATCATCAATAGCAACAATGCCCAGCAATACCCTGGGTACCACTCCTTTTTCCCTGGTCTCGCGAATGGTTTCACTCACAGCGGCAGGATCCGTTGCCACTGAAATGGCAGCCAGTGATACTGCAACCACAAGGGGGAACCCCAGCACCAGCAAGCCGGCACCAACCACCAGGCCGCCCCCGATAATCACAAACAGTGAAATAATCAATATCAGCGGACCGGTATTGCGAAGCCGGTCGAGCTTCAGTTCGCTGCCCAGCAGAAAAGCCACCATCACCAACGCCAGATGGATCAAAGGCTCACTCAGTCCCCCCAGCAAATCAGCACCCGGATGACCAAGCCACACCTGTTGAACAAAGGCAATGCCAATCCCCACCACCATCAGGATGGAGATCCGCGGGACGCGCGTGCGGTCGGCAATGGTGTCGGCGAAAATGCTGACCGACAGAATAACGCCCAGCAGAATGATGTTGATGGTGGCCTGGGAAGCCTCAACGGGGACCCAGTGGGGGAGGTACTCAATCATCTGATCGTCTCTACGTCTTTTTTTGTGAATTCAGTTTGTCGCTCGCGGCAACAGCCGCCAGCTTTCCCAGCTTCTGCCCGCTGACGAGATGCCTGAAGATCTGGGAGGTTACGTAAGGTGCCAAACCATCCATATTGGGTGCGCCAGCACCGCCGGCCATATCATGGCAATTGACAGTGCGGGTTTCAAAAGACAGCCGTGTCAGGTTCGTCGTATTGGGCACGCTCGCATGGAGGTGGGCACCTGAGAAGCACAGCAGATCACCGGGTAGCAGACTGACTACCAGGGCGTCGTCCCAGCCTGGGGCTCTGGCGGCTGTCGGCAGAAGCGGGTAACCGGGAACGCTTTTTTCCCGGTGCGCCTGCACCATGTCCTGAAAATTCCAGTCATCACTATCATTCTCGACGATACGGCTAAAAAAGCTCGGGAACAGCACAAGCGTTCTCTCCGGCGTGGTGTCGTAGAGAGGGGCCCACCAGTTAATCTGTGCCTGTAGATTGGAGCCCCAGGTGTCCCTGTGGGCGCGTAGCGGTTCCGTTCGCTCGCCCTCTGATCCCGACCGCGGTGGCTGGACTCGAATGACGACTCCGTCACCGTACGTTTCGTTCAGATCGGTATCGATTGCAGCCAGCACCTGACGCCACGCTAGGTGTACGTCATCGTCTTTCCTGATCGCTGCGTGCAGATTTTCAGCGGCCCGATCAATCTCGGGGGAAGACATTGATTGGTGCGCCCTGGTCGGATCATCACCGAAATAGTCGACGCAATATGCTCGTAACCTGTCGGTGAGCTGACCCATCGCATCAAAACCCCGGAAAACAATCAGTTCGCCCTGGTAGATTCTGCTGTTTCGTTCGGCCTCCGGGAGAGGTGTTGCCAGTTGGTATAAAGCAGTCATGGTCTGAAATCTTATCCAGGATAATGGCGGGTCAGATGCCCCACAAACAACAAACGACCCAACTGACTACACCCGACCCTGTCGCCGGAGTACAATTGAATGGCAGGTGCAGCGCTGACCAAAGGGTGTGGCAAGTATAGCAGCACGGATTGTTCTAACAGGGAATGGTTATGGCGACAAGCAGGACGACCCCGGATCACCGCGATGCGATTATGCTCCTTGCCCGTGCGGGTTATGGGGCGCGGGGTATTGTCTATCTGCTGGTGGGTGGGCTGGCAGCTCTGGCTGTACTGGGACAGGGCGGCCAGACCACCGGTAGCCGTGGAGTACTGCAGCGTGTCATGCTGGCGCCCTGGGGAGATGTTCTGATCGGGATCATGGTTGTCGGCCTGCTGGGGTTTGCCCTGTGGCGCGGTATCCAGGCGATCAAGGATACCGATCATCACGGCACCACCGCCAAGGGCCTTTTGGTCCGTTCCGGTCTCTTCGCAAGTTCCATATCTCACATCATGCTGGCAGTCTTTGCGGCCAGCCTGATTTTCACTCTGGGAGGTTCCTCCGGTGGCTCAGGGAGTGGGGCGGCAGGCATAGCCACCTGGCTGATGAGCCAGTCCTACGGTCGATGGCTGGTTGCCGCGGTTGGAGTTGCACTTGCGGGAGCCGGGTTCGCTCACGAGATCAAGGCATGGAAAACGCAATTTGATCGCCACTTCAACATGCCCACGCGGGTCAAGTATTGGGCCTATCCCATCTGCCGGTTCGGCCTGGTGATCCGCGGACTGGTGTTCGTCATTGTCGGGGTCTTTTTCATTATGGCCGCCTACCAGCTGGATCCTGACGAGGCCGGTGGTATTGCCGAGGTCTTCACTATGCTGAGCACTCAGGCCTTTGGCCAGAGCCTGCTGGTGCTGGTGGCTTCCGGTCTGTTTGCGTTTGGTATCTACAGCTGGCTGGAAGCGGTGTATCGCCGCATCGAACCCTAGGCCGGAGCGCACATTGATGGTATTCAAATCCAGGCGCGCACAGCGTTGGTTTCAGCGTATCAACGGCTCCAACCACATGCTCTGGTTTCTGGCAGTGGTGTCTTTCCTGGAAACCATCATTGTTCCCATCCCGATAGAACTGGTGCTGATCCCGCTGATGGCCCTCAACCGCGATCGTATCTGGCGGTTGGCTGCGGTGACCACTCTTGGTTGTCTGGTGGCAGCATTGGTCGGTTACGGGGTGGGGATGGCGCTGTATCAGTCTGTGGGCGTCTGGTTCATCGAGAGTATGGGCATGCAGGGTGGCTACGAGTCGTTCCAGGCATTTTTCGATCAGTACGGCTTTGTCGCCATACTGGCTCTCGGCATAGTACCTGTTCCCTTTCAGATCGCCATGATCACTGCCGGCGTTTCTGGCTACCCCATTTACCTGTTCGTGCTGGCGGCCTTGATCGCCCGCGGTATTCGCTATTACGGCCTGGCGTGGCTGATTCTGAGGTTTGGCAGGGGAGCGGAAGAGTTGTGGCGGCGCCATGCGATCACTGCCAGTCTCGGGGCTGCCGCGGTTGTCATTACCATTTCGCTAGCGTTACAGACGCTTGCGGATCGCATAATCTAGGGCGGCCTTGCAGACACCGGCTGCTACCCCCAACATTGGACGTAAAGCCTCTTTAAACGGAGAAAAGCCAAAGTCCATGGAACCCATCACCAAGAAACCCTGCATTGACCTGTGCGAATTCAACAAGAAAGACATCTGTAAAGCCTGCGGGCGAACGCGGCAGGAGAAGAAAGAGTGGAAAAAGCTGTCCGCCGACGAGAAGCACGCGATTTGGGCGCGCATTCTCGAGTCGCACGGCTCAGGCAAGGGCAAAAAGCCCAAGGCATTGCGGGAACTTTACGAAAAGGCCAAGCGCAAACAGCGTGAAAAGGACTGACAATCAACCAGCCTTTTCACGGCGCATTCAGCTGAAAGTTGCATTTAAAGGCCTTCATCGCACCCGTAACCATGTAACTCAAGCCCCTCACGCAGGTAGTCTGCGAGTAGAGGGTGATCCATGAGGTATTGCGCAGTTTCCGGTGACCATTGTTCCTTTGCCTGCTGCACGATGCTGTCCCATTCATCCAGGGCGTAATCGCCTCTGCCCAGCCAGAGCAGGGCAACCACTTCATGTTGCTGATCGGGCTCCAGATCCTTGATGATGGTTTCGAACTCGTCGTAACTGGTATTGTCTTTATGGTCAGCCAGCATGTGCTGGGACCAGTCGTCCGCCGCGCCGTTACCCTCGTCCGGAATGCTGACGGGTTCCCGGACATTATAGGCCTGAGCCAGTTCAATCAGTCTGCAAACGGTGTCTGGATTAACGTTTAGCATATTGTTCCTCCCCGGTTCTGATTTCTGGTTTTCCCCTGTAACTATGCTTGGTCCGGCCGCAGGCAGTTTCAATGGCTGAGGCCGAACTGCTTTCCGACTGCCTTGAAATTCGCCAGGCATCATCCGATGAAGCGCGCGAAATACACAACGCCGAAGCCCAGATAGAAAAGCCCTGCCAGACCCATGCTGATCGTGGCTAGCCAGCCCGGTTTTAAAGCCGCTGGCAATCGCAGTTGATTCACCAGCAGTGCCGTCAGGACGATAAACGGTGTATGTGCGGCTGCAATGATGCCCGAGACAGACATGACTTCCACGGGATCTCGGAACAGGAGAATGATCAGTGCCGGCACCAGTCCGGTGATCACGACAATAAAAAGCCGTTTAAGGAAAATCCGCTCCAGCGTTTGCCAACCGGTTCTGGCCTCCAGCCACCGCAGCGAGCCCAGCATGAAACCCGGTGTATCGGCGTGGCGCCTGTGCCGTATAAGAATGAGAGTCATGTCGGCAAAGCTGCGCCCCCAGCCATCCTGGTTGGCCAGCACGCTTCCTCCAAGGGCAATAAAAATAGCTGCCAGCATCAGCCAGGTTCCGGTTGTGCCCCAGATGTCGGCGTATAAACGGGTCAGGTCGCTGGCGACGTTGGTGCCTTCCGGCATGAGACCCTCCGGGGCCAGGAGTTCCGCGCCCAGAACCAGGAACGAGCAGATGACGGTTGCGCCGGCAACGACCCCCAATAGTGCGGTCCGTGTCATGATCCTTATCCATGCCCGTGCGCGATATATGTCGAGCTCCGGAGGCTGGAACTCCGTCTTGGCTTTTCTGTCCTCTGCCTCTGCTTCGGCGGGGATTTCGTCATCTTTTTCATGTCCTTCCAGGCCACCGCCATAGCCCCTGGTAGCGGTCCAGTAACCGAACCAGACAATACCCATGGAGCCGGCGAGAATAGTGCCAACCCACGGCATGATCACGTAAAGGTCAGCGTCGGATGGCCATGATGCGGCAAGCCCCGGGGAAACCTCGGACAGCCCAGGAAACACCAGCGCGGCTGCAACCACGGTAATCACAAGCAGCGCCCCCGCCAGAACGCGGGAAACCTTCTCGATAAACAGATATCGCCCGGTGGTGGTCAGCAGAGTACACAGACCCACGGTAGCGAGTGCGTAAACGGTCATCCCGCCCGGCAGAAAGGTTCCGGCCGCGCTGCCGACCACTGCGGACAGCCCGGCAATGCCAACGGACGCGGCAAGAAGCTGTGGTACGAAAATCAGCCATACAGCCCAGTTCCGCGGACCGGGGAGGGTATGCATGCCCTCCAGCATGGTACAACCGCTGACAATGGAGAACCGGGCCATTTCCCGAATCATGACCCACATGAAGAATACAACCAGAATCAGCAGCCATAGCAGCTCGTATTGGTAGGCGGCAGCCACCCGTGGAGTAAAAAGAATAGAACCGGTCCCAACCGCAGACAACATCCACAGCAGCCCGGGGCCATACCACCGAATGCGGGCGAGGCCTTCCGGAGCAAACGGGAATTTTTCTCGAAACATCTTACGAGTCAAAAGGTTTCTCCTCAGGTAACAATAAATCTTTCCGGGGCTGACACAACTCTGGCGAAATGTCCGGGTCTGACTGCAGCCGCCCAAGGTACCAATATCTTTTAGCTGTTGAAATCAGGGCAAACGGCCTCAGGATTGCCAGTAAGCTGTTATTCATTACGCAATTTGAAGGAGTGCTTGATGCAATCCAGTATCAATATCGTCGACCACAACATCAAAACCATTAATACCTGGCTCAATGACATCTCCAATGAGCTTGACGGCATAGGTGAGGAAGAGGCCTGGGCCCGGCTGAAAGCGGTACTGCAAACCCTGAGGGATCGTATTACGGTGACTGAGGCTGCCGATTTTGCCGCCCAACTGCCAATCATTGTCCGTGGTCTTTATTTCGAGGGATGGCATCCCGCGGAAACGCCGCATAAATGGCGGGACAGAGCGGACTACATGGATGCCTTCAACCATAAACTGGAAGGCGAAGCCAACGGCGAGGAAACCCTGAAAGCTGTCCTGAGGGTTCTTGATCGCCACCTGGACAGTAACGAACTGATCCAGATCAAGGAGATGCACCCGAAAGAATTGTGGGATCTCTGGCCGCAATAATCAGTTTACCTTTCGACTCTTTTCCGTTTAAGGGGGCTCTGGCGCCACGCCGGGGCGCCTGAATTCCGGAACCCGCCTCAGACACTGAAAACGCGTTTCAAATTCTCCATACTCGCTAAACAGACCAGTTGGAGGATGAAACCCGTCATGCCGACTATATTCTAAAAGACCCAGCACAAAAGCAGGTTGTTTGCCGGACTGTGGAATGCGGGTTACAGGGACTTTCAATACGAGTGGTGCTGCACTGATTGCTTGAATCCAGGAAAGGAGGAAAGTCATGGAGATGCCCACGTTCGATGAGCTCAAGGATCTGGCTGAGCGCGACCCGGAAGGTTTCGAGGTATTGCGCGCGGAATTGATAGAGGACTGCATTCGTCGCAGTTCGGGGTGCAATCAACGGCGGCTGCGCGGACTCCAGTTTGTGATAGAGGCGCGGCGGCGGGTAGCTGGCAGCCCCATGAAAGCACTGCTGGACATTCAGGCCATGATGTACGATTCGTTGCTCGGGCTGCAGCAGGCCCTGCATGTGCCGGAACGCCCCCCTGAACCGTCAGCACCAGCCACCGCCCGTGTCCTGCAATTCGGAGAGTCAAAGCCCTCCGCGGATTAATGGTTCCCCTATCTGCCAGTTACAGGCGTTTGGCTCGGCTGGCGAGCGCGATCATCCAGATGCCCGTGAAAATGAAGTCGATACCCAGCAGCAGGCCCAGGAACCAGGGGTAGGCTTTGCTAAGCTGTAACAGGACCAACAGCCCCAGGGCCAGGGACAACAGCCCCCCGACAAGGAGCCAGCCCCAGCCCAGGGCGGGCTTCACCTGAAACGCAAACGTCGTTTTAAGGATGCCGGTAACGAGAAAAAATGCAGCAACCAGGGTTGTCAGGGTTATTACGCCTGCCAGAGGATAAAAGAGCATCAGCAGACCGACAATCAGTGCAAGGGCTGAGAGTCCCAGGCTGAGAAAGAAACCTGCCCAGCGGGGAATGGAAAAGGACTGCACCGCCTGCGCGATGCCCGCGATGACAAACAGGATGCCTATGGCAATTTCCAGGGACATGGTGGCAACAAAGGGAAAGGCAATGGCGGCAATCCCGAGCACCAGAAAAACCACGCCAAGCCCTGTGAACCAGCGGGTATGATGCTTGATATCATTAATCAGATTGGTCTGGACGCTCACCTCGTAACGCCTGGTTTCCATGTGATACTCCTTTCTTGACGATGATAGGGGTAGCCGAAGGGTCCGCCACTTACAATTTGTTATGGCTTCAATGGCTGGTATTTCAACCGCGCGGACTGTTCCGGTTTTCCCCAAAGCCTTATGATACCGAAGCTTACACTCCCGGCGATGGGCGCAAGTCTGTCTTGAGAATTTAAAAAGAGGAACTGATGTCGCTTCAGAATCGTTTGCACCGTTATGCGCAATCCCTTCGCAGTGGGCTTCATGTGCTGGCGGCTCCTGTAAAAGGCGATAATGGGAGGGGCGGCCTGTTTATTCAGTCCTACCGGGGCTATGGCTCCCGCAATCGCGTGTGCCTGATAGGAAGGGTTTTCCGGCAGCCCCATTTCGGGGCATCGTGGCGGGAGGACCGGCTGCGCCGGGACCTCATCGACCTGACCCGCAGGCTCCTGCGCAAGCCTATTGTCGGAGCCCGCGTGCGGATACGGTACAAGGACACCAACACCATCGTCCATACCGACCGTCATGGCTACTTTCGCGTCGATATGGAGCTGGGTACCATGCCCTCAGACGTTGCCTGGCATGAGATGGAACTGTCTCTGGACAGTCCCGTTGACGAGCGAGCCACTACCACCGGCGAATTCTTCACCCCGCTGTCGAGCGCCCGTTACGGTGTGATCAGCGACATTGACGATACCGTGGTCTACACAGGCGTTGCCAATACCGCCATGATGATGTGCCGCCTGTTTGCACAGGGTGCCGAAAGCCGTGTGGTTTTTCCCGGTGTGCCGGCCCTGTATCAGGCATTTCATGCCGGCAGCGATGAGAAGGAGCGAAACCCGCTGTTCTATGTTTCCCGGGCTCCCTGGAGCATCTACCAGGTACTGGTGGAGGTGTTCCACCGCAACCGGCTCCCCAATGGACCGATCCTGATCCTGCGGGAATGGGGAATGAAGCGCGGCAGTCTGCTGCCACGGAGGGCCAAGGACCACAAGCAGGACGCAATTTGCCACATCCTTGAGGTATACCCGGACATGCGATTTATCCTGGTTGGCGATTCCGGGCAACGTGACCCGGAGATCTACAACCACATTCTGCGTGAACATCCCGGTCGTATCCTGGGTATTTATATTCGCGACGTCAGCAATACGCCGGAGCGTTCCGAGGCCATCGACAGGCTGGCCCGGGAAGCCCGTGAGGCGGGCTGTGATCTGATACTGGCAGCCGACAATCTGGCGATGGCAGAGCATGCGGCCGGGCAGGGGCTTATTGCCGACCACGCAGTGAGGGGGGTGCGCGAAGAGCAGGAACGCGCCCAACAGAACGAAGACTGATTCTGGCAAGGCCCAACTGATCGTTCATGACTAAGATTCGCTGATCGGACTCTCCAGATAGAATTCATCGAACCCTGCCACGGACTGCAGACCATTTATATCCAATAACTCCAGATGGGCGTTGCCCGTATTCAAAAGGCCTTCCTGACGAAATTCCTGGAATGTCCGGCTCACATGCACCGCACTGAGGCCCAGGGCATCGGCCAGTACACTCTGACTCAGGGGCAGAGACAAGTGGTTCTCGACAAAAGCATTGGTTCGCAGAAGACGGTACGAAAGTTCCACAAGAAAATGCGCCAGCTTCTCCCGGGCCGAGCGGCGGCCGAGATTCACCAGCCTCTCCAGCAGAATCGCCTGGTCCCTTGAGGTAATCATGAACATGACGCTGCACAGCACCAATGAGCTGGAAAAAATATGGTCCAGATGGTGCCTCGGAAAGGCGCAGAGTTCGGCATCACTGAGCATGACGACGCTGGTGATGCGCTTGCGGAAGGAAAATTCCCGCAGTCCCACAATATCTCCGGGCACGTAGACATCCAGTACCTGCCTGGTTCCGTCTTCCAGGTCGCGGAAAGAACAGGCCCAGCCTTTGCTGAGGGTGTAGAAGCTGTCGGACTGATCACCCTGCTGCCACAGAATGGTATTTTTGGGCCACTTTTCCGGACCCTCTTCCAGGGAAAGTAAAAGCTGCTGGCTATTTTCATCGAGCTCCGCATAGGACTCGAAGTGCTTGACGATACAGCTATCGTCGGAATCGTTGCTCATTTTATTTCCTCATTTGACACCGCACAGTTGCTTGGCCCCTCGTGGAGTATGAATGCACCCGCACTTCGACCCTATAACCTAGGTTATCTCTTGCCCGCTTGCTCCCATGCTACCGTCAATTCGACATTTAACGTAACAAAATCAATGAGGATTGAGCAGCAATGTTACAGACAACCGATTTCTATCCGACCCGGGAAGGCTATACCAAAGGACGCTTCCCCAGGAATGAGCCGGTGATTCACGCAGACGCTGTCCAACGTGCTGAAGGACCGCTGAGCGAAAACGAGCTGGGAAAATATGAACGCGACGGGTTCCTGTCTCTGGAAGGTTACTTTTCGCCGGAGGCGGTTGCGCCTTTCTTTGATGAGCTGGATCAGATCGAAAAGGATCCGGTGATGTGCCAGAAGGACCAGGTGATCATGGACCCGGACCAGAAAAAGGTTCGTTCGGTCTTCGACATGCATAATCTCTCCAGTGCTTTCGATCGGATGACCCGCGACCCCCATCTGCTGTCCATGGTGCAGCAACTGCTCGGAAGTGATGTGTATATCCATCAGTCCCGCATCAACGACAAGTCCGGCTTCTGTGGCAATGGTTTCGAATGGCATTCGGATTTCGAGACCTGGCACAGCGAGGACGGCATGCCGGCCATGAGGGCAGTCAGTGCCTCCATTATGCTGACCGACAACAATGCCTTTAACGGGCCCCTGATGCTGATCCCGGGGTCACACCAGTCTTTCGTTCCCTGCCCGGGGGAGACTCCGGATAACAACTGGACCGAGTCACTCAAGAATCAGACGGTTGGCGTACCTCCCCGTGAGGCAGTCGCCGACCTTGCTAACGCCCGGGGCATCGAGCAACCCCTTGGGCCAGCCGGCTCGCTGCTGTTGTTCGAGTGCAATACCCTGCACGCGTCCAATGCCAATATGTCGCCATGGCCGCGGTCGAACCTGTTCTTTGTCTACAACAGCGTTGATAACCGCCTGGAAAAACCGTTCTCCGGCAAGTCACCGAGGCCAGGTTTCCTGGGTGCAAGGGAGAATACCCGTCCGCTCACGCCCGTTTCCGACTGAACTGGAAACGACGGTAGTTTGCGGCTTCTGCAGTGTTGACAACAGGAGGGCAAAGTATGCTTAGCTAAATTGGTGTATTTGAAGTTCGTATTCAGTCTCAATTCATATCACGGATATTTCGTGAGGAGGAAGATATGAAATTCATCGCAAAAAACAGAACTCTACTACAAGCAACAAGTGCAATTGGTGCAGCCACTGCAATTACATTAGCGGCACCAGCAGCGGCACAGGTTGAAGGTAAGCCTGATGGCAGCTGGGTGTCATTGAGCGGTCAGGTGGCATCACATACTCCCAGCGAATTTACGTTGGATTATGGAGAAGGCACGATAACCGTCGAAACTGATGACTGGGACAGTATCGGCGATGCCTGGATGATAAACGAAGGCGACAGCGTTACCGTTTATGGTCGGGTCGACGATGGTTTTTACCAGAACCGAAGAATCGAAGCCGGTAGTGTATATGTTGAGGATCTGGACACCGTGATTACCGCCCCGTCGGCGGCCGATGAGGAAGAGGTGTTGCCGGTAACCTATACTTATCTCAGTGTGCCTGCTGACTACGATTTCCAGGTCGCTGGTACCGTTACCTCGGTTTCCGGCCGTGAATTTACCGTAGATACCGGGGACAGAGAGGTCTCGGTTGACACCATGCAAATGGGTTACAACCCACTGGATGATGTCGGTTTAGTGCAGATCGAGGAGGGCGACTTTGTCAGCGTTTCGGGTGATCTTGACCTGGGCGTCTTCGATGAAACCGAGATTTCCGCTGAGACTATCGTCTCCTACAACTAAAACGTCACTGGCAGGCTATTGGCCCTGGAGTGCGAAAAGGGCGCGCTCCAGGGCCAGCGCCTTTATACCTTCGCGATTATTTAACCACAATCCGATTACTGACATCATCCACGCTGCTGTTTTCCCGCACCAATTCTTCGGCGCGCTGCCGTTGAGTGGCCGTTTCCACAAAGCCCTCCAGCAGGATCTCGCTCTCGTCGATTGTGATGTTGATGGCAGAACCGGCCAGGTCCTCCGTCTCAAGCAGAACAGCCTTCAGCCGCACCGCTTCTGCGGTATCCTGTCTCGCCATGACGGAGCCATCGAACCCAGCGCAACCACTGGTGAGCATTAGCCAGAGCACAAGATAACGACTGTCAGCGTTCATTGTTTTCAGACTTATTTTTGCCTTCCGGGTTTTCACTGATGGCCTCCATACTCCGGCCTATCAGTCCGTCGCAGTACGGAAGTTCGTTTCCCGTGCCAAGGTCGAGCAGAGGCAGAAGGGCAGCAACTGGAGTGGTGACGGCAGCCAGAGCGACACTGCTGGCTAACTGCACGGCCATATTCCCGGTCTGCAGCCCGGGCTCCGGGTCATTGAAGGTGCCGCCAAGATGAAGCGGACTGCGCGCCGACAGAACGCTGACATCCTTGGGATGGGCAAAAATGGTGATATCCAGGCGCTCGTTGTTGAAGTTTACGGTACCGATACCCGAAAAGCTGGTATCTGTGGTATCCACAGCGAGAGTGTCGAACCTGACGACACCGTCCCGGGTTTGCAGATCAGCGTAGGCACAGTCTATGGGGATAGGATCCCGCCCACGCGCCCAGCTCAGAAAGGACTGGGTGGCATCCAGCCCGGCCAGTTCGACCATTAGGGCATCCAGCTTGCCCTGGGTCATCAGCATGACCATGCCGCCATCCGCGGAGCCGAGCAGGTCTGCGATGGAGCTGCCGTTCACCCAGAACTTGCCCTGACCGGCGACAGTGCCCACGCTGTCATTAGCCAGGTCCCAGTTACTAAGCGCCTTGTCGAGATTAACCGCCTGCACCTCCACCTGCAGTGTCCCTTCCGGAGGCGCCGGTCTGGAATCGATGTCGAGATTGAAGTCCACCTGACCATCTCCTACCCCGAAACCCAGCGGCTCGAACAAGGCACGGCCGTCTGCGAGCTCGAAATCGATGACCACGTTGCTCAGGGGGATACCCGCAGCCCGCACGGATTTTCCCCGGTAACGGACCTCCGCGGATAGATCCTGCCAGGCAGATGTGATGAGGGATTGGTCAGGCAGCACGAACCGTTTCCCATCGCCCCCTGTTGAGTCCGTTTGCGACTCCCTGTCAGCAGAGTCCGGTTCCGCACCTGCAAGTACTCCAAGATCCTCCAGCTCGACGGAATCGGAGTATAATTCTCCCGTCAGGTGCGGAGGGCTCGAACTGATATCCAGACCAACCTGTCCACCCAGGTCACTGTCACCAACTACCCCATCCATATTTTTGAATGTCCAGCGGTCATCCCTGTAGGACAGATCGCCCGCCAGAGAGTAAGGGGGCAGATCTGGCAGCGGTACACCCAGCAGGCGGCTAAGGCGGTTCGGGTTGGGGCCTTCCAGATCAAGCAAGAGATCCAGGCCCTTCAGCGCAAACGGCCTCAGAACCGTGCCCCGAACCTCGATTTGGCTATCAACCACAGCGCTTGTAAGTTCAAGTGAGTAGGGGCGATCCGGATGCCGCGCTGCTAAAAGGGGATCGCCGCGAAACCGTAGCGTAAAGGGCGAGCCGTCATACACACCATCACCGTCGATCAAGAAGGTCTGCTCATTGGCCTCAGGGGAATCCAGGCCTTCGGTGCGAAGGCTCAAGGTCATATCCGTGTCGGCTTCCGGGTCGGTAAACGTCAGTTGCGAGGGCTCGAAAAAGAGGCGGCCAATAAAGGGCAGGACCAGATCCTCCTGCTGATCCACCGCAAGGGACTCGGTCATACCCAGGTGAAGCCGTCCGGAAAGTTTGCCCAGGCGATCCTCAAGGGGTGTAAAGGTGTCTCCGAGCAGGCTCAGGGAGATGTTCTCGAACGTGGCGTCAATGATGCCCGAGGCAGGCTGATCGGCGGCATCCAGAGCCACTGAGCTGCGCCAATGGCCCCTGGCGATATCGAAGTCCAGTGGTTCGACCCGGAGCCTGGCGGAATCCAGACTGGCGGACAGTGTCAGGTTTGTCACCTCCGGCGTCTCCGGGAGCACCAGCGCTCCTGCCCGCAGATTCAGTTGGCCATCGAATCTGCGCAGGGCTGACAGGGGCGAATCAGCGCTCCGTGGCTCTGCCAGGCCGGTTGCTGCCGGGGTGCGCTGAGAGCTTTGCGCCATAAACTGCGCGAGTTCAATGCGATCAGCCTGAAGGTCAACATTCACTACGAGCCGGTCCGTAGTGCGAAAGTGGAACTCGCCGTCCAGGTAGCTGACCCCGATGTGGCCATCCAGGGAAGTGACAGACCACAGTTCCCCGTCACGGCTCAACCGCCCCGACAGTCGGTACGCCGGCAGGGTGGGCAATGGTACTCCAATCCAGTCTTCCAGATCCTGACCGTCATCGCCCTGGAGCACAAGATTACCGCCGAAGCTTTCGGGTGTCAGGAGCGCTCCCAGCTGTGTGTCTGCCCAGGCGAACAGTTCACCGCTTTGAGCCTGCGCCTGTAGCCGGTAGTTTGTGAGATCTTCCGCCAGCTCCGTCAGGGGGGCACCCTCGAGGGTCATGTCCAGTGGCTTGCCCTGGAAGCGCCCGGTTAACGAGAGTACCGGAGCCTGGGGGTCTCCGGCCTGCTGCAGGTTGAGGTCCAGGTCACTGCCAGCCGCCGTGTCCGGACCCCTGGTCCGGTAGGACGCCCTGGCAACCTCAACGTCGAGGTGCTCCAGAAGAGTTTTCAGCTTCAGGGAGGGAGTCTGCTGCATCTTGCTGAGACCGAGTTCGAGTTCGGCATCCAGGGTTGTTGCGGGTTCTGCGTTCTGGCCAGTGCCATCCAACCCCACTTGTTGCAGGTCCAGCCGGGCCTTCGCGTTGAGAAATCCGGCGTTGCTGACCAGGTGGGCCCTGGCTTCGCCCCGGCCCCTGGCCACGTCAAAACTCAGAGTCTCCAGTATCAGTTCGTGCTGGCCCGGACGCAGCCGGGCCTCTACGTTGCTGAATGTTGCCGGCTTCAGGATGAGCTCGTCGACCGCGAGACGGATGTCCCCCCTCAGGTCTGGCAGCACTGGTATGGATACCGCCGTGGGCTCTTCGCTTGCCCGGGATTCAGGCAGTGCCGCCAGAATCTCGGTGACGTTGATGGAGGGTGAATGCAGTTTTCCGGTTATCGACAGTGGGCTGGAACCGGTATCCACATCAATATTGCCGTCGATACGGACCTCGCCCGCCCGGGCCTGAATATCAGATAACCCCCACTGGCTATTGGCAAACCCGGGGTCTGCCGCGGCCGAAAGTTCGACGGGCACAACCAGGCGTTCGCCGCCTGACCATATTCCGGCCTCCCCGTTCAGGGACAACCTGTCACCGTCCAGCACCAGCGAGGCGAGGGATAACATCTGCGGCCGTTCCGTTTCAGGTGGGGAGTAACGGATCTTTGCGTCATGGACATTGAGCTGCTCGACAGCGAGGGGCAGACCGGCGCCTCCGTCAGCCTTGCCTGAATCTGTCATTTCAGGTAGAACCCAGTTGCCCGGCTTGTCCTCGCGGCTTTCGAGGTTGAGTGTGGGTTCCGTTACCGTTAAGGATTTCAGGGCTGGCTCGCCCCTGAAGAGACTGGTGATGGAGGGTTCAAGCTCAAGGCTCCCAACGGTGAGCATTTCCGGGGTCTGCGCCCAGTCGGCATTGGCCAGCGTCATTTTGCCCACTTCAAGGTGTGGGCGGGGCAGGACGCTCACCGAAATGTCACCGGTAATCTCCATGTCACGGCCAGTCATGGCTTCAACCTGATCGGTGATGGGCCCCTTCAGGAAATTCCAAGACATCAATTCAATGGCAAGAACCGCGACCACCAGCAGCGCCAGGAAAGCGGCCAGCGCCCACTGCAGAACTCTCAACGTTATTTTTAAAGGGGTGCGGTTCTTCGTCATATCCATGACTGGTTCGGTCTTGAGCAATGGGTGAAAATCCAGAGCGGATTGTGACTATATTTCCTTTACCTTAGTTGAAGTTTGCGGGTGCCGTCGTTTTTCATAAGAATGCTCCCGGATAAAGGTTCAGCCAGAGCCGAACACACGGCTGGCCTCTTCCACGACGATTCCGTGGCGCCTTGCCAGTTTGACCCGATCATCATCGTAGCCGCCACCGATCACTGTCGCCACCGGAATACCGCGACGTTTCAGTTCGCTTAGCACCTGATAATCCCGCTCCCGAATGCCGGGTTCCGAGATGTTCAGCTTGCCTAAAGGGTCACCCTGAAACACATCCACTCCTGCATCGTAGAGGACAATGTCTGGCCTCGACAACTCAAGCGCCTTCTGCAGAGTCTCACTGACCACCGCCAGATAGTCTCTGTCACCCATTCCATCCGGTAAGGCCACATCTAGATCGCTGACCTGCTTCTGGAACGGGAAATTGCGCTCGCAGTGAATGGAGCAGGTAAATGCCCCTGGTTCAACGGCCAGCAAGGCGGCGGTGCCATCCCCCTGATGCACATCAACGTCGAAAATGAGTACCCGCTTTATGCCGCCCTGCCGGAGAAGTACGTTGGCGGCGATGGCAAGATCGTTCAGTATGCAGAAGCCGGCGGCATAGTCGAAATGCGCGTGGTGGGTACCACCGGCCAGGTGGCAGGCAACACCATGTTGCAGCGCCAGCTGCGCTGTCAGAACCGTGCCGGACGGTGCCAGAAACGTACGCCTGACCAGCCCCGGGCTCCAGGGAAGATTCATCTGCCTGGTTTCCCGGGCCGAGAGCCGGTTGCCGGCGAAGCGGGCAAGGTAATCCGGGGAGTGAGTCTGCGTCAGCCAGGCCTGGCGACAGGGCGCAGGACGGTAGCTGTTGCCAGCAGTAAGCAGCCCTTGTGAGCGCATGTGATCGGCCAGCAGCCCGAACTTCTCCATGGGGAAGCGGTGCCTTTCCGGGAAAGGAAAGCTGTAGTCAGGGTGGTGAACTAAGGGAATGGGCATGCGGTTTTCCGGTGGCGATGGGTTTGGCGAAGATGTACGGGGCCGGTTGCAGCTGGGATTGCATCTCACTCACACTGGGCTGGTCTGTAAAACGTTCCGTATTTTAACCTGTTCGCGACTTCCAACATCCCGAAGAAAGGTGCCTTTGTGTCCACCAGTGTGCAGATGAGTGATATTCACCTCGCCTACCCAACAGAGTCGGGCACCGTTTCGGTACTCAATAATGCCTCCCTCACGGTTCCGCCCGGCGAGACCCTGGCCATTACCGGCCCTTCCGGCAGCGGTAAAACCTCTCTGCTTCTGCTGCTTTCAGGCCTTCAGCGCCCGGACAGGGGCGAAATCCTGGTGGGTAGTCGGCGCCTGGGGGATATGGATTCCAACACGCTGGCCGACTGGCGCAGTGAGCACCTTGGTATCATCTTCCAGTCGTTCCATCTGCTACCCGGCCTCACCGCGCTTGGCAACGTCAGCCTGCCGCTGGAAATTGCCGGGCAGGGCAGCGCCCGCGAGCAGGCCCTTGCAATGCTGGATGCCGTGGGCCTGAGCCACCGATTGCAGCATTACCCGGGGCAGCTTTCCGGCGGTGAGCAGCAGCGAGTGGCGATTGCCCGGGCACTGGTCCACCAGCCCAGCCTGCTGCTGGGTGACGAGCCAACAGGCAACCTGGACCAGGAAACCGGCGAAAAGGTGCTCTCGCTGCTGTTCGACCTTCACAAGGAGAGCCGGTCCACACTGATACTGGTAACCCACGACGAACGCGTTGCCGGACGTTGTCAGCACCGGGTGCGGATGGAAGGCGGTCGCCTGTATGACGTCTGATGCCGCGAATCCCCTGTGGATGCTGAAATTCGCGATCACCGATTTGCGATCGCGCATCTCTGCTCTCAAGGTCTTCCTCGCCTGCCTTATCCTTGGCGTTACCCTGGTGGCAGCGACGGCAAGTCTTTACCGGGTCATCGAGCAGAGCCTGCTGGCCGATACCCGCGCGCTGCTGGGTGGCGACGTCGAGCTTGAGGCCAGTAAGCCGTTACCGGATGACGTCCTCGAGTGGATCGGCCGTACCGGTAGACTCTCGCTGGTCAGGGAGTTCGACACCATTGTCAGTGGCAGCGACGGTGAAGGCTTCTTCAGGGCCGATATACTGGTTCCCGACGCAGCCTATCCACTCTACGGCGAGCTGCAACTGACGCCAGACAGGCCACGCACCGAGCTTAATGCAAAAAACGACGGTCTCTGGGGCGCCGTCATCGACCCCATGCTGGCCGAGCGCCTGGGCCAGTCAGTTGGCGACGAAATCGGGATCGGTGCAGCCACCTTTCGCATCAGCGGTCTGATTCAGGCGCAGCCCGATCGCAGCCTGAATGCCAACTGGCGCGGCCTGCCAATCATGATTTCCGAACAGGCGCTGGAGGCAACGCAACTGATCCGGCCAGGCAGCCGGGTCGACTACGAGTACCGGGTACAGACCGACCAGAATCTGCCCGTCTGGCTGGAGGAATTCGAACAGGCGTTCCCGGAGACAGACTGGGACACCACCACCTTTGCCGAGCGCAGCGAACGGATTTCGGAGCGACTTGACCAGATTGCAACGGCGCTCATACTGATCGCGTTCACCACGCTGTTCATCGGCGGCCTGGGAGTTGCCAACAGCATCCATGCTTACCTGGATGAAAAACTGGGTACCATTGCCACGCTGCAGACCCTGGGCCTTCGCCGCAGACGATTGGTCGGAATCTACCTTTTCCAGATTGGCATATTGGGCAGCCTGGCCGGTCTTGTCGGCGGTGGCATCGGGCTGGGGCTTTCGGCAGTGGCAATCAGCATGGCTGGCGAGGCCTACGGGCTGGCCGGGCCGGGTGGTGCCGGTGACTGGATTTCCCTGTGGTTTGTGCCGTTGATCCTGAGCTGGCTGTTTGCGGTGCTGACGGCCTATGTGTTCGCGTTGCCGGCGCTGGCCAGGGCTCTTGCAGCTCCACCGGCCGGGCTTTTCCGGGGCCAGGTTCAGGCCGCCAGCCATGAACCGCAGAGCTGGCGGATAGCGAGCTATCTGCTGCTGGCCGTTTACATTTCCGCGACCCTGTTATGGTTGCCGTCTCCGCAATTGGGATTCCTGTTCCTGCTCGCTGTCATGGTGCTCTGGGCTTTGCTGGAAGGTCTGATCAAGGCACTGCGCCGCGGGTCCAAAGCGCTGGAGGATAGCGGCTTTGCCGATCGTAACTTTGCCCGTCGGCTGGCGCTGGCCAATCTCCACCGGCCGGATTCGCCGCTGCGGGCCACACTGCTTTCGTTGGGCACGGCGCTGACCTTGGTGGTGGCCTGTACCCTGATCGTGGCCACGCTGCTGCGAGCCTTGGAAACCACCATACCAGCGGATTCACCTGCGCTGATTCTGTACGAGGTGTTCCCGGATCAGATGGACTCACTGGAGTCCGGCCTTGCCTCCCTTGATGCCTCCAGCAGGGTTGAGCTGCTGCCACTGGTTCGCGCCCGTATGGCGAGTATTAACTCTGAACCCTTATCTGAAGTGCTGGCGGACAGCCCTCAGGCGAGGCGAGAGGCCATGGGTGATGAATACAAGCTCAGCTACCTGTCGGGGAATCCGGAAGGCCTTGAGCTGGTTGCAGGTAGCTGGTGGGATTCACCGGCGCCAGAGGGAGAGCCCGCCTTCATGGCCATGGAGGATCGCGAAGCCAACGAACTCGGGCTGACGGTGGGCGACCAGATAGAGTTTACCGCCCAGGACCAGCCAATGGCGGTCGAAATCCGGGCGATCTACCGGCAAAAAGGCCTGCAGACCCGTTTCTGGTTCGAGGGTATCCTTCAGGACGGCGCACTGGATGAGTTGATCAACCTGTATGTCGGTGCGGTCTATCAGAGCGACCAGGCCGCAAAAGAATCGCAGCAATGGCTCGCCAGAAACATCCCCAACGTCATCACGCTGCGCACGGCGGACTGGCTTGAAACCGCCGGTGACCTGCTCAACAAGGCGGCGGCCGGGCTGGCAACGGTTGCCGCCGTCAGTCTTATGGCCAGCCTGCTTGTGCTGTCGAGCGTGGTCAGTGTCAGTCGCAGGCGACAGCTGTATGAGGCCAACCTGCTGCATTGCCTAGGTGCCAGGCATCAGGCCATTCGGCTATCCATGCTGCTTGAAACCGGGTTGCTGACCTTGCTTGCGACAGTTTTTGCGACAGCACTCGGGGCCCTGATCGCCCTGCCACTGGCGGACCTGGCGCTGAAACTGCCGGCAGGAGATCTGTGGTGGCTCGGGGCTCTGGTCGCGGGTACCGTCAGCTCAATGGCTTTGCTGGGCGGCCTGGTACCTACATTGAGGGCCATGCGGCTTGATCCGGCGGATTTATTGCGGGATGGGTGAGTGGTCAGAGGTGAGCGGGGAGGCATTCAGGACCCTCCCCGGTCAGGCACCACTAGGACTCGGCGGCAACCGCCTCCACAAGTCGGCTGCAGAAAGCATCCAGGTCATCCGGCTTACGGCTTGTGATCAGACCGCCTTCGTGGCATAGCTCCCGATCAACCCAATGGCCGCCGGCATTGTTGATATCGGTTCGAAGGCTGGGGAAGGATGTCAGCGTTTTGCCCCGGACTACATCCGCCTCTATCAACAGCCAGGGGGCGTGACAGATGGCAGCCACAGGCCTGCCTTCTTCCACGAAGCGGGCGATCATGGACACGGCGTCCTTGTCCAGGCGCAACGCATCCGGATTTGCGACGCCGCCCGGCAGCACCAGTGCAGCGTAGTCTTCAACCGCTGCCTGCTGGACGGTTTTGTCCACGTTGAAGCTGTCAGCCTTATCCAGATGATTGTATCCATCAATGCTGCCGGACTTGATCGAAATCAGCTCAACCTTCGCTCCCGCTGACTCCAGCTCTTCCCTGGGACGGGTTAACTCGATTTGCTCTACACCGTCAGTTGCCAGCATGGCGACGGTTTTTCCTTCAAGGGGCTTACTCATACCTCTATCTCCATTCTGATGTGGTATTGGTATTACGCTTGAAAGCCTGTGTGTTTAATGTAACACGTGTGTGGAGCGGGCCGGAAACCTGGCTAGAGCGGTCGGGCAAACACCTGGGTCCAGAAAGGGGAGTGCGGCGAGCCCGGCGCCTCAACCCTCGCTGCGCCCATTTCGGTGAATTCGGCATTCATGATGTTGGCGCAGTGTCCCGGACTTGAAAGCCACCCCTCAATGACATGATCAACCGAGTTCTGGCCGCTCGCAATGTTTTCGCCCACCGCCGACCAGCTGTAACCTCTGTCACTCACCCGCCTGCCGGTCTGGACGCCGTCTGGACCGGTATGGCTGAAGAATTCCAGTTCCACCATGGCTTCCGCATGGGCGCGGGCAGCGTCTTCGAGCTTGCAGTTCCAGGCCAGGGGTGGCGCTGCCTCAAAGCTCCTGTCGCCGCATTGTCGGGGCTGGCTACGCGCTTCATTGACCTGATTCAGCAAAGCGCGATCGGTTTCGTCCATCTCGCAGACGTCGGCCACAGCAAGCCCGGAAAATCCGAGAAGAACCGGCAGGGCAACGGCGATTAAGGAGTGGCGTGATGGCCAAGTTATAACACACATAGGTTTACCTATCATCGACTCCGGTGCGGGCCGAATTTTCTGCTGCTGAAATTTCAGTTACGGTCCTTCAGAACCGTATAAATCCGGTATGCCGCCCCGTCCTCGCCCGGGTTCCTCACCACGTCCTCAAGCAGCTCAAGAACCCGTTTCTCATCGTTGCTTCGCAAACCGGGCCAATACACATAGGGCACCAGATCCGGATTCCTGATAAAGAAGAGGGCGGTCTCTTCCGGCTTGTCGGCCACGTCTCCCCGCAGGCCTACGGTGAAGCGATCGCCCTCGCTATCTCTCAAGGTCACCAGCAGTGAGTTGTCCTGCTCGATGAACCGGGTTTCCTCGACAGAAACAGGCTCGGAGAGACCGGGAACCGATGTTATGTAGTATTGAAAGCCGAGAAACGCCAACAGCACGACAATCAGTGTCGCCAGGGCAATGGACTTGATCATCAACAGGGTTCCGAATCGGTCAAAAAGGGGGTGTATGGTAACTCCGGCCACGGACGGATTCATCCCGAAACGGAGAGAATCCGGACTTTAGCCCGGAACTGACACTGGTTTCCGGGGCGGTTCTCTCGATCGTATTCACCAGGGTTTGAGCGCCAGCCAGAAGAAACCCGGACAATCCGAGAAGAACCAGCAGGGCAAGGGCATACGATAAACGGGGAAATAAGGACGTCATAGCGCACACCTGGTGCTGAACCTGTCCCGGTTTGTTATCAAAAAAACGGCCTGCGCGGGGAGCGAGGCCGGTGCAAAAAGGCGTTGCGGGTCCATAGCCATACTGCTAAAGAGGGGCCGTTAATAGCCCCAATCCTGAGCTTTGATCGCGCCTCATCTCTGCGGCGCATGATGTGACATCCTGTCCAGGCTGTTCCTTTGCCTCATCTGATCCCACAATAGGCTATTGGCTTTGTCCGGTCTGTTCGGTGGCGCACCAAGCGTAAAAACAGGGAGCTCAGCTATGGCCGGTAGCAGTCTCTCGGACACCGGATGGCAGGCAGGCATTCGGGGCGAGCGACGAACCATTTGCCCAGCAGCCCGGAATTTCTCAGCGAACGACGCCCGCGGTGCCTGAATCAATCAGAGCCTGAATCTCCTCCTGCGAATAACCGCAATCTGACAGCAGAGCTCTGGTGTGCTGCCCCAGAGCCGGAGCACCCCGTAGCTCCTGATCTTGTTCTTGCGAGAATTGCGACGGCGCACGGCTCTGGCGAATCGGTCCGGCTTGCGGGTGTTCGTAGTTCACCAGCAGGCCATTCGCCTTGACCTGGGGATGGGCCAGCACTTGGCTGCGGGTCAGGACCGGTGCGCAGGGCACCTGTTCTTTCTCAAGCCGCGCCAGCCAATGCTCCGCGGAATCTGTTCTGATTACCGACTGAATCAGGTCGAGCCTGGCGTCGATGTTTTCCTGCCGCAGCTCTGCGGTGAGAAACCTCGGATCCCCGGCCCATTCAGGCCGGTTGAGTGCGCGTATAATTGCCTGCCACTCGCGGTCACTCTGCACCGCAATCGTGATGTAGCCGGTAGTCGTCTCATAGATCAGGTCCTGGAAGCTCGCCGCCTCCTGTTGCGGAAGCTCCGCGCCTACAAAGGTCTGGCTGCCCATGTCCGAACTCCAGAGAAACGCGATGATGGCATCCAGCATGGATAATCTGACGTGCCGTGCCTCACCGGTGCGCTCGCGGGCAAAGAGGGCAGCGGTAATTGCCTGGGCTGCGGTAACACCGGTGAGCTTGTCCGGCAGGATGGTTCGGACCAGTTGCGGGCGATAACCGTCAGAGCCGGCCTGCACGGTGGCCAGGCCGGAAAGTCCCTGAATCAGCGGGTCATAAACCGGGCGCTGGGCATAGGGGCCGGAATCACCGAAACCGCTGATTGACACCATAATCAGGTTGGGTGCCACCTTGCGCAGTTCGTCCTCTCCCAGACCCATACGTTCGATAACCCCGGGCCGGAAATTCTGCACAAACACGTCGGCCGTCGCCACCAGCTTCAAAAGCGCTTCGCGGCCCTCCGGCTCTTTCAGGTTCAGTGCCACCGACTTCTTGTTGCGGTTGTTGTTCAGAAACAAAGCAGACATATCGCCCCGCCGGTTGGCCGCGGAACGGGTGAAGTCCCCACCCGCCGGATTCTCAACCTTGATCACCTCCGCGCCCTGATCCGCCAACATCATGGTCGCCAGAGGGCCGGATATCATCGCGGTCAGATCGATAATGCGAACGCCATCGAGAGGGCCGGTCATAGTAGTACTCCTGTTGTTGGAAAGATCAGTTGTTGGGCCTTTTGATCCGAAAATCGGGCGACGTTCCTGGCGAGGTTTTTCCAGGGCAGTTCAAACTCTTTATCGTTTTTTCCTTCAGCCAAATCGTCTCACCCTGATACGGGTGTTCTCTCCAGTTTTCCGTCACCTCGATACAAAAGCCGGGCAAATCAGGCAGACGTTTGATCAAGGTTCTTGGGTAGCCCTCGGGCTTCTCACCGATGATGGCAGAGTCCGAGTCTTTCACATTGAGGGCGGGTTGCGGCAGTGTGCAACCCATAAGGACCATGCCCACAAGCACGGTAAGAACGAGCTTCATCGGAGCAACCTTCTGATGTTTCGGCATACTAGTAATGCCCCCTTGAAATACCAGCCCCGCAGCCAAACTACCTATTAAGGGAAGCCGGCCCCCAAAAGTTGTCCATCACGGTTTCTACTGCCACTCACTGAGGAATCATAATGTCTTTTGACAACCACTATACGCCCGAATCCATAAGCCCGGAGGAGCTCGCCCATACCCAAGGCCCTTTGTTGATTGAATTCGGCACAAACTGGTGTGGATTCTGCCAGTCAGCGCAGCGACACATTGAGGCCGCCATGGAGCGCCATTCCGGGGTTGAACATGTAAAAGTGGAGGATGGAAAAGGTCGCCGGCTGGGCCGGACGCTTGGTGTGAAGTTGTGGCCGACTCTGATCTTTTTCAGGGATGGGCATGAAATCACCCGCCTTATCCGCCCTGATAACCGCGAGGATATCGAAACCGCACTGGCGCATATTCAAGATCGCTGAGTCAGACCGGGAAATCACGTAAGCGTAGCTCCGGGTAACACCCAGAGTGCACACGATCAGGGTCAGGTTTCTCGATACGCATCCAGGGCGGCAAAATTGTTCTCATGGTCTTTGCGGCCAATAACATCTGCAGCTACTCTGTTGTTGCTGAATCCCTTTGTCACGTAATCTGGACCAACGCATTGGCGTTCTTCTGATCCATGCCATTTGGATGAGAGAGCAAAGGCAACTCATGTTTTTTGGACTTTGGCTTTCGTAATGAACTATGGCGTGGATTTTCCGAAGCTCACGGACGCAAAGACTCATGCTCGGCAATATGTCTTAAACTCCCTGCTCTTCATACTCACGTTCTGGGCTCTGAATCAGGTGGCCTACCTGTTTACAGTGAACGAGGGCGTGAGTCTGTTCTACCCGCCTTCCGCCTATGCGATGTTTTTGATTTTTCTTTTGGGAGGGAAATATCTACCTGTTCATTTTTTGGCAATCTATCTGGGTGGCCTGCCTTATCGAGATATCTTTAATTATAACCTTGAGATGTTCATTCCGGATTTAAGGCAGTTTGTCATTTATGGTGTAGCCGGTCTGATACTAAGAAAAACAAACTCGCCGCAAAAGATCATCAATGCGAAGTTTTTTTACTCGGTAATGGTTGCCTCGCTTCTAACGGCGCTCGTATCGACTGTTATATTTTTGGTAGGCATAGGCTCAAATACCCTCTCCTTTTCGTCGCTTATTGATAGGTCATCCTCGTTTTTTGTCGGCAACCTCACGGGCGCTATCACTGCGATTCCTATATTTTTACTATTCTATCAATTCTGGAAGCATGGCTGGCAGGAGTTAATCTCATCGCTTTTGCAAAATATTTTAAAGCCGCAAAAAGTATTTGCGCTGCTAATTATTATTATATTGACTGCCCTGGTCATTCAGTTCGGGAAAATGGACGAGCAGTATTCAAGATATTACTACCTGATTTTAATCCCGGTCGTCTGGAGTACGGTTAAGTGGGGGCTTGGTAACGGACTGGTTTTCGCATTTATAGGTAACCTTTTTGCCCTGTCGCTATTCATTTTTTCAGGCTATTCGCACTACGGAATTTTCGAAGTGCAGATCATGTTTGCCATTTCCATAGTCACGGTCATATTGGTTGGTCTTGTTCAGGATGAAAGGGATATTTTCTACCACCGAGCTATGTACGATGACCTGACGGGTTTAGCGAATATGAGGATTTTCAGGGAGGTCTGCTTTACTTCCATCGCAAGAGCAAAAAGAAAGGGGCATAAAAGCTCCGTCCTGTTCATTGATGTTGATGGGTTTAAATCGGTAAATGATACCTTTGGCCACAAAGTGGGGGACGAAATATTGCACAAACTGGGGCAGGAAATAAAAGGCTGTGTGCGCGATTCAGATATTGTTGCCCGTTTTGGCGGTGATGAATTCGTAGTCTTTCTCGATGAGATTTCCGACGAGGAGGCCGCTGGGGTTTCTGAAAAAATAATCGAACAGCTGGCTTTCCTGTCCCGGATTCATACTGATGCCGTTGAACTTGGCGCCAGCATTGGTATTTCACTATATCCTCGAGATGGAACTGATATCGACACTTTGATACGTAAATCTGATGACGCGATGTACGTTGCAAAAAAAGACGGTAAGAATTCATATCGCATTTACGGCGATCATCACAGATAACAAGATTGACGAGTATATGGTGCCTTGGAGACTGGATATCCCTATGGGAGAGGTTACCGGCAATCTAGAGCCAGCGGCGAACCCGTTGCTCATAGGCGCGGAATTGGTCACCGAACAACGCCCGCAGGGCCCGTTCTTCAGGAGCAATCTGGAAGTGATTCATATACACCACAAAAAACACCACTCCGAGTAACCCCCAGCCAGACCCCAGGTACACCCCCCAGGCCAGCAACCAGAGCGCAAATCCCATATACATCGGGTTACGGGAATACCGGTAAATGCCGGAGCAGACCAGAGCTGAACTGGCCTCGGGCGTGCGTGGGTCTACCGTGGTTCTGGCACGCCGGAAAGCCACCAGGCCCGCTACCGGAAACAGTGCACCAACTACGAAAAGCACGCCAGCGGCAACTTTGCGGAGGGTATCGTCCAGCGGTACGGGTGAAGTCAGAGTAGCAATGCCCCACATGGCAGCACCGACGAACAGCACCAGAAGCAGGGGAGGTACGCGTTTTTCAAGCATGGGAATCAACCCTCTTCCTTCAAAACCAAGCTGACCAACTTGTGAACCACTGGCGACACTGCAATTATGGTGGGAAAGGCGACTGCAAACGCGAACAGCCAGGCATTCAGCCAGATGGAAAGGATATTGCTGACCCAACCCACGTTAAAAACACTGATTACCAGCGACATGATGCCGGACATCAGCAGTGACATAAAAAACGAAAATACGATTCTGTGATATTTGCGAGCAATCATTCTTTATCTCTTCACGACATTCGTGGGAGCTCAGCAAGGTTTTCTCAGGGTAGGGTCGCTGGCTTTCGTGCACCTGGTCACATCGCCCTTGCAAACAGCCCGAAGGGCAGGGCCTTCAGCACATAACTGAGCGGCGTCCACGGCCACCAGGGCACATACGCGCGGCGTTTTTCGGACTCGATGGCCTTCACCAATGCTTTCACGCCGGTTTCCAGGTCCACCCGGAAGGGCGCACTCTTCGTGTCTCGGTTGATGTCGGTGAGAATGTAGCCGGGCATGATGTTGCTGACGTTAATGGGTTTATCCTTGGTATCCAGTTGCAGGCCTTCGGCCAATGAAGCCACGGCGGCCTTGGTGGCAGCGTACACGTTAATCGGGCCGCGGAAACCGCGAACGCCGCTGACCGATGAGATCAGCACCAGATGTCCGCTGTTCTGTTCCCGGAAGATCTCCATGGCCGCCTCGCTCTGGGCAATGGCGGCGATAAAGTTGGTTTCTGCCGTCTGGCGGTTGGCCGTAAAGTGCCCGCGCCCAATGGGCTGGGAACTGCCGATGCCGGCGTTGACAACCACACGGTCAACACTGCCAAGCTCATCCCGGAAGCCGCGGAAAACCTCGAATACCTGTTCGTAGTCGCACACATCCAGGCTGCGGACCAGCACCCGAATATCGGGGTAGGCTTGCTGCAATTCCCGCTGCAGGGCCTCGAGTTTATCCGCCCTCCGCGCACAGAGCGCCAGATTACAGCCCTTGGCAGCCCATTCGCGGGCCATACCTTCACCGAGGCCGGTGCTGGCACCGGTAATCAGAATATTCTTTCGCATGGGTTGTACCTTGTGTGATTCAGGTTATTTGTGCCCGAGCTAGCATGATTGAGTGGTTTAGGAATGGGCCGAAAAGGCCCTGACCTGATACCCGCCTGATGCCGTGACAGGCTGCTACAAATCAGCCTCGCAACTGATCAGATCCAAGTTTGCTGCTTTGGTACGTAGAGGGACCAGGGCCTGGTACGCGGCGGAGTTGTGCCATTCAACCACCGACTCCATGTCCGGAAAGCGAATCACCACGGTATCGGTGTGAGGGTGTTGCCCGCTCAGCACTTTCGCCCGCGTGCCACGAAGTACAAGCTCGGCACCCCAGGGAGAAAGCGTGGAAGGTATTTTACCCCGGTATTCTTCCCATTTGGCTGGGTCTTTTACAGTGATTTGACCAATTACGTAGGCTGTCATTTTGTTCTCTAAGGCTCTCAGAGCAATCAGCAGTGTAGAGTAGTTCTCTTCCGCTTTCTCGGGCAAAAGGTTACAACTCCAGTACAAGGTTTCTGCCACCAAGAAAAAGTACCCAAGCCGTTAACGCAGCCCAGTGAATGATCACTGAAACCCAGATAGACCGGGGAAAGGACATAGGCGTAGCCATAGGTAACCCCCATAGCGCCTACGATAACCGGAAACCACGGCGGTGATTGGCGAATCCAGCCACTCGAACTGAAATAGATCGTCGCTGAAACCGACGTACATCGCTAAAATTGCGAACACTGACACCAGTGCCCAGGCCTTCAGCGGAGCCTCAAAAGGGGGGCCAGCAAACTCTGGCCGGGGTTGTTACCGAGGTATCTTCCAGGCTTTACTGAAATCATAGTGCTGCGGACTCACAAAATAGGTCTGTTCCGGTTTTAACACGACGCAGCCGTCGGGCACGGTCGGCTGAACCATACCCGACGGGCCTGCTTCAGCCACCGTTACGCTCTATACCGCATTCCGCATCCAGGGCGGCGTTCCTTTCCTCATTAACCGGAATGGTCAGCGCACCCTCGGCGGGCGCACCGAGGAGCACGGCAACCACCACGGTTTCCTCGTTGCGGCTCGGGTTGAGTGCCGTGTGGATGGTGTCGCCCGGATCCACCAGCGCATCCCCTGGGCCGTACTCGCGATCCACACAGTCTTCCGCGAAGATGAACACGAACTCGCCCTCGGTAACAGTGATAAGGACCGTGCCGGGGTGGGTGTGCCAGGGGAACACGGCTCCTGGCTAAATGGTGAACCGCACCACCGTGAGATGCGATGCATCGTCAAACGAGACAGCCTGTTCCGGCAGCCCCTCCAGGTCCTGGGTGATATTGATCGAGACATCACCGTCGAAGGCGTGCCGCTGGGTCAATGGCTCTGCCGCGATGGGCTTCGGTTCAGCTGCCTTGGCGGCGGCAGCTACAATCAAGGCCATGAGGGCCGCAGTAATTCCTGTTACTTTCAGCATACGCATCATAAAACATCTCCTGTTCACTCTTTTTGAAAACAAGCACACGCGTCGTTAGCTTCAGGGCGTCTGGTCGATTCGCCAATCGATGGTCACCTTCGTGCCGGCCTTGAGGGTTTTAAACACGACGCAACGGCGCTCCTCTGCTGACTTGGTTACGGGATCAGCATAGGTGGAGGCAGCCACCTGTTCATGAGGTGACTGTCCCGAATGGCGTGAATGAAATTGAGAAAAGCGGGACGAACGTCCCAAGGAACAAGCTGACCGATTTTCAGGAGATTACTCGATGCCGAAGCCGGCGTTACGGGCTTCAATTACCAGTTCGGGGCGAGTAGAGACGGCCAACTTCGCGCTGATATTGCTGACGTGGTTGCGCACGGTTTTCGGTGCCAGCGACAGCGCGCTGGCAATGGCCGCATTCGACTGACCTCGTGCAACGTGATTCAGCACGACCCGCTCGCGGCGGGTCAGTTCATGAAAACCCGCTGCCGCCGGCACGCCTTCGTGGGGTTCGTCGGCGAGGAACCGGCGCACCTCTTCGATGAACGTGCGCCACCCGGGGTCTCGGGGTTGCAGGATATGGTTCCGGCCCTCCAGCGGCAGAAACCGACAGCGAGGAATCCGCCCGGCCAGGTCCCGTCCGGCCTCGAACGGCACCATGGTGTCGCCCTTGACATGTGCCGCCAGGGTGGGACAACTCACCTGGGGAAGCAGATCGCGGATATCGATCTCGTGAAATCCGCGCCACAGCCGCGCCGCCATGGCCCTACCCGCCGTCAGGCGCTGCAGTTCGTCCCACCAGGTAATCTGATCCGCTGCATCAGAAGGCGACAGCAGGCGGGCGAACACCTCCCGAAAGGCGCCGGTTCTCCGGGCCCAGCCGACTTCGATCATGCGTGCCAGTGTCTCGGCCTCCTCCACGCGATAGCCAGCCATGCCCTCAGTAAAGGCCCCGTGCGCATAGGCATTGTAGAGCACCAGGTGCGTGACCCGTTCGGGGTGCCGCACCGCATAGAGCACCGCGATGGCCGCGCCCTGGCAGACGCCCAGGATCGGGAATCGCCGCCAGCCGAGACTGTCCACCACCGCCTCCACGTCGCGCACCCAGGCTTCCAATGTCTGCCCATTCACATCTCTGTCGGATAGGCCGGAACCACGAATGTCGAAGCGCGCCAGCGTGTGGTTGCGCGTCAATTCCCGCAGCCAGTGACTCCAAATCGGGCTGTCCAAATCATGTTCTATATGGGTCATCCAACCGCCCACGCGCAGCAGCGGTGTTCCCCGCCCGGCGGTTGCGTAAGCGATTCGCACATCATCCGTTGTGGTGCAGAAACCGATCCGCTGTCTCATACCTGTAGCTCAATGCTTGTCTACTCGAGGCCCAACGAGGCTCTAGATAAACCTGATTGAAACTTCATCAGTTGAAGCATAGCCCTTATCTTCAGCAGACACAGCCATCCAGAACCTTGTTCTGAACGTCATGGTTGTATGAACCAGAAAGCTCCCACTCGCTCATCGCATTGGGAATCTCTAAATCAACGCCCCATGAACAATAGCCCGCAATTCCTGACGGACCGGGTAGGTCGATGAGGGGATCAGTTGCGTCATGAAGATCACCACCATCTCCTCCACAGGATCAATAAAAAAGTTGGTACTCGCCAGGCCACCCCAACCATACTCGCCGACCGATCCGTTGATCTGGGATTTGGCGACGTCAGTCTTTATCGAAAAGCCCAGACCGAAGCCACTTCCGGCATAGGGTGTTTCGCTGAACGCGCCGACAGAGAGGCCAGGCAGGTCCTGATTGCCGGGCAGATGATTGCGACGCATGAATTCCAGAGTCTTTCGGCCAATGATCCGCCGCCCGCCAAACTCGCCGCCCTGACAGAGTGCCTGGGCAAAGTGGAAATAATCGTCAATGGTGGAAACCAGCCCGCCGCCGCCGGATGTTAACCTCGCTCTGTCCCGGAAAGGGGATGTCTGCGGATCGTCCTGCAGCTTGAACTGATCGACAGGATCGTACTGATAGCAGGCGGCGAAACGCTCAAGCTGATCGTCACGAACATGGAAGCCGGTGTCGGGCATGGCCAATGGTTCAAAGATGTGCTCGCGCAGGTACTCATCAAATGGCTTATCAGCCAGCAACTGCACCAGATACCCCAGCACATCCGTGCTGACCGAATAGTTCCAGGCGGTACCCGGTGAGAACTCCAGCGGCAGTTCTGCCAGGTGACCGACGAACGCCTCCAGTGTCATATCCCGGCTGCCATCCAGTTTCAGCTCCCGGTAGGCGGCGTCAACGTTGGTGCGGTTCATGAACCCGTAGGTCAGGCCTGACATATGGGTAAACAGGTCGCGAATGGTCATGGTGCTGGCTGCAGGTGTGGTCAGGAAATTGGGGTAGACACCGCTTTTGTAGACCCGCAGGTTTTTCCAGTCCGGAATATACTTGTGTACGGGATCATCCAGCAAAAACCGCCCCTGCTCATAGAGCTGCATCATGGCGACAGACGTAATCGGCTTGGTCATGGAATAAATGCGGAAAACCGTATCCCGGCAGACCGGCTTGTTGCGCTCCACATCCATCAGCCCCTGAGCTTTCAGATAGGCAATTTCTCCACGCCGGGCCACCAGAGTCAGCGTGCCGGGCAATTTACCCGGCTGGATATAGCGGCGGTCAAGATGGTCTTCGATGTGAGTAAGGTGGTCTGGCGCAAGGCCGATAACCTGTTTGGATTCCGTCATAGTGATTACAACTCCAGCACAAGATTTCTGCCACCAAGAAAAGTACCCAAACCGTTATCGCAGACCGCTGGAAGTTAAAGGCCTCTGGCTCTCAGGATACGAGTCTGATGGGTTTTGTAGGATCGAAGTCAAGCCAGTGACTGTCCTCAATTTTGCCGTCTGCTTCCTCGACGTCCTCGCCTCCGTGATCGCGAATCAGCTCCGCTACCTTATCCTTTTGCTCACGACTGAGCTCTGCGGCGACGTGTAGCCCCGATTTTCGGTCAGTCACCGGCCCCTGTTCTTTGGCGGTATCTGCGTCGTATTCTGGCTTATCGTCTGTTTTGGTAACGGCCCCGGTTAACGATCCGGCATACGCGCCGACCCCAGCGCCGATAAAGGAACCGACCGTCCCGCCGGTGGATCCGATGGCAGCTCCCGCCGCCGCACCCGCGCCGGCGCCGATCCACGCGCCTTTGCCTGCTTCTGACGCGCCGGGAGAATGATTCTCATCGCCGCCGAAAGGCAGATTGTGGTGCTGTCCTTCAGGATTGACAAAAAAGACCGACACCTTCTTTTTTGAAATCCCTGCGTGCTGGAGCGCTTGAGTGAGCTCCTCAGCTTTGTCTTGGTCCTCTAAACGACCAGCAATTATAAGAGCCATAAGCAATCCTCGGTTTTGCTAGTATAAATATTTGTTGATTTTTCACCGTTAAAGGTAGCAGAAGCTAAATAGATTGCTTTTTCAAAGAAGCTAGTCGTGGCCTCCTCAAGGATGTCTAGAGCCTTTTGCGATCAGTACGGCGGCAGATCATGCTTTTTTAGCCAGGCCTGAAAAGGCGCCGCCGAGTTCTCGAGTTCGATCTGGGTCAATCCCAATTGTTCGGGCCTGACGGCGTGAGTCTGACCGTAAAGTTGCTCTGCGATATTGCCGTCGGCGAAGCCGGCACGATTTGCCGTTTCTTGAGGCGCGGCAAACACAGTTCGGGGAATACGAGCCCAGTGAGTGGCAGCCAGACACATCGGGCAGGGCTCGCAGCTTGCGTACAGGGTAGCTTCCGGCATATGCGCGCTCCTCAGCATCCTGCCTGCCATGCGTATTGCCGCTACCTCAGCGTGGGCGGTAGGGTCGCAATCCAGCTTTGCCCGGTTACCAGCCCTGGCAATAACATTGCCATTGTGAACAACCAAAGCGCCAAAAGGGGCTCCGCCTTCGTCGACCGATTCTATGGCCAGTTGAATGGCTTGCTGGAGAAACGCTTTGTCAGTGTCGTCGGTCAGGGGA
The DNA here is from genome assembly GCF_003344045.1 of Marinobacter vulgaris. Taxonomy (GTDB): domain Bacteria; phylum Pseudomonadota; class Gammaproteobacteria; order Pseudomonadales; family Oleiphilaceae; genus Marinobacter; species Marinobacter vulgaris. The sequence continues at coordinate 206,131 of NZ_QFWX01000003.1, forward strand.
TAGCTCACGTTCTGCCTCTCCTCATTGTTGGATTTTGCTTGCGGACGGTCATCACGAAGTAAATCAGTCCCGCTTTTTCGGGTTTTCCAGTTTCAGGGCCGGCGCGGGTGTGACCCCGCAGCAGGGATTCAATCGATGGGCGTGCCGGGGATGTTTTTCAGAAGCTCGGCATTTGTGGGGTATTTTTCAAGCAGCTCAACCAGCTTTTTTGTGCCCTCTAGCGGTTTGAGGCCGCCAAGCGCCCGGCGCAACGCTCTTATTTTGTCTAAATCTTTCGGATCCAATAACAGCTCCTCACGGCGTGTACTGCTTTTCGAAATGTCCAGCGCGGGGAATATTCGCTGATTCGCAACGTCTCTTGATAAAACCAGCTCCATGTTCCCCGTGCCCTTGAATTCCTCAAATATAACCTGGTCCATACGGCTGCCGGTATCAACCAGAACAGTTGCCAGAATGGTAAGCGAGCCGCCATTCTCAAGGTTTCGAGCAGAGCCAAACAACCTCCGCGGGATTTCCATCGCGCGAGCATCAACCCCGCCAGACATAGTACGACCGCTGCTCTTTCGCTCCGCATTGTGCACACGCGCAAGCCTGGTGAGAGAATCAATCACAATCATGACGTTGTGACCCTCGCCAGCCTGTTGGCGGGCGATATCAAGAAGCTCATCGGCAACGCGAGCGTGATGAGCATAGCTTTCATCCGAAGAAGAAGCGTGTACCTCAGCCGGAACGCTACGCCTGAAATCAGTGACCTCTTCAGGCCGCTCATCAATCAATAACGCGTAAAGTTTAATGTCGGGATAAGCCTTTCCCACCGCCTGGCAAATATCTTTTAAAATCGTCGATTTTCCAGACCCCGGCGGTGCAACTATCAAACCACGCTGCCCCATTCCAATCGGCGTGATCAAATCCATCGCGCGCACCGTGAGTTTTTCTGAACCTGACTCCAGGCGAATCCCCGGCGCTGGATTGATAACCACACCGTTTAGAAAACGTTTTTGTGGATCAGCCTCACCTTCAACCTCAACCATAGCTTCGGCTTCCTCAGCCCCTGGTTTGGCGTCTTTAATTGGCTTCCGGGTTAAACCTAATGTCTTTCTCGTCATGGGTATTTGATAGCTCTTGTTTGATAGGTATTTTTGAGATGGTAAGCTTAAGGTAAAAAAACCGTGTGCACACAATAAGTCTGTCCCGGTTTTGAGAGGCTGGTTCGCGTCTCGGGCGCCGGTCTCATTTTTTATGTAGCGCCCTGTAGCGTTCCTCGAGTTCGGCACGAATTGCCCGGCGTTCCTTTCCGTTGGCAAATCGCCGGATCTGATCATCGGTACGTGGAACCAGCTGCGGCACGGCGACGGCTTTGCCGTTGTCATCAACCGCCACCATGGTAAAAAAGCAGCTGTTGCTATGGCGAACCAACTTGTCGCGAATGTTCTCGGTGACTACTTTAATGCCGATCTCCATTGAGGTGCGGCCGGTGAAGTTCACACTGGCCAGAAAGGTGACCAGCTCGCCCACATGGATGGGTTGCAGGAACATCACCTGGTCGACGGACAGGGTAACGACATATGTCCCCGCGTAACGGCTGGCGCAGGCATAGGCGACCTCGTCCAGGTACTTCAGCAGGGTGCCGCCGTGCACATTGCCGGAGAAATTGGCTTTGTCCGGCGTCATCAGGACGGTCATGCTCAGGCTTGTTGAATGGTTTTCCATGGTGTTTCTCTGGTGGTTTGTTATCCAGTATAGGTGCCCGGGTGCTGGCAGGTGACAGTACTTATTAATCTCCCTCGAAAGTCACCAGATCCACATCGGTCACAAAAAACAGATCTGTCCCGGTTTTTTACTCGCACAGATCTCTTGGTGCCCGTTCAATCTTTTGTGTGTTCGAAGTTTTTCCGGCCACGGGAATTATCAAAAAGCCAGTCCCGGCGAAGGCAGTCGATTGGGTGATGCGGCCCTGGCCAGAGGCATCCAGTCCCAGGGTTGTCTTACTGGTCACCACACCAATGAAGGGATTGCCAGGCTCGCGGGCGCCGGAGGCGATGTATTCTCGCTTCAGCTCAAGCAGGCCGGCCTCAAACTCGAAATCTTCTCCTTCCTGGAATCGGGATTGTTTGAGCACGACACCATTCGAGATCGCAGAAGCGATTAAACTGTTGCCATCACCTTTCTGAATGTTGACCGCCTCTGGCCTCGTTTCTGAAGGAAACGCGTCCGGCCAAAGGATGGAGGTCAAACACGCGGGCGCTGAGCCGTCCGATGGGTTGCTGCAATTTCTGTAACAACCGACAAACGCATCAAGGTTGGGCGATTCCGCGAATCCGATGTCGTTTTCCGTCACTTCTGTGGAGGCGCAGCCCGCAAACAACAGGAACAGTGTCATTAGAACGGCTTGTTTCATTTCAACGCCAATTCCTTAGAGAGACCTTTTTGAAAAATAGCTCTATACCAGTGATTCGAACACTTGTCGCATAGCCCCGCCTTTTTAACCCCTCCGAAAACAAAAAGGCCCGAAGTTCTCGCTCCAGGCCTTGTCGTCACTCATCGCAGTCAATCACCTCAACCGCACTTACTATCGCCACAAGACAGGCAGGTCGCACACCCGTCCATCACGATCACCGCCTTGGTGTTGCACTTGCCACACATGGTGGCGTTGGGTGGGAAGTCGCTGGCTTTGTCGTCATTGGTGGCCGTGCTGTGGCTGGCTTCGAACTCGGCGCGTTTTTCGGCGAGGATGCGCTTGGTGGTTTCGCTCATTTCCTCGCTTTCCATCAGGCCGATGGCCTTCAGGTGCTTCTCGATCACGGCGCCGATTTCAGCCACCAGGGAGGGCATGAATACGCCGCCTTTCTTGAAGTAACCGCCGTTGGGGTCGTACACGCTGCGCAGCTCTTCCACCAGGAAGGTCACATCGCCACCCTTGCGGAATACCGCAGAGATAACGCGGGTTAGGGCGATGACCCACTGGAAGTGTTCCATCGACTTGGAATTGATGAACACTTCGTAGGGCTGCCGGCTTTCGTGGTCGGTGCCTTCGTTGAGCAGTATGTCATTGATGGTGATGTACATCGCGTGCTCGGCGATTGGCGGCTTGATTTTATAGGTCGTGCCCAGCAGGAAGTCCGGCCGCTCAATGTATTCGTTCATCTGAACGGGCTTGATTTCCGTCGGCGCGGCTGCCGGTTGTGCATTCGCTTCCGGGTCGGCTTTCTTGACGCGGTAGCCGACGATTTTGTTGCTGATTTTAACTGTCATGATGTCCTGTCCTGTGTCGGTTATCGCAGATCAATACTTACCGTAAGTGCCTTCTTTGAGCGCATCGAAGAGATTGGCGGCGTTGTGGATTTCGCCGTCGTACTCAACTTCCTCGTTGCCCTTGAGGGTTACTTTGCTGCCATCGTCCAGGGTGAACTCGTAGAGGGTATTTTCCAGATCCTTTTCCTGGACCAGTACGCCCTGGAAAGCTTCCGGGTTGAAGCGGAAGGTGGTGCAACCTTTCAGACCCTTGTCGTAGGCGTACATGTAGATGTCTTTGAAGTCCGGGTACGCAAAGTCCTGGGGGACGTTGGCAGTCTTGGAAATGGAGGAGTCCACCCACAACTGCGCAGCGGCCTGGATGTCCACGTGCTGCGCCGGTGTCACATCTTCGGAGGTGGTGAAGTAGTGGGGCAGGCGCTTGTCTTCTTCTTCGGAGAAGGGCATGGCACCGGGATTGACCAGGTGGCGGTAGGCCAGCAGCTCGAAGGAGAATACGTCGACTTTTTCCTTGGTCTTACGACCTTCGCGGATGATGTTGCGCGCGTAGTGGTGCGAGAAGCTCGGCTCGATGCCATTACTGGCGTTGTTGGCCAGTGACAGGCTGATGGTGCCGGTGGGTGCGATGGAGGTGTGGTGGGTAAAGCGCCCACCTTTCTCAGCCAGCTTTTCCACCAGCTCAGGCTCCACGCCGGCAATCTGCTGCATGTAACGGCTGTACCTGGCGTGCAGTACGCGACCCTTGAGCTTGTCGCCCAGCTTGTAGCCATCCTCGGACAGCTGCGGGCACTTGGTCAGCATCTTCGGCGTTACTTCAAACTCGTCGTCCATGATCGGCGCCGGGCCTTTCTCTTCGGCCAGGGCCAGGGACTGGCGCCAGCCTTCCACCGCCATTTCACGCACAACGTCTTCGGTGAACTGCACGGATTCGGAGGAACCGTAAGGCATGCGTAACATGGCAAGGGTGGAACCCAGGCCGAGGATGCCCATGCCGTGGCGGCGCTTGTAGGTGATTTCGTGGCGCTGTTCTTCCAGCGGCAGACCGTTGATTTCCACCACGTTGTCCAGCATGCGCGTGAAGATGGCCACTACCTTGCGGTACTTCTCGTAGTTGAAGCTGGCCTTGTCGGTGAACGGGTAGTCCACGAACATGGTCAAGTTCACGGAGCCCAGCAGGCAGCTGCCATACGGGGGCAGGGGCTGCTCGCCACAGGGGTTAGTGGCGCGGATGTCTTCGCAGAACCAGTTGTTGTTCATCTGGTTGACCTTGTCGATCAGGATGAAACCCGGCTCGGCGTAGTCGTAGGTGCTGGTCATGATGGTGTCCCAGATGAACTGGGCTTTCAGGGTGCGGTAAATCTTGCACGCCACCTTGCCTTCGTCGTTGACCACGTAGCCTTTCTGTATCGGGAAGTCGCGGTAGACAAACTGGCTACTGTCGTTCAGGTCCAGACCTTCGTCGGCGGCTTCTTTCTGGGTCACGGGGAAAGACAGGTGCCAGTCGTCGTTGTTGCGCACGGCTTCGATGAAGTCTTCGGTGATCAGCAGTGACAGGTTGAACTGGCGCAGGCGGCCGTCTTCGCGCTTGGCCTGGATAAAGTCGATCACGTCCGGGTGGTGCACGTCAAAGGTGGCCATCTGGGCTCCACGGCGGCCACCGGCAGAAGACACGGTGAAACACATGCGGTCGAAGATATCCATGAACGACAGCGGTCCGGAGGTGGTGGCGCCAGCACCGGCTACGTAGGCGCCTTTTGGGCGCAGGGTAGAGAACTCGTAGCCGATGCCGCAGCCTGCCTTGAGCGTGAGGCCGGCCTCGTGGTTTTTCTCCAGAATGTCGTTCATGGAATCCTGGACGGAGCCGGACACGGTGCAGTTAATGGTGGAGGTGGCCGGTTTGTGGGCTTCCGCGCCGGCGTTTGAGGTGATGCGGCCAGCCGGGATAGCGCCGTGGCGCAGGGCCCACGCGAACTCTTTCATGTGCTTGGCGCGGTCGGCCTTGTTTTCCACTTCCGAGAGGGCAGTGGCAACGCGGGTATAGGTTGCCTCGATGTCCTTGTCGACCGGCTCACCGGTCTTGGTTTTCAGCTGGTACTTGCTGTTCCAGATGTCCAGCGAAGCTTCCTGCATTGGAATGGTTGTTATCACGGCCTGTGCTTTTGCGTTCATTACTGCCCTCGAATGTCCGTTGTATCTTTCGATGACCGCTGCGAACCGCACCCGGCCATACCCCGATGTTTCTTCAAACTGTGTCAGCCCGGCAGGCTGTCGTGCTTCAGATCTGGTCAAACACTAGATCTGGTGTTTTTCTTTCCCGCCGCAAAGCCCGGGAAGGGCCTGGTGGCAGGTTTAAAGGAAAGAGGTTCACCCTCTGTTTAACGGGTCGTATCCTGTGCTCCGCGTAGTGGTGAGCGGGCAAGAAAACCCCATATATGGGTGAATAGTTGATGAGTATAACAGGATATAGTGGTCTGTGAATAAGAAGACGACTATAGATAGCGGCTGAAAGCGCAAGAAATTCAATGAAGGAATGCTTGAAAACAGGAAATTGCTCTGGAAACGCCGGCTTGAGCGGGTTCGCCAGAAACCACTAGATGTAGTGGTTAAAAACTGTGCAGGAGCGAGCCCGGAAAAATGTTCGGCGGGGAAATATTCGTCATTCCCCCGCCGGTGGGGCCTTAACCCAGCAGCAGGCTGTCGTCGGTAATCTCCAGCCCCCGCTGCTTCTCGAACAGTTCCAGAAGATCCTTCACTTCGAGGCCTTCACGGTCCTTGCCGGCAATGTCGAACACCACCTGGCCCTGATGCAGCATGACCGTGCGGTCGCCGACTTCCAGCGCCTGCTTCATGCTGTGGGTGACCATCAGTGCCGTGAGTTTCTGTTGCTCAATGATCTGGGTAGTCAGCGCCAGCACGAACGAGGCTGTTTTCGGATCCAGTGCGGCGGTGTGTTCGTCCAGCAGCAGAATGGCGGAGGGTGTCAGGCTGGCCATCAGCAGGCTCACGGCCTGGCGCTGCCCACCGGAGAGCAGGCCCATCTTGTCTCCAAGGCGATTCTCCAGGCCCAGGTTGAGAGAAGCCAGGCTGGATTTGAACTGCTCCAGGTAGCGGCCCTTGACCGCGGCGCTTAGCCCGCGGCGTTGGCCGCGTTTTATGGCCAGTGCCAGGTTTTCCTCGATGGTCAGGCCTTCGCAGGTACCTGCCAGCGGATCCTGGAAAACCCGAGCCACACTGCCTGCCCGCTTGTAGGTGGGCAGTTTGGTGACGTCCTGGTTATCCACGATAATCTTGCCGCTGTCTACCATCACCTCGCCGGCGAGGGCGTTGAGGAAGGTGGACTTACCGGCACCGTTACTGCCGATAACAGTGACGAACTCGCCCTGATTCACGGTCAGGCTCATGCCGCGCAGGGCCGGGTTTTCCAGGGGCGTACCCTTGCCGAAGGTCAGTGTCAGATCGGTTGCTGTAATCATGTGTCCCCCTTCAGGCTTTTTTGCGGGTCAGCCGCGCGATAACGGACGTGCGAACACCGGGCAACACAATGGCCAGTGTGACCAGCACCGCGGTGATCAGGTTCAGATCCTGCGCCTGCAGGCCCAGGAAGTCCGCGTTCAGTGCCAGGGCAATGGCCAGCCGGTAGATAATGGCGCCAATCACACAGGCGATCAGGGCGCGTACCACCGAGGAAGGGGTCAGCACGGCTTCCCCGCCAATCAGCGAGGCCAGGCCAATCACGATCACGCCCACACCCATGGTGACGTCTGCCGCCCCCTGGCTCTGGGCGAACAGGGCCCCTGCCAGGCCCACCAGGCCATTGGACAGGGCGACACCCAGAACGATCATGGCCCCGGTGGCGATGCCCTGTGCCCGGGCCATTCTCGGATTGGCACCGGTGGCACGCATGGCCAGGCCGGTTTCGGATTTCATGAAACGCCACAGCAGTACCAGACCCACCAGCACCACCAGGGTAAACAGCACCACCGGCACCTGATGAAATTCCAGATCCAGGTTGTACCAGGGTGTGAGTACGGTTTCTTCGGTCAACAATGCAATGTTGGGGCGGCCCATGATCCGCAGGTTCACCGAGTAGAGCGCAATCATGGTGAGGATGGAGGCCAGCAGATTGAGGATATTGAGCTTGACGTTAAGCAGGGCCGTTACGGCACCGGCGCCCATACCGGCGATCACGGCGGCGCCGGTGGCCAGCCAGGGGTTTACGCCCTCGATAATCAGCACGGCGGCAACGGCGGCGCCCAGGGGAAAACTGCCGTCTACCGTAAGGTCCGGGAAATCGAGTACGCGGAAGGAAATGTAGATACCGAAGGCAACGAGGCCGTAGATCAGGCCGGTTTCTATGGCGCCGTAAAAGGCAATATTGCTAAGCATGGGGCAGGTTCACCGTAAATGAAAACGGGCAGCCCTTGTGAGGCTGCCCGTGAACAGTGTGTTATTGGTCGCTGTTTACGACTTCTTCCGCATCGCCGATCAGGTCGTCGGATAGGGTAATGCCCATACGCTCTGCTGCAGCGGGGTTCACGAACAGTTCCAGGGTGTCGACGGACTCCACATCCATGTCACCCGGGTTTGCGCCTTCCAGGATACGGGCCACCATGGCACCGGTCTGACGGCCGTGGTCATAGTAGTCGAAACCGAGAGCGGCAACGGCGCCGCGGCTGACGGTGGCGGTGTCAGCGGCGAATACCGGAATGCCGGCACGTTCGCCGACCGAGATCACCGCCTCTACCGCGCTGATAACAGTGTTGTCGGTGGTCAGGTAGATGGCGTCTGCCTTGCCTACCAGGGAGCGCGCGGCACCAAGCACTTCAGAGGTTTTGGTAGCGGCAGCTTTAACCAGTTCCATGCCGCGGGCTTCCAGGCGTTCTTCAATCAGCTCCACCAAGGCGACAGCATTGGCCTCGCCGGGGTTGTAGACAGTACCAATGCGTTTGGCATCCGGAACCACGCGCTCAAGCAGGTCGAGATGGCTTTCAATGGGCAGCATGTCGGTGACGCCGGTAATGTTGGCACCGGGCGCCTTCAGGCTTTTAACCAGTTTGGCACCCACTGGGTCGGTCACTGCCGAGAACACTACCGGCGTGTTACGGGCTGCCGCGGCCATGGTCTGGGCCGATGGTGTGGCAATGGCGACAATCACGTCGGGGCCTTCCCCGACAAACTTACGGGCGATCTGCGAGGCGATGGCGGAGTTGCCCTGGGCACTCTCGTGCATGATGCGCAGGTTATCGCCATCCGTGTATCCGCGCTCTTGCAGCTCGTCCCTGACTCCCTGGTATACCGCATCCAGTGCCGGATGCTCCACGATCTGGGTGATGGCGACAACGCGCTGGTCATCACCCTGGGCAATAGCGGCCATTGCCAGCAGGGCAGTACCCAACAGCGTGCGCAGAATTCGATTGGCCATAAGCCGGTCTCCCGAGTCAGTTCAATATGTGTGGCGCGGCCTGGGTGCAATCGTGCCGTCTGAGTGCCGAACGCCCGTTTAATAACGGGGCGAGAGTTTACCACAGGCTATTGGCTTGCGGGGTAGCGGAAGCTACCTTATTAATCAATTTCACAGGGGAGAAGCGGCTACTAGAATGGAGGTGGGGATAGTTTTATTCGCATCACGTTTTGACGGCCAAGGATGTGTTCAAATAGGCTACTTAAGTCGAATACGTAAAACCCCTTACAAAAACAACCTCGATAACCCCAAGACGCACTGCAAGGAAGGCCCATGGACACCACCAACAAACTCCCCCTGGATATGCTCTATCACTGGGAAACTGCCAAGGCGGACACCCTTTACATGACCCAGCCCGTCGGTAACGGCAAGGTCGTCGAGTACACCTGGAAAAGGGCAGTGGATGAAGCCCGCCGTATGGCGTCCTATCTGAAGTCCCTGAACCTGCCCGAGAAGAGCCGTGTGGGGATCATTTCCAAGAATTGTGCCCATTGGATCATGTCGGACTGGGCCATCTGGATGGCCGGCCATATTTCCGTGCCACTGTATCCCACCCTGAACGCGGATACGGTGAACTACATCCTGAGCCACAGCGAATGCGAGGTTCTGTTTGTTGGTAAACTGGATGATTGGGACATGATGAAATCCGGGGTTCCGGAGAATGTTCGGTGCGTGTCCTATCCGCTGAGTCCACCCAACGACTTTGAAACCTGGGATGACATTATTGGCCAGTTTCCGCCGCTGGAGGGGAATATCCGGCGGGATGCGGACGAGCTGGCCACCATTGTCTATACCTCAGGCAGCACCGGCCGCCCGAAAGGCGTGATGCTGAGTTTCGGTAACATGGCCTTTGCTGCGGAAGGCGGCATGGAAGTGCTGAAAGTCGGTTCCGGGGAGCGCATGCTCTCCTATTTGCCGCTGGCCCACGTATTCGAGCGCACTTTTGTGGAACTGGCATCTTTGTATGCAGGGTTCCAGTTATATTTTGCCGAATCCCTGGATACCTTTGTACAGGACCTGCAACGGGCCCAGCCCACGCTGTTCCTCTCGGTGCCCCGCCTGTGGGTTAAGTTCCAGCATGGTGTGCTGCAGAAGTTGCCGAAAGAGAAGCTTGATAAACTGCTGAGGATCCCCCTGCTGAACCGGGTGATCAAGAAGAAGGTACTGAAGGGCCTGGGGCTGGACAAGGTCAAGCTGGCCGGCAGCGGCTCCGCGCCGCTGTCCCACGATGTACTGGACTGGTACCGCAACCTGGGCCTGGAGTTGCTGGAAGGCTACGGTATGTCAGAGAACTTTGCCTATTCCCATATGAACAAGCCCGGCCGGTCGCGTACCGGTTATGTGGGCGAAGCACTGCCCGGCGTGGAAGTGAAGATCAGTGACGAGGGCGAGATTCTTGTGAAGAGCCCGGCGACGATGATGGGGTACTACAAGGATGAAGAGAAAACCCGCGAAACCTTTACCGACGATGGCTTCCTGAAAACCGGGGACAAAGGCGAAGTCGACGAGCAGGGCCGGCTGAAGATAACCGGTAGGATCAAGGAAATCTTCAAAACCAGCAAGGGCAAGTACATTGCGCCGGCGCCTATCGAGAACCGGCTGATGTCCCATGAAGCCATCGAGATGGTGTGCGTCTCGGGCGCCAACCAGACCCAGCCCCACGCGCTGGTCATGCTGGCTGAAGAAATTCGCCCGAAGCTCGCGGACGAGGCTTACCGGCGGGAAATCGAGGAGAGCTTCAAGCAGTTGATCACTGATGTGAACAAGACGGTGGATCCCCATGAGCAGCTGGCGTTCATTATCGTGGTTAGCGACGAATGGTCCATCGAGAACAGCTTCCTGACCCCGACTCTGAAGCTGAAGCGTAACGTGGTCGAGGATGCCTACCAGGAACAGATCGAAAGCTGGTACGCCAAACGTCAGCCTGTCATCTGGCAGTAAACCGACGTAAGTCGCATAGGGAAAGGGTGAAAACGGGCCTAAACTGAAGTCACGTTCAGGAGGGAATATGACTCAGTTAGCCCGGTTTCAGAAACGCATTCAAAGCATGATACCGCTCTCGGAAGCGTTGGGTGTGAAACTGCTTTCCTACGATGGCCATGCACTACTGATCAGTGCTCCCCTGGAGCCCAACCATAATCATCAGGGGACCGGTTTTGGAGGCAGCGTTTATTCGGTCGCGGTGATTTCAGCCTGGGGTCTGGTCGAGCTGGTTTTGTCTGATCTCGGTTTGTCCGGCAAGGTGGTGATACAGGTGGGTGAAATCGAGCATATCGAACCCGTCGACAGTGACTTCTATGCCCTGTGCCGTCTCCCCGGTGGTGAGATTCCCGACCGATTTCGCAAGAGCCTGGCCCGCCACGGCAAAGGCCGCCTGTCGCTGATTGCGGAAGTCTATTGTGGTGAGCCTTCAACGGAGCCGGTCAGCGAACCGGTAGCCGTGTTCCAGGGCCGCTTTGTGGTGCAGGGTGCCCATTCCAGACCGGTTATCTAGCTCATGGGAATCAGCTGATGGATCGCGTGCCGGAAATGGATTTGCTCATCAGAATAATCGGTATGATGCCGGCCAGCACGATAATCAGTGCCGGCAGCGCACTCCGTGCCAGCTGTTCGTCTGAGGCAAACTGGTACACGTAGGTGGCGAGCGTCTCAAAGTTGAACGGCCGCAGAATCAGCGTGGCCGGCAGCTCCTTCATCACGTCCACGAACACCACCAGAGCAGCGGTAATCAGGGTGCCCCTCAACATGGGGAGATGCACCTTCACCAGCGTTTGCCCGGGGGTATGCCCCAGTGACCTGGACGCCATGTCCATGCTCGGGGTGATTTTCTGCAGGGCGCTTTCCACGCTGCCCGCCGATACCGCCAGGAACCGCACGGTATAGGCAAAGATCAGTGCGAAGGCCGAACCACTGAGCAGCAACCCGCTGCTGACCCCGAAAGTGTCCCTCATAATGCTGTCCACCCGATTGTCGAACGCCGCCAGGGGCACAATCACGCCTACGGCAAGCACGGCCCCGGGCATGGCATAGCCCAGGCTGGAAAGCCGCATCATGATCTGCATGCCACGGGTATTGTGAAGGCGGCGGCTGTAGGCCAGTGTTACCCCGATAATCAGCGTTGTCAGGGCAGCGGTGCCGGACAGGAACAGGCTGTTAAGGGTGTTACGGATGAAGTCTGTGTTCCAGCTTTCGTCAAAGTACTCCCAGGCGTACTGGCCAAGGGTGATGGCTGGCAACAGAAAGCCAAAAATGACGGGCAACGCGCAGACGGCCACGCAGATCAGCTGGCGTGGAAATGACATGGTGAAGCGGCGAATGGGCTCGCGGTTGTCCCGTGCTGCAAACTGCTGCTGTTTGCGTCGAGAGTATCGTTCAAGGGTGACCAGGATGACCACAAAGGTGAGCATGGTGGTGGCAATCTGCGCCGCACCGCCCAGGTTGCCGAGGTTCATCCAGGTGTCGAACAAGCCTGCGGTGAGCGTCTGGACGGCAAAGAAATCGACGGTGCCGAAATCGTTGAGTGTTTCCATCAGTACCAGTGAAAGGCCTACGGCGACCGCGGGGCGTGCTATGGGCAGCACCACCCGGAAAAAAGTGCTCAGTGCCGAGTGACCCAGGCTGCGGCTGACGGCAAATAATGAAGGCGACTGCTCGAGAAAGGCAGCCCGCGCCAGGAGATAGACGTAGGGGTAAAGCACCAGGCCGATCATCAGCGTAGCGCCCTCCAGGCTGCGGATCTCCGGGAACCAGTAGTCAGTGGCATTACGCCAGCCGAACCACTCCCGCAGGGTGGTCTGAACCGGCCCGGCGTAATCCAGCAGGCTGGTGTAAACATAGGCGATCACATAGGCCGGTACCGCAAAGGGCAGCAGCATGGCCCATTCGAAAAACCTGCGCCCGGGGAATTCGCACATGGTGACCGCCCAGGCAGTGGCCAGACCAATGGTCAACGTGATCAGGGCAACGCCGACCATCAGTTTGAGGGTCGTGGTCAGGTAGCGGGGAAGGGTGGTGTCCAGCAGGTGAGGCCAGATGTTTTCTTCGGGGAACAGGGCGAGGATGATCACTGAAAGAACCGGCAGAACCACAATGGCCGTGGTAAGAGCCGCGGTTATCAGCCAGCGCTTCGAGGTCCGCTTGGCCAGCAGGGGTTGGTCAGCTCCGGTCTGGTCTGCGGTAATAGCCTCGGTCATAGGGTCCCTTGGGGTTCATGAAAAGCTCAGGGCCGGGATTGTACAAAAAAGCCGGGACCATCGTCCCGGCTTTTTTGGGTGAAGCGCCTGAATCAGTTGTCGTAATCGACGCGGTCCACCATGCGCACTGCTGCATCGCGGTTATCTGCAATTTCCTGCAGGGAGAGATCGTCGGGATTGATGTCTCCCCACTCGGCCACGATGCCAGAGGGTTTGACGTCGGGATTGGCGGGGTATTCGGTATTCGCCTCGGCGTAAATTTTCTGGGCTTCGGGTTGGGACAGAAATTCCATCAGGCGAATGGCATTTTCCCGGTTGGGAGCGCTGTTGGTTAGTGCAACGCCGCTGATGTTGATGTGGGTACCACGGCCGTCGGCATTGGGGAATACCAGCCGCACCGCCTCTGCCTGTTCACGCTGGTTCTCATCGTTCAGCATGTTGCCATAGTAGTAGCTGTTGCCAATGGCGATGTCACATTCGCCAGCATGGATGGCCTTGATCTGGTCGCGGTCGCCGCCCTGGGGCCTGCGCGCCAGGTTATCCTTCAGGCCTTCCAGCCACTCTTCGGTTGCTTCTTCACCGTGATGGGCAATCATTGAGGAGAACAGGGCGATGTTGTAGGGGTGCTTGCCGCTACGGGTGCAGATGCGATCTTCCCACTTGTCATCGGCCAGGTCTTCGTAGGAGGTGATCTCGCCTTCTTCAACCCGCTCTTTGGAAGCAAAGATCAGGCGGCCACGGGTGGTCAGCGCAAACCACTTTCCGTCCGGGTGGCGCAGATTTTCCGGGATGTTTTCCTCAAGAGTCTCGTTGTCGACGCTTTGCACCAGGTTCCGCTCAACCAGCTCGCTGAGGCGGGAGATGTCCACCGTCATCACCAGGTCAGCCGGGCTGTTGCGACCTTCGCGTTCCAGGCGCTCTGCCAGGCCTTTCTTGGCAAAAACCACGTTGGTCTCAATGCCAGTTTCCTCTTTAAACGCATTCAGAAGAGGTTCCAGCAGATAGGCCTGGCGGTAGGAATAGATGTTGACCTCTCCCTCAGCGGCGCTGGCCTGGATTGGCAGGGCGCATGCTGCAGCGAGGGCGGTAACGGCTAGTTTCAGACGCATATTGTGGCTTCCTTGGTTTGTTCCGGTAAGCGATAGTGTGCTGAATCGGGCTGAACTGTATTGAGATTCAGCAATGTTTAAAAACGAAAACCAGTCTCATTACTGTTCAGTGTTATGTCAATACGCCGTTGCCAACTTCTTCGAAAAATGGTGCTATGCTTCGGAAGACTATAAAAACTATGCAAAAAGTGGCGGGCGCACAGACTATGGGTGGGAATGATCGCAGAATACACAACCGCACGGCGATGAGTGCCAAGGTCCGCGTGACTCATGATGAACTGGGTGACTTCGTGTTTTCGACCAGAGACATCTCCGACGGCGGTGTATTCGTGGTGGTGGACACAGAGCCGTTTGTGCCATCGATCGGCGACAGGGTCCAGGTCCAGGTTCAGGGTCTGCCGGTACCCGCCCCGGTGCTGGATATGGTTGTGGTGCGCAAGACCATCGATGGATTCGGTTTGCAGTTCGCAGACGCGTAGCCCGCAGTTCACAACCCGCCTCTCACAGGCGCTCAAGTGTGAGCGCTGTCACATTGCTACACTTTGTTTCCTGCTGAAAGTTTTCGTCACTCTCTGTCGCATTCGGGTTACTTTGCACTACAAAATTGTAATGGATTCTTTCGCCGGGGTGGTCACAATGGTGACTATCGATCCGTACACATGTAGGGGTGTTCCGTGGGAGTCCAACAAAAGAAAATAGCTGTCCACGATCTTGAAATCGGCATGTTCGTGTCGGATCTGGATCGCCCGTGGCACCAGACCCCTTTCCCGATCCAGGGTTTCCACATCCGCTCCCAGGATGACATCCGTTCACTGGTTTCCCACTGCAAATGGGTGATCATTGATGTTGCGGAAATCCGCGAGGGTATCGAGCAGAACAGAGCGAGTAATCGCCAGTTCGCGGACAGACCCCGGCGCCCAGGGAGCCATCGGGAAGCGATACAGCTACCGCCACTGAGCATCAGGGAGCCGGTCCGCTACGAAAATGTCACCACCATGAAGAAAGAGCTCAAGGTGTCCAGAAAGGTAATGATGGATGCCGAGGCTTCTCTTCATCATGTGTTTGAGGCTGTAAAAGAGGGGGCCGTCCCGGATTTGCAGGAGGTGGCCACCGTGACCCGCAGGATGGTCGCCAGTGCCGCCCGTAACCCGGATGCGCTGCTGTGGCTCAGCCGAACACGGCACCATGACAACTACACTTATCGTCATTCACTGAACACCGCCATATGGGCTCTGGTTTGTGGGCGTCAGCTTGGCCTGAATGAAGGCCTTCTGAACCACCTGGGGTTGGGATGTCTGCTGTCGCAGATTGGCAAACTGGACCTCCCGGACCATATTCTGCGCAATGAAGGCAAGCTGGACGCGGAAGATTTCACGACCTATCGCAATTATGTTGAGAAAGGCGTGGCCAGGTTGGCGGACACCGGGGTATCCCGGGCAGTTGTCAGCGTTGTCCAGGGACATCGGGAGCGCCATAACGGTTCAGGGTTTCCGGAAGGCGTTCGGGGCGACCGGATTCCACTGCTGGCCAAGGTTGCCGGGCTGGCGGAGTACTTTGAGACCCTGATTGGTCCCCGTGATGGCGAAGAGCCGATGACGCCCGCTCGCGCCGTGAATCTGCTGTATGACATGCGCAATATCGAGTTTCAGGAAGACCTGGTGGAGCAGTTTATTCAGGCCATTGGGATCTATCCGACGGGCAGTCTGGTTGAGTTGACGGATGGTCAGCGGGGCATCGTGGTTTCCCACACACCGGAGCGTCGCCTGTGGCCGAAGGTGATGGTGATGACTGATCGGGACCATCAGCCGCTCAAATCTGCCCGGATTGTGGACTTGGCCAAATACAACGAAAGCCGCGGCGCCCACGACGCCCTTTCCATCGCCGAGTGCCTGCCCCACGGCACTGAGGGACTGCATCCGGAACATTACGATGTGACCGGGGCTGAATCCCGCTGGAGCCTGGCCCGTATCGTTGGCGCCTGAGTGCACCGGTGATACGGATGATCAAAAAAGCGATGCCGGGCTATCGTTGATCAGCAGCCCGGATTTTCCTCCTGATTCTCTTCCCGATTTGCCGACGGCGCGCTGCCTACTTGAATTCCTCTTTTCCTGCCACAACCTATAGCTACCTGTTTTTATTCCTCTGGATTCCTTATGACCAACGCACTGGAAATTGAAGGTCTCGTCAAGACCTATGGCGACGGCTTTGAAGCCCTGAAGGGTATTGATCTTCATGTGGCCGAGGGCGACTTTTTCGCGCTGCTCGGGCCCAACGGTGCCGGCAAGTCCACCACGCTTGGTATTGTCTGTTCCCTGGTGAACAAGAGTGCAGGCAAGGTGCGTGTTTTCGGGTCCGACATCGATACCCATCTTTCGGACGCCAAGCTGAACCTGGGTGTCGTGCCCCAGGAATTCAACTTCAACCAGTTCGAGAAGGTGTTTGACATCGTCACCACCCAGGCTGGCTACTACGGCATTCCGCTGAAGAAAGCATCGGAGTCTGCCGAGAAGTATCTGCGTCAGCTGGGGCTCTGGGACAAGCGCAATACCCCGGCGATGATGTTGTCCGGCGGCATGAAGCGGCGTCTGATGATTGCCCGGGCGCTGGTGCATGAGCCGAAACTGCTGATTCTGGATGAGCCCACTGCGGGGGTGGATATCGAGCTGCGGCGCTCCATGTGGACGTTCCTGGAAGAAATGAACCGCCGGGGCACCACCATCATTCTCACAACGCACTACCTGGAAGAGGCCGAAGCCCTGTGTCGGAATATTGCAATTATTGATCATGGCCGTATTTTGCGGAACACCAGCAAGCGGGAGCTGCTGCAGCAGCTGAGTTCGGAAACCTTTGTACTGGATACCGCCGAGCCGCTCGACAAAGCGCCGGTACTTGATGGCTTCTTCAGCCATCTGGATGACGAGGGTGCCATGGTGGTGGATGTGCAAAAGGGCCAGAGCCTCAATGGCATGTTCATTCAGCTGGAAAAGCTGGGCATCCGCGTGGTCAGCATGCGTACCAAAGCCAACCGCCTGGAAGAGCTGTTCATTCGCATGGTGGAGGACAACAACACCAGTGCCGCCAGCAGGGGAGACGCGGCATGAGAACAGATGCGATGCTGACTGCCTACAAGACCATCGTCACCCGCGAGATCCGCCGTTTCACCCGGATATGGCCACAAACCCTGTTGCCGCCGGCGGTCACCATGACCCTGTACTTCATCATTTTCGGCAATCTTATCGGCTCCCGTATCGGCGTGATGGACGGCTTTGACTATATGTCGTTCATCGTTCCGGGATTGATCATGATGGCGGTGATTACCAGCTCCTATTCCAACGTGGTGTCGTCGTTTTTCTCCATGAAGTTCCAGCGCAGCATTGAGGAGCTGCTGGTGTCACCGGTACCCAACTGGATCATTCTGGCCGGCTATGTCACCGGCGGCATGTCCCGGGGGCTGGGGATTGGCCTGATCGTGACGCTGTTATCGCTGGGCTTCACCGACCTGTCGATTCATCATCTGCCCATGGTGATCCTGACGGTATTCCTTACCTCGGCCCTGTTCTCACTGGGTGGTTTCATCAATGCCATGCTGGCCACCAAGTTCGATGACATTTCCATTGTGCCGACATTTATTCTGACACCACTGACGTATCTGGGCGGGGTGTTCTATTCCATCGATATGCTGCCCGGTTTCTGGCAGGGAGTGTCGATGATCAACCCCATTCTCTACATGGTGAATGCCTTCCGCTATGGCATTCTGGGGGTGTCGGATGTCAATCCCTACATTGCCCTTGCTATGATTGTGGTGTTCATCACCATTCTGTCTGCTGTTTCCCTGCGCATGCTGGCGCGCGGCAAGGGCATTCGTCACTGATCTCTGGTTTCAGGATTTTTCATGGCCCTTTTCGATGCTCCGCTGGGCAAATCCAGCGACTACCCGGACGCCTACGATCCGCAACAGTTGTTTCCGGTTGCCAGGGATGAAAACCGGCGCCGTATTGGTCTGGGTGATGGCCGCTGGCCCTGGTTCGGTGAGGACCTGTGGCAGGCCTGGGAAATTTCCTGGCTGCGCCCCGGCGGTGTTCCCGCAGTGGCCTGGGCGGAACTGCGTGTGCCCTCGGCATCGCCATCCATCATTGAGTCCAAGTCCCTGAAGTTGTATCTGAATTCCCTGAACCAGACGGTGTTTTCCTCCGCGGACCAAGTCAGGGACGTCATCGCCCGCGATCTGTCCAGTGCCAGTGGCGCCTCGGTGGCGGTGACTCTGCACAGTGTCGACCAGGGGGCGAGGGCAGTCGGGCGGCCGGAGGGTTTTGTGCTCATCGACGACGAAGAGCCCGCTTCCGTGGGTTATGACTACAACCCGGACTGCCTGTCGGCCAGTGGCGATGTGGTTTCGGAGAAGCTTTGCTCGCACCTGCTGAAGAGTAATTGCCCGGTAACCGGCCAACCAGACTGGGCGACAGTGCTGATCGACTACACCGGCCCGGCCATGGACCGGGCCGGACTGCTCCAGTACATCGTGAGCTT
This sequence comes from Marinobacter vulgaris, assembly GCF_003344045.1. GTDB lineage: Bacteria > Pseudomonadota > Gammaproteobacteria > Pseudomonadales > Oleiphilaceae > Marinobacter > Marinobacter vulgaris. The sequence goes on from NZ_QFWX01000003.1 coordinate 224,673, forward strand.
TCGCCAGAAGCAGGACTTCCATGAACATTGTGTGGAAACCCTGTTTACCGACCTGATGGCACGTTGCCAGCCACAGCAACTGTCAGTCTGCGCGCGGTACACCCGACGGGGTGGCCTGGATATCAACCCGTGGCGCAGCACGCAGCCGGAGGATGCTGCGGGGCCCCGGTTGATCAGGCAGTAGGGTGAAATGCTTCAGTAACTTCCTTCCTGGCGCAGGCGGTCGGCGGCATCTTCCAGGGCGCTCAGGATGGACGCCCGTTCCCGCTCGGTAACTTTCTCGGAATCCAGGTACATGGCAAACCCGCTGTGCTCATGCTCCAGAAAGCTGCGGTTGGGACCCATGTCGCGGCGGAAATCCACCACTTCGTAGATGGCTACTGGGCGGCCGAAGCCTTTCACGGTAGTCTCACCCTTGTCACGGCACATGATGCGGTCTTTGATCAGCGAGAAGGTTTCATGGGAGATCAGGATCTCACCCGGCTCTGCGAGGGACTCCAGGCGGCTGGCAAGGTTCACTTCCTTGCCGATGATGGTGTAATCCATGCGGTTTTCGGCGCCGAAGTTGCCCACGGTGGTGTACCCGGTGCTGATACCCATGCGGATTTCCAGAGGCGTCTTGATGCCCTGGCTGCGCCATTTCTGGCGCATGATTTTCATGTGTTTGCGCATTTCCACGGCCATGGATACACAGGCGAAGGCATCCTCTTTCTGGCCGCGGCTGGAGGGGTCACCAAAGAAGATCATGATGGAGTCACCGACAAATTTGTCGATGGTCCCGCCGTATTTGAGGGCGACCTCAGACATCTCATTGAAGTAGTGGTTCAGTAGCTCGGTCAGTGCCTCCGGTTCCATCTCCTCGGACAGTTCCGTAAAACCCTTGATGTCGGAGAAAAACACCGCCAGTTTCTTGCGCTGGGTCTCCAGCCGCACGTCCCGCTCACCGGTAAAAATGGACTGCCATACCTGGGGAGAGAGGTATTTGGACAGCTTCTGGGACAGTGCGATGGACTGTTCACGTTGATTCTGAATCTGGGTCTTTGCCATCATCAAGGCACGAGCCTGCTGATGGGAATACAGGGCAGTGACGCAGATATAGAGGCCGGTGGCCACTATTGAGATAATGCTGGTAATCATCGGCGACTGGAACGAGTCTGCCGGGCCGGCAATGGCCACACCGATGGCGCAGCTGGCCGCCATGATAACTGTGCCGAACAGCCACTGGCGGATTCCGCCAATGATCAGGCAGCTGAACATCAGCATCAGCGCCACGGCGATCGATGGGATGGCAATCAGCCCGATGCAACCGGCGAACCCGCCGCCGATGGCGCAATCCACCAGGAGCATTTTCTGGCGGATACGGGATGAGTTGCGGAAAAAGGTGCGGCGGGTCAGCTGATTGGCGATGTGAGGCCAGATGAGAGCGCCGGCGAGTAGCCATAGCATCCAGAGGTCAAAGACCTTTTGTAGCATGCCCGAAACGATGATGGCCCCGGTCGCCGTGTATGCCAGAATTCTGCCGTTATAATCCGGCATGGGGGGAATGGCAATCGGGTTGTTCTGGGAATCCGGGGCAACATATTTGCCGGCGGCGGGGCTGGCCTTGCGCAAATCAATCGGTGCACTCATCATTTCAGGGACGAATCCGCGGGGTAGCGAAGGCTTTGTTGCTGGCTCATAAACCGTCTATTGATTGTTTTTTTGGTTTTCGGGGTGGATAAAACCGTGTTCATCGTGGAAAGTACTTAGACCAAAGACTAACAGCAAACCATCTGTCCCACAATTCGTAAGGGTGTTCAGCTCCGTCCAACGGTATATATCCGATCAAAGCGAGACATTATGACTGCAGTAATGGATGCATTGTTGAACCGCGCCTCTGAGCCGCGTCTGGAAGCACCAGCACCGGATGCAGAAACGCTCGAGAAAGTATTTGCCTGTGCTGCCAGGGCACCGGATCATGCCCTTTTGCGGCCCTGGCGCTACCTGGTTATCGAAGGTGATGCAGCGTTGAGTGCCCTGGGCGACGTGTTTGCGTCAACCTGCGACGATGATGCGCCGGAGAAAGCACGGGAAAAGCTCAGGAAGAAAGCGTTGAGAGCCCCCATGGTTATTGTTGGTATCGCCTCTCATCAGATGCATCCCAAGGTGCCGGAAATCGAGCAGACCATGTCGGCTGCGGTGGGTATGGGCTTTCTGCTTCTGGCCCTTGAGGCTGCTGGCTATGGTGGGATGTGGCGAACAGGTGATCTGGCTTACCACCCGGACGTTGCCAAGGGCCTGGGTCTGGGCGATCACGAAATCATCACCGGATTTCTTTATGCCGGCAGCGTCAGTTCGGAAAAGCCCGCAGTGCCAAGGCCCCACCAGAAAGAGTTTGTTAGTCGCTGGCCGCAATAGTTGCCGGCGGTTGCCCCTGCCAGTTCCGGCGGGGGAAACCCCTTGCCGCTTTAATAATAGTTCCCGCCCTCTGACTGCCCCGGGTTCCGCTTCAGGCCCCGCCCCGCAACAACTTCTGAAAACTGGCATTGCGATTGCTTTTGGTTTTGCGTAAAGCACAAACGGCAATACGAACAACGCCGGGTGCAGGAATCGGAGGAACTATGGCTATTTCCCTGGACAAAGCATTAGGCATTCATCAGCACGCCCTGGAAGGCCGGGTCAAGCGTGCCGAGGTGCTGGCGAACAATCTCGCCAATGCAGACACGCCGGGCTACAAAGCTCGGGATATCGACTTTCAGGCGATGATGCAAAAGGCTCAGGAGGGCATGAGCGGATTCGGCATGAGCCGGACTCACGAGTCGCACATGGATACGTCAACCATGGGCCAGGACAGCGAATTGCTGTACCGGATTCCGCATCAGCCATCAGTGGATGGCAATACGGTGGATTCGCAGCAGGAGCAGACCCGTTTCATGCGCAACGCCATGGATTACCAGGCCAGTTTCCAGTTCCTGAACGGAAAAGTCACCGGCATCAAAAAGGCACTCTCGGGTCAATGATCCGGGCGCAGTCATCTAACTGAGGAGCAACACCATGTCACTGGGTAGCATTTTCGATATCGCCGGGTCCGGCATGACAGCCCAGTCACTGCGGCTGAATACCACTGCGTCCAACATCGCCAACGCCGAGACTGCCAGTTCCAGTACCGAGCAGACCTATCGTGCCCGCAAGCCGGTGTTCGCCGCCATCCAGCAGTCCATGCTGAACCCGTCCCAGCAGGGCCAGGCCTTCGGCAGCGAAGAAGGTCCTGGTGCCGGCGTTCGCGTTGAGGGCATCGTAGAAAGTGATGCCGAGCTGCAGATGCGTTACCAGCCTGATCATCCCGCGGCCAACGAAGAGGGGTATGTGTATTACCCCAACGTGAATGTGGTTGAGGAGATGGCAGACATGATGTCTTCATCCCGCAGCTTCCAGATGAATGTGGACATCATGAACAGCGCCAAATCCATGATGCAGCGCATCCTGACCCTGGGTCAGCAGTAACCGAGCGAGGATTGAATCATGAGCGCAATTAACCCGGCAGACGCCTCGGATGTGCTGAGCAAGTTCAAGCTCGATCAGCAGCAGACCAAAAGCGGCAATGAGCTTGGCAAGAACGAGTTCATGGAGCTGATGATTGCCCAGTTGAAGAACCAGAACCCCCTGGAGCCCCAGGACAACGGCGAGTTCATCTCCCAGCTGGCACAGTTCAGCTCCCTGGAAGAGATGCAGGGGCTGTCCGGCAGTGTCGACGATGTGGCAAACCAGTTCCGCTCCACCCAGGCCCTGCAGGCCTCCGCCATGGTGGGCCGCAGCGTTCTGGCGCCATCCTCGGTGGGAATCCTGGGTGCTGACGGTGAGATCTCGGGCAACGTGGAGGTTCCGGCCAGCACATCCGGCCTGAGAATTTCCATCGAGAATCCGTCCGGCGAGCGTGTGCGACAGATTGACATGGGTTCACAGCAGGCCGGTGTGACCGGGTTCAGCTGGGACGGCAAGGACGGTAACGGCAACAGTTTGCCTCCCGGCCCCTACAAGGTGGTGGCTGAGGCCTCCTACCCGGAAGGCCCTGAACAGCTTGGCACCATGATGAGTGCCAACGTTGACAGCGTCTCACTGGGCAAGGGCGGCAGTATTACGCTGAATCTGGCAGGAATGGGCTCCATCGCTCTGTCAGAAGTCGAGCAGATTAATTGATACCGGTGAAAAATCAGGGGTGAAGTATGGCTTTCAATACGGGTCTTAGCGGCTTAAGAGCGGCATCGGTTGACCTTGATGTCACCGGTAACAACATTGCCAACGCCAGTACCGTGGGCTTCAAGGGCAGCAAGGCCCAGTTTGGCGATTTGTACGCCAGCGGCTTTCTGAGTGCCGGCACCAATCCGATTGGTGACGGTGTGCGGGTGCAGGACGTCAAGCAGTCCTTCAGCCAGGGTAATATCAGCTTTACCGACAACGGGCTTGACCTTGCCATCAACGGCGACGGCTTTTTTGTGCTCAATAATGGCGGCGAAGTCCGGTATTCCCGCGCCGGCCAGTTTGGCATCGACAAGGACGGGTTCGTTACCAACAACCAGAATATGCGGGTGCAGGGCTTTGTCGCCGATGATGACGGCAACCTGTCGGGTATTCGTGACGATTTGCAGGTAGAGACGGATAATTTGGCGCCTCGCCGCACTACCAACTTGCGCACAGATGTTAATCTCGATTCCCGGGAGTCGGTTCTTGAGCGTCGCGTGGGTGTTATGGGGGAAATTGAAGGGAACACTTTTGCACAGGACTTCGATCCGCTGGTTACCGATTTTCCGGAGGGAGATTTTGAGATAGCTTTTAATGATGGAACCTCATCGGTGCCTGTAAACATTCCTACGGGGTCATCGGCGAAGGACGTCGCCGGCATAATGAATCAGCAACGAGGTTTGAGTGCGTCAGCTACAACTACCATCGATTTCCCGACCAGTCCTGCCGGCGTGAATAACGAGTTTCTGAATGACGACTATGTGAGCACTCCGGGGTTCGACTTTACGCTGGAAATCGATGGTAGCGAGGTGCGTGTTGACACGGATTCAGTGAGTACGGTGCAAGAACTAGCAAAGGCCATTAACACCGCAAGCACTTCCAGTATTTCAGCAACTGCGGAAGGTAATCAGCTGAGGGTCACTGATAATCAGGGCAATACAGTGACTTATAAATACAGGAATGATGACGATACCGCGGGAGAAGTGGGAACCAAAATTGGTACAGTGCGACCGCAAGCGGATAGAATAATTGAAGAAATCACCGGCGATAATCCTTTTGATGCCTCTTGGGATGACAGAAAGGTAGAAATTACCAACGAGTTTAATCCTGATGACCAGCGCACGTACAACCACGCCACCTCAACCACCATTTATGACAGCTTGGGCAATTCCCATGAAATGACCCAGTTCTACGTCAAGCAGCCCTCGCCAGGCAACGGCGTGGGTGTCAGTGAATGGGCTGTCTACGCGCAGATTGACGGCGAGTTGGTTGGCGGAACGGACCAGACTCCCTACTTCGCTCGCTTCAATCAGGATGGGGTACTGGATTCGGTTAACGGCGATGCCAATGGCGAAATCCTGATTGCCGACTGGGTACCCAAGGATCCCAACGGCATGCCCAATGGCGCGGATGGTCCGCCGGCTCCCGGGGAGGAAATCACCACTCCGATTCCTGACCCACCTACCACCTCAGCCTTTGTGCTGGATCTGGGTAATACCACCCAGTACGGCAGTGATTTCGGGGTGAATGACCAGCGCCAGAACGGTTATGCGACGGGTCGTCTTTCTGGCCTGGATGTGTCCGACCAGGGGGTTCTGTTCGCACGCTATACCAACGGGCAGTCCCAGTCTCTGGGGCAGGTGGCACTGGCGTCGTTCAATAATACCAACGGGCTATCGCCGGTGGGTGAAACTACCTGGGTGGAAACCTTCGAGTCCGGCCAGCCCATTATTGGGCCACCTGACACCGGTACCCTGGGGTCCATCAAGGCCAGTTCCATTGAGGAGTCCAATGTGGATCTCTCCGCGGAGCTTGTGAACCTGATCATCGCCCAGCGTAACTATCAGGCCAACGCCAAAACCATTGAAACTTCCGATGCCGTCACCCAGACCATCATCAATCTCCGCTAACCCTGAAAACTGAACATGGCACAACTCCTGCTAGAACTATGGAAAGACTGGAAACAGTCAAAATTCCGGCAGGAGTTTTCCCATGGACAAAGCCCTCTATATTGGAATGTCCGGCGCCAAGCAGAACATGCTTTCCCAGCGCGCCCACGCCAACAACCTGGCTAACGTAAGTACCACCGGTTTCAAGCGGGATTTTGCCCAGGCCCGCAGCATGCCGGTTTTCGGTGAGCACCATCCCACACGGGCCTACGCCATGGCCGAAAGGCCAGGCACGGACCTGTCCGCAGGCGCTTTGATGGACACCGGCCGCAAGCTGGACGTTGCCCTCGAGGGTGATGGCTGGCTGGCGGTGCAGAACCAGCAGGGCCAGGAAGTGTTCACCCGCTCCGGCAGCATGCAGATTGATGTGAACGGCCTTATGCGCCTCTCCAGCGGCGAGATGGTGATGGGCAATGGCGGTCCCGTAGCCTTGCCTCCCTTCGATAATGTGCAGATCGGTGCTGATGGCACAATTTCCATCATTCCTGTGGGTGGCCCACCGGACCAGCTGGTTGAGGTGGACCGCCTGAAACTGGTGAACCCGCCGGCCGGCGCCCTGGAGAAGGGGGAAGACGGTTTTATCCGCCGTAAAGCCGACCAGGCACTGGACGGTCCGGAACCCCCGGATGCAGATATGCGGGTGGCCTCCGGGTTTCTGGAAAGCTCCAACGTCAATGCGGTGCAGGAGATGATCTCCAACCTGCAGCTGTCACGCCAGTACGAGATGCAGGTGAAGATAATGACAACCGCCAACCAGAATTCCGAGGCTTCGGCACGACTGTTGCAGAATCTCTGATAAACCTATTGAACATCGTCCGGGCGGGCGCCAAGGCGGCAAAAATCAGCCGCATTGAAGCGGTCCCGGCAAGGAGTAGACGACATGCATCCAGCACTTTGGGTCAGCAAAACCGGGTTGAGCGCGCAGGACACCAACATGTCCACCATCTCCAACAACCTGGCGAACGTGAACACCACCGGCTTCAAGCGCGACCGGGCGGTGTTTCAGGACCTGTTGTACCAGATCGACCGGCAACCCGGTGGTCTGAATACCCAGAATTCGGAGCTGCCGTCCGGCCTTCAGCTGGGCACGGGTGTGAGGATTGTTGGCACCACCAAGCAGTTCTCCCAGGGTAATCTGGAAGTCACCGAGCAGCCCCTGGATATGGCGGTGAACGGCCGTGGTTTCATGCAGATACTGCTTCCGGACGGGCAGATTGCCTACACCCGTGATGGCCAGTTCCAGCTCAACGCCGACGGGGATATCGTTAATCCGGATGGCTACACCCTGGAGCCCAACATCAATATTCCGGAGAACGCCACCAACGTCACCATAGGCAAGGACGGCACTGTGTCTGCTGTGACCGATGACCAGGCGGCCCCCGTCAATCTGGGCGAGATTACGCTGGTGGACTTTATCAACCCGCAGGGCCTGCAGGCGATCGGCAACAATCTTTACAAGGCAACCAATGCCAGTGGCGATCCCGCCGAAGGTGAGCCTGGTATCGGTGGGCTGGGAACATTAGAGCAGGGCATGGTTGAGGCCTCCAACGTGGAGGTGGTGGAGGAACTGGTCAATATGATCACCACCCAGCGTGCCTACGAAATGAACTCGAAAGTGGTCTCTGCAACGGATCAGATGCTGCAGTTCATCACGAACAATATCGGTTAATCGGTAGCAGCGTTAAGGAGCGGTCATCATGACATCCACCATCACTGGCAGATCAGGCGGACACGGCGCGGGCACCCTGGCCATCGTTCTGGCGCTGGTTGTGCTGCAGGGCTGTACCGCCATGAGCCGCCCCCGGGCAGTGCCGGACGACCCGGCCTATTCACCGGTCCGGGCCGAAGCCATGATGCAGAGGGACCCCGAGTCCGGTGCTATTTACCAGTCGTCACGGAACTACAATCTTTACGGCGATACCGTGGCACTGAACGTTGGCGATATCCTCACGGTGACGCTTGAGGAATCCACCCGCGCCAGCAAGAACGCTGAAAGCAGCATTACCAAAGACAACGAAATTTCCATCCTGGACCCTCGAATCCTGGGCAGAAGCAACATTGACCTGGGTACCGATATCGATCTGGAGCGGGATTTTTCGGGCCAGGCGGAAGCCGACCAGAGCAATAGTCTGGCGGGCAACATTACCGTAACCGTCACCGAAGTACTGCCGAATGGCGTTCTGCATATTCGTGGTGAGAAATGGCTGTCGCTCACCAATGGCGATGAATATATCCGCCTCACGGGCCTCGTTCGCCCCCAGGACATTTCCCCGGATAACACCATTGCGTCCAACCGCATTGCTGATGCCCGTATTGCCTACGGTGGTACCGGCGATTTTGACCAGGCCAATCAGATGGGCTGGCTGGCCCGTTTCTTTAACAGTGAGTGGTTCCCGCTATGAAAATGCTTAGATTCGGGGTGTTGGTATTAGCACTGTCGGTCATAGCTGCGCCGGTGCTGGCGGACCGCCTCAAGGACCTGGCCCGTATCAAGGGTGTCCGTAGCAACCAGCTGGTTGGTTATGGTCTGGTTGTGGGTCTTGATGGCTCTGGTGACAAGGCACCGTTTACCAACCAGACTTTCCGTAACATGATGAATCAGTTTGGAATTACCTTGCCGCCGGGAGTGAATCCCAACCTGGCCAATGTAGCAGCAGTGACCGTGACTGGAAGTCTGCCGCCGTTTGCCAAGACCGGTCAGGCCATGGATATCACGGTGTCATCTATCGGCAACGCTGACAGCTTGCGGGGTGGAACCCTGTTAATGACACCTCTTAGAGGTGCTGATGACCAGGTGTATGCCATGGCCCAGGGCAGCCTTGTGGTCGGCGGCTTCGGAGCTGGTGGAGCCGACGGTTCGCGAATCACGGTTAATGTCCCGAGCGTTGGCAGGATACCCAACGGGGCTACCATTGAAAGGGAAGTAACCTCTCCGTTCGCGAGGGGCGATACCATCACCTTTAACCTGCTAAGGCCGGACTTCACCACCGCGCGCCGAGTGGTGGAGGCTATCAACGGCTACTTGGGGCCAGATATGGCCTACGCCCACGATGCCACGGCCATATCCGTGAAGGCGCCCCGGGACCCGTCCCAGCGCGTAAGTTTTTTGTCGCTCCTAGAGAACATTAATGTGGACCCCGCACAGGATGCTGCCAAGGTCGTCATTAACAGCCGCACAGGCACCATAGTAGTAGGGCAGAATGTACAGGTCAGCGCGGCCGCGGTCACCCACGGCAACCTGACGGTGACAATTCAGGAGAACCCGGAGGTGAATCAGCCCAACCCCTTCAGCGATGGCGAGACCGTTGTTGAACCCAATTCCCAGATTGCGATCACCGAAGAGCCGGCAAGGATGTTCAAGTTCGGCCCGGCGGTCACTCTGAACCAGATTGTTCAGGCGGTAAATCAGGTTGGCGCGGCACCGGGGGACGTCATGGCGGTTCTGGAAGCGCTTAAACAGGCCGGCGCGTTGCGGGCCGAGCTGATCGTGATATAGGTGGCGTGATGCAGGATCTCAGTCTTCAGAAAGCACAGGTCTATACCGATTTCGGAGGTCTTAATGACCTGAAGACCCAGGCCAGGACCGACAAGGATGCGGCGCTGCTGGAAGTGGCCAAGCAGTTCGAGGGCCTGTTCCTGTCTGAAATGGTCAAGTCCATGCGTAAGGCGGGCGATGTGTTTGCCGAGGGCAACTACCTGAACAGCCAGCAGTCGGAATTCTATCGCGAGATGTTTGACAGTCAGCTCAGTCTGACACTGTCACAGAAGCAGGGCACCGGGCTTTCCGAAGCCCTGGTTCGCCAGCTTAGCCGGCAGATTCCCGGCATGGATGAGAAAGGCGAACCCATGGCAGCCCATAAAAAGGCGCTGGGTGATTATGACCGCAGTTTGCCTGTGCTTTCGCCGCGTCTGCCGGAGCAGGTGGACAAGGTGAATGAGGTGGCCGAGACCGCCATGCCCATGACCGCGCCGGAGGTAGGCGAGGTTGGCAGAGTTATGCCGGACCGCTTCGACTCGCCGGAACAGTTCGTGCGCGAACTCCTGCCAATGGCCGAGAAAGTGGCCGGTGAGAGTGGCATTAATCCTCGCCTGATGGTTGCCCAGGCAGCCCTGGAAACCGGTTGGGGCCGGCACATGATCGAAGGTGATGGCGGCTCACCCAGTTTCAATCTGTTCGGCATCAAGGCGGACAGCCGCTGGCAGGGTGAATCGGTGAATATTGCCACTACCGAGTTCAGGGAAGGTGTCCCGATGAACGAGCGGGCCGCATTCCGGGCCTACCCTGACTATGAGTCCAGCTTCCGCGACTATGTGTCGTTCCTTGAGTCCAATCCCCGTTACCGGGACGTTCTGGCAGCCGCGGACAACCCTGACGAATTTGCCGACAGGCTGCAGCAGGCCGGCTACGCCACCGACCCGAACTACGGCGCCAAGATTCGCCGCATCATGAATAACGACTCCATGACAACGCTGTCCATGGGCTCCCGCGGGGCTGAGGAGTAAAAGTTATGGCAGGGCTTATCAATATTGGTCTCACCGGTATCCTCGGGCACCAGGCCGCGCTGAATACTACCGGCAACAACATAACCAATGCCAACACGCCGGGCTATAGCCGCCAGGAGGTTCAGTTCGAAACCCAGGCGGCTCAGCGCACCGGAGCGGGCTCGGTAGGCACCGGGGTCAATGTGACCAATATTCGCCGGCTGGCGAACGAGTTTCTGACCCAGCAGGTACGCGAAGACAGCACGTTGTTCGGTGAGCAGGAGGCCCTCAATTCCGAACTGTCACGGCTGGATAATCTGCTGGGGGGAGAGTCCACCGGACTGAGCAATGCCCTCAACAACTTCTTCGCCAGCATGCAGAATGCCGCGGAAGATCCTGCCTCGTTGCCCCAACGGCAACTGGTTCTCAGTGAAGCGCAGCAGGTGGTCAACCGGTTTGAGGCCCTCAATCAGGAATTCATTCAACAGCGGGAGTCAGTCAAGACCCAGATGCAGCAGGGCGCCAAAGACGCCACCACACTGCTCAAGAGCATTGCGGAACTGAACAACGCCATCTCTGAATCGCCGGGCCTGGCCCAGGGGCGCGAGCCCAATGAATTGCTGGACAAGCGGGGTGAGAATCTCCGGCAACTGTCGGAGCTGGTCAGCATCCGCGTGACCCAGGCCGAGGGTAGCCAGGTCAACGTTTCCCTGAGCAACGGTCAGTCTCTGGTCGTTGGGTCCCAGGCCGCGCAGCTGGGCACCCGTGCAAATTCCGAAGACCCCACGTCGCTGGAATTTACCCTCACCACCGGGGGCCGGACCCTGAACGTGGATGAGCAGATCAATGGCGGCAAGCTGGGTGGTTTGCGACGCTTCGAGTCGGAGGGCCTGCAGCCGGCATTTGACGAATTGGGGCGGGTTGCCATTGCGCTGTCTGACAGTGTCAATCACCAGCATGAAATCGGGATGGACCTGGAGGGCGACCTGGGCCGATTGTTCTTCAGTGATATCAACTCGGAAGCCGCGCAACGGGGCCGGGTGGTTGCTAATGCCAACAACGCGGCGCCCCAGAATGCGCAGCTGGCAGTGGAAATTACGGACAGTGCGGCGCTGGCGGCAGGCAGCTGGTCACTGGAGTTTGGCGGTGACGGCCGCAACTTCGAACTGGTTAACCGGGCGACCGGTGAGGTGGTCAATCAGGGCCGTTTGCCGGACCCGGTACAGTCCGAGATCTCCATGCCCGGATTCAACATTCGCGTGGAAGGCGGCACTTTCAATGCCGGTGATAAGTATCTCGTCCAGCCCAGCAGGAATGCGGCAGGGAACATTGGCCTGGAAGTCAATCGGGAAGAGGATCTGGCATTCGCAAGCCCGGTAAGGGCAGAGGGTGGTGACGCGAATACCGGTGATGCCACCATCACCCAGGGCAAGATGCTTAATGTACGGGATCCGTTTACCAACTCACTGCTGGAGAACTTCCGCCAGGACGGTCAACTGGATCCACCATTAAGAGTTGAGTTCGAGCAGGTTGGTGATGATCTGGTATACAACATTGTCAATGCGGATACCGGAGCTTCGGTACCGGCCGGGGCTCCGGCTTCTGTGTTCGAAAGGGGAATCTCCAACAAGCTGTTCAGTGAAGACCCAAGGGATGACAACTATTTCGGTTTCCAGTTCGAGATTTCCGGAAATCCCAGCCCCGGCGACTCTTTCAGGATTGAATACAATACCAACGGTGTTTCCGACAACCGGAACGCCGAGTTTATGGCGGCTCTGGGCACCAAAAATACGCTGAACAATGGCAGCCAGAGTTTCGCCGAAGGCTATGCCGGGCTGGTCGAGGACATTGGTGTGAAGACCCGCCAGAGCCAGCTGGACAAGGATGCCGGTAAAACACTGCTGGAGCAGTCCAGCAATCAGCGGGAATCGGTGTCCGGGGTCAATCTCGATGAAGAAGCCGGCCGGCTGATCCAGTACCAGGCCGCCTATAACGCCTCGGCCCAGGTAATGACCGTGGCACAGGATTTGTTCAATACCCTGTTACAGAGTTTCCGGTAACAGTGCGAGGTGATGTGACATGATCAGAATTTCATCACAACAGATTTTTTCCGGCGGGATCAACCGGCTGCAGGATCTGAACAGCAGCCTGAACCAGACCCAGGAGCAGATCTCCACCGGCAAGCGGGTGAACAAACCGTCGGATGACCCGGTTGCGGCGGCCCGTATTCTCAAGCTGGACCAGGAACTGTCACGGATTGAAACCTACCAGCGCAACGCCGGCCTGGCTGAAAATCGCCTGCAGCAGGAAGAGAGCGCACTGGCCAGTTCAGTGGACATTATCCAGCGGGTGCGGGAACTGACTGTTCAGGCCGGCAACGGATCGCTGTCTGCGAACGATCGTCAGTCAATTTCGTCCGAGATCAAGGAACGGTTGGGGCAGCTGGCCAATGTTGCCAATACCCGCGACGCTTCGGGTGAATACATCTTCAGCGGCTTTCAGGGCTCTACCGCTGCGTTCGGTAAGGATGCGTCCGGCAGCTGGGTATATCAGGGCGATGAGGGTCAGCGGGTTCTGGAGATTGACGATGGGGTAACGGTTCCCATCAGTGACCATGGCAAGGGCATTTTCGAAAGTGTCGCGAGTACCCCCACGTTTAGCGCCGAAGTGGCTCCCGGAGATACCAGCGGCGCATCTATTAGTTCTGCAATGGTTGTCAACCAAGAGGCTTTCGATGCCTTTTATAATGGAAACAAGGAGGATCTGGTTGTAAACATTATCAACGGTACACCCGATGATGAGTATCAGATTCAGACTCCTGCCGGCGCCACACTCGCCACCGGAACCTACGAAGATAGTCAGCCCATTCAGTTCAATGGTATTCAGTTCGAAATATCTGATGGGGTGCCCGGCTCCGGTTTTGTTCTAAAAACGTCCGAAAAGCAGTCTGTTTTCAGTACGATGGAAACACTTGTTAACGGACTGGATAACATCGATAAGAGTTCGCCCGAGGGCCAGACCGCTTACGATGATCTGATAGCCACCTCCCTGCAGAATCTGGATAACGCCCAGGAAAGCATTTTGCAGAAGCAGACAGAGCTGGGTGGGCGCCTGAACGCGGTGGAGTCCACCAGCTCATTCCTGGAAGACTCTTCTGTGTATAGCAAGGAGATCCGGTCGGAATTACAGGATGTGGATTACGCCGAGGCGATCAGTAACCTGAGCTTCCAGAGCTTTGTGTTGCAGGCGGCGCAGCAGTCGTTTGCGCAGGTCTCCAAGCTTTCACTGTTTGATCGTCTGTAGGAAAAGCCTGCCGGAACAGGGAAGTCCGGCACTTGTTATTGCTTTCAGATTCAACCTCAGTATAATTCCCGGCACTTCCCGATGGCGGCGTGGTGAAATTGGTAGACACGACGGATTCAAAATCCGTTGGGGTAAAACCCGTGGCGGTTCGAGTCCGCCCGCCGCTACCACTTACAAGCCGCCCAACGCGGTGTCGTGAACAGTCCATCCAATGAACGTCTCCGATTTTCACTTTGATCTGCCGGATGAACTCATCGCCCGGTACCCACTCAAAGAGCGCAGCGCATCACGCCTGCTGAGCCTTGATGGCCTCTCCGGCAAAGTCTCTCATCGACAGTTCTCCGACCTTCCAGGGCTTTTGCAGCCGGGCGATTTGCTGGTGTTCAATAACACCCGCGTGATACCCGCACGGTTGTTCGCGAAAAAAGAGACCGGTGGCCAGGTTGAAGTGCTGGTGGAAAGGCTGCTCGGGGAGCACGAATTGCTTGCCCATGTGAGGGCGTCCAAGGCGCTCAAGCCGGGGCAGCGGATTATTCTGGAGGACGGTACCTCCATGATGATGAAGCAGCGGGAGGATGCGCTGTTTCATCTGGTATGCGATAGCAGCGAACCGCTGCTGGAACTGCTCGAGCGAATCGGGCACATGCCATTGCCTCCCTATGTGGACCGCCCCGATGAGTCTACCGACAGGGAGCGCTATCAGACAGTCTATGCAAAGGAAGCCGGCGCTGTGGCCGCTCCGACTGCGGGATTGCATTTTGATGACCGCATATTCAAGGAACTCAAGGCCCGGGGTATCGAGAGCACCTTTGTAACCTTGCACGTGGGCGCTGGTACCTTTCAGCCCGTTCGGGTGGACCGTATAGAGAACCACGTGATGCACAGCGAAGTGGCCCAGGTCTCCCAGGCCACCGTGGATGCGGTCGATGCGGCCCGGGCCCGGGGTGGCAGGGTGGTTGCCGTAGGGACCACCTCGGTCCGCTCCCTGGAGTCAGCAAGCCGGGGTGGTGTATTGAAGCCGTTCAGGGGCGAAACAGACATTTTTATTTACCCGGGTTATCGCTTTCAGACCGTGGACGCCATGGTGACCAATTTCCACCTGCCGGAATCGACGCTGATCATGCTGGTGAGTGCCTTTGCGGGCTATCAGAACGTCATGGCGGCCTACCGGGAGGCGGTTGCCGAGCGCTATCGTTTTTTCAGTTACGGTGACGCCATGTTTATCACAGGGCAGGCACCAAGTCTGGGCGCCCTCAAATGCTATGCCGGGGAAGAATCATGACCGAACAGTGTTTTATGTCCTTTGAAAAGCTGGGCGAAGATGGTCGTGCCCGCCGCGGACGACTGACGTTTCCCCGTGGCACCGTAGAAACGCCTGCTTTTATGCCGGTGGGCACCTACGGCACCGTCAAGGGCATGCTGCCAAGGGATATCAAGGATATCGGCGCGGAGATCATTCTCGGTAATACCTTTCACCTGATGTTGCGCCCGGGCACTGAAGTGGTGAAAGCCCACGGCGACCTGCACGATTTCACCCAGTGGCACGGTCCGATCCTGACGGACTCCGGGGGCTTTCAGGTATTCAGCCTGGGGGAGATGCGCAAGATTACCGAGGCAGGTGTGACCTTCCGCTCACCGATCGACGGCTCACCGGTGGAATTGTCGCCGGAAATTGCCATGCAGGTGCAGCGGGACCTTGGTTCCGACATCGTGATGATTTTCGATGAATGTACACCCTATCCCGCTACCGAAAAGCAGGCCAGCGAGTCCATGGAGCTGTCCCTGCGGTGGGCTGAGCGCAGCAAAAACGCGCATGCGGATAATCCGGCAGCACTGTTCGGTATTGTTCAGGGCGGTATGTACGAATCCCTGCGTGATCGTTCACTGGAAGGTTTGACGGAGATCGGTTTCGATGGCTATGCCATCGGTGGGCTGTCTGTGGGCGAGCCCAAAGAGGATATGATCCGGATTCTGGATCATCTGCCACCCCGAATGCCGGAAGACCGGCCGCGCTACCTGATGGGCGTTGGCCGGCCGGAAGATCTTGTGGAAGCGGTTCGCCGCGGTGTGGATATGTTCGACTGTGTCATGCCCACCCGTAATGCCCGCAATGGTTATCTGTTTACTTCCACCGGCATCGTCAAGATCCGCAATGCGCGTCATCGCCATGACATCGCCCCGCTGGACGATCAGTGTGACTGTTATACCTGTGAGAACTTTTCGAGAAGTTATCTGCATCATCTGGATAAATGTGGAGAAATGCTCGGCTCGCAACTCAACACCATTCACAATCTGCGTTACTACCAGAACGTCATGGCCGGATTGCGTGGCGCAATTGAAGCAGGTACATTGTCGGACTTTATTAGCGACTTCTATGCACGCCGCGGTGAAACTGTGCCGCCGCTGGCGCAATAACTGCCGGGCAAGCCGGTACTGAACCGCTACCCGAACTTTTCTTAAAAACGGAGATAGTCAATGAAATCAATCAAGTTACTTGTTGCTGCACTGTTTGCTGCGATGCCGGCACTGGCAATGGCACAGGATCCCGGTGCCGGGGGTATGGGAGTGATGGGGCAGGTGATTTTCTTCGCCGGCTTTATCCTGATTTTCTACTTCCTGATCTGGCGCCCGCAGTCCAAGCGTGCGAAAGAGCACAAGGCTTTGATGGCAGGCCTGAATAAAGGCGACGAAGTGGTTACTTCCGGCGGTATGGCGGGAAAGATCACCAAGGTAACTGACGATTTTATCGTGGTAGAAATTGCCGATAACGTTGAAGTGAAAGTTCAGAAAGTTGCTGTTGCAGCTGCACTTCCGAAAGGAACTCTGAAGGACATCTGATCGACCGGTTTTCGACTCAGGTCTGAATTTGCCAAGCTGAAACATCATAGCTGGCCCCCTGGCCGGCTTAAAGGGACCCCATGCTGAACAAGTATCCGCTCTGGAAAAATCTGGTAATCCTGGTCGCACTGGTGATCGGGTTCATCTACGCCCTGCCTAATGTCTTTCCTGATGACTACGCCGTGCAGATTACCGGTGCAAGAAGCAGCACCCAGGTCGATCAGAGAATTCTGGAAAGGGCTGTTGATGCGCTCGAGGCCAAGGGGATTACCGTCAAGGAATCCGAGATCCAGGAGCGTGATGCCCTGATCCGGCTCAATGACGCTGAAGCCCAGTTGCGGGCGCGGCCAATTGTTCAGGATGCGCTGGGCAGGGACTACCTGGTAGCCCTGAACATGGCACCTTCCACACCGGAATGGCTGGAAAGCCTGGGTGCAGGGCCGATGAAGCTGGGCCTGGATCTTCGCGGTGGTGTCCACTTCCTGCTGGAGGTGGATATGGAAACCGCAGTGGAGCAGCGTCTTGAATCCATGTCGAGCCAGATCAAGCGAGAGTTGCGGGAAGAGCGTGTGCGCTATCGCGGTGGTGATCTTGAAGGCGACAACTCCATCGTGCTGACCTTCCGGGATGAAGAATCCCGTAGTGAGGCCTTCGATCTGGTCCGCGACCAGTACAACCAGTTCACCATGGATGAGCAGACCGAAGACGGTGAATACCGCCTGGTACTCACCATCTCGGAAGCTGAAATCAAGTCGATCCAGGATTATGCCCTGGAGCAGAACCTGACAACCATCCGCAACCGGGTGAATGAGCTGGGTGTCGCGGAGCCCCTTGTTCAGCGCCAGGGCACCGACAGGATTATCGTCGAACTGCCGGGCGTTCAGGATACTGCGGCAGCGAAGCGTGTGCTGGGTGCCACCGCCAATCTCGAGTTCCGGCTTGAAGCCCGGCAGGATGCCTCAGCCGCAAATACCGAAACCTACGAGTTCCGTGACAACCCCAACCGCGAGGCCCGTCTGGAACAGGAGGTCATCGTAACCGGCGACAACGTGTCCAATGCCCAGCAGGGATTCGACGAGAACGGTCAGCCCCAGGTCAATATCACCATGGATTCCGTGGGCGGTGACCTGATGAACCGGGCCACCCGCAATGCCATTGGCCGTCGCATGGCAGTTCTGTTTATCGAATACCGGACCGAAACCGAAGAGGTGGTGGTGGACGGCGAAACCCGTACCGTCGATAACCGCGTTGTTGAAAAGGGCATAATCAGTCTCGCCACAATCCAGTCCGCGCTGGGAAGCAGTTTCCGGATTACCGGTCTCGATTCCATTCCGGAAGCTTCAGAGCTGGCACTGTTGCTGCGAGCCGGCTCACTGGCCGCTCCCATGTACTTCGTGCAGGAGCGAACCATTGGACCAAGCCTTGGCCAGAAGAACATCGACGCCGGCATGATGTCGGTGCTGCTCGGCTTCGTTCTCGTGCTCTGCTATATGGTGGTCTACTACCGTGGATTTGGCATGATCGCCAACGTGGCCCTGACCCTTAACCTGATGCTGTTGGTTGCCTGCATGTCGATCCTGTCGGCAACCCTGACACTCCCGGGCATCGCCGGTATCGTTCTGACGGTGGGTATAGCGGTTGACGCCAACGTGCTTATCTTCGAGCGGATAAAGGAAGAGTTGAAGGCCGGCGTTCCACCCCAGTCGGCAATAAATGCCGGTTATTCCCGGGCATTTGTGTCTATTTTCGACGCCAACATCACCACCTTGCTGGTGGCAGTGATCCTGTTTGCCATGGGGTCCGGGCCAGTGAAAGGCTTCGCGGTAACGCTGTCGATCGGTATTCTTACATCGATGTTCTCAGGGCTGATGGTCAGCCGCAGCATCGTGAACCTTGTATACGGCGGTCGAAAGATCGAAAAACTCTCGATCGGAGGAAAGCTGGCCCATGTCTGAAGTTGAGAAGAAAACTATCGATTTTATGGGCGCACGGAAGATTGCTTCCGCGGTGTCCATCGCCCTGGTTGTGATCGCGGTTGCGTTACTGGCGACACGCGGACTGAACTTCGGGCTTGATTTCACGGGCGGCACCTCCGTTGAGATTGAATACCAGCAGGCTCCGGCCCTGGATGAGATCAGGGGGGCTCTGGACAGCGCCGGCTACGAGCAGTTTGTCGTGCAAAATTTCGGTTCGGATACCACGGTTCTGATCCGGATGGCCGAAGCAGAGAATGACCAGCTGGCCAATGAGGTGATGCAGGCTCTCGCAGGCAGTGGCGCTGAAATGCAACTGGTGAGCTCTGAGTTTGTTGGCTCCCAGGTTGGTGACGAGCTGAAGGAGGACAGTGGGCTGGGAATGCTCATTGCGCTTGCGGTGGTACTGATCTACGTGGGTATGCGCTTCCAGTTCAAGTTCGGTATAGCGTCGGTGGTGCCGCTCGCCCACGATGTCATTATCGTGCTTGGGGTGTTCTCACTGTTCCAGTGGACGTTTGACCTGAGTGTACTGGCTGCCTTGCTTGCGGTTATCGGTTACTCCCTGAACGACACCATTGTTGTCGCGGACCGGATCCGTGAAAACTTTCGCAAGATGCGGGAGGGGGACTCCGAGCACGTTATCAACGAATCCATCCACCAGACCATCAGCCGGACGATCAACACATCCGGGACCACGCTGGTGGTTCTGTTTGCCCTTTATTTCATGGGGGGCGAGGCCATCAACAACTTTGCCCTGGCCTTGATTATTGGTGTGGTTGTGGGTACCTATTCATCCATTTATGTCGCCGCCAATATGCTGGTGGCTTTGGGTGTTGACCGTGAGGACCTGATTGTACCGCCGAAGGAAGGCCTGGCGGGGCAGGAAGAGGAAGAAGAGCAACCGCCCGAGTGGCTGAACCGGATGTAGACCTTATTTAGGACAAGTGCCCGGTCGTAAAAAAGCCGCAACGCCTGAGAGGGGTTGCGGCTTTTTTGTGCCCGGCCGGTCTAGCGTGGCAGGCGACCCCGGAAGGGGTGAAGCGTTTTCAGGACTTCCCGGAACAGCTTGGGGTTGGCAACAATAAGCTGCTTGGCTTTCTCCGTTGACGGGTTGCCGGAGAAGTCGCCGGTCAGAGCGCCGGATTCCAGTGCCAGGGTCACGCCAATAGCCAGATCGGCGGGCTCCGGGCGGAATATGACGGCTGCATCCAGATGGCCGGATGAAACCCTGGCAATATCCAGCGCAACGCAGCCGGCTGTGCGGAACATGCTGCTGTCGCGGGCCAATAAGGATGCCATCTCACCCCACATCAGCGGGTCATCGCCGTATCGGGTCTGATCAAGAAGGTTGCTGACCACGGCAGCCCGATCGGCGTGCTTGATTTCGCTGGTGCGCACGCGCCGGCTATTCAGGGCTGCGCCATGGCCACGGCTGGCAGAGTATTCCTCGCCGGTGACCGGGTTGATCAGCAACAGATTCTCGGTGCGGTTATTTTTCTTCTGGAGTAGTGCCAGTGCGAAATCAGGAATACCCCGTAGAAAGTTTTCACGACCGAGGACCGGAAATATATGCCAGCTTTTGTCGTTGTCGCCGGCGTCCGCTTCGTTCAGCGGTGCGATCATGTGGTCTTTGTAGGATTTTTCGAGCTGCTCTGAAAAATTGTCGTAAACAGACTGCTCGACCCGCTCCAGTTGCTTGCGGCGATCCTCGCTGTCGCCATTGGGTTCCTGGCGCTCAAAGTGTGCTTTCAGATAGTCGGACCCCTGACGCGCGACGCGCAGGGCCATTTTGATAGCTGGTTGCATCTGAGTGTTCATTATCCGGGTGTGTGAAGGCCGCATAGCATATCAAAAACAAGCGCCTCTTGTATGTTTTTCGACTCCGCAATGTCACTGAGGGCGCCGTATCAGGGGTTATCCGGGGAGGCAGAAGCACGGCGAAATCTGGTATCATGCGCGCCTTTCCAGCGTACTATCGACAGATCACCAGAGAGACACGAGCGCCATGCACAAGTCAGCGATGCCCCAGGAGGGCACCGACACCTTTGACGACCAGATCAGGATCGTTCTGGTCGAGACGTCTCATTCCGGCAATATCGGGGCTGTCGCGAGGGCCATGAAGAATATGGCGCTGGGCAGCCTCTGGCTGGTCAATCCCGCCTCGTTCCCCGATGAGACCTCCTATGCTCGCGCCGCGGGAGCTTCCGATGTCCTGGACAACGCCCGTGTTGTTACCTCTCTTGACGAGGCCATTGCTGACTGTGTCTGCGTGATGGGCACCAGCGCCCGTGGCCGCAAGGTTCCGTGGCCGGTCATGGCGCCGCCGGATGCTGCCGCAAAGGCCGCCGAGCACTCTGCCGCAGGGCCTGTTGCAGTGGTGTTCGGCCGCGAGAACCATGGATTGAGCAATGAGGAGTTGCAGCGCTGCAACTTCCATATCCACATCCCGTCAAATCCGGACTACAGTTCTCTGAACCTGTCCATGGCGGTTCAGGTCATGTGTTACGAGTTGCGCATGGATTATCTGAGGGGGCTTGAAGGTGGCGACGGCAGCCCCTATCTGAAGCCCATGAATGCCCCGGGAGATGCTGGCTGGGACGTCCCGCCGGCCCCGGTAAAGGACGTTGAGGGATTTTTCGAACATCTGGAGCAGGTGCTGGTCGATGTTGATTTTCACCGTCGCGAGAAGCCCGGTCTGCTGATGACCCGGTTGCGCCGCCTGTTTCAGAGAGCGAAACTGGACCGGACGGAAATCAGCATTCTCCGGGGCGTTCTGACAGCCGTTCAGAAATCGGCCGGTACGGATCAGCCCGGATCAAACACGTCAAAGGCCCGCTCGGCGGCCGGTGAACAGGAATAGGGTTATGTTTGAACGTTTAAGGGAAGATGTGAACAGTGTGTTTCATCGTGATCCCGCGGCTCGAAATACCTTTGAGGTTCTCACTAACTACCCCGGCCTTCATGCGCTCCTGTGTCACCGGTTTTCGCACCGGCTCTGGAACCTCGGCCTGAAATGGTTGGCACGCACCTTCTCGACGATCGCCCGCTGGCTGACTGGTATCGAGATTCACCCCGGAGCAACGATCGGCCGTCGCTTTTTCATCGATCATGGCATGGGTGTCGTTATTGGTGAAACCACCATTATCGGCGACGATGTAACGCTTTATCAGGGGGTGACCCTCGGCGGTACCAGCTGGAACAAGGGCAAACGCCACCCGACGCTGGGTAACGGTGTTGTGGTTGGTGCCGGTGCCAAGATACTCGGCCCGTTCGAAGTGGGAGAAGGCGCCAAGATCGGCTCCAATTCGGTGGTCACAAAGGCGGTCCCTGCCGGTGCGACGGTGGTTGGTATTCCCGGCCGTGTGGTTGCCAAGCGCAAAGACGACGATACGGTGCGCCGCAAGGAAATGGAGGAGCGCATGGGCTTCGACGCCTACGGCGTCACAGAGGAAATGCCGGATCCTGTTGCCCGCGCCATGCGGAGCCTGCTTGATCACATGCACGCGGTGGATGACCGCATTGAAAACATGTGCAAGGCTCTCAGAAAGGTTAACAGTGAGTACCAGAACGGTGAGTTGCCGCCGCTTCAGGAGGAGGATTTTGATTGTGTGCGGGATGATGAGCCATCCCAGCGGTGAATACTTGACTGAAATGGTTGGTCAATTCATACTCGGCTCTGCTAAAGCCTAATCAATCCCTGACCGGGGCTGAGTTTATGAGACTGACCACCAAAGGCCGCTATGCGGTGACAGCAATGCTGGATCTGGCCCTTCACGGGGATCAGGGGCCGGTCAGTCTGGCGGATATATCGTCACGGCAGGAGATTTCCCTCTCTTATCTTGAGCAGCTGTTTTCCAGGCTTCGCCGCCATAAGCTGGTGACCAGTATCCGAGGCCCCGGCGGGGGTTACCGCCTGAGCCGCGAACCGGATGCCGTCTACATTGCAGAAGTAGTGGACGCGGTCAGTGAGTCTCTGGATACCACCCGCTGCGGCAACAAGGGTGATTGCCAGAATGGCGAGAAATGTCTGACTCACCACCTATGGTCTGATCTCAGTGACCAGATCCATCAGTTCCTGAGCGATATCAGCCTCGGTGACCTGATGAGAAAGCGCGAAATTCAGGTGGTTGCTACCCGGCAGAACAAACGCCATTCCGAAGGCGATTCACAGACGATTAACACCGAGCGCCTTTCGGATCAGGCGCCGGCCTGAACGATTAGCCTGAAGATTCTATGAAAAAACCCGTCTACCTGGACTATGCGGCCACCACGCCGGTGGATCCCGTCGTTGCCGACGAAATGTGCAAATACCTCACGCTCGATGGCGTTTTCGGTAACCCGGCCTCGCGCACACATGCCTACGGCTGGCAGGCTGAAGCGGCAGTGGAAGGTGCCCGGCGGCAAGTGGCCAACCTTATCCATGCGGATCCGCGAGAGATCGTGTGGACATCCGGTGCCACCGAGTCCGACAACCTGGCCATCAAAGGCGCGGTTGCGGGCAGGGACAATCCGCACATCGTGACTTCCCTGATTGAGCACAAGGCGGTACTCGATACCTGCAAGTGGCTTGAGCGGCAGGGTGTCAGCGTGACCTGGCTGGCCCCCGAACGTGACGGCCGGATCTTGCCCGGGCAGGTGGAGAGCGCACTGCGTGACAATACCGTGCTGGTGAGCCTGATGATGGTGAACAACGAGCTCGGTTGTCAGACGGATATTGCAGCAATTGGCGCCATGCTTCGCGAGCGCGGGGTGTTGTTCCACGTGGATGCGGCTCAGGCAGCGGGGAAAACCGAAGTGGACGCCACCCTCGCGAAGGTAGACCTGCTTTCGCTGTCCGCCCACAAGGTATATGGTCCCAAGGGCATCGGTGCGCTTTATGTTCGCCGGTCACCGGACGTTCGTATCGAGTCACAGATTCACGGCGGCGGGCATGAGCGAGGAATGCGTTCGGGCACGCTGCCGACTCACCAGATCGTGGGCATGGGCAAGGCGTTCGAACTTGCCATTGAGCACCTTGAGCAGGAGTGCGAAATGCTGGAAAGCATGCGCAGTCGGTTCCTGGCAGGGGTTAATAACCTTGATGGCGTGACGCTCAACGGCAGTGACCAATACCGGGTACCGGGGATTGTGAATCTGTCGTTTGCCGGCGTGGATGCGGAGTCCCTGATGCTGGGCCTGCGGAATCTGGCCGTGTCGTCCGGCTCCGCCTGTGCGTCCGCGACGATCGAACCATCCTTTGTTCTGAGGGGCATTGGTCTGGAAGACGAACAGGCCCACCGGGCCCTGCGGTTTTCCTTCGGGCGTTTTTCCACAGGCGAGGAGATTGACTACGCCGCGACGCAAATCGTTGACGTTGTTACCCGTCTCCGTTCAGTGCGGTAGGCAGTTGCCTCCGGACTGCGTATAATCCGAACCCTGAATTTTTTCTGAACCTGAATGGAGACAGATCATGGCAAACGAGCGCACGCTCTCGATTATCAAGCCCGACGCAGTCGCAAAAAATGTGATCGGTGAGATTTACACCCGTTTTGAGAAAGCAGGTCTGGAGATCGTTGCTGCCAAGATGATGCATCTGACCCAGGAGCAGGCAGAAGGATTCTATGCCGAGCACAAGGAGCGTCCGTTTTTTAATGACCTGGTTGCTTTCATGACGTCCGGGCCGGTTGTAGTTCAGGTTCTGGAAGGCGAAGGTGCTATCCTGAAGAATCGTGACCTGATGGGGGCTACCAATCCGAAGGAAGCGGAAGCAGGCACCATTCGTGCCGACTTCGCATCGTCCATCGATGCCAACGCCGTTCACGGTTCGGATTCGGCACCATCGGCCGAACGTGAAATCGCGTATTTTTTCAATGACAGTGAGATCTGCCCACGTGGCTGATTGAGCTGCCCCGGGCCGGAACGTTTTCCGGCCCGGATTGGTTATCTGATCGAGGTTATGAAATGACAGCTGTTGCTGAGAAAACCAACCTTCTGGGAATGCCGAAGGCCAAGATGGAGGCTTTCTTCGAATCCCTGGGGGAGAAGCGTTTCCGGGCAACACAAGTGTTGCAGTGGATTCATCAGCGTGGTGCCGATGACTTCGATCAAATGACCAATATGAGTAAGGTACTGCGGGACAAACTGAAGGAAGTGGCAGAGATTCGCGGGCCCGAGGTGGTCTACGATGAATCGTCGAAAGATGGCACCCGCAAGTGGGTCATGCGCATGGACAACGGCAACAGTGTCGAGACCGTGCTGATTCCCGATGGCGAGCGCGGCACACTGTGTGTCTCTTCCCAGATTGGTTGCAGCCTGGACTGCACGTTCTGCTCCACGGGAAAACGGGGCTTCAACCGCAACCTGACCGCCGCCGAGATTATCGGCCAGGTATGGGTCGCCCGCAAGGCGTTCATGCCCTTTGCGCCGGGGCCCGATCGCCCGATCACCAATGTAGTGATGATGGGCATGGGCGAGCCGCTGCTGAACTTCGATAACGTAGTTGACGCCATGAACCTGATGATGGAGGACCTGGCTTACGGAATCTCCAAACGGCGGGTCACGGTGAGCACCTCGGGCGTGGTTCCGGCAATCGACCGGCTGGGCGAGGTTACCGATGTGTCACTGGCCATTTCCCTTCATGCCCCCAATGATGAGTTGCGTAACCAACTGGTGCCACTGAATAAAAAGTACCCGATCGCGGAGTTGCTCGCCGCCACGCGCCGCTATCTCGCCCGCTTGCCGGATAAACGCAAGGCAACAATCGAGTACACGGTGATTGAAGGAGTCAACGACCAGCCCGAGCACGCAAGGGAGCTCGCCATTGTGCTTCGCGGGTTGCCGTGCAAGATCAACCTGATTCCTTTCAACCCGTTTCCGGAGAGTGATTTCCGGCGCCCCAGCATGAACGCCACCCGCCGTTTTCAGGCCGTTCTCAATGAGGCGGGCTACATTGCAACCGTCAGAACAACCCGTGGCGACGATATTGATGCCGCTTGCGGACAGCTTGTAGGCAGGGTGGATGACAGGACCAAGAGAAGCCAGCGTTACATCCAGGTGCAACAGGTCAGTCCATGAATCCGGGTGAGGTTTCACCCCTGCACACAAGAGGAATTGCCAACTGTGACATCTGAACCAGTAAACAGGGTCCGGGCTGTGTTTGCCATGGTGTTACTGGCAATGCTTGTCACTGGCTGTGTGACCAAAACCGATAGCCGGTTTGCGCGCGAGGCCGATCGTGATAAAGCGGTAGAGAACTACGTCCAGCTGGCAACCGCCTATATCGGACAGGACAATATAGACCGGGCCCGAAGCCACCTGGACCGCGCGCTCGAACTGGCACCGGAAAACCCGGGCGCCCTGGCAGCGCAGGGTCTGGTCTATCAATCGGAAGGCGAACCGGAACTGGCCGAGCGTGCCTTCAAAGACGCCCTCGACAGCGATCCGGATTATACCCGTGGTCGGGTTTATTACGGCGCTTTTCTGTATGGCCAGCGTCGATTTGAGGAGGCCCGCGATCAGTTTCTCGCCGCCTCCAGGGATACCGGCTACCCTGAGAGGGCGTCGGTATTTTTCAATCTCGGCCTGACAGAAGAACGAGTGGGAGATCTTGACGGCGCTGTTACGGCGTACCGGCGGGCCGTAGAGTTGTCCCGCGGTGATGCCAGATCGTTGCTGGCTCTTTCGCGAACTCTGGTGGAAAGCGGCGAATACCAGGCTGCGGCACGCCACTACAGCCGTCTGATTACGCTGATGCAGCGAAACCGCAATCTTCGCCATTCCCCGGAAAGCCTTTATACAGGCATTCGCATTGCTCGCCAGCTGGGCGACCGGGACCAGGCATCAAGCCTGGGGCTGCAGTTGAAGAACAATTTCCCGAACTCTGTCGAATACCAACAATACAGGGTGATGACGTCAAATGGACAGTGATGACACACAACAGCCAGTGGTGACCGAACCCGCCGGCCAGCAACTGAAACGCGCGCGGGAGCAGAAAGGTCTCACTGTTTCGGCCGTTGCCGATGCCCAGCACCTGCGTCCGGCAGTCATTCACGCCATTGAAGACGGTGCCTACGAGCAGATCGACAGTGAACTGTTCCTCAAAGGGTATGTCAGAGCCTATGCGCTTCAGGTGGGCCTCAACCCGGACACTGTGATCGCGACTCTGGATAGGGAACTTGAACCGCTGCGGCAACAGAAAGCCCAGGCAGAAGAGTTGAATCCCCTGGTTGATATTGAACGCCGAAGGCGCCAGAAACGCCGGATTGCCAAGTTGCTGTTTTTCGCCCTGGTTATCGCCATCCTGGTGGTTGTGGGTCTGCGTTTTCTGGATACCCCGGGCAGCAGTGTCGCACCCGATGAGCCCGACACCTCCGAAGCACCGGCAGACATGATAGAACCGCTGGAGTCCGGGCCCGAGGGAGGCGATGTGTCAGAGACCGTTACAGACACTGGAGAAAATGCCGATGTCGCTGAAACGATACCGGCGGGTACTGAGCCGGCCAATGATACCCAGAACGACCAGCGCGTAAGTACGCCGGCACCGTTAGAGGGGCAGGAGGAGATCCCGCTGGTTGCAGACCGCGATTCCGGCGAAGCAAGCAGGCCTGTCCGGGAGCCCGCGCTTGAATCACCCAGAGCTCTCGACGAAAGCCGTGTCCCGGTTGTTACCAGTGCTCCGGAACCTGCGTTCCAGGAAAGCGCAGAGCCGGATGCTGCCGCTGGGCGCGCGCAGTTGGAAATGACCTTCAGGGATGAATGCTGGGTTCAGGTGACCGACTCCGCCGGCAACCGTCTGGTGGGCTCTCTGCAGCAGGATGGTGACCGGGTAGAGGTGTCCGGCAGGGTGCCGATCCAGGTAATTGTTGGCGCCGTTGATGCTGTCGAATCCATTCGTTTTGATGGGGAACCGGTAGATATGTCGGATTTCCGGGTCGTCAATAACCGCGCTGAATTCGCGCTGGACATCTGACACTTACGAACACAATTTTCGGTTGGCAGGCTATGAATCACGAATCTCCGATCAAAAGACGTAAATCCCGTCAGATAATGGTGGGTGATGTTCCCGTTGGCGGGGACGCTCCGATTGCTGTGCAGAGCATGACCAATACCAACACCTGCGATGTGGATGCCACCGTGGGCCAGATCCGCGCGCTCCAGGAAGCTGGCGCCGACATCGTGCGGGTGTCCGTTCCCACCATGGACGCCGCCGAAGCGTTTGGCAAAATCCGCTCCCTGGTGTCGGTGCCGCTGGTGGCCGACATTCATTTTGACCACAAAATCGCGCTGCGGGTGGCGGAGCTGGGTGTTGACTGCCTGCGCATCAACCCGGGGAATATTGGTCGGGATGATCGGGTTAGCGCAGTCATCAGCGCTGCCCGGGACCGCAATATTCCGATTCGGATCGGTGTCAACGCCGGTTCGCTGGAAAAGGCCCTGCAACGCAAATACGGCGAGCCCACACCAGAAGCACTGGTGGAATCGGCGATGCGCCATATCGACATTCTCGACAAGCACGATTTCCAGGACTTCAAGGTCAGCCTGAAAGCGTCCGAGGTGTTCATGACCGTAGCGGCGTACCGCCTGATTGCAGCGCAGATTGAACAGCCGCTTCACCTGGGTATCACCGAGGCGGGCGGTTTTCGTTCCGGCACCGTGAAGTCGTCCATCGGCCTTGGCATGTTGTTGATGGATGGTATTGGCGACACGATCAGGGTTTCCCTGGCGGCAGATCCGGTTCAGGAAATCAAGGTAGGCTTCGATATACTCAAGAGCCTGCGCCTGCGTAGCCGCGGTATAAACTTCGTTGCCTGCCCCAGCTGTTCGCGCCAGAACTTCGACGTTATCCAGACCATGAACGACCTCGAGGCCCGCCTGGAAGACGTCAACGAACCACTGGACGTGGCCATTATCGGCTGCATAGTGAACGGCCCGGGTGAGGCCAAGGTGGCAGATCTCGGCCTCACCGGTGGTAGCCCGAAGAACCTGTTCTACATGTCGGGCAAGCCCCACCAGAAACTCGATAATGCCAACCTGACCGACGACCTGGAACGACTGATCCGTGAGGAAGTTGCCCGTCGCAAGGAAAAAGAAGACGCGATCATTACCCGCTCGGCTGACTGAGTGCAGATCGCCAAATCACTGAAAATGAAAAGGTAGTAACTTGGCTAAGATCCAGGCAATTCGCGGGATGAACGATATCCTGCCAGAACAGACGCCGGTGTGGCAGTTTGTTGAAGACACGGTCAGGCGGGTGCTTTCGCAATACGGTTACCAGGAAATCCGCATGCCGGTGGTGGAGCAGACAGATCTGTTCAAGCGCTCCATCGGCGAAGTAACGGATATTGTCGAGAAGGAAATGTATACCTTCGACGACCGCAACGGCGATAGCCTGACGCTGCGCCCGGAAGGTACCGCTGGCTGTGTTCGCGCCGCAGAAGAGCATGGCCTGCTTTTCAACCAGACCCGCCGCCTGTGGTACACAGGCCCGATGTTCCGTCACGAGCGCCCGCAGAAAGGGCGCTATCGCCAGTTCCACCAGATCGGTGTGGAATGTTTCGGGATGAACGGCCCGGATATCGATGCGGAACTGCTGGTACTGACTGCCCGTCTATGGCGGGCTCTTGGGTTAAGCGAGCATACCCGTCTGGAGATCAATTCCATCGGTACGTCGGCGGCCCGTCGTGAATACCGGCAGGCGCTGGTGGCCTACCTTTCGGGTTATCGAGACCAGCTCGACGAGGACAGCCTGCGTCGCCTGGAATCCAACCCGCTGCGTATCCTTGATAGCAAGCACCCCGGCACACAGCAGTTGCTGACAGATGCACCCAGGCTTGAGAATTACCTCGACCAGGAGTCGCTGGATCATTTCAGCGAGCTTCGCAGCTTACTGGACGCCGCCGGTGTTGGGTACACCGTGAATCCACGATTGGTGCGGGGGCTCGATTACTACGGCAAGACCGTGTTCGAATGGGTTACCGACAGCCTCGGGGCACAGGGCACCGTCTGCGCCGGTGGCCGTTACGATGGACTGGTTGAGCAGCTGGGGGGCAAGCCCACCTACGCAGTGGGCTTTGCCATGGGGCTCGAGCGCCTGATCCTGCTGCTGGAAACCCTCGATCTTGTCCCGGCAAGTGCCAATGGTGATGTTGATGTGTATGTCACTGCCATGGGGGATTCAGCAGTGCCGCCGGCACTGGCACTCGGCGAGTCACTGCGCACTGCCTTGCCGGCAGCCCGAATAATGAGCCATTGTGGCGGCGGTAGCTTCAAGAGTCAGATGAAAAAAGCGGATCGGAGCGGCGCCCGCTACGCGGTGATTCTGGGAGAAAACGAGCTGGCTACTGCGTCGGTTGGCCTTAAGCCACTGCGCTCGGACGAACCACAGCAGGACGTTGCTCAGGCTGAACTTGCTGGCGTACTGAAAGAGTTGCTGGGCCCGCTGACGGCGGGTCGATAGGCTAAAGGCACAATAATCATCAATTACAGGAGTCATCATGGCTGAAATTCGCACTGAGGAAGAAACGGTCCAGGCAATCAAGGACTGGTGGAAGAAAAACGGCAGCTCGCTCCTGATTGGTATCGCCGCAGCGCTGGCCATCGTATTCGGTTGGCAGGCCTGGCAGAACCATCAGATGCAGCAGCGCACCGAAGCGGCTTCCCAGTTTGCCGACCTGATTAACGCCTACAGCGATGAAAGCGATGAAAACCGTGCCGAGACGGTAGCCTACGTGGCAGAAAACCTGCGCGAGGAATACAGTGACAGCGCGTTTGCCATCTACGGCATGTTGATGCTGGCCCGGCAACAGGTCATGGATCAGGGCGATCCGGAGGCTGCCATTGAGTCGCTGACGTGGGCACAGGAAAAAGCCGGCGAATCACGGCCTCTGGCGCTGGTTGTCCGTAACCGGCTGGCGCGGGCCCAGTTTGCGGCCGAGCAGTATGAAACTGCCCTCAGTACCATTGAGAACGTGGACGATGCCGGCAGTTTCAGCGCCATCTTCACCGAACTGAAAGGCGACATCCTGCTGGCTCAGGGTGATCGCGACGCCGCCCGCGAGGCCTACCTGGCAGCCAGAGAGCAGAACCAGCAGGGGCGTAGCGGCATTCTTGAACTCAAACTGTCAGATCTTGGCGTAGGGGAGGGAGCCTGATGCCCCTGTTGTGTAAAGGGCAGATCCGTTGCACTTCAGTCATCGGCCTGTTGGTGGTTGCACTGCTGGCAGGCTGCAGTGCCAATGACACTTTTGAGCAGCCCGCCCCTGTGCCGGAAATTTCTGCCTCCGTTGAGCTGGAAAACGTCTGGACCATGTATGTAGGTGAGGGACACGGTGACAACTTCCTTTACCTGGCACCACTCAATGCCGGCGAGACCCTTTACGCGGCCTCGGCCGAGGGTGAAATCTGGTCTGTCAAACCCGAAAACGGTGAGGTAGTCTGGTATCAGGACCTTGAGGAGGAGATCATTGCCGGTGTTGGCGGGGATCAGGGCAACCTTTACCTGGTTACCCGCGATGCGCAGCTGAAAGCCCTCTCGCGCCAGAATGGCACCGAGTTGTGGCAGCAGCCTCTGCCTAACGAAGCGCTGGCCTCTCCACAGTCAAATGGCCGCCTGGTGGTGGTACAGACCATTGACGGTAAAGTGCTGGCTTTCGACACCACCAGTGGCGAAAGGGCCTGGCAATACAACAGCGATGTGCCGGTCCTGTCCATGCGGGCTGCGGCATCACCCCTGGTCGGGGCAGACCTGGTACTGGCGTCACTGGCCAATGGCAAACT
Source organism: Marinobacter vulgaris (assembly GCF_003344045.1). Classification (GTDB taxonomy): domain Bacteria; phylum Pseudomonadota; class Gammaproteobacteria; order Pseudomonadales; family Oleiphilaceae; genus Marinobacter; species Marinobacter vulgaris. Next base: position 256,192 of record NZ_QFWX01000003.1, read on the forward strand.
GATGGCGATTTCCGCCGAGACCGGTCAACCAATCTGGCAGTACGAAGTGGGTCAGCCTCAGGGGCGCACAGAACTGGAAAGATTGGTGGATGTTGCCAGCGAACCTCTGATCCTTGAAAGCGCTGCCCTGGTGGTGGGGTACCAGGGCAAGCTGGCACTGGTCGACCTGCAGAGTGGCCAGGAAATCTGGAGCCGGCAGGAATCAAGCCTGCAATCACCCATGATTGGTGATGGCAACATCTTTATAGCCGGGGCTGATGGCGACATTACCGCCTATCGCGGCTCTGATCGCCGCGAACTTTGGGTGCAGGACAAGTTGTCCTGGCGCCAGCCCACGCAGCCAATTGTTTATGGCGATTATCTGCTGGTTGGAGACTACGAGGGTTATATCCACATGTTGTCGCTGGAGGACGGGACCCTTGAGGGGCAGCGAGAGTTTGACGACGAAGGCTTGCGGGTGCCCTTCCAGCGTTTGCAGAATGGGAACCTCCTGGTTTATGGCAATAGCGGAAAGATGTCCGTGCTTAAAATACGGGAGCGCGACTGAGCGCTCCTTACCGGCCATATCGCTGTGAAGCGCTGGCCCTGTTTACTGTGTAGCGAAAGTTTATGACCCCTGTAATTGCACTTGTCGGGCGTCCCAACGTTGGCAAGTCGACATTGTTTAACCAGATGACACGGTCCCGGGATGCGCTTGTAGCGGATTTTCCGGGTCTGACCCGTGACCGTAAATACGGCGAGGGTGATTACGAGGGCCAGCGGTTTATTGTGATTGATACCGGTGGCCTCACCGGTGGCGAGGAAGGCCTTGACGCGGAAATGGCCCGCCACTCCATGCAGGCGGTTGAAGAAGCCGATATCGTACTGTTCCTGGTGGACGGTAAGGCCGGCCTCAATGGCGGTGACGAACTGATTGCCGACCATCTGCGAAAAACCGGCAAGCAGGCGCATCTGGTGGTCAACAAGACGGATGGGCAGGACCCCGACATTGCCGCCTCTGATTTTCATGGTCTCGGATTCCAGTCCACGTTTCTGATTGCAGCCTCCCACAACCGGGGTGTCCGCTCGATGCTGGAGGAGTTGTTGCCCTCCGAGGAGGAGCGGGAAGCCCAGGACAGGGCGGATCGGTATCCGGGTATCCGGATCGGTATCGTCGGTCGCCCGAATGTGGGCAAATCCACCCTGGTCAACCGCATGCTTGGCGAAGACCGGGTTGTGGTCTTTGACATGCCCGGAACCACCAGGGACAGCGTCTACATCCCCTATGAGCGGATGGATCATCAGTACACGCTGATCGATACTGCCGGCGTTCGTCGTCGCAAGAATGTCAGTGAAACGGTAGAAAAATTTTCTATTATCAAGACCCTGCAAGCCATTGACGACGCCCATGTGGTGATTCTGGTGATTGATGCCCGGGAAGGCCTGGTGGATCAGGATCTGCACCTGATCGGTTTCGTGCTGGATGCGGGTCGCTCCCTGGTTATTGCCGTCAACAAATGGGATGGCATGGACCCGGAAGACAAGGCGAAAGTCAAAGAGCAGGTACAACGCCGGCTGGACTTTCTCGACTACGCCGACAAGCATTACATATCCGCACTTCACGGCTCCGGCGTCGGGGTGATGTACGATTCGGTCCATGACTGTTACGAATCCGCTATGGCCAAGTGGCCCACCAATCGCCTGACCGCCATACTCCAGGACGCCACTGCCCAGCATCAGCCGCCACTGGTCCAGGGCCGCCGTATCAAGCTCCGCTATGCCCATCAGGGCGGTTCCAATCCACCGGTTATCGTGGTGCATGGTAACCAGACGGACGCGTTGCCGGGTGCGTACAAGCGCTACCTGGAAAATACGTTCCGCAAGGTTCTGAAGGTGAACGGCTCACCCATTCGCTTTGAGTTCCGCTCTGGCGAGAACCCGTACGCCAACAAGGTCAGCCGTCTGACACCTCGTCAGAAGGTGAAACAGGACACTGACCTTAAGAAAGGACGGCCGGTGAAGAAAAAAGCGCGAATGAAGAGCAAGAAACGCTGATTCCGCGAGAGGCGGGGCCGATCCGTCAGATCAGCCCGGCATCTTCCACCTGCTTGGCCTGTACCGCAGTAAGGGCAATGGTAAAGACAATGTCTTCCACCTCGGCGCCCCGTGAAAGGTCATTGACCGGTTTTCTCAGGCCCTGAAGCATGGGGCCAATGCTCACCACGTTAGCGCTTCGCTGGACTGCCTTATAGGTCGTGTTTCCGGTATTTAGATCCGGGAAGATAAAGACCGTGGCCCTGCCGGCCACCTTGCTATCGGGTGCCTTGCTCCGGGCAACGCTTTCTATGGCGGCGGCGTCGTACTGCAGCGGCCCGTCAATCAACAGGTCAGGGCGTCTTTCCCGGGCAATTCTGGTGGCTTCCCGCACCTTTTCCACATCCTTGCCACTTCCGGACTCACCGGTGCTGTAACTGATCATGGCGACTACCGGCTCAATACCGAAAGCGGCTGCTGAATCGGCACTCTGGATTGCTATATCCGCCAGCTCTTCCGCGTTCGGATCCGGGTTGATGGCGCAGTCACCGTAGACAACAACCTGTTGCGGCAGCAGCATGAAGAAAACGGACGATACCACCCGGGCATGGTCGTGGGTCTTGATCAGCTGCATGGCCGGGCGCACGGTATTGGCAGTGGTGTGCGCGGCACCGGATACCAGGCCGTCGGCCTTGTCCTCAGCGACCATCATGGTGCCTAGCACCACGTTATCTTCCAGCATTGCCTCGGCCATGTCGGGGGCCAGGCCTTTGTGTTTGCGTAGCTTTACCATGGCTTCGACATAGTTTTTGCGAACCTCGGCGGGATCAATAACCTCGATGTCGTCAGGCAGCTCCATTCCCTGGGAGCGGGCAACCGTGGCGATATTGTCACGGTTGCCCAGCATGATGCAGTGGGCCAGCTGACGCTGGTGACAGATAATGGCGGCCTGTACGGTACGCTGTTCATTGCCCTCGGGGAGCACAATGCGCTTGCCTGCTGCGCGGGCACGCTCTGAAAGCAGATAGCGGAAAGCCGGTGGCGACAAATGGCTCTGCCGTTCCACCTTCAGATGCTCCCGGAGCCACTCGGCGTCGATCCGGGTTGCCACGGCTTCCATGGCTTTTTCGATCCGGCCCGGATCATCCACAGGTATAGCCGAAGAGAGGTTGGCCAGGCGGTGGGCGGTTTCATAGGTGTTGGTTTGTGCCTTGATGACCGGAAATCCCATTTCCATGGCACGGCGGCAGAGTTCGATCACCCGGTCATCGGGCATCAGGCCGCCGGTGAGCATTATGCCTGCCAGGGGCACGCCATTGAGAGCAGCAACCGCCGTGGTCACGATGATGTCCTCCCGGTCTCCGGGCGTGACTATAAGGGTGCCTGGCTTCAGGGTATCCACCATGTTGCGGATGGTACGGGCACTGACAGTGACGGTCTGGACACGACGGGTGCGCATGTCGCCCTCGTGAAGCACTTCCAGATCCATTTCACGGACGATGTCAGAAACCCGTGACGCCATCAGTTCCGGTTGCCAGGGGATGACTGCCAGCAACCGGTAACGTCCGTCACTGAAGACCTTGCAGGCCTGGCCGTAATCAATGGTTTCTTCAGGGACCCGGGCATTCACCCGCGGGGTGAACCCTGATCTGTCAGGTTCTCCCACTTTATTGAGAACGACGCCGATCACGTCCGGGTCGGAGGGGCTGGAGAACAGCCGTGCGTAAAAATCCAGCTCCTCGTCCAGACTTTTCGGATCGGTATTTCCGGGGGTGCTGACCAGAACAACTTCAGAACCCAGGTTGCGGGCAACTTCCACATTCAACCGGGCAATGTAGGCTTCGGTGCGATCCGGTACCAGGCCTTCGATGATAACCACATCGACCGTCCTGGCGACTTTCTGGTACTCGCCGACGATGGTTTCCAGCAGTTGGTCGGCCTTGCCGGTGTTGAGAAGGTTCTGGGCCGTCTTCAGGCTCATGGGCTCGGGAGGCTCGAGGTGGCTGCGGGCCCGAACGAATGCCACAGAGGTGTCCTTGCCGTGGTTATGATGCGCCTCACCTTCGTGGACTGATTGGGAAAACGGCTTATAAAAGCCCACGCTGACACCCACGCGTTCAAGGGCACGGAGCAAGCCCAGGCACACGGATGTCAGCCCGGAATTCAGAGAGGTTGGTGCAATATAGAGATTCTTTGCCATGCAAGGCTTCCTGCGTTGGTTGCTGTTAGTCAGCCTTTTCGGGAGGCCAGGGCTTCACGGGCAATTACAAGTTCTTCGTTGGTGGGGATGACCAGGACACGGAAGCGGCTGTCCGCCCCCTCGATCTGTCCGTCGCTGATGCTGCCGTGGTGGCTGTTCAACTGGTCGTCGATGGTGAATCCGAACAGGCGCAGGTGCCCCAGGGTCTGCTTTCTTACCAGGCTGCTGTTTTCGCCGATGCCTCCCGTGAAGACGAGGGCATCGAGTTGATCCAGCGAGGCCATCATGCCACCGATATAGCGTGCAAGCCGGAAACAGAACACATCAATGGCCGTTTGAGACGGTTCATGGCCGTGATTGGCAAGCTCGCAAAGAGAGCGCATATCGTTGGTCTGTCCCGAGAGCCCGAAAAGGCCACTTTCCTTGTTCAGAAGCTGATGAACCTCTTGCGAGGACATGCCTTTATTGGCAAGGAAATCGAACAGCCCGGGGTCTACATCGCCACTTCGCGTTCCCATGACAAGCCCTTCCAGCGGCGTCAGCCCCATACTGGTATCGACACTGTTTCCGTCACGGATGGCAGTAATACTGCAGCCATTGCCAAGGTGGGCCGAAATAATGGAGGTGGTAGCGGGGGTTTTACCCAGTATCCGGGCTGCTTCACGTGCCATGAACTGATGGCTGGTGCCATGAAAACCATAACGCCGAACACCCCAGTCTTTGTAGAGCCTCGTGGGCACAGCGTAGAGATAGGCTCTGGGCGGTAGGGTCTGGTGAAAAGCGGTATCAAATACCGCTATCTGCGGAACTTCCGGGAACAGCGCTGTGGTCGCTTCGATCCCTGTCAGGTTAACCGGATTGTGAAGTGGTGCCAGGCTCGCGCAGTCTTTTATGGCAGCCAGCACATCGCGGTTGATGAGAGCGGCCTCGCGAAAGGTCTCTCCACCATGGACGACCCGGTGCCCGATGGCAGCCGGTTGTCCCTCAAGCAGTCCACTGTCCCGCAGTGCGGCAACCAGTGAGTTCAGCGCTTCCTTGTGGTCTGCTCCGGCGGCAAGCTCGACGTGGTCCTTATGGTCTTTGATGGCCCCAAAGGCATCGTCTTTGCCAAGTCTTTCAGCGAGTGCGCTGGCCAGCTTTGTCAGCCGTTCGTCAAACAGGGCGATCTTCAGCGATGAGCTGCCACAGTTAACGACAAGTATCGGTCCTTCCATTATTAATCCGTATCGAATGCGTGGTTTTCAGCGGACGCGATGGTTGGTTTCGAGCCATTCCCGGAAAGCATCTTCCGGCAGCGGCCGGCTGTAGAAGTAGCCCTGGGAGTAGTCGCAGCCCTCATGTTGCAGGAAGTGGGTCTGCGCTTCTTCCTCAACGCCTTCTGCAATCACCCGCAGGCCAAGGCTGTGGGCCATATTGATAATGGCTTTGACCAGGGCTGCGTCGTCCTGCTCTGTCATTACGTCCCGAACAAAGGATTTGTCAATTTTCAGGGTATCAAAGGGATAGCTCTTAAGGTAGCTCAGCGCGGAATAGCCGGTGCCAAAGTCATCCACTGACAGGCGGACGCCGGACTGGTCCAGTTGACGCAATATGTCGGCAGTTTCAATGGTGTTATCCAGTATCAGGCGCTCTGTGATTTCCAGTTCCAGTTGTTGTGGATTGAGGCCGCTGGCTTCGAGGGCATTCATGACGGTGAAAATGAACCCGGGATCCCGGAACTGGCGCGGGGATACATTCACCGAGATGCCGATGCTGATGCCCATGGTTTCTTTCCAGCGCACCGCTGCAAAGCAGGCCTCCCGCATTACCCACTCGCCGATGGGGGTAATAAGACCGGTTTCCTCTGCCAGGGGAATAAACCGGTCGGGCATAACCATGCCCAGCCCGGGATTGTTCCAGCGCAGAAGTGCCTCTGCCGAGCAGAGTTCGCCGGAGTCTGTACGGACGATGGGCTGATAGTAAAGCTCGAATTCGTTCTGCTCCAGCGCCCGGCGCATCAATGACTCCATCTGCAGCCGTTCGTGGGATACTTCGGTCATTTCCGGGGTGAAGAGGGCATAGGCGCTTTTGCCCTTGTGTTTCGCCTGGTACATGGCGGCATCCGCGTGCTGGAGCAGGGTACCGCTGTTATCGGAGTCGTTGGGGAAGATGGCTATGCCAATACTGGTGGTGACAAACACTTCCTGGCCGTTGAGCAGGTAGGGTGGGGCGAAGGTCTTGAGAATACGCTCCGCTACCTGGGCGGTTGCCTCGGGGCCGGTCAGCCCGGGCAGTATTACCAGGAATTCGTCACCGCCAAGTCTTGCGACGGTGCTGGTGCCGCGAAGACAGCTCGAGATACGGCGCGCTGCTTCAATCAGAAGATTGTCGCCGGCATCGTGTCCCAGGGTGTCATTGATGTGCTTGAAGTTGTCCAGGTCGAGGAACATGACGCCTACCAGTGAGCTTTCGCGCCGCGCCTGAGCCAGAGCCAGTTTGAGCCGGTCAAGGGCCAGCATCCGGTTGGGAAGGCCGGTGAGGATATCGTAGTTGGCCTGCCGCAGGAGCTGCTGTTCGTAGCGTTTGCGGATACTGATGTCCTCGCCGAGGATGAGGTAGCCGGTTGCCTCACCGTTGGAGTTCTTGATGGGTGTGACAATCAGCTGTTCCCAGAATCGCTCACCGTTTTTGCGCACGCTGTTGATTTCCCCCTGCCAGACGCCGACCCGCTGAACCTGGAGGCGGATGGACTGCCATAGCTGGCGGTTCTCGCGATGGGCGCGGGCATCCTCGGAGAGCATACCGGGGTGTTTGCCGATGATTGACTCGGCATCGAAGCCGGTGAGCTGGGCAAACTTATGGTTTGCGAATTCGATGTGCCACTGGCGGTCACAAATCAGCACTGATGAGGGGCTCTGCTCAATCGCCTTGGAGAATTTGCGAATTTCTTCGGCATCCCGGGCCTGGCGCTCTACATCGGCAACGAGCCGTTCCCGCATCTGGTTAATGGCATCCGTCACCTGGGCCAGTTCGTCATGTCGGTTCAGCGGACTGTCCGGACGGTCCAGCTTGAGCGGCTGCGACAGGTTGTTGAGGGAAAAGTTGCGGGCATAGCTGGCCATGGTGCTGAGATGACGGGCGACGAAATGCTGGAATATCAGGATGATCAGGATCGATATCAGGAAGGTTTTGAGGAACTGGGTTGTCAGTACCTCTACCACTCTCTGCCGCATGTCCGAATAGACGCCTCTCAGGTCGGCGGTAACAGTCAGCTCACCGAGGGTGAACATGCCATCGCCCCGATGGGTCAGTTCAAAAGCATGACTGATGGTCTTCCCATCACGGGGAATGGTGCCCATGACCAGCTCGGAATCCGGCTCGATCTTGAGCCGGAGGTGGACAATATCCGGAAGGCTCAGTATGCCCTCAAGCTGGGTCTGCAACAGTTTCTGGTCAAGCGCCCAGAGACTGCGGGCAAGGCTGGAGGTGTAGCCGGTCTCGATAACCTTCATGCGCCGGTCTATCTGGGACAGATCCTTGCGATAGTCGGAATGTATCTGGATGGCTGAAGAAATCAGCGTGAACAGGGAGCTGAACACAATGATATATGCGAGCAGCCGGAAGGACAGCGGGGACCCGGTTCTAAATCTTTGCAGGCGAGTCAGCAGTTTTTGCATGTCCTATACTTTGATCGCGCAGGAAGAATGAGTTGATATTGGTCAGGCCATCATATCCTCAGGACTATAGCAGCAGTTGCTTTCAAACGCTTTGCAAATACCGGAAATATTGGAAGAAATGTGTAGCGGTTCAGAGTTTTGGAGGGGTAAAGCTGTCGGTACCGTTGACCCAGATCAAGATGCTGCGGAGGTCGCAGGCGTAATCTGAATCCAGTTAATCAGGATAGTTCAGGAGAGCTTGGCTATGTATACCGACGCAGTTGTTATCGCGGGAATTGTAACCGTGCTACTGATGGTAGGCTTTTTTATCGGAGTAGGGGTTTTTGTAATGAAGGATGCCAAACACCAGCTTGGTGACCACGGCAGGGACTCCGAGTCACCGGAACACGATAGCCGCGGGCAAAAACAATCAGGCTGAAAAGGTGGCGTCCCCTAGGGGGTTCGAACCCCTGTTGCCGCCGTGAAAGGGCGGAGTCCTAGGCCACTAGACGAAGGGGACGCATCGCTTTAAAACCTTGCCTCGTCGAGGTGGCGCGTATATTAAGTAAGGCATTCCGGACTGTCAAACGGTTTTTGAAAAAACTGTCCCTGACATTCGCTCTTCAGTATCGAACCGCATCCGCGAGGGCAGGGCTTAGATCCGGGAACCGGAACTGGAAACCCTCCGCCTGAAGCCGCTCGGGTACTGCCTTTTGCCCTGTCAGTAGCAGCCGGGACATTTCTCCAAGGGCAATTTTCAGTACCGGCGCCGGTGCCGGAAAGATCGCTGGCCGCCCGAGTACCCCTGCCAGGGTTTTGGTGAATTGCCGGTTGGTCACCGGATTCGGGCTGACAACGTTGTAGGCTCCTCTGGCGCTTTCGTTGTCCATCATCCAGATCAATGCCGCAACCACGTCGTCACGATGCACCCAGGGCATATACTGCTCGCCGCTGCCCAGTCGGCCCCCAAGCCCCAGCTTGAATGGCAGCAACATGCGCTGTAGAAAGCCCCCTCCGGGTCCGGCAACCACCCCTGTGCGGGAGAGGCACACTCGCACTCCGGCAGGCTCCACTTGCAGGGCTGCCTGTTCCCAGTCGCTGCACATCCGGTGGGTAAATTCGTCATGGGGGGGAGTGTCCTCAGTGACACGGTTGCTACCCTGATCGCCATAGAATCCGACCGCCGAACCGGAGACAAGAACCGCCGGAGGCGATTTCCAGCTGGCTATGATATCCGCGAGCTGATTGGTCAGGGCGATGCGGCTATCCCTGAGTTCCTGCTTGCGGGCCTCGGACCATCGCTTATCTGCGATGCCTTCACCCGCCAGGTTGACCACCGCCTCGAAGCCCTCGTGCTCCCGGAGTTTTTCAAGGTCATTCACCGCTTCTACGCGCCCGCACAGCGACTGGACGTTGTGCGCCGGCTGCCGACTCAGGACGGTCAGGGTATGACCGTCCGCAATCAGGTTCTGGCACAGTAACTGGCCAATGAACCCCGTGCCCCCGGTAATCAAAATCCGCTTTTTCATGATCCTTCACTCCTTATGATTTGCCGGTCTCAACGTGTACGTGAACACCATGCTCGACCATCACGCAGGTTGTTTCTGACGTTCCAGTTCCTGATTCACGACGTCCCGGATTGCGTCGCCCAGTTGCGGGTTTTCCCCGATTGGAGGCGCGAGGGTAATACTGACATCGTGGGTCGCCTCGAGTTCGTCTATCATTCCGGGTACGTCTTTTCTCAGGTGACGACCGGCAGCCAGGAATAGGGGAATGATGGTGAAGCTGGTAATTCCCTCCTTCTTTCCCTGCGCGATGATGGTCTCCAGCGAGGGCTCTGCCAGTTCCATATAGGCAATGCGAGAACCGGCGACGGAATCGAGCGTTGGCGTGGCCAGTTTTTCAAAAGTCTGGCACCAGCGCTGGTCACTGCTTCCGTGCGCAAGAAGGATGATTCTGGGGTCGTCACTCATGGTATCTCCTGATATGACCGAAAGCCTGATAGTTATCGTAGAGTGTAGCACTGCCGGCACCGTAGCCGGCCTTCCGCAATGTCACAGGGTAGACCATATGTTCGATTGGAAAGAGATTCTGGATTTCTGGTTCGGTGAACTTGATGAGCACGGGCTGCCGGACAGTGAGCATCGCAATCGCTGGTTCCGGTCTTCCCGTGCCTTTGACCAGGAGATCCGCCGGCGTTTCATATCCATGGTGCTGTTTGCGTCCGAAGACGGTTTACGGCACTGGAGGCGTGTGCCGGGTGGTGCATTGGCCGAGATCATTCTGCTGGATCAGTTCTCTCGCAACATCCACCGTGGTGGGGCACTGGCGTTCGACAACGATAAGCTGGCCGTGCAGTTGTGTAAAAGTGCCATGCGAAGTGGCCATGACATGGCATTGCCACCGGTCCAGCGGGCATTCCTTTATATGCCACTTCAGCATTCCGAAAAAATGGAAGACCAGAACCTTGCTGTGGACTGTTATGAGCAATTGGCGTCAGCCACTGGCGGCATTGCCGGTGATTTCATGAGCAGTTTTCTGCAATCCGCGAAAGATCACCGGGAGATCATCCGCCGCTTCGGCCGCTTTCCCCACCGGAATCAGGCGTTAAAGCGGACCTCCAGCACGGACGAGGAGGCCTACCTCAAGTCGGGAAAGCGATTCGGCCAGTAACGCCCGGTCGGAACGGCAAAAAACTGTTGACGGGCAGGGATGAATCCGTAAAATACGCCTCCGTTGATCAAGCGGGAATAGCTCAGTTGGTAGAGCACAACCTTGCCAAGGTTGGGGTCGCGAGTTCGAATCTCGTTTCCCGCTCCATTTCACGATCAGCAACTTTCTGCCATATCCCCTTTTCTCACAAGTCCGCAATCGCCAGCTCCCGGTCAGAGCCCGAACGGAAAGGTTTCAGGCACACCTGGCTCCGCCTCCAGTTCCAGCGCATCAACCGCCCGGGTTTTATCAAACCAGATATATTCGTCAAACTGGCGCGACAACGAGGCGTTGAAATAATGACTCGCCATCTCCGTCTCGGGACGATAGATCACACCGATGGCGCGTTCTAGCCTGGGCTCCCGTAATTGTCTTGCCAGCTCCTTGCTGCCATGACGCAGAGGCAGGAAAAAGGCGTCCAGCCCCGTATCATGGCACAAGCGCTCGATGCTGCCTGGCAGTGACGGTACGACGCTCTTAATTTCCATAGGCGCTCCCCAGTCGGAGGCTGCTGCCACCTTACCCTCATGGGTGCCGAACCCGATCAGATAGGCGCTGTCACCAAACCGCTGGCGACACAGGGAGCCCACGTTGATCTCGCCGCGATTGCCCATTTCCGTTGCTTCCGCGTCTCCAAGATGGGAGTTATGAGCCCACACAACGGCTTTGCTGTCAGGCCCATGAAAATCAAGCAACTGCTCCAGCGTGTCGAACATGTGCTGATCCCGCAGGTTCCATGATTTGACCGAGCCCTGGTACATGGAGCGGTAGTAACGCTCGGCGTCCTTCACCAGGCGTGCGTTGGATATCGCATCAAGAAATTTACGGCCATCGTGCTGCGAATAGTCCAGCCGCTTCTGCATCAGCGTGTCCAGCATCGACACGACATCCTGCTCGCAGTTGCCGTGTTTCGCGCTCAGTACCAGCCTGCCGTAGGTTACCGGGTCCCTTTCCCAGGGGGTCAGGCAACCGTAGCGCTTGCGGGCGATGTCAGCGGTTTCCCCGTCCACCTGTTCCAGGTATCCGATGATAGCATTGATGGATGAGTTGAGACTGTAAAGGTCCAGGCCATAGAAGCCGACCGCATCGTCCTCGCTGCCCGTATGGCGGTTGTGGCCGCGTAGCCATTGCACGAACTCCAGCACCTGGCGATTGGCCCACATCCAGGTGGGAAAGCGTCTGAAAGTGGGCTCCTCCGTTGGACCCTTGCGGGTATCCCGGACAAAATGATCCACCTGTGCGGCGTCAGGCCAGTCCGCCTCCACGGCGACAAACCGGAATCCTTTTTTCTCGATCAGTTCGCGGGTGATACGGGCCCTCATGTCGTAGAACTCAGCGGTGCCATGGCTGGCCTCCCCCAATAACACCAGCCGGGAATCCCCGATCCTCTCCAGCAGGCCCTCAAGGTCCGCGGTCGCGATCGAGGAAATATGGATGGCTTCATCCTTGATGCGTCCGGACAGTGAAGCCGGACGGTCAGCCTTCTTTTCCGGGGGCGGCACACTCACACCCCCTTCAGTTTCCTGCCATCCCTCTTTGCCGATAAGGGGAACAAACCGGACACCACCGAGATCCTCGGTTTCTGTTTTGTCCTCGCTGATGCGGGTAACCCGCAACAGTCTCTGCTGGTGAACAGCCGCACCGGCCGGGATGACGAGACGCCCGCCGATGTCCAGTTGCCGGACAAGGGATCCGGGGACGCTGGGCGCTCCGGCAGTGACAACGATAGCGTCATAGGGGGCATGTTCGGGCCAGCCCAGGGAGCCATCGCCACAGAGCACTGCGACGTTGTCGTAACCCAGCTTTGCCAGGCGTTGGCGGGCCACTTTTGCCAGCGCCGGGTGCCGCTCGACCGTATAGACCTGCTTCACAATCCTGGAGAGCACTGCCGCTGCGTAGCCGGAGCCGGTCCCGATCTCAAGCACGGTATCCTCCGGGTCGAGCTGCATCGCCTCGGTCATCAGGGCGACAATATAGGGCTGGGAAATGGTTTGCCCCTCTTCGATGGGCAGGGGGTTGTCATCGTAGGCAAATTCGGTCTGATGGACGCTGACAAAGGCTTCCCGCGGCACCGCCTCCAGGGCATCCAGTACCCGTTTGTCCTTGATGCCCCTTCTCTTCAGCGTATCGAAGAATTCCTGTCTGGCTCGTTGTAGATGGCGCTCTCTGGTCATGTTGCTTCTCCCTGCAGCGTTGGCTGGTGATTCTCGGGTATACTCCGCAACCACATGACACTATTTAATCACGTTCCGGGAGCCCTCATGCAAGTGCATTCATTGTATGTCTATCCGGTGAAATCCCTGGCCGGCATTCAGGTTTCTTCGTTCCATATCGATGATTTTGGCCCCGCCGGTGATCGGCGCTGGATGATTGTTGATGCCGAGCGGCAATTTGTGACTCAGCGCAGTAACCCGGAGATTGCAAGGATCGAAACTCGCCTGGACGCGGGCCGGGTTATTGTGGCCATCCCCGGTGCGGGCGAATTCCCGCTGGTTGCCGGCGACGACGAATGTCGGGTCAGGGTCTGGCAGGATTGGGCAAAAGCGGTTTATGGCGGCAAAGCTGCCTCTGAGGCGCTATCCCGGTATTGCGGCAAAACATTCCGCTTTGTGTTCATGCCCGACGAATCCTTTCGCCGCGTTGATGCCAGCCGGGTTACCGAGTATCGTCGTGTCAGTTTTGCGGATGGCTTCCCATTACTGGTCACCAATCTGGCATCGCTGGATGAGCTCAACTCGCGCCTCGGCACGCCGGTGGAAATGCGCCGTTTCAGGCCCAATATCGTGGTCGAGGGCGCCGCTCCCTGGGATGAAGATCTGTGGCCGGCCGTGTCTATCGATAACATCACGTTCAGCCTGGTCAAACCCTGTTCTCGCTGTGTCGTCACCACCGTCGATCCTGATCGTGGCGTAAAAGCCCCTGATTTACAGCCCCTCAGGGAGCTGGGCAGCTATCGGCGAACCACTGATGGAGTAATTTTCGGGATGAATGCCGTTCACGAATCCAACGGAGTTATCCGGGTGGGTAGTCCTGTCACTTTCGCGGATAACACAACGACCGCAACAACGGAGAATCAATAACGTGCCATTGTTAACCCTGGATGCCGTTTCCCTGTCATTTGGCATGCAGCCACTGCTTGATAAGGCCTCCATGACCATGGAGCCCGGAGAGCGGGTGTGCCTCCTGGGCAGGAACGGTGAGGGAAAATCCACCTTGCTGAAGATCGTCACTGGTGAGGTGGTACCGGATGGCGGAACCGTGCGACTGGAAGACGGTGCAAAGCTGTCGGTATTGCCCCAGAACCTGCCTGTCAACGATACGCGTACTGCCTATGAAGCGGTCTCCGGCGCGTTCCCCGAGACCGGTGACCTGCTTGCTGAGTTTCACAAACTGACGCAGAACGCGGATGAGGCAAGTCTTGACCGCATGATGAAGGTGCAGGAGCGCCTGGAGGCACTTGATGGCTGGCGGCTGGACCAGAAAGTCGGCGCCATTCTCGCCCAGTACGGCATTGACCCGGACCAGACCCTGAATACCCTGTCCGGCGGCTGGCAACGTCGGGTTCTACTGGCGCGGGCACTGGTTACAGAGCCCGATGTATTGCTGCTCGATGAGCCGACCAACCATCTGGACGTGCCAGCGATCGCATGGCTGGAAGAAGCGCTGTCCCAGTTCCGGGGCGCGATACTGTTTGTCAGCCACGACCGGGCCTTTATTCGCAGAATGGCAACTCGAATCGTGGAGCTTGACCGGGGACACCTGGTGAGTTTTGCCGCTACCTATGACCGCTACCTGGATCTCAAGGAAAAGGCGCTGGAGGAGGAAGAGCGCCAGAATGCCTTGTTTGACAAGCGCCTGAAGCAGGAAGAGGCGTGGATACGCCAGGGTATCAAGGCACGACGGACTCGTAATATGGGCCGGGTGCGGGCGCTCAGGGCGATGCGTGAGGAGCGCATGCAGCGGCGTGAGCGTGGCGGTACCGCCAGCTTTTCTGTGGAGGACGCGGCCCGTTCCGGCAAACTGGTGGTGGAGGCCAGTCACGCCGGATTTTCCTATCCGGATGGCACCCCGGTTATCCGGGATATGAACATGACGGTTCTCAGGGGCGACAAGATCGGTCTGGTTGGCGAGAACGGAACCGGCAAAACGACACTGGTTCGCTTGTTGCTGGGAGATCTCAAGCCCACGGAAGGTCGCATCCGGTTGGGTACCAACCTCCAGGTTGCCTATTTCGACCAGCTTCGCGGTGAACTGGATCTGGAACGCAACGCTCTGGACAACCTTTCCGAGGGACGTGAGTTCATTGAAATCAACGGCCAGAGCAAGCATGTCCTGGGCTATCTGCAGGAATTTCTGTTCAGTCCGGAACGCGCGCGCTCTCCTGTCCGTGTTTTCTCTGGTGGCGAAAGGGCGCGATTGCTGTTGGCCAAACTGTTCAGCAAGCCAGCCAACATCCTGGTGCTGGATGAGCCAACCAACGACCTGGACGTGGAGACCCTGGAGCTGCTGGAGTCCCGCCTGGTGGAATTTGCCGGCACCGTAGTCGTGATCAGTCACGACCGGGAATTTCTTGATAATGTGGCCACCGACACTGTATTTCTGGATGGCACTGGTAGGGTAGCGGAGTTTGTCGGGGGTTATACCGATTGGCGAAGGCAGGGCGGGCGATTTCCCTCCGAGGGCGGGTCCAGAAAGGCCTCCAGGCCGCCGATGAACGACAAGCCCGCGCCAGCCCGGGAACCGGCGAAGGCAGCGTCCGGGACCGGTTCAGCCAAGGTGAAACCCTCCAAGCTCAGTTACAAGATCAAACTGGAACTGGAACAACTGCCGGGCCAGATCGAGAAGCTGGAGCGGGAGCTGGAAGAGCTCCGGCAGCGCATTTCCGATCCGGAGTTCTACTCCGGCCCGGCAGATGACGTATCCGCGACCCTTGCAGAGCTCAGTGATAAGGAAGCGCGGCTGGAAAAGGTTATGGAGCGGTGGATGGAGTTGGAGGAACAGGCGAATCAATGAACGTAACGTATCAATTCACGTTTGCAGATGGACGATCCGGGGATTTCAAGGTGACGGATCAGCCAACAACAGCCAGTGGCAGTCTGCCTGCATGGACCAGGCTGGAACATTGCCAGTGTTCCAACTGCCCCCTGAAACCGTCGGAATCTCCGCAATGTCCGGCGGCTGTAGAAATACTGCCGGTGGTGAATGCGTTCCAGGCCGAGGATGCTTATCAAAAGGTGAGCGTTGTTGTCACTGACGACCACA
Source organism: Marinobacter vulgaris (assembly GCF_003344045.1). Lineage (GTDB taxonomy): Bacteria > Pseudomonadota > Gammaproteobacteria > Pseudomonadales > Oleiphilaceae > Marinobacter > Marinobacter vulgaris. The sequence continues at coordinate 272,014 of NZ_QFWX01000003.1, forward strand.
GGACCTACTCCAAGTCGACCACGCTGGAGGAGGCGCTGCGCTCTCTGTTGGGCCTTAAAATGGCCACCAGCGGTTGCCCGGTGCTGTCCGAGCTTAAGTCAATGGCGGTGCATCATCTGCCATTTGCCAGTAACGATGAGTTTATAATGCGAAGCGTTTCCCACTACTTGCTGCAGCAGTATATGGTGAAACGGAATCATCGGGAGCCGGACTGGGATCTGAAAGGGCTGGTGGAAAGAAACCAGCGTTTGCAGCTGGTGAACCAGGCGCTGTGGCAGCGTATTCACGCTGTGTGCAAGGGTGACAGCAACCTCAAGGCGTTGCTGAACTTCTTTTCCATGGCCTCCAGTGTGAGTTTTTCCCTGGAAAGCCAGCTTCGCAAGCTGGAAAACAGAATGCAGGGGGAGGGGAGTGCCTGACGCCCTCTCCCGTAGTAGCGGCCGGCCCTAGTGAATCCTGACGGCAAGCACGTCGCACACAGTGCCATGCAGCACCCCATTTGCGGTGGAGCCGAGAAGCAATTGAAAACCTTTTCGCCCGTGGCTTCCAACAATGACCAGGTCCACGTCCTGTTCTTTTGACAGTCGGTGAATTTCAGACTCGGGGCGGCCAACAGTCACCACCTGGTTCTCCTTGGACACACCGTATTGATCGCCATACTGTGAAAGCTGATCCTTGGCTGCCTTGTCCAACTGATCCTGCAGTTCCGTCAAGTCCATGGGAATATCGCCACCATAGGCGTAACCCACAGGCTCAACCACGTGTGCCAGAATCAGTTGTGCACCGAGAGCCTTGCTGACTTCCACGGCCTTGTTGAGAACCTGAGGGGCCTCTTCTGTCAGGTCGATGGCCACCAGAATTTTTTGATATATTGACATCGCATCGCTCCTTCGCGGATGAAGTCTGAATAGGGCTTGTCCAGGCAATATTTTACCTGGAAAGTGTAAACCAATAATGATGGGTATCAAAACAGTCAGGTATTGGTGTTATTTTGCTGAAGCAGATCGATGGTGGTGGCCAGGCTCGCCAGAATGCCTTTGGAATAGCGGTCAATTACAAAGGCGACGTTGTTGTCGTTGTAATTGATGTAGGACGCACGGATGAATTCCCACTTCGATGTCAGGTCGTTCAGCGTCTTTTCCAGCTGTCCCTGTGCGTTGCCTTCCGTCACCTGCGAAAGCAGGTCATCAAACAGCCGTGCCTGTTCGTCCAGTGCGACGTCATCGGATGAGCCCTGAAATGTCTGGGCAACCGAGGAGTTGGTTCGCGCAGAGTACTTCGCCATCATCTGGGCAATAGTGACTGCAGCAGAGCGGGCGGCCTCTACCCGGCTGCCAATTTCGGTTTCGGTACTTTCCTGGGCCAGGATGTACATTTCGGTGGCAACCTGATTCATCAGCAGTGCCTGGTTAGCCATGTCGGAAACCAGGCGCAGGTCCGGGTAACCGGTGTTGCGTACATCGTTGATATTGCTGCGCATCAGATCTTTGAACCTGTCGAACTCCCGGTTGAGGCTATCTACCTGTTCTGCGGAAAGTACGCCGGCGGTGCTGTCTGCGACAGAATTCATGGCTCCGTTGGCCTCGTTGATGGCGGCCACGATTTCATTGAGAGTCTCGGTATCGCCGGTGGCGCTGAAACGGTAGTAGGCATCCAGTGCCATGTAATTGCTGATGCGGAAACTGTGAAGATCGGAGAGGAAATCATCTCCGCCCTCTTGAGCACGCACATTAAGGGAAGCAATCAACAACAAAATCAGGGCTGTGACCAGTGAGCGTACCCGCAGGCGAGCGTCTGTCATCGGATGGGTCTCCGTAAGGCTGTTTTATTATTGTGGACTAAAGTCGCAGTCCGAAGGTAAAGTAACTGCGCTGGCCAATCAAGCAGTTTTGCGTGACATTCGGTCGTAATTGCTTGATCAAAAACAATTCCAGTCACCTCGAGGCGCCGTTCGGCTTTTCATTCGGGGTCGGGCCAGCTTGATTCTTCCAGAAACAAATTGACAAATGAGCCAATTTTTCTCATCGTGTCACATCACGATTCAAACGACTGTATGAATAATGGATCGATTGATCGGGGTAGTGACCGAAAATAGAGACCGAAATCTCGCTGCATCAGCGGCCGCAAGGCGAGCACGCTTGTGCGGCTGTTTCAGCAGTTCCAAACACAGACTGGAGATCAGTTGATGATTTACGAAGGTAAAGCCATCACGGTTAAAGAGATCGAAGGCGGGATCGCTCAGTTGAACTTCGACTTGCAGGGCGAGTCAGTGAACAAGTTCAACCGTCTGACGATTGAAGAGCTCCGCGCCGCGACTGACAAGCTGGAAGCGGAAAAAGGCCTGAAGGGTCTTGTCGTCACCAGCTCCAAGGACAGCTTTATTGTTGGCGCCGACATTAATGAATTTACCGAGCTGTTTGCCGGGCCGGAAGAAGACCTGGTTGCCAATAACCTGAAAGCGAACGAAGTATTCAGCGCTATTGAAGACCTGCCTTTCCCCACGGTTACCGCCATCAACGGTATGGCTCTGGGCGGCGGTTTTGAAATGTGTCTGGCTACCGACTACCGGGTGATGGACAAGACAGCCAAAGTGGGTCTGCCGGAAGTAAAACTGGGCATTTTTCCGGGCTTTGGCGGTACCGTGCGTCTGTCCCGCCTGGTAGGTGTTGATTACGCTGTTGAGTGGATTTGTGGTGGCACCGAGAACCGTGCTGACAAGGCCCTGAACATCGGCGCTGTAGACGCCGTGCTTGAGGGTGAAAAGCTGGTGGAAGCCGCAATCGGCATTATTAACCAGTGCAACGCGGGCAAGCTTGACTACAAGGCCCGTCGTGAAGAAAAGAAAGGCAAGATCAAGCTGAATGCCATGGAAAGCATGATGGCGTTCGAAATCTCCAAGGCGTATGTCGCCGGCCAGGCAGGCAAGAACTACCCGGCACCGGTAGAGGCCATCAAGGTGATGCAGAAGCACGCCGGCCTCACCCGTGACAAGGCGATCGAGGTCGAAGCCAAGGGCTTTGCCAAGATGGCCAAGACCAATGTTGCCGCGTGCCTGGTTGGCCTGTTCCTGAATGATCAGGAACTCAAGAAGAAAGCCAAGGCCTGGGGAAAAGAAGCCAACGATGTAAAGCTGGCCGCCGTGCTGGGCGCCGGTATCATGGGTGGCGGCGTTGCGTTCCAGTCGGCGCTGAAAGGCACGCCCATCCTGATGAAGGACATCAACCAGGACGGTATCGCCCTGGGACTGAAAGAAGCCAAGAAGCTTCTGACGAAGCGCATCGACAAGGGCAAGATGAAGCCCGACCAGATGGCGGACGTTCTCAACAATATCACGCCGACTCTGAACTACGGCGACTTCAAGAACGTTGACCTGGTCGTGGAAGCCGTCGTCGAGAATGCCAAGGTCAAGGATGCGGTACTGCGTGAAACCGAGGAATCGGTTCGTGAAGACACCATCCTGACCTCTAACACCTCGACCATTTCCATCAACAAGCTGGCGGCGAACCTGAAGCGCCCGGAAAATTTCTGCGGCATGCACTTCTTCAACCCGGTACACATGATGCCGCTGGTTGAGGTGATTCGTGGCGAGAAGACCTCCGACCGTGCCATCGCCACTACCGTTGCCTACGCCAAGGCCATGGGCAAGACCCCGATCGTGGTCAACGACTGCCCCGGCTTCCTGGTCAACCGCGTGCTGTTCCCGTACTTCGGCGGTTTTGTAAACCTGGTACGTGACGGCGCTGACTTCCAGCACGTCGACAAGGTTATGGAAAAGTTCGGCTGGCCGATGGGTCCTGCGTATCTGCTGGATGTCGTGGGCATGGACACCGGCAAGCACGCAGGCGAAGTGATGGCCGAGGGCTTCCCGGACCGGATGAAGCACGAAGGCACTACCGCCATTGACGTGATGTACGATAACAATCGTTACGGACAGAAGAACGACAAGGGCTTTTACAAGTACGAACTGGACCGCAAGGGCAAGCAGAAGAAGGTTGTCGACGAAGAAACCTACAAGCTGCTTGAGCCGGTTGTTCAGGGTAAGAACGACTTCAGTGACGACGATATCATCGCTCGCATGATGCTGCCGCTGTGCCTGGAAACCGTTCGCTGCCTGGAAGATGGCATTGTTGAAGACCCGGCAGATGCCGATATGGGTCTGATCTTCGGTATCGGCTTCCCGCCGTTCCGTGGTGGTGCCCTGCGCTATATCGACGACATGGGTGTCGACAAGTTCGTCGAGCTGGCAGACAAGTTTGCAGATCTTGGTCCTTTGTACCACCCGACCGAGAAGCTGCGTGAAATGGCCAAGACTGGCGAAAAGTTCTTTGGCTAACCCTGAACGAGATTTCCGAACGGAGAAAGATCTATGAGCCTTAATCCGAGAGACGTTGTCGTCGTCGATTGCGTGCGGAGTCCGATGGGTCGTGCCAAAAATGGCTGCTTCCGCAATGTACGTGCGGAAAACCTGTCGGCTGCGCTGATTGAAGCACTGTTTGAGCGCAACCCGAAACTCGACCCGAAAGAAGTTGAAGATGTGATCTGGGGCTGTGTAAACCAGACCAAGGAACAGGGCTTCAACGTGGCACGTCAGATTTCACTGCTGACGCGCATTCCCCACGAATCTGCGGCGCAGACCGTCAACCGTCTGTGTGGTTCCGCCATGAGTGCGATCCACACGGCGGCCCAGGCCATCCAGACAGGCAATGGCGACGTGTTTGTTATTGGTGGTGTCGAGCACATGGGCCACGTGCCCATGACCGAAGGCTTCGACCACAACCCGGCTGCATCCAAATATTCTGCCAAAGCCTCCAACATGATGGGCCTGACCGCAGAAATGCTGGCGAAAATGCACGGTATTACCCGCGAACAGCAGGACGAGTTTGGCGCACGCTCACACCGTCTGGCTCATGAAGCGACCCAGGAAGGCCGTTTCAAGAATGAAATCGTGCCTATTGAAGGTCACGACGAAAACGGCTTCAAGGTGCTGATCGAAGAGGACGAAACCATTCGTCCCGAGACTACGGTTGAATCACTGGGCCAGCTCAAGCCGGCCTTTGATCCGAAGAACGGCACGGTGACTGCAGGAACCTCTTCACAGCTGACTGACGGTGCCGCTGCCATGGTGCTGATGTCCGCGGAACGCGCAGAAGCCCTGGGCCTGAAGCCGATGGCCAAGATCCGCAGCATGGCGGTTGCCGGTTGTGATCCCGCGATCATGGGTTACGGCCCGGTTCCGGCCACCAAGAAGGCGTTGAAGCGTGCGGGCCTGAAAGTCGAGGACATCGACTTCTGGGAACTGAACGAAGCGTTTGCTGGCCAGTCCCTTCCGGTGCTGAAAGACCTGAAATTGCTGGGCGTGATGGAGGAGAAAGTGAACCTGAACGGCGGTGCGATTGCCCTCGGCCATCCGCTGGGCTGCTCTGGTGCACGAATCTCTACAACCCTGCTGAACGTAATGCAGGCCAAAGGCGGCAAGCTTGGTGTTTCCACCATGTGTATCGGCCTTGGCCAGGGCATTGCAACTGTGTGGGAGCGCCTCTGATTCGGTAAGCCGGATTGGTAGCAAACCCTTAGGAAGCCCGGCAAACGCCGGGTTTCCCTGTCTCTGGGCTGGCAAAAAAGCCGGGTCTGAAGAGAAGAATGGGTTGTCTTGCTTTTCTTGACCCTGTAAAACAATGCACTTATACCAATATGACGGCTACGAAGCGTTTTCTAGCCGACTGATTTTACAGCGAGTTTACGGTCTGCTAGTTTTTTGACCGATTTTCGCCAAGGACACAGATCTCCGATATGGGTAAAAGTCTCGTTATTGTCGAGTCGCCAGCGAAAGCGAAGACCATCAACAAATACCTGGGCTCCGACTTCATCGTAAAGTCGAGCGTCGGGCATATTCGCGACCTGCCGGTCAGTGGCAGCGGCTCAACCTCGGACCCGAAGGAGCGCGCCAGACAGGCAGCGCTGACCCGTAAGATGAGCCCGGACGAAAAGGCGGCTCACAAGAAGCGGAAATCCAGGCAGCAGCTGGTTGCCCGCATGGGTGTAGACCCGGACCACGACTGGAGCGCCCGCTACGAGATCCTTCCCGGGAAGGAGAAAGTCGTCAGTGAACTCAAGCGCCTGGCCAAATCCGCTGACCACATCTATCTGGCAACGGATCTGGACCGTGAAGGTGAGGCTATCGCCTGGCACCTTCAGCAGACCATTGGTGGAGAGCCGGAAAAGTACCGTCGCGTGGTATTCAACGAGATTACCAAGCGCGCCATCCAGGAGGCCTTCCAGGATCCCGGTAACCTGGATACCGACCGTGTTAATGCCCAGCAGGCCCGTCGCTTCCTGGATCGTGTCGTGGGTTACATGGTTTCGCCTTTGCTGTGGGCCAAGATTGCCCGCGGTCTCTCCGCCGGTCGGGTCCAGTCGGTAGCGGTCAGGCTGATCGTCGAGCGGGAGCGGGAAATCCGCAAGTTCATTCCCGAGGAATTCTGGCAACTGCATGCGGACCTTGCTTCGAAACAGGCTGAGCAGCCGGTTCGCTTTGAAGTCACGCGCTATGACGACAAGGCCTATCGTCCCGTCAATGAAAAGCAGAGCAGCGAGCATGTCGAACGCCTGAAAGCGGGTGCTTTCAGGGTTGCCAAGCGTGAAGACAAACCCACGAAATCGCGGCCCTCGGCACCGTTTATCACCTCGACGCTGCAGCAGGCCGCCAGTAACCGGATGGGGTTCAGCGTCAAGAAAACCATGGTGCTGGCCCAGCGCCTGTACGAGGCCGGTTTCATCACCTACATGCGTACTGACTCCACCAACCTGAGTCAGGATGCTGTTGCTGGCTGTCGCGAGTTCGTCAAAAAGCAGTTTGGCGAGAAATATCTGCCTGAGAGCCCCAGGGTTTATGGCAGCAAGGAGGGCGCCCAGGAGGCCCACGAGGCAATCCGCCCGACAGATGTTGGCCGCAGGCCGGCGGACATCAGCGGCCTGGAGAAGGACGCTGAGAAGCTCTATGATCTGATCTGGCGCCAGTTTATCGCCTGTCAGATGGCGGACGCAGAATTCCTGAGTACGTCCATTCTTGTCGCCAACGGCGGTTACGAGCTCCGTACCCGCGGCCGTATTATCAAGTTTGAGGGCTTTCTCAAGGTGGCGCCCCCGTCCGGTAAAAAGGATGAGGATATTGCGCTTCCGGATATCCAGGTTAATGAAACCCTGGAGCTGAAGAAACTCGAGCCCACCCAGCATTTCACCAAGCCGTCGCCGCGTTATACCGAGGCAAGCCTGGTCAAGGAACTGGAAAAGCAGGGGATTGGCCGGCCCTCCACCTACGCCTCGATTATATCCACCATCCAGGATCGTGGGTACGTTCGTCTGCAGAACCGTCGTTTTTATGCAGAAAAGATGGGGGAAATCGTTACCGAGCGCCTGTCTGAATCTTTCCCCAACCTGATGGATTTTGACTTTACCGCCAGAATGGAAGACGAGCTGGATGAGATTGCCGGCGGTGAGGTTGACTGGAAAAAGGTGCTGAACGACTTCTACAGCCGGTTCCGTCAACAGCTGGAAACCGCCGAGAAGGATGAAGACGGTGGCATGCGGGCCAACACCCCGACAGAAACCGACATTCCCTGCCCAACCTGCGGGCGACCGATGCAGATCCGTGTGGCCAGCACCGGCGTGTTTCTGGGCTGCTCAGGTTATTCGCTGCCGCCGAAGGAGCGCTGCAAGACCACCATCAACCTGGTTTCAGGCGACGAGGTGGTCAGTGCCGACGAGGATGTGGAAGGCGAGGGCGAAAGTCGCCTGTTGCGTAAAAAGCGCCGCTGCCCGAAGTGCGGTACCGCCATGGACAGTTACCTGGTGGACGAAACCAGAAAACTGCACGTGTGTGGCAACAATCCCGACTGCTCCGGCTATGAAGTGGAAAAGGGCACCTTCCGCATCAAAGGTTACGAAGGCCCTACGCTGGAATGCGACAAGTGCGGCTCGGAAATGCAGCTCAAGACCGGCCGCTTCGGCAAATACTTTGGCTGCACCAATCCCGAGTGCAAAAATACCCGTAAATTGCTCAAAAGTGGTGAACCCGCGCCGCCCAAGATGGACCCTGTGCCCATGCCGGAGCTTCAGTGCCAGAAAGTCGACGACACCTACGTGCTTCGTGACGGCGCATCAGGGCTGTTTCTGGCTGCCAGCAAGTTCCCCAAGAACCGGGAAACCCGTCCACCCCTGGTGATGGAGATCAAGCCCCACCGGAAGGAGATAGACCCCAAGTACGATTTCCTGATGGACGCGCCCGAGCGAGATCCTGAAGGCAACCCGACGGTCATTCGCTATAGCCGCAAGACCAAGGAGCAGTACGTCATGTCGGAGAAGGATGGCAAGGCGACGGGATGGTCAGCGTGGTATGTGAATGGCAAGTGGCAGCCGAAAGAGAAGTAGGGAAGAGGACCTCCCCCTCTCCCGCCAGGGGAGAGGGGGCTGGGGTCACCCCTTTTTCCTGAGCCGCTGAATCAACGACGACGTATCCCAGCGCTTACCGCCCATCTGCTGAACATCCCCGTAAAACTGATCCACCAGCGCCGCTACCGGAAGCCGGGCGCCATTTTTCCGCGCTTCTTCAAGGCAGATCGCCAGATCCTTACGCATCCAGTCAACGGCAAACCCATGTTCGAACTCGCCGTCAATCATGGTTCCCGAGCGGTTCTCCATCTGCCATGACTGGGCTGCACCCTTGGAGATAACGTCCACAACCTTGCGCACATCAAGCTCCGCCTGTTCGGCGAAGTGGAGCGCTTCGGACAGTCCCTGAACAAGGCCGGCTATGGCAATCTGATTTACCATCTTGGTTTTCTGGCCACTGCCAACCGGACCCATCAGATTCAATGCCTTTGCGTAATGTTCCATCAGTGGCTGAGCTTGCGAATAGGCCTCCGTTTCTCCGCCGCACATGATGGTGAGCTGTCCTTTTTCGGCTCCCTGCTGGCCACCGGAAACCGGGGCGTCAATAAACTCGAGGTTTCGCGCCCTGGCAAGCTGGGCAAGCTGTTCGGCGATGCCGGCGGAGGCTGTTGTATGGTCAACCAGGACAGCGCCGGGTTTTGCGTTGGCGATGATTCCGGCCGGCCCCTCGAACACTTCTACAAGATCGGGATCTGCACCAACGCAAGTGAACACGAAGTCAGCGTCGACAACGGTGTTGGCAATGGAGTCGCAGGCTTTACCCTTGTAGGTCGCGGCCCACGTCGAGGATTTTTCGGCGTTACGGTTCCAGACCCGTACGTCGATTCCGGCGGTTGCCAGGTGACCGGCCATGGGATATCCCATGATGCCCAGGCCGATGAATGCGGCGGTTACGCTCATAAAATCTGTCTCCGGAAATTGGTTATTGTTGGGGAAAACAGCGTCAATCATTACAGAATGAGCAGACACAAAAAAGGCCGCTGTGCAGCGGCCTTGGTCTGATAGCGCGATTCGGCCCTATTTTTTCGGGTATTCCCGGGCTTTTTCGCCCGTGTACAGCTGGCGTGGCCGGCCGATGCGGTAATCGCCACTGACCATCTCGTTCCAGTGGGAGAACCAGCCGATAGTGCGGGACAGGGCGAAGATCACGGTGAACATGGACGTCGGAATACCGATCGCCTTGAGGATCAGGCCGGAGTAGAAGTCCACGTTGGGGTAGAGTTTACGCTCGACGAAATAGTCGTCTTCGAGGGCGATTTTTTCCAGTCGTTGCGCGATTCTCAGAAGTGGATCGTTCTCCAGGCCCAGCTCAGTCAACACTTCGTGAGCCGTTTCTGCCATTACTTTCGCACGCGGATCGAAATTTTTGTAGACCCGATGGCCGAATCCCATCAGGCGGAATGGATCGTCCTTGTCCTTGGCCTTGGCGATGTACTTCTCGATGTTGGCCTCGTCGCCGATCTCTGCCAGCATATCCAGGACCGCTTCGTTGGCACCGCCGTGAGCCGGGCCCCACAATGCTGCGATGCCAGAGGCGATACAGGCATAGGGGTTGGCGCCGGTGGAGCCTGCCAGGCGCACCGTCGACGTCGAGGCGTTCTGCTCGTGATCCGCGTGGAGAATGAAAATCTTGTCCATGGCTTTTGCCAGGATCGGGTTCGGCTGGTAATCCTCACAGGGAACCCCAAACAGCATGTGCAGGAAGTTTTCGGCGTAGGACAGGTCATTTCGTGGGTACACGAATGGCTGGCCAATGCTGTACTTGTAGCTCCAGGCGGCAATGGTCGGCATCTTGGCAATCAGGCGATGGGCAGTGATTTCCCGCTGTTCGACGTTGGCAACGTCCATCTGGTCATGATAGAAGGCAGAAAGGGCGCCCACAACGCCACACATGATGGCCATGGGATGCGCATCCCGGCGAAAGCCCTGGTAGAAATTGCGCATCTGGTCGTGAAGCATGGTGTGGTTTTTAATGGTGTCGTGGAAGTGCTTGTTTTCCTCGGCCGTGGGCAGCTCGCCGTTCAGCAGAAGGTAGCAGACTTCAAGATAGTCGGAGTTCTCTGCCAGCTCCTCAATCGGGTAGCCCCGGTGCAGGAGAACACCGTTGGCGCCGTCAATGTAGGTGATCTGGGATTCGCAGGCCGCAGTGGATACAAATCCGGGGTCGTAAGTGAATACGCCTTCCTGGACCAGGCTTCTCACGTCAATGACGTCAGGGCCGACGGTGCCCGAATATATTGGTAGCTCGATGGACTTGTCACCCACCGAAAGCGTGGCTTTCCTGTCGGTCATGGTGCTCTCCTGTTTATCAGCATTTGGATGCGCTAGAAAGCGCGTATTATCGCAAAACTGGCGGCAAAATATAGGGCGTTGGCTTTTTTTGTCAATGGAGGAGCCAATAAAACCCATTATTTGACATTCGCTGTAAATCAGGGAAATCCAGAACACGCCCACCCGTGGCTATGAATTGGATTTGTCAATGATCTATATAGCGAGTGCCAGGCCCTGATTTAACAGGGTTTGGCGAGGTTGCGCGTTTGTAATTGACAGGGGTACTCCTTATAATCCGTATCCCGGAATCGGGGATATACCAAGCCGCAGCGTCAGACATAAAAAAGAACGCATGCCGGTTTTCTCCCTCCTTAGGCAATCGTGTGCCGGATTCGTTCAGCACCATGATCGTTACATACCAACCATCCGCAACCGGTTCTCCGGCCCGCGGAACCAAGAGAGAGTGTGAGAGCGCTGTGAATAGCAAACGACCAGTAAATCTCGATCTCAGCAAGTTCCATTTTCCGCTGCCAGCCATTACGTCCATCGTGCATCGCATCAGTGGCATCATCATTTTCGTGGGTGTTGCTTTCATGCTGTATGGACTTCAGCTTTCCCTTTCCGGGGAAGAAGGCTTCAGCCGCGTTAGTGGATTGCTGGACAGCTTCCTGGCGAAGCTGATTACCTGGGGCATTCTGTCTGCCTTGCTGTACCACCTGGTTGCCGGCATCAAGCACCTGCTGATGGACATGGGCATTGGCGAAGAACTGGAAAGTGGCCGGCTCGCGGCGAAAGCCACCGTCGTGATTTCCGTGATTCTCATCCTTCTTGCAGGAGTCTGGGTATGGTGAACAGTGTAGACAGTGTTACGAATCTTGGCCGCAGCGGCGTATTCGACTGGATGATCCAGCGTGTTACCGCCTACGTACTTGCTCTGTATACAATTTTTCTGTTCGGTTTCATGTTGACGTCTGACGTTAACTACGACACCTGGTCAGGACTTTTCGATCAGACCTGGTTTCGTATCTTTACCCTGCTTGCCCTGCTTTCAATCGGAGGGCACGCGTGGGTAGGTCTCTGGACAGTAACAACGGATTACATCAAGGCGACGCTGCCCCGGTTCCTGGTTCAGGCACTGTGTGGATTGACAATGTTCGTGTATGTAGTCTGGGGCATTCAGATTCTTTGGGGGCTTTAATTAATGGCTAATATCAAGACCATGTCTTACGACGCGATTGTTATCGGTGGGGGCGGTGCCGGTATGCGTGCCGCCCTTCAGCTAACTGAATCAGGCGTCAACACAGCGTGTATTACCAAGGTTTTCCCGACACGCTCCCATACAGTGTCTGCCCAGGGTGGTATCACCTGCGCGATCGCCAGTGCCGATCCCAATGATGACTGGCGCTGGCACATGTATGACACGGTAAAGGGCTCCGACTATATTGCGGACCAGGACGCCGTTGAATATATGTGTTCAGTAGGTCCGCAGGCCGTTTTCGAGCTTGAGCACATGGGACTGCCGTTTTCCCGCACCGAGCAGGGCCGTATCTACCAGCGCCCGTTCGGGGGTCAGTCCAAGGGTCCTGACAACCCTACGCAGGCGGCTCGTACTTGCGCAGCCGCGGACCGTACCGGTCACGCACTGCTGCACACCCTGTATCAGGCAAACCTGAAAGGCGGCACGACCTTCCTCAACGAGTGGTATGCGGTCGATCTGGTCAAGAACAGCAAGGACGAAGTGGTCGGCGTTGTTGCCATTGAAATCGAAACCGGTGAAGTGGCCTATATCAAGTCCAAGGCGACGGTTCTGGCGACCGGTGGTGCAGGTCGTATTTACGCATCGACCACCAACGCCCTGATCAATACCGGTGATGGCATCGGTATGGCCCTGCGGGCGGGCTTCCCGATGCAGGACATGGAGATGTGGCAGTTCCACCCCACCGGTATTCATGGGGCCGGTACGCTGGTCACCGAGGGTTGCCGCGGTGAGGGCGGTTACCTGATCAACTCCGAGGGCGAGCGCTTTATGGAGCGGTATGCCCCTAACGCGAAAGACCTGGCCGGACGTGACGTGGTTGCCCGGGCGATGGTTATCGAGATCCTCGAGGGTCGCGGTTGTGGCCCCGAGAAGGATCATGTTCTGCTGAAGCTGGATCATCTGGGTGAAGAAACGCTCAATCTGCGTCTGCCGGGCATCTGTGAACTCTCCCGTACCTTCGCGCACGTGGATCCGGTAAAAGAGCCGGTACCGGTTGTTCCGACCTGCCATTACATGATGGGCGGTATTCCGACCAACGTTGGTGGTCAGGCACTGACCCAGGACGAAAACGGCAACGATAAGCCGATTCCCGGCCTGTTCGCGTGCGGCGAAGCAGCCTGCGTGTCCGTGCATGGCGCCAACCGTCTGGGCGGCAACTCGCTGCTCGATCTGGTGGTATTCGGCCGAGCGGCCGGCTTGCACATTGAAGAGCAGCTCCGCGGTGGTTTTGAAGTGGATAGTGCCAGTGAGCAGGACATAAAGAATGCCATGGCCCGTCTTGATCGTCTCGACAGCGCCTCAGAGGGCGAGAGCGTCGCCGAGGTCCGCAAGGACCTGCAGAGCTGCATGCAGTTATACTTTGGCGTTTTCCGTGACGGCAAGAGCATGGAGGAAGGCCTGAAGAAGCTGGAGTCGATCGGTGAGCGCGTCCGTAATACCAAGCTGGCTGATACCAGTAGCGCCTTCAACACCGCCCGTATCGAAGCACTTGAGCTGGATAATCTTTTTGAAGTCGCTCTTGCGACTGCCATTTCCGCTTTCGAGCGCAAGGAAAGCCGCGGCGCACATGCCCGCAACGACTTTACCGAGCGGGACGATGAGAACTGGCTCAAGCACTCCATGTACTACCCGGTAGACAAGCGCGTTGGCAAGCGTGATGTAAATTTTGCGCCGAAGACAGTCGACGTCTTTCAGCCGAAGATCCGGACTTACTAAAGGGGACATCGAAATGTTAGTGAGCCTTTATCGTTATAACCCGGAAAGCGACAACGCGCCCTATATGCAGGACGTGGAAGTTGAGGTGCCGGAAGGCAAGGACCTGATGGTCCTTGATGTACTGAACCTCATCAAAGAACGCGATCCGTCAATGGCCTACCGCCGTTCCTGCCGCGAGGGTGTCTGTGGCTCTGATGGCATGAACATGAATGGCAAGAATGGTCTTGCCTGCATCACCCCGATGTCCGAAGTTGTCAAGAATAACAAGCTGGTACTGCGTCCGCTGCCAGGCCTGCCGGTTATCCGTGATCTGGTGGTCGACATGGGCCTCTTCTACAAACAGTATGAGAAGGTGATGCCGTATCTGGTCAATGACAATCCGGCGCCGGCTATCGAGCGTTACCAGTCGCCGGAAGACCGGGAAAAACTGGATGGCCTGTACGAGTGTATTCTCTGTGCCTGCTGTTCCACGTCCTGCCCGTCGTTCTGGTGGAACCCGGACAAGTTCATTGGCCCGGCAGGCCTGCTTCAGGCCTACCGTTTCCTGGCAGACAGCCGTGATACTGCCCAGGCAGAGCGTCTTGCCAACCTTGATGATCCGTTCAGCGTATTTCGCTGCCGTGGCATCATGAACTGTGTCAGCGTCTGTCCGAAGGGGCTCAATCCCACCAGGGCAATAGGCCACATCCGCAATCTTCTGCTTCAGCGGGCAACCTGAGCAGAATCTGAAACAAGCGCTATACTGTGCTGACATGCTTGGCACCTGGAAGGGCTCGCAAATTTGCGGGCCCTTCAACCAAAGGCTTATAGTCAAAGGTATTAGCAGGGTGCACACTACGCAGGCCGTGGCGGGAACCGATCATCTTTCACCGCGGTTTTGCTGAGTATAATAACCACCGGGGAGCGGAAAACATCCTTGTTGGGTGTGGTGGCCACAGTCGATCCCGTAAAAACCCGTATTGACTCGGATTTACCCCTGGCCGACCATAGCCAGCTCCCCGCACCAGCCCAAGGTGAGCTATTCAAAATGCACGAAAGCATAATGGAGCAGTTATGGCAGACTTCCCACCTTCAGGGTGGCAATCTTGCCTATGTTGAACAGCTTTTCGAAACCTACCTGACAGACCCCAATGCTATTCCGGAAGAATGGCGCAGCTACTTCGATAAACTTCCCAGTGTGGATGGCTACAAAGGCCGCGATATAGATCATTCATCTATACGTCAGCAGTTCGAGCATATTTCCCGTAATCAGCGTTTCCTTGCCACCGGTGGTGTGCCTGCCAGCGCGACCTCCGATGCCGACAAGAAGCAGATTCGCGTGCTCCAGCTGATCAACGCCTTTCGTTTCCGCGGCCATCAGGAAGCGAGGCTTGATCCCCTGGGAGTCTGGAATCGTCCCCAGGTGGAAGATCTCGATCCTTCGTTCCATGAGCTTTCCGAAGCGGACTACGATCTGGAGTTTCAGACCGGCTCCCTGAACTTCGGTTCCGAGGCCATGAAACTCAGGGACATCGTAAGCGGCCTTCGCGAGACTTACTGCGGAAGTATTGGTGCCGAGTACATGCACGTTGTGGATACGCGGATCAAGCGCTGGTTTCAGCAACGAATGGAGCCGGTGCGTTCGCGTCCGAATTACGAGGCGGCGACGCGCAAGCATCTTCTTGAGCGCCTCACGGCGGCGGAAGGCCTGGAGAAATATCTGGGTTCCCGCTATCCGGGTGTCAAGCGTTTTGGCCTTGAGGGTGGTGAGACCCTGATCCCCTGTCTGGATGAATTGATCCAGCGAGCGGGCAGTTACGGTGCCAAGGAAATTGTACTGGGCATGGCCCACCGTGGCCGCCTGAATGTTCTGGTCAACACGCTTGGTAAAAACCCGAAAGAGCTGTTTGACGAGTTTGAGGGCAAGAAACTCGCCGCTTCCGGTTCCGGTGACGTTAAATACCACCAGGGTTTCTCATCCAACGTGATGACCGAGGGCGGTGAAATCCACCTGGCACTTGCCTTCAACCCGTCGCACCTTGAGATTGTGTCGCCCGTGGTTGTAGGCTCCGTTCGCGCACGCCAGACCCGACGTGAAGATCCCAATGGTACCCAGTGTGTGCCCATCATCATGCACGGTGACGCAGCCTTTGCCGGGCAGGGCGTGGTCATGGAAACCTTCCAGATGTCCCAGACCAGGGGTTATGGCGTCGGTGGCACCATTCATATCGTCATCAACAACCAGGTCGGCTTTACCACCAGCAAGCAGGAAGACGCCCGTTCCACGGAATACTGCACCGATGTGGCCAAGATGATCCAGGCCCCGATCCTGCACGTGAACGCGGATGATCCTGAAGCGGTAATGTTCGTGACTCAGATGGCCATGGACTATCGCCACCAGTTCAAGAACGACGTGGTTATTGACTTGGTCTGTTATCGCCGCCGTGGCCACAACGAGGCGGATGAGCCGGCAGCCACGCAGCCGGTGATGTACGACAAGATCCGCAAACTGACGACCACCCGCAACCTTTACGCCGAGAAACTGGTGGCAGACGGGGTTATTACTGAGGAAGAGTCGAAGCAGCTTGAGCTGGATTATCGCAACGAGCTGGATAAGGGTGACCATGTGGTCAAGTCCCTGGTCAAGGAGCCCAACAAGGAGCTCTACGTAGACTGGACCCCTTATCTGGGCCACGAGTGGACGGCAAAGTGCAAGTCCAGCGTTGCCCTCAAGACAATCCAGAAACTTGGTAAAAAGCTGACCCACATACCGGAAGGTTTCAGTGTGCAGCGCCAGGTTTCCAAGATTATCAGCGACCGCGAGAAGATGACGGCCGGTGCCCTGGCCATCAACTGGGGCTACGGCGAGATCATGGCCTACGCCACGCTTCTCGATGAGGGGCACCCGATACGTATTACCGGCCAGGATGTCGGCCGCGGCACCTTCTCCCACCGCCACGCGGTGCTGCATAACCAGAAAGACGGCGCGACCCATATCGCCCTCGAGCATATTGCCGAGGACCAGCCAAAATTCGAAATTATTGACTCCCTGCTTTCCGAAGAAGCGGTAATGGCGTTCGAATATGGTTATTCAACCACGGCTCCGAAGGGTCTGGTTGTATGGGAAGCCCAGTTTGGTGACTTTGCCAACGGCGCCCAGGTAGTCATTGACCAGTTCCTGACCAGTGGCGAGCATAAGTGGGGGCGCCTGTGTGGCCTGACCCTGCTGTTGCCTCATGGCTATGAAGGCCAAGGCCCTGAGCACAGTTCAGCGCGCCTCGAGCGCTTCCTTCAGCTGTGTGCAGAGCACAATATCCAGGTATGTATTCCGACCACCCCGTCGCAGGTGTTCCATATGCTGCGCCGTCAGGTCAAGCGCCCACTGCGCAAGCCGCTGGTAGCCATCACGCCGAAGAGTCTGTTGCGGCACAAAGAGGCAACCTCGGACCTTGACGATCTGACATCGGGCACCTTCAAAACCATTCTGCCCGAGAAAGAGCCGTCTGATCCCAAGAAAGTCACGCGGCTTATTCTGTGCAGCGGCAAGGTTTATTTTGACCTGCTGGAGCGCAAAAAAGCCGACGAGCGGAATGATGTTGCCATCGTGCGTATTGAGCAGCTGTACCCATTCCCGGGAGATGATCTGGATGAGCTGATAAGCCAGTACACCAAGCTCAAGCACGTGGTCTGGTGTCAGGAAGAGCCCATGAACCAGGGTGCCTGGTACTCGAGCCAGCATCACATGAGAAATGCTCTCCATCGCCATAATCCCAAACTATATCTTCAGTATGCGGGTCGTGACGCTTCTGCTGCTCCGGCCTGTGGACATATGTCCGTCCACATTGAAGAGCAGAAAAAGCTGGTTAACGACGCGTTTGAAATCTGACGAGCTACCGAACTAAGGACCCGAGATGTCAACAGAAATAAAAGCCCCCGTATTCCCAGAGTCGGTCGCCGAAGGCACAGTCGCGACCTGGCACAAGCAGCCCGGAGAAGCCTGTTCACGTGACGAGCTGATTGTCGACATTGAAACCGACAAGGTTGTGCTTGAAGTCGTCGCTCCGGCAGATGGTGTTATTGAGGAAATACTCAAGGGTGAAGGCGACACCGTGGAAAGCGGTGAAGTGGTCGGCAAATTCAAGGAAGGTGCCGCTGGCGAATCAAAGCCTGCGGCCAAGGATGAAGGCAGCAAGGAGGAAGACAATAAAGAGGAGGCATCTGAAAAGCCTGCTGAAGAAACCGCCAAATCCTCCGGTGAGGCCATTCTGAGCCCGGCTGCCCGTAAGCTTGCAGAAGAGAACAACATTAATCCGGAGGCTGTCGAAGGCACCGGGAAAGATGGTCGCGTTACCAAAGAAGACGTTCAGAATCATGTAGATGCCGGAAAGTCTTCAGGATCAGCATCAGCGCCCACAGCGAAGCCCGCTGGCGACATGCCCCAAGTGGATATCGGTTCCGGTGAGCGTCCTGAAAAGCGTGTGCCGATGACCCGACTGCGCGCCAGCATTGCCAAACGGCTGGTTAATGCCCAGCAAACTGCCGCCATGCTGACCACGTTCAATGAAGTGAACATGGGGCCGGTGATGGAGCTGCGCAAGCAGTACAAGGAAAGTTTCGAGAAGCGCCACGGGGTCAAGCTCGGCTTCATGTCGTTCTTCACCAAGGCCGCTACCGAAGCTCTGAAACGCTTCCCCGCCGTGAATGCCTCCATAGACGGTAACGACATGGTTTATCATGGCTACCAGGATATTGGTATTGCGGTTTCAAGTGATCGCGGCCTGGTTGTTCCTGTCTTGCGCGACACCGATGCACTCGGCCTTGCCGGCATCGAAAAGAAGATTGTCGAGTACGGAACCAAGGCCAAAGAGGGCAAGCTTGGCATCGATGAAATGACCGGTGGCACGTTCACTATCACTAACGGTGGTATCTTTGGGTCACTGATTTCCACGCCCATTCTGAATCCGCCGCAAACCGCCATCCTGGGCATGCACAAGATCCAGGAGCGCCCGATGGCAGTGAACGGCAAGGTGGAAATCCAGCCAATGATGTATCTGGCTCTTTCCTATGACCACCGCATGATCGATGGCAAGGAAGCAGTACAGTTCCTGGTGGCCATCAAGGAAATGCTTGAGGATCCGGCACGCATTCTGCTGGACGTCTGAGCCGACATTAACGAATTGGATAAACGGGATAAAACATGTCTGACAAGTACGACGTAATCGTCATTGGCGCCGGCCCTGGCGGCTATGTTGCCGCAATCAAGGCAGCGCAACTGGGCTTGAAAACCGCGTGTATCGAATCGTGGACCGACAAGGAAGGCAAGCACCGGCTTGGCGGTACCTGCCTGAATGTTGGCTGTATTCCTTCAAAGGCATTGCTGGAGATCTCCCACAAGTACGAGGAGGCCCACCACGGTTTTGCGGATCAGGGCATCATTGCGAAAGATGTCAAGATGGACATCGGCAAGATGATGGAGCGCAAGGAAGGTATTGTGAACCAGCTCACCGGTGGCATCGGCGGTCTGTTCAAGGCGAACGGCGTAACCTCGATTCAGGGTCACGGCAAGTTGCTGGCCAACCGCAAGGTTGAGGTAACGGACAAGGATGGCAAGGCCACCACCTACGAGGCGGATAACGTCATTATCGCCACTGGTTCCAAGCCCATCCAGATCCCGCCCGCACCGTTTGACGGCGAGCATATCGTTGACTCCGAGGGCGCACTGGAATTCACCGAAGTACCCAAGCGTCTCGGCGTTATCGGTGCCGGCATCATCGGGTTGGAGCTCGGCAGTGTATGGGCGCGACTGGGTGCCGAGGTAACCGTACTTGAAGCAGTGGACACCTTCCTGCCGGCCATTGACCAGCAGATCGCCAAGGATGCGCTGAAGCAGTTCCAGAAGCAGGGCCTCAACATAGTGCTGGGTGCCCGCATGACTGGCGCTGAAGTGAAGCGCAAACTGGTCAACGTCAGTTATGAGGACGCCAACGGCAAGCAGGAAGCCAAGTTCGACAAGCTGATCGTCGCCGTTGGCCGTCGCCCGTACACGGACAACCTGCTGTCTGAAGACTCGGGCGTCCAAATGGACGAGCGCGGCTTCATTTTTGTGGATGACACCTGCAAAACCGAGGCGCCAGGCGTCTGGGCTGTTGGTGATGTGGTTCGTGGTCCTATGCTGGCGCACAAGGCCTCGGAAGAGGGCGTGATGGTCGCCGAGCGTATCGCCGGCCACAAGCCCCAGGTGAACTACGACTGCATCCCGAACGTGGTATACACCTTTCCGGAAGTTGCCTGGGTCGGCAAGACCGAAGAGCAGCTCAAGTCTGAAGGGGAAGAATACAACGTGGGTACCTTCCCGTTTGCCGCCAATGGCCGCGCCATGGCAGCGAATTCGGCGACCGGTATGGTCAAGATCATTGCGGATGCTAAAACCGACCGTATTCTCGGCTTCCACGTGGTAGGTCCCCAGGCTTCTGAAATCGTTGCCCAGGGCGTTATTGCCATGGAGTTCGGTTCCAGTGCCGAAGATCTGGCCCTGACCTGTTTTGCACATCCGACTCTGTCCGAGTCTGTGCACGAGGCAGCTCTGGGCGTGGCCGGTGGTGCGATTCATATCGCCAACCGCAAGAAAAAGAAGTAACGCAAACCAGGAATTTTTTAATTCGGGACATTGACTATGAATTTGCATGAATATCAGGGCAAGCAGCTGTTCGCTGAATATGGCCTGCCAGTATCCAAGGGCATTGCCTGCGATACCCCCAAGGAAGCAGTGGCTGCTGCTGACGAGATTGGCGGCGACGCCTGGGTTGTGAAGGCTCAGGTTCACGCCGGTGGCCGCGGCAAGGCCGGCGGTGTGAAGCTGGTCAAAAGCAAGGACGAGATCCGTGCCTTCGCTGAAAACTGGCTTGGCAAGAACCTGGTGACCTACCAGA
Organism: Marinobacter vulgaris; assembly: GCF_003344045.1. Taxonomy (GTDB): domain Bacteria; phylum Pseudomonadota; class Gammaproteobacteria; order Pseudomonadales; family Oleiphilaceae; genus Marinobacter; species Marinobacter vulgaris. The sequence goes on from NZ_QFWX01000003.1 coordinate 292,615, forward strand.
CTGACGAAAATGGCCAGCCGGTCAGCAAGATTCTCGTTGAGTCCCTGACCGATATCGATCAGGAGCTTTACCTGGGTGCGGTTGTTGACCGTGGCACCCGCCGCATCGTGTTCATGGCGTCCACCGAAGGTGGTGTCGAGATCGAGCAGGTTGCTGAAGAAACCCCCGAAAAGATCCTCAAGGCCGAAATCGACCCGCTGGTAGGCGCACAGCCTTACCAGGGCCGCGAACTGGCCTTCAAACTGGGTCTGGAAGGCAAGCAGATTGGCCAGTTCACTAAGATTTTCATGGGCCTGGCAAAGCTTTTTGAAGATCGTGATCTTGCACTGCTGGAAATCAACCCGCTGGTTATCACGCCAGCCGGCGATCTGCACTGCCTCGACGCCAAGATTGGCGTTGACGGTAACGCACTTTATCGCCAGAAGAAGATCCACGAAATGCATGATCCTTCCCAGGAAGACTCCCGGGAAGCGGAAGCGGCCAAGTGGGAACTCAACTACGTGGCGCTGGAAGGCAACATCGGCTGTATGGTAAATGGTGCCGGTCTGGCCATGGGCACCATGGACATTATCAAGCTGTCCGGCGGCCAGCCCGCGAACTTCCTGGACGTCGGCGGCGGTGCGACCAAAGAGCGTGTCTCCGAAGCGTTCAAGATCATTCTGTCTGACTCCAACGTCAAGGCGGTTCTGGTCAACATCTTTGGTGGCATTGTTCGCTGCGACATGATTGCAGAGGGCATCATCGGTGCCGTCAAGGAAGTGGGCGTCAAGGTTCCTGTGGTTGTTCGCCTTGAAGGCAACAACGCTGAAATCGGCACCAAGGTGCTCGCCGACAGCGGCCTGAACATCATTGCTGCCACCAGTCTGTCGAATGCGGCAGAGCAAGTCGTAAAAGCCGCGGGGGGCAAATAATGAGCATCCTGATCAACAAAGACACCAAAGTTATCTGCCAGGGCTTTACCGGTGCGCAGGGTACCTTTCACTCTGAGCAGGCCATTGAGTACGGCACCAAAATGGTTGGCGGCGTCAGCCCCGGTAAGGGCGGCACCGAGCATCTTGGCCTGCCGGTATTCAATACCGTGCGTGAAGCGGTCGAGAAAACGGGCGCGGAAGCGACCGTAATCTATGTACCGGCACCGTTCTGCAAGGACGCCATCATTGAAGCTGCAGCCGCTGGTATCCAGCTGATCGTATGTATCACTGAGGGCATCCCCACCATCGACATGCTCTATGCGAAAGAATATGTGGATCGCAAGGGCGTGCGGATGATCGGTCCGAACTGCCCGGGTGTGATCACGCCGGGTGAGAGCAAGATCGGTATCATGCCGGGCCATATCCACAAGCCTGGTAAGGTGGGCATCGTATCCCGCTCAGGTACCCTGACTTACGAAGCGGTCAAGCAGACCACGGACTTCGGTTACGGTCAGTCCAGCTGTGTTGGTATCGGTGGCGACCCGATTCCGGGCTCCAACTTCATCGATATACTGCAACTGCTGCAGGACGATCCCCAGACCGAAGCCATCGTAATGATCGGCGAGATCGGCGGTACCGCCGAGGAAGAAGCCGCTGCTTTCATCAAGGACAACGTCAGCAAGCCGGTGGTAGCCTACATCGCTGGTGTGACTGCGCCCCCCGGCAAGCGTATGGGCCACGCCGGCGCTATAATCTCCGGTGGTAAGGGCACGGCAGACGAGAAGTTTGCCGCCCTGAACGATGCCGGTGTCAAAACCGTGCGCAGCCTGGCCGAAATCGGCAAGGCGCTGAAGGAAGTCACCGGCTGGTAAATTTCCGCCGGTGAAGCAAAGCCCCCGGGTCTGCCTTGCGGACTTCCGGGGGCTTTTTGTTTAAGGCGCCGGTTGCAGGTTTTTCAAAGGTACCTTAACGCCGGGGGCACATAAGTCTATAATCCCCGGTCAGCCTCGAATAAGATGGCTGTGTCCTATAAACAGAAGGAGTTCATGCTTTGAGTTCTGTCGATTCCCAGCAACGGATTTTGTCCGGCATGCGTCCCACCGGCAAGTTGCACCTTGGCCACTACCATGGTGTTCTGAAGAACTGGGTAAAACTCCAGCATGAGTTCGAGTGCTTTTTCTTCGTCGCTGACTGGCATGCACTCACCACCAATTACGACGACCCCAGTGGTATCCAGGACAGTGTCTGGGACATGGTGATCGACTGGCTGGCTGCCGGTGTCAATCCCGGTTCCTCCACCATGTTCATCCAGTCCAAGGTGCCGGAGCACGCCGAACTGCACCTGCTGTTGTCGATGATCACACCGCTGGGCTGGCTGGAACGTATCCCGACCTACAAGGACCAGCAGGAAAAGCTGCGGGAAAAGGATCTGGCTACCTACGGTTTCCTGGGTTACCCGTTGCTGCAGAGCGCGGATATTCTCATGTACCGGGCAGGGCGTGTGCCGGTGGGCGCGGACCAGGTGTCCCATGTGGAAATCACGCGGGAAATTGCCCGTCGCTTCAATCACCTCTACGGTCGTGAACAGGGGTTCGAGGAGCAAGCCGAAGGCGCCATCGTGAAGATGGGCAAGAAGAACGCAAAGCTTTACCGCACCCTCAAGAAACGCTACCAGGAAGAGGGTGACATGGAAGCGCTGGAGACCGCCCGGGCACTCCTCAAGGAACAGCAGAATATTTCCCTGGGTGATCGTGAGCGGCTTTACGGGTATATCGAGGGCGGTGGCAAGGTGATTCTGCCGGAACCCCAACCGTTGCTGACGCCGGAATCAAAGATGCCAGGGCTGGATGGGCAGAAAATGTCCAAGTCCTATAACAACTATATCGGGCTGCGTGAAGATCCCGACAGCGTGGCCCAAAAGGTTCGTACCATGCAGACCGATCCGCAGCGGGTACGCAGGACCGATCCGGGTGAACCGGAAAAGTGTCCGGTATGGGGGCTTCACAAGGTTTATTCCGATGCCAAAACCCGGGAATGGGTGCAAACCGGCTGCCGCAGTGCGGGCATTGGTTGCCTGGAGTGCAAGAAACCACTGATCGACTCGATTATTGAGGAGCAGCGCCCGCTGCATGAGCGTGCCAAGGAGTATGAGAGCAATCCGGACCTGGTACGCGCCATCATCGAAGAAGGTTGTGAGCATGCCCGGGACGCGGCACGAGATACCCTTGAGGAGGTCAGGGCAGCGATGGGCCTGAGCTATCGCTGAGCTCCGGCGATGAAGACTCTGGAGACACCATGACCGAGAATACCGCAAGCAAGGCAGCGGCAGAGGAGGGGGCGGACACGACCGTTCCGGTCGCTGAACAGATGCCGCTTGCGAGGGTTTCCGGCAAGCCGGTGGTTGATCTGCCCCGTGACCTGTATATACCGCCTGACGCCCTCGCGGTGTTTCTCGAGGCGTTTGAAGGGCCTCTGGACCTGCTGTTGTATCTGATCCGGCGCCAGAACATGGATATCCTGGATGTCGATGTCAGCGAGATCACCAAACAGTACATGGATTACATCGGTGCCGTGGAAGCCATGCGCTTTGAACTGGCTGCCGAATACCTGGTGATGGCGGCAACCCTGGCGGAGATCAAGTCGCGGATGCTGTTGCCGCGACAGGAAGCCGAGGATGAAGAAGAGATGGATCCCCGGGCGGAACTGATTCGTCGCTTGCAGCAGTACGAACGCTTCAAACAGGCGGCCGAAGATATCGACGAAATGCCACGGCTGGAGCGGGATAGCTTTACGGCCTCGGCAGCATTGCCGAAACTGTCATCGAGTCAGCCGCATCCGGACGTGGATTTGCGGGAAATCCTGCTGGCATTGCAAGGGGTGCTGAAGCGGGCGGACCTGTTCACCAGCCACCATGTTGAAAAAGAACGGCTGTCTACCCGTGAGCGCATGTCGGCGATACTGTCGGTGTTGAGGGACGACCAGTTCGTGACGTTTGAAAGTCTGTTCACACCGGAAGAGGGGCGACTGGGCGTTGTGGTAAGCTTCCTGGCGACCCTGGAACTGGTCAAGGAACAGCTTATTGAAGTGGTGCAGGCCGAGGTGCTGGGCCCGATTCACGTCAGGGCCAGAGCGTCGTGCTGACTATCAGACACCGTGCAATTTGATACCCGGTAGTGAACCATGAACGAAGAAAACCTTCGAAAAATCCAGGCGATCACGGAAGCGGCGCTGCTTGCCGCCGGCAAACCGCTGTCGGTCGAACAGTTGCGGGAGCTGTTTGAAGAGGATGAGCGCCCGGCCCGTCAGATCATGGAGCACGTGCTGGTGCTACTGGAACAATCCTGTCGGGGGCGGGGATTTGAGCTGAGAAAAGTGGCCAGCGGGTATCGGCTCCAGGTACGGGAAGAGTACGCGCCCTGGGTCGGGCGATTATTCGAGGACAAACCCCAACGTTACTCCCGTGCTCTGCTGGAAACCCTGGCCCTGGTAGCCTATCGCCAGCCGATCACCCGCGGTGAGATTGAAGATATCCGGGGCGTCACCGTCAGCAGCAATATCGTCCGTACCCTGCTGGAGAGGGAATGGGTTCGGGTTGTGGGGCATCGGGATGTGCCCGGTCGGCCGGCCATGTTCGCGACCACGAAACAGTTTCTGGATTATTTCAACCTGGAAGGGCTGGACCAGTTGCCGCCGCTCTCCGAAATACGGGATCTGGAAGAGATCGGGCGGGAAATTGAAAAGAACATACAGGCCGAGATCGAATTTGAGTCTCCGGCCAGAGACACTGGTGAGAACGACGGCGAAACCACACCGGAATCCTCGCCAGGGCAGACACTTCACTGATGCCGCCGGCATCAGTCACTAGTAAAGGACAGATTCATGGCGGCAGATCGCCCCCGCAAGCCTGAAAAGAAAACCCAGGAAGAAAGCACGCCCTCGGGCCCGGAACGCATCCAGAAGTTGCTGGCCCGTGCTGGTGTAGGGTCACGCCGGGAAGTCGAGGGCTGGATAGAGGCCGGCCGCCTGGTGATCAACGGCCAGCCGGCGGAGGCCGGACAGAAAGCATCGGTCAGCGATCGGATTGAGCTTGATGGTAAGCGTCTTGATATTACCGCTGGCGCAGAAGTGCTCCGGCGCGTGTTGATTTACAACAAGCCGGAAGGGGAAGTCACCACCCGCCGGGATCCGGAAGGGCGTCCGACAGTATTTGACAGTCTTCCCCGGCTTCGTGACCATCGCTGGATCGCGATTGGTCGGCTTGATATCAATACCACCGGTCTGGTGCTGTTTACTACCGACGGCGAACTTGCCAACCGGCTGATGCATCCGTCCCGGCAGATCGACCGCGAGTACGCGGTGAGGGTTTTTGGCGAGGTTGATGATGCCATGATCAAGCGGCTGTCAGAAGGAGTGCTGCTGGATGACGGTATGGCGAAGTTTTCGGATATTACCGAAGCCGGCGGCAAGGGGATTAACCAGTGGTTCCACGTCACTCTACTGGAGGGGCGTAACCGGGAGGTTCGCAGGCTGTGGGAATCCCAGGGTGTCCGGGTCAGCCGTCTCAAGCGGGTACGCTATGGGCCGGTTTTCCTGCCCAGCCGGCTGACCGTTGGCAAGTGGGAAGAGCTGGACCAGAAAGCGGTGGATTCGCTGAGCAAGGCGGTGGACCTGAAACCGGTAGAGATCCCGGCGAAAACGCCGTCTGAACAGAAGATTCATGATCGACAGCGCCGGAAGCAGCCAAGCTCCGCGCCCCGGAAGTCGGGCAATCCCCGTTGGCAGGTGGACAGCTCCGGTCCCGATCAGAAACCGGCTCGCAAGCCTGCCCCACGCAAATCGCCCAAGCGATAATCAGTTTCCGATAGCGGCGAAAACCCTGGTGCAGTTACGGCCATGGTCTTTCGCCCGATACAGCGCTTCGTCCGCGCGGGCCAGCCAATGATTGGCGGACTCGTCTGGAAGACGCTGGGCAACCCCGCAGCTGGTAGTGACGGAAACATCGGTGTCACCACAGTTAACGGAAATGGTGCCGATAAACTTGCGAATTCGATCGGCAACAACGCGGGCATGATTTTCATCGGTGTGGGGCAGCAGGATGGCAAACTCCTCCCCCCCAAAACGGTAGACGCTGTCAGAGTTACGCACTGCTTTCTGAAGTTCAGCGGCCGCCAGCTTCAGAATGTGATCCCCTACCACGTGACCGTGCTGGTCATTTACCTTTTTGAAATGGTCCAGGTCACACAGAATCAACGAATAGTCTTCGCCATGCCTGTCTCCGAGGCAGCACGCCCGTGCCAGCACCTCGTCCATTGCTCGCTTGTTGGGCACGCCGGTGAGGGAGTCTGTCAGGGCAGCCTGCTCGATGGCGATGAACTGGCAGGCATTACGGATCGGGCAGATGGCTGCGGCCAGCATCAGTTCGATGCCTTCGAGTTCCTGCTCAGCAAATTTCTGGCGCCGACTGAGCGAGAGGGTGCCGTAGAAGCTGCCCTCCAGATTGAGACGATAATCGCAACGGTGAGGGCCCCCCATGCCGGTGGCATACACGAATTCACGGGCTGCAATCTGGTGACGGTAATTCATGCAGTCGAAGGGTATGACTGAGCTGATCTCTTCCGCAAGGATGGCCAGCTGTGTCTCCAGATTGAGCGTTGTTGATAGTCGGCGGGTAAGGCGGGTAAGAACATCCGGGGATTCGCTCCATTCCCGGTGAGCCTGCCTGAGTGCTGCGAGCTTCTGGGGTTGCGGTCCTGACTTGTTGATCGTGGGATGTTTTTCACTCGACGCGGCCTGTTGAAGATATTTTTCGTTGTAGCAAGCAAACTTCCGGCCAATAATTAAATAATGTTTAAAAACATAAACCTATCGAATAATATTTACATCGTTTATAGGAGTGGAAATGATAAAAATGAGTGCCGTGTCAATAAACCGGCAGTGACTTGCCATGCCGGCCGGATCGTTAAAATGTCGGACAAGGGGATTGGGGCCGCTGGCGCCTGTGGTAAACTCCTGCGCTCATTCTTTGCTGTCACTGGCGAGTGAGCGACCAACAGTATGAGGTTTCAGGCCCCCGAAAGTCTTTCCGAGCAGATAGCCCAGCATATCGGGCAGCGCATCATCACCGGTGATCTGAGGCCGGGTGAGCGGATCCAGGAACTGAAAGTGGCCGGGGAACTCGATGTCAGCCGTGGTTCTGTACGCGAATCCCTGCTGATTCTCGAGCGCCGCCACCTGGTGGAGATCTTTCCGCGCCGGGGCGCGGTGGTCTCGCGACTGACACCGGAACTGGTGAACAGCCTCTACGACATCTACATCGATTTGCTGTGCATGTTGGGGCGCAAAGTTCTGGAACGCTGGTCTGGCGCGCAGTTGTCCGGGCTCATGGGCCAGGTCCGTGAGCTCCAGGTGGTGATTGATGCCCTTAATTCGTCCGGTAGCGACGCGGCGGAGCAGGTGATGGACGCGGGTTTCGGGGTTATGCGATACGCTTACGGTCTGGTTGAAAACCCCTTTCTTGAAGAAACTCTGGAAAATTTCCGTCCCGCCATCAGCCGGACCTATTTCGTCGCCCTGGAGAACTTTCGGGATGAACTCGAGGAAACCGGTCGCTTTTTCCGACTGCTGGCCGACGCTGCTGTCCGGGGCGATTCACCGGGCCTGGAAAAAGCAATCTGCGAGTTTGGTGAACACCAGCGCCGACAGGTGCTGAGTATTCTCGGGGAAGGAGTGAGCGCCTGATATGCGCCTGAAATCCATCAAGCTGTCTGGTTTCAAGTCGTTCGTGGACCCGACGACGGTACCCTTTCCTTCCAATATGACCGCGGTGGTGGGTCCCAACGGCTGCGGTAAGTCCAATATCATCGATGCCGTGCGTTGGGTAATGGGCGAGAGCTCGGCCAAGTATCTTCGTGGCGAGTCCATGTCGGACGTCATTTTCAACGGCTCCAGCGCGCGCAAACCGGTAGGGCAGGCGTCCATTGAACTGGTTTTCGATAACAGTGACGGGTCGGCCCCGGGCGAATTCGTCCGGTTCAATGAGATTTCCGTTCGCCGCCGGGTCTCCCGGGAGGGGCAATCCGAATACTTCCTCAATGGCTCCAAATGCCGTCGCCGCGACATAACGGATCTGTTCCTGGGCACTGGCCTCGGTCCGCGCAGCTACGCCATCATCGAGCAGGGTATGATTTCCAGGCTGATTGAGGCCAAGCCCGAAGAACTGCGGGTGTACATTGAGGAGGCGGCCGGGATCTCCAAGTACAAGGAGCGCCGCAAGGAGACAGAAAGCCGTATACGCAGGACCCAGGAAAATCTTGAGCGCCTGACGGACCTGCGTGAAGAACTCGGTCGACAGTTGCAACACCTTGAGCGCCAGGCCCAGGCTGCAGAAAAGTACAAGGCCTTTAAGCAGGAAGAGCGGCAGAAGAAGGCCGAATTGACGGTGCTACGGTGGCAATCCCTGGACAGGGACCTGCAAACCTGGCGTTCCCGCATCCGGGATACGGAACTGGAACTGGAAAAACAGCTTTCCGAACGCGTCAGCCTGGAGACCTCCCTGGAATCACTGCGGGAAAGTCACCAGGACCGTAACGAACATTTCAACAAAGCCCAGGCCCGTTATTATGAGGCCGGCGCCGATATCGCCCGCATCGAACAGAGCCTTGAACACCAGCGTGAACGCAGCCGCCAGACCGCCGCAGAGCTGGACCAGGCGATGGCGAACCAGCGCGAGCTGGCCCGTGAGGTCGAGCAGGACCAGCAAAAACTCTCCGGGATCCAGGAGGAACTGGACATGCTGGAGCCGGAACAGGAGGCACTGTCCCTGAAGTCCGAAGACTCCGGTGAAAAACTTCAGAGCGCCGAGGATGCCATGAGCGACTGGCAGCATAGCTGGGAGGATTTCAGTACCCGCTCTGCGGATGCCCGGCGCCAGGCAGAGCTCGCCCAGTCTCGCATTCGTTCCCTGGAGAATGCCATTGAGCAGCTCCGTAACCGTCAGCAAAGGCTGAAGGAGGAACAGGACCTGCTCGAGAGCCAGCTTGACCGCGCCGGGCTGGACGATTACCTCGAGCAGCAGGAACCCCTGGAGCTGCAGCGGGAAGAAGCCTCTGAGCGAATTGAACTCGTCCAGGAGGACCTGCAGGAGGCACGGCACCAGCAGCGGGACGCCGAGCAGGCAGCCTCCGATGCCCGTCAACAGGTACAGAGCCTGCGAGCGTCACTGGAGTCCCAGCAGGCCTTGCTTGATGAACAGATGGGAGCGCAGGACGATACCCTGCAGGACTGGCTGAATGACCGGGGGCTGGGCAACAGTCCGCGCCTGGCCAAGCAGCTGCGGATCGAGGACGGTTGGGAGTTTGCGGTCGAGCAGGTAATTGGCCGATTCACCCAGGGGCTCAGCGTTCCAGGCCTGCATACGATGCAATCCGCGATGGCCGCGGCCCCTCGCGGGCTGGCATTGGTAAGCAGTGAATCCAGTGGCGTCAACACGTCAGAAGGTCTCGCCAGCAAGGTCATTGGTGCCGGCGGTATGGCGCCCCTGCTGGCGATGGTGGACACCGCGGAGACCATTGATGACGCCTTGGGCCGGCAGGGCACGCTGGCACCGGGCAACAGCATCATAACGCCTGAGGGAGCCTGGGTCTCTGCCGACTGGATTCTGATGCCGGATTCCGACGCGGCCCAGATCGGTGTCATTGAACGCCAGAAAAAGGTGAGTTCACTGGCGGACGAACTGGCGCGGGCAGAGGCTGCCCTGGAAACGGCCACGGATAGTCTGGATCGGCTGCTGGAGCAGTCTGAACGGGCGGAGGCCGCCAGGGACGAGGCTCAGGCGCGCCTGGCGGAGGCTGACCGGAGTCTGGCGACGCTGTCGTCAAAAATCAGTGGCCTGAAAGCCCGTGCCGAACAGATCGATGCCCGACTGCAACGCATCCGTGAGGATCTGGCGGATGTGTCCATGAATCTGGAAGATCAACAGGAGCAGCTGCAGGAAACCCGCGAAGAGTGGCAGCAGGCTCTTGCCTCCACGGAGGACAGTGACGAGGAGAAAGAACGCCTGCTTGAACGCCGCGATGTGCTGCGTGAAAACCTGGATCGCTTGCGCCAGGAGGCCCGGCATGATCGTGATCATGCCCATCAACTGCAACTTCAGCTGCAATCCCTGAACAGCCAGAGAGATGGACTGCGCCAGACCATTGATCGGATGCAGCTGCAGAAAGAGCGCCTGGACGAGCGTCTGGATATTCTGCGGGAAACCCGCGAGAGCGCGGAGGAGCCCATCGAGGACCTGGCGATGCAGCTGGAAGGCTTGCTGGACCGCCGTCTGGCCGAGGAAGAAAAGCTGGGCGCGGCGCGGGACGCGCTTGAAGAAATCGACCGGGACGTGCGGGACCGGGAGCAACGCCGCAGCCGCATGGAACATACCATAGCGGATGTCAGGGCCAGCCTGGAAAAGCTGAAAATGGAATCCCAGGCGCTGGAAATCCGCGCCGGCAATCACCTGGAACAGCTTGAAGAGCTGGATGTCCGCCTTCATGAGGTGCTGTCAGCATTGCCGGATGAGGCCAGCGAAGAAGCCTGGGCCGCGGAGCTGGAGAAACTCGGCTCGCGGATTCAGCGCCTGGGTGCCATCAATCTGGCGGCCATTGAGGAGTACCAGGTACAGAGTGAGCGCAAGACCTATCTGGACAGTCAGCACGAGGACCTGACCGAGGCCCTGGAAACTCTGGATAATGCGATTCGCAAGATTGACCGGGAGACCCGTCAGCGCTTCAAGGAGACGTTTGACCAGGTGAATGGGGGATTGCAGGCCCTGTTTCCGAAAGTGTTCGGGGGTGGTAATGCCTATCTGGACCTCACTGGCGAAGATCTTCTGGAGACGGGCGTGACCATCATGGCCAGGCCCCCGGGCAAGAAGAACAGCACCATTCATCTGTTGTCAGGTGGCGAGAAGGCGTTGACCGCGATTGCGCTGGTGTTCTCGATTTTCCAGCTCAATCCTGCGCCGTTCTGTATGCTGGACGAGGTGGACGCACCCCTGGACGACGCCAACGTCGGCCGCTATGCCAACCTGGTGAAGGAAATGTCGAAGCAGGTGCAGTTCATCTACATCACCCACAATAAGATCGCCATGGAAATGGCCGATCAGCTAATGGGTGTTACCATGCACGAGCAGGGATGTTCACGACTGGTCTCGGTCGATGTGGACGAAGCCACAGCGTTGGCGGAAGCCTGACATCGTGACTGCCCAGTGTTCGCTCGAAGATGACAAAAACGCCATCTGGCCTGTGTTTGCGTTGTATTCATTACAGGCTTTTTTTAGAGTAACAACGATATCCGATCTGCAAACAGGACAGCACCACTATGTCTCTTAGGGAATGGTTAATTGCCATCGGTACCCTGGTTATTCTCGGTATTGTTATTGATGGCTTGCGCCGCATGAGGCGCGCCCGTAAGGAATCGAGTGCAATTTCCTCCGGTATGGGAGCGGACGATCTCGACGATTCGCCTCTGGACAAGGACTACAATCCGGAGCTCCCCAACGGCGGCGCGCGAACCATCTCCTGGGATACCCTGGAGGAGCGCGGCTATGTGAAACCGGAAAAAAGCCGTTTTGCAAAGCCGGAACCCAAACCAACCCGTCCGGTTATCAAGAGCGAGAGACACGAGAAGCGGGAAGACTCCGCATCGGCGCAAACTCCCCAGGATTTTCCAGCCGGTGAAGCCGACAGCAGTGCCTATGATTCCGATACGGGATGGGGTGCGGTCGACAGTGAACCGGAAGTGCCTGCAGCGGATGACGGTATCCAGGGGCAACCCCGGGTTGTTGAGCCTCGAGAAAGGGAAGAAGCCCTGGCCCGGGAAGAAAAACCGTCCCCCGCTGGCCCGGAACACGGCGACACCGTTCCACCTGTGGTAACCACCGAAGTGGAGGAGGACACGGCGCGGCGAGAACAGGCAGGCAGAACCTCTGGTCAGCCGTTGGCCGGTGCCAACCGCCCCGAGGCGCGGGAAGTGGTTGTCATCAACGTGCTGGCAAAAACCGACGAGAATTTCACCGGGCCCCGGCTCAAGGCCCTCTTCGAGGCCTGCGGGCTGGAACATGGTGATATGGACATCTACCACCGGCACGAACAGACAGATACCACCAGCCCTGTGCAGTTCAGTGTTGCCAGCGCCGTAGAGCCGGGAACCTTCAGGCCGGAAGAGATGCCGACGCTTTCCACCCCCGGTATCAGCTTCTTCATGAGCATGCCCGGGCCAACCAATGCCATGCAGGCGTTCGAGTTCATGCTGGAGACAGCGCAGTGTGTCGTGCGCAATCTTGGCGGCGAACTGAAAGACGAGCGGCGCAGCGTGATGACGCCGCAAACCATTGAACACTGCCGTCAACGCATCCGTGAATTCGAACGCAAGCAACGATCCCCCAAAAAATGACCAAGGCTACTCCCGACGTAATCAGCCGGGCCCGTGAACTGCGGGACATCCTCGCCGACTACAACTATCAGTACTATGTTCTGGATGATCCGAAGGTGCCGGACGCGGAATACGACCGCCTGTTCCGTGAGCTGCAGGAACTGGAAGCCAAACACCCGGATATCGTAACCCCTGACTCGCCAACCCGCCGCGTGGGCGCCCAGGTTGAAACCAGCTTCGAGGAGGTGAAGCACCGGATCCCGATGCTGTCCCTCGACAATGCTTTCAGCGCGGACGAATTGCGGGACTTTGATCGTCGGGTCAGGGACCGCCTGAAAACCACCGATGATATCGAGTATGTGTGCGAACCCAAGCTGGACGGTCTGGCGGTCAGCCTGCATTACGAATCCGGCATTCTGACTCGTGCGGCCACTCGGGGCGATGGTTATACCGGTGAGGACATCACCGCCAATATCCGTACCATTCCCTCGGTGCCACTGAAGCTTCGTGGCGATTCGGTACCTGATCTCGTTGAGGTGCGGGGCGAGGTTTACATGCCGCTTGAGGGATTTGAAACCCTGAACAAGCGGCTGGCCGACCGGGGCGAAAAGACCTTTGTGAACCCCCGAAATGCCGCAGCAGGAAGCCTCCGCCAGAAAAAACCAACGGTCACGGCTCGACGTCCACTGGAAATGTGCGCCTACAGCGTTGCTCTGGAGGATGAGGGACGGTTGCCACCCACCCATTGGGAAGCGCTGCAACAGGTAAAAACCTGGGGGTTCCGGCTCAATCCGGAAATGCGCAAGGCAAGGGGGGTAGAGGACTGCTTGCAGGCGTACGACGATCTCATGGAGAAGCGGCAAAGCCTGCCCTACGAAATTGACGGGATTGTTTTCAAGGTCAACCGCCTGGAGCTGCAGCAGCAACTTGGCTTTGTCTCCCGTGCGCCACGATGGGCCATTGCCCAGAAATTTCCTGCGCAGGAAGAGCTCACGGTTATTGAAGATGTGGAATTTCAGGTGGGACGCACCGGTGCCATAACCCCGGTTGCCCGCCTCAAACCGGTGTTTGTGGGTGGTGTGACCGTCAGCAATGCCACGCTTCACAATATGGATGAAATCCGTCGTCTGGATGCCCGCATTGGCGATACCGTCTTCGTTCGTCGGGCCGGTGATGTCATTCCCCAGGTGGTCAAGGTGGTTACCGAACAGCGCCCGGACAACGCCCAGGTTGTCGAGCTGCCGGATTCCTGCCCAGTATGCCAGTCCGATATCGTTCAGATTGAGGGCGAGGCCGTGGCCCGCTGTTCCGGCGGCCTGTTCTGCCCGGCCCAGCGCAAGGAAGCCATCCGCCACTATGCGTCCCGTAAGGCCCTGGATATCGAGGGGCTGGGGGACAAGTGGATCGACATTCTGGTTGACCGGGAGCTGGTGAATACCGTTGCCGACCTCTACCTGCTGAAGAAATCCGACCTCACCGGTCTGGAGCGGATGGGCGAGAAGTCGGCCGATAACCTGATCAACGCCATTGACCGCTCCAGGCATCCGGTGTTGTGGAAATTTGTATACGCGCTGGGAATCCGCGAGGTTGGTGAAGCCACCGCCAAGGCCCTTGCCAGCCACTTCGGAACCCTGGAAGCCATCAGCGAGGCCGATGAAGACGCGCTGCAGGCGGTTCCCGACGTGGGGCCGATTGTTGCCGGCCATATCCGCAGTTTTTTTGATCAGCCCCACAACCAGGAAACCATTCAGGCGCTCAGAGACGCCGGAGTGGAGTGGCAGAGCGAGGAAATAACCGCGGCCGAGAAGCCTCTGAAGGGAGAAACCTGGGTACTGACCGGCAGCCTGTCCGGCATGACCCGGGATGAGGGCAAAGCCCGGCTTGAGTCTCTCGGTGCGAAAGTAGCCGGCAGTGTGTCAAAGAAAACCGCCTGTGTTGTCGCGGGCGAGGCAGCGGGGTCAAAGCTCACCAAGGCAGAAAGCCTGGAAGTGCCGATAATGGATGAGCAGGCGTTCGTTGATTTTTTGGCGCGCCATGGCATTGAGCGTTGAAACGGCGGGGGCGGGTTATACGCTGCCCTCGTGCCTGCCAGCGCTGGCATATAGCCGTAGGTAGTCGGTGCTGGTCACGATCCCGGCTGGCTGGCCGGTGTCGTCGATAACCAGGGCAGCATTGAGCTGGTGAGCCAGCATGAGCCTTGCCAGCTGATGGGCGTCGGTTTCCGGCGAGGCGGTCAGGAATGCCGGCAACTCGATGTTCAAAAATCCCGACCCCATCCCGCGGGAGCCGGCTTGATGCAACCAGGCCAGTAACCACCGCAGATCCACAAGTCCGGCTACGTTCTCCTCTGCTGTAATGACAATGTGGTGAATGGCGTTTGCTTCCATGGTGTCGAGTGCGTCGCTCACGGTAGCCGTGGCTGGCAACGAGAACAGGGTAGGCGTGCAGATCTGGGAAACCGGCAGGTAGAGTCTGCGCTCTTTTGGCTCCCCCGCTTCCGCTGCGCTGTATTCCTCAAGGGCCCGGTGGCGGCCGTGCCTGGCTGCCAGCTGGAATTCGGCATCGGTGGTTTCGCTGTGGCTGACGTCAACTTTCTGGGGTTCTGTCAGTTCCGTGACGTCGCCCACGCGGCGGCTCCGAAATACCTCCGGAAGGCGCGTACCGACCGGTCGGCCGGGTTCACTGACATGGATGGACATAGTGGTTTGCTCCGGTAATCACAGGGCTTTTTTGCTTATCGGCCGGATGTTGGATTCCTTCAGGCGCCTATAGTTTCCGATGCAGTTGCAATCCTTTTGTGGCAGCGCTGGGTGGCAACCCTTCTGGCCAGAGAGGCCGGCAGGCATCGGGGTTGTCCGGTGATACGATCTGCCAGATATTCCGCCAGCAACGGGGCGTAGGTCAGGCCCTTGCTGCCCAGACCCGTAAACAGGTCGATGCCTTCCAGGGCGCGGCCCGAGGGATCCGTCAGGGGGCCGGCAACGGGCTGGTAATCATGGGTTGTGCAGCGAAAAGCCACTTTGCCTTCAAGCACTGCCGGGTCGATTGCCGCCGCGGGGCCTTTGAGCAAACCGGGAACCATGGCCGCCAGCATGGAGAGGTTTTCCCGGTGGCTGTCGACAGAGAGCATTGGTGAGTGATCATGAAGGTCAAAGGTTGCACCCGCGAGTGCTGTTCCCTCGTGGGCGGGGTTTATGTACCCGGGACCGCAGAGTACGACCGACGGGTTATTCAGTGATGTTTCCGGCAAGTGGGAAACCTGGCCACGAATGGTACGGAAACGGAACTCATTGGGCAGCGGAATCAGCTTGGGGCTGAGATGCCCGGCGCAAATGACCACACGATCAGCAACCACATCCTGCTCACCGTTTCCGGCAACATGCCATTTGCCATTGCAGGGAGTCAACCGGTGGACATCAAAGCCGAAACATTGCTGTATTCGCGGGTGGCGGATCAATGCGCGGCACAGTTTGCCTGGCTCCAGCCAGCCGCTGGAGGGAAACCATAGGCCGCCATTCGGGAGGGGGACTCCAGCCATGCGGGAGGCCTCGATGGCATCGACAGCGCGAAGTATCGCTGCCGGGTAATCATTGCGTGCGGTGAACCGGGCCTGACGGCCCGCTTCCACATCATTGTAGGCCAGTTGGACAAGGCCGGTGGGATGCCAGCAATGGCCGCCGGATTGCGCATAGTAGCGCTGGCTAAACAGCAGAGAGCTCAGGCCAAGCTTTGCCTGGTCGTTGAATTCCACGCCAAGCTTTACGTACAGGGCGCCCTGGCAGTTGCCTGAAGCCGCCATTCCTGCGTCCGATGCCTGGTCTATGAGGGTTACTGCAAGGCCGCGTTCGGCGAGGTTGCGGGCCAGCAGTGTGCCTGCAACGCCGGCGCCTATAATGGCAATGGAGTGCGGAGGTCGGAGATTTTCGCCAGCGCCCATCTCCGGGCCCTTGGGTAATTCTCCGGCAAGCATCTCCAGCTTGCGCCGGAACCCTTGTGTTTTGCGCATGTTGAAGCCGGCATTCACCAGCAACCTGCGCACTTCACCGACTGCCGTAAAGGTGGCCAACGTGGTGCCTGGCCCGCTGTGCCCCCTGAGAGCCGTGATTGCGGCCTGGTCCCACATGCGGGGGTTCCTGGACGGGGCAAAGCCGTCCAGGAACCAGGCATCGGCCTGGAAGTCCAGTTCGCGCCAGGCTTCCAGGACATCGCCGAAAAACAGTGTCAGCCGGATACGCCCGCCCGCCAGAACCAGCCGGTGAGCGCCCTGGACTGGTGGTGGATAATGCTCTAGAAGCTCGGCCGCGTAATCGCCAAGTTCCGGCCACAAGGCCAGCGCTTGCCCGAGGTCTTCGCGGGCAAGGGGGTAACGCTCGACAGAAACAAAGTGCAGGCAGCTGCTGTCGCTGGGATTTGAGACTGCCCAGGCCTGCCAGGCGGCGAGAAAATTCAGCCCGGTACCAAACCCCGTTTCGGCAATGACAAACGAGCTGCCGGCAGGGGCACTGGCAAATCGCTCGGCCAACCGGTTATGGCCAATGAACACGTGACGGGCCTCTTGCAGGCCATCATCACGACTGAAATAGACATCATCAAAACGGGTGGAGCAGGGGACACCATCACGCCACTCGATCGCGGCGGTTTCGATTGATGGGGGCCTGAGGTCCTTGGTCAATTCCGTCACTGTCCGGTCAACCCAATGCTACTCTGCGGTGCTGTCGGCTTTTCTCTGGGACACGCTGCGGATGATAATGGGATCTTTCGGCACATCACCCATGCCGCCTGATCGGCCGGTTGTCTTGCTGGCGATGGCATCTACCACTCCCATGCCGCCGCTGACCTTGCCAAATACGGTATAGCCCGGTCCGCGAACACCGGCATCCAGGAAGCCGTTGTCGGCCAGGTTAATGAAAAACTGGGAGGTGGCCGAATCCGGTGAGCTGGTCCGGGCCATGGCAATGGTGCCGCGAAGGTTCTTGGCTGTCGGTTTGGCTTCGTTCGGCACCGGGTCGCGGGTCTGTTTCCGGTTGAGGTTTTCATCAAATCCGCCGCCCTGGATCATGAAGCCCGGAATGACCCGGTGGAAAATGGTGCCCTCATAGAATCCATTGCTTACGTAGGTAAGGAAATTATCCACGGTTTCCGGTGCAATGTCCGGGCGCAGCGTTACTTCGATTACGCCTTCGCTGGTTTCGATGATTACCCTTGGTAATTCGTTCTGCTGCTCCTGGGCAGACAGTGATGAAGTGATGCCCAGCAACAGGGCGGCACAGAGAACAATCTGCATCACATAACGAAACGGCTTAACGGAATTTGTCATTCTATACTGGCTCACGCTGTTAGTTCCGGGGTTGTGTCTGCTGCCATCCGCCGATGGCTTGGGACTGAGGGAGGATTTTAACAGAGTTTGACAGGCAGGTCGGCCAGATTTCATGGACAGGAGAAATAGGCGATGGGGGGGGCGCGACGGACTCTATTCCAATCGTCACCCCTAATTCAGCGGGTACCGGTCACGCGCTTGCAAAAATGGTGCTGTGGGATACCGCTTTCTGTTCGCCCTGCGCTCCATAAAGTTTCTGGTGCCCGGCAACACCGCGGAAAATGTCAGTCAGGCGGGAAAGGCGTTTCTGGAGATGGCTGATGACCCTGCCGTTGGTCTGGTTCATTGCCTGGCAGCTTCGCAGGCGCCTGTCAGCGTCTTCCCACAGGGTGAGAAGGTCCGGCAGACCGGCACTGCGGATGAACCGCGAAGGCTCGCCACTCTCGGGGCGAAACCCCATCGCAACCAGCAATCGGATTTTCCGTTTTGCGCTTTCGCGGATCTGCTCCAGTAACCGGTTCTTTTCGCCGGTCAGTGTTTCAAGCTGGCGGATGTCAGAGCTGGAAAGGCAGGATTTCTCCTGGTTGAGAATGCCCGCCAGGGTTTCCAGCTTGCGGATATCCTGGGTTAGAAGGTCTTTCAGTTCGTCAATTGCGGCCATGATTTACTCACCCGAAAATGCTTTCATCCATCTCAAGCATTTTCTGGGCCAGTTTCTCAGCATCAATTTTGTAGGAGCCATTTTCCAGGGCAGATCGAATCTGCTCGATGCGATCATCATCCATTTCCGGAAAGTTGCCCAGTTTCTGCTCAAGCTGCTTAAGCTCTTTCGCCTGGCTGCTCAGGTTGACATTTTCACCGCGGGGGCCCTGAGTCTGGGTCTTCGCCTGCTCTGCAACAGAAGCCTGGGTATTCTGGGTACCGGAAGACTTATCGGCCGTGGTTTTCTGGGTGTTGACCTGGCCTGGGCCTATTCCATTAAAGTCAACTGACATAGGGTTACCTGCTTAGCTGATCAGCCGCATTGGGCGGCTCCACGAGTTTCATACCTATCTAACGGCATGGCTTTACATTTCTTTAGCAAATTTTTACATACATGATATTACAAACCTGTCATCCGGCCGTTGGCGGCAAAAGTTTGCCGCCAACGGCCAATGAATTCCCAGGTGGCGGCCATCACATGGGAATCTCCACATGGCCAGGCGCTGTTACACGAGCCCGGATCGTGCGGGACGACGACAGGTTTTCCACCAGAACCTGCTCGCCGATGCCACCGCTGGCCAGCGCCTTGCCGCGGGAATTTACCGAAAAATTGCCGCTACGGGCACTGATAATAACATGATCTCCCCGCTCTATTGCCGCAGGGGTGAGCAGCAGATCAGGCGTGAATACGGTGCCGGCATTCACTCCCCGCCGCATTTCCATCCCCACAAGCTGGTCCTCTCGGGTAACAGCGCCGCGCCTTATGGAGTTGACGACTACGGAGTCCGTGCTCAATGCGCTTTCCGTTAACCGTTCGCCTCTGCTCAGTGGCCGTGCAGCGACGATAGCGTCTCCGGTTATGGTGATGGAAACCGGGAGGAACATACGCCAGGGTCGTGAGCCCTCACAGGAAACCAGTAGTGACGGCTGTGTTGTCTTCCAGGGATCACCGCTAAACGAGACGTCCAGCGGATTTTCGCAGGTGGCGAGGGAAAGACGGGCATCCAGTTTGCCACTATCGTAAACAACGGAGAACCCGTCCGGCGCCTGCTCCCGGGCAAATGCCGTCAGGAATTTGTCGGCAGCGGAATAGATCTGCTCTGCCGTAGTGTCAGAGGCGGCTGCGGTGCCTGCAAGGCTAGACATTAGCAGTGCGGTAACGAAAATGCTGATGCGCATACGCTGCGGTTTGTCCTATGCTGTTGATCATTGGGGCGGGGGCGCGTAATTCTGAAAAATGTCTAATGATATTCAGAATATGGCCGTTAAGCCCATCTACCAGTCAATAAACCGGCACATTGTGGTGCCAATTGACGCATTACCATGACGCAGCAAATTGCGTGCCGGCAGGAAGTCGTTGTAGCAGGAGAAGAGGCGATGGCAGGGGTATTGGACAGTGTAAATCAGCGCACGCAGCTTGTAGGTCAGAACCGCCTGGAGCTTCTGTTGTTCCGGCTTCGTGGCCAGCAGGTTTATGGCATTAACGTCTTCAAGGTCAAGGAAGTGCTTCAGTGCCCGAAGCTGTCCTCCATACCGAACAGTCGGTCCATGATATGTGGCGTCGCACATATCCGGGGAGAGACTATCCCGATTATTGACCTTGCCATGTCGATTCGGCTGCCGGGTGTCCCCCGCGAAGAGAGGGCGAACTGTTTCGTGATTATCACCGAATACAACCGCAAGACCCAGGGGTTCCTGGTGGGCGGCGTTGATCGCATCGTAAACATGAACTGGGAAGACATCCTTCCGCCGCCCAAAGGCGCCGGAAAAGACGTCTACCTGACAGCGGTCACCCGCATCGATGACAGGATTGTCGAGATTATTGATGTTGAAAAGATCCTGTCCGAGGTTTCACCCCTGGACCAGGATGTGGGCGAGGAGGTTCGCAGCAGGAGTGCACAACGTCCGCCGGGCCATCTGCCGGTGCTGGTGGTGGATGATTCCACCGTTGCCAGACGCCAGATTGAACGCTGTCTGACCGCTATTGGCATGGAAGTGGTGACCAGGAATGATGGCAAGCAGGCTTTCGATTACCTCAAGGAGATTACGGCGGACGGATCCCGCGCCACGGATCACCTGTCACTGATTATATCCGATGTCGAAATGCCCGAAATGGATGGGTACACTCTCGTCACCAGGTGCAAAAATGAGCCTGCGATAAGAGATGTGTATATCATGCTGCATACGTCTCTCAGTGGCGTGTTCAACAAAGCCATGGTGCAGAAAGTGGGCGCTGATGATTTCATGGCCAAATTCAGTCCTGATGAGCTGGCAGAGCGGGTCATGGAGATCATCGACCGCGAGTAGTGGCCCTGTTGTCGCTTCCGACTTACCCGACATAGAGATCCAATGAAAGCTGAAATAACGCCACAGGAATACGAGGCCTTCAAGACGTTCCTGCAGGATGCCTGTGGCATTTTGCTCGGGGATAACAAGCAGTACCTGGTCAAAAGTCGTCTGCGCCGAATCATGGAAGAGAACAATCTCAACACCCTCGGCGAGTTGCTGGAGCGGGTAAAACGGACCGGCCGCAGCAGTCTGAACGAAGTGGTCATCGATGCGATGACCACCAATGAAACCCTGTGGTTCCGGGACAATCACCCCTTTCGTATCCTCCAGGAAAAACTGCTTCCCGAGTTTGGTGACAAAAAATCGGCACAGTCGCTGAGAATCTGGTCTGCGGCCTGTTCGACGGGCCAGGAACCCTATTCCGTCGGCATGATCATTGAAGAGTTCCGGCGCCAGCGCCCGGGCAAGCTCAGGGATGTCAAAATAACGGCTACGGACATCTCCAAAAGCGTGCTGGAAGTGGCCCGCCGTGGTGAATACGAAATGATTGCCATTGGCCGAGGACTGTCCCCGGAACGGCAGAAGCAGTTCTTTACGCCGGCCGCAAACGGTAGCTGGCAGATCAGGCCACAAATCAAGAGCATGGTCGAATTCCGTGAGCTCAACCTGCTTGAACGCTACATGCTTGGCAAGTTTGATATCGTGCTGTGCCGCAATGTGCTGATCTACTTTTCGGCCGAGTTGAAGAAGGATATCCTGAGCCGTATCCATGCCACTCTCAACCCTGGCGGCTACCTGATACTGGGCGCTTCGGAATCCCTCAACGGATTGCCCCATCTCTACGAAATGGTGCAGTGCCACCCCGGGATCATTTACAGGAAGAAGTAGGTCCGCCCATGCCCCTCAATGTATGGATACTGGTTGCTGCCCAGGCGCTCGCCATGTGCACAGCGCCGTTTATCGTTTTTATCGGAAGCATTCATGGCCGCCTGCTGGCACCGTCTCCGGAACTGGCCACACTACCGGTAGGGCTTGTTGTGGTGGGCACGGTGCTGGCGATCAAACCTGCTACCTGGCTGATGGAGCGCATGGGGCGAAAGCCGGTCATGTTGCTGGGGACCCTTTCAGGGACGATGGCGGGCCTGCTTGGGGCGCTGGCAGCCTGGACAGGGAGTTTTCCATTGTTGTGTGCGGCGGCCGTTGTCGGTGGAACCGGCCTGGCCGTCGTTCACCAGTATCGTTTTGCGGCCATGGAATCGGTATCGTCCCAAATGGCCGGTTCCGCCGCCGCCCGCGTGCTTCTGGGCGGACTCGTAGCGGCCTGGTTGGGGCCGGAAATCGCTCTGGCCGGCGGTGGTAGCGAGGCGGAATTTCCCTTCATGGGTGGATGGCTCGCCCTGGCTGCGGTCCAACTGCTCGCCATGGCGGTGCTGGCTCTGGGATATCGCGCCAGTGGCGAACACGTGCGGGAAACCCCGGCAGGGGGCGGCCGCCCCATGTCCGCCATCGTGAGGCAACCGGTTATCTGGGCGGCGATCAGTGCTGCCGCCGTCGGTTACGCGATCATGAGCTTCATCATGACGGCCACGCCCCTGAGTATGACCGAGGTCGCCAGCCATCCCCTTGAAGACGCCAAATGGGTTATCCAGATTCACATCATGGCCATGTATCTGCCATCACTAGTCAGCGGCTGGCTGATTCGGGTTGTGGGCATCCCGCGAATGATGGGCCTGGGATTACTGGCGTATCTCGGGTGTGTGGCGGTTGCCTTCAGCGGTATCAGTTTCGGGCATTACCTGTCTGCCCTGATTCTGCTGGGCATTGGCTGGAATTTCCTGTTCGTGGGTGGCACCACGCTACTGCCTCAGGGTTACCGGGATGAAGAGCGCTTCCGGGTGCAGGGACTCAATGATCTGATGGTATTCGGCTCGCAGGCGACGGCTGCGTTGAGTGCCGGGGTGGTGCTGGCCGCGTTTGACTGGACCGGGTTGCTGCTGATTGCGGTGCCGTTCCTGATCCTGCACGGGGTGCTGATGGCGGTGTGGCTGCTGAACCGCCCGGCGGCGTCCAGGGTGATCGATTAGTACGGGGAGGATGTAGGAGGAGGATAGTGCCGACACCCCTCAGGGTGCCGACACTTTCAGAAGGCTAAATCAGGTTGTAAATGAATACGATGCCCACGGCGATGGGTGTGAAGTAGCGCAGCACCCGATACCAGGCGGCAAAGACGGCCGGTGACATGGACAGTTCCTCCTCCAGGGCTTTGCGGGACAGGAACCAGCCGACAAACACCGCGACCAGAAGTCCTCCGAGCGGCAACAGGATGTTGGCGGTCAGGAAGTCCAGCAGGTCAAAGATGGTCTTGCCCTCGAACATCGTGAACATGCCCAGTGGTGCCACATCGGACCACAGGTTCAGGGACAGTATGGATGCGATGCCCAGCAACCAGCAGGCAATACCCGCACCCAGCGTGCTGAGGGTACGGTTCATGCCCTTCTGTTCTTCCAGCCATTCCACCAGTGGCTCCAGCAATGAAATACCGGACGTCCAGGCGGCGAAAATCAGCAGCACAAAGAACAGTGTGCCAAACAGGCTGCCCATCGGCATCTGGCCGAAAGCCAGCGGCAGCGTCTGGAAAATCAGGCCGGGGCCGGCACCGGGCTCAAGGCCATTGGCAAATACAATCGGGAAAATCGCCAACCCGGCCAGCAATGCCACCACGGTATCCATCAACGAAACGGTGACCGAAGTCTTGGCAATGGAGATGTTTTTCGGCAGGTAGGAACCGTAGGCCATCATGATGCCCATGCCCAGGCTGAGCGTAAAAAAGGCATGGCCAAGGGCCACCAGTACGCCGGAAGTGGTTAGCTTGGAGAAGTCCGGCTGGAACAGGAAACTTGCCGCCTGGCCAAAATGGCCGGTGGTCATGGCGTAGCCCACGACAATAAGCAGCAGCACGAACAGGGCAGGCATCAGAATACTGACGGCACGTTCAAGGCCGGACCGCACCCCGCGGGCAACCACCAGCATTACCAGTGCCATGAACAGGGTGTGCCACATCAGCAGCCGTAAGGGGTCCCCCAGCAGTCCCGTGAAGATCGCGCCGATGGATTCGGCACTCTGGCCCGCGAGTTGACCTGTGGCCGCGGTGCCGACATAGGAAATGGCCCAGCCACCAATCACCGAATAAAACGACAGGATGAGGAAGCCGGCCAGTACGCCGATTGCCGCAACCCAGCCCCATGCCGGTTTAAGGCCCTCCTGCCGGGTAATCGCCCGCATACTGTTGACGGGGCTTAGTCCACCACGGCGACCAATCAGGACCTCCGCCATCATGATAGGCAGGCCCACTGCCGCTATACACAGCAGGTAGACCAGAACAAAGGCACCGCCGCCGTTCTCACCGGTGATATACGGGAATTTCCAGATGTTGCCGAGGCCTACCGCAGAACCGGTGGCGGCCAGTATGAACGCGAGGCGGGACGACCAGAGCCCGCGGGCGGCGGATGAAGAAGGATCACTCATTGTTTTCTCCTGCTTACTGTTTTTGTTTTCGGGGAAGGAGCGGTGGCAGCAAGACCGCCATCAACGTGGTATGTGGCGGAATCGTTCTTCTGCCAGTCGGTCCGCGATCTGCCCGGTGGGCAGACCATCACGGTCTGATCGCTGGAATATTTCCTCCAGGGTGAGGCCAATGGTATCGACATGCGCGCGGACGGCATCCGGGTCTGGGCCGCTGCGCTCGTAGCACACGTCAATGATGCCACCGGCGTTGATCACGAAATCCGGAGCGTACAGAACGCCACGATTCCACAGCACCCGGTCGTGCACGGGGCTGGCAAGCTGGTTGTTGGCGGCACCGGCAACGATGGAGGCCTGAAGCCTTGCTATGGATTGATCGTTCAGCACCGCGCCCATGGCACAGGGCGCCACGACATCCACCGGCAGGTACAGGATCTCTTCCGCAGTTGCCGGTGTGGCGCCGAGTTCTGCCACCGCCCGGTCCATCTGCTCCTGATGGATGTCGTACACCCAAAGCCTGGCGCCAGCCTCGGTGAGATGTTGAGCCAGACGGTAGCCAACATTACCGATGCCCTGGACGGCTACCTTCAAGCCTTCAAGATCACTGCGACCGAGCTTGTGTTTTACCGCTGCCTGGAGACCGACGAAGGTGCCCCAGGCTGTGGCGGGGGAAGGGTCGCCGTTGCTGGGTTTGCCGTCGAAGCCGAGGCGCTGCTTGATGCCTGCGACATTGCCAGTCTGACGGCCCATGATCTGCAGGTCTGCAACACTGGTGCCAGAGTCTTCTGCAGCAATATACAGTCCGCCCAGTTGCTCCAGGAAGCGGCCCATGGATTCCAGCAAAGCTTCGGTTTTATGTTCCCGTGGGTCGCCGATAATAACCGACTTGCCACCACCCAGATCGAGGTTGGCCAGAGCCGACTTGTAGGTCATGCCCCGTGACAATCGCAGCACATCCCGGAGCGCCGCCTCGTCGCTGGCGTAGGGAAACATGCGGCAACCACCCAGGGCGGGACCACGGGAGGTATTGTGGACGGCAATAATGGCGCGCAGGCCCGTCTCAGGGTCGCAGCAGAAAGTGAGGTTTTCGTGGTGATCGAATTCAGGATGCGTAAATACAGTCATTGTTCTGGTCCTTTTACCGAACGCGTTTGCAGAGGGGCCCACCCGGGGCCGGGCAGTGAGCAGCTGAGGGTCTGATCAGAGAGCGGACAGAAGCTGAGGTGATTGCCTCAGACCGGAATCAGGTAAGGGCGTCGATCTGGGCGATCGCAAGACAGAGCAGGGCGCGAGTGAAAAGGCATTAACGGGAGTTGCAGACTACGGGCGCAAAGGCCCATCATCGGGGACTGATTTACCAGTGACATGCTGAAATCCTCTTCCACCAGGCCGGATCACGGCTTTCGTGGTTGTCTTGTTGTTGTGCCCCGGCGGGTTGGCCGGTTGGCATGATTTCATGGTGTGGAGCCCTTTTGGGGCCCGACGGAAAAAGACTAGATAGCTTTTACATCATCGTCAATGGTTGAAAATCACTCTTTTTTGGCGAATTTAAAAACTTCAACGGTAACAGTGAGATGCCTCTACTTTACGTAAACGTAAATTTTCAGGTTGGCGGGCCTCTGTTCCCGTTCCGGCTTTTACCCCCTGCAGGAATTGATATTATGGCGATTACCAAGAGTCTGATTTTCTCTGCGGTTCTGCTGGTGACAGGCTGCACCGGAGTGCCCGATGGAATCGATCCCGTGAGTCAACTGGACATAGAGCGGTACAAGGGCACCTGGTATGAAATCGCGCGCCTGGATCATTCGTTTGAGGAAGGTCTGTCCAACGTTACCGCTGACTATACGCTTCAGGAGGACGGCAGCATCCGGGTGATCAATCGCGGCTATTCTGAAGAAGACGGGAAATGGGAGGAAGCCGAGGGTCGGGCGGTTTTTGTCGAAGATGAGGCCAACGGACACCTGAAAGTGTCCTTTTTCGGGCCCTTTTACGCGTCCTACGTGGTGTTCCGGCTCGACGAGGATTACCGGTTTGCCTTTATCACGGGCTACGACCGGGATTACCTCTGGTTTCTGTCACGGACGCCCACGGTGGATGACGAGCGCCTCGAGGACTTCAAGAAAACCGCGGAGGCAAGAGGCTTTGATCTTGACGAGTTGATCCTCGTTGATCAAAGCCGCAATCGTTAAGCCGGCGAGGCGCTTGTTAGCCTGCGGGTCACAATGGAAGGTGGCCTGTTTTTACCCAGATAACCGTTTCCTGGTCCACAAAGGGATGGTGCTGGCTCATGTGCGGGCTTCGCATCCAGGTACCGGCCGGGTAGCGTCCGTTTTCGTCACAAAATTCGCCGGATAAGACCAGTATCTCCTCGCCACCGAAATGTCGGTGGGGCTGAAACTTTTCCTTTTCCGGCCATTTCACCAACGCCACGTGCTCGTGTTCAAATTCATGCAGCGGCATGACTTCAAGCCCCCCGATACCGGGCAGCCATTCAGCGGACTTGGTATCGATGCGCACGGTAGTGGTGTCGCGCTCATCGAACTGATGGAGCTTTACAAACAGAACGCAGCCTTCCTTGCTGAACGGGGCGTGGCCACTACCGGGCGGGTTGCGTAGGTAGGTGCCTTTGCCGTAATCACCGGTTTCGTCGGAGAATACGCCCTCAAGTACCAGAATTTCCTCGCCGAGGGGGTGCTCGTGACGCTTGAAACTGGCGCCCGGCTCGTAGCGCACGATGCTGGTGGCATGGCCGCGCTCGGCCTCCTCGCGCGCCAGGGGTTTTCGGAGAACGCCCCCGGCAGGGCTGGCAATCCATTCCTGGTCGGGAGTATGGATAACGACTTTCTGGTTGAAGTCCATATTGAGCATATTGATCTCCGGTTATGTAACGTGGCAGTTCTACGACGGCCGTTCAGCGCCGGATGTGTCGGGTCTCCCTGCCGCTATTTAATCAGCTTCTGAACATCGCGGAAGCGTGGGTGCTCGCAATGCTGCATCCACTCGAAAGCCACCATCT
Organism: Marinobacter vulgaris; assembly: GCF_003344045.1. Classification (GTDB taxonomy): domain Bacteria; phylum Pseudomonadota; class Gammaproteobacteria; order Pseudomonadales; family Oleiphilaceae; genus Marinobacter; species Marinobacter vulgaris. Next base: position 319,787 of record NZ_QFWX01000003.1, read on the forward strand.
CGACGGTAACAATGGTGGCTCCGGCCTGCTGCAGGCGCTCCAGGGCTGCATCGCGGTCATTGTCGTGGCGGGAACCAGTGGCATTTTCCACCACCCATACACCGAAGCCGGCGGCCAGAAGCGATAGTGCGGTCTGCAACATGCAGACATGGGTCTCGCAGCCACCAATGATGACCTGCTTCCGATCATTGGGCATGGCTTCCACCAGGCCACCGCCACAGGCATCAAAATGAATCTTGGTTACGGTCTGGTCAGCCAGTGCTGACACCTCGTCATCGTTGTGGCCCAGTTTTTCGGGAATTTGTTCCGTGGCAATCACCGGAACGTTCAGAAGCTTTGCAATCCGCGTGAGTCTAACGCTTTCGGCGAGGACTGAATCACCGTCGCTGATTGCAGGCATCAGTCTTTTCTGAAGATCTACCAGTACCAGTATTGATTGCTCGGCTTTCATCAGCATCTTGAACTCCTCAAGGCGTTAGCCCGGGTTGGGGTTGTTACCAGTATTGCACAAACCTGTTCCAGGTTTCCGCCGCAGCGTGGTTACCAGGTATCAACCATTGGCCGGTGACCACCACGCAGGGATGCCGGATCGGCGGCACTGAGGCCCCGGACCAGCCAGTCTCGGGTTTCCGCGGGATCGATCACCGCATCAATCTCAAGGAAGCTTGCCATGCTCACGCCCTTGCCGCGGTCATAGAGTTGCCCTACCAGTTTGTCGAACAGGGCCTTGCGTTCATCCTGGTTCTCGATAGCGGCAAGCTCCTTGGCAAAGCCAAGACGGACGGCCCCCTCAAGACCCATGGCCCCGAACTCACTGCTTGGCCAGCCAACGGTAAACAGAGGGGCGTGGAAACTGCCCGCTGCCATGGCCTGGGCACCGAGGCCGTAGCCTTTGCGCAGCACCACCGTGAAAAAGGGCACCGTCATGCTGGCGGCGGTGACGAACATCCGGGACACATGGCGGACGGTCGCCTGTTGCTCGGCCTCGGGGCCGACCATAAAGCCGGGGGTGTCGCACAGGGACAGCAATGGCAGACCATGGGCATCGCACAGCTGCATGAAACGGGCAGCCTTGTCTGCGGCAAGCGCGTCGATGGCTCCGCCCAGATGCATGGGATTATTGGCGATCACCCCGAAGGCCTTACCCCGGATGCGAACCAGGGCGGTCACCATTCCCGGCGCAAAGGCCGAACGCAACTCGATCACCGAGGCATGATCTGCCAGGGTATTGATCACCTCGCGGATGTCATAGCCACGTAGACGATTTTCAGGGACCAGGTGTCGCAGCTGCCGCTGGTCGGATGGTTCGTCGGTGGCCACCTCGCCCTGAAAAAAAGCGAGATATTGTTTGGCGATGCGGGTCGCGTCGGCCTCGTCCCCGGCGACGATGTCAACAACCCCATTGCGGCTTTGGGTGGACACCGGGCCGACTTCTTCGGGCATGAAGCGGCCAAGCCCGCCACCTTCGATCATGGCCGGCCCGGCCATACCGATGGTGGCGTTTTCAGTGGCAATGATCACGTCGCAACAGCCCAGCAAGGCCGCGTTGCCGGCAAAGCAGCGCCCGGAGGCGATACCGATCAACGGCACCCTGCCGCTCAACCGGGCCATGCGCAAGAAGGTGGTGCAGTCCAGCCCCGCCACCCCAACCCAGTCCACGTCGCCGGGGCGGCCGCCACCGCCCTCGGTGAAAAAGACCAGGGGCAGCCGCTGTTTTTCCGCCAGTTCCAGCATGCGGTCCGTTTTCTTGTGGTTCATCACGCCCTGGGTGCCGGCGAATACCGTGTAGTCATAGCTCATGGCCATGCAGCGGGCCGTCTCCGCGCCAAACCATTCACCATTGATCCTACCGATGCCGGCGATCAGTCCGTCCGCCGGGCTGAGCGCCTGCAGTTCTTCCGCACTGTGACGGGTACGCTGTGCAGCGACCGCCAGTGCGCCGTACTCCATGAAACTGCAGTCGTCCAGCAGGTCTGCCAGATTTTCCCGTGCCGTTCGCTGGCCGGTTTTCCGGCGTTTTGCCACCGCTGCCGGCCGATTTTCGTCAACAAGCTGGTCGTGCAGAGCAAGAACCTGTTGCAGATCCTTGCGAATGTGCTCGAGGTCTACCGATTCTTCGGTGGGTACGTCAATCGCTGCCACGTCTCCGGCCTCGATAAACATCAACGGCTGGTCTTCATAGACGGCATCCCCATTACCGGCAGCGAGGGCGACCACGCGCCCACTTTGTCCGGCCTTGATCACGAACTCCATTTTCATCGCTTCCAAAATGGCCACCTGTTGGCCTTCAGCAACGGCCTGGCCGGGGGCCACATCAATGCTGACGACCACCCCCTGGGCCGGGGCGGTGATCGGATCCGTGCCTTCCGGGCCGGTCGCAACTGCTTGGTCTGAGGACTGCACTGTGCGGGTTTCGGTGAAATAAAAACCGGGATGGAGCCGGTCATCGTCGGGCACAAGTTCCGCCGCGTGGGTGTCGATAAACCGCGTGGACAGGGTGTTCGACTGAACCAGACCGTGTTGCAGAAGGTTCTGGAGAAATCCGATGTTGCTGGGAACGCCCTCCAGCCGGAACTCGCAAAGAGCGCGATAGGCGCGGCGGAGCAGGGCGGGGTAGTCACCCTCGGAATGAACAATAACTTTTGCCAGCAGAGAGTCGTAGGCGGGACTTGTGGTGTAACCGCTGTAACCGTATCCATCGACGCGAACACCGGGGCCTGTTGGTGGTTCATAGGCCTCTATCCGTCCACCCGCAGGCCGCGCACTGCCGTCCGGCGCCATGGTTTCCAGGTTGATGCGAAGCTGAACCGCTTGGCCCCTGGGTTGCGGTACCTGGTCCAGTCCCAACTGCGCCAGTGTCATGCCAGCCGCCACAAGAATCTGCAGTTGAACCAGGTCCAGCCCGGTGATCGCTTCGGTGATGGTGTGTTCGACCTGGACACGGGGGTTGGCTTCCAGAAACACGTAACGGCCGGTGTCGATGTCCACAAGAAACTCAATGGTGCACAGCCCCCGGTACCCGACTGCGCCGCTGAGCATTTCTGCATCCGCCAGTAACTGATCGCGCAATTCTTTTGTCAGGCCGGGCGCGGGGGCTATTTCCATCACCTTCTGGTTCCGGCGTTGCAGAGTGCAGTCTCTCTCCCAGAGATGGGTAACGGCGGTGCCGTCGCCAATGATCTGGACCTCAATGTGCCTTGCGTTGGGGATCAGTTCCTCAATATAGAGATCTCCAGTGCCAAATGCCGAAGCAGCCTCTGACTGGCAGCGATAAAACGCGGACTCCAGCTCGTCAAGCGAAGAAACTGGCCTCATGCCCCTCCCGCCGCCTCCGGCAATCGCCTTGAGCATCACCGTACCGTGTTCGCCCAGAGATTCCATGAAGGATCTGGCGGATTCAAGGCTGGTGGGTTCGTTGGTGCCATGAATGAGCGGGACGCCATGCTTTTTGGCCAGCTGTCGGGCGCTGGCCTTGTCACCAAAGACATCAAGCACCGCCGGCGAGGGGCCGATAAAGAACACGCCTGCCGCCTCGCACTGGCGCGCAAAGTTCGGATTTTCACTGAGAAAGCCATAACCCGGATGTATGGCGTCGCAACCATAGTCCTTTGCGATCTGGATCAGTGCCTCACCATTTAGATAGGCTGCCGGCCCTGAGCCGCTCAGTGTGACTGCGGTGTCCGCCTTTTTCACATGAAGCGAGTGGCTGTCATCCTGAGCGTATATTGCCACCGTCGGGATGTTCAGCTCAGCAGCCGCACGGGCGATGCGGACGGCAATTTCACCACGATTGGCAATCAACAGGCGCTGGAAGGGCATGGGTCAAAGTATCCTCTGGGCAAGTGTTGTTCCTGGTATTAATGTTAGCAACCAACACACTAGCGTAGAACGCCCGCACCGGGGGTTGAAGTGATCTTTACTTATCCATGAATATGAGCCCTATTGATTGCTTAAACGATTCATATCGAAGTGGAGCCGGAATGTCACGTTGGTTAATAATGGCGGGTATAGCACTGGTTGTTCTGGGCCTGCTGGTTCACTTTGCCCCCTGGCTGTTCCAGTGGTTCGGCAAGCTGCCCGGGGACATCAATATCCGCTCAGACAGGAGTCAGCTGTTCATTCCTGTCACCTCGATGATCCTGATCAGCGTCCTCCTTACGATCGTCCTGAACTTGTTCAATCGCTAGTCAGCTCGAGCCCCGGAGCACTCCAGGTGAAACGATTTCAAAATTGGAGTTGCCAAATCCCGCCAAAACCATTAGAGTTTGCGCCCTCAAATGAGCGACAAAATTGCTGATTTGGAACAGTTTATTGGAGAGGTGGCCGAGTGGCTGAAGGCGCACGCCTGGAAAGTGTGTAAACGTTAATAGCGTTTCGAGGGTTCGAATCCCTCCCTCTCCGCCAATACAAAACCCCAGCAGAAATGCTGGGGTTTTTTATTGAAGGACTGGCAGGGAGGTAGGAAGGGCCCTCGCGAGCTCTACCGAAGCCTGACTCCCGGACTGACGGCCAGAAGCCCGAATAATCCCTCCCTGGGACTATTTGAGTTCGGCAGTGTGCTTCCGTCTCTCCCTCTTCACCTGATACATCGCGTCATCCGCCCGGGCAAGCAACGCCTCCGGGCTTTTCATGCCGGGCTCTGAGGTTACGACACCGACGCTGGCCCCCTCATAATCGATACTGGTCATGCCCAGATGAAATGTGCCCCGACTCAGAGCTTCGAGCCGTTGCCGTATCGCTATTCGGCTCCTTTCGTAATCACTGGAAAAAGCAGTACCAAATACAACAAATTCATCGCCTCCGATACGGGCGATGAAGTCGCCTTCCCGGAGACCGGCTTTGATTCTTTTCGCCATCTCGATCAGGAACCGGTCTCCCGCGTCGTGACCATAGTCATCATTGATAGACTTGAACCCGTCCAGATCGATGAAGGCAAGATGAATGCGGCCATTGCCACGGTCTGCATTAGCCAGTGAGCGCTTCAGCTCAGCGTCCATCGCGCGGCGGTTGGGAATGCCGGTCAGCGGGTCAGAGCGCGCATACTCCTGCAGTGTTATGTGCTCGCGCCTGAGCGTTGCGAGCAACTGGTCCCTTTCCAGTTGGCGAGCAATCAGGCGACTGAACATGGCAAGCAAGCGCCGGGCTTCGTCCGATACCTTGACCTTGTGCCTGCTCGCGCCACACAGCGTCCCGTAAAGTTCGTTGTCACCAATGTGCACCGGTTCGCTGACGTAGGTAACAAGTCCGAGCGTCTTTGCCGCCTCTGAATCTCCCCAGAGATATCTGACGTTATCGGTATACAGCTGCCCTTCATCGATCGCACGCTTGCACAGTGTGTCACCCCAGGAAACTGTTAACCCCTCCGGAATAGACAGATTTTTGCTGTTGCGGGCAAAGACTATTCTCTGCACACCTTTGGCAGTATCAATGCTAGTCAGGTAAGTGGATTCCAGCCCTGTCACGGCTTCCAGAAGTTCCAGCAGCGATTTGACCAGCGTTTCCAGGTCTTCGTCGTCCGAGACGGCGGCTGCCAGTTTGTTCAACATCTCATTCATTGCAATTACTCTGCACTGCTGACTATCGAAATATTTGTCCTCTAATAGGCTCTCAAATATTATCCAGTATTGTAAATGTCGATTCATTGTTCAGATTATCCCTGCAGTGCGCAGCGCAAAGACGCCAAGGGTTACTGTCGCGCTGGCCATCAAGGTGGTCAGAGCCACTATATTGGCAGCCAGTCGGTCGTTGCCACCCAGTGCCTTGACCATCACGAAGCTCGCGGCCGCAGTGGGGCTGGCAAAGAACAGGAACATCAATCCGAGTTCCCGGCCTTCAAATCCTGCCAGCCAGGCAGCCAGTGTGCATAGGACCGGCAGCGTCACCATCTTCATGACACTGGCACTGATGGCCAGCTTGCGGTCATTGCGCATGGCGCTCAAGGACAGGGTTCCGCCAATACACAGCAAGGCCAGGGGCAGGGTGAGGGAGGCAAAATAGTCGCCACTGGTCATCAGCCACGCGGGCAGAGTGATGCCCGACCATGCAAAGGGCACGGCGACCAGCACGGCCAGGATCAGAGGATTGCGGACGATATCACCGAGGATTCGGCTCCAGCTGGCAGACTGTCCCGGTTGATAGGTGGTCAGCACGATGACCGAGAGCGCATTGTAGGAAATGATCACCACCCCCAGCAGCAAACCGCCGGCAGACAGACCGTAATCGCCGTAAAGACTGGCGGCCAGCGCCAGGCCGACAATCCCGCAATTACCCCGGAAGGCGCCCTGGACATACACCCCCCGATCAATCGCTGGCACGGCACGCATGGCCCACAGCCAGGATAAGAGAAAGCTGGCCAGTGTCGCGGCCACGAAAAATCCCAGTAATGCGGGGTTGAGGGTAGTGTCCAGGTCTGCCCGTACAATACTCAGGAACACCAGGGTGGGCAGAGTAGCCCGAAACACCAGCGCCGACGCGGTGTTGATGAAGGTGGCGTCTATCCAGCCCAGGCCCCTGAGGCCCAGCCCGATAAACACCATGGCGAATACCGGCAGGGTGATCTCAAGGGTGTGTAGAAAGGTGTCCAGGAGCGCCATTCTGCCGGAGCTTACCGGGTCTCGAAGCGGGTAAATTCACCTGTGGCCGGACTTTCGTTGGCGTCGATCCCGTCCACCTTTGCCGCAGGCGGCCCCTCATGACACCATTGCCTGAGAGAACTCAGTGCTGCTGAAGGGCCTTCGGCGACCAGTTCCACGCGGCCATCGGGCAGGTTTTTCGCGTAGCCGGTCACGCCGAGTTCAGTTGCCTTCTCGGCTGCGGACGCGCGATAGTAAACCCCCTGTACCTTGCCGCTGATCAACATCGTCAGCCTCTGCTGGCTCATGGTCTGATCCTCCCTTTTGCGAAGACTCTTCTTTGATGGATGACTGCCTACAGTTTACGCCAGACCAGCAATCGGTTGTTGGCGGGCATCCCATGGTCGCTTTCGAGCCGGAATCCCGCCTGCGCTGCCAGCCCCAGCAGGTCATCCATATCGCGAATGCCCATGTGTGGCGCCTGAGCGCGAAGGTGCCGGTCGAACAGCCGGTTGCTGTCACTGGTATGGGCGCCACCGTAGCTGAATGGGCCGTAAAGGCAAAACGGCATTCCGGTATGCATTCGCCGTGCGAGCCCGGCGAACATGGACTCCACCTCATTCCAGGCCATGATGTGAGCGGTGTTCGCCGAGTAGGCGCCATCAATGCGCTCAACTGGCCAGTCTGCTGATGCCGCGTCCAGTTCCACAGGCGGACAAATATTGGTCAGGGTGGAATCCTCAATCCAGCCCAGACAGTGGCTGCTGGCACCCGGGCGGTCGCTGGGCTGCCAGACAAGATAGGGCATTGCCGAGGCAAAATGAACAGCGTGCTGGCCCGTGCCGGTGCCGATCTCGAGTATTGTACCCGGCCCGGTAAATGTCTGTCGGATGCGCTCGAGAATCGGCTGCTTGTTGTTCTCGCAGGCCTGGGAGAAAGGCTTGTGGGGAGCCATGATTTACGCCTGTATCAGGTTCAGCTGCAGTATTGCCATATAGGCCATCGTGCCAGAAGCGATGGACAAAAGCGCGTTGCGTCGCCAAAGGTGAATCGCTACGACCAGCACGGCGGGAACCAGTGCATCAAACCCCGGAAGGGCGTTATTCCAGGTAGCGGAGCGCTGGAGAAACACTGTTGCCAGCAGGGCCATGACCGCTGCGGGAAGGTAACGGCCGAGGTGGCGAACCAGAGGGTGTTCCGTATGTCTGTGGAAAAACAGGAACGGAATGACCCGGGTTGCGAAGGTGGCAGCGGCTGCGACCGCAATGAATCCGGTCAGATACCACATGTCAGACATGATCAGCCCCGCCCTCAATGAGGGAATGGCGAAGCTTGCGGTACTGCACCAGCAATACCAGGGTAACAACCACTATGGCTCCGATCAGTTGGTGTGCCTGCGGCAGAACAAGAATGGCGAGTGCGGCTGCGCCAGCCCCAGCAAACAGCGGGAAGGTATCACCGAGTGCCTTGTATTGCTCGATGGTCAGGACGATGAAGAGCGCTACAAGCGCAAACTCGATACCGGTGCTGTCGAACGCCACGTTGGCACCCAGAAGGGCACCGAGGGCACAGCCTGCGACCCAGTAGCACTGGTTGAAGAAAGTGATTCGGAAATCCACCATCTGCTCATGATGCCTGTCCGGGGAGCGTGCGCGGCTCGTCAGCAGGGAGTAGGTTTCATCGGTCAGGCCAAAAATGAGGTAAACTTTGCGCCATCCTGCCCCCTGAAATTGCCCCAACAGCGACAGCCCGTAGAAGAGATGGCGGGCATTCAGCACAAACATGGCAACGAATACTTCCAGCAGCCCGGCGTTCGCGGCCAGCAGGCTGACTGCAAGTATCTGACCAGCACCGGCATAAACAAGAATGCCCATGACTGGCGCCGCCCACCAGGGATAATCCAGTTGGGTCGTAAACAGCACGCCAAAGGCCATGCCCAGGGGCAGGTAGCCGAACAGGATCGGCAGCGTTAGGCGGAAAATGGACTGGTTCATGTTGCCCCGGACAGCGCAAAGCCCGGCATGATAGAGAATACCGCCGCTGTTGAGAAGTCAGGCCTTCTACATCTGCGTCAAAGCCATTACCATTGAGCGTTTGAGGCATAGCCGATAATGACCGAAGACACAGGCCAGGAGCCCCAGCCGGATCCCCGGGAAGAAAAATTCGTGGTAGACGCGGAACTGCTCTCGGACGACCAGTTAGACGGGCTTGTCGATGAATATTGCACCCGCTATCACGGACTCAACGACACGGAAAACCCCATGGCAGAGCGGGAGCGCGTAAAGTCAGCGGTCCGGCGTAGGGAGCTGGTGGTCTGGTTTGATCCGGTCGAGAATGCCGCGAGCCTGGGTGTCCCGGGAAAAAGCCTGTGACCCAGGTCCGGTATCGATGGATGTATCTACCGCCGGGGGCCCTTAACCGGTACAATTTCCGCATTCCAATAAAGCCGCATGCGAGGTGAATTTTGATCAGGGTATTGGTTGTAGACGACCATGAACTGGTCAGGTCCGGTATTACCCGGATGCTGGCGGACAACCCGGACATTGACGTCATTGGCGAGGCCTCCTCAGGCGAGGAGGCCATCGATTTTGTGCGCAAAGACAGCCCGGACATCGTGTTGATGGATATCCGCATGCCGGGTATAGGCGGACTGGAAGCAACACGCCGCATACTTCGTATTGACGATGCGATCCGGGTCATCGTGGTTACGGCTTGCGCGGATGACCCCTTCCCAACACGCGTTATGCAGGCCGGCGCCTCGGCGTACATCACCAAGGGTGCTGACATCAGGGAAATGGTGCGGGCTATCCGTATGGCGCACTCGGGGCAACGCTATATCAGCCCCGAAATCGCCCAGAAAATGGCGCTCAAGCAGCTCGGCGGCGGAGATGCCCGGGACGGGGATGGCGAGTTGACCCTTTTTGACCGTTTGTCCGAGCGTGAAATGCAGATTGCCCTGATGGTCGTGGGCTGCCAGAAAGTGCAGGATATTTCCGACAAACTTTGCCTCAGCCCTAAAACCGTTAACAGTTACCGCTATCGGATTTTCGAAAAACTGGAAATTTCCAGTGACGTCGAGTTGGCATTGATGGCGGTCAGGCTCGGATTGCTCGATGCCGACAAGGTCTGACTCCCCGGCTGATACTGCCGAGGCAGGGAACAACAGGGAGTTCGACACCAAAAGCTTCCTCAAACAGCTGACCGAACGGCCCGGCGTCTATCGCATGTATGACGCCAGCGGCAACGTGCTGTACGTGGGCAAGGCCCGCAACCTCAAGAAGCGTGTAACCAGTTATTTCCGCAAGTCCGGACTGGCCCCGAAAACCGAGGCCCTGGTTTCCCGGATAGACTCCATTGAGGTCACCATCACCAGTAGCGAAACGGAAGCGCTGCTGCTTGAGCAGAACCTGATCAAGTCCCTGCGGCCCCCTTACAACATCCTGCTGCGGGATGATAAATCCTATCCCTACATCTACCTGTCATCACACGATGATTACCCATCGCTGACCTTCCGGCGGGGGCGCACGAAAAAGGGCGGTGGCACCTGGTACGGCCCTTTCCCAAGCTCGGGGGCGGTCAAAGAAAGTCTTAACATCCTACAAAAGATATTCCGTATAAGATCCTGTAGTGAAAGCTATTTCAGGAATAGAACCCGGCCCTGTCTGCAGTACCAGATCAACCGCTGCACGGCTCCTTGCGTTGGGTTTATTACGCCTGAGGAATACCAGGAGGACATGCGCCACGCCACCATGTTCCTGGAGGGCAAGAACCCTGCGATTCTGCAGGACCTGATGACGGCGATGGAAACCGCGTCGAAAAATCTGGAGTTCGAGAAAGCGGCCGCCTACCGTGACCAGATCAACCACCTGCGGCATGTGCAGGAGCAGCAGAGTGTGGACGGCGAAGGCGGCGACGCGGATGTTGTTGCCATTGCCCAGGACGCCGGGGTGGTCTGTATTGTTGTTATCATCGTTCGCGGTGGTCGGGTACTTGGCACCAAGGATTACTTTCCGCGGTATTCCATTGAGCAGTCAGAAGGCGAACTGTTGAGCGCGTTCCTGGGCCAGTATTATTTCGGTGGCAGCACGCGGCGGGAAATACCGCCGGATATTCTGGTGCCAGTGGATGTGGAAGAACAGGAGCTACTGTCGCAGGCGCTGACAGAGTCCGCGGGTCGGGACACCCGGGTTCGCAAGAATGTAAGGGGCGAGCGCCGGCGCTGGCTGGAACTGGCCATGACCAATGCCCGCCAGACCTTGCTGTCACACCTGGCCAGCAAGGAAACCGTCTATCGTCGCCTTCTGGCCCTGCGGGATTTGCTGGACCTCCCCGAAACCCCATCGCGCATGGAGTGTTTCGATATCAGCCACAGCCATGGTGAAAACACGGTCGCATCCTGCGTGGTTTTCGACGAGAATGGGCCGCTGAAGAGCGACTACCGCCTTTATAATATTGAAGGGGTCACCGCCGGGGATGACTATGACGCCATGCGCCAGGTACTGACACGGCGATACAAGCGGATGGTAGCCGGTGAGGGTAAAAGGCCGGACCTGGTGTTCATCGACGGTGGTAAGGGGCAGTTGAACATTGCCCGGGAAGTCTTTGATCAGCTTGGGGTTATCGATATTCCGCTGATTGGCGTGGCGAAAGGCGTCACACGGCGGGCGGGAATGGAGCAGTTGATTGATGCCATGACCGGCGACCTGTATCGGGTACCGGCCGACTCTCCGGCATTGCACCTGATTCAGCATATACGGGACGAGTCACACCGCTTTGCCATCACAGGCCATCGAGCCAGGCGTGACAAAAAACGCCGCCAGTCTACCCTTGAGGGTATCGAGGGGGTAGGGCCGAAGCGCCGTCGGGACCTGATCCGTTATTTTGGCGGCATTCAGGAGCTTCGCAAGGCCAGTGTCGACGAAATGTCCAAGGTTCAGGGAATCAGCAGGAACCTGGCAGAAACCATCTACGCAGTACTGCATGACGAATAGGGACAGCATGAATTTACCAAATATTCTCACTCTTTCCCGCATCCTGATGATCCCGGTTTTTGTGATCATCTATTACCTGCCGGCTGAATGGAGCTACGTTGTCAGCGCGGCCATATTCGGTCTGGCTGCGGCGACTGACTGGCTGGACGGGTACCTGGCGAGAAAGCTGGATCAAAGCACTCCCTTCGGTGCCTTTCTGGATCCGGTTGCGGACAAACTGATGGTGGCCGTTGCCCTGACGGTGCTGATTGAATCCCATGCCAGCTTCATTCTCACTATTCCAGCCACGGTGATTATTGGCCGCGAAATTGTGATTTCGGCATTGCGTGAATGGATGGCGGAAATCGGAAGCCGTGGAAGTGTTGCGGTGTCCTATATTGGTAAAATCAAAACCACCGCCCAGATGGTTGCCATCATCATGTTGCTGGCATTTCCTCCAGGCGTGCTCTGGGCCCACCTGGGAACGGCATTGTTGTATGTCGCAGCCGTGCTGACCTTCTGGTCGATGATTCTGTATCTCAAGGCTGCCTGGCCGGACCTGTTCCCCGATAAAGAAACAGGCTGATACGACTCAGAACTGCGTCACCGTCCAGTCAATCACCTGCCTGGCCAGTTCATTACTGGCCTTCCCGAAAGCCGCCACCACGCTTTCGATATCCTCTCCCGTGGCCGGATGGCTGGTTCTGAACTGTTTGCTTGCAACGGACTCTCGGCTGCGTTCGTCAATCAGTTGCAGGTTCAGCTCCAGGTGGATAACCGGTTTGCCATCCTGATACTCGGCCTGAAAGCCGGCGAGGTCGCCGGTCAGGGTAAAATCGCTCTGTACGGCGCTGGTGCCGGTTACTACCGTTGCCACCCGCCCATCCTGACGGAACGATTCGAGCAGGTGATTGCCAACAATGACCGGCGCCCGGTTGCTCCAGCGGGAACCCTCATAGGCACGGATCTCATTGGCGTCCGGTTTGACCAGGATGCGGGTGCTGTCGATGGGTGCCACTGCCAGGGGCGTCGAGACCCGCAGGGTCCTGTCGACGGAGTCAGCAACGGGCTCCTGCACTGCCGGCGCCGGCAACTGGAATATCCGGTGAGCCGGCTGGTCCGGAAAAATGGTGCAGGCGGTCAGAGATATTGCTGCCAAGGTGGCAACCAGTAAACGTATCAATACGACAGTCACGGATTAAACTCCTGGATAGGGTCGCGGCCCAGCAGAAGGCCTGTCGGGTCGTCTTCAAAGCGATAGATCACACTGTTGAGGCTTCGCAGGGTATTGCGCAGTTCCCGCATCGCGGGGGCAAGTTCTGCAGCGCCCTGCATACCCTGGTCCAGTGCACCAGCATTTCTGGCGGTAAGTTCGTTCAGCCGGGCAGTGGAGGCATCCAGGGAATCCATGGCGCTCTGCGCGGTGGCGAATAACTGCCTACCCTCATTGTCCAGCAGGGAATTTGCCGTAACGCCAAAGCGGCGAAAGGTTTCCAGAGTGGCTTTGGTCTGGCCACTGAGCTGATCAAAGCTGCTCACCAGCCTGCTCAGCTCTTCCCGCTGCTCCAGCAGGCCCGCTGTCATGGCCTCGATATTTTTAAGGCTGCGGGTGAGGTTACTGGCATTCTCTGGCGAGATCATGGCATTGGCGTTCGACAATACCTTGTCCAGTTTGGCAAAAAGCTCCTCACTGCTGGACATGAGCGTACTGAACGTTGATGGTTCAGCACGAATAGTGGGCGGTGAACTGCGATCACCGTCAAGCGTGCGGCTGTCCGGAGTTCCGCCTTTGAGCTCGATGCTCATGCTGCCGGTGATATTGGTCAGAGCGAGCCCGGCGCGCGTGTCCTCCTTGATCGGTACATCACTGTAGACCCGGATAAGCGCCCGCACATTGCGGGGATCTTCGGGGTCCAGTCTCAGTTCGGAGACATCACCCACCTCAATTCCGCTGTATTTGACTGGGCTTCCCTCCGACAGCCCGCTTACACCACGGTTAAAAATGACCTCGTACCAGGCGTACTCGCGATCCGCGCTGCTTTTACCGAGCCAGAGTGCGAATACCAGCGCGCTGGCGAGAAAGACCAACGTAAACAGTCCAATCAGGACATGATGTGCTCTGGGTTCCATCTCAGCAGTTCTCCCGATTCATTCAACATTTCCGGTTGTGGCTGTCCTTGCGCGATGGACAGCCCGGCCTCGCGGGCCGTGGAAGTAGTCGCGGATCCAGGGGTCGTCGGTAGCCTCAACGGTCTCGAGCGGTCCCTCAACCAGCACGCGCTTGTTGGATAATACGGCCACCCGATCACAGGTACTGTACAGGGTATCCAGGTCGTGGGTGACCAGAAACACGCTAAAGCCCAGGGCGTCTCTCAAGGTAACGATCAGCCGGTCGAAGGCCGCAGCACCAATGGGATCCAGCCCGGCTGTGGGCTCATCAAGAAACAGAACTTCCGGATCCAGTGCCAGTGCCCTTGCCAGGGCCGCCCTTTTAACCATGCCACCGGATAGCTGGGCGGGGACCATGACCGATGCATTGGCGGGAAGGCCTACCAGCGCCAGCTTGACCCTGGCCAGATGCTCCGCGTCGTTCCGGGACAGTCTTGCATGTTCGATCAACGGCAAGGCAACATTTTCCTGCAGCGTCAGCGACGAAAAAAGGGCGCCACTCTGGAACAGCACGCCAAAGCGCCGCTCGACCCGGGAGCGCTGGTCCGGCGAGAGCGCCTGCAGCTCCTGGCCGAAAACCTCAATGACTCCGGAGTCTGGCTGAAGGAGCCCCACAATACTGCGCAACAACACAGACTTACCGGTCCCAGAGCCGCCGACAACACCCAGTATCTCCCGGCGATAGAGGTCGAGATCCAGGTTCTTGTGGACCTCGGTACTGCCGAAGCGGTTGCAAAGCGACCGGACTCGGATCACTACATCCTGTTTCGAGGCCTGTTGACTCACCAACCCATCTCCATGAAGAAAATCGCTGCAATGGAGTCCAGCAGGATTACCATGAAGATCGACTGTACCACGGCGGAGGTGGTGTGCTCACCGACCGACTCGGCACTGCCGCTTGCCTTGAATCCCTCGAGGCAGCCAATCACTGCGATAACAAAGGCAAAAACCGGGGCTTTTCCAAGCCCAACCAGGAAATGAGTAGTGCTGACATCGGTTGCCAGGATGTTAAGGATCTGGGGGATCGATATATCCAGTGTCATCACGCACACAAGGGAACCACCAACGATGCCACTGATCATGCCGACAAAGGTGAGTATCGGCAGCGAGATTACCATTGCCAGTACCCGGGGAATCACCAGAAGCTCAATCGGGCTCAGGCCGAACGTCCGCAACGCATCGATTTCCTCATTGGCCTTCATGGAGCCAAGCTGGGCGGTGAAGGCGCTGGCTGTTCGGCCCGCCATAAGGATAGCGGCCAGCAGCACGCCGAATTCCCGTAAAAAGGAGAACGCCACCAGATTGACCGTGTAAATGGTTGCGCCGAAGTCATCCAGAATGGTTGCGCCCAGAAAGGCCACAACCGCACCCACCAGGAAGGTCAGCAGGGCAACGATGGGCAGCGCGTTGAGTCCGGTCTGATGAATGTGGGCGACCAGAGACGTCATTCTCCAGCGCCAGGGCTTAGGAGAGATGGCGGCTATTGTCGCCAGGATCTGACCGGTAAATCCCATCAGCAGACGTTGCTGGCCCCAGTAACCTTCAACCTGCTGACCAAGCCTGGCAAGAAAGGCGGCAATGGGCGACCGCTGCCGGGGCCAGTCCTTATCGGGTGTAGCCATGGCATCAGCCACCAACTGCAACAGGTCTCGGCGCTCAGGGGGAAGTCCCGATGCTTCATCGGTCAGCGCTTCCAACCTTTTTGCGCCAAGCAGGTCAGCCAGCAAAGAGGCGCCTGCTGTGTCCAGGGCCCCAATGGAGCTGAGCTCCGGGGAATGGTCAGCCATTTTCTCTGATGCCATTGCAGCATCTACTTCCTGCTTTAATCTGGCATAGTTCGCCAGTGTCCAGTCGCCAGTGATGATGAGGCGATCAGTGTGATACTCGAGCTGGCCGGGTGAGGGCATCTGAAGTTCCTGTGTCCGTGTTCAGGAAAAAATGGGTGCGTGCTCCTGATACTAGCGGAAATTCTATCATCGGGTTGCCTGTCCTTTGTGTGAAAAACAGTCAGAACCTGAAGTAAAACAGAAAGTTGAAAAAAGTGGTTGACGACAACAGCCGAATCCGTAGAATACGCTCTCGTTGATCAAGCGGGAATAGCTCAGTTGGTAGAGCACAACCTTGCCAAGGTTGGGGTCGCGAGTTCGAATCTCGTTTCCCGCTCCAATTAACACGGTCTCTCAATGCCCACCTGAGAGCATAAAAGTTACGAATCCCCTTCGGACTTTTCCCGGCGCGGTGGCAGAGTGGTTATGCAGCGGACTGCAACTCCGTTAACGCCGGTTCGATTCCGACCCGCGCCTCCATTATTATCCTTTAAAATCAATAAGCTAAATTGGCTCAGTTTAGTTGAGTTTCTCACCCAAAAAATACCCAAATTAAACCCAAAATATTATCCGCTTCAATGCTTGGCAGAAGAGCGAATCACCGAATGCGCAAAGCATCTTGAACAAGCTTGGTTAGCTGTCTGGTGTGACCAGAAAAACAGCCTCTTGCTCTAACGCTTTACCGCTCAGCTTAAGGGCCTCAATAAGCTCCAGCACCTCATCCGGTTCCTGATCCAAATTTAAACTTTCCTCGGCATTGGCAATATATCTAAGATTATTTCGCCATACCGTTTCCCATTGCTCAAAAAGTGTTCGAGTGAGGTGTTTTGGGCTTGCCATGGTGCTCAGTCGCCCTTTGAAGCAAGACGGGCGTCTATGCCAAAGAAAATGGCCGCGTTTACCAACGCTTCATCCTCACTGATTAGTTGAGCCTGGTGATGTTCTGCGCATGCCAAGTGCAGTGCATCCAACGTCCTCAAGCTTGTCTTCCTTGTGCCAATCCAGTGGCTGGCCCGTTTATAGTGGGCGGTTTCAATGGGGCGCAGGCTGAAGCGCCCATGGCTGACATCATCATGGAATGCACTTTCGATCCGGTTCGCCTGGGGTTCGCTGAGCTCTCCCATCCGAATCCATCGGCCCAGTGCGCTTGCCACCTCGACTTCCGTCAGGTGTCTGATAAGAACCGGCTGGGTTTGCGACTCAAGCAATGCCTGAACTCGATCGCTAGCGTGCTCTTGTCTGTAGTAGGGGAGAACGGCGCTCGTGTCGAAGTACAGCATTAATAGCGCTCTTCGTCTCCGAGTTCCCGCACCGCATGGGCAGAGCTTTCCCGGACCGGTGGCAGAGATGCCCTGAGTTCCGAACGGTTTGGAAACTGAATCTTTTCGGGCAAGGCCGCGGTCAGGCGTGCGGCAGGTTTACCGTGGCGCAGAATGACAACCTCTTCTCCTGCGGCCACAGCGTCCAAAAGATTTGAGAGCTTTTCCCGAGTTTCCCGAACATTGATCGTTTGCATGATTCTCACCCTATTTGTGTACACAATGAGCGTACTCTTAGTAGAAGTTCCATAGCAATCAGGTCCGTTGGAGATTTTTTTGGTTTTATCTGACTCACTCAGAAACTTTCTGTTCCCGCTCAAATCTGATCATTGTCCTCGCCCGCTTGGGCGGCTTGATCAACCGATAATGATTTCGCATGGCCTGTGTTTCATGGCCGCCTTTGTCGTTTTCTCCTTGGCTCAGGAACTCCTCGGTCAGTCCTTTCTTGTGGAGGTCTCTAAGGTAGTACATGCCTCCATAGCCCGCTTTCTTGCAGGCATCTCGCCAGGCGCCCTGCATCATTCTGTGTTTTACTAGTTGGGCTCTGGAACGCTTGTCGAAGTGACGTGGATACACCCGGAGAAACTCGCTAACGATGGCCTCTTTCTACTTAAATACTACAAACCATTTTCATAGGTCAGGCAGAGCCTCGTTCATCTCTAACTCGATACCGATTTTGGTTTCGTGTCGGGCAAACCGTGCTTCCTGTTCTAAACCTTTCGCGCTCAGCTTGGTGGATTTGGAGGCCACAACCAATATCAACTGCAAGAACATTAGCGTGGAGGCCAAGGGCGGTACCAGGCCATAATTGCCAGAGATTTTGAACGTTTTATCGGTCGCCTCGCGCGAGCGGGGCGGGTCTCAACGCGGCGGATGAAAATGGTGAGGCGATCCTCAACCTGCCATCACGGTCCCTTGCAGCCTTGCTCCAAGGAGGCACTCAAAAAGGTCGAAGCGAAAGCAACGGCAGAGTCCGGGAACTGAACCCGGCTCTGCTCTTTCTGGCCGGGCCGGTTTACTGAACGTCCACTTCAATAGCCTTGGGTTCAGCGGGCTCGGTCTTGGTCAATGTCAGGGACAAAACGCCATCCTTGAAACTGGCCTTGACGCTGTCTTCGTCCACATTTTCGGGCAGGGTAAATCGACGCAGGAAGCTGCCGTAGAACCGCTCAACGCGGTGCTGCTTCTTGTCGTCGGTCTCTTCTTCCTGTTTCCGCTCACCCTCAATGCTTAAAACGCCGTTCTGCACAGTGACTTTCACGTCGTCCTTGGACATACCCGGTAATTCTGCCTCGATATTGAAGGCCTCCGGGGTTTCCTTGATATCCACGGCCGGGGTCCAGTCGCTGCTGCTGAACAGGTCTTTGCCTTCCCGTTCATCGCTGCCGCGTGACAGGCCAAGTAGCCGGTTGTAACGGGTCATCAGGTCATCGAATTCCCTGACCGGATTCCAGCGGGTTATGTTAGCCATACCAATCTCCTCCTGAGAATGTGTGCTCCTTGAGTGTAGGATCGCAAGGCAATTTTTGCAGCGACGCCTGCCACAAATAAGGTTGTTTTTTGAGCGGTGTCAAAAAAAGCGTAAAGCTATGTACGCTACCGTACAGACAATGTCAGCGAGTGACATACTTGCGGAATCACGGAGGAAAACATGGAACACAGACTGAGTAAACGCACAGATGGAAAGCTTGGCGTGCTGGTTTGTAAACGCGGCATGCCCGTGGCAACCGGACAGATCCGGGATGCATCAAAACGGGGACTCTTTATTGCCACAGACTACACCGATGTTCAGCTGAACCAGACCCTGGAACTCGAATTCCGCTTTCCTGACAAACAGGAAAAGCAGTTTCGCCGGCTCACAGGGCATGTTGTCCGCAAGTCAGAAAATGGCGTTGGCGTCGATTTCGATGGCGTTGAAAATGACACCTTTACCATTTTTTCACTGATCGACTGGCTTGAGAAACACCACAGGTCGACGAGCCATTTCCGCGTTCGCCAGCAAGCCTAAGGATCACCAGTAAACGCCCATGTTTATCAGCCTATTATCGATATCCGCTTTGGAGCCATATCCGGGGCAGAAGCGTTACTCCGAAGGCGCGATCTTGATCAGGCCCTTCCGATCGACATCTGAAAGGGATAATCGCTATGGCTCACGTTATGGGCGTTCAGGTGGTTGCAGTACGCGTTGAAAGCGACGAGCAATTGCAATCCTTCTCCCGTGCTGTCTGGGATTATGCTCAGGGCTTTCTGTTCTTCCGGCCCCTAAGCCAGGATGTTTTCGAGGCATTACTAAGTCCGGATCGCCAGCAAGAGGCTTCTTGACGGCGTTCGGCTCAAGGTGCGTTCTCCGTTCGCTTACCAATAGCGAATTTGGTCCACTTTAAAGCTGAAGGAAACATCGTCGACTGGAAAGCATTCGCCAAAAAATATTCAACGATTCGAACCTGAAACAATACTGCAACCATTGCTCGTTATTCTATGCACGATGTTGCTAAACATCATCGTGTTTTCGATAAGTAAAACTATGTTGCCGGGGGGCTCCTCCCGGATTTTTTAACGGGTCTCCTGTCTTCAGAGGCGGCAACGTAAAGCTTTTTCGGGCACCGTTGGGGCCCAGCCGAACACTGTATTCAGGGAGCGCAATGAGTGACAGACAAGACCATCACCAAGCTCTGCAGGCACTGTACCTCTCTTCAGCGTCTGGGGCCTGGGTCCGCCCCAATCTCGATCTTGAAAGCGGGGTTTGCTCAGTATCGGTCAGACTCACTCCAGAGGCCTCCACCCCATGGGGACCTGTAAAAGACACTGTCATCTTTCAGCTTCTTCTGGATTCAGCAGCACTGGCTGCCAATACCCAGGAAACATCGCTACTGGTTAAATGCGATAAGTTCGAGTTCTCTCCCTTCCAGCCCCTTCATGAGTGCCGGGTTGCTTCGGTCTCCAGAGTGAGCCATTTTAGCCTGCATCGATGGACAGTTGAATCAACGTTGTATGACGACGCCGAGAAGGAGATTTCATGGGGGCGTAGCTGGTTCTCCAGGTCTGACGTCTTGTTAAAGACCATCGCCCCTTACAAAAACCAGTTCCTGAAATTACGACAGGACTGGAGTAAGTAATTCTGACGGATTGAGTTTACTGGTTGGGTGCAGGTCACGAAATCATTCCCTGAATGTCATCTAAATGTCACCATCTGTGCGCAGTATCGGCCCTTTATTTGACCAGGGGGCACCATGCTCAAAACCGTTCGCAGTAGATTCTCTTCTTTTCATTCCTTTCAGTCTTTGCGCTCTCGGCCGTGGCCCTGTTGTCCTGGTCAATCATCATCAAGGCAGAAACCGCAGCTGAACAGCTGATACAGAATCGACTCACAGAATCCTGGCTACTGAACGATCTGGAACAGGATCTCCGTCATTTGCAGGACCTTTCCTACAAGATCAAAGGCCAGTTGTTGCTTTGGGATGAAATCGAACAGGAACTCGCAGCCCTTTCAGAGTCGATACCCACGAAGTGGGGCGCCATTGAACAGAATGTGCAGCTGGACCAATGGGCGGAGGAGCATGAACGTGTTTTTGAGCCGGTCGATTTGTATCTTGATAAGCTCGGGGAGGGAGTTCGCGAGAAAAGCTACTATCAGGCAGGTAAAGCCGTGGACTTTGAGCTCTTTCCTGCCTTGTCGCCAATGCTCGAAAGCATCGGCGCGCGGGAGGTGGCCAGTCGTGCACGGATAAGCCAGGAGTCCAGCGAATTGTTGGAGTATCTGAGTAGCCAGCAGGTGTTCCTGATCACCGGGTTCATCATTTTTCTGCTGGTTATTGTTCTGATGACCTTATGGCTGAGAAAGATCGTGATTATTCGGCTGCAGCGTATCGAACAGGACCTGACGGAATCGACGCTCAAGATCGAAAAGGTCATTGGCGTTATCGCAGATATGCCTGAGCGGATGAATCTGTTGGCGCTGAATGCTGCGATCGAGGCGGCGAGAGCGGGTGAGCACGGCCGCGGGTTTGCGGTGGTTGCTGATGAGGTCCGCACGTTATCAAAGCGCACTGCCGATTCCACGGGAGAAATCCGCCAGTGGGTAGGTGATCTGGTCTCAGGCGTGCAGGGTGTTGATCATCAGATTGCGGAAATGAAGGAGGCCGCGCTTGGCGACCACGCCGCAACGCTGGCACGCAGTGTCGCTGATAGCAGGGAGATCAGCGTGGTATTGAAACAGGAAGCACTTTCGATGAGTGATCTTACCGCCCGCTTTCGCACCTCTGCTGATTGTTAATGCAGACAACCCCGGATCATCATCAGAGGCACTCTAGTTGAGCCTCAGATTTTCCGCCATAGGATGTGAAATAGAGCGTGTCGTTAATCGCGTCGCCGGATCTATAGGGATTATTGGCTGGTTGTTTTTTATTCAAAAACAGTCTTGGGACAGGTCAAGCCAATGCTGCAAGTCTCGGATATACTGATTCTCATTTCATGGCTATTCCTTCACCAGTCTGACTGTAAGGGAGTTTATCCTGTGAATTCTGACCTTTTAAATCATGCCCTTTTTAACGCACCGAACGTTACGCTTCAGGAAATCAGCGGGGAAGATTCCAGCGAAGGAGGCTCGGACATCAGCAGATCGTCGTTCGAAATGCTCTCAGAGCGAGGTGAAGTGATCGGCTATATCAAGGCCTGGCACGACGATGATGATTATGCAGGTTTCGTCCACTTTGACTCTGCAGGCAACGTCGTCGATTGGAAAACGTTCAAAAAGTAGATTCCGACTTTTTCTTGCCCTTAACATGAGCAGATTATTCCGCTGTGATCAGTCTTTTATCAACCGAATACAGTTTCTAAGCTATCATTATGTGTAAGCCAACTTCCCAGTAGGCTTGGTTTGCAGCAGCACAAGTGTTTTCGGGTGGCTAAAGGACGGTCGAATGAGTGACGGGGACAAGCATCGGAATTCCTCCCCCGAAAAGAAAGCCAGGGAGGCCGCAGACGATCAGGAGTCTCGCGCCAGGGTCGAGGATCGCGAATCGCGCGAACAGACACCGACATCGAGCGAAAAGTCACTGACTCCGAAAGAGCGGGATACCGTCGCCGAACACGGCAAACTTTCGTCGCTGACCGTTTACTCCATCATCATGCGCGAGGGCGAATCGGAGCTGCAACGCCCGAAAATCTCGCTCTGGTGGTCCGGTGTGGCTGCGGGGTTCGGTATTTCGACCTCGGTACTCGTTGAGGGCATCATCCGCTCCAATCTGGGCTCAGAGCACCCCTACCTCACGCTGATTGAAAGCCTGGGCTACTCGTTCGGGTTTGTTCTCGTGATCCTGTGCCGGCTTCAGCTGTTCACCGAGAACACCATCACTGTTGTACTGCCGGTTCTGGCCCAACCGACCCGTAATCGGCTCTATCGCACTGCGCGCCTTTGGGCAATTGTACTCGCTGCGAATTTGTGTGGCACGTTTATTACTGCCACCATCGTCGTCCATGGCGGCATTCTTTCCGGGGACACCTACGCGGCGATTCTTGAGATATCGCACCACCTGGCCACATTGACCCCGGCCGAAACACTTTTGCGCGGCATTCCGTCAGGCTTTTTCATAGCAGCCATAGTGTGGATGCTGCCTTCTGCGAAGGGCTCCGAGGTGCTGGTTATCGTCATGTTTACCTGGTTGATCGCGGCGGGTGAGTTCACCCATGTTATCGCCGGCTCGAACGAGATTTTCACTCTGGTGCTCAATGGGGAAATGAGCATCTTTATCGCTTTGACCTATCATATCTCCCCGGTGCTTGCCGGCAACATTCTTGGCGGTACCTGTTTGTTCGCGATGCTGGCCTATGGCCAGGTTCATGAAGAAATGTGATAAAGCGCCTGGAGCGCAACGGGAAGTGCGCCCGCAGCAGGGGAGACAATTCTATATCAGCATCTGGTCCGCCGGCATGGGCTTGGCGTAAAGAAACCCCTGGGCCAGATCACAGCCCAGACTCTTGACCAGACGGTCCTGTTCAGGGGTTTCCACGCCTTCGACGACCACGCTCAGACCAAGACTGTGCCCGACCGTAATCATGGCCTGCATGATAGCCATATCACTATCATTTTCCATGGCGTGGTGGAGGAAGCTTCTGTCAATCTTGAGGCTGCAAACCGGCAATTTCCGCAAATAAACAAGGGACGAATAACCGGTTCCAAAATCGTCAATAGAAATATGCACGCCAGCCTGTTTCAGTCTTTCCAGCTGCCTGATCTGCCCATCATCCCCACCAATGACTTCGTTTTCGGTCAGTTCCAGGCCGAGTTGGGAAGGTTTCAGCTCATGATTTTTCAGAGTCTGCAGAATTTGCTCAGCCAGATTCGGATTCGTCAGTTGCCTGCCCGATAGATTGATATCAACCCGTACCGTTTCCAGTGCCGTACCCTGCCAGGCCTTAAGCTGCCGGCAGGCCGCTTCGATGACCCAATCTCCTATACGATGAATCAGCCCCGATTTTTCCGCCACCGGAATAAAAACAGTCGGCGAGACGGGGCAGGAACTTCCGTCCGAGCAACGTAACAGCGCCTCACAGGAACCGAAGCCGCCGTATCTCAGATCTATCTGCGGCTGAAAGTGCAGTTGCAGACTGTTGGCTGCGAGCGCACGGTGCAGCAGTGCCGTAATTTCCTGATAATGAACCAGTCGATCATTAATGTCTGAGGTGTAAAAACAGATACTGTTCTTGCCATTTTCTTTGGCCTGATACATGGCGGCATCGGCATTCCCCATCAGTTCAGCCGCCGTCGCGCCATCGCCCGGAAACAGGCTGACACCGAAACTGGCGGTCACCTGATAGCAGTCCCCATCCAGAACAAAGCCCGCATCCAGTTTGCTGATCAGGCGTTGAAGAAGTTCGTGTATACGTTCTGGCGCAGTCACATCAAATAACAACAACACAAACTCATCACCGCCAAACCGGCTCAGCAGATCATAACTGCGAATTTCTGTTTTCAGGGCTTCGGCAACCGCCTTGAGCAGCTTGTCTCCATAATGATGACCGAGGGTGTCATTGATCAGCTTGAAATTGTCCAGGTCAATGAACACGACCGCCATGACCCGGTCCGTCCGCTCGGCTTCGGCCAGACGAGCGGATAATTCAACCTCCATCAACCGTCGGTTGGGTAGCTGGGTTAAATCGTCGAAGCTTGCCATCCTGTAGAGCTCGTCCCTGGCCCTTTTCTGTTCCAGCAGGCTGATATCAATGCAGAACATTTCGCAATCACCGGTATCCTGCTTGATCATCACATGACTGGAGTAGACGGGAACAAGGTGACCGTTCTTGTGCTTGAGCTCGATTTCTTCTGCAGGAAGACTGATATTTTCATCCAGCCAGCTCTGGTGAGCCTTTATGACGTCTTCTCGCATATGGTCAGGAATAATAAGATCTTCCAGTAACTGCCCCTGGGCCTCCTCTCGGGTGTAGCCGTAAAGGCGCCGGCTCGCCTCGTTCCAATAAATGACCTGGCGCTGTTTGTTGTAGCCCTGTACCGCGACCATTGGCAGGCTTTCGATCAGCTCATAGAACTTTTGCTCACTTTGCTTGACCGCAGACAGCGACTGTTCATTATTCGGGGCTAAGGAACGGGGCATTAACAGGCTCTTTGCATCTGGGGCACCAACTGTACCTCTGAATAGGTTCTCAGAGACGGGAATAGTGAAATCTTAAATTTCGTACAGGAAGTATACAGCTGATTTTTCAGGCTGCCTAACGTCGGTGCACCGCGCTTTAACGTATACACGACTGACGATGATGTGCATGAATCGGGGGAAGACGCGCCGTTATGACGGCAATTGCCGGAAAAATGCTACAGGGCGAGGTTGAGATGAGCCTTGATTTCACACAAAACGTAATAAACCGAAACAACCCGTTACTTAAGCTCATAACCCGGTATTGGTTGAATAGGCAAATACCGATATGGAACCTCATTATGCGGTTTAATCGATTGCCTGGCCCCTCGCCAGCCCCTAAAATTCGCCGCTCAGACAGCTCCTGATGATATTCGTTGAGGCGCAATTGGCAACCCGGACAACACAAGGCTCTTCCCTGATGGAACACGTAAATGAAATCAGCGCCGTCGAACCCGAGGACATCTCCTTTGATGCCGTCGAGATCGCCGGGCTCGTCGTTCCCCTGCTTTTTGCGATCATGGCAATTGTGCTGGTGGCTCTTGCCCCTGACTCGACTGGGGTAGCCTCAAAAGATCCCAAAACCGAGTCACAGCGTGTGGAGCTGGTCCAACAGATCCAGAAACGATAATTCCCCTCCGGCTAAAACCCGGCAGCACGAAGCCGGGCCCAGCATAGTTAGCCCAGCTCACTGTCCTATCCCCGGGTAAAACCAACTATACTCCAGCCAATGTCATTCAGGCTTACCATGGAGTATTTCTTATGAAACCAGAGTTTTCCGGTCTACCCTTATTGTTGCTCCAGAAAGACGACTCAATACCTGATGCCTGGGATATTGAACCGGCAGAAGGTGTTGTCATACTGGTTCCTGACGCCAACCGCGGAGCCATAGGCGGTACACCCTGGGCTGAATTCCTGGGAAAGCGCCTGTCAGCCTATCCGGAAACCACCAATCCGGTGTTTCTCTCCACGCCTGATGGTGGGCGAGCGGCGGTTGTTTTCGTGTCAGAACACCTCCAGGCATTCAAAGCACTGACTCTGGCCCGGAAGATCATCGGCCCCTTGCTCGCCGAGCGTCTGGAAGCAGTCAACGTCATCTCCCTGCTGGGTGATGACCCGTCCGGGAGTGCCATCGCAGAAGCCCTTGTGGCGGCGGCCCACGCAGCCCTTTTTGAGCTGCCCAGAGTTACCGACAAACCGCCTGAATCGAACAGCCTGAACGCACTCCGCTTTTTCGGGAATTTCGAAAACGCTGACTTTGAATACGCCGAAGCAACGGCTGAGGGCAACAACCTGGCTCGCTGGTTAACCCACCTGCCGGGCAACTATCTGACGCCGGGAATCTATCGGGAGTTTGCCGAGTCACTGGCCCGTGAGGAAGGCTGGCAAGCCCAATTCTATGACCGCGACAAGCTGGAAGAGTTGGGGGCAGGGGCCTTTCTTTCCGTTGTCGAGGCCAGCCCGGTCAGGGATGCCGGCATACTCCATCTGCAATATCGTCCGGAGGGGGCTGAGGGGAAACCGCTCGCGCTTGTCGGTAAAGGGATCTGTTTTGACACCGGTGGCAGTAACCTGAAAGTGGGCGGCGGCATGCTGGGGATGCATGGTGATATGCAGGGCAGTGCTGTCGCGCTCGGTGCCTTTCTTGCTATCACCCGTATGAAATTTGACGAGCCGGTGGACTGTTGGCTGGCGTTGGCGGAGAACCACATCGGATCCCGGGCAGTCAAATGCAATGATGTGATTACGGCGTTGGATGGCACCACCATCGAGCTGATTAACACGGATGCTGAGGGTCGAATGGTGCTGTCGGATACACTGGCACTTGTATCACGCGGAAAACCCCGTGCCATCATCGATTATGCGACGCTGACCGGCAGTGTGGTAGCGGCTCTGGGCCAGCGAATGGCCGGTGCCATAACCAATCGCCGCGAGTGGGTCGAACCAATCATCCAGGCCGGTGAGCGTTGCGGTGAACGGGTCTGGCCGTTCCCGTATGAAGACGATTACGACGAAGACCTGCACTCAACAGTTGCTGACACATTGCAGTGCAGAACCGCCGGGCCGGGCGATCATATCTATGCGGCACGCCTGCTCGGACGCTTCGTTGATAAGGGAATCGGCTGGGTTCATGTGGATATGGCCTCTTCCGGCACCCACAAAGGTGGGCTTGCTCATATTCCAACAGACCTGCAAGGATTCGGCGTGCGCTTTGGAGTGGAGTGGCTTAAAAAGTTGGCGATCGAGTGATTCGGGAGTACTGAAAATATCTCGCTTCAGCTTTTGCTTTCCTGAGCCAGCGCAACCAGGTCTGTCCGGATGTCCTCGACACTCAGGTCAGGCCTGAACAGAAGGCGGGCATTTCCCTCCCGGTCGAACACATAAACAGCGCCGCTGTGTGAGACGTTGTAGTTGCCTTCTGCATCCGGATCATCGTAGCCAAAGGTGGTGCGGTAGCGTTTGCTCAGTTCCCGCAGTACTTTTTCTTCGCCGGTCAGGCCGATGGCTCTCTCGCTGAAGAAATCCACGTAACTGGCAATGCGTTCCGGCGTATCCCGACGTGGGTCCACGCTGACGAAGACAATCCGGGCATCCTGCTGCAGCTCGCCAGGCATCTCCTTGACGGCGCGGGAGAGCTTCTGGAGCGTGGCAGGGCAGACATCGGGGCAGGAGGTAAAGCCGAAGAACAGCATCCGGATTTCGCCGTCGGTTTCATTGGCGGTGAGAGTGTCGCCGGAGGTATCCGTCAGCTCGAAAGCCAGTTCCGGCATCAGTCCGCTGATATCCTTGCCGCGCCAGGCCCCATCGTCGCCGAAGCAGCCAGCCAGGAGAAATGCTGTGGCAATGACGGCGGCGATTGGCAGGGTCCCTTGCCGGCGTGAACGACACTCAATACTCATGGATGGGATGCCTCCAGATTTTCGGAAAGGGGCGCTACCTTACCGTCTTCCCGCATGGCGCGGCGAAGAATGATCAGTATGCCGAGAATGCTCATCATGGCAGGCGGAATCCAGGTGAGCAGGCCGCCCAGGAGCTGGTCCGTCTCAGGCGGCATCGGCCAGGCACGACCGCAGACCTCGTAGACATCGTAGACCATGCCCCGAGAGAAAACGATGGTGGCGCCCAGAATCATCTGGGGAATCGCCACCAGGGCCAGCAGCAAAATGCGTTTGCCATAGCCGAGGGCATCGCTGGTGACCGGTGAGCGCGGGTCGAAGATCAGCCACCAGAACAGCAGACCGTCAAGCAGCATGCTCCAGTTCATCACCCAGTAAAGGTCGCGGCTGAGCATGGCGTCAAAATGGATGGGCGGCCACAACCAGAAATAAATCAGTCCCACGAACAGGAACGATGCAATGGCAGGATGTTGCAGGAACCGGTATAGCCACCCCAGAGGTCTTAGTATGTGCCTTACACCGGGCTTGATTCGACTGTAGAGAAAACGCATCACCGGCAGGGGATTGGAAAGCGCAATCAGGATCGGCCCCAGGTGGTGAAGAATCAGGTGCTGGCCCCGGTGCACAAAGAACATATACTGGGAGTAGTAATCGAACCGGGTCTGCATGACGCCGTAGCAAATCATCACGCCCACAACAAACACCAGTATACGGCCACTGCCGGGCCGG
The DNA here is from genome assembly GCF_003344045.1 of Marinobacter vulgaris. Lineage (GTDB taxonomy): Bacteria > Pseudomonadota > Gammaproteobacteria > Pseudomonadales > Oleiphilaceae > Marinobacter > Marinobacter vulgaris. The sequence continues at coordinate 347,915 of NZ_QFWX01000003.1, forward strand.
TCTGCTTCCGGCATTTTCAGCAGCCCATAGCCATAGAAGCCCAGCACGAGCGCGAAGCCCAATATCGTCACTGGCGAAAAATCGTATGGTATCAGGTAGTCTGCAACGGCCATCGGGGCTGCCTTTAGGAATGCTGCCAAAGACTTATTGAATACTCTGGTACTGAACCAGGGAATTGTTGTTTTAGATTATTCAGAGTTTTACCGGACTGACGGCCAATTTCAAGAGATTGTTGGGCGTGCTCAGTTGTTTCGCAGCCGTTCACGAAGCTGTTCCAGGCGTTGGCGAATTTCTTCCCGGCGTTGTTCGCTGGAATCCGGGGACGAAGACTGGCCGGCATTCAACGGCTGCGACTGCATCTGCGAATCATCTTCGCTGCGGGAGGTCTGGCTGGGTGCCACGGAGACTCCGGAGCGGTCTTCATTCTCCGGGAAATAAAGGTTTTCGAGTTTGCCGCTCCGTTCAATAATGACACGATTGGCGCGCACCGAACGCAGTGTGGCATTGCCCGGCAGTTCATCGCCTACAAGATAGGCTTCGGTTTTACTCTTGTCGTCCTCGATCAGTGCGCTGCCGGGGAAATCGCCTGAGGCCGCCAGTACCCCTCTCAGATAGAGGCGGAGGTTGGTTTCCGGCAGGTTTTCGGTGTCCGGCTCGGCCTGGGTGCCCGTCTCTCCGGGCTTCCCGAAAAGAGCAAGGGAAGCCAGATTGACATCCGGCTTTTGCTGGGCCCCGGTCGTTGTCTGGGCGCTCACGGAGGCGGACAGGTTTGTGGTCGTGTCGGTTTCATTCTGCCAGAAACGATATCCCTGCCAGGCTGTCACAGTAATCATGCCGATGCCTGCGACGATGGCGAGTAACAGTGGTAACCTCGAGCTGGTTAAAAGCATTGAACGTCCCGAAATAAAACAGGTGAGAGCCGACAAAAGGCCCACAGGTTATCAGACTGGAAAGTTTTATTGGTTACATAGTGTATAGAGTTATTCAGCGCTTCCATATCCTATGGTAGCCTTTCTGAGTTAATTGAATAAAAAGGGATTCTGGAGCTCTAGTCTTCCGGCCCCGGCAACAACATCGAGGACGATCTTGGACATAGACACCGAACTTCAGGCCCAGGATGCTCCGGTAGGCCGTCTTCCCTTCACGTTCGCCAAACGCAACGGCGTGATTCTGACCCGTGACGACGATGGTGACCCGGTTATTCTGGTGCGTCCGGGGGCCGGCCATTCTGCGCTGGCCGAGGCCAATCGCATCAGTGGTGGCCGCGCCAGATTTTCCACCATTGAGCCCGCTCGGTTTGATGCCGCACTGAATGCGGCCTACCAGAACGATTCCGCCGAAGCGATGCAAATGGTGGAGGGTATTGGTGACGACATGGATCTGGCCTCTCTGGCGGATTCCGTGCCGGAAACCGAGGATCTGCTGGAGCAGGAAGACGATGCGCCGATCATTCGGCTGATCAACGCCATTCTGACGGAGGCGGTCAAGACCAGCGCCTCGGACGTTCACATTGAAACCTATGAAACCCGCCTGGTGGTCCGCTTCCGGGTGGATGGTGTGCTGCGGGAGGTGGTTCAGCCCAAGCGCGCGCTGGCGCCGTTGCTGGTGTCCCGCATCAAGGTCATGGCAAAACTGGACATTGCCGAAAAACGCGTTCCCCAGGACGGTCGTATCGCCCTTCGTGTGGCCGGCCGGGAAGTCGATATCCGTGTCTCAACCATGCCGTCTTCCAGTGGCGAGCGGGTGGTGCTGCGCCTGCTGGACAAGCAGGCCGGGAATATTCGCCTGGAATCCCTGGGCATGGCCGGCAACGACCTGAAGGTACTGCGTAAGATGATCTATCGTCCTTACGGCATCCTGCTGGTTACCGGCCCGACGGGTTCCGGTAAGTCGACAACTCTGTACGCGTCGCTTCAGGAAATAAACGACCGCAGCCGCAATATTCTGACGGTCGAGGACCCCATCGAGTATAACCTGCCGGGTATCGGTCAGACCCAGGTCAACACCAAGGTGGATATGACCTTTGCCCGGGGGTTGCGTGCCATTCTGCGCCAGGACCCGGACGTGGTAATGATCGGTGAGATCCGCGACCTGGAAACCGCAGAAATCGCGGTTCAGGCCAGCCTGACCGGCCATCTTGTGTTATCCACCCTGCATACGAATACTGCCGTGGGCGCCATTACCCGTCTTATGGACATGGGTATCGAGCCGTTCCTGATCTCCTCCAGCCTGGTGGGGATCGTAGCCCAGCGCCTGGTGCGTGTGCTATGCAAGGATTGCCGGGAACCCTATGAGCCCAGCGAGGAGCACTGCGAGTTTCTTCAGCAGGATCCTGCAAACCCGCCTACCATCTACCGCTCCACAGGTTGCGAACACTGCAACCAGCTGGGCTACCGTGGCCGTATTGGTATCTATGAGGTGGCTGAGGTGAATGAGGAGATCAGCTCGCTGATCCACAAGCGGGCAGGGGAGCTTGATCTGGAGCACGAGGCCCGGCTCCACGGTCCGAGTATTCACGCCGATGGCGTTCAGAAGATCCTGGATGGGGTAACCACGGTTGAAGAGGTCCTTCGTGTGACCCACCGGAGCAAGTAGATTCATGCCAGCGTTCGAATACAAAGCTCTTGATAGCCGTGGCAAGCAGAAACAGGGAGTGGTCGAGGCGGATGCACCGCGGGCGGTGCGTCAGCAGCTGCGCGAAAGGGGGCTGACGCCGCTGGCAGTGGAGCCGGCCACCGAAAAACAGACCCGCAGTAACCCATTGAGCAGTCGGGGCGGTCTGGCGACGGCGGACCTTGCGCTGATTACGCGGCAACTGGCGACCCTGATACAGTCCGGCATTCCCATTGAACAGGCCCTGTCGGCAGCAGCCCAGCAGTCGTCCAGCCCGCGGATCCGCAGCATGCTGATCGCCATCCGTGCCAAAGTCATGGAAGGCTACAGCCTGGCCGACAGTCTCGGGGAATTTCCGAGGGCCTTTCCGCGGCTTTATCGCTCCACCGTCGCAGCCGGCGAGCACGCCGGGCATCTGGACCTGGTACTCAACCGGCTGGCGGATTACACCGAAGCGCGCCAGGAATCCCGCCAGAAGATCCAGCTTGCGGCCATTTACCCGATTATTCTCAGTGTGGTCGCCATTGCCATTGTGGTCTTCCTGCTGACTTACGTGGTGCCGGACATTATTGAAGTGTTTGTGAAGCAGGGGCAGGAATTACCGGCACTGACGTCAGCCATGCTGGCGGTATCGGACTTTCTGGGAAATTACGGTATCTATCTGCTGATACTGATCATAGGCGGTATTGCGGCATTCCGGTGGTCCTTGCGCAAACCCGCGTTCCGGCTCAAATTTCACAAAAGCCTGCTAAACATGCCGCTGTTGGCCGGTATGGTTCGTGGGGTCAATACAGCCCGTTACGCCAGTACACTCAGCATTCTCACCACCAGTGGTGTGCCCCTGGTGGATGCCATGCGAATTGCTGGCGAGGTATTATCAAACGATTACCTGCGTCAGGAGTTGAAGGATGCGGCAAGGAAGGTAAGCGAGGGCGGTTCTTTGCACCGCTCACTGGACCAGACCGGCTATTTCCCGCCGATGATGCTGCATATGATCGCCAGCGGGGAGGCCAGCGGCGAACTGGACAGCATGCTGGAGCGCACGGCTTCCATGCAGGAGAATACCCTGCAGTCGAAAATCGCGGCCATTGTCGGACTGTTCGAGCCGATGATGCTGCTATTAATGGGCGTGGTGGTTCTCATCATTGTATTGGCCATCATGCTCCCGATTCTCAACATGAGTAACCTGGTTGGATAGCCTTCCTTCTGGCTACTGTCCTCCGGTGCATTTTCAAACCCAGACACATGGAACAATGGAATAATGAAGAGCACGACAATGACATATCAGACCGCACAACGGGGTTTTACCCTGATCGAAATCATGGTGGTAATGGTTATTCTGGGCCTGCTGGTTGCCATTGTGGCTCCAAATATCATGGGACGCAGCGACCAGGCCAGGGTAACTGTGGCCGAAACACAGATGAGCAACATTGCCAATGCCCTTGACCTCTACCGTCTTGACAACAGTCATTACCCATCCACACAGCAGGGTCTGGAAGCGCTGGTCTCCGAGCCTAGTGGCAGCCCGGAGCCAAGGAACTGGAACCCGGAAGGCTATCTCAACAGTGTTCCCGAGGACCCCTGGGGCAATGAATATCAGTACGTCAGCCCCGGCACCGAAGGGCCCTATGACCTTTACTCCTATGGTGCGGATGGTCGCGAGGGTGGCGAGGGCGACGACGCCGATATCAGCGTCTGGAATGTCAGGGACTGATTGTGCAAACCAGGACACAACAGTCAGGCTTTACGCTGATCGAGATTCTCGTAGTCCTGGTAGTGGTGGGTTTGCTGGCATCCCTGGCGGTTATGTCCATGGGCGGGAGTTCCCGCGACCGGGAACTGGAGAACGAAATACGGGAACTGTATCTTCTGATGCAGACCGCCTCGGAGCAGGCCGTGCTCAACAACACCGAACTGGGCCTGGTGCTCGAGGATGAAGGCTACCGCTTTGTGGCCTGGGAAGAGCAGGGCAGTGAGTGGAAGGTGCCAGCGGAACCGATGTTCCGGATGCGAGGGCTCCCCGAGTGGATAACGGTCACCGAGTATGTCGAAAATGACACCCCCAGGCTGGCCTCGGACGAAGACCGCCTGCGGCCTGACGTTGTGTTTTTTTCCAGTGGCGAGACCACGCCGTTTGAACTGGAATTCACCCTTGGTCGCGACGACGCCAGGATGCACACCATCTCCTCGGACGGGTTTTCCCCGCTGGCATGGCGTTACCCGGGCAGTGAAGAGAACAGCGGCTCATGAGTCCCCAGCGCGGCTTTACACTGATAGAAGTCCTGGTTGCGCTGCTGGTGTTCGGCCTGATCGCAACGGCAGCGGCGGAGGTTGGCAGCCAGTATATTTCCAGTTACGAACGCATACGGGATAAAACCCTCGCCGGCTGGGTTGCCGATAACCGAATCAATGAGCTCAGGCTGCAGGAAAACCTCCCGGAGATCTCTGAAAATACCGACGACATGGACTACGGTCCCTACCGCTGGCAGGTCAGGACCGCTGTGCTGGGCACTGAAGACCCATCCATACTGCGAGTGGAAGTCACCGTTGCACGCTTTCGCGGCAATGAGTCTAATCCGCCCCCGGTCCACACACTCTCTGCTTTTATTGGTGAGAGCTGATGGCCGTCATGTTGCCCGCACACTCCTGGTCAGGGCGGCCGGTTACCGGTAACGGTTTCACGCTTATGGAAATGCTGATTGCGGTCACCATTACCGCCGTCATTGGCCTTGGTGTGTGGCAGGTATTGGGTAACGTGGTTTCGTCACGGGACCGGGTGAATGAGGTTGCTGATCAGTTCGATGCCGTTCAACGGACCATGCTGCTTCTGGAGCGTGATATCACGCAGATAGTCAATCGGCCCGGCCGTGACATCTACGGCGACTTCAATCCGGCCGTGACCAGTCGTGAGGATGATTTTGCCCTGATGCTCACCCGCCAGGGCTGGCGGAATCCCCTGGGTACCCGCCGCAGCACGTTACAGCGGGTTGCCTGGGAATACACCGGCGATGAGCTTCGCCGTCGCTACTGGGTGTCTGTTGACCAGGGCCAGGAAGACAACAGTCAGGACACGGTGCTGTTGTCGGATGTGACCGGTTTTGCGGTCCGATTCCTGGACGATGAGCGTAACTGGCGTGACAACTGGCCCGATGACGCCAGTATGGCAAGCCTGAGCCCTGGCACACGCCCGACCATCCCGCTGCCGCTCGGCATTGAGATTACCCTCGAGCATGAGCGTTTTGGTGAACTGGTGCGGACGTTCACGCTGCCGGATTTCGATATCAGCCAGGCTCAGGGCGTTATCAATGCGGTGAATGAATCGCAAGATGAGCAGGAAGACACCCAGCCGGAGGACGATGCCCAGCAGGACAGCTCCCAGACCGGGGGAAACAATGCCGGAGGCTAATCCACTGATGCTTCGCTCACCCGCCAGTCGCCAGGGCGGCGTTGCGCTGATCATGGTGCTGCTGGCCATGGCACTGGTGGTGATGCTGGCCGCCGGGATGACGCAGCAACAAAGTGTGCGGGTGTTTCGCGCCAGCCATTATCTCGCCCAGCAGCAGGGTCATAGTGTCGCCCTGGGGGCCGAAGCCTTTGCGCGACAGATCCTCGTTCGGGATTTCGAGGAGGACAAGGAAAATAACAGCCTGGTAGACAGCCTCGACGAGTTCTGGGCCCGGAACGCGGCGATATTGCCCCTGGATAACAACGGTGTTGCGGAAGTACAGATCGACGGCCTGGGGGGAAGGATCAACCTCAATGACCTGGTGCGCAGTGACGGCCAGGTTGATGCGGTGGTCCGGGACCGGCTGACCCGGCTGTTGCAGGTATTGGAGATCAGCACGGTGAATGTTGACGCCCTGATTGACTGGATCGATCCCGATGACCAGACGGTCAGTGCCTACGGCGCCGAAGATGGCCAGTACCTGATGCAGGAACCTGCCTACCGGGCCGGAAACCAGCCGTTTGTGACAGTTTCAGAGTTGCGGCTGATCGATGGCATGACCGAAGAGGCCTATCAGGCTCTGCGGCCCAATGTAACAGCCCTGCCGGTTGCGGGTCTGGGTATTAACGTCAATACCGCTTCGGCGGCCGTGTTGCGTTCCCTGCACGAGGAACTGACACAGGCACAGGCAGACGCTATTCTTGAGAGGCGTCAGGAGGAGCGCTTCGAGAGTCTTCAGGATTTCCTGGCGCTGCCGGAATTCGCAGGCCTGGGTCTCAAGTCCACAGGGCTTGGACTGCAGACGCGATTTTTTGAAGTGGTATCCCGGATTACCTACGATGGCCGGGTTGCCAATCTGGTCAGCACCGTTTATCGCAGTCCCGAGGGCGAGATGCAGACTGTGCGTCGGGATACCGGCCAGAAAAACCGGATCACGAAAGAGCCATACAGCATCTCCGGGCAGTAGCTTTGGCCTCCTGGAATACCACTGATACCGACAATTAAGACCCCGAGGGGTTGAAAAGGAAACTGTTCAGAATGTCCTATCGCCTTTATGTCAGGCCCCTGCAACCTTTCGCGGTTCCTGACGCCACCCCGGAAGCCCAGCTGTACAACTGGGTTCTGCTCGATGCCAGCGGAGATGCCCAGGCCCGCGGGACGGCGGATCGAAGAGAAGACATTGAGCAGACACTGGCTCAGAACGACCTTGAGAGCGTAAGGCTGGTGGGCCTGATCCCGGGCGAGGAGGCGCTTTTTTGCCTGGCGGATATTCCGGCCAGGCAAACTCGCTTTGTTCACCAAGCATTGCCCTATGCGGTCGAGGAGCAGATAGCCCAGGATATTGAGAGTGTTCATCTTGCTCTGGGAAATCGCACCGAAAAAGGGTTCCGGGTAGCCGCTGTCGACCACAACCGGATGGCGGAGTGGGTCGCGATGTTCAGCGGCTGGGCGTACCTGAAGCTTGAAGCGATCTACCCCGATGCCGGGCTACTGCCGCTTACCGAGGGGGGGTGGTCAATCTGCCTGGATGGCGAAACCATCATGTTGGCGAGTGATCAGGGCGAATGGCTCAGTGTTCAGGCCCGAAACCTCACCATGTTCACTCAGACACTGGCCCTGCCACCGTCTGATGACGTTGTTGTGGAGGTGCCGGTAACGGTTTACGGCACCGAACAGGAGTTCGAACATCAGCAGCCCGATCTCGTGGAGCTCAAATCTTCAGCGCGCCTGACGGTCAGAGAGCAAATCCTGGAGCTGATGCCATTGGAACTGCTGGCACACGCCCACCATCATCATCTGTGTCAGCCGATCAATCTCTGTCAGGGTGAGTACAGCATTCGCACCCGCAAGTCCGGTACCCTGGGCCCTTGGAAGCCGCTGCTGGCGGTCGCCAGTGTCTGGTTTGTGATCCAGATCGGTGTCGAGGTGGGTATGGGCCTGTATCACCAGCAAAAGGCTGATCAGACCCGGGAACAAGCCATGGCTATATATCGACAGGCGTTTCCCGATGACTCGAGAACCCACGCAGGCAATGTTCGCAGGGTTGTCGAAGGTCAGTTGCGCCAGATGCAGACGGATGGCCCCGATGCCGGGTTTATCACGCTTATGAAATACACCGGGGAACAGTATTCACGAATACCGGACACAGGCTCGGTGATGTTCAATTCGGTCAATTACAGCAGCAATCGTGGCGAGCTGGTTGTGGATGTGCGGGCCGATAGTTATGGCAAGTTGAGCACGCTGCGAAACGGTCTTACAAGCCGGGGCCTGAGAGCGGAAATAGGCTCAGTGGTGAACGAATCCGATGGCGCCCGCGGTCGATTGACGGTTTCAGGAGGGTAACGGCATGTTGGACAGAATCCGTGAACAACCGGCAGTGGGCAAGCTGATCGCCCAGTATGATCAGTTACCCCGCAGGGACCAGCAGGCGCTGACGGTTTTGGCGATTGCCGTCTTGCTGGGTATCCTCTATTTTGCCGTCTGGACACCGGCGGTGAATTTCCATGACCAGTCACTCAGCGAACGGGAGCGCTCAGCCGAGCTTCTGGCCTGGCTTGAGACCAATCGGGATTCACTGGAGCAATTGTCCGGTGCCACGGGTGGCCAGGGTAATTCCGCAATTGATACGCCCGCAGACGGACGTGCGCTGATGTCCCTGGTTACCCGCAGTGCCGGAGAGGCGGGGCTGTCGCTGCAGCGTTTCGAACCGAGCGGTGATAACGCCATAAGAGTCTGGCTTGAGCGAGCGCCCTTTACCGAAGTGGCGAGCTGGCTCGAGCAGCTGAATACCGGGCACGGTGTTCAGATAGACCAGGCCTCCATGGATCGACAGAATGACCCCGGCATGGTATCCGTACGCCTGACTTTAACAATCTGAGACGAACGCTGGAGAACACACGATGACTGACGGCACAGACAATAATAACCGCAGGGAGCCGGCCATTGTCCGCCTCGATACCAGTGCCCGCAACGAGGCAATATCCATACTGGTTAGCGCCTATCGGAGCGAGCCCACGTTTCAGTACCTGTTTGATCATCGCCGGCCCGGTTACGAACAGCGGGTCCGGGCAACGGTGCGGGAATTGATTGATCTTTATTTCGAGCTGGATCAGGACGCCATTGGCGTAATGGCCGATGATACTCTGGTGGCGGTCGCGTTTATCGGTGAGGCTGAGCTCAGGCTTAATCTCGCAGAGCAGATCAGCTGGCGGATTCGTATGGTACTGACCGCCGGGTTTGCCTGCACCCGCCGTTACCTGGACTACCACGAGAAGATCAAGGCAATGCTGCCGCAGCCTCACGCCCACCAGCTGCCGTTGATGGGGGTCAACCCCAAGTACCAGCACAGGGGTTATGGGCGAATATTGCTGTCCACGGTGGAAAAACTGTGTGCAGAAAACCCTCGCGGGAACGGGCTCGTACTTGATACCGGCAATAGCCGGTATCTGCCGTTTTATGAATCGGAAGGGTTTCGCAGCCTTGGCACCATTCGCCTGGGTGATTTTGAAGACCATGTACTGTTTCGCGAGTTCCATGCCGGCGACGCGGCAATGACCCACGGATAAGCGAACAGATTGCTACCACGACAGGAGACGCTGTGTCTGACAAACAGGATTTCGATCTGATCATTATTGGTGCCGGTTCCGGCGGTGTTCGGCTGGCCCGGATGTCTGCGGCAAAGGGAGCGCGAGTAGCGGTGGTTGAATCACGCTACCTCGGTGGTACCTGTGTCAACGTCGGCTGTGTTCCCAAAAAACTGTTCGTCTACGGCGCTCATGCTGGTGAAGACATTGCGGATGCAGCCGGTTATGGCTGGAACGTACCGGGTGATCAGGTCACTTTCGACTGGACCCGGCTGGTAGCCAACAAGAATGCCGAAATAGAGCGGCTCAATGGCATCTACGGGCGCATGCTCGAGAATGCCGGGGTCACGGTGATCGAAGGTACCGCTTCGCTGGCTGATGGCCATACGGTTGTCGTTGGCGAGCAAACCTATACCAGTAAACACATCACCGTGGCGACCGGAAGCTGGCCTGTTATTCCGGATGTGCCCGGCAAGGAATGCGTGCTTACGTCCAACGAGATGTTTTACCTGCCGCAACTGCCCCGGCAGGCGGTAATCTGGGGCGGTGGCTATATCGCAGTGGAGTTCGCCGGCATTCTCGCAGGCCTTGGCGTGGAAACAACACTGTTGTACCGGGGAGAACTTTTCCTGCGAGGCTTTGACGACGACATTCGCGAATTTACCGCGGCGGAAATGCGCAAGAAAGGCATCGATCTGCGTTTCGGCGTCAATATTGAATCCATCGAAAGCGACAATGCCCATTATGCGCTCAGCCTGACTGACGGCTCCCGCCTGAATGCAGGACTGGTTATGGCAGCCACGGGCCGCCGGGCGCTGGTGGACGGTCTTGGCCTGGAGGAGCTGGGCGTTCAGCTGAGTGCTTCCGGTCATGTGGTCGTGGATGACCAGTTCCAGACTGCTGTTCCGTCCATTACGGCCCTCGGTGACGTGATTGGCACTCCCCAGCTGACACCGGTTGCCCTGGCCCAGGGCATGGTGCTTTCACAGCGTTTGTTCGGCGATGGCAAGGGTGAAATGGACTATGCCAGTATACCCACCGCGGTATTCTGCCAGCCCAATATCGGCACCGTTGGTCTGACCGAGGCGGAGGCCCGGCAAGCTGGCCACAAGTTGCGTATTTACCGGTCTGAGTTCAAACCCATGAAACACACTCTCAGTGGCCGGGACGAGCGGGCCATGATGAAACTGGTGGTGGATGATGAGTCAGACCGGGTGCTTGGTGCGCACATGGTAGGGCCGGATGCTGGCGAGATTACCCAGGGGATCGCCGTTGCCATCAAGGCCGGGGCTACCAAGGCACAATTTGACAGCACCATAGGCATTCATCCGACCTCTGCAGAAGAATTCGTCACCATGCGCAACCCGGTGGCCTAAGACAGATCGTCAGCCGCTGTTTACACCCGTATCCAGCGGCTGAGTACTTTTCTCAGGTTCTCTTTTCTGACCGGCTTCGATAGATAGCCGTTCATTCCCGCTTCACGGCAGGTGGACTCGGTTCCCGGAAGCGCATCAGCGGTCAGCGCAATGATCGGCGTGCCGCTCTGGCCATTGCTCTTTTCCCACTGCCGGATGCAGCGGGTGGTCTCGTAGCCGTCCATAAACGGCATGTGGCAATCCATCAGGATCACGTCATACCCGGCGTGGTTGGTCTGCACCATCACCAGAGCCTCCTCGCCATTGATCGCGACATCGGTCTCGAACCCCAGACGTTTGAGCATGGCAGTGGCCACCCTCTGGTTTACAATGTTGTCCTCTACCACCAGTGCCCGGGCCTTTTCATTGTCAGCTACCGGTGGAACCGATTCCGGTGAGGTTGCCTGGGTGGGCGGTGTCGCCTGCTCAAAGGGCAACTCGAACCGGAAGGAAGAGCCTTTGCCGGGATCGGTTTCCACTTTCACATGGCCGCCCATCAGCTCGACCAGCCGTTGCACCAGGGAAAGCCCCATGCCTGTCCCCCCGTAACGCCTGGAATTGCCGGTTTCCAGTTGTTCGAACGAATTGAAGATGTCATGAATACGTTCAATGGGGATTCCACATCCGGAATCACTGACGGTGCAATTCAGTACCACGCAGTTGTCTTCCAGGGGAAACCACCCCGCCACCACATTGATGTAGCCGTCACCGGTAAACTTGATGGCATTATCAATCAGTCCCGCGAGGATTTGTCGCAGTCTTGAGGCATCACCGAGCACTGTCGGATGCTCTGGCCATTCCCCCAGGAATTTGGTCGACAGTGTCAGGCCCTGCTGTTCAGCAAGGTGGCGGTAGCTCGCCGTGCAGTTGGTGATCAGCTGTTGCAGGTCAAACTCGCGGTTTTCCAGCTCCAGTGTGCCGCGCTCAATGTTGGAGTAGACCAGAATGTCGTTGATAACGGTCAGCAGGTCTTCCGTGGAGTGACGGGCCGTTTGCAGATAATCGTTCTGACGCGGGCTCAGGGGTTCCTCGGTAATCAGTTCAATCATGCCCAGGACACCGTTAAGTGGCGTGCGCAGTTCGTGGCTCATGGTTGCCAGAAATTCCGATTTTGCACGGTTGGCCAGTTCCGCCCGCTCCCTGGCTTTCTCGGAAGAAGCCAGGGTCTCATCCCTTGATTGCTCGAGTGTTCTGAGATGGGTCGCCAGCGAGTTCAGGCTTTCCTCCAGTTCCCGAATTTCGCGAGTGGTGCCCGTCCTGCTGACGGGGACCTCTTCGTAATCCCTGTCGGTGAGCCTTGTTACCCGCCGCGAAAGGCCCCGAATGGGAGAGATGATACTGTTAAGAGAGTGATTGACAATCAGCAGGGTAAACAGCAGCAGTGAAAAGCCAACGGCAAGCGACGTCCACAGTATGTCCTGACGGCGCGCCGCCAGTTGTTCTTTGCTGACACCAACCTCCACCGTGCCTACTCTCAGGGCTCCGGCCCCGAAGCCGTAATTCGGTTCGAACCACTCAGTCTGGCGATTTTCACCAAGGTCCAGTGGTTGTTGCAGGATTTCCGACTCGAACACATCGAATCTGTCGTCCGTTGTTGTATCTGGCGCCTGGCCCTGCGACACAAAGCCGACCTCCTCACCAACCAGATTGGACACCCGGATCCATTGTGCCCGGCTGCGCTGCAGGGACTGGGACAGAATCTGCTCCAGGGCTGCGGAATTGCCGGAAACCACCGCGTATTCAACCGCCGGGGCAAGGCTGTCTGCCAGCATCTGGCTACTGTCGGCCAGATCCTTGCGGGCATCGTCCAGGCGTGCGGAGGTGAAAAACACCATCAGCACAATAAACATGACGATGGCCGGGGCCGCTCCCAATAGCAAAAGCTTTCTCGACAGTGGAGCCTGCGCGTCTGACTCATTATTCATCGGCACTCTCCCTTGGCCCGGCGAGCCGCTGCTCTACTGATCTGACAATTTCCTGCCGGTCCGGGAGCGGGATATTCAGGGACCGCGCGACCTGCAGGTTCAGCTGGATACTGAAATTGTCGGGATAGGCCGGTGGTGGAAACTGGCCACCGGCCCGGTATTGCTCAATGAAATCTGCGGCCAGGTCAGCAATCTCAGTGAGTGGGGTATAGGTTGATGCCAGAGAGCCTGCCCGGACATATGGCTGGCTTGGACCAATGACAATACGGTTCCGCCGGTAGGCGGTCAGCAGGATGTGTTTGATGGTTCTGGGGTTATAGATATTGTTATCGGGGGCCGCCAGGATAAAGTCTCCATAGTTCAGCGCACGGATCAGCGTTGGTATGAGCCTGTCATCGGAGGTGACAACAAAGATTTTCCCTTCCAGACCGTGATCGGGAAGCTTTTCGGTTAACGGTTCGTAGAGTTCCACGGTATCAGGACGCGCCAACATCGCCACCCGTGTAGCCTGCGGCAGAATGACCTTGCCGGCAAGGGCCTGCCGCAGAAGCGGTGGGTCGTAAAGAATTCCGGAAACGGAGCCGCCGGAGCGTTCGGCATAGCCATCAATGAAGGTCTGGTCCACGAGCAATGCCAGGATGGGTACATTCCTGTTTTCCTGGCGAACCCGGGTAAACGCTTCCGGGCCCAATGCAATGACCGGCGTCGTCGCGTCCTGGGATGTCTGTCCGGGTTGGAAAGAGCGTATAACGGTTGTGCTTCCCAATGCGTCGTCGAGTAATGAACGCATGCGGCGATTGAGCGCTGAATTCTCAGAGCCTGCAAGATAGACCAGCGAACCGCCTGCAGATTGGGCGGCGGCCATCTGGATGGACTGAGAGACAAACAGAAACAGGGCAAGGATAACCAGGTGCCATCTGGTTGCAGCCGAACCTGGTTTTGCCGGAATATTCAGGTGCTCTGGTGCTTTCATACCGTCCGGGGTCTGATGTCGTCCTTGGGGTTTCAGAATCTTACGCCCGCTTCAACGAAGAACTGGTTGTGGTCCCTGATAATGTTGCTTGGACTAAGAGTGGGATCCCTGCTGAGGTAGTGTTGCATGGTTAAGGCCAGTTCGTAACTGTAGCCGGTTGCAAATATACGCCGTGCCAGACGGAAATCGGCGCGCTCGAACTGGGAGCGGCGGAATTCGTCGGCAAAATAGAAAGCAGCCGAGGAGGTCAGGTCGAAAGGCAGATCCTGAATCCATGCAACGCTTCCCGAGTGTCTGACCGAGAGCCGACCAAGAAGATCGATGGCGTATTGCCTGTCTCCTGCGTCGCGATCATCGTCCCCGGTATAGCGCCCGTTCTGATCCAGATAGGCATAAGTGACCCGTAGCTTTGTGCCCGGGAAATCCAGGGAGGCTTCAACTTCGAAGCCTTCCTGATCCAGTGCCACGTTGTTATCAATGGTCCATTCTCCCTCATTGATAATACCGCTGATCATGTCCCGGAGCTGGTCATTAAAGTACCGGACTTCCAGGGAAAGGGTGGAGGAGTCCAGATAATATTGACCAAAATAACTTATTTCCCGTGAAGTTATACGTTCTTCTTCAAGTGTTTTCCCATAGGTCGATGTGGCAGGATCCACCAGATCCGCAACGAGGAACCTCTGCCCTTCAGCGTCGGTGAAGGGAGGCGGCACATTTCTGGGGCGGTAGGACCAGTCGGGATTCTGCTCGAACGCATCCGGTGTCCGGACAGCCCTGGAGTAGACAAACCGGAGCGTATGGTTATCGGAGAGGATGAAGTTTGCCGCAAGCCTCGGTGAGAAATATCCCTCGTCCGTTGTGGTGGTTTTTTCCCAGTTGCCGCCTGAATTCAACGTCAGCCAGCGAAAGGGCGAGTACTCAAGATTGCCGAAAATCCGTGACTGGTAGTTGGTGCCGCGGCCATTGAAAAATGTCTCGGACCGGTAAGTGTCCTCCCGATATCCCAGGCCAGAGACGAGTTTCAGGTCCGGATTGAACAGGATGGTGTCCTGTAGCTCGAATTCCAGACGTGACTCTTCGATGTCTTCGTTCAGATTTGCTCTGAAAGGGTCAGTCTCGTCCCGGCCACAGGGAGTGAGTTCCGGCGTGGAAGACCCGGGGTCAAGAATCTGCGAAAATTCCGACTCGGGGATGCAGATTGTAAACCTCTGCCGCCGGTCGTAATTCTGAAAGGATGTCTGGATATGGAAGAAGTGACGTTCCGATAGGCTTACATTCAGTCTCGTTTGAACATAGTAGTCGTCTACAAGAGTGTCGTAATTTTCGTCGGCTCCGAGCTTTCCGTTTTTACGGGCGTCTTCTTCGTCAATACCGTCAACGACACCGGCCCGTAGGTCGAGATCATAGCTGTTGTTAAACGTCAGATTGCTGTCGTAGTTAAACGTGTTCATGTCGTATCCGTTATGGAACGGATAGATTTTGCCATCGTCTTCCTGTTCGTCAAACCCGTCTGATTTTCGCTTTTCATAGGCCAGCCGCCACCTGTAATCTTCACTGGCGTCACCGACGGAACCAAACGCCCGCCGGTAACCCCGGGACCCGGAAACGGCTCGTAATTGAACGCCCACCGTGTCTTCTGGCGCCCGGGTAATGATATTAATGGTTCCCAGGAAGGCGTTGATGCCATAGGCCGCGCTGTTTGGGCCGCGGCTGACTTCGATCCGCTCAATCAGCTCCAGCGGCACCGGCATTGCATTCCAGTCCATGTCCGACAGGCTGGGGGTATAGGCTGTGCGACCGTCAACCTGAACCTGCAGCCGACGCTGTTCATAGTGTACAGTCCCGTGATAGCTGGTTACCGGCTGGTTGCTGCCAACCGCATTAACCGTCATGCCGGGTACCAGGCGGAAAACCTCCACCAGGTTCATAATGCCAAGATCCCGAATCATTTCGCCGGTGATGATGGTTGTTGTACCGGGAACCCGGGATTTTGGTTGTCTGAGCCGGGTGGTGGTGAGAACTTCCGGTATGTCTGAGCCTATTTCAAAGACCTCGGGTGCATCACCAGAGGCGGCAAGATCGAAGGTTTCAGCCGTGTCCTCGGCGGCATTCGCCATTGTAAGACTGGAGACTATGCCAGCCAGAGTGAGGGCGAGCAGGCGGCAGGACGTCCGGGGACTGCCGGGAAACTCCGGATTTTTCACAGGATCGTTCGTAACGGACATGGGTGTCGTTTTATACTTTGCCGAGTGTGGGAGCTTTTTATAGTGACTGCTTAACGCTAATCCTAAGTGACAGGATTACATTTGTCTCTCAAAAATGTAATGTTTATCCGCTGAATGAGTTGCAACTCTATGAATTGTTGGGAAATACTGGGGATCGAACCCACCCGTGACCGGGCCCTGATTGACGCCGCCTATGAGCGCCAGGAGAAGTTTGCCTCCGATGAGGAGCTGGAACGTTTGCGCCAGGCCTACCGTGAAGCTACTGGCAGCGAGACTCCCGGCAGCCGGGCCGAGCCGGAGATTGCCGGCGAGTTGACGCCGGCCCCCTCAGAGAAGACCGTCCCGGTGCCAGTGGAACAGACGGAAGCTGCCGGGCTGGACGCGTCTGAACAGCAGGTCGTGCGAGAGGTGGTGATCCAGATCCGCGCGCTGCTCAATGACTCACGCCGAAGCAGCGATCCAAAGATCTGGAAGGCCATCCTGGGTGAGTCGCCGGCGGATCAGCCCCGGCTCAGGAGAGAGATCGCACGGGCCCTGGAGCCTCAGGTCCGGCCCATGGCCGAAAATGGCACTTTCCCGGCTCCAGTGGTTCAGTTTCTGGCAGGCTGGTTCGACTGGCACAGCCTTCAGGATGCCCCGGAGCGCCAGCAGGAGGACGAAACCTTTTCAGAAAGGTCCGATACCAGCCAGGAGCCCGAGGAAGAAAAGCCGCCGCAGATGGTTAACTTCTGGCCTGCGGTTATTGGCTGGATTGTGGGACTGGCCATTCTGGCGACCCTATTCGGCGGGATGGGAGGCGGCGGCTGACGCTGCCTTGATCCTGGCCTGATACTTTTTCGCCAGCATTGCTCCGACAATGACCTGAATCTGGTTGTAGCACATGATCGGCAGCACAATCATGCCAAAGCCGGGGTGCCCCGAAAACAGAACCTTGGCCATTGGCAGCCCCGAGGCCAGGCTCTTCTTCGAACCGCAAAATACCACGGCCGCTTCATCTTCCAGGCTGAACCCCAACCGGCGAACCACGAACATCGCCATCACCATGAAAAAGCCCAGCAGCGCAAAGCAGAGCGCAATGGCCAGCAGAATGGCATTTAGAGGCAGGTTCTGCCACAGGCCGCTGGCCACCGAATGCGAAAAGGCGGAGTAGACAATCAGCCAGATCACGCACTGATCGTAACGGGACGACAGGGTTTCATGGCGGGCCATAAATCCTCCCAGCCAGGGCCGCAGCCCATGGCCTACCGCGAATGGCAGTAACAACTGCAATACGATATCCCGGAGCGCTTCGGCCACGGAAAAATCACCACCCCCGGACGTGCTCACCAGTAATAGCAACAGGAACGGCGTCAGCATCATGCCAAACACATTGGAGGCGGCGGCGCTGCAGATGGCGGCGGGCACGTTGCCTTTTGCCATGGCGGTGTAAGCAATGGATGAGGACACTGCCGAGGGCAGGACCCCCAGATAGAGAAACCCCAGGCCCAGGTCCGGTGGCATCCACTGTGGTGCAAAGCTGCTGATCTCGTTGATGGGTAAAACCACGAGCGGGAAGAAGACAAAGGTGAACGCAGTAATAATAATGTGCAGCCGCCAATGGGTGGCGCCGGCAACAATCTGCTCCCGGGACAACGCCGCGCCGTGAAGGAAAAACAACAGCGCCACCGCCACCGTGCCGGCGGTGGCCAGGGCTGCCGCGGCATCACCACGGACCGGCAATAGGGTTGCAAGTACAATGGCGCCCAGCAGCAGGAGGGTGAACGTGTCCAGGCGGAATTTCATAAGAGTCGGCTCGCCAGTGCGTCCAGGCTGGGCTGAAGCAAGGCCTTCGCCAGTGCCTCTGCCTTCGCCTCGTCCTGCCTTCGGATAGCGGCCAGCAATAACTCATGATCTTCCTGGGAGGGCTCCGGAAGTTCCGAATCCAGCTCGGTCTGCTCGATGGTGAGCGCGACCGCATGGGCAAAATAATCGTACAGCTCGGTGAGAGCAGGGTTGTGGGATGCAGCCACCAGCGCTGTATGAAAGGCCTGATCATGGTGGATACGATCCTGAATACGGCCTCCGGCCTTTCCACGCTCGTCCAGTGCCAGGGTCATCCTCTCGATGTCTCTGGCGTCACGTCGCTTCGCCGCCAGCTTTGCCGCTTCGGTTTCCAGCATGATGCGCACTTCCAGCTTGTCCCTCAGCTCAGAGCGACCGATCCGGCGAAGGGTTTCTCCAGCGTCTTTCGTCGCCCGAACGTAAGTGCCATCTCCCTGTCGCGTTTCCAGCATGCCCACGTGAACCAGAACCCGGACCGCTTCCCGCACTGTGTTGCGGCTGACCCCCAGAGATTCCGACAGCTCGGCTTCCACGGGCAGACGGTCGCCAATGGCCCAGTGGCCCTGTTCAATGGCCTGACGAAGGCTTTCTATAGCGGTTTCCACCAATGAGCCTTTGGTAATGCGCGCGAGTTTCATGTTTAAGATCCTGACAACTGATGATCCAATCATCCTATGATTAACGCTCAGCTGTCAAATGGCCCACTCCGGAAAGAGCCGTGGGCAGTTGCACTCAAGGCCCGGGAAGTAGTTGGGAGACTTATTGAGAGGGCTGAAGAAAAACGTAGTCGTCCGGGTCTACCCGGCGTGTTTCCTTGCGGTAGGCAAAGGTGAAGCCCGGCCAGTTCACGGTATTCTTGCCGTTCTTGTCCAGGTACCAGGAGTGACAGCCGGACTCCCAGACACTGGTCTGCAGCTTTTTCTGGACGGTGGCTGAAAAATCCCGAAGCCGGTCCGGTTTCACATCCATCGCGACGCCCGGTTCTGCCCGAAGTGTCTCAATGCAGCTGAGCACGTATCGGAACTGGGATTCCAGCATATAAACGATGCTGTTGTGGGCGAGGTTGGTATTGGGCCCATAGAGCATGAACAGGTTGGGGAACCCGGATACCGTCATTCCTTTGTACGCCTCGGATCCGTTGGCCCAGGCCTGGTTCAGCGAGAGCCCGTTACGTCCTGTGATCTTCATGGGTGACAGAAACTCGGACGCGGCAAAGCCGGTTCCCACAATCAGGGCGTCAACTCTGTGCAGGGCGCCGTCGGAGGTTACTACGCCGTCCTCCACGATGCGCTCAATACCCGTGGTGACCAGGTCCACATGGGACTGGTCTATGGCACGATACCAGTCGTTGGAAATCAGAATCCGTTTACAGCCAATCTGGTAGTCCGGGATAAGGTTCCTGAGCTTGTGCGGGTCGCGCACCTCGCTTTTGGCAAACCGCTTCGCCTGCCAGGCGAAGATTTCCAGCAGGCTGTTGAAGCGGGTAAAGGCCAGGGCGCGGCTCTCGTTTTTCCAGTAGATGAGGTAGCGGTAGAGGCGATCCCAGGCCGGGATTTTCTGGAACAGCGTCTGCTCCCATCGATAAAAGGGTCGGTCCGGCTTTGGTAATACCCAGGCGGCGGAGCGCTGGAACAGGCTGAGTGATTTCACCCGGGGGACAATTTCCGGTACAAACTGTATGGCGCTGGCGCCGGTGCCGATCACTCCCACGTTTTTCCCGTTGAGCTCATAATCGTGATCCCAGCGTGCGGAATGGAAGACCCTGCCGTTAAACGTTTCCATGCCCGGAAGATTGGGCCAGGCGGGCTGGTTCAACTGCCCCGTGGCGGTAATCAAAATATCGACAGTAAAGACGTCACCATCGATGGTGGTGACGGTCCATTGGTTGGTGTCTTCATCAAAGCCCGCGCTGGCGACTTCCTTGTTGAAGCGGATATGACCGGCCAGGCCATACTTGGCAACGCATTGCTCCATGTAGCCCAGGATTTCCGGCTGCATGCCGAACTTTCGGGACCAGTCGTGTTTGGGCTCGAAAGAGAACGAATAAAAGTGCGACTGCACATCGCAGGCGGCGCCCGGGTAGGTGTTGTCACGCCATGTTCCGCCAACGCCGGAGGCCTTCTCCAGCATGGTGAACGAGTGAATGCCTGAATTTTTGAGCTCGATTGCCATGCCCAGCCCCCCAAAGCCGGTACCGATAATCAATATGGAGGGAGAAGAGGCATCTACAGCATGGTTCATGGCAAATTCTTCTGTTGGAAAAGTGGTGTGGTACCGAGTATACGGGTCTGCACCTCTACCATTGATGACTTTTTCGGACAGGCTGGTTAGTCAGAATGATCATCGACGGGCCGGGTCAGGAAGCTCCCGGCGGATTTTGACAGCAGTTCCCGAAGCGCGGGCTTCTCGAAGCGGCGCCGTATGCTGATGGCGTAGAACTCCTCGAACACGCCGGGTAGGGCGCCATAGTCCTCCAGTGCTCCGGAATTGAGCTCATCACGGACAACCACCGGTGGCAGAACCGCATAGTGCCCGCTGTCCCTGGTGAGCAGCCTCATCATCGCCATGTCGTCAACTTCGGCAGATACCGACGGATAGATCCTGTGATACTCACAAAGCTGGTCGAAGCCTTGGCGGATATTGCTTTCGGGGCCCGGTAAGATCAGGCTTTTGCCGTTCAGAAAGGCCGGAAAACCGACCAGGTTGTGTTCTCCGGGTGGACCAATGATGCTGACCGGCTGCCGCGCAATGAGCCGTGAGCGCCAGGGATTCTGCTCGTTCCCCTGAACAGATTGGTTGGCCAGCACAACATCCAGCCGGTGGGCCGAAAGCCGCCGCAACAATTCGTCGATGTGCCCGCTTTGAAGGCACAGTTCCAGATCGTCCCGGCCTAGCAACGGTCGCAGAAACTCCTCCTGAAAGTTTCTCGACAGCGTCGCAACAGCCCCCATTCTCATCACTTCCCGGTTTGGCTGTGATCCGGAGGCAAACAGGGCTGTGAGCTCTTCGCCATGACGGAATATCTCCTCCGCGTAGGAAAAGGCCATGCGACCAGCTTCCGATAACGTCAGTTTTCTGCTCTCGCGGATAAACAGATCGTGGCCGAGGGTGTCTTCAAGTTTGCGAATCTGGCCCGACAGCGCTGATTGGGAAACGTGAAGCATTTTGGCAGCGCGGGTCAGATGCCCGGTTCGCGCGACCATCCAGAAGTAATACAGGTGATGATAGTTCAGTTTCATGGAATAAGGTTCTTAAAAAGAGAACAAAAAGTTCAATATTATCTATTTTATATAACGAACAGGAAAAGGCAAAGTAGAAGAAAACCTGGAGGGACTGCTGATGAATTTCCTGATGCCTGCACTGGCCCACCTGGCGCTGGGCCTCTGGCTGACCATACTGGTCTGTCTGTTCGCTGTGGCCCTGTTCAGCGCCCGGTCACGCGACACCCTGAAGCTCAATCATTGCTGGCGCCTTGCAAGCCGGCTGTTGACCGCTTCAATGCTTACCACAGTGGCCATTGGCGTGTTGTTGGTAGCAGGCAGGTTGCTGTCTGGTGGTGGTCTGGCCCTTGAAGAAGCCGCTCTGAGGCTGGGCCTATACACCGACGGCATAGCCATCTGGATGGCGCTGATGGTGGCTTTCATCGGCTGGGCGATTCTCCGGTTCGCAGAAAATTATTTGCGGGGAGACCCCGGCCGCGAGCGGTTCCTCCCTTGGTTTCTGACAACCATTACCTGCGTTCTGATTCTTGCATTTACCAATAACCTGCTGGTTCTGGCGGGTGCCTGGGTGGGCGTCAGCCTTGCGCTTCACAATCTGCTCACACTCTATCCCGATCGCCCCCAGGCGCGGATTGCTGCGGTACAGAAGTTCATCGTCAGCCGCACGGGGGATGTTTTTGTGATTGGCGGCGTGCTGCTGCTCTATCATCACTATGGCACGTTCCGGCTGCCGGAGATGACCGCCATGCAGGCTGCCACCCCGTCGGATTCCACCGCGCTGACTACTGCTGCCATCCTGCTGGCGCTGGCAGCGGTGCTCAAGTGCGCGCAGATACCTTTCCATGGCTGGCTATTGCGGGTCATGGAAGCCCCGACCCCGGTTTCTGCACTATTGCACGCCGGAGTTATCAATCTCGGCGGTTTCCTGTGGCTGCGCCTGTTCCCGGTCTTCGATGGATTTACTGCCGGCCACATGATTCTGTTAGTGGTGGGTGGAACAACCGCCGTCATCGCTGTGATCACCATGATGACCCATTATTCGGTAAAACATGCTCTGGCCTGGTCAACCTGCGCCCAGATGGGTTTCATGCTGTTCGAAATCGGGATGGGCGCTTACACCCTGGCGTTGCTGCACCTATTGGCTCACTCCGTTTACAAGGCACACTCGTTTCTTGCGGCCGGGCGTACAGTCCGGGTATCCGCCGTGGCGCTGTTTCCGGAGCTACCGCTCAGGAGCCGGCTGGCCTGGGCGGGCGCCACGGCGACCCTGGCTTCACTCATGCTCGCCTGGCAACCCTGGCTGGTTGAGGGCAATCCTGTCTTCGGCGTATTGCTTGTGCTGGCGGTGGCCAGCGCAACCATGGGAATGCCGCGGGGAACCAGCGCCAGGGCAAGAGCGCGCATTGCAGGCCTGGCCCTGCTCCTTGTTCCTCTCTACACGGTACTGCATGCCCTGTTGGGATCTGCGGTACCGGTGCATGCAACCTTTGTTTTGCCCGGCAGTGCCTGGGTCGTCGGATTTGCACTGCTGGCAGTGCTCGCGATGCTGTCACTGATGATCGCTCTGGCGCCGCGCTCGAGGCTCATGGCGTCCCTCTACCGGCATTTCAGTCACGGTCTGTACCTGGATATGCCATTTGATCAGCTCACCCGGCGCCTGGCCTCGCAAGCGCTCAATGCGCCCACTGCTCTTGCGCGGGTTCCTCACCATCCATTCACTATGGAAGAAAAAGCATGAACGAGCTTGCCGCCCCGTGCCCGACCGACGACCAGTCCAGTCATCAACCCACTGATGAGTGGCTGGCCTCACTATCGAAGGCGTGTGAATTGGTTGCACCAGTCTGGCCGCTGGATCAGTGGATTGCTGTAAATCCTTTCTGGGGATTGCGTGACCAGCAGGCGCACCATGCGGATAGCCTGCTAAGGCAGCGCCGGGGTGTATCCATGCTGATGCCGGCTGCCTTCTATCGCGAGGCCTGGGAGGGCGGCAGAATCAATCGGGATGACTTGCTGGCAAGCTTGCAAGCGTCGGGGATCAATGACGATCCAGAACATTTCTGCGAGCGGCTTTACCGGCCGGAGCGCCCTGAGAGCCAGCCTGATTACTCGGTTCTGGACATTCTGCCTGCAGCTGTGGAGGGAGGCCGGCCAATGGCAGCGGTGGTAGACCAGGTTGCCCGCACCTGCGGAGCATTTTTTGATCAAAGGCAGTCTCGCTGGTCAACGCGAGCGCCCGAAGACAGCCTGTTCGATTTCTGGCTGGAGACCGTCAGGATGGATGTGTCGTTGGACTACCGCACCGGCATTCGCGGGGTAAGGCGCTGGTTAAAAGGGCTGCCCGGGGACCGGCTGGAGGCAACCCGGCAGGCAATCCAACACCTCGACCTCGATAGCGACAGTCTTTTGGCGTTTGGTCATGGCCTGCTCATGCGCATTTCCGGCTGGGCCGCCTGGTGCCGTGGCGTGGACTGGCGGGCGGGACTGCGGGGTGAGGATTCCAGGGTTTGTGAGCAGCTGATATCCATACTTCTGGTTTGGGAATGGGCAGCCTTTGCCCACGCCAACCCTGAACAGAGAAACATTGCCGCGAACCGCCGGCGCGCTCTGGGCAACCTTCGCGGCGGCAAAAGCTCCGAGTGGCTCTGGGTATGGCAAAGGGCATTTGAACTCGGGTATCAGCGGTCTTTGTGGCAGGCGTTGGGCGATAATCCGGCCGCGAGCAGGGCCGACGAAAGCGGTTCTTTTCAACGCGGCACGGTGCTTTCGAAGCGGCCCGACGTTCAGGCGGTGTTCTGCATTGATGTACGATCGGAAATCCTGCGCAGGCACCTGGAGGAAGTGTACCCAGGTATCCAGACCATCGGATTCGCAGGCTTCTTTGGCCTACCCATTGTCCACCATAAGCACGGACCGTATCGGGCCATGGAGAAACTGCCGGGCTTGCTGGCCCCTGTTTATCGGGTAATGGATACCCGGGGTAGCAACGACAAGGATGCGGCCCTGAACAGGGCGCTTGATCAGCGGGAGATGACGCGGGAATCCGTTCGCAAGGCCAAGTATGGCAGCCTGTCCACATTCACACTGGTGGAAACCACCGGTCTGGCCTGGGCGTGGAAACTGGTCAAGGACACGCTCAACCGGCCTTCAGTCGGGGGCAAGCGGGACCCGGAGGAATTGATAACGGGTCGGCTGGTTTACCTTCACGGTGGTGACCAGTTGTTTGAAACCACGAAAGTTGAGCTGGTGGCCGGATTCCTTCGCGGCATGTCCCTGACTCGGAATTTCGCGCCGCTGCTGGTGTTCACAGGTCATGGCACCCATACCGAGAACAACCCTCATAATGCCGGTTTGGCCTGTGGTGCCTGTGGCGGTCAGAACGGGGGCATCAACGCCCGACTCGCCGCACAGCTGTTCAATGATCCCCAGGTAAGGGTGGCCCTGGCGGAGGAGGGCATTTCCATTCCCGGCGATAGCTGGGCTATAGCCGCAGAGCACTGTACGGTCACCGATGAGGTAACCCTTTTTGATTGTGAACGCCTGCCGGATTCACATGCCGCAGGTCTGGCGGATCTTGAACGCCGGTTCGTGGAAGCCGGTAACCGGACCCGGCGCGAGAGGGCCACTGCTCTGAAACTCAACGGCTATGAGGATGATCAACTATTTCAGCAGGTTAAGAGTAGAACCTCAGACTGGACTGAAGTCAGGCCGGAATGGGGGCTTGCCAATAACGCCGCCATCATTTTTGCCAGCCGGGCGCGTACCCGGGCAAAAAACCTGGCAGGACGGGTCTTCCTCCACGATTACGATCCGGCGCAGGACAACAGCGGTGAGATACTTGCTGCGCTACTGTCGGCACCTATGATTGTCGCAAACTGGATCAACCTGCAGTACTTTGCCTCTGTCACCATGCTGGATGTTCACGGTGCCGGGAACAAGCTACTGCACTCCGTTGTCGGCGGTAATGTTGGTGTCATCGAGGGTAACGGCACCGATCTGCGTATCGGGCTACCACTCCAGTCCGTCCACGATGGCACTTACTGGAGGCATGAGCCGGTTCGGCTAACAGTACTGATTGATGCGCCGGCAGAGAGGATTGAAGCCGTTATCCGGCAGGTTCCGGACGTCGCGGCTCTGGTGGAGAATCAATGGGTCTGGTTGTATCGCCTGACTGACGAAGGCAGGGAACTTTATCATCAAGGCCGCTGGCAAGCCTGCTGACCAGCGGCCGGAGCCAATCGCGAGGGCGGCAATCAGAAACGGATCAGTGCTGAGCCCCAGGTAAAACCACCACCAAAGGCTTCCAGCAGAATCACCTCGTTTTTCTTGATGCGCCCGTCGCGGACTGCCACGTCCAGCGCCAGAGGAATGGAGGCAGCGGAGGTGTTACCGTGCTTGTTCACAGTTACCACCACCTGGTCCATGGACATGTTGAGCTTGCGGGCAGTGGCGGAAATAATTCTCAGGTTGGCCTGATGCGGCACCAGCCAGTCAACGTCGGACTTCTGCATCTGGTTGGCTTCCAGGGTTTCATCCACAATCCTGCCAAGTGTGTTCACGGCAATCCGGAACACCTCATTCCCCTTCATGTGCACATGGCCCTTGCCCGCACGAACCTGGTCGAAGCCGTCGCCAATGCCGTAGGGCACATGGAGCAGGTCTTCGTATTTGCCGTCGGCGTGGATGTGGGTCGACAGAATACCGGTTTCCTCGCTGGCTTCCAGCACTACGGCGCCGGCGCCGTCGCCAAAGAGCACACAGGTACCGCGATCTTCCCAGTCCAGAATACGTGAGAACAGCTCTGCACCCACTACCAGGACCCGTTTGCTGCTGCCGGTTTTGACGAACTTGTCGGCAATCGACAGGGCGTACACGAAGCCACTGCACACCGCCTGGATATCAAAGGCAGGGCAGCCATGGATATCGAGCCGGGCTTGCAGGATGCACGCTGAGCTGGGAAAGATCTTGTCGGGCGTGGACGTTGCGAAGATGATCAGATCAATGTCGGCAGGTTGCAGGCCGGCCGCTTCAATGGCGAGGCGGGAGGCCTTTTCGGCCAGGTCAACGGTGGTTTCTCCTTCCACTGCGATATGCCGTTGCTCAATTCCGGTACGCTCACGAATCCACTGGTCGCTGGTATCGACAATTTTCTCGATGTCCTCGTTTGTCATGACATTTTCAGGCAGGTAAGAGCCCGTGCCGACAATTCGCGCGTACGTCATGTGCCATTTTCCTCAGATAAACAGGTCAGTGCTCAAATTCTTTTAATCATCCTATACCCTATTGATCGCCCCCAGCTATTAGCGTTTTGTCATAGGAAGGCGTAACGGTTGGTGACAGGAGAGCGCGGCGACACCATCAGATAATGCTGGAACTCGGCCTGTAATCAGCTATACCTGTAAGCAGGACCTCGTTTTAAAAACGTGTCGTGAAGGAGTGTTGCATATGACAGACCTTCCCCTCGGTATGAAGTATTACCTGCTTATCCTCACCTCAAGCCTGATTGAAGACCTCAATGACTACGGCGTCAAATGGGTTGCCAACGAACCCGGCGTTGCGATCAAGGATGTGGAGAAGGCATTTTTCAGCGCCCGCGCCATGGAAGCACGATTGCCAGCGGAACCCCGGCAAGCAGACCCGAGGTTATGGCCCGAACTGATGAAGTCTATCCACACGATTCGCAGGGTGCTGGATGTGGTGGAGAAAACGACGTTTGAAACAGTGATTGCCGAGGCCATGGAAACCACGTCCAGCATTGCCCGTGCAGACATCAGGGAGGTATTCGAACAGAAGCGTGCCAGTGGCGAGGTTGACTTCCACCTCCATGGGCTGCTCAACACCAAACCCCGAACCGACGAAGCCGATCCGGCCGTGAAGGAAGCGTTCATGTTGAAGCGGGCAGGGCGGTTCCAGAGTTTTATGGAGTTTGACGGTGCAAGCCTGAACGAGGACGAGAAAGTGATCCTGGGCGACGCAAAGGCCCTCGCTAGCCATATCATGGACGGCGATCGTGAAAACCGCAGGATCGACGCCCTGCTGGTAATGGGAGCCGTACTGATTGAGACGGCCAGCGTCAGGCTGAAAACCAACATACCCGGCCTGATTCGTGATAGCTTTGACCGCATGGCCATCAAGGCCGCCATGGCGTTGGGCGCCATTGTCTATCGCGATAACTACCGGGATTTAAAGGATTCACTAGGGCTGGAACCACTGGCTTCAGATCTGTAGGTTTTCGGTTAGCGGGCGGTTCGGCTGTTCACAAGTTGCGGGCAGTAATGGCATCCTGCCCAACCACTCTGCGATAAGAAGGAGACGAGGTAATGGGCATTTCCAACCACGAGCTTCACAAAGAATTTCCGCAATACAAAGAATTGATCGACGAATTAAAAAAGAGCGACCTTAAGTTCAAGGAAAATTTCCAGCAGTACTCAGAGCTGGATCAGGAAATCGAGGGACTTGAGCGCAGAGATGCTCCGATTGGTGACGACAAACTTCACCGCATGAAGCAGCAGCGGCTGCAGTTGAAGGATGACATCTATAAAACGCTCGTGCAGAAGTCCAACGGCCAGGGATAGGTATAATTAAGTAGCCCTCCAGGCCCCGCAAAGAGGCGGGGTAGTGGTTTCCAAGTATGGGGCCCAAGAGCCGTCGTCCATAGAATAGGTAACTAACGAAAACCGGTAACGGTTTACCCTGTTGTTACCTATGAATGGACGATCGAAATGAGCAAAGCAGCGTCACTTTACAAAGGGTGGAGAATGAAGCGTCACTTCCTCCACCTTGTCCTGACCACCGAGCCACGCCTCCTGAAAGACGTTGGCTACCCGCCGGAAGTTGTCGAACAGCGTTTGCGAACGCCGTTCTGGAAGTTTGCCGCGTAACGTTCAAGATCCAGTGGTTTTGGATTTTCCCGTCTCATCAGCGTTAGGAATCAGGCGGGCCCGAAAAACCTCAAAGGCTTCCTTACGAAAGTTTTGGGCAATCCCTGAAAACTGCTTCGTGTCTTCTGCCATCTGCGTCACCACTTGCTTGAGACGAGTGGGCTGTTCCACGACGAAACTCTTGATACCTTTGAAATCTCGAATGGCGGTAGCCGAGTTCGCCTGTTCCTCAAGCAATTCCATATAGCTTTGTAGGCTACTCATCTGTGCGTCTGCAGCATCCTTGTAAGTCTCCATCATCAGTTTGCTGAGGCGGTTCAGTGGCTCGGAGGAGAGGGTATAACGGAAAGTATCAGTGGCCATGGATCAATTCCTTCTGCGATTAAGGTTTTCACAATTGCCTGCCAAACAGGCCTTGTCTGCGCTGTCATTGGGTGAATTTTGAACAGCTGCCGGCATTTCAGCAAAAAGTCGCAACGCTCAACTTGTCCTAAGTCAAAGACCACAAATTTTGTGTTCAGTTCTCGGTTTCAGTCTCAGACTTTCGGTCAAGTAGCACGAAACATTCGCTGCATCGGGGGGAGGTGGGGGGGAGATATTAAAAACGGATGCGGGAGAGCGTCCGCAAAGCCGCTCTCCCGAATACCTGTTACATATAGACGCCACCGTTGACGTTGATCTGCTGGCCGGTGATGTAGTCTCCATCAGCCGCTATAAACACCACGGCTTTGGCAATTTCCTCGGGCTGGCCGAAGCGGCCCATGGGCACGCGGGAGATGATTTTCTCACGAATATTTTCTGGTACCTGGGCAAGCATTTCGGTTTCGGTAAAGCCCGGCGCAATGGCATTGACGGTAATATTGTGCCGTCCTCCCTCGAGTGCCAGGGTTTTTGTGAAAGCGATGATCCCGCCCTTACTGGCGGCGTAATTCGCCTGTCCAAAGTTACCGGCCTGCCCGACGAATGATGTGATATTCACGATACGGCCAAACTTCTGTTCCATCATGATCGGCCAAACTTCTGAGCAGGTTGCATAGACGCTCCCCAGGTTGGTATCGAGAACCTCTGTCCAGTCCTCATCGGTAAGGTTCTTCATCGCTTTGTCGCGGGTGATGCCGGCATTATTGACCAATATGTCAATTCGCCCCCATTCCTTATGAACCTTGCGCACCAGTTCCCGGCCCGCTGTCATCTGCGACAGATCTGCCTGGAATGCCAGGGCTCGCACCCCAAGGTCTTCGAGCTCTTTTACCACTTTGTTTGCGTCAGCTTCACGGGACACGTAATTGATTGCCACGTCCGCGCCGCGCTTGGCGAGCTGTAGTGCGATTTCTTTGCCGATTCCTCGGGATGCACCTGTAACAATTGCGGTCTTACCTTTCAGATCGTCCATGGCGTTTTCCTCTGCCAGTAAAAAGCCTTTTAGAAGGCGGTCAAGGTCTTGTTTTAGCGGTAGGGCAGTCACGTTGTTGTTAGTCATGACTGACCTCTAAAAGCTAGCAGAGGGTATATCACTGCACAAGATTTGGGCTATCAAACATAAGTATAAAGGCAAGCCCCGCCAGGTAAGCCGCCCCTTTATTGCCCTAACGGTGATCGAGTAGGTTATCGAATTTTTTTACGGTTACTGGAACCTTACATAATCACCTCCTCAGACTCGCTGGTGGACGACATGGTCACCTCGAGAGGTCATCCCAGCCCACTGCGCGCTGCGCTCAGAACGCCATATGGCCGCAGCTGGCAGCCAGGCGGAATTCCGCTTGAAACCTGGAGCAAGCCGTCTCGCAGCCCGGTAAAATCAGCCCTATAAAACTCCGTGCGAAGTGGTACCACCGACATAAAAGTACTAGGGTTATTATTTGGGCTAATTTCAACATCAGGCCCGACACCATAAACATGGGAGAGATCGATGATAAATCTGACCATAAACGGGCAGCAGCACGAGCTGGACGTTCCCGACGACATGCCGCTGCTGTGGGCCATCAGGGATGTTGTCGGCATGAAAGGAACCAAGTTTGGATGCGGTATCTCCCAGTGCGGCGCCTGTACCGTTCACCTGGATGGGGTAGCAACACGTTCCTGTGTCACGCCCGTTTCCGCAGCCAAGGGCGAGATCACCACCATTGAGGCCATGGCCGACGACCCCGTGGGGCAGAAAGTCCAGCAAGCCTGGCTCGACCTGGGAGTGGCCCAATGCGGCTACTGCCAAGGTGGCCAGATCATGAACGCCACAGCTTTGCTCAAGAAGACTCCGGCGCCTGATACCCAGGAAATTGTCGACGCCATGGCTGGCAACCTCTGCCGCTGCGGCACCTATAATCGCATCCTGGCGGCCATTGAACGGGCTGCAGACAAGGAGACCAGCTCATGAGCCAATCAGACGATACACTGCTGCTCGCCAATGTCAGCCGTCGCGGCCTGCTGAAAGGGCTTGCCGGAGGCTCGGCACTGTTACTGGCAGCCCGCTGGGATCTGGGGCTGGCCAACGAGCAGGCCCAGTTCGGTGCCGGTGCGATGCCGGGAGGCTGGGTGGATGACCCCAACGTGTTCATCCACATTGATTCCGATGGCCTGGTTACCATTGTGAACAACCGTGCCGAGATGGGGCAGGGTATCCGCACGAGCCTGGTGCTGGTGGCTGCCGATGAACTGGGCGCGGACTGGGACCAGGTCCGGGTAGAACAGGCTCAGGGCAACCAGGACAAGTACGGTAACCAGAACACCGATGGCTCCCGCAGCATGCGCCACTGGTATGATCCCATGCGCCGTGCAGCGGCTGCCGCCAGATTGATGCTGGAACAGGCTGCTGCCAATCAGTGGGATGTTCCGGTACATGAGGTGCGTGCCGGGATCCACAAGGTGGTTCACCAGCCATCGGGCAAAGAACTTGGCTTTGGAGAACTGGCAAAAGCGGCGCGGGAACTTGAGGTTCCCGGGCGGAATGACCTGGTTCTGAAATCCGACAGCGAGCTGCGCTTCATTGGCAAGGAGTCCGGGCTGATCAACGGTGAGCTGAAATCAGCCTACCCCAAGGCCATTGATGGAGAGGATATTGTCACCGGCAAGGCAATTTTTGGCGCCGATATAGACCTTGAGAACACGCTTTACGCGGTCGTGGCCCGCCCGCCGGTTTATGGCGCCAAGGTCAAAAGCGTTGATGACAGTGAGGCACTGAAGGTTTTCGGGGTTAAAAAGATAATTCGCATTGAGGGCACTGGTCAGCCCGCGGCCTTTAGCCCGCTGGGTGGTGTTGCTGTGGTGGCCACCAATACCTGGGCTGCCATGGAGGGCCGCAAGGCCCTGAAGATCGAGTGGGACAACGGCCCGGCGGGGGACAATGCCGATTACACCTCTGAGACGTATCGGGAGGCCCTGGAAAAGGCGGCGCAATCCCCCGGCAAAGTCGTCCGTCAGTCCGGCGATGTCGAGTCCGCTCTGGAGGAGGCCAGCACGCGGGTATCAGCAACCTATTACATGCCCCACATGGCACAAACCCCTATGGAGCCACCGGTAGCCGTGGTAAGAGTCAAGGACGGCAAGGCCGAAGCCTGGGCCCCGGTCCAGAACCCGAGGGCGACCCGTGAGGGTATTGCCGGAATACTGGAGATGGACCTGGAAAACGTTACCCTTCACCAGACCCTGCTTGGCGGCGGATTTGGACGAAAATCGAAACCGGATTTTGTGACCGAGGCGGCGCGGCTTGCCAAGGAATTTGAGGGCCAGCCCATCAAACTGCAGTGGTCCCGTGAGGATGATATTCATCATGCCTACTTCCACGCGGTCTCCGTCGATCACCTGGAAGCGGGCCTGGACGGAGAGGGCAAGGCGACCAGCTGGCGCCACCGCACCCTGTCTCCCAGCATCGGCTCGCTCTTTGCTCCGGACCCCAAGCACAAAGGTGAATTCGAGCTTGGCATGGGCTTCAACACCATGCCATTCAGCATTCCCGCGATCCGGCTGGAAAACCCACCGGCGCCGGCCCATGTCCGCATCGGCTGGTTCCGTTCGGTCTATAATCTGCCGCATGCCTGGGCGATCCAGAGCTTTGCCCATGAAATGGCCGTGGCCGCGGGTAAAGACCACAGGGACTATGTGCTGGACCTGCTCGGGCCGGGCCGGGAAGTTCATAACCTGACCGTCGGCGACGGCTGGAATTATGGCGAAGACCCGGACCTGTACCCCATCGATGTGGCTCGCATGCGCCGGGTGATTGAGCGCGCCACCGAGGAAGCCGGCTGGGGGCGCGAGACCGGCAAAGGGCGAGGGCTGGGCCTGGCCTTCCACCACAGCTTTGTCTCCTACACTGCCATTGTCTTTGATGTGGAGGTGGACGAAGAAGGTGAGCTGACCATCCATCGGGCGGACATTGCTTTTGATTGCGGGCCCCAGGCCAATCCGGAGCGCATTCGCTCCCAGATGGAGGGCGCTTGTGTGATGGGCATTGGTATCGCACTGCAAAGCGAGGTGACCTTCAAGGATGGTGTCGCCCAGCAGGATAACTTTGACAGTTACCTGATCCCACGAGTGCCAGACGCGCCGAAAGTGGTCCGGGTACACCTGATCGATAATCCCGACGACGCCATGGGCGGTGCCGGCGAACCCGGCCTGCCGCCGGTTGCGCCGGCCCTGTGCAATGCCATTTACGCGGCGACCGGAAAACGCATCCGCCGCCTTCCTGTGGGCAACCAGTTGAGCTGACGTCTATGCAAAGCCTGGATTATCGGGTGGTTGAGCAGGCCATCGAATGGCTGTCGAATGATCGGGCAGTCTGGCTGTGCACGGTGTTGTCCACCTTCGGTTCATCGCCGCGGGAGCCCGGCTCTCTGATGGTGGCCAATTCAGATGCTGAGCACCTGGGGTCACTTTCAGGCGGCTGTATTGAGGAGGACTTCCTGGCGCGACTGGCTGACGGTGAATATGAGTTGCCTGCGGTCATCGTCCACTATGGCGCAGCGTCGAACGGGCCCGAAAATGCCCGCGTTCGCTTGCCCTGCGGCGGCACTCTGGAAGTGTTGGTGGAGCGAATGTCCGCCACTCCCGGGAACCTGGCTCACCTTGAGCAGGTCAGGGAAGCCCTGTCGGGAGAAAAGGAGCTCGCCCGGCATGTCAGGCTTACGGATGGCCAGTGCTGGCTCGACGAAGCTGGGGCGTTGGGGCCGCGCGTGCTATGGGAGGAGGCAGAGGAGCTTGTCAGAGTACGTGTCGGCCCCATCGCCAGGCTTATCCTCGCAGGCTACTCAACGGTTGCAGAGGCCTGTGCAAGTTTCGCTGTCAGCCTGGGTTACCAGGTGGTGCTCTGCGACCCACGGGAAGAAGTCACCCGCGGCCTGAAACTGCCTGAAGGCGTTGATTTCGTCCCTCAGCTTCCCTCGTTGTACATTGCGTCTGCGGGTGCTTGTACGCCATCCACCGCTGTGGTTGCAGTCACGCACGATCCCCGTATTGATGATCTGGCAATGATGGCGGCCGTCAAAACCTCCGCGAGCTACATCGGTGTGATGGGGTCTGTTCGCACATCCCAGACCCGAGCCGAACGCCTTCGCCGCACCGGTGGGCTGAGTGAGGTCGATATCGACCGCATTCACATGCCGATCGGGCTCAACCTTGGCAGCAAAACCCCCTCCGAAATTGCACTGGCCATTATGGCGGACATTGTTCGCGTCAGGCGAGGAAGGACTCTTGACGAGCTATGACTCTTTGCGCCAGCGCCAAGGCCTTTTAAGCGAAGGCATTTTGGTCAATCAATAATTGGCGCCAACAGGATTCTGTAACCGGGCGGCTGAAGTGATAACCCTGTCCTTTAGTACAACCAAGCTGTCGGACTGTCGCTACCTGGCTCACCAGCTCAAGCCCTTCGGCCACGACATCGGCGCCAAGCGCTGCGGCGATGACGGCAACGGCCTTAACGATGGCCTGAGAGTAGGGGCCCTCATCCAACTGGAAAATGAAGCTCTTGTCGATTTTGATTTCATCAAAAAAATAGTCGTTCAAATGACCCAGTGACGAATAGCCTGTTCCGAAGTCGTCCAGAGACAAGCGAACCCCCATTGCGCTGAGAGTTTCTAGATCCTGTCTCAAAGCCTGACTGTGTTGCTCGAAGACGCTTTCCGTAATCTCCAGGGTAAGCATCCCGGGCGGGAGATCGAATTCCGCCAGTGCGTGACGGATTTTGTCCGGAATGGAGCCGAGCTGGAACTCGATCAGGGATAAATTGATCGATACCGGGGTGACCGGGAGCCCGCCGTCACGCCACGCCCTGAGATCCCGGCAAGCCTGGCGTAATACCCAGTCCCCGATAGGCCCGATCAGCTGACTCTGTTCAGCCAGCGGGATGAACTGATCTGGCGCAATAAAGCCCACCTGTGGATGATTCCAGCGTAGCAGGGCTTCAGCCGAAACAATGCCGCCGCTCACCAGATCAACCTGGGGTTGGTAGTGCAGTTCCAGTTGGTCGGTTTCAAGGGCACGACGAAGTTTCGTGGTCAGGTTAACCGTTTCGCGGGTTTGGTGCTCAAGTGCTTTTGTGTATTGGGTCCAGGTCGCGGAGGGATTGTGCTGGCTTTGATGCATCGCCAACGCGGCGTCGGTCATGAGCTTGCGGGCATCGCCGGCGCTGCTTCGGATTCTTGCATAACCGAATGATGCATCAACGTGGAAAGCAAAGCCTCTGATTTGGAAGGGAACATCGAAGACGGCCGCCATGCATTCCCGCAATCGACGCCTCGTGCGCTGACAATCGAGTGGAGCGAGCACAGTAAATTCGTCGCCACCGGTGCGCGCAATCAATCCATGCTCGCCTATCTCGGTTCTCAAACGACGGGCGACCTCCCGCAACACCTCATCTCCGACGTCATAGCCCTGAGTATTATTGATTTCTCTGAGGGCCTTGATGTCGACGACAACCACCGGACTCGCAGGGTGAAGGTCGCCCTCCCTGAGGCGCTCGTCGAGGTGTTGAGCAAAACCCTCCGGGGACAGAAGGCCGGTCAGACGATCCTCATACGCAGCACGCTCAACTTCCTTCTCGGCGGTTTTCAGGTCAGTAATGTCCTGAGAAGCGGCGATCCACTCAAGGAGCCCGTTTTCGTCATCGAGCACCGGCGTGACACGATCCAGGAACCACCTTGGAGAATCGCTCCTGGCGGGTAGCTGATAGATTACCTGAAACGGAGTCGTATTTCTGAGGGCCTCTACCCATCCCTCCTTGAATGCTTGCGCAGCGTCCGGTGGCAACGCGTCACGAATTGCTGCAAGATCCGGCTGGCCGCCTGACGATGGCAGTCCGGCTAGCTCAAGCCACTTTTCGGGCACCTCCATGAGCTCGCCTTCCGCACTCATGAGCCAGATGTAGCCTGATTGCGTTTCAATCAGGCTTTCATAGCGATGCTTTTGCCGGGCCAGCGAGTCGAGGGCAGCATGTTCTCTGGTGACATCGAGCTGAATGCCAATAATGTAAGAAAGCGCGCCATCATTCGAGCGAAGCGTTCGGAGCTTGACCCGGTTTTCGAAGGGCTCACCGTTACTGCGGTAATTGGTCACCACAGTTGTACAATCCATGCCGCGGGAGAGGGCGTTGCGAATGATTCGAAGGCCGGGCTGGTCTGTCAGATTACCCTGAAGAAAGCGGCAGTTACGGCCCAACAAATCGGCTTTCGGGTAACCCGTCATGCGTTCAAATGCGGCGTTGACGTAAATTAACGGGGTGTCCTCAAGACTGGGATCAGCGATGGTCACTCCGCATTCAATTTCCGCGAGAGCCGCTGCCAAAAAAGGCGATTGCCTCAATCTCATCAGCTCGTTGCCGGTTTCCGCCGTCAGCGAGTGCAGGAGAGCCACCGCGCGATCACGATCGGCAAGGTGGTCGCCCGCGAACGCAATGACTGGCGCCGGTGCTTTCTGGTAGGGCACGCTCAGGGGTTCAACAGCGATGAAAGCAGCGGCTGCCAGAGGCGCGTTAAATGGAGGCATCTCCGTTCGCGGAATCCCGTCTTCTAGTGTCGCCTGAACGCTTTCGAGCGTCAGCAACAGTTTGGCGGCATCCTCGTCACCGACGAGATGGCTGGGAGAGCATTCGCCTTTGACAATGACCGCCGCGCAAACCACTGAGCAGGCCGAAGCAAGTGCCTCGGTCAGATCGGTGAAAAGCTCAAAGGTGTCTGGCTGCCCTGCCATATAACTCTCCTTGAAATTCCGCTATCACGAATGAAATGGCTCAGTGATAACTCTGCGAAGCAATCTGTTTCTATGTGCCCGCTTAGGGCTTCTCCCTCTGATTAGCATAGTACCTGAAGTAGAACTGTTTCACTTGAACTTCAATAACCACAGGGCTCATCCACCCATTACCGCATTTTTTACATAACCAGATTGTAACGCCGGAGCAATCTTCCGCTCCTCTACACTGTTGTATCCTGATTAGCGGCTTTCACAGCGCAATCAGGTCAGGGACATTCTCTGTCGCCCGACTCCCCGCGCAATGCCGCCCCGTCCCGGCGTTGCCAGTCAACAGGTAACTTATATGGCAACCGTTGATACCGAATCCAGGCGTGTCCCCCTGATCCAGCTGGACATACCCCTCGAGAGAGATCTCTTTCTTCGCAATTTGATACGCGAACTTTCCGGCGTGCTGGAAGATATTGTCGGGCTTAAAGAGGCGTCAGGTTTCATCAGCATTGTCGGCCAGAATATGGGGAACCAGATGGATCTTGACTATAAAAAGGCTCTGGGTGTGTCCAGGCTGACCCGCGCCCAGGTCGCCGATGTACTCGTGGACCTCAAGGGCAGAATCAAAGGCGACTTCTACATCGTCGAGCAGAACGATAACCGTATTGTACTGGGAAACAGGGCCTGCCCCTTTGCCGCGGAGGTAGTAGGGCGACCCTCCATGTGCATGATGACGAGCAATGTGTTTGGCATGATCGCGTCGCAAAGTCTTGGTTACGCCAAAGTAACCCTGGAAGAGACAATAGCCCGGGGCGATCGGGGGTGCCGAGTGGTCATTCATCTCCAGCCCGGTGCAGAGTCTGAAGCTGCCCCTGGGCAAGAGTACTTCCAATCTTGACCTTGATGCCTGAGTCGGACATGGACGACAAATCACTCGAGAATCTGCTGCCCGAGCCCCTTCTGCTGCTTTCCTCTGAGGGTAGGGTTCTCGACATGAATCAGGCAGCGCGGAAGGCCTTTGGCGGTCTGGACAACGGAAGCAAACTGCACGACCTGGTTAACGAACCGGCCAAACTGGAAGCGTCCATAAGACTTTGGGTCCGCAGCGGGGAGTTTCTTCGTGGCCTGGTTGTGGTCACCAGCGTGGCCGGTGAGCGATACATCACCTACGGCGCGAGACTCTGGGTTGACAGGAGCTCACCTGCTCAAGTGATCGTTCGCTGCTATGTCGAGAGTGCGGCAAACCGTCGCTTTGTCGAGATCACCCGGCGCGTCAACGCCCTCAACCGGGAGATCGCCTGCCGCCAGCAGGCAGAAAACCAGCTCTTCGCTGAAAAAGAACTGGCACAGGTCACCCTGAACTCCATCGGTGACGGCGTGATCACGACCGACATTGAAGGCCGGGTCAACTACCTCAACCCTGTTGCCGAAGCCCTTACCGGCTGGTCGGCAGACGAAGCCCGCGGGCTTCAACTGATTGAGGTTTTCCGGCTTTTCAATGAACAGACTCGCGAGCCGGTGGAAAACCCCCTTGGGCATGTGCTGGTTCATGGAAACACTGTCGGGTTGGCGAATCATACGATGCTGCGGCATCGGGATGGTACAGAGTTTGCGATCGAAGATTCGGCGGCGCCCATCCGGGACCGGGAGGGTCGGCTCATCGGGGGAGTCATGGTGTTTCATGATGTCACCCACGCTCGCAGACTGGCGGCCAAGGTCTCTTACCAGGCAAGCCACGACGGTCTCACCGGGCTGCTCAATCGACGTGCCTTTGAACAACGGTTGCATAGCCTGTTGGACGCACCGGTGGGAGTGGATGGTTCCCATAGCCTTATGTTCCTGGATCTCGATCAGTTCAAGGTGGTCAACGATACCTGTGGCCACCTGGCGGGGGACGCCTTGTTGCGCATGCTTGGTCCGGTGCTGCAAAAGCACCTCAGGCAGTCCGATCTGCTGGCGCGCCTGGGAGGCGATGAATTTGGAGTGTTGTTGCAGGATTGTTCCGTGTCAGCTGCCACCCGTATTGCCAGGGCGCTGAAAGAAGAGCTCGAGAATCTCAATTTTACCTGGGAAGGCAAGCCGTTTCGAGTCGGGCTCAGTATTGGCCAGGTCAACTTTACCGACAACAGCTGGTCTCTGGCCGACCTGCTCAGCGCTGCCGACAACGCCTGCTATCTTGCCAAGGAGAACGGCCGCAACCGGATCCACCTCTACAGCATGGATGACCAGGCGCTGGCCCACAGGTTTCGGCAAACCCAATGGGTGGGGCGCATCCGCGATGCCTTCGAGGAAAACAGGTTCTGTCTGCATAGCCAGACCATTGTGACAACGGCGTCTGCGTCGTCGGCGAGGCCTGACCAAGAGGGTGGGCATTTCGAGCTATTACTTCGCCTTCTGGATACGGATGGAAAGCTGGTGGAGCCAATGGCCTTCATTCCGGCGGCAGAGCGCTACAGCCTGATGGTCAGCATTGATCAATGGGTCCTCGAGACCGCCTTTGCCAAGCTTGCCAGGGCAGGTTCAAACTGTGTTTCAACCTGCAGCATCAACCTGTCGGGCGCATCCTTGGGGGATGAGGGCTTTCTTACATTCATCTACAGCTGCTTCGAGCGTTTCGCTGTTTCACCCCGGGTGATCTGCTTTGAGATTACCGAAACAGAAGCCATCGCCAACCTGAGCAAGGCACGCCACATCATCCAGACTCTGAAGGCACTGGGATGTCGTTTTTCCCTGGACGACTTCGGAAGCGGGATGTCCTCATTCGGCTACCTCAAGAACCTGCCAGTGGACTATCTGAAGATCGATGGCACGTTTATCAAGAACCTGGCTAGCGATCCGATTGACCGCGCCATGGTGGCGGCGATCAATAATATTGGCCACGTTATGGGGTTAAAGACAATTGCGGAGTTCGTCGAGAGCGCCAGTGTCTTGCAGGAGCTGGGTGAGCTTGGGGTCGACTACGTCCAGGGCTATGGTATTGCCCGGCCTGAACCACTGGAAACCTATCTGGCAAACCTGAAGAAGGGCGATTACCACCAACCGCAACCGGGCCTGCACTAGTAAAAACCCCCGGAATGGAGCCCCAGACCTGCGTCAGATTTTCAGGGTATGCCGGAACCATGGTATTTTCATGCCAGAAGATTTTAATGATTAACATCTGAAATTGAACTGGCGAGTAGATTCTATGAACGTAATCATCATCGGCGCGGGCATTATGGGAACCACTTTTGCCACTCTGGCAAAAGAGCTGGCCCCGGATCTGGACATCACCATTCTGGAAAGACTGGACAGGGCGGGGGCCGGAAATTCCTCGGCGTTCTGGAACGCCGGTACGGGCCATGAGGCGAACTGCGAGCTGAATTATACCCCGGTGGATGAAGAGGTCATTTCGGTCGAAAAGGCCCTGAAAATTCATGCCCAGTTCAACGTTGCCAAGCAGTTCTGGGCTCACCTGATCGAAAAAGGGGCCATCAAAGACCCCACGACGTTTATTAACCAGACCAAGCACTGCACCATTGTTTCCGAATCCGCGATCGAGGAACTGAGATTGCGATACAAGGAAATGTCGGCCCATCACTTTTTCGAGCAGATGCGCTACTCCGAGGACTTTGACGAGATCAAGAGCTGGATTCCCTACACCATGGATGAGCGCCCACGCCATGAGAAGATGGCGGCTACCGTCATTGAGACCGGCACGGACGTCAACTTTGGTGCCTTGACGGAGCAGATGGCAGACCATGCGGTGAAGGAGCTGGGTGTCAAAATCGAGTATGGCACTCACGTTAAGCGCGTTCACAAAAGCCCCACCGGGCGCTGGGTTATCGAGGCTGTCAGCAACGGGGTTCCGGTCCAGCACAGGGCCGATGTGCTCTTTGTAGGCGCAGGTGGAGGAGCGTTTCCACTCCTGAAACGAAGCCACTTGCCGTTCCGCAGCCGGTTCGCCGGCTTTCCTGTAGGCGGGCGTTTTTTGCAGGCCCAGATCAGCGAGGAACAGGCCAAGTACTACACCGCCAAAACCTATGGAAAAGCGAAAGTTGGCGCACCTCCCATGTCCGTACCGCATCTGGATCTGCGGGTGGTGGATGGCAAGCATTACCTGCTTTTCGGCCCCTTCGCATCGTTCAAACCGGTTCTTGAGAGAGGCCGTGGATTCTTTGATTACCTGACTTCCATTCGTCTGCATGATATTCCGGGCTTGCTGAACGTGGCCCTGGAGCATTTTCCACTGGTCAAGTATCTGGTTTCAGAAAGCTTCAAGGGTGAAAAGAGCATGTTCGAGGAACTGGACAGCTTTGCACCGGGCTTGAGTAAAAAGTTTGACTGGAAACCCATTGCAGCCGGCCAACGGGTGCAAATCATCAAAGACGGGGATTTGCAGATGGGCACGGAAATTGTTGTGTCCAACGACAAGACCTACGGGACGCTGCTGGGCGCATCGCCCGGCGCGTCGGTTTCGCCAGAAGTCATGTTGCGCTGTCTGGAACAGCTGATACCGTCTATATTTTCCAGAGACGAAGCCAGGAAAAAGAAGAACGACATTTTCCCCGAGGATGACCTGGACACCTTAATCAATAATCCGGACCGTTACCGCAAGATTCGCGACTCCGTCAACCAGCAGCTGGGGATAACCCGGTCCGGGGCATAATAAGATCGACTTACACTGCCAATACCGCAGGGAGAAATTATGAATAACAGAATCAATGTTACGTCGCCTTTGGTCATCCTTCACGGCGATGAAATGGCCCAGGTGGCTTTCGACCAGATTCTCGACAAATTCGTGGCCGCACGCCTGGACATTCAGCTCGAGGAAATCGACCTGTCGGCCGAGCACCGCCTGTTAACCAATGGCCAGGCGGTGATTGATGCCATCGAAGCCCTGCAGCGCCATGGCGTAGGTGTGAAGAACGCTGGCATGACGGTCAACCGCCAGCAACTGGAGGAATTGCTTCGCAAGCACCCGGAAGTGGACGCCGACAACCTTCACCCACTGGCCACCAAATCTCCCAACGGCGCCATTCGCAAGGGTATCAGCGGCAACATCACCCGCGAGGACATCCAGTTTCGCAACCTTAACATCAGCCGGCCTGACTGGATTGGTCGTGATATCGAAGTGGATACCATGGAGTTCGGCGGTATCAAGGAAAGCTTCAACCAGCTTTCCGAAGCCACGGGTGTGGTCAAGCTGATGTTTGTGGGCAGCAGCGGGGACCCGGTGGAATTACACCGCCGTGAAGTTCGCAAGGGGGACCCCTGGCTATTGGCCACCAACGATGTGGAGGACGTCAAAGCCTGGGCTCACCGCTTTTTCCAGCGTGCCATCGATGAGAAAAGGGATGTCTACCTGGGCCTGAAAGACACCGTAATCCCCGGCTACGATGGTGCTATGCGCACAGTGATTGAGGATATATATCACAGTGACTACCGCCAACAGATCAGTGACCTGGGGCTGAGCTACTACTACGAGCTCATTGACGCCCAGGCCGCGCGCATCGTCTCCAACCCGCCAGAACGAGCGCTCTGGGGTGTGCCGGACAACACCACCGGACGCAAGCTGTTCAAGCTGGTCAATCATCTGCGGGAGTTTGGTATTCCCAGCCGTGGTGCCCATGTATCCATCTCTCGCATGAGCGCCGGCGGAGGCGACCAGTACGGCAGCTTCAATATGCCGGCCCAGGAAGACGGCATCCTCAAGGTCATCGTGGACGGCGACGAAAAGCATGCCCGCCGTGTCCGGAAAGGCGATCCCATGCTGCTCATGTCCAATGATCGTGAAGCCATCAAGGACTGGGTGGCTCAGGTGTTCCGGGATGCATCCCGCAAGGACAAAGAGGTTTATTTCGGTCTCAAGCGCGAGTACATGGAATACGACGAAGTCTTCAGCAACGTCATTACTGAAGTGCGGCGGGAGCTGGCCCAGGATCATACGCCACCGCCGTCTTTCATGATTATGCGGCCCTCCAGTCAGCTCAAGAAAATGATCACAGACCCTCCGAGAAATGCCCTTTACCCCTCCCAGAACCTGGACGGCGACATCTTCTCGGACATCTCCGCTGCGCTGGGCGGCAGTCTTGCCACTGCCAGTTCCATCATCGAGAGCAAGGACGGCACCATGCTCTTCGAGGCACCCCATGGCACCGCTCATGATCTCTATCTGAAATATCTGGAGAGCGATGGCCGCGACGCCCACTTCAACCCCTCCGCCTTGATCTTTGCACTCGCTAACGCTCTTGAAACCCTGGGTGAGCGCGAGGGTAACGAACCCTTGGCCGAATACGCGGTTAACCTCAAGACAGCGCTGACCAACACGGTCGACAGGGGCATTGTCACTGCAGATCTCAAGGGGAAAACCGTCGACCCGGATTCGGAGCAGGTAGTGGATATGGCAGGTTTCCTGAACGCTGTGGAGGGCGCTTTGTCCTGAAAGGTCCCTGATGAGTGCTTTCGTTACTGAGGAGATTGCAAAAATTCATTCAATCGACCACATTAAAAGCTGAAACCCTTACAAAGCCCGAGGTGACCCACGGATGAGGCTGTCTGAGTTTATTCGCACCCACATGGAAGATATCCTGCGGATATGGGAATACGACGCTGATAAAATTTTGCCCATTCCGCACCTGTCCAGGGAAGAATTACGCGACCACATCAAGGAGATACTGCTGGGCATTGCGGTGAAACTTGAGCAGCCGCCCATAGGCCATGACCGCTTTGCTGAATTCTGCCCCCAACATCCGGACAGCGGGAACTCCGCTCGCATCCATGGCTCCGAAAGGCATGATCTGGGTGCAGATATCGTGCATGTCGCGGCGGAATTCCGTGCCCTGCGCGTCACGGTTATTGAGCTATGGGTGCAGTTTGGCGGCTGTACCGGTAAGGAGGATGCGAAGGAGCTGATCAGGTTCGACAACGAGATCGACATGGCCCTGGCGCAATCCATTGGGAACTACGCGCTGAAAAAGCAGAAACAGGGGCGCCTGTTTGAAACCATGTTGTCCTCATTGCCAGATCCCTGTTATATCCTGAATCTTGATGGCACCTTTTTATACGCCAACAACGCCATGGCTGGCCTTTGTCAGGTAAAGGCTGAAGACATCATTGGCCGGGCATTTTCTGAAATGCCACTGCATTCCAGGTACAACGGTGAAGTGAAACTGCAGGACGTCATTCGCTTTAAGGAACAGCGCGAGGGGGAGGTTCGAATAGAGGGGCCCTCCGGCGACATTCATTATTATGAGTACCTTTATGCCCCGGTCATCGACGATAAGGGAGAGGTGGAAGCCGTCTCCGGTATTGCCCATGACATTACCCTCCGCAAGGAGTCGGAAGCAAGAATCTGGTGCCATGCCAACTTCGACCTCCTCACCAAACTGCCCAATCGCAGGCTGTTCATGGACCGGCTCAGCCAGCACGCGGCCCATTCCGACCGTACCGGTGATCCTTTCGCCTTGCTCTTCATTGACCTTGATCATTTCAAGGGTATCAATGACAGGTTCGGCCATGATGCCGGGGACAATCTGTTAAAAAAGATCGCTGAGAGGGTCAGTGCCTGTGTGCGACAAACAGATACGGTTGCCCGCATCGGCGGCGATGAGTTTACTGTGCTGCTGCTGGACACCGGCGACCGAGAGTTCATTGAGGGCATTGCCGGTAATATACTCGCGGCTCTGGAGCGACCTTTCCAGCTGGACGAAAACGAAGCCAGCCTATCGGGCAGTATCGGCATAACGCTGTTTCCCGAGGATGCCGGCACCGCCCAGCAGTTGTTGAACGACGCCGATCAGGCCATGTACCTGGCCAAGCATTCGGGCCGTAACCGGCTGTGCTATTTCACTGACATCATGAAGAGTGCCCGCTCCCAGCGCCAACAATTGATCAATGACCTGCGCGAGGCCCCCCTCGGCAAGCAGCTCAGGCTTTTCTACCAACCCATTATAGATCTGTCCAACGGTCGCATCGTCAAAGCCGAGGCGCTGTTGCGATGGCAGCATCCCGAGCAGGGGCTCAAGCTGCCGGATGAATTCCTGGGGGTGGCAGAGGAGTCGGGTCTCATGTCTTCGCTTGAGCATTGGGTATTTTCCGAAGCCGCGGCCCAGGCTGTTAACTGGTCAGAGTTTATGGACAGCTCATTCCAGGTCACCATTAACTCATCGCCCCTACAGTTTACCCAGAACATTCACAGCAAGCCCTGGGAAGCCCACCTGGAAAAATTTTTGCACTCCAATACCAGCATTGTAATCGAGCTCACTGAGAAC
This sequence comes from Marinobacter vulgaris, assembly GCF_003344045.1. Taxonomy (GTDB): domain Bacteria; phylum Pseudomonadota; class Gammaproteobacteria; order Pseudomonadales; family Oleiphilaceae; genus Marinobacter; species Marinobacter vulgaris. The sequence goes on from NZ_QFWX01000003.1 coordinate 392,424, forward strand.
GTTTTTCTCGGCGATTCAGAACAGCTGGAGAGAAATTTTACCGAGCTCCGGGATGCCGGTGTTCAGTTGGCGCTGGATGATTTCGGTACCGGCTATTCCTCGCTCGCATACCTCAAGCGCTTTGATGTTAACTACCTGAAGATTGATCAAAGCTTTGTGCGGGAGAACGAACCTGGCTCCAGCAGCCACGCCATCGCCGAGACGATCATTATGATGGCTCACAAACTCGGGCTGCAGGTGGTGGCAGAGGGCGTAGAAACGGCGGAACAGCGGGATTGGCTCAAGGCGGCCGGTTGCGACTTCGCCCAGGGTTTTTTCTTTTCAAAGCCGGTGCCCGCAGCGGAGTTGGAACCGGTTCTGCGTATCGGCTACACGCATCACTGATGCCACCCTCGGCTTTCGCCAGTTCAAGCAGCTTTCCAGACAGCATCGACAGGCAGGCTGCGCAGAGCTTCCTCAATCTCGACTCTCAATCACTGGATCACAGCCCTGTTAGTGATTGTGATGCTGGTTCAGCGTTTCTCTGCCGCTGGAATCACTCGGGGTGCTGAACGAGCCGGCTGAAATCGTGCACATCTGCCTGGGTGTTAACTGGACCGATGCTGTCCTTCTTCAATGCGGACGAATCACGAATCGAAAATTGCCATACGGTCATTAGGTAATTGATCGGGCGGCTGCTAGCGTGATTAATAACGCGATCGCTGTCCATCGCGTAAATGCCCCGGGCTCAAAGCGCGGGGTAATTCACAGGAGCACAGCAAAAACAGGAGTTTACTATGACGCGCGCACGTTTGATTCGGGCAATGGGCCTTTCCCTGGTAGCCGGTTCCATGGCCTTCAGCCTCTCGGCCCATGGGGCCCAGGGACTTTATTCAGCCGATGACCTGATGGACGCAGACGTCTACGACAGCAACGGTGAAGAGATCGGCGAAGTGCAGAACATTCTCATGGACGACAACATGTCGGTCCACTCACTGGTGATCAAGACCGGTGACGTCGTTGGCCTTGGGGGCCGTGATGTAGTGGCTGAGCGTGGCACCTTCACCCTGCGTATGGAGGGCGACGGCGACGACGAGTTCGATGACCAGGATTACGAGGTCCATATTGAAGCGACCCAGGATGAGGTCAAAGCGTTGCCGGAATACGATGAAAGCTGGTGGAACCAGACCAGTGACGCTTTGAGCAAGGCCTGGGAAAACACCAAGGAGACCAGCAGCAGCGCATGGGAAGACACCAAGCAAGCCACTTCTTCCGCCTGGCAGAAGGTGAAACAGGGCGTGGGAAATATGTCTGATAGCGCAGAGGAGGAAGTTGAAAAATAGTCCGTCCCGAGCGGATTCCGTTCAGGGCCTGGCTACCGATTTTCGGAAACCGGTAGCCAGGCCCTGTTCAGTCTCAACGACGTTCCCCGGCGCTCAAACGCAACCTGGAATACGGACTGCTACTCAGCACCAAGTCGCCTTTTTCGTTCAGGCTAAACCTGCGGACATTGGCCATCATGCCGAGCAATTGCTCTTCCTGCATCATCAAGGCCGGCGCGCAGGCCATTTCGATTTGCGAAAGCTCTCTGATATCCAAGCCGGCGCCGGCAATCTCCTTAACAACCCATTGTTCCCCGGCTAGCAGGCTCTAAGGATCACCGCCACAGCCTTCCAGTGTCTGGTTTCCGATAATGACCGTTGCAGTGTAAGGGTAGGGCATGCCGCTCATGCTGTCGGTGCAATTCTGGTCATCGATATACAAGATCAGCTTCTCGCCCTCTGAACTGACGGCGGTATATCGATAACCCTTTGTGGTGTGCTCAAGCTGTGGATTGGTGGCCTGAAACTGCTTTTCACCGTATTGATAGCTGAGACTCAGAGCATCGTTTGTCATCTTGAGTATCCAGCCAGGCTCCTGACCAACCGCCTTCAACGGCGTTTGCGGTTGAGGAAATGGCGCCTCCATGTCGCTTGATGGCCTGGCTTGACAACCTGCCAGGGTCAACAAGGCAGTCACAGTTACCAGAGCATTGACGCGCATGTTGTTTACTCCTTGTGTGATGCAATGTGAGTCAATATTCAACAGGAGAGCTGATGTGAATGACAACATCAAGCCCAGAGCGATTATTGTAGGCGGCTCCCTCGCGGGGCTGTTCAATGCGATTATGTTACGCAGTATCGGCTGGCAGGTAGATATCTTTGAGCGGACACCACACGCCCTGGAAAGCCGTGGCGGAGGTATTGTATTGCAGCCCGAAGTGGAGCTGGCGTTTGAACTCGCCGGGCTAAAAGACTACCCGGACCTGGGCGTAGTTTCCCATGAGCGGTTGTTTCTTAATGATGACGGAAGTATCGCGCAGCGGATGCACGGCCAGCAAACTCTGACATCCTGGCCGATGCTCTACAACACCATGCGTAATGCCATCCCTGACGACAACTATCATTTGAATTCAAGATTGGTCAGTGTCAGTGAAGAAGACGATAGCAAGGTCACAGCAGTCTTCGAAGATGGGCGAGTAGTCACTGGCGATCTGTTAATCGGGGCAGACGGAGTAAACTCGACCGTCCGATCACTTATGCTGCCAGGCATAACACCCGACTACGCGGGCTACGTGGCATGGCGGGGATTGGTAAAGGAAGGCGAGCTTGATCCTGAAGTGGCCGAATTGCTGAGCCAACGCTTTGTGTTCCATCAATATCCGGGCTCTCACATTCTTCAGTATCTGATTCCGGCCCCGGATGGTTCCACACGGGCAGGGGATCGCTACTTTAACTGGGTCTGGTACCGAAATGTCAGCGCAGATGATCTACCGAAACTGCTTACGGACAGAACTGGCCGGAGCCGACCGACATCCGTGCCTCCCGGATTAGCGAAGCAGGAGTCTGTCGATGAAATGCACGTGGCGGCAAAGTCGCAGCTGGCTCCGCAAATGGCCAGACTGGTTCTGGCAACCAAAGAGCCATTTATCCAGGCGATACTGGATCTGTCAGTGAATAGGATGGTTTTCGGGCGTGTTATATTGACCGGAGACGCCGCGTTTGTACCAAGGCCGCATACCGCAGCAAGCACCTCAAAAGCGGCCGCCAATGCGATAGACCTTGCCGTTGCGCTTCGCCACGGAGATGAAAATTTAGGTACTGTACTGGCACACTGGGAACAGCGCCAGATAGCCCTCGGCGAACGTCTGCAATCACAGGGTCAAATGCTGGGAAACAGATCCCAGTTTCCAGCCAGCGCCCAGTAGCACTTCCGTGGCTAAAGCCTGACCAATGACTCTCGCAACATCGTGGCAGCCACTATACTCAAGATGCCCTCAACATTTGGCTAAAGGATATAGAAAATGAAGCGACCAACGTTTCTGCAGGATTTGATCAAGCAGCTCTCACCAAAACTGGACTCGACGACCTATGTCTATTGCACCGTTCCTCGCGCAAAGTATGGTGAGCTGGAAAAGCTGAAACCTATTGTCAGCATTGCCGAACTGGAAGGTCTTACCCTGGTTATTCCTCTGGAGCAGGCCAAAGCCGAAGGCCTGGACTACTACAGAGTTTTCCGCCGCATAACCCTTGAGGGCCACTCCAGCCTTGAAGCTCTGGGCCTGACATCGGTGGTAACGAGCCTGCTTGCCGAGCGGGGTATTACCACCAATGTCATAGCAGGGTTTTATCACGATCACATGTTCGTACCCAGCGATCGAATCGATGAGGCCATGGAAGCATTGAAGGAGCTTGCCAGCAATCCAGGTGACTAAAGGCGGACCGTTCGGCCTGGCCGTTCGAGCAGGATGCGCGGCCATTCTCCGAGACCTGGGAAACCTTTCCTCACAACAGGTATTGGATATGACTAAAAGTATCGACTTCTATTATGATTTCATCAGCCCCGCGTCTTATTTTGCGTGTATGCGGTTGTTGCAGCTGACTGAAGGCCGGGCGGTGCATATCAATTACAAACCCATCCTGCTTGGAGGCGTATTCAAAGCCTCAGGCAACACGTCTCCAGTCACAATCCCCGCGAAATGGGACTGGATCAAAGCCGATTTCCAGCGCCATGCGGATTACTATGGCATTCCATTTCAACAGAATCCGCATTTTATCTTCAGCACCGTTAACGCAATGCGTGGTGCACTCTGGGCTCTAGCCCAGGACCGGATTGAAGAATACAACCGCGCCATGTTTTCGGCCGCCTGGGAACAGGGGCGGGATCTCTCATCCCATGAAGTTCTCAGGGATACGCTGACCGGAGCCGGATTCGACGCAGATGAGGTGTTGGCGGCAATGGGCGAGCCGGAGTTAAAGGCTGCTCTCGTGGATGCGACTGAAAACGCCGTCCAACGAGGCGTATTCGGAGCTCCCACCTTTTTCGTGATGAATGAAATGCACTTTGGACAAGACCGGCTGGACTGGGTCTTAAGAGCGCTGGATTGATGCGCATTTTTGCCGGTTTTCACTGTTGGCGCGGCTGGTGACAGTTGGAACAGTTCACCTCCGCCGCATACATCTTCGATTGCAGAAATGAGCCGTAGACAAAGACTTCATCGAGGATCTGGCCGTCGGCCTCATAAAGCCCGGGGTGCAGCAGCGAAAGGTTGTAGGCGTCGTGATAGGGATTGCCTGGCAGCGCATTGCCGTCGTCCAGCGCCTCCCGCCGCGAATGGCACCCAGTGCATTGCTGGATCGTTGCCTCGGTCCCCTCCGCAAAATTCATGGTGAAGCCGTAAGGATTGAGCGGAGAACTGATCGCTCCACCCGCGGCCCAGTCGAGATGCGCCGCGCCAGGCCCATGGCAGGCCTCGCAGCGGGCGTTCCAGTTTTTGTAAGGGCCAGTCCAGTGCAGCCCGTCACCGGGGGGAGGTCCTGCGAGGGATAGAGATGAAACCAGCGGTCCTGTTCGGTGTCCCAGACCACGTCAAAGCTCTGCAGACGACCCGGTTCGGTCTCGATCAGGTATTGTTGAAGCGGTTCGACTCCGGCGACGGAGTGCACCCTGTAGTCAGTTGTCGCACCGTCCTTCTCGGTCACCTCAACGTGATAGACCCCGGCCTTGGTTCGAAAGCGTGCTGTCATCCAGTCATGTTTGAAAACGGTGCCGTCGAAATCGGCGGCCACAGTCTCGGGTGATGGCATCGTCCAAGCCTGCGCATGGTGCGAGCCGGACCATGCCTCAGCAGCCTCCTTGTGGCAGGCCACACAAGCTTTCGAGCCCACATACGGTGGCACGCCCCGCGGGTAAGCAGCCGAAGCAGACGCGAAAACGATCAGTGTAAGCGCGACTCGAAGTATATATCAGCATTCAACGAAGACCAGCAGGTGCAGCGTTGCCGATTTTCAGGTTGCCCTACTCACGCCGCGGCGGATTCTTTCGGAATGGACTGATGCGGTGGCTGCTCCAATAAAGATTTTAGTATGAAGGAAGTTTGTGTGGTAGAAATATTTGACACGGGTTTCCATAATCTTCTAACGCTTTAGCTCATTTTTCATGAGCGATTGAACGACTACGTGAACCACTGAGTCGTTGCTGAACAGACTTAAAGTAAATGCTAGAGAAGACCCCCGGTTAGGATTTCCAATTGTAAAGTTCAAAGATGGGTAAGACTTTATTTCAAAAGCAGAAAAAAGCCGGCCTTAATGGTCTGAACATTTTCTATTAGGTTTAGAACGTGCCCCTATGAAGGCACTGATTCTTGAAGAAGACATACTGTTGGCCGACCTGCTGGAAACGATTGTTGGCGGTCTTTATCCGGGTGGCAACGTTTTCGTAACGGGATCTGTGGCGAGCGCTCTGGAGCATTGGAGGGAAAACGGTGCTGACTTGATAATTACTGGCTGGAACCTGCCGGACGGCTCGGGTCTGGACGTTGCCAGAGTCGTTCGCGAAAAAGACAAAATTTCACCAATCGTATTGATTTCCGCCCGAACAGACCGGGAGTCTGTTCGTCAAGCCGGACAACACGGAATCAGTGATTACATAATAAAACCTTTCGAGGTGACATTGCTTCACGAGAGACTGGGAGCACTCGTTGACCAAGACACTGATGAGCAGGAATTACAGACCGATGTGGAGCAACTGTTACGCACCTCAGTGGATAAGGTCATCCAGCTTCCTTGTAAGATTGATACAGCCGGCATCATCAAACTGATGCAATTCAGACAGGATCTCTCCCCATCCCAACTTGCTGAGCGTTGGAAAGAAGAAGTAGCGCTAACATCTCGTCTGCTGGATGTCGCCAACAATGCTTCGTTCAAAAAAACCGGGAGGCCAGTCCGCAATTTACGCGATGGGATTGCAACTTTGGGGGTGGATATGTCTTTTCGGCAAGCCGTGGCACTGTCGCTGGATATATCCGGACAACTGCGTGATCCCCGTCTTGCAGAGAAGGCCGAGGCATTTATTGAAATAGCGAAAAAAGTGGCCTATGAGGCCGAACGAATGGCGACGAGAGTGGAAACAGACCGCTCGGAGATTTACGTTGCGGCACTGCTTAGCCGCGTGGGTGAGCTGGGAGTGCTCAAGGTGATGCAGCAATTAATTGACCGCAAGGGCTCTATTTCCGACGATCAGGTTGAAAGTGGATTGGCCTGGGCTCCGACCTATGGAAATCGTTTAAAGGTACAATGGCATTTGCCCTTGCAGCTAAGGGAACTGATAGGCGCGGTACATGTTCTTCCGCATGCTTCCACCCACGAGTCGATGCTCGTGATGCGCTCGGCCGGGCTATTGGCAAGAGGAGAGGGCGGGGGGGAAGAATGTTTGCGTCTGCTAAGCCGACTGGGATTGAATGAACACACCTGACGGCTTTCTCATGATTTACTGTCACGCTACCTGGAAGAGAGCAAGGGGTATATTGGCAGCAACCAGGAAATGGGCTCATCCGAGGTTTTACGCCCGGCCCGTTTGGCTCGTTTCTTGCCGTTAATCGCGTCGTACACGCCCAGTGTCCCCACTTTTATAGGCGTGGTTGGATTGATCACAATCAGCGGGGTGTGCGCTTCGCGCAGGGAGACCGGTTGATCGAACTTCTTTTCCTTTTCCCATTTTTCTCGACGAGAGTCCCGCTCGGTTTGGGACAGGCGCCGGCGAATGTTCACCATGGGTCGGACCACCAGTTTCCGCCTCTGGCGGAGTTCAGTGTTAGAAGGCAGTGACTGCACCCGGTTCAGCTCCCTGGAAATAATCCATTGCCACTGAGCGGGCTCCATTCCCTCCGGAGCCGGATCGTTCATGATGTTTTTGATGCGCTCGACAGCCTCGGCCACGGTCACCTTTTTGATCTCGGTTTTCACGCCCCAGGTGAAACTGAGGCTTTGAATCACGGGCTCCGGGGGCAGGGCAGTGTAATGACGCACAAGCTGGAGGGTCACCAGCATGTGGTGATGATTGTGCAGCAGTTCGAACCGATCGTTTCGGGTGCCCAGCTTGGGAATGAGTTCCTTGATCTGGTCTTTCAGGGCATTGGCCTGTGCGATCCGGCGATCGATCATCTCGGCGTTTGTGGTGCTGCAACGTACCACAATGGTACCGGGTGTCCGGGCAACAGCTTTGGTGGAATGCTCGCCATCGCCATACCAATCGCTCAGGGCGAACACGGCCCGGTCGAAGGCTTCGGTCCCGGTGAGCAGCTCCGGTTCAATGCGCTGCGGCAGGTCCGTTTCCTCCCCTTTTTTCGGACGCGGAACGACGGCGACCTTCGCCTGGACAATGTCGCATCGGCGCAAACTGGACTGAAGATCCGCCACAACGGTCTCCAACGCTTCAATCCGTTCGTTGATTTGGTCGATCGCTTGAAGCTGCGCTGCGCTGTACTGGGACATAACCAGCCTCTGGTTTGTTTCGATAGTTGATAATATACCAACATGCACTAACAATTCTACAACCGGACACGCCTGATACTCCGCGTCATTCCTGCCAACTCTGCCTTCTTTGAAGAAGGTGAGGGCGCATAGAACACCCATGTCCCGCTGAGCCGATAAATACGATAAACCTCAGAATGTTTTACATATAACTCCCGCCACCGAACCGCCGGTTTGGGCAACTCCCAACTACCTTGAAGCCCGCATCGACCCTGCGATGCCAGATCGGCAGCCCATGCCGCGCGTGGATTTGCGTATGCGTATGGTTTCCATTGGCCCTGTCGCCGTCTTCGGGGCTTCCAATTTCCCGCTGGCGTTCTCCGTGGCCGGTGGTGACACCGCCTCCGCGCTGGCTGCTGGCTGCCCGGTGATCGTCAAGGCCCATTCCGCTCATCCCGGAACCTCTGAGCTGGTTGGTCGTGCCATCCAGAAAGCGGTAGCGGACGGCAACCTGCACGAAGGTATGTTTTCACTGATCTTCGGCGCCGGTAACGCCAGGCCCTGGTAGCAACCCGAACGTCATCAAGGCAGCGACCGGTCAGGAAAGCGATCAGCCTAATCAATGTCAGGCCCGTCTGTTCGTTACCAGCGTTGAGAACTTCATCAATGATGAGCGTCTTTCCGCCGAGATCTTTGGCTCTTCCTCACTGGTGGTGAAGTGTAAGGATATTGCAGAGTTCAAGAAGGTAGCCAACCACCTCGAAGGACAGCTGACGGTCACTCTGCAACTGGATGAGCCTGATCACGAAGCCGCCCGGGAACTTCTGCCGATTCTGGAGGACCGTGCAGGGCGCATCCTGTGCAACAGCTACCCCACCGGCGTTGAAGTCTCCCATGCCATGGTTCATGGCGGTCCCTACCCGGCGACTTCCGACAGCCGAACAACGTCTGTTGGCTCCCTGGCTATTCAGAGGTTCATTCGGCCCGTCTGCTATCAGAACCTGCCCCAATCCTTGCTGCCGGAAGCGCTGAAAGATGGCAACCCGTTGGGTATTCGTCGTCTGGTCGATGGTGAAGATCAGCGTTAAACGGGCATTTGCCCTCTAACACGGTCCCTTCAGGCTATGACACAAGACCCTGACAATCATAAAGTAGATTATAGCTTTTTGGGTTCATCTCATTTTTCACACAAACACTGCAGGATTTTATATTCAGGTAAGCTAGTATTAAATCAGGTCTAATTCCACGTCTTGGTAAACATCATTAGAACGGCATTTGGAATTTCGCAACATCGAGATAGGCTAATGTTCGATGGTGTTGAAGTCCTTCGGCAACCAGCCTCACCATTATTGCTTCTTGACCAGTTTAAGGAGAGATCATGGCTGGCATCGAGGAAATGATTGACGACATTCTCCGCCGCGAAGGCGGCTATGTTGACCACCCCGCCGACCGCGGCGGGCCTACCAACTTCGGAATTACCCAAAACACCCTGTCCCGCTACATCGGCCGTGCCGCGTTAAAAAGCGAAGTCAGAAATCTCAGTGAAGACGTAGCCCGCGATATCTACGAAAGTAAATACTTCGAAGGTCCGCGCATCCACCGCCTACCGGAAGAAATCCAGCCCTTTATTTTCGATTGTGCCGTCAACCACGGCCCGCGCCGGGCGATAAAATTCGTGCAAAGCGTGATCAACCAGGCCGGTAGGGAGCCACCCCTGGACGAGGATGGCGCCATGGGCCCCAACACCGCCAAAGCCGCGGCCTGGGCCCAAAACACCATGGGCGATTATTTTCTCAAAGCTTTATTGGAAGAACGGCGCAACTTTTACCGTACCATCGTCGCTGCCCGACCTTCACAAGAAGTTTTCCTCCGAGGTTGGATGAACCGAGTGGACGAATTTGAACAGGAGGTAGCGTAATGGCCTGGTGGAGCGCGATGGGCGATATTTTTAGAGGGGGCAAAGAAGTTGTCGAGGTTTTCAAACCCAATGCCACCGAAATAGAGCAACACCGCCACAACGAAGTCATGGCCGACCTCGACCGCGACAAAGCCGTGATGGGGCAATTTGCGGCTGAGTTCGTCGACCGCAGAAATCGCACCTGGTGGGATTCATTAATTGACGGATTAAATCGCTCGGTGCGCCCGATCATCACCTTTGGCGTCCTGGCGTTTTTTATAATTGCGCCCTTAAGCCCGGAGAAGTTCCTCCTGATCGCCGAATCCTACAGCCTCATGCCCACCGGCTATTGGGCCTTGCTGACTGTCATCATCGGTTTTTACTTTGGCGGGCGCATGCAACTAAAATCCCAGGATATGGCGGTAAGAAAAGACGCCGTGCAGGCCGCCAAAAACCTGGTCGTGATGCGCAGGGAATTTCGGCAATTGGAGGAGCAGGATGATACTAAGGAATCGAAAATCTTCGAAGCCGCCATAGCCGAACAGAGAACGCGGCCGAGGAATAAAGTGGTTGCGGAGTGGTTGGCGCTGAGGAAGCCAGTGAATGATTGAACGGAGGCTCGCCTGCTTGTTTCTATCTACTAATACTCGTCTTCCGGATCGGTCGCCAACCCGGAACGGGCAACGCTGCGCGCGATCACGACGACAGAACAGCCGATAATAAAGGCAACGACAAAGCACACGAACGACAATCTGGCCACAGTGGTCCAGGAAATTGAAGCCGAAAAACCCGTGCCCATACCATGGTGCACCATGAGGCTGATCCACAGGCCCGCCACCAACACCAGGCCCAACATGATGCCATCGCCTAGACGGACGTTCATGCCTTTGAATTTCTGGGTTAGCGGATTTAGGTGGCTCAACGCAGCGATACCCATGGCAAGCACGGAGGGAAGGATGGACCAAGGCATCCTATCGCTCAAGTTATCGGAGACGAATACGAAGTCGTGCAGCTGCTGTGCGAGAGTCTGGGTGCCATCGAGGCTGACTTCCATTAGCGCTGTCACGACAAGCCATGTCAGCCAGCCCAGCATCCCGGCCAACAAGTACCAGCCCCAAGGCGTTTCGCTCTTCATCATCAGGCGCCGACTGGAACCGATCAACGAGCCACACAGAGCGGAGCCGGCATAAATGGTCGCAATTCTTGTGGTGAGCGCGAATGGAGACTCCCCACCCCGGCCAGTCAAGACGAATGAGCTATAAAGCACCACAAACGCGCCAATGAACACGGTCGCCAGCAGCAGGATTATCTTGTGGATTGTCAGTTCGCGAAAACAGCCAAGTCCTTTGAACCCAGCTTCCGTCAGTTGTTCGAGCCTTTTTCCAGCGGACGAACCGGAATAGATCACCAGATGTGCAGCAATCGACGAGACGGGCCGACATCAGTTTTTTGTAGTCTGCAATGATGTACTGTGAAACCAGCTTGGTAGTGCGATTGAGCTCTTCCGAGGTCAAGATCAGCGCCGCCGGCTTGTCATTGTCGATGTGCTGCCCGATCTCCTGATAGGTTTCGGCCGATAGTTTCAGACGCAACAAATGCAGTGCCACGCCGGTTCGGCGTTTATGTTCCTGACGCAGCTCGGCGATCTGTGCCATGCGCCGCGTATCGTTGTCCTCGGCCGCGCAGGCTTCGCAGAAGCGAATCAATGTGGAGACCTTGCGCCACAGGGTTATCGGATCACCGGAATGCAGGTCTGGAGGCTCTTCAAGAGGGTTGGATACGAACACATCGAAGTCTTCCATCATCTTGAAGTTGGCGGTGAACTCTGCCTTTGACGGCGCGAACTCGTTATTTTCCAGCAGCATTTTCAAATGCGTGAAGTCTTCTTCCAGGTGCTGCGCGCTCAACAACCGATCGACGATAAACTTGTCGAGCCGGTGGAAGAAACGGATATCGTGTGCCTTATACAATAACGCTGCTGAGAGAAGCGGCGGAGTGACTTCTGGTGAGCCTTCTAAAAAGTCCTTCAGATCACTCTGGAATTTCTCGGCGAGTTGGTCGACGATCTCTGTCGAGATCAGCAACATAATAATAATCGCCACCACGAACAATAAGAGGTAGTAACCGGAATAGGCAAGCGCCACCAGCCAGTAGAACTTGAGCCGCTCGCGATACGGCGCAGAGATGTCGTAAAAACGAAATTGCGACCATATGAAGATGAATATTGCGCAGGCAACGTAAAAGACACTCACCGTATTCATCGTGAGATTCTCCTGAACTCTTTACCAGCCAGCTCGCTACCGAGGATCGGGAAAGGGCAGCGCTTGCTGGTTGTCGTCGCAAGAGGAAAGTCGGCGACCGCTCACAGCCACCGTTACCGACACATCTCCCTGTTGCCCGTGTGTGTAGTCCTGCGGTTTCACGCTTAATCAAAGAAAGAGTAGACCAAGGAGGCAACCCCAACTATACGGAACACAAATCTTATTCGTCTTACTTCTGCCGACCGAGTGTATGCGTCCGGTGATCCCATCTTGAGTCAGGCGCTGCCTCCGTCGGGATAGTGTCCACTTATTTTCTAGTGGACCAAAGACCTGCCGCCGGATAAGCGCCGGGAAATCCGACAAACCAAAGCCAAAGCACTGGATTACAGCCTCAAACGTTGGGCAGCGCTGACGCGCTACTTGGACGATAGCGCTGTGCCCATCGACAACAATTGGGTAGAAAACCAGATCCGGCCCTGGGCGTTGGGTCGTTCCAACTGGCTGTTTGCGGGGTCGCTGCGCAGCGGTCAGCGTGCGGCTGCGGTCATGAGCCTGATCCAGTCGGCCAAGCTGAACGGGCACGATCCTTATGCCTACCTGAAGGATGTGCTGACTCGCCTGCCGATGCAGAAGAATAACTCCATCGCTGAACTGTTGCCCCAAAACTGGAAGCTTGCCGCAGCTAAAAAAGAACTCTAATGGTCATTCACCTAGCAACCCATGTGCGAAATAGCCGGTAGCAAAAGCTAATCCAGCTGCGGCTGTACCCATTAACAATGTACGTAATCCTGATCGCCAAACTGGCACACGATATACCGCGCTCTTAAGCATGCCGATACCTAAAAACACCAACCCTGCGACACAAAGACTGGACAGGAATTGAGTTGTGCTACTGAACCCTGGTAGAGCGTAGGGCAATAGAGGCAAAGCTCCGATCAAAAGGAATGCAGCGAAGGTAGTCAGCGCCGATCGCAAAGGGCTCACTCCAGCACCAGAGAGCCCATATTCTTCTCGTAACATTGTAGAGACCCAGACTTCCGGGTCATGGCATAGAGCTTCGACTACCTGTTCAAGCAGCTCTCCTTCAAACCCCTTCGCTTGGAACAGTTGGCGAATCTCTTCTCGCTCACCTTCTGGTACCAAGGCGATATGTCGATGCTCGATCTGTTCAGTATTAGCAATCTGAGCCAATTGCGCCTGGCCAGCCTCATAATTGCTCACCGCCATGCTGAAGCCATCAGCAGCCAGGTTGGCGAAACCCAGGACTAATGCTATTTGTGGCGAGAAGCCCGCACCGAAAGCACCGGATACCACTGCAAAGGTAGTGACACAGCCATCAATGCCTCCGAGTACAGCATCAGGTAGAGTCGATGCTCGCATTGGCTTTGCCAGCCGGGCGCGCACCGCCTCGGGTTGGTGCTCATCCAGAAGCTCCTCGCGGCTGGGAGTCGGCATGTTCACCTCCTGTGGTCCGGATAAATAACCATAAGAGTATATGCATAAACAGGATATCGGGCGGATACAAAGTGTGGAGTGGCCCCCCACTATCATACATCCGCGCTCTTTGACTCATCCGGGGAGGTGGCGCTTTGGTTGGTTTCAGTTACGGGATCGGGGACGGTCCGTGGCTCCAGTTCAAACACTTTCGGGGTTGAGGAAGGCAGGTTGGTGTAAGCGCCCTTATCGACAATGGCAACTCGTGCATGGCGGTGAACATCCAGTAGGCAGTACGCGCCAGTCAGCGCCAGAGCTACCATGGTCACCAGGAAACCAGATAACGGCCCCATGGCAAGGGCAACGCCGCCGGCAACAGCGGGTCCCGCCGCCGCACCTATGCCATACCCCAACAGTAGGCCGGCACCGATATCAGTAGTATCGGTGGGCGTCCCGACGCGGTCGTTGGCATGGGCGAGGGCGAGGGGGTAAAGCGCGTACAGAATACCGTGGAGACCCGCCAGCAGGCAGTAGATCGCGACCAATCCCAGGCTCTGGCCCCAGATGAGCGTGAGTGCGAAACTGGCGCTGACCAGTATTGCGCCGGACATTACCCGGCGGCGCTCGTAATGGTCGGATAGCGTTCCCAGGGGCCATTGCAAAATCAGGCCAAGGATAACGGGCACGCTCATCATCAGCGCGACGCCGGACGTGTCAAGACCCAACGAGAGCGCGTAGATCGGCCCCAGTGCGGTAAGGGAGCCCCCCGAAAAGCCGGCCGCAGTGGCAGTTGCCAGACTGACTGGAGAGACGTTTATGAGGTGTTGCCAGCTGGCGGGGGCACGGGTGGGTATTGCCGGCGCGTCAGTGCGCCAGAACAGTACCGGCACCGCTGCCAGGCACAAAGCGATTGCGGCCACGCTGAATGGTTGCCAAATCGTGTCTGGCAAGAAGGTCAGAAACAGTGGCCCGATGCCAATGCCTCCGTAAACTGCGAGGGTGTAGACCGCAAGCACCCGTCCGCGTGCCTCCGGGCCGGAGGCACTGACCAACCAGGCTTCAACCACAACTGCTACGGCGGCAATACTGGCGCCGTGCAGTAGTCGGATCATTCCCCAGAACCAGAGGGCGTCAATCAGCGCAAGGGACAGCACGGCAAAGATGACAATACCTAACAGGCCACCAAATGCGCGGATATGGCCGACGCGCCGGATGAGCAGCGGGCCCAGAAAAGCACCCAGGCCGAACCCCACGAAATAACAGGCTGTGACAAAACCTGAGGCAGAGCCACTGGCGAGTCGAAGCGGAACCAGCGTATGAGTTAACCCTTGGCTTACGTACATCACCACGGTTGCCAGCAATAGAACCGCCAACGATGCGAGTTTTGGTGCAACTCGGTGGTGCGTCCTATCCTCTTGTTTCATGGGCAATCCGCTGTTTCTGTATTAGCCCCCATTTAAACTGGACACCTTGGAAGAAGCAAAGGCCTAAGCATAAATCTGGACCAGGGGAGCGTCCGAGGTGGAGAAAATCAAAGTCATAACCTGAGTGCAGCACTTGCTCTGCGTGCGGGGGCCAGCCCCCATGTTGTAGGCTTGACGATTGGAGTGTTTGGCACCAGTTCGCCGGAAATCGCCTTGAGCAGAAAAGCGGGCCTTTGCAGCAAAGTGATATCGCCGTCGGCGATCCTGTCGGCAGAGGGCGCCGGACTCAAAAGGGAATTACCGGACGCCTAGCACGCCAGGCAAAGCTGGCAAAAGATTGCGGGTGAAAGACCCGGACGGGGTAAGGCTTAGCCAGCCACCGGAACGCATAAGTTGATTTCTCTGCTCGGCGTTTAACACATCGCGGATGTCCTGCTGCGCCTCAACCTGTAATTCCGTGATGTCCTTAATGACATCGAAAACCCTTTGCTGTTGATCATTAATATCGCCCGCATTCAGCTCCTCTGCGACGTAGAGCTTCTAGAGCTTGAGTGATGCCTCGTACTTTTCGACCTTCAGCTCTTGAAGCTCTGATCGCATTTATTTCGGGATCTCCGCAATCTCTTCAAGCTGTTCCTCATCAAGATCAAGCTCCGTCGTCGACCCGCCAGGCATGGCTCCATAGCCGTTCATAACAAAGTGCCAAATTCGTCGTCCAACTCAGCTTCAGGGTCACAGCGGCTTGTTCCAAAGAAGCATTTTTATGTCGTCCGTCAATTTTGGTTTCCGCCTTGTATTCCGAAAACTGTGTGCAATGCTCAATTAACTACGTCTACATACGTATCAATGGAGCGTTCTAGCGCGAGCCTTCTTCAGCTGACGTTTGCTGAGATTTATGCGCCAACGCAGGTGGAAATACCAATTCCTGCACGGGAAGTCCCTCAAAACAGTCACACCAATGAACAAGGGCCGCAATCATGAAAAAGATACATACCGGCGCCATTGGCGCTTTTGCAATCTGTATAGCGTTCAATGCTCTGGCGGATACTGAGGAAGTCGACAGCACTCTGTATTGGGTACAAACGGATCCAGGGCAAGCCGTAGAGATGCCCAGCGGCACAAAAGGTAGAACGGTTATCAGAAACCATGCAACCGTGGTTCAGGCAGACGGCGACGTTTCTAGCCAATGGTGTACTGGACACCAAGGGGTTGATGGTTCGGGAAGAGCTGGAGGCGCGGGCTATTGCACGAGCATCTCGGATAACGGCGACATGCTGTATCTTTCCTATGTGCTTGGAGCAGAGGATGAACCAGCGAATTGGACGGTAATGGGCGGTACTGGCGCTTATGAAGGCGCCACCGGTAGCGGAACATCGACCATGACGTCCGCTCGCGGCGATGGCCGAGCCTGGACCAGCCGTGCCCAGGGAAGCATCACGACCAAATAGAGTTGGTTTTCAGGGGCGGGGCTTTCGGGGCCTCGCTTGCCAATTGCTGGATTAAACCAGCTCTATGGGGGACGGCAATAACAAACGAACTGCAATGATCGGAGTAATCCCTCAGAAAATTGGCGCCACTACACAATCAGGCCGGAGGAGCTCAGCGTAGCAGCAAAAGCGTCGAGCGAGGGCAAGGGGTGGACTTAGGAGTGTCTACTGCCGGGGTAAGTCCACGCGGCTAAACAAGGGCGTTAAGCGTCCTACTCGAATGTCCGCTTTTCGACCATCCAAGAAGACATAATACGTCATTTTACACGGACGATATCCATTTTGCTCCTGTCACCGGTGAACGCTTTTCCTAGCAAGATCGTACTTGGTTGAAATGTGAGCCGTGGCCCGAATGGGGTATGACCGCACATTACGCATTATTCGCCCCCTGGGCTTCATCAAAAGTCGTTGAGACGACTGACGACGACCAAAAAGGATACTCCGAATGACCTTCTCCCTAATTACGCGCTCAGTCTTCGCCGTTGTTGTGTCGATTGGCCTGCCCGGCAGCGCCTTGGCTGCTTCAAGCTCTGAGGAAGTACGCGCGGCACTAGTCGGCAATACCTTTAAGGGCAGTATGGGCAGTGATGTTTATTCAAGTTACTTTGCCGAGGACGGCACTTACGAAGACGCTTACGGCGGCGGTAGGTACAAAATCACCGATGAGGGTGTCTGTTATCCCGGCACAGATTACGGTTGCTACGCAGCGGAAATCGATGGCAACCAACTTGAGTGGTTCCAGAACGGAGAAAGCGTAGGCACTGGTTTGATCGAACAAGGCGACACTCTCAAGTGATGTTCTCCTGAGTCGCTCATTGATTCCAGGCACCGCCGTCGGTGTTACGTTCAACACAAGAAACGGGGGGCTCTACCCCCGTTACTGCGGACACTTCTAAAAAGAAAATCCCTGAAGGGCAGGTCGCAAAAGGGTTACAGGCGAATCCATGGTGTTATGGACTGCTTTTGAGCCAGTCGCTGAACAAGGGGGCACCCGCACGCGGGGGGAGGGGAGACATGAACCTCTCCCTTAACTCAATGTCCCAGTACATCGGTTTCGCTTTTCTTTGCGTTTTTCTCCTTCTTTTTTTCCTTGGCGGTTAAAAGCGGTTTCTTTTTAGTGTCTTTTTTCCTGTCCTGGCCTTTACTCATGCGGTCTATCCACCTTTGTCTGATGCCCATGCTTTCTGTGTCCAGTATGAACCCAATTTAGAGTAACTGATAGGATTTAGATCTTGGCTCACACATTGGCAATTGCTCATTCGACCTGGCAATCCTGAGGAGCTTTCCAGGACTCAGCGATACGCCAAGCAATCGGAGGACGCAGAGAAGAAGTACTGCAGGCTGAAGCAACAGGTAAATGTCGTTGCTGACAGAGGCGAACCTGCTTGAAACCCACCATCACCCGCCGAATAACAAGGTGGCGGGTTCATTGGCGTACTTTAGTAATCTGGAGCGCGTTGAAGCAGTAGTCCGGCGCTGGCATTGAAAGCCGGCGAACTACCACGATAACGTGTTATGCAGGAGTTCATAAGCTACTCTGTTGGTATGTAGATCTGAACCAGTTCGCCCAGCGACTGAGGACGTGTTCAGCCCATATTGAGGTTCCCGGAAGGTACCTGCCATGACTCAGGATAGAGGGGATTCGGAGCCGGCCTCTGGCACCGGCAACATCGTTGCCATCCGTGGCGGTGTCGTAAGCGTCCGGTTTCCGGAGCCGGTACCGTGCATTCGCGAGCTGTTGTACGCCGGCAACATTGCCCTTGAGGTAGCTGCGATTGAGGACAAGGGCGTGGTCCGTTGCATGGCGCTGGCACCGGTGAAGGGGTTGGGATTAGGAATGCCGGTTCGGGCGACCCGGTCATCGATCACTGTGCCGGTGGGTGACGCGATACTGGGCCGCATGCTGAATGTGTTTGGTGCGCCTGTGGATAACAAACCGGTGCCGGCCACCACTGAACGCCGCGCCATTCATCAGCTCCCGCCATTGCTGGAAGATCGTGTTGTCCGCAGCCAGATCCTCGAAACCGGCATCAAGGCCATCGATCTTTTATCTCCCATTGAGCGGGGCGGGAAAACCGGCCTGTTCGGCGGCGCCGGTGTTGGAAAGACGGTTCTTATTACCGAGCTGATCAATAACACGGTGCAGCAACACAAGGGGGTCAGTCTTTTCTGCGGCATTGGTGAACGGTCCCGGGAGGCGGAAGAGCTCTACCGGGAAATGGGCGAGGCCGGTGTGCTTGATAACACCGTCATGCTGTTCGGGCAGATGAATGAGGTTCCGGGTGTTCGCTTCCTGGTAGGCAAGACCGCACTGACCATGGCGGAATATTTCCGCGATGAACAGCACCGGGATGTGCTGTTGCTGATCGACAATATTTTCCGCTTTGTTCAGGCCGGTTCTGAAGTGTCCGGGCTGCTAGGGCGTATGCCTTCGCGGGTTGGCTATCAGCCGACACTGGCCACTGAGCTGGCCGAGCTGGAGGAAAGAATAACCTCGACCCGCAGTGCCGCGATTACCTCGGTTCAGGCCGTTTATGTGCCGGCCGACGATTTCACCGATCCTGCCGCTGCCCATATTTTCTCGCATTTGTCCGGTTCCGTGGTGCTGTCCAGAAAACGCGCCAGCGAAGGTTTGTACCCGGCAATAGATCCACTGGCGTCGTCTTCGGTCATGCTCACACCGTCCGTGGTGGGACAGAGGCATTACGACATTGCCCGGGCGGTGCGCCGCACCCTCGCCGAATACGAAGAGCTGCGCGACATCATCGCCATGCTGGGCATTGAGGAGCTGTCGGCGGCTGACCGATCCACGGTTGCCCGTGCCCGCCGGCTGGAACGTTTTCTAACCCAGCCGTTTTTCACCACAGCGGCCTTTACCGGTACAGAGGGCCAGCGGGTAACTATCGCCGAAACGCTCAGTGGCTGTGAAACCATCCTGGATCAGACCGAATTCGAGCAGAATGAAAGTGAGTACTACATGATTGGCGCACTGCCTGAGGTGGTGGCATGACAATGGCTGTGGAGATGGAAGTGTGCCTCAGGCTGCCGACCCGGGTGCTGTATCAGGGCATGGCACGCAAGCTGTTCGCCGTCGCGGAAAACGGTGCGTTCGGGATGATGCCCAATCATATTGATTTTGTCAGCTCGCTGGTCCCCTCGGTGCTTATTCTGACTCTGGCGGATGGCAGTGAGCAGATCTTCGGGATCGACGAGGGCATTCTGGTCAAAAAAGGGCACCAGGTCGATATCGCCATCCGGCGGGGTGTCCGTGGTGAGGATCTTGGCTCGCTGCAGGAAAGCGTCCGGAGCAACTTTGTGGAGGTGGATGAAGACGAGCGCGTTGCCCGATCGGCATTGTCCAGGCTGGAGGCCGGCATGGTGCGCCGGTTTGCCGATCTGCAGCGGCCCAAGCCATGAGCCAGCAGCGTGGATCACCGGAGGACGATATCGGCCGTCGGGCGCAGCGCCTGAAGAAGGCCCGCGATAATGCTGGAGTGAGTCCACTGCGCGGTTTGGGCGTGTTCGGCATGATCGGCTGGTCCGTAGCGGTTCCGACCGTCGGTGGTGCCTTTCTCGGGCTTTGGCTGGACCGCACCGTACCCCAGGATTTTCCGTGGGTCCTTGCCCTCATTCTGGGTGGCGTGACTCTGGGTAGTTTTATCGCCTGGGCATGGATCGGCAGAGAAAGTAGGGAAGAGGAAGATAATCATGATGATCGTTGACTGGCCGGACGCGCTGATGGGTTTTGGTGCCGGTGTGACAGTGAGCGTTCTGTATTTTGCTGGCCTGGCCGGGAGCGTGCGTGTGGCACTGAGATCATCACGGCCCGCTGCGGTGCTTTTGCCCAGCGCCGTGTTGCGCATCGGGCTGCTGCTGGCGGTCGGGTGGCTGGTGACTGACGGGGCGACGCGGGTTTGGGCCTCTGCAGGTTACGGGGTGGCGTTTTTTCTGGTGCGTTTTCTGGCCACTTTACTTGCACGCCAACCATGCCCGGAGGATGTCTGATGGAAATGACTCCTGATGAAACAACGCTGTTCACGGTCTGGGGCATTGGTATCAATGAGACGGTCGGCTATACCTGGGTCGTCATGATTTTGCTGACAGTCGCTTCCATTGTGATCGCCCGTAATTTGCGGCCGGATGTGCCGCCGAATCGCTGGCGTACGACCCTTGAAGTGATTGTGACGGCCATCCAGAGTCAGATCGAGGAAATCTCGCCGCGCTCGTCACGCCATGTGCTTTATTTTTCCGGAACATTGTTCCTGTTCATTGCGCTTTCGAACCTGCTGCTGGTTGTGCCGGGCTTTACGCCACCTACGGCCTCGCTTTCCACCACCGCTGCTCTGGCTTTGTCAGTACTGATTGCCGTGCCGCTGTTCGGGATTACCGGGCAGGGCATTCGCGGTTATCTGAAAACCTATGTCCAGCCATCGGTCATCATGTTGCCCTTCAATATCATCAGTGAGTTCTCGCGAGGCATATCTTTGGCCATCCGCCTGTATGGCAACGTCATGAGCGGTGCGGTGATCGCCGGCATTCTGCTGGGAATTGCACCGTTCTTTTTTCCCGTGGTGATGGACGTGCTCGGATTGCTGACGGGGCTGATCCAGGCCTACATCTTCGCCATCCTGGCGACAGTTTATATTTCATCGGCAACAGCCGTCGTTGGCAAGCCTTTGCACAAGGAGAAAGACAAATGACTGACCTTGCACTGATTGCCGCGGTCTCGATTCTGACCGCAGGCCTGAGCGTGGCGTTTGGCGCTGTCGGACCCGCTCTGGGAGAAGGCAGGGCGGCTGCAGCCGCCCTGACCGCCATCGCTCAGCAGCCGGACTCAGCATCAACACTGTCGCGGACCTTGTTCGTCAGCCTGGCAATGATCGAATCCACGGCGATTTACTGTTTTGTGGTCGCGATGATTGTCCTGTTTGCCAATCCGTTCTGGGATCAGGCTTTGCAGGCCGCCCAGTCGGCGGCGGGTTGAATCATGTCTATTGACTGGGTCACAGTTGTTGCCCAAGTCGGCAACTTTCTGGTGTTGGTCTGGTTGCTCAAGCGGTTTCTGTACAAGCCCATCCTGAACGGTATTGATGCCCGTGAGGCTGAAATCGCAACACGAATGGGTGAGGCGGAGGTTGCCCAGAAAAAGGCCGCCGCTGCCGAGGCCGAGTTTCTGGAACAGAAGCAGAGACTGGTGGCCGATAATACTGCCCATGCCGAACAGATTCATGAGCAGGCGGAACAAGAGAAAGAGGCCCTGCTGGTTGCCACCCGCAAGAAGCTGGAACAGGAAAAGCAGGACTGGCAGGCGCATCTGGAAGCAGAACGGGAAGCGTTCATCAGAGAGTTACACCTGGCCAGCGCGGAAACCCTTTATCAGCTGGTTTGCCGGGCGCTTCGTGATCTGGCGAATGAGGATCTGGAGGAGCAGATTGCTCTGACGGTGATGAGCAAGCTGGAGTCCCTGGCGCAAGAGCTTACCTCCGCCGCTGACCGTGCGGAACAGGCCATCGCAACGACCCATGCGCCTTTGCCGGAGCACACACAGGAAACGCTGAGGGCTGGGTTGGAACGTCTGGCTCCCGGCCTTCCCCTGAGCTTTACCACGGATGCCAGTCAGGCCCCGGGGATGATCCTGCGCATTGGCAGTGTTCAGGTCGCCTGGACGGTTGATAGCTACACCGACGAACTGACCAGTTTGTTGGCCGACCGACTGGCTGCGGGCGAGTCAGGCAGGGTACATAATCATGGCTGAAGAGCCGGAATTGACATCAGCGAATAAATTTATCGGTGCTGTACTGGACGGCCCGGCACCCTCGCTTGCGCTGACTGAGGTGGGCACGGTTACCGAGGTGGGTGACGGTATTGCCGTGGTTTCAGGTCTCGCCCGTGCTCTGGCGGATGAGCTTCTGGTTTTCGCCTCGGGTGTCCGGGGAGTCGTGCTTGATCTGGAACCAGGCCGGCTGGGCGTTATCCTCCTGGGGCCCTCGGAGCGGATTACCTTCGGGGAGGATGTCTGGCGTACCCACAAAGTGTTCAGTGTGCCGGTCGGGCCGGGCCTGGTTGGCCGTGTGGTCGATGCCACCGGAGAGCCCCGGGACGGAAAAGGCGCGGTGGCCGCCACCGCGGAACGGCCGGTGGAAGCCAGCGCACCGGGTATTTTGAGCCGTGCGCCGGTCAGCCGCCCTCTGGCCACCGGTATCAAGGCCATTGACGGCGCGGTGCCGGTGGGTCTGGGCCAGCGGGAACTGATTATTGGTGACCGGCAAACCGGCAAAACCTCCATTGCGGTCGATACCATTCTCAACCAGGCCCGCTCGGATGTCCTGAGTATCTATTGCGCCATAGGCCAGCGGGGAGACGCGGTCGCCCGGGTAATCGAAACCTTGCGGGAAAGCGGCCAGATTGCCAGCACCATCGTGGTTGCAGCCGGCGATGAGGACACGCCTGGTCTTGCCTACATTGCGCCTTATGCGGCGATGACGATGGCTGAATACTTTTCAAACCAGGGGCGGGACGTACTGGTTGTTCTCGACGACCTGACGCACCATGCCCGTTCCTATCGCGAACTGTCCCTGTTACTGCGCCGCCCGCCGGGGCGGGAAGCCTTCCCGGGCGACATATTCTATGTGCATGCCAGGCTGCTCGAACGGGCCGGCCAGTTCACGCCGGAAGCCGGGGGTGGCTCCATCACCGCGTTGCCCGTGGTAGAGACACAGGCGGAAAACCTGTCAGCCTACATTCCGACCAATCTTATTTCGATTACCGATGGCCAGATCTACCTGTCGCCTCGGCTAGTGCGCAAAAACCAGTTTCCGGCGGTGGATATCGGGTTGTCGGTGTCGCGGGTAGGCGGCAAGGCCCAGCATCGGGCCTTCCGTGACGTGGCGGGCAACCTACGAGTCACGCTGTCCCAGTTTGAGGAGCTGGAGGATTTTGCCCGTTTTGGTACCCGCCTGGATGATAACACCCGGGCCCGCCTGAAACGCGGCGCTGCCGTGCGTGCCGCGTTGCGCCAGCCCGAGCGGGATCCGGTGCCGGCCGTGGAACAGCTTTTGATTCTGATGGCAGCAATGGAGGGATTGTTCGACGACCTGTCCGAGAACGAAATCGTTACTACCATGGCTCAGATGCGCAAGGGCGTGGGTGACTCTCTCGAAGGCGTTGCTGAAAGCATCAGACAAAATCGTCCTCTGGAGCAAGACGAACAGGCGGCAATGCTGCAGGTGGCCCGGACTGGGCTGCCGGTAATGGGAGAAGAAACCCGTGACCCAGACGCTTGAAACACTGTCCCGCCGTACCGCCACCCTCACCAGCATTCGCGGCATCGTTCACACCATGAAGACCATGTCTGCGATCAATGCAGTGCCTTATGAACATGCCGCCCGGTCGGTTGAGTCCTACCACCAGACCGTAATGAGCGGTCTTCGGGCATTTGTTGCCAAAACCGGTCCCATTGCGATGCCTGTGGCGGTTCAGGCTGAACGGATTCTTGTGGTGTTTGGCTCTGATCACGGCCTGTGTGGCAATTACAACGAGGTGCTTGCCTTAAAGGCAAGATCCGAGGCTTCGAAGGCCAAGAGCTGTACCCGCGTCTTGTGCGTCGGCGCACGCATGAATGATGCTCTCAGCGATCAGGGGCTCAGCCCGGAAGTTACCTTCCTGCCCCCGGCGTCGGCGGATGGTATCGGGCGCCTCGCGAGTGACATAGTGACTCGGCTGGACGAGATTGGAGACGGCGATGTGCATAATCGGATTGCCGTGACCCTGGCGTTCACCAGGCGGGCAGGGAGGGGGCAACACGAACCGGTAGTGAGCCCACTGTTGCCGGTGGCACCATCGCTGCTTTCAGATTCCGGCAAGGTTGGCTGGCAATCCCGTTCCCTCCCCACTTATACAATGCGGGCAATACCCCTGCTTGCGTCGCTGCTGCGTAACCATATCTTTGCCAGTGTATTTCACGCATCTGCGGAAGCAATGGTCACCGAGAACGCGGCCCGGCTTGCATTGATGCAGCAGGCGGAACAGGCAGTGGATGACCGGCTTGACGAGGTTGGAGGGCAGTTCAGGCTGGTGCGGCAGGACGAAATTACCAACGAGCTTATGGACATAATTATCGGTTTTGAGGCGCTGAAAAAGAAACCACCAGCGTTTTGAACAGCCCCCAGCGCCTATTTTCTTCAGACAAGGAGTGATTAATTTTGCCAGGCGCCAGGCGCCGGGGTGGTGAACCATTCTGCTTTATCCGGAGGCGCGCAGCTGGAGTTCCTATGTTCATCACTTAGTAAAAGATAGCTGTCCCGGTGAGCGATACCCAGAAAAATAGCGTCTTCTTTGGTGAAGCATTGAAAATTATCATCCTCTTCGACAATGAGATAGCTATCCGCCGTTTCGCCCATCCACAACCATGCGTTGCGCTCTTCCTGTTCACCATTACTGAAATAGCTGAAGTGAGTGAAATCGAGCCGGGAGAACAGGATGAACTGTTCCTTGAAATCAATCATGCCGAGTTGCGCATCGGACGGAACGCCTTGTTCGGCGGCCGCAAGAACATTGCGTGGGGTACGCAATGGCTCCAGAATGTGGTAACCCCAGGTTGTGTAAATCAACCAGCTGGTCATCAGAGCAATAAAGAAGCGCCCCAGCGCATAAGTGCGCCAAAGCAAAGCGAGGCTCGCCAGCCACACCAGGCCAATGCTGAAGACCAGTGTTCCGGCCTCATGCAGGCGCGCCGGGTCCTGGCTATAGTCCGATACTTTTTCGACCAGTCCGGGATGGTCGTTCCAGGCCATTACTCCGACGGTCATCAGGGCGATGGCCAATAGCAGGTGCAGGCCGGTCAGAACCGGAGGAAACCATTGGGCTGGCCGCTGGGTGCTCAGCGCTGGCGCAAGAGACAGGGCGAACATGGGCAAAGCCGGCAGAAGGTACACACCACGCTTTCCGGGGCTGATGCTGAAAAACACCACAACCAGCGCCACCCAGGCCAGCAGAACCAGAATCACAGGGCGACGCCGTATGGCTTCTTTTACTGGGCGCACCAGGGCCAACAGCAGCAATGGTAGGGGAAACCAGAGGGAAGGAATGACGCTTGTCAGGTAGTAATGCCAGGGCTGGATATGACCCCAGGAGTCGGCATATCGTTCACCGGTCTGCTTGAAGAGGATGTTGTTTCTATAGGCAATAGCTTCTTCTGTGCCCAGGTTGTTTACATAGAGCACCATTGGGATCAGCCAGGCCGCGACAACGGCCAACATGACGATAGGGCCCAGGGCACAGCGCCAGGTGAGGGTGCCGGAAAAAAGCTGACGATCCCGCAGCCCAAGCACCAGGATCGGGACAAACATGAATGCCGGCAGGAAGCCGACACCCTTGGTGATAATGCCAAGGCCCATAAATGTCCAGGCCACAAAATACCAGCCCCAGGCCGGCCCGGTAAAAAAATGGCGGATCAGGCCATAGCAGGCAACGGTAATCCAGCAGGCCACCATGGCATCGATCTGGGCTTTCTGGGCCTGAATCAGAAACTGTGGCGCAAGCATCAACAGCAATACGGCGAGGGTGCCGGTACGCTGGTTCCATAGCCGCGCGCCAAGATCAAAAACCAGTCCCAGAGTCAGCAGGCTGCAAAGCGCATTGGGCAACAGAAAGGCGACTTTCAGACTGCCTGTTAACCAATAGAACAGGGCAATACCCCACATAAAGACCGGAGGCTTGTCCGGGTAGAACTCGCCACCTCTCATGGGAATCAGCCATTGCCCGGAAGCCACCATCTCTCGCGCAACCTCGGCAAAGCGCGGTTCATCCGCCGGCCACGGGGATCGCAATCCAATACCGGTGAAAATCATCACCGCGGCGAATGCCAGCAGCACGAAAAGTAGCCGGTTCCGCGAAAGGCTGAACAGATCTTCGGAGAGATAGCGCACGAAAGCTGATGTGGGCATGGCTCGGTCTCAGGGATGGTCGGAAACGGAATCGGCCAGGGTTCTGGCTCTTTGGTTGTGGTACAGCAGAACACCAATCATCGAGGCCAAGACGAACAGCGCTGCGCTGAGGATCAGCTGATATTCGTCGGCGTTGCCCATGCCGGCGCCGGCCAGAGCGAACACCAACATTTGCGGAAGGTATCCGAATGTACTGCCGGCCAGGAAGGGCAGAAAACGAATGCCGGAGCAACCGGCAACGAGATTGGTCGCCAGGTTGCTGCCCACGGGCAGCAATCGGACCATAAGCACCTTCAGCAGGGTCTGTTCCCGGAACAACTCGTCGAACTGACGCATACGCCGGCCGAACCGCTCGGCGAGGGGTTGTTGCAGCAACCATCGTGCGGTGAAGAAGCATCCTGTGGCGCCAATCGCGGCTGCGAGGGTTGATGCCAGAGTGCCAATGATGCCCCCCAGGGAAAAACCGAGCACAAAGGCAAGTATCTGGCGAGGTGCGCCAATGCCGGTAAATATTGCGCCAGCCAGGATGATGGCCAGCAGGCCCTCAATCCCCTGGCTATGCAGGTAGCTGGCTACCTGGGCGCGATCCGCGATAAAACCGAGCCAGCCACTGTCAATGGCCAGATAACCGACCAGAACCAACAGGGCGAATAGCAGCCAGCGGGACCAGTGGAACATATCAGGCCCGCTCCGTTACCGATGACCGGGCGCTGGAATCGACAGGGTTGGAAGTGGCAGGGTTGGCAACGACAGGAATGCGTATTCGGTGCAGCAGCCATAACACGCCGAACAGGTCGAGAATGCCGGCCCAGGTTCTGTTCCATGCGTTGTATTTGGAGACGCCGGACATACGCGGCCGGTGATTCACTTCCGTCAGCAGGCTGGCAATGTTTTCCTGTTCATCCTTGGCGGGAACCACCAGCGACAGTGTTCGTTCGTTGCCCATTTCTAGTCATCCTCGCAAGCGGAACATCAACAGGGCCAGTTGCGGGCCCTCAGTGATCTGGACCAGCAGTATCCGCTTGTAACCTTAATTCAATCTTAAGAGCGACTATTAACACAGGAAGGTCGTGCAGGAAGCCAGACGCTGACGCACAGGCCGGGCTGTCCGCTCGCCTGTCCAGACAGGGTAAGCTGGCCGCCGTGGAGTTCAGCAATGCGGCGGGCGATGGCAAGCCCAAGACCGGCGCCGCCCCCAACGCGTTGGTCCAGCCTGACGAAACGGCTTAGCGCCCGCTCCCGCTCCCCGGGTGGGATACCGGGGCCCTGATCGCATACAGTTACATGGTAACCGTCGCCGGAAGGAGCGAGGCGGGTGGTAATGACGGTATGTTCGGGGCTGTATTGAATGGCATTGGCAAGCAGGGAACGCATCAAGGTGTTGATCAGGGCACTGTGGCAACAAACGAGAGCCCGGCCGGCTTCGTCTTCAAGAATCGGTTCAATATCCTTTTTCAGGGCCAGGGGTGCAACATCGGCAATGCTTTGTTCAACAATCGCTGACAGGTCGTGGTAATGGGGAGCAAAATCGGTAGCTGCGTCAACCCGGCTCAGCAACAGCATTTGCTCAACAAGATGCACCATGCGGTCAACCGACTGGATCAGGTCCTGGAATTGAGCAGGATTGCTCGCGCAGGCTTTCTCCAAATTAAGACGCAGCACCGCCAGCGGCGTTCTCAGCTCATGGGCCGCATCGGCGGAAAACCGCCGTTCCCGCTCAAGCGCCTGATTCAGTCTTTTCAGCAGGCCATTGACGGCCTGCACCAGGCCCGCCACCTCCTTAGGTGCCTGCCGGTCATCGAGTGGATGAATGCGTTCGGGTGCCATGTTGCGCACTGGCTTTTCCAGCCGGCGCAGGGGACGGAAGCTGAACTGGATAGCCGCAATGGCGGCTGCCACCAGCAGTGGCAGGGCCAGAAGCAGGGGCAGAACGTTACCGAGAGCCAGCTCCTGGCTGAGCTCCTGGCGAATGTCCTCACGCTGAGCGGTACGGATCCAGAAATCTGTGGTCGGATCCTGCAGCGTGAAAATACGCCAGCGATAGCCTTTGGACTCGGCCCAGGAATAGCCCGGGGTCAACCCTTCGGAATCATCAGCTTTGAGGGTGTCCAGTAATGGAATGCGGTCGGGTGTCCAGACCTCGAAAGCGAGTTTCTTTTCGTATTTGTGTCCGATCCCTCTGGGCAGTATTTCGTTGTTATCCGCCTCAAAGTCGATGTTGTCCCCGTCGGCGAGCGGCAGTTCCAGAGTTTCGCTCAGAGTTTTCGGTAACTGCTCCATCGATTGGGTATCGGCCAGATGACGAACCAGCCCCTGGACAATGCGTGTGCTTTGGGCCAGTTCGGCATCGAACAGTTCCTCAAGCTCATGGTTGCTCTCAACGTAGCTCCAGGTGGCGGCAATAAGAGCGATCAGCAGAACCGTTGAAGTAACCAGTAATGTCAGCGTACGTGTCAGTGACATTCCGGTGCTCCGGCAGCGGCCTGGCTGTCGAGCAGGTAGCCGACTCCGCGGATGGTGCGGATACTGGTCTTGCCAATTCGGCGCCTGAGGTGATGAATGTGAACCTCTAGGGCGTTGCTCTCCGCACCCTGGTCCCAGCCATATAGCTGCTCTTCAAGGCGCCTTCGGGTTGCCACCTGATCAGGGTGGCGCATGAGGTAGTTCAGAATCTGGAACTCACTGCGGGGCAGGGTGACTGTTTCTTCCGCCGTGGTGAGCTGGCAGGCATCGATATTCAATACCAGCTGCCCGACCGTCAGCCCGTTCTGGGGCAGGGGAGAACCCCGGCGTGTGACTGCCCGGATACGGGCCTTCAACTCTGCCATGGCAAACGGTTTGGTCAGATAATCATCTGCTCCCGCATCCAGGCCCTGCAGCTTTTCGTCCAGGTCTGCTCTTGCGGTCAGAATGATCATTGGCGTCCGGTTGCCCTGTTTCCGGCTGCGCCGGAGTATATCAAGGCCGTCTACTCGGGGCAGGGTAAGATCAAGGATAACCAGGTCAAAGTGCTCTTCCGCCAGAGCATTCAGTGCCTGCTGGCCATCATCAAGCCAGTCCACAGTGTTCTGCTCCTCTCGCAGCATGTCCAGCATGGTGTTGGCCAGGTGGTGGTCATCTTCTACCAGCAGTATGCGCATTGCAGGGGTTCCATCCTGTTAGTTGCCATTGAGTTTGCCATAGAAAGCTTAAGACGAGCTTAAGAATTATGCCGCTCGGCCTTAAGGCTCCATTAAGCCTCACTCCCTATTCTGGCAGACATGTTCAAGGGCATTGCGCCCGAATGCTGTTGGCTCGAAGACTGTTGGAGTACGCCCATGACTGACCCGCTAACGATGTCCGCCTGTTGTCTCCCGGATTACCGGGATGTGGTTCCGGTCATTCGGTGCGCCGGTCGATGGCTTAGCCAGATCGCCCCGGAGACGGCCATGGCCGAGACGGTTGGCGGCTTTATCCGCCGGCGGTTTCTGCAGGCCTATGGCGCGGAGCCGGCTTTGCGGATTCCGGCTCTGCTTGCCCTCACCACCGCCCAGGGCTCGCTGTTGGCGGCCGTAGGCGTGCGCAATGCCGGGCGGGAACGCCTGTTTCTGGAGGACTATCTGCCCGTTCAGGTGGAAGCGGTGATGCCGGTGTCGGGTATTGAGCGTCACAAAATTGCGGAGATTGCCCACCTCGCCGGTGTCGAGGCGGGTGTCAGCCGTTACCTCTTTGCATCCCTGTCCGTCTGGCTGGCATCTGCTGGGTACGAATGGGTGGTGTGTACCGGTACCGGTCAACTGAGCAACAGCTTCCATCGATTAGGGATCGTCACGCAGGTTCTGGCCGATGCGGATCCAGCCCGGCTTCCCGACAGAGGCGCCGGTTGGGGTCGGTACTACGATTACCATCCAATGGTGATGGCGATCAAGGTGTCGGACGGGCTCGCTGCCCTTCGCCAGGCGGGCCTTTTAAGGTTGATTCAGCCGGTTGCTCCGGCCGTTGATGCCCCAGACGCGGCCGAGGAGGGTGCTTATGGCCGCCTTGCCTGAACTGCTCCAGCGCCAGTCGCTGGCTTACCCGTCACGCATTGCTCTGCAGGGCCCGGATTCGGCATTCAGTTATCGCCAGATGATGCAGGCAGCCCAGGCCCTGGCCAACCAATTGCGAAAGCAGGGCATAAAGCGTGTCGGCCTGTGCGGGGATAATTCTCCGGCATGGATTCTGGCGGATCTCAGCTGCTTGCTGGCAGAGGTGGTTTGCGTGCCGGTGCCGGGTTTTTTCTCGAAATCCCAGACGTCGTATCTGATCGAGCGGGCAAACCTCGACTGCCTGCTGACCCTTGAGCAGGGTGTCGGCAGCGAGCATCTGGGCCATGGCGTCTGGCTTCGACATTTGCCGGTGACCGGCGTCGGCGCATGGATGCCGGAAACCACCGCCAAGATTACGTTCACCTCGGGCAGCACCGGCACCCCAAAAGGTGTGTGCCTGTCTCTGGCGCAGATGACGGCGACCACCCTGGCCCTGAAGGAACGGTTGTTGGGCGTGGAGCTGAACAGGCATTTGTGCGTTTTGCCGCTCGCAACGTTACTGGAGAATATCGCCGGGGTATATCTGCCCCTGCTCATGGGTGCCACCGTCACCGTGGGTCCCCTGCAGAGCCTGGGAATGACCGGCAGTAGTGGCCTGGATCTCGGTCGCCTGGTGGCGGGTATCAACCAGGCCGAACCGCAGTCACTGATTCTTGTGCCGGAGCTGGCGATGGCGCTGGTGGCAGCGGCTGAGCAGGGAGCGCTGGAGAGCCAGTCGTTCCGATTCCTGGCCGTTGGCGGTGGCCGGGTATCTTCTGAGTTGCTGGCTCGTGGCCGGGCAGCGGGGCTACCACTATACGAAGGTTATGGACTGTCGGAATGCGGTTCGGTGGTGGCTCTTAACTCACCGGACGGCGAATGCGAAGGCACCGTTGGCAAGTCACTGTCTCATGTCGAGGTCAGTGTGAATGCGGCCCGGCACATCCTGGTCCGCGGCAATACCCACCTGGGTTATCTGGGCGATGAACCGGAACCGGAGAGAGCCCGTGAAGAGGTTTGCAAAAAGTGGCTGGATACCGGGGATCTGGGGGCGCTCAGCCCGGGAGGATTTCTGACAGTGAATGGCCGCGCCAAGAACCTTATCATCACCAGCTTTGGCCGCAACATCAGCCCTGAATGGCTGGAGAGCGAACTGATTCAGGCCCTGGGCGCTCAACAGGCCGTCGTGTTCGGAGACGGTGATCCCAACCCCAGCGTGCTGATGGTTATCCGGGATGGCCGTTCGCCGGAGCAATTACGTTCGCAGCTGACTGCGCTCAATGCTGGCCTGCCTGACTACGCCCGGCTGGGTGCGCTCTATATTCGTCGTCAACCCCTGACCCAGGCCACCGGCCATTTGACCACAAACGGCAGGCCGGTACGCCACAGAATTCAGTCCGACCTGCCGACCTTGTTGGCAGGAGCCTTTCCGATATTCATCTCCGCCTTATCCACGAACCAGCCAGGAGAATCACACATGGCATTTTTTGACAGATTGCAACAGGAAACCGCGGAAGCCCGGGCCCACGTCACCGGTGCGCCGGTGATCAAGGCGATTGCCCAGGGGCGTTTCAGTCTTGAGGCCTACACCTGGTTTTTGACCCAGGCTTATCATCACGTCAAGCATACTGTGCCGCTGATGATGGCCTGCGGCGCGCGGTTGCCCGAGCGAATGGAATTCGTCCGCAAGGCGCTGGTGGAGTACATCGGCGAGGAGTATGGCCATCACGAGTGGATTCTCGACGACCTGGAAGCCTGCGGCGCTGACAAGGAGCAGGTTCGTAGCGGCATGCCGGACCTGTCCATCGAGCTCATGGTCTCGTACCTGTACGACCAGATTAACCGGGGCAATCCTGTGGCGTTCTTCGGCATGGTTCAGGTGCTTGAAGGGACGTCCATCGAACTGGCCACTCCAATGGGTGAGCAGATCCAGAAGCTCCTGGGCCTTCCTGAGCAGGCTTTCAGCTATCTGTATTCCCACGGTGCTCTGGACCAGGAGCACTTTGAGTTTTTCCGCAACCTGATGAACGACATCACAGACCCGGACGACCAACAGGTCATTATTGATTCCGCCCGCGTCGTCTACAGGCTTTATGGCGATATGTTGCACAACATCCCGTTGCCGGTGAACCGCAAGGAGCAGACTCATGAGGCTGCATGACCGGGTATTCCTGCTGCTGGGCGGAACCGGCGGAATCGGCAAGGCGTTGGTGGATCCCTTGGTAAGATCGGGAGCCCGGGTCATCGTGGCATCCCGGCACCCGGAGAATCTGGAGCATCGGGAAGGTGTCTCTATGGTGCATCTGGACCTTGCCGGCTCCGACCTCGACCAGCAGCTGTCACGGTTGAGTGACGCTTATCCGGATATCGATGGCGTGATCCACTGTGCCGGCCAGAACCGCTTTGCCGCGTTATCTGCCATGGCTGTGATTGAACTCGATGCCCAGCTCACCGTGAACCTTCGCTCTGCCATGCTGGTCGCGAGGCATTTTGTGCCCCGTTTCGAGAAAGCCGGGAGCGGCGCCCTGGTGTTTGTAGGGTCCACCTTTGGCAGCATCGGTTTTCCCGGTTATACCGCCTATTGCGCCACCAAATTTGGGTTGCGAGGATTTACCGAGGCCTTGCGCCGGGAACTGGCCGATACCCCCGTTCAGGTGATTTATGTGGCACCACGGGCCACTGCCACGGAAATGAATCCGGAAGAAGTGAACGAGCTGAACCGGGCCCTTGGCAACAGGGTCGACCCGCCTCAGACGGTGGCGTCGCAAATTCTGCGAGCTATGGAAAATGATGACCGCCGGCGGTTCCTTGGCTGGCCGGAGAAGCTGTTCGTGGTCATCAATGGAGTGCTTCCGCGTCTCGTTGATAAAGCCATGCTCAAACAACTGCCGATCATCCGGCGGTTTCTCAATTCAGGAGTATTGTCATGAAGTGGATGGTTTTGGTGATGGCCTGGGTGGTCTCCATGCCTCTCTGGGCCACGGATCTCAAGACCGGGCTGGCAGACATTCATCAACGCTGGGCGAATATTCAGTATCAGCTGCCGGAAAACGAGCGGGAGAAGGCTTTCGAAGGCCTCGCGAACGATGTGGAAGCATTTGTCGTCCGCTACCCTGACCGTGCCGAACCGCTGATCTGGCAAGGCATTGTGCTGAGTACCTATGCCGGTGCCAAGGGTGGGCTGGGTGCGCTGGGCCTGGTCAAGGATGCTCGCAAATCGCTGGAAGCGGCCCTGGCCATAGACGAAGGCGCGCTGGACGGCTCGGCTTATACCTCTCTGGGCAGCCTCTACTACCAGGTGCCCGGCTGGCCATTAGGCTTTGGCGACGATGACAAAGCCCGGGGCTACCTGCAAAAGGCACTGTCCATCAATCCGGACGGCCTTGATGCGAATTATTTCTTCGGGGATTTTCTGCTAGAGCAGGGCGAGCGGGAGCGGGCCAAAACATACCTTAAAAAAGTCCTGCAAGCACCCGGCAGACCGGGACGGGACGTTGCCGATGCCGGTCGCCGGGCGGAAGCAAAAAGGCTGTTGGAAGGACTTTAAGTGGGTATCAGGGGTAAGCCACTGACTGCTTCAGGGCGAAGGCAATCTGCTCTCCGCGATAAATTTCCTGACTCTGCAGCGAGGCCGCCTTTCAGAAACCCTGAACTGGGCCAGGCGGCTGAAGGCGGCGTCCCCACAAGACCCACAGGCTGCGCGGCTAATTCGTGATCTCGAAACCCGGCTGAATTAAACACATTATTCGAGATTGCAGGAGGACCAATTTAACTTGTACCCGTCAGGCCTGGGGAGCAGAAGGATAACTCCTCAAGCGAATCAGTCACGCTGCATGAGGCTGAACTTCCCGGGCTACCTGTTCCGCTTTACTGATCTGAGCCCGCCTAAGCTCATACTCAGTTTGCAGATTTAGCCAAAAACGTTCGCTAGTCCCGAAATACCGGGCAAGCCGCATAGCGGTGTCAGCCGTGATGCCTCGATTTTCCCGGACGATTTCATTCATCCGGGTTGTTGGAACATGGAGAGCCTTGGAGAGGGCGTTAACGCTCATTTCCAACGGCTCCAGATATTCTTCCCGAAGGATTTCCCCGGGGGTGGATTGGGCGCATACCGTTTGTGGCCAGTCACGCCGTGAAAGATCCGTTAGTAACTTCTTAGTATTTGTTTAGGCAAGATTTAGCATCGCCCCCTAGCAGCCCAAAGTACTCTGAACTCACGTGATCCACACCGACAAGAGGAGTTCAGCAATGATTTCTCCAGTAGCTATAAATTTCCGCTCTGCGTTTCACGCCATACTACTGGGTACAGTGTTATCCGCTATCGCCCCGGCCTCTGCCATCGGGAGCGAGGCCAGCAATGACTCCATTAAAAGAGGGGAGTACCTGGCACGCGTCGCTGGCTGCAACGACTGCCATACCGCCGGCTATCCGGAAACGGCCGGCAATGTTCCCAGGGACCAGTGGCTGACCGGAGTGAACGTCGGGTTTCAGGGCCCCTGGGGCACCACTTATCCCGCCAATCTGAGGCTGTACTTTGCCGATCTGGACCAAGAGCAGTGGCTGGCCCGTGCCCGTTCACCCATGATGCCACCCATGCCGTGGTTCGCCCTGCGGGATATGAACGATGAAGACCTGCTGGCCCTTTACCATTTTATTAGGTCCCTTGGGCCGACTGGGGAACCGGTACCGGTTGCCGTTGCCCCCAATCAACCGGTCAGCACGCCATACATAGAGTTCTTTCCGAAGAATCTGCCGTTACAAGCAGCGACACCCTGATCCTTACTATCCGGCGGCTTCGCGAAGATGTAATACGCCTGTAACCCGCAGGCGAAAGCGTCCGCGGCCTATCTTTTCGATTGCCAAAGAAGTGCAGCGTTCGGCCAGCCGACGCTGCAAAAGGATCAGCCGAGCCTCAAGATTATCGACGACATCCGGCAGGTGCAGGCTATTATCACGGCGCAGCTCGCGGTTGGTGAACTCGTCACGGCCCAACGCGTTGTGGTCCCGGACCAGCTTCCACAGGATGGCTCCGGCGACGCCTTTGATCAGGTATTCGTTGTTGATAAACACGGTCTGGTCGGTCCGGTAGAAACACACGTCAACCGGCTTGCTGCCAGCCTTCGACACAGGCTTCCTGGTCGCAGGCTCAACGGCGAGATCGCTGCGGCGTTCCAGTGATTTGATCGCTAATGCCAGATAGTGTGAAAACGCCACCAGCGCATCCTCGTCGTCCCAGCTAAAGCGCATTTCCTCTGGACTTTCGGCATAAAGTACCGCGATCAGTTGTTTGCCGTGAAGGATGGGAACCGCTATCTGGCTGCCAGATCTGGCCAGACCGGGCAGGGGAATGCTCATCTCCAGGTCAATTGAGGCATTATTCTGCAGATAACTTTCGCGAACGGCACGGCTATACAGATATTCGGTAGCGCAGTGGCCGATTCGAATAGGCACACCTTCACGCGCCGCTACGCCGATGATGCCTTCACCAAGGCCAATTTCTGAACCCACGCCGGAGTGAATATAACCGCGACTGGCCACGGTATAGAGTTTGTCTCCAG
This sequence comes from Marinobacter vulgaris, assembly GCF_003344045.1. Taxonomy (GTDB): domain Bacteria; phylum Pseudomonadota; class Gammaproteobacteria; order Pseudomonadales; family Oleiphilaceae; genus Marinobacter; species Marinobacter vulgaris. The sequence continues at coordinate 428,244 of NZ_QFWX01000003.1, forward strand.
CTGCGTCCAGCATCAGAACCATGGCGTGCTGGATGTTGAACTCCTGTGCCAGACAGGCCAGAGTGTCTGTGAGTAGGGAAGAGAGGTCCTGGCAGGCCCCAAGTCGCTCAATACTGCGCCGCAAAACCGGCAAAAGGCTTGGCGCCAGCGGAGCCGCGAATGGCGGCGAAGTATCTGGTACCGGCTCGATACTCTGTACCCGGTAGATATCAGAGCCTTTCAGCCGGAATACGTCACTCATGCCGCTATGAGAGGCAATGCCCGCCAGTCGCGCCTTCATCGATTCGAACAGCGGGCCTTCCGAGATGGTGTGCAGATAGGAGAGATGCAGGTGATAGTGCTGTGCCGTTACCGGATCCACCAGCAGAATGGTTGCCGTGGGATTGATCAGAATATTCTTGCGCGTAGTATTAAAAAACTGGAACGACAGGGCTACATGGTCTTCATCGATGTAATGCACCTGTGAGAGGTAAGCCACGTTGGGCATGGCATTCTCATCACAGGTTGCGATGACGGCAGGAACGGCGCCTTCAAAACAGCGCCGAAGACTACTCAGAAGCGGCTGCATTACCCGGCTCCGAGAGGCTGGCCCGCGCCAACGCCGGGCGTCTGGTTAAAACCGACTACGGGCATAAAACAGACACAGACAGCATCGGTAATATCAGGCGCCATCAACGCCTGCGAAAACGCCGGTGCGTAACCCAGGGAAATCAGCTCGCCAGCAGCGCGCAAGCCATGTCGTTCGATAAGGACCTGGTCGCCAGCCTCAAGCGGCTGAATACGCACGGCAGGGGCCTTTAGCTGCACAGTCTTGTGTGTCGCCGGGCGGCTGAATACCGCAGAGAAAGCGCCTCCGTCACGCAGGTCACGTAACACGCTGGTAGAGCGTGATTCAGACAGGAAGACGCAAACTTCGCCAGTGGCTCGGCATATCCGGCAACCATAGGCCTGAGATACCGATGGCACTCGAGTTGCGCTGCAGGACCCAACCTTTATGGCAATAGGGCCGAGGAGGAATTCAGCGAGTTCCTGATTGAAAAGCAAAGCACCAGTGGTAGTGGAGCTCATGCAATGATTCATCCAGTCAAAAAAAAGACCGCGTGCCTGAGTTGAACAAGTAGGGTACAAGCTCAAGAAACATTATTTCAGATTGCGATTTGACGACCACATAAAGTACTAATTTCGTCGTCCTGCGCCAACATGTATTTTCACCGATCAGCAGGTTGCTGAACGCGGCTAGCAAATGCAGCCGGTTGTTGTTCTTGGCAAGGCCGCGATAGCGGGGTTCGACGGCACAGCTTTCCTCTGCGGCGCGACTGTGCTTGAAAAGTTAAATCTGTATTGAGGGGGGCATGAACCTCTCTCTTAACTCAATGTCCCAGTACATCGGTTTCGTTTTTCTTTGCGTTTTTCTCCTTCTTTTTTTCCTTGGCGGTTAAAAGCGGTTTCCTTTTAGTGTCTTTTTTGCTGGCCTGGCCTTTACTCATGCGGTCTGTCCACCTCACTGCGCCGTATTTTTTCTGGATACCGATCTTCTTTATGCCTCGCTGAGGAAATCAGCCAAATGCAAACCCGCTGGGGCACCGTTGGCACCGTCCGGATCGGCAACATCATCATCCTGAGGAAGCACGCTGGTGTCTTCGGGACCGTGCCACAAAGGTGAAATCATTCCGAGCCCTTTCTGGGCGAGCAGATCCCTGATCAGGCTGAACGCTGCGGCTGGTCGTGCCAGCCGTTGAAATTCCGGCACGGGCAGCCCGCCCGCATCGGTGGCCTGTATACCCAACTTGGAGGCCATGAGTGCGATGCGCTGGTTCTGTACTTTGCGGCTGTAACCCGAGCGGATATCGCGATCGAAGGACGCAATTGAAGCACTGCCGTCAAACGTCATGCCCCGGCGCCTGAAATGGGTGGCACCGGTCATCGACCAGACGTCGTCAACGATGACCGTGGTTGTGCGCAGAACGGCCTGCCGACCAGGGAACCCTTTTGGGTGGAAGGTCAGCACTCGGTCGGGAGCCGCTGCCTGCAACAGGTCAAACGCCTCTTTGCGCTGGGTAATGGCCCGTCGTGCAAACGGGGCGGGTATCAGGTCCGGCTCTCTGGGTGAAACAACGATGACTTTAAGATTGGATTGTACCGCCAATCGGTCAGCCATTCGCTGGATAAGGTCGATCTCATGGGCATCGGCTGCGCCATCAGGACGGGCAGTGCGTGCGAACCCGGGGGTTTCAATGTAGACCAGCTCCTCCGCTTCGGATAGCGCACGGGTGAGGGACCAGAGTGCGTCGCGAACACCATGGGTGGCGAGGAAATACTCGCGGCGGACTTCATTGATCAAACGGTCTTCATTGGCGATGGTGATCGAACCGGCTGGCGACGGAATCCCCAGCGCCCCGGCCACGGTATCCAGCAACTGGTCCAGGGTGAGTGGCGAGTTGGTGGCAAGGGCGTTGCCCGGAGGCAGCAGTGATAGTTCCGGTGTTTCACAGACAGCAGCAACGGTCTGAAGCAGCACACCGGATGAACTGCCAGCGGGCGGTGGAGATCCGGCATCGGGTTGTGGTGGATTCATGTTGTCGCCGCCGGACATAACAATCCAGCCAGGGGATGTCGAAACACTGGCGCCACCAGGCAAGGGAAGCATGGGCTGGACCCTGCGAACCGCGTGGCGGGCAAGATCATAGCCCAGTGCCCCGTTGACCCGCACACCGCTGGCATGGAGGTCGGGTCCCGGAGGGTTACCCGGGTTTCCCTGTCGAAGGGCGGCCGAGCGGGTCTCCCGTGACCAGCGGGCACCGGACAGAACACCTTCCCAGCTGAGTCCGTCGTCCAGGTGCGTGGTATCGGCAATGCCGGTCACCACAATGGATTCAAGCCGCCCCATCGTAGGGTGGCGGGGACCTTCCCGGGGTTCGGTTTCGTTTCCGAGGGCGCGAACCACGTCAATTGGATCTGAAAGACCTGCCCCCGGAGGGCTGGTGCGTTCGATTCCAAACACGGGTGCGGGCGCGACGGATTTCACTGAAGGTGGAATGAGCGCCATCGGATCCGGCGTGGCAAACGGGTCCGGGGGGACAGTCGCCGGGCCATTGTCGATGGTCAGACGGCGGTTGGCAAACAGGCGGCGCCCGCCAACTCGTGGTGTGACCACCAGATCAAATACGAGAGTGGCCGGAGACGGTTTCGGATCGCCAGTGGCAAGCCCCAAGGGATTGCCAACAAGCACCTGGGTTGTTGAACCGGCCTGTACAATAGCCGAACCTCCATCCCCCCGCAGGAACGAAGGCGCTTCACCAATGGCTTCAATCAACTGGAAACGCTGCGCAAACAGGCGTACGGCCGCACCGTCTGGCAGGGTATCTGCAGGCAGGGTAACGACCACGTCATTGCCCGCAGTCCAGACTGCCGTAGCGCCCGCAACTGGCGAAGTCGAGCCAGAGCCAAAACCGGCTCCGGTATCGGGCAGGGGAAATCCGGGCCAGTGGGCCTGCAGTCCCGGCGCCGGAGGAATACCTACGCCGTCGACGATCTCCGGGGCTACGGCAAAGACCAGATTGCTGCCAGGCGCCCCGATAAGCCGATCTAGCACTTGCCCGGAATGAGCCAGAACGTCCGGCCCATCGGTCAGGTAATCAATGGTTGCGTTGTCCCTGATGAGGGGTTTGAGATCTTCGGGAATATCGCCGTCTTCTCCGGGAACACCTCGCACCGCGCCTTCGGAGCGGTTACCCCTAAGGTGCCAATCGAGATCTGTGGCGAAGGCGCGAAGAAACTGCCGTGACAAAGTCACGCCCGGGGCCAGCGGTGGTTGCGAAAGTGGCTCAGCCGACATGATACCGCCCGTAGCCCATCCCAGCCGGAGCCGCTCTGGTGAACCTGTTCCGGTCCCCGCCAATTGCTGGATGCCAGAAAGCGTGATCAGCCCCGAACCATCCGGTGCGCCTGCCGGTGTCCCGGCGTCCTGAGCTTCAACACCGGGACCGCCAGGAACCGCGCTGAAGGGACGCCCATGCAGATCTGTCACCTGCACCAGTATGCCGCTGGCCAGTCCTGCAATACTGGCCACTCCTCCGGCCCCGGCCATACCGCCACCACCCGATGCATCCAGGGCTGGGAAATTCACTATCAGGTCAGCGAACAGTTCGGCAACGGCAACCGGATCGATAATCAGCCCGCGGTTGTCGTGAAAGCTCATGGGCTCGGCACGGTTCAGGGGATCCCCGGCGGCGTAGGTTTGCGGTGATCGGTCCGGGGTGGGCACCGCTCCGGTGAACACCAGAGTTTCAGGAACTGGCCGGTGGTGGGGCTGGTTTACAGGGGCGAACCGCACACTCAGCATGCGGTCGAGCCGGGCAACCGCTTGCGGATGCAAGCGGAATGCCGCAACCGGACCGGCGATTGGGGAACCATTAACACTACGGAATTCGGCACCGCTGTTGAGAAACTCCAGGGTTCCCAAAAAGGGTGCAAGAGCGCTGCCTGAAGGATTGAGGCGAAGAGCACCAATGTCGTAGGTTGGATTGGCTGTGCCCCAGCTTGGCCAGAGCCGCAACGCAGTCAACCCGAGGGCATCAAGCCCCTGGTCCTGCAATGACTGGGCTGCGGCGGCGGGGGTAAGGGTAAAGACCTGGACCATGACTCCTCCTAATAAGTCTCGCTGGCGGCTATCGACACTGATTCAGCCCCTTGCTCGCCGGGTAACCGTGGTTCCGTCCGGCGACGTAACCGTGGCGCTGATACTTCGCAGCTTTGCCCGGGCGGTTATGGTAATGGTGACCCGCTGCCCGATCCGCCGCCGGGTAACAGTAAAGGTCTCCTCTGGGGCAATGGTCGGCACATCTGCCAGACGGCTGGAATAGCTCAGGGTATCGCCGTGCTCGGTAAACTGGGTACCTCGGCGTTCTGTACCGGGCAGTACTACCGGGCCCGGAACGGGTGTAAACCGGCCCGGTATCCTTGGAATCCCGGGCCGGCCCGGCATGGGAATGAACGAGCCGGGCCCTGGGCTGGGCTCTTTCTGAAGCGTCAGTGAAAGCCTGTAATACTCACCGCCAACGGCGTCATCAAGCGCGCCGTCGATGGTAAAGGTGTAGACTTTGCCGCGTGCGGAAATTGTAAAACTCTTGATCGGCGACAGTGTCGGCACTGGCAGAATAGAGCCCGCTGCCAGGTTAAAGGTTTGTTCTGTTGAGCGGTTGATGGGATCAACGAGCCTGACCGTGACCGACACCGGATGATTGATGTCGGTACGCCGGATCAGCAGCCTGAACTCGCCATTTGCGGCATGCCATACGCCCGACGCGGTTCCGCCGGGCGCTGCGTCGGAAACATCCTGAAGTGGGGTAGACTGCCTGACCAGCGGTTCGGCAACGCCCTTTTCGACAACCTCTACCTGAAGTACATGAACCCCTAATGGGCCAGGTGACTGCGGTACCGGTGTGGCAAACGTGATAAGCACATCGCCGGGGCTTCCTCCCGGCCACGAGGCCACCAAAGGCCCGAGAGGCGGTGGTCCAGGAGGAGGGACCACCACGGGTATGGCGGGTGAGGCCAGTGAGCGACCGCCAAGGATGCCCTTCTCCGGGATTGGGTCCGCCCAGGCTACCGCCCGGTACCAGACGTACTTCCAGGAGCCTTCAGGGGTATCGGTACCTTCCACTGAATCAATCCACTCGTTTGCTGCAGGGCTTGGCGGGGATACGGTCCAGTCAGCAGTGCTGGTGGAAATCTGGGCAACAGGGAAGCCCATGCTGTCGAGCTGCCTGGCTGCATCGGCTACCCGGGTCCGGTATAGGTCGATCCGCCGTGGATGGGCGCCCGAGGTGCCCCTGGTTTCGATCCGTAGCCTGGCGGCAAAGCCCGGACCGGCGGCAACTCGACGTACTTCGATTCTTGGCGGTGCCGGTTCAGCCACTTTCGGGGCGGCATAAACAATGAGCGCGTCGGCAGCATCAGCTCCTGCCGGCCAGGGCGCTTCGGCACCCCCCGCGCTTACCGGCAGGACTATCCAGCAGTGAATGGCCTGGGAGCCCCTGGGAAGGGTGACATCCATACTGGTACCGGGGAAAAGTTCGTCGTTGATCCGGGTGAAAACATTGCGGTCGTTATCGGCGTTGAAGGCCGCCTTCAGGGCAACCAGCCGTTGGGACAGTGTCGATCCCGGCGCCGGATGGGACTGGCCGGTACGGTCGAGCAGGGTGAATTCATTGCTGGTATAGATCGCGTAGCCTTCCGCCGCTGGTTGGCTGGCCCAATCCAGTCGGGCATGGCTCTCGCCATTGGCATCGGCGAGACTGGCCAGGGGCACCATGGGCGTTACGGTTGTGTTTCTTGCCCTGGGGTCAGATGCGTAGCAGACCTTGCTGTTAGGTGTCCATGCGCTGGTCCTGCCAGGAGCGATGACTTCGGTCTGCTGACCTTGCAGTGCCAGCCCGATATGGCGTGTGGCACTGTAATCCAGCGCAAAGCCCGGTATTGTCATTCGATAGCGCCGACTGGAACCCTGGGTTGCCTGCCCTGGTGCCACCTCGTTTTCGCCCTGGGCATCCAGGCAGATCACCGAGCCGCCAACCCCGGTTGGGGCGTCCCCGGAAAAGCTGACGGCGACATTGTTAAGAGCTCCGGCCAATGAAGTCTGCACTCCGGCGGGGAAGGTTCCGGGTGGACTCTGGTGACGGTTAGCAGCTGCAAAGAGGCGGCCACGAAAGCGTACGGACTTGACTCTGCGTACCCGCCAGTCGAGCACAAAATCCAGTCGCAGTGTTGCCGGGCAGGAAGACGCCGGTGGGCCAGGGTCGACGGGAACCAGATTGGCGTCTACCAACTGAACCAGGTCCGGTTCTGGTTGGTTACCGCTGTAATGGTGGGTGACCCACGGGCTCCAGATGCCAAAAATGTTCTGGGTGGCGACACCATATCGGGCCTGAACACTGCCGGGGTTATTGGGAATCGGGAAGGCGCTGTCCGTTGCACTCTGACGGACTCTTTCCGGGTCTTCGGGGTTCGTCAGGTCGCCAATGGGCATGTGGCCGGGGGCATGCCCCCGCATTTCCATCAGCGCCCGAGCCGGGCCGGCTACAGCGAGGTCTGACCGGGCCACGGCAAAACTTGCGACTGAGGCAAGATTGTCCAGTACAAAACGTTCCCACGACAGCCGCACAGCGGCTGTCCAGGGTTGGTCTGCCGCAGAGGGTTGGTGGACCCCAAGAGAGTCAAGCTGAAGGTCGGCGGGCGCTGGAGCGGGGGTAACCTTGCGTGGGCGCGGAATCAGCGCCGCATACTCCACTTCGTCGCTGTCGCCGTCGAGGCCGTTGGCCCAGCGCCCCGTTACCATGTAGTCCCAGTCACTGGTGTTACTGTCACCGAACAGGCTTGTTGCCCCCAGGTTGACTGTCGGAATATCTTCGTAGGCATAGCCGGTACCGAACCCCAGGGTGACCGCAAGCAAAGGGTCGGTGGATGCCGCCAGTTGCAGCAGCGTCAATGGTGCAACCGTAGCCTTGCCGTCCTGTCCACTCATGGTATTTCCCGATGCATTCTCGGGTGGGTGGATCACGAAGTCGCGGGTAAAGCTGGCCTGATCTTCCGGGGGCATCGCCAGCGCTTCATGAAGCAGTGGCAGTAACTCGGCTTCGGCCTCGGTGATCAATTCAGCGGCTGAGGGCAGGTCCCAGGTTGGCGCCACCTGACCCGACGGAAGCTGGGGGTGCCAGCCCCAGGGATTGACACCGCGACCGTATCGATTCGCAGCGGCTGCTTTTGCCGAAAGTTCCGCACCGACCAACCCCTGACCGACACCGTGGCTTTGCCCTGGGAGGTCATTCCACTGACCGGCATCTACCGGGAAGCCCACGGTTTCAACCAGCTCCCAATCCTTGATCTGATTGGCGGCCGACATCGGAATACCGGTTAGTGACTGCAGCGAACTGGTACCACTGAGTAACAGGCCGGTGATATAGGGCGCCTGAAAGGTGAACGGGCGGGAGCTGTTGGCGCTCAGGTTGAAGGTAAGTACGCCCAACACATTCTCAAAACCAACGCCGTCAGCGAGTGGAAGAACAATGACATTCTGTGCCGTGGCGCCTGCACTGACCACACCCGATACCGACAACATAGGTTCTTCGAACGCGACTACGGTGCCCAGAGGGGGTAATGGAATGAGCGACCACGCGATGTCGGTGTCTTTGGTCAGCGGTGTCGCAGGTCTTCGCCAGACCTTGAACGGCTCGCTTGGCAGCCCGATCTCGGGGTTTACCTGCCAGCGCAGAAAAATCGATACTGCCCGGCTCCCGAAATCCTTGAGGTCGGGAAATTTATCGGGATTCGCCGCCGCGTGCCCGCCTAACAACGAACCGAGGGTGATCAGGGCGCCCTGTCCACGAAACAGTGTCTGGTCAAAAATTCTCGCCGCCATGGTTTTCGTTCCTCGTCAGGCTTCTTCCCAGGGTGCATGTCGGAGCGTTTCCGATACGATCCGGTAGGACTGATCGGTTGCACCGTCTCCATCCAGGTAGGGTGCAGCGAAAGCCCTGCGTACCAGTTCCAGGTGCAGGATCTTGCCGCGGGAAACTGGCTTGAGAATACACAGCGCCCGCTGCCTGCCCGGTGCATAAATGACCTTCTCGACAATACCGTCACCACTCGCGCCTTCCGCCATTGTCAGCCATTCCTGTTCCGTCAGTGCCAGTCGGGTTACCGGCACATCGTCGCCACTGGTGACCTCCTCGGGGAGGGCCCGGGTGCGGTGCATGGGCTCTGACGAGTCCACCATGACCGCCACTGGTTGAGGATCGCTATCGGGGGCTGCCTGCTGCCAGAAGATCAGCACCCGGGGTTGCGAGGGTACGCCCATAGGTTCGAGGCCGGCGCCAATCAGTGCATTGTCGAGTTCGGCGCCTTCTGGCTGTCGTGATGCGAACTGCGTCGCTATGGCCTGCATGGCCCCGGTCGCAATGGCTCGATTCTCGGTAGCGGTGCCGGCGAACTGGGTGACGAAGTCCTCGGTGGAGGCGAAGGCACCGGTGCTGAATGACCGACGAAGCACCCGCTGGCCGACAGTATTGGCGTCGGCACCGATATCGACCGCTTCGATGTCCAGTACGTAGTCGGTGTAAGGGTCCAGTGGAATGGGAATCGTGACCTGGGTATGCCTGACCCGTTCACCATCAACAGGCACGCAGGGCCCGACTTCCGCTAGGACATCCACCAGCACGCTTTCAAACGGGGACAGTGCATGAGCCTTGACATTGTCGAGGGTGGCCGCTGTTATCGGGAACGGGTGGGGGACACCAGGCTCCTCGACCTGCCGGAAGGACGCAGCCTTGAGGCGGGCCCGCAATTCCTTGCCATAGGCGGCATAGAGCCGGTCAACGTCGTTGGTTGCAAACACCACTTTGAGCTCTTCGTGACCAAACACATGCTGCTCTTTCTCTGCCGGTGTGGTGCACAAAAGCCAAGGATCCAGCCGCTTCGGGGCTTCGTCATCGGTACGGAACCAGAACGATTCGGTCTGCACGTCCCCAGTCTGAACACTCCCTTCATCATCCCGAACCGACACATTGGTGACTGTCGTGACCTTGTAGGTCTTGCCCGGAAACATCAAGGCGATGTTGCCGCTTTCCGGGCCCAGGAAACTCTCCACCACCGACCGGTTACGCTGGATCTGGGTCTGGTCGTAGGACTCCCGTTCGGCTTCCGCCGCAGTGGTCAATTCGATAGCGCCCACGAAAAAGGGGCGTCCCAGATGTTCCATTTTCCGGGCGGTTTTAAGATCAGGGTAGAGCATGCCGATATTGACCCTGACCGTACCATCGGGGGGCTCAAGCGTAACAAACAGTGCCGATCGCTGCCCAAGGCTGGTCTGGCCATAGAGCACGGTGTGGTAGATGCACTCTATCCAGGGGCCACTCATGTCGGTCCAGTGCGATGGCAGGCCGGTGAGGCTTACCAGATCGGTGACACGCACCGGACGTTCTCCGATCACCTGGTCATCATTATCGAGATAGTGGATGACAAGGTTACGGCCGGCACCGGTTTCCTTATTGAGCAGCCGTTCGCTGGCCCAGAGCAGGACTGCTCCAGCCTTGAATTGCCCACTGTCGATCTGGATAACGTCAGAGAGCGGTCCGTGTTTATGGTTAAGATGATCGAGTTGTTCAGCGATAGCGTCTGAGTCGGCCCGGTTACCGAAGACGACCGGCTCCCCGATGTCCCACAGGGGGGATGCAAGCACGCGGCCATCACAGTTTGCTTCGTCTAGCGTTGAAGGATTGCGGGCGCCGGTGGTTGCCGTACCCGTCGCCGGGTTGTTGGTAACCCCTGAACTTAACGCTGTCAGCCCGGATAACAGCTCACTGCGATGGACAATATCGCCGGCAGCAACCCGGCGAAGCGCCTCGCTGATGACCAGCGGGCTGGCATCCAGGCGGTCGGCCAAGCGGTGGCCAAAGCTGCCCTCGGTGGCGGCTGTCAGCCGGGCCCGATCTTCGGCTAGCCGGTCACTGAAGCGGGTCAGGCGCCCGGACCGGGCGCGAACCCGCTCAGCAACGGTACCGAGGCTGCCCGTTACGGATGGTGCGCGATCTTCCAGGGGAACCCTGATACGTGGGTCAATCTCCGTGATCGCCGGCCGGTCTCTCAGCAAGTCAGCAATATCATGGGGCAGGGCAAGAGCGGGGCGAACAGTCTCGTGGGTCGGGTCGTCGGTGCCATCGTTCTTATCCCCGGCGGGGAAACAGCGGACCTTGCCCCCCTGAATAATGGCGGGCACCAGGCCCCGACGGCGGTCAAGGTCACGCACGCCGGTTCGCCAGGTTTCGTGGACTTTGAGGAACAGTTCGGGTTCCGAGGAGCGCTCAGTGTCTTCCGGGTCGGGCCAGGCGATGCCTTTAATGTTCCATCCGTTTGCGGATGGCCCCAGGGGCTCATCACAGAAGGTCCAGAGTACTGCGGCGGCAGGGGCTGCGTCATGGCAGACGGTACCCCAGCGATCAATCACGGTGTCGACCAGGTGTTCCGTGCGTTCCAGTGCCTTGGGCGTCGGATTCGGCACCCAGTTGAGAAGCGCCAGTTGTGCGGTCAGGTTGGTATCCGTGGGGGAATTGTGAGTCCACCAAACCGAAGGCTTGTTGCCATCCATTAGGGCTGGGGAGCCATCCGATGTTTCCAGCCGCACCTCAGCCAGATCGTAGCGATAGGCAAAATCGCCACGTTTAACAAAGCCATCGGCCGGTGCTCCGGGGCTTCCTTCGGGGCTGGATCCCATAACCGACAGGCCATCATCCCGCGGCGTGGCGGACATGGTTAATACCGGAATGGCGTCAATCGGCACTTCCGGCATGCTACCTGCGTCTGCCGGCTGGGTGGCTGAAGCAATGCCATCGCCGATCTTGCTGTCGATACCTCTGTCGACCCCGGTCCCCTGGACTAGCGCGGGGGAACGACTGACCAGGGAGGTGGCGGTGACCAGCCTGGGCGCCGGGGGCAGGATCTTGTTTTCCTCGCCGATATGAAAATCCACGCACCCCTTGAGGGTGAAGAAGAACAGGTCCAGCTCGCCACACACCTCGCCATCGATGCGTGAAATTTCGGAGCGAACACCATCGATGACTTTCTGGCCGATCTGAACGGCAAGTCCGGCCGAAGCGGATAGTGAAATAATGAAGAGCTTTAATTCCCCACGCAGATAGAGAAGCCCTCCAACGTAAAACGGATCAAACCCCAGGATGGCGTTAAACCCCGCGGTAACCCTCAGGTAGAGGTTTATCGAGGTATTGCCCCATACCAGCGACACCTCAAGCCCCATGGCCAGCGCTGTGCCCTGTACCGCCGGAAGCGCAGGCAGGTTCGTTCCGGACGGTTGATAGGAGGGAATGCCGTGCCCGGAGATCATCACGTAACCGGCACCATCAAACACTTCCAGAATCTTGATACGGGTTGGCCCCGGCATCGGACGCCCGAGGCCATCGCTGCCCGGAAACGTTCCCAGGTACACGTGCCAGTCGCTGCCTTCCTCAAGGTTGAAGTACGCTTCGATGGGGATTTTTATTTCTACGATCGGATCAATCGAGAAGTCGATGGACAAACCGATGGTCAGGGTGCCGCGCCCGAAATCCAGATCGATGACACACAGGAACGTACCTTCGGCATTCTTGTCCTTGAGCGCGGGCAGTACCGCCAACAGGTTGGCTTTTACTACAAGCAGGACACGGGGGCCGGGAAGCTCCAGGAGGAACATGCCCTTGACGTTGAAGATGATCGGAGACCCCATGGTGCCAAGGGTGATTCCAACCCCGAATGCCCATTTATTGAGCTCCGGCTTCCACGCCTGCAGGTTGGTCGGGTTGCCCTGGGCTCGGTCCTTGAGCCATGCCAGGGCCGGTGTCAGCGAAGTAATGCCATCTTCGTCACGGGCGTAATGCATGGCGAACAGGCCAAGGAAACCATAGATACCGAAGCCGGATTGGGCGAGCGGGATGGCGACCGGCAGTTCCACTTCAAGGGCGATCGCAACACCGGTGGCCGGGCCACCTTCGGAAGCCGGAATCTGGGCCACCGCGATCTGCGCAGCGACCCTGAGTTTTACCGGAATCAGTGAAATGTCGATGCCGCCCTTGATCTCCATAGCGCCACCGGAGTTGTTCATCTCCATGTAGCCCTTGCCCTCGATCACCCCGGGGACTTTCAAGCCGGCCCCGAAGGCGGTAAGTTCCGGCGGCCCCAGTGGATCCAGTGGCAGGCGAATACGGGCACGATCTACCGAGATCACGCCAAGATCGATGGCAAAGCCCAGGTCAATCTCGAAATTGAGAGGATTAGTGCGGGCGATGCGCGCACCGAGTACCTGAAGTATCTGCCCCAACGGATCTGGCAGGCGGATCTGGCCAGGACCGGAAACATCGATGGTATAGCCTTTGGACTGTTCAAAGACCGGGCGCAACTCCCAGGCAGCAGTGGAGCCGGGCGGGTAGCCGAACTTCAGGCCGATGGCCTTGTAGCGAACCGCGAGTGGGGTGTCCCGCGGAATTTCCAACAGCAGGAATCCTCCGAGTTTGATTTTCGCGGAAATAGCCGTCTCAACATCAAACAGTATCGAGGTTTCCCAGCGGTCACCCTGACGACGGAATGCCGCTTCACCCCCAAACAGCACGACCCGCTCGACGTTGAGCAAAGGTTCCCCATCTACCCGGATCTCAGCAAGTGCTGACGGCAGAGCAACCACAGCGGCACTGAGAACAATGGGTGCAATACCGCCATCCGCAGGGTTTGCTGGCGCAATCTCAGCGAGTAGCGGGGTAAACACCGTGGTCATGCCCAGAATATTGCGGCCGGTATTCGGTGCCTGTAGCGCCTGCCCCTGGAGTTGCCCGGTTTTTACCAGACCATCTTTATCGTTGGGATCGGCGCCTATGTAGAGTTTGATCTCGTCGCTCTGGCTTGCCGGATCTGTCTGGTACAGGAACAGGTAATCGACAATGCCGTCGGCGGGGTTATTCCCCATGCCTTCGATGGAGGGCACAGAGACGCCGCCCGTCGTATCGAGGTGCTCTTCAAGTGCAGTTTCAAAATCGACCGACCCTGAAAGCTCCAGCGCTACAAACTGATCCTGTACCACCCGAACTTTCAGGCGTGCTGACCGGAACCAGGAGGGGGGTGGAGGATTGTTTGGCGGATTGTCACGGGTCGGTGGTTGCGGCGGGGGTGGTGTGGGAGCCGCAGGCCGCTCGATTTCGCCGTCAATAACGGCCCCTGGCATATTGACCGTGAAATTCCGGATCTCGGCTTTCCACCAGGCTTCCCTTGGCTCGCCATGACTTTTCCAGCCGGAGCTGACGTTGCCGACCCAGGCGCCAGGGGGCGTTGCCCCGGGTCCAATAGGGGTGGGCAGAAGGTTAACAGTAAACCCAGCCAGAGCGGGTTCTGATTCGATCAGGGTGCGCAACCCGTCGGCACGGCGTTGTGACAACAGATAGTTGTAGGTAGCCTTCTGGTCATCGCCTTCGTAACTGGCGGTACCTTCGATGGTGATGGATTTAGGCGTAATTCGGGACAGTACTTCCTGCCATGCAGGAATGAACGGCCGTGCCGGTGGTTTCCAGGTTGCATTGCTACTGGGATCGACTGCCTGATCAGCGCTGGTGTTATCGGGATTCAGGACGTAATTGGCGGGATCGGACTGCCCCGGTTTGTCGAAACGGAAATAACCGTCGATTCGGGTGAACGTGTCGCCGGGCAACGTGGCGCGTATGGTTTTGGTCTGACCTCCGTCCAGATCGACCTGGACTGTGGACGAAATGGACGCCGGGCCGCCGTCGACCTGCCATTCCGTTGCTGGATCGGGAACGACGCCATCTACGGCAACCACCACGCTATCTCCGGAATCACTGATCAGGCGCAATGGGGGGGCAGTTTGCGGCTGGCCCTCGAGGGTAATTGAGGTAGTGGTCAGCGTTGCGGCTAGATCCGGTTGAGCGCCAGGGGCCGGCTGCTCCACATTCGATTCGCGAAGATTGGCAGTAATGGTCAGGGTGCGGTTTTTTTGCGGACTGCTGGTATCCGCCGCGGTGACGGTAATGGTCTTGCCTGCTGCGCCTATGCTGATGTCATGAACAATACCGGCGTGACCGGAGCCATCGAATTCGGCATTGACAGAGTAGGGCGCGCGCCCCCCGACCACATCAACCACCATCCGGGTTGTTGCAGGCAAACGCACCTCGGCAGTTGTATCGGTCAACCGTGTAATGCCGATCGCGCGTCCCTGCTGGTCAAAAAACCGGGCGCTCAGGGCAAGCTCACCCGAGCCTTGATTGATAACCGCGAGATCAAAATCGCCGGTTATGCCACTGGAATCACCCAGGCCAATCAACAGGTTTTCCACCCCGGCATTGACGGCAAAATCCTCAGCACCATTGGGCGCGAAAAACAGCCTGATCTCAGGCAGGTACAAGCCAGTCCAGGTATCGTCGAAGCCGAACTGCTCAAGTACCTCCGGCGGGGTGTAGCCGTCCGAGAGGTCAAGAAATGCGGAGCGGAAGGCAAATCCGATCACGCGCCCGGAGCCGATGAAGGCATAGGCGGGCTCCATGGTGATCAGCTCGGCGGCAGCCATATCGCCGGGGTCGTCAAGCCCGGAAACACCCAGAGACACCAGCGATACGTCCAGCACTGCCGAGGCATTACTGCCCTGACTGACACGGAGCTTGATTCTGGGCAGGTGGAAGACCACATCGGGGCGCGAGGAATCGGGCACCAGCAAGCCATTGGCTTCCATTTTTGCGGGGCTCAGAAACGGTGGCCGAAGCTCAATTCCTGACAGCACCAGGTCCAGCACAAATCCGGTTCCCGGGTAGTCCGAGGGTGGCGCATCGCTGGGGTCAGGGTCCCAGGCATCAAGAACGTCCCGTACCGGCTGAAAATCGGTATCACTACCTGGAATGGAGGCCTCCCCGGTGGCAATAATGTCACCGGCTCTCCGGGGTACTGTTAGCGAAAACTCGACTTTGGTGTCGGTAATATCGAGCCAGGGTTCGCGACGGTCGGGCTGGGTACGAGGATGGCCTTCAGTGTTGGCAGCACCAGCCCGCAAGGTACCGGTGGTGGGATCGAACGACGGTGGGTCAATGTCGCCTGAGAACCGGGCAATTCCCCGGATCACCAGCCCCTCTGGGCCGAGTGTCGTTTCGTAGGACTCCACATAAATGACAGAGAGTACCGCATGCCATGTGGTGGTTTCCCCCTTTAAGAGATAGGGGCGGATAAGGTCTGCCAGCGCCAGATCGAAGACCATAACTATCGCTTCCGAAGTTGGTGTTATCCATGTACACCACCGGCGCTATACCCACTGAAAATGTGGCAGTCGAAACGGAGTTATTTAAATCCGGTTTTGGAAATTCCTGTCTCCATGAACCGGCTTCTGTATACGGTTTGTAATTGGCAGAAACACCCTGTCAAACCATAACTGAGTTTCGTCTCACTATAGCTCACGCCAATGGCAACGCCGGACCCTGGGCAAAGCGGTACCACGCACCAGAACTGCCAATATTGCGCATAAATACGAAACTTCGAGGGGACATCAGCCAGCGGCGGACGGCTCTGCACGCTCTCCCTGACTAACAAAAGGTATAGGATGGGGCGGGAGAAAGTGCAAGATCGGTTTATATCTAATTTTTATAAATAGAGCGTAGTTCTTGCGAGGTTTATTCGAATAAATAAACGGTGTGGCTACATGAATTTTATGTGGCCACATTATTCTCAATACTTTATTAATGAATATTCAAAAAGTGTTTTCATGGCACGGCCTCATGTTTCATACAAACTCTAATCCGTATGCCTGCTGGAACATAGACGCCAGATACGGAAGGAGTAATCCAAGATTTGGTTTGATAAAGAACTTCAACTAAAGGCTCGGCTTCTGCAGAGTTCGTCAAGGGAGGAGCCTCTCAGTGGATCCTAGAATAGAGAACACGGTTTTATTTCCACACAAAGTGCTAAATTCGTCGTCCGAGTCAGGAGTCGGATTTTTCCAACTCGGGGTGGACCTAATATGGGGGCAGGTCATTGGGAGCTGCTAAACTTATTTCAAACCATCGTGGAATTTTCGTAGGAGTGTCTTGGCCAATGCACATAGCGCACCTTGGTTTCTCACTACTTCTCCTGTTTCTCTCTGTCGGCGTGGCCGCTAAAAACGACACTCTCGACGCAGCGGCGTCGGATCCGAAAAACCTGGGTTTGATGCAAGGTTTTCCACCACCACCAGACAAACTGGTAACGCAGCCAGACTCCAATTTTTTCAGTTTTCCGAAGCTTCGTTGGACGGTTTGCCATTTTCGCGAACTTTTGCCGACGGAGCAGGTTAGCCGTGGAATTGGCGCACCGGTTCCCCTTGAGTACAACCTCAATGAGGCTGCAATCGATGCGCTGACGTTTACACCTATGGGCAGCAGCGAAACGATGACGTGGGAACAGTCGCTGGCAGCAAACTATACCGACGGCATGCTCATCATCCATCAGGGAAAGATTGTCTACGAGCGGTATTCCGGGTGCCTCAATGAGACCGGCAAACACGGAGCCATGTCCATGACCAAGTCTATGACGGGCCTGCTTGCGGAAATACTCGTGGTTGAAGGAAAGCTGGACGACAATGCACTGGTTTCCTCCATCGTTCCAGAGCTTGCCGACAGTGCATTCGGATCAGCAACTGTCCGGCAGGTGATGGATATGACCACCGGGCTTGCCTATAGCGAAGACTACTCCGATCCCGACGCCGACATATGGATTTACTCCAGGGCGGCCAGTCCTTTACCAAAGCCTCCAGGCTATAAGGGACCCGACGGTTACTTCGAGTACCTTCAGACTGTCAAACCCGAAGGCAATCATGGTGATGCTTTTCACTACAAAACGATTAACACAGATGCCCTTGGCTGGATAATTTCACGTGTGTCCGGTTTGGAAGTTACCGAGCTGCTTTCAGAACGCATATGGCGTCGGATGGGGGCCGAGCAGGACGCCTACATTACGGTAGACGGCAAGGGCACACCGTTTGCCGGCGGCGGCCTGAGTGCAGGTTTGCGAGATCTGGGGAGGATCGGTCTGCTGATGCTCAACGAAGGCGAGATTAACGGCCAGCGACTGTTTCCATCGAAAGTGGTTGCCAACATTCGCGAGGGTGGTAGCAAAAACGCTTTTGCAAAGGCCGGCTACACGACCTTGGAAGGCGGCAGCTATCGCAGCATGTGGTGGCTGCTTCACAACGAGCACGGTGCGTATGCCGCCCGAGGCGTTCATGGCCAGACGATCTTTGTCGACCCCAAGGCCGACATGGTGATCGTCCGGTTTGCTTCCTATCCAACAGCGAAGAATGAAAAGATAGATCCTACTTCCTTGCCGGCTTACCAGGCGGTAGCTGAATACCTTATGTTGGATTAGCAGGGCAGAAGGTTCACTTCCCAAACGAATCAGTCACGCGGCATGAGGCTGAACTTCCCGGGCTACCTGTTCCGCTTTACTGATCTGAGCCCGCCTAAGCTCATACTCAGTTTGCAGATTTAGCCAAAAACGTTCGCTAGTCCCGAAATAGCGGGCAAGCCGCATAGCCGTATCAGCCGTGATGCCTCGATTTTCCCGGACGATTTCATTCATTCGCGTTGCTGGAACATGGAGAGCCTTGGAGAGGGCGTTAACGCTCATTTCCAACGGCTCCAGATATTCTTCCCGAAGGATTTCCCCGGGGTGGATTGGGCGCATACCGTTTGTGGTCATAGCGTTTCTCCCTTAATGGTAATCAATTATTTCAACGTCTACAGGACCATCGTCCGTCCATCGGAAACACAAACGCCACTGCTTGTTAATCCTGATGCTGTGCAAGCCTTCACGATCTCCGGTGAGCGACTCAAGACGGTTTCCTGGTGGCGACTTGAGGTCATCGAGAACTTCTGCAGTTTCAAGCATAATCAGTTTGCGTTCAGCTACCGACTTGATCGAGGAGAACCGCCGGGTTTTACCGGACTCAAATAATGTCCTGGTATCTTTGCACCGGAAGCTTTTAATCATGCTGGAAGGTTATGACGTTTATCGTTAAGCGTCAAGAACTCACAAGTCATACTGCGCATAATGTATATTATGTTAAATGTACTACCAAATGCGATAAGTTGTGGAGACGTGGATGGACGACAACACAGCCATCAATAATCGGTCCTGATTTTTGGTTCCATGCGCCGTTGTCTGACGGGTTCAAAGGTCATAGCATGGCTAATAAGTAGTTAATGGCCCATTGGAAGGAGCTCTTGGACCAGAACGAGATCAGGCCACCGAGATGTAAGGCAAACATGCCAGGGAGATCAGCGCTATGAGTGTACTGAAGAGTAAGTCAAATAATCGGAAATCCGCATTAACCTCCACTACCATGCCTGCCCTAGTTCGGGACTGTGCGGGCGTAAGGTATATGGCATTGGGGTTTGTGCTGGCGTTTACCAATCTTCCCGCCATCGTCTTTGCCCAATCATCGTGCCCAGGAATTCATGTGAAAATTCCGAACATCAAAAACAGCACCGGGACGGTAGCTTGTGCACTTTTCGAATCGCCAGAGGGCTTCCCTACTGAGTTTCTTCATTCCGCGACCAATATAATGATGATGAAAATTCGAGATACGAAGGCACGTTGTAACTTCCTGGATATTCCTCCAGGAACCTATGCGTTGGCCGTCATCCATGATGAGAATATGGATGGCAAACTCAACACTAACTTTCTAGGGATCCCAACAGAAGGCTTTGGTTTTTCAAGCGGCGCAGAGGCTGCGATGGGTGCTCCGTCATTCGAGGCTGCCAGCTTTTCATACGATGGGCAAAACCTGGATCTGACTATTAGACTGAATTATTAAGGGCTGCCCGGCATCGAAACTGAAACCAATAAACCACCTTCGGGTGGTTTTGTGTTTTTAGGACGCAAAACATACGTTTAACATTATTTGACATCTTTAAACACATATCTTCTTACCACCTCTCTGCGATCTATGTAACTTGTTTACTGACTCGGGAGCCAGCCATGACGAACTTAGTAGGCATGATAGACAGGCTGCCCCCCCCCAGAATTAGACAGGTGCCCGTGGCATTTTCTAAAAAGCCACGGCCGAGCTTGCTGACGAAGAACCGGATTACGGGAGTTCCCTCATGAATATTGCCAAACACCGGATCGATGACTTGTACCTATCACGCCTGACTGCGGATCTGTTCTACGAGGAAGCCTCCCGGATCATGGAGGAACATGCTGTGCGGTGTGCCAGTATTGTCATCGATATGCCGCTCCAGTACAGCGAGCCGGCGGATGCATTAGGCTCGCCATACTCAGAGCCGGACATCATCTTTCGCCCTCGACAGAAGAATGGGACCAAAACCGATGAAGATTGTCTGGGGCTGGAAAATGAGAAACCAACGCTGAGCCTGTATCGCTGGGAGTCCAGGCTACCCCGCGCTCAGGGCAACGGTGACATCATCGTGATGGCCGAAAGTCTCGACCAGGCCCGTGACTTCGCGCGTCTTCAGGGCCGCAAATACATCCACGAACACAATAGTCTTCTGGAGATTCTGCGACTCAACAAAGACCCGGAATACGACGTAAAACTGGCCGAAGAACTTCAGGTTCTTGAAGCGGACCTATCGAGTGAGCCTGAACTTCTATCATCCGGTGTGGTTCTGGTACGTGGGTCATGACTGAATCGTCTGACTCCGTTCTGTAATTGCAGCCCGGAGTTTGAACCTCCGGGCCCACAATACTCCCTCTACCGAGCGTTTTATAAGTCCAGGGTTTTCGTTACTGGCGTGTTTCATTCAAAATTTCAGTCTTTCCATGGTCGGCTATTTCACTCGTAACCCGCAGCCCAACTGGTTCGGCCGAGCTCTGTGCCCCGGACAACGTCGGTCTCGGGAACCAACGACAGGTCCCCCACTTCCCTCGCGTCATAGTGGAAAACACACAAACGTGAAGCAAACTCGACGAATGGGAGCGACGCTTCGCCGTAACGCTCGCCATTGCTCTGTGTCGAGCAGTTAATGCCCTGGCCCCAGTCCTGGCCGCTGTCATTATTGGGATTGAAAAAATAAAGCCGCATCAGGCCATCGCGATCAAGATTGACGCGAATAATGGTTATGGCGTGACGTCCAACGAGGCGCCCTCCACTATCGGTTACAGCTATACCGGCCGGCTGTGGGTGGATGACGGGTATGTTGCCGTTGTAGTAAGGGTGATAACAGGCATAAAAGTGGCGGATAAAACCCTCATAATCATGAATTTTTCCGGTCTCCCGACTGGTGACACTGAGAAAGCCGTGCCCTACCCACCAGCCATACATTTCAGGATTGATCCATCGATGCAAATCGTCGTCGCGCACGCCGCACAGTCGGCCCATCTCGCCATATACGCGGTCAAGGTGTGGTATCAGAATCAGTGAAACCGGATCGACATCGGTTGGGGGTTCCTTCGCGAGGCCCGCTTCCAGGTGCTGAGAGTTAATGGTCTGGCCTTCGAACCGCATAACCACGTCGTCATCACGGGCAGCCCAGGCGACCAGTTGCAACAGGAAGTCAGCATCATTGAAGGACCACATGGAAAGGCCAATGACTGACTGGCAGGTCGGGTTGTTACCTTGGCCAACCCCTAACGGCTGCCCCAGAAGACTCAACACACCGGCCAGCAGATACACCCGCGGCGGGTGTGCATCACCGAAAACAGCACTCAGTTTGTCCGCAGCGGTCTTGCACAGCTTCAGTTCCAGCTGCCGCCATAAACCCGCAGCCACCGGCGGCGTAAACAGGGATCCGCGTTCAAGAAACATGGCCAAGCCATAGACAGCCTGGCAGGTTTCCGGATGAATAACCTGATCAATCAGTTCATGCACAATCTGACGGTAGCATTGGAGCACATCGTTGCCGGTGATGCTCAGGCCCAATGCCAGGGGTAGCAGATCATCCCGGTGCTCCCGCAGCTGTCGTAACAGCATCGGATGATAGGGCGAAACCATGCCGGTCTCCTGCATCCTACTGGCAAAGCCTTTCGCCTCTTCAAACAGTGCAGCATCGTCCATGGCGACCAGGCGTTCACCGTAGACCGCGAGACCCGGATCGTCACGGCAGCCCGGAGTTGGCCCGAATAAAGCGCTGACCAGACGCTCCGCTTTGTGCATGCCCGAGGTCTCGATTGCCGGATCGAACAGGCATTTGGCAATCTGGCTGACCATCTGTTTGATGCTGTCTGTCTGAATCGGGCGTTGAGCCAGCAGGCGCCGTACTTCATCCACCAGGCTGTCGAGAATGCTCTCATAGCCCAGCCTGTTAAGCAGAAACTGATAAAGCGAATTGACGATGTGCCCGAGCCCTTGCGGACGCTCCCGATCCGCTTCGCTCATCTGACCTGACAGCAGGTCCAGGTTCAGGGCCGTCACCTGAGTCAGGAAGTTTCTGGCCTGTTCCGCGGAGATTCCGGGATGCAGATAATCACCCATGGCCACGGCCAGCAGGCGAAGCTCACTCAGCGCTTCGATGACCGTATAGGCAGGAGCTCCCTGGCGTAACGTTCGCACGGCCAGCGCTGGCCGAAGAATGGCAGGTTGGTTCCAGTCACTGTTGGCAAATACGCCCTTGGCTTCCATTGCCGGCACACGATCGTACAACGCGTCCAGTCCGCCGGGAGCGGCCATGACCTGAAGTGCCGATTCCAGTACCTCGGTATTCGGCGCCAGCGGGTTGCTTTGGTGGGCCAGCGCAAGCTGTTCCAGGGCCTTGTCAAACGCTGCCACAGAAGCGCTGGTATCGGGATTAGAGCCGGAGAGAGTCACGATATCTTCCTTGCCTTTAATAAGCGGTATGTGATCTTCCAAAGATGCTCTTCTGGCATGGCGGATGCAAATGATTCCGGGGCTTTCGTTTCCATTTGTAACTATAGCGACTATATTGAGGGGGATGGTTGGGATTCTGTGACCCCTGAAATCCGCAGAGTGAGAGCTTCATTAACCAAAGTTTCTCGCCTGGCTCCGGGTCACCCAGCCCCCATCAACCACAACGCCTAACGGCTCAGTTTACTGATGCGCTCTATACTCAGCGCCGTTTTTCTGGGCAACCAGCAAGGAGAACATCGAATGTCTATGACATCGGAAAAAGAGTTACCCGCAGAGGTAGCGGCTTGGCGCGATCCGGAAATGCCCTCGGTCAAAGGCACCGAGACCCCGAAAGATCCGAATAAAGGCTATATCGCCCTGCTTGGCTGGAGCGTAAATGCGATCAAGGCCGCACAGAACTTTGACCGTCGCTACATTGTAATTGCGCCTGAATGGGCCACGGATTTCTGTACTGCCAACAACATACCCTTCATTCCTTGGGATTTTATCCGTCTGAACGATCGTTCCATGGAGATTGCCACAAGGCTGAAAGAAGAAGGTGTTGATGTTGCCATTCCGCTGTTCGAAGAAACGGTTGAATGGTCCGGTGCTATCAACTCTGTCCTGATGGACAGCCCTCGCATGTACGGGCAGTCCATTCTGTTCCGTGACAAGGCCCTGATGAAGCGCCGCGCCCAGCTTGGTGGCATTCGCGTTGGCATCTTCGAGGAGGCCCACGAGAAAGAGGACATCGTCCGCTTCATGAAGCGTGTTAACCAGACTCTGCTCAAGCTTGATGGTGACCCGGACGATCCGATTCACGTCAAGGCCTTCGACAAGGCCGGTTGCCTTGGCCATCGGATGATCCGTACGCTGGAAGAAATTGACCAGATTCCGGACGAGGAATATCCCCTGCTGATGGAAAGCCACCTGAGTGGCTGGGAATTCGCGGTTGAAGCCTGGATCCACGATGGCAAGATCCAGTTCCTCAACATTTCTGAGTATGTGACCCTGGGCTATTCGGTATTCGTGCCTGCCACCCGAGAACTTGAAAGCTGGCGCAACGCGATTACCAAGCAGATCGAACTGCTGATCAAGACCTTTGATATCAAGTTCGGCCTGATCCATCCCGAGTACTTCGTCACGGCGGATGGCGAAATGTACTTTGGCGAGGTTGCCTACCGTCCACCCGGTTTTAAAGCCTTCGAGCTTATCGAGATGGCCTACGGCTTCAATGCCTATCAGGCATCAATGCTGGTATTCGATCCCAAAAGCACGAAAGAAGAAGTGGCTGCATTTTTCCCCCGCGAAGTGGTCGATGCGAAGGGTTATGCAGGATGCTTTGGTGTATATCCACGCCGTCGTGTTGTCAGCAAACTGCAGTTGCCCAAAGAGACTGTCGAGCATCCCTATTTCGTATCACACGAATTGCATGAGCCGACAGAAGAGACCGTTCCCGACCGGTCAGCCTTCGGTACTCACTGGGGCTTGGTGTTCTTCTTTGGTGACGACCCCATCACGATGCGGGATCTGCTGAAAGCACAGGAGGATCTGGACTTCTACGTCTAGACGGTCGCCACGAGCATCACAACAGTGTCCACTCGCTCTTGAGTGGACACTTATTTAAATCCCCTGTTCAACGCCATATCTACCCCCCCATTAATGAAGCGATCTCAGCCTTCTATTCAGCAGACGCTGAAAAAAGGCCTGCGGATCGGGCTCGGCAGCATAGTGTCGGTACGCCTTCACGCCAAAGACTTCCGGGGCCAGCTGTAAAAAAATCCGGCTGATCTGTCTCTCATGCTGAAACGCCGGCTGATCGAACGCCTCCAGCAACTGCTGCCGAAGAGCCTGGGGAAGGGTTGCGAGTTGTACCACGTAGGCGATGTATTCATGTGCCTCAAGTGAGGGCTTCGATATCTGGAAGTTGGCATGTGCCACCGCGTGAGCTACCTCGTGTGCTACAAAGCTTTGCCAAATGGTACGGCACATGCGCATCCGGAATGGCGGGTGGCGGAGAGCCATCAGTCGTGCATTTTTGAAGTTCGGAACCTTAATGTGAAAGCTCCTGGAATCGTAGGTGCCTGTCACTTCTGTGCCGTGTAGGCTCAGGGGGCGATCCACCAGATCAATGGTAAACTCAGCATCGACGCGAAAGCCCTGGCTACGCATAAACGCGAGTGTTGTACCAACAGCCTGGCACGCCAGCTCGCCGTCCTCCGCCTGGTCGCTGAACAGTGTGACGTTCGGGACGGGGCACGCAACTCTGGTGGCAGAGTAGCCGGGGGCGTTTACCAGCCACAACAGGGCAACCAACAGCAACTGCATGCTTATTGCTCCACAGCACTTGATATCGACCTCGTCGACGCGGCGCAAAATGATCTCCTTTCACTTAAACGGCCCAGCGGCACACGCAATAAAGCTTGTGAAGTTTCTACCATAGCACTCAGCGGCATTATTGTGGCGCCGATACTGGTACCCGATTTTTCCTACAACTACGACAGTTCTTGGTCTACGTTTACTAATGAGATGGCAGTATTGGTTAAGACCATTGGCAGTAATCTCGGACGATAAGATAAATTGATGATCGAACGAAAGGACGCCGATATGAAATGGACAATCGTATCAACCGCACTTGTGAGCTGCCTCTCCATTGGCTCTGCGACGGCACTGGCAGACTCCCACGGTAAAAGCACCATGCAACTGGCTGAAGAAAAACAATGTATGGCTTGTCACACTACCAGTGATGAAGTACCGCGGTCTCCCTCTTTCCAGAGCATCGCCCAGAAATACACAAAGGATGATGCGGACAAGCTTGTGCAGGTCGTTCTGAAAGGTGGCGAAGATCACTGGGGTTCAGCAAAGATGCCTGAAATGGATGAGCGAGCTGAAGTCAGCGAGGAAGAGGCAAGAAAGCTGGTGAACTGGATCCTGGACATGCGTTCAGGGACAATGTGAACGATCCGGAAATCAGCAACTGAAACAGGCCGGTGGTGATTGAATTGCCCCCGGCCTTCAGTTCCGTTCAGAGGATTCGACTGAATATCAGAAGTACTCAAACTCCAGGTCCTGATAGACGCGCCCTGCATTCTTTGCAGCAAGCTCTTCGAAGGTGTCGAGGTAGGACCACTGGGACTGGTCGATGTTATAGGCATCGTCCAAGCCACCCCCCTGCTCCAGAATTTCAATCACAGCGTTACGAAGGAACACGAGATATCCGCGGGTTTCTTTGGTAACCACATCAATGCTGGTCGGCTCACCGTGACCGGGAATTACAATCTGCGGGTCCAGCTGAGCTGTCATCTTGTCGAAAGACTCCACCCATGAGCCGGTATCGGTATCCTCAAAGACTGCCAACAAACGCTGGTGGAAGCCGAGGTCTCCGGTGATCAGCAGTTTTTCCGTGGGAATCCAGAGGGCTAGGTCACCCGGTGCGTGTCCCGGACCGAAATAATGCAGCTCAATCTTTACGTCGCCCATGTCGAGGTCGAGCCGGTCTTCGAAACCAATATCGGGTACCGCAACATAGGTGCCTTCGGCTTTATCCTTGTTTCTGCTTTGCATGGAGGCCAGCTTGGCTTCTCCCTGGTGTTTGAACTCCTCGATTGCCTCGTTCTGGGCGATGACCGGAATGCCGTGGTCCCGCCAGTAACTGTTGCCCAGCATGGAGTGGCCCTGGGCATTTTCATTGACCACGTACTTGACATCTTTGTCGGTAATGCTGCGGATGGAGTTGTGGAAGGACTGTGCCAGCAGGTAGTTGTCACCGCCATTGAACACCACCACGCCTTTTTCCGTGATGATGAAACTGAGGTTGTTGTTGTGACCATGGTTTTCGTAGGTCCCCGGTGCGGTCGCACCTATGGCTGAGTAGACCCGATCCGATACCCTGGTGAGCTCCAGTTGCTCCGGAATGCCACTGCTGGCAGAGACAAACCCCGGAAGCATCAATAAAGCCAGAAACAGCCCGCGAAAACCCATTGTTATTCTCCTTCTTGCGAACCCACCGGAACGAACGGTCACGCTATTCCGGAGCTCTGAAAACTGCCTCGGATAACGCCGAGTCATCAGGCAACCCAACAATCTTGCGCACTTCTCCATCCGGATTTTTGTAAAAAACCGTTGGCGTTATTGCTACGGACAGACTCTCCATCAGCCGGTTATTGCTCTGGACCCGTTTCCGCAGGTCCTGCGGTACATTTTCATCGGCGACCAGCCAGTCTCTCGGAAACTGGCTGTCATGGAAATCAAGCTTCCCGAGCGGGTCGTCTGCACCGAGGACACTGGCCGCCTTGGCCAGGCTGGAGGGTTGAATGATGCCGACCATGATATGCCGCAACTCGATGCCCCGCTCCAGGTAAGGCTGGGCCTTTTCCCGGAATGTGACACAGTAGCCGCAGTTGGGATCGAAAAAGACATAGACAATACGCTTGGCGTCACTGGGCCCTTCTGATATCCAGGCCGCATCCGCGAGTTTTTGCCAGGCTCCGGCCAAATCCGGCTCGGGCAGCCAGTTTCTGAGGTGTTCGGCGCTGAGATCCTGGCCGAAGCCGTCGACCATCTTGCCGACGACGATGTGCTCGCCGTCAGGCATAAGGTAGAGGGAAACCGGATGTCCGTCCCTGCGGCCGACAAAGCCTTTGACGCCTCCCGGTGCCTCGAAGCTGGCTTCCACCTTGAGACCCTCATCAACCAGTACCTGGACGGCATCCGGATAGGCGGCCAAAGCTATGGAAGGAAGTAAGAATAACGGGACAAGGCCTTTAACTAGTGTACGTAACATATTGATCACCATTCTTTTCAATAGGCGAAGATCAAAAAGACGCCATTTCCAGGTCCATTTCCACGGCGGCAACGCCTGCCATGGCACAGTTTTCATCGGTCTCACCGGAAGGTGCACCACTCACACCAACACCACCAATGGTTTCACCACTTGCCTGGATGGGAACGCCCCCGGCCGAGAGCAAAACCTTCTCGACCTTGCCGACGGAAAACGGGCCGGTAAAGCGGTCTTCCAGGGACGAGGTCGGGCTGGTGAAGGTCATGGCGGTATATGCCTTTCGGTAGCTGACTTCCAGGGACAGGTCCATAGCGAGTACATCCCGCAACACCACCTGGGGATGCCCGCCCCGATCCACCACTGTGACTGCGACCTGAACGCCCTGCTCCCGGCAGGTGTCGATTGCAGTTTTCGCGATGGTCAGCGCGGTGTCCATGGACAGTCTCTTGATCTGGACCATCACCGGCTGGTCACTGTCCTGTGCGCCGGCAATACCAGTGAACGCAAGGGCTGACACGAACATCAGGGATTTCGACAGTTTGGTCTTCATGGCATGCTTCCTTTTCAAGGCCAGACGATCATGGGCGAACGAGAACATAGCCTTTCTCGACTTCGTCCAGAATATGAGCAACCCCCACGTCGACCGGGATGATTTCAGGATGGAGCTCCGGACGTTTTCCGGTGTCTCTCTCGATGGTATTGATGGTGTTCATGCAGACGGTGAATCGTACGCCCTGGGCCATGAGGCTGCTGATCCTCTCTCGCCGGCTGTTGTCTGCATACATCAGGCGCACGCCTGGCCCGAACGTGGTTACCTCAATATCTATTGAATCCGGGCCGTAGTATTCCAGCAGGTTGCCAGCAACACTGAGTACCTTGTTCTGCTTCTCCTCCTCACCGTCACTTAATTGAAGCAGCAGGAATTTCTCGGCAAATGGCTTGCTCTCGCTCATCGGTTCCGCGCGAAGGGTGCCCGCTCCTACCAGGAGCACCAGGCCTAGCAACGCTGCCATAGATCCGGCAAAAAGATTCCTGTTCATCACTTATCCTGCATAGTCTTCAATGCCCGGATTGTCCGCGACATTCTTGAGAGTCGGTGTGTTGAACTTGTCGATCTTGACTGTCTTCTCCGACCTCAGGTAGTCAGCAACCACGTCCCAGATTGGCCGGCCGGGTGCCCGTGAGTTCACGGTGGCCCAACCAGCGACCTTGTACATTTTGTTGGCTTGGATCTGTTCGCCGTTATCCAGACGCATATCCGAGATCCGGCTGTTCATGCTGGCTGTTGGATCACAGGTGTAATCCATGCCGCCGACGCGCACCATGTCACCGCCCTGCTGGTAATACGGATCTTTGTTGAACAGGTTGTCGGCCACATCCTCCATGATCAGCATCAGGTCGGCGCCCGACATTTCCCGCACATAGGTTTCCGGATAGGTGATGGCCGTGGCGTTCATGACGTCGTCCATGGTGATTGCGTCCCCCGGAAGCACGGTGGTCCCCCAACGGAATCCCGGTGATAGGGAAATCTGCGCATCGAGCACTTTTCTCTGGGCGTCGCAGATTACCTGGTCCATGGTGCCGTTGAAGTTGCCCCGGCGATAAAGCAGGTCGTCGGCGATGGCCAGTTTTTCTCCGAGCTTGTCCATGTACGGCGCCCGGACTTTCTCGATAAAGCCGGTCATGTCCGGATCGGGTTTGATCAGGTCGGAAAAGACCGGCAAGAGCTTGTACTCGTAACCCCGGACACCGTTGTTGCCGATATCCAGATCCAGTACCGCAACGTATTTGCCGTTGGTGCCCGCGTTGCCTACCAGGGTAATACCGCCCGGATTCTTGACTTCCGTGGGTTGCGGCACTGCGTCATGGGTGTGACCGCCCAGGATGGCATCGATGCCGGTTATACGGCTTGCCATTTTGAGGTCCACGTCCATGCCGTTATGGGAGAGAACCACGACCGCATTGACCCTTTCCTTCTTCCGGATTCCGTTGACCAGTTCCTGCATCTCGCTTTCCCGGATTCCCATGCGCCAGTCAGGAATGAAATAGGACGGATTGGCAATGGGTGTATAAGGGAACGCCTGGCCGATGATCGCAACGCGCTTTCCACCAAGCTCGCGGATGGTATAAGGCTTAAAGACCCGTCCACTGGCCTCGTCGTATGACTCGGCCCCCATGAACAGGGCTTCATCGGACAGGAAAACGTTCTGGGCCAGGAATTCTCCCTTGAAGGCACTGAGATTCTTGCGAATCTGCTCTTCGGGATAGGTGAATTCCCAGTGTGCCGTCAGGATATCAATGCCAAGGCGGTTACTGGCTTCCACCATATCCTCGCCATTGGTCCAGAATGCGGTGCCGGAGCCCTGCCAGAGATCGCCACCGTCCAGCAGCAGCGAGTTACCGGCTCCAGCCTGGTCTCTCAGTTGATCAATAAGGGTCTTGAGATGGGCGAATCCGCCCAGTTTGCCGTACTCCTCGGCTGCCTCGGTGTAATCGAGGTAGGTGAACGCGTGGGAGCGTCGGGTACCGGATGGAATTCCGAAATGATCCAGGAAGTGACTTCCCACCAGGTGCGGCACCTTGCCCTTGCTGGGACCAATTCCCAGATTGACGTTGGGTTCACGGAAACGTACCGGTAACAGTTGGGCATGAATATCGGTGAGATGGAGCAATCGGACATTGCCGAACTTCGGTGCGTCGTACAGTCCCTCGCCGCCTTTAGCCAACGCAAGTTTCGGAGCAAGTCCTGCTACGGCTGCCGCTTGCATTGCCATCAGGAAGTCTCTGCGGGAAATTGTCACTGCACTCTCCTTTCTTTGTCGTTATTCGAGTTACCCGACTTCCCACGCACCGCGCCGGGAAAAGCCGGTAAGGTCCGGCGTGTGGGGTCAGTTACCTATAGCGACATTGCGCCACGCCTCCTGCTGCTTTTTACGCTGTGCGACTGACTCCTCGGCAAGTTTCAGGGCTTCATTGGCCATGGCTTCAGCTTTCTCATAGTCGCCGTCGGCAGCGGCGGTCTTTGCCGCCTCCAATCGGTCCGAAGTGACAGTCCACTGGAAGGTTCCAGCGTCCTTGTGGGTGCTTTGCGCCTTTGCGTAGAGGTCATTGAAGTCCTCTTTGGGGCCCGCCTGGGCGGCAAGGGGTACAGACAGCGCAAGCAAGACACCGATTGTCAGTAAAGGCTTGTTCATTGTGATTCTCCCTCTCCATCCCCGGCTAAGGCCGGGTTGCCGGACCGACCACTGGCAGGCCATTGCTCATGTAAGTCAGAAAATACTCAAGATTGCGGTACTCCTCACTTTGTGCCGGCAACGGTTCCGCACGTACGTTGTTGTTACATCCTGCGAAACGGCGATGCAGCGTACCCAGCTCACCCCATTTCGAGCGGTGTACCGGAAAGTTTGCCGGTTGCCCAATTGTCGGAGACAGCAGGTCTGCCCGAATCCATTTTCCGGGGTTCTGGACGTGGCAGCTGGCGCAGGAGAAGTTCAGTTGGCCGCGTCGGCTGTAATAGAATTCCTTACCGTCCTGGTAGGCAGCCAGTGCATCGGGATCGTCCGGGACCTTGATACTGATGGGCTTGCCCTGGGAGGTGGATGCCATGTAAGCGGAAATTGAGGCGATAGCCCCTTTTTTCCATCCCAGAGGCTCCTCACCATTGGCTTCGCGGCAGCGGTTTATGGCGAGCTCAAGCGTGATAACTTCGTTCTTCTCCGTGTCGAAGTACGGATAGTTCTGACGAACTCCGATGCCGCCGTTCTCAAAACAACTGGCGTAGGTTTTACCATTCGCAAACGGCGTCTCGAACATCTCCTGCCCTTCGGCAACCGCAAACTCATAGGGCGGAAAATCCTGCATGGACTCCCACTGGCTGCGGCGATCTTCGTCCAGGGCGTACTGGCCGTTGACGAATTCCTCGATGGCAACGTCCGGGAACATCTGCTTGAAGTACTCAACTGTCTCTTTCCGGTCTTCTTCCGGTGTCGAGCCTGCCTGTGCCTGAGGCACTGCAAGCGCTACACCGATAGCGACCAGAATGACTTTCGCTTTAAGCATGTCCAATCCTCCTCTTCGACGGTTCGGAACGTACCTGCCCGCCGATAGTCTTCAGGCGATTGTTGCGGTGGTTGTATCGCTTTCGCCCTTGTTATCGATCCAGCTGATGGTCAGCTCGTCACCTTTTTTGGCTCCCTTGAATCGACACTCCAGGAACGGATCTTTGGATACCGCCGGTCCCCAGTTGGCGACAACGACATCCTTGCCTTTATGGGAAATGCTCAGAACCTTGATGAAATGAGCCGGGATGACATTACCTTCCGAATCCTTTACAAACCCTGAATCCATCGGGTGTCGAACCAGGGCTTTCAGCGATGTCACATCGCCATTCTGTACTGCTCGAACTCTGATACTGGACGCCATTATTGTTCTCCTGTCCGGTTAGCTGTCAGCCGCCGCAGCCGCCAACGGTCACTTTCACATTCTGGGTTGCCTTGTAGGCCTTGCCATCAGAAATAACGACTGAAACCACATCCGTCGTCTCCGCCATCTTCAGACGATTTGATACAAAGGGCAGTGCACCTTCGGATATATCAAAGTAGGCCGCCAGGGCATTCGGGTTCTTGGCTACCAGCAACGCAATGCTGGTAACGTTCGGGAGCGTTGTTTCGACGGTCACGGGGACTACAGCGCCGTTCTGGGCAATAGTTGGCAGATCCATGGTGATCTGGTCCGATTCACTCGCTTCCATCCCGTACAGTTCAGCAATGGTTTCATCTACCCCCGGGGTATTGAATGCCTTCTGCGGCCAGT
Organism: Marinobacter vulgaris; assembly: GCF_003344045.1. GTDB lineage: Bacteria > Pseudomonadota > Gammaproteobacteria > Pseudomonadales > Oleiphilaceae > Marinobacter > Marinobacter vulgaris. The sequence continues at coordinate 460,199 of NZ_QFWX01000003.1, forward strand.
CGGACGCATCCGGGGCGGCTGCCGCCTCCACTCTCAGCGGGACCATGCCGGCTCCCAGCGCAAAGCCGGCAACCCCTACGCCCAGCATCCCTTTCAAAAAGCCTCTTCGCCTTTGGTCAGTCACGGTAACTCCTCCTCAGCATTTAGAGCGTGTACAGGTAATCCATGATCCGGTTGATTTCCTGTTCGCTCAGGATCATGTGTCGTCCGAATGGCGGCATCACCGTCACCGGGTTGAACTGGGTTTCGTCCCAGATGCGTTTGAACAGAATTTCACGGTCGGGATAGCGGGATTTCATATCCACAAGTTCCGGGCCGATGTTGCCAGTCAGCTTGCCGTCATCCATCTGGTGGCAGGCCAGGCAATTACCATCGGTCCGGCTGAAAGCGAGTTCCTTTCCCCGGTCAATGTCGGCCTGGGTCGGTTCGGCAAACACCGGCCCGGCGGCACTCAGTGCAAGTGTGGTCAAGCACACGGAAATTAACCCTTGTCGCATCACGCAGTCCTCCTCGGCACTCGTTGTGGAGCCTTGTGCTCCTGGTCAGCCTTCACTCGGTTATCCCCTCATCAAGGGGACCTGTCGTGCTTGGTGTCAGGTTCTTGCCCTCTGCCGAGTCGGATACGGTCACTTCACCTTTGCAATCCTTCATGCAGCGCTCGTTGTTCACAACCGGCCGCGGATCGTCCCAGATGAAGCCATCCTGATTGGGCATCTCCACTTTTGGGAGCGTCTCTTTGTTGGCAACAAAGTCCCCATCCACGATGTAATTGAGATTCAGGACATAGGCTGTCAGGGCATAAACCTGATCATCCGACAGCGACTGAGGCGCAAAGAAAGGCATGGCTCTGTGGATGTAGTCCCAAAGCGTCGAGGCATAAGGCCAGTAACTTCCCACCGTCTTTTCCGGACGGTCTTGATCAAGGCTGCCCTCGCCGCCTGCAAGCTTTGGGTAGCGCCCCATGCCTTCTCCGAAGGAACCGTGGCAGGACGCACAATGGGTTTCGTAAACTGCCATGCCTTCATCGACAGAACCACTACCCTCGGGTAGCCCCATACCGTCAGGGCGAATATCGATGTCCCACGCGGCGATCTGTTCATCCGTCGCGGATTCGCCATACCCGTAGTGCCCCGCCTGCTCTGCAGAAGCAACAAAGGGCATTGAGGCCAACAGGATCCCGCAACAGGTTGTGGCGAAAAGGCCTGATGATTTATGAAAGCTGAACATTGACCACACTCCCGTCTGCGTTGACTTGCCAGGTCTGGATCGAGTTCTTGTGATAAATAGAGTTGGTGCCACGAACCTGCCTGAGCTGAGCCAGCGTCGGTTGAACATACCCGGTTTCATCAATGACCCGGGATTGCAGCAGTGCAGGATTGCCGTTCCACTTCCACTCCAGGGAGAATCGGGTCAGCGACTTGGACATTACCGGCTCCCGCAATTGCGCCTTTTGCCAGTTCTGCCCGCCATCAACCGAAACGTCGACAGCTTTTACCTTTCCCCTGCCGCTCCATGCGAGACCTTCAATCTGATGTATACCCTTGCCACGCAATGGCATTTCTGGGCACGGCGATGTGATAACCGACTTGGCTTCCATAACCCAGGTGAAGCCATGGGCTGTGCCGTCTGCCATCAGATCGGTGTACTTGGATGTTTCCTCACGCTGCATCCACGGCTTGTCACCCACTTCCAGCCGGCGAAGCCACTTCACGTGGGTATTACCCTCCCAGCCCGGCACCACCAGGCGGATGGGGTAGCCCTGCTCGCGGCGCAGTGCCTCGCCGTTCTGGGCATAGGCCACAATGACATCATCCAGGGCTTTCTCGAGCGGAATGCTCCGGGTCATGGCGGCACCATCTGCGCCTTCCGCCAACAACCACTTGCCCTCCGGCTTAATCCCGACATCCTGCAGCAGCGTTGAAAGCCGAACACCGGTCCATTCGGCACAGCTCACCATACCGTGCAGGAACTGGAGGGAATTGAGCTGGGCACCACGCCATTCCATGCCGCCGTTGGCGGGACACTCGATAAAGTTGATCTGGGAAACGCTGGGGAATCGCTGCAGATCTTCCATGGAAAGAATGATCGGGCGCTCGACAAGGCCATGAATCATCAGACGGTGTAGCTGAGGGTCGATTTCCGGTCGGCCAGCATGATGGCGCTCGAAGAAAAGACCGTTCGGAGTGATAATGCCTTTCAGGTGTTGCAGTGGGGCAAAGCTGATGGACGAGACTTTGTCGGCGGTCAGCCAGGGTACGTTGCGACGGATGACCTCCTTTTCGAACGGAGATGGAACACCGTATGGGTCGGTAACCACACCCGCTCCGAGAGTTCGGGTCCACGATGGAATCTCGGGGGGATACTGTGTGGCCGCAAGGGCCCTCGGAGCGATACCTGCGAGCGCACCCCCTACCATGGCACCACCGGCGGTGAACAGACCATTCCTGAGAAACCGTCTGCGTTCTGCTGAGGGTAAGCGTTCTGACTCTTCCAGGGCCACTTTGGGTACATCCCGGTTAAGACGGCGGAGTTTGCCGAGCATATTATTTTCTCCTCCTTCGATACCCTCGCGGGGCATTCGGCCGGCACGTCAGTATGGGAGTGACGGACGGTCTTGTTGTTTATGTTATAAGGATATAACTTTGTTTATAGACCTCTCGCGATCAGGTTACAAGTGGTTTGAAATCCGGATTCATAAGACCTTCGTGGGTAAAACTGGCTTTTGGATACTGTTAATACGACGTGAAACTTGGCCAATACAGGCACTTATAGGCCGCGAAAAATAGAAGGAGAATCCGAAATGCATGCAAAAAAAATTAAAATATTTATCAGACTCACCGGTGTGGCTGCCGCAATGCTGATCGGTTCAGGAACGCTGGCTGCCGAATCCGCACCGGAATACCCCCCAGTCACGATTCCGTTTGAAGCGGAGTCCGTGAGCGTGGATAACGTTTACTATTTTTCTGGCCAGTCCGGAGTGCCGGGAAAGCAGAACGAAGGCTTCACGGCCAACGCCGGATTCGTAATCACCGAAGAGGGTGTGGTGGTGTTCGATGCCCTGGGGACACCAAGCCTGGGTGCCGCAATGGTTGATAAAATACGTGAACTGACGGCATTACCCATCACTCACGTTGTTATCAGTCATTATCATGCAGACCATGTTTATGGGCTCCAGGCCTTCAAGGATCTGACCGGAGCAGAGGTTGTCGCTCAGGAAGCATCCAGTGTCTATATCAATAGTCCGGACGCAGACCAGCGTCTCGAACAGCGCAGGCAAGCTCTGTCGCCCTGGGTAGATGAAAACACCAGATTAGTCGCCCCTGATGTCACCTTTGAGAAGGAAACAACACTGGCATCCGGTGATTACCGATTCCGCATCGTGCATGCAGGACCCGCCCACGCGCCGGATGACAGCCTGATGATGGTGGAGCCCGCGGGCGTTCTGTTTTCCGGCGATATTATCCAGAATGACAGGGTTCCATACCTTGCCAGCCCCGAGGTGAACACCGGTAACTGGATGAGAGCCATTGATGAAGTACGGGGGATGGACCCCCGAATCCTGATACCCGGGCATGGCAGGGCATCGGAAAACGCCATGGAGGCCCTCAATTTCACCTATGACTATCTGGCGTATGTCCGGGACCGCATGGAGGCGGCGGTTGAGGCGTGGATTGAGTTCGAGGATGCCTACGAAGAGACGGACTGGTCCCGTTACCAGAATCTGCCGGCGTTCGATGCGTCTAACAAGGCCAACGCCTATCGCGTTTACCTTGAAATGGAAAAGGCGGCATTCGGTGGCGGCGGCTAGAACAGACGATCAGCGGACTGCAGTTGCCCGGGTGACTTTGTTCACTGAGCTGATTTCCTCGCCGTTCCAGATGAACTCGAAATGGGCACTCTGGACAATACTGTGAACGTGCCTTGGCGTGAACAGCCCCCAACAGGTTGCACCGGGTTTTCTTACCGAGAGATATTGCAGCCCTTCTGAGCCGGCCTGGTAAAGCTTGCGTCCGAAAGCCCGGGAGGCTGTGTAACTCTCAGCGTCGTAGATCGGGTCTTCGAAGGGAATGGTCGTGGCGTCATGAAGTTGTGTCTGCCCTACTTTGCATGTCAGCCCCCGAAAAACCAGCCTGTCATAGTCCAGGCCGTGAACCCCTTGCCAGTAACGTGACTGGTGATAAGCAACTTCGGCAATGGCGGTATCAATGCTGTCGCCCATGTACAACACACCGTATTGACCATCACTGAAGCGGCTGCCCTCGGGATTCACGTGGGTAAACGGGCCGGTCGCGTAGGAGCACCCCGGAATTCCGAAAGGGATGTCTTCTTTGCGCACCAGATTAAGATTGCCCAGCTCTGTTTGCAGGCGCGGATTGGTCATCGCCTGGAGTTCATGAAGGGCGTCAAATTCATCCTCATCAGCGACATCGTCAAACAGACTGATGGGTGGGAATTTCGAGTTGATCAGGCGATAACCGACGAGGCTTGCCAATTTGATAACCGGGGGAAGGCCCTGGCTCACCAGAGGCCCCCGCGCAGTACGTCGATGCGTTTGAAGGTTTCATAAAGCGCTGAGAACTGGCCCGTGCTGATGATCTCAAGGGGGCTCTTGCCGTTAAAAAACGGATTATCGTTCTTCAGGGCCATAAAACCGTAAACGTTTTTCGGATTCTCGAAGATCATACGCAAGCACCCGTGGATATTGACCAGGTAGCTGAGCCGCTCGACCTGGTCATGGGTGAGGCTGGCCTGCTCCGGGTTCTTGCGGTACTTGTAGTATGCAGGTCGTGATATCTGCAGGATTTTCTGAACCTGCTCCGGGGTACAGCCCCACCGGTCCAGAATTGTGAACACGGTTTTCAGGCCAACACCCGGGACTCTGCTTTTCTCAATGGGCTCGAGCTTCTGTGCGTGACTCATGTTCAACACCACCAACGTCTGTCATCCGGCTTTTCAAGTTGGTATCAGTGTAGACTATACTCCCACTCAAGTCCATCAATAGACAAACCGGACAGCGTCAGTCCGCGTGGCTTTCGGCCAGTTCAGCGAGGCTCTTGTGCTCGCACTCTTTTTCCGCAAGGAATGAGTCCGAGGAGTCGATAAGGATATTGTCATCGCTCATGAAGCGACGCCCCAACAATGCCGGATAGGAAAACTTGCCGCGATCGGCGAGCGAAAACTCGGTTTTATGAGAGGTACCGGCAATGCAGAATTCCATAATGACGACGTACCGCCTTTGGGAGGATGCGCCCTTGCGCTTGATTTTAACGACGCGCTCAACCGGCAAATTGAATTCAAGAATTACATCGTCCACCTCTGCACCGTCGGCATCATCCTGATCCTTATGGTCAGCCAGCGGTAGCTGGAAACTCACCCATTCTTCTTCACCTTTCTTGAAAGGCTCCACGTTAATGGCGTGCAGGGAAGATGTTTTTGCGCCCGTATCCAGGCGGGCCTTCAATCTCAGGCCTGTTTCTTCCATCACCACCCATTCCACAAAACCGAGTTTTTCGGGAACGCTGTTTTTATCAGTGTGGGAATTGGCCAGCAGGAGTGCCGGGCTGAAAAGCAGCACCGCGGCGATAGATTTCATGAATGTTGAAAGCATCATGTGGCCTCTTTGGCGAAGTGTTTGAGTTGGGGAAAAAATATCAGAAAGCGGTGCTCCAGTTCGCTGTCGTGCTCCTCGATTTCTTCAATAATCCCGCTGAACGCGTTCCTGAAGCGGATGCGGCCGGCGACGCGGTCCAGAGCATATCCGATGTTATCCAGCTCCATGTACGAGCGGAACCAGTCGTGGCGGACGATCTGGGAGGTCACCCGCTGCATGTGTTCGGGCATCAGTGATGAATTGGCATCAAGCTCTGCGTAAACCTGGTTGATAAAGGTATCCGGGTCCAGATGACTGAAGCGTTGCCAGTTTCTTAACAGATAGTGATCATAGAGGATATCCAGGGCAACGCCCGCAAACCGGCGCCGCTGCGGGGAAAACAGTTGCTTGCTGGCGATAACGTCGGGATGGCGATCGGTGAACGCATCCACCGCACGGTGATGGTACAGCCCTGCCCTGACTCTGGCCGGAAGGTCCGCAGGAACGATGCCGCGGGCGAAATCTCCGAGCAGGCTTCCGACACGGGCCTGTGGGGAATCAGGGGAAAGAAAGAGATGGGCGAGGTGATTCAAACCGGCTCCTGCAATAATGGCGGCAAACAGGCGCCTGCCGCCAGAAAACCGGACCCGGAATCAATTGGATCAGAAGCTGAAGGTTACCCCAAGCCCCAGGCCGTCAACGGTGGCACCACTCTTGTCATAATACCGCATGTATTCGAGGTTACCAGCCACTTCCGGTGTTATGTCGACATTGACGCCGGCGCCATACGAGAAGTCGGTTTCATCTTCGGTTGTTGTTCCCAGCGCTGATTGCGCTTCCAGTTCGATACGGGTAAAGCCGAAGATCAGATAGGGCGTTGCCGGTGATTCATTCGCCAGGTTCAGGGTGGCGTAGCCGCCGAAAAAATTGTCCAGCGAATAGTCAACACCATCAATCTGGTCGTCATCGACGCCAAAGCCTGCCCGGGCTTCCAGTCCGAAATATGGCGAGACCAATCCTCCGACCTTGGCGGATAGCGCGCCAACATCCACGTCGTCACGGCCGCTTTCAATGTCGATGAAGCTGTAGTTCAGGCCGGCATAGAGGCTGCCGCCACCGGATTTATAGATGTCCGCAGTGGCGGTCTGGGAAACAGCCAGGGCCGAAACTGAGGCAAGGCCCAACATCAGTGCAATTGGCTTTCTCATAATCAATACTCCTTCTGGTTTCAGAACCACACTTACCAGCGGAAAGTGCAACAGTCTGACGATAAACACCAGTCGCAGGGTCCCGATTTACGCGGAATTTACAGTGATTTAATAAATTCTGGTAAGGCCCTGACACATCGGGGGTTCTACCTTGCGAAAGGGTCAGACCGCCTGTATTCTGTCGCGATCTCTTTGTTCAGCCGGCTTGAGCATCCTTTGAGAAATCTGAATCCCGTCATTTTTATCATCAGCGTCATGTTTATACTTCTGAGTATTTTCATGGTGTTGCCGGTGCTTCTTCTGGCGAAATCTGTCGCTCCGAATGCTCTTGCCTTTGCCGAGTCTGCAAGTATCTGCTTCGGCGTTGGCCTGCTGGGCATTGTGACCACCTACCGTCAGCCCAGAGACCTCAAGCCTCGATACATGTTTGTTCTGACAGTATCAAGCTGGTTCATCATTGCCCTGCTCTCCTCAATTCCTTTCTATCTCAGTGACCTGGGACTGACACTTGCCGAGGCAGTGTTCGAAGGCACCTCCGGCATTACCACCACGGGCGCGACGGTGCTCACTGGTCTCGATACGATGGACCAGGACCTCCTTCTGTGGCGCTCGATCCTGCAGTGGATTGGAGGCATCGGCATCATCGGCATGTTCGTTGCGGTCATGCCCTTCCTTCGTGTTGGCGGTATGAGGCTGTTTGCAACGGAGTCCTCGGAGTGGACCGACAAGGCTCTGCCACGGATGAAAACCCTCAGCCGTGGCCTGCTTTTCGTCTACTTCGGGTTCACGGTGATTGCGGTAACCACCTACTCATTTTCCGGGATGAGTCTTTTTGATGCCTTTAACCACGGCCTGACCAGCATTGCTACGGGGGGCTTTTCCACCTCCGACATGTCCATGGGCAAATTCGATTCCAATCTGATTCTGCTGCAGGCAACGCTGTTCATGATGATTGGCAGCCTGCCCTTTTTCCTCTTTGTACGGGAACTGCACGGCCAGCACGGGGTACTGTTCCGTGACCAACAGGTGCGCCTGTTCCTGACCATACTGCTGGTCATTCCTGCCTTGCTTACGGTCTATCGCTGGTATGTGGCTCCGGGGGAGTTCGACCTTGTAAACGGTTATGTATCGACTCTGTTCAACGTGACATCCGTAGTCACCACAACCGGATACGCCTCCGAGGATTACTCTGCCTGGGGGCCTCTGGCTTTTGTTCTGTTCTTCTTTCTGATGTTTGTGGGCGGGTGTTCAGGGTCTACCGCCGGTGGCATGAAGATTTTCCGCTTCCAGCTATCGCTGATTGTTCTGCGGGAACAGTTAATGCGCCTGCTGCACCCGCGAGCCGTTTTTACCCGTAACTATAATGGCCGCGCTGTGAGTGACGAGATCATCTCCTCGATGATCGCCTACACTTTTATCTTTCTGCTGAGCCTGTTGATCATAACGATTGCGTTGGCGGCCATGCAGCTTGATTTCATAACCAGCCTGTCAGGAGCCCTGACCGTCCTCACAAACGTAGGGCCCGCCCTTGGTGACACCATTGGCCCGGCGGGCACCTTTGCGCCATTGCCCGAGGCGGCCAAGTGGATTCTGTCCGTAGGCATGCTGATGGGGCGTCTGGAGATTCTCAGTGTGGTGATCGTACTTTCACCGGCCTTCTGGCGCAGCTGACCGCTATTTCAGCCACAGCACAGTGGGGTTCTCCAACGGCAAATTCAGCCGCCCGTCCCGCACCCGTAGCCGGGGCGTGTAATGCCCTTCCGGGCGGGTCGGCACCGAGCACTGATACAGGTAGCTGTGGGCCGACCCGGCCAACGGGTGCTGCATGGCCATCGCGGTCACGGTTCTCGGCCCGTATTCTGAGCGCTCAGCCACCAGCTCCACAGCAATCCGCTGTTCGTCGATACCATCCAGGTAGACTTCAACCGTGTAAGTCTGGCTGCCCCCGGACTCACTGACATTGAAAGCGCTGAAGCGCAGCCGGGGCCAATGTCGTATCAGTTCGCTGTGTTCTTCTACGATGCCTTGGGCAGCCTCGGGGGTACGCTGTTTTCCCTGTTCTGCCATGGGCAAATAGAAGCGTTCCACATATTCGCGAACCATCCGGTTCGCGGAAAAAGGAGCCGTCAGCTGATCCATGCTGGCACGGATTTTCTGCAACCATTGCCGGGGAATACCCTCCTGGTCCACATTGTAAAAATCAGGAATCACTTCCCGTTCAAGTAGATCAAAGAGTTCCCCGGCGTCGGAGGCGTCATGGTCGCTTGAGCTGCGCAGTTCCTCGAATGTGGCGCCCGGGCGGATGGCCCAGCCTACACCCGGATTCCAGGCCTCCGCCCACCAGCCATCGTATTGGGAAAGGTTCAGGCCGCCGTTGACCAGCACTTTCATGCCACTGGTACCACAGGCTTCCCATGGATGCCGGGGGCAGTTCAGCCACACATCGACACCCTGGATCAGCTGGTTGGCGACGCCCAGATCGTAGTCTTCGATAAAAACGACCTTGCCTTCCACATCCGGGCGCCTGGAAAAGGCCTTCCATCGCCGGATGATCTCCTTACCCCGGTGGTCATAGGGATGGGCCTTGCCGGCAAGCACGATCTGCAGCGGCCGGTCCCGGCTTGCCAACAGCCTTAGCAAACGTGCCTGGTCCTGTAGCAGCAGGTCGGGTCGTTTGTACTCTGTAAAACGCCTGGCAAAACCGAGTGTCAGAGTTTCATGATCCAGCAACAACCCACAGGCGGCTGCGTGATCGTTGGCGGGGTTCTGCTCACAATGCTGGCTAGAAAGCCTCCGACGGAGGTAGCCGATCAGGCGGCTGCGTTGCAGCCGTCTCATTTCCCACAAGTCTTCATCGGATACTGCTTCCATGGGGCACGAGACCTGCAAAGGGCGGCGCCAGCGATCTTTGCCACAGGCACGCGTCCAGATAGCATCAGATTCCGGTGAATCCCAGCTCGGTGTGTGTACACCGTTGGTCACGAAGTCTGCCGGAATATCTGCGGACGGCCAGCGTGGGAAAAACGGCTGGAAAATTCTTTGCGAAGCTTTTTGATGGAGACGGCTCACCCCGTTGATCCGGCCACTCATATTGAGCGCGAGCAACGCCATGTTCAGGCGTTGCCCGTCGCAATTCACGCCGGTGTTGGCCCCCTCACTACCCAGATTGACCAATTGCGCAATCGTCAGGTCCCGGGCTGCCAGCCATGGAGACAGGTAGAGTTGCAAGAGAGTCCCTGGAAAGTGATCAAAACCGGAGGCCACCGAGGTATGGGTGGTAAATAGATTGGTCGCGCGGGTGGCTGTTCGAGCGGTCTGGAAATCTGTCTGGTGCTCCTCCTGCCAGCTGAGCGCCCGCTCAATGAGCGCCAGTGCGCAGTGTCCTTCGTTGAGATGGCACACGCTTGGGTGAATTGCCAATTGGCGTAACAGGCGCCAGCCACCAATGCCAAGTACCATTTCCTGTTGCAGGCGTTTTTCCGGATCGCCGGTATACAGTTCGCTGGTAATACCCCGGTCCCCCGGCTCATTGCGCGGGTCGTTACTGTCAAGCAGCAACAGCTCGCACTTTCCTACCTGTGCCTTCCAGGCTCTCAGTCGTACGTTTCGGCCGGGAAACGGGACAACCACCCTCACCCACTGGCCGTCATCGTCCCTCAGCGGCGAGACAGGCAGCATCGTCGGGTCGTTGTAGGGATAGAACTCAAGCTGCTCGCCATCAGTGCTTATGGCCTGGCGGAAATAGCCTTGCTGGAACAGCAGCCCCACCGCGGTGACCGGAAGCCCCAGATCGCTGGCGGCCTTGAGATAATCCCCGGCAAGGACACCGAGCCCGCCGCTGTACAGTGGCAAGGATTCACTGATGCCATATTCCATGCAGAAATAGGCAACGCCCTGCCCCAGATCGCCGGCGCAATCGTCTGAATACCAGGTATTGGCGTGGACAAACTGGTGATGGGCCGCGATCTGTTCGCGGTAGCGATCCTGAAAAGACGGGTCCGCAGCCAGCTCTTCCAGCTTATCTCCGGAAACGCTGTTCAGTACCAGCCAGGCGTTACGGGTGCCCTCCCAGGTGTCCTGGTCGAGAGCCAGCCACAGCTCGTCACTACCATGGTGCCAGGTCCACCGCAGGTCCAGTGCCAGCTGAAACAGTCCGCTGAGGGACTCGGGCATGGACCGCGGCGTATAGGCTGCCAGGGTCACGGATGAACTCCGCTCATATCTGTGAGGGCATTAGCGAGCGGTGTAACCGCCATCGATGACCAGTTCACTCCCGGTCACGAATTTGGACTCGTCCGAGGCCAGATAGACTATCCCCCAGGCAATATCATCAGGTTCCCCCATGTGACCCACCGGGTGAAGCGCATCGGTGGCCTTCCTCGCCTCCTCAGGATCCATCCCGGTCGTTTTCAGGTGGCCCTCGACCAATGGCGTCCAGATAAATCCTGGATGAACCGAGTTGGCGCGAATGTTTTCAGTGGCGTACAGCAGCGCATCGGTTTTGGACATCAGCCGCACCGCGCCCTTGGAGGCGTGATAAGGCGGAATGTCCGGAGCGCTGACCAAGCCATAGATGGACGACAGGTTGATGATGCTGCCAACGCCTGCCTTTTTCATGTGTGGGATGGCGTGTTTGGTGCAGAAAAAAACCCCTTTCACGTTTACACCCTGCACTGCATCCCACTCTTCTTCGGTGAGTTCGTGAGTGGGTTTGTTGGCGCCGGCAATTCCGGCATTGTTAACCAGTACCGTCAGGCTGCCAAACGTCTCAGCTACCTTGTCCAGCACCTGTTTGACCTCCTGCTCCTTGCTGACATCGCAATGCCAGTAGCCGGCCTCAAGGCCACGGTCTTTCAGCGTTTTGGCGAGCGCTTTGCCCTCCTGATCCTGGCAATCAAGAATGGCCACCGCCGCGCCCTCTTCTGCCATCCGGGTCACTGTAGCGGCTCCGATCCCCACTGCGCCGCCCGTTACAATGGCAACCTTACCTTTGAGCCGTTCCATAAAAATCCTCCCTGAGATTTTCGTTGGCTTGCCGGCGAACGGCGAAATGGCTCGTCGACCTGTGGTGTTTCTCAAGCCAGTCGATCAGTGAAAAAATGGTAAAGGTGTCATTTTCAACGCCATCGAAATCGACGCCAACGCCATTTTCTGACTTGCGGACAACATGCCCTGTGAGCCGGCGAAACTGCTTTTCCTGTTTGTCAGGAAAGCGGAATTCGAGTTCCAGGGTCTGGTTCAGCTGAACATCGGTGTAGTCTGTGGCAATAAAGAGTCCCCGTTTTGATGCATCCCGGATCTGTCCGGTTGCCACGGGCATGCCGCGCTTACAAACCAGCACGCCAAGCTTTCCATCTGTGCGTTTACTCAGTCTGTGTTCCATGTTTTCCTCCGTGATTCCGCAAGAATGTCATTTGCTGACATTGTCTGTACGGTATCCCACATACAGTTGTGATTTTTTGATTCCGGTCAAAAAACAACCTCGCTTCACGGCAGGCGTCCGTACCGCTCTACTGATAGGGCAATTCTTTGTGACAGCCCTTGCTGGCAAAGATTCCAGTCCATCTGCCACCCCCAGTTGTTTACCACAGTCCCGGGTGTGTTGAACCTGGCCTTTGTTCCAAGCCCCATAAAATCCTGCATGGGAACAACAGCCAGGCAGCAGGCCGACCGCAAAGCGGCTTCTATCAGCGGCCAGGGCATGTCCTCTCCTGAGACTCCCAGATAGCTGTTGACGTAGTGCCGGGTAGCATCATCGAGGCTCCGGTACCAGCCAAGCGTGGTGTCGTTATCGTGGGTCCCCGTATATACCAGGTCCCTGGCATGGTGGTTGTGTAACAGGTGGGGGTTACCCGGGCTGCCGTCAAAGCCAAATTGCATCACTACCATCCCCGGAAGCCGGAAGCGTTTACGCAGTTCTTCTACTCCGTCGCTGATCATGCCAAGGTTCTCTGCAACCAATGGCAAGTCCGGAAATCGGTTGAAACAGGCCTCAAGAAAATCGCCGCCCGGGCCCGGCACCCAATAGCCGTTTCTGGGCTCCGGCGTTTCTCCGGGAATCTCCCAATAGGCCTCCAGTCCCCGGAAATGATCGATGCGGATCAGGTCAAACAGGTGGCGCTGGCTTTCGAGCCGCTCCAGCCACCACTGATAGCCGTCCCGGGCCATCGCCTCCCAGTTGTAAAGCGGGTTTCCCCAGTGCTGGCCATGGGGAGAAAAATAATCCGGTGGAACCCCGGCAACCACCGTGGGCTCGCCCCGTTCGTCGAGCTTGAACAGATACCGGTTGGCCCAGACATCGGCGCTGTCGTGGGCAATAAAGATGGGGATGTCGCCGAACAGCAATACGCCACTTGCCCGTGCATAGTCCCGCAGAGCCTGCCACTGGTGATGGAACACAAACTGCTCAAACCGGACCCGGGCAAGGCGTCCCGGGTTCTGTTCAATAAAGTCCTGAAGTGCGACGGTGTTCCGGTCCCTCAGGGTTTCGGGCCACTGAACCCAGCCGGATAACCCCTGAACCTCCCGAATCGCGCAGAACAGGCAGAAGTCATCCAGCCAGTAGTCATTGGCTTCACGGAAGCGTTGATAGCCGGCCTGGTCGAGGCCTTTCAGGCCCCCGGCACTGTTATCGAAAAATCGTTCCGCAGCGAGGGTCAGCAGATGCTGGCGCGTCCCGGGTGCGGATTGTGACAGTTCCCGGGTTGCCAGCAGGCCAGCCTCAACCAGTTCCAGCAGATCGATGAAATCCGGGTTGCCGGCGTGGGCGCTCAGGGACTGATAGGGCGAGAGGTCCCGGTGAGTGGGTCCCAGCGGCAGCGTCTGCCAGATATTCAGGCCGCTGTCGGCCATGAAATCAACAAAGGTGCGGGCGCTCGCACCGAGTACGCCCCAGTCTGCCGGCAGACAGGTCGGATGCAGTAAAACGCCGGCCCGGCGTGCATTGAACAGATCGCCGGAGCTGCTGGCAGTCATGCCGGCTTATCCGCTTCGTGGCCCGGCCTCATGGCACCGCCACGCGCCGGTTCGCCGCTGCCCTGGCTCAGCTGCTGGAATACCGATGGTGGCGCAGGGCAATCGATTTTCTCGTACAGATTCACCAGGTGTCGGCGGTAAAGATGCTCGAAGTCGCTGACGATCTGGGCCGGGTTGTAATCTCCGAACCACCAGAACCAGTCAGACCCCTCGCAGATCGCCAGTTGTTTCCGGGCAGACTCTTTGCGCTCCGCACTGAGGTTGCCGTTCTCCATCATCCGGTCGTAGTGGATTTTTGCCTCACAGAGCAGATCCCAGGCCCGGTTCTTGTCCGGATCGCCTATCCAGGTTGAGAAGGTTCCGTAAATCCAGCTGCCGGCCACCAGATGAGGCAGTCGCGCCGGTTCAGCCATCGGCCGTGCAACCAGATCGCTGTAGGTGGTCAGTTCAAGTTCCGGATGGTGCGCGAGTACCCGGTACAGCTCGTCCAAAAAGTGATAACCATTCTCCGGGTAGTATTCCCAGGCATTCTCCCCGTCCATGATCACGGAAATAACCGGAGAGGACTTGCCCCTGGCTTCGCTGGCGATGGTCTCCATATGATTGACCAGGTCACCAACCGCATCCTCGGCGTGCCAGTCGGCGTAGGTGAAGCCGATGAGATCAGACAGGCCATCGTCGCGGAAGAAAACGCTTACCGCAGATTCACCGAAGGTGTACGGCTGGTGTAATCCGGTATCGGGCAGATCCGGATGCTGTTCCCGTGCCTGCTTGAGGCTGTTGTGAATCACCGAGTCACCACTGGCGGTCCAGCGGAACTCCTGGTCAGACAGTAACGTCAGCGTGGCCTGGCTGAGCCCGCCCTCGGACGCCCAGCACCCAACAGGTTCAATGCCGAAAAACCGTTGGAAGACCGCCTTTGCCTGCTCAAGCTGCCAGCCCGCCCGTGCTTCACCGCCGGGATAATGACTGTGATCTGGCAGGGCAATTTCGGGCATTGCCTCGCGCGCGGATTCCAGTTCCAGCAGCAGCGGCAGCATGGCGTGGGTATAGGGACTGACGGAGAGCTCTACCTGGCCTTTCTGGGCAAGATGCCGGTAGCGCGGACCGATACCGGACAATACCTCGAAAATCACATCGAGCAGGGCACGGCGGTCGCCCATGGTGAAGTCATAGGCTTTCTCCTGAAGACTCTGAACACAAGAGTTCTTGCGGCGTATGGTTTCGCCCATCCAGCCCAGGTGATACCAGACCAGGAGATCCGACAGAAAACGGTTGGAGATGTATCGCTGCAGTTCCGGTTTCTGTTGGTAGACATCGGCAATATCTGCCAGCCGTGCATACGCGGGGAAGCGCCTGATGATCCGTTCCGGATTGGCCCGCAGACATTTCTCCATCAGGTTCAGAAAAGCCGGTGAGCCGGCCTCCGGCAGCTCATCTGCCACCAGAGCGGCCAACAGTGGATCACCGATTTCCCCCGCACCATAGCGCCACTGTTCGATCTGAACCAGATAGGTTTCGATCTGCTCAAGCAGAATCGGCGCAAAGTTGACCACCGCCCTTGCCCCGGATTCTTTCTCCAGATGGGCGGCCATATCGCTGTAATCCTTGATGGTGTGGAGATACACCCAGGGAAACAGGAACTGCCCGGTATTCATGTCCTGATAGGAGGGCTGGTGCATGTGCCAGCAAAGCACGACCGGGGTTTTGGTGTCAGAGGCCATGAGGGTAATCCTGCCCGAGCATCTCGGGGGTGATCAGCACAACACCCTTGGGGGAAACACGGAACCGCTTGCGGTCTGCCTCTGCATCAAACCCGATCTGCGAACCCTCCGGAATACGGCAGCCACGGTCGATCAGGGCGTTGCGAATACGGCAGTGGCGGCCAATGTGGACGTCCGGATAGATGACGGAGTCTGATACCTCACTGAACGAATTTACCCTGACCTGCGAAAACAGCAGGGAACGTCTTACAACGGCGCCCGAGACAATACAACCTCCAGCCACCATGGAGTCCACGGCTATACCTCGGCGGTTGTCGTCATCGAACACAAACTTGGCGGGTGGCAACTGCTCCTGGCAGGTCCATATCGGCCAGTGGTAATCGTAGAGATTTACTTCAGGATTGATGCCGATCAGCTCCAGGTTGGCCAGCCATAAGGCATCGACGGTTCCCACATCCCGCCAATAGGCCGGCTTGTTCTGTACCGGGTCCCGGAAGGGAAAGGCCACCACACGCAGGCGCCTGATTACGGACGGAATAATATCCTTGCCGAAATCGTGGGAGGATTCGCCATCCAGCTTTCTGTCACGCTCAAGTTCATCGAAAAGCACCCGTGTGCTGAACACATAGATGCCCATGGATGCCAACGCCGTGCCAGGTTTGCCCGGCATATGTTTCGGGTTCTCCGGTTTTTCAAGGAATTCGGTAACGTTGAGCTCATCGTCTACGGACATGACCCCGAATGCTGACGCCTCCTCGAGCGGGACCTCAATGCAACCGACAGTGATATCGGCTTCACTTTCAACATGGGCGGCCAACATGGTGCCGTAGTCCATCTTGTAGATATGGTCGCCGGCCAGGACCAGCACGTATTCCGGATTATGGCTGCGGATGATATCGAGATTCTGCAGTACCGCGTCCGCGGTGCCTTCGTACCAGGAGGTCTCGATGCGCTGCTGCGCCGGCCACAACTCGACAAATTCGTTCAGTTCACCGCGCATAAAGCCCCAGCCGCGCTGAATGTGCCGGATCAGTGAGTGGGATTTGTACTGGGTGATTACGCCGACCTGGCCAATGCCGGAATTGATGCAATTGGACAGTGGAAAATCAATAATCCGGAACTTGCCACCGAACGGTACCGCGGGTTTGGCGCGCCAGTCCGTGAGTTCGTGAAGGCGCGAACCGCGACCGCCGGCAAGCACCAGGGCGAGAGTCTGGCGAGTAAGGCGACTCACATAACGCTTGGCTGTTTGCATAGTCGATTCCCTCAAAAAATTTCCCTGTGGCCGGTTGTCCAACTGCAGGGAGTTCCATGAATTTGACGCTTTCAACCATACTAGAACACTATCATGGAATTATGACGTAAGATTGGCGTGGGTCATTTTTAAAACATGACCTGTAATGTTGAATAGAGAGACGTTTCATCTGGTCAGGAAGGCAAGGTCTATGGATAGTCCAACGCTCAGCGATTTCGACCTTCATCTCTTTGCCGAAGGCAGGCATTGGCACATCTACAATGTTCTAGGCGCTCATGTCTGCAACAGTCGGGGTACCGAGGGCGTTCGATTTGCTGTCTGGGCCCCACATGCCCGAGAGGTCAGTGTGGTTGGAGATTTCAATGCCTGGCGTTCCGGTACCCACACGATGAGCCCCCACGACAGCACCGGCGTCTGGTCTTGCTTTGTCCCGGGCATCGGCAGCGGAAACCTTTACAAATTCTCCATTACCACCGAGACCGGGCAACAGTTGCTAAAAACCGATCCCTACGGCCAGGCCTTTGAGCTGAGGCCAGCCACCGCTGCCATAGTGACTGAGCGCGGCCATTTCTGCTGGAGTGATGGTGACTGGCTCGCCCGGCGTGGCCGTTGGAACTGGCAGGAATCCCCCATTTCGATTTATGAGGTCCACGCCGCTTCCTGGCGTCACCATGGCTCCGGCCGATGGCTGACCTATCGCGAGCTTGCCGACCAGCTGGTTCCCTACGTGCTGGAGCTGGGCTTCACCCATATCGAGCTGTTGCCGGTGACCGAGCATCCCCTGGACGAATCCTGGGGGTATCAGACCACCGGGTACTACGCCCCGACCAGTCGCTTCGGTACACCGGACGATTTCCGCTGCCTGGTAGACCAGTGTCACCAGCACAACATCGGCGTTATTCTGGATTGGGTGCCGGGCCACTTCCCCACCGATGAGCACGCCCTCGCCCGGTTCGATGGCAGCGCCCTGTACGAGCATGAAGACCCCCGCCAGGGTCGCCATCAGGACTGGGGCACCCTGATCTATAATTACGGCCGGCATGAGGTCCGCAACTTTCTCATCGGCAGCGCCCTGTTCTGGCTGGATGCGTTCCATATCGATGGCTTGCGCGTGGATGCCGTGGCGTCGATGCTTTACCTGAACTATTCCCGAAAGGAAGGCGAATGGCTGCCGAACATCCATGGTGGCAATGAAAACCTCGAAGCCATCGACTTTTTAAGGGAACTGAACCGCGTCTGCCAGAGTCGTTTCCCTGGAACAGTAGTCTGCGCAGAAGAGTCGACCTCCTGGCCACAGGTCACACGTCCGCCGGAAATCGGCGGTCTCGGCTTCAATTTGAAATGGAACATGGGCTGGATGCACGACACCCTGGAATACCTGCAGCAGGACCCTGTGTACCGCCAATACCATCACGACAAGCTGACCTTTGGCCTGGTTTACGCGTTCACCGAGAATTTCCTGCTTCCGCTGTCCCACGATGAGGTAGTGCACGGCAAAGGCAGCCTGATCAACAAGATGACGGGAGACGAGTGGCAGCAACGCGCGTCATTACGACTACTGCTGACCTATATGTACAGTTATCCCGGTGCCAAGCTGCTGTTCATGGGCGGCGAATTTGGCCAGCGTCGGGAATGGAGTGAAGCGCGTGAGCTGGACTGGTCGTTGCTCGCCAGTCCTGAGCATCAGGCCCTCAAACGCCTGGTTCAGGATCTCAACGGCCTTTATCGCCGGGAGGTGTCTTTACACGGCGACTGTTTCCGCCCCCGGGGATTTGAGTGGATCGACTGCCACGACTCGCCCCAGTCCGTGATCAGCTTTCTGCGTACCGCGAAAGGTCAGGCCACGGTAATTGTGGTGAATTTCACACCAATGCCCCGGCATAACTACCGAATCGGGCTACCCCATGGCGGAACCTGGCGGGAAATTTTCAATTCGGATTCCGAATATTATGGCGGCAGCAATCTGGGCAATCCCCTGCCCATGCTGGCCGACAAACAACCCTGGATGAACCGGAACTGGTCGCTGGAACTGACTCTGCCACCGCTCGGCGCAATTATTCTGAGGCCAGCCCAATGACCCGGGTATTATTCGCCACCAGTGAAGTCTACCCATTGGTTAAAACCGGTGGTCTTGCCGATGTGTCTGCCAGCCTGCCCGAGGCACTTTGCAGGCTGAATTACGACGTCCACATTCTCCTGCCGGGCTACCCTGCTGCAATCAAGACTGCCAGGGAGGCCGGTTGCCGTCGGAAATGCCGGTTCCGGATCGGGCAATACGAAGTCAGCCTCTGGCGCACTCAGCTTCCCGGCACCGCGGTCACTCTCTGGCTGGTGGATTGTCCGCCGCTGTTTGAAAGGCCGGGCAACCCCTATCAAAACGAAAAAGGACAGGACTGGTGGGATAACGCGCACCGTTTTGAACTGTTTGCCCGAGTCGGTGCCATGATGGCCATGGGTGAAGCGGGGCTGAACTGGCGACCGGATGTGGTGCACTGCAACGATTGGCAGGCGGG
Source organism: Marinobacter vulgaris (assembly GCF_003344045.1). Taxonomy (GTDB): domain Bacteria; phylum Pseudomonadota; class Gammaproteobacteria; order Pseudomonadales; family Oleiphilaceae; genus Marinobacter; species Marinobacter vulgaris. Next base: position 479,464 of record NZ_QFWX01000003.1, read on the forward strand.
GCTTATCCCGGTGTTTCTCGAGCACTGCCCCAACCGGCCCGGCACCGTATTCACCATCCATAACCTCGCATACCAGGGCCTGTTCTCCCATGAAACATTTCGTGCCCTGGGGTTACCGGATTCACTCTGGCACTGGGAACAGCTGGAATTCCACGGCCAGCTGTCTTTTATCAAAGGCGGACTTGTTTTCAGCGATCGCATTACCACCGTCAGCCCCGGTTATGCGCGGGAGATCCAGACGCCGGAATTCGGCAACGGCCTGGATGGTGTGCTCAGGTATCGGCAATCCCGGTTAACAGGCATTCTCAACGGCATTGATGCCGAGGTCTGGGACCCGGAAACAGACCCGCAACTTACCTTTCATTACGGACCCGATCATCTGGAGAACAAGGCCCGGTGCCAGGCTCATTTGCAACGGGAGCTTGGCCTTGAGGTCAACGGCGGCCCATTATTGGGCTTTATTGGCCGGTTGGTTGAGCAAAAAGGCGTCGACTGGCTGATCGCAGTGATGCCCGAGTTGCTGAAGCGTGGATGCCAGTTCGCCCTGCTCGGTTCTGGGGAGGCAGGTTATCATGAAGAATTAATAAAACTGGCGCGGCAATGGCCAGACCAGATGTCGCTGACACTTGGTTACGACGAGGGGCTTTCCCACCGGATTACCGCCGGCTGTGATCTGTTCCTGATGCCCTCCCGGTTCGAGCCTTGCGGACTTAACCAGATGTACAGCCTGCGCTACGGCACTGTGCCGGTGGTTCACGCCGTTGGCGGGCTTTCAGACACAGTACAGGATCCGGAGGAAGCGGGGCTTATCAGGGCTAACGGCTTCTGTTTCAGTGAAGCGAGTGCCCAGGCATTGCTGGGGGCTGTAACCCGCGCTCTGGGCTATTTCAGGAGTCGCAAGCAATGGCGGCGGTTGCAGGAAAACGGAATGGCGGCCGATTATTCCTGGAAACAGCGGGCCCACGACTACAGCGATCTTTACCAGAGCATTCTCAAAGAGCGCGAAATTTGACAGCTGGATTCGTATGAGCGCCCATACGCCCGGAGACAATCGATATGCACAAAGCAACCGAATTCCGACTTGAGGCCCATCCCCTTGTTCCCCTGGCCCTTGAGCGTCTTGAAGAGCTGGCCAATGACCTCTTCTACAGCTGGGATCACGGGGTCCGCAGGCTGTTTGCCAGGATTGACCTTCGGCTCTGGCAGAAGGTCGAGCACAATCCGAAACTGTTTCTCAGGCGTGTTGCCCAGGACAGGCTGGATGAGGCGGCGGAGGATCGGGCATTCCTGGCGGAGTACCGGCAGGTTCTCAGCAGCTACGATGCCTACCTGGAGGCAGGTCCCGGGCCGGAAGTCACCGAAAAACTGGATCCGGAAACGGCACTGGTGGCCTACTTCTGTGCAGAGTTCGGTTTCCATGAGAGCTTCCCCATCTATTCCGGAGGTCTTGGCATTCTGGCAGGTGACCACTGCAAGGCCGCCAGTGATCTGGCGTTACCCTTCGTGGCGGTAGGCCTTCTGTACCAGCAGGGCTACTTCATCCAGAGCATCGACGCCCAGGGCCAGCAGATTGCCCGGTACCAGTCCCACTCCAGTGACGAACTGCCGATCACCCCCGTTGAGAAGAACGGCCAGGTACTCAAGGTTTCCGTGCCCTTTCCTGACCGTAACGTCTTCGCCCGGGTGTGGGAAGCCAGGGTCGGTCATATCCGTTTGTACCTGCTTGACAGCCACACCGAGGAAAACAGCGCGGAAGACCAGGATTTAACACTGCAACTGTATGGCGGCGATGAGTCCACCCGTATCAGCCAGGAGATGTTGCTTGGTATAGGCGGCACCCGCGTGCTTGAGGCGCTGGGACTGAAGCCTACGGTGTGGCACATTAACGAGGGCCATGCGGCATTCCAGATTCTTGAGCGCTGCCGGCAGACCATGGCCGAGGGATTGACGTTCGAAGCCGCGCTGGAAGCCGTTGCCGGTGCCACCCTTTTCACCACCCATACGCCGGTGGCGGCAGGCCATGATATCTTTCCCAGGAACCTGGTTCAGCACGCCATGGGTCGCTACCTTGAGGAATCGGGGCTGGACTTCGAAAAGGTATTTGCCCTGGGTGACAAAGATGATGGGGTCACCTTTAACATGACAAGCCTTGGCCTGCGCGGTTCCCGGTTCCACAATGGGGTCAGCCGGATCCACGGTGGTATTGCATCCCAGATGGAGGGCGATATTTGGCCACAGGTGCCTGCCGAGGAAAACCCGATCAGTTATATAACCAACGGCGTGCACGTACCCACCTTTCTGGCCCCTGAGTGGGTAAGCCTTTTCGACATCCAGGCTTCTACCTGGAAGAGCGAACTGCGTAATCCGGCATTCTGGGAATTTATCGACCAGATTCCGGATTATCATTACTGGAGCGTACACAAGGCGCTCAAGCAGCAGATGGGTGAATACATTGTTCGCCGCCTGAAGCGTCAGCACAAACGCAACGGTACCGGGCATTCAGTAACACAACGGATGACGCGTCCGCTGGTCTCCACGGACAAAGATACCCTGGTGATCGGTTTCGCCAGGCGGTTTGCCACCTATAAACGCGCCACACTGATCTTTTCCGATCTTGACCGCTTACAGCGCATTCTCACCGACCCGGATCGCCCGGTGGTGCTGGTTTTCGCCGGCAAGGCACACCCCCGGGACAAGCCCGGCCAGCAGCTGATCAAGGTTATCCACGACCTTTCCATGCACCCTTCCATGATGGGACATCTGATACTTCTCGAGGACTACGACCAGGCCATGGCCAGGCGCCTGCTCAGCGGGGTGGATGTCTGGCTCAATACGCCGGAGTATCCCAAAGAAGCAAGCGGAACTTCCGGCGAAAAAGCGGCTGTTAATGGCGCGCTCAACCTGAGTGTGCTGGACGGCTGGTGGGGTGAAGGTTACGACGGCAAGAACGGCTGGGCAATTCCGCCAAGGGACATCGGGCTTGATGCGGAATTCCGTAACGAAGAGGAAGCCCGTGACCTTGTGGACCTGCTGGAGTTCGAGGTGGTACCCCTTTACTACGAGCGCGCCTCACAGGGTTATTCCAAAGGCTGGGTGAAGCGCTCGAAGGCGTCCATGAAGACGATCACGCCCCGGTTTAACAGCCAGCGAATGGTGATGGACTACGTCACCAACTTCTATCAGACTGCCTCAAGCCAGGGCGCCAGGCTGATGGCTGATGGTGGTGCACTGGCTACCGAACTGGCGGACTGGAAAGCCAGGGTTCGGGAAGCCTGGTCGGGGGTTGAGCTCAGCGTTGTGGGATGTGTCGAGGCCCGTTGCCCCCACAGTGGCACCGTGGATTTTCGGGTGCAGGCGTTGCTCAATGGTCTGAGCGCTGACGATGTGCGGGTGGAGTGCCTGATCAGCCCGGAATGCACGGGAACCCATAAGACACCGGGCCCCGCCAGCTTCTTTCTGGAGCAGGAAAGCGAAGCGGACGGCAGAACCGTCTTTGCCACGCAGGTGCAGCCCTCCTACCCGGGGCTCCAGACTCTCAGGCTGAGGATGTACCCGTACCACAAGGCGCTGACTCATCCCCTGGAGATGGGCGCCATGCTCTGGGTCTGAAACCGGGCATGGCGCATCGTTACAGAACGTGCTGGCGAATAAACCGGCCGATATCCTGTATTTCCTCAAGACACACACTGTGCTCCATCGGGAAGGTCTTGTAGGACGGCTCGAAGCCCATTTTTTCCAGTGTCTCCACACTCAGACGACCGAGCGATTCCGGCACCATCGGATCCTGGGTGCCGTGGTAGATGCTGATGGGGATATTGCGGTTGGCGTCGGAAACCTCGACAGTTTTTGCCGTCGCAAAATAGGTCGACAGCGCAAGAATACCGCCAAGGCGCTTGGGATAGCTCAGCCCCAGCTCGTAAGCGACGGCGCCTCCCTGGGAGAAGCCGGCAATGATAATGTTCTCGCTGCTGACACCGCGCTCGATTTCCCGATCCACCAGTTTCGCAACCGCATCGGACGAGGCCACCAACTGATCGGTATCCACCACGCGGTCGATGTCCATTGCCTTGATGTCGTACCAGGCCGGCATGGTCATGCCGCCATTAATGGTAACGGGCATATTGGGCGCGTGGGGGAAAATGAAGCGGACCGCCGCGTCTTCCGGCAGCCCCAGTTCCGGTACAACCGGCTCAAAGTCATGGCCACTGGCTCCAAGGCCATGAAGCCAGATAACAGAAGCAGTCGGGTTGGATTTGGTTTCAAGTTCAATGTATTCAAGTTCTTGCACAAAATACCTCGGGTATCAGTAAGGTTCCGGTGTTGAATCCGGTTTGCTGGTGTGGGCCTCAAGTGCCGTCACAACAGGGTTGGCGTACATGTCCAGCAGGTAGGGGCGGACCGCCGGATCACAGCTTTCCAACCTGCGCTCCATTTCGGCTTCGGCGGCCTCAATTTCTGCCGCCGACCAGGCTTCTGCTGTCACCACTGCGTCACTCACGGTCTCGCGGGTCGCATGGGAATCCGGGTGAATACCTCTTTGCTGGTACGCCACCAGATTCGAGGTGTGCAGGTGGTAGTTGGCGTGCATCTCACGGTCGATGCGCGCCGCCAGATCCTTCGGGTTGTCTTCCGCGTCAGCGATCGGGGCACCAAAGTGAACATGCACGTGCCCTTTGAAACCGGTCAGGCCCTTCATGATCTGATCGGTATCCTCACCTTCCCGCTTGCTGTATTCGCCGGTGCGGGCCCGGGTTTCCAGTTCGCGGGCCTTGTCCAGGTCACAGGGGTCGTACTCATAGGCAATGGACACCGGAACAATGTGCAGCCGGTTCATGGCTTCGCCGAACGCCAATCCGCTCTTCTTCCTGCTCATGTAGAACATTTTTATGATGGCGGGGTCGGTAAAATCAAGGCCGTTTTTCGCGCGTCCCTCACGCTGGGCGATCCAGATGCTGTCGTTGGTATCGATGCTGTGGTTGATGAACGAGGAAAGCATGATGTAGGCATCCCGCATTTCTCGGGGACTGGTCATGTTACGACGTACCACAAAGCTTTTGTTCAGCCTCATCATTTCCGCGAATACACGGTTGGCCAGCAAGTTGTCGCCGATCGCAATACGGGTGGTCTTGAAACCGTTCATGAACAGCAGGTAGTTCACCACCATCGGGTCAAACACGATGTCGCGATGGTTGGATATGAACAGGTGTGCACTGTGTTTGTTCAGGTTCTCCAGCCCGCTGTGGGTGACACGGCTAGTGGTGTTCCCCACCAGCTCACCAACGTACCCTGATAGCCTCGCCTGGAGGTCATCGATACGGGCAATACCTGAAAAATGACTGATCAGCCATCGTTTAACCCATAACCGGAGAATGGCAGGCGCCCACTTCGCCAACACTGGCGATTTAAAGCGGCCAACCATATCCAGAAATTCCCGGTCCCGGACCAGGTTATTGATGGCAGTTCGGGTTTCCTCGTCCGAATAGGGACGGATCGCGTCAAATTCCTGCATGAAATTCCTGTTTGTTGGGTGCAGAAAAAAGACGCATTGTAGCCGTTATAAGGTTTGTTTGTCTTCGCCGATTCCGTGACGGGATTCTGGTATCATTGCGCAGCTGTCAGAACGCCAAGTTTCTACTGTACATATTTACTGTTCACCAATACCGCCGGCCAAGTCATGGATTTTGCACAATTAAGCACAGAGCGTCCCCGCGTTTCAGATCAGGATCCGGAAGAAGTCCTGCACCGGGTATTCGGTTATGAAACCTTCCGGCCACTGCAGGGTGACATCATCCGCGAAGTGGTTAGCGGCGGCGATGCGCTGGTGTTAATGCCTACCGGCGGTGGTAAATCCCTGTGTTACCAGGTACCGGCCCTCGTGCGTGCCGGAACCGCCATCGTGATTTCTCCGCTGATTGCACTGATGCAGGACCAGGTGGCTGCCTTGAAAGAACTGGGTGTCCGCGCCGCCTTTCTGAACTCCACCATGGATTTCGAACAGGCCAGGGATACCGAAAACGCCCTGATGACCGGGGAGCTGGACCTTTTGTACTGCGCCCCTGAGCGGTTGATCCAGCCCCGCACCCTGGATCTCCTGCACGACGCGTCGATTTCCCTGTTCGCCATTGACGAGGCGCACTGCGTCTCTCAATGGGGTCATGATTTCCGTTCCGACTACCTTCAGTTGAGCCGGTTGGCCCAGGAATTTCCCAGTGTGCCGCGGATTGCCCTGACAGCCACCGCGGATGAGCGGACCCGCAAGGAAATTGCCGAACGCCTGTCACTTACCGAAGCCCGCCATTTTATCAGTGGCTTCGATCGCCCCAACATTCAATACCGTATTGCTCCAAAAACTAATGCCAACAAGCAGTTGCTGGATTTTATTAAAGCGGAACATGATGGTGACTGTGGTATCGTTTATTGCTTATCCCGTAACAAGGTGGACGCGACGGCCAAGATGCTGAGCGACAAAGGCTACACCGCGCTGCCCTATCACGCGGGGCTGAACGCCGGCGACCGTGCCCGAAACCAGGAGCGGTTTCTGCGTGAAGACGGGGTGATTATTGTGGCCACCATTGCGTTCGGGATGGGTATCGACAAACCGGACGTACGGTTTGTGGCGCATCTGGACCTTCCCAAAAGCCTTGAAGCCTACTACCAGGAAACCGGCCGCGCCGGCCGTGACAGCAAGCCTTCAACAGCCTGGATGGTCTACGGCCTGCAGGATGTGATCAAGCTGCGTCAGATGCTTGAAGGTTCTATGGGCAACGACCATTTCAAGCGTGTCGAGCGTCAGAAACTGGACGCCATGCTGGGCTTGTGCGAGGTGACCAGCTGTCGACGCCAGGTGCTGCTACGGTACTTTGGCGACTCACTCGAAGAGCCATGCGGCAACTGCGATACCTGTCTGAATCCCCCGGAAACCTGGGACGGCACGGTGGCGGTTCAGAAAGCCCTCTCCTGTGTATTCAGAACCGGTCAACGGTTCGGGGTGACCTATCTGATCGATGTCCTGCGCGGCTCCGAGAATGAACGGATTCTCCAGTTCGGGCATCAGACGGTGTCCACCTACGGCATCGGCACCGATTTGTCTGCCAACGACTGGAAATCCGTATTCCGGCAACTGGTGGCCAATGGCTACCTGAGGGCGGATCCGGAGGGTTATGGTGCCCTGCAGCTTACCGAGCAATGCCGGCCGCTGCTGAAAGGCAAGGTACCCATCCAGTTGCGTAAAGACCCGGTGGTCAAATCATCCGGAGGGCGCGGTTCATCCGGCTCTTCAGGGCGCCGCAAGATTGCCGATCAGATAACCGACACCGCAGGGTGGGAAGCACTACGAGCCTGTCGCAAGGTGCTGGCGGAGGAAAAAGGCGTACCGCCCTATGTGATATTCCACGATGCCACCCTGTTCGAAATTCTGGAAAAGCGTCCGAACAGCCTGGCAGAAATGGCTGAGATCAACGGCGTGGGGGCGGCAAAACTGGAGAAGTACGGCGAGACCTTCCTGGCCGCCCTGCGGGAGCTGGACGGCCTGTAACAGGCTGAATCAGGAAGCCTTGAATCCTTTCTTGCGAACCCGGTACTGGGCAATCGAAGTGGCCACGTGATTGCCGTGCTGGTCGTAAAGTGTACCTTCCAGCGCAAACGCAGCCCTGCCCGTTGCATCCGCTTCCGCCTTGATGGCTTCGACAGTGGCCTCATCCAGAGAAAATTCTACAAACACATCCGAGTTTGCCGGTTGCAGAAATTGCAGGGTCATCTCCTTGAGGATGGGGGTATAGGCCGGGCCCAGATCAAACAGGGTGAGCACGCCGCCAGGAATTTCGGCGACCAGGAAATAGGCACCGGCGTAAAGGCTGCCAAAGTGGTTCTTGTTACCCTTCAGGCGGATTTTTGCACGCACAAAGCCGGGCCGGACTTCTTCAACACTGAAGCCGTTGCGAGGCGCAAACGGAATCGAAAGCCCGATAATGCGGTTCACAGCCGCATAGCCACTGGTCTTGCGTAACCAGGCCAGCGGCTGGGTGAGTCGCGCTTTTGGGTCGGATGAAGAAACCCACTGCCCCGTTGCCCCGATCAGGCTATCAATCAACGCCATGTTCCTGCTCTCTTGTCAGTGCATCCAGCTCCGGCGGGCCGGATCAACAGGCGTAGATATTTACAGCCCCCGGAAGCCTTCGCAAGTCCTGCCTGAATTTGTTTTCGGTTTTTACTGCGAAGTCTTCGGTGCGATCTGATAAAATATCGGCTTTTCATATCGCATTTTGCGGAATGTTTCCTGCGTACACACTCAAACGGAGCCGCCGTATATGGCCCACGAAGATCTGCACCTCAACCTTCGTAACCTCACCATTGATGACTATCCCCAGCTTCAGCGGCTGATGGACAGGGTTTATGACGATATCGGCGGTTCCTGGCCGGAAGACACGATCAAGTCACTGGTGGAGCAGTTTCCGGATGGCCAGATCTGTATCGAGGAATCCGGAGAGCTGGTCGCAGTCGCACTGACGGTAAGCGTCCAGTATGAGCGTTTCAGCAATCCTCACACCTACGATGACCTGATCCTGCGTAACGAGAAAATCTGGCATAACCCCAAGGGTGACTCACTGTACGGGCTGGATGTGTTCATTCATCCTGATTATCGCGGGTATCGTCTCGGGCGCCGGCTTTATGAAGCTCGCAAAGAACTCTGCCGCTCAATGAATCTGCGCGCCATTCTGGCCGGTGGCAGGATTCCGGGATACCACAAGTATTCAGACCAGTACTCCCCCGAGGAATACATCCAGCGGGTGGACCGTAAGGACATTTACGATCCGATCCTCAGCTTCCAGCTTTCGAACGACTTCCAGGTCACCCGGTTGATGCACAAGTACCTGCCGGAGGATGAGAAGTCCCAGGGCTACGCCACCCTGCTTGAGTGGCGGAACATTCTCTATACGCCACCGTCACCGGTTCTGAGCGTAAAGAAAACCCAGGTGCGATTGGGCGCTGTCCAATGGCAGATGCGTGAATTCACTTCCGTAGACGAGGTGCTGGAACAGGTCGAGTATTTCGTCGACGCCCTGTCTGACTACAAAAGCGATTTCGCACTGTTTCCAGAGTTCTTCAACGCGCCTTTGATGGGCCTGACGGATCAGATGGATCAGACCCGCGCCATCCGTTTCCTGGCCGGGTTTACCGAACAGTTCCGCAACCAGATGTCGGAAATGGCGGTCAGCTATAACATCAACATTATCACCGGCTCCATGCCCCTGCTGGAAAATGATCGCGTCTACAACGTGTCCTACCTCTGTCATCGTGACGGCCGCGTGGATGAGCAGCGCAAGATTCACATCACGCCCCACGAGCGGCGCGACTGGGTGATTGAGGGCGGTGAAAAGTTCCAGGTGTTCGAGACAGACGCCGGTCGCGTTGCCATCATGATCTGCTACGACATCGAATTTCCGGAACTCGGCCGGCTGGCGGCCAGTGACGAAGTTGACATTATCATGGTGCCTTTCTGGACGGACACCAAGAACGGCTATCTCCGGGTCCGCCACTGCGCCCAGGCACGCGCCATTGAGAACGAATGCTACGTGGTCATCACCGGCAGCGTCGGCAATCTGCCCAAGGTCGAAAACCTGGACGTGCAATACGCCCAGTCCTCGGTCTTCTCGCCCTCGGACTTTGCGTTCCCCCACGATGCGGTTATGGCGGAAACAACGCCGAATACCGAGATGATCATGTTCTCGGATATGGACCTGGAAAAGCTGAAGCTGGTGCGTAACGAAGGCTCGGTCACCAACCTGAAAGACCGGCGCACGGACATTTACGCACTTAATACCCTGAAAAAGGATGAAAAAGATTCGGGCAGTTGAAGAACTGTCTGAGCGCATTGTCGTATGACACTGAGCACGTTGCCAAACTGTCTGAGTGTGGCTATTGTTTAACCATACACTTTCAAGGTTATTTCCTCGGGGTGTCGCCGGGACCCCCCCGGGGCACGATAGAGACTAGGTTCAAATGAACGAAGCACTGCCGGATCTTGTTGCACACTTCCACGTCAAGCGCGGCCTGTTCCGACGTGAGCGGGTAGAGGCGGCGCTGTTCGAGCTGGACAATTTCGGCTGTGTGATCAAGACAGACAAGGTATTCAGCCCGGGCGACACCATCATTCTCAGCCTGGTCATGGAAATGCCGTTCGATAACATCAGGGCTGACGGCATTAGCGGCCTCATTACAGAGCGTAGAAAACACTGTAGCAATTTCTTCTATTCAGTTGATTTTGTGCACCTTAATGACGATTCTTCGTCGCCGTTGGCGGATAAGCTACGGCGCATTCGGGAGGTTGTTATCAAGAAGCAGACATTGAAATCCAGACGTTCTCAGGGGCCGTCCTCCAGCATCCGGCAAATGGCCTGAACCCACGAAATTACACACAAAGCGCACCGTAAGGAGACAGTTCTCATGGCCAAGAAAGCCAACAAGCAAAATGTCGATAAAGTCGTCAAGAAAGTGAACAAGGAGTTTGACAGGACGTCCTCACGAATTGAAAAGCTGATTGATGAAGCTCTCAAACAGTTCGACGGCGTCCAGAACCAGATTCAGGAGCCGGTTCGCAAGCTTCTGAAAGAACTCGATGAACTTCGTGACCGTGAAATGAAGCGCTTCAGCGAAGAGTATGAGCGCCGCCTGGGAGAATTCCACGAGTTGCAGAACAGCGTAATGGATCGCCTAGGCATCTCCAGCAAGGAAGCAAAAAAGGCAGGTAAAAAGCCCGCCAAATCAGCTCAGAAAAAGTCCGCTTCCACCAAAACAACGGCGAAGAAAGCCGCCAAGCCCAAATCAGGCGCCACCGCCGATAGTCCGGCTTCTGCCACGAAAGCGACCCCCAAAAAGGCATCGGCAGCTGCGAAGAAATCGGCTGCGCCGAAGCCAAAAGACAAGAGTGACCTGACTCAGATAAAAGGTATCGGACCCGCCACTGCCAAAAAAATGAATGAGGCAGGTATTACCTCGGTGGACCAGATCGCCAATCCATCTGCAGAAGATCAGGAAAAACTGCAGGCCTTTTCCAGCGTGAAGGGCTTTAGCACCTTCAGCGACGAAGCCAAGAAAGTTATTTGATGCAACAATCCGAACAGCCTGTATTACGGGACATCGTCCTGGTTGGCGGCGGGCACAGCCACGTCGGAGTTCTGAAGCGATTCGCCATGAATCCCGTTCCCGGTGTCCGCCTGACCCTCATCTGCAGAGACACCCATACCCCCTACTCCGGCATGCTGCCCGGCTATGTGGCCGGGCACTATTCCTACGATGACGTTCATATCGACCTGAGCAAGCTGGCCGAATTCGCCGGCGCGCGCTTCTACCGGGACGAAGCCATTGGCATCGACCGTTCCCGCAAGCGTGTCACTTGCCGCTCGCGGCCGGATGTGCCTTACGACATCCTCTCGGTGAACATTGGTTCTTCCCCCCGCGTTGGCGACGTGGATGGGGCGAAGGAGCATGCGGTTCCGGTTAAACCGATCAACGGATTTAACAACCGCTGGCTGTCCCTGCTCTCCCGGCTGGAAAATCATGAAGGCCCGATGTCAGTGGCCGTGGTTGGTGCCGGTGCCGGTGGCGTGGAGCTGACCCTGGCCATGCAGTTCCGGCTGCGCAACGAACTTAAAATACGCGGCCACGATCCGGACCAACTGCACTTTCACCTGTTTGATGCGGAAAGCCAGATACTGCCCACCCATAACGAAAAAGTGCGAGCGGTGTTTGCTGACACACTGGCAAGCCGTGGCGTAAAGGTCCATCTGGGGTCTGCCGTTTCCAAGGTTGAAGCTAACCACGTGGCAACAGAGTCCGGGGACACGTACGCCGTTGATGAGGTACTTTGGGTCACCAGGGCTGGTGGACCACAGTGGCTGGAGGAAACCGGCCTGGCGCTGGACCCGGGTGGCTTTATCCGGGTCAGGGATACACTGCAGACGGAAACCGACGACGACATTTTCGCCGTTGGTGACATTGCCAATGTGGTGAATCACCCCCGAGAGAAAGCCGGTGTATTTGCCGTACGTCAGGGCCGCCCTCTGGCGGACAATCTCAAGCGTTACGCCCTGGGCAAAGCGGTCAAAGCCTTCAGCCCGCAGAAAAAGTGGCTGGCGCTGATCAGCACCGGCGACAAATTTGCCGTGGCGTCCCGTGGCGATGTGTCCTTTGCCGGCAAGTGGGTGTGGCGCTGGAAGAACCAGATTGATAGACGCTTCATGGCAAAGTTCAACGACCTTCCTGCCATGAAAGAGAACTCTGCCCTGCCCGACACCGGCGCAGCACAGAATGCCGAGGAAGCGTCCCAGGCGATATCCGCTGTCGCCATGCGCTGTGGCGGATGCGGAGCCAAAGTGGGTAGCACGGTATTGTCCCGGGCTCTTGGCGAATTACGCCCCATTGAGCGGGATGACATCCTGATCGGCCTGCATGCGCCGGACGACGCCGCGGTGCTGACAGTGCCACCGGGCAAGGCGGTAGTGCATACCGTCGACTTCTTCCGTGCATTTATCGACGACCCCTACGTGTTTGGCCAGGTTGCCGCCAACCATGCACTGGGGGACGTGTTCGCCATGGGTGCTGAAGCCCAGAGCGCCACGGCAGTCGCAACCGTACCTTACGGTATCGAATCCAAGGTGGAAGACGTCGTTTACCAGATGATGTCAGGGGCCGTGGAAGTGCTCAACGAAGCTGGTTGTGCGCTGGTGGGCGGCCATACCGGTGAGGGTCGGGAACTGGCACTGGGCTTTGCCGTGAACGGCTTCATCGATCCCGAAGAGGTGATGAGCAAGGGCGGCCTGCGGGCGGGTGATGTGCTTCTGCTGACCAAGCCCATCGGTACTGGCACCCTGTTCGCGGCCCATGCCAAGCTGGAGGCGAAGGGGCGCTGGATTGATGCGGCACTGGCATCGATGGTGCAGTCCAATAAAGCGGCTGCCCAATGCCTGCGGCGCTATGGTTCCAGAGCCTGCACCGATGTAACCGGGTTCGGCTTGCTGGGGCACCTTGTGGAAATGACCCGCCCATCGGGTGTAGACGCGGAGCTTGACCTGGGATCAATTCCCATCCTGCCCGGCGCCGAGGAAACCGCAGCAGCGGGCATTCTCAGCTCCCTGCAGCCGGCCAATATCCGCCTGCGGCGCGGCATCCGCGATCAGGAGAAGTGGGTCAAGCATCCCCGCTACCCGTTGATTTTTGATCCGCAGACTGCGGGTGGCTTATTGGCCAGCGTGCCCGCCGATCAGGCCGAGGCCTGTGTCGAGGAACTCAAGGCGCTGGGCTATCCGCACACAGCCATCATCGGCCGTGTACTGCCCCAGGATGAGAGCGGCCCTATTGAGCCAATCACCCTCAGGGATTAAGCCGGGCACGTCCGGCTATTGCTCTTTCAACGGCTGTCAGTAACGAAGCCTGCTCCGCTTGCGGGGTAAAACCGCCGGCCAATTCCGTTACGCGCTTCACTAATTCCCCCAAAAAACCGGGGGAATTTTCTGCTCGCTGTAACAATCCAGCCAGCTCAGTGTCATCACCCACAGGGAAATACCCCGGATAATCATCGCCCAGCAGTCCGATATTGCCGGAGATATCCGAGGCAATTACCGGAAGGCCAGCACGGCAGGCTTCAGAGACAACATTGGCACCGCCTTCCATCACCGAACTGATCACCATGGCGCGGGAACGGTTCATCAGCTGCTGGATGGCGGGCTTGTCCACCTCCCCGAGCCACTGGAAGCGGCGGTTGGCGTCCTGCTCAGCAAGGGCTTTGTGCTCCCACTCCGGTGTGTGAGCCTTGCCGGCGTTGATCACCCGAATGGCGGAGCTCTCAGGCAGGTGACGGGCTGCCAATGCGGCTCTCAGCGGGTCTTTCTCGTAGCGGAGATGACCGATAACGCAGATATCAAAACCTTCTTTTGGGCCTGGTTCGGCCGTGGGCCTGTCTGCCGACTGGAGAACCGTGGTGAGCTTGGTAGTGAAGCGCTCGGGAATGTCCTGGTTGACCCGGTGATGAAGCCCGATCAGGCAGTCAGCCAGGCTCATGGATTCATGGGTAATGTCAGGAAAGCGGTGTTGATGGTCGTAGATATCGGTGCCGGTGAGCACAACGATCAGCGGCGTGTCCGGATACTTTGCCCGGAAACGCACCACCGCCTGGTGACTTCGCCAGGCGTGAAGGGCAATAAACAGGTCGCAGGGTTCGTTGTTGTATTCAGTCACAATATCCACGTGGTGTCCGGCCTGCTCAAGCAACCGGCTCCAGCGCTCTGCCGTTGCCCGGTTTCCGAGTCTGGAGCCGGGGGGTGCTGGCGTGATCAGGATGATGTTCATGGCTAACGGGCTCCGGAAAAATCTTCATTTTTGATGGATATCGATAACCTGTTTATCCGATTGAATCGTATAGCTGTTCAGAGTTGGGGTAAATCACGTTATCCTGACCTGCTTTCGGCTGCTCGCCAGCCTGATTACTTTTCGCAACACAATCCCAACCTAAGAGGAAATTCAAATGGCTTTGAATTTTATACGGAAATTCGCACTGATCAGCATGATGGCTTTGACAGTTTCCGCAACGGCTTCAGCACAGACCCTCGTGTTCACTGCGATACCGGATGAAGACGAAACCAAATTGGTCGAGCGCTTCAAGGGCATTGCCGATTACCTGTCTGGCGAGCTTGATGTAGAGGTTCGCTATATCCCGGTAAAGTCCTATGCTGCGGCTATTTCAGCGTTCCGAAATAATCAGGTCCAACTGGCCTGGTTTGGCGGACTCTCAGGCGTCCAGGCGCGGGAACTGGTGACGGGCTCGGAAGCCATTGCTCAGGGCGTAGAGGATAAGGCGTTCTACACCCATTTCATTGCCCATAAAAACACTGGCCTTGATGAAATGGAGGAGCTGTCGGACGAGCTCCGCGGCAAAACCTTTACCTTCGGTTCCAAGGGTTCCACGTCCGGACGCCTCATTCCGGAATACTACATCCGCGAAGCCTTTGATGAGAGCCCGGAAGAGGTTTTCAGCCGGGTTGGTTTTAGTGGCAACCATACCCGCACTCTTCGCCTGGTCGAGTCCGGTACCTACGATGTGGGCGCCATCAACTTCTCTGTCTGGGATAAGGAAATGGAGAACGACAACATTGATACAGATGCGGTCAAAGTGATCTGGACAACGCCTTCCTACCCCAACTATCAGTGGACCATTCGTGGCGACGTCAATGAACGCTTCGGCGAAGGCTTTTCACAGCGTGTTCAGGAAGCACTGCTGGCAATGGATGCCCCCGAGCTGCTCGAGAGCTTTCCGCGCAGTGGCTTCATCCCGGTTGCCAATGACGCCTATGAGCCAATCCGGGTTGTCGGCAAGCAGATTGGAATTATCGATTAATGTCAGGATTTGATCTAACCGGACTGACAGCATCGTTTGGCGGGGAGCGGGTCATAGGCCCGCTATCGCTTAGCGTCAGGGAGGGCGACCGCGTCGCCCTCGTTGGCCGCAGCGGTGCCGGCAAGTCAACGCTGATCAACCTGATACACCAGCAGGTTCAGGGCCATTCATCCCTGGTGCCCCAGAATCTGGGCCTGGTGAATGCATTGCAGGTTTTCCATAACGTGTATATGGGGCGGCTGGATGCCAATGCCACCTGGTACAACACACTCACACTGGTACGGCCTTTTGCGAGGGACAGCCGCGAGGTAAAAGCGTTGCTGGAAGAGCTGGCCATGCCGGAAAAAGTCTGGATTCCGGCCGCATCGCTGTCGGGCGGCCAACGGCAGCGGGTTGCCATTGCCCGGGCCCTGTACCGCAAAGCCGACCTGTTACTCGCGGACGAGCCGGTCTCGGCACTGGATGGCCCGACCGCCCACCTGGTCATGAAGCTGCTCAAACAGCGTTTTCGCACCAGTGTCATTGCCCTCCACGATGTGGAGCTGGCCCTGGCCTATTGCACGCGCATTGTCGGTATCCAGGACGGGCAGGTCGCACTGGACGAGCCCAGCGACAAGCTGACCCCGGCAGACATCATGCCGCTCTACTGAACCAGAAACCCTATCTATGTTGTCTTCACCAACCGTGAGAACCAGCCTGATTTTTACCGCCATTGCTCTGGTGGGGCTGGTGTTTGCGGATATTGCCATCACTGCCGCCAACCCCTGGAAAGATCTGGGGCGTTTTTTCCTGGGCGTGGTGACTCCGGATTTCTTCAGTACCCAGGGTCTGGCCACCGCCCTGCTCCGCACCGTTGCCTTTGCATTCGTGGGGGTAGCCCTTGGCAGTGTCTGCGGTTTCCTGCTTGCGCTGGTTTATCGCGCCTATCCGGTGCGCATCTTCTGTGCTTTTGTCCGGGCTATCCATGAGCTTTTCTGGGCACTGATATTCCTTCAGTTTTTCGGGTTTCATCCCCTGACCGGTGTGCTGGCAATCGCCATTCCCTACTCCGGTATTTTTGCCAAGGTCTATTCCGAAATCCTAGAAGAGGCGGACCCGGAGCCGGGACGCCTGTTGCCACCGGGTACCGGCGTAATCTCTGCCTTTTTGTATGCCCGCATTCCGGATTGCTGGGTTCAGATGCGCACCTATACCGCCTATCGCCTGGAGTGCGGCCTTCGCTCCAGCGCCATTCTGGGTTTCGTGGGGCTGCCAACGCTCGGTTTTTACCTGGAATCCGCGTTTTCCCAGGGCCATTACTCCGACGCCGGTGCCATGCTCATCCTGTTCTATGTGCTGATTGCCACTCTGCCGCTGTGGGTTAAACCCAAGCTTTTGCCGGTGTATATTCTGGGTGCGCCTTTTTTCCTGGGTGACGGTATGCCCATTGTCTGGGGCAACGTGGCCCGGTTCTTTACCGAGGATATTGTTCCCTCCCCCCTGAAAAACGAAGAGGGCTGGGCTGGTATGGGCGCCTGGTTTGGCGATCTGTTTATCAATCAGGCCCTGCCCGGTATCTGGAATACGGTGATACTGACCCAGATTGCTCTGGTGGCGACGGGGATCATCGCTTTGCTCGCGTTCCCGCTGATTTCCACACACTTTGGAAGGCCAGTGCGCCGGACCGGTGGCCACGTGTTCCTGGTGATCATGCGTTCAACGCCGGAATACATTCTCGCCTATATCCTCCTGCAGCTATGGGGGCCATCAATGCTGCCTGCGGTGGTTGCGCTGGCGTTGCATAACGGCGGCATCATCGGTCATCTGATTGGCCGTCAGTCCAGCTCTATCATCCTGCGGCCGGATGCTCCAACGGGGGTTAACCGATACACCTACGAGCTGGTGCCCCGTGTGTACCGGTCGTTCCTGGCATTCCTGTTTTACCGGTGGGAAATCATCATGCGGGAAACCGCCATCCTGGGTATTCTGGGCATCTATACCCTCGGCTTCTATGTCGACAGTGCCATCCAGAACATCCAGTTCGACAAGGCCATGGTGCTGATCCTGATCACCGCCTCCCTGAATATCGGCGTTGATATCCTGGGCCGGTTTATCCGCAAGAAGCTCGCGCTGCAGACCATGCCAACCTGCTAGCACGAGTCACCCGCGACCCTCGGCCCTGAACGTCAATTTCACGGGCATCCCGGGCTTGTTGTCGATGCCCGTTTGCAGATCAATCCGCCAGGTCATCGTCGGGTCGGTCGTGCAGAAAGGTGCCGTAAACCGTGCCTGCCACAGGCTCTTCTGGCTGTCCCGAGCCCGGCCTGCACGCGTCATCGGAACCGGGTATTCCCCCAAGTACATGGATTCGCCACGCAACACCGCCAACAGCCTGGGCAGATGCGCATCCGTCTTCAGGGTTAGCCGATACTCGGTGCCTTCAGCCTGAACACCATCTTTTTCCAGATGAGCCTCCCAACGAGTGCCCTGTTGTGTCCATTGGCACGTATCATTGAGCAGATCGCATTTCACAGCATTCGCACCGGAAGCGCTGTTGGGGTCCGACATCAGCCAGCGTGGCCCGAACAGTCCCAGGGCGACCACGCCTGCGACAACAACGACAGCAATAATGGCTTTCAACACATCCACTCCTCCAGGGTGATCAGGCATTATGGGGATCATTGCTGCCGAGGCAAAGCTTTCTAAATCAGCGCCGGTCGTGAGAAAATACCGCGCTTTGATTCACCACCAACAGGATAAGCCCGTGCAACCGGATATCTCCGTAAAGCACCTCAACAAAGTCTATGCTGATGGTTTCAGGGCCCTCAAAGACATCAATCTCGACATTGAACGCGGCGAAATCTTTGCCCTTCTTGGCCCGAACGGTGCCGGCAAGACCACACTGATCAGCATCATCTGCGGCATCGCAAATATATCCAGCGGGGAAGTAAAGGCCGCCGGATATGACATCGTCAAGGATTACCGCAAGGCCCGGGAAAGCATCGGCCTGGTGCCCCAGGAACTCCACACCGACTCCTTTGAAACCGTATGGGGTGCAGTCTCTTTCAGTCGCGGCCTTTTTGGCAAGCCGCCGGCGCCTGAGCATATCGAAAAAGTACTGAAAGATCTGTCCCTGTGGGACAAGCGAAACAGCCGCATCATGTCCCTGTCCGGGGGGATGAAGCGGCGCCTGATGATTGCCAAGGCTCTGTCCCATGAACCTCAGATCCTGTTTCTGGATGAGCCCACCGCAGGCGTGGATGTTGAGCTGCGGCGCGACATGTGGGAAATGGTCCGCAAGCTGCGGGAAAACGGCGTCACCATCATTCTAACCACCCACTATATCGAGGAAGCCGAGGAAATGGCGGACCGTATCGGGGTTATCCGCCAGGGTGAAATCATTCTAGTGGAGGACAAGGCGCAGTTAATGAGCAAGCTCGGCAAAAAGGAACTTCGCCTGCACCTGCAGCAGCCCCTGGAGACAATTCCGGGACAGCTTGCGCTGGAGCCGGTGGAGCTGTCGAAAGACGGCTATGAGCTGATCTACACCTTTGACTCACAACAGGAGCAGGCCGGCGTAGCCCGGCTCCTTCGAACCCTGGGCGATCTCGATATCGAGTACCGGGACATTCAGACCAGGGAAAGCTCCCTGGAAGAGATCTTTGTAGGCCTGGTCAATGAATAATGCGGGAGTGATGCAATGAACCTGTACGGTGTCCGTGCAATCTACAATTTTGAAATGGCCCGAATGCGACGCACTCTGATGCAGAGCGTGGCATCGCCGGTCATCTCCACTTCCCTGTATTTCGTGGTGTTCGGTTCTGCCATCGGCAGCCGCATGGGCGACATCAACAACATCAGTTACGGTGCCTTTATCATTCCTGGCCTGGTGATGCTGTCACTGCTGATGCAGAGTATCTCCAACGCCTCTTTTGGCATCTACATGCCGAAATTTTCCGGAACCATCTATGAAGTGCTGTCCGCCCCGGTTTCGTATGTGGAGGTGGTGCTTGGCTACGTGGGTGCCGCCGCCACCAAGTCGGTGATACTCGGCGTTATCATCTTGTTAACCGCCAGGCTGTTTGTGGATTATGACGTACTGCATCCCTTCTGGATGTTCGCGTTCCTGGTGCTGACCGCCATTACCTTCAGTCTGTTTGGCTTCATTATCGGTATCTGGGCGGACGGCTTTGAAAAACTGCAAATTATCCCGCTGATGATTGTTACCCCGCTGGTTTTCCTGGGCGGCACTTTCTACTCCATCGACATGCTGCCGGAAGTCTGGCAGACCGTCAGCCTGTTCAATCCGGTGGTCTATCTGATCAGCGGCTTCCGCTGGGCATTTTATGGCGTGTCAGACGTTCACGTGGGAATCAGCGTGGGCATGACGCTGCTGTTTCTTACCGCCTGTATGGTGGGCGTATGGTGGATCTTCAAAACCGGTTACCGGTTGCGTTCCTGATGACCAGGCAGGCACCGGGGAACGGCCTGAGGGGCATGGCCCTGATGATGGCTCTGCTGTTTTCCGGTTGCCTGGCTGCGCTGCCGGACAAGGGCTCACTGCCCGTGGAGCAGGCATGCCTGATGGCCGGGGAGCGGGCGGTTCCGATTACGGTTGAAATCGCCAGAAGCTCCGACGAACGCAGCCGCGGGTTGATGGAACGAGAAAGCCTGGCAGCGGACGCCGGGATGCTGTTTGTATACGGCGACCAGCGTCGGGCGCATCATGGTTTCTGGATGTACCGGACACTGATCCCGCTGGATATTGCCTATATGGACAGCAACGGCGTCATTGGTTCCATACGCCAGATGGAGCCCTGCCCGGCAGATCAGGGCAGAGACTGCCCCAACTACCCGGCCGGGGTGCCGTTTTACCTGGCCCTGGAAATGAACCAGGGCTTCTTTGAACGCCGGGACATCGGAGTGGGAGACCGGCTTTCACTGGACGCATCGGACTGTCGCTAGCGCCTACTTGTCTTTCCAGTCTGGCTCACGCTTTTCGAGAAAGGCACAGATTCCTTCCTGGGCATCAGCAGCCTGCATGTTATTGGCCATCACTTCCGAAGTGTAGTCGTAAGCCTCAGCCAGACCCATTTCCAGTTGCTTGTAGAACGCCTCTTTTCCGATCCTGAGGGTAAAGCCGGATTTCCCCGCAATGGTTTTGGCCAGGCGGTAGACGGCTTCATCGAGCGCCTGTTCATCCACCACCTGATTGACCAGCCCGAGCCGTTCGGCCTTGATCGCGTCCACCATTTCCCCCGTCAGCAGCATTTCCATGGCGTGCTTGCGGGACACATTGCGCGACAGGGCCACCATGGGGGTGGAACAGAACAGGCCAATGTTGACACCGGGAGTGGCAAACCGTGCGGTATCGGCTGCAACTGCCAGGTCACAACTGGCCACCAGCTGGCAGCCTGCAGCGGTCGCCACGCCTGCAACGCGGGCGATCACCGGTTTCGGCAGGTTCACAATCTGCTGCATGACCTTGCTGCACAGGTTAAACAGCTTTAACTGGAACTCGTGGCTGTCGAATTGTTCACGCACCTCACGCAGATCATGCCCGGCGCAGAACACCTTGCCGGCCGCAGCAAGTACCACCACACGGGTCTCCGGGTCGTCGGATACAGACTCAAGCTCCGTTGACAGGGCCTCCAGCATGGCAACGGAGAGACTGTTTCTGCGTTCCGGCTGGTTCAGTGTGAGTGTGGTGATTCCGTTGTCCGTTACTTTTTTTACCAGTGCTTCGCTTTGCTCGCTCATCGTATCCCCCTGCTCCACTTTTACGGCAGACAACCCAACAAATACTGCAGTATCAGCCAGCATATCAGAAGTGTCGAAGCGACATTGGTCGGAGTATTGCGCTTTCCTGATGTATCCTATGCTTATGAACGATATAAAGAAGCAACGTCGCAAACTGGAAAAACAACTCACCGAAGCCTCGTCCTATCAGCAATGGCTCGATATCGCCAAGCAGCTGGACGAGCTGGAAGGCACCCTGAGCTGGCGGGAGGAAAGTGGCTGCGAGCTCCTTCACGAGAAGCTGATTCGCGAGCACATCGACGCCATGGTGCACTGCCGTAACAAGGGTGACACCCGTGGCCTGACCCGCGTGCTGCAGGAGAGCCTGTACCGGCACCTGGGTGAGATTGCCAACCCGGACCTCTACGCCGTCGCCTGGACGGGCACCAAGTACCTGGTCACCGAATTTCTTGATGAAGTAGAACGCTCCATGGACTTCATCTGCGACCACAAGATGCCGGGCGTAACTGACCAACAGAAACTGCGCCTGTTCCGGGATGCCGAGAGGGTATACGGCCGCCCGGCATTGATGCTCAGCGGTGGCGCGGCATTCGGCGTTTACCACATCGGCGTTACCCGCGCACTCTGGCAACAGGGCCTGCTGCCTGACGTCATTGCCGGCTCCAGCATGGGCGCCATTGTCGCCGGGGCCATCTGCACCCGTAACAACCCGGAGCTTGAACGCTTTTTCAACGAGCCGGGCGAAATCCACCTGGACGCATTTCGCTGGCTGGAACCCGATCGTATCTGGCGCAAGCGCCATGCCATGGACCAGTCCCAACTGCTTCATCACATCCACACCAACATCGGCAGCACCAGCTTCCGTGAGGCCGCGGAGCACAGCGGGCGCACCCTCAATATTTCCGTATCCCCTACCCGGACCCGCCAGAAACCAAGACTGCTCAACAGCCTTGCCTCACCGGAAGTGCTGGTTGATTCTGCCATCCTGGCTTCCTGTGCGGTCCCCGGCATCTACCCGCCAGTGACACTCCAGGCCCGGGACAACGACAGGGGCAAAAACGGCAAGAAACCCTACATGCCAACGGAACGCTGGATTGATGGCAGCGTCCACGGCGACCTGCCGCTGATGCGCATGGCACGGCTCCATAACGTGAACCGCACCATCGTCAGCCAGGCCAATCCCCATGTTTTACCGTTTATCAGCCATCATCATGATCGCGGGGCAGGCGCCTCCGCCAAACAGGCGGCGGCTTCAATACTGCACGCCCAGGTAGCGACCGCGCTGGAG
The DNA here is from genome assembly GCF_003344045.1 of Marinobacter vulgaris. Classification (GTDB taxonomy): domain Bacteria; phylum Pseudomonadota; class Gammaproteobacteria; order Pseudomonadales; family Oleiphilaceae; genus Marinobacter; species Marinobacter vulgaris. The sequence continues at coordinate 501,879 of NZ_QFWX01000003.1, forward strand.
CTGACCCGTGACCGATGGTCATCAGGCATACTGCGGCCACTGCTGGAGCAGGCGCACGCCATGGCAACGCAGACCTATCTCGGGGATATCAACGTGCAGTTCCCGTTCCGGCCATTGCTGTACCGCAAGGTGCTGGCCAACCCGAGCCGCAAGGACCTGGAAATGTTTATCCGGCTTGGCGAGCAGGCGACCTGGCCACGGTTACCCATGATCCGGGACCAGACCCGTATCAGCCGCACCTTCAGCAACTGCATTGCGCGGCTCGAGAAAGCCTGCGCTGCGAACGACAAAGCCCCGGAGTAGCCGCTTGCAGACCACACGGATAAAAGGCCTGACCATTGCCGCCCTGGGCGTGCTGTTTATCGTGCCGGACGCGCTGCTGGTCAAGATTACCTCGGTGGAACCGGTGGTCTTCCTGTTCTGGCGCGGCTTGCTGCTGGCCATCAGCTTCCTGGTGATCAGCTGGGGAAGGTATCGTTCCCGCCTGACAACCGAAATCAGGCGCTGCGGCTGGAAAGGGCTGTTCTGCGCCGGGGCTTTCGCGGTAAGCACCCTCGGCTTCGTCGTGGGCATGAAAAACACCGCGGCGGGCAACGTGCTGGTTATCCTCAACACCGCCCCGGTGATTGCCGCGCTGATTGCGTGGCTGGTCTGGAAGGAAACCCTGCCCTGGAGAACCTGGGTTGTTATCCTGGTATGCGTGACCGGCGCAACCTTCATGGCAATCGGAGAGTGGGGAAAAGGCGATCCACTGGGGCTGATGATGGCCGGCATCGCAGCCACTGCCCTTGCCGCCAACCTAAACGTGGCCCGCTCGCGGCCCGACTGCGACATGAGTGTGATGCTGATGTTCGGCGCCCTGGCACTGGCCATCGTGGCGGCCTTCATGGGCGGAGCCGCATTGCTCTCGGCAAGGGATGGCTTTTTCATTGGCCTGCTGTGCCTGGTCTTTTTGCCCACCGCCTGCATTCTCATCCAGATTGGCCCCCGCTACATACCGGCGGCAGAAGTCAGCCTCATGCTGTTGCTGGAAACCGTGCTGGGGTCGTTTCTGGTGTGGCTGTTTCTGGGCGAGGTGCCGCCAGACCTCAGCCTGATTGGCGGCGTGATTGTTTTCTCCGCCCTGGCTACCCACGGCTGGATAGAAGTAAAACGCTACCGCAGGGCCCGAGTGGCCGTTGATTAACTGAAACCCGGCGCGCGAAGATGCGCGCTGACCGCACACAAGGAACTGCAACCATGGCCACCGTACCAACACTGACCGATGCCCTGCTGACCCTGGAAAACCGGGTAGCCACCCTTACCCTGAACCGTCATGACCTGCGCAATGCCTTAACGGGCTCCCACCTCATCGAAGACATTGTCACCACCGCACAATGGGTAAACCGGTGTGATGACGTGTCGGTACTGGTGATCACCGGCGCCGGTTCCGCCTTCAGCGCCGGCGGCAATATCCGTGACATGGCCAACCGCAGTGGCGATTTCGCCGGCGATGTGGCCGAGTGCGCGGACCGTTACCGCAAGGGTATCCAGCAAATCCCCCTGACCCTTCAGGACGTTGAGGTGCCCATCATCGCCGCGGTAAACGGCCCCGCCATCGGCGCAGGCTTCGACCTGGCGAATATGGCCGATATCCGCATTGCCTCGGAAAACGCAAAGTTCGGGGAAACCTTCCTCAACCTCGGCATCATTCCCGGTGACGGCGGCGCCTGGTTCATGCAGCGCCTGATCGGCTACCAGCGCGCGTTCGAGCTGACCCTTACCGGGCGCATCATTGACGCCGGTGAAGCCCGGGAGCTGGGTATTGTGCTGGACGTGGTGCCCGCTGGGGAACTGCTGAATGCCGCCAATGCCATGGCCAGCCGTATTGCCAGTCAGCCACCGAAAGCAACACGACTGACCAAACGTCTGATGACAATGGCACCGCGTATGGAGCTGAAGGATTTTCTGGACGTGTGTGCAAATTTCCAGGGCATGTGCCACAACGAGCCCGAGCATCTGGAGGCGGTTAACCGGATGCTGGAGACGATGGCGAGGAAGTGATGGCCAGACATAAGGTCATCGGTCATTGTCAGGTGATTCCTTCAACAGCGGGGCGCCGCCAGGAGACAACCCCCTTGCGGTTCCGGTCCAGCAATGCCTCGAAAGCATCCGGGTGAAGGGGCCGCGAGAACAGGAAGCCTTGGGCAAAGTCGCAGCCGGCCTGGGAGAGAAACTGTAACTGCCCGGCGCTCTCAACGCCTACGGCAACAACCTGGACGTCTATCGCGTGAGCCATTGCGATGATGCCCTCGAGTATGCGGTCAGCATCGCCACCCTGGCCCGCGTTGCTGATCAGTTCCCGGTCAATCTTGATGCTGTCGAGCTTGAATTCCTGAAGCGCCAGCAGCGAGAAGGGTTCGATACCAAAGTCGTCGATTGCCAGGTGCAGGCGCAAACCCGCAAGGCCCAGGCTCCTGACAGGATTGAAACCGGAAGCATGAATGTTGTTGAGGGAGGCTGGAGTCAGCTCCATCGTGATACGGCTTTCATTGAGGCCAATTTCGGTCAGCCGATCCCGCCATTGGTCCACAAGGCTCCGGGTAACAAACGAGGCCGGTGATTCGTTGATGTTGATCGGAAAAGCTTCGTCAGTCAGGTCACGCCACCTGAGCGAGCGGGTGACCGCCTGCTCCAGCACATAGGCGGTGATGCTGTCGGTCAGGCCGCTCTGCTCGGTGATGCCGAGAAAGGCGTTCGGACTCAATAGTCCCCGGTGCGGATGATTCCACCGCAGTAATGCTTCCGCCCTGGATATAACGCCAGTGCGGATATCGATGATGGGCTGGTAGTAGACCTCCAGTTGGTGTTCCCTGAGGGCATCATCCAGTTCTCGCCGCAACTGGACGTATTCCGATTCATTCTGCTCCATCCAGGACTCGTAGGCCTGAACCCGGTGGCCCCCACGCTCTTTGGCGGCAAACATGGCCTGGTCGGCATTGTGCATCAGCGTGTCGACATCGGTGCCGTCATCAGGGAAAACGGCCAGGCCAATGCTGGCGGAAATGTGCACCCGGTGGGCATCAACGTCAAACGCCTCTTCCAGACTCCTCAGAAGTGACGTGGCAGCTTCCGTCGCGCCCGCCCTGCCGGTTTCCTTGAGGATCAGCGTGAATTCGTCTCCCCCGAGACGGGCTACCGTATCCATCGCGCGAACCTTGGTATTTATACGTTCGGCCACTCTTACCAGTAGCCGGTCACCGGCCCTGTGGCCCAGTTGGTCATTGGCCTGCTTGAAGTGGTCCAGGTCCACGAATAGCACAGCAAATGAAATTCCTTTTCGCTGAGCCTCCAGCAGGGTCTGCTCAAGCCGGTCAAGGAACAGCCGTCGATTGGGAAGGCCAGTGAGCGCGTCAAAATTGGCAATTTGCCAGGCCTGATGGTCTGTCCGTTTACTGTCAGTGATGTCCCGGGACGTTTTGATGACCGCTTCAATTTCTTTGCGGTCGTTAAAGACCGGTACAAACTTGCAGTCCAGATATAACTCGAGGCCTGATGGCGAGCAGTGATTATACTCTCTGTGCTGGATCTGACCTGTGCTTACGGTGGTCGCGATCGCCTCCTGCAACACACCCGCCAGGTCCAGGCCAAGCTCAACGGGTGTTTTACCAATCACATCCCGGGGCGTTGCATTGACCAGGCTGGCCATCGCTGTGTTAAGGAACAGGTATTTGCAGTCAGGTTCGAATATGGCGGCGGGATCAGGCGAGGCTCTGAGCATGGCCTCGAGCAGGTAGGTTACCCGATCCTTGACTGCCGAGAAGCTGGATATTGAGGTGGCAATCAATTGGTCAACAGCTTCGTTGAAGCGCACCAGTTCAACAATGTCATTTTCGGCAAGTCCCTGCTGTTCAACGCCCCAGGCCTTTGTAACACGGGCTCTCAGGGCCCTGAGTTCCTGCACCATCTGGAGCATGGACATACCCTGCTGGAGGCGGTGTACGCCATGCTTTCCTCCAACGTCTGAAACAGAGGCTTTGCCTTTGCCAAGGGCCTTGCGTTCCGATTCGTCACCGGTCTGGGAGGTGCTGAGGTCCTCGGCAACGAAACCGAGCATCGAGCGGGCGTGATCCCTCAGGGCACTGCTGTCTTTGCCCCTGAATTCAGGGGCAATTTCCAGCGCCGCACCTTCCCACTCTTCAAGCAGTTGCTCCATGTTTGTCTGGATAAATCGAGCCAGCTTCATAGGGGGAGGCCTTTTTCTTGATAGGTGGGTGCGCACTCAATCAGGTAGCCGCATTACTGTTCCCGGGAAAAGCAGCAACACCGGGGAGCGGAAAGCGGGAGGGTATGCGCGCAGTGAGCTTACGCGCTGTTCTCATGAAATGGGCGTTAATTCCACGTTATCAGTCACAGCTGCCGACCGTTTGTCTGATAACAGGCCCGGAGCCACCCGTTATCTGCTTCGGTGTTTCTGCGCTCCGTACGGCAGCGAACAGACGGGGCAAAACAAACGGCCCATTATGGATCCAGATGAGGCGAAGGAAGTGCCTATACAGGACGTTACATCATGCGCCGCAAGGACGTGGGCGTAACCAGACTTCAGGACTTGGAAACAAAGGATCTACCTATGAACAACATTGTCTATATCGTCGGTGCCGTGGTTATTATTGTGGCGGTTCTCTCCTTCTTGGGCTTTGGTTGAACCGCGTTTGTTCCCTTTCAGCGATTAGGCCGGGCATTCGTGCAATCGGCCTGCGCTGGGGAAGCTACGGGTGTTGATGGGAAATCGGTGAGCTCTTCTAAAAATGGAGACAATGCCGCTTTCCAGGAGCGAAGCCTTCAAGTTGCGAGCACGCAGCCTGAAGGCAGATTTTACAAGCTATTGGCTACACTCAAAACCAAACTCGCGCATAAAATAACCCCAGAATCATAGTTAACCAATCTTGCCCTGAGTCATCCTGACTTGCACACTGCTCTGACAGATTCCCACCTCATCAACGACATCACGACCACCTCCGTCATCACTGACGCCAGTGAAGCCTGCTTACGGTACCAACGCGAATTGTAAATAACGTTAATGATATAGCGTCGAATATGTTCTTTAATACTCCGCTCTCAAAATTAGCCATTATTGGTTCTGCCTCGACGCCATTATCGTTGCTTATAAAGCATATTTCCCCTGCATGTTAATCTCAGAATACTGAAATTTTCATTATTTGTTTTCAGATTGCGCAAAATTAGTCTGAATTTTTATAGCAATCAATGACCTAACGAATATAGTAGTAATGTAAGATACATACATTGGATACATGTATACTTATAAACCGCATCGTTTAAATTTTTACAAGACAATTTAAAATAATAAAAAAAATTTACAGAATGCCAACTGCAGCTCCCTCACCTCATCACGACACTGACGCCCTCTTATTGCTTCACAAATATGCGGGGATCTATGTCCATAAGTAATTCTCTGAGAGTTGGAAGTGCCATTGCAGCAATGTGCGTTTTTCAGAGTGCGGGCGCGGCAGTAACCAGCCAATCGGGCATGGTAGAGGCCGGTTACTGGGACAACTTGAGTGGCACTGGCGTCAGTCAACTAATTACACTGGACGCCTACCCGGACAACCCGGACCAGGTAAAAGAACTGACGGAACTGCGAAGCCCGCAGAGCCGCGGAGACAACTACGGCTCTCTGGTCAGGGGCTACGTCATTCCTCCCACCGATGGCCGCTATACCTTTTTCGTTGCCGGCGACGACGAGACCCAGTTCTGGTTAAGCACGTCCAAAAATCCTGCGTCCGCGGAATTAACTGCCTCTGTCACCGGCTGGACGAGACCTCATGAATACACCAAGTACGGATCCCAATCCTCCAACGGCGTTGAGCTTTCTGCGGGCCAGCGATATTACTTTGAGATCCGCCACAAGGAGAGTGGTGGCGGCGACCATTTCAACGTTGCCTGGGAAGGCCCCGGGATTTCACGGCAGGTTATCGGCGGTAGTGCCATCGCGTCCCTGGGGGAGCCCGAGTCAACCGCACCCCTGGATCAGGAAGCGATCGAGAAGGCCTATTCCGAGGGTTACCGGGTCGGTTTTCTGGACGGCAAAGAACGCCTGAATTTTAACCCGCAGTACCCCTTCCTTGATAAAGACCAGGACGGCATCTACGACAACTGGGAGGTCATCCACGGGCTTGATCCCCGCAACCCGGACGATGCGATTTCTGACCCCGACAATGACCTGCTGACCGCCGCGGACGAATTTCTGATGGGAACCAGTGAGAATGATCCCGACTCGGATGGCGATGGCATTCCCGATGGCGTCGAATTCGCCTATGGACTTAACCCTCTGGATGCTTCCGACGCCCACCAGGACATTGATGGTGATGGCGTTAGCAATCTGGAAGAGCACCAGGCAAACACCGACCCGAGCGATCCGGCAGATGCGCCGGTGACTCCTGACCCTGAGCCGGTCTCAGTTGCTTCTCAGGTGCCCGGCTTCATCGGACAATACTTCAAGGGAACGGGTTTTGATCGCTTTGTGCTGTCACGCCAGGATAAGGGAATTGATTTTAGCTGGGGCGGCGGTCAGCCCATGGCGGAGCTGCCCAACGACAATTTCAGCATTCGCTGGAGCGGAATGTTTACTGCGCCTCATACAAGTGGCACCGAGCAATATGAGTTCACGACACTGACGGATGACGGTGTCAGGCTTTACCTTGACGGTCACCTGGTTATTGATCGTTGGAGGGGACAGAGCGCGACGGCGTACAGCCGCACCGTCACACTGGCGGCGCAGGAAACCATTCCTGTCACCATGGAGTACTACGAGGCTTCGGGTAGCACCAGAGCCAAGCTGAGTATCACCAGGCTTGCCAACGGCGCAGAAGTAAGCATCAGCGAAACCGTCACAGTGCCGGACCCGGCAGCACCCAGCCTCCAGGATACCGACGGCGATGGCATCCCGGACACCTGGGAACTTGCCAACGGACTTAATGCCTGGGCCGATGATGCCAACGGTGTATCAAACCTGGACGGTGTGTCGAACCTTGAGGCTTACCAGAGCGATCTCGATCCCTGGACTCTGGAACCGATCACTTCGGAACCAGTAGCTACGGAGCCGGAACCGCAACCGGAGGCCACTTCCGGTGAAGCAACCTTGTCGTGGACCGCTCCCCTGACTCGTATGGACGGGAGCTCTCTATCCCTCTCAGCGATCGACCACTACGAGATCCGCTACGGCCAGGATCAGGCTAATCCGAACCAGAGTCTGACTGCCCCAGGTGACGCAACAAGCCTCAAGATCAATGACCTGGATCCTGGCACCTGGTACTTCTCGATTCGGGTAGTCGATACAAACGGGCTGCAGAGCGTATTTTCAGAGCTTGTAGAACACGTTATAGACTAGTTTTCATTAACAACAATCAACTGGCGTTGCCCAGGACGGCACGCCAGTTGATTGTTGCAGAAAATAAAAAGTGTCGGTTTCTAACTGCCAGTTAGGTCCATGTCATTGAAAAACACCTTTGGCCGACTATTAAGATTCTGCTTTACACCATCACCCGAAACTTTGAGACGCCTTTAAGCGCTGAATTTCGTGAAACTGCAGATGAAGCAGCCCAAATTCATCTTCATAACAAATAAAAGTGGTGTGTATCCCGGGATTGGTGTGTACCTTTGATATGTATACCTTGGTATGATTTTCTGAAATTATATTTAACGGGCTGCGCAGGATTTGGTTAGCACCTGTCGACACATCAAGGAAGAGGTCCCCCGCTATGAAGCTGGCTTATTTTATCCAGACAAATATGGAGCAGCTGCTGGAAGACTGGGAGGACGCCGCAGTAGACATCGCCCCGGAACTGACAGGCGAGGACAGCCGCGCCTTGAGGGATCATGCCCGTTCGATGTTGGAGTTCATCTCTGAGGACCTCCTGACGCCCCAGACAAATCGCGAGTCAGCACTGAAGGCTTTGGGAAAAGGCAGGTATCCGGCTCCGATAGCTGCTGAAAGCCATGGCTCAGACCGCCATATGCAAGGCCTTTCCATGGTGCAGATGCTGCAGGAACTTCAAGCCCTGCGCGCCCGGGTTACCAGGGCCTGGGGCGATAAACAGGGAGGCCTCACCGCAAAAGACTTTGATGAACTGGTGCGATTCAACGAGGCCATCGACCAGTTGAGTATCAACTCGGTATCTGGCTACTCAGAGCGCAAAGATCAGGAAACACACCTGATAGAAACCATATTGAGAGCCTCTCTTGACCCGGCCGCCATATTCGATCCCGCCGGCAGACTTCTGTTTCTCAATATGGCGATGGCGGACTTGGTCAATGCGCTGCCCCGGGACGCCATTGGTAAAACCCCCCATGAGCTGGGCCTGGACTTTGCCACCGAGTTTCACAGCGAAATCACCACAACCGCTACTACAGGTCAGACTCAGCGCGGGGAATTTCATCACTGTTTACCCTCAGGCCGTGAATTGGATCTTGACTGCCAGTTTGTTCCGGTTTTTAACGACCGAAACGAAGTTGAAGCTGTCGTCAAGACCTCACGAGACATCACCGAGCGCAAACAGACTGAGTACCAGGCCTGGCGAAACGCCAATTATGATTCACTCACAGGCATCCCCAATCGGCGGCTGTTCCTCGACCGGCTTGAGCAGACCGTGCTGGAGGCCCAGCGGAAGGACAGCTCCTTTGCCCTGCTCTTCATGGATCTGGACCGTTTCAAGCAAGCCAACGACCAGCTCGGCCACGAGTCTGGCGACCGGTTGCTGGCGCAGGTGGCCAGACGGGTAAGTTCGAATGTGCGGGCCATGGACACCGTGGCCCGTCTTGGCGGAGACGAATTCACTCTGATCCTCAAGGAAACCGGCAGGAGTGGTGCCAAGGAAGCAGCCAGGGCACTTCTGACCAGCCTTGAACAGGCGTTTGACGTTGATACTCACCGAGTACACATTTCCGGCAGCATCGGCCTGACGCTTTTCCCCGATGACGGCACGGATGTCGACACGCTGATGCACAATGCCGACCAGGCCATGTACACCGCCAAAGAACAGGGAGGGCAACAGGTGCAGGCCTACGAGGCCTGGATGGCGCAGAGTGAATCAGAGCATATGAGGCTGAACAGGGAGCTGGATGAAGCCCTCAGGGAGAACCAGCTGGAGGTTTATTACCAGCCTATAATCGACATCCGCAGCGGCGCCGTGTCCGGAGCAGAAGCGTTGCTCCGTTGGAATCACCCGGCCAAAGGACTGTTAACTCCGGCTGCCTTTCTCAGCGTCACGGAACAGAGCGGCATGACGGATAGCATCAACGCTTACGTACTGGAGCAGGCGGTGACCTGCTCGGTTCGATGGCGTGACCCGAGTAATGGGGCCTTCCCGATCAACCTCAACGAATCCCCCGCCTCCTTTTTTACCCGAACTCTGGTGGATGAATGGCGCGCGCGGTTGATGCATGTTGGCCTTGATGAAAGCCGCCTCACCATGGAGTTGACGCCGGACTCCCTTAACTACATCCGTGCTTCCGGGTTCAATCCAATTGATAGCTTTGGTCTGGCAGGTATGCGGCTGCACCTGGCGATCGACGATTTCGGGATCGAACCCTTCTCCCTGCTGGCGCTTCAGGAGTTCAGAATGGAGAGTGTCAAGGTAGATAGGGAGCTGATCAAAAACGCTGGTCAGGGAGGCAATGCCGACCAGATACTTGAAGCTATCATTGCCATGGCTCACGCCATAAACATCCAGGTGGTTGCGGTGGGTGTTGAAACCGACGAGCAATTGCAATTCCTCTCCCAGGCCGGCTGCGACCATGCCCAGGGATTTCTGTTCTCACGGCCCCTACGCCAGGATGATTTTGAAGCCCTGCTGAGACGGGATCGCCAGAAAAATCCGTCTTGAAACCGCTCGGATACATAAGCCCCGTTAATACATATTTAATGTATATTTTTATGTTCATGCCCTGATATGGTGTATGCAACCCTGTCTAATGGACTACACAGGCCTCAGCCCTTGATGGTCAAGTACCAGGTTGGTACTGGCCAACATGCCAGGAAGGAGGCCGCTTACTATGAAGCTGGCCCAATTTATCCAAGCAGGAAAGGAACAACTGCTTGAAGACTGGGAAGAAGCCGCGCTGGAAATCGCCCCGCAATTAACCGGCGCAGACGGCCTCGCCTTGCGAGATAATGCTCATGAGATACTAGAATTTATCGTCCAGGACCTTGCAACCCCTCAGACTAGGGAGGAGTCGGCATGCAAGGCCCTCGGCAAAGGCAAAGGCACCGCTTCGGATATCGGTGGAGAGCATGGCAGGAACTGTTTCAGCAGGGGGCTATCCGTGTTGCAGATGGTACAGGAGCTAGGGGCCTTACGGGCTCGGGTTACCCGTGCCTGGAGCGATGAACAGCACCATCTCATGGTGAAAGAGACCAATGAACTGGTACGTTTCAACGAAGCCATCGACCAGCTGATTGCCAACTCAGTGTTTAGCTTCTCATCCCTCAAAGAGCATGAAGCACTCCTGGCCGAAACCATTCCGAAAGCACCCTTTGACCCCACTGCCAATTTTGATTCGCTCACAAACCTTCCCAATCGGCGACTGTTCCTCGATCGGCTTGAACAGACCTTGCTGGAAGCGCAACGAAAGGCCAGTTCTTTTGCCCTGCTGTTCATCAACCTCGACCACTTTAAACAAATTAACGACCAACTCGGCCGCAAGGCCGGCGATCGCCTTCTGTTGCAGGTTGCCAAGCGCCTCCGCTCCGATTTTCGTGCCATGGACACCGTGGCCCGACTCGGCGGAGACGAATTCGCCCTGATACTGAAGGAAACCGGCAGCAGTTGTGCGAAGGAAGCGGCCAAGGCACTACTGATCAGCCTCGAACAGGCGTTTCACGTTGACTCTCACCGGGTAAACCTTTCCGGAAGCATCGGTCTGACTGTTTTCCCCGAGGGTGGTACGAATATCGATCAGCTGATGTGCAATGCCAATCTGGCCGTGTTTGCTGTCAAGGAGCGTGGGGGGCATCAGGTTCAGGTTTACGAGTCTTAGATGCTCATGTTCTCCCTACCCCTACGCCAGGATGATTTCGATGCATCGTTAAGTCGAGACCGCCAAAAAAAGGCGCCCTAAAGACGTTTGGCTCAAAATGTGTTCTCTGAAGGCTTTCGTTTAGAGCGGGTAACTTGAGGGGGAGTAACAAAAGTTGTTGGTTTGGTGCCCGGAGCCGGAATCGAACCGGCACGACCATAAGGTCGAGAGATTTTAAGTCTCTTGTGTCTACCTATTCCACCACCCGGGCATTCGGAGGGATTTGCGAGGAACTTTTGACGGGCAGGATTGTATAAGGCCGCGTGCGGTAACGCAATTCAGATTCTGACTCACCCTCGCTCAAAGGTGTCTTCAGGCCCCGACGGGTTTCACTGCCCTGCCCTTGTATATGTAGCCGGCAATTTTCGGCGCTTTCGGCATGTACAGGTTTTCCAGTTCCCTGATCTCGAAGCCCGCGTGGCGGATCAGGTCGGCGATATGGCGGTTCAGGTGGCATCCACCGGCAATCTTTTTCCAGCCGGGAGTGATTCGGTGTTGCCACTTGCGGGTGTTGTCGTGGGGTGACTCCCCGTGTTCCAGGAACAGGAGTTCGCCGCCGGGCTTGAGTACCCGCCACATTTGCTGAAGTGCGGTGTGCCAGTCCGGGATGGTGCACAGGGTGAAAGTCAGCAGGACGGTGTCCACGGAATGATCTTCCAGGGGTATTTTCTCCCCGGGCAGGTCCAGCCATTCCACTTTGATGGGAGATCGGGCGAGATTCGGCCGGGCTTTGCGGCGCATTCCTTCCGAAGGCTCAAGCCCGTAAACCATGTCGACGTTTTCGGGGTTGTAAAACTCCATATTGATGGCAGAGCCCATCCCCACCTCCAGAACCTTTCCCTTGGCATGCGGCACTACCTGGCCACGAAGTTTCATGACCTGGCCCATTGAGCAGGCGCGGTCTATCATGTGGGGCAGTATCCGTTCTTCGTAAAAGCTCATTGGCTCCACCATACTTGTGTTATATCAAGGGGTGCGACAATCTGCCCCTATCGGATTTGTAGTCATGTTTAGTAGCATGACAATGATCTGCCGGTAATAACAACATAACAAAATGAGCTAAGGCAGCGGCTGAACGGGTTCGCTGAGCCTGTTCGTTATGATGTAAACATTACCGGAGGGTTCCCATGGAACTAGATCCGCTCATTTTATCGCGAATCCAGTTCGCGTTCGTGGTGTCATTCCACGCCATTTTCCCTGTCTTTACCATCGGGCTGGCGTCCTACATTGCCGTGCTCGAGGCTCTGGCTTTTAAAACGGGAAATCCCGCCTGGGTGAAGCTTTCTGCCTTCTGGACCAAGGTATTTGCGGTCGTCTTCGGGATGGGCGTGGTTTCGGGCATCGTCATGTCCTTCCAGTTTGGCACCAATTGGAGCAATTTTGCTCAGGCCACTGCCAATTTCCTGGGGCCAATGCTGAGCTACGAGGTAGTCACGGCCTTCTTCCTCGAAGCTGCATTCCTGGGTGTGCTGCTGTTCGGGCGCGATAAGGTGCCCGCCGGCGTACACCTCTTTGCCGCAATCATGGTGGCAACGGGTACCTTTATTTCCTCTTTCTGGATCCTGTCGGCCAACAGCTGGATGCATACGCCTGCCGGTACCGAGTTCCGCGATGGAGTGTTCTTCGTTACCTCCTGGAGTGAGGCGATATTCAACCCCTCTTTTCCCTACCGTTTCACTCACATGGTTCTGGCGTCATTCCTGACCGGGTCCTTCGTCGTCGCTGGTGTCAGTGCCTGGTATCTGCTTCGCAAGCGTGAGGTTGATGCCAACCGCCGCGCCCTGTCCATGAGCCTGTGGCTGATTCTGATTATTGCGCCGACACAGGCGGTTGTGGGCGACTTTCACGGCCTGAACACGATGGAGCACCAACCCATGAAAGTCGCAGCCATGGAGGGTAACTGGGAAACCTCCCGCAATGTGCCGCTGCTGTTGTTTGCGATTCCGGACCAGGAAAACCAGACCAACCGTTTCGAGGTCGGCATTCCCAGCCTGGCGAGCTTCATTCTTACCCACGAGTGGGATGGAGAGGTTCCCGGGCTGAATGAGGTGGCTGTAGAGGAGCAACCGCCGGTGGCTATTGTGTTCTGGTCTTTCCGGGTAATGGTCGGCCTTGGCCTGCTGATGATTGTGTTTGCCGTTGCGGGGCTGGTACTCCGGGCTGGTGGTCGTTACTGGCAGACACCATGGTTTTTGCAGGGCTTGAGGGTGATGAGCCTGACACCGTTTGTTGCGGTGCTGGCCGGATGGTTTGTAACGGAGATTGGCCGCGCGCCCTGGCTGGTGCAGGGGTTGATGACCCATAGCCAGGCTGTCACACCGTCCCTGACAGGTGGTATGGCGCTGTTCTCGCTGATTGGTTATATCGTCGTCTATGCGCTGGTGTTCACTGCCGGTGTCTATTATTTGATGCGGGTTCTGTACGTAGGCATGGAGGACACTGACGTCGACGGGGAAAATGAGTCTGATCGGCCAAAACGCCCCTTCTCTGCGACTCACGTTCCGTTCGAGATAGATGATGACACCACTTACAAGCCACTGAACCAGGGAGGACACTGACTATGGAACTGTTTGATCTGGTTCTGATCTGGGCATTCATTATCGGTTTTGGCGTCATCATGTATGTAGTGATGGATGGTTTTGACCTTGGCATGGGCATTCTCTTTCCTTTCGCCCCCACCGAAGAAGACAGGGACACCATGATGAACACCGTAGCGCCGGTCTGGGATGGCAACGAGACCTGGCTGGTGCTGGGTGGCGCCGGTCTTCTGGCGGCGTTTCCCCTGGTGTATACCACCGTTTTGCCGGCGCTATACATCGGTGTGTTCCTGATGTTGGCAGGGCTGATCTTCCGGGGTATCGCGTTCGAGTTCCGTTTCAAGGCCAATACCTCCCGCTATCTCTGGAACTGGGCCTTTGCCGGTGGCTCGACAGTCGCGGCGTTTGCCCAGGGCGCCGTGGTTGGGTCCTATATTCAGGGTTACGAGATCACGAACCGGGTTTACACTGGCGGTGCGCTGGACTGGCTGACTCCCTTCACCGTCTTGACCGGTTTCGGGCTGCTTGCCGGCTATGCACTGCTGGGTTCTACCTGGCTGATCATGAAAACCGAAGGCCGGTTGCAGGAATGGGCTTACCGAATCACTATTCCGTTGTTGCTGGCCGTGCTGGGCGTTTTCGCCATCATCAGTATCTGGACACCCTTCGTGGACGAGATGGTAAAAGACCGCTGGTTCTCCAATATCACTCTTATCTGGATATTGCCGGCGCTGAGTCTGCTTTGTGCCTTCCAGATTTTCCGGTCAGTGCGTAACCGCTTTGAGGGTATGCCTTTTGTCGCAACTCTGGGGCTGTTCATATTCACCTACCTGGGCTTGATTGTCAGCCGCTGGCCTTACGTGGTGCCGCCGGATATTACCCTCTGGGATGCGGCTTCTGCCTACGAATCCCAGTTGTTCCTGTTGATCGGCCTGGTCTTCGTAATTCCCGTCGTGCTTGCCTACACCGCCTGGACTTACTGGGTGTTCCGGGGCAAGGTGCGCGCCGGCGAGGGCTACCACTAGGTGGCGGATCAGGCCGCTGCCCGGCGTTGGTTAGGCGGGCTGGCAGCCCACAGCCGCCCGCTGATACTGGCCACGGTATCTGCGGGTATTGTGGTCGGTATCGCCACCATCGCGCAGATGGCTTTTCTGGCGGGGATTATCCACCAGGGCATCGTCGCCAGGGCGCCGGTTGAAGAGCTCACGTTGCTGTTTACCGGCGCTGTTGCCGCCATACTGATCAGGGGCATTGCCCAGGGACTTCAGGCCCGGTTCGCAGCCCGGTGCAGCCGTAAAGTCCGCAGCGAGGTGCGTCACCGGATAAACCGGTGCTGGCGGGCTACCGGGCCGGTTGCCATGGGGCAGATTTCAGCAGGCACTCTCGCCCGGGAATGGCTCGACCATACCGATGCCCTGCACGGTTATTTTGCCCGTTTTCTGCCACAGATGATTCTGGCCGTCGTCGTGCCGCTACTGATTCTGGGGGTGGTGTTCTGGCTGGACTGGCTGGCCGGCATATTCCTGCTGCTGGCCGCCCCCCTCATCCCGTTGTTCATGGCCCTGGTGGGCATGGGCGCCGAAAAACTGAACCAGCAGCACTTCCAGACCATTGGCAGGCTGTCGGGGCAGTTCCTCGACAAGGTGCGCGGGCTGACAACCCTGCAGTTGTTCGGGCAGACAACGCCAGCAGCAGAAACCCTGCGCAAACGTTCCGATGATTATCGTCGCGTTACCATGAAAACTCTGAAGGTAGCCTTTCTGTCTTCTGCCGTACTTGAGTTCTTCTCGTCGGTGGCGATTGCCGTCGTGGCGATCTATATCGGCTTAGGGCTTCTGGGCTATATCAGCTATGGGCCATCGCAAGATCTCACACTGTTCTCGGGTTTACTGGTGCTGTTGCTGGCACCGGAGTTTTTCCAGCCATTGCGCCTGTTGTCCCAGCATTATCACGATCGCGCTGCGGCCATGGGTGCCGGCGCGGAAATCGTGGAACGGCTACAGAAGCTGGACAATGTCAGGTCTCCGACACCAGCGCCAACCCCCCAGCAGGCACCGGATGTGGTTGCTGTGCGTGGTCTGACTCTGGTCTACGATGCCGAGCGGCCAGTACTGGACCAGGTGTCGCTGGACATCAAGAAAGGCGATGTAATCGCCCTCACCGGTCCCTCCGGTGGTGGCAAGTCGTCGTTGTTATACCTGATGGCGGGCTTTATGGAGCCGGACCAGGGCAGTATTTCAGTATTTGGGGCCAAACCGGGGGCGGTTGCCTTTGGCTGGCTGGGCCAATCCCCGTTTCTGGTACATGGAACCTGGGCCGACAACCTCCGCCTCACGACTCCCGATGCTACCGACATCGCTATCGAAACCGCCCTGCATCAGGTTGGCCTTGGCGATCTGCTCAAGAGCCGGGAAAAGGGTATTTACAGCAGAATCACCGAGGATGGCCAGGGTCTGTCCGGCGGTCAGGCCCGCCGTCTGAGCCTGGCACGGGTGTTCGTGGCCAATTACGACCTGATTTTGCTTGATGAACCCACAGCGGGACTGGATAGCGACAGTGAAATCTATATTCTTGAGGCGCTTCGCAAGCTGGCCCTGGCCGGCAAGACACTGATCTTTGCCACGCACCATCAGGCGCTACTGACCCTGGCGAACCGCACCTTGCTGGTAACCGCCGGAGGAGTGCACGATGCGTGAATTGCGGCCCTGGCTGGCCCTGATATTTCGCCGCCCCGTCCGCTTGGTGGTTGGTGGACTGCTGATACTGGCTACCCTGCTCGCCGGGATGGGGCTGCTGGCGCTGTCCGGCTGGTTCATTACCGCCACCGCCCTCACCGGCCTGCTGCTGGCCGCCGGCGTGCAGGCATCACTCAATCTGTACGCTCCCGGCGGGGGCATCCGCTTCTTCGCGCTCGCCCGCACGGTTGCCCGTTATGCCGAGCGGGTTTATAACCACGATACAGTGCTGCGCCTGTTAACGGATATCCGGGTGGCGCTGTTTGAACGGCTTTGCGTCTCTGCGCGACACCGCAGGAGCGCGTTACGGGGTCCCCAGTGGCTCTCCAGGTTAACCAACGATGTCGATGCCCTGGAAACGCTGTATCTGCGCCTGATCGCCCCTGCGGCGCTTGCTGCGCTGGTAACGGTCTTGATCATTGTCGTTGCCGGTGTGTTCTACAGCCGGGAACTGGCAACGGGCCTTATGATTATGCTGATCCCTGCTTTGCTGATTGCCACGATTGTGGTTTACCTGCGCACCCGTCACCTGGTCTATCGGCAAACAGACGCCCGCGAACGGGTAAGGACGGATGTCATCGAGCATATTGAGGGTTTCGCGGAACTGACGGCGGCAGGTCGTACCGGCAAACACGCCGCCCTGTGCCTGCGACAGGCTGACCAGATTGCCCACACTGACGCCCGGGCAGATACCCGCACCGGCTGGAACCTGGGGCTGGCTCAGGTCATGGTCAATCTGGCCGTTGTGCTGGCGTTGTGGCTGGGGCTTCAGTTATTCCAGCAAGGCGTTATCACCGGGCCGGTGGTCGTCCTGCTGCCTGTGGCCCTGCTGGGGCTGCTGGAGATCTATTCGATGCTGCCGGACGCGTTTGCCCGGCTGGGGGGAACCATTGCGTCAGCAGCCAGGCTCAACCGGGATTGCTCGGAGGGGCCCCCACCAGGGTGCGACACCGATCAATCACCGCAAAAGACCTGCAATGCTTTGGAGCTGGAACGGGTGACCATCCGCTATGGCGACCATTCTCCGGTGTTGAGCCGTTTTGACCTTGAGATACAGGCAGGCGAATGGGTCGGAATCATTGGCAGCTCGGGCTCCGGCAAATCGTCGCTGGCTGAGGTCATATCCGGCCTGGAGCAACCTGCCTCCGGAACCGCACGCCGTCAGGGGGCCGTGTATCTCACGCAGCAGACGGTGCTGTTTGAAGACACCCTCAAAGCCAATCTGCAAATTGGCAAACATGACGCCTCCGATGCAGAGCTCTGGCGGGTTCTGGCTCTGGTGGCGATGGCGGACCGCTTCGCTCACGAACCGGCACAGCTGAACACCTGGCTGGGCTCGATGGGAAGCCAGTTATCCGGCGGCGAAGCCCGGCGTATTGCCCTGGCACGGGTGCTGCTGAATGACGCGCCATTACTGGTTCTGGACGAACCGTTTACCGGTGTCGATGCACTAACCCGGGACAGAATTGCAGCAGGGATGAAACAGTGGCTGGCAGGAAAAACAGTGGTATCACTCGGGCATGCGCCGGAGGCCTTACCGGCCTCCGACCGAACTATCCGGCTAAGCTGAAGCCGGTTCAGCTGGTTTCCAGAACCTCAAACGTGAGACCGGCTTTACTGGTCAGGCGTTCGTAAAGTTTGCCATCAAGCAGTGATGATGGCGTCCAGAACCCGCCCTGTTTATCGCCGTCCACATCGAACGCAAGGCTCATTCCGGCTTCACCCAGCATTTTGCCGGTGGAACCATAACCGGGATCGCGATCGCCGGTCACCTTGGTCTTGATGGTTTTGCCGTCGGCGGTTTTGCCCACGAATCGCAGGTCATAGAAACCGTTTTTCTGGGCTTCGGGGCTAGGGCCTTCACCCGGCTTGGGCACGAACTTCTCAACCACCCACCGCGAGGGCTTGAATGCGGAGGCGGTAAAAAAGCCACCCAGAGCACCGGTAATGGCATAGGCTGCCAGACGGCCCTTCATGCCCCGGCCAGTCATCATCGCTTCGTCGTAAGTAAACTCCTTACCGTAACGGGCGTTCTGCAAGGCGTTGGAGCGGTGCACAATCCGGGTGTTGATGGCACCCATCACGAACGGCGCCAGCCAGACGCCAAAATCCCGGTCGTATTCCGCGCCTTTCAGGCTCGGCTGACGGGTTTTGGAACGGTGCTCCGGCGGGCAGATGGAAAACGGATTCGCCAGTTCCTTACGCAGCTTGGGATCCGCTGCTGCCTCCTTGGCCACGTTCATCATGCTGGCTACAGTACCGCCAGAAAACTCGCCCTTGGCGACTTTTACCCGCATGCGAACATCCTGGCAGGGTGCACCAAAGGTTGCTTCTGCCTGTTGCTGCAGGAACCAGACCCCCATGTCGGAGGGGATGGAGTCGAAACCACAGCAATGAACGATGCGCGCACCAGAGGCCTTGGCTGTATCCTCGTAGGTTTCCACCATTTTGCGAATCCACTGGACCTCACCGGTCAGGTCACAGTAGTCAGTTCCGGTCTCGGCGCAGACTTTCACCAGGGGCTCCCCATACAGGGCGTACGGGCCGACTGTAGAAATCACCACGCGGGTCTGTTCACACATGGCCTTTAGCGAGCTTTCATCGCTGGCATCTGCCACGATCACTGGCAGTTCCCCTGCCTTTTTACCAAGGCTCTGTTTCAGGGAGCCCAGCTTGCTTTCGGAACGTCCGGCAATCGCCCAGTGAACGTCCCTGCCAACGCCATAGCTTTCAAACAGGTAGGTGGTAAGGATTTGTCCCACGAAACTGGTGGCACCGAATACAACGATGTCGTAAGTGGTGTCAGTCTTTGTGCTCATTGATTGTCCTTGAAGTATTCAGTTTCCGTTATAGGTTGCCCGCACCGGAGCGGGCAGATTTCGCGCCCATCAGTACCAGGAACAGTGCAACGCCGAGCCCCCAGAAACCGTTGAGAACCAGTCCGCCGACCCAGGTCTGCGCGGATACCGCCAGTCCTTTGAGCGGGAAAACAACCAGCATCGCCACGGCGGTTGGCCCGATGGCGCCCACTATTACATTACCCAACCAGAACTTAAAGCCATTGAGACGCCGGAGAATGGCCCAGAGCAACATTCCCCACAGCCCGCCAAAGAATGCCAGCGAGAAGACGGCCGGTACTCCCAGGGGCGGCACCGGATTAAGGTTGAACGGCGCCGATGGCACTATGCCCGCGAAATAGAACAGGGCAAATAGGCCCTGATGAAAAATCAGTGTTGCGAGAAAGCCACTAACAAACGCTTTTAACCAGATCATGCTGTTATCCTTATTCAAGTTTGGGCGACACCGCACACTTACCCATGAGCCACCTAACCAAAAAAGGCACCCGTAGGTGCCTTTTTCAGAATGATTAGAAGGTTAAAGTACCTTCTTCAATTCTTCCTCAAGTTGCGGAACCGCTTCAAACAGGTCCGCGACCAGGCCGTAGTCGGCAACCTGGAAGATCGGCGCTTCCTCGTCCTTGTTGATTGCAACAATCACTTTGGACTCGGACATACCTGCCCAGTGCTGAATGGCACCGGAAATGCCGACCGCGATGTAAAGCTGTGGCGCAACGATTTTGCCGGTCTGACCAACCTGCATGTCGTTGGGAACAAAGCCGGCGTCTACGGCGGCGCGGGAAGCGCCGACAGCAGCACCCAAGAGGTCTGCTATCTGTTCCAGCATCTTGAAGTTCTCGCCGTTCTGCATGCCACGGCCACCAGAAACCACAATACCGGCACTTGCCAGGTCCGGACGGTCAGACTGAGCCATTTCCTCGTTGATAAACTGGGAAAGGCCTGCGTCTTTGACAACGTCCAGAGATTCGACCGTGGCGGAACCACCCTCACCAGCAACCGGATCAAAGGCCGTCGGGCGAACCGTGATAACCTTGATGCTGTCAGAGGATTTGACAGTGGCCATGGCGTTACCAGCGTAGATTGGCCGAACAAAGGTGTCTTCGGACTCAACGCGCATGATGTCGGATACCTGGGCAACGTCCAGCAGTGCAGCAACCCGCGGCATGAAATCTTTGCCAGTGGTACCGGCGGCCGCCAGAATGTGGCTGTAATCTTTTCCGACTTCAGCAACCAGCTCACCCAGGTTTTCGCCAAGGAAGTGACCGTAAACCGCGTTGTCAGCAACCAATACCTTGCTGACGCCCTCGGCCTTTGCTGCTGCTTCGCCTACAGCACCGCAGTTTTCGCCGGCAACCAGGACGTCGATGTCACCACCGATGGCCTTGGCAGCCGCCACAACGTTCAGAGTCGCCTGCTTCAGGCTGCTGTTGTCATGTTCAGCAATTACAAGGATGCTCATTCAGATCACCTTCGCTTCGTTCTTCAGTTTGTCGACCAGCTCAGCTACGTCAGCAACCTTCACGCCCGCCTGGCGAGAGGCAGGAGCCTCTACCTTCAGGGTAGAAAGGCGCGGAGCAAGCTCAACACCCAGATCAGCCGGGGTCATGGAGTCCAGCGGCTTCTTCTTGGCCTTCATAATGTTCGGCAGAGAAGCGTAACGCGGCTCATTCAGACGCAGGTCAGTGGTGACTACCGCAGGCAGCTTCAGAGCGACGGTCATCAGGCCGCCGTCGACCTCACGGGTAACGTTTACTTTTTCGCCTTCAACAACGACTTCAGAGGCAAAGGTACCCTGCCCCATGCCAGTCAGTGCGGCAAGCATCTGGCCAGTCTGGTTGTTGTCGGAATCGATTGACTGTTTGCCGAGGATGACCAGCTTGGGCTCTTCCTTCTCAACCACACTCTTGAGCAGCTTGGCCGCTTCGAGAGACTGAACCTCTTCGTCTGTTTCGATGTGAATACCGCGGTCTGCACCCAGAGCCAGAGCGGTACGGATTTGCTCCTGGCAGGCCTTCGGGCCGATGGATACCACCACAATTTCGCTGGCAACACCCTTCTCTTTAAGGCGAACCGCTTCTTCAACAGCGATTTCGCAGAACGGGTTCATTGCCATTTTGACGTTGGCGAGATCAACGCCGGTGTTGTCCGGCTTGACGCGCACCTTCACGTTGTAGTCGATAACTCGTTTTACAGCGACCAGAACCTTCATAGATTCCTCGTTCTTCTACGATGAGTTTACATTTGAGAACAGCACATGCTTGCGGGGCCTGCTGTCTGTAAGGGCGTCATAATACTGCAGGCAAAGGGCACCGGGGTCAATAGTCCCTCAGGACCATGAAAAGCCGCGCTTGCGGCCACGGAACACCCGTTGACTCCACCTGAGCGTGAGACGATACTAGAAAACGACTCAAAAAACACGTTTTAGCCCAGCACTGATTAACAATGCCAAAGGTAGGCCCAAATTTCAAACAAACGTTTGTTTGATTTATCAATTGCGGTATCCTTTTGGTTAACAGAACAGGGGCTTTCGCTTTGTGGGAGTCGTCTGCAGCCCGTTTTAACGGTATGATGGCGCCCCTGAGAAATTGCCTGTTGGCATCACTAAAAAAGATGAGGAGACCAACGTGGAACGCGAATCGATGGAATTTGATGTTCTGATCGTCGGCGGTGGCCCAGCTGGCCTCTCCGCGGCCTGTCGTGTCATGCAGATGGCCCAGGAAGCTGAACAGGAACTGACCGTCTGTGTTGTAGAGAAAGGTTCCGAGATCGGGGCTCATATTCTGGCAGGGACGGTGTTCGAGCCCACTGCCCTCAACGAGCTGTTCCCGGACTGGAAAGAGAAAGGGGCACCACTGAACACCCCGGTCACCCGTGACGACATTTTCCTGCTGAAGAACCAGGAGAATGCCAACAAGATCCCCAATGCCTTTGTGCCCAAGAACATGCACAACCACGGCAACTACATCATCAGTCTGGGCAACCTGTGCCGCTGGCTTGCCGAACAGGCGGAAGCCCTGGGCGTTGAGGTCTATCCCGGTTTCGCCGCCGCCGAAACCATTGTTGAAGATGGCCAGGTTAAAGGCATTATCACCGGTGATATGGGCGTGGCACGTGACGGCTCCGAAAAAGACGGCTATATGCCGGGTATGGAACTACGCGCCAAGTACACCCTGTTTACCGAGGGCTGCCGCGGTCACCTGGGCAAGCGCCTGATCAGTGATTTCAACCTGGATGAAGGCAAGGACCCGCAGCATTACGGCATCGGCATCAAGGAGCTGTGGGACATTGACCCCGCCAAGCACGAGCCTGGCCTGGTTGTCCATACCACCGGCTGGCCCCTGAACGAATCCGGGTCTACTGGCGGCTCCTTCCTTTATCACCTTGAGGGTGGCCAGGTATATGTGGGCCTGATCGCAGATCTGTCCTACAGCAATCCACATCTGAGCCCGTTCGATGAGTTCCAGCGCCTGAAGCTGCACCCGGAAGTCAGCAAGCACCTGGAAGGTGGCAAGCGAGTGGCCTACGGCGCCCGCGCCATTACCAAGGGCGGTTTCAATTGCCTGCCCAAGATGAGCTTTCCCGGCGGCCTGCTGCTCGGCTGCGATGCTGGTACCTTGAACGGCTCCAAGATCAAGGGCTCCCACACCGCCATGAAATCCGGACTTCTGGGCGCCGAAGCCGTGTTTGAGGCGCTGAAGGAAGGCAAGAGCGGTGAGGAAATTACCAGCTTCGAGGACCGCTTCAAGGACAGCTGGCTGTACAAGGAGCTATACGCCGAGCGCAACTTCGGCCCGGCCATGCACAAGTTCGGTAATTTCGTCGGCGGTGCCATCGCCTACTTCGAGCAGAACATCCTGCGGGGCAGCCTGCCGTTTACGTTCCACGACACCACGCCGGACTATGCAACACTGAAGCCGGCTGACCAGGCCAAGAAAATCGATTATCCGAAGCCTGATAACAAGCTGACCTTCGACAAGCTGTCCTCGGTGTTCATTTCCAACACCAACCACGAAGAAGATCAGCCGATCCACCTCAAGCTGACCGACCCGGAGATCCCCATCAAGGAGAATCTGCCGAAGTATAACGAGCCTGCGCAGCGCTACTGCCCGGCTGGTGTGTACGAGGTGGTCGATGCGGACGATGGCAGCGGCAAGAAGTTCCAGATCAACGCGCAGAACTGCGTTCACTGCAAGACCTGCGACATCAAGGACCCTGCCCAGAATATTACCTGGGTAACGCCGGAAGGCGGCGGTGGTCCGAATTACCCGAATATGTAATTCGGAATGTTGCATAAAAAAACGGCCCACAAGGGGCCGTTTTTTTCAACCGTGAAAAGCGTTAGTGAGCGTGACCGTGCTCTTGCTCTTCGTCAGTTGCATCACGCGCTTCAACCACTTCCACGTCAAAGTGCAGGGTCTGACCTGCCAGCGGGTGGTTTGCGTCGATGGTGACAGTTTCGTCGCCTACTTCCACAACACGAACTACCTGGGGGCCGCCCGGAGTCTGTGCCTGGAACTGCATGCCTGGTTCGATGGTGTCCACACCTTCAAACGCAGAACGTGGGACTGGCTGAACCAGCTCTTCGTTGACTTCTCCGTACCCTTCAGCCGGCTCAACAGATACCTTCACCTGATCGCCTGCGTTCTTTTCATTCAGCGCATTTTCCAGTCCGCCGATAATGTTCTGAGCACCTTCCACATAAGACAGCGGCTCGCGACCTTCTACACGGGAGGAATCCAGTTCTTCTCCCTGATCGTTGGTGAGCGTGTAGTGGATGGTGACAACACGAGGTTGGGCCATGTGATCTCCTTGCGTGTCGCAATGACTGTTTGATTTAAAGTTGGGTAATCGAAAGTAATCATGAACAGCCGGACTGCACAGAGGGACTTACGACCACCGGGCCTCGTTAGAGAGCCAGGCTCGGTAACAAGTTCGAAAATACAGTTTAACAAGTGTCGAACTGCGTTTTCTACCGTGAGTTATTTGGGACGGTGCCCGGTAATTCAACCGTTGGCGGCAACTTTATAGAAATTTCCGTTGCTCCAGACACCTAGGCCGGTTTGGCCCTCCGGCGAATCTTCGGTGACCAGCTCTGCCAGGTCGTAATAGGCCGCGGTGACAAGCCGCGCTTCAATCCCGTGACGCACCTTTACCACTGGCCGCGGCTCGTCGCTACCGTCATAGGTGCCAACCCGCAGCGGGTGAGTCGCGCCAATCTCTATGGTTTCCCCGATATTGGTGGTGACAACCAGCACCTGGTCCCTGCCCTCGCCGAGGGCATGAAGTGAATGCGCCAGCAGCGGGGTATCCTCGACGGTGATCCGCCACTTCTCAACAGGCGTGACCAGGTAATACTCACCGTCATCTTCCCGCCGCAGGATGGTAGAAAACATTTTCACAAGCGCTTCACGGCGAATAGGCCTGCCCTCAAACAGCCACTGGCCATCGCGGGCTATCACAATATCAATGTCTCCGGACAGCTCCGGGTTCCATTTTTCCAGCGGTGGCAGTTCCCGGCTTTCAGCCTGTGCACTCTCGACCTGTTGCGCAATGGTTTCTGGCTTCTGGGTCATAACAATCTTCCTGAGTATGGCGATAACCGGACTATGGATGCGGAACTGCCAGTTTTAAAGTGGGGACAGGCCAGGATAGCTCCTGAGTCATGGCAGAAACTGCGCTCTGAGGTCTGCGCACCCCGGCCCCGCAACCGGCATTTCCAGTACCACGGCCTGGGCTGTCATGAAAGGAATGCCTCTGCGATGGCCATCGACCAGTAGGGTGGAAAGGCTGCCAACAAAGGGCATATGCGATACGATCAATAGCTTTGAGGGGGCCACGTCAATCAGTTCATCCAGGCATCGCGCGGGGTCATCATCCGGAGTGATAAAATCCTTCTCGGTGACGGCGCAATTGAGGATTTCTGAAGCGATTGCAGCGGTTTGACGGGCACGTACAAGCGGGCTACACCAGATGAGTTCAGGCCGCCAGGGTGACTCTGCGATCTGCGCCGCGACATCCGCCACGCCATTACGACCGAATTCGGTCAGCTCCCGCTCCCTGTCGAGAGTATGCCAACCGGCTTCACCGTGACGCATAATGATCAAGTGCACTGGTTACCTCCGCAGATACCGAATGCGATTGACTGGTTAGTGGCTGATCATTGGCTTAGGGTGCGGGGCAGAATGAACTCCACGTCGGAGTTCTGCACCGACATCATCAGGCTGTTAATCACCGCGCTGATGGACGCGCCGTCATAGAGTATTTCGTACAGACCTCTTACCAGGGGCATGTAGATACCGATGGTTTCGGACTTTTCCTTGACCAGCTTGAGGGTGTAGATACCTTCAGCCACCTGCCCAAGCTCGGCAACCGCGTCGTCCAGCCCCTGCCCCTTGCCAACTGCATATCCGACACGGTAGTTCCGGCTCTTCGGCGAGGTGCAGGTTACGATCAGATCCCCAACGCCGGCCAGCCCCATAAAGGTCATCGGATTGGCGCCGAGGCTGACCGCAAATCGGCTCATTTCAGCGAGCCCGCGGGTAATCAACATAGCCTTGGCGTTCTCGCCCAGATCCCGTGCCGAGGCAAGCCCGGCCACGATGGCGTAGATGTTCTTGAGCGCACCCGCCAGCTCCACCCCATAGACGTCCACATTAGCGTATACCCGCAGGTATTCGCAGCCCAGCAGCTCCTGAACCGAACGCCGGACCTCCGGGTCTTTGGCGGCAATAACCGTGGCAGTGAGGTCTTGGTTGACGATTTCCCCGGCCAGGTTCGGCCCGCTGAGAACGCCGATCCGGCAACGGGGAATCTCTTCCAGCAGAATCTCGCTCATCAACTTGAAACCGTGTTCCTCAATGCCTTTGGTCAGGCTGACGACAATCTGCCCGTCCCGGAACTCGGAGCTGTTTTCACGGATTACGGAGCGGAACGCCTTGCTGGGGATGGCGACGAAGACGATCTCGGCCTTGCCAACCGCTTCTGGCAGACTGGTTGTCGGCTGGATATCGCCGGTCAAAAGCACATCCGGCATGTAGCGGCTGTTTATGCCGCTGTCGCGGATCTCGTCGGCCTGGACTGCGTCACGCATCCAGAAGTGCACGGTGTGGCCGTTTTCTCCAAGGACCTTGGCCATGGCGGTGCCGAAACTTCCGCCGCCGAGGACTGCCACATCATGGCCCGTAGAAGAGGACTCCGGTGGCCGTGGGGCTTTATTATCAGGCATAGTTCTTCCGTCATTGCTTGTCGTTGGCCCGGTTACGGCCGGCAGGAATGGATAATACGGTGAAAATCGCCGGCGTCAGCCGGGCTCTTCGCATTCCAGGGCACGCACCAGGTTCTTGAATTCTTCCCGGTTGCGGCTGTTCAGACCCATCAGCACCCGGTGCGCGTCCAGAACCTTGTCCCGGACATCCTGCTCACTGGCACGCAATACGGGGATTTCTTCCAGCTCCTCGATACGCGAGGCGGGTTCCCGAACAATGATAAAAATCTTGTCAAAACCCATGGAAGTAATGATTCGGGTAATGTCCGGGTTAGTGGAGATAATCGTTGGCAGGAAATTGCTGCGTTTCTGGGCCGCCATGGCGATCTTGGCGAGCAGCCCCAAGGTGGTACTGTCGATGATCTCGGTTTCCGTGAGATCAATGACCACCGTCTTGAATTCAGGGTCCTGAGTGATGGACTCAACCAGGTTGTCCAGCGTCGAACACAGGTTCAGCCGGATTTCTCCAATAAACTTGAGGACATAAATGCCCTGTTTTACAGCTTGCAGGATCTTGTAACCAGCCATTGAATCCACTGCCACTATTTCGACGTTGGGCTATCGTTACTGAAAACTGCATCCGTGACGGATACGATAGCAATATCGTCAGGTAACTCTGTGATCTCGTCGAGACTCAGAGCGTCGCTAAGCGAAGCAATAGTGTGACTACCTCCCGAGACGAGTTCAAGTAGTGTCTTTTCCTTTTCGTCAAGGCTCTTGGCCTTGATGACCTCCAGGATGCCGTCTGAAAACAGGATCAGGTGAAAAGACCGCTCCAGCGGCACTTCATAGACTTCCCACTCGGGTGCCTCAAACAGACCTACCGGCAGGCCGCTACCCTCCAGAAACCCGGTGGTACCACCTTCAATCGAAAGGATAGGCATGGGGAAATGTCCACCCACAGAGTATCGCAGACGCCGGTCGGTGGTGGAAATAATTCCCACGAACACGGTTACGTGCTTGCCCAGGCCGGTATCCAGCAATTCCGAGTTGACTCGTTCCAGGAATCGCTCCGGATAGAGAATATCGTCGCTGGAACCCCGCCTCAGATTGCGCTGCAGGCGGTTGGTCAGGTTTTTCAGCAACACGGTAACAAAGGCAGAGCTGGCGCCGTGGCCCGAGACGTCGGCAATGTAAACCAGTACCTTGTCCTCGGATATACGAAAGTAATCGAGAAAGTCGCCACTGAGAAACAGGGATGGCTTGATCAGGTGCTCGATGGCGAGGCCGGATAACAGCTGGTCGTTGTCGGGCAGCATGCGCAGCTGAACCTTGCGCCCTGCCCGCTGGTCCGCCCGTAATTCGGCAATACCATCCCGCAGGTCGCGGTTGGCCTCTTCCAGTTCCTGGCGGTAAAGCTGGTTGAGGCGGTTAACCCGCACCCGGTCAAACAGTTTGCCAATCACATCATCCAGGGCGCCGCGGTCGCCGGCACAGGGTTTGAGCACGATATCTGCCGCACCCGCACGAAGAGCATTGACAACCTCGGGAGCGTCTTCGGTGGAATAACAGGCAACGATCGGAGTAAAGGTTTCGGCATCCTCAAGGGTGGACGCCAGCTCTCCGATGGCATCCGGTGCCATGTCGGCAAAGATGATATCCGGCATATTGTCCTGAAACAGGGCGCGAGCCGAACTCAGATCCGGATAACCGGTCACATAGAATCCCCTGGCCTCAAGGTACCGAGCCAGCTCCGAACGGGCATGCTCATCCGAATCAATTATAAGAATGCGCTCGGTGCGCGATGTCATGTTTATCGCCCTAAACTACCATCGGTAAACGGGAAATTGGCTTTCAGATATCTATTCTGGCACGCCCCTGTGATATAACAAGACATGTTTGCTGTTTTTGGGAGGTCGTAATCAATGAGAAGTGCCGTAAATGATCTGCTCGGAGCCTATGACAAGCTGATCATGGACCCGGTTCACGGCGGCATTCCGCTCTACCGGCATGAAATAAAGGTTATCGATCACCCCCTGTTCCAGCGCCTGCGCAATATCTGCCAGAACGACATTCTCAGCCTGGTGTTCCCCGGCGCCACGCACTCCCGTTTTCTGCACAGCATCGGCGTCATGCACGTGGGCACCCGCATGTTCCGCTCGATGATCGACGCCTACCTGCGGGAACGACAGCTGAGTGACCAGACCGACCTGAGCCTGAGCCAACTGGATGCCATTGACTACCTGGCCAAAACCATACGCCTGGGCTGCCTGCTGCACGACAGCGGTCACTCCAGCTTTTCCCATCAGTTCACCCAGGCCCGACGGATTCGCAACCTGATGTCACGCGCTGACCGTTTTGATGACCTCTGGGAGGGTGTTGATTACTCGATCTATCATCCCACGAGGCCGGATGAACTCGAGCATGAGCACTATTCCGTGCGCGTCGCCCATGAGGTGCTGTCGTCCATCGATCTGGACTGCGCGGGGCTCGACGCCCGAGACGTCATCGGGATTATGGAAACCACGGATGTGAGCCCCAGTGACGCCTTCTGCCGGCACGCCCGCACATTCTGGAACTTCATTGCCGGGGAGGATGCTGACTCCGGCGCGCTCAGCGAGGCCAATACGCCTCGCCTGGTGATGGACCTGTTGTCATCCATTGTGTCCGGTGAAATTGATGCCGACAGGGCGGACTACATGCTCCGGGACGGGTTTCATTCGTCCGTGACGATTGGCGGCTTCAATCTTGATCACCTGCTCAGCAACCTGCGCTTTGGCTGGGACGTACGCGAACCCTGGCTGGGGCTGGCCATCACCCAGAAGGGACTGGGGGCCCTGGAAGACTTCGTCTATAGCCGCCACCAGATGTACCGCAAGGTTTACGCCCACAAAACCGCTCTCGGCTTTGACTGGTTGCTGCGGGAGGCCATCAACGAGGTTCTGGAAGACCCCGAGATTTTTGACTGGGTAGATACCTGCCTCAGCGACATGCGCTATTTCGCAGACCTGACAGACAGTTTCTTCTGGGAGGCGTTTCGCAAGGTGGCGCGCAGGGAACCCTCGAGCTACTCACGGTGCATTGTGGACCGGATCAAACTGAATCACCTGGATACCCGGGAGGACCTTTCTGTTCAGGGCATCGGGGACCACAGTAGCTGGCTGGCAGGAGAGCTGAATCTGGACCCGGAGCAGGTGGTGACCTGCTCGATGCGGGCCCGGTTTTCCAACATTCAGGACAATTTCAATGGCATCAAGGTCCTGGTGCGAGACCCTATCAACCGGGTCCGCTCATTGAAAAAGATAACCGACATCAGCGCTTTCTTCAGTAAATTCAGCGACGGCACCATCAGCCACTTTTATGTGCGCCCGGATGTGCTCAACCCCAAACGGACTGAATAACGGCCGGGCTCAATCAATCAGGTAGTATCCTGTCCACCAATCCCTTGGCGCTCTCGAAAGCGCCTTCAACCCGGCCACCGCTCAGCCAGTCCCCGGCAAGGCCGATGCACTGGTCATCAAACCAGCGAAAACCTGGCGTCTCTTCGGCAGATGATTTTGCGTAGAGCCAGCGGTGGGATACCACGTCGTCCGGCTGTTCACTGCACCCGGTAACGCGTTGGAATGCCTTGACCATGTCTGCCGTTACCTGCTCCGGGCTGGTGTCCTGATGACGATGGGACCATTCCGGGTTGGCGTGCAGCACCCACCACTGGCCCTGATCGTCCCGGCCAGGCTTGCTGGAGTTATTGGCAACCCAGTAAAGTACCTCATCCTGGCAGCGCATCCCCTCGTAGGGCTGCTCCAGCGGGTCCGCAAAATACACGGCGGCCGCCCAGCAAGGCTGTACATGACGGACCGGCTCATTCAGCTCCTCGGCAAGCATTTGTAGCTGACTGTTTGCGAACAGCTCCTGCGTCTGGGCCGGTGGTGCAGTGACGATTACCGCATCGTAGGGCCCGTGAGAGCCGCCATCGGTGTCCCGTAGCGTCCACTGACCACCATTGCTGATC
Source organism: Marinobacter vulgaris (assembly GCF_003344045.1). Lineage (GTDB taxonomy): Bacteria > Pseudomonadota > Gammaproteobacteria > Pseudomonadales > Oleiphilaceae > Marinobacter > Marinobacter vulgaris. Next base: position 532,298 of record NZ_QFWX01000003.1, read on the forward strand.
AGACGCTCAATCCGGGTTTGCGCCGTGATATCGATGGTCGAGGACAGCTCCCGGGTGATGGCCGTCATTCGCGGTATGCCAACGTATCGCGCTTCATCCGGGAACGACTCCCATTGCCCCCCATTATTCTGATAGCCAAACCGCCCCTGCCAGACGCCAAAGCTTGCCTCACCGGCATGATCAGTCAAAAACTGGAGGAACGCCGGATCTCTTGCTGTAAAGTACTGGGCGCCGATATCGGCAGAGCCCCCGGGAACACGCTTGGCGGTCATGCGGCCGCCCGGACCACGGCTTTTTTCGAACACCGAGACGGCAACATTTCTTTCCCCAAGCAAACGTGCGGCTGTCAGGCCGGCCAACCCTGAACCAACAATGGCTACTCGGCGTATAACAGGCATCTGATCGGTTTGGTTAAACATCGTTTAAGGTGCATCCAGATTCGGTTATTGAAACGTAAAACCCGCAAAGCGTTGCATAGGACTCATCCGACAGTTGCGCTGTACAGGTAAAACCACGAACTAAAGGGCAATCAGGGTATGACCCGAGTGCAGAATTGGTTGACTAATATCCTGAGATGGTTCGACTCCACTGCGGGTTCGGATCACCTCGACACGAGCTCCCGCGCTTTCAACTTTCTCAGGGTGGTGCCCTTTATAGCACTTCATCTTGCCTGCCTGCTGGTTATCGTCACAGGTACCAGCACATTCGCGGTGGTTTTTGCGGCAGCTTTTTTTGCAGTGCGCATGTTTGCCATTACCGGTTTCTATCACCGATATTTCGCCCACAAAACCTTCAAGACCAGCCGCGTGGCGCAGTTTCTGTTCGGACTTCTGGGCGCCAGTGCCGCCCAGCGTGGCCCATTGTGGTGGGCCGCTCACCACCGACATCACCACCAGCATTCCGACGACGAGAAAGATCTCCATTCCCCCCACCAGGGCGGTTTCTGGTGGTCCCATGTCGGCTGGTTTACCTGCGACGCCGGATTTGCCATGGATGAGCGCCGGGTCAAAGACTGGATGAGATTTCCGGAACTGCGCTTTCTGAACCGCTTTGATTCATTGGTGCCGGCAGCCGCTGCGCTTTCCATATACGCGCTCGGCGAGGGGCTGGCAGCCTGGGCACCCGGTCTTGGCACCAACGGTCTGCAGCTGCTTGTTTGGGGCTTCTTCATATCCACCGTCGTACTGTTTCATGCCACCGTGTCCATTAACTCCCTGTCCCACGTATGGGGCAAACGCCGCTTTGAGACCAACGATGACAGCAGGAACAACGTCTGGCTCGCCCTGATTACCATGGGCGAGGGCTGGCACAACAATCACCATCGCTGGCCACAGACCGTACGCCAGGGTTTCCGCTGGTACGAGGTGGATATGACCTGGTATGGACTCTGGCTACTCTCGCGCCTGGGGATCATCTGGGACATGAAACCGATTCCAGAGCATATACAGGAAGAAGTCCGCCAACTGGATGCCATGAGGAGGAAAAAGTCGTGAGTACCGCCTCGATAATTGATATGGGTAACAGGAGTTCATCCGTGCATGAGACCCTTGGCCGCTTCCGGCAACTGTTCAACACCCTCTGCGCTGGCGATATGGGCGAACTTGGTAGTGTTTACAGCGACGACGTGCATTTTACCGACCCTTTCGCCTCTGTTCGGGGTATAGATGAACTCACAGAGTACTTCACCGGCGCCTATGCCAACGTCATTTCCTGCAGCTTTGATTTTGGCGAGCCGGTCATCAACGGTGAGGACGTCTGCATACCGTGGGTCATGCACCTGAAACACAAGCGCATTCGCAAAGGCCGGCCCGTCAGGGTGGACGGTATCAGCCAGTTGGTGATTAGAAAGGGGCACGTCACCTCCCATCGGGACTACTTCGACGCAGGCCAGTTGCTGTACGAAAACCTTCCCGTCATGGGTGGGGTTATTCGCTGGATAAGGAGTCAGGCAGGATGAGTAAGCGGCTTGAATCAGCTTCCAATATCTGGATTACCGGCGCCAGCTCCGGTATCGGTGAAGCGGTCACCCGGGAGCTGGTGCAACAGGGTCATCAGCTCATCATCACCGGCCGCCGGCAGGAAGCACTTGATGAGCTGTGCACTCTGGCACCGGAGAGAATGCGGCCTGCGGCGGCCGATACCACTGATCGTGAGGCCCTCCAGTCGATCAGTGACGATCTCGAAACCTTCGGCAATCTGGATATGGCTATCCTGAACGCCGGCACCTGCGAGTACCTGGAAATCGCGGAGTACGACAGCAGCATCATTGATCACAACATAACCACCAACGTGGTCGGTACTGCCCGCTGCCTGGACATTGCCCTGCCTGCGCTGCGACGAACCGTGCAACAGGGACGGCCAGCAACCCTGGTGATTGTGAGCTCCTCGGCCTGGTGGTTTCCGTTCGGGCGCGCCGAGGGGTACGGCGCTTCCAAGGCAGCGCTGACGTATTTTGCCCAATCTTTGAGGGCGGATCTGGCCTCAGAGGGCATTGATGTTGTGGTGGTGTCCCCGGGGTTTGTCAAAACACCACTGACGGACCGCAACGATTTTCCCATGCCGTTTCTGGTTTCGGCAGAGGATGCGGCAAAACGGATTGTTAATGGCCTTCGCAAGGGGAAAATGGAAATCGCTTTTCCCAAGCGCTTTACATGGTCACTCAAACTGCTCGGCGCCCTGCCCCAGGGTATCATTGACCGTATGTCAGCCAGCATGAGCCGGCAAAACAGGAAAGAACAGGAATCCAATGGATGAGTAACAACCGTCAACGTATTGCAGTCATTGGCGCTGGTGTATCGGGGCTGACCACGGCCTGGCTTTTATCGGAAAAGTACGATGTTGAACTGTATGAGGCCGGCAGCTATGCCGGTGGGCATACCAATACTGAGTCGGTGACAGCCGGTGGCCGCGAGTGGCCGGTCAATACCGGTTTCATCGTCTTCAATGACTGGACCTACCCTAACTTTATCAAGCTGATGGATCGCCTGGGTGTCGAGTCCGAAGTGAGCGATATGAGTTTCAGTGTTGATTGTCACTCATCGGGCCTGCAGTACAACGGCACCAGCCTGAATACGCTGTTTGCACAACGGAGTAATCTGCTGAACCTGCCCTTTCTGCGAATGATCCGCGAGATTCTGAGGTTCAACAAGGAAAGTCGGGCAGACCTGGCAGAGGGCAATATCGGGGACGAGGAGAGTCTTGGGGAATATCTCAACCGTAACGGCTATTCCCGGTATTTCCGTAAATACTACATTGTACCCATGGGAGCGGCTATCTGGTCCGCCCCGGAAATTGTACTGGAACAGTTCCCGATCCGTTTCTTCCTCCAGTTTTTCAACAATCACGGCATGCTGTCAGTGGATGACAGGCCCACATGGCGGGTTATATCCGGCGGCTCTGCCCGTTACGTGAATGCCATGATGGATCGTCTGGAGCACCTCACCCACCTCAACAGTCCGGTCACATCTGTAGTGCGCCAGCAGGACAAGGTGCTGGTGACGGTAAACGACGAGCAGCAGGAGTTCGACCAGGTGGTGTTTGCCTGCCACAGTGACCAGGCCCTGGCAATGATCAAGGATCCCACCGACAAAGAGCTGGAGATTCTGGGAGCCATTACCTATCAGAATAACGACGTGGTGCTTCATACCGACAGCTCTGCACTGCCTTCAAACCGGCGAGCCTGGGCAGCCTGGAATTATTTTATTCCGCGACACAGCACTGAACCCGTATCCGTCACCTACAACATGAATATTCTGCAGAACTTCCACGATGCCCCGGAAACCTTCTGTGTGACTCTGAACCGTAGCGCTGACATCGACCCAGAGCGTATCGTCAAGCGATTCGAATACGCGCATCCGGTTTTTACTCTCGAGGCGGTTGCTGCGCAGAAGCGTTATGACGAAATCGGTGGCCACAACCGCAGCCATTTCTGTGGTGCCTACTGGTTCAATGGTTTTCATGAAGATGGCGTATGCAGCGCGCTTCGCGTCACCCGGGCCCTGGGCGTGGAGTTGTAATCATGAACGCCGCCGTGCAGGACAAGCGTATAGATAATTGTCTGAGCAGCCAGTGGCTGGAGGGAACGATCCGGCATCGTCGCATGGCGCCGGTTCGCCATGAGTTCACCTACAGTACCGGCATGCTGGCACTGGATCTGCGCGAATGGCATTCCGTGACCCGTATCAGCCCGCTGTTTTCACTCGAGAAATTCAACTGGCTTTCGCTTCGGCGCAAGGACTACTTCCAGCCCGAGAAAGACAACCTGTTACAGGCGGTGATGAACCAAGTCCAGAGCGCTACCGGCTGGAAACCTGACGGGCCGGTGGAGCTGATCACCCACCCCCGTTATTTCGGGTACGTGTTCAACCCTGTCAGCTTTTACTTCTGCTATAACGCCGGTGACAGACCGGACAAAGGCGCGGTCCCGCGGGTCATTCTGGCCCAGATTACCAACACACCGTGGAAAGACCGCCACGTGTATTGCCTGGAAAGCACCGGAGCGGAACCTACCAGTGCCGGCTGGCGCACTGAACGTTTCGGGTTCGACAAACGCTTCCACGTCTCACCCTTCAACCCGATGGACCAGCACTATCAGTGGACCTTCAGTTTTCGGGGTCCGGAAGTGCGCATACACATGAACGTGTTTCAGGACGAGCACAGGCATTTTGATGCCACTCTGGTGGTCCGACGCACCCCTCTGGATCGTAAGATATTGCATGAAAGCCTGAGGCAGTTTCCCGTGGAAGCGCTGAAGGTCGTCGGTGGAATTTACTGGCATGCACTGAAGCTGAAACTCAAGGGCGTGCCGTTTTTCACCCATCCGGACAAACTTCCGGAAAGCGACCCGGCCCACAGGCTTGGCAGTGATGATTCCGGCCTGGACGTGACCGAGGCCACCGATCGCACAAAGACAACCGGAAAGGTAAGCTCATGGAGAACCTGAACACTTCACTCGAATCAGCAGGCGCCGACAGGCATGTCCCGCTCAGCAGCCGGGTTGCCAGACATCTGGTTTGCCAACAGCTGTCACTGCTGAAGGATGGCGCCCTGACCATCCGTGAGGCCGGCCAGCAGACCCTGAGCTTCGGTGACGGCGATACCCGGTTTGCCCCGGCAGAGCTTATTGTCCACGACAGCAGCACCTGGAAGGATCTGCTGACCGGGGGCAGTATCGGTGCCGCAGAGTCCTACGTGTCCGGAGACTGGTCAACGCCGGACCTGGTAGCCCTGTTGCGATTTTTTACCCGCAACGTGGATCGGATGAACGAATTTGAAGACAGGTTCAGCTGGGTCACTAAACCTGCACTGAAAGGCCTGCACTGGCTGAACCGGAACACGAAAGAAGGCTCCCGCAAGAACATCAGTGCCCATTATGATCTGGGCAACGACCTGTTCGAAACCTTTCTTGACCCCACCATGATGTACTCGTCGGCGATTTACCCACGTCCCGAGGCAACACTGGAAGAGGCGGCGGCCCACAAGCTGGACACCATCTGTCGCAAACTTGATCTTCGCCCGGGCGATCGTGTGATGGAAATCGGTACCGGTTGGGGCGGATTTGCTGTTCATGCCGCCAAGTATTTCGGCTGTCATGTGACGACCACCACCATCTCTTCAGAGCAGCTTCAGTTGGCCAGAGAAAAGGTGAAAGCCGAAGGCCTTGAAGACCACATCACTCTGTTGTTTGACGATTACCGGGACCTGGAAGGCCAGTTCGACAAGCTGGTGTCCATTGAGATGATCGAAGCCGTTGGCCCCCAGTTTCTCGACAGTTATTTTGCCCAGATCAGCCGTTTACTGAAACCGGACGGGCTGGCTCTGGTGCAGGCCATCACTATGCCGGAGCAGCGTTATCGCCGGGCATTGAAAAACGTCGACTTCATCCAGCGGTTTATCTTCCCGGGCAGCTTCATACCGTCATTCGGCGCCATCCTTGGCTCCGTGCGAAACGGGTCCGATCTGGTGATCACTCACGCCGAAGACATTGGTTTCCATTATGCCCGTACCCTCCGTGACTGGTGCGAGCGGTTCATGGCTAACCGCGACACCCTTGAACGCCAGGGATACGATGAGGCTTTCCGGAGGCTCTGGCATTTCTATTTTGCCTACTGCGAAGCGGGTTTCAGCGAACGCGCCATTGGTGTGTCCCAGATCGTGTTTGCCAAACCGGGCAATAAACGTGAGAACATTCTCAGCCTATGATCCAGTCAGACACGGTTCGTAACACTATTAATTTCGTGCTGTTTCAGGCCGGCTGGTTTGCCTGCGTTCTTTATCCGGGCCTGCCGGCGGTGGGCTTCGTGTTGCTGCTGATAGGCTTTCATCTTGCCTTTATCAGCCAGCACCGTATGGCCGAACTGCAATTTATTGGTGCCGGTGCGGTCATTGGCGGGGTGCTGGATGGTGTCTGGTTCCAGACCGGTATTCTGGATGACGGTACCGGCAGCGTCGAATTGACCCCGGTGTGGCTGATAGGCCTCTGGGCGATATTCATGACCACGCTCTCCCACTCGCTGTCGTGGATCAACAGCAGAGCCTGGTTGCCATTTGTATGCGCACCGTTCGCTGGCCCTTTCGCCTATTGGTCTGCAAGCAAGCTGGGCGCCGTTGAGTTACCGGACCAAACAATGTCACTCGTTGCGTTGGCAGTTGGCTGGCTGATTGTGTTCCCGGCCCTGCTCTACCTGCGAAAATTCCTGTATCCGGAGTTAGCCAGATGAGACCAACCATTATGACTGTCGGGTCCGGCCTGGCGATCTTCGCCGCCACGGCTGCGGCAGCCTCCGAGCTGCGCTTCTCGGGTGAAGCGACCGCGATAGACAGCGACCGTGTGATTTACGAAGAGCGTTACCTTGTCGAAGGCGAGTGTTCCGATGGCGTATTCCGGCCGCAAGCTCAGACCGTCACCTATGTTCGTGACGAAGATAACCAGTTCGCCGAAAAAACGCTTCGCTATGATGAATCACTGTTGCGCCCGACGGTTGATTTTCGCCAGCCGGATTTCAACGAAGTCATGCAGATCACCAATCAGGACGATGACGAAATGGAAATCGAATGGCAGACACCGGAGGGAGGCATGGAAAGCTTTTCGGTAGACGTTACCGACTCTCTGGTTGCGGACGCCGGGTTCGACCATCTCGTCAGGCAGAACTGGTCGGCGGTGACCTCGGGCGAACGCGTGGAATTTGATTTTCTGGCGCCTACTCGCGGCAAGGCCTACGGCTTTGTTCTTGAACCGGCTGATGACGATCGGATTGATGCTGCCTATACGGTTCGCATCAAGCCTTCCGGGACCATTCTGGGCTTCCTGGTAGACCCGATCCTGCTGGGCTACAACGAGGACGGCTTCCTCACGGACTACCTGGGGCTCAGCAATATCCGCAAAAACAAGGATTCCAACTACACGGCCCATATCCGCTATACGATGGAAAGCAGACCGGATTGTGAACTGACCCGCTGAAGCTAACCTGAGATTCCCGCAGGCAACGCAGACACCCCGCCCTGTTATGATAGACTTTCTGTCTTTCGACCCAGCCGCAACAGAGAGTTTCTGCCGATGATGTTTGTCTCCTTCAACGTCAACAGTATCCGCACCAGGCTTCACCAGCTTGAAGCTGTCATCAAAGAATTCGAACCGGAGTTCATCGGCCTGCAGGAAACCAAGGTGAACGACCCGGACTTTCCGGAAGAGGCCATCAGGGAACTGGGCTACCACGTTCATTTCCACGGCCAGAAAACTCATTACGGCGTCGCCCTGCTCTCCCGTCAGAAGCCTGACAGCGTTCAGAAGGGTTATCCCTGGGATGGGGAAGATTCCCAGCGCCGGCTGATCACTGGCCACTTCACCGTCGACGGCCACAAGCTGACCGTGATCAATGGTTATTTCCCCCAGGGCGAAAGCCGTGACCACCCGGTGAAGTTTCCCGCCAAGGAAAAGTTTTATGCCGATCTGATGCGTTACCTGGACGAACTCAAGGCCGACGGCAACGAGATCGTGCTGATGGGTGACATGAATATCTCTCCCACTGACCAGGATATCGGCATCGGCGCCGACAACGCCAAACGCTGGTTACGTACGGGCAAATGCAGCTTCCTGCCGGAAGAGCGGGAGTGGCTGGAGCAAGTCCAGAATCGAGGGTTTACCGATGTGTTCCGCCATCTGCATCCGGAGGAGTCGGATACCTTCAGCTGGTTCGACTATCGCAGCAAAGGCTTTGAGCGGGATCCGCGCCGTGGCCTGAGGATTGATCTGATCATGGCGAGTGACAATCTTCTGCCGAAGGCAAAAGAGGCGGGAGTAAGCTACGATATCCGTGCCATGGAGCGGCCGTCGGACCACTGTCCGGTGTGGGCCCGCTTCGACCTCTGAATCCTTTTCGGGCCGCGTCATGAAAAAAATCAAAACTCGCGACCGCATTCTGGAAGCCAGCCTGATGCTGTTCAACAGCGTTGGGGAACCGAACGTCACTACCCTGCTGATTTCTGACGAACTGGATATCTCCCCCGGCAATCTCTATTACCATTTCAAGAGCAAGGGCGATATCGTCGGGGAGCTGTTCACCAGCTATGAGCACGAAATGCACGACCTTTTGGCCGTGCCGGCAGACGCGGATATCAGCCTGGACCAGCAGAGTTTTTTCCTGCATCTGCTGTTTGAAACCGTCGCCCGTTACCGCTTCCTGTATCAGGATCTGGTCAATGTGCTGTCGAGGTACGATCAGCTACAGACCCGTTTCCGCCGCATTCTCAAGAAGAAAACCAGCGGCTTCAGGACGATCTGCGAGAGTTTTCGCCGCCAGGGCATCATGGATATCAGGGATGGAGAACTCGACGCCCTTTGCGAGCAGCTGACGCTGACAGCCTGTTACTGGAGCAGTTTCGACAGCCTGTCACATCTGGAGGACCGGGAGTCAATGGACCCCGGTCGCGGGGTCTACCAGATGATGTACCTGCTGTTGCCCTACCTGGCGCCGGAGGAAAAAGAGCAGATTTACCTGATGAGCCGGGAGTACCTGTGATCATGAGGTGGTCCTCAGGGAACCCGTGGACGGATCACTCCTCCTCGGAGCGGTCTTCGGTTTCCTCCCTTAACCGCTCCAGTTCGGCCTCGAGCGCCTGGATCCGACGCTCCATGGCTTCAATTTCTTCGCGGCGATGAATGCCCAGTCTGCGCAGGGCGCCGGAAACCCGTTCGTCAAACAGATGCTCCAGCCTGTCCCAGGTCCCGGTTGCCTTGTCACGCACCCCACCCACACGATCTTCTACCGATCGAACGTGCTTCTCGACTACTCCACGAGTCTTGCCTTCCAGCTGCTCGCCTTCCTGTACCAGGCGCTCGAAGAAGCGGCCGGCATCCTCTTCCGCCTTGGTAAACGCGCCCAACCCGGCAAGCCAGATCTGCCTTGCAGATCCCTTGATCTTACCCGCCATCTGTTCGTCGTTTTCGGGCTTGTTTTCGTTTTCGTCAGACATTCAGAACCTCGGGGAAAATAACTCTTTATTGCTCTGATTGTATTACAGCACGCTCGGAATTTCAGTCAGCTGCGGGTAATCTTCCGCAACCGTTTTGTTACCGCAGCCCTGAGAGCTCCATTGCGAAAGGCTTTAATATAAGCACGAATTCAATATGAAAAAATGTGATCAAACGAATCGTTCGCTGGCTTGCAGTGTACAAAATATGGTCAATACTTCACTGTACCGGTATCCCTGCTGATGCCGGTTTGTCTGGAAGTCTTTCATGGATACTACTCGCACGCCTCTGCCCGGCCACCAGTGCCGGGCTTTTTTATGCCTGAAAATAGATATATAGTTATTACCTAAAAGCATAACTATAGTTTTATCTTTTCACGAGAGCGCACTGCATGATTGAAATTGCTTGGGATAATTTTACCCCATGGTCCGCTTTGGCAGGCGGCGTCATTATAGGTCTGTCGGCCGCGGCATTCATATTGCTCAATGGCCGGATTGCCGGCATCAGCGGTATTCTTGGCGGTTTACTGGTGCCACAGAAACGTGATGTGCTCTGGCGGGTCGCTTTTCTGGCTGGAATGCTGGCTGCGCCGGTCATCTGGATGATGACGGCGGACCTGCCTGCCATTGAGATTAATGCCAGCTACCCGGTCATCGTGGTGGCTGGCCTGTTGGTGGGCATTGGTACACGCTATGGCTCGGGTTGCACCAGTGGTCACGGCGTTTGTGGTCTGTCACGGCTATCTGTTCGTTCGCTGCTTGCAACCCTGACCTTTATGGTTGCCGGCTTTGCAACCGTCTACATCGTCCGCCATCTGCTGACAGGAGCCTGATCCATGAAATTCAGTCTTGCCTCTTTTGGTGCCGGCCTCCTGTTCGGTCTCGGCCTGCTGATCAGTGGTATGGCCAACCCCGAGAAAGTACTCGGCTTTCTCGACATTGCCGGGCAATGGGATCCGTCCCTTGCTTTTGTCATGGGTGGTGCGATTCTTGTGGGACTGTTCGCCTTCACCCTGGCAAAAAAACGGACCTTGTCGTTCCTGGGTTTTGATATGCGCTTGCCTGCCGCAGACCGCCTCGACAAGCGGTTGATTATTGGCAGCGTTCTTTTTGGCGCAGGCTGGGGTCTGGCAGGCTTCTGTCCCGGACCGGGACTGGTGGCGCTGGGTGCCGGGGAAACCGGTGCACTGGTGTTTGTGGCTGCGATGGTCGCAGGTATGGGGCTGTTCGAACTGATTGAAAAACACAGGGTCAGCAATTGAAATTAACCATCGCGGGCGCTCTGGCATCTCTCTGACACCGCGAGCTCACTGTGGCATTATGCATTGGCCTTTTATGACAGGTTAGAGGATCTTCTATGGACATCAGGCGTATTGACGAGACGATTTCCGTGGCCCCTCAGTTGTCGGTAGACGACATTGCCGAGGCGGCAAAACTGGGTTTTAAAACATTGGTGGCCAACCGGCCAGACAGCGAGGAGGCCGGCCAGCCTGCCATGGCTGACATTGAGGCAGCCGCCCGTGAAAATGGCATGGAATGGGTTTATCTGCCGGTAGAATCAGGCAATATTCTGGATAACGACGTGGACCGGTTCGATGCGATGATCCGCGAGGCAGAAAAGCCCGTATTGGCATTCTGTCGCTCGGGAACACGTTGTACTGTTCTCTGGGCGTTGAGTTCGGCCCGTTCCGAACCGGCACAAGACATTGTGGCTAAGGCCCGCGGCGCCGGCTACGACATCAATGGTCTTGCACCAAGGATGGCACAGCAGGCGAGCAAGCAGTCCTGAACCGCCTCTCAATCCGGATACAAACCGCTACCAGGATCCAGCACCATGCAGTACAAGGGTACCGCCAACTTTCGCCATGACCATCCGGAAAAGATCGGAGTGCTGGTCACCAATCTGGGTACGCCGGACGCTCCAACCTCATCCGCTCTTCGGCGTTACCTTGGAGAATTTCTCTGGGACCCACGAGTGGTGGAAGTTCCCCGCCCACTCTGGTGGCTGATTCTGCACGGTATTATTCTGCGGATACGGCCAAGCCGTTCCGCCAAGGCTTACGCCAGCGTCTGGCAACCAGAGGGGTCTCCGTTATTGACCCACACCGCCTCGCAGGCGGAAGGCATTCGCAAACGCCTGCAGGCAAAGTACGGCAACAACATCGTGGTGGGTTTTGCCATGCGCTATGGCAATCCGAGCGTTTCAAAGGTTCTGGATGAAATGCAGGCCCAGGGGGTTCGCCAGCTACTCGTGCTGCCGCTTTATCCCCAGTACTCGGCTTCAACGTCCGCCTCTACGTTCGACGCCATCGCACATGACTTCACCAGGCGGCGCTGGATCCCGGATCTTCGATTTGTTTCCCACTACCCCGACTATCCGCCCTACATTGAGGCGATGGCCAACCACATCCAGGCACACTGGAATGAACACGGGCGCAATGAGAAGCTGGTCCTCTCCTATCATGGGGTGCCGCTCAAGTACCTGAAAAAGGGTGATCCCTATCACTGCGAGTGCCACAAGACCTCACGACTATTGGCGGAACAGCTTGGCCTGGCGAAAGAGGAGTACATGACCACCTTCCAGTCCCGCTTCGGCCGGGAGGAATGGTTGCAGCCGTACACGGATGAGACCCTGAAATCCTTGCCGGCCAAAGGCGTTAAATCCATTGATGTATTCTGTCCCGGTTTCTCTTCAGACTGTCTGGAAACCGTGGAAGAAATCGATGAAGAGAATCGTGAATACTTCATGGAAGCGGGCGGCGAGGGGTTCAGCTATATTCCGGCGCTCAATGCAACACCGGGCCACATCAGCGCCCTGACACAGCTGATTGAAGACAATCTGCAGGGCTGGACAGTGCCGACCAACGAACCGGAAGAACTGGCTGCGCGTTTCAGGCTCGCAGAGGATCAGAAACAGGCCCAGTATCCCGGACGGGATCTTTAAACGTAAGCCGTCCTTTTATTCAGGGAGTCCTGTTCTTTTCAGGGCTCTCTGACAGGTCAGGCACTGACTGGCAGAACGTGCACTCCTGCGTATCCACAGCCGCTCCCCCAGCCTCCACATAGCGAACCTTGTGGTTTGCCCCACCGCGATTGGCAGACACTGAGAACTTACGGTCGTGGCGAACGTCCTGGGTTTTCTGATCGGTTTCTGAATTTTGCATAATTGGACTCCCGACAAATTTCCTTACGCCACAGATATGGGGGCGAATTGCACTGAATCCAAGTCGAATCAAAGATGGGGCCAGGAGGATCAATTAGAAAGGTCGGTAAATCAATAGGAAAGAAGAGAAAGTGGCGGTGGGCCAGGGATTCGAACCCCGGGACGGCTACTAACCGTCGGCGGTTTTCAAGACCGCTGCATTAAGCCACTCTGCCAGCCCACCGTTTTCTCCACAGCCGTCATTGCGACAGCGGGATGAATGATACCCGAATCTCCTGTGCTGTCAACGCCCTGCAAAAATCCGCAGCGGGATCGTCCAGCTTATGGAATTCTAAACTGAAGTTAATGGTATCCAGGGGAATCTTTACCCACCATTAGGGTCGGAAATGATTGAATACAGTCGGAAACGATTGAAAGTTGGGAATTCGCCATTATGATGGAGTGAGGATTCGGATGCAGTGCATCAATGCGCTGCGCCATACTAGCTGTTTCAAATAGCTGCTTTAACGCGGAGAGAATTCAGAATGGAAAACAGACAGTACAACGTTCAGAAAAGTCAGGGCATCACGATAAACCGTGGCTCTGGCACGGCTGCCATCAGTCCTGAAGCGTCGAAGGTTCTGCGTAACACCTATAGCCTGCTCGCTATGACCCTGTTGTTCAGTGCCGTAATGGCTGGAATTTCCATGTCCATCGGCCTGGGACGGGGCGTCAGCCTGATCTGCATGCTGGGTGCCCTTGCACTGGTGTGGCTGGTTCTGCCAAGAACCGCAAACAGCTCTGCGGGTATCGGTGTTGTCTTTGCGTTCACGGGTCTTCTCGGACTGTCGCTTGGCCCAACCCTGACCTACTACCTGGCCATGTCTAACGGCGGGCAGATCGTGATGCAGGCCCTCGGTGGTACTGCGGTTGTCTTTTTCGCCCTGTCAGGCTACGTGCTGACCACCAAAAAAGACTTCAGCTTCATGCGCGGCATCCTGGTTGCCGGACTGGTTGTCGTGCTTGTAGCGCTGGTTGGTTCGCTGGTTGCCGGAATGTTCGGCGTTGACATCAGCACCTTCAGTCTTGCCATCAGCGCGGCCATCGTGTTCCTGATGTCTGGTTTCATCCTGTATGACACCAGCCGGATTGTGAACGGCGGTGAGACCAACTACATCATGGCGACCACAGGTCTCTACCTGAATATCTACAACCTGTTCCTGAGCCTGCTCCATCTCATTGGCGCGTTCTCCAACGAATGATCAGCAGCCTGCCAGAGCAGACAAAAACCCCGGCACCTGCCGGGGTTTTTACGTTGGTGATTACCGGAGCCCCCTACTCGTCCCAGGCACCGCAAACCGCCCTGCGCTTTGCCCGCGCGGCGCTGGCTGCCAACAAACGTATTGACCGGGTATTCCTCTACGGTGATGGCGTCCATCTGGCCTCCAGCCTGAGCGCGCCTCCGTCTGATGAACTGAATCTGTGTGACGCCTGGTCCGTTTTTCTTACCGAGAACCATATCGCCGGGGTTGCGTGTATTGCCTCGGCTCTTCGGCGCGGCCTTGTTGACGAATCGGAAATGCAACGTTATCAGCTGACTGCTTCCAACCTGCGTGCGCCCTTTGAGATAGCGGGCCTGGGCGAATGGGTGGACAGCATGGCTACTGGATCCCGTGTCCTATACTTCCACAAGGGGGCCTGACAGTGAGCACGCTGATTATTATTGACCAGCCGCCCTACGGCTCCTGGGAAGGCCGTGAGGCGCTGGACATGGCCTTTTCCCTGGCTGCGTTCGATCAACCCGTGTCACTGCTTTTCTGTGGTGCCGGAGTGAACTGGCTACGTAAAGGACAGGACGCCGCAGAGGTGCAACAGAAATCCATTGAGCGCAATCTGGCTGCGGCGCCCGTCTTCGGCGTGGAAGCTCTGCTTGCCGACCGCAGCGCCTGTGATCAGTACGGTCTGGATGACGCTGCCCTGCTCGATCACGTCACCATCACCGATCTGGGCAAGGAATTGACTGGCCGCTTTGACCACGTGGCATTTGCAGGCTAGGAATGAAATCCATGATCACACTTAAAACGTTGCATATTCTCAATAAGCCGCCGGAGCATAGCCGTTACCGGCTATGCCTCCGTGCTATCGGGCCAGGGGACGGGTTGCTGTTGACCGAAAACGGAGTTCTGGCCGTTACCCGGCTTTCAGGGATTGATAGCGAGCGGTGTTTTGCGCTGGCAGCGGATCTCGAGGCACGAGGGCTGTCCTCGCAAGTCAGCACGGATCAGACAGTGTCATTCGATGGAATGGTGGATCTGACCGCATCTGCTGAAAATGTCATTAGCTGGTGACCCATGACTGATACCCCGATGCCTGAAAGGAACAATGAAGGTTTTTTGGAAGTTCCCGAGCAATGGAAGCCTCAGGTTGCCGAGGCTATTGCCCGGGAAGATGGCATTGATCTGACCAATAAACACTGGGAGATCATAGAGTTTCTACGTTTATTTTACAAACAACATGAACTATCGCCCCCCTCTAACCGGCTGTTCGTGAAGGCAGTAAAAGAGACTTTCGGGGAGGACAAGGGTAACAGCATCTACCTGATGCAGCTGTTTCCCGGAACCCCTGCAAAAACGGCCTGCCGCATCGCCGGCCTGCCGCGCCCGACAAACTGCCTGTAGCTTATTCCGGAGGCTTTGCGTCATCCCTCCGGTCAGGCAAATACGTCAGGCGAAAACATTGTTCAAGACCATAACCTGCAGACCTCCGGCCAGGGCACCGAGCACCCCACCCACGACCATGAGCTGGAATTCCTCTTCCCGGAACGCCGGCCTGAGTATGTTCTGGAACTCTGCCGGACTCAGCGATTTCATCTGGCTGGCCAGCACGCTGGCCACCACCGGGGCCCTGTCCCGATTGAACGCCGGGTCTCCGAACACATCACGGGTTGCCAGCACAGCCTTTTCATTCATGGCTTTCTTCAGTTCCGTGTAACCCGTCATGCCCACAGTTACCTGGGCGGTCAGTTTCATGACCACGGAATGGTCCAGAAGTGGTCGCAAATGCTTCTGAATGATCGCCCGGGTGCGGTCGCCGTGGCTGCCGTTGATCATCGCATCAGCAATTTTTTCAACCGTGATCAGTTCCTCAGCCACCAGTCTTGCCCAGACATCGCTGATTTCTGGCTGACGCCTGAGAAATAGTCCCTGGACCTTCCACAACAGAAAGCGCCGGGGGCGCAAAGGGCGGAATATCAGGTTAATGGCAATCCAGTTGGTGAGAAATCCTATGGCAAATCCTCCCGCCGGCAACAGCCAGGGCTCCGGATAGCGCGCCCAGAGAGGTGCCAGGATCGCTCCGAGACCGGCGCCGATCACCGCCCCCCGATGGATCACCGAGCGAAGCTCCACCGAGCCGGCCTGCTGGAATATACGGTTCATCAGGTCCGGATGGGACTCGAGTTCACGGCTCAGTAGCGCTTTCAGATCCACCAGATCACTCAGGTCATCACCAAAATCCTCCACAAGTGGCTCGATCCTGGCGGGCAACTGCTCACGCCCCCACTGATAGATGCGATTGCGGACGAACAATGGCAGGTTATCCCACAGCAACGGTTGGGTGTCGTACATGATCTCATCGATGTACTCATCCATCCGCGGGCCCACCTGGGAAATGACCTGCTCCGCGATTCTGTGGGGTTCAAGCTTCTGGTAGACCGCATTCAGATCGCCAAACTGGCGGAGTGTCTGGTCGACGCAGATATGGGCCATTTTTTCGGCCTTGCGGGGAATCACGCCCTGCCAGCCGAATACCCCGGCACCCACAAATTTGATGGGATAGAATGACATCTGGATAGCCAGCCAATTGGTAAGCCAGCCAACCATAGCAGCCACGAGCGGCACAGACAGAAGTGCTACATCAACCAAGACAAACCCCATCAGATATGTGCCCTGATACAAAAAAGCCGGCTGTCGCCGGCTTTTGAATATACGTCAAATCAGGACGTTGCCCTATTGATAGTAGGCATTTTCTTTCACCGTGTGGTCAGTTACGTCGCGCACGGCGGAGATTTCGGGCACCCGCTCCTTCAGCGTGGACTCAACACCCTGCTTGAGGGTCAGGCTTACGGCGCTGCAACCCTGACAACCACCACCAAACCGGAGGACCGCCACAGACTCGTCCACAATCTCAACCAGCGACACTTCGCCACCGTGGGAAGCCAGGTTCGGGTTGATCTCTGAAGCCAGAACATACTGTACCCTGTCCGGCAGCGGAGCGTCGTCGTCCACCATTGGCACCTTGGCATTGGGTGCCTTGATGGTCAGCTGCCCACCCATCTGGTCCTTCGAATAGTCCACATAGGCTTCTTCCAGGAACGGAACCGAATTATGATCAAGAAACAGGGTGAACTTACCGAGATCCACCTGCTCATCCGTCGGCACAATTTCATTGGGCGGACAGTAGGCCAGACAGGTTTCAGCGTTCTTGGTCCCGGGCTGGGTCACGAAGATACGGACACCCATGCCCTCAACGTCCTGTTTTTCGATAAGTTGTGCGAGGTAGTCCCGTGCGGGATCTGTCACCGTAACCAAAGCCATAATTGCAACCCGTTAGTAAATATAAGCGTATTTTAGGTCAGTTCGCTCCAACATGAAAGACCAAGTAAAATAGTCAGACTTTACCTGGCTCATTGATCGACATCATCAACCCGTGGGACGGCCTTTGCCAATTTTGCTATTATCCCGCGCCACTGTGACAAATTACGTCAAATACGACACCCGGAAGTAATTTCTATGACCGATCGCAACACCCGCCTGCAACAACTCAAAAACGCTCTTGAAGAACGGATTGTCATTCTTGATGGCGGTATGGGAACCATGATCCAGAACCTGAAACTGGACGAGGAAGCGTTCCGTGGCGAGCGATTTGCTGATTATGACCGGGAAGTCCAGGGCAATAACGATCTGCTGAACCTCACCCAGCCGGCCCTGCTCCGCAATATCCACGCGGACTACCTGGACGCCGGCGCGGATATTATAGAAACCAACACGTTCAACTCAACTCAACTGTCCCAGGCGGATTATGGTCTCGAGTCTATTGCCAGAGAGCTGAACGTGGCGGCGGCAAAACTGGCACGCCAGATTGCTGATGAATTTACCGAACGCAACCCGGACAAGCCACGTTTCGTGGCTGGTGCCGTTGGGCCTACCTCACGAACAGCCTCCATTTCACCGGATGTAAACAACCCGGGTTACCGCAACGTTGATTTCCAGACCCTGGTGGATAACTACTACGAAGCGGTTGATGGACTGGTCGAGGGCGGCTGTGATCTGATCCTGATTGAAACCATCTTCGACACCCTGAATGCCAAGGCCGCCATTTACGGCATTCAGCAGTATTTTATCGACAGCGGTATCGAGCTGCCGATCATGATCTCCGGCACCATCACCGATGCTTCCGGTCGAACCCTGTCCGGCCAGACCACCGAGGCCTTCTGGAATTCCGTGGCCCATGCCAAACCCATTTCCGTGGGCCTGAACTGCGCCCTGGGTGCCGACGCGCTTCGCCCCTACGTGGAGGAACTCTCCAACAAGGCGGACACTTACGTCAGCGCCCATCCCAATGCCGGCCTGCCTAATGAGTTTGGCGAATACGACCAGACCCCGGAAGAGATGGCGGACATCATCGAGGAATTCGCCCGGGATGGCTTCCTGAATATCATTGGCGGTTGTTGCGGCTCCCGGCCTGACCATATCGAGGCCATCGCCAACGCGGTTTCCAAGTATCCGCCCCGTAAAATCCCCACGCCCAAGAAAGCGCTACGCCTGTCCGGCCTGGAGCCTTTCACCGGTGATGAAAACACCCTCTTTATCAATGTGGGTGAGCGTACAAACGTCACCGGGTCCAAACGTTTCCTGAGACTGATCAAGGAAGAGCAGTACGAGGAGGCGCTCAGTGTTGCCCGTGACCAGGTGGAAAACGGTGCCCAGATCATCGACATCAACATGGACGAGGGCATGCTGGATTCGAAGGAGGTCATGGTCACTTTCCTCAACCTGGTAGCCTCCGAACCTGACATTTCCCGCGTTCCGTTGATGATCGACTCGTCCAAGTGGGATGTTATTGAGGCCGGCCTTCGCTGTATCCAGGGCAAGGCGGTGGTGAACTCCATCAGTCTGAAAGAAGGCGAGGAAGAATTCCTCAAGCGCGCCCGGGATTGCATGCGCTACGGCGCCGCCGTGGTAGTCATGGCCTTCGACGAAGACGGCCAGGCCGACACCTATGAACGCAAAACAGAGATCTGCAAACGCTCCTACGACCTGCTTGTGGACATAGGTTTCAACGCCGCAGACATCATTTTCGATCCCAACGTTTTCGCCATTGCCACCGGCATTGAAGAGCACAACAACTACGCGGTGGATTACATCAACGCCAGTCGCTGGATTCGCGAGAAGCTGCCCCATGCCTCCATTTCCGGCGGTGTAAGCAATGTATCCTTCTCATTCCGCGGCAACGACGCAGTTCGGGAAGCCATTCATTCTGTGTTCCTGTATCACGCCATCAAAGCGGGCATGAACATGGGTATCGTCAATCCCGGGCAACTGGTGATCTACGACGAAATCGACCCGGAGCTGAAAGAGCTGGTCGAAGATGTGGTTCTTAACCGTCGCGACGACGCAACCGACCGGCTGCTTGAAATTGCCGAACGCTACCGCAGCAAAGGCGGAAAAACCCAGGAGGAAGACCTGGCCTGGCGGGAGTGGCCGGTCGAGAAACGGGTTGAGCACGCCCTGGTCAAGGGTATTACCAGCTACATCATCGACGACACGGAAGCCTGCCGTCAGCGGGCCGATCACCCTATTGAGGTGATTGAAGGCCCGCTCATGGACGGCATGAACGTGGTTGGCGATCTGTTCGGCGATGGGAAGATGTTTCTGCCCCAGGTGGTCAAAAGCGCCCGCGTCATGAAACAGGCGGTCGCCCACCTGATTCCGTACATCGAGGCCGAAAAAACCGAGGAGCAGAAAGCCAAAGGCAAGATCCTGATGGCGACGGTCAAGGGCGACGTGCACGATATCGGCAAGAACATTGTTGGTGTGGTATTGCAGTGCAATAACTACGAAGTCATCGACATGGGCGTGATGGTGCCCTGCGACAAGATCCTGGAGACTGCGAAGAAAGAGAACGTGGATATCATTGGTCTCAGTGGCCTGATTACTCCGTCGCTGGATGAGATGGTGCATGTAGCCAAGGAAATGCAGCGGCTGGATTTCCACATCCCGCTGATGATTGGTGGCGCCACCACCTCCAAGGCCCACACGGCAGTCAAGATCGAGCAGCATTACCGGAACGATATCGCCCTGTACGTATCGGACGCCTCCCGCTGCGTTAACGTGGCGTCCCAGCTGCTCAGCAAGACCGCGAAACCAGCACTGGTAGACGCTGCGCGAACCGAATACCACGACATCCGCGAACGCCGCAAGAACCGTGGTGAACGCACCAAGCTGGTATCACTCCAGGAAGCTCGCGATCGGGCTCCCGAGCTCGACTTCAACAATTATGAGCCTCCCCGGCCAAGTTTTATCGGGGTCAGGTCTTTTGAAACCTACGACCTGGAAAAGCTGCTCGACTATGTCGACTGGACACCCTTCTTCATTTCCTGGGATATGTCGGGCAAATACCCGGCGATCTTCGATGATCCCAAGCGGGGCGAAACTGCCAGGACACTTTTCGAAGACGCCCAGAAAATTCTGCGGCGAATGATCGACGAAAAGCGCGTTTCTGCAAAAGCCGTCATCGGGTTCTGGCCAGCCAACCGGCGTGGCGACGACATTGTGCTCTACACTGACGAAAGTCGTCAGACGGAGCTCACCACCCTGCACCACCTGCGCCAGCAGGATGACAAGGCGCCAGGCAAGCCGATGATGGCGCTGTCAGATTTCGTGGCACCGGAGGGGGACGGCCCCTGCGATTATATTGGTGGTTTTGCAGTCACCACCGGTATCGGGGCGGAAGAATTCTCTCTTGAGTTCAAGAATAACAACGACGACTACAATGCCATCATGGTGAAAGCGCTTGCCGACCGCCTGGCCGAGGCCTTCGCTGAGCATCTGCATGAACGGGTCAGGAAGGAGTTCTGGGGATACGCCAGCGACGAAACGCTGAAAAACGAGGATCTGATTCGCGAGCGCTACCAAGGCATCCGCCCGGCACCCGGCTATCCGGCCTGCCCGGATCATACCGAGAAGGCAGCCCTGTTTGAGCTGCTGAATGCTCCGGAGAACGCGGGACTGGAACTGACCGAAAGCTTTGCCATGTTTCCCACGGCGGCTGTATCCGGATGGTACTTTTCCCACCCGGAATCAAAGTACTTCGCAGTGGGCAAGATTGGCGCAGACCAGGTTGAAGACTATGCTGAACGCAAGCAGATATCGAAAGCGGAGGCTGAACGCTGGCTGGCTCCCAGCCTCGCTTACGACCCGGCGGAATAACACCGCCGGCAATCCAACACTGATTAGCTGGAAGGTAGTATGGCCGAGAGACAGGACAACAGAAGAAAGCCCGCCAATTCTAAAAAAGGACCGGGCGTGCTCAAAGTCATGCAGAGCATCCTCGCGGGCGCACTGGGAGTGCAGTCCGACAAGCGCCGGGAGGAAGATTTCTCGAGCCACAGTCCCTGGCCCTATATTATCGCCGGTATCCTGTTCACCGCCGGTTTTGTCGTTACTCTGATCGTCGTGGTCAAGGTGGTGCTTTCCGGTCAATAGGGACTATTGGCCGGACACCCAGATGACTGCAAAGGCAACGACAAGAACAATCAGCAGTACGGCTGCAACTGCATCGGCCTGGCTATCTGTTCGCGTTATCTTCTTCATACTCTTTCCCCGCTATGTTGTTGTCTGTTTTTTCAAGCACGCCTTTCTAAATCTAGGCTGAAATGTGCTATCCGTCCAGCAATATCTCCCTTTCTATATCACTCAAATCGATAACCATATTTTGAAATAATCATTTTAAGAATAACGGCGCAGTGATATTCTCCTTCGCAAGAACAGGCTCCAAAGCCCTATTTCCAGCGTTTCAGCAAGGCGTTCCACTATGTATGTTTACGACGAGCACGATCGGCAGATGGCTGCCGAGCGGGTTGAACAATTCCGGGACCAGACCCAAAGGGCCCTGGCTGGTGAGCTGCGTGAAGACGAGTTTCTTCCCCTGCGGCTTCAGAACGGATTGTATGTACAGCGTCTTGCGCCGATGTTGCGTATCGCCGTTCCCTACGGAATGCTCCGATCCACACAGCTGCGCCGGTTAGCTCGCATAACGCGGGACTATGACAAAGGTTACGCCCACTTTACAACACGCCAGAATGTCCAGCTCAACTGGCCTGAGATTAAAGACGTGCCGGACATACTGGCAGAACTGGCAGAAGTGGAAATGCACGCCAATCAGACCAGCGGCAACTGCATTCGCAACACCACAACCGATCAGTTTTCCGGTGTGCAGGCAGATGAAATAGCCGATCCTCGCCCGTACTGCGAGATCATCCGGCAATGGTCGACCTTCCATCCGGAGTTTGCCTTTCTGCCCCGCAAATTCAAAGTGGCGGTGAACGCGTCCGAACATACTGACCGCGCTGCCATCCAGGTTCACGACATTGGCCTGCAGATGGTTCGTAACGATCAGGGCGAGCTTGGCTTCCGGGTACACGTTGGCGGTGGTCTCGGTCGCACCCCCATGGTCGGCCCGGTGAGTCGTGAATTCCTGCCGGAGCTGGACCTTCTGACTTACCTGGAAGCTGTCTTGCGTGTCTATAACCGCTATGGCCGCCGCGACAACAAATTCAAAGCCCGCATCAAGATCCTGGTGAAGGCTCTGACTCCGGAAGGCTTTGCGGCGAAAGTGGAAGATGAATGGTCCCACATCAAGGACTCTCCCACCCGCCTGACCCCGGAAGCCATCAGCCAGTTCCAGGGCTACTTTACTGAGCCGGACTACCAGCCAATTCCGGAGGTTACGGAAACCCTGGCGGGCCAACGCTTTGAAAACCGCGAGTTTGACCAGTGGATCAGCCACAATGTGGACACCCACAAGAAGCCGGGATACGCCATTGTGTCCCTGACCATGAAAAAGACCGGTACGCCTCCGGGGGACGTCAGTGATCGTCAGTTGGAGCAGATTGCAGATCTGGCTGACCGGTACAGCTTTGGTGAAGTGCGGGTTACCCATCAGCAGAACGTGGTATTGGCGGACGTCCGAAAGGACGAGTTGTTCGAGCTTTGGCAGGCCGTCACTCCGATGGGTTTTGGCACCGCGAACCTGAACACCCTGACAGATGTGATTTGCTGCCCTGGCGGCGATTACTGTGCCCTGGCCAACGCCAAATCCATACCCGTCGCCGAGTCTATCCAGCGCCAGTTTGACGATATGGATTACCTGTACGACATCGGCAATATTGACCTGAATATCTCGGGCTGTATGAACGCGTGTGGTCACCACCATGTGGGCAACATTGGTGTACTGGGTGTCGACAAGAAAGGCCAGGAGTTCTACCAGATCAGTCTGGGCGGCTCATCCCATCACGATGCTGCCATCGGCAAGATTCTGGGACCATCGTTTGCCCGGGATGATATGCCCGAAGTGATTCAGAAAATCATTAATGTGTACGTCGACAACCGGACAGAGGAAGAGCCCTTTCTGGACACGTACCGCCGTATTGGCATTGAGCCATTCAAGGAGCGGGTTTATGCCTGATTTGATTACCAGCGACGGTAGTATCCGTCACGACGAATGGGTTGTGGTTCCCAGACCGGCTGATGGAGAGTCTCTGGATGTCCCGCACCAGCCTGCACTGATTCCCGCCGATCTCTGGTTGGCGGGCAAGGAGCACTTCGAAGACCGCGATGACATCGGGGTCTGGCTTGATAGTCACGAGGAGCCGGAGATTCTGGCCGGGGTTGCCAATGAGCTTCCGGTGATTGCGGTGAACTTTCCTAAGTTCAGTGATGGTCGTGGTTACAGTATTGCCCGGATTCTGCGTGAGCGGCTGCACTACCGCCATGAGCTCAGGGCCGTGGGAGATGTGTTGCTGGATCAGCTGCAGTTCATGAAGCGCTGTGGTTTTGATACCTACGTGCTGCGCGGGGATAAGGACATCAACAAGGCAGCGCGTTGCCTGAATTTCTTTACCCAGGGTTATCAGGCGGCCACGGATACAGATGTCCCCCTGTTCCGCCGCCGGGCGTCCTGATTCCTACTCCCAACGTCAACCGTAGGTCGAATTTCGCTGCGCTCTATCGACCTACGTTTGAGCAACGATTGTGTAGTCGGACAATGTCCTGCCCGACCACAAATCGCTACTCATTATCTTGAATGATCGAGAACAATCTTCCCTGAAGACTCCCCTTTCAGAAACGCTTTCAACGCCGCATCCAGCTCACTACGCCCAATATCACGGGCAGACGCTTCCGTTTTCTTGCACGCCCATTCACCGGCAAACTTGTCCCATACCGCCTGCTTCTCAGCCATCGGAATCTCCACCGAATCCACGCCCAGCAGGTTGTTTCCCCTGAGGATAAACGGCAGCACGGTGGTTTCCAGTTGCGGGCCGGCCACGAGACCGCAACAGGACACAGAGCCGCCCGGGTGGATCTGCTTCAGCAGTTCTGCCAAAGGGCCACCGCCTACGGTATCGACAGCGTTTGCGAAGGCAGGTTTGAGCATGGGTTTCTTTTCGGTAGCCAACGCCTCACGACCCAGGATTTCTGTAGCGCCCAGATTCTTGAGCACTTCTGCCTGGTCCTGCTTGCCGCTGATAGCGACTACTTCGAAGCCGAGGTTAGCCAAAAGCTCGACGGCCACACTGCCTACCGCACCACTGGCGCCACTGACCGCGACTTTGCCCTGCTCGGGACTCGCACCCATGGTCAGCAGTTTTTTCACGCTCAGGCCGGCTGTCAGGCCGGCAGTGCCATAGATCATGGCGGTACGTGCATCCCAACCCTGGGGCATCGCCACACACCAGTCTGCTGGTACGCGGATGTATTCGCCAAAACCACCGTCCGTGTTCATGCCAAGGTCGTAGCCCGTGACCAATACCATGTCGCCGGCAGAGAAAGGGCCAGCAGTGGCTTCCACCACTTCTCCGGCGGCATCAATACCCGGTGTGTGGGGGAATTTACGGGTAACGCCCTTGTTCCCGGAGGCGGACAGGGCGTCCTTGTAGTTAAGGGAAGAATGGCTGACTCGGATCAGAACGTCATTCTCGGGCAGGTCCGATACGTGCAGTGTCTGTTCCGAACCAACGTACTCGCCATCCTGTTCCTGAACACGCCATGCCTTGAACTCGGTGTCATTTGTCATGATGTTTTCCCCGTTGTTATTGGCTCTACTGGATTTTCTGATTGCGGAACGCGCTCAGTACCCGCCATACGGTGTGCTCAAGTGCCGCACTGGTGGCCAGGCCGAGCTTTTCCGGTAGTGTGCGCTTGCGTTGATAACTTACCGAGATTACGTCGGCACGGTCACAGGCTTCAATGAGAAATTCGTCGGAGGTTTTGATTTCGTCGATCAGATTGACCTCAAGGGCCCGCCGGCCAAACCATATATCCCCGTTGGCGACGGCGGCCATGTCCAGCCCGGGGCGACGCTCCCCGACATACTCCTTGAACAGAACGTGGGTATCTTCAAGATCCTCCAGGAACTTCGCCCTGCCCTTCTCGGTGTTTTCCCCAAAAATGGTCATGGTCCGTTTGTGCTCTCCGGCAGTGAGAACCTCGAAATCCACATCGTTTTTCTTCAGGAACCGATGGAAGTTCGGCAACTGGGCGACAACGCCAATGGAGCCCAGAATGGCAAACGGCGACGCCACGATGCGATCCGCAACACAGGCCATCATATAACCGCCGCTGGCGGCCACCTTGTCAACACACGCAGTCAGTTTGATACCCTTTGCGCGAATGCGGTCCAGCTGTGCCGCCGCGAGACCATAGGAGTGCACCAGGCCACCGCCACTTTCCAAGCGGATGACCACTTCATCGGTTTGCGGTTCCGCTACGCTGAGCACGGCAGTGATCGACCTGCGCAGAGAATCAGTGTCGCTGGCCTTGATATCGCCATCGAAATCCAGCACATAGACCTTGGGCTTGGCCTCTTCCTCGGCGTCACCCGCTTTGCGCTTGGCCTTGGCGGCCTTCGCTTTTGCTTTTTCTGCTTTCTTGCGGGCTTTTTCAAAGATTTTGTGCTCGGCGTCGCTGCGCAGCTTTTCCTGAAGCGCATCCTTCAGCTTGCGGTATTTTTCATTGAGTTTGCGAACCCGCAGTTCGCCATCGCCACCGTGATCATCCTTTTCTTTCTGTGCCGCGGACATAATCACCGAAATGACAACAATCAGAGCCACTACCAGGGTGACCGTTTTCGCAATGAACAAACCGAACTCTGTCAGAAATTCCAAGTTGCTTCTCCAGGGTGATTCTTTAGCGCTCGATTGTAACTGAGGCGCCCAGAGGTACAACCCATCCCCTTAATAAAGAAAATTAAAACAAGCGTTCGATCGAGCTTGACAGCGCTATTGTCTCACCCTAAAGTCGATTGCTACGTCGGCTCGCCCGCCGTCAATACGCCAAGACAAACACCAATAAGGGTAAACTAATGTCTGTAGCTCAAATCTTTGAAAAGCTTGAACAGAATTTCAACGCAGACGCCGCTGAAGGGCTTGACCTGGTATTCCAGTTCGATATCGAAGACGACAAGACCTACCACGTCATTATCAAGGATGGCACCTGCAAGGCGGTCGAAGGTGCCCACGACGATCCTTCTGTCACGCTGATCATGAATTCCGAAACCCTTAAAGGCATCGTGTCAGGCGAAACCGATGGCATGCAGGCGTTCATGGCCGGCCAGTTGCGCGCCGAAGGCGACATGATGCTGGCAACCAAACTGGGCGAACTGTTCAACATGGGCTGAACGCCTTTTGGACCAGCCCACAAAAAACCCCTGCACGCGCTCGCGGCAGGGGTTTTTGTATCAGGTCCCCGGTAGACTGGCCTATAGCCCAACATCGGCTAGGGACGATTCCGCGAGCCGCAACAAGTCAGCGTTACGCTCCTCCCGTTTGCCGATACTCTCGATATAATATTCAAGGGATGTGAGAGCATCCGCCAGTGCCTCCAGGACCTGTGGCTGCGGCGCTTCCCTGGCATCAAGCAGACGTTGTTGGATAGACCCGGCCACCCGCTCAAGCACGGACGCGGCGCCCGCATCATCGAGCATATGCAAACCACCCCAGATGCTGTGCAGGGTTCCCGGCAGGTTGGCCAGGTGGAGCTTGTCGTAGTCGGATTCAATGAAGGCTGTAATCGCCCGCTTTGCGAGAGTCAGCGCACTTCTGGCCTCATCGGCCACCACGAACATGGCTTCTTTCAGGTACAGGGACTCCTCCCGGTTCCTTTGGCCACCCGCAAGCGCATCCGTTTCCGAGGTGATGCCCCGGGTTACAATTTGCATCACGGCATCTTCGATGCCAAGCACCGAGTCCGCCAATTTGTAGAGCTCATCCCCCACCGGCAGCCGTTTCTCTTCCTCCCAGGTTCGCAGCTTGTTCGCTTCTGCGCGGGCCATGGTTCCCAGCTGGTTCAGGTCGAGCATGACCAGGGTGTTTGCCATACGCTCCAGGGCATCGGCAATGGAAGACAGCTCAGCCAGGTCAGGCTCGATGCCGCGCTCGACAATATCCAGCTTGTCCTTGAGCTGATTCAGTTCGTCCTGCAGGGCAGTAGAGAGGGATTTGAGCACGTCCGAGCCCGGGCCATAGAGCCGGCGGGCATGGGCATCAAGCATGGAGTCCGGAAATTCGGCCGGTGCCAGGCGGAAGGCCGACAGCACAGAGGTAACCTCGGGATTTGCGGAACCGCTGCGGTACAACAGATAGACAAGATCCCGGATCAGGGAGTCCGGCGCATCCTTTGCCGTCGCCACCTGCCCCACATACACCACTTCGCGGGAATACTTTTCAATTCTCATGAACATGCGCTTGCGGGCTTTACTGAACCCCATGGCTCGATCAAGCATGGTGTCAGCAACAATCCCCACCAGGCACCACATCTGCGCCATTGGCTGACCCTGACATAGCCGCGCAAAACCTCGAGCAGCGCGACTGAACAGCTTTTTGCTGACCGCCTCATTCTTGTCACGAAGAATGCCCAACAGCGCAACCTGAAAGCTCAGGCGCATACGACGGGCCAGAATTTCATATTCCGCCTCGTTCCCTTCAAAGGGCGGCATAACAAGATCGGCACAGAAATCAGGCCGCTCTTCCAGATCGACATCAAAAAAACAGGACTCCGGGTAGGGCTTTTCCTTCCGCGCCTCACGCAGGTCATTGATAACCGGCAATAGAAGCTCGGGATGATCAGCACGCTGCTGATGGTAGTACTCGACATAACGGCGCAGTATGAACAGGGCGCTGTTAAGCGTGGTCAGGAGTATGTTCTTGTCATCGTTGGCGCCGACCGGAACGTCGTTCGCCATGCTTACCGCTTCCTGACACAACAGTGTGCCGGCCCGCAGTTCAACAAGAATAAAAATACCGCGGAGCTGGTTCAGAAAATCCACACAGTTCTGCAGGTTCTCACCGCTCTCCCGATTTTCCTGGAAGCGTTCCAGGTTGGACTCTGCCTGTCTTATGGTCTGTTCAATCTCACTTTTGACCAGATCAAATGACTGTGACTTCGTCGCCAGAGACGATTGAACCATAAACGCTTCCTGTAAATTATGCGGAAACTGCCGCGCCATGTTCCTGGAATGTGACCCTTCCGGTTTTTTTGGAGCCTTTTTATGCGCCGGATTTATTCGTCCCGACAAAAATAAAAGTTCGCGGAAAACCCGCGAACTTATCATTACTTATAACACAAAATTCAAGCGGCTCAAGAAAGCGGGAATGTAACAAAACGTACGTTCCGCCACAGTTCTCATTGTTGAACCAGGACCCACTTTGGGGGCGGCTTAATCGCTGGATGCCAGCTTGTCCCAGACTGTCCCACCGGACCGGCTGGCAAGCAGTGCCATGAATTCTTCATGGGCAGAGGACTCATCATCGCTGGCCCGGACAACATTGAGCGGCCTGCGGTCTGCGGCCAGCCGGCGGATACCGCCTCCGCCCCCGGCTTCATCGCTGCCGGCATCCAGTGACAAGGCGGTCTGACCGCCCGTCAGCAGCAGGTAGACGTCGGCCAGAATCTCGGCGTCCAGCAAGGCCCCGTGCAGGTCCCGGCTGCTGTTGTCGACACCATACCGTTTGCACAGTGCGTCCAGGCTGTTTTTCTGCCCCGGATGTTTTTTGCGCGCGATGGCGAGGGAATCCACTACACCGCAATGATCCGCCGTCTTGCGAACCGGCTTGAGGCGGGCAAATTCCGAATCCATAAAGCCGATATCGAACGCGGCGTTGTGAATGACAAGTTCGGCGCCTTCGATAAAGTCAAAGAACTCATTGGCAATGTCCGCAAACCTGGGTTTGTCTGCGAGAAACTCGTTGGTTATGCCGTGGACGGTAATTGCCTCGGCTTCTACTTCTCTTTCCGGATTCACATACACGTGATAGTGGCGCCCGGTGGTCTGACGCTCCATCAATTCCACGCACCCTATTTCGATAATCCGGTGACCCTCTGCCGGGTCGATACCGGTTGTTTCTGTATCCAGTACTATCTGTCTCATCTCAGCCCCGTTGGTTAAGCATTCGCCAGTTCTTCCACGCCAAGGTTGGCAAGCTCGTCTGCCAGTTCATTGCCCGGGTTGCCAGAATGCCCCTTGACCCAGTGCCAGTTCACCTTGTGCCTTGCCACTTCATTATCCAGTTCCCGCCAGAGGTCTTCATTCTTGACCGGTTTTTTCGCCGATGTTTTCCAACCGTTGCGTTTCCAGCCATGCATCCATTCCGTTATACCTTTGCGGACATACTGGGAATCGGTATACAGCTCCACTTCACAGGGTCGCTTTAACGCCTCAAGGCCGCGTATCGCGGCCATCAATTCCATTCTGTTGTTGGTAGTATTACCTTCGCCACCGTGCAGTTTTTTACTGGCATTGCCATAGCTCAGCACCACACCCCAGCCACCCGGGCCAGGGTTTCCCTTGCAGGCGCCATCGGTGTAGAGAACAACCTTACCGGCCATCAGCATTCCTCAACATGATTATGATTGACTGCGGCAGACTTGCTGCCGCCTTTGCCCGGATAAAGACGGGAGGCGCCCACGGCACCTCTGCCAGGCAGTGCAATCACTTTGCTGCTCTGCCAGACCGGCTTGCGGGGAAGCCTGGAGTAAACCCGTTTTTTGGCAAGGATACAGTAATAGGCGCCCACCGGAAGAAACCGGTTGCCACATACCTTTTCCATCAGGCTCTTACGTTCGTTCAACACCGCCCGCTGAAGGGGCATCCGGAAAAATGAAGAGTCTGCGGATTCCACCGTAAAATCCAGCAACCGCAGCCAATCCTCCATCCGACGCCTCATCATGAAACGACCGCCCCAGGGACCACCCTGATGCCTGGAAAACAGTTTTCTCAGGCCCCAGAGACTGAAGGGATTGAAGCCGATCAGTAGCATCACTCCTTCCCCCTTGAGAACCCGCGAGGCCTCTCGCAGAGCCTGGTGCGGATGGGGCGAAAAGTCAGCTGTGTGATGAAGAATCACCAGGTCCATGGAATCCCCGGGGAAAGGCAATTCATCGGCGTCGCACACCGCTACGCCCTCAGGGATCGCCGAATCCCAGGTGGGTGTGGTGCGGATTCGCTGGGCGAAATCGGTAGCAGATGCCAGCGGAAATTGCTGGCTGAGCCCGACCTGCAGCTGCCGGGCGCCCGAGAGCTTTCGAGCATGGTGCTCGACACAGGCTTTCTGGTCTGCCAACAGGGATTGGCCCAGGGGCGTCTTAAACCAGCTTTCAAAGCTGTCATGTCGGGCGGAATAATTCACCTCACCTGCCTGGCTCATCGCTACCTTCCCTCTTGACTGACCTTCATCAGGCGTTCATTGCGGTCCCGGTGTTGGGACGCCGGGATTAATGCACTATGATAACAGGCACATTCGCATTGCACATGTGGGAGCCTATGCTGACCATCGACGCTATTCCAGCTTTCAATGATAACTACATCTGGTGCCTGTCCAACAGTGAAGACCGCAAGGCGCTGGTGGTGGATCCCGGGCAGGCAGAACCCGTCATTGAGTTCCTCGCCGATCAGGGGCTGGAGCTGGACACGATTCTGGTAACCCATCACCACCCTGACCATGTCGGCGGTGTGAGCAAGCTGTCTGGGACAGTGCACGACTGCCGTATCATTGGTCCTGCCAACTCTCCCTTCAAAGGAGCCAACAGCGAGGTGCACCCAGGGGACGAGGTCGTCTGGCAAACTCTGACGTTCGAGGTTCTCGCCGTTCCCGGCCACACCCTGGACCATATCGCTTACTACACCAACGTCCCGGTCAATGGGCGTCCGCTTCTGTTCTGCGGAGACACCCTGTTTGTGTGTGGTTGCGGTCGGCTGTTTGAAGGCTCACCGGAACAGATGAAGCAGTCCCTGGAAACCCTGCGGGAGCTGCCGGACGAGACAGCCGTGTATTGCGCTCACGAGTACACCCTGGCCAATCTGAAATTCGCCCGCAACTGGTTGCCGGATGATACATCACTGAAGGAGTTTGAAGCCCGCTGCCAGAAGTTGCGCGAAGATGGCAAACCCACGGTGCCCTCGATCCTCGGCGACGAAAAGCGATTGAACCCGTTCTTGCGCTGGGATGACAAGGCGGTTATCGACGCTGCAAACCGCCACGCGTCGGAGCCAGTCAAATCAGACAATGAAGTCTTTGCAGCAACCCGCCACGGCAAAGACACATTCTGACCAGGAGGCAGGTAACAATTCCTATCAACGCCGTAACGTAGGTCTTGTTGACCCTCTCAAAGGCGCTCCAATAGAATTCGTGTAACCTTTGCACCCTAACTTATTAAATATGCCGGGTTTTAAGACAGTTAAACCCGGCTCGGTCCAGCTACTCGGAAGCAGAACATATGACGGTCTCGCGATTTTCCACTCTTGTTCTTATCGGCGTGCTCACCAGTGGCTGCAGCGTTCTTGACCGGTTCGGAACCAATACCTCCGGCGATGTACTGGCGTCAGAGAAGCTCACCGTTGCCGCCGGCGATGACGACCTGAAAGAGGCCATTGAGTCGTCACCGGACGGTGAACCTGCCGGTCGGGCTTCCCGCACCAGGCTTGACGATGCCATTGAACCTTCCCTGAAAAAAACCGCGGAAGACGCCAGAAAAAAACTCGATACGCCGGAACAACAGGTCACAGAAGAACCTGCCGCCACCCCGGACCTGTGGCATCGACTGAGAGGTGGGTTTGCGCTGGATCACGATGCCAGCGATCCTCGGGTACAGGCGCAACTGAACTGGTACAGGAAGCATCCCCAGTACATCAACCGTGTGGTCGAGCGCGGCAGCCGTTACCTGCACTATATAGTTACTGAAACCGAGAAACGGGGCCTGCCCACGGAGCTGGCCTTGCTTCCTGTGGTCGAAAGTGCGTTCGACCCGTTTGCCTATTCCCATGGCCGTGCGGCCGGACTGTGGCAATTCATTCCGTCAACCGGTAAATATTTTGGTCTCACACAGAGCTGGTGGCACGATGACCGGCGCGACGTAATTGCCGCCACAGACGCCGCGCTCACCTATCTTGACAGACTGGCAACCCGTTTTGACGGCGACTACATGTTGGCACTGGCCGCCTACAACAGTGGCGGCGGGACGGTTTCCAGCGCAATGCGGCGCAACCGTAACAGGAGCGCCCCCACCGACTTCTGGTCCCTGGACCTGCCCCGGGAAACCCGTCATTACGTACCCAAACTGATCGCTTTGGCGAAAATATTCGACCAGCCAGAAAAGTATGGTATCGAACTGCCCGCGCTGGCGGACGAACCCTATTTTGAAATCGTAGATACCGGCTCCCAGCTGGATCTCGCCCAGGCAGCTGAACTGGCTGATGTGGACATTGATGAGATTTACCTGCTCAACCCATCGTTCAATCGCTGGGCCACATCACCTGAAGGCCCTCATCGGCTCCTGGTGCCGCGGGAGAAAGCCGAAACCTTCAGCACGGCGCTTAAAGGTATCGCCCCGGTCGACCGGGTAGCCTGGCACAACTATAAAGTGCAATCCGGCGACACGATCAGCACCATTGCCAGACAATATTCCACCACCTCCTCGGTTATCCAGCAGGTCAACAAATTGGACAGCCACATCATTCGCATCGGCCAGAGACTGATGATCCCATCCGCGGCCAAGCAGTCAGACACCTATGCCCTCAGCGCCAGTGAACGACTGGCCAGAAAGCAGCAAAGCAGCGGCAAAAACACCGACGGCACCCGGGTTGACTACACCGTCCGTTCCGGCGATACATTCTGGGATATTGCCCGCGAACACCGGGTTTCTGTACGGCAAGTGGCTTCCTGGAACGGGATGGCTCCGGGTGATCCACTGATCCCCGGAAAACAGCTGGTTATCTGGTCGAAATCCAAGCAACCCAAGATGCTGGCCAGTAACGACAGGGCTAAAGGCATGGTTCGCAAGGTCGGCTATCAGGTCCGCAAGGGGGATTCCCTTTCCGTCATCGCCAACCGGTTTGCTGTGAATGTCAGGGACATCGCAAGCTGGAATGACCTCAATACATCCCGTTATCTGCAGCCCGGTCAAAGTCTGGTACTCTATGTTGATATAAGAAACAGTCCCTGAGTCTGAACCGGAAACGTGCGAGATCTATGACAAAAACGCGGAAAGCCTCATCCCTTATCAGTGCTTTTACTCTCGCTGCCATGGCTCTGCTGCCATGGCAGGCCAGCCTCGCCGAAACAGCCGCGAAACACGGCATTGCCATGCACGGGGACGCTCAATATCCTGAAGGCTTTCCCCACTTTGACTACGTAAACCCTGATGCCCCCAAAGGCGGCGCCCTAAGGATGGCCGTCGTGGCCAACGGCTTCGATTCCTTCAACCCCTTTGTGATTCGTGGCGTGGCTGCGGCCGGCATCAACACCTACCTTTACGACACCCTGATGGAAGCGTCTGCAGATGAACCCTTCTCTGCCTACGGACTGATTGCCGAATCCATCGAAACGCCTGATGACCGAAGTTACGTCATATTCAATCTGCGCAAAGAGGCACGGTTTCAGGACGGTGAACCGATTACCGCTGAGGATGTAAAATTCTCCTTTGACGTGCTGACCACCCAGGGACACCCTTTTTATCGCAACTACTACGCGGACGTGACAGAAGTCACCGTCGAGGGTGAGCGGCGGATCCGTTTCGATTTCGGCGAAACCAACAACCAGGAACTGCCCCTGATCCTTGGCCAGCTTCCCGTTCTTCCCGGTCATTACTGGGAAGACCGTGAGTTCGGAGACAACGGCCTGACCCCACCGGTAGGCAGTGGCCCCTATCGAATCAAAGACTTTGAGGCAGGCCGTTCAATAACTTTCGAGCGCGTCAAAGATTACTGGGCCGAGGGTCTTGGCGTACGCAGAGGCCGGTTTAATTTCGATGAAATCCGATACGACTACTACTCGGATGACACCGTCGCCCTCGAGTCGTTCCGTGCCGGAAACTTTGATTTCCGGGTCGAATCCTCCGCCAAGAACTGGGCAACCGCTTACACCGGTGACCAGTTCGAGTCAGGCAAGGCAAAAACCGAAGCGGTTGAGCATAGCCGCCCTGCGGGAATGCAGGCATTCGCCATGAACACCCGCCGCGACGTATTCAGTAACCCCAAGGTGCGCGAAGCCCTTGCTTACGCGTTTGATTTCGAGTGGGCCAACAAGAACCTGTTCTACGGACAATACACCCGTACCAGCAGCTACTTCGAAAACAGTGAACTGGCATCGTCTGGCTTACCGGAAGGCCGGGAACTGGAAATTCTGGAGCCCTATCGGGACCAGCTACCGGAAGATGTTTTTTTCGAAGAATATCAACCGCCGTCTACCGCAGGTGACGGTGGCCTGCGTGAAAACCTCCGCACTGCCCTGACTATGTTGCGGGAAGCCGGGTACAAGGTGGTTGACGGCACCATGGTGAACAGCGAAACCGGTGAACCGCTGGCGTTCGAGATCCTGATCTATCAGAAGACCTTCGAGCGGGTGGTACTACCGTTCAAGAACAACCTGGCACGGTTGGGCATTGATGTTTCGGTCCGTCTCGTGGATACCAACCAGTATATTCAGCGGATTCGCGAATTCGACTACGATATGACCGTCCAGAGTATCGGGCAATCGGATTCCCCGGGCAATGAACAGCGGGAATACTGGCACTCGTCCACGGTTGATGTGAAGGGATCACGAAACTACATGGGCGTCGACAGTCCGGTGGTGGATGAACTCGTCAACATGGTGATACAGGCGCCAAGCCGCGAGGAGCTGGTCCACAGGGTGCGCGCTCTGGACCGGGTTTTGCTCCACGGCCATTACGTGGTTCCGAACTGGTACCTGCCCAAGGATCGCATCGCCTACTGGACCTTCCTGCAGCGCCCGGACGCTGTACCCAAAAACGGTGTTGATATTGACAACTGGTGGGTAAAAAGCACTGACCAATGACGCAGAACTCTGAAATATCGCTGACGGAGCTCCGCTGAATGGGCAGTTATATCCTCAGGCGCCTGGCGCTTATTATCCCCACCCTGCTCGGAATCATGCTGCTCAATTTCGTGATCGTTCAGGCCGCGCCCGGTGGCCCTGTGGAGCAGCTGATTGCCGAAACCGAAGGGCATGGCGGCGGCGCCCTCGCCAGGGCCAGTGGCGGCGGTTCCGGCGGCGAAGTCAGTTCTTCCAGCGGCGACAGTCGCGGCTCCCGTGGCCTACCTGAAGAACTACTCCGTGAAA
The DNA here is from genome assembly GCF_003344045.1 of Marinobacter vulgaris. Classification (GTDB taxonomy): domain Bacteria; phylum Pseudomonadota; class Gammaproteobacteria; order Pseudomonadales; family Oleiphilaceae; genus Marinobacter; species Marinobacter vulgaris. The sequence continues at coordinate 567,817 of NZ_QFWX01000003.1, forward strand.
TTGAAGTCATGTATGGCTTCGATAAACCACCCCACGAGCGCTTCCTGAAAATGCTGGGCGATTACGCCACTTTTGATTTCGGAGAGTCGTTCTTCCGTGACCGCTCGGTGATCGAGTTGATACTGGACAAGATGCCGGTGTCGATATCACTGGGACTGTGGTCCACCCTGATTATCTATCTCATTTCCATTCCCCTCGGTGTCCGCAAGGCGGTTACCGACGGTTCCCGCTTCGACGTCTGGAGCAGTTCCGTCATTGTCGTGGGCTACGCGATTCCCGGCTTTCTGTTTGCGATATTGCTGATTGTTCTGTTTGCCGGTGGCAGTTACCTGGACTGGTTTCCATTACGGGGACTAACCTCGTCCAATTTCGACGAACTGAACTGGTATCAGAAAATCGGTGATTATTTCTGGCACCTGGCGCTGCCTGTAACCGCCAATGTGATCGGCGGTTTTGCCACCCTTACGCTGCTGACCAAGAATTCTTTCCTTGATGAAATCAGCAAGCAATACGTGGTAACGGCAAGAGCGAAAGGCCTGGAAGAGAAGCAGGTGCTATACGGGCACGTGTTCCGCAACGCCATGCTGATTGTTATCGCCAGCCTTCCCGGCGTGTTGGTGTCCCTGTTCTTTACCGGTTCGTTACTGATAGAAGTGATCTTTTCCCTCGACGGACTCGGGCTGCTCGGCTTTGAGGCCGCCTTAAACCGGGATTACCCGGTGATCTTCGGCACACTCTTTATCTTCACACTCATGGGGCTGGTGCTGAAACTGGTCAGCGATATTACCTATGTGCTGGTTGATCCCCGCATTGATTTTGAAAGCCGGGAGGGTTCATGAGCCCGGTAAAGCTCACCCCAATCCAGCAGCGGCGGCTGGCCAACTTTCGCAAAAACCGTCGTGGTTTCTGGTCCCTCTGGATATTCCTGTTTCTGTTCGGACTGTCCCTGATTGCCGAGGTCATCGCCAACGACGTGCCGCTGGTCGCCTACTATGAGGGGGACCTCTATTTCCCGGTGGTCCAGAGTGTTCCTGAAGAGACTTTCGGTGGCTTTCTGCCCACAGAAGCAGACTACCGGGATTCTTTTATTGCCAATGAGATCGAAGCCAACGGATGGATGATATGGCCGCCGATACGCTTCAGCTACAACACAATCAACTACGACCTCGAAGTTCCCTCACCGGCGCCACCCAGTGCCGAGAACTGGATAGGTACTGACGATCAGGGTCGGGATGTTGCCGCCAGGGTCATCTACGGATTCCGGATTTCAGTCCTGTTCGGGCTGATTCTTACCATACTCAGCTGCATCGTCGGGGTCGTTGTCGGTGCTATCCAGGGTTTCTATGGCGGCAAGATCGACCTGGTCGGGCAGCGATTCATCGAGGTATGGTCCGGCCTTCCGGTGCTGTATCTGCTGATCATTCTTTCCAGTATCGTGCAGCCCAACTTCTGGTGGCTGCTGGGTATCATGTTGCTGTTCAGCTGGATGGGGCTGGTGGATGTGGTGCGTGCGGAGTTCCTCCGTGCCCGCAACTTCGAATACGTCAAAGCCGCAAGGGCCCTGGGGCTGGGGAACCGCAAGATCATGTTCCGACACATTCTGCCCAACGCCATGGTGGCCACCCTGACCTTTCTGCCGTTTATCCTGACCGGCGCCATCACTGGTCTGACGTCCCTGGATTTCCTCGGTTTCGGGCTGCCCTCGGGCTCCCCCTCCCTTGGTGAGCTGATCGCCCAGGGCAAGTCCAACCTCCACGCGCCCTGGCTTGGCATCTCGGCATTCGTATCCCTGTCCATCATGCTGACGTTGCTGGTCTTTGTCGGCGAAGCGGTGCGCGATGCCTTCGACCCGAGAAAAAACTGATATGTCTGCGCTGCTGGAAATCAAAGATCTGTCGATTTCGTTTGACGCGAGCATTCACGCTGTCCAGCAGCTGTCACTCAGGATTGGCCGCGGAGAGACCGTGGCCCTGGTTGGCGAAAGCGGATCCGGCAAGTCCGTGTCTGCGCTCTCGGTGCTGCGGCTGCTTGATGAGCGCCATGCCAGCTACCCCACCGGCGAAATCCTGTTCCAGGGCGAAGACATGCTGAAAATCAGCCAGAAGCGCCTGCGGCAGATACGCGGCCGGCAGATCAGCATGATCTTCCAGGAGCCGATGACATCGCTCAACCCCCTTCATACAGTTGAGAAGCAGATCAGTGAAACCCTGGCTCTGCATAAAGGCATGCGCGGCCCCCAGGCCTGCGCGCGGTGTATCGAGCTGCTGGAACTCGTCGGCATTCCATCACCGCAAGAGCGCCTGAACAGCTACCCGCACCAGCTATCCGGCGGCCAGAAGCAACGGGTGATGATAGCCATGGCTCTGGCCAATGAGCCTGACTTGCTGATCGCAGACGAGCCAACAACCGCACTGGACGTCACTGTGCAGAAACAGGTCCTTGAGTTGCTTAAAGACCTGCAGCACAAGTTGGGCATGGCCATTCTGCTGATTACCCATGACCTGTCCATCGTCCGTCGCTACGCCGACCATGTGGTGGTCATGGAACGGGGCCTGCTGGTGGAGGAAGCGGCGACAACAACCCTGTTTGAAGATCCCCAGCATCCCTATACCCGCCGCCTGCTCGATGCCGAACCGCCGGCCTCGCCTTCTGGCGCCATGGTGAACAACCTGCCGCTGCTGGATGTCGACAATCTGGATGTTCGCTTTATTACCCGTAAGAGTTTGCTTGGCAAGCCTAAAGCCTGGTTCCAGGCCGTCGATAAAGTCAGTTTTTCCCTGAACCAGGGTGAGACGCTGGGCATCGTGGGTGAAAGCGGCAGCGGCAAGACCACCATCGGCCATGCGCTGCTGAAACTGACCGGCAGCACCGGCAGCATACGGCTCACCGGCCACGAACTGGCCCATCTGGACCAGAAGGAATTCCGCCCCTGGCGCAAACGAATCCAGATCGTATTCCAGGACCCCTTCGGCAGTCTTAGCCCTCGCATGTCAGTTGCCGAGATTGTCCGGGAAGGTCTTGAGATACATGTGCCGGCAACCCCGGAGGAACAGGACCGGCAAGTTATCCGGGCACTGACCGATGTGGGCCTGGACCCGGATGCCCGGCATCGCTACCCTCACGAATTCTCTGGCGGTCAGAGGCAGCGGATTGCCATCGCCCGCGCCCTGGTTCTGCAACCGGAACTGATCATTCTGGATGAACCCACCTCGGCCCTTGATCGCACGGTCCAGAAACAGGTGATTACCCTGCTGAGAGAACTGCAGGATAAATATAGTCTAAGCTATGTGTTTATCAGCCACGATCTGGCCGTCGTCAGAGCCCTCAGCCACAAACTGCTGGTGCTCAAAAATGGCCGCGTGGTGGAATACGGAGAAGCTTCCGGAATTTTCAACACACCAAAACATGAGTACACCCGTGAACTGCTGGGGGCGGCGCTGTTCTACGCACGGTAAAACTAACTGACAGCCCGCGCACGACACTACGACCAATTGAGCGTTACCCGCACCGTTACGGTTCATGGATAATGCCTTAAACTGAAACACAGGGAGAATCGTTATGGGATTACTCAGTGGCAAGAAAGCACTGATAGTCGGCGTTGCAAGCAAGCACTCCATTGCCTATGGCATTGCAGAAGCCTTTGCCAGAGAGGGCGCAGAACTGGCTTTCACCTACCAGAATGAAAAGCTCAAGTCCCGGGTGGAAAAATTTGCCGAAGGCTGGGGCAGCTCACTGATCTTCCCCTGTGATGTCGCCAGTGATGAAGAAATCGAGGCCGTGTTCACGGAACTGGGCAAACACTGGGACGATATCGATGTGATCGTCCATTCTGTCGGCTACGCCCCGGCAAACGAGCTGGACGGCAATTACGTTGACGTTACTACCCGTGAAGGCTTCCGCATGGCCCACGACATCAGCTCCTACAGCTTTGTGGCACTTGCCAAGGCCGGACGCAAGATGCTGCATGAAAACAGCTCTCTGCTGACCCTGAGCTATCTGGGTGCGGAAAAAGTATTGCAGAACTACAACGTGATGGGGCTTGCCAAAGCGTCACTGGAGGCCAACGTGCGCTATATGGCCGGCAGCCTGGGACGTGACGGCATTCGGGTAAACGCCATCTCCGCGGGACCCATCCGGACCCTGGCCGCCTCCGGTATCAAAAGCTTCCGCAAGATGCTTGCGGAGAACGCCCGCAGAGCACCCCTGCGCCGCAATGTGACCACCGACGAAGTCGGAAATGCCGCCGCTTTCATGTGCTCCGACATGGCCAGCGGTATTACCGGCGAGATCATGTACGTGGACGCCGGCTTCAACATTACGGGCATGGGCGAGCTGGAAGACTGATAGCGCCTGTAGATTTCCGGTGGGGCGCTCCCCGCCGGAACGCCCCGTTAGCCCTCCGACATTGCCCTGGCAACCGCTTCCACCCACTCCAGGTACGCGGTCTCGTCCGACTCCAGAATCTGTAGTCCAACGAGCCAGCTACCGGCATCTGCCGGGCGACACCATACCACTTCCACCATTAACCGGAACGGTTCGGAAACTTCGTCCAGGCTCACCCAGGCTGGCAGTATCGCCCCTTTCGTGAACGGCTCCGGGGTAGCAATGCGGATTCCCTTTGCGGACAGATCACTGGTTCGCGAAACCAGCGCGCGTTCTGCACTGTCGCCGGCATCCCCCGGCGCGGGGGACTCCAGCTCCAGGGTTACCTTTGCGCTCGCTGTCAGGCGATATTCAGTACGGTTATCCCCGGACTCCGGGGAATCGTCATAGTCGCCAAAGCTGTAATCAATTTCGCTCATGATCCACCTGAAGTCACCGGTTGAGGGGGTCAGTTCCGACCTACCCGGATGCGCCCTACAACCCTGGACAGGGTATCGTCGAATTCTGCAGACAAGCCCAGCACACGAATGTGGCCGGCTACAATCTCATCAACCAGTTGGTCCACCAGAAACTCACTGCGGTTAAGGCCTAACCGGTCCACGAACACCAGCTTCTTCGAGGCGTTAATTCTCACCGCCAGTTTGAGGCGAACCGGGGGCTGACCCTCGCCGGTACTTTCTTCCACAATCCAGCCACCAAGTTTGATGCTGTCGACAAGCTCCCGTGCCGCTGCTTCTTTCTCGCGCAACAGACGGTCCTGTTCAGCCTCTTCATCGGCGAGTTGCTGCGCCGCTGCTGCCTGCTGGCGGCGAGCCAGTTCCTGCTGCCTGGCGGCCTGCTCTTGCTGGCGCCGCTGTTCTGCCTCTTCTTTCTCTCGCCGCAATGCCTCGGCCCGGGCCTTTGCTTCTTTTGCTGCCTGCTCGCGTTGAAGTTTCTGGCGTTCAAGCACCACCGACAGCGAGGTAATGGTTTCCGCCAGTACCTCGCCAAAAGGCTTGAGTGGCGGCAGCAGCCGCAGTGTGCCCCGGTCAAACGACTCGACAAATCGCGACCAGGGCAGCAGCCCGAGCTTGACGCCCGCACCGTTGGTCCAGAGCACTTCACAGGTCTCCGGCAATAGCGCAAAAAAGAATCGGCGCTGCTCACTGTTACCTTCGCCTTCCACAAACCACCTGCCCGTCATGAGCGCAACCTCTTTTTCCGCGGGAGCAGAAAAGGTGAGCCACGACGAATCCCATGAAAAACGATCGTCCGCGGGCAGTGCGGGCACCAGATCCGGTATTTCTCCCCTAAGACGGGCGACCATTACGGCTTGAACACCCTCCAGGGCTTCCTCGCCCAACGGCTTGTCCAGCACCCGGTTCCAGACATCGGTTATACGGTCACCAATCTGCTCACCAACGGTATAGAGACGGTTGCGATCCTGATCCGAGAGGCCGGGGTCGCCAATCCACACAAGCCATTCCAGGAGTTTTCCGGCATGGCGCCAGTTCTCGCCCTCGGTGCCCTCCTCCCAGACGATCTGCTTCAGCAGTCTGAACCAGTGGTCGAAAATGAAACCCACAACCGCCTGTGGCAATTGACGATTCTGCAAGGCCCGTCCCACAAGAGCACGTGCGGTCTGTTCCGCGCGCCGTTGTCTGGCAGCACCCTGCTCGGTTACCAGCAGGCGATGGCGCAATCGCTCATTCTGCTGCTCGCGCCTGGCAGCGTCGTCTTCCCAGTGACGGCAGAACGCAAGTACCGGCTCGATATCGCCTGAATCAAAACTGCCGGAAACTGCAATAACCAGGGCATCGAGCTGGTCCAGGATCACCTTGGCCGAGCGTCCGCCCGACGCACTCCAGCCCCGACAGTCCTGCAGGCTGTCCAGCCACTGAATAAGGGTTTCATGGAGTGCGCCTGCGCCTTCAAGGTTCATGCGCCAGGCAAAAAAGAACCGCAGGCGCGCGATGCGACGTGCCAGTTCGGGATGCAGACCACTGGTTTTGAGGAACACGCCCATAATGCGGTCAGCGATATAGGCAGAGTTGATCTGCTGGACCGACCAGTTCAGGGAAACGGAACGAATTAGCCGGGTAACCGTTTCGTCCCTCTGCTCCATCCAGCATGACAGAAGCAGGGGCCGCCAATCGCTGGCGGCGTCCGCTGGCAGTCGCCCGGCCGGGTATGGAAGATCGGGTACGCGAATGCCGGAGAGCACATCGGCCATCTTCTTCGCAACCTGCTTTCGGGGCAGGACTTTGCGCTTGTTCTGCGTGCTCTGCTGCATCCGTTCCCCGCGCGTCAGAAGCGTTGAAAAGGTTTATTAAATGACGCAGTATAACCAACTCGCCGGGGTTTACTGCAACTAAACCGAGGCCGGTCATGTTTCATGCGACGGGGAAATCAACAGAATGTCGGGCACCAAACTAGAGAATCTGAATGTGGCGAGTCAGGAACCATTGATCACGCCTGAAGCGCTGAAGCAGGAACTGCCGCTTTCCGGAAAAGCCGCGGAAACCGTGGAAAACGGCCGCCAGGCTATCTATGACATTATGGATGGCAAGGATCACCGCCTGTTTGTGGTGGTAGGCCCCTGTTCCATTCACGACGTCGAGGCAGCCCGTGAATACGCTGCCAAGCTCAGAAAACTGGCGGACGAAGTCAGCGATACCCTGCTGATTGTCATGCGGGTGTATTTCGAGAAGCCTCGTACCACCGTGGGCTGGAAAGGCCTGATCAACGATCCGCATCTGAATGATACCTTTGACATCGAACAGGGTCTTCATATTGGCCGCCGCCTGCTTCTGGACATCTCCGAACTCGGTCTGCCGACAGCGACCGAAGCCCTTGACCCGATCTCGCCGCAGTACCTTCAGGACACCATTTCCTGGTCTGCCATCGGTGCCCGTACCACCGAATCCCAGACCCACCGGGAGATGAGCAGTGGTCTGTCCATGGCCATCGGCTTCAAGAACGGCACCGATGGCAGCCTGGATGTTGCCGTTAACGCCATGAGATCCGTATCCCACCCCCACAGCTTTCTGGGTATCGACCAGCAGGGAAAGGTGGCGATTATCCGTACCCGTGGCAACAACTATGGTCACGTGGTCCTGCGTGGCGGCGGCGGCAAGCCCAATTACGATTCCGTAAGCGTAGCGCTCTGCGAACAGGCGCTGGAAAAGGCCAAACTGCGCCCATCCATCATGGTGGATTGCAGCCACGCCAACTCCAGTAAGGACCCGGGCATTCAGCCACTGGTCATCCAGGACGTTACCCACCAGATTCTGGAGGGCAACCAGTCAATCCAGAGCCTGATGGTGGAAAGCAACTTGAACTGGGGCAACCAGTCAATTCCGGAAAACCTGGCGGATCTCAAGTACGGCGTGTCGGTAACCGACGCCTGTATCGACTGGGAGACCACCGAGAAAGCCCTGCGGGATATGCGTAACAAGCTCAAGGATGTGCTGCCAAAGCGTCGCGGCTGATTGATGACAGCGGCGGCTGGGGTCTCAGCTGCCCACCCAGTCCAGTCTGCTTCTCAGTGTCACTACCCGGCCAATAATGACCAGTGTGGGTGCGGACACCGCGTTTTCATGAACCCGCTCGACAATATTCGACAGATCACCGGTCACCACCTGCTGGCCCGGGGTGGTGCCCCGTGACACCAGCGCGACAGGCATATCCGGCGACATGCCATTGGCCACCAGCTGGCGGCAGATGATGGGCAGCCCTACCAGTCCCATGTAAAACACCAGGGTCTGGTTGTTCTGGACAAAATCCTTCCACGGCAGGTCGCAGGTATCGTTTTTCAGGTGCCCGGTCACGAACCGGACCGACTGGGCGTGGTCCCGGTGAGTAAGCGGTATGCCGGCATAGGCCGCGCAACCGGAAGCCGCCGTTATTCCGGGCACGACCTGAAAGCGCACACCGGCTGCAGCCAGGGTTTCAATCTCTTCACCACCGCGACCAAAAATGAAAGGATCACCGCCTTTCAGCCGCACCACTTTGCGCCCCTTGCGGGCCAGCTCTACCAGCCGGTTATTGATCTGATCCTGGGGCAAGGTGTGGTTTGAGCGCTGTTTGCCCACGTGGATCCGTTCTGCGGCTTCCGGAATCAGCGACAGGATTTCCGGCGATACCAGACGATCATACAACACCACTTCCGCAGACTGAATCAGACGCCAGGCCTTCAATGTCAGAAGTTCCGGATCACCGGGGCCGGCACCTACCAGTGCCACCTCACCCTCCGAACTGTTGGGATTCTCGGTGACTGGATTCTTGCGGTAGCGAACGGGTGCCGGCTTCGCACCAACACCCTTCCATGGTGCGTCGTCGGATCTGTCACTCATTGGATTCTTTCAACGCCTCCCATATAGGGTTTAAGCACCTCCGGGACCAGAATGCTGCCGTCTTCCTGCTGGTAATTTTCGAGCACCGCAATCAGTGCACGGCCAACCGCAAGGCCGGAACCGTTCAGGGTATGAACCGGCTCCGGTTTGTTGGTTTCCGGGTTACGCCAGCGCGCGTGCATTCGACGTGCCTGGAAGTCCCGGGTATTGGAACAGGAGGAGATTTCGCGGAACTTGTCCTGGCCGGGCAGCCATACCTCGATGTCATAGGTGCGGGCCGCCGCAAAGCCCATATCGCCGCCGCACAGGTCTACCAGCCGGTAAGGCAGCTCCAGTAACTGCAGAACCTTCTCCGCATGCCCGGTCAGGGCCTCGAGCGCGGCCTCGGATTCCTCCGGCCGAACCACCTGTATCAGCTCAACTTTGTCGAACTGGTGCTGACGGATCATGCCCCGGGTGTCACGGCCGTAGGAACCGGCCTCGCTGCGGAAACAGGGGGTGTGACACACCATTTTCAGGGGCAGTTCCTTAGCGTCCAGAATAGTATCGCTGACCAGGTTGGTGGCCGGCACCTCCGCCGTGGGTATCAGGTATAACGGCTTCTCGCCGTCTATGCGGAACAGGTCTTCCTCAAACTTCGGCAACTGACCGGTGCCATACAGAGTCTCGGCATTCACCAGATAGGGTACATAGGCTTCCAGGTAACCATGCTCTTCGGTATGAAGGTTCAGCATGAACTGGGCCAGCGCCCGGTGCAGCCGCGCAACCGGGCCACGCATCACCGCAAACCGGGAGTGCGCCAGGCGGGTAGCGGTTTCAAAGTCCAGCCCGCCAAGAGCCTCTCCCAGGGCAACGTGATCCTTCGGTTCAAAATCAAACTGCCGGGGGGCACCCCAGCGGCGAACCTCAACGTTATCGTCCTCGCTCTCACCGGCCGGCACGCCCTCATCAGGAAGGTTCGGAATGGTCGCAAGAAATCCGTTGAGCTCTTCCTGCAGCGCACGCAACTCATCTTCTGCTTCGGATTTCTGCTTCTTGAGATCCTCCACTTCATCCAGCAAAGGCTGGATGTCTTCACCGGCCGCCTTGGCCTTGCCGATGGATTTTGACCGGCGGTTCTGCTCGCCCTGCAAGGTTTCCGTTTTCACCTGGATCGCACGACGGCGTTCCTCGAGCTGATCGAAGGTGGCTTTATCAAAGGCGAAACCCTTGATGGCCAGGCGACGGGCGATCTCTTCAGTCTGGGTGCGGACACGTTTGGGATCGAGCATGATTATCCTGAGTTTTCCGTTTCAGAGGTAAGTTGACAGTTTTCACGATTGATTGGGCATTATACCCGCGACGATAGCTGTGGCTACAGCAGGCACGGCCAGGCGGCCATTTTCAGTTTTGCGGGTAGCGCTTGCGGGGACTGTTACTGTTCCATTCATCGAGTCGGCCCCGCTTTTCCGCGAGTTTGATTTCCAGGCCACGATTCACCGGTTGATAGTATCGGCGTTGTTGGATGGACTCCGGCAGGTAGGATTCGCCGGCCGCGAAGGCCTCGGGCTCGTCGTGGGCATAACGGTACTCATCGCCGTGGCCCATGGACTTCAACAGTTTGGTGGGGGCGTTACGAAGATGCACCGGCACTTCATAATCAGGATCGTTGCGGATATCGGCCATACACTGGTTGAAGGCCTTGTAGACGGCATTGCTCTTCGGCGCCAGCGCCAGGTAGGTCACTGCCTGGGCGAGGGCCAGCTCACCTTCCGGTGACCCCAGCCGCTCCTGGGCTTCCCAGGCGTCCATGGCAATCTGCAACGCCCTGGGGTCCGCATTACCAATATCCTCGCTGGCAATCCTGGCCAGTCGACGGGCCACGTACAGGGGATCACAGCCTCCGTCGAGCATACGGCACAACCAGTACAGGGAACCATCGGGGTCAGAGCCACGAACCGACTTGTGCAACGCCGATATCTGGTCGTAGAAAACATCTCCGCCCTTGTCAAAACGTCTCAGGCTGGTCTGCAGAACCTGTTCCAGATGGTCCCGCGTGATGACGGCGCGATCTTCCCCGTCAGGTTCGGCGAGGTCTGTGGCCACCTCAAGGATATTCAAGGCCCGCCTGGCGTCTCCCCCGGAGGCGGAAGCCATGAGATCCAGCACCGGTTGCTCAACCTTGAAACGCCCCCCAAGTCCTTCTGGAGAAGACAGGGCGCGGTTCAGCAACTCCAGAATGTCGTCCTCCGAAAGGTTCTTCAGGACATAGACCCGGGTGCGGGACAACAGCGCGCTGTTAAGCTCAAACGAGGGGTTTTCGGTGGTGGCACCCACGAAAATGAAGGTGCCATCCTCGATGTGGGGGAGAAACGCATCCTGCTGGCTTTTATTGAAGCGGTGGACCTCGTCGACAAACAGCAGGGTATCGCGACCCTCGCCGTGTTTGCGGTCTTTCGCCCGCTGCACAATCGCGCGGATGTCCTTGACGCCGCTCAGAACGGCAGAGACGGTCTCGAAGCTGAGATCACTGAGGTTGGCCAGCAGGCGGGCAAACGTGGTCTTGCCTACGCCCGGAGGCCCCCAGAGAATCATGGAATGGAGCTGTCCCTGCTCCACCGCCCGCCGCAGCGGCTTGCCCTCACCGACCAGGTGACCCTGGCCGACGTATTCGTCAAGGCTTGCAGGGCGCATTCGTGCGGCCAGTGGCCGAAACCCCTGCTGTTCCCCGAACAGGCTTTCCTGCATCAGGCCCCGTCCCGGATCACATCCACGTTGTCGGGATAATCGAGAACAAAGGCGCTGTCCTTAATCTCTTCGTTAATGCGGGTATCCTGGAAACTCAGCACGCTGAGCTGGGACAACGAGTCCTGCATTCTCATCTCCTGGAGCTCTCCCTTGAAGAAGGTCAACTCCAGTGACACGAACAGAGAATCCTCGCTTCTGGGCTCAAGGGTAAATTCCCGGGTGTCGTCACCAATAGATCTCATGGATACCTTGTAGGTTTCGTCAAGGTTATCCACTTCCCCACTGAGCAACAGCGCAGGGGTTGTCGACACCTTCTGGTCCAGGCTGTGAACGGTAACCTGCTCAAGATCCGGGTCATAGACTTCTACCTTGCTGCCATCACTGACCACAAACTGGGAATGAGGCTGGTTGGTTTCCCAGTAGAACAGGCCCGGCCGTTTGGCCTTGAGAGAACCCCTGCTTTCCTGAACCCGGTTGCCGTTTTCGTTGACCACGATCTGGATAAAGCTCGACTGGAAGGATTCGTAACTTTCCAGGGTTGAGGCCAGTTCCGCTGCGGCCGCTCCACCGCCGTCCTCGGCGTGGGCAGGCAAGGCAAGCAGCAACGCTGCCAGCACGAAAACCAATCCTGAACTCCTTGAAACTTTCATCATGTGTCTGTGCTCCTAATCTCTTGGTGGCGGTGGTGCCAGTACTTCGCGGGCGCCATTGTGTCCGGCCGAGCTGACCACGCCGGATGCTTCCATGGCCTCGACCAGGTTTGCCGCCCGGTTATAGCCGATCTTGAATTTCCGCTGCACGGATGAAATCGAAACACGCCTGCCCTCGGTCACGAACGCTACCGCCTCATCGAACAGGGCATCACCCTCGCTGTCTCCGCCGCCCTCGCTCAGGCTTGGTACCCCGGGCAAATTCTCCCCTTCGGCACCGTTCAGTACATCGTCGACATAAACGGGCTCTCCCCGGGCTTTCCAGGCACTGACAACACGGTGTACTTCGTCATCGTCCACGAAGGCGCCGTGCACCCGCACCGGCAGCCCGGAGCCGGGCGGCAGGTAAAGCATGTCACCATGCCCCAGCAACTGCTCTGCACCACCCTGATCGAGCACCGTACGGGAATCGATCTTGGACGACACCTGGAACGACATGCGGGTAGGAATGTTGGCCTTGATAAGGCCGGTAATCACATCCACCGAGGGCCGCTGGGTGGCGAGAATGAGGTGGATACCCGCAGCCCGCGCTTTCTGGGCAATCCGGGCAATCAGCTCCTCCACTTTTTTGCCGACAATCATCATCATGTCAGCGAATTCGTCAATCACCACCACGATAAACGGAAGCGTCTCCAGCTCGGGGCGCTCCTGCTCATCATCAGCCAGGTGCAGGTCTGGCTTCCAAGTAGGATCCAGCAGGGGCTCGCCCGCCGCCACCGCATCTTTGACCTTGCGGTTGTAGCCGGCCAGATTACGAACGCCCAGGCTAGCCAGCAGCCGGTATCGTCGCTCCATCTCCGCTACACACCAGCGCAGGGCGTTGGCGGCATCCTTCATATCGGTAACCACCGGCGCCAGCAGATGCGGTATGCCGTCGTAGATGCTCAACTCCAGCATCTTCGGGTCCACCATGATAAAACGGACTTCCTCCGGCGTGGCTTTGAACAGCATGCTCAACAGCATGGCGTTCACACCCACCGATTTGCCGGAACCCGTGGTGCCCGCCACCAGCAAGTGCGGCATTTTCGCCAGGTTGGCCACCATCGGATTGCCGCCGATATCGTTGCCCAGCGCCAGGGTCAGGGCGGACGAGGATTCGGTAAATACCCGGGCACTCAATACCTCACTGAGGCGTACCATTTCACGCTCTTCGTTGGGTATTTCGATACCGACCACGGATTTGCCCGGGATCACCTCAACCACGCGAACACTGAGAACGGCCAACGCACGCGCCAGGTCTTTCGCCAGATTGGAGATCTTGCTGACCTTCACTCCTGGAGCGGGCTTGATCTCAAACCGGGTGATAACCGGGCCAGGATTAACCTCCACCACTTCCACGGAAACGCCAAAATCTGCCAGTTTCTCCTCCAGAAGCCGCGACATGTGCTGCAGAGACTCTTCGGAGTAACCCTTTTCCTTGCGCTCTTCCGGTGGATCCAGAAGGGAAATAGGTGGAATTGTGCTTTCCACATCTTCCAGCAGCGACGCCTGTTTGCTGCCGCCACTGCTGTTGGTTGCCGACTGATCTTCGCGCTTGAACGGAGAGATCTTCAAAGACTTGCCGGCGGGGCCCTTGTCGGCACCCTTGCGACCGGTTCCGGGAACTTCGCGACTGTGTGTGGGAGCATCTGGCTCGGGGGCGCTACCATCCCGTGAGCTGAAGCTTTCCAGGCGTGCCGGCTCGACATCATTGCCGGACTGCACGCCCTCCAGTCCAGGCTCGCGCCGTTCTTTCGGGGGCGTTGCCGGCTTTGGCTTCTTCCTGACGAGCCCCAGCAGGCGCCTCCACCAGGACGCTCCAGTCGGGGCTGCATCCTTGCCGGAGGTGGCAATCTTTTCGCGCACCACGGGCGGTTCCACGGGCTTCTTTGCAGATGTTGGCGCCGCGGATCCCGGCGTATTCGCCGCTCCCCGCGCCTTGCCGGAGGAGGCAAACAGACTCTTGATGCTGTTACCGGCGCGCAGGGTCAGCTTTCCCAACTGATCCATCAACCAGAACCAGGAAAGCCCGGTGCTGACCGTCAACGCAAACAGGAATATGGCAATCAGCAACAGCGTTGTCGCCGGCAGATTGAAGAAACGCACCATGGCATCGGCGACCGCTGCGCCCAGCACTCCCCCGGAACTGACACCAAGCCCGAACACGGAGTACAGCGACAGCAGACTGGTCGCCGACAACAGAATCAGCAGAAACCCACCGAAGCGTACCAGGAACAATGGCATGTGCATGTCGATGGGGTCATTTCGGCGCTGGATGAGCATGAGGGCGTAAGCCGCGATCATCACCGGGAACAGGAAGGCCACGTGACCAAAGAAATCACGGAGCAGGCTCGCGAGCCAGGCACCGGTGCGGCCGGCATAATTCTGCACACTGGTTTCATGGCCAATGCTGGCCCAGCCGGGGTCCGCGGGGCTGAAAGTAACCAGTGCCATGCCCAGATAGATACACAGTGCAATCAGCGCAATCACGGCGCCTTCTCTGGCCCCCTGGGCCAGAAAACGCCGGAATCGCAACTGCTTGTCGGTCAGCTCCCCTGATTTTTTTGCTTTTGCGCTCTCAGCCATGAATGCTCAGACAGTTCCCTGACGGTAATTTTCAAGAACCTCAAACCCGCGCTGCAGGTCGGTTTTGAGATCCTCAACAGCTTCAATACCTACCGAGATCCGTACCAGATTTTCGGTAATGCCCGCCTGCTCCTTATCCTCCGGAGACAGTCGGCCATGGGTGGTCGTGGCCGGATGCGTAATGGTTGTTTTGACGTCGCCAAGATTGGCGGTAATGGAGATCATCCGGGTCGCGTCTATAAAAGCCCAGGCCTCGTCTCTCGCGCCTTTCACGGTAAACGAGAGCACGCCTCCGAACCCGCTCTGCTGACGCTTTGCCAGATCATGCTGCGGGTGGTCGGGCAAACCGGCATAGAACACCCGATCCACTGTGCCCTGCCCTTCCAGCCATTTGGCCAACTCTAACGCATTGTCACAGTGGGCGCGCATACGGATTGGTAAGGTTTCCAGACCCTTAAGGAAAACCCACGCGTTGAACGGGCTCATGGTGGGGCCGGCTGAGCGCAGAAAACCGTAAACTTCATCCATCAGTTTATCGGGACCAACCACCACGCCGCCGACGCATCGACCCTGCCCATCCAGGTACTTGGTAGCGGAATGAATAATGATGTCCGCACCGTGCTCTAGTGGCCGCTGGAGGACCGGCGTACAAAAGCAGTTATCCACCACAAACAGGGCATCATTATCGCGGGCGAGCCTGGCCAGAGCCGCCATATCCGCCACTTCACACAGAGGATTGGACGGGGTTTCAATGAAGATCATCCGGGTTTCCGGACGCACGGCAGCCTGCCACTGGGCCAGGTCCGTCAGCGCCACAAAGGTGGTTTCCACACCGAATTTGGCAAGGTACTTCTGGAACAGGACGTTGGTGGTGCCAAATACGCCCCGTGAGCAGATTACGTGGTCGCCGGACTTCATAAGAGCCATGCAGGTTGCCAGGATGGCCGCCATGCCGGAAGCGGTTGCCACTGCCCGTTCGCCACCTTCCATGGCCGCAATTCTGGCCTCGAATGCCTGCACCGTGGGGTTGGTAAAGCGGGAATAGATATTACCCGGCTCATCGCCCCCGAACCGCGCCGCCGCTTGGGCCGCGCTGCCATAGACAAAACTGGAGGTGGGGAAAATCGCGTCACTGTGTTCCAGCTGACCAGTGCGGATCTGCCCGGCACGGACCGCGAGAGTGTCCACAGACATGCCCTCGAGATCCGACTCGGGGATCAGGACATGCTCTTCGCGGCGGTAAGTCATGACAAACTCCTGTTTACAACCATGGTCTTATCAGTCTTCATCGTTATACAGATCAATAATACCGTTATCGGAGGAATCGGATGAATCTCCGCCACTGGCCTGAAAGCGGTTTTCATCGTTACGGGCGGCTTCCAGTTTGTTCAGATACGCTGCGTCCACATCACCGGTCACATAGTTCCCGGTAAACACCGAGCATTCCCAGCCTTCAATCTCTGGATTGACGTCGTTAACGCAGGCGATCAGATCCTCCAGATCCTGGTACAACAGCCAGTCGGCACCAATCAATTGGCCGATTTCATCAACGCTGCGACCATGGGCAATCAGCTCATTCACCGACGGCATGTCGATGCCGTACACATTGGGGTAGCGCACGGGCGGCGCCGCCGAGGCGAAGTACACCTTGCGTGCACCCGCATCCCTGGCCATCTGCACAATCTCCTTGCACGTCGTGCCCCGGACGATCGAGTCGTCCACCAGCATTACATTCTTACCGCGAAACTCCAGGTCGATGGGGTTCAGTTTCTGGCGGACGGATTTCTTGCGCATTTTCTGGCCGGGCATAATGAACGTACGGCCGATATAACGGTTCTTGATAAAACCTTCCCGGAACTTTACCCCCAACCGGTGCGCCATCTGCATGGCAGAGGTACGGCTGGTGTCGGGAATGGGCATGACCACATCAATGTCGTGATCCGGGCGTTCCCGCAGCACCTTTTCAGCCAGGGTTTCCCCCATCCGCAGGCGCGCCTTGTAAACGGATACCTGGTCAATAATGGAGTCAGGCCGGGCGAAATACACGTGCTCGAAAACGCAGGGGTAGAGATGGGGGTCTTCTGCGCACTGCTGGGTGTACAGCGTGCCATCCGTTTCAATGTACACGGCCTCACCCGGCGCAATATCCCGCACCAGTTTGAATCCGGCCGCGCTGAGAGCGACGCTCTCGGAAGCAATCATGTACTCCTCACCCTCTTCAGTCTTGCGCACGCCATAACAGGCCGGACGAATACCGTTGGGATCGCGGAAGCCGACAATGCCATAACCGGTAATCATCGCAATGACGGCATAGGCCCCGCGGCAACGTTTGTGCACGGCGCGCACAGCGGCAAAGATCTCTTCCTTGGTCGGGTCAAGCTTGCCCAGCTTCTGCAGTTCGTGGGCGAACACGTTCAGCAGGACTTCGGAATCGGAGTTGGTATTGATATGGCGCAGGTCGGTGCGGAACAGATCGTTGCTGAGGTCTTCCGCGTTGGTCAGGTTACCGTTGTGGGCAAGGGTAATACCGTAGGGGCTGTTGACATAGAACGGTTGCGCCTCGGCCGAGCTGGAACTGCCGGCTGTCGGGTAACGCACGTGGCCGATACCGACATTGCCCACCAGTCTCCGCATATGACGGGTGCGGAATACATCCCTGACCAGCCCGTTGTCTTTGCGCAGGAAAAAACGTTCATCCTGAAAGGTAACAATTCCCGCTGCATCCTGGCCCCGGTGCTGTAATACGGTCAGCGCATCGTAAAGCGACTGATTCACGTTGGAAGTACTGACTATGCCGACAATGCCACACATGGATACGGTAATCTCCGAGGTGTTAAAACTGAATGTTAGCGGGTTGCGGAAACGGGGTCCGCACTATCGTCCGTCTGGATATAGGAGGAGCTGTCCGTGCCACCACCTGCCGGCCCGAGAAAGCGGGCGAATTCATCTCCAAGGGTCCTGCGTGACCAGTCCTCGACCACAGCCAGACGGTCAATCATCACGGATGTGCGCCACCAGGTATCTTCCGCGAGAGGCGTATAGCGGGTGAAAGCAATAGCAACAATGACCACCACAAGGCCTCGTAACAGACCAAAGCCCATCCCCAGTACCCGGTCAGTTGCTGACAGGCCTGTCGCCTTTACCAGGTGACCGATCAGGTTATTGATGATGGCGCCGACGATCAGGGTGGAAAAAAACAGGATGGCAAACGCTGCAACCAGGCGCACCAATGGCGTCTCAACGGTGCCCTCAAGAAGAGACTGCATCTGGGGGTGAAACGTTCGGGCAATAATAAACGCACCCACCCAGGTTATCAGTGACAGCGCTTCCTTGATGAAGCCACGCTTGAGACTGATAAGGGTAGAAACAGTAATCAGGGCAATGATGACCCAGTCGATCCAGATCAGCGCATCCATGGAAAACCCGGTGGAGGAACGGAAGCGCGAATTCTATCAGGAAACGTCACCTGACCAAACCGCCCATTACGCAATACTGAGCGCCGCCTGCCGCCTTAACGGTCCCCTGACGTTACCAGGCTGTTGAGGCCGAAAGCTTTGTCCAGTGCCTGTTTGGCTTTCTCGGCCTCTGCTTTCTCGGCAAAGGGACCGGTGAAAACCCGGGTCAGCTCTGCATCGCCACGGGTCACCTGCTGAAGGTGAGACTTGTAGCCCCTGTCCCGGACCTTGTCGCGAAGGTTTCGGGCGTTGTCAGCGCTACCAAAACTACCCAGCTGCACCACCCAGGCGCCCTCAAGGGACCGGGTAAATTCGGCGGAATCCTCCTCACTGACCGGTTCTTCCGGCTCAGTCTCGCTGGCCTGCTGTTGAGACACCTCAGGCTCCTCGACCGTGGGAGCCGGCTCAGGTGCCTCTACCTCTGACACCTCCCGGGGAGGCTCTTCAAAGGACGGCTCTGGCACTGAAGACGCAGGCTCGTCCTCACCGGATTCTTCAAGACGGTAGGCGGGCGCATCGGCAACGTCCGGTTCCGGCGCTTCAACTTCCGGAAAAGGGGGTTCTTCGGGAATCTTGATGGAGGTGGATTCACGTTCGGAGTGTGGCTCATCAAACATCATCGGCACGAAGATAACGGCGAGAGACACCAGCACGAGCGCTCCGATGATTCTTTGCTTCAGTCCGTCCACGTTACGCTAACCCCTGTTAATTCACGACTTGCCATAATTGACCAATACCGCGTCCGATAATAACCGCCGCCTACAGAGAACTCAAAGGCTCATCCCGGGGATGACGGATATTTAAGATGCGTCATTTTCCCAGAGCATCACGAGCCGCCGCCACGGTATAGAAGGATCCGAACACAATGATCAGGTCATCCTGGGACGCTTGCGCCAGAGTAAACTTCAGGGCTTCCCAGACCGACGACCATCGCTTTGGCAAAGGCTCCTGGATAACCTCAACCAGGCGTGCTGCCAGCTCCTCGCTACTCAAACCCCGAGGCACCTCGAGCCCCACCAGGTGCCATTGATCCACAACCAGGCTCATGGCCCGGGCGACACCCTCCACATCCTTGTCCGCAAGTGCTCCATAGACAGCGATGACGTGTCCGCCAGGCTTTCTCTGACGGCCAAGCCGCGCTGCAAGCCAGGCCGCTGCGTGAGGATTGTGACCGACGTCTGCAACAACCTCGGGCAATGCGTTCAGAGTTTCGTAACGTCCAGCCAGCGTGAGCCCTGCGAGCAGCTGTTCAATCGCGGACAACTCCAGCGCCGGTTCAAGCTGACGAATGGCAACAACCGCAGCGGCCAGGCTGTGGACAGGAAGCCCGGTATCTGGAAGCCTTACATCGTCGCCGTAACGGGCCTGCCTGAGGATGAACCCGCCCGTTGCATTTCCATCCCTGTCGGAAGCAACGAGCTGATAGGTTTCACCCGGGTGCTCCAGCCGGACCTTCTGGGCAGATGCCTGCTGCAGCACGGACTTGGGGGGATCAATGTCCGCATAAATGGCACTGATGCCAGGGCGAAGTATTCCCGCCTTCTCGAAGCCGATCGACTCTCGGTTATCGCCGAGAAACGATACGTGATCAATGTCCACGGACGTAATGATCGCCAGATCCGGATCCAGCACATTCACCGCATCCAGCCGGCCGCCGAGCCCTACTTCCAGGACCCAGTCCTCGACACCCGCTTCCTCAAACAGTACGAATGCAGCAAGGGTGCCAAACTCAAAATAGGTCAGTGTGGTAGTACCGCGCGCAGCCTCAACCCGCTCGAAGGCGCGAACGAGCAGTTCGTCGGTCACGTTCGAGCCGTTGATACGGACCCGTTCATTGTAGTGCTGAAGGTGCGGCGAGGTGTAGGCACCGGTCGACCGCCCTGCCCTGATCAGAAGTTGTTCAAGCGCTGTGACAGCGCTGCCTTTGCCATTGGTACCGCCAACCGTAATGATCCTTGCTGACGGACTTCGGCGAAACAGGCGCCGCAGTACCAGAAGAACACGGTCAAGGCCGAGGTCGATTTCCGAAGGGTGGATGGATTCCAGGTAACCAAGCCATTGCTCAAGGCTGGCTCCAGCGCCCGGCACAACAGAGTGCCGGGCGCTGGAATCATTCTGCGGGGACATCGTTTTCCGGACGCTCCGACACTTCAAACTCTATCGGTTCCTCCGTAGCCGGCTTATCGAGACCGGTAAACTTCGCCAGCAACGCTGCAATACGCTCGCGCATCTGGTGGCGGTGCAGAATCATGTCGATGGCACCATGCTCCAGCAGGAACTCGCTGCGCTGGAAACCTTCCGGAAGCTTCTCACGAACCGTCTGCTCAATCACCCGCGGGCCGGCGAAACCGATCAATGCGTAGGGCTCCGCGATGTTCAGATCGCCCAGCATGGCCAGGCTGGCGGAAACGCCGCCAAAAACCGGATCCGTCATCACGGAAATGTAGGGAATGCCTTCCTGCTTCATGCGCTCAAGCACCGCTGCGGTCTTGGACATCTGCATCAACGACAGAATGGCTTCCTGCATGCGCGCACCACCACTGGCGGAGAAACAGACCAAGGGAATCCGCTCCTCCAGACAAACGTTAGCCGCCTGGACAAACTTTTCACCCACCACCTGGCCCATGGAACCACCAAGGAAGTTGAACTCGAACGCTACCGCAACCAGGGGCGTATCAAGACAGGTGCCGCGCATGGCCACTAGGGCATCTTTTTCACCGGTCGCCTTCTGATTCTGGGTCAGGCGATCCTTGTAGCGTTTGCTGTCCTTGAACTTCAGTCTATCCCAGGGCTCCAGATCAGCTGCGATCTCCTGCCGGCCATCGTCGTCAAGAAAAATATCCAGGCGGCGGCGAGCGGTCACCCGCAAGTGGTGCTGACATTTGGGACAAACATCCAGATTCTTGTCGAGCTCCGGCTTGTACAGAAAAGCCCCACACTTCGGACATTTCTTCCAGAGCCCCTCGGGAACCCCGGTCCGTTGCTTGGAATCCGAGCGGATTTTGCTCGGCATGATCTTGTCCAGCCAGTTACTCATGGTCTCATCCTGTCCTTATATGCCTGCCGGAAACCCGTCTGATCAGGAAGGCAGGCTGTCCAGTGCTTCGCGCATCGGGTGAAGCAGATCTGTCAGCGCCCGTTTGAGCTGATCAGGATCTGCCTGATTCCGGGCTATTGTATCCACCAGCACACTACCGACAATTACACCATCGGATACCTGACCGACAGCCGCAGCGGTGGCTGCATCACGAATACCAAAGCCGACGGCTACCGGAAGCGCCGTGAGTTCGTGAATATGGGCGACGTTCGCGGCGACCTCATCAACGTCGATCTTACCCGCGCCAGTCACACCCTTGAATGAAACATAGTACACATAGCCGGAACTGTGCTCACTGATTGCACGAATCCGATCATCAGTGGTGGTTGGCGCCAGCAGAAATATCGCATCCAGGTTGCGCGCGGTGAATAACGGCGCTACTTCATCGGCTTCTTCGGGAGGCAGGTCGACGGTCAGAATGCCATCGACGCCGGCATCGACGGCTCCGTCGGCAAATTTTTCCTGGCCCATGGCTTCCATGGGGTTAAGATAGCCCATCAGCACGATGGGCGTTGCGTCATCTTTCTCGCGGAAGCTTTTCACCATCGCCAGCACCTGGCGCAATGAGGTTCCATGCTTGAGCGAGCGCTCACAGGCGCGCTGGATCACCGGACCATCCGCCATGGGGTCCGAAAATGGAACCCCCAGCTCGATGATATCTGCGCCGGCATCCACAAGGGTGTGCATCAACTCAACGGTCTGATCCGGGTGCGGATCCCCTGCGGTAATGTAAGGGATCAGCGCCTTGCGACCCTGCTCTTTCAGGGCCTTAAGCACCCCTTCGATTCGACTCATGCCTGCTCCTTTGTTGTTGCTTAAACCTCAATACCATCTATTTCGGCGATCGTCTGCATATCCTTGTCACCGCGTCCGGAAATGTTGATGACTACCACCTTGTCTTTGTCCATGGATGCGGCAAGCTTGATTGCATAGGCAACCGCGTGAGCCGTTTCCAGCGCCGGCATAATGCCTTCTACGCGAGTCAGTTTGCGGAAACCGTCCAGCGCCTCGTCGTCGGTCACTGACACATACTGTGACCTGCCAATGTCCTTGAGCCAGCTATGCTCCGGACCAACACCCGGATAATCAAGGCCGGCACTTACCGAGTGTGTGCCAGCGATCTGGCCATTCTCGTCTTCCATCAGGTAAGTACGGTTGCCGTGCAGTACGCCCGGCCGCCCGGCGCTCAGGGGTGCGGCGTGCTGGCCGGTATCGATACCAAGGCCACCGGCTTCCACACCGTACAACTGAACGCTCTCGTCCGTCAGGAACGGATAGAACATGCCGATGGCGTTGGATCCGCCGCCCACGCAGGCCACCAGCGCGTCCGGCAGCTTGCCGGTCCGGTCCAGACACTGGGCGCGGGTTTCACGGCCAATCACTGACTGGAAATCACGCACCAGCAGGGGATAGGGATGGGGCCCTGCGACGGTGCCGATAATGTAGAACGTATCGTCAACGTTGGCGACCCAGTCCCGCATGGCATCGTTCATGGCATCTTTCAGTGTGCGGGTACCACTTGTCACCGAGTGAACCTCGGCGCCCAACAGCTTCATGCGATACACGTTGGGGGACTGACGCCTGATGTCCTCTTCACCCATGAAGACATGGCACTCAAGGCCAAGTCGCGCACATACCGTAGCCGTGGCCACGCCATGTTGCCCGGCGCCGGTTTCGGCGATCACCCGTTTTTTGCCAAGAAACCGCGCCAGAAGTGCCTGCCCGATGGTGTTGTTTACCTTGTGCGCGCCGGTATGATTCAGGTCCTCGCGCTTGAGCCAGATCTGGGCCCCACCGGTTTCCCGGGTCAACCGCTCGGCAAAGTACAGCGGGCTTGGCCGACCCACATAATGCGCCAGGTCCCTGTCGAATTCGGCCTGGAATTCCGGATCATCCTTGAGCCTCTTGTACTCGCGCTCGAGGGTCATCAGGGAATCAAACAGGGTCTCGGAAACGAATCTTCCGCCGTAGGCACCGAAGTGACCCCGTGCATCCGGAAGCGCCTTGAGCATTTCTTCAGTCAGTTTCATCGACACGGTGAACCTCGTTTATAAAATCAGTGATTTTTTCGACGTCTTTGATGCCTTTGCTGCTTTCCACACCACCACTGACATCGACAGCCCAGGGCCGGACCTGTGCAACAGCGCTGGATACGTTATCAGAAGCCAGTCCACCGGCCAATATGAGCGGCATCGGACGGATTTGCGGAATCAGCGACCAGTTGAAAGCCTGCCCTGTTCCGCCATACCTGTGCGGATCCCAGGCGTCAACCAGCAAGCCGCTGGCGCTCCCGTAAATCCGGAAGGCATCCTGGATGTCCGCCGCTTGCCTCACCCGCACCGCCTTGATCCAGCGCAACCCGAAGCTGTTACAGAACTCCGGCGGCTCGTCGCCGTGGAATTGCAGCAAGTCCAGGGGCACCTGCGAAAGGACCTCTCTTACGAACTCCGCCTCGGGGTTAACAAACAGCCCGGTGGCCGATACGAACGGTGGCATTACACTGACAAGCTCCCTGCCCGCCTCAGCCGTGACGGCTCTGGGGCTGGGTTCGTAGAATACAAACCCGAGCGCATCCGCGCCGGCCGCAGTTGCATCGAGAACATCCTGCTTGCGGGTAATCCCGCAAATTTTAACTCGGGTTCTCATAAGGCATTCATCGCTGTTTTCGATGTATGTGACTGGGACTGCGCGGCCGATTGTCAGCGGGGCTGAACCAGGGTGCTACAAAGTCCGGCCCGCATCGTGCAGCCGGAATCGAAAACTCGTCAGGATACCCAACGTCCACCAGGTACAGGCCATGGGGTGGAGCTGTAACCCCCGCCGCTGTTCTGTCTCTGCGTTCAAGTATCTCACGAATCGATTCCGGGTGCTGCTTCCCAGCGCCAACGGCCATCAGTGCCCCAGCAATGTTGCGAACCATGTGATGTAGAAATGCATTGGCCTGCACATCAATTACGACGAATTCTTCTTTTCGGGTTACGTTGATTGCCTCAAGAAATCGAACGGGCGATCTCGACTGGCAACCGGCAGCCCGAAATGACGAGAAGTCATGTTCGCCCCTCAGGAACTGAGCTGCCTGGTTCATCAGCTGTGCATCGAGCGGGCGAAAGGTCCAGCTGACCTGGCCATTGAGGATGCCCGGCCGCACCGGGTGATTGTAGATCACGTACCGATAGCGTCGATAAGTCGCCGAAAAACGTGCGTGGAAATCACCAATCCCATTGCCCGCCCAATGCACCGCAATGTCAGCTGGAAGCGATGTATTGATACCCATGACCCATGACCGCGGGTTACGCACTGAAGGGGTTTCGAAATGGGCGACCTGGTAACTGGCGTGAACACCTGCATCCGTGCGCCCGGCGCAGACCAGCTCAACCGGGTGATCAGCCACTTTTGCTACCGCCCGGGTCAGTTCGCCCTGCACAGAGCGGACGCCGGACTTCTGGTACTGCCAGCCGTGGAATGCCCGGCCATCGTATTCAAAGGCGAGCGCGACACGCCCCGGCCCGACGGAACTGTCAGTAGTCAGTGGTTGCGGTGTATGGAACAAAGGAGTGCCCGGATTGCAGTGCTGATAACAAAACAAAACGCCGGCGTTGTTCCGGATTTACCCGGTAGCCGGCGTTTTGCGCTATTGGTCCGATTATAACGAATCAGGACAGATTTTTAAGGAGATCCTGAGCTTCGACTTTCTGACCCTCGTCTCCTTCCAGTGCAACCTCCTCCAGGATGTCCCGGGCTCCGTCAACATCGCCCATCTCCACATAGGCCCTCGCCAGATCGAGCTTGGTTGATGCCTCATCGGTTCCCGACAGGAAATCGAAATCGTCGTCATCACCGAGATCGGACTCATCAATGTCAGCCACCCTTGAGGGAGCACCGGCAGAGGAGGAGTCCGAGGCCACCGGCGGCTCTCCGGCGTCGTCGGCAGATTGCTCGGTCTCAAACGCACTGACAAGATCGTCGTCGGTCAGTTCCGGAAACTCATCTTCAACGGCTTCCGCACCGGCTACTGCCTCTTCGGGATCCGCCGGCTCTTCACCGCTCAGGGCATCCTCAAGACCGAGGTCCTCGTCGAGTGATGCTGAGTCTTCTTCCGCTTCGGCGCCTACCTCTTCAACATCCAGACCTTCCGTACCCGCAGAATCACCGGAATCGGCAAATTCCTCCATCAGTGCCAGATCATCGTCGGACACATCAAGCTCCAGATCATCCAGTGCGTTCTCGTCACTCTCAACGGACATGTCGTCGCTGGCAACCTTGTCCAGCTCGGCATCCAGCTCATCAAGAAACGACTCATCCAGCGAATCAAGGTCGCTTTTCTCCAGCTCTTCACCTTCTGGCGCGGTTTCCGTGGATTCTGCGGTTTCGGTTTCAAAGTCACCGAAGTCAAGGCTCAGATCTTCATCCTTACCTTCTTTTGCAACCTCTTCGGTAGGCTCTTCCGTGATCTCATCCTCCAGGGTGAAATCGAAAGGTTCATCGTCCAGATCATCGGGCTGAGCCCTGTTTGTTACCTCTTCCGCAAGCTCGTCAGTGTCGTCCGCGGAGGACTCAATGCCAGACAGGTCATATTCAACCATGTCGTCGGGACCGGGCTCCCGGTCAACACCTGCCTCGTGCGGCTCATCGAGGTCCAGCTCAGAGAAGTCCGTCTCCAGACTGCCAAACTCGTCTTCCTCGACGTCGTCTGGACGGGATTCGTACCGATCAGCAGCAAACTCATCGGACAGGCTGTCTTCCTCGAGAGCCTCTGCTCGGTCTTCGGATGATTGGCCGCCAGTCTCAAAGGAGTCGGATCTGAGCTGCGACTCAAGATCGTCGATGCTGGGCATGGACTCGGTTTCTTCGAGACGCGACTGCAACCGATGAGCTTCGGCAACGGCCTCCTCGTCACCAAGGGCCTCAACTTCACTCAGCTGTTTATCGAACGAAGCCCGGTCCTGCATATCTGCATAGACACCCAAAAGCTTCAGGCGCAGATCACTGCGGCTCGGCTCTCGGGAGATCGCTGTCTCGAGTGACTGAGCGGCCTGATCCATGCGGCCATAAGCAATGTAGGCGTCCGCTTCCGCTAGCGCATCCCCGTCCGATGCCATGGCGCCTTCGTCGTCATCCAGCGTCAGGTCGAACGAATCCGTCTCATCCCCGGTTTCGCTGTTGAGCTGATCATAAAACGCCTTTTCGCGGTTGGCGTTACGACGGGCCAGCAACAGCAGCAGTAACAGCAATACGATAAGACCACCGCCCAGGGCAATCTGATACATGGGGTTGTTGGTGATGGCGCCGATGATATTGTCCGGGAAGCCTTTGTCAGGCTGGGCCGGTGGCGTCGTGGGCTGCTGATCCGGCTGCTGGGAAGACGGCGCTGCTGCAACGTCTGCCTCTTGTTCGCGGTCACCGTCAGTGGTCGACATCTCAGTTGCCGACTCGCCCACAGCAGGATCTTGTTCTGCCATGGCAGTGTCCTGGTCTGTGGCGGACTCATCCGCAAGGTCGGCATCGACAGCGGCCACCTGGTCTTCCGCAGCGGAGTCAGCCGCTCCGGTGTCGGTTTCAGCCGCGTCGGACGTACCCGCGTCCGCTTGGGCCATATCCGTTGCGGAATCGTCACTGGCCTCAGGGTCGTCCCCTGCCACCTGCTCTGCCAGCGTTTCTTCATCAGGCTGGTCAGCGGGCTGTTCGCCGTCTGCCTCGCTTTCCACCTGCTGAATTTCCGCAAGCTGGGTATTCTTGAGTTCCAGCAGCCGCTGCAGTGTTTCAACCTGCTCCTGCAGATCGTCAACACGGCCGGTAAGTTCCTCGTTTTCACGGCGAGCGCTTTCCAGCTCCTCCATGGCAACCGCAGAGCCGGCATCCACGCCACCGGCTGTGTCACCGTCTCCGCCTGCAGAGCCACCTTCATCAGCATCGCGGCTGCCAGTGTCATCACTGGCCAGCAGCCTCAACTCATCGCCGCCGGCTCCACTCTGCGGGGCCTGATTCGACGCCACCTGGGTTTCCGTGGCGTCAACGGTGCGCTCCGGGTTCGAGAATTCCTCGTTCTGGATCGCCACCTGCCTGCTGGCTTCGGCCCGGGTGCGGCGGCGAACGTCCTCAACATCAGGCACACGCAGCACCTCACCCCGCTTCAGACGGTTGATATTACCGGCCATAAAGGCATCCGGATTGAGATCCTGCAGGGCCAGCATCACCTGTTGCGTAGACAGGCTGCTGTCGGGGCGTACGCTGACAGCGATGGTCCAGAGAGTGTCTGACGGTCCGGTTGGCCCAAAGGTACGCGCACGCTGCGTGGTGGTGCGCTGGGGCTCCTGCGACCTTGCCTGGGTTCGGGGTTGCGTTTGCTGCCGTGGGGGCTGCGATGCCTCGGTCGTGGCAGGCGCGGAAATCTGTTCCCGCACCCCGGATTCCTCTGCGTAGACTGGCGGATCAACCAGAACAGCGTATTCCCGCATCAGACGGCCATTGGGCCAAGTCACTTCCAGCAGGAAATTGAGATAGGGCTCCCGTAGTGGTTCGCGGGATGTCACATTGACCACCAGGTTGCCATCGCTTGCGGTGGTCACCTGGAAATTCAGTTTGGTAAGGAAATAGTTCCGATCGATACCAACCCTTTCATAAGCTGAATCGGGAGCAATGTTTACAAACACATCACCGGGGTCAACTCCCTCGGTTTTACGCAGATTGATCTCTGCATCCAAAGGCTCATTCAGATAGGACTGTAACTCAATCTCTCCCAGACCCAGGGCCTGTGCGACGCCGGAACCGAGCCCTCCCGCCAGAGCCAGAGCAACCGCAAGCTTGCGTACCTTCATGCTTTTTCCTTACCAGTCTCCGTTATTCGTTACTGTTCATGCGAACAGATATCGGACGAGGTTGGATGACTTCCGTCTTGATTACTATCGTTATTATGTAATGTTTTTAATATTCGGCCCGGCAAGTATTGTTGATAACAGGTCTTTAATCAATCAATAAGCCGCAGTCCTTGGACCATTTCTTTACATATATTCAGTAACATATTGTTACCGATGGACCATCCGGCTGGCCTGATCCCCAAAAGTGCCTTTCTGCAGGGCCAACAGGGGCAGGACATTTACAAAGCGCTTCCGAAAATAACAGGGGCGGGGGCATATTTCAGCCTCCGCCCCTGACCGGTTCTCTGAAACCGGACACAGTTGGCATAATTTTGCCCGCTGTGGATCCTTTTACTTCTCCTGAAGGATGCGAAGCATTCGCCGCAGTGGCTCAGCCGCGCCCCACAGCAACTGGTCACCTACTGTAAAGGCCGAGATGTACTCGGGGCCCATAGCAAGCTTGCGAATGCGACCGATGGGCACACTCAGGGTTCCGGTCACCTTCGCAGGTGTCAGTTCCTGGATGGTGGCGTCACGTTCGTTGGGTATCACCTTAACCCAGTCGTTGGCCTGCGCCAGTATCGACTCGATTTCGTCGACCGGCAGATCTTTTTTCAGCTTGATCGTCAGTGCCTGGCTGTGGGACCGCATGGCGCCAATGCGAACGCAAATGCCATCAATGGGAATGGGGTTGTCGCTGCGACCGAGGATCTTGTTGGTCTCGACGCCGGCTTTCCATTCTTCCTTGCTCATACCGTTATCGAGTTGCTTGTCGATAAACGGAATCAGGCTGCCTGCCAGCGGCACCTCAAAGTGCTCGGTGGGAAAGCCATCAGAGCGCATGGTATCTGTGACCTTGCGGTCAATCTCGAGAATGGCAGATGACGGGTCTGCCAACTCGTCACTGACGGCATTGTTGAGCTCACCCATCTGGTTCAGCAGTTCACGCATGTTCTGCGCGCCTGAGCCGGAGGCTGCCTGGTAGGTCATGGGGGAAACCCACTCGATCAGGTCCTGCTCCAGCAGACCACCAAGGGCCAGCATCATCAGGCTGACGGTACAGTTACCACCGACGTAATCTTTTACGCCCTTTGCCAGAGCATCATCAATCACGTTGCGATTGACCGGATCCAGAACGATCACCGAGTGATCGACCATCCTCAATGTGGAGGCGGCATCAATCCAGTAGCCCTGCCATCCGGCATCACGCAGTTTCTGATAGACAGCGCCGGTGTAATCACCGCCCTGGCAAGTCACCACCACGTCGAGGGTTTTCAGGGTGTCGATGTCGAACGCATCCTGCAGCGCAGGTACGCCTTCCTTGCCAACATCCGGAGCCGGCTTGCCCGCCTGGGAGGTGGTAAAGAAGATTGGTTCGATATCCGCAAAATCATTTTCTTCACGCATGCGCTGCATGAGGACAGAGCCCACCATACCGCGCCAGCCAATAAGTCCAACTCGCTTCATGTGCGACCTTTGAACCTCGTTTTATGCCCGCCCTCTGCCTTTATCGCTGGCAGGGACAGGATGGATGATCCCGCGACAACAGCGTCGCGTTGTCGTCGGGTCTCAAAATATTACCGGGCTCAGAGCGCGGCCAGAACCGCGTCCCCCATCTCCCGGGTCGATACCTTCCGGCCCTCGGAGGACATGATATCCGCCGTCCTCAGGCCCTGATCAAGCACCTTGCTGACTGCAGCCTCAATTGCCTCGGCGGCTTTTTCCTCGCCAAGACTGTAGCGCAGCATCATCGCTCCACTGAGAATGGTCGCCAGTGGA
Source organism: Marinobacter vulgaris (assembly GCF_003344045.1). Classification (GTDB taxonomy): domain Bacteria; phylum Pseudomonadota; class Gammaproteobacteria; order Pseudomonadales; family Oleiphilaceae; genus Marinobacter; species Marinobacter vulgaris. The sequence goes on from NZ_QFWX01000003.1 coordinate 597,721, forward strand.
TTGGCTATGCCCTGGCCCGCAATATCAGGCGCGGAACCATGACATGGCTCGTACATGCCCTGCTTCTCGGAATTCAGAGAAGCGGACGGCAGCATCCCGATGGACCCGGTCAGCATGGCTGCTTCGTCCGAAAGAATATCACCAAACATGTTGCCAGTCACAATCACATCGAACTGCTTGGGCGCCCGGACCAGTTGCATGGCTGCATTATCAACGTACATGTGGGAGAGCTCCACATCCGGATATTCCCTACGCAGGTCTTCCATGATTTCACGCCACAGAACAGTAACTTCCAGCACGTTCGCCTTGTCGACGGAGCACAGCTTTTTGCCCCTTTGCTGGGCAGCCTCGAAAGCCACCCGCCCGATACGACGAATTTCCGATTCGGTGTAAGCGTAGGTGTTGTAACCCTGGCGCTCCCCGTTCTCCAATTCACGCACCCCGCGAGGCTGACCGAAATAGATACCACCGGTCAGTTCACGAACAATCATGATATCGAGGCCGGATACCACTTCCGGCTTCAGTGATGACGCCGAGGCCAGCTGGGGATACAGAATCGCAGGGCGCAGATTGGCGAACAGCTCAAGATTGGAACGCAGCCCCAGCAAGCCCTTCTCCGGACGACTTGCCATGGGACGGCTGTCCCACTGCGGCCCGCCGACAGCACCGAGCAGAATGGCGTCCGCCTTGCGGGCCTTGTCCAGGGTATCGTCGGGCAGCGGCGTATCACATTCCTCAATCGCTGCGCCACCGACCAGGGCGGACTGGAAGTGCAGCCCGAGGCTAAATTTCTCATTAACTTTGTGCAGGACCTTTTCCGCCTCAGCAACAATTTCCGGGCCGATGCCGTCGCCAGGGAGCATCAGGATAGATCGGGACATAGTGTTTCCTTGATATTTTACTACGTTGTCGGATTACAGGTTTTGGTCGGCGCTGAACAGCCAGGGCGCGGTTTCCCGCCGTGATGCTTCATAGGCCTTGATCACCCCCGCATCCTCCAGCGTCACGCCGATGTCATCCAGACCATTGAGCAAGCAATGGCGGCGAAAATCATCTACCTCGAAACCGAACGTCTCACCGGACGGCGTGGTAACGGTTTTTGCCTCCAGGTCAATGGCCAGCTGGTAGCCTTCTTCCGCTTCCGCCTCCTGGAAAAGCTGATCAACAATTTGCTCTTCCAGAACAATGGGTAACAAGCCATTCTTAAAACAGTTGTTATAGAAGATATCGGCGAAACTGGGCGCTATGATAACGCGAAAGCCAAAATCTTCCAGCGCCCACGGGGCGTGCTCACGGCTGGATCCACAGCCAAAGTTGCGCCGCGCCAGCAGCACGCTGGCGTTCTTGTAGCGGTCCTGGTTAAGCACGAAGTCCGGGTTGATCGGCCGCTGCGAAGAATCCTGGTCGGGCTTGCCCTCGTCCAGGTACCGCAGTTCATCAAACAGATTAGGGCCGAATCCGGTGCGCTTGATCGACTTCAGAAACTGCTTCGGAATAATCATGTCCGTATCCACATTGGACCGGTCCATGGGGGCAACAATGCCCTTGTGTTGCTTTAACGCTCGCATCGTGTCTCTCCTGTGGATCAGTTCATCATCTCGCGGACATCAACAAAGTGACCATTGATCGCCGCTGCAGCTGCCATCGCCGGGCTCACCAGGTGCGTCCGGCCACCAAAGCCCTGACGGCCTTCAAAGTTGCGGTTGGAGGTCGACGCACAATGCTCTCCCTGCCCCAGCTTATCGGCGTTCATGGCCAGACACATGGAGCACCCCGGATCGCGCCATTCCAGGCCCGCCTCGAGAAAAATCCTGTCGAGTCCTTCCTGCTCCGCCTGGACTTTCACCAGGCCGGAGCCGGGCACCACCATGGCCTGCTTCAGCAGAGGCGACACCTTGCGGCCTTTTACCACCGCCGCGGCCTCGCGAAGGTCTTCGATGCGGCTGTTGGTGCAGGAACCAATGAACACACGGTCCAGCTTGATCTCGGTAATCGGCATATTCGGCTTCAGGCCCATGTATTTCAGGGCGCGAACAATGCCTTCCCGCTTGATAGGATCCGCTTCCGCCTCAGGGTCCGGCACGTGGCCACCCACACCGGCGACCATCTCCGGAGATGTGCCCCAGCTTACCTGTGGCATAATCTCGGAACCTTCCAGCTCCACCACCTTGTCGAACACCGCATCGTCATCGCTATGGAGGGTCTTCCAGTATTCGATCGCGCGGTTTCGCATCTCGCCTTTTGGCGCGAACGGGCGGTCTTTCACGTAATCAATGGTGGTCTGGTCGACCGCTACCATGCCCACCCGGGCGCCAGCCTCAATGGACATGTTGCAGATGGTCATGCGGGCTTCCATGGACAGGTTACGAATCGCCTCACCACCAAACTCGATGGCGTGGCCTGTGCCGCCAGCGGTACCAATTTTGCCGATGATAGCCAGTACAACGTCCTTCCCAGTCACGCCAGGCCCGAGCTTGCCATTCACCTTCACCAGCATGTTCTTCATCTTCTGCTGGACCAGGCACTGGGTCGCCAGAACGTGCTCGACTTCGGACGTACCAATACCATGAGCCAGACAGCCGAAGGCCCCGTGGGTAGAGGTGTGAGAATCGCCACACACGATACTCATACCCGGCAGCGTTGCGCCCTGCTCCGGCCCGATCACATGCACGATGCCCTGGCGCTGATCCTTGATCTTGAACTCAAGAATCCCGAACTCGTCGCAGTTTTTGTCCAGGGTCTCGACCTGAATCCGCGACACCGGGTCGACGATGCCTTCCACACCGCGAGCACGGTCCGTTGTCGGTACGTTGTGATCCGGCGTAGCCAGGTTGGCATCCAGCCGCCAGGGTTTGCGCCCTGCCAGACGGAGGCCCTCGAAAGCCTGTGGTGAGGTCACCTCGTGAAGCAGGTGCCGGTCGATGTATATCAACGCCGAGCCGTCATCCCGCTGCTTGACGAGATGGTCGTCCCACAATTTGTCGTATAAGGTCTTGCCCGCCATGTTCTCTCTCACTCTCTGGGGGTTTCTGGTTTTACCACTATGGGTCTATCTTACCGCTTACCTCTGGATAACCTCAATTCATGTTTTTTATGTTGCGCATTCCTTTATGTCATATTAGGCTCGGGCCAACCTGCCACTGAACACCCTATCGAGGTCATCACAAATGGACGCAAACGCACTCAAGGCGTTCCTGACCATCGTGGACCAGGAATCATTTTCAGACGCTGCAGAGCTGCTCCACCTGACTCAGCCTGCAATAAGCAAACGGCTGGCTGCGCTGGAAAACCAGCTGGGCACAAAGCTGATTGACCGGAGCAACCGGCAGGTACGGCTGACCGATGCGGGCGCGCGCCTGCTGCCCCATGCGCGACGGATTCTTGATGAGGTTCATAACGCCCGCCAGGCACTGTCGGATCGCGAAGGGGCGGTTTCCGGGCCGCTGTCGGTCATTGCCAGCCACCACATCGGCCTGCACCACCTGCCGGCCTGGTTGCGGCGGCTGAACCGGGATTATCCGGAGGTGTCGCTGGAGCTGCAGTTCATGGACTCCGAAGGTGCCTTCGGGCAGATGCGCAAACGTACGGCGGAGCTGGCGTTTGTGACCTTAAGCGAAAGTATGGATCAGGCCTTCGAGGTGTATGTGCGCTGGGAGGATGCCATGGCTTTCGTGGTATCGCCGGAGCACCCGCTGGCCATGCTGGACAACCCGGGGCTCGAGGACCTTTCCCGGTATGATGCCCTGCTGCCGGAAGCAGGAACTGCGACCTATCGCACCATCAGCCGACTGTTTCTCGACGCCGGACTCGCATTGAAAATCCAGATGCCCACCAACTATCTGGAAACCATCAAGATGATGGCCAGTGTCGGGCTGGGCTGGAGTGTGTTGCCAGTGAGCATGGTGGACGACTCCTTGACCGTACTGTCCGTGCCCCACTCCGTCAGCCGTATCCTCGGCGGCGTGGGATTGAAAGGCCGGTCGCTGAGCCCACAGGCCCGGGCATTGCTGGATATCGCATCCGAACTGCAGTAGCGCCGGTTAATGCTCCGGCGGCGGCCTCAGCCCCCGCCAGGTGATGACAATGGCAATAGCCATGGCAATCGCCCCACCCCAAAAAGCGGCCGAGGTACTGAAACCGTCCACCAGAAAGCCCGACATCCAGGCGCCAATCGCACCACCAGCGCCGAAGGTGAGCCCGCTATACAACGCCTGCCCCTGACCGTGATGGTGTCGCCCAAAGAATCCCTGGATGTACTGCACCGAAATGGCATGGAGTGCGCCGTAGGAAGCAGCGTGCAGCAGTTGCGCGAAAATCAGAACCGCCAACACATCAGTCATTTCCGCAATTAACACCCACCGAATCATCGTCAGAGCCAGGGCCCCGATCGCAATCTGCCGCACTGTGAAATTCCGCGTCAACCGGTGCATCACCAGAAACAGCCCAATCTCTGCCAGCACCCCCAGCGACCACAGCAGCCCGATCGCCAGCTTGCCGTAACCGTGCTGCGCCAGGTGGATACTGAAAAAGGTGTAATAGGCCCCGTGAGATACCTGCAGCAGGAAATTCATCAGAAAAAACGTCACTACCGCCGGGTGCGTCACGATGGCCTTCAGACTGCCCTTGGGCGCCGGCGGCTTGCGCTCGCCCCGCTCCGACGGCACCAGAAACGCAGACACCGCAATCCCTGCAAACACCGGCAACAATAACCACGGCAACAGGCTAATCGGCACCAGCTCCAGAATCCCGCCCACTAACGCCACGGCCCCGATAAATCCCACGGAGCCCCAAAGCCGGACCTTGCCGTATTTATCGCGCTGGCTACCCAGCGAACGCAGGGTTATGACCTCATACAGCGGAAGAATCGCATTCCAGAAAAACGTAAACGCCAGCATCACCAACAGAAGCCCGTAAAATCCCGGCTCCAGGAACACCCCGATGAAAAACAGTGACCCGGTAATCGCCCCGAACCGAACCAAACGGACCCGCTGTCCGGTTTTGTCACCCAGCCAGCCCCACACATTAGGGGCGATAATCTTGGTGAGCTGGATTGTGGCCATCAACGTGGCGATCTGAAGGTAGGAAAACCCCCGGTCTTCAAGATACAGCGACCAGTACGGCAGCAAGCCCCCGAGGAGGGCGAAGAACCAGAAGTAGAGGTTGGAAAGGCGCCAGTAGATAACGAATTCTCCAGAGAGTTATCACAGAGGTTCAATCGCCACGGAGGACGGGGCCATTCAAAACCGTGGAGCGCCAGGGATGGCGCGACCGAGCCCTACATGGAAGTATTTACGTGGCGTGTTTTGAATGGCCCTGTTCTTCGTGGCAGGCACCGCTTTTGGCCGTCTAATTGTCGGACTACGCCTTTGGCTAATCCGACCTACGAGTGTTGATAAATCAGGCCTGGCCTATGTCCGGGGTAGAGACAGAAACATCTCCGTTCTGACCGCGATGGCGCAGGTAATGGTCCATCAGCACGATGGCCATCATTGCCTCCGCAATCGGCGTGGCCCGGATACCCACACAGGGATCGTGCCGGCCGGTGGTAATCACCTCCACCGGATTGCCGTGCACATCAATACTGCGCCCCGACAACCGCAAACTCGAGGTCGGTTTCAGCGCCATACTCGCCAGAATCGGTTGCCCGGACGAAATACCGCCCAGCACGCCACCGGCATGGTTCGACAGAAACCCCTCGGGAGTCAGCTCATCCCGGTGTTCGGTGCCTTTCTGATCAATGCAGCCAAAACCGGCACCGATTTCCACACCCTTGACCGCGTTAATGCTCATCAGGGCGTGGGCCAGGTCCGCATCCAGGCGGTCGAATACGGGCTCACCCAAACCGGGGGGCACGCCCTCGGCTACCACATTGATACGGGCACCAATGGAGTTACCTTCTTTGCGCAGAGCATCCATGTAGGCTTCCATCTCCGGAACCTTGTCTGCATCAGGACAGAAAAACGGGTTTTCATGGACCTGGTCCCAGTCCAGCTTTTCGATCTTTATGGGGCCAAGCTGGGACAGGTAGCCGCGGATCCTGATACCCAGTCGCTGTTCGAGGAACTTACGCGCCACCGCGCCAGCCGCCACGCGCATGGCCGTTTCCCGCGCTGAGGAGCGGCCGCCACCGCGATAGTCACGCACACCGTATTTATGCATGTAGGTGTAATCAGCGTGAGCGGGACGGAACTGCTCGGAAATCTTTGAGTAGTCCTTGGAGCGCTGGTCGGTGTTTTCGATCACCAGGCCAATGGGCGTGCCGGTGGTTTTACCTTCAAACACACCGGACAGAATCTTGACCTCGTCCGCTTCACGGCGCTGGGTCGTGTGCCGTGACGTGCCGGGTTTGCGGCGATCAAGATCCCGTTGCATGTCCTCTACCGACAGTTCCAGCCCCGGGGGGCAACCATCGATAATGCAGCCCAAAGCGGCGCCATGACTCTCGCCAAAGCTGGTAACCGTAAACAATTTTCCGAAACTATTTCCCGACATGATTCAGTATCTTATCCAAGGTTTTTAACAAAGATCTTCAGCAGTCAGCAGGAACACGCCGTCACCGCCATTTTCAAATTCCAGCCAGGTAAAAGGCATATCCGGATACGCTTCCTGCAGCGCCGGCCAGCTGTTGCCGACCTCAACAATCAACAGGCCACCCGGGTTCAGGTGCTTCGCTGCACCTGCCAGAATCCTGTGGGCAATGTCCAGTCCGTCACCGCCGGCGGCCAGGCCCAGTTCCGGTTCGTGGCTGTATTCCGTCGGCATATCCGCTATGTCTTCAGCATCTACGTAGGGAGGATTGCTGAGGATGACATCGTAACGACCCTCAATGCCGTCAAACACATCCGAACGAACGGTTCTGACACGGTCGCCAACATCATGATACTCGATGTTTGCCTCTGCTACCTCCAGGGCATCAGGCGAAATATCCGACAGGTCCACCTCTGCTTCGTCAAACACGGTGGCGGCCGCGATACCGATACAACCGCTGCCGGTGCACAGATCCAGCACTCTGCCAACGGGATGTTGCCCCAGCCACGGCTGCAAACCGCCCTCGATCAGTTCCCCTAGCGGGGACCTCGGCACCAGCACGCGCTCATCAACGTGAAAGGGAAGTCCCATAAACCAGGCCTCACCAAGCAGATAGGCCAGAGGCACCCGCTCGCTGATCCGGCGCTCCATGCGGTCAACAATCAGTTGACGTTCATCCCGGGTCAGGCGTGCATCCAGAAACACAGTGTTGTTTTCCAATGGCAGATGAAGGCTGCGCATAACCAGCTGGACTGACTCGTCCCAGACATTGTCGGTGCCGTGGCCAAAAAAAAGGGGCGAATCGGCAAAACGTGAGGATACATAGCGCAGGTAATCCCTGACAGTATGCAGGTCGTCAATCGGGCTGGTCACAAGCTCTCTTCCTGTCCGGAAATGGTAAAGGGCCGGAATTATACGCTTCCACGCCCATGATTACAGTGCCAGCGGCCCGGAGCTGTTGAGGTTTTCTTCGTAACGATCAAGGGCCGCAGACATGCGTTCGCGGCCCAGCTGGATTAATTCCGGCGCCTTGTGATAGTCATAGCTGCGACCGGCGTTCTTGGGGATATTGACCAGCAGATCCGGCGGATAGCCGGCAATTTTGTACTGCACCAGGGCGCTCTGCATGGTTTCAATGGTCAGGTTCATTACATCGAACTTGCCAATGCCAAGTTTGTCCCAGTCAATGGTTTCGTGATCATCCTTGTTCTTGGCCGGTTCCGTCTTGATAGCCGCCGGCGTACTCTTCGTTTCATTCTTGGCCACCGCCTTGCTGATCTTTTCCTCCGGCGACTCCGACGGGACAGAGTCCTTGCGTGCGGTAAAGGTCTTGATGGCGTCCCAGTCGAACCAGCGGGAAGCCTTGTCACGGATCTTGTCCACCCACTCATCAAGCTCTACACCATCGCCTGCGGTGTTTGCGAACGCTGCATCCGGCAGGCGACGGCTACGGTCATCCTCGCCGCTGAGGTTGACCGCCACGACCATGTCCGCATGAGAGGAAATGGTCGGAATAATGGGTAAGGGATTCAGCAGTGCGCCATCAACCAATACACGCCCGTTCAGCACCAGTGGCGTGACAACACTTGGGATGGCGACGGAGGCGCGGATCGCCTGGTCCAGCGGGCCTTCCTGGAACCAGATCTCCTTGTGGGCCAGCAGATCGGTGGCAACGGCGGTGTAGGCCAGCGGCAGGTCTTCAATGCGGGTATCACCAATCATTTCCCGGACCACGGAAAAGATCTTCTCACCACGAATGGCGCCCACGGAATTGAAGGTGACATCCAGCAGCTTCAGCACGTCAAACTGCCCCAGACCGGTTACCCAATCCTTGTAATCCTTCATTTTTCCGGCGGCGAACACCCCACCAATCAGCGCGCCCATGGAACAACCGGAAATGGCAACAATGTCGTAGCCCCGCTCCACCAGTATCTCGATGGCGCCGATATGGGCATAGCCCCTGGCACCGCCACTACCCAACGCCAGGGCAACGGTTTTGCCCTTGCCCGTTTCACCGGACGCAGGTTCTTCGTTCGCCCGGCAAGACTGCGCCGCGGAGATGCCCGTACTGGTGACGAGGTTCGAAATGGCGTCTTTGGGCTTCTCGTCCTGCTGCTGGGATGCGGAATCCGTCGGCTTGCTCATCCCTTCACCTCGTAATCACCATCAATTCAACCCGATCGCCCTGGCGGTCGGGATTGGGTATGACGACCGCAGGCCCCACCGTAATAGTCGTCTGCAGGCTTTCGGAAATGCCGCTTTTAACAAGCACCTGAGCCAGGGAGTCGGCCGCTTTCTCGGCGCGCTCCATAGACTCCTCGAAGCTTTCGTCTTCCTGCAATTCAGAATAGGCGGTCAGAATAACCCTGGCGCCCTCTTCCCCGGCCCAGTCATTGATCACACGGCGATCAGCAGCGGTCCAATCGAACTGGAAGGTAATACCACCTTGCCAGTGCACTATAATAGGTCCCTTGATTCGGGCACTCTCGTTACCCAGGCCGGGGATCCCGGTACCCTGGGGAGCCACCAGATGCTCTACCCACACGAACTCCCGATTGTTGCCCCGGGTAACCGTGTAAACCAGGGTCACCCAGGGCTGCCCGTTCTCATCGATTGAGCCTCCCACCAGGTAATCCTGATTGGTGTCGCGGCCATACAGCTCGGATTGATCGAATATCTGGTTTGCCCAGACATTACTGCGCCCGCAAGCACGGCCGGAGCACTCAAACAGCACCTGCGCCCCCCGCGCCTGCAGCTGCCGCAGGTAATGATCTCTTGCTTCTTCACGGTTAGCGCCCCGTTGTACCTCATACAACTGCCCGACGCCCTTGACCGGGAGCCGGGCCATACTGGCTGAGCGTATTTCATTATTGATTTCCCTGACCGGGCTGAAAAGAATCAGGTGCCCGGGAGAATCGATCGTCACTTCCTCCTCCAGATTGGCCTCGGGAAAAGCTTCCGGCGGGGGCATTTGGGCCGACACCACAGCCGAGCCGCCCATCAGGAGAACCGCAACCAACCTGACTAACTGCGAAAAGCATTTATTCTGCATCGTCTAAAAAGCCTCTGACTGCATCGACAACCGGCCCAATGTCCCCTTCCAGATGGCAGTGATGGCCACCAGATACGGTGATCAGGTCCAGTTCTGCAATGGCGTTTGTTCGTGAACCCAGCTCCGGACGGCTCGCAAGCAGCCCTTTCTCGGCACGCAAAAACCGTGTGGGGGTAACAACCTTTTTCAGGCAAGCCGTTACCTGTGCTTCGTCCATCATAATCATTGAGGGATGCCGCAAACGGGGATCTGTCCGCCACACGAATCCCTCACCCGACTGTTTCATACTGCGGGCAACCAGCATCCTGGCCGCCGGCGGCGACAGCGGAATCATACCTCCCTCCCGGGCCCTGGCCGCTGCCGCAACGTCAGGGTATACGACCGGTTTTCCGGAACCTGTCATTCGTTTGGTGATTGCCTTGCGCATCTGCCCGATCACTTCTTCCGGTTCGCGGCTGATGGGGCCAAGACTATCGATCATTACCAGTCGGCGCACCCGCTCCGGAAACGCCGCCGCAAAAAGCACACTGACAATACCGCCGAGGGAGTGGCCAACCAGGTCGACCCGGCCTTCAGGTGCGCCCCGGAAATGGATTTCGACCAGTTCCGCCAGATCGGCCACATAGTCCATTAACTGGTAGCCCTGGCCAGGGGGACGATGCCCCGAGTGACCATGTCCCGCCATATCCAGTGCATAGACATGTCTGTGACCACCCAGTTCCGGTGCCAATCGGGCAAATGACAGGGCGTTGTCCAACCAGCCGTGAATCATCAGCACGGGGCAGTCAGTGGGAGTGCTGGCAGCAGGCCAGTGCAGGCCCGCGAGGGTGATATGGTTCAAAGACCAGTTTATTTCCCGATACGAGGCCCCGGTATCGGTTGGGGTGTCCAAAGCGGTGTCATTCATTGAAACGCTTACATGGTGTGGGTGGGCCGGTCAGAGCTCAATGAGCCCGCCAGATAGGATTCGATCTTGGTGCGCGCGGTTTCGTCGTCGCCGTTGAACTGCACGCCAATACCGGCCGCGCGATTACCCTGGGCGCCTTTGGGGGTAATCCAGATAACCTTGCCGGCGACCGGAATCTTCTCCGGTTCATCCATCAGGTTCAGCAGCAGGAAAACCTCGTCCCCGAGCTGATACTGCTTCTGTGTGGGTATAAACAGACCCCCCTGACGGATATAGGGCATATAGGCCGCATAGAGTACGGCCTTGTCCTTGATGGTCAGGGTAAGAATGCCACTGCGCGCGCCAAAACCGGGCCCCATAGTAAACACCTATCTCTTTTTTTGATGACCGGAGTCTGAAACTCCTGATATTCCGCAATCATAGCAGTAGTTATTCAAAACTGCCCTACCCGACTAGCCAGTCCCCACAAGCCAATCAGCCCGCTGCTGGGCGGCGCACAGGCATCAGTTTTTGCCATGCCATCAGGAGCCGTCCCGTCTCCAGCTCAGGATTCACATTGTAGACACCCGCGGAACGGGATTCATGGATTGCATCCAGGATTTCATGGGCACGCCATGGCGGGTTATGGCTGGCAAGGAACCGCAGCATTTCTGCGGCGTCGCCGTCCCTTGGATCACTGCCAGCACCAATTCGGGCCAGATCCCCCGCCCATCCTTCAAACAGCCACAGGGCACTTTCAAGGCCCATCGCTTTGAAGGGCTTTGCGGCTTCGGCAACAGAAAGCTGGCCTTTCATGAAACGACGGAAGTTCTCAAGCGCTTCATCGCGAACCCTGATGAAATCACCGGTGGCGTACTCAAGAGCCAGGCGTGGCGCGTTGGCGGCAAGCCCAAGCGCCTTTTCACAGTGTGCCGGCGTGGGCCGGCTGCCCTCATCCAGCTCTTCCACTGCCCCTGCAAGCCAATGGGCCGCCTGATCTCTGCCAGGGGTCGCGATCAGCAAACTCTGGCAGCGTGAGCGAATGGTTGGCAGCACCGGCCGCCCACTTTCCTGCAGCAACACCAGTGTGACATCGTCCGCCGGCTCCTCCAGCGTCTTCAGCAGAGCGTTGGCCGAATTGATGTTGAGCTGATCAGCCCGGTCAATAATGGCCACCTTGCGCGCTGCCACCTGAGGGGACCCGACGGCGAACGCCGACAGGGCGCGAATCTGGTCGATCTTTATCATTCGGGATTTTTCCGGGGCGTACACACGGATATCCGGATGAGTGCCGGCAGCGACCAGTTCGCACTGTTTGCAACGGCCACAGGGAGCACCCTCCGCCCTGTCCGGCCGATCACAGACAAGCAGCCCGGCCAGAGCGTTGGCAAACAGCCGCTTGCCGACACCGTGCTCACCGGTTACCAGCAGTGCATGAGGCAGTCGGCCTCCCGTCATCCGCTGCATCAGCCTATCCCAGCTATCCCGCAGCCAGGCCATTGTTGCTATGGATGTGTTCACTCGTTCACCTTCAATGGTTGCCCCTGCGAGACGCCCGAGGGTTGGCGGTCAACCTCTGATTGCCGGTCAGTCTGTCGTTTCATCGTGGACAGCAGCCGTTTCATTCTGGCCAGTTCGCCGCGGCTTTCGGTTCCGGAATCCCCGCCATAGTAATGTTTGTTGACCAGGCGGGCAAAACTGGTTGCCGAGGCCGCCGCCGCGGGTTTGGCCCGGCCGAGCCTTGATGCCAGCTGTGACGGCGTTTCACCATGTCGAACGGGCACCCCTGCACGGTCACACAGGCGATACCAGCGGTTAACAGTGCGGCTGAACGGATCGCGGCTTTCGACACGCCGGTACTGCCACGCCGTGATCAGGCCAGCCAGCAGCAAACCGGCGCCCAGAATACCGGCCGTGATATAGCCCAATTCCCTCAGGCCGATGCCGCCGGGCAGCCGCGACATCAGGTCCATCTGGGACTGTCCCTGGTAGCCCACCACCCAGCGTTGCCAGTGGTAGTTCATCAGATCCAGCTGCAACGACGCCCACTGCAGCACGGCCATATCACCGTAGCGTTGGGGGGAGGTCCAATCGTTCTCCAGGAAGGACCCCTCGTCCGCCATGGCATCCCTCAGGCCGGACTCGATTCTATCAGGCGCAATCGCAGCGGTTGGATCCATGCGTACCCAGCCCTGGCCGGGCAGCCAGGCTTCCACCCAGGCGTGGGCGTCATACTGGCGAATGATCAGGTACTCGTCATCGGCACCGGAATCACCACCCTGGTAGCCCACCACCACCCGGGCGGGTATACCGGCGGCGCGAAGCACAAAGGTGGCGGCGCCGGCATAATGGGCACAAAACCCGCGTTTTTCATCGAACAGCAGGGCGTCGATGCCGTCATCCGGCATGGCCGGTGGGCGCAGGGTGTAGAAATACTCCTGCTGACGGAACCTGTCTAGCAAGTGCTGAACAACGGCTCCGGGCTCTTGATACTGCCCGGCGAGATCCTCTGCAAAGGCCCGGGCTCTGGGATTGCCGGTACGGGGTAGCTGGAGATACCGCCGCGGGTCGTCAAGCATGGCACTGAACCGGTCACGCTGGTCTGATTCAGTGAGTGCCATCCGGTATCGGACCGGGCTGTCTGCCGGGCGGTTAAAACGGAACAGCCCCTGTTCGGCGCGCTTTACGTTATCGGAAACGGCTTCGGATCCCTCAAGGGCGAACGCCCAGGTCTGATTGGTGGGCTCCATCAGCACGTCATACTGGTTAGGCTCAAGCTCGCCCACGCCGCCATCGACGGCAACCCGCCCGGGCCTGCGGAGCTGATTGCCGGCGCCCTGTTGCCAGGTGTCACCCTCAAGCCGGTCGAGAATCAGCCCCCGCCAATAGCGATCCCGGTAAGCAGGCGCCTGGCCCCCGAACGTTACCCGGAACGCCCGTTCACTGCTCTGGGCCAGGCTGGAGATATCGCCGGGGGTCATGGAATCACTGATACCGGTCCGCGCCTCACCGGATACCAGGGGCACACTCCACAACGGCGCCATGCGGGGAAAGAACACGAACAGCAACACCACAATCGGCAGGGTTTTCACCAGCATCATTCCCAGCCGCCGCCAGCCGGATTTCATGGCGCCGGGGATGTCCGGGGCGTTCACAATCTGCAATCCCACAAGCAACAGCGCAACGCCGGCCAGGTTGATCACCGCCCAGTGTATTTCCTGATGAAACAGGAAATTGACCGTGGCCAGATACACCAGAATGAAAAACAGCACATAGAAATCCCGAACCGAGCGGGTCTCCAGCCATTTCAGGCCCACCGCCAGCACAAAAAAGGACGACGCTGTCTCTACCGTGAAGCGCCCCTGGACCGTGGCAATATAAATGGCCACCAGCAACAGCATTATTCCGCTTCGAAGCCACTTACCGGGTAATCTCAGGCGCCCCGATTGGGCCAGCCAGCGCCAGCCCGCCAAAGCCGCACAGCTGGCGATGAGCCAGACCGGCAACCGGTCCCACTGTGGCAACAGTAACAGGGCAAAGCTGGCGACCAGCCACACCAGTGCTCTACCCGATACCAGCTCGATGCGGTCGGAGGCACCCACGGAGAGACTGCGGGCTCGCAACCGTTTCATTATAGCGTGCCCTCCCCGCTGGCGTGGGACGTCAATCCTGCGCCTTCACCGGCCCGGGTACCGAAAGCTAATGACTCCCCGCCCCGGGGCTGTTCAAGGCCGAAAACAGCCAGCGCCTTCAGGCAACGGCTGGTGTGTGCTGCCCCGGTTTCAGGCTCAATCACCTGCCCAGGCAGGTTCAACCCGAAACGGCCGTTGCTCCGCGAACGCTCCAGCACCTGATGCGCCAGATAGCCCAGACGCAATTCCCGGTCAACGCCTACAAAGGCGTCGTAATCCAGCCAGTGAGGGCTGCCCTGCTCGCCTTCCCAGTCCGTTATGACCATTTCTCCGGTGCGCGCGAAGCGTTTCCACTGCACTCGCTGGCTCATATCGCCTTCCCGCCAGGGCCGAATGTCCGCGTGATCGTTACCGTCAAGCGAGCGGGATGTCGACTGTTCCTCACCGTCCTGGACGGTATTGGCCATCTCCGGCGCCGACAGCGGCCTGGGATAGACAATGCCGGCGGTAACAGGCCGCAACCAGGACCATGCCCTGAACAGCCCGAACGGGAAGCGGGTTTCCACCAGAATCCGATCTGGCTGCAGGTAACCCCGCTGATGTGACGGAACCGACAGAGTCAGGTCCTCCTGCTGGCCGGAGGGTATGTGCTGCTGGTTGAGAACCTCGTCATCGCAGGCAAGAGACAGGGCAAGGGTATCGTGGCGCGGTGAGACGGCTCGCAGACGAAACGCGATAGGGTCACCGGCAAAGCCTTCTCCGGCCTGGATCAGAGCAAGCTCAAGCCCGGACAGGTTACGGTGGGTCTGGTGCATGGCCGCCACCACAACCGCACCCAGGAGAAAGGTGAGAAGGTAGATCAGGCTGTTCTGATAGTTGATGCCGGTGATCAGCATGATCAGCAACAGGACGCCGAATACAACACCCGCACCCGTAGGCAGAATGAAAATATTGCGCTGCCCGAAGGACCGCTGGTCAGATCTGGGAATCCGCCGATTCACCCAGCGCTGCCAGCGGTCGCGGATTAACTTCACCATAAATGCCCTGTTACAAAATCGGTTTCACCAGAGCCCAACTATAAACATGTTGGCAGCCTTTTATAGGTCAAAACTGTAAATACTCGGATTCTGATCACCTTTACCTTAAAATACGGTGACTTGTCCCACAGGTTATGGCGAACCCATGCAAGATTCCGGTAAGTATGTAACATCGTGAGAATATTAAGAGCGCAAGACGCGGCCCGCCTCGTTTCACAGATCAACGGCCGTCATGGGTTTATCGATTACACCGATACCAGTACGCAGCATCGTATTGTTACCGCCTTTCCCGTAAAGAGTTGGCAGGTGCCCCGGGATGAGCCTGCGTTCTCGGAGCTCGCGATTGAGATTGAAAGAGCCTGGGATAAATATGCCCACCGGGAACACCAGCCCACAGCCGGCGGCATTATGGGCACTCTGTTTTATGAATCAGGCAATCTCACAGTGCCTGGCTTTTGCGGCCGCCTAAGAACCGACACCGGGGACTTCGGTTACATCGGCCTCTACCTCTGGCAACTGACGTTTGATACCTCGGGCAAAGAACCTCCCCGACTGGATTTTCACCGCGATTGCGACAGCCAGACGCGAGAACGCATAGCCGCGCTCATTGATCAGGCCCCGGATTACGCGTCGCCTTTTTCAATAAGCAGGAGCTTTACCGCCGACCAATCCGCGGAGCATTACCGGAACGGCGTCTCCGAGGTACTGCGCTACATCTACGCTGGCGACTGCTACCAGGTCAACCTGTCCAACAAATACGTCGGCAGCTACCAAGGCTCGCCCTATTGCGCGTTTCAGGCTCTTTGCGACGCAGTCCCCGTGCCCTACGCCGCGTATGTCAACGCCGGACCCTACCAGGTGCTCAGCATTTCGCCGGAATTATTTCTCAGCATTGAACAGGGCCGAAAGGTCGTCAGCAAACCCATAAAAGGCACCCGACCCCGGGATTTAACGTCCCCGGAAAACGATCAAAGCATTGCAGACTCGCTGGCCGCTGCAGAAAAAGACCGCGCCGAAAACCTGATGATCGTGGATCTGATCCGCAACGACCTGTCGAAATTCTGCGAGCCTTTTTCTGTTTCGGTGCCGCAACTGTTCAGCATCGAAAGCTACGAGAATGTTCATCAACTGGTCAGTACCGTTGAAGGCAGGCTGCGGCCGGATTGCACGCCGTTCCGGGCCTTTCTCTCGGCGTTCCCGGGCGGTTCGATAACCGGTGCCCCCAAACGGCGGGCGATGGAAATCATCGACAGTCTGGAGCAGCACAGTCGGGGGCCCTACTGTGGATCGGTATTCCGCTGGGATTTCTCCAACAACCTGGAAAGCAACATCGCTATCCGTACCCTGATGACAGATTCAGTGGGGCAGATTCACTGCTGGGCGGGATGCGGCATCGTCGCGGATTCAGACCCGGATGATGAGTACCGGGAGTCAGTGGACAAGGTTCAGAAACTGATGCACGTGCTGGAGGCTCTCTAGCCGGCACCGGCAGCAGAGCAGGAACACCGGGGAGGCAGCCGCCACCCCGGAATAGTCACGGCACTCAGCTGTGTATCTTGCTGGCCTTCAGGAACTCGGCTTTCAATTCTTCAAAGGTATGCACGGCTGGAAACTGGGGAAATTCCTCAATCACGTTCTGCGGCGCATGAAACAGAATGCCCGCTTCCGCCTGGCCCAGCATGGTGGTGTCGTTGTAGGAGTCACCTGCTGCAATCACCCGGTAATTCAGCAGCTGGAAGGCACGGACCGACTGGCGCTTGGGATCCCTCTGGCGCAGCAGGTAATCGGTGATCCTGCCCTCGTCGTTCACTTCCAGCTTGTGGCAGAGTAACGCCGGATAGCCCAGCTTTTTCATCAGCGGCATGGCAAATTCGTAGAAGGTGTCCGAGAGAATCACGACCTGGAAGCGTTCGCGCAGCCAGTTGAGGAACTCACTGGCACCGGGCAAGGGGTCGAGCTCGCCAATCACTTCCTGAATCTGGGGCAGGCCGTAACCGTGCTGATCCAGCAGCCTCAGGCGCTGCTGCATCAAAACGTCGTAACCGGGGATGTCACGGGTGGTCGCCTTGAGCTCCTCAATGCCGGTTTTTTCCGCAAACGCGATCCAGATTTCCGGGATCAGTACTCCTTCAAGGTCAAGGCACGCGAGTTCCACAATGGTCTCCTGATAAGTGAACGCTGGTCAGTCCGGCGGTTCGATTGCCACCGGGGATTGGAATCAGGCGGTATGATATGAAAAAGACGGGCTGAATGCATCGTGGATCTGCGCGGCTATAACGATATATTCCGGCATTCCTTCAGACCAGAGCCTGTTAATGATAGATTTATCACACATTTACACCCCAGGTAATGCGTTCAATGACGGATATTTCAAAGCTACAGACGGAGCTTGAGGGCCAGAGCCCCAGAGCCATCCTCAAGGCCGCGCTGGCGAAGTACGATAACATCGCGATCTCCTTCAGCGGCGCGGAAGACGTCGCCCTGATCGAGCTCGCCCACAAAATGACCGACAGGCTTCAGGTTTTCACCCTGGACACTGCGCGCATGCACCCGGAAACCTATGAGTTTATCGAGAGGGTCCGCAAGCATTACGGTATCGACATCGAGGTGATGTTTCCGGATGCCTCTGAAGTGCAGGACCTGGTCAACCGCAAGGGCATGTTCAGTTTTTACGAGGATGGCCACGCCGAGTGCTGCGGTATTCGCAAGGTAAACCCGCTACGCAGAAAGCTATCCACCGTGGATGCCTGGATTACCGGCCAGCGCAAGGACCAGAGCCCGGGCACCCGCAATGATGTACCCGTGGTACAGATCGACGACGCCTTCTCCACAGATGACCGGCAACTGGTAAAGTTCAACCCACTGGCGAACTGGAGCTCAAAAGACGTCTGGGATTATATCCGCATGACCGAGGCACCCTACAACAAGCTGCACGAAAAAGGCTTTGTCAGCATCGGTTGTGAGCCCTGCACCCGCGCCATCCTGCCTGGGCAGCACGAGCGCGAAGGCCGTTGGTGGTGGGAAGAAGCCACCCAGAAAGAGTGTGGCCTGCACGCCGGCAACCTGATCGCCCGCGAATAACTCCCGCCTTCTTTAAGAGCCCGGGCCACTCTCTCTTTACCTGGGCCCGGATTACCCATATCAAGTATTAATAGGTGGGCAACTCGATATCGTTGAACAGCGCCTCGATTTCCGCCCGGCTGCCCTGATGGGCAACGGCCTCATCAACCCGCTCGCGGGTCAGGTGTGGCGCAAACCGCTGGATAAAGTCGTACATGTAACCCCGCAGGAAAGTCCCCTTGCGGAAGCCGATGCGGGTCACACTGGGACGGAACAGCTTGCTCGCGTCCAGGGCCACCAGGTCAGGGTCGCTCTTCTCATCGAAAGCCATGCTGGCGATGATGCCAACCCCCAGTCCCAGCCTTACATAGGTCTTGATGACGTCGGCATCGGCCGCGGTGAACACCACTTTCGGAATCAGCCCGTAGGCCTGAAACGCCTCATCGAGTTTTGAGCGGCCGGTAAAACCAAACACGTAGGTCACCAAAGGAAACTCTGCCAGGTCCGGCAGGGTCAGTTCTGACTTCTGGGCCAGCGGATGATCCTTCGGTACGATGATGCTGCGGTTCCAGCGGTAGCAGGGCATCATGATCAGATCGTTGAACAGCTCCATGGCCTCGGTGGCGATGGCAAAGTCGACGGCGCCGTTGGCGGCCATCTCCGAAATCTGCATAGGTGTGCCCTGGTGCATATGCAGGGACACCTCCGGATAGGACTCGATGAATCCGCTGATGATCGGCGGCAAGGCATACCGCGCCTGGGTGTGGGTGGTGGCAATGCTCAGGTCGCCCTTGCGCTGGTTACTGAACTCCTGGGCAATCTTCTTGATGCCTTCCACCCGGCGCAGGATCTCCCCCGCTTCCCGGATAATGATCTCACCGCCCGGGGTAATACGTGTCAGGTGCTTGCCACTGCGGGCAAAGACTTCCAGGCCCAGTTCATCTTCCAGTAGTCGGATCTGCTTGGATATTCCCGGCTGCGAAGTAAAAAGGCTCTGAGCAGTGGCGGATACGTTGAGATCATGGTGCGCAACTTCCCAGATATAGCGCAACTGTTGTAATTTCATCTACCCTGTCGCTCCCCATAAGGCCCGGTCAAAGCCGGGACATGTATATGCTGATGTTATTATTGGAAGAATACGCATAAAAACATGATTTTTCATTCTTATTTAGTATACAACCCCTGTGCACCCAAGTTTAGTCCAAAAAAACCAGAACGCCGCATGGCGACGATTCAGCTTGCCGCCAGATGACTCCGAGATACTGCAAATCCCCGCACAATGACAGGAAGGCCGCGAGAACACGGGCTTTTCAGGGCTCGATGATACGGCGAAAAGGCGGTAAAGCATCGAGTAGCAGCTGCCCGTAGCGGCGGGCGATAATGCGCCGATCCAGGATGGTGACGCGCCCGGTATCGGACTCTGTCCGTAACAGGCGACCCACAGCCTGGACCAGCTTGATGGAGGCGTCGGGCACTGTGATTTCCATGAACGGATTCCCGCCACGGAGTGTCACCCACTCTGCCAGGCTTGCTTCGATGGGGTCATCCGGCACCGAAAACGGCAACCGGGTGATCACCACGTGGCTGAGGTACTTGCCGGGCAGGTCGATACCCTCGGCAAAGCTGGCAACGCCAAACAGTACGCTGGGAAGCCCTTCATCCACGCGGCTGCAGTGGCGGCGCAGCACCTCCCCCTTGGCCATGTCGTCCTGGGTGGTGATCAGGTCCGGATACTCCGGGGCCAGGGCATCCCGCACCAGTTTCATCTGTTTCCGTGAGGTGAACAGCACCAGAGTCGCGTTTTCGCCGGCCCAGAGATCCGGAAGCCGCGCCACCACCTGATCGGTAAAACGGTCGTCCGTGGGCATGGCGGTCATGGCCGGGACCTCCACCGTGGCCATCTCGCCGTAGCGGAACGAGCTGGGCACTACCACAAAACGACTGCTCTCTGGCAGCCCCGCACGGGCTTTCAGACGGTCGAACCGCCCCAGGGCCGTCAGGGTCGCACTGGTCAGTACCGCGCCGTAGGCCCGGGACCAGAGTCTCGAATACAGCAGGTTGTCCGCCAGGACCGGACTGCTGTAGAGGGTAATGTCTTCGGCGTGGTCCCAGCGTTGCCGGACAGCCCATCGAGCCGCCGGTGGACCGGCGCGTTTCTTCTGCCTGGCCGCTTCCTCCTCGCGCTTTTCCGGATCCTCTGCCGGCTGCCCGGGATTGTCACTCCAGGCAGCCCACAACCGCAGCTGATCTTCGGCACGGCTGTGGAAGGAGCCAATCACCGGGTACCAGGATTCGGCCGTATCGCGGTCCACGTCGCTGGCTTTACGCTCATCGAATGCCGTCTGCAGTTCCTCCACCATCACGCCAAGCTGGCGCGTCAGCGTCGCGGTGCCTATCCGGGCTTCCACTGCCAGCGCCGACAGCGACTCTGGCAGTGCGCCTTCGGGATACCGCCACTGCGCAGAACGACGCTCTTCATTGAATTCCCACCCGGTGTTCTGTTCCGCTTCCTCATAGACCTTTGCCAGAATCACATCCAGGTCCCGGGAGGCTGTGCTGATACGGTCAATGGTCTTTGCGGCCTGGGTACCCGGACTCAGGAAGGGCTGCATTTTGCCCAGGGCCTGCGACAGCTGTTTCAGCCACTGGCGTGTGGAGTTCAGCGGCACCGACGCTGCAAAGTGGTTCAGTGCCTTGTCCGGCAGATGATGGGCCTCGTCGAAAATGAACAGGGCGTTTTCCGGCTCCGGCAGTATCGCACCACCACCCAGAGCCAGGTCTGCCAGTACCAGATCGTGGTTGGCCACCACAATATCAGCGTCGTCCAGGTCCTTGCGGGCATCGAAGAAGGCACAGCTGTCAAAATAACTGCAGTGCCGGTTGGTGCACTGGCGATGGTCCGTCGTGACCTGCCGCCAGACATCGTCGGGAATCTGGTCGGGCCAGTGGTCCCGGTCACCGTCCCACTTGCGGGAGCCGTAACTGGCCAGCATATCCTCGAAAAAGGCGCGGGTGCCGGGTTCTTCCTTGCCGGGGCCGTCCAGCAGGAACAGTGGCATGGTATCGCTGTCGCCGTTGCCCTCGTCATGCAACCGCGCTTCCAGGCGGGACATGCACAGGTAGCGGCCACGGCCCTTGGCCAGGGTCCAGGTGAAGTCCTGCTTGCTGTGTTTTTTCAGGTCCGGCAGGTCCTTGTGCACAATCTGGTCCTGCAACGCCACGGTTGCGGTCGAAATGACCAGGGTCTTTCCCAGTGCCCGGGCTACCGGGATGGCGGCAATCAGGTAGGCCAGGGTCTTGCCGGTACCCGTACCCGCCTCTACCACGCAGGTGCCTGCCGGTGAGGTGCGCTGGCCGTCGTTCTCGGTGATATCCCCCATGTAGCGGGCGATCTCGGCAATCATCAGGCGCTGGCCGTAGCGCGCACGAATTTCCTTGCCGGCCAGCACGTCGCGGTAGGTCTGTTGTATCTGCTGCTTCACGTCCTCGGAAAGGGCCATTATTCCGGGCTCACCCAATTGCGGACAACACCCACGCGGAATCGGCGGCCATCCATGCTCAGCTCCACGCCCTCTTCGGTAATCCGCTCAACGGTAATGCCGGAAAACGATTCCCCGTGCCGCAGATAGTTGTCATTGATCATCACCCGTCTGGATGATGGCTCGGACGCATAAATATGACTGTTGAAAATCAGGTCAGGTACCCTTTTCTGGAATGACAATGGAAGTTCGACAAGGTGTGGCGTGCGTTTGGCCGCGGCATCGTTGGCGGCTACGTCGGAGGGATTCACAGCCCTGGCTTGCCTCGCGCTCGGGATGATAACCGTGGGCCGTTCGCGGCTCATGTCATCACCTGGCGGCTCAACGACCCCGGGAACGGGTATTTCAATGGCATCGGCGAGTGAATCATCACGGCCTGTGGATTCCTGCGCATGCGGGGGCTCTGCCACCGGTTCCGGCTCGGTTATAACCGGCTGTGGCCCGGGCGCAACCGGTTCATCGTTGGCGGCTGGCGCAACCGGCTCCTGTGCCGCAGTCAGGGTGGCATCAGGCCAGAATACCCAGGCCAGAATGGCCGCATTCAGCACCAGAGCAAGGGCCACCCACACCAGTACCGGTACCGATTTTTTCTTCGGTTTGTGGATCATCTGGACCTGTTGGCCAAGATCCGGCACCCGGCCCTGACGGCGCTCTGTTTCCGATTTTCTAAGGGCATCAAGAATATAGGACATATCGGTTAACCATTGCCCCCCGAACTCAGTCGGGGGCCGTCGGACTCCAGGTCATTGTTCATCTGGATAATCGTCATACCACCGGCAATACCGTCAACCATCAGGCCTTTCTGTTTCTGATACCAGCGAATCTGGCCCTCGGTTGGCAACCGGTTGACGCGGTTTTCCTCTTCAGGCGAGTCGGCGTAGCGGCTGGCCAGCTCCATCATGCGCGAGCCCATCCATATCTGCTCCGACACATCGCTGTTCGTGTCATCACCCCGGTTATCGCGGAGGTGGGGCGGCACTTCCCACAACACGGTGAACTCACCAAACCAAAAAGGCTCAAGGCTGGCAAAACTCACCTCCCGCGGGCCCTCGGGCAGTTCAATGGTTGCCAGCTTGTCGTCGAGGCCGCTCAGTACTGCGTAGCGGCTGTCTCCCTCACCGTCACGCAGCAGCAGGATGGCAGGCCGGTTCAGGTGCTCCAGGCTCCGCCGCGACCCGCGGTTATCCAGGCAACGCAGGCCCTGATCCTCGGCATAACGGCAGGCAATCGGGTTGTCAGAGGCGCTGTAGTCCCGGCCCCAAACACTGAACAGCTCCCCGAATGCCGCGGGAAGAGCCAGGGTGTCCGCGGGAAACTCGAAATCTGGCAATGACTCTTCAATAACTGTGACCGGCTCGGGTGTAAACTCTGGCACCGTTTCAGGCGCCGGCTCTACCCGTTCGATGGTTCCGGACAGAACGTCGCCTTCCGTCTCCGCGGAAACATCGGGGGTCAACCACCCGTAGTCCGGAAAACGGTCCAGGGCCCAGGCGGTCAGGATAATGGCGATCACCAGGCTGGCAGCCACCTGCGCAAGATGAGTTTTACCGGTACGCGCAACGGTGTGCTTCCTGCGCCGGTTTCCGTTCACTTCCCGTGCAGCGGTGCGGATATGGGAGGCGCTGATCTGGTGCTCACCCTCTGAGTAAGCTCCCAGCAGGGCACGGTCGCTGATCAGATTGATCAGCCTGGGCACGCCCTTGCTTGAACGGTACAGGGCCCGCACCGCACCGTCAGTGAAGATCTCGCCCCGAAGGCCGGCAACACTGAGGCGGTAGCGCAGATAGGCTTCAATTTCCTCACGGCCCAGGGCATCCAGATGGTAGCGAGCCGTGACCCGCTGATTCAGCTGCCGCAGCTCCGGTAGTTCCAGAATGTCCTGCAACTCCGGTTGGCCCAGCAGCACGATCTGCAAGAGCTTCTTCTCGGCGGTTTCCAGGTTGGTCAGCAGACGCAGTTGTTCCAGCACCTCCGCCGACAGATTCTGGGCCTCATCGATCATCAGGACCTTGTGGCGACCGGCGGCGTGAGCCTTGAGCAGGTCATCGTTGATCAGCCCCACCAGCTCCTTGATCGACGCCCCCACCGGATGTGGGATCTCAAGCTCATCGCAGATGGAAGACAGCAACTCACGGGCGGATAATCGCGGATTCAGGATCAGGGCAATATCCACATGATCCGGAACATTCTCGATAAAACAGCGGCTGACGGTGGTCTTGCCAGTTCCGACTTCCCCGGTGATCACGATGAAGCCGCCCTGCCCCTGAACGCCATACATCAGGTGCGCCAGCGCTTCCTTGTGGCGCTCACTGAGATACAGGTAGCGGGGATCGGGGGCAATCGAGAACGGGGGCTCCCGAAAACCGAAAAAATCGTAGTACATAAGTGTCCAGCCGTCAGAAATCCTCGAGCATCAGATCTTCGTCATCACCGCTGGCAAAAGGATCGTTCACGGTCCGACCATCGTTAATCAGGTAGGCCCTGCGTTGAAGGTAGGCGTTGCGGACAAACGTGTAGTTGTCACCGGACATGAAGGCTTCGGCAGGAATAAGGTCGGCGCGCCTGTCTACAATCTGAAGCGCCCTGGCATAATAGACATCCGGGCTTTCGGCCAGGTCCCAGGCGGACGGCAGCACTACGGTGTCGGACACGAAACCACCGAAATCGCGGGGCGTCGACGGTCCCAGGAAAGGAAGCATCAGATAGGGCCCGGACTCCGTGCCCCAGTAACCGAGCGTTTGGCCGAAATCTTCCGGCCGCTCCGGCAAATCGAACATGGTGGCCACGTCAATAAACCCACCCAGACCGAAGACGGTGTTGTAGGTAAAGCGGCCGGCCGCAACCACAGCGGACTCGCCTTTGAGCTGAAGAATGCTGTTGGCAAAATTACGGATTTCCGTCAGGTTATTGAAAAAGTTGGTAACCCCACGGTCCGCAAACCCAGGCATAATGTTCCGATAGCCCTGAGCAATAGGCCTCAGGAACCAGTTATCAATGGTTTCATTGAACCGATATACCTTGCGATTCCAGTCTTCGTACGGATCAACCTCACTTGCAGGCGCCTCAAGCTTCTGCTGGGCCATGTCGGGGTTGGCGGGCTGGACCGTCTGCGCGGCGGCATTGCCGGCAAACAGGAACATGGCAAACAGGGCGCCAACGAGCGGGTGCCGGAAAAAAATGTGTCTCATCATCAAACCTGAGGTTGTTTAATCTGTTTCGATTCGTCGAAAATACCGGCGCGCTGTTTTCCCAATATTAACCCTTTATCAGGAGGAACCCGATGTCAGTACCCGGGAATCTTGTCAGTACCCTTTCCATGCCCCTGCGCTGGGGCGACATGGACGCTTACGGCCATGCCAACAATACGGTCTATTTCCGCTTTTTCGAGGAGGCCCGCATTACCTGGCTGGCATCCCTCGAACTTGGCGCAAAAAACGACCCCGATGGCCCCGTCATTATAAAGACCAGCGCCACCTTTCTGAAGGAGCTTTCACACCCGGCAACGGTCGAGGTACGAACTTACGCCGACAAGGCCGGTAAAACCAGCCTCGACACCTATCATACCCTCACCGACGTTGACACCGGCGACCTTTACGCCGAAGGCTACGCAAAGATCGTCTGGTTCGATCGCACCCATCGCACATCCATGGCACTGCCAGACACGCTCAGGGCGTTAGCGGCGCCGAACCACAACGCTGCCGATGGAATAGCCGGCACCGAATGAGCAGATCACACCCAGGTCGCCGGTCGTAAAGTCGTCCTTGTGCTTGTGGAACGCAATGATGGAACCGGCTGAACTGGTGTTGGCATACTCATCCAGAATGACCGGGGCCTCCTCGGTCGTCGCATCGCGACCCAGCACCTTGCGGGCAATCAGCTGGTTCATGTTCAGGTTGGCCTGGTGCAGCCACATGCGCTTGAGATCATCCGGCGCCAGCGACAGGTCAGACAGCTGCTTCTGAATGGTTTCGGCCACCAGGGGCGATACTTCCTTGAACACCTTCCGGCCTTGCTGGACAAACAGTTTGTCGGGCTTGTTGATTCCGGATTTGTCACCCCGGTTGAGAAAACCGAAGTTGTTACGGATGTTGTTGGAGAACTGGGTCTTCAGGCGGGTTCCCAGAATTTCGAAACCCTGCCCTTCAGCCACGTCGGAGTCCCGGGACACCAGAATCGCGGTGCAGGCATCGCCGAAGATGAAATGGCTATCGCGGTCGCGGAAGTTCAGGTGGCCCGAGCAGATTTCCGGACTGACCACCAGTACCGCCCTTGCAGTACCGTTCTCGACTGCATTGGCCGCTGCCTGCAGGCCGAAGGTGGCGGAGCTGCAGGCCACGTTCATGTCGTAGGCGAAACCTTCGATGCCCAGA
Organism: Marinobacter vulgaris; assembly: GCF_003344045.1. Lineage (GTDB taxonomy): Bacteria > Pseudomonadota > Gammaproteobacteria > Pseudomonadales > Oleiphilaceae > Marinobacter > Marinobacter vulgaris. The sequence continues at coordinate 623,825 of NZ_QFWX01000003.1, forward strand.
GCGTCCTGGACCTCGACGGAAATGGCCGGGTACGGGCGCTGCAGGTTGGAACAGGCGACGATGACGGCATCGACATCCGCGGCAGACTTGCCTGCCTGCTCCAGCGCCTGATTGCAGGCTGCCACTGACATTTCACACTGTACTGACGGCTCGTCATTGCTGCGGTCAGGAATGTTGGGACACATCCGCTCCGGATCCAGAATGCCTTCCTTGTCAATAACGTGCCGGCGCTTGATGCCGGACGCTTTCTCAATGAAGGCTGAGGAGGAAGGCTGGAGTGGCTCGATCTCCCCGTTGGCGATCTCGTCGGCATGACGGGAATTGTGAAGCTCCACAAAGGCATTGAATGCCTCCACGAGCTCATCGTTGGTAATGGTTGCTGGCGGGGTGTACAACCCGGTCCCGCTGATAACAGCTTTAATCACGCTAACCCCACTTTCTGAATGTGAATGCACCAATAGTGGTCAAATACTAACACAATCCCGACGTTTTGAACGCGAAGACAATGGTCTGAACCACGGGCTTTCTAGACCCGCGTCTTCTCCCACTGCCTCTCCAGACGTTTTACCGAAACCGGCACTGCCGTCCCCAGCTGCTGGGCAAAAAAGGAAACCCGGAACTCCTCCAGCATCCAGCGATACAGAATCAGTTCCGGATCCCGAACGCCCTGGCGCTGCTGCTCATCCCCTTTACTGGCATAGCGCGACCACAGTGGTTCCATGGTGTGCAGAAACTCCCGCTCGCGGCCAAGCTCCCGGGGCATTTTCTCGTAACGGATGCTGGCCGCTTCGAAGTAGCGTCCAAAATGGGCCAGCCACTCAGGCGGGGTAGATACAAGAAAACCTGGGTAAACAAGGTTTTGAAGCTGAAACTTCAAGTCGGCCATGCTGTTGGCCAGCGGCAGGCTGATCTTGCCTTTGAGCTGCTTCGCCACACCATGATAGCCGGTCATCGCCTGATGCAGTCGCTCATCCGCCTCTTCAAGAGCCGGAATAAAATCGGCCCGCCGAGCCTCAAATACCCGCTCAAAAGACTGGCTATCCCGGGGCACTTCGCCGGTCACGAAATGCTGCATCGCCGTTGCCAGCAGCAGATCATCCAGCAAAACGCGGGCTTTACCCACCGGTGCAAACATCAGCGCAGACGCTTTGAAATACCGCAACTTCCGCTCGATGTCATCCAGGGTGTTTCCCAGCCGTATCAGAACGAGTCTTGCGACCGCCTTACGGGTGGCATCGTCAGCGGTGAGCGGGTCAAGGAAGCGGGTCTGACGGACCGAGTCGCCCTGGTCCTCCAGAGCCGGGTAAACCGTGACCTCCATGCCACCCTTTTCGGTTCTGACGGACCGGGGAAGTTCACCAAAATCCCAGTCTCTGGACGTTGCCGCGGGCTCGTTTCCGGTTTGCTTGCGGGTGGCCGAAGACAGTGCCGCCTGCGCGCGACCTTCCAGCTCGTTCTGCAGTCTTTCGGTTTCACGGCCTTCAGCAATGGGCTTGCCGGCATCATCCACGACCCTCAGGTTCATCCGCAGGTGTTTTGGCAGATCTTCCTGCGGCCAGGCCTGGGGATCAATCCGCACACCCGTCATTCGCCGGAGTTGTTCGCCCAGCTGCAGCGCAAGGGGTTCGTTGGACGGCTGGAGGTTCTCCAGAGCGGCCTCAACAAAGTCCGGCACCGGCACAAAGTTGCGCCGCAGGGATTTGGGCAGTCCTTTGACCAGAGCGATACACTTTTCCCGAAGCAGCCCGGGCACCAGCCATTCAAGGCGCCGGGTCGGCAGCTGCTTGAGGGCCATGACCGGCGCCTGCAGGGTTACACCGTCCCGCTCGCTGGTGGGCTCGAACTCGTAGCTCAGCGGGTAGCGTACGCCCTCCCATTCCAGGTAGTCCGGGTACAGGGATCCGGCCTGTTCATCCACCGGGCGCTGGAGAATATCGGACTCTGTCAGCTCCATGTTGCGGAGTTCGTCGGCGCTGAGCTGTTTCCACCAGCGCTCGAAGTGTCGGCCACTGACAATGTCCGCCGGCAGGCGCTGGTCGTAAAAATCCACCAGCACTTCGTCTTCCACCAGCAGGTCCCGGCGCCGGGTCTTGCGCTCCAGATTCTCGACGGTATCCAGCAGTTCCCGGTTGCGGGCAATGAACGGCGCTTTGGACTGGTAATCGCCCTCCACCAGCGCGTGGCGGATAAACAGGTTGCGACACTCGGCCGGATCCACCTTGCTGTAGGGGATCCGGCGCCTGGGGATAATATCGAGGCCGTACAGGGTCACCTTTTCATAGCCCATCACCTGGGCACGCTTCTGCTCCCAATGGGGCTCGAAATAATGATGTTTGACCACATGACCGGCCAGAGGCTCAATCCACTCCGGCTCGATCTTCGCCACCACCCGGGCAAAGACCCGGCTGGTTTCAACAATTTCCGCGGCAACAATCCATTTGGGACCGGTTTTCGACACCTTGGAACCGGGGAAAATCATCACCTTGCGATTGCGGGTCGCCAGGTATTCCTTCTTTTCCAGCTTGACCGCTACCTGCCCCAGCAGGCCCGCCAATATCGCCTTGTGAAGCGACTCGTAATTGGCCGCTTCCTTGTTGAGCTTGAGCTTCTGCTCGCGGCAGATCAGGGTAAGCTGACGATGAATATCCCGCCACTCCCGCATCCGCATCCATGACAGAAAGCTTTTCTGACACAGCTTCTTCAGCTGGTTCTGGGACAGCGCCTGACGCTGCTCCTCATAGAAGTTCCAGATGTTCAGCAACGTCAGGAAATCCGATTCCTTGTCATTGAACGGAGCATGGGCCTGGTCAGCCGCCTGCTGCTTGTCCTGGGGCCTCTCCCGTGGATCCTGGACACTGAGGCCGGCAATGATGACCAGGGTTTCCGCCAGGCTGCCCTGCTCGGAAGAGGTGACCAGCATGCGGGCCAGACGCGGGTCCAGGGGTAACCGCGCCATGGTTCTGCCAAGGCCGGTCAGCTGGCGCTTGTCATCAACAGCCCCGAGCTCTTCCAGGAGCTTGTAGCCGTCGTTGATCAGGCGCCGGTCGGGTGGTTCCAGGAACGGAAAATGGCGGATGTCCCCCAGCCCGGAGGTGGTCATCTGCAGGATAACGGACGCCAGATTGGTGCGCAGGATTTCCGGGTCCGTGTACTCGGGCCGGTTGATGAAATCGGTTTCATCGTAAAGCCGGAAACAGATGCCCGGTGCCACCCGGCCGCAACGTCCTGCCCGCTGGTTGGCGCTGGCCTGGGACACCGGCTCGATAGGCAGGCGCTGGATCTTGGAGCGCACGCTGTAACGGCTGATGCGCGCCACACCGGTGTCGATCACATAGCGTATTCCGGGCACCGTCAGCGAGGTTTCCGCCACGTTGGTGGACAGCACAATCCGGCGGCCCCGATGGCTCTGGAAAATCCGGTTCTGCTCCTGGTTACTGAGCCGGGAGTACAGCGGCAGCACTTCGGTATGGCGCAGCTCGGCGTGACGCAGGACCTTGCTCAGGCTGCGGATTTCGCGCTCCCCGGGCAGGAACACCAGGACATCCCCCGGCGGCTGTTTTTCTGAGCGCTCGTGCTGCTCGATTTCCTCCATGGCCCTGAGCACACCGTCGGTCCAGCCCTGATCCCGGTCATCTTCATCGCCGGTCAACGGGCGATAGCGGATATCCACGGGGAAGGTGCGGCCACTGACCTCAATCACCGGCGCATCGTTGAAGAACTGGCTGAAGCGCTCCACCTCAATGGTGGCAGAGGTAATGATCACCTTCAGATCCGGGCGCTTGGGCAGCAGCTGTCTAAGGTAGCCCATCAGAAAATCGATATTGAGGCTGCGTTCGTGAGCCTCATCGATAATCAGGGTGTCGTAGCGGTCCAGGAAGCGGTCATGCTGGACTTCCGACAGCAGGATGCCATCGGTCATCACTTTTAGCCGGGACTGTTCAGACGTCGTGTCGGTAAAGCGGACCTGATAGCCCACCTGGCCACCGGTCTGCTCGCCCAATTCCTCGGCAATACGACCGGCCACGGTGCGGGCGGCAATTCGCCGCGGCTGGGTGTGACCGATAAGGCCGCGGATGCCGCGGCCGCTGTTCATACAGATCTTGGGAATCTGGGTGGTTTTGCCGGAACCGGTCTCGCCGGCAATGATCACCACCTGGTTCTGTTCGATCGCCTCACGGATATCGTCGACCCGGTCCGACACCGGAAGCGATGAAGGAAACGTGGCGGGCTTGTGCAACGCCTGACGTTCCCTGACCCGGGCCAGGCCCCGGTCGAGCCACTGCGCAATCTTTTCGAGGTCTTTCTGGCCGGGACGGCCTTTCTTGCGGGCAATCAACTTGTGAATACGCGCGGCTTCCAGCTGGTTACAGGCATCCAGCTGTTCCAGGACGGCCTTCACGGCCGCCCTGCTGTCTGGCGTATTGCTGGGCTGTTGTGGTGAAACTTGCGTCATCAGATCCTTTACTTGTTGCCGGCCTCGTCCCGAAGCTCACGGCGCAGGATTTTGCCAACGTTGGTTTTCGGCAGTTCATCGCGGAATTCGAAAGACCTGGGCACTTTATACGCTGTCAGGCGCTCACGACAGAACTCTTTCAGTTCGTTTTCAGTGACACCTTCGGCAGTGGGCACCAGATACACCTTCACGGCCTCGCCGCTGCGGGGATCATCAACACCGACCGCCGCGCATTCAACAACCTTGGGATGACTGCTCACCACGTCTTCGATTTCGTTCGGGAACACGTTAAAGCCGGACACAATGATCATGTCCTTCTTGCGGTCCACGATCCGAATGTATCCATCTTCCTGAATAAGGGCGATGTCGCCAGTTTGCAAGAAGCCATCGTCGGTAAAGGACTTCTGTGTATCTTCCGGGCGCTGCCAGTAGCCACGCATCACCTGCGGCCCTTTCACGCACAGCTCGCCCGGCTCACCAATCGGGGTCTCATGACCGTTATCGTCGATGGTTTTGAGTTCGGTGCCCGGAATTGGCAGGCCAATGGTGCCAAGCTGGATGGCACTGTTGGGGTTGAAGGTGACAACCGGCGATGTCTCGGTCATGCCATAGCCCTCGGCGATTTCACAGCCGGTAACGCGCTGCCACATCTTGGCGGTGTCGCTGGTCAGTGCCATGCCGCCGGAAGACGTCAGCTTGAGACCACTGAAATCGAGGTCCTGGAACTCTTCGTTGTTACACAGCGCCACAAACAGGGTGTTCAGGCCCAGGAAGGCGGTGAATTTGTGATTCTTGAGCTCTTTGACGAAGCCCGGAATATCCCTGGGATTCGGGATAAGCACGTTATGGGCGCCCGCTTCCAGCATGATGCCGCAGTTCAGGGTAAACGAGTAGATGTGGTAAAGCGGCAGCGGCGCGATAACCACTTCCTTCCCCTCCTCCACGGTGTCTTCCATCATCGGGCGAACCTGCAGCAGGTTGGCCACCAGGTTGCCGTGGGTCAGCATCGCGCCCTTGGCAACGCCGGTGGTGCCACCGGTGTACTGCAGCACGGCAATGTCGTCCTTCTTGCATTCGACCGGGGAGAACTTTTCCTTGCTGCCCGCACTGAGCACCGCCGGTAACTTATGGGCCTGTGGCAGGTTGTAGGCCGGCACCATTTTTTTCAGGTGTTTTACCGCCGCGTTCATCACCGTGCGCTTGAGCGGTGAGTGCATGTCGGCTATTTCGGTCACAATGACATGCTCAATGCCGGTGTGGGGAAGCACTTTCTCGACATTGTTGGCCATGTTCGCCAACACGACAATGGCCTTGGCCCCGGAATCGTTGAACTGGTGCTCCATCTCCCGGGTGGTATACAGCGGGTTGGTGTTCACCACGATCAGACCGGCGCGCATGGCACCAAAGACAACAACGGGGTACTGGGAAACGTTGGGCATCTGAACCGCAATCCGGTCACCCGGTTTGAGGTCGGTCTTGTTTTGCAGCCAGGCTGCGAAGTTGCGGCTCTGGGTGTCAAGGTCACGATAGCTGAGCGTAGCGCCAACAGCGCTGAAAGCAGGCCGGTCGGCGTATTTCTGTACCGCCTGATCAAATACATCCACCATGCTGGTGTACTTGTTCAGGTCTACGTCGCGAGACACACCGGCGGGGTATTTGTCCTGATAGAACTGCTCAAAATCCATCACCATCTCCTGTTGGGCATTTATGCTTGTTTTGTGCTTGCAGAATGTACCGACACCGAGTTGATCAAAAAATCAACCAGACAAAAGTATCAGCCGTAAAAAGTGGGGAGAGAATAGCAGTTTTGCGAACGATGAGGTAGCTTTCGAGGCAGATCTGTAGCGTCTTCGACCTGCCAGCCTGTCTGGCATTACACCCATCAGGATTCCCAGCGGGGCCCCATGAGCGACACGTTTGATACCCTTGAAAACATCACCTACGACGAACTCCAGGAAGGCGACTCCGCGACCTATATAAAGACACTGACGGAGGACGAACTGGTCCTGTTTGCCGCAGTCTCCGGGGACGTTAATCCGGTGCACCTGGATTCCGCCTTTGCCGCGGACTCTTCGTACAAGGTGCGTATTGCCCACGGCATGTGGAGCGGCTCGCTGATTTCCGCGGCGCTGGCCACTGTAATGCCGGGCCCGGGAACCGTCTATCTTGAACAGAGCCTGACGTTCAGGCGGCCCGTGAGACTGGACGACACCCTCACCGTCAACCTGAAGGTGCTGACCAAAGGGCGGAGGAACCGGGTCACCCTGTCCTGCGATGTCCGTAACCAGAATGATGAACAGGTGGTTTCCGGCGAAGCAAAAGTGATTGCCCCCACCCAGAAAATCTCTCTCAGCAAACCCCAGCTGCCTAAAATCACCATCGAACGCTAAGCGTGTGGTAAATCATGCGGCAGTGCCACGGTGCGGTGTCGGTTTTCTTGACAGTTGCCCCTCTTGGCGCACCCCCGCATCGGGGTTCTGCCAAGCCCAACCGTGCCAAGCCACTGATTATAAAACCTGATTTATAAGTGGCCCTGGACTTGCAGATACTGGCAGGCGGAGTGCCGGAATCGTCACCCCGTTTGAGATGCCGAGCTTGGCCGATGCCCTCAACCGCATCGGCCTTTTTTTATTTGCTCAGCTGCTTCATGGCCGATTCCAGGCCTTCAATGGTCAACGGGTACATGTGGTCATTGACCAGTTGCCGCGTCATCCCCAGGGAACCGCCCTGCCCCCAGTAGTGCTCCGGCAGCGGGTTGATCCAGACCACCTTGCGGAAATGCTCGGTGATGCGCTGGAACCAGGTCGCCCCAGCTTCTTCATTCCAATGCTCGATGGACCCGCCAGGATGGGAGATCTCATAGGGCGCCATGGTGGCATCCCCTACAAAGATCACTTTGTAGTCCGGGGTGTACTTGTGAAGAATGTCCCAGGTGCTTATCGTCTCGTTCATCCGGCGAATGTTGTTCTGCCAGACGCTCTCATAGACAAAGTTGTGGAAGTAGAAGTACTCCATGTGCTTGAACTCAAGCCGCGCCGCCGAGAACAGCTCCTCACATACCCGCACGTGGGGATCCATGGAACCGCCCACATCGAAGAAGATCAGCACCTTGACCGCATTGTGACGCTCCGGAACCATTTTCAGGTCCAGGTACCCGGCATTGCGGGCGGTGGAGCGAATGGTGTCGTCCATGTCGAGCTGGTCCGCGGCCCCCTGGCGGGCAAATTTCCGCAGCCGGCGCATCGCCACCTTGATGTTGCGGATACCCAGGGTAACGCTGTCGTCCAGGTCCCGGAACTCGCGTTTTTCCCAGACTTTTACGGCCCGGCCGTGACGGCCCTTTTTCTGCCCGATGCGGAAACCTTCCGGGTTGTAGCCGTTGGCGCCAAAGGGAGACGTACCACCGGTACCGATCCACTTGTTGCCGCCCTCGTGTCGTTCCTTCTGCTCTTCCATGCGTTTCTTGAAGGTTTCGATCAGCTCTTCCAGACCGCCCAGGGAATCAATCTTGGCCTTGTCCTCTTCGGACAGCTGTTTTTCGAATTCCGCGCGCAGCCAGTCGTCGGGGATCAGCGCCTCCATCAGATCATCGAGATTTTCAATGCCCTCGAAATAGGCCTGGAACGCCCGGTCAAACTTGTCGAAATGGCGCTCGTCCTTGACCAGGCATACCCGCGCCAGATAGTAGAACTCCTCCATATCCGCAAACGCCAGACGGTTCTGCAGCGCCTCCAGCAGATCGAGGAATTCACGCAGGCTGGCGGGTACCTTTGCGCGCCGGACTTCGAGAAAAAAATCAATCAACATACAGTGTTGCTCTTGCCGGATTTCAGCTGCGACGACGGGCCATGAAGGCCAGCTTCTGCAACAGGTGGACATCCTGTTCGTTCTTCACCAGCGCGCCATACAACGGCGGCAAGGCGGAACTGGCGTCCTTCTCCTGCAACATTTTGGCAGACAACTCATCGGCCATCAGCAATTTCAGCCAATCGATCAGCTCAGAGGTAGACGGCTTTTTCTTCAGCCCCGGAACCTTGCGCACGTCGAAGAAAACTTCCAGCGCATCCCGCACCACCTGTTGCTGAAGCCCCGGGAAGTGCACGTCCACAATGCTCTGCATGGTGCCGTGGTCCGGGAAGCTGATGTAGTGGAAGAAGCAGCGGCGCAGGAAGGCGTCCGGGAGTTCCTTCTCGTTATTACTGGTGATCACGATGATGGGGCGGTGCCTGGCACGCACGAACTGCTGCGTCTCATAGACATAGAATTCCATGCGATCGAGTTCCAGCAACAGGTCATTGGGGAATTCGATATCCGCCTTGTCGATCTCGTCGATCAGCAGTACCACCTGGTCCTCAGACTCGAAGGCTTCCCACAGCTTGCCCTTGACGATGTAATTGCTGATGTCCTTGACCTTTTCATCACCCAGCTGGGAATCCCGCAGGCGGGACACCGCATCGTACTCGTACAGGCCCTGCTGGGCCTTGGTGGTGGACTTGATGTGCCAGGGGATCAGGCGCAGGCCCAGGGCCTCAGCCATCTCTTCCGCCAGCAGGGTTTTACCGGTGCCGGGCTCACCCTTGATCAGTAACGGCCGTTGCAGCGTGATGGCCGCGTTCACAGCCATTTGCAGGTCGTCAGTGGCTACGTATTTCTCGGTACCGGTGAACTTCATGCTGTGAGTATCCTGTTCGGTTAACGGTTAAACGGTTGTTTGAAAATAATCGTGAAGTATAGAGAACCGGGGCGCCCTTGATAAGAGTCCGTTACCGGGAGCCCGTTACTTTTTCCGGTCCCCCGGCTCGTCTTCCTCGTCAAGCAGCCCTTTTTCATCGTCGGTATCCGGCAGATCGTCAAATTCGGACAGGTCGAAATCCTCAAGACCGAATTCGTCGTCATCATCTTCCGGAAGGGCATCATCGCTCTCCGGCTCGGGCTCTTCCACCGTGACATCTGCAATCGGGATATCGTCCTCTGCCACTTCCTCTTCTGGCTCGGCCTCAGGTTCCGGTTCTTTGTCGGTCTCGGGTTCCGGTTCGGCCACGGGAATGTCCTCCTCAGCCTCCGGCTCACCCACTCCCTGCTCTTCAGGCACGACCAGTGGCGGCTCTTCATCCATTGGCGCCTCTTCATCGGCGCCGGACTTTTTCCGACGCGCGATCAGGAACACGGCGCCGGCAATCACCAGCACCCCGAGTCCGCCGGCCGTTGCCATTATCCAAAGCGGCAGTCCGCCAGATTCCTCTTTGTCAGTGACGGGGTCGCCGGCAGGCTCTTCAACCTGGCTGATATCAATCGGGCCGCTGTCGGCATCTACTTGCTCTGGCACAGCGGGTTCTGAATCCGGCTCTGGATCAGGTTCTGTTTTTGGCTCTGGTTCGGGTTCTGGCGCAGCTTCCGGTTCAGGCTCAACAGGCGCGGCCGCACCAGTGGATCCCTCACCCTCGGGCACCACAAAACGGGTCACGGCATTTAAGCTTCGTGAAAACGTCTGGCCATCGGCGACGATATCAAGCTCGTATTCGCCCTCATCCGGCAACCGGGCTATATCATCGGTATACACGCCGTCCTCAGGCGGCGTATCGCCGGATAGCGTCTTGGTGCCGCTGCGGCCATCGTCCGAGGTCAGCGTAAGCCTGACATCAATGACGCCGAGAAAATCCGCGTTGTCGATTTTTTCCTCGCCCTCGAAAAACGCCACGCGGATGGCCACCGGCTCATCCGCAGTAAAGGTTGGCGGTACCGGGCTGACGACCATTCGCAGGTCACTGACAACCGTCACCCGGCTGCCCTCACCCAGCTCACCGTTGATCTGCCATTTCCCGGCCGCCGGGTCGGTAACGGTGATCAGGTCATACTCGGTCTCCCGCGCCCAGCGCATATTTCCGGGCGTGGACCCGGCCGTGGCTTCCTCTCCGTCGGGGCTGACCAGACCGAGCTCCCGCGTGGCCGCAGGCTCCTCATCGGCGCGAAAAATCAGTGCGGTGAATTCCTCAACGCCGTCGTCCACCGTGAAGCCGTCGCCTTCGATGGGAATCTGCTGCTGGGGAACGGCGGTGTTCAGTGCCCTCAGGAATGCGCGGGTCAGAGCCTCCGCTGAGGATGCCAAGGAATAACTGCCGCCGGTTTCTGCTGCGAGCGTCTCCAGCAGCGCCAGGTCCGCTTCCTCGGACAGCGCAACGGTATGGATGGTGGCGCCACGAGTGCGAAGCTGTTCCAGCAGGGGGCCGAGAATCTCTTCCCGCTCCGCCTCATTGGCACTGGTGCTATCGGATATATCCACCTTGCCGTCGGTCAGCAGGATAAAGTCGGTATTGCTCAGGTCCTCGCTGCCGGCCAGGTAGCGGTCACTGGCCACCCGCAGGGCCTCACCGAGATTGGTACGCAAGGCCACGGAGTTGATCTGCGCGGATCGCTCGACGGCCTGATCCCGCCAGCCATCGGTCACCTCGGCATGGGGAACCAGCATGTTCACATACTGCCCGAAGGTCCACACCCCGGCACTGGCCCCCTCAGGCAGCATCCGCGCCAGCAGCCGCACCGCGGGCTGGCGCAGATTGTCAGGGTCATTGGCCTTCATGGAGCCGGAAATGTCCACGATAATGCGGATATCAGCCGTGTCCGGCAGCTCCAGAACGGGCGTGTTCTGTGGAGATGCCTGTTGGGCATTCACGGCGAGAGGCAGACTGAAAACAACAACAAACAGACAGTTCAGGAGCCTTTGCATCAGCGCTTGACCAGCCGGTATCTGACCAGGTCGAGCATCCACACCAGCAGCATGACCGCGGAGGCGATGCCGAAGTTCAGAAAGGCCCGGCCGGCCTCGTTGGCGTCACCCAGAATGGTTTCATAGCCGCCATGCAACCACGCCGGCATGTACCAGTTGGCCACTTCGGCAGATTCCACCGGTGTCAGAAAGATCACCACCAGGGCTGCCTGGAGCAGTGTGCGGATGGCGTAAACCGGAATGATGCGGAACAGTCGCCCCATCATGTAGAAGAAAATCACAAAGGCAACTGCGTAGAGAGCCCAGAAAATTCCGTAAGCGAGGTTGGTTTCTGCGTCTATCATTAAATGATCCAGTGAATAATGTGTTCTTCCCAGTCCTGCTCTGCAACGTCGGCTTCCGACATCACCCGGTGACGAACCGACACGCCGGCCTCATGCACGGTTTGCGGGTCGCCCGAGCGCAACGGGTGCCAGTCCGCCAGGGGGCGGCGCTCGGCCAGTGTACGATACGCACAGGTAAATGGCAGCCAGTGGTAATCGCCAAGAGTCTCCGGTGTCAGCACCGTGCAAGCCGGCACTTTCTGCAGGCGCTCGCTGTAGACCGTACACTGGCAGCTGTTCTGGTCCATGTAGCGACACACCAGATCGGTGTAGTAAACCTCACCGGTGTCTTCGTCTTCCAGTTTGGCCAGGCAGCATTTACCGCAGCCATCACAGAGGGATTCCCATTCCGCGGGCGTCATCTCGTCCAGGCGCTTGCGCTGCCAGAAGGGAATCTCTGCAATCATTCCCGGTGCTGCTCCGGTTTGCGCCGGAAGTCCACCACATGGCCACTGACCTCCTCCGGCATCTGCAGGAAGAAATCCTTGTCGACGATGGCGTCCAGTACCTGCTGGCCGGTGGTTCGCGCCAGTTTGCGCTCCGGTGTCATGATCAGGTCCATGGCATGGATAGGGTTACCAAAGATCGACCTCAAGCTCTCCGGCAAATCATCCCAGACCTGGCCGCGGCGAACGTAAAGATAGGTGTCGACTTTTTTACTGCTGCGAAACACCGATACAAAGGTTTTCCCATTCATCATGTCAGTAATTCCTCAATTCGTTCCCGTACCGGCACCAGGGTTTCGTGCCGCCAGCCTTGGTCAAACAGCCCGGCGGAAAGATCCCGCTGCTGCACCACCGCCTCCAGCCGTTTCCGCGGGGCCAGCAGCTCAACCGGGATATCCCGGGCCTCAGCTGCCTCAACCATCAGGCGCTTGAGCTGTTTGTAAAACATCTGCTGCTCCCGGTTCAGTGGCGGAGCGATGGTCTCAATGCCGGAGTTATCCGCAGAGGCGGCATCCGCAACCATCTCGACGATTTTATCACCATAACGGCGCACCACCGCAGGGGGAACACCCTGCACCGACGAGAGTTCCCGCACGGATCCGGGCAGGTTCTGGGCAATGGCGATCAACAACGGGTCCGCTACAACACGGCCTCTGGGTCGGTCGCGACGCTTTGCTTCCTGCTCGCGCCAACGCACCAGATCCCTCAGTACCCCCTGCTGTTGACGGCTCAACGTCCACCCGCCCCGCAGCTTGAGATAGTGATTGTCCGGGTCATCCTGGGCCGCAAGCTCCCGGGAGAAGCGTGTCGACTCCTCACCAACGGCGTCCTCCAGTCCCCGCTCCCGCAACCGCGCCATTACCCAGTGGTACATCGGCACCAGAAAACGCACGTCGTCCAGGGCGTAACGTTCCTGGGCTTCGGAGAGCGGGCGCGAGACCCAGTCGGAGCGGGTGGCGGATTTATCGAGAGTCTCCCCGAACAGGGTTTCCACCAGGCGGGCGTAGCCAACGGAGAACCCTGCGCCGGCCAGAGCGGCCCCGATCTGCAGATCAACGAGTCCCTGCGGCTCCAGTTGCAACCAGTGGCGGAACAACTCAAGGTCTTCGCTCATGGCATAGAGCAGCTTGGGAACGTTGGGGTTGGCCAGGATCCGGCGGAAACCCTCGGAAGCCTCGGCAACCTGAGGGTCTACCAGGCAGAAACGGTCTCCCAGTCCCAACTGAACGAGACCGGGGATCGGGTAGAAGGTATCCACCCGCTCGAATTCAGTATCCAGCGCCAGCGGCTCGCCTTTGCCCTCGGCAATCCAACGATCCAGCTCCTCAGGCTCCCGAATCCAGGAAACAGTCTCGGGTGCCGCAGCAACAGGTGCGGCCGGGTTGATAGCGTCCATAAAAAAGCCCGGTCAGGTTCAGTCAGTCAGGGGTTTGCGGCCACGGAAGGCATGAGTGAGGGTGAAGCCATCCACGTAACCCAGCTCGCCACCCACGGGAATGCCATGGGCAAGGCGGGTAATAAGAATATTGCTGCCATCCAGCCTGTCAGCAATATAGTGAGCCGTGGCTTCACCCTCCACAGTGGGATTGGTGGCCAGGATCAGTTCGGTCACGCCTTCTTGATGGATTCGCCTGAGCAGCCGTTCGATGCCGATCTCTTCAGGGCCCACGCCGTCAATCGGCGACAGGTGCCCCATCAGCACAAAATAACTGCCACGGTAATCGCCCGCCTGCTCGATGGCCAGCAGGTCCGACGGGCTTTCCACCACGCACAGGGTACCGTTACGGCGCTCCGGATTCTCGCAGATATTGCAGGTGGGCGTATCGGCAAAGTTCTGGCAGCTTTCGCAGCGGCGCACGCCGGTCATGGCCCGCTCCAGCGCATCAGACAGCCGCGAGCCACCGGAACGCCCCCGTTCCAGCAGGTGAAATGCCATTCGCTGAGCCGTTTTCTGACCGACACCAGGCAGACAGCGCAGTGATTCCACCAGCTCGTCCACCAACGGACTAAAAGCCATCAGCAATCCTCATCAGAACGGCATTTTGAAGCCCGGGGGCATGCCCATGCCGGACATCATGCCCGACATTGCGTCTTTCTGGTTTTCCTCGACACGGCGCACGGCGTCGTTGATAGCCGCCGCCAGCAGGTCCTCGAGGATTTCCTTGTCTTCGCTCAGCAGAGACGGATCGATGTCCACCTTTCGCACATCGTGGCGACCATTCATGGTCACCTTGACCAGGCCCGCTCCGGACTCGCCGGTAATCTCGGCCTTGGCGGCCTCTTCCTGGGCCTTCTTCATGTCTTCCTGCATCTGCTGGGCCTTTTTCATCAGGTCGCCCATATTATTCATCATGTTCACCTTCTTCAGAATTGGCTTGAGAGTGCCTCACACGGGGCGGATACTGTCTTCGACTACCCTTGCCTCGAATCGTTCAACGATAGACTTTACCGCCGGATCACTGCGAATGGCCTCTTCCGCGGCCTTCTGGCGCGCCAGTCGACGGCGTTCTTCCCAGGCCGCCGGTGTCCTGCCGCCAGCATCGCCCTGCTCCACACGCAGGGTTATGGTGTCGCCGAACCGATTCCTCAATGCCTCCAGGATCTTTTCTTCATGGCGGGCGTTCAGCAGGCGGGCATGGCCTTCATCGATGGTCAGTACGATGTCATTGCCAGTACGGCTCATGGCGGCATTACTCGCCAGATTGCCCGGCATGCCGGCAATGCCGAGACTGCGAAAATCCCGCTCCCAGGAAAACGCCTCGGTGTCGGCCGGCGTTTCAGCCTGAGCAACAGGAGGCTGTTCGGCGACCGACTCAGAAGCAGGCTCCTCTACCAAGTCGGGTTCAACAGCCGCCGACTCTGCAGCCGCATCAAGGCTTGCCAGCCAGGCGTCGTCGGCCTCCACCGGTGGCGGGCCGGAATCCTGTTCATACTCGACGGTTGGTGGTGCAACCTCTTCCTGCACTGGATGTTCGGGTTCAGCGCGTTCCGGCACGGCCGGTTCTTCGGGCGCAGACTGCTCGGCCACAGGTTCGGAGTGCCGGTGCTCTGGCTGTTGGGCCTGAGGCTCAGGCGCCGCAGGGCCAGGCTCGGGGTCTTCCCGTGATTCCTGTCCGGCAGAGGCCCCACCGGAGGCAATTGCCGGCGGCTCCCTGCGATCAGCACCCGGGCGGAACGCCAGCATGCGCAACAGTGTCATTTCAAACCCCATGCGCGCATCCGGTGTGACCGCCAGATCTTTACGGCCCATCAGCGCGGCCTGGTAGAACAGCTGTGCATCTTCTGCACTCAGCCGGCGCGCCAGTGATTCCACCTGGGCCGCATCCCCAAGGGCATTATCGACACTGCCCAGGACCACCTGCTCCATGGTCACGCGATGGAACAACGACAGAAGGTCCGCCAGGATCACGCTGTAGTCCGGCGCAAAGTCGGAGACACGGCTGATTTCAGAGAGCAGCGCCGGGCCGTCGTTTTCGACCAGCGCATTGACCAGTTTTTCGATATCCCTCTGGTCAATGGTGCCCAGCATGTTACTGACGTCGCTGGCAGACAGCTTCTGGTTACCGAAGGCAATAGCCTGGTCCGTCAGACTGAGGGCGTCGCGCATGCTGCCATCGGCGGCACGGGCCAGCAGCCACAGGGCCGGCTCCTCGAAAGGAATGCCTTCCTCGGTCAGAACGTACCGCAGATGCCCGGCAATATGCTCCGGCGTCATCCGCTTGAGATTGAACTGCAGACAGCGGGACAGCACCGTGACCGGCAGCTTCTGGGGGTCCGTGGTGGCGAGCAGGAATTTGACGTGTTCCGGGGGCTCTTCCAGGGTTTTCAGAAAGGCGTTGAAAGACTGATTGGTGAGCATGTGCACCTCGTCGATGAGGTACACCTTGAAGCGGCCACGGGAGGGCGAGTACTGGACGTTATCCGTCAGCTCCCGCATGTCGTCCACACCGGTACGGGAGGCGGCGTCGATTTCAATCAGGTCGACAAACCGCCCTTCCTGAATTTCCCGGCAACTGGAGCAGGTGCCACAGGGCGTGGCGGTCACCCCGGTTTCGCAGTTCAGGCAACGGGCCAGCAGGCGGCCAATGGTGGTCTTGCCCACACCCCGGGTACCGGTAAACAGATAGGCGTGGTGCAGCCGCTGGTTGTCCAGGGCATGGATCAACGCCTGGAGCACATGCTCCTGGCCGACCATATCTTCGAATGTCCGGGGGCGCCACTTACGGGCAAGTACCTGGTAGCTCATGTTCTGCCAACTGCCGTGAAAAATAGGTTCAACCATAGCACGGTCGTGAGGTCAGAAGAAGTCGATGACGGAGGATCCGCAGAGGATAAACGAGGTATTGAAAAGGGTATTTCTGGAGGAAATCAGAAGAGAAATCTGGGGGTGGCCCCACCAGCGACACTCCGGCACACAAGTCCACCGCTTCGGCTGCTCCCTTCCGGGCCTGACCGGGTTCACGGTTTATCGTTGCGGAGGCACCAATGGGGCCACCATAACGGGCTTCACGGCGAAATCCCCTGAAGCGGCGCGCATATTAGCAAAAGGGCCCAGGCACTACAATCCCAAAGCCACGACGATGCCAAAACGACCTACAACGGCAATGGCACCTCATCACAACGAAACCAGCAGGCGATGCTGTAACGGGTGCGATTGGCCGGCAGGACCTCGTGGGGAATTTCCTCGCTCATAAACAGTGCCATCCGCCCTGCCAGAGGCAGCACCGTGCCGCACACCTCATTCTCGTTCTCACGATTGTAGATTTGAAGCGCACCACCGTCGGACTGGTCCCACCCGTCGTTCAGGTACAGCACCAGACTGACAACCCGGGAAGCCCGGCCCTGGAAGCTATCCACATGGCGACGGTAAAAATCCCCTGCATGATAGGTCGCGTAATGGGCTTCGAATCGCTTGAGGCCCAGGAAAAGGCGCTGATTCAACCCAAGCCGG
The DNA here is from genome assembly GCF_003344045.1 of Marinobacter vulgaris. Lineage (GTDB taxonomy): Bacteria > Pseudomonadota > Gammaproteobacteria > Pseudomonadales > Oleiphilaceae > Marinobacter > Marinobacter vulgaris. The sequence goes on from NZ_QFWX01000003.1 coordinate 640,782, forward strand.
ACGGATTCGAAAAAAGCAGACAGTTCCGCCTGGACCGGTGTTTCGCCCTGCAGCCAGGCAATCTTGTCACGGCGAACGGACCGGTCCCGAAGCAGGTCCGCGCCCCGGCCGACACCGGCTTTTCGAAGCGCCGCCGAGCGGTCCAGTATCTGCACTTCGTTGTGCAGCCCTGCCAACAAATCCGCCCCAAGGCGAACGGACACATCCTGGCTCATCCAGCCGTGCTCAGTCAGACCATCGGCAAGCTCATCAAGCCACTGATCACTGACAAGGGGCTCTGGCAAGTATTCCGGAAAAACGGGCGAAACAATCTGGTTAATCATTGAACAGTCTCCGGCGGGATCGGGCGATTTTATGCCGGTTTCTCGCCGTAAAGACAGTTTTAATTTACTCTGATCGTAAGCAAATGCCGTAACACCGGTCCGCAATCGTTCAGCCACAATAAAAAGCAGTAACGAGGCAGCAAGTGACACTGAAACCCGGGCACTGGTCATTTACCCGCTGGGCAACCATCGGGCAACTGGAAGCCATAGAAGTACACCATCCCCAATTTCGCGCCCGCCTGTTTCTGCAGGGCGCCCACCTGACCTCCTTTGCTCCCCGGGATGAGTCTGACTGGCTATGGCTCAGCGACACCGCACGTTTTGAGCCGGGCCATGCCATTCGCGGTGGTATTCCGGTTTGCTGGCCCTGGTTTGGTGTTCCCGACAGGAACCCTCCGGAAGTTCGCCGCCGCATAAAAACCGACGCCTCCCACGGCTTTGCCCGCACTGCCCTCTGGACGCTTGAGGATGTGCGCGAGACCGCCCAGGAAGTGGAAATCAGCCTGTCCCTGGATGCAAACACCGATTTCGCCGACGCCTGGGACGGGCGTGCGCTTCTTCTGATGACCTTCAACTTTTCCGCCGACGGATGCCAGGCGGTACTGAGCACCACCAGCCTGGGGTCAGCCCCCATTGCATTCAGCCAGGCACTTCACAGCTACCTGCCCACGGCGGATATCCACCACACCCGGATCGAAGGGCTGGACGACTGCGGCTACGTGGATGCCCTGCAAGACTGGAGCTACCGCACCCAGCGCGGCGCCGTGCGGTTTGAAGGGGAAACCGACCGCATCTACGAGAGCGGAGCCCCGCTGATCATCACGACTCCGACCGGAAACCGGAAACTGACCGCCATTGGCAGCGACTCCACCGTGGTCTGGAACCCGGGGGCCGACAAGGCAGCCCGGTTGTCGGATTTCCCCGATGAGGCCTGGCAGTCCATGCTGTGTGTGGAAACGGCCAATGCCCTCGGCGATTACCGGGTGTTGAATGAAGGTCAAAGCCACACCCTCGGCGTTATGATTGAAAGCATTTGAAACTCAGGGAGCCCACATGGGTCTAGCATCGTTTCTGAAATCCAGGCTGATACCGGCTGAGCTGGACAGCCATGTCGATCGTATCCGCAAACCGATAGGCACGCTCGGGTATGATCCCTGGGGCTATAACAACGAGGTGATGAAATACGGCCTGGGCCTTACCCGCCAGCTCTATGAAAAGTATTTTCGGGTCGAGGCCACCGGCGTGGAGAAGATACCGGCCGAAGGGCCCGTGCTGATTGTCGCCAACCACAGCGGGCAATTGCCCATGGACGGGTTGCTGATCGGCTATGCCTTGGCAACACGCGAGGAGAACCCCCGCATTCCCAGAGCCATGATCGAACGTTTCTTTCCCACCGTGCCCTACCTTGGCAACCTGCTGAACGAGTGCGGAGCCGTGCTCGGCGACCCCACCAACTGCGCCAAGATGCTGGCCAACGGCGAGGCGGTCATCGTATTTCCGGAAGGTATTCGCGGCTCCGGCAAGCTGTACAAGGACCGCTACCAGCTCAAACGGTTTGGCAACGGCTTCATGCACCTGGCCATGAAGTACAAGGCCCCCATTGTTCCCGTGGGCGTGGTTGGCTGCGAGGAAACCATTCCCGCCATCGCCAACATCAAGCCACTGGCGAACCTGCTGGGCGTGCCCTACGCCCCCGTGGCTCTGCCGGTTGTGCTGCCTGCCAAGGTTCACCTGAACTTCGGTGACCCGATGATGTTCGACGATCTGGAAATCCCCGAAGAACAGGTCACCGAGCGGGTGGAACAGGTAAAAGCGGCAATCAGCGAACTGATTGATACCGGGCTCAGCGAAAGAAAAAGGCTGTTCTGATGGATGAACAACGCAGACCTCACATTCTTGTCACCGGCGCCGCCGGTGCCCTGGCACAACAGGTGATCGACCGGTTGCGGGAAACCTGTGACCTGGTCGCGGTGGATTTCCGCGATCAGGTTTACCTGGGCGATGACATCCCCAGCTACTGCATCGACTTCAACAAGCGTTCCTTCGAGGACCTGTTCCGGCGGTACAAATTCGATGGCGTCATCCACCTCGGCCGCATCATGTCCAGCCAGCTCACCCGCATGCGTCGCTACAACGCCAACGTGCTGGGCACCCAGAAACTGCTGGACCTGAGCCACAAGTACGGAATAAAACGGATCGTGGTGTTATCCACGTTCCATGTCTACGGCGCCGTTGCCTACAACCCGGCACTGATCGACGAGGAGGCCCCCCTGAAAAGCGCGGGCCTGAGCGCAGACCTGATCGATTCCGTGGAGCTGGAAAATCTCGCCAACATCTACCTGTGGCGTTACCCGGATCTGAACATTTCCATCCTGCGTCCCTGTAACATCGTCGGACCGGGCGTGCGCAATTCCATCAGCACCCTGCTCGGCATGGAGCGGGCACCGGTACTGGCGGGTTTCTCACCGATCATGCAGTTCATTCATATCGACGATATGGCCGACGCCATCGTGCTGGCCTACAACAAACCAAAGCGCGGCGTATTCAATGTTGCCCCGGAAGACTGGGTCGCCTATCAACATGCGCTCAAGCTCTGTGGTTGCAAGCCCATACCGATACCGTCCATCCCGCCGGTACTGCCCAAAATGATATTGGGCACCCTGAAGCTGCGAAGTTTTCCTTCGTATTTGATGGCGTTTTTCAAGTATCCTGTCGTCATTGACGGCAGAGCATTCGCCCGGGAGTTCGAGTTCACCCCCCGGCGGCCGCTGAAAGAAATATTCCGGTTTTACCGCGAGAACAAAAAACCGGTGTAAACAATGGCGCCTAACGCAGGACGCGAGCCATGTTGAATGATTTCAGCCTGATCAGCCATTCCGCGGCAGCCATCGCCTATGGCCTGCTCGCGCTGCTTATTGCCACCCGATATCTGCGCCGGGATACCGACCGAACGCTGTTCCTGGCGTCTGTGGTCACCATTATCTGGACAGGATCGCTGGTTGCCCAGAGCCTGTGGGGGGAGCCCGGGTTTTTCATCCGCTACCTGCTGGAGTTGCTGCGGGATGCCGCTTGGATCACCGTACTTTTCGCGCTGTTACGGGATTCCTTCCGCACCGCCAATCTGGTGGGCAGCCTGCGCCGAATCCTGGCAACCGCCACCATCACCCTGGTGATCCTGCTGCTAGGCTCCGCCGCCCTGGAATACGCCTTCGGGCTCACCATTCTTGACGGCAAAACCAAAGTGGTGGGCCAGATCGCCGTTTCCCTGCTCGGGTTATCACTGGTGGAGCAGATCTGGCGCAACTCGCTGTCATTTGGCCGCTCCAGCATGAAGTACGTCTGCATCGCGGTGGCCACCCTGTTCGCCTTCGACTTTTTCATGTACGCCGACGCCCTGCTGTTCGGCCAGGTGTCGGAGTCTTTCTGGAACGCTCGCGGCCTGGTCAACGCCGCGCTGGTGCCCCTGTTTGCCGTCAACGTCATCAATACCCGCAAACAGCCGGTGGACTTCCAGCTATCCCGGTCCGCCGTATTCCACGCCGGCACCCTGCTGCTGGCCGGCGCCTACCTGCTATTCCTGGCGCTGGGTGGGTACTACGTCAAGACCCTCGGCGGCGACTGGGGCGAAGCCCTGCAGGTACTCTTCCTCACCGTTGCCCTGGTGTTTCTGACCACATTGCTGACCTCCCGGCGGGTCAGGGCCCGGCTCATGGTGTTCATTGGCCAGAACTTCTTCGACTACAAATACGATTACCGGGAAGAATGGCTGAAAATGACCCGTGAAATGGCGGATCTCAGTGATAACCCGCCCTTGCCGGAGCGGGTGATCCGCATTCTCACCAGCCTGGTGGAAAGCAACGCCGGGGCCCTGTGGATTCGGGAGGATCGCGGGGACTTTATGCTGAAAACTGCCGTCAACCTGGTCGCCCCCAAATACACCACCATCGATGCCAACTCGGAGCTGGTCCGGTTTTTCGGCGAACGGGAATGGATTATTGACCTTCACGAGTACGAGAGTGACCCGGTCAGCTACAACCTTCTGGAAATCCCCGACTCCATCTCGAAAATCCCCGACGGCTGGCTGGTCATCCCCCTGTATCTCGGTAACGAGCTTTACGGCATCGCCATGATCGGAAACCCCTATGCCCGGGTGGAGCTGAACTGGGAAAACTTCGACCTGATCAAGGTTGTAGCCCGGCAGACCTGTAACCTGCTGGCCCAGGCAGACGCGCAGAACCGGCTCTCCCGCGCCATGCAGTTCGAAGCGGTCAGCAAGGCCTCGGCCTTTATGGTCCATGACCTGAAAACGCTGATTGCGCAGCTGTCGCTGCTGGTCAAAAACGCCCCCAGGCACCGGGGAAACCCGGCCTTTATTGACGACATGATCAACACCACCGACCACGCCGTGCGCAAGATGTCCAACCTGGTGGACCACATCCGCCGGCCGGCGGACGAAACCCTGGTCACCGAAGTGGTGGAGCTGGGCGAGGTGGTCACCAACCTGGCGGAACACTACTCGCGCCGCCAGCCCGTCCCCAAAGTGGCCGGCGACACCGGCAAGATCTACATCAAGGCCGACCGGGAACAGCTCTGCAGCATCCTCGGCCACCTGATACAGAACGCACAGGACGCCACCCCGCCGGATGGAGAAGTCACCCTCACCCTGAAAACCGCCAAGGGCAATGTGGTGCTGTTCATCCAGGACACCGGCTCCGGTATGACGGAAGATTTTATCCATGGCCAGCTGTTCAAGCCGTTTGAGAGCACCAAGGGGCTGACCGGCATGGGCATCGGAGCCTATCAGGCGCGGGAATATGTGCGTAACGTGGGTGGCAACATCGATGTAACCAGTGAACCCAATCTGGGCTCCTGCTTCTCGATACGCTTCCCGCTTGCCAGAACGGAACAAAAACAGGCGCCGGCTGAATCCGGGCCGAAAGGCCTCATGACCGACCACCCGGCGCCACAGCACAATGCCAAATAAATGACGAAAATGAAATTCACCGAAGACTATCATTGCAAAGCGTCAATCTTCGGTTAAGAATCAGGGGTGAGAGGATTCACCGCAAGACCATCACAATACGGAAAAGGATTTGTAGCCGTTGTGAGTAAACGACTTTTAATCGTAGAGGACGATCCTGGCCTGCAGAGCCAAATGCGCTGGTGTTTCAGCGAGGATCTGGAAGTAACCGTTGCCGCGGACCGGGAGTCCGCTCTGGCGGCCCTGCGACGAATAGAGCCGGATGTGATCACGCTGGACCTGGGCCTGCCGCCGGACCCAGGCGGCGCATCGGAAGGTTTTCAGCTGCTTGAGGACATCCTGCGACTATCCCCGATGACCAAAATCATCGTGGTGACTGGCCGGGAGGACAAGGAAAACGCGGTCAAAGCCATTGGCATGGGCGCCAGCGACTTCTACCAGAAGCCACTGGATGCCGACATTCTCACATTCGTGGTCAACCGCGCGTTCCGGCTGGCAGAGCTGGAACGGGACAACCGTGAACTGGCGCGCCACCGCAACGGTACCACCATCAAGGGCATTGTCGCCGCCAGTCCGCAGATGCTTGCCATCTGCCGCACACTGGAAAAAGTCGCGCCCACGGACGTCACCACCCTGATCACCGGCGAGACAGGCACCGGCAAGGAGTTGCTGGCGCGCGCGCTCCACGACCTGGGCCACCGGGCAGACAAACCCTTTGCCGCCATCAACTGCGCCGCCATTCCCGAGAACCTCCTGGAAAGCGAGCTGTTCGGCTTTGAAAAAGGCTCCTTCACCGGCGCCACCCAGAGCAAGAAAGGCAAGATCGAAAATGCCAACGGCGGCACCCTGTTTCTGGATGAGATCGGCGACATGCCCATGGCCCTGCAGGCCAAGCTGCTGCGTTTTCTGCAGGAACGGGTGGTAGACCGGGTCGGCTCCGTGAAACCGGTACCGGTGGACGTGCGGGTGGTGTGCGCCACCCACCGTGACGTACAGGAGCTCATCACCCAGGGCACCTTCCGCGAAGATCTCTATTATCGCATCAGTGAAATCACCCTGGATGTACCTGCCCTGCGGGACCGGGAGGGCGATTCCCTGGTCATTGCCCAGTCATTGCTCAAATCCCTGGGCAAACAGATGGACCGCCCCAACCTCGCCTTTACCGAAGACGCCATCAAAGCCATCAAGAACCACCCCTGGCCCGGCAACGTGCGGGAAATGATCAACAAGGTGAAGCGGGCCACCATTATGGCGGACGGCAAGCGGGTGACGGCTGCAGACCTGGAGCTCAACTGCGACGACGAAGGCACCGAGAGCCAGCTCAACCTGCGGCAAGTGCGGGAAAACGCTGAGCGGGCAGCGATCATACAGGCACTTCAGTCCTGCGGCTTTAACATGGCACAGGCTTCGCGGCTGCTGGGTATTACCCGGCCAACGCTTTACAACCTGACCGACAAGTACCGGATAGAGACATCAGCTGAATCGTCAAGTGCCTGAGCAGCAGGCAGGGAATCCATAAAAATAGCCAAAAAGGAAAGGAACAGGGCCATGAAACCAGTATCAGCAGTACGTGCCACCCTTCTTTCAGTTGCCATTTCACTTACCGTCGCCGGTTGCAGTGGCGGCAACAGCGAAGAAATGAGCCAGGAAGAGATCCAGTACATAAGCCACCTGGACCAGTCGCGCTTTTTCCAGCGCCAGGGTGAGCTCAAGGCCAGTACGCTGGAAGCACGAAGTGCGATTGAAATGCAGCCCGATCGCATCGAACCCTACCTCGTCATCATTAATAACCTGCTTACCGCCGGTGACGCCCGCAATGCTGAACGTCAGCTGGATCAACTGCTCTCAGAGATTGACGAAGAGTCCATAAGCCAGCAGAACCTCAACGAAGCGGCCCTGATCCGCGCACAAGCCAAACTGATGCAGCAGGAGTACGAGGAAGCCCTGGCCGCCCTTGAGGCGGTGGAAGACCCCGACCGCGTTCAACAGCTCGAAGTCGCCCTGATCAAGGGAGATATACACTTTGCGTCAGGCCAATTCGATGCCGCCGAAGAGGCTTACTCCGCCGCCCGAGACATCAATTCAGATAAGCCTGAGCCGCTGATTGGCCTGTCAAAAGTTGCTTATCGCCAGAACAATCCTGAGCAGAGTGAGGAATACGTTGCACAAGCCGAAGAGCTGAACCCGGATAACGTGGAGCTCTGGCTATGGAAGGCCAGACTCGCCCACGACGCCGGCGAATGGGAGAATGCAGAGCAGGCCTACGTCAACGCACTGGAAACCATCGGCCAGTATGACGTAATGACCTACCAGAAGTTTGGCACCATGTCAGCGCTGATAGATGTCCTGCGGGAACAGGGCAAATCCTCTGAAGCCTTTGTCTACGAGGAAATTCTCGCCAGATCAGCACCGGGCACCATCAGGAGTAACCTGATCGCCGCTCAAGAAGCTTTCAACAACGGCGAGCTAAATGACGCAGCACGCTATCTTGAGGAAGTACTGGCTCAGGCACCCAGCCAGGAGCAAGCCGCACTGATGCTGGGCATCATCCGCTATCGCCAGGGTCGGCCAGAGGAAGCGGAGGCCCTTTTGGCCCCGGTTGCGAACATGGAGGACTCAGAACAGGCAAGAAAACTGCTTGCCGCTACCCGTCTTCAGATGCGTAACCCGGAAGGCGCAAGAGAGGTTCTTGCCAACCTGGAAGACCAGGATTCAGATCCCGAAACCCTGGCTCTGGTGGGCATTGCCTCCCTGGTCAGTGGCGATACCGAAAGCGGTGAGCAGTTTATTGAAAAATCTCTCGATCTTGCACCTGACAATAATACCCTGCGGCTGAGATATGCGACGTATCTGGTGCGTACCGGTCAAACCGACAAAGCCCTCAAGCAGGCCAGTCGGGTACTGGAGAACGATCCGGAATCAGAACGTGCACGGTTGCTGACAGTTCAGGCCCACATCTCCGCCAATGATAACGATGCCGCAATCAGGGCAGCATCCGAATGGGTAAACGAGCAACCCGATAGCGTTGCTGCACTCATTACTCGCGGCAATGTCGCTGCGAATGCCGAGAATATCGAAGAGGCCAGACAGTATTATCAGAGGGCCGTAGAGGCGGATAGCGAGAATCCCGCCGGGCTTAACGCCCTTGGCAATCTTGCACGATTATTCAATGAAACAGACCAGGCAAAAGAGTATTACCGTCGAGCTGTCGAATTATCTCCCGACAACAGCCAGGCGCTGCAGGGGATTTCTTCAGTAATGCCCCGTGAAGAACTGGCAGCGCTAATGGAACGAATCCTGGAGCAAACCCCTGAGGCATACGGACCAAGGCTTATATTGCTGGAATCAGCGCTAATCAACGGTAACAGCCAACGGGCTGATGAGCTAACAGCCAGCCTGCTGGAGCGTGAAGATGAGTCCGACCCGGCCCCGGCTGAATCCGCAGTCGCCTCTGTCTATCATGGGATTGCCAGTCAATTAGTCCAGCGGGAGCGCTTGGATCAGGCCGCCGATGTGCTCCGCAGAGGTCGCATACTGTTCCCGGACAACGAGGAGATCGGCCTCCAGGCCGCTGCCATCCAGTTCAGCCAAGGAGAAGCCAAAGAGGCCCGCGACATTCTGAGAGACGTCAAACAGCAGCACCCCGAGTCCGCCGCCCCGTTCCGTATCGAAGCCCGCTATTTCGAGAGACAGGGTGAGTTTCAGGAAGCGGCCGAGCTCTATCAGCTGGCCCTTGAACTGGAACAATCCGTCGAGCTTGCAATTGCTCATGCCCGCGCTCTGTCCCGATCCGGACAGCTCGGAACAGCTGTTGAATCCCTTGAAAACGCTCGCCAGTCATTCCCGCGTAACCCACAGATTCTTATGAACCTGGCGATGCTGCATCAACAAAATGAGGCGCCTGAAAAGGCGATACCTCCTTACGAGGAGCTGCTTGAGATAACCCCCCAAAACGTAGTCGCACTTAACAACCTGGCCTGGATTTATCACCAACAAGGCGATGACCGCGCCATGGAACTGGCGAGGCAAGCCTATGAACTTAACTCTGAAAACGCGGCCATTGCCGATACCTACGGCTGGATCCTGTTAAAGGCAGGGCAGACAGAACAAAGCCTGCCGGTGCTGGAAAAAGCCCACGAGCTGCAACCCGATTCAGAGGAGATTGCATTACACCTTGCAGAGGCCTATCGGGCCAATGGTCGCGACGCAGATGCAAAACGGGTACTTGAGAAATTTGCGGACCGAGGATAGGAGGTCTTTACAAAACAGTTGACTAACTGCCCCCCCCC